>CAVYXG010000005.1:0-1588111 GCA_963772375.1 uncultured Actinomycetes bacterium
CGAGCGGACCTTCGGGGAGACCCGCCGGCGGGTCAAGGTCATCGGCCGGCTGCCCGGTGAGCGCAGCTGCCTGTCGCTGGTGTGGGCGGTGCTCGACCGGGCGAGCACGGGATGGCGGGGGGTGGACATGAGCCCCCGCGCTGTTCGCCTGCTGCAGGATCTCCGTCGGGAGCTGTTCGGACCGCCCGCTCAACCAGAGCGAGAGGAGGTGATCGGCGAGGCTGTCGTACCCGCCGCGTAGCATGTCCACGAGGAGCTACGCCCGACGGTCATTTACACCGGCCCTGGGACGCCACCGGTCGCTGGGGAGCGAAGACTGCGAAGCTATCGACTGTGTCGTCGACACGGGAACTGCCTTGAGCCGGGAGACCGGGGACCGGGGACTATGAGAGCGTCCCGTGCAGCCGCCCGCGCATCGACCACGTTATCGTCACCCGCCAGGTCGCCGCCGTCTCGATCTCGCTCATCGCTGCTCCACTTTCAGCACTCGTTCGACCGTCAGGCCCTCACGATGAAGTCGCCAGAGCGCCTTCGTCTGCGCCTCGTCACGATCGACGGCGTTCACGTCCACGTAGTAGTCGACGTATCTGGGGCCCAACCCGGCGATGGCGTCGACCCATACTCGGAACGTCATACCGCCCTCCTCACGTACACAGTCGGGTAGCGGGCAACGGAGGACCATCTCCTTTCGTTGCCCGAGTCCAACGGCCCCCATGACCGTCTGGCTTCACACGGTCATGAGGCATCGACCCTTATGCTCAAGAGTATCGGCGGAGCCTGAGGACAAGATGAGCGACCGCAGCCGCGAGCGGCCACCCGCCTCCAGAGGCGCGCATCCTCAGACCCCACTCCAACGAGAGGTGGACAAGGCGCTCCGAGAACAGCCGCGACCACGCCATTGTCAAGCGATCTTCCCCTTCAGAGCCACCCGCCGATCCGGCTTCTCCGACTGGCGTGGACCCAGCCGCCGACCATCCGTTGGCGGCAAGCGCTTGCCGGAACATTCGCTCCACAATGGACGCGACGGTTGCGCGATTCGCAGCCGCAGTACGAGCCCGCCACGCACTCGGATGACCCTGCCGTCGTTGAAGCCGCGAAGGGCGTCGGCGACGCGGTCGAGAACGGCGATCCCGGCCCCGCCGCGATGCAACTGCTCATCGGCGCATGTCAGCCATACTGGCCGTGAGATCATCAAAGGGCTCAGCAGGAAATTGATCGAGAAGCCCAAGGAACGGCACAGCCCCGGCCCGATGCCGGGGCTTGCCTACACGCAGTGGACGGAATGCGAACTTACTCGATCCAACCTTCAGGTTCATCGACTCCGATAGCCGTACCGATGTGGCGGCCGTTCACGTCGCGCACCACGGTAAAGACTTCCCGAGGAAGGTCGTCGCCCGCCGGTCTGACGAAGACTTCCATCGTCAACTCGCCCTCGGGTGCTCGGACCACGCCACCGAAGAAGGATCGCGGTACACCTGGTCCACGGCCCCCAGGGCAACGCCTCTACTAGCTAAGCTAGTGTCCCGCGTCCGAAGTCGGCTTACACCATCCTGAGCCGCCACTGACCGCCGGAAGCGTCAAGCAACTTGCGACGCGGGACACTAGTGTCCTGAGTCAGAAGTTCACAGGATGTTCACGAGGATGTCCCCAGGCATGGCTCGCGTCGTGCCAGGATGCGGTATGGCCCGAGGACGACCGCTCCAGGAGCTCGCGGTGAGCGAGGAGGACCGGCAGGTGCTGGAGCGGTTCACCCGCCGGACCACCACGTCGCAGGCCCTTGCCCTGCGATCGAGGATCGTCCTGCGATCGGCCGAGGGCGCCACCAACCGGGAGGTGGCCCGGCAACTGGAGGTGACGCCCCAGACCGTCGGGAAGTGGCGGGCCCGCTACATCGAGCGAGGCGTCGAGGGCCTCCTGGACGAGCCCCGGCCCGGGGCTCCCCGGAAGGTCACCGACGACAAGGTGGAGGAGGTCGTGGTGAAGACCCTCGAGTCCAAGCCGACCGACTCCACCCACTGGTCCTCAAGGGACATGGCCAAGCGAGTCGGGCTGTCGCAGTCCACCGTGGCCCGGATCTGGCGGGCGTTCGGACTGCAGCCGTGGCGGAGCGAGTCCTGGAAGCTCTCCACCGACCCCCAGTTCGTGGAGAAGGTCCGCGACATCGTGGGGCTGTACCTGGACCCGCCGGATGGCGCCCTGGTGCTGTGCGTTGACGAGAAGTCCCAGATCCAGGCGCTCGACCGGACCCAGCCCATCCTGCCGATGCGCCCGGGGACCCCGGAGCGATGGACCAACGACTACGTTCGCCACGGCACCACGTCGCTGTTCGCCGCGCTCGTCATGGCCACCGGCGAGGTCATCGGCCGGATCCACCGCCGCCACCGCCACCAGGAGTTCCTGCGGTTCCTCAAGGCGATCGACGCCGAGACGCCGGAGGACCTCGATCTGCACCTCGTCCTGGACAACTACGGAACCCACAAGACGCCCGCGGTGCTGCGGTGGCTCGCGCGCCACCCCCGGTTCCACCTCCACTTCACCCCGACCGGCTCCTCCTGGCTCAACCTCGTGGAGCGGTGGTTCGCGGAGCTCACCCGCCGCCAGATCAAACGCGGCGCCCACCGGTCGACCCGGGAGCTGGAGGATGCGATCCGGCACTACCTCAAGATCTACAACCTCGATCCCAAGCCGTTCGTGTGGACGAAGTCCGCCGACCAGATCCTCGAATCCGTTGCCGCATATGCTCAACGGATTTCGGACTCAGGACACTAGGTCAGTCTTCGCCTGCGCCAGCGCCTCGGCGCCCTGGGTGAACTTGAGACCTTCATGGGCGCGCAAGGCTTCGTATCCGCGGCCGACCTGAATGAGCCACAGCACGACGTCGCGGAGTAGATGCAAAGGCCAGGTCTCGCCGATATGCTCCGTGACCTGCGGTTTCTTTGGCGCGCCGGGAGGGATTCGAACCCCCGACCTTCTGATCCGTAGGTATCGAGGCACGAGCGGTGTGCGACTCGGCATCCCCGCAGGTCGCGCAGGAGCGAAAGCCGCTCAGTTATCGTCTGCCACCAGAGCCTTCTCGCGCAGTCCGTGCGGGGCCCGCGACCCCGGATCGCAGGAGTTGGCCGGTATGGGACCACCGGTTCGTGTTTGCCTCATCTCGGTTCGCTGAGGTCTCGTCCCGTTCCGGCTGTCGATCACGACATGAGTGCACTCGTCGAGGAATCGAGCATTCACGTTTCGGCTCGCTGCGCATTCATGCTGCATGGACCCGAACATCCCGTAGGTGCCATACGGACAACGCCGAAGATCGGCCATATGAGGAGGGGGCTCGATGAGCGGCTCAGTCGGAAACCCGACGTCGATCCATACGTTCGCCGTGCAGGTGCTGACCCTTCTTCCCGGGCAATACGACCGCGCTTGGGTTGACTACTCCTGTTCGAGTGGGCCCGCCTTTGGCCCAGGGGGAGGAGTTCGATGAGCGTCAGACGCTTGGCCCGCGTTGTGACCGTCGCCATCCTGGCGTCGGGTTCAGCGGTGGCCCTCGGTGGCGGTGTCAACGCATCTCCGGGGACCGTGAATGGCAGGATCGCCTTCTCCAGCGGCTTCGACGGTTTCGACCCTGGTCTCGGGTCGCAGATCTACACCATCAATCCCGACGGGACGGGTCGACGCCAGCTGACGCACGTCCCGAAGGGGCGGCACGCCACCCACCCTGACGTATCGCCGGACGGCAGGAGGATCCTCTTCACCAGCGACGTGACCGGAGACTGGCAGATCTGGGTGATGCGCGTCGATGGCACTCACCAGCATCGTCTGCTGAGCGATCGTGGCTACGACGACCTCGACGCGTCGTGGTCCCCAAGTGCCCGCAGGGTCGTATTCTCCCGGTGCGCCAAGCCGTTCGGGTTCGACGCCTACTGCGACATCGATGTGGTGCAAGCGGACGGGACGCACCGCGGGGAGGTCCTGGGCGGCAACTGGATGCACTCGAGCCCGCGGTTCTCCCCGGACGGCCACAGGATTGCCTTCTCCAGCACGATGGGGGGACTGCAGTCGGCCGTGTGGGTGATGCACTCCGATGGATCCCACCTTCGGCGGCTCACAAAGCCCATACTGCGCGCCTTCTATCCCGACTGGTCACCGGACGGGCAACACATCCTGTTCGGCGACAACTGCTGCCTCCCCAACACCAACCTGTGGGTGGTCCACCCCAACGGGACGGGCATGAGGCAGATCACTCACGTGGACGGCCAACACAACCTGGCGTTCGCGCGGTACTCGCCGGACGGCAGGCGCATCGTCCTGTCGGCCGATGTGGCGTACCCGAACGCCGACGGGTCCGACATCTACCTGATGAATGCGGATGGCGGCGGATTGCGCCGACTGACCACGCACCCGACGAGCGCGTTCCTCTCCGACTGGGGAGCGGAGGTGCGGTCATGACTGATCGAGGAACGACACGACCCAACGAAGGAGTGGTCGACATGGCCCATCCGCGACGATCATTCCGAGGGGCGTTCCTTGCCGGGCTCGTGGCGTTGGTGGCGGGGCTCGTGACGCTCGTCCCCTCCTCGGCCATGGCCACCTTCCCCGGTCCGGATGGACGTATCGCGTTCACGGACTTCATGAGCGGTCAGGTCTACGCGGCGAACCCCAACGGGTCGGGCCTCGTGAACCTGAGCCACACGCCCGACGGGCACTTCTCAGACGGGGCCGACTGGTCTGCCGACGGCACCCACGTGGCCTTCAGCAGCGACCGGAGTGGCGAGCCCCGCCTGTACGAGGTGAACGCGGACGGGACGGGCCGGCATCGCATCGCCCCGGACCGGTCGGGGTTTCTTGACTTCACGCCCCGGTATGTCCCGGGCGGTGGCTTCGTGTACTCGCGGTGCCAGCCCGGCGACGGCGTATGCGCCATCTGGGCTATGGATGCCGACGGATCGAATCGCCACGCGCTCACTCCGTTCGAGCACTCGAAGGCAAACGAAGCGGTCGACATCAGCCCGGACGTCTCCCCCAACGGCAAGCGCATCGCGTTCACGCGGTTCTTCTCCGGGGGCATCCTGTCCCAGATCTACGTGATGCGTATCGACGGCACTCACCCGCACGCCATCACCAAGCCGTCGCTGGAGGCGGGGGACCCATCCTGGTCCCCTGATGGATCGCGGATCGCCATTCAAACCAACACCCAGCGGCTGAACAGCCAGGTGTGGACTATCTACCCCGACGGCACGGGGCTGAGGCGACTCACCACATCCGGCTTCCCAAACAACGATATTTCGGTGTCCTACTCCCCCACCGGGAGCAAGATCGCCTTCGCCAGCGACCGCCGGTATGACGATCTTTGCTGCCTCGACCTGTTCGTGATGAAGGCGGATGGCACCGCGCAACACATGGTGGATACGGGACTGCAGGGCATCGTCAACGTCGATTGGGGCCCGGCCCCACCAACTTCCAAATCAACTGCCGCCCCGACCTCGTCCGGGACCGTTCCCTCATCCGGCGGCCTGGCCCTGTGCCGGTCCGAACCGACCCCTGCCCTCCCAGCGGCGTGCCGGGAAAGCTACCTCGACGGCCCGCCGTCCCCATGGAGGCCTTGGCTGGGGCCAGGAGGGCGGTCTCCCCTCAGCAGGGGCGGCCCGCCGGGTTGATTGAATCCACTCAGTCATTCGAGCCCAGCTTGGGGCGAAGCGAGTTGCCTGATTAGTATCAGTCCGTCTCGCACGCACATGTCGTCTCACTCAGCGGTGTCCGTCCCAAGACCAAGGGCGCTAAGAGAGGAAGAAGACCCTGACCAAGCTCTTTCGGTGTTTCGCGCGCCGGGAGGGATTCGAACCCCCGACCTTCTGATCCGTAGTCAGGGGGGAATGAACGACGGAGCGACCAGCGAAGACGCAGGTCGCGGCCGAGCGACGGAGGTCCAGTTATGAGGTCAATCGCGGGCCCTTCGCGGTGGGTGGATTGCCTCGACGTGTGTGACGTCGAGCCCAGGGAAATGGCCCACGACGCGGGAACAGCCGCGGGACTGTGTTGGCGCGAAGCGAACCCGGATCGGGTCGCCTATCCGTCCAGATCCAGTCGAGAGACGAGGGCGCCCCGGGCGGGCTTCCATGAGGTGGCGGGCCTGCCTCCGGTATCGCCTACGCTCCCTTCATGACGACGTGCCCCTCGTGTGGACACGAGAACCGGGAGGGAGCGAAGTTCTGCGAGGAGTGCGCCTCTCCCCTCGGCGCTCCGGCTCGGGTCGTCCCCGAGGAACGCAAGGTCATCACGTCGCTGTTCTGCGACCTTGTGGGGTTCACGGCTTCGTCCGAGGCCGCCGACCCCGAGGACGTCGACCGGGTGCTCTCCGACTACGCCGCCATGGCCCGGCGCCACATCGAGTCCTACGGCGGGGTGGTGGAGAAGTTCATCGGCGACGCCGTCGTCGGCATCTTCGGGGTCCCCGTGGCGCACGAGGACGATCCCGAGCGGGCCGTCCGGACGGGCCTGCGGATCGTCGAGGACGCCGAACGCCTGGAGGCGGTCGGTGGAGCGCCCCTCCGACTCCGGGTGGGGATCAACACCGGCGAGGCTCTGGTTCGCCTGGGCGTGCGGCCCAGTTCGGGGGAACGGTTGGTGGCGGGCGACGCGATCAACACCGCGGCCCGCCTGCAGTCGGTGGCCCCGGAGATGGGGGTCGCAGTGGGCCTCGCCACCCACGACGCCACAGCGGCGGTCTTCGACTACGTAGAGCTCGAGCCGGCGGAGCTGAAGGGCAAGGCCGACCGCGTCCGGATGTTCCACGCCGTGACCCCCCGGGCCCGCTTCGGCACGGACATCACACGGACCCACGACACACCGTTCATCGGGCGGGAGATCGACCTCGCGCTCCTCAAGGGGATCTTCGACAAGGCCGTCGCCTCCTCGGCACCCCAGCTCGTCACCGTGGTCGGCGAACCGGGGATCGGCAAGAGCAGGATCGTGGCCGAGCTGTTCGCCTACATCGACGCCCGGACCGCGCTCACCACCTGGCGCCAGGGGAGGTGTCTGCCCTACGGGGAGGGGATCACGTTCTGGGCCCTGGGGGAGATCGTGAAGGCCCATGCCGGAATCCTGGAGTCGGATTCGCTCGGGGTCGCCCAAGCGAAGCTCGACGCGGTGCTTCCGGACGGGCCGGAGCGGGCGTGGTTCCGCCAGCGCCTGCTCCCGCTCCTGGGGATCGAGGCCACGTCCTCGGCCGAGCGCGAGGAACTGTTCACGGCGTGGCGGCGGTTCCTCGAGCACATCGCGGAGGACCGTCCCACCGTGCTGGTGTTCGAGGACCTGCACTGGGCCGACGACGCCATGCTGGCGTTTCTGGAGCATCTGGCAGACCGCGCCGAGAGGGTGCCGTTGCTCGTGGTCGGGACCGCCCGGCCCGATCTGTACGAGCGGCACCCCGGGTTCGCCTCGGGGCTCCACAACGCCAACCGGATCAACCTGTCGCCGCTCGCTCCCGAGGAGACCGCCCGTCTGGTCTCGGGCCTGCTCGAGACGACCGTGATCCCCGCCGGGCTGCAGCAGCCGATCCTCGACCGGTCGGAGGGGAACCCCCTGTACGCCGAGGAGTTCGTCCGGCTGCTCCGGGACCGCGAGCTCCTGGTGAGGACCGGGTCCAGCTGGGCGCTCCGGGAGGGGGCCGAGGTCCCGTTCCCGGATTCGGTCCATGCACTCATCGCCGCCCGGTTGGACACGCTCGGCGTGGAGGCGAAGTCGATGCTCGCCGACGCCGCGGTGGTGGGCAAGGTGTTCTGGACCGGCGCGGTGGCCGAGATGGGCGGCAGGGACATCGAGAAGGTCACCAACACACTGCGCGAGCTCTCCCGCAGTGGGCTCATCCGCCCGGCCCGGCGCTCCTCGATCGAGGGAGAGGCGGAACACTCCTTCGCACACATCCTGACCCGCGATGTCGCGTACGCGCAGCTGCCAAGGGCCGCACGGGCAGCGCGTCACGTCGCCGCGGCCCGGTGGATCGAGGCCAAGATCCCCCACCGGGTGGAGGACCTCGCCGACGTCCTCGCCCACCACTACTCGACGGCCCTGGAGCTGGCTCGGGCCTCCGGCCATGCGGAGCAGGCCGCGGATCTCGAGACGCCGGCCCTCCGGTTCCTGACCATGGCCGGGGAGCGGGCGCTGGGGCTCGACACCGTCGCGGCGATGGGGAACTTCGGACGGGCCCTCGCCCTGGCCCGGCCCGGGCATCCGCGGCGGCCGGAGACGCTCGTGCTGTTCGGCGAGGCCGCATTGGCGGGGGGGCACTTTCGACAGGCCTCGGAGGCGCTGGAGGATGCCGTCGCCCTGTTCCGCGGGCGAGGCGATCTCGCGGGCGCCACCCGGGCCATGACGCCGCTTTGGAGCGTCCTTCGGAGTCTCGGCGACCCCCGCTGGACGAAGGTGCCCGCGGAGGCCCTGGCGCTCCTGGAACAGCTGCCGCCCGGCCCCGAGCTCGTCAACGTCCTCGGCGACGTGTGTCGCGTGGAGGCTCTCGTCGGGAGGCCGGAGGCAGGAGTCCGTCACGTCGAGCGGGCGCTCGCCCTTGCCGAGGAGCTCGGTCTGGACCGATCCGCGCGCATCCTCGGATCCCGAGGTCTCGCCCGCATCACTCTCGGGGACCCGGGGGGACTGGATGACACGCGCGAGGCCATCGCGATCGCGGTCGAGGCGGGGCAGGGGCGAGAGGCCTCGCTGTTGCACAACAACCTCGGGGTGGATCTGCTGGCGTTCGACGGCCCCGCGGCAGCGCTCGAGATCCTGCGCGCCGGGATCGCCTTCGCCCGGGCCCGCGGGCTCTCCGAGTCGGGGAACTGGACCACCGCCAGCACGCTGCATCCGCTCACCGACCTCGGTCGGTTCGACGAGGCGCTGGAGGCAGCGGCCCGCCTGGCGGAATATCACGAGGCAACCGAAGCCTCGGTGGAACTGTGGGGCGTCCGGGCGGCGCAGGCCCGAATCTTGACGATCCGGGGGCGAGCCGCGGACGCGACCGACTGGCTCGAGGGTCTCGAGTCCTCGTCCCCGGGATCCACTGACTTCGTCGTCATCTGCCTGGGGGCATCGGCCCTCGTTCGCGCCGGCTTGGGGAACGGACCGACTGCGGCCTTGCTGCTGGACGAGATTGAGCGAAGTGCGGGCGTTCGCCAGAGCCCATATTACGCTCAGTTCCTCCCGGCGCTGGTGCGCACCGCGCTGGAGATCGGCGACCGCGAGCTGGCCGAGCGCCTCGCCGGCGGCGTCGAGGACCGACCCCCGTACTTCCAGCACGCCGTCGTCGCCGCAACCGCGGCAATGGCGGAGGCAAGCCGAGACCTCTATGCCGCCGCCATGACCTACGCTGACGCGGCCGGGCGCTTGGAGCGGTTCGGCGTGGTGCCCGAGCAGGGGTTCGCGCTGCTCGGGGAGGGCCGGTGTCTGATCGAGCTGCACCAGGGGACCGAGGCCGTTCTCTCGCTCCGACGGGCACGCTCGATCTTCGACGAACTCGGAGCGGCGCCCGCGATAGCCGAGACGGACGCGCTGCTGCAGCAGGCGGCCGCGCTCAGTTCGTAGCGCGCGGCCGCGCAGTTTCGGCTCGGCTGCCACTTTGACGTGGGAACAGGGTCGGCGAGCGACGGAGCACCTCGATCGGGCGAACCGGATGCCCGGAAAGGGCCTCTGACCTGCTATGGCGCGCCGGGAGGGATTCGAACCCCCGACCTTCTGATCCGTAGTCAGACGCTCTATCCGGACTGAGCTACCGGCGCCGGTGGTGGACCGCCGAGTTGGACGCCGGTCCGGCCAGGAAGAATACCGACGATCGGACGGTCCCAACCGGGGATAGGCGGGAGCCGGCGCGGGTAGACCTCCATGGAAGGCCCGCAGGGAGGATACGGATGGAACTCCAATGGCTCCTCGCCGGGCCGATCCTTCGGCGCACCGAGCCCGGTCAGGTCTGCGTGTGGCTGGCGACGTCGGAGCCGGCCTCCATCGGCGGAGAGGTGCTCGCGCTGGACGGCGGCGTGCCCGGCGGGCCGCTCGGCACGGGCGATGCCAAGACGGTTCGGCTCGGCCCGAGGCTGTTCGTCCACCTCGTGCGGATCCGGCCGGACGACGACAACGGCAGCTTCCCGACCGACACCCTGCTCGCCTACGACCTCCTCGTCGACGACGGACGCCGCCTGGCCGACCTCGGCCTCCTCGACGGCCCCGCGAAGATCGCCTACCGCGGCCTCCCGCTCCCGACGTTCTTCATCCGGGAACGCGTCCGCGCCCTCAACGTGGTCCACGGGTCCTGCCGGAAGCTCCACGCGGGCGGCGAGGACGCCCTCGGCGCGGCCGACGCGCTGGTCCATCGGTTCGCCACGGATCTCGACCACCGACCCGGCGCGCTGTTCCTCACCGGCGACCAGATCTACGCCGACGACGTCGGGGGGCCGCTCTCCCGCCACCTCACGGAGCTCGGGCACGAGCTCACCGGGAAGGTCGACGACGTGCCCGGGCTGCCACCGCCCGGCGACATCCCCGTGTACGGCCGGCTGGACCTCGTCCACGACCGTGCGGGGTTCACCTCACCCGACGGGCCCAACCACCTGATCGGGTTCGGCGAGTTCTGCGCGATGTACGTGACCGCCTGGAACGAACGGAACTGGCCCGCACGCATGCCCACGCGTCGCGAGGTCGACGCCAAGGGCCGAACCGGCTTCGGCCGCCGGAACCACCGCGCCGAGATCCGCGCCCTGGAACGGACCCGCGCCGCCCTCCCCCGCGTCCGCCGGCTGCTGGCGAACACCCCCACCTACATGATCTTCGACGACCATGACGTCACCGACGACTGGAACATCACGGCCGACTGGCGGCGCGACGTCGAGTCCTCACCGACCGGACGGCGGTTGGTGGCGAACGCCCTCGCCGCGTACTGGGCGTTCCAGGGCTGGGGGAACGACCCCGACCGGGTCGGCGACGAGATCGGCCGCATCGTGACCGGCTACGCCGACGGGACCACGTCCCCAGACGACTACGAGAAGACGCTGTGGTCGTTCGACCGGTGGTCGTTCGTCGCCCCGACCGATCCTCCGACGCTGTTCCTCGACACGCGGACGCAGCGCCGGTACGACGCCCCGGAGGGCGGCGCGCGGCTGATCGACCGCGAGGGGCTGCAGCAGGAAGCGGCGCTCGCGAGATCGGCCGGGCACCGGCCCGGCCGGCCGATGATCGTCGTGTCCGCCGTGCCGGTGTGCGGCCTCGAGATCGTCGAACGCCGTCAGCGCTACGCCGTCGACGCCGTCGGGCCCTACGCGATCGACTTCGAGGCGTGGCACTCCAACTTGCAGGGGTTCGTCGACCTGGTGCGGTTCCTGCTCGACGACCTCGGCCTCCCGTGGGCGGTCATGTGTTCCGGCGACGTGCACTACGGGTTCACCGTGAACGTGACCGTCGACGCCGAGGGGAAGACGCTCCCCATCACCCAGCTCGTGTCGAGCCCGCTCCACCACAGCGGGACGACCAGCCGCATCGCCCTCACGACGCTCGGCGTCCTGTCCCGGGAGCGCCACGAACGCGTCGGATGGGATCATCCGCCGACGCTGCGCCACCAGGACCGACTCCGGCGCAGGATCCTCCAGCGTCCGTCCAACGCCGACGAATGGAACCCCGACTCGCCGGTGTTCGTTGCGCCGGACCTCGCCGTCCGGCTCGGGGTGACCGACCCGCCGCAGTACCGGGAATGGCGCGACTACGCACCGATCGATGAGACCCGGTCCTCCCTCATCGGCCTGAACAACGTGGGCTGGCTCTCCCTCGACGACGGCGTGGCCACGCACCGGCTGTTGACGCGCCAGCACGGCCGGATCCGGACGTTCACGACGGTCGTGGACGCGAAGGACGACGACTCGAGGGCGCCGGCGGATTCGGCGTCAGCCGACGAGCCCGTCGCCCCGCATGTCGGCGAAGATCGACTTCGCTCCGGGTAGCAGGAACGCGACCTGGTAGTTCCCGACCGTCGCCGGGCGGGTCGGCACCAGCACGAAGTTCACCCGGGAAAACGGGATCTTGTCCGCCAGTCCGGCGAGGCGCATGACCTGGCCCAGCGACAGGTTCGTGTGCAGGTGGGCGAGCCCGGCGTGGATCCAGTCCTGGACCCGCGAGGGGTGGGACTTCACCTCGCCCTGGTACTGCTCGAGGGACTCCCGGGCGAACCGCCCCTGGTCACGGGTCCGGGTGTAGACCGCGTTGGGGACCTCGTGGCGGGCCCGGACGAACGACAGGGAGTCGGCGCCCTCGAGGCGCTGCCAGCCGGGGTCGAACTGCGCGCCCGAGTACGGATCGAACAACGGCAGCGGAACGTCGACGTCGATCCCCCCGATGGCGTCGACCATCCCCCGGAACCCCTGGAACGTGGTCACCAGCCACGCATGGATCGGGATGCCGGTGACCGCCTCGACCGTGTGCACCGCGAGCCGGGGACCGCCGAACGCGAGCCCCGCGTTGATTCGATTGTGCTGGTGACCGTGGATCTTCACCCACGTGTCGCGGTGGAACCCGAGGATCGTCGCCCGACGTTTGGCAGGATTGATGCCCACGAGCAACATCACGTCCGAACGCCCGTGCAGCGCGGGCGTGCCCGGGCGCGCGTCGCTCCCCATGAGCAGCAGGAAGATCGGCCCGTGCGCAGGGAGGTTGGCCTCGTCCGCCGGGTCGGCCGTGCGCGGGACGCCGAGCGCGCCGCCCATGTCCCAGGCCATGAGAGCGAACACCACAAGCGCGATCCAAAGGACTGGACGACGGGCACAGGGGCGCATTGCCCTCACCCTAGTTGCCGGGAAGGCATCGGATCAACGAACCGCTCGTGAACTTCCCCAGCGCCGGGTTTGGTTCGCTTGACAGCAGCCCGCTCGATCCGATGTTGTTGGAGGCGCATTGAGGGTTCGTGTCCCGTCCCCATTCGTTCGAACCGGCGTCTTCGCAGCGCTGGCCGCCCTGTGCTGCGCACTGGCGTTCCCAGCGTCGCCGGCGAAGGCGGATGGACTCGCCGCCGGGAGCGTCGGGCGGCTGGTGTTCTCGAGCGAACGGGGCATCACCGTCGATCTCTGGACGATGACGGCGGCCGGAAAGGACCTCCACCGGCTGACGAGGGACACCATCGCGGAGATCGACCCCGCCTACTCCCCGGACGCCCAGCACATCGTCGCCGCCCGGTGCTGTCTCGGCGCCGGCGCATGGGAGATCTTCGTGATGAACGCCGACGGCACCGGCGCCCACACCCTGACCCACGACGACGGGGACGAGATCCAGCCGGGTTGGTCTCCGGACGGCTCGCGCATCGTGTACTCGTCCGACGCCGCCGGAACTTACGACCTGTACGTCACCAGCCTCGACGGGTCGTTCCACCGCCGGCTGACCTCGACAGCCGGCGACGAGTTCCAGCCGGCGTGGTCCCCCGACGGCCGGACGATCGTGTTCTCCCACGACACATACGGCGGCACCGACCTGTTCACCGTGCCGGCGGCGGGTGGGGCCGCGCACCGACTCACGTCGGGACCGGGGCGGGACACGGATCCAGCGTGGTCCCCGTCGGGCGCGACCGTTGCCTACGTGTCCACGAAGACCGGCGACGGCGACGTCTACACGGTGTCGGCGACCGGCGCGGACGTCCACCGCCTGACGACGTCGCCGATCCCCGAGGCCGACCCGAGCTGGTCGCCGACCGGCAAGCGGATCGCCTTCTCGGGCCGTGTCGGGAACGTGAACTGGGACGTCTTCGTCATGGACGCCGACGGCACGGGCCGCATGCGCATCACGAGCACGGCGGACATCGACGTCGACCCCGACTGGCAGCCGTTCTGCACGATCCGGGGGACGAACGGCCCGGACCACATCACCGGCACGCCCGGGAACGACTTCATCTGCGGCAGCGGTGGTTTCGACACGATCAACGGCGGCCCCGGCAACGACGTGATCCTCGGAGGATCGGGAAACGACGTCGTGATGGGTGGGGCGGGCAACGACCTCGTCGAAGGGAGCAGTGGAGGGGACCGTGTGTCGGGCGGGCCGGGCAACGATCGCCTCGTGGGCGGAGCGGGCGGGGACCGGCTGTGGGGCAACGACGGCGGCGACCGTCTCGACTCGGTGGACGGCATCCAGGGCAACGACATCGACGACGGCGGACTGGGGATCGACGCGTGCCGCGCCGACCCCCACGACGTCCGCCGGAGCTGCTGAGGCGTTCGGGTCGATCAGCCGAACGTGATCACCCGGACCGGGAAGTTGGAGATCGGCGTCATCGCGCCACCCGACATGTTGCACACCGTCACCTCGACGTGCCCGGCGGAGGACACGCGGTTTGCGTACATGAAGATGCCGTTCTGGATGGCCGCCCCCGTCGCGACCAGCGGAACCTCGCCCACCTGGGCGCCCCCGATGCCGAACGTGACCTGGGCGCAGCGACCGTTCGCGATGCCGCTCAGGCTCACATGACCGGTCACGCTCGCTCCCAGGAGGTCTGCCGTTGTGAGCGAGTTGTTCGCCACCTCCGCGCTCGTGACCGCGTTGGTGCCGATCTTGCCCGCCTTCACTGCCTGCGCGTGGATGTCCACGGTCTTGACCTCGCCGTTCACGATGTCCGTCGAGAACACGGTGTTGGCCGCGTAGGCCGTCCCGGTCCCCAGGGCCACCGAGAGCGCGAGGAACGAGCACACGTTGGCGAACGTCATCGCCCCCCGGATGCGAAGCAGCATCGCAACCTCCTCCCTGGTCGTCCCCCTCCCTTGTGGGTCGCCAGCATGCTCCGCTCCCGGACGTGATGAAAGAGACATACGAACTAGGGTGCGCGAGTGGCGCGGATCGGCTTCGCTTGGCGGAGACGGCGCGATTCGAACGCGCGAGGGAGCTATCAACCCCCTAACCGCTTAGCAGGCGGCTGCTTTCGGCCACTCAGCCACGTCTCCGCGGGCGATTGTACCGAGTGGCCCGGAGGCGACTTCTCGCCGCCGGCCGCTTCGTGCCGCTGACCTGCGACGACGTCGCCGTTTGACCCCCGGGGCCCGCGGGTAGAACCGCCCCGTCGGCCCGCGATCCGGCGCCCCGCTCATCGAGCGACGGGCGCCGAGGGGAACCAGTGAGCCACCGAACCGACATGTCGAGTCCTTCGACACGTGAAGGTCGCTGGCCTCGTCGGTTCGCGTTGGCCGGTGGCGGGCGCCATGATCCTCGGCCTGGCCGCGCCTGGGTGGGCAGCGACCCCCTCGTCCGGCGGCGTCAGGCCGAGCCGGACCTCGTTCGGATGGACCGGCCACAGCTTCGTGGTGGGCGCGACCGCCGACCCGTCGCTGTGCGGTTCTTCCGACGCGTTGTGCGACCACCTGTCGATGTCGGTCGCAGCGACGTCCGCCTACTGGACCGGCCACACGGGAAGCGTTCGGATCTCCATCCTGTGGAGCTCGTCCACCAAACGACTTCGACCTCTACGTGTACCGGGGCGCGAGCCTCGTTGGATCATCGACCTCTTCGTCATCGACCTCGGAGCGCGTCACCGTGCCGGATCCCTCGGGCGCCTACTCGGTCGTGGTGGTGCCGAAGTTGGTGGCCAACTCCGGATACCTGGGGTCGGTGTCATTCTCGTCGCGGGCCAAGCCGGCCGCTCCTTCGCCGAACCCGTCGCCCTCCGGCGGAGGTGGCCCCGACCGGCGGCGGCGGGATCCCGACCGCACTGCCGACCGAGTTGCCGATGCGTTGCCCACGGGTGGCGGCAGCATTCCGACCGCACTGCCCACCGGACTCCCCACCGGCCTCCCCACGGGCGGGGGGACCACCTCGGGCGGCGGCGGGCCCGACCAGCCGGGAGCCCCGCACGTGTTCCCTTCGCCGAAGGGCCCGATCCACCGGTATCACGGCCCGGACCACTCCGAGCCACCGTTCACGACCGGCGACGGCCCGGGGACGACGGTCGTTCCGCCGGGCGGGTCCGACGTGGGAGGCGGCGGCCCGGTGCTGCCGCCCGGAGGCGCCGAGGATGGCAACAGAAGCCCCCCCGTCCGGAGCGCCGCGGCAGATCCCGGTCACCGGGGATTGCCGACGTTGCTCTGGGTTCTGCTCCCCATCTGCGTGCTGCTGGTCGTCGCCCTCGCGGCGGTGCTGTTCGAACGCGATGCAGCGGAGCCGCCCGAACCGCCGTCGAACCGTCCGACCCGGTAGGCTGCGGCCCGGTCGTCCGGGGATCGGGGTCGTGGTCGATGGGATTCGCCAGCTGGAGAGGCATCGGAAGGACCGCGCTGGCCGCGACCGTGGTGGCCGGCGCGCTCGCATTCGCAACTGGCTCGGCCGGCGCGCGGACCGGGCAGCCGTGCCAGCACCCGGACGCCCCCGCCTGGTTCCACAAGGCCGTCGTCACCTCGATCGGCGTGTCGAAGGGCATCCCCGGCTGGTGGGCGAACAGCCGGTACCTCCCCCGCATCGTGTGCTGGCAGGGCACGGACTTCGACAAGGACTTCCGTATGAAGGGCGGGCCGCTCCACGTCTGGCACGGGATCTTCGCCATGACGGTCGAGGAGCTGCAGACCATCCAGGGCCCGTGGATGATCAAGGACCGCACCGGCTATCGCCTGAGCGCCGCCTGCTTCGTGAACGGCTGGGATGTCTGTTCGCACACGACGGAGCACACCGCGACGATCCAGCAGATCATCGCCGCGCTGCGGTGGATCTGGCTCGAGTACGGAACGCCGAAGGCGGCGTGGAACCGCATCGTCGTGACCGGCCGGTTCGACTCGCTCCCTCGCACGGGGACCGACAACAAGGTGACGACCTCACCGCTCGCGACATGTCCGGTGCAGGGCCCGAACAACTACCAGGACGATTTCGGCGAACGTCGGACCGTCGGCGGCTACCACCCGCATTGGGGAAACGACATGCACGCGAACATCGGCGTGCCCATCGTGGCGCCGTTCGACGGGTTCGCGGTGGCCCACGACGACGGATGGTTCGGCGGCAAGTGGGTCACGGTGGTCGGCGCGAAGGGCTACGACCGGAACGGGCACATGAGCCGGTTCGGGACGCTCGGCGCCGTGAAGGCCGGGACCGTGATCGGCTACGTGGGCGAGACGGGCGACGCATCCGGCCCCCACGACCACTTCGAGTGGCACCCGTGGGTGGTGCCGAGCCCGCTGCACCGGTCGCCGTTCGGATTCACCCGGGTCATGGACGCGATCGACCCCCACCCCTTCCTCGACCAGGCCTGCTGACGACCCGGATCGTAGTCGAACGTCCGGTCGGCCGTGACCTGCGAGGACGGATCGTCGCCGGCACGGAGATCCCGCCACAGCGCCTTGTCGCGAGGCCGAGGCGAGGCAGAGAGCAAGGAGGCGTCGCACTGCTCGCCTTGTGTCCCCGGAGGCCGGGGCCGATAGACGATCCGCCGGATGAGGGCTCTCTCACGTTTCCCCGAACGTCGCCCGGGTACGACCGGGCCGCACGCCGGCGACCCTCCGCACGGGGTCCACACCGAAGCTCGACGCGACGCCCCGGCGACTGCGATCCACGGGGCGCCCGTCACGAGGCGGAACCGGCGGCCTGCCCGCCCGCACCGCAGGCCGCCGGTTCCATCCAGCCGACGCGATCGGCCCGCCGGGAGCGTGTGGCGGCCCGTCAGGGAGATGCCGAGAACGTTGCCTTCACGTCGACGTTCCCCTTGCTCGAGTCCAGGTCCTTGCACGTGGCGGTCCCGCTCACCGAGTCGCCGTCTCCCTGGTTCACCGTGATCGTGCACTCACCCTTGGTGGAGGTGGCGATCAGCTCGCCGGTCGTCACCACCAGGACCAGGGTGTTGTTCGTCTTCGCGGTGCCGTTGATCCCGAGGCCGGTGATCGAGAACAGGTCCTTCGACTCGTTCTTGTAGACGAACACGGTGTCGACCTGCCCGACCTGGGCCCGTTCGAGTTGGGCGTCGAACCCGGTCTCGCTCGCCCCGCTCACGTCCACGCGGGCGGTTCCGGTGGTGAGTGGCACGCCCCCGATCGCCTTGATCTTGGACTGGGTGTTCATGCAGGCCGTCCCGAGGACGAGCACGGAGGCGGCGGCCAACAGCGCGGCATTTCGTCGTGTGGTCATGGCGCGGAATATCGGCACGGTAGGTCGGCGAGTCAAGACAAGAGCTCGTTGGGGCGGGCACAGTGGCGCGCGGGCCGACGACTCCGGGACTACCATGCGCCCCGGACCCACGGGGAAGGAGCGCAACGGATGGAGACGACCGAACCCGGCGCGACCCTTCCGGACGACGCCCCGCTGCCGGACGACGCGACGCTCATGAAGCGGGCCCGCGACGTGCTGGACGGCAACTGGACCGGCCACTCGACGATCCCGGCGCCCGGCCTGTACCCGCACCAGTGGAACTGGGACACCGGGTTCATCGCGATGGGACGCTCGACCTACGATCAGACGCGGGCCGAGACCGAGCTGCTGCACCTGTTCGAAGGCCAGTGGCGAACCGGGATGCTGCCGCACATCGTGTTCAATCCCGAGGTCGCGCGGGACGCGTACTTCCCCGGCCCCGACTTCTGGCAGAGCAAGGACGTGCCCGACGCGCCGCGGGGCGTCGAGACGTCGGGGCTGACCCAGCCGCCGGTGCACGGGTTCGCGGCGCTCGAGATGCACCGGCGGTCGCCGGATGCCGAGCAGTCCTCTGCGTTCCTCCGGCGACTGTTCCCGGGACTGGTGGCGCAGCACCGGTACTTCCGGGACCGGCGGTCCGCCGATGGGCTGACGTACGTGCTCCACCCCTGGGAGACCGGGCTCGACAACTCGCCGGCGTGGGACGAGGCGTTCGAGGGATTCGAGGTCCCGCCTGGGGCACTCCCGCCGTACGAACGCCGCGACCTCGCGCACTCCGATCCGCGCGACCGCCCGACCAACGACGCGTACGACCGGTTCGTGTACCTGGCGGTCGTCTACCGCGAGGCCGGGTACGACGACGACCGCGTGCGCGACCAGACGCCGTTCCTGGTGGCGGGCCCGATGTTCAACGCCATCTGGGCGTGGTCGGCCGCCTCGATCGCGGAGATCGCGGGGGTGATCGGCGAGGACGGGACCGAATTCCGCGAGGACGCCGAACGCATCACACGGGCCATCGAAGCGAAGCTGTGGTCCCCCGACGACGGGCGGTCCTTCCCACTCGACCTGCAGGACGGGGCGCACATGGACCACCACTCGATCGTGTCGTTCATGCCGCTGGTGGCGCCCGGGCTGGATTCGGCGATCGCGAAGCGAACCGTGCACGAGCTGCGCCAGGTGCGACGGTGCACCCACGAGACGCTCGGGCGGACCTGCTACGTCATGCCGTCGTTCCCGCCGCGCGACCCAGTGTTCGACCCGCGGAAGTACTGGCGGGGACCGATTTGGATCAACACCAACTGGCTGCTGGAACGGGGGTGCCGTGCGGTCGGCGCGGATGCCCTGGCGGACGAGCTGCGGACGTCCACGCTGGAGCTGGTGCGCCGCAACGGGTTCCGCGAGTACTTCGACACGCACACCGGCGCGGCGTACGGCGGGCATCGGTTCAGCTGGTCGGCGGCGCTGACGCTCGACATCCTGGCGTCGTGACGTCGCACAAGACCGGCCGGACGAGCGCGGGCGTGTTGTTGTGGCGGCGGGGTGCCGCCGGGTTGGAGGTGCTCCTCGGCCACCCCGGCGGGCCACTGTGGACGAAGAAGGACGCCGGGCACTGGACCGTCGTGAAGGGCGAGATCGAAGCCGACGAGGCGCCCGAGGACGTCGCCCGGCGCGAGTTCAAGGAGGAGACCGGACACGACCTGCCGGACGGTCCGATGGTCGACCTCGGCCGGATCCGTCAGAAGTCCGGGAAGGTCGTGCTGGCGTGGGCCGTGGAGGGAGACCTCGACCCCGCGACGGCGGTCAGCAACACGTTCACGATGGAGTGGCCGCCACGCTCCGGTCGCCGCGCCGAGTTCCCCGAGATCGACCGCGTCGAGTGGTTCGACCTCGACGAGGCCCGTCGCCGAATCAAGGATGCCCAGGCGCCGTTCATCGACCGCCTGCACGCCGCGAACCCCGCACGGGATCGCTCGTAACCCAGCGATGGTCGCTTGCCCGCGTCCACCTCGGTTCCGCATACTCCAGCCGGGCCCCGGCTCCTGTCGCGGGGCGGGAGGGGGTCGTGGCCGCTGCTCGTGAAGACACCCCACTGGGTGGTGTCCACCGGACCTTCCTCATCGCCGACATCCGGGGATACTCGACGTTCACGCGAGAGCGCGGCGACCTGACCGCCGCCCGCCTGGCGACGCGGTTCGCCGACCTCGCCCGGGACTCCGTGGAGGCACGCGGCGGCACGGTGATCGAGCTTCGGGGAGACGAGGCGCTCGCCGTCTTCGAGGTGAGCGACCAGGCGGTCCGGGCGGCGCTCGAGTTCCAGGACGCGTGTCGGGAGGCGGGCGAGGCCGATCCGGACCTGCCGCTGCCGGTGGGCATCGGGGTCGCGACGGGCGACGCGGTCCCGGTGGAGGACGGGTTCCGTGGGGCCGCGCTGAACCTGGCGGCCCGGCTGTGCTCGAAGGCGGTGGCCGGCCAGGTACTGGTGAGCGCCGAAGCGGCCGAGGAGGCGGGCCGCGCGGGCGACCTGGCGTTCGATTCGGTCGGCACGGCGGAGCTGAAGGGATTCGCCCGGCCCGTGGAGCTGCTGGCGGCCAGGTCGACGAGGCCGGCCGGGGTGATCGCTCCGGCGACGACGGCGGCCGGGTCGGTGCCGCCCGAGCTGGACGACCCCACGCCGATGGCCGGCCGGGCACGCGAGATGCGGTGGCTCCGGGGAACCTGGCGGCAGGTCCGGCGGGGCCACGGCCGGGTGGTCTTCCTGTCGGGGCCGGCGGGCATCGGCACGACGCGGCTGGCGGGGGAGCTCGCCGCGTTCGTCCTGGCGGAGGTTGGCGCGCTCCGATCCGCGGCGCCGGGCGGGGCCGGCGGTGCGGAGGCGCTCGCCGTCGTCGAGGCGGCCGCCTCCGCGACGACGCCGACGCTGTGCGTGCTGGACGGACTCGACCACCACCCGGAGGCGGTCACGCGACTGTCCGACGTCGCGCCCTCGGTCGGCACCCGGCCGGTCATGGTGCTGGCGGTGTTCCGGGAGGCCCGTCCCGGCGGGGTCCTGCACGACCTCGTCGAATGGGAGGACGTTCGGGGAGATGCCCACTGGACCCTGGCCCCGCTCGGGCTCGAGGACGTGGTGGCGGTCGCCCGCTCGACGGTCGGGGACCCGGACGAGCTCCCCGCGGAGGCCATCCTCCGGGAGTCCGGCGGGGTCCCGGCCCGGGTGCACGAGGCGATCGACCGGTGGGCGCGGACCGAGGCCACGCGCCGGCTGGCCGCGGCCGCCGAGTGGATGGCGGAGGGACGGACCCGGCAGTCGGCCGGGCTCGACTTCGCCGGGACGCTCATCGCGCGGAACCTGGGTCGGATCGACCGGTCGCGGCTCGAGGCCGGAGCCGCCTCCCCGGACGTGTGCCCCTACCGGGGGCTGGCGCCGTTCGGGGCGGTCGACGCGCCCTACTTCTTCGGCCGCGAGCGCCTGGTCGGCGAGGTGGCCGCGCGAACGGTGGCGGCCGGCCTGCTCGCCGTCGTCGGGCCGTCCGGCAGCGGAAAGTCCTCGCTCGTCATGGCCGGCCTGCTCCCTTCGCTCGCGACGGGGCTGCTGCCGGGGAGCGACCGCTGGGGCCACGTGATCCTGCGGCCGGGGGATCATCCGATCGATTCGCTGGAGACCGCCCTGCTGACGTCGGCGCCGGGCACGCGGTTGGTGCTCGTCGTCGACCAGTTCGAGGAGGTCTTCACCACGATCCCGGACGTGGAGGAACAGGCGGCGTTCATCGGGCGGCTGGTCGACCTGGCGGGAGCCCCAGAGGGTTCCATCGTCGTGCTGACCATCCGGGCGGACTACGTCGGGCACTGCGCGCCGCACCCGGACCTCGCCCGCCTGATCGCGTCCAATCTGGTGCTGGTGGGGCCGATGACGCCCGACGAGACGCGCCGGGCCATCGAGCTTCCGGCGCGACACGCCGGGCTTCGCGTCGAGTCGGCGCTCACCGACGCCCTGGTCGAGGAGGTCGGCGAGGAGCCGGGGGCGTTGCCGCTGCTCTCCACGGCGCTGGTCGAGCTGTGGACGGCCCGCGACGGTGGGTGGCTCCGACTGCAGGAGCGGAAGGCGACCGGAGGGATCCACGGCGCCGTCGCCCGGCTCGCCGAAGCGACCTACGAGGCGATGTCCCCGGCCGAGCGGGAGGCGGCGAGAACCGTGCTCCTCCGGCTCGTCGGCGAGGGCGACGGCGCCTCGCCCGTCCGCCGGCGCGTGTCCATGAGCGAGTTCGACGTCGATCGCGACGAGACGCTCGCGGCGGTGCTCGGGCGGCTCACCGACGACCGGCTGTTGACCCGCGACGACGGGATGATCGAGATCGCGCACGAGGCACTGATCCGCGAGTGGCCCCGGCTCCGCGACTGGCTGGCCGACGACGCGGAGGGCCGCCGCCTTCGACTGCACCTGGCGCAGGCCGCCCGGCAATGGGACGAGCGCGGCCGCGACCCCGGCGACCTCTACCGGGGAGCCCGGCTGTCGGCGACGCTCGACTGGTCGCGGGGCCGGGAACGCGAGCTGAACGAGCTCGAACGCGAGTTCCTGGCCTCGGGCCGCCAGGCCAGCGAACGGGATGCGGAACGCCAGCGGCGAACCAACCGCCGACTCCGCGGACTCCTCGTGGGAACGGCGATCTTCCTGACGCTCGCGATGGTGGCGGGCGCGATCGCGCTGGTGCAACGGGGGCACGCCCGCACCGCCCAGGCGACGGCCGAGTCGGAGGCGCTGACGTCCGACGCCGAGCGCATAGGGACCCTCGCCCGGACGGAACCCGAGCTCGATCGTTCGTTCCTCTTCGCCGTGGCCGGCGTGCGACTGCGCGACCTCCCCGAGACGCGCGGCGACCTGTTGTCGGTGCTTCAGGCAAATTCGGCCGCATATCGCTTCCTCCACGCCTCGAACAACGCGATCGAGATGGCCGTCAGCCCCGACGGGCGGCTCCTGGCGGTCGGCGACACGGCGGGTGTGGTCAGGTTCGTCGATCTCCACACGTGGAAGCCGACCGGGGAATCGGTGCGACTCGGCGGGCCGGTCTCGCAGAACGCGATGGCGTTCGCGCCGGACGGGGAACGCCTCGCGGTCGGGACGACCACTGGCGGCAACCGCACGCACGTGTTCGAGGTGGACGTGGCGGCGGGGACCTCGCGCGAGCTCGGATCGTGGCCGTCGATCCCCGCGTTCGTCGGACCGGTTCGGTTCACCCGCCTGGCGTACTCGCCGGACGGAACCCTGCTCGCCGTCGCCGTCGCCACCGCCTCGACACCGTCGCCCGTGCCCACCTCCCAACGACTCCTGCTGGTGGACACCTCGAACGCCCGGGTGGTCTGGGCCCGCGACGTGCCCGACAACGGCGTCCAGAACGAGTCGCAGGTGGAGTTCACGCCCTCGGGAACGATCGTGACCTCGGCGCAACAGGGGGACACCCTGCTGTGGAACGCGGACGACGGTTCCATCCTGCGCACGTTCGCGGGCGTCGGCGGGCCGTTCGCCGTGTCGGCGGACGGCGCCCTCGCCGCCATCGCCACCAACAACGACAACCCGGTCGACATGAGCTCGAGCCTCACGACCCTCGACCTGCGGACCGGCAAGCGGACACAGCTCTCGGCCGTGCCGGCGAAGGCCTGGGTCGTGGCCGTGGCGTTCACGCCCGACGGGCTCGGCGTGGCCGGGCGAGCGACCGACGGAGCGCTGCGCGTGTGGGACCTGGCGGCGACGACCATCTCGCAGACGTTCACCGAACAGACGGCCGGCATGAACGTGGCCGCAGTTCCGGGCACCGACACCCTGCTCTCCGGCGACGCGTCCGGCACGGTGGCCGCATGGGACGTCGGCGGCGCCGACCGCCTCGGGGTTGCGTTCCGGTGGCACGACCCGAGCGCCGGCTGCGGCTTCACGCCCTGCATCGTGATCGACCACTCGGGCCGCCTGATGGCGGAGTCCATGGCGAAGGGAGTGGTCGCCCTGGTGGACCTGCACGTCCATCGCCGCGTGGCGAGCCTGCCGGCGGAGCAGGGCCCGGAGGCGGACGCGCTCGCCTTCTCGCCGGACGGCCGGACGCTCGTCGTCGGCGGGACCGACGGAACCGTGAACCTCTGGGACGTCGCCTCGAGGCGGGCGACGCGGACGATCCCGTTCGGCGACCCGGTCTTCTGGGTCGCGGTCAGCCCCGACGGCCGGCTCCTCGCGGCGCAGACCAAGGCCCCCGGCAGCTCGGCCTCGAGCGTGACGGTCCAGCCGATCGCCGGCGGCTCGGCCGAGTTCACCGCGCGGGTGCAGGACGGCAAGGGTGGCCTGCTCTTCAGTCCGGACGGCCGCTCGCTGGCGGCGCTGGGGTGCTGCGATCCCGGCTCCACGGTGAAAGTGTGGGACACCGGCACCTGGAAGGAGCGCTACCCCGTCGCCCTCGAGGGGCACGCGACCTCGATCGCCTTCGCTCCGACGGGGGGACTCATGGCGATCGGCACCGAGGATGGAAGGGTGCAGCTCCTGAACGCACGAACCGGAGCGAATGCCGGTCCGCCGATCCAGGTGGCGACCGGAGTCGTCGATCCCGTGTCGTTCTCGCCCGACGGCAGGATGTTCGTCGTCAGCTCGCTTGACCAGACGGCGAGCCTGTGGGACGTCGCGTCGCGCAAACGCATCGGGGATTCGTTCCCGCTGGAGGAGGGCGCCGTCCCGGCCGCCGCCTTCGCTCCCGACGGTGACGTGGTGATCGAGTACCTCGTGGACACCGTGGTCTGGCCGACCGACGTTCGGCGGTGGGAGGCCTTCGCCTGCCAGGTCGCTGGGCGCGACCTCACGGCCGACGAGTGGCGCGACGTCCTCCCGGACCGCCGGCCGCGTTCCGTGTGCTGATGGCCGTGGTGCCGAGGTCCCGGTGCCACCGGGAGTGGACGCGGCGGGACTCGCCGAGGACCCGATCGAAACGGCGACGGACCTCGGTCTCGAGATCACGTTCGACGAGATCGACCTCACCTGACCCCCCCTGAGCATCGATGGGGCCATCGCGATGGCCAGCAGTCGGCCGGCGCGTCGGGGCCGGACTCGACGTCCTCCCGGAGGTAGCTGGGGCGCGTGCAGTGCTTGACAATCGGGTGTCGTCCTCTACATCATCGCATTCCGCGTGCCTGCGTCCGGTTGCGGCGAATACATGGGCTGGCTAGTCCGCCCGGCTATGGGGAGGGGGCAACATGAAGCGATTGGCTGTGATTCTCGCTGTCGGCTCGGTGTCGCTGTGCTTGGCGGGACCAGCCTGGGCCGCAACCCCGAAGAACGGCGTCTATCAGGGAATCGTGAACGGCACGCAGGACACGAACGGCCACAACGAGGGCGAAGGATACCTTCGCATCAAGACGACCGCCTCCGGCAGGAAGATCGTGCCCCCGGGGACCTTCGCGTGCGGCAGTTCCACCTGCCAGGACGACCACATCACGGCCCCCTCGTACGGCTTCAGGTGCAACCAGTTGAACGTCAACCTCGCGGCCAAGCGCATCCCGGTCGTGGCGGGAGCATTCGATTACTCGGGCGTCGCGCCGATCGGTCCCGGCGGAGCGAACCGGCACGTCCGGTTCAAGGGTTCGTGGGTCAAGGCCACGACGGCCAAAGGGTTCACTCGGATCACCGGGGGTGGGTGCGACAGCGGCAAGCTGGCCTGGACGATGAAGACTCCGCCGCCGGGCTGAGCCCGGGCGTTCCGCCCTTCTCGGTGGCGCTCGTCGAGAGGGACTGGACGCGTGGCCGGTGCGAGCGGTCGGCGGGGGAGGGGAACCTGCACCGGTATCCTCGACGGCGGTGCCATGTCGTGTTCTTCGAGGGGTGGACTGGCAAGGGCCGACCCCATCGCGGGCGGAACCGCTGATTTCAAACCGCCTCCCAAACCGAGACCGCGTGGCGGATGACAAGATGGGGACTTGCAACGACTGAGCCGCCGGCACTCCCTCCTACTGGTCGTCCTCCTCGTGATCGCGGCAACCGCCGCCGTCGGCGTTCGCCTGGGCGCCGGATTCACCACCCACCACGCCAGGAGCAGGGCCGCACGATCGGTGATCGCGGCGTCTCCGACGGCCCCGGCGAGCGCCGCGCCTTCGGGAGGCGCCGAACCGAGGAGGAAGCACGACAACACACCCCTCGCGAAGCTCGAGGCCGGGCCGGTTCCGGGCTTCCTGCTGATTGCCGACCGAGGCAACAATCGCATGCTCCTCGTCGACAGCCACAAACGCATCGTCTGGCAGTACCCGAAGCCGGGCATGGCGCCCAGCATGCCGTTCCAGTTCGATGACGACACGTTCTTCACCCCAGGGTTCCGGAGCATCATCAGCAACCAGGAGGACCAGCAGACGCTCCAGGTGATCTCGTTTCCCGGGCGCTCCGTGGAGTGGTCCTACGGCCACGTCGACGTCGCCGGGACCACACAGGGCTACCTGCACACCCCCGACGACGCGTACATGCTGCCGAGCGGTGTCCGGACGGTGGCCGATATCCACAACTGCCGCATCCTGTTCCTGTCGAAGGCGGGGAAGGTGCTGAAGCAATACGGGACGACCGGCTTCTGCCGGCACGACCCGCCTCGGGCCCTGGCCTCGCCCAACGGGGACACCCCGCTTCCCGGGGGCGGGATGATCATCACCGAGATCCAGGGGTCGTGGATCGACGGCATCAGCGCCTCGGGGAACCTCATGTGGAGCGTCCAGGCGCCGATCCACTACCCCTCCGACGCCCAGTGGCTCGGTGACGGGAAGTTCCTCGTCGCCGACTACTCGAACCCCGGCCACGTACTGATCATGACCACGACCGGTAAGGTGCTGTTCCGGTACGGGCCCGACGGGGGATCGGGGGCGCTGAAGTACCCGTCGCTCGCCATGATGCTGCCGAACCACCTGATCGCCGTGAACGACGACTTCCGGGACCGGGTGGTCCTGATCGACCCGAAGCAGCACCGGATCGTGTGGCAGTACGGACGCACCGACGCACCCGGGACGGCGCCCGACATGCTGCACACGCCCGACGGCTTGGACTTCCTGCCGCTCGCGGCAGCGATGAAGGTCCCCGACCTCCGCTCGCTCGTGCTGCGCCACGAGACCTGACGGCTGACTCGCCGCCTACCGGCCGACATCGTTCCTTCGGATGCCGCGTGGCGACGTGAGCGGCACCCGAAGCATCACTCCACCGTTCCCCCCGGGCACCCCGAAGGCTTCCGCCGCCAGGACCACCTCGCTAAAACGGGTCGGTGGCGGGTCCGTGTGGTCCTCGTCGATCTCCTCGCCGGCCGCCGGCCCGGCGAGCGCGAGCACGAGCAGCGAGGCGATGCCGGCGGCTACGATCCTGCGCGTCCGGGCCGGCCGGAGCTCCTCGCGGGGACGGCGCGCGGACTCCGCGTGCGCGAGACGTTCGAGCTCGTCGTCGAGCGGTGCGAGCGGCATGCCACCGGTCGCCTTCGCGAGCGCGCGGGTGAGGAGCGCGTCCGCCAGGTCGGGGTTCACCGCCAGCACGGGGCCGTGGAGATACGTCCCGACGATCGTGCCCTGGACCGCGCCCTCCGTCCCGTCTCGACCGTTGTTCCCTTGGCCGCGGCCGACCCGCGCGAGCGGCACGACGCCGTCGCCGAACGTCGTCCGGCCCCCGTGATTCTCGAACCCCACGATGTCGAACGAGCGGCCCCACAGCGAGCCCGTCGCGTGGACGCGGCCGACGACCCGTTTTACGGAAGCCCGGGTTTCGACATCGAGGATGCCGATCCCTTCGATCGACCGGCCCTCCGGCAGCACGTACCGCTTCCCGAGGAACTGGTACCCACCGCACACTCCCAGCACGACGGCGCCGCGGTCGGCCGCGTGCCGCAGCTCCTCCGTGCGGCGCCGGAGATCCGGACCGACGATCTCCTGGATCCGGTCGGTCCCCCCTCCGAGCAGCACCAAGTTCGCGTCGCGAGGGATCGGCTCGCCGATGCCCACCTCCTCGACGCGCACCCGGAAACCCCGCCACTCGGCTCGGCGGACCAGAGCGAGGAGGTTCCCGCGGTCGCCGTACGTATGCAGCAGCCGTGGATACAGGTGGACGACGACGAGGTCACTCACCCGCCCGGGCTCCCGTCGACATCTCCGGCCCCCACCGCAACGGTCCGGTTCATGACCCGCGCCCGCCGGGAGCCGATCACGGCCTCACGAACCGCGAGCATCGCGGTGTAGGTGGCGAGCACTGCGACGTGGTCACCGCGCTCGGTAACCGCGGCCACCGCTCGAAGAAGCGCATGGACGTCCGGCTCCACAGCGGCGACCGTGCCGCCCGAGTACTTCACTCGGACTCCCACATCGTGCGCCCGGATTCCGCCGGCCAGGATCGGGATGCCGAGTCGAACCAGCGACTCGAGATCCGCGTCCCAGATCCACGACACGTCACGACCATCCGCCCATCGGTCGTTCAAGACGACCACCGCCGCCCGGATCCGAGAGTCGTCGCCGACCTGCCGGACGAGCGCCGAGGCCCCCGCCGGGTTCTTCATCAACAGGATCCAGAGCGACCGCCCCTCGAAGACGAGGCGTTCGGTGCGTCCGAACCGCGGCTCGAACGACGCGAGCGCCCGCATGGCCGCGACGCGGGGGATGCCCAGCGCCGACGCTGCGGCAACGGCGGCCGCCGCGTTGTAGGCGTTGTGGACTCCACCCAGTCGGAGCTCACAGCCGGCGCCCGCGATCGCCAGTCGCAGCGAGTCCAGGTGCGGGTGCTCGAGCACCTCCGCGAGGACCTCCGGCTTGCTGCTCGTCCACCCGCACCGCGAACAGGCGACCGCCCCCAGGTGGACGATGCTCCGTTCCCGGTATCGGGTCGGCCCACCGCAGCGCGGACAGACCTCCGGTTCGGCGTCGGTTCCGTGTCTCGAGCCGGCCGTGGCGGCTTCGCCGAGCACGCGCACACCGAATCCAGCGGGACGCAGGTCCTCGACGGCGTGCCAGAGCAGTGGATCGTCGACGTTCGCCACAACGGTCGAGGTGGAGGGCAACTCCCGCGCCGCCGACCCGAGCAGGCTCGCGACCGATTCCGGCTCGCCGAACCGATCGAGCTGGTCGCGGAAGACGTTCGTCAAGACGAGCACACGGGGTTCGAGCGCGCGCACCATCCGGGGCAGAGCCCCCTCGTCGATCTCGAACACCGCGGCGCGCTCGCCGCCCCGAGCGCTGACGAGCGCGGTGGCCACGCCTCGGAAGAGGTTCGCGCCGCTGTCGTTGACCGCGACCGGCATCCCACGCGACTCGAGGATGGCGGCGATCATGCCCGTGGTGGTGGTCTTGCCGTTCGTCCCCGACACGAGCACGACGCCATCGGGGAGCCGCCTGCCGCGACGGCGGACGAACCCGGGGTCGAGCCGCTGGACGAGGACGCCCGGAGCGCTCGTACCAGCGCCGGCGCCGACGAGCCGGCTCAGAGCCCCGACCCCTCGTGCCGCGGTGCGGACCACGGCGTCGTAGGCCCGAGCGCTCGGCCCGGGCGGTCGCACCGGCGAGCGAGGAATGCCGGTCACGAGACGGACCGTACACACCGAACGTTGGAGGGGAATTGGGGGGCCGTGGCGATCGTGTGGCGTTCACGGGCGAATCGCATCGCGATCGGAGCGCCAAGGACCGCAGGTGTGCGCGGATCCGAAGAAGGCACGTGCTCCTGGGCAGCCATCTGGACCTGTCAGAGATGGGTCCCGAAGATCTCGGCGCCGAGTCCGTCTCGCACCTTCGCCTGCGCTGCAATCACCCGGCGACCACCTCCCTTGACCCTCGCTCGGTACCTCTGGAAGGATCGCGGCCGCTCGTTCGGTCCGCGGTCCGCGCGGCCGTCCATGGTCCGCGCGACCTCGGGAGGGGGGTCCACAGATGCGCATGCTCGCTGTTCGTCGGTCCGCGTTCGTCGCGCTGGCGATGGTCACGCTGCTCGGCCTGATGGTCGCCGTTGCACGGCCCGCCGGGGCGACCGCTCCAGGCGTCAACGGTGCCATCGCCTTCTTCCGCGACGACTCGTCCATTCACGCCATCTACTCGAAGGAGCCCGGCGCCTCGCCCACGAAGTTGGTCGACGTCCTCAACTGGGTCGACCGCGTCGCGTGGTCGCCGGACGGAACCAGGATCGCCTACGACCCACAGGGTGGTTTCCAGGGGTTCATCGACGTCGCCGACGCCGACGGCGGGAATCCGCACCACGTGGTCGCGGTCGACAATGCGTCGGCGCAATGGCCGTCGTGGTCGCACGACGGCTCGAAGATCCTGTTCACCAAGGTCACGTTCCCCGATCCGTTCGACCGGCGGGAGGACCTGTGGGTGGTCAACGCGAACGGGTCGAACCTCCACGTCCTGGTCTCAACACCGACGTTCGACGAGGAGGAATCGGCCTGGTCGCCCGACGGGTCGCAGATCGCGTTCGACAGCCCCGACCCGAACACCGGCAAGCCGTCCCTGTACGTCATGGACGCCGACGGCACGGGACGCCGGCTCCTCGGAGAGGGCTCGAGCCCGTCGTGGTCGCCCGACGGCTCCACGATCGCATTCGCCGACGGCGACCTCTTCACCATCCGGCCCGACGGCAGGGGGCTGCACCGGGTGACCTACCTCTTCGGCGTCCACGACCAGTTCGCGCAGCGGCCGGCGTGGTCCCCGGACGGCTCGGCGCTCGTGTTCGAGCACTGGCGAATCTCGGGCGGCCACCTGGACACGGTCGGACTCGACGGTTCGGACCCGGTGCCGCTCCCGGGAGGCGGCGGCGGAAGGCTGCCGGACTGGCAGCCGGTCCCACGGCCCGGCGGTACCGGCGACCTCTCGGTGGCCCAGCAGGTCGCATCGCACCCCTTCCAGACGAACCAGGACGTGACCTTCAAGGTCATGGTCCGGGATCGCGGGCCGGCAGGGGCGTCGAACCTGACGCTCACCGATTCGCCGCCCGCCGGATCCACCGTGAAGTCGGCGACCGGACCGGGGTTGCACTGCTCGGGCGCGTCGCCCGTAACATGCACCGCGGCATCGCTCGGCTCCGGAACGACCGTGACGCTCACGCTGGTGGTGCGATCGGCGCACGCCGGCATCCTTCGGAACGTGGCGCACGCCGGGTCGTCGACCGCCGATCCGATCTCATCGAACGACTCGGTCGCGGCGCTCGCCGCGGTCCGCCCGCCAGGGCCTCGCGCTCGGTCCGACTTCGACGGGGACGGGCGGCCCGACCTCGCGGTGTTCAGCGCCGAGGGGCTGTACGGCAGCTCCGCCGTGACCGTCGTCCGAGGCACCGGGCCGGCGATCGATCTCGCGCACACGAGGTACGCATCCGACCTCTACCCGTATTCGTGGGGGTGGACGTCCGCGACGGGCGACTTCGACGGTGACGGGTTCACCGATCTGGCGGGCGGTGCTCCACAGGCATTCCGGAGTGGCAAGATCGTCGGCGCCGTGGGGGTCCTCTACGGATCGGCCGCCGGCTTGAACCGTGACCGGTGGCAGTACCTGGACGAGGCAACCCCCGGAATCGCCGCGGTCCGCCGCGAGAACGAATTCTTCGGCGACGCGGTCGCCGCCGGGGACTTCAACGGCGACGGCCGTGACGACCTCGCCATCGGGGCGTTCGAGGAATCGAACCCCCACGCACTCGGGGCCGTCTTCGTGATCCCCGGGTCGCCCTCCGGGCTCCAACCGTCGAAGGCCAAGGAGTTCTCCGGGACGACGTCCGGGATGCCCCACGGGGACGGGAACTACTTCGGCTTCTCGCTGGCGGCCGCCGACTTCGACCTCGACCACCGGGACGACCTTGCGATCGGCACGCTCACCGCCGGCGCGAACCCGGGCGCCGTGTACGTCCTGCGCGGGTCGAAGACCGGGCTCACCACGAAGGGGTCGCGCCGCTTCGACGAGGACACGCCGGGCGTTCCGAGCACCGTCGCTGCGACCGAATCGTTCGGGGCGTCGCTCGCGGTCGGTGACTTCGGCAGGACCGCGCACCTCGATCTGGCCGTGGGGGCGCCGGAGGAGGACGGGGGGCGGGGGGCGGTGTTCGTCCTGTTCGGGTCCGCGTCCGGCCTGACGGGAACCGGCGCGCAGGAGCTCTCGGAGCACACCCCAGGCGTTGCAGGCGCCGACACACGCAGCGCGTCCTTCGGGTATGCGCTGGTCGCCGGGAACCTGAACGGGACGGGGCAGGACGACCTCGCCGTGGACGTCCCGTACGTCGGCTCGAGCGCCGTCACCGTGCTCTACGGAGGGCCGAAGGGGCTGCGCGCGGCCGGAAGCCGCCAGTTCAAGCCCGGCGTCGCCGGCGTGCCGGGGCCGGGGAGCCGAAACTCCGAGTTCGGCGAGCGGATGGTGGTCGTGAACGTGGGGAAGGGGCGACAGGACGACCTGGTCGCCGGGGCGCCATACCAGAAGGTCGGGACGGGGACGGGCGCGGGCACGGTCACGATCCTGTACGGATCCCCATCGGGAGTCACGGCGAATGGCGCCGTGCGGAAATCGGCGGCGGACCTGGGCGTCCCCGTGGGGGTCCAGTTCGACGGGTGGTTCGGCATCGGGCTGGCCTGAGTCCCGCAGCCCGGCGTTCCGGAGACCAACAGGAACGGGGCCCGTTTGGGCCCCGTTCCGTGGTCCGGTGCGATGTCCGCCCCGGCGATCAGTGGTGATGGTGGTGCCGGCGATGGGAGAACGGCGTCGCCAGCTCCTTGACCAGCTGAGCGCCGTCGACCGTCCCGAGGCCGGTCGCCAGGTCGTAGCCGTGCACGGCGTCGAAGCCCTGCACGACGTAGTCCTGTCCGTCCTGGCTGAACCCGATCGTGTTGTCGCCCGCCGCGACGTCCACGATCCCGGGGGCGTGGAGAGCGGCCAGCGTGTACAGCTTCGGGTTCAGGAGCCCCAGAGGGTGGTGAGCGGCCTGGTCGGCGATGGCGACGACGCCGGAGAACAGGGGCGTGGCCCAGCTGGTGCCGCCGATGATGTAGTAGCCGGGCCCCGGCAGCCCGCCGAACCCGAGGTACGTGAGCGCGCCGCCGTCGACGGCCGCACTCATCGAGATGTCCGGAGTGCCGCGGCGGAAGCCGACGACGTGCCGTTCGAGCGCCTGGTAGCCCGGCCGGAAGAACACGTCCGACATGCCACCGCCGCCGGCGGCGGCGCACGGGTCCGGCCCGCAGACGTTCGTGTTGAACGAGTCGTTCCACACGTTGTCGGGCGCGGTGCGGTTCCCGTTCGAGTCGAGGTGCAGCTGCGTGCCTCCGACGGAGGTGACGAGCGGGTCGCTCGACGGCCACGAGTTCACGCGGTGGGTGTACAGGTGCTCGAGGTCGCTCTGGTAGTCCGTGGCGCCGGCGTCACCGGATGCGCCCAGCACGGTCACGTGATGGACGAACGCGTTCAACAAGGCGCCCCGCAGGCCGAAGATCGCCGCCTTGCTGGGGAACGTGGGCTCGGTCGCGCCGAAGCTCTGCGAGATGACCTGAGCCAGGTGGTGGTCGATGACGTAGTTCTCGGCCTTGACGATCTCCGGGAACCCCGTCACGCCCTCCGTCTCCGAGACGGGCGTCTCGACGAGCAGGATGTTCGCGCCCGGCGCCATCGCGTGCGCCCACTGCACGTCGAGGCTGGTCTCGACCGCCCAGTTCACCATGTCGCCGTTGGTCGGATCGAACGCCGGCACCGCGCCGGCCGGCTGGATGATGTTGAAGTTCGGCGGGTCCGGCAGGCCGAAGTCGTGGTCGAACTGGTGCAGGTCGGCCTGCGCCGTCGGAGAGCCGAACGAGTCGACGATCGCGATCGTCTCGCCGGCCCCGTTGAGACCCCTCGAGTACAGCGGGTTCATGTCGTAGGCCTGCTCGATCTGGAACGGCGCGTAGCAGGCGATCGAGAGTCCTGCCTCGCAGTCCGCGGTGGTCGGCGGCGCGGACTTCGAGGCGAAGACGCGGATCGTGTCGCGGCTACGTACGACGTGCCGCGCCGTCGAGTTCTTCGGTGGCTTGCTGGCCATCGCGCTCGGGGCGGCACCGACCACCGCGGCGACGACCGCGAGCGAGAGCGCGCCGAGGAGCGCTCTTTGTCCGAGTCGAACCATGGAGACCTCCTTGCCGGTCGTGGCTCGCCCACCCTGGGGGGAGCGGGCACCCTCGAGCGAGCCATGCGTTCAGAAGGAGCGGGAGTCTAGTGCGCGATGCCGGATTCCGCGAACGCGGATCAATCGCCCATCGACCGGCTCGAGGCGACCGGGGGCCGGTTCCACGAGTACGCTGCTCGAAGCGCGCGGGGGTGGTTCGTGGGAGGCGCGGCGGGATCCGAGACAGGAGGCGCTGGGGGATGACTGACTTGGCTGTGACCGCGGTCGGTACGGACCGCCCGGGAATCGTCTCGGCACTCGCCGGCGCCATGTACGACCTCGGATGCAACATCGAGGACGCCGACTCGACGGTGCTCCGTGGTGTGTTCGCCGTGACGCTGGTGGTGGCGCCGCCCGAGGACGCCGACATCTCGGCTCTGGAGCGGGCCGCGGGGTCGGCGCTCGGGTTCGTGGGGGCGACGGTGTCCGTGCGCGCGGTCCCGGATGACCCCGGCCCTCCGGCGCACCCCACGCACAGGATGGTGGCTCGCGGAACCGACCGGCCGGGCATCGTCGCCCTCCTGTCCCGGCTGCTGAGTGACCGAGGCGTCAACATGACCAGCTTCTCGACGCACGTGAGCGCCGACGGGGAGCCCGTCTCCACGCTCAAGGCCGAGGTCTCGGTTCCACCGGGAGTGGACGCGGCGGGACTCGCCGAGGACCTGATCGAAACGGCGACGGACCTCGGTCTCGAGATCACGTTCGACGAGATCGACCCGGCCTGACGCCGACTCCGCCCGGTGTTCAACCGAGCGCGAACACCCCCACATAGGTGCCGGCGTACACCGTGGCCCCGGCGGGAGACACGTCGACGGAGAGAGCGTTCACGAACGGATCGCTGAGCCCGTCGTCGACCGATGTCCAGGTGGCCCCGCCGTCGACGCTCGTGAACACCCCGCGGCCGTACGGGCCCGCGAACAGCGCCGTTCCCCCGGCGCCGTGGGCGATGGCCATGGCCCGGATCGGCGCCCGGGCGAGACCGTGGCTCGCCGGCGTCCAGCTCGCGCCCCCGTCCGTGGACGTGAATGCTCCGGAGCTCGTTCCGGCGTAGAGGGTCACGTTGGACGGCGACCGGCGGTCGACGGCGAGGACTGGACGGTCCCGGTGAGACCCGTGTCCACCTCGACCCAGGGGCCGCCGTCCGTGGAGCCGACGACTTCCGAGCGTCCCGACGCGAGGCCGGAGGCGTAGACCGTCACCCCGGTGGCTGCGTGGTCCACCGCCAGCAGCGGATCCCCGAACAGCTCCGTCCAGTCGGAGCCCACGGGAGTCCAGGTTTCACCTCCATCGATCGATGCGGAGATGCCCGAGGACGACGAGGAGTTCGGGAGTCCCGGGCTCCAATCGACGCCGCGTTGGGCGCGCTCCATCGCCTGATCGAAGTGCAGGCGGAAGGCGTCGCCCGAGGAGTCTCGGGCGCCACCACGGTCGCATTGCGCCCCGGCGGCTCGCGTCCTATGGTTCCCGGCGGAGGAGTCGCCGGGGAGGGATGGCGCCAGAGATCTCCGGGTCCGATCGATATCGGCTCGGTTCAGCCCTTCCTTTTGGTGAGAGGACGGCCCCATGAGCCCCACACTCGAGGTCGGGACCGATTTCGCCGGCTATCACATCGAGTCGGCCCTCGATCGGGGCGGGATGAGTGAGGTCTTCCTCGCGGAGCACCTCCGCCTCGGCCGGAAGGCCGCTCTCAAGGTGCTGGCCACCGACCTCGGAAGCGACCAGACGTTCCGGGACCGCTTCATCGCGGAGTCCCGGCTCGCGGCATCGCTGAACCACCCGAACATCATCCCCATCTACGACGCGGGCGAGGCCGACGGCATCCTGTACATCGCCATGCGCCTGGTCGAGGGCGCGGATCTCAAGACGGTCATTCGCGAGGACGGGCCACTGGAAGTGCCCCGGACGCTGTCGATCATCCGGCAGGCAGCCAGCGCGCTGGACTCGGCCCACGCCGCGGGGCTGGTGCACCGGGACGTGAAACCGGGCAACATCCTCATCGCCCCGGCCACGAAGTCCATGGCCGAGCACGTCTACCTCACGGATTTCGGCCTGACCAAGCGCACCGACTCGAGGACCGGGTACACGAAGACCGGCCAGTTCGTTGGGAGCGTGGACTACGTCGCCCCCGAGCGCATCGATGGCAGCAAGTCGGCCGACGCTCGGGTGGACGTGTATTCGCTGGGGTGCGTGCTCTTCGAGTGCCTCACCGGGCGCGTGCCGTTCGAGAGGGACAGCGACATGGCCGCCCTCTGGGCCCACGTGAACGAGCCCCCGCCGGCCGTGACCCCGATCCGGCCGAATCTCCCGGCCTCCTTCGACTTCGTGGTGAGCAGAGCCATGGCCAAGCAGGCCTCGCAGCGGTACGCCACATGTGGCGAGCTCTCTGCGGCGGCTGAAGTGGCCGCGGCGAGCGGCGCGCGCCCGGTCCTCGGCGAACCGCCTGACGTGGCCACGGGGACGGCCCGGCCCGCCCCCGGGAGCGGGGAGGCTACGGCGCCCTCCGTGCCGGGGTCTCCACCCGCCCCACCCGTCGCCCTGTCGAGCGCTCCCGAAGGATCGACCCCGCCCTCGATTCCCGCCCTTCCCCCGTCACCGCCCGGGGGCGTCCCACCACGCCCGCGTGCACGGCGAACCTCCGGCGGTCCCTCGCGCCCGGGGACGAGGAGCGTGCTCGTCACGGTGATCGCTCTCCTCGCGGTCGGGGCGTTCTTCCTCGGAGCCTTCGTGTTCCCGGACCGATCGAACGACCCGACCCAGGCGGCCGGAGGGGGGTCCCCCAGAGCGACCGGTGGACCCTCACCGGGGGCGGCGGTCTCCGGATGCACCGACCTGAACGGCGCTCCCGTGAGCGTCGGGACCACCCGGTTGCCGTCGGACACGGTGACCTGCCTGCTGGCCAAGCACGTCGCGGCGTCGATCCGGGCGGGCTGCCGCGTGCTGGACGGCACGACCGATGCCGATCAGCTGCCTCGAGCGGGAGGGGCTCAGCAGCCACCCGCGGCCGATGTCTTCCTCCGTTGCGAGCACGTCTCGTTCGGCGGCAACACCTTCACGGTCTGGTACATGTTCAAGCACGACCGGGATGAGGTGGGGAACGACTACAAGCAGATCCTCAACTCGAACGGCATCGGGATCAACCAGAGCGCGACCCAGGAGAGCTGCGCCACCACCCATCCGATCGAGCGCATCTGGTATGTCGAGAACCAGGCCCTCGACCCGGCCGGAGCGGCCACGAACATCGTTCACACATTCGATCGCGGTAAGGCCGTCGAGTTCTCCAGGTTCTATCCGCGGTCCGGCCGTTTCGTGTGCTTCCAGGACGGGGCCGACGAATGGATCGCGTGGACCGACGCGAACCTCACCGTCCTCTCGGTCGCGAGGAACTCCGGCGGGAACTGGGACAAGCTGCTGAGATGGTGGGCCCTGGACGCGGGGCCGGGACACCCGCCCGTCGCCTGAGGCGATGCCCAGGCCGCGGGCCGGTGCCGTCGAAGGCGTTGATCCTGTCGTCAACGACTACGCCTCGGCCGGCCGGATCCACCGCGCGCGGCTCGACGTCAACACGATGCCGGGCATGCCCTCCTCCTCCAACAGGTCGACGATCGCCATGACGTCGACGACGCCGAATGCGAAGTAGAAGGCCTCCCCGGCTCGGGAGGCCATGCAGTCAGACCATCAGCCGCCGGCGAGGAAGGACACGCCGTCGAACGACACCCAGTCCTCGCCGGCACTCGGTGGCGCAACGATCTCGACAACGCCCGCCGTGGTCACGTCGACGCGAGCATGGTAGTAGGTCGTCGACAGCCCGAAGCTCAACGTCGTGAACACCTGCTGTCGCGTGGGGCGGAAGCCTCGCGGCAGCGTGAACACGGGCACGGTCCCGCCCACCAACGTCGCCGCCGTGCAGATCGATCCGACATTCCGGCAAGCAAGCCCGGTGAGGTGCACGATACCGGATGCATCCTTGAAGAAGGACAGGTTTCCGAACGGAGGTTCGTCGTACGCCTTGAAGTGGACCGAGTAGGGGACCTGGCCGGGTGCCCCGACTTCGTGGACGACGGGCGCTCTCACTCCCTGGTCCCAGGTGAGCTTTCGTTCTCCCGCGCGGCACTTCGCTCCGGCATTGACCATTCGGATCTCGCCGTTGCCCGTCGCGTAGCAGGCTGAGATCACGCCCTTTGCACTCGGCTCCTGGATCGCGCGGGCGGCGGCGTACGCTACCCCTGCGCCCGCAGCAGCGCCCGAGACGACGGCGAGAACCGCGATCACGACGACTTGACGACGCATTGCCCCTCCCATTCGCCCGTCGGTGCGCAAACCATGCGAGCGCCTGACCATGCTAGTCGCCATCGACCGGTCCCACATGTGCCGACTTGGAGCGCTCGGGGCCGCGGCCGCGAGATGGCGAAATGTACGGCCCCAACATCGCTCGCTCGCGGGAGGACTGGGATTCGAACCCAGGAGCGAGTTGCCCCGCTAACGGTTTTCAAGACCGTCGCCTTCGTCCGCTCGGCCATCCTCCCGAACTGCTCCGATGTTCCCATGCCCGAGTGCGGCGACGCGCATCGGGTGGTTGGCTGAACGGGGTCCTCAAGCGGGGAGGAGATGCTCCAGCCAGTCGGGCACTTCCCGGCCATCCGCTCGGAGGAACGGCGGTTCGTATTCCGGCACGGCCGACAGGGTCGCGTCGATGTCCTCCGCCGAGAGCGACGCGCTACCAGGTGGTCCGGTCCTGGCCGCCAGTCGGCCACAGGTGCCGAGCGACCGACTTCATGATTATCAGCCCCGCGTCCTGCGCGGCGACCTCCTCGGCCAAGGCCTCGAAGTCCCGCCGGAACTCCGGCACTCGGGCCAGCCGCCAGTTCCACGGCGTGAGCACGGTGTCGAACGGGAACCGCCGGAGGGCCTCGAGGTGCGTCGCCGGGGCATCCATGCCGTGCCCCGTGATCCCGATCCCACCGATCAGCCCTCGTCCCGGGCCCGCACCGACCCTTCGAGCGCCCCGCCGGGACCGGTCACCTGCTCGAGCTCGGCCAGGTTGCCCACGGCGTGGTGCTGCAGGAGGTCGACGCGCTCGACCCGCAGGCGCCCCCGACGGGTCGGTTCGGTCAGCTCACGAGGATGTGGTCGTCGTCGACCCAGGTCACGACTTCCCTGGCCGTCACGAAGCGCGTTTCCCGTGAGGCGAGATCGTAGACGTACGTGCCGAAACCATCTCCCATGGCCCCGATGTACGCGATCTGCGTGCTGTCGGGCGACCATTTCTCGAACCCGTCGGTGATGCTGAACCGAGCGGCGATGACGCGTCGGTTGGATCCGTCGTTCTTGGCGAGCATCAATCGCACACGCGGCTTCAGCCACGAGTTGAAGGCGATCCACGCGCCGTCGGGCGACAGCGCCGGTGTGCTCGCATCGGGGACGATCAGCCTCGATCGCCCGGTCGTGAGATCGACGAACAGGGCTGAGTAGTGATCGATCGGGGGATTGAATGACGAGAAGAGGATGGACTCTCCGTTCGTGGTCCACCCCCCCGGGTCGACCGCGCCCTGCGGTTCCCGGGTGACCATGGTCGAAACGCCATCGGAGACGCGAGCGACGAAGATCTGGGTCTTGGTCGGCGTGTCTGCTTCGTACGCGATCATCGAACCGTCGGACGACCAATTGAGGCCGCGTGCGTCAACTCCCCCCTCGTGGTGTGTGACCTGCCGGGCGTTCGAGCCGTCGGCATCCATCACGAACAGTTGGAGGTATCCGTTCTCATCGAGGCCGGAATAGGCGATCTTCGACCCGTCGAGGGTGAAATCGAACTCCGCCGAACCGGGAGGCGCCGTGAACGCAGTTTCCGCCCCTGAGCCAATGTCGAGGATGGACATCGTCACCCTCGGTCCGTCCGTCTCGCCGTCGGTCGTCCGGGGCAAGGAGGCGGTCGTCCGGGGCGGGGGGGCCGTCGTCCGGTCCGACGTGGCAGTCGAGACGGGAGTCTCCCCTGGTGTCCCCTGACACGCCCCCGCCAACAGAGCGACGGCGACCAGGAGCCCCACGACAACAGGCCGTCGCGTCGCGACGTGAGCTCGTGGTGCCTCGCTCCCCGTTCGATGCGTGAATGTCATGCCGCCCTCCCTTCGTCGGGTCGCACGCATGTGGACCACCTCGTGAGGTTGGCGGCGGAGGCTTGAGAGCTGCGTGACGGCTCCTTCAAGGCGTTCTCAAGCGCCTTGATCGAGGGTGGCGCGCGTGGGCACCACGCACGACGAGGCCGAGGTCTGGCGTCCCGGAACTCGAGGCCCGATACTCGGTCGCATGCAGGGGACCGATCCGGCTCCCCGGGCCCTGGGTCGCATGCGAGCCCGCGAGGTGGAACAGAGCTCGGCTCCGTCCGAGACCGCCGAGGAGATCAGGACCTTTCTGATCGCGGACGTTCGCGGGTACACCACGTTCACCCAGGAGCGAGGCGACGAGGCGGCCGCCGCGCTTGCCGCCAAGTTCGCCGACATCGTGCGAGAGCACGTGCTGTCCCGGGAGGGAACCTTGGTCGAGCTTCGCGGCGACGAAGCCCTTGCTGTGTTCCGTTCTCCGCGCCAGGCGATCAGGGCGGCGGTCGAGCTGCAGGCGCGCCTCCTGCAGGTATCGATGGCCGCTCCCGACATCCCGATCCCCGTCGGGATCGGGCTGGACGCGGGCGAGGCCGTACAGGTCAAGAGCGGGTTCCGGGGCGGCGCCCTGAACCTCGCGGCGCGGTTGTGCGGCGAGGCCGGACCCGGCGAGGTGCTGAGCCATGAGAGCCTCGTTCACCTGGCCGGCACGATCGAGGGCGTTCGCTACGTGGATCGCGGCCACCTGCACCTCAAGGGGCTCTCGGACCCCGTCCACGTCCTGGAGATCGTCGGGGAGGGGAACGGCATTCCGGAGCAGATGCGAGCGCTCGTCCCGAAGCGCCCGGGCCGGGGAGTGTCCAGGGGGAGGATGCAGTTCAGGGTCCTCGGGCCCCTCGAGGTGGACGCGGGGAGCGGTCCCATCCCCCTCGGCGGTCCGAAGCAGCGCGCCGTCCTCGCACACCTGCTCATCCGGGCGGGCGAGGTCGTCCCGGCCGAGCAGCTGGTCGACGAGATCTGGGGCGAGGAGCCGCCCGAGAGCGTCCGGAACGTCGTCCAGTCCTACGTCTCGCTGCTCCGGAAGGCCCTCGGCCCGGACCGCATCCAGACCAGTGGACCCGGGTACCGCCTGAGGCTCGACACCACCGAGCTGGATGCCGCACGGTTCGATGTGCTCGTACGGGACGCGAAGAAGGCCCTCCCCGTGGATCCGGTGGTCGCGGTCGGCGCACTCGACGACGCGTTGGCCCTGTGGCGAGGACCGGCGCTCGCGGACCTCGCGGACCAGCCGTCACTCCTCCCCGAGGCCTCCCGGTTGGATGCGCTCCGGCTCGAGGCTCAGGAAGACCGGATCGAGGGGCTGCTGGCGAGCGGCACGCAGGCCCGGGCGATCGGGGACCTGGAATCCCTGCTCGCGCGGCATCCCTGGCGGGAACGGCTCTGGGGCCTGCTCGTGCTGGCCCTGTACCGCGAAGGGCGGCAGGCCGAGGCCCTGGGCGCGTACCAGCGCGCCAGGACGACCCTGGCCGACGAGCTGGGGATCGATCCGTCCCCCGAGCTCACGCGACTTCACCAGCGGGTGCTGCGGCAGGATCCCGGTCTCGATCTGCGGGGTGAGCCGCTCCGCGGCTACCGGCTCCTGGAGAAGATCGACGACGGCCCCACGGGAGTCGTCTTCCGGGCGATCCAACCCCACGTCGAACGGGACGTGGCGGTCAAGGTATTCCACGAGGCGCTCGCCGCCGACCCGACGTTCGTCCGGCGGTTCGAACCGGAGGCCCGGGCCGTGGCGGCGCTCGAGCATCCGCACATCGTCCCGACGTACGACTACTGGCGGGAGCCCGGCCGGGCCTACGTGGTCGCCCGATATCTCCGGGGCGGGAGCCTGCGAAGCCTCGAGGAACGCGGGGAGTCGCTGGAGAGGGATCGGGCTCTTCGCGTCGTCGAGCAGGTCGCCCTGGCGCTCGCGTTCACGCACCGCCAGGGCCTGGCCCACGGGAGCCTGCGGTCTTCCAGCGTCCTGTTCGACGGCGAAGGCAACGCTTACATCGGGGACTTCCAGGTCGGGACCGGGCCCGCCCCGGACCCCTCGGCGGACGTCCAGCAGCTCGCGGCCCTGGCCAGGCGTCTGGTGCCGGACGACCCGTCCATCGCTGAGCTCGCCGATCGCGTGGGTGCCGGGGCGGATGCACCCGGGGCGGACGCGTTCGCCGGTGCGGCCCGCTCGGCCCTCGAACCCGGGGCGATCGCCGCGCCGCACCGGGTCGACGAACGGAATCCCTACAAGGGCCTCCGGGCGTTCACGGAGACCGACGCCCGGGAGTTCTTCGGACGAGGCGAGCTCATCGCATCCCTCCTGGCACGGCTGCGCGAGGACGGCCCCCGATCCAGGTTCCTGGCCGTCGTCGGCCCGAGCGGGAGCGGCAAGTCCTCGGTGGTCCGAGCCGGTCTCGTTCCGGCGATCAGGGATCGGGCGTTGGGCAACCCGGAGGAGGCCTTCGTCGCGGAGATGTTCCCCGGCCCGCACCCGATGGACGAGCTCGAGGCGGCGCTCCTTCGGATCGCCGTGCGTCCGGCGCCGCGGCTGCGCGACCGGCTCGACGCGGGATCCCGGGGACTGCTCGAAGCCATCGGTCTCGTCCTGCCCGGGGAGGGGGAGGCCGTGCTCGTCGTCGATCAGTTCGAGGAGGTGTTCACCCTCACCCGGGACGAGCGGGAGCGGGAGCAGTTCCTCGAGTCCCTTCGGGTCGCGGCCGCCGACCCCGAGAGCCGGCTGCGGGTCATCGTGACCCTGCGAGCCGACTTCTTCGACCGCCCGCTCCTCTACCCACGCTTCGGCGAGCTGCTCGCCGAACGGACCGAGGCGGTTCCGCCGCTCACACCGGACGAGCTCGAGCAGGCGATCCGGGGCCCGGCGGAAGGGGTGGGTGTGCGACCAGAGCCCGGCCTGGTCGCGGAGATGATCGCCGATGTCGCCCACCAACCTGGGGCCCTTCCGCTCCTCCAGTACGCGCTCACGGAACTCTTCGAACGTCGGGACGACGACCGGCTGACCCTGTCGGCGTACCGGGACATCGGTGGGGTCGCGGGAGCGCTGTCCGCACGGGCCGACCGCATCTACCAGGGGATCGACCCACCGGGACGACGGGCCACCCAACAGGTGTTCCTGCGACTGGTCACCCTCGGAGAGGGCAGGCAGGACACCAGGCGCCGGGTGGCGAGGAGCGAGCTGGCCGCACTCGAGGTCGACATGGAGGCCATCGACAGGGTGGTCGACACGTTCGGGCGCCACCGGCTCCTGACCTTCGATCGAGAGCCCGCCACACGAGAGCCCACGGTCGAGATCGCCCACGAGGCCCTGCTCCGCGCGTGGGGGCGCCTCCGCACCTGGATCGACGGCGCGAGGGAGGACCTCCGTCTGGGGCGGGTGCTGTCCCGGGCGGCCACCGAGTGGCGAGGCTCCGGGGAGGACCCCAGCTTCCTCATGCGGGGTGTCCGACTGGAGCAGTTCGAAACCTGGGCCGGTGCCACGGATCTGGCCATCGGACGGCTCGAGCGAGCGTACGTCAAGGCGAGCGTCGAGCAACGTGACCGAGAGCGGACGGAGGAGGGGCTGCGGCGCGAGCACGAGGTGCTGATCGAGCGGCGATCAACGCGCCGGCTGCGAGGCCTCGTGGCCGTGTTCGCGGCCGCGGCCCTCATCGCCGGATCCCTCACCGTCGTCGCCACGAACCAGAGCGGGAGAGCGGAGCGCGAGGCCCGGGTGGCCGCGGCGAGAGAGCTCGCCGCGGCCGCCGTCTCGAACCTGGAGGCCGACCCGGAGCTCAGCGTCCTGCTCGCGATCAAAGCGGTCGAGACCACACGCTCCTCGGACGGCACGGTGCTGCCCGAGGCGGAGGAAGCGCTCCACCGCGCCGTCACGGCGTCGCGACTCGATCTCGAGGTGCCCCAGATCGGAGGACTCGTCGCCTGGAGCCCGAGGGGGGTCTTCGTGACCGAGGGCCCCGAGAACTCGGGCACGATCGACATCAGAGACGACGAGACGGGAGACCGGGTCCTCGCATTCGAGGCGCACGACGGGGACATCAACGACGTCGCATTCAGCCCGGACGGCTCGAGGCTCGCCTCGACCGGAGACGACGGCCGGCTAATGGTGTGGGACGCCTCGACCGGGCGGCTCATCTCCAGCCTCTCGGGGAGCGGCTCCGCATGGGGTCCTTCGTTCAGCGAAGACGGGTCGGTCGTCGCCGCCGCCTGGAATCAGGAGTCCAATGCGCTCGGGGAGGTCCAGGTCCTGGATTTGTCGACGGACCGCGTGATCTCGACCATTCCTTTCGATGGCGCGATCGACACAGCCCTCAGTCCCGACGGGAAACACCTCGCCGTGGTGGGGTGGTGGGTGATGGAACGGATCGGCGCCGTGTTCGACGTCGATACCGGCGAAGAAGCCTTTTCGCTGAACGGGCCCAACTGTTGCACCGTGCCGGACTCCCGGGGGGTGTCCTGGAGTCCGGATGGCCGATACGTCGCCGCAACCAGCGAGGACACCACTCGGGTCTTCGATGCGGACAAGGGATCGCTGCGCCACACGTTGTTCGGTCACGCCGGATTCGTCTTCAGCATCGCGTGGAGCCCGGACTCGTCCCGCCTGGTGACCGGCGGTTCCGACGGCACGGCGAAGGTGTGGAGGATCGGGGCGACCGGGGTCCGGGAGCTGTGGTCGCTGTCGGCCCGGGAGACGAGGAGCGGGGTCGTGGGCGTGGCCTTCTCGCCCGATGGGACCCGGGTGATGGCCGGGGACGCGGGCATCTCCGCCGTGAAGATCTGGGGCATCGGACCAGATGGCGGCGCCGAGTGGGCGAACTTCCCCGCCTCCGGGACCCCGGCGGCCGAATTCACGCCCGACGGGCAGCGCGTTGTGACGCGCACCGCAAACGAGATCTCGGGGGTGTCGATCTGGGATCTGACGACGAGGCGGGAGGTTCGCAGGTTCGGACCGGCGCTCGACGACTTCGTGATCGATTCACTCGACGTGAGCCCCGACGGCAGGGCGATCGCGCTCGGGGGATGGAGCGCGCATCACTGCTGCGGCGGCGACGTCGTGCGGGTGTGGGACTCGGCAAGTGGTGAAGAGCTCTACCGCATCCCCCACGCCTTCGATGTCGAGGACGTCGCCTTCAGCCCGGAGGGCGAGTACCTCCTCACCGCGAGCGAGCTCGGAACGGCGAGGATCGTGGATCGCTCCGGGCGCGACATCCGCGTCCTGCAAGAGGACCACGAGTTCAACGTCAACGCCGCGCGGTTCAGCCCCGACGGCCTCCTCGTGGCCACGGCGGCCTCCTTGGGGCTGGGCGAACCCGGGAGGAGCCACGTGAAGATCTGGGACTGGGCGCGGGGTGAAGTGGTCCGCACGATCACGCAGGGCATTTCGTCGCAGTCGCCCGTGGTGGAATTCGACCCCGCTGGTTCCCGGATCGTCACGGCAGGGCCGGAAGGACCGGTGGAGATCTGGGACGTGAAGAGCGATCAGCTCGTGGCGGTGCTGGAGGGGCAATCGGGGGGCGTTGCCGATGTCGCCTTCAGTCCCGACGGATCGCGCCTCGCGACGGCCGGCCGCGACGGCACGGTGCGGCTGTTCGATGCGGACACCGGCGCACAGCAACTCGTCCTGCGAAGCTCCGGATGCGCAGTACGAGACGTCACCTACAGTCCGGACGGCACGAAGCTCGCCTCCACGAGCTGCGACGGTGTTCGCATCTGGGCGCTCGACATCGATGATCTCCTCGAGATCGCCCGGCAGGATGTCACGAGGCAGTTCAGCGCCGAGGAGTGCCGCCGGTACCTTCACGCCGATCGGTGTCCACGAGCCTGACCCGGATCTCCGGCGGCTCCACCACGTGTGGATGGATGATGTGCGGCGTACCCGATCTCGGCGATTCGGGCATCGGGTTAGGGTCGGGTCGGCAAGGGGGCGCATGACCGCGATGGAACGGGCCGATCTCGTCGTCGTCGGAGGGGGAGCCATCGGTGGGTGGGCCTCCTGCTTCGCGCGAACCCGCGGGGCGGAGCAGGTCATCGTGCTCGAGCGCAGCCATGTCGGGAGGGCGCGAGCAGCAGGGCCGCCGGCGTCGTCGGGCCCAGGGAGGCGCACCGGAGACCGTCACTCTCGGTCGGTGGTCGATCGACTTCTACCGGCGGGAGCGGGACCTGTTCGGCACCGACTCGGGGTTCCGGGAGCTCGGCTACCTCCTCCTCGCGATGACCGAGGGCCGACGTTCGCGAGGCCCGCGAACGGATCGAGATGCAGCGCGCCGCCGGTCTGGAAGACGTCCGGTGGTTGGGGCCGGAGGAGGCGCGCACGGTGGTGCCCACGCTCGCGCCCACCGGCCACCGGCCACCGGCCACCGTCCACCGGGGAGGCAGCTATCGCGAGGCCGACGGCTGCATCTATCCGCCCCGGAACGTCCTCGCGTACTCCCTGGCCACGCACCGAACGGGGGTGGACCTGCGGGAGGGCGTCGCGTTCACCGGTCTCCGGACGCGCCGGGGCCGCGGGGGCTCCAGGGTCGTCACCGAGGTCGAGACGTCCGCCGGGTCGATGACTGCCCGCGGGTCCTCCTGACGGGCGGCCCCGTGCTCCGCTCCGTGGGGCGGGTGGCCGGGCTTCGGATCCCGGTCGGCGCGGTCCGCCACCAGGCGCCGTGACCGAACCCCACCCTGCCCTCGACGTCGACCGCACACCGATGGTCTTCGACCTCGGGGCCGGGCTGTACTGGCGGCTGGAGGAGGGCGGGCTGCTGTTCGGGATGAGCAATCCCGGGGAGCAGCCCGGGGTGGCCCGCGAGGTCGACTGGCCGTACCTGCGGCGGATGCAGCGGCGGCTGAACCGCCTGGTCCCGGTCACGGCGGGCCTCGGCCTGCGAAAGGTGTGGGCGGTCACCATCGACTACACGCCCGACCACCTGCCGATCATCGGGCCGGCCGTGGCGCCCGGGGGGGCGGAGGTCCACGGCCTCACCGTGGCCTCGGCGGGCGGGCACGCATATGCGGGGGCCCGCGGTGGCGAGGGCGGCCGCCGACCTCGCTCTGGAGGGCCGCACCGACGTGGTCGACGCGTGCGACCTGGGGCTCGACCGGTTCGACGAGACCGGCCGAAGCCGGGTCCCCGCTGACCGCATCGCGCTTCCCTTCCCGGTCGACCTCGACGCGGACAACGACGCGCTCTGAGCCATCTCATGAGCCGGTGACGCGCGAGGCAACGCCGGACGCGAAGACCCTCCATCGAGCAGGGATGACACAGCGAGCTCCCCCAGCACTCGCGGGCCGAGGCTACGCCGAGCCGGCGCCAGAGTCGACGAGGAAGGAGGAGGTGGGCAGGAACCTCAACCAATGATTCGGAGTACGTCATCGGTGGCGAACACGCGGGCGTAGGTTCCCGGAGCATCCTCGCCTCCACCAATCGCGAGATGGCGGTGTTGGCAGCCTGGTAGCTCACGCCGTACATCTTCGAGGCTGACGTCGACGTGACAAGCGGCCTTCCGATGAGGTCTTCAGCAATGCGAGCCGCGACACCGCGAAGCGGATAGGTACGAGAGAGCTCGCGCACGGAGTCCTGGAAAGCCAGCAGTCGCTCGACCCGCTGGACGGCCTCGTCCGCTTGGGAGCGAAGCGCCAGCGCCATGAACTGAACCCATGGATCCCAGTCACCCGTTTGGCTCACCACCAGCGGGTGATCCTGGTACTCGCGTCTCCGCTGCTCGAGCCAGGGAGAGATGCTGAGCAGACCATCGTGGAGGATCCCTCGTTGGATGAGCTGAAGCACAACCACGAGACGTCCGAGGCGGCCGTTGCCGTCACCGTCGCCTTCGTCCGCTCGGCCATCCTCCCGAACTGCTCCGATGTTCCCATGCCCGAGTGCGGCGACGCGCATCGGGTGGTTGGCTGAACGGGGTCCTCAAGCGGGGAGGAGATGCTCCAGCCAGTCGGGCACTTCCCGGCCATCCGCTCGGAGGAACGGCGGTTCGTATTCCGGCACGGCCGACAGGGTCGCATCGATCTCCGCCGGCGAGAGCGTCGCGCGGCGCGCTTCGGCCCCCACGATCTTGGGCAGCATCCCCACGTCGCCGGCCGTCGCGATCCCGGTGACGACCGGATGCGCGAGGACGAACGCCACGGCCGCGTCGATCGCCGGTTGGTCCTCGAGGGGCTCGTACCAGGTGGAGCGGTGCTTCGGTCCCTTCGGCCACAGGTTCCGCGCGACCGCCTTCATGATCATCAACCCGGCGTCCTGGGCCTGGATCTCCTCGACGAGCGCCTCGAAGTCCCGTCGGAACCCGGGAAAGCGGGCCAACCGCCAGTTCCACGGGGTGAGCACCGTGTCGAACGGGAACCTTCGGAGGGCCTCGAGGTGCGTCGCCGGGGCCTGCATGCCGTGGCCGGTGATCCCGATCCCGCCGACCAGCCCCTCCTCCCGCGCCCGCATCGCGCCCTCCAGTGCGCCGCCGGAGCGGGTCACCTCGTCGAGCTCGTCCAGGTTTCCCACCGCATGGTGCTGCAGGAGGTCGATGCCGTCGATCCACATGCGCTCCAGCGACCGGCGGATCGAGTCGTACGCGGACGCCGACGTCCGGTCTCCGGTCTTGGTCGAGACGAAGATGCGATCGCGGATCTCGGGCATCCACCGGCCGAGGTGCAGCTCGGCGTCGCCATAATCGGCCGCCGTGTCGAAGTGGTTGATCCCTGCCTCGAGGGCCTCCCGGATGGACCGGTCGGCGACGTCCGGTGAGTCGACCCATCCGATCGCCGCCGCCCCGTAGATCAGCACGGTCGACCGATGCCCGAGCCGTCCCAGCCGTCGCGTCTCCATCGCGTCCATGCAACCGTGTCCGCCTGCCCGGTGCAAACTGGCGTCGTGATTACTTCATTACACGCGGCCGGTGCTAGGGTCGTTGCGTGGCCGAGATCGCATTCCTCGATGCGGAACCCGGAGACGGGCTCGGGTCGTCCGGCACCGCCGGGACGGTGGACGAGGACGCGGCGATGGACGCGTACTCGCGGGTCGTCACCACCGTTGCCACCGAGCTGTCGCCGTCGGTGGCCAACCTGCGGGTGTGGCGGCGGGTCGGCGCGCCCGGGCGGGTCGAGGGCGGTGGCAGCGCGGTGGCCGTCACGCCCGACGGGTTCCTGCTGACCTCCGCCCACGTCGTCGCGGGGACCGACCGCGGCATCGCCACGCTCACCGACGGGCGCGAGCTCGACATCGAGATCGTCGGCACCGATCCGCTCTCCGACCTCGCAGTGGTCCGGGCGGGCGGCTCGGACCTCCAGGCCGCGGTGCTCGGCGACGCCTCGAGGCTGCGGGTCGGGCAGTTGGTGGTCGCGATCGGGAACCCGTTCGGCTTCGCCGGGTCGGTCACCGCCGGCGTGGTCAGCGCGGTCGGCCGTTCGTTCCCGACCCGCGCGGGCACCGTGACGAGGCTGATCGAGAACGTCATCCAGACGGATGCCGCGCTGCACCCCGGGAACTCCGGGGGCGCGCTGTCCGACGCCAGCGCCCGGCTGGTCGGGATCAATACCGCGGTGGTCGGACCGGGGATGGGACAGGGCCTCGGGCTCGCGGTTCCGGTCAACCCGGCCACGAGACGCATCGTGGCCGCGCTGATGTCGGAGGGGCGGGTGCGGCGGGCGTTCCTGGGCATCGCCGGCGGCCCTCGCCCGCTGCCGCCGCGGCTCGCCGACCGGCTCGGGCGCCGAAGCGGCGTCGAGATCGTCGAGGTGGTCCCCGGGAGCCCGGCGTCCAGGGCGGGCATCCGGACGGAGGACCTGCTGGTCGCGGTGGACGGCCGTCCCGTCGGCGGCATGGACGACCTCCAGCGACTGATGGACTCCGACGCGATCGGCCGGCACCTCACCCTGCAGCTGCACCGGGGCGGCCGGCTGTTCGACGTCACGGTGACCCCGGAGGAGCTCCGGGTCGGGCGGGCTTGACCCGCCCCGGGCCCGCTACGTTCCCCAGTGCCGCAGGATGTTCGCCAAGCGGGAGTCGACGGTCCCGAAGATGGTCCAGCTCAGCCGCACCGACCTCGCTTGCTGCAGCAGCGACGTGGTGTCCTTCGCCCAGTTGGGATCGGGCTGGGTCCCGAACGGGCTCGTCGCGTGGCCGAAGGCGTTGAACTCGGCGATCCAGGCGGGGGCCTTCCAGCGTCGCGCCTCGTTCATGTAGCCGGTCAGCCGCTTGCGTGCGGCATCGTTCCAGGCGTACGTGTAGTACTCGAACGCATACGCGAGATTGGTGAGCCTCGGCCGGCTCTGCACGGCATAGAGGTTCTTCCCCCGCGCCTGCCAGTCCGGAGCGATCAGCAGCTGGTTCGGCTCGAAGCGGTGCAGCGCCCTGCCGATCGTCTGGTACCAGCGCGCAAGGTGCAGGGCGGACGGCGGGAGCGTATGGCCGTTGGTGAACGGCTCTGAGATCAGCTCGTACGCCTCCCAGAAGAGCACGAACCCCACGACGTCCGACTGCTTCGCGTACCGCATGGAGATCTTCTTCCACGCGGTGAGGAATCCAGCGCGGACCTTCGTCGCGGTCTGGAAGAAGCTGCGCGCGGCCTGAGCCATCTGCTTGACCCCGCCCCCGTGCGGATACAGCCACATCGGCATCCCCTGGCCGCAGGGCACGATGTGGCCGTCCCCCACGTCGATGTGGGTGAAGGCCGGCGACCACTTCCACTGCGCCAGGCCGAGCACGACGGCGATGCCGTGCGCCTTGAAGTTCGCGATCGCCGCGTCGAGCGCTCGGAGGTAGCCGAGGTTCCAGTGGTGGACGACCGTGCCGTTGGGACGGGTGGTGGGACGCGTCGGCTCCATGTTGGCCCAGGACAACATCATGAACACCGAGTTGAAGCCCTTCAGCCGGAGTTGCCCGGCCAGCGACGTGGCTGGAGCCTGCCAGTGCAGGCAGGGCGTCGAGACGTCGCCGTTCCCCGGGAGCATGCCGGTGAACTCGTAGGAGTGGAGCCGCACCCGGTGGCCGCGGGCGTCGACCAAGCTGCCGCCGCAGGCCGTGAGCCGGCCGTGGATCAGCGGGCTCTCGGCGGTCGGCACATGCTGACAGACACCCGGAGCAGCCGTCTCCGCGAATGCGCCCGCCGGAGCGGCCAGCCCCAACACCAGCGCGAGGCCCACGATCGTGGCGGACACGCGGGCACGCATCGACTTCGTTCCCCTCATTCGCGCATCAGTATGCCGGTTTCCGGACCCGATCGACCCGCGGGTGGACGCGGCCCCGGAATGTCGCCGGGACCGCCGGGTTTCGGTCACCCTGATCGGGCAGCGGATCGGCCGGAGCTGGACCGCCGCGATGATTCATCCCCTTCGGACGATGCCGTCCCGAAGCCTTGAGCTAGCGTCCGCGTTTCCACCGCCGACAAGGGGACTGCATGGCCGACGCCTGTGACGTGTTCGTGGTGTTCGGGATCACGGGAGACCTGGCCAAGGTCATGACGTTCCGCTCCCTGTATCGATTGGAGCGGCGCGGTCTGCTCGAGTGCCCGATCGTCGGCGTCGCCGTCGATGACTGGACCGTCGACAAGCTCCGGGAACATGCACGCGAGTGCATCGCAGGGACCGGCGAACAGGTCGACGACGCGGTGTTCGAACGGCTGGCGAACCGGCTGTCGTACGTATCAGGTGATTTCGGGGAGGACGACACCTACGCGAGGGTCGGGAAGGCGATTGAGGGCGCCACGACGCCGGTGTTCTACCTGGAGATCCCTCCGTTCCTGTTCAGCAGGGTGATCAAGGGCATCGCGGACGCCGGGCTGACGGCGAACGCCCGGGTGGTGGTCGAGAAGCCGTTCGGCCACGATTTCGCCTCCGCCCGCGCCCTGAACGAGGAGATCCACGCGGTTCTCGACGAGTCGCAGCTGTACCGGATCGACCACTTCCTGGGGAAGATGGGCCTCGCCGAGATCCTGTACCTGCGGTTCGCCAACGCGATGCTCGAGCCGCTGTGGAACCGCAACTACCTGCGGTCCGTGCAGATCACGATGGCTGAGAGCTTCGGCGTGGAGGACCGCGGCCATTTCTACGACCCCGTCGGCGCCCTGCGGGACGTCGTCGTGAACCACCTGATGCAGGTCGTCGCCGCGGCGAGCATGGAGCTCCCCTCGGGACGCGATCCCGACACGCTGAAAGACGCGATCCACACGGCGTTCCGCTCGATGCCGGACGCCGATCCGGCCCATTACGTGCGCGGCCAGTACACGGGCTACCGATCGATCCCCGGCGTGGCGCCCGACTCCACGACCGAGACGTTCGCCGCGCTCCAGATCGACATCGAGAGCTGGCGGTGGTCGGGGGTTCCGTTCTTCATCCGGACCGGCAAGCGGCTGCCGATCACGCAGACCGAGCTGCGGCTGGTGTTCCGGCACCCGCCACGGCTGGGCTTCCACGCCGAGGCGTCCAGGTTGCCCGAGCCGAATCAGCTGGTGGTCAAGCTCGACCCTTCGACCGGCATCCGGCTCCTGGTGGACGCGCAGCGCTCGGGTGCGGTCGAGCCCGAGCAGATCAGCCTGGACATCGATTTCTCCCAGGAGGGGGGCGAGGGGGCGACGCCGTACGAGGTGCTGCTTCACGCCGCGATGGTGGGCGACAGCTCGCGGTTCACACGACAGGACGGCGTCGAGGAGGCGTGGCGTGTCCTCCAGCCGCTGCTCGATGCGCCACCCCCGATCGAGGACTACGAACCGGATTCCTGGGGCCCGCCCAAGGCCAACGAGCTGCTCGCCGGGTTCGGCCGATGGCACGAGCCCTGGCTCCGCGCCTGACCCCGGCATGACCGCCCGGCCCGCGGCTGACGGGCGTTTCATCCTGCCGGCGCGATGGTTCGCGCGCGCCTTCGACGTGTGCTCCCGTCGGGGTTGGGAGGAGGAACCACCATGGCCGACAACTACGACGTGATCGTCATCGGGACCGGCGCCGGGGGTTCGACGCCCTCCGTGGCGGCGGATACCACCCGTTCCACGCGCCGTGCGGGATCCTGCTCGACGAGGAAGACCGGCCGAGGAGCACCTGCGTCCGCTGCACGTGGTGCGACGGCTACCGTGCCTCGTCCACGCCAAGTCCGACGCCGAGGTCGTCGCCGTCCGCCCGGCCCTCGAGCACCCCAACGTCACGCTGCTGGTCGGCGCCGAGGTCACGAAGCTCGAGACCGACCCCGGCGGGAGGACGGTGACCGGCGTCGTCGTGTCACGCGGCGGCGAGCGCGAGGTGTACGGGGCCGATGTCGTGGTCGTCTCCGCCGGCGCGGCCAACACCGCCAAGCTGCTGCTCGCGTCCGCGAGCGACGCGCACCCGGGCGGCCTGGCCAACGGGTCCGACCAGGTCGGCCGGAACTACATGTTCCACAAACTGCAAGGCCGTCGTGGCGCTGTCCAAGGAGCCGAACGACACCGTGTTCCAGAAGACGCTGGGGATCAACGACGTGTACTTCGGCGCCGACGGCCACGACTGGCCGGTCGGGAACATCCAGATGGTCGGCAAGTCGAACGCGGCCGCGATGAAGGGCGAGGAGCCGAAGCTCACGAAGCTGGCGCCGCACTGGAGCCTGGCGGAGACGGCCCGCCACGCGGTCGACTTCTGGCTGACGACCGAGGACCTCCCGCTCCCCGAGAACCGGGTCACGCTCGACGCCGACGGCAACGTCAATCTGACCTACCGCTCGACCAACGACGAGGAGGCCGGCCGCCTGTACCACGAGCTGAAGAAGGTCCTGAACCACACGGGCATGGCCGAGCACCACGTGCTGGACAAGAACTTCTACATGCACATGAGCATCCCGGTCGCCCGGTGCGCGCACCAGGCGGGAACGGCGCGGTTCGGGACCGATCCGGCGACGTCGGTGCTCGACACCAACTGCAAGACCCATGAGCTGGACAACCTGTACGTCGTGGACACCAGCTTCTTCTCGAGCATCGGCGCGGTGAACCCGGCGCTGACCGCGATGGCGAACGCCATCCGGGTCGGCGAGCACCTGGTGGGGCGGCTGGGCTAGGAGTCGCCGGCGGGCCGGTCGTCCGAGGCCGACTCGTCGTCCGAGGCCGACTCGTCGTCCGGTTCCGAGTCGTCGTCCGGTTCGTCGTCGTCCCAGTCGATGCGGGCGGCGTCGGAGCGGTCCAGCACCTGGGGCCCGCGCGTCTTCGAGAAGTAGTCCCAGCCCCACTGGATGAACGCGTCGATGCGCGTCCGGACGCCGGTCATCAGGTAGGCGTGAACGCCCAGCCACGAGGCGAACGCGACCGACCCGTGGAGCTCGTGGTGGCGGGCGCCCATCTCGGCGACCGCGGCGTTCCGCCCGATCATCGCCATGATCCCCTTGTCGTGGTAGTGGAACGCCCGGCGGTGCTTGCCGTCGAGCTCGGCCTCGATGTTCTTCGCCGCCCACTGCCCCGACTGCAGGGCCACCGACCCGAGCTGGGGGAACGACGAACCGTCGGGCGCCGGGATGTTCGCGAAGTCGCCCAGCGCGTAGACGCCCTGATGATCGGCGACGGTGAGGTCGGGCTCGACGTCGAGCCGCCCGCCCCGGCCCTGGGAGAGTCCGGTGCCCCCGGCCAGCTCCCCGGCCATGATGCCGCCGCCCCACACCACGCAATGGGTGAGGATCTTCGAGCCGTCGGACAGCACGACGTGGTCGACGGCGATCTCCTTCACCGAGGTGCCGAGCCGGAGCTCGACGCCGTCGCGCTGGAGGACCTTCGCCGCGTACGCGTGCGCCTTGTCGGAGAACGGCGCCAGGACCGAGTGCCCGAGGTCGACGACCGTCACCCGGGCCTGCCGGACGGCGAGGTCCTGGTACTCGTGCGGCATGACCTCCTTGATCATCTCGGCGAGGGCGCCGGCGACCTCGGTCCCCGTCGCGCCGGCCCCGACGATCACGAAGTTCAGCGCGCCCCGGTCGACGAGTGAGGGATCCCGGTCCGCGTTCTCGAACAGCGCCAGGATCCGGGACCGAAGGCGCTGCGCGTCGTCCAGCGAGTACAGCGGGAACGCGTGCTCGGCGCCGAGGGTTCCGAAGAAGTTCGGCCGGCTGCCGGCGGCGAGCACGAGGTAGTCGCCGTCGATGGTCTGCCCCGACTCGAGCGTGACACGCTTCGCCTCGGGGTCCACCGAGGCCACCGTGCCCATCTTCACGTCGACGTTCTCGTGCTTGCGAAACAACATCCGAAGGCTGAACGCTACGTCGGCGGACGCGAGCTGGCAGGTCGCGACCTGGTACAGCAGCGGCTGGAACATGTGGTAGTTGTGCTTGTCGACGAGCGTCATCGTGAGGTCGTCGCGCTTGGCCAGCCGGCGCGCGGCCCCCAGCCCGGCGAACCCCCCACCGACGATGACGACGTGCTTCATGGGATCGGCCATGTCATCGAGTCCACCCCCCCGGCGGCGCTGAGTGCATCACCCGGCCGGGATGAAACGGACGGCTCCACGCGGCCCCGAGTCAGCGACAGGACGTCGTCCACGGCCTCGAGGCCCTCGCTCCGGTGGGTGATCAGCAGGACCGAACGCCCGTCCGCCCCCGCCAGGACGTCCGCCATCAGCCGTTCCCCGGTGGGCGGGTCGAGGTGGGCGGTCGGTTCGTCGAGCACCATCACCGGCGAATCCGCGAGCAACGTCCGGGCCAGCGAGATCCGGCGGCGTTCCCCGCCCGACACCCTCGCGCCCTCCTCCCCCACGAACGTGTCCCATCCGTCGGGCAGCGACTCCACCCAGTTCCAGATTCGGGCGCGCCGGAGCGCCGCCTCGATCTCGTGGTCGGTCGCCGCCGGACGGGCCAGGCGGACGTTCTCGCGGATCGTCGTCGAGAACAGGTACCCGTCCTGGCTGTCGAGAGTGACCGTCGCGCGGACGTCGTGACGGCGGAGGTCGCGGAGCTCGGCGCCGCCGAGCGTCACCCGTCCCCCGTCCGGGTCGAGGAACCGGACCAACAGCGCGGCAACCGTGCTCTTGCCGGAGCCGGAGTGGCCGGTCAGCGCGACGCGGCGGCCGGGCGCCAGCCGGAGGTCGACGTCGCGCAGCTCCCAGGACTCGTCCGCGGCGTGGTCGAAGTCGACGCGTTCGAGCGCGGCGGTGGTGTCCGACGGCAGGGCGGCCGGGTGGTCCCGGTCCGTCGGGGGGTGTTCGCCGGCACCGAGCGACAGCAGCCGGAGCCCGGCCTCGATCGTCGAGCGAAGGCCGAGCGCCGCCGCGGGCAGCGGTTCCACGGCCTCGAACGCCGCCATCGTGGCGAGCGTAAGCGCGGCGACCAGCGTCCGGTCGAGCGCCCCGTCCGCCGCCGCGTGGACGCACACCAGCAGCACGCCGACCACCGTCAGCCCCTTCACCAGCGACGCCATGGTCTCGATCGCGCCGCCGATCAGGGCGTCGCGACGCTGCAGCCGGCCGATCTCCCGGTCGAGGCAGCGGATGCGTTGCAGCGCGCCGTCCCCCGCGCCCAGCACGACGAGCTCGGGCGCGCCGCGGAGGACCTCCACCAGCTCCACCGTGAGATCGGCCCGGATGGCCGCCTGCCGCCGCGAGTGCCGGCCGGCGACCGCCGCGACCGCAGGAACGACGACCCCGCCGAGGACCAGCCCGGCTGCGAGCACCAACGCCGCGGCGGGGAGGAACGCGGCCACGACGCCCACCACGACGACCCCCGCGACGGCGGCCACGGCCGGCGGGGACATCCCCCGCAGGAACAGCGACTGCATCGAGTCGACGTCCCCGACGACGCTCGCCAGGAGGTCGCCCTGGTGCGGCCCGATCGACCGAGACGGGATGAGCGGTTCGATCCTTCGGTAGCAGGCCACCCGCATCCGGGCGAGCACCTGGAACGCCAGGCCGTGCGAACGCAGGCGTTCGAAGTACCGTGCCACCGGCCGTCCGATGCCGAACGCCCGCACCGCGACGATGGAAATGGTGAGCGAGAGCACCGGCGGGTGTTCCGCGGCGCGCGAGATGAGGTAGCCGGCCAGCGACATCAACCCGACCCCGGCGATCACCGTCAACGCGCCGAGCGCGACCGACCCGGCCACCCGCGACCACGGCGGGTCGCCCATCCTCACGAGCGCCCGGAGCGTCTTCACCGGAGCGCGGCCTCCGGCTCGAGGGAGCGCGCGGCGCCGTGTTCGATCCGGACGATCCGGTCGGCGACCGCGGCCATCTCAGGGTTGTGTTCGATCAGCAGCACCGCCGAGCTCCCCCGAAGGCGTTCGATCGCCGCGGCCACCCATCCGGCGTTGGCGGCGTCGAGGTTCGCGGAGGGTTCGTCGAGGATCACCAGGGACGAGTTCCGGAGCAGGGCGCGAGCCAGCGCGATCCGCCTCGTCTCGCCGGCCGACAGCCCGCGGCCGCCTTCGCCGATCCGCGTGTCGTAGCCGTGGCGGAGCTCGTCCACAAACGAGGCCGCGCCGGCCAGCGCCGCGGCCTCCTCGATGCGTTCGAACGACGCCGACGGGTCGCTCAGCGCGATGTTCTCGCCAACGGTGCCCCGGAACAGCGTCGGCCGCTGCGGGCACCACGCGACGTTCCGCAGCCACGCCTCCCGGTCGAGCCGTGCGAGGTCCTCGCCGTCCACGGTGACCCGTCCGCCGTCCGGTCGGCGCAGGCCGAGCACCAGCGACGCGATGGTGCTCTTGCCGGCGCCGCTCGACCCGACCAGCGCGACGACCTCGCCGCGACCGATCTCGAGGTCGAACCCGTCGAGCACCCGCCCGGCCCGGTCCGGGTTCGACAGCGTGACGCCCTCGAGGCGGACGGTGCTCCAGTTCGACGGCACGTCTTCGATACCCGGCGAGGCGACATCGTCGCCGTCGTCGATGAGGTCGAGGATCCGGCCGGCCGCCGCCACGCCGTCGGCGCTCGCGTGGAACTGCGCCCCCAGCGCCCGGAGCGGCGCGTACAGCTCGGGCGTCAGCAACAGCACGGTGAGCGCGGCCCGCAGCCCGACCTCGCCGCCGATCAGCCGGAGGCCCAGCGCCACGGCCACGAGCGCGGTGGCGAGCGTCGCCAGCAGCTCGAGCACGGCGCCCGACAGGAACGACAGCCGCAGCACGCCCATGGTTGTCGTCCGGTATTCGTCGCCTGCGGCGGCGATGCGTTCGGCCTGGGCCTCCCCCCGGTTGAACGCGCGCAGCGTCGGCAGGCCGCGGACGACGTCGAGGAAGTGGTTCGACAGCCGGGCCAGCGCCGCCCATCGGGCCCGGGTTCGCGCCTCCGTGAACCGGCCGATGAGCACCATGAACAACGGGATCAGCGGCAGCGTCACCAGCATGATCAACGCCGAGGTCGTGTCGACCACGAACGTCCATGCCAGCACGATCACCGGCACGAGGGCCGCGAGGACCACGTGCGGCAGGTACCGGGCGAAGTACGCCTCGAGCCCGTCGACGCCCTGCACGGCCGCCGTCGCCACCTCGCCCGCCCCGGCCCCGTCGGCGGCGAGGGGCGCGTCACGGAGCCGGCGTTCCACCAGCTCGAGGCGGAGCCGGGACATCACGCCGGCCGCCGCCCACCGGCCGGTCGCCTCGAACGCGCCGGACAGCACCGCCCGGACCACGACGACCACCGCCAGCATGCCGGTCGCCGTCGCGAGGCCGGCCGGCGGTTCCCCGTCAAACGCTCCCGCGACGATCCGGGCGAGGAGCGCTGCCTGCGTCAGGAGCGCGAGGGTGGCGAGCAGCCCCAGGGCGGCGTCCAGCCCGATCGCCAGGCGGGCGCCGCGTGCGCGCCGGAACAGCCGGGGATCGACCAGATGCACCGGGTCACTCGCCCGCCGAGGCCCCCGCCGACGCCGCGGCGCCCGCCGAGGAACCGTGGCCTTCCAGGTCGGCCACCCCGATCCGGCGTCGGAACACGTGGTAGGTCCAGGCCTGGTACACCACGACGACGGGGAAGAAGAGCACGGCGACGATCGTCATCACCTTCAGCGCATAGGGCGAGGACGACGTATTCGTCACGGTGAGGTCGTTCGCCGCGCTCGTGCTCGAGACCATCACCCGCGGGTACAGATCGACGAAGATCGTCAGGATCGTCGTGGCCATGGCGACCGTCGTCATGACGAACGCCGACCCCTCCCGACCCTCCCGGATCAGCCAGGTCACGGCGATCAGCGCCAGCACGGCGGCCACCTGCACCAGCCCCGGGATGACCCCCTGGTCGACCATCACGTGGGTCCACACCATCGCCACGAGCACCACCGCGGCGGTGACCGGTGCGGTCCGCCGAGCCAGCCGCACCGCGCGGTCGTGCACCTCCCCCGGCGTCGTCCGCAGCGAGATGAACGTCGCGCCGTGCAGCACGCAGATCGATACGATGGTCAGGCCGAAGAACAGCCCGTACGGCGTCAGCAGGTCCCAGAAGCTCCCCGTGAACTCCTGGCTCGAGTCGATCGGCAGGCCGTGGAGCAGATCGCCGAGCGCGACCCCGATCAGCAGCGGCGCGACCAGGCTCCCCAGCGACATCGACCAGTCCCACGTCCGCCGCCACTTCTGTCCGTCGCGCCGCCCGCGGTACTCGAACGACACCCCCCGCAGGATCAGCGCGACCAGGACGAGCACCAGCGCGAGGTAGAAGCCCGAGAACATCGTCGCGTACCAGGAAGGGAACGCCGCGAACATCCCGGCCCCGGCAACGATCAGCCACACCTCGTTCCCGTCCCACAGGGGTCCGATCGTGTTGATGGCCAGGCGGCGTTCGTCGTCGGTCCGGCCGACGATCCCGTGGAGCATCCCGACGCCGAAGTCGAACCCCTCCAATACGAAGAAGCCGGTGAAGAACAGCGCGATCACGATGAACCACAGGTTCTGCATCGACGCTCCTAGTACGACATCGCCGGCACCGGCTGGCCCTGTTCGTCGAGGTCGGGGACCGGGTCGAGGTCCTTGCGCGAGTACCGCAACATCAGCACCGCGTCGACCACCGCGAGCGCCCCGTACAGCAGCACGAACACCACCAGGCTGATCGCGACCGTCGACGTGCCGATCGACGGCGAGACCCCGTCCTTCGTCAGCTGGAGGCCCTGCACGATCCAGGGCTGGCGGCCGTTCTCGGTGAGCAGCCAGCCGGCCGTGTTCATGACGAACGGCAGCGCCGCCGCCCACACCGCGGCCCACAGGAACCACCTCGCCCACCACTTCTCCGCGGCGAGGTTCTTCCGCCACAGCAGGGCTCCGCCCCAGATCGCCAGCGCGAACACGATCACGGCGATGTAGGCCATCACACGCATCGACCAGTACTGGATGAACACGTTCGGGACGTAGTTCCCCGGGCCGTACGTCTTCTGGTACTGAGCGTTCAGCTGGTCGAGGCCGATGACCTTGCCGTTCCAGGAATCGGTGGCGAGCAGCGACAGCAGGTGCGGGATCGCGATGATCTTGGTCGGCGTGTGGTCGTCCTTGCCGCCACCGATCTGGAACGCGGAGAACGAGCACGGCTGGCACGTGTTCCACTGCGCCTCCATCGCCGCGACCTTCATGGGCTGGTAGGTGGTCTCGATCACGCCGAGTCGGCTGCCGACCATCATCGCGAACAGCGACGCCGGGATCATCACGACCAGCGCGAGCGACGCGGTCCGGTGGAAGATCGGGACCTCGGCCTTGCGGCGGAGGTGCCACGCGGAGACCGCCAGCATCACGACCGACCCGGTGACCAGCGCGGCCAGGATCACGTGGACGTACGCCCACACGAACACCGGGTTGGTGAGCACCGCCCAGATGTTCGTGAGCTGGGCCTTCCCGTTCTTCATCGCGTAGCCGACGGGGTGCTGCATCCACGAGTTCGCGGCCATGATGAACGCGGCCGACAGCATCGCCCCGACCGCCACTGCCCAGATCGTCGCGAGGTGGACGCGCTTCGACAGCCGCCCCCACCCGAAGATCCAGAGCCCCAGGAACGTCGACTCCAGGAAGAACGCCGCGAGGCCCTCCATCGCGAGCGGTGCCCCGAACACGTCGCCGACGAACCGCGAGTACGCCGACCAGTCCATCCCGAACTGGAACTCCTGCACCAGACCGGTGACGACGCCGATCGCGATGTTGATGACGAGGAGTGTTCCGAAGAACCGGGTGAGCCGGAGGTAGGCATCCTCGCCCTTGCGGTGCCACGCGGTCTGGAGCAACGCGACCAGGAACGCCAGCCCCATGGTCAGGGGCACGAACAGGAAGTGGTAGATGCTGGTCGAGGCGAACTGGAACCGGGCGAGGTCCACCTTCGTCACGCTCGAGTCACTTCCCCGGCTGTCGCGTCGTCGGCGGGTTCGGTCGCCGAACCCGGAGGCGAACAGCCCACGGGGCGCGGCGGGCGGGTTCATCGCCCGGATCGGATGAAACGGGCGGATCCGGGGGCGGGATCATCCGCCGGTCGTCAGGGATGAGGAGGACTCAGCGGCTCAGTGGCCGTGGCCGTGGCCGTGGCCGTGCCTGCTCGAGGAACCGTGGTCATGACCATGGCCGTCGCGGTGGCCGTCGCGGGAACCGTGGTTGCCCTGGCTGTGGTGCTGAGTGGCATGGCCCTGCCTGCTGTGGTGCTCCGTGCTGTGGCCCTGCCGGGGGTGGTGCTCCGTGCTGTGTCCCTGCCGGGGGTGGTGCTCCGTGCTGTGGCCCTGCCGGGGGTGGTGCTCCGTGCTGTGGCCCTGCCGGGGGTGGTGCTCCGTGCTGTGGCCCTGCCGGGGGTGGTGCTCCGTGCTGTGTCCCTGCCGGGGGTGGTGCTCCGTGCTGTGGCCCTGCCGGGGGTGGTGAGTTCTGGGGTGGCCCTGCCGGGGGTGGTGAGTTCTGGGGTGGCCCTGCCGGGGGTGGTGCGTTCTGGGGTGGCCCTGCCGGGGGTGGTGCGTTCCGCCAGGATGCTGCTGTCCGTGGCCGGGCTCCGGGTGATGGGTGCCACCCGGCCTGCCGGGGTGCTGGTGTCCGTGGCCGGGCTTGTGGTGGTGCTGGCCTCCCGGCTTGCCCGGGTTCCCGGTTCCGCCCGGGTGCCGGCGGGGAGGAGTGATCCCCCCTCCTGGAGTGGTCGGGCCGGGGGCCGGCGACTGCGACGTGCCCGTCCCGCCGCCGGTCGTGGGCGGGGGCGTGGGCGGAATGTGGTGGGGTGGGGGCGCATGGTGTCGCGGCGGCGGCGGCCGGCCATGTGAAGGCGGAGTGCGCGAGGGGGTCGGGTGGGGCGCCTTCGGCGGCCCCAGCGAGGCGGAGCCGACCGCTCGTTCGTGGGTGGCCGGGCCGACCAGCCAGGCGGGGAACAGCGAGCCGGCGTGGGGAAGTGCGAGCACCGCCAGTGCGAGGAGCGTGCCGATCACGCCTGCCAGAACCCGCGCCCGAATCCGTTCGCTCATCGACCTCCCCATTGGTCTCGACAGTCTCGCCATAGGCCTTAAGCGATTGGCCTCAAGGAGGGCACAGATACGGACCGATCTAAGAAACGTGACCTTTCGGGCGCGCCTGACGCTCTTCTTCGTGAGCATCGTGGCCGCCCCGCTGGTCGTCGGCGCCGTCACTGCCGAACACGCTGCCCGCACCCTGGCGGTGCACGACGCCGACGGGCGGCTGCAGGTCGCTGCCGTCACCGCTCGTTCGGCCCTGGAACGGCAGCAGATCCTCTTGATCCGAGCGATGTCGGGTGCCGACGCGCTCCGGGCGTTCCGCTCCTCCTCCGGGCAGGAGCTCGACGCGATCCGGCGCGACGTCCGCCTCGACTACCTGATCGTGCTCGAGGCCGGCCGCGTCAAGGTGGCGTCGGTCGACGTGCCCGGAGGCATCCCGAACGACCCCTCGGCCATCGCGTCCGGCGCACTGCGCCAGATCGCCGCGGAGCGGCGCGTCGTCATCCGCGGTGCCCCCGGGTCGGCCGTACTGGGCGGGCGGGTGTGGCGCCCCCAACTCTCGGATCTCGCGACCGTGCGCTTCGCGTTCGTCGTCGACGGGCATCCGATCGGTGAGGCGCCCGCTCCGGTCCCCGCCTCCCGGCTCCCCGTCTCCATCGGCGCGCTCCGCGTGGTCTGCCTGTGCGGCGGTCCGGGCGGTGGCTCGGGGCTCGTGGTGTTCACCGGCGCCGGCTCACCGGGGCTCGTGACATGGCTCCACTGGCCCAGGATCGGGTTCGCGGTGCTCGGCCTGGCCGTGCTCGTCGGTCTGGCCTATCTCCTCGCGCGCCTGCTGACACATCCCATCACCCGCATCGCCGAGGAGGTGGCCGCGGTGGCGCGCGGCGAGCCGGACGTCCAGCCGGCCGTCGACCCCGCCGCGGGGCGTGACCTCTACCAGGTGGCCACCACGCTCCGGACCGTCTCGGCGGAGCTCACCGGGTCCCGCGGCGAACTCGAACGGACCCGCGGCCGTCTGGCCGCCGCCGAACGCCTCACGCTCATCGACCCGCTGACCGGCGTGTGGAACCGCAGATACCTCGAACGAGCGTTCCGGGAGCAGGTCAAGCGCCACAAGCGATTCGACAGCATCTTCGGCGTGCTCGTCATCGACATCGACAAGTTCAAGCGGATCAACGACCGCCACGGCCACGCGATCGGCGACGCCGTCCTCACCGAGGTGGCGCACACCATCGACGGCTCGGTCCGCGGCGACATCGACGTGCTGGCCCGGTTCGGCGGCGAGGAGTTCGTCGTGGTGCTGCCCGAGACCGACCGCGCCGGCGCGGTCGTCGCGGCCGACAAGATCCGGACGCTGATCGCGGACTCCGCCTTCGTGTCCGACGGCACCCGCATCTCCGTCACCGTGAGCATCGGTGTGGCTGCCTGCCCGCCGGATGGGACCGACGAGTCCGACCTGCTCGCCGCCGCCGACGCCGCGCTGTACCGGGCGAAGGCCACCGGGCGGAACCGGACCGTCGCCGCGGGCGCCGAACCCGCTCGACCGGGGAACCCCGCCGGCCCGTGAGCGCTACGCGGGGCGGAGCGTCCCCAGGCCCTGCGGCAGGTACGGGTGGAGCACCTCGGGAAGCTCCACCGAGCCGTCCGCCCGCTGGTGGTTCTCCAGCACGGCGATGATCGTCCTGCCGACCGCGCACGCGGTGCCGTTCAGCGTGTGCACGGGTCGGTTCTCCCGCTCCCCTTTCACGCGCACGCCGAGGCGCCGGGCCTGGTAGTCGGTGCAGTTCGAACACGACGTCAGCTCGCGGTACTTCGACTGCCCCGGGAACCACGCCTCGAGGTCGATCTTCTTCGCGGCGCTCGCGCCGAGCTCGCCGGTGCACACGTTCATCAGGCGGTACGGGATACCGAGCCCGGCCACGATCTCCTCCTGGACCGACACCAGGAACTCGTGTTCGTCCCAGGACCGTTCCGGATCGCAGAACGAGAACATCTCCACCTTGTCGAACTGGTGGACGCGGAACATCCCCCGCGTGTCCTTGCCGTACGTCCCCGCCTCGCGCCGGAAGCACGTCGAGAACCCCGCGTACCGAACCGGCAGGGACTCGGATCCGAGGATCTCGTCCTGGTGGAACGAGGCCAGCGGCACCTCGGACGTCCCCACCAGATAGAGGTCGTCGTCGCGGGTCGCGTAGATCTGCGACTCGTCGGTCGGGAGGAACCCCGTTCCGTACATCGCCTCCTCGCGGACCAGCACGGGCGGGATCACCGGCGTGAACCCCTTGCCCGCGACCACGTCGAGCGCGTACCGCACCAGCGCGAGCTCCAGCCAGACGCCGGGCCCCATCAGGTAGACGAACCGCGCCCCGCTGGTCCGCGCGGCCCGCTCCATGTCCAGGAGTCGGAGCGGTCCGCCGAGATCGAGGTGGTCCTTCGGCTCGAAGTCGAACCCGGTGGGCTTCCCCACCTCCTTCACCAGGACGTTGTCATCGTCGTCGCGACCGTCGGGAACCGACTCGTGCGGAGGGTTGGGGATGCGGAGCAGTACCTGGTCGAGCTCGTCCTGGAGCCGTTGGAGCTCGGGTTCCTGGTCTCGGAGCTTCGCCGCGAGGGCCTGGCTGGCGTCGATCCTGGCCTGTCGCTCCTCGGGCGCGGCCCGGCCGATCTCCCTGCTGGCCCGGTTCTGCTCGGCGCGGAGCTCCTCGACCCGGGTCTTCGTCGCGCGGAGCTCGGCGTCGAGCTCCAGCACATGGTCGAACGCTTCGGCGGCTCCCCGGCGCGTGAGCGCCGCCCGAAACGCATCGGGGCGTTCGCGCACGGCCTTCAGATCGAGCATGCGCTACAGCATCGCAGGTCGAACTCGGCCCGCGAGCGGCTGATCAGCGGCGTGTCAGCGAGGCGTGGCCCTGGCCGCCGCCTGCTGATCGGACTTCGGCTCGGAGCCGTCCGAACCCGGCGTCGCCGGCGTCACGGTGGGGTGTGCCTGCGCGGACGTGGGCGTGGGAGCGCCGCCGTCCATGTTCGACTGCCCACAGAAGATGCCGCCCTCCTGCACCACGAGCGTCTTCGAGGTGATGTTGCCGTCGATGCGGCCCCCGCGGGACAGCTCGGCCCTGCCCTTGACCACGATGTTGCCCTTGAACCGCCCGGCCACGACTACGTTCTCGGCGCTGATGTCGGCCTCGACCTGGCTCTGGGGCGAGAGCATCACGTCGCCGTCGGCGTTCACCTGGCCCTTGACCTGCCCGTCGATGCGGAGCGATCCCGCCGACACGATGGTGCCCTCCAGGCGTGCCCCCTGTCCGACGACCGTGACCTCACCGTCCTGCGCCATCTGCCGCACTCCCTCCGCTCGTTCCTCCGGAACCGCCTGATCTCCGTCGCGCCTCCACATCATCCAGCCTCCACTGCCTGGCGCGGCGCATGGGGAGTCCCCAGCGCCTCGCGGATGGCCTCGACTTCCTCCTCGGACAGGTTGTGGTCGCTCGTTCCGCGGTGCACGGGCTTCGCGTAGACCCGGGTGTCCTGCCGGCCGTTGATCGACGTCATGACCACGCCGTCCCCCCGTTCGTCGAGCAGCGCGCACGAGAACGAGAGCCGGCCGCCCACGTCCTCGAAGGCGTCGTACCGGATCAGCGCCACACGCTGCACCGCGGCCGTGAGGCGGTCGCCCAGCCGGACGTCCTCGGTTGCGAGCTGGCGAACCGCCGCCTCCAGCCGCTGGAGCGCCCGGGCATGGCCCTCGAGAATCCCCCGCAGCACGTCGTCGAGCTGGATCGGGAGGGTACTCGGCTGGGCCCTGGGCCTCCGCCGGCCCGCCGACGCGATCGCGATCAGCAGCGCCAGCGCCGCCACGCCGAGCGCGACGATGACGAGGATCGAAAGCGTCTTGGGTGGAATGGTCATACGAGCGCAGGAAAAGGCCTGCGACCTGCTCGAACGGGCGAAGTATACAATCTGCCCTCCCGTGGACGAAGCAACGCTCACCTCCCTCCTGCAGCGAGTCGCCGACGGCGACCGGACCGTCCAGCAGGCCCTCTTCGAGCTCCGGGACCTGCCGTTCGAGGACATCGGCTCGGCCAAGATCGACCACCACCGGGAGCTCCGGACCGGCCAGGCCGAGGCCGTCTACGCCCCGGGCAAGACGCCGCAGGAGGTTCGGGATGCCGCCGTCGCGCTCGCGAGGCGGGGCGCCGGCGCTGTGTTCGTGACGCGGGCCACGCCGGAACAGGCGGCGGCGGTGCTCGACGCGCTCCCGGAGGCCGTCCACGGCGAACGCTCCCGGCTGATCGTGGTCCGGAAGGCCGTGGCCGACGGCCGGGGGCTGGGGTGCGCCGCCGTCGTCAGCGCCGGCACGTCCGACGCCCCGGTGGCCGAGGAGGCCGTCGAGACGTTGGCGGCGCTCGGGGCGACGGTCGATCGCGTGTCGGACGTGGGCGTGGCCGGCGTGCACCGACTGCTCGTGCACCGGGACCGGATCGAGGCCGCCGACGTCGTCGTGGTCGTGGCCGGCATGGAGGGCGCCCTGCCGTCGGTGGTGGCCGGCCTCACCGGCCGCCCGGTGGTGGCCGTCCCGACGAGCGTCGGGTACGGCGCGTCGTTCGAGGGCCTGGCCGCCCTGCTGGGGATGCTGTCGTCCTGCGCGCCGGGCATCGCCGTGGTGAACATCGACAACGGGTTCGGGGCCGGCCTCGTCGCGCACCGGATCCTCCGGGCCCGGACTCGCTGACGTGCGGATCGCGTACTTCGACTGCCTGGCCGGCATCTCCGGCGACATGGCCCTCGGCGCGCTGCTCGACGCCGGCGCCGACTTCGGCGCTGTCCGGGAGCACCTGGCGGAGCTCCCGCTGGAGCCGTACGAGATCGAGGTCGACGAACGCCAGATGGGCGGCCTCCGCGCGACCAAGGTCACGGTCCGGGCGGAGAGCACCGCGCTGGTCCGGACGTACTCGAGCATCCGCATGCTGCTCGATGCGGCGCCTCTTCCCGCCCCGGCGAAGCACACGGCGCAGCGGATCTTCCGGCGGCTGGCCGAGGCCGAGGCGCGCATTCACCGCAAGGAGGTCGAGCTGGTCACGTTCCACGAGGTGGGCGGGATCGACTCGATCGTGGACATCGTGGGAACCGCGCTCGCCCTGCACCTGCTCGGCGTCGAGCGGGTGTTCGCGTCGGCGGTCCCGACCGGCACGGGGATGGTCCGGACCGACCACGGACTGCTCCCGCTGCCGGCTCCGGCCGTGGTCGAGCTGCTCCGTGGCGCGCCGATGTACTCGCGCGGCATTCCGGTTGAGCTGGTGACCCCCACGGGCGCCGCGATCCTGGCGGCCACGGCGGAGGGGTTCGGCGACCTCCCGCTGATGGAGGTCGAATCCGTCGGCTACGGCGCCGGGACGCACGAGCTGGAGTTCCCCAACCTCGTGCGGGTGTTCGTCGGAACGGAGGCCTCGATCGCCTCCCACGATCGCGACGCGGCCGCGGGCACCGGCGTGGTCGTGCTGGCGACCAACGTCGACGACCTCAACCCGGAGATGTACGAGTACGTCCTGGAACGCCTCCTGGAGGCAGGCGCCCAGGACGCGTGGCTGACCCCGATCGTGATGAAGAAGGGACGGCCTGCCGTCACGGTCTCGGTGCTGTGCGCGGGGGCGGCCGAGCCGGCGCTCCGCCGGATCCTGTTCCGGGAGACGGGAACCCTCGGCGTCCGCTCGACGCCGGTGTCCAAGGTCGCGCTCGACCGCGAGTGGCTGAAGGTCGAGACGTCCGCCGGGACCGTCGCCGTGAAGGTCGGGCTCCTCGAGGGCCATCCCGTCACGGTGGCGCCGGAGTTCGAGGATTGCGCCCGGGTGGCCCGGGAGACCGGCCTACCGGCCCGCGCCGTCTACGAGGAGGCCCTCCGCCGAGCTCGCGACGAGCTCGGCCCCACTCCGTGACCCGACCGGGCTCGATTCGTCTCCGACGGCGTCCCGTGCGGGCCGGACTCCTTCGTCCGTCGTCCGTGAGCGTTCGAGCGGTACGCCGATTCCGCCCTCTTCATCCGGGTTCGGCCCGGCGCTAGACTCGTCGTCGAGTGGCGCCTCCCCCAACGACCCCGTCCGGTCCGGACACCCCGGACCCACCGTCGGCACGACCCGGCGTCCGGCTCACCCGCCGCTCGTTCCTTGCCGCTTCCGCGGCGGCGCCGGTTTCCCTGTGGCTGGGGAGCAGGCTGCCCGCGGCCGCGACGACCGGCGCGCCCCGGTTCGGAGTCGGGGCGAAGTCCGCATGCGGCCTCCCGCACGACGTCCTCCTGCGGATCTGGCGGGGATACCGTCCGGATCGCGGTGGCCAGATCATGGTCGTCCCGCACGGTTCGAACTACATGGACGGCGGGATCAGCCACTCGACGCCGTGGCCCTACACCCAGGACGTCCCGATGCTGTGGTACGGCCCCGGCCACATCAAGGCCCAGGGCTCGGTGCGCCGCGGGGTCACCTCCGCGGACATCGCGCCGACCATCGCCAGGTTGATCGGCTTCGACGCGTTCCGCGCGCCGGACGGACGGGCGATGACCGAGGCCCTGGTCCCGGGGGTCCCCGCGCCCAAGCTCGTGGTGGTGCTCGTCGTCGACGGTGGAGGCCGGTTCGTTCATGACCTGTGGCCCGGCTCCTGGCCCTACCTGCGGAGCCTGATGCCGAAGGGGACCTGGTACGAGAACGCGACCGTCGGGTCGAACCCTTCGAACACGGCGCCCATCCACGCGACGATCGGGACCGGTGCGTTCCCCCGCCGTCACGGGGTGGTCGACAACGTCATTCGGTTCCCGGACGGCGTCCTCGCCAGCCCGTACGACCGGGGGCCCCGGCAGGCGCTCCTGGTCGACGGTCTCGCGAACCAGTACCTGCAGGCCGCCGCACCCGACGCGATCGTCGGCATGGTCGGCTCGAGTTCCTGGCACCTCGGGATGATCGGCTGGGGAGACGACACCGGGGGTCCACAACCGCTCGCCGCCGTGAAGACGTCGGCGACCGGCAAGACCGCTCCCGGCTGGGGACTCCCCCCCAGCGTCTCCGCCTGCTATCGATTCCCCGCCTACGTGAACGATGCCGGCGTGTGCCCGCCGCTCGAGCACTTCTGGCACGTGGCCGACGACGTCGACGGCGCGCACGACGGCCGGTGGCGCGGGCACGACATCGCGTCGATGCGTGGCGGGTTCGACACCCCCGCCCGCATCCCCTACCAGGAGGCCGCCGTCGAGGCGGTGATCGGGCACGAGGGGTTCGGCCGACATTCCGCGACCGACCTGCTCTTCCTCAACTTCAAGCTCGTCGACGAGATCGGTCACCTGTTCTACGCGTCGGCCATCGAGATGAAGGACGCCCTTTCCGTGCAGGACCGGCAGCTGCAACAGCTCGTCAACTACCTCGAGCGCAACCACCACGGCGAGTACGTCCTGCTGGCCACGGCCGACCACGGTCACTCCGCGGCCCCCTCGGTCAGCGGCTCGTTCGGGATCGGGGTCCGCAAGGTCTCCGCTCGAGCGCAACGGCTCGACCGGGACGCGAACGGAGTCCCGCTGGTGGAGCTCGTTCGGCCGACGTGGGTCGACATCGACATGGACGAACTCCAGTCGAACGGCGCCACGCTCGAGGACGTGTCGCACGCGCTGGCGTCGCTGACGAAGGGCCAGACGGCGCCGCACGCGGTCCGGCTCTCACCCGGCGAGGCCGCGGAGAAGGTGTTCGACGCCGTCTTCGCCAGCTCGTTGCTGACGCGGCTCCCCTGCCTTCCGGAGGCGGCCGGCGTCCCCGCCCCCGCGCCGGCGCCGGCGCCACCGGCTCCTCCGGGCATGGAGCGACCGCTCCCACCCGAGGACTGGGGCTAGCGGGACGGGTGCGGCCGCAATCGCTCCGTGGCCGGTTCCGGGGGTCCGGTCCTCCGCGCCGCTCTGGCGGTTCCGTCGCCGTGACCCGTTCGAGGGCCGCCCGCCCGTCGACCCGGCGAACGCCCAAGCGCGATGACGAAACCCATTCCGCCCGCCAGGAGCAGCGCCAGCCACACCACCGACGACGGCAGGCCGACCAGCAACCACACCAGCGCGACGACCGCAGCGACCGCCGCGCCGATGGGGGGTGCCAGGGCGACGGCGGTGAACCCGTCGGCGCCGCACAGTACCAGCGACCACCCCAGCCCCACGAGCAGCAGCACGCCGAGCGCCAGCGTCAGCCGCACGACGAGCATCGCCGCGCCGCTGTCAACCGCCGGCGCGACGCCCCTGGTCGTTCCCGGGACCGGCCGGGGGACGTGGAGGCCCCGCCCCTCGAGGGCGAGCACGCCGAACCCCACGCGGACGGCGTCGTTCGTGCCGCGGAGCTGCGCGAACTCCTTCGGGTCCTGGGCCTGCGTGAGCAGGATCACCGGATGCTTCCGCAGGATGGCGGCGGGATCGGGAGGCGTCGGCACGGAGAGGTCGAGCGGCGATCGCGAGGGGCGCCCCGAGAGGATCCCGCGCGGATCTCCGAAGTACGGCACGGTGCGAGACAGCACGGACGGGTCCATCAGCGCCTCGACCTGGTGCCACGCGTGGCCCTCCCCGATGCCACCGGGCAGGTGGACGGCGAACACGATGGGACGGCCGGGCGCCGCCTCCGCCGCGTAGTCGCTCGCCGAGGCGATCTCGGCGGCGCCGGGCCAGTACGCCTGCCGGGCCCGGACGTCGGCTTCGCGCCAGACGACGACGGAGGCCGCGATCAACACGACGACGGCGACGGCGACCGCCGGCAGCCGGGACGCGCCGGCCGGTTCCCGTGACCGCTCCCCCCCGATGAGCCACCAGACCAGCAGGCCGCCGAACAGCGCCACCGGCACCGGCGTCGCGAGGACCCGTGAAGCGGCGGTGGGAAGCCCGACGAGCTGGCCGACCGCGGCGCCGAGCCCGAGCAGGACCCACCCCGCGAACAGGGCGACGGCGAACCACGACGCCGCGTCCGGACGACGCCGCAACCGGCGGACCAGCACCATCACGCCGAGGGCGCCGGCCGCAATCGTGACGAGGAAGCGAGGGCTCGCGAGGGTCGATTCGAACTGCGAGAGCAGCCGATGCCGGATGTGCCCGGTCAGCGCGAGCCCGAGCCACCCGCTGGGCGCACGCACAAGGAGCGAAAGCCCGGTGACGAGGACGGCCGCCCCGATCGCCGTTCCCACCCGGCGGGCCCGGCGCGACGCCTCCTGGGTCGACAGGATCGCGATCCCCCCCGGGCGCCCGAGGAGGAACGGAACCAGGGCGACCGCCAGGACGGCCATCGAGGTCAGCGCGACCGGCCACTCCGCGAGGGCCGCCGCCGACAGGAGCACGCCGGTCGCCGCGGCGCCTCGTCCGCTGCGCACGTGGGCGCAGGCCGTCGCGTACGCCGCGGTGGTGAACGCGAGACAGAGCACGTTGTCGACGTGACCGAGGGTGTCGACCAGCGCCAGCCCGAACGTCGCCGCGACCCCCACGACGACCGCGCCGAGCGGGGACACGTCGAAGGCCTGCCGGGCGAACGCCGCGAGCCCGAACACCAGCATGGCCGCGAACACCACCGGCGCGACCACCACCGTCGTCATCTGGTCGGCGAACGTCACGCCCCCGAGCATCGCCATCACCGACGGCGACACAGCCCGGACCAGGCCGATGTCCGAGAGGCCGCTGCCGAGGACGAGCCGGATTCGTCCGGCGTAGAACGCCGAGTCCCATCCCGGCGGCGCCGTCGCATGCTCCACGGCGAGCGGCAGGAGCAGCAGCAGGGCCAACGCGATCGCGCCGCCGGCCAGCACGAGGGATGGGATCACGATGTCGAGCCGGTCGCCGCGGCCGTTCGGCGGGTTCGGGACCGCGCCGGGGCGCGGGGCCCGACTCACTGCGCGCTCCTGCGAAGCGGACGGCCGGTCACGTAGCGTGATTCTAGGCTGAGAGGTCAGGGCCGGCGGGCCCGCCCTGCGGCGGCACTCCTCGCGACCTGCCGTTTCCGGCTGCCGGGAGCCCCCGTGGAGACCCGTCCGAAGGCAGGCCGGCACGGTACAGTTCGCGGGTGCCCCGTTCGGCTCCTGACTCAAACGGGACAGGCAGCGCCCGGCCGCCGGCTCCCTCCGCCACCCCCGACCTCGCAACCCGCAGCATGGTCGGCGTCGCCGGCGTGGTGCTCGCCACCGCGGCGGTGCTCGCGATCGTCGGCGGCCTGCTCCTCGCGCTGTACCCGATCAAGGGCTTCCGGGTGCCGGTCGGCGACGACGTCCCCACCTACGTGTGGCGGTCCCGGGTCGTGGCCGCGGACGGCGTGCACGGCCTCCAGACGAGCAACCAGTACCCATTCCACTCGAGCAGCTCGAACCCGGCCCGTCCGGGCTATCCCCTGACCGCGACGCTGCTGGATGAGGTCACCGGCGTCACGCCGTGGCGGCTGTCGTTCGTGTTCCCGACCGTGGCGGCCATCGCGATCGGCCTCGCCGCCGCGGTCCTCGCCGTGGTCTGCCTCGGAGAACCCCTGTGGTCGTTCCCTCTGTACGCGCTCATGGTGGGGCTCTCCGCAAACGTCCTGATCACCGCGAACGGCTACTTCGACAACCTGATGGTGGACATCGTGATGGTGGGGGCCGTCGCGACGGGGCTGCTCGTCGCCGAGGGCCGCCGAGCGGGAGCCGCCACCGCCCTGCTGCTGGCCGGGGCCGCCATCATCCACTGGCAGTTCGCCGTGCTGCTCGTGGGGCTGCTCGGGCTGCTCGTGCTGCTGGTCCTCCCCGCGAGTCTTCGAGCTCGGCGCGAGGGAGCCCATCTCCTCGCGACTCCCTCGTTCCGGCTGGCCGGGGCGGTCGCCGCCGGCATCGCCGGCGGCGGGACCGCGCTGCTGCTCACGCCGGGCCTCGGGAGCCTCGGCACGAACACACGCTCCCGGTACGAGGTGTACCTCCGACGGCAGCTTCCCCTCTACGCACTCCCGGTGACCGTGCCGATCGCGGCCGGGGGGGTCGCCGCCCTGGTGCAGGGCCGCGACCCCCGGCGGGTCCGGGGAGCGGTGGTGTTCGCCGTCTGGACCGGCATCGGAGCGCTCGTGTACCTCGCGTTCCTCCTCGGGGCGAACGTGCCGGCGCAGCGGTTGCTGGGCGTCGCCCTCGGGCTGCCGATCCTGTCGGCCGCAGCGGTCGTGTGGGTCGCCCGCCGGCTCCTCCGCGCCGGCGGCACCACCCGGATCCGCCGGCTGGCCCGGGTCGGCGCCATCGTGGTCCTCGCGGCCGCCGTCGCGGGTTCGCTGGTGACGGGCCTTCGCGCCTGGTATCGGAACAAGCCCTACGAGACCCCGGGAACCCACGCCTCGATCGCCGCCACGATGGACTACGTGCGAACGCTGCCTCCCGGGACCCCGGTCGTGTTCGTCGTTGCGACGAAGGAACAGGGACAGCACGCCGGGGGCGAGCCGGCGATCCCGGGCGGGTCGGGCGTCGGCCAGGCGCTCCGCAGGCTCCGCGCCCAGGCGCCCCCCTCCCGCGTGCCGGACATCTTCATCTACCTGGGGACCCCCGAGCACCTGCTGGCGGGCGAGCCGACCGTCGAGCCCGGCAACACGGCCTTCAACGCGGACTCGGCGCTGTTCCTCCGGCTGGACCGCGACGCGCTCGCCCGGAACCCCGTGATCATCGTGCCCCGAGCCTTCTTCGCCCACTACTACCGGGCGACCGGGTCGCACACGCAGTGGCCGAAGACCGACGAGTTCATCGTTGTCCGGGGGCCGGCGCCGGCGGCCTCCGCGACCACGCCGGAGGGTCTCCCGGCCCAGGGAATGCTCGGGCTGGCGGCCGTGACCCTGCTGGTCCTGCTCGCGCTGTCGGTCGCCGGGAGCGGGTGGTCGACGCTGACCCCGGCACCGTGGGGGGCCCGCCTGGCGCTGGCGCCGGCGTTCGGCGTCGCGACGGTGGCGCTCGGCGGCCTGGTGGCGGACCGCGCGGGTCTCGGCCTGTCGGGCGGAGGTCGCGGGCTGACGATCGTGGCGGCGGTGACGGTCCTGGGGTGGGTGCCGTTCGCGGTCACCCGGCTCGTCGCCCGGCGGCAGCACCACGAGCCGGGAGCCCCGCCTCCCGACGTCCACGCCGGAGCGATCACCGCGCACGAGCGAGCGACCGCCTGATGCGACGCCGATCAGGCCGCTCGGCCGCGGCCGGGCGCGGCCGGCTCGGCGCCGGTCTCGCACGCGGGCGCGGCCGGCTCTGCGCCGCCGCGGTGGCCGGGCTGGCGATGCTCGCCGCCGCATGCACCGGGTCGTCGTCCCCGCCCCGCGTCCCCGGCCTGGACAAGATCAAGCACGTCATCATCGTCATGCAGGAGAACCGGTCGTTCGACTCGTATTTCGGGACGTTCCCGGGGGCGGACGGCATCCCGATGAAGAACGGCCAGCCCTCGGTCTGCGTCCCGAACCGCCGGCTGGGGACGTGCGTCGCGCCCTTCCACGACCCGAACCTGCACAACCTGGGCGGTCCGCACGACTACGCAGATGCCCTGACCGACTTCCACAACGGCAAGATGGATGGCTTCATCGACACGGCCTACGACCAGCCGCTCGGGCTGCTGAACGGCTCGGACGGCCCGGCGGGGAAGCTACGCGCGTCGTTCTGCTCGAAGGATCCGTCGCGCCCCGTCTGCGCCCACCCGGACCTCATGGGGTGGCACGACGCCCGGGAGATCCCCAACTACTGGGCGTTCGCGCAGAACTTCGTCCTGCAGGACCACATGTTCGAGCCGAGCTGGGGCCCGAGCGAGCCCGCCCACCTGTACATGGTCTCGGGCTGGTCGGCACGGTGCACCAACCCGAAGGACCCTGCAACGTGCACCACCAACCTGTATCTGCCCAACCCCGCGCCGCCGCGCAAGCAGAACGCCACGCCCGATTTCGGGTGGACGGACGTGACGTACCTGCTCCACAAGCACGACGTGAGCTGGGCGTACTACATCTCGCCCGTTCACCGGCCCGGCTGCGACACGACCGGCACGTTCTGCGGGCCCCAGCAGGACATCGCCGGCACGCCGAACCTGTGGAACCCGTTGCCGGACTTCGTGACCGTCCACGAGGACGACCAGGTCGGGAACATCCAGCCCAACCAGGACTTCTTCCGCGCCCTCGAGACCGACTCGCTTCCGCAGGTGAGCTGGGTCATGCCGAACGCGGCCGACAGCGACCACCCGCCGTCGTCGATCGCGGCCGGCCAGGCATGGGTCACCCGGGTGCTCGACGCGATCGGGAAGAGCAAGGCCTGGGACTCGTCGGTGATCCTCGTGGCCTGGGACGACTGGGGCGGCTTCTACGATCACGTGGCGCCCCCGCCGGCCACGGACGGCCTGGGATACGGGCCCCGCGTCCCGGCGATGCTCATCAGCCCCTATGCGAGAAAGGGCATGATCGACGATCAGATCCTGTCGTTCGACGCGTATCTCAAGCTCATCGAGGACGTGTTCATGAACGGGCAGCGGCTCGACCCGCGGACCGATGGCCGCTGGGACCCCCGTCCGAGCGTCCGCGAGAACGACCCGCTTCTCGGCGACCTCACGAAGGAGCTCGACCTCTCGCAGTCGCCGCGGCCTCCCCTGATCCTCCCCGAGCGGCCGCCTCCCGGCCCCGCATCGATCCCCGGAACGTAAGTGGAATCGAAGCTCGAGCCCAAGCCGGACCCGCAGTCTGAGCCGCAGCGGGAACCGGACGCCCGGTCGACGCCGGGACTCGAGCGCGCCACGACTCGTTGGCTCCGCCGGGCAGCCCCCCTCGCCGGACCGCTCCTCATCGTGGCGGCGGTCCTGGTCGTGGACCACGCGTTCGCGTTCGGCGGGCGGCTCACGAACCAACACGAGGACGTCGTGGGGCTCACGCTTCCGACGTACTGCTTCCTCGGCAAGAGCCTCGCCGCCGGCCACATCCCGCTGTGGAACCCGTTCACCCTGGCCGGGACGCCCTTCGCGGCCGATCCCCAATCGGGCTGGGCGTACGTCCCGGCCATGGTCCTGTTCTCGCTCACGAGCTGCGGCCGGGCCATGCGCTGGTACGTCGTGCTGCAGCCGGTGCTGGCCGGGCTCGGGTTGTACGCGTTCCTGCGGAGCGAACGCCTCTCCCGGACCGCCGCGACCGTCGGCGGACTCGTCATCGGGCTCGTGATGGCGATCTCCTACATCGGGCTGTCGATCGCGTTCGCGGCGGCGATCGCCTGGTCGATGGTGCTGCTGGCCGCGGCCTCCCGCTTCTTCCGGTCGTCGACCTGGCCGTCACGGCTTGGATGGCTGGCGGCGACGGCCCTCGCCGGCGGCCAACTCACAGCCGCGTACGCGAGCGACGGCCTCGCCCTGGGCACGGGGGCGCTGATCGCGTACATGGTCGTGCGGATCATCCGGGACCTGCGGGGCGGGCGGGCGTGGCGCCTCGAGCTGGCACTGGTCGGCCTGCTCGTCGTGGCCGGGCCCCTCGTGAACCTCGCGTACATCCTGCCGCGACTCGGGTATCTGTCGAACGCCACCGCGGCATTCGGATACGGGAACCTCGTCCACCTGCAATCGAACATCACCGGGGTGCCCTTCCCCACGTACAGGGCGCCCGGATCCCCGCCGGTCTGGCCGCTCGGTCTCGTCGTCGCGCCGGGCTCGTACATCGCGGCCGCGGCGCTCGTGTTGTCGTTTGCGGCGTTCTTCGGCCGGAGGCTTCGCGCGCTGGCGATCGGATTCGGGGTGTTCGGGCTCGTGTCGTTCGTCCTGACGACCGACGCGTTCACCCGGTTCGCCAAAGCCCACCTCGCGGGGCTCCCGGGATTCGACTTCTACCTCCACGACCCCCGGCGGTTCCGATACGGCGTGATCATCTCGGTCGCCGTCCTCGCCGGGCTCGGGGCGCAGGCGTTCTGCGACACGGCGTCGTGGCGGATCCGGGCGCTGATGCTCGCGCCGGGCGCGGTGGTATGGATCGGGCTGCCGCTGGCGTTCTCCGTCCCCCACTCGGGAATCTGGCTCTTCGGGCTCGCGGCCGGCGCCGGGGCACTCGCAGCCGCCTGGTGGCGGCCACGCCTCGCACTGCTGCTGCCGATCGTGATCGCCGTCGAGATGACGGCGAGCGGCCTCTCGGGCCAGTCCACGCTGTACACCCGGAACGGCCTCGGCATGGCCACCCAGCCGCCGGGTGCGTTCACGCCGCTGTACGGCCCGGCGATCGACGCGGGCGCCTACGTCACGCCGGACCTGTTCGCCCGCACGATCCTGGAACAGGGTGGCGGGCGATACGTGACGATCGCGCCGAGGCTGGCGCGCACCCGCGACGGGTTCCTGCCGTACCAGACCTCCGAGTTCTGGAACCTCGAGGTGAACGGCCGAGGAATGATCTTCGGCATCGAGGACGCGGCCGGCTACAACAGCGTCACGCCGTTCCCGTATTGGGCGTGGGCGCGTGCGGCCGACCCGAAGTCGATGCGCTACAACATCACGTACTTCCGACACCTCACCCCGCAGATGGCCGACCTGCTCGACCTCCGGTGGATCATCGGAATCTGGAAGCCACACCAGGAAGCACTGCCCGGCCTGACGCCGGTGGCAAGCGACGACGGGCAGACGCTCTACCGCGTCACCGGCGCGTCCCTCGACGCCGGGAAGGGCCCCCACCCGCCCGCCGACGCGACGTTCGTGGGGAACTGGAAGGTCGTCCACACCGCCCATGACGCCCGGAGCGACGTGACGGCGAAGGCGTTCGACCCGCGCGGCCTGGTGGTGCTGCAGGAGGACCCGGGGTCCGGACCGCCGGACGCGTCGTTCGACCCGACGTCCGTCGATCCCGCGGCGGCGCGGATGACGGAGTCCAACCCCCGGACGCTCACGGTGGACGTCCGCGCGCCGGGGTCGGGGTTGCTCCTCGTCCGGCGGTCCTGGGATCCGCACTGGACCGCGACTGTGGACGGGAAGCCGGTCTCTCCGCTCAAGGCGGACGCGTTCCTGATGGCCGTCCCGGTCGCGCCGGGTCGGCACGTGGTGCGGTTCGTCTATCGGGACTCGAGCATCGGCCTCGGGATGGGCGCCTCGGCGCTGGCGCTCCTCGTGCTCGCCGGCGTGGCGGTCGCCCTGTGGTGGACCGCCCGCGGGCTCCGACGCCCCGCGACGGCGACCGCTCCGGCGACCGACCCGACCACGATCACGGCGCGCGTCGATCCCGGGGCGTAGCCCGGCACGATGACCTGGTCGCACAGGGAGGCGGGCCAGGAGCTCGCTCCACTGCGGACCGACCGGTCCGGCATGAGCGGAAGGGCCCGACAGGGGCTGGTCGCCTTCCTGCTGTACCTGGGGGCGTCGTTCGTCCTGTACGGCCTCCCGGTGCTGGGCCGGTTCGGAAGCGTCTTCGTCGGACTGGGCACGGCCGACGCGCGGTTCTACGTGTGGTGCCTCGCCTGGTGGCCGCACGCGATCAGCTCGGGACTCAATCCATTCCTTCCCACGGTGGTATGGGCGCCCGTGGGCACCAACCTCGCGTGGGCGACCGGGCTGCCGGGGCCGGCGCTGGTGATGTGGCCGGTCACCTCGCTGTTCGGCCCCGTGGTCTCCTCGAACGTGCTGTCGATCGTCTCGCCCGCCCTGACCGGTTGGGCGGCCTATCTGCTCTGCCGCCGAGCGGTGACGTCGTTCCCTGCGGCGCTGGTCGGCGGGTACCTGTTCGGCTTCTCGACCTACGAGATCGCGCAGCACCTGGCGCACACCAACCTCTTCCTCGTCTTCCCGGTTCCCCTGGCCGCCTACCTCGTCGTCCGCCACATCGACGGATCGATCTCCTCCAACCGTTTCGTGGTGCTGCTCACGCTGGTGCTGATCGCCGAGTTCTCCATCTCGACGGAGATCGCTCTCACGATGGCCCTGTTCGGCGGTGTGGCGCTGGTGGGGCTCTGGTGGCTCGAGCCGGCCCTCAGGTCCCGCCTCCGAAGCACCCTCCCGCTCGTCGCCGCGTCGTATCTCGTCGCGGGGGTCCTCCTCGCTCCGTACCTGTACTACGCGGTGACGGGGCCGAACCCCATTCGACGCCCCGGGATCGGAGCCGCATCGATCGACGCCGTGAGCTTCTTCATCCCGCCCCGGAGCGTGCTGATCGATCCGAGCATCCTCGGCGCTCGAGCCATCCGAACGAACGTCTTCGAGAACGGGGCCTACCTCACCCCGGTGATCATCGTCGTCCTCGTCCATGCTGCCGTGACCCTTGGGCGTCGAGATCGGGCCGTCCGGTGGCTGCTGCTGTTCGCCGGCGTCGCGGCCCTCGCGTCCCTGGGAGGGGTGGTGCACGTCGGGGGACGTTCGACGATTCCGGGACCGTGGATCGTGTTCGGCTGGATGCCGCTCATTCGGATGGCGGCGCCGGAACGGTTCACGCTCTACGTCTGGCTGTCGGTGGCGGTCGTGTTCGCGATATGGCTCGCCGCGTCCCCCCGATCCTGGCTGCGATGGGGGGCTGCCGGCGTGGCGGCCGTTCTGCTCCTGCCGAACGCGTGGTCGCAGGATCTGCACGGAGCGGCCACGGCTCCGCGCTTCTTCACGAGCGGGCTCCATGCCCGGTGGGTCCCGCCGGGCCAGACGGTCCTGGTGATCGGGTCGGGGGACGGCGACGTGATGCTGTGGCAGGCGGAGGCGGGATTCTCGTTTCCCATGGCCGAGGGGCGAACCGGTGGGCAGCCACCGGGGTTTCGCGACCCCGGCGTCTATCGGGCGATCAGCTACGGCAAGCCGCAATCGGTCCGCCCGGCTCTCTTCCGGGCGTTCCTCCGGGCCCACGGGGTGCGAGTCGTGATCGTGGACGACCACGTCGCCGACGCCTGGCGCCCCGTCCTGGCCGGGGCCGCGTTGACCTGTCCGACCTCGGTCGGCGGGGTTCAGGTCTACCGGATCACGTCCTCCACCACATGCCGGAACGGCAGCTCAGCTCGCGGGGTCCGGCGGACGCGGCGCCTCCGGACGGTCCCCGGCGGCGAATCGCTGCAGCGCCTCGGCGAGCTCCGGATCGAACACCGTGGGGATCCCGCGGGTCCGCTCCAGGATCACACCGTCGCCGAGCGGCCGGTCGAACGACTCGAGCGCGCTCGCACGGTCGGCGCGCAGACTGGCCTGGGGGTACCGGGCGGTGTGTTCGGCCAGCGTCACCGCGCGGCCCAGCGCGGCGCCGGCGGGGACGAGCTCCTGCACGAGGCCCATCTCATATGCGCGGCGGGCGCCGATCCGGACGCCCGTGACCAGCAGGTACAGGGCGTTGCCGATGCCCACGATGCGCGGCAGGCGCTGCGTGCCGCCGTCGACGTACGGCACGCCCCACCGACGCGACAGGGCGCCGAACTCCGCCGTGTCGCCGGCGATGCGCACGTCGCACCACGCAGCCAGCTCCAGGCCGCCGGCGAAGCAGAACCCCTCCACCGCCGCGATCGTCGGCTTCGCGGGATCCAGCGAGGAGAACCCCATCGGTCCGGTTCGTTCCGCGTCCGCTCGGGCGATCAGCGAACCGGGGTCGGTCAGGTCGGCCCCGCTGCAGAACGCCTTCCCGCCCGCGCCGGTCACCACGAGCACGCGCTGCGCATCGTCCACGGCGAACCACTCGATGCCCTCTGTGATCAGCTCGGCCGTCTCGCCGTCGACCGCGTTGTGGACTTCGGGGCGGTTGATCGTCAGCACCGTGACCGCGTCCCGCCGTTCGATTTCGACCTTGGCCATCTCACGCAACCCCTTCGTCAGGATCCCCCACGCGTCGGGCGCGCGGAGGCGGTTCCGTATGATGGCCCGGACCGGCCGGATCGTGCCTGAGGGGACTCGTCGCGTGGCGCACAGTAGGGTGGTGGAACAGAGCGGGCGCTCCCTGCTCGGCCTCCCCGCCGACGGCGAGGGGGTGCTGCCCAGCCAGGCGCTGCGCCGGGCCATCGACCTCGGGTTGGTCGACGCCGGCGAGTTCAAGGTCCCCGCGGCGAGCATCCAGCCGGCCAGCGTCGACCTCCACCTCGGCGACGTCGCCTACCGGATCCGGTGCAGCTTCTTGCCCGACCGCCGCCCCGTCGAGGAGCACCTCCGGGACTTCGTGGTCGACGAGCTCGACATCAGCCGGACCGGCGCGGTGCTCGAAACGAATCGCCCCTACCTCATCCCGCTCCGCGAACGCCTCGCGCTGCCGCCGGACATCCGGGGCAAGGCCAACCCCAAGAGCTCGACCGGGCGCCTCGACGTGTTCACCCGCGTCATCACCGACCACGGGTTCCGCTTCGACGAGATCGAAGCCGGGTACGCGGGGCCGCTGTACCTCGAGGTGGTACCGCTGTCGTTCACCGTCCGGGTCAAGGAGGGGCTGGCGCTGAACCAGCTCCGGCTGTCGGTCGGGAGCTCACGGCTGACCGACGCCGACATCCGCCGGCTCCATGCCTCCGAACCGCTGCTGCTCCGCGACGGCGCTCCGTTGTCGGACCACGAGCTGGCCACGGCCGACGGGTTGTTCCTCTCGCTGGACCTGCACGGGAACGATGCCGGGAGGGTGGGGCACCGGGCGCGGGAGTTCGCGCCGCCGATCGAGATGTCGCTCGTCGACCGCTACGACGCGGACGACTACTGGGACCCCGTGGTGCGCGAGGAGGGCGACCGGATCGTGCTGGCGCCGGGACGCTTCTACCTGCTGCTGTCGGACGAGGCCGTGCGGATCCCGCCCGGGTTGGCCGCCGAGATGGCCGCGTACGACCCGACGTCAGGTGAGCTCCGCACGCACTACGCGGGGTTCTTCGACCCGGGGTTCGGCTACGCGGCCGGACTGCAGGGTTCGCGGGCCGCGCTGGAGGTCCGGGCGCACGACGTGCCGTTCATGATCGAACACCGCCAGCGCGTCGGGAAGCTGACGTTCGAGCGCATGGTCGAGGAACCCGATGTGCTGTACGGCGAGGGGATCGGCTCCTCCTACCAGGGCCAGGCCGACACGCTCGGCAAGCACTTCCGCCGCTCGACGGCGTCGCTATAGCAGCTGGTCGAACGTGCACTCCTGGGGGGACTTGTCGTCGCGCCACCGCAGGAACGTCGCCGCGTGGCGGAACCGGTCGCCCTGCATCTTGTCGTAGCGGACCTCGCACACCAGCTCGGGGCGGAGCGGCGTCCAGATCTCCTGCTCGGCCCGCGCCCACCGCGACGGCCCGCCCGGCGTGCGGCCCTCGCCGAACGACCTCGCCGCCTCCAGGTCCTCGTACTCCTTCAGCACGCCGCGCAGGCGCTTGCGCTCGGCCGTGCTGAACGACGACGTGTGTCCCACGAACTGCAGCACCCCGTCCCGGTACAGCCCGAGCAGCAACGAACCGATCCCCTCGTCCGCGCGGGACGGCCGATAGGCTCCGACCACGCAGTCGGCCGTCTTGACCTTCTTCACCTTCACCATCACGCGCTGGCCCGGGCGGTACCGGATGTCGACCTTCTTGGCCACGACGCCGTCGAGGCCGAGCGGTTCGAACGTCTCGAACCACGCGTCCGCCTCCTCGAAATCGTCGGTCTGCGGAGTCAGCAGGATCTGCGTCGACCCCGGTCCCGGGACCCCGCTGCCGTCCCGGCCGGACAGCAGCTCCGCGAGCTCGAGCCGCCGGGCCGCGAGCGGATCGTCCATCAGCGAGCGGTCCCCCACCGCCAGCAGGTCGAACGCCACGAAGGACGCCGGCGTCTCCGCCGCCAGCATCTTCACCCGCGACTCGGCCGGGTGGATGCGCATCTGCAGCAGGTCGAAGTCCAGCCCCTGCGGCCCCGCAACGACGACCTCCCCGTCGACGATGCACTCCGCCGGGAACGTGTCGACGAGCGCCGGCACCAGCTCCGGGAAGTACCGGTTGAGCGGCTTCTTGTCGCGGCTCTGCACGTACGCGTCCCCACCCGAGACGAACACGATCGCCCGGAACCCGTCCCACTTCGGCTCGTACACCCAGCCGTCGCCGCGGGGAAGCTCGCGCTCCAGCTTCGCCAGCATTGGGACGACCGGGGGCGACAGCGGGAGGGCCACTACGGCACGGTGACGGTCGTGGTCGCCGTCGTCATGTTCACGATGCGGAGGCCGCTGATGAGGCCGTCGGGGGTGATCCCCGGCGGGTAGAACCCGCTCAGGGAGCGGATGAAGTACGGCGGCAGGTGGCGGAAGTCGAGGGTCGCCGTGATCTTCACCCTCGTCCCCTCCGGGAGCGGCTTGCCGCCTGCGTCCTGCAACAGGAAGTCGTACCGGATCGCCGGGAACTGGGCCGGCAGCTCGACGAAGCTCTTGGAGTTCTTGGGGTCCTTGATCCCCGGGAAGCCGGGCGGGCCCATCGGCTGCATGTTCAGGTTGTCGAACACGCGGTGACGGGTCCGGACGATGTCCGCAAGCTTGCTCTGGTAGGCGACCTCCTGGCGGGTCTGGCCGGGCTTCGGGGCGGGGCCGTCGGTCAGGATCTTCTGCCAGGAGGCGAGCCACGGGTCGCATCTGCCCGGCGGCTGCGCCGCGCCCGGCGCCAGGTGGATCTGCGCGTCCGCCGACTGGAAGTCCCCGAAGTCCTTCTGGTCGGCGGCGATCACCGACGCGTCGCAGTAGTCCAGGTCCTGTGTCGGCTTGACCTCCCCCGACGAGCAGGGCGAGGCGAGCGTTCCCGTGCCGCCGAGCGGCGTGACGTCCGCCAGACAGACCTGCCGGACCGGCTTGCCGTTCGCGTCCACCACGTCCGCCCTGATCGCGACCCACATCTGCCGCACGAACGCGAAGCCCGTCGGCAGCTGGTGGCCGTCCCCGATGTTCGTGACACGGACGTCGGCCGCGATGAACGCCGCGTTGCCGTTCGTGGCGTCCTCCCCGGAGACCTTGGCGGACACGTTCATGGAGGCGGCCGTCTGCAGCAGGTTGTCGATGTCGGTGAGCTGCGTGTCGAAGTCCTCGTCGGAGATGCCGGGGTGTCCCGGGACGAGGTCATAGTCCACACCGAAGAACGTGTGGTCCTGGACCGTCCGGTCGGGGGCGGACGAGCCGAACGGGCCGCCCGACACGATCGGTCCCTGGCTCTGCGTCGTGTGGCACGAGACGCAACCTCTCGCGGCAGACAGGTCGCCGTGGAACGTCGACAGGTACTCGTGCTTCCACTCGAGGTAGGTGGTCTGGAGCACCAGGTCCGGCTGCGGGTTGGCGAACCGGTTGATGTGGCCGTCGTGGTTGATGTCGACGTCGACGACGTGACACGCGCCGCACAGCTCCGACGACGCGACGTCGTCGCTCATGAACCCGCCCGTGTCCACCTGGTGATCGGGGACCGGGATCAGGTCGGGATTCGACTGCGGCGGCCCCTGGAACCGTCCGAGCGACGAGTTCCCGGAGTGGTCGACCGGGAACGGGTCCGCCCCTGTTCCGACGCCGGGCGCGGTCGTTCCCAGCGCGTGGCACACCACGCAGCTCACGCCCTCCGCGAGGATCAGGTCGTGCTTGCCGGTGGCCTCGGGATCGCTCGAGTTCACCGTCCCCGGGAACGGCAGCGTGTCCGACCCGGTGATGGACGCGCCGATCGGCCCGTGGCAGTTCACACAGAGCTGGCCCAGCGCGTGGCCCTCGGCCAGGTTCTTCTGCACGGCGAGCGCGGTCTGCGCGACCATGAACGGGCTGGTCACCCCGTGGGCCATGACCGAGCTCTTCCATTCCCTCGCGATGTCCGCGTGGCAGGTGGCGCACGACTGCGACGACGGGAACTGGGCCGCACGGCCCCCGGCGACCGCTTTCCCCGCGCCGAACACGTCGAGGATGTGCACCACGACCAGGCCGACGAAGATCGCCGCCAGCGGGATGTGCAACAGCTTCCACCGCTGGAGCCACGCGGCGTAGTGCCGTTGGCGCTCCTCCCGCTTGCGAAGCCCCTGGCGGTTGTATGCCAGCGTGTTGACCTCGACCCAGGCGGCCCGTTCGTCGTCCGGCAGCTCCGCGGCTCGCTGCGCGAGCACCTCGGGCGACTCGCCGTGGAGCCGGGCCTGGACCAGCGACCGGAACATGGCCGACTTGCCGGCGGCCACCTTCACGATCTGCGTCTCGGTGTCCTCGAGCCGCTGATCGGTGTCGGCGATCGCCAGATTCCGGGGGCCGCGCGCGACGCTGGGGGGGACGCGCCGGTACACGATCCGCCACACGATCCCGGACAGCACCAGCAGGAAGAACACGATCAGCGCGAGCTTGCCGGTGGAGAGGTTCCACGTGATCGGCCGCACGAGCACGTGGGCGATCACCAGGCCGAACGCCAGCAGGCCCAGCCAGATGTGGGCCTTGAACCACGACATCATCGTGGCCCTCGAGCCCTCCTGGATCCGCCGCGACCGCTTGCGGAACGTGTACAGGAACGTGGTGGCGGCGAGGATCACTGCGAGCACGCCGAGCAGGGTGATCAGCCAGAAGGCCCCCCGGCTGTCGGCGCCGCCGCCGTTCTGGATGATCTTGATCATCCCGTAGCCGAACAGGACCGCGCCGACGAACCCGAGCACGGCCATGACCGCCCACGGCAGCTGGCGCTCCCACATCCGGCGGAGGCGCCTGGGCGTGGGGGGGCGGCCACGGGCCCCCGCCGCGTCGGGCGTGACCCGGACGTCCCGCCGGGCGGCCCGCCAGTCGCCGGGGCGGGCGACCGCGGTGGCCGGGGCGCCCGTTCGTCCCTTGCCCCGGCCGGGGCCGGGTTCGGGCGGCATCTGGCCGGGGCCGGTGGGCGGTGTGGGCGGGGGCGGCGGACCGGGGGGAGGACCGGCCGGCGGCGGTGGGGCGCCCGGCGGTGGTGGCGCGGCCGGAGGAGGACCCGGGGGCGGAGGTGGCGCTCCTGGCGGGGGTGGGGTTCCGGGTGGCGGTGGCGGCGCCTGGCTCACGGGGCCCTCTGCATCTCGAGCCCGATCACCAGGTCGCTGCGGCCGAACGTCTCCACCGGGTTGATGCGGAAGGCGGCTCCGACCGGGCACGCGTGCACGCAGGCGTAGTACGTGTAGCCGGCGCACAGGTCGCACTTCACCGCGATCTGGTCGCGGCGGTGCTCGGGCGCCTCACCCGCCTCGGCGCTCTTCGGCGTGCGTTCGATCCCCAGCAGTGAGAACAGGCTGAACCCGGTGTGTTCGAACTTCCTGTCCCGGTCGTGCATCTGGATGTTGCCGTACGGACAGCGCGCCGCGCAGGCGCCGCACCCGATGCAGTTGTCGGGCACGATGCGGATCTCGCCATCGGGCTCGCGGACGATGCCGTTCACGCTGCACAGCAGGCAGACCGGGTCCTCACAGTGGCGGCAGGCGCTCGGGAACAGCAGGTTGTCGAGCTGGAGCCCCCGCCGGTCGAGGCGGGCGTAGCCGTGGCGGCGCTCGCAGGCGTCGACGCAGTTGTTGCAGTTGGTGCAGATGGAGGTGTCGATCACCAGGATCTCGTGGCCCTGGATGACGCCCTTCTTCAGGAGCTCCTCCATGGTCATGATCGTGCTCGACCCGCGGGAGTCGACCGCCGGGCGCAGCGACTGGTCGGCCAGGATCGCCTCGGACCGCGTCGCCTCGGCCACCAGCTGGGCCTTGATGTCCGGGTGCGCGGCGAGCAGCTGCTGCACCAGCCGGCCCGGGATGGCCAGGACCTCGGCGCGGGTGTTCGCGGTCACGCTCGCCTGCTGGGTTCCCCCGAAGAACAGCGCCGTGCCCCCGAACACGTCGCCCTCCCGGAAGTACTGCAGGACGCGCTCCCGGTCGTCGTGGCGGACGCCGACCTTGAGGAATCCGCTCCGGACGATGTAGAGGTCGGACGCCGGCGAACCCTCGAGGTACACGACGTCGCCCGGCTGGTAGACCTTGAACGACGCCTCGTGCAGGAGCGACTCGACCTCCTTCACCGAGAACCGCGACAGCAGCGGGTGGCTCTTGGCCTGCGTCCACGTCGCGCGGCGCCGGTACAGCTCGGTCATGGTCGTGTCGAACGACTTCGACTCCCGCATCAGCCGGAACACCGCCGCCTTCGGGAACTCGACCACGATCGAATCCGCGATCGCCGTGATCGTGAACAGCTCCTGCTGATTGCCCAGCACGGCGATCTCGCCGTGGAACGAGCCCGGCCCCATCACCAGGATCTGCGTCTCCTGCCGGCCGATCGTCGTGGTCGACTGCTGCACGGCGCCGTCGAGGACGATGTACAGCCGTTCGTGGAACTGACCCTCACGGCACAACACCTCGCCGGGGACCAGCCGCCGGAGGGTAACGGAGAGCAGGATGCGCCGGAGGTGGCTGGCCTCGACCCCCCGGAACAGCGGCAGCGTGGCCAGGTGGTTCGACAGCGCGTCGAGCGTCCACGTCGACTGGAACACGTTGGGGCCGACCTGCAACGGCATGACCCGGTCGGGCTCGACGTCCTCGACGCGCATCTTGTTCCACAGCACCATGTCCGCTCGGTGGAGGTCGGCCGGGCACACCGGGACGCACTGCTGGCACTGCGTGCAGGCCTTGACGAAGTCGACGACCTGCGGGTCCATGATGTGCGTAGTGATCGCGGCGGCGTTCAGCTGGGCGATCGTCACGAAGTGCTTGTCCGGCAGGGGGCAGGCCAGCAGGCAGTCGTTGCAGCCGATGCAGGCCATGACCTCCCGCTCGACCTCGTGCTGCAGCTCCGTGAAGTAGTCGAGCGCCATTGCTACCCGACCCCGAACGTGCACTCGACGTCGCCGAAGCTCACCCTCGCTCCGGGCTGCAGCGGAACCGGCTGCTGCGGCGCGAGGCGCTGGCCGTTCACCGAGGTGCCGTTGGTCGACCCGAGATCGGTCACCAGCCACTCGGTGCCGCGGCGGTCGAGCGACGCGTGGTTGCGGCTGACCGTCTGGTCCCGCAGGACGATGGTCGCCGAGGCCGAATCGCGGCCGACCCGCAGCGAGTCGCCCACCAGTGCGAACGACAGCCCCACGGTGGGTCCAACCACCACGACCAGGTGGGGGCCGGCGGGGGGACTTGCGGTCGGGCCCGCCGGACCGGGGACGGCCTCGGCCGGCGCCGGCGGGACTGGAGCCGCTGGGGCCATCGCCGGAGCGGCGGGCGGGGTCAGCGGCGCGCCCGGCGGCTGGGGCAGTGGCGGGGCGCCCGGCGCCGGTGGCGCGGTCACCGGCGCATACGTGGCGGTCGGCGCCGGGGAGGCCGGCGGGGCTGTCGACCCGGTGGCGTGGAACGTCACGTCGGTGGTTCCGACGTGGATCACGTCGCCCTCCCGGAGCAGGTGGGGAACGGACACCAGCTGGGCGTTCGCGTAGGTGCCGTTCCGGCTGCCGACGTCGCGGAGATACAGGTCGTTGCCCAGCCGGGTGATCTGGGCGTGCGTGTACGACACGGCAGGGTCGGCGATGGCCACGTCCGACGTGGGGTCGCGGCCGATGTTGAGGGTTTGCCCGACCAGGTCGACGCGCCGGCCCAGGACGTCCAGCCACCCCCTCACGGCGCCCGGGGGAGCGATCGCCATCGAGGCGGGCGCGACCTCCCCGGCCGGCACGGCGGGCACCTCGCTCGGCGGAGGGACTGCGGGCGAGGGCGCCTGCCCCTGCTGCGACCCGAACCCGGCCGACTGCGCGACCTGCGACGCGGGCACCGACACGGCGAGGTCGGTGGAGCCCACCCGGATCACGTCGCCCTGCCGGAGCGGCGCCGGCGCGATCACCGGGACGTCGTTGAGGAACGTGCCGTTTCGGCTCCCCACGTCCGACACCATGAACGCGCTCACCTCGAGCCGGACCTGGGCGTGGCGAGAGGACACGAACTCGTCGGCGAGGACGATGTCGTTGTCGGGATGGCGGCCGATGGTCGTCACCGGCTTGGTCAGCCGGTACGCCTGGCCGCCCGCGACGGTCAGGGTCACCTCGGGGGTCTCCTGCTTCCGCAGCGCGGGGAGGCTCCGCACGTCCATCACGACGCTCCCCCGTCGCAGGACGCTGTTGGTCGGAACCGCCGACGCCTGCGCCGCAACGGTCTCCGAGCCGCGCGCCCGGACGGACAGGTCGTGTTCGTCGAGCCACGAAGCCAGGTCGAACCGCGGGTCGAGCAGCCCGCTCGCCACGTCCGAGACGTCGAGCCCCAGCTCGATCAGTCGCTGGAATTGCAGCGCCCGCGCCCGGACGCCCTGCAGCCGGTGCCCGAGCATCAGGGCACCCACCAGCTTGCCGTCCCGCAGGACGAGCTTCCGGTACCGAATCTCGCGCCCGGTCCGCGGGAAGTCCGGAATGACCTGGTCGCCCTCGCCCTCGATCGTTCGACCCACGGCCCCGAGGTCGAGGTCCCACAGTCGCGTCGCGTTGTACTGGACCCCCACGGTGTAGTGGTGGGCCCCGCCGCTCATGTTGATGCCGGCCACGCGGCCTTGGTGCCGGGCCGGCTCCCACAGGCCGAGCGCCCGGCGCCTGCCCGACACCGGGTCGACGACGGACGCGATGTCGCCGGCCGCGAACACGTTCGGGACGTTGGTGCGCATCCCCTCGTCGACGGGGATTCCGCGTTCCGTCTGGACACCCGAGCCGTTGAGGAACTCGGTGTTCGCCCGGATGCCGATCGCGCTGCCGACCATGTCGCAGGCGAGCTCCTGGCCGTTCTTCAGGCGGACCGCGCGGACGCGGCGGTCGTTGGTGCCGAGGACCTCGGTGATCTCCTCGTTGAGGCGGAGGTCGACGCCGCCCGCGCGCAGGCGCGACCACACCAGGTCGGAGGCGGTTCGGTCGAGGACGTTCTCCATGAACGCGTCGCCGCGGATGACGAAGGTGACCTCGACGCCGCGGTTCCGGAGGCCCTGGACCCATTCGATCCCGAGCGGACCGGCGCCGACGATCACCGCGCGCTTGATCGTCTTGCCGGAGAGTCCGTCGAGGATCCTGCGGGCGTCCTGCATGGTCCGCATCGTCATCACTCCGGCGAGGTCCGCGCCGGGCCATGGCGGGAGGTTCGGGTTGGCGCCGGCGGCGATCAGCAGCTGGTCGTACGGAAGCTGGCCGCCGCTCGCGAGGAGGAGCGTGTTGGTGCGCGTGTCGACCTGGGCGACGCGGGCCTGGAACCGCTCGACACGGAACTCCGTGTAGAAGTTGGGCGGGACGGCGAACAGCTGCTCCTCGCGGAGCTCGCCGATCAGGAAGTTGGTGAGGGCGGCGCGGTAGTAGGCGGCCTGGGGGTCGTCGGACAGGATGATGACGCGGCCGTTGGGATCGGCCCTTCGAATGTAGAACGCAGCCGTGGTCCCGGCCGCGCCGTCACCGATGATCGCGTACCGGGTGGTCAACGCCCCGTCTTCCTCCGCCCCTGCGCCCCACGTGAAGGCGGATCGTATCGCCCGCGGATCGGTTCGTTCAATCGTCCGGTTTGCCCGGATTGCCGGGCACGGGGCCCCTCGGGGCCCTCATGCCGGCACTGAGCCTGGACGCTCCGGGTCAGACGTGCGGGACCGCGATCCATCCCGCGTCGGGTGCGCGGTCGACCCTCTTCGGTCCGGACGCGGGGAAGAAGATGCTCTTCGTGGCGACCCGGTACTTGTGCCCCGGGTTGGGCGGCGAGGCGCCGGGGATGTGCACCAGCACGGTGTTGTCGTCCGGTCGGGTCGCGGGGATCGGCTCGAACTGCGAGCCATGCCCGCGGATGATCATCCTGAGGTGGCCGTTCGCGTCGGCGATCGAACCGACGTAGTCGGGGGTCCCGTCGCTGTTCGTGTCGAAGATGATCTGGATCCGGTTCTTCCCGCTGCTGTTGAGCACCGAGGACGGCCACGTTCCGTACATGGTCACGGCGACCTCGAGGATGTGTCCCCCCTGACCCACCCTGGTCGCATCGACCGATTCGATGTCGAGCTTCCCGCCCGTGTCGTGCGGATCGCTGACCTCGGTCGCGAACGCGACCTGCGCGCCCAGCACCACCGCCAACGAAACAGCCCCCACGACCATCACACGACGCATCACGTCGCCACCTCCTTCAGTTCGAGCGCGGACCCTACCCCCCGTTTCGAAATTGCGCCTGGCAATCACCGGCAGGTGGATGCCGGGGCCTCGGGCCGAGAGTTGGCGACCGCCGCGCTCGCCGGCGTCCACGATGGACGTCCGGCGGAACCGCTCACACGGCGCGCTGGTGGCGGCGCGCCCCGTCTTCCAGCGCACGCCGGTAGCCGTCCCGCACCGTCTCCAGCGCGTCTTCACGTCCGACGAATCCATCGACTGAGGGCGTGTCGCCCTCGAGGTCCTTGTACACGGCGAAGAAGTGCTCGATCTCCCGCAGGAGCGGATCGGGGACGTCGGCCAGGTCCCCGTGGCCGGCCCACACGGGATCTCGGACCGGCACACACAGGATCTTCTCGTCGGGGCCGTCCTGATCCGACATCCGGAGCATGCCGATGGGCCGGGCTCGGATGCGGCACCCGGGGAACGTCGGAGCGCCGGTCAGCACGAGGGCGTCGAGCGGATCGTCGTCGCGCCCCAGCGTTCCTTCGATGAAACCGTAATCCGCAGGATAGGCCACCGACGAGGAGAGGGTTCGGTCGAGGACGATCCCTCCAACCTCAGGGTCGAACTCGTACTTGTTCCGGTCGCCCTGGGCGATCTCCACGAACACCATCACCGGGTCATCCGAGTCCGCCCCGCCCTTGGAGCTCATCACGCCCCCGCGGCGACGGACAGGTGGGGGACCTCGCGCCGCTCCTCCTGGGGCGCGGCGGCGACCTCCCAGTACCGGTGCATCCGGGCCGTGAACCGCGACGGCTTCTCGGCGTAGAGGCGGTCGCCCAGCGGAACCGCGTCGGCCAGGATCTCGCCTCGCCGCCGCTCGGCCAGGCGGACGAGCGTTCGCGCCGGGGCCGCATCCCACGACGCCCTCGCGCCGTCTCGAAGCGTCTCCCCGAGCACGACGAGGTCGTGCTCGTCGCCCAGCAGGTCGCTCAATTCGTGGGCTTCCTTCGCCGTCTTCTTCAGGAGCGGAGGCCAGGCCTTCTTCAGAAGGCGGAGGTGGTACCAGTGATCCTTCACCCGCTTCCGCCAGTCGTGCACGTCGTCGCTCTGCGGGTCTCGACTGGCTGCCGCGAAGGCGTCCCGGCCCCGGCGGTATTCGCGGCGGAGACCCTCCTCGACGAACTCCCAGCCCGGCTCGTCCCACGGCCCCGAGGCCATCTTCGAGGCAACGTTCCGGATCCGCGCCGAGATCCGCTCGTGAAGATCCGCCTTCCTGGCCTCCTCGGCCAAGTGGTCGCTCCGCTCCTGGAGGACCCGGCGGACCGGGCCAGCGAGGTCGGGAGTCGCCCTGTCGGGGTAGGCCTCGCATAGCTGTTCGAGGGTCTGTACGAGCACGGCCGAGTCGCGGACCTCCGAGAGCGACCGGCCGATGTCCCGCAGGGCGTCGTTGGACCGGCCGTACAGAGCGCCGATCGAGGGGCGGGCGAGCCGCAGGGCGGCGCGGCACTTCTTGATCGATTTGCGCGACTCGTGGACAGCCTCGCCCTAGCTTGCCTCGGTGGCGCGGTCGAGCAGGTGAGCGGCCGAGTCCGTCTCCTCCATCAGCACCCGTCGGAGTCCCGGCCCGAGTGGTTCATCTGGTTCGAGAGCAAAGGACATACCTTCAGCGTTCCCCGCTCGCCCCCGCGGAACACGTGCCGACGTTGGCGGATGCGCCCCGCGACGTCCCTCGAAGCCGACGCAGAGCTCAGGCCTTGTGCCCTACAGGATTCGGCGACAACCTCCACCTGTATGGGTGTGGCAAGGGCACGACTGACACTGGGCTCGGCTGACCGGGCCATGGAGCGCATCTACCGGGAACAGCGCCTGAAGCTCTGGCGGGCACTTCTCGGCTACAGCGGCGACCCTGAAATCGCGAGCGATGCGCTGGCGGAGGCGTCTACCCTTAACACCAGTCTACTGTCCGCGGTCGCGGGCAGGGCCGGAGGCCGATCCACCCGGCAGCCCGGCTCAGCCGTCAGGTGTCAAGGCGTACCCTGGCGTGACCGAGCGACCCGTTCCCGGTCGTGTCGCTTCCGCTGGGAAGCGCTACTTCTTGGGGTCCGACTGGCTACGACGTGGCCGGGCGCACTTCGAACACCCCACAGGGCGGCAGCAGGCTTGATGGACGTGGCCCGCGCGTGGCGGGGCTGCTCCGTCACTGCACATGGTTCTTCATGTACGAGCGCACTTGCGGCACCAGCGGCGAGTCCGGGTAGAAGTCAGTGAGCAGCCGATACCACAGAGCAGCGTCCTGGCGGGCGATCGGGATACGGACGGCGTTCCAGATCATGCCGTCGAGCAAGACGCCCTTTCGGGCACAGTCGTCGCCGCTTTGGAACGGTCCATTTCCGTCAAGGTCGGATCGGGCGGACCTCACTTCCTGGTCCACCTTCTGAGCGAGGACCCGAATCCGTGCGAGCGCGGCGCGATCGCCCGCCTTCGCGCTCGGGAGCAGCGGCACGAGCGAGTCACCAGTCGCTCGCGTGTTCCAGCACTCGACCTCGCTCCCCGTTGGGTTTCGAAGGCTCGTGGAGCATCCAGTCAGCACGATGAGCACGGCAGCGAACGCGGGCAGCAGACGGCGCATGTGATCGATGTTACTCAACGCGTGATCCGCGATGCCCGTCTCCGCCGGTAGCCTGGTCGGCGGCATGGCGATGTTCTGCCCCGACTGTGGGAACAACCTGGACGACGTACCAACCACCGACGTTTGCCCTCAGTGCGGGTCTGCCCGACGCTCTGCGACCGCGACCCCGGCTACCGTTGCCGCGCGCGCACATGTCCCGACGCCCACCGTGCGTGCGGAGGTCCGGTGGACGGGGTCTGCGCTGACGCTGGTCGGCATCTGGTACGGGGTCCTCGTGGCCGTGTTCGGGGTGCTGGCCGCCGTCGCCAGCGGACCGTGGCCGGTGATCTATGCCGTCGCGTCGATCGCGCTCGGCGTGGTGATCTTCGGACCGTTGAAGCGGGTGACTGCGATCTACATGCAACGGTACGTGGACAGGGTGTCGGTATCCGTCTCGAAGACCCCGAAGGACGAGCGGAACCAGTGACCCTGCGGGGCGGACGGGACTCGAACCCGCGACGGCCCGATCGAGAGTCGGGTGCTCTACCAACTGAGCTACCGCCCGTTTCGTGGCGGCGTCTCGGGGCCGTTCTTACATTGCCCACTCTGTGAACGTTCCGTGAACGCTGTGTGACCCTGGACCAGCCGCGCGACAGGCCGTGCTCGCGCCCTGAATACGGATTGGCCGAACGGTAGGAGCCCCCGGGAAGCAGCGCGCGGGAACGCTGTCACACTTTCAGGGGTCACAGCGATGTGGGGTGAGCACGGTGAGCGAGCAGCGTGAGTGTGTGGTGTGCGGGGCGTCCCTCGAAGGCAGACGGCCGCAGGTAACGACCTGTGGACCGGCGTGCCGGAAGGCGAAGAGCCGAGGGGCCAGCCCGACGGATACAGATCGGCCGAGGGTTAGCGCCCGGAGTGAGAGCCCCAAGCCGAAGGCCGATGTCACAGTTCGGCCCGAGGGGGCCGTCTACGAGCGCGCCGAGCAGATCGTTGAAGCCTTGGACGACCTTGGGCCTCACGATGCCGAGGACGTTCCTGCGGCGTTGAGCGAGGTCGCAGCGGCGCTCCGTTGGATGTACTCCGAGGGCTGGACGATGGCCGACTGGTTCGGGGCTGACCGAGACGCCTCCCAAGCCGCGCGAGCGGACTGGGTCCTGGCGGTCACATCAGCTTTCTCGGCGGCCGTAGGCGCAGTCATGCTCCGCTGCCTACGGCTGGCGGCCCAGCAAGGCCGGGACCTCCGCGACATACGGTCACCCGAGTGGGCCCCGGTGCGCGGCCAGGATATGGAGTACGTGCACGAGCGGCTTCGCCAGCACCAGGGGACGGTGGACTGGCGGCACATGACCGCCCTCGCTGCGATGGACGACGCCGACTTCGAGGCCGCCATCGACCGGTACCGGGCTCGCCGCATGTTCGTGTCGGAACGCTTGCAGGTGCGCGACGTTATCCGCGGCCACATGGTGGCCTTCTCGTCCGGGTCTGAACGCCCTCCGATGTCCGACGCCGAAGTCGCGGAACGGCTTGGCGAGCGCGACGAACGTATGAAGCTCGCGGCCGAGGCTCGTCGGCTCGGCGCTTTCGATGAAGCGGTCACCGCATCGGAGCGAATCAGACGGTTGGCGGCAGCAGGCTACGACCGCCATGACATTGCCAGCCTCGTTGGGGTATCGCTCCCCGACGTGCTACGGGCCATCAACCAGGATTCCGCCGCAGTTCCCGCTGCTGACGGATAGGACCCCACCGGGGTCCGGCTCACAGGACACGTGCTCCCGTGTCCACATCGCCAGGGTGACCCGGTGTAGCTCTGGCTGCGCCGGGGAGCCCGCTCGAACTTCCGCGCCCCTGACCGCCGCGCGGCACCTACGTCCGGCTGACGCTGGGCGGGCCGGTTGGTCCCCGGCCAACGCGCGTCTCGCGCGTCCGTGTGGTGAGGACACCGGGAGGGCGGCTTTGGCCGTCCTCCCGAACCTCCAAGCCCCGGGACCAGGACCACCACACACGGACACGGCGTCGCCTTCGGGCGCACGCGGAAAGGACGCGAGCATGACCACAACTACTCGCCCAGCGCCCGCACAGGAAGCTGGGCACTCATCATCTGGGCCACGAACCGGCTCGAAGTTCGAGCGCGACCTTCACGAGCGGCGGATCGGGTTCAATGCAACAACCGGCGAAAGCCATCCGCCCACGACCTGGTTGGTCATCGACCTGGAACCCATCAAGTCGGGCGCGGTCACGATGCCCGAGCCGGAGTTCCTGACACGGACCGACGGTCGCGCGCTCATCTACGCGGGTCTGCCGCACGTGTTCTACGGGCCGTCGGAGTCGTTGAAGTCCTGGGCCGCCATGCTCGCGTGCAGGTCGTTCACGGAGTCAGGCCGCACGGCCCTGTACGTGGACTTCGAGGGGAACGAGGCGTCGTTCGTCGCTCGGGCGCGGATCGTCGGCGCCCCCGACGAAGACATCGGTCGCACGCTCCGCTACATCCGCCCGTCGGAGCCGTTGAAGGGCAGCGTCAACGCCGGGGCCGACCTCGCAAGCGAGCTTGCCGACCTGAACCCGTCGCTCGTGGTGCTGGACGGTGTTTCGGAGTGCTACTCGCTCCACGGCTGGGACATCAACAGCGCAACCGACGCGGCCGCGTTCCAGAAGCTGTTCCGGCCGTTGAACTCGAACGGGGCGGCGACGATCCTCATCGACCACTCCGGCAAGGACGCCTCGAAGGGGGTGGTCGGCTCCCAGCACAAGCGGGCCGGACTCGACGGAGCCGAGTACGAGTTCAAGCCGGTGCGACGCGAGGGCCGCGGAGGGCACTCCAAGGCCGCGATCCGGGTGACGAAGGACCGGTACGGAGCCGTGCGAGAGTTCGCTCCCAAGGGCGAGGTCGGCCGAATCCACGTGGCGGACCGCGTCTGGATCGACTCGCCTACGTACACGGAAACGTTCGGCCCCGACGAAGCGCTGGCGACGGCGCTGATTGACTGGATCAGTTCGAACCCTGGTCAGTCCACAAACGCCATCCGCTCTGCGGTGCCCGGCGGGTCCACAGCGATCATCCGGACGTTGGAGACGCTAGAAGCGGAGCACAGGCTCCGGCACGCAGACGGCCCGCGCGGCTCGAAGTTGTGGTTCGTAGCCCAGGTCGTGGATGTGACGGCGATCGTCAGGTACGAGGCACCCGTCCGGTTCTGACCCGTCCACGACCTGTCCAGAACAGGTCGTGCCCAATCGACCTGTCCCACCTGTCCGCACCCCGAAGGGGTGCAGGTGGACGGGTGGGGCCATGCCGGAGTTCACCAAGGAAAAAGGAGAAGCCATTGAGGATGGAGGATGAGCAGAACGGCTGGCGGATGGCCGACTTCTTGGAGCCACAGCCGAGCCATACCCCGAAGGGAAGGCCCGCCCTACCCCTGCCGGAAGTTGCGCACCGAGCCGCATTTCGGACACGTATCCACCTTCAAGTAGTTCGACGCGATGATGGCTCCCTCGGCTCGGTTCCTCAGAAGCCACGGAATGTTGCGTCCGCCGAGCATCCAGCGCCGCACGGTCCACCGGTGCCCGCAGTTGTTGCAGACGCGTGCAACGTGGTCGGAACTCCGAGCCGTACCGGCTGCCGGATCGATCCGGGAGGGGATCGAGTAGAGCGATTCGTTGAGTGAGGGCCGGGGAGCGTCGTCACGAACGAATGGGCCTTCGGGCGGGACCTCGTCCTTCCGGCGGTGTTTCCCAGGCATGATCACTGAACCGTAGCCCCTCCCCGGAGCCGCAGGCAAGACGAACCGCTCGCCTCGGCGCGTTTCGCCGGTCTAGACCAGCCGACGGCTGACCGTCACTCGGCGCGGTCGTGGGGACTAGAGTTGCGCGGGTCGGCGTGGAGGACTTGTGAAGTGGCAGGCCAGACTTTCAGTCAAGCGTTCCCCGCTGCGGCTGACCTCGTGTTCTCGGCCACGCTGCGTGCGGTCAGCGAGTCCGGATATTCGGTGGTGGCTGCGGACCGCAGCGCTCGCTTGATTTCCTTCAACACAGGCCGGTCGATGAAGAGTTGGGCTGGACAGGACTTGACGGCCACTGTCTGGGATCAGGGTGACGCGTCGTCTGTGGTGGTTGGAGGCAGCCTCGCGATGCGGGGAAACCCGTTCGCAGGTGGTGGTGGTCAACTTGGGGCCTGGGGCGAAAAGCGAATACTCGCCTCGAAGCTGCTCGGCCGGATCGCAGAGTTGGTGGCATCTGCTTCGTCTCAGGATGCACGCCGCGACTCGATTAGGTCGCGCGAGTGTCCGTTCTGCAAGTCCAACATCCGGGCGGATGCGAGTGTGTGTCCCTACTGCCGAAGAGAATCGCAAGCGTGGAGGCTCCACGAGGGCCATTGGTGGACAAGAGACGACGCAGGTCAGGACTGGTGGCTTGACGACGCAGCGAATCGATGGGTGCAGTTCTCATTGGAGAACCCAACCAGCTAGCCCCGTCTCGCCACCGTCATACATAGTCCGGCCTGCCAGGGGCGTGCCGAACGAACTCGGCGGGTCGCCCGGAAACCGCGTCGAAGCCTCACCCGCAGGGCGAGGACTTCGGCCTACTCCTTGCCGGACTAAGGGACGGTCCCCCTTGGGGGTAGTGTGCACCCCCGTTCGCTCGGGCGATTCGGACGAGCGCGGGTGGACTGCGCCCGGAAGGGGGATGCGGTGTGGCTCTTGGTCGCTAAGGAAGCAGCGAAGCCAGGGACCAGAGACTTGGTGGTGGTGTTCGGGTTCGTGCTCGCATTTGTCGCTTTAGGAACAGAGTTGAAGCCACCCGCGACGGACCGGGGGAAGCGAGCCGCCAATATCGCTGGCATTCTCTCCTACTTCGCCGCGGTCGCGTTACTGGCCTGGGGGTTGTGGCCCAATGAGGGGGCTCGCACCGCCATCGTTCTGCTGGGAATCGCTGCGTTGATCTTCGGTGCGTTCTGGGCAGGCCATCGCCTGGGCCGACGCCCGCCGAGGCCCCCAAAGCCTAAGCCGGTCAAACCTGAGCCCACGCCCGACCCTCGCCCCTCACCTGGCAGCGGAACCGCCCGCACCGTTGACTTGCAGACGGGTGACACCGTGAACTACAAGCGCAATGTCGAAGAAGTTGCTGGGCCTACGCCTTCGTCCGAGGATCGCATTACCCGACGAGAGACGATTTACGATGAAACGGGCCGAGCAGCCGGGCAGGAAATCGTCCACGAGAGTGGACGCCGGGACGCAATCGTCACTCCCGAAACTGTACCGACTTCCGCGCAGGTCCCTCCGACCGGGAGACATGAGGGCTACAACGAGGGGGGCCGCACCATTTCGCAGATCGGCAATGACCTGCTGAATCTGGCGCGCCGCCTCGAAAGGTGGCTAAAGGAGGAAGTCAAGTCACATCCATCGGGGAGCCTGGCCCAAGCAGAGATTCCTGAACATAACCGAAAGATGAACACCGACATGATCCAGTCTTTCAGCCAGACCTTCCAAGCCGAAGTCATCAGGCTTTACGAAGAAGCTAGCAGCCGGGGCTTCATCGACAGTCCGATGGAGGCCGTCTATGACCATCCCCACGAGTTCTTGGACTTCAACGTGATCGTGAAAGGCACTCGGGCAGTAGCCGAACGGATGCTACGCGGTGGGCAGACATGAACTGGTCTGAATACGCCGCGCTGCGCGATGCCACGTGTTTGCTGGATGACTGCGAGCGGCCAACAGCCTCGATCGGCGGCCGATTTTGCGCGACCCACCAGCGCCGCGTGAAGCGCACTGGCTCGCCTGGGCCAGCGGCCATCCGCAGGCGCGCGCCCAGGCCCTCGAAGTAGCGCTCGACCTCACCAAGCTCCGTACGCCCGCGGGTATATCTGGACTCCGTCGAGCGTCCGGACCGCACGTCGTCGCAGAGTCTTCGCGTGGTGACACCGGAGCGGGTTGATACGCCCGGGCATCCTCTGCGGCGATGTGCACTTCCACCGACAACCGCTTACGAGCAGAAGGGAATCACCATGCCTACAACCACCACCACGACCCCTGCGGCTGAACGCCCGCCAGGCGTCCGCCTCGTCACCGTCGATATCAACGCGCTGTCGCCCATCGCACGAGCCGAGTGCGAAACGCAAGTCGCCTCGCACGTCCGCGAACGCGCGAAGTACGTCCGCCAGATGGCGCAGATCAGCGAAGGACATCGCGGACGCATCGAGGACGTTGAGGTCACGGCTGTTGACGCCACCGGAACTCGGCGCACGACCCGGATGCCCTGGATGGTGGGCTGATGGCCGCCCACAGCACGGGCGAGTGCTGCTGGCAGGTGCTGCCCGATGGCACCAGATACCGCTACGTCATCTGCAAGCTCATCCCCGATCCGCTCCTTCCGAAGGAAAAGGCTCACGAGCATGAAGACACCCCTACGAACGAAAGCTGAGTTCGACAACGCGTTCCCCGTTCCTTCCGATCCCGCCGGAATCGTTGAAGCGTTCGTCACGAAGTACCGGCGCTACGGCGAGCATGACCTACAGGGCGACCGGATCGTCCGGGGCGCGTACTCCGGATTCCTGAAACGGGTCCGGGACAACCGCGTCAATATCCCGGTGTTCGTCCAGCACGATTACAAGGACCCGTCTCGGAGCCTCGTCGGCGCGATCCCGTTCGACGGTTGGACCGACACCGAGTACGGGTTGAAAGCCCGCCTGCTGCTCGACATCGAGAACAACCGCTCCGCGCTCGGCATCTTCCGGCTTGTCCAGCGGGGGCTGCTCACTTCGACCAGCATCGGTTTCGAAGTCGGGAGGGAGCATCAAGCCACCGACGGAATCAACGAGATCACGTCCCTCGACCCGCGGGAAGTGTCGATCGTGGTTCTCCCCGCGGACCAGGGCGCGACGATCCTGAGTGCGAAGTCCGAATCCGGCGTGTACGCCGGGAGCTACAACGTCGCACGGGAGCTTGCCGACATCGACGCGAACTGCCGGTGCCGAAACCCCATGTGCGGCGCGTACTTCACCAAGCCGCGCGTCCAGTACCCGGGGCTCCCCGCCTTCACGATCTGCCCGTCATGCGATCAGGTCACCATCGACGTGAGCGCCGCGAAGTCGAAGGCACACGAGGACCGGATCGCTCATGCGGTTCTGTCCCACATCGCTACCGAGGAACGCCGCATCAAGGCAGCCGCTCGGCGGTTCGTCGCCGAAACCGAACGGTGGCTCCGGCAGCAGACGCTGCTGGCCGACGCTCGCCGTGAGGTCGCAGCGCTGACGAAGTTCCTCCGGTAGCTGCACCGCTCCGCGCCTACGCGCGGACGCCACGCCTGACGGTTGGGAGACACGACCGACGAGTCGGCGACAGGCACCACACCACGGCCGCGAACGCTCGACGGAGCGAGGACGGCAGATTCGAGAACACCTATGCCATCAAGGAAATGGACCCGCCTCGACAACGGCGGACTCTGCGACACATTCCACCTGGCGGCCTTCGCGCAGGGCATCCACGCGAAGACGCTCGGCCACACCAACTGGGAAATCCAGTTCCGGTTGAAGGCGCTCACAAGTGAGGCCGGGAGCGGCCCATCCCAGGTGACGGCCGGTCTGGCCGTCCCTCCCACTTACAACGGGATCGTCGCGCCGCCGAGCCGACCACTTCGGGTCGCTTCGCTGTTCCAGGCGGCCGAGACGCAATCGAACCTGATCCGGACGGTCCACCAGGCCCCCGATGAAACCGACGGCGCAACCGTCACGGCCGAGGGCTCGCACTACGACCTCGTGCTGTCCTCGGGACCGTCGGGGACCGACGTTTCCGGCGTGGGCACGCAGGTGGACCTTCGGGTCACGGACCAGAAGGTCCAGAAGACCACCGCGTTGCTGTTCACGACCGAGAACCTGGTCGCGGACCTCGGGCCGATGCAGGCTGCCGCCTACCTGCAAGACCGGTTGAGCTACCTGGTCCGCCGTCGTGAAGAGCGCTCCATGGTCCTGGGCACGGACACGATGGTCGGGCTGCTGAACGCGTCGGACGGTGACGGTGACGAACTCGCCACCACCGGGGACCAGGGAAGCGACCAGCTTGCGACCGCTGTCGTGAAGCTCGCGGAGTCAACGTTCGAAGCGAGCAAGTTGTTTCCGACGTACGCCGCCCTGCACCCGATGACGTGGCTGACGCTGGTCACCGAGACACCCGGCGCGGGACAGCAGGCGATCTTCGGACACGCCGGACAGTCATCCGGCCAGACCTTCTACGGGCTCCGGCTCGTGCTGTCCGAGGCGATCCCCGACGACCGCCTCATCATCGGCAACGAAATGGCCGGGACCCGCTTCATCCACACGGGGTTCGGCCTGCTCATCGAATCCAGCAACGGCTACCTGGATGCGTTCGGGCGCGGCATCCTCGCGGTGAAGGCAGCCCTCAGATCGGCCGTCGCGTGGGAGCGTCCGTCGGCCGTCGGCGTTCTCGCCCTGGCCGCATAGAAAGGATCATCCACATGCATGGACCGAACGACGACGACACGGAACCGGTTCAGGAACCGCTCACCGAGAATGAGCCGTACACACGCCCTGACCGTGATGGGCAGCACGACGGGAGCGAAGAAGGCATGTAGCCAAGAGCCATTGCCGAGCGCTGCTCAAACTGGCTAAGCTCGGGTTCCGTCCAGCAGAGTAGTAGGGCCGAGTCAAGTGCCCGGCCCCTCTGCGTTTAGCCACCGAAGCCCTCCCCGTACTCAGCACCATCGATGGACGCCACGGGGCCACCGCCCAGGAATCGAGTGAGCATCCGTCGGGAATGCCCAGCAGTCCGACCAGTATGCATCTGGGCACCGGTCCTATCACGGCAGTGCGTCACGAACAGATAGTGGCGAGCCCTGGTGAGGGACACGTACAGTAGCCGTCGTTCGTCACCGATGAACGGCCCCTCCGCGCGACCAGGAAGATACTCATCTTCGGCTGCGATCACGAAGACGGCGTCCGCGCTCAATCCCTTGGCTTGATGCATTGTCATGATGTTCACCGCGCCGGGTTGGAGTTCCTGTTCCTGATCCGCCATTGAGACATTTATCGTCCGGAGTAGTTCCCCAAGGTCGTCCGGCGTCGTCACCGCCAGGACCCGTTCGAACACGGCCGCTACCTCCCGGCGAATCCCTTCATCGACAATCTGCGCTTGTGCCAGGCTGACAATAAACTCCCCGAGATCATCGCCTATCTCGTCTTGGGCATCATCGAGGATGCGGTCAACCTCGTTGACCTCCGCGGCGATCCGCCCTCCGACTCTCCCCGCCACTTCTGGGTTCGCCACAACCATTCTCACTGCCGCTGCGAAGCCCGTTCCGTTTGCCCGAGCGAGGTCGTAGAGTGCCGTCAGGCTAACGCCGCCAATGCCGCTCCCGGCGCGCTGCAACATCGTCCGCCAGGCCAGGTGGTCCTCCCGGTTCACCAAGAGACGCAGCAGCGTCACGAAGTAGCGGCCAGCTTCCGTGTCGAGAGCGGCAGTTGGATTCGCGACGGTAACCACTGGAACCCCTGCCCCTTGCAGTGCGGTGCGCAATGGGTCTGAGAAGACTTCGTTCCTGTCGCTACGCAGCAAGATCAAAATCTCCCCGGGATCGACTGCTTGGTCCACTAACGATCGACAGATCGACGCGACCGTCAGGGCTTCCCGGGCTTGGGTACGGAAGTGAAGGATACGGACCTCTCCCGTCCCCGCACCCGCCGCCGCCACAAGCCGCTTGGGCTCTCGGTATGGGTCCTGATCGGCTACGAAGAGAGCGAAATCAAGAATTCGTGAATCACAGCGTCGGCACTCTTCCAATAGCAAGGAGTTGGTCGGCGCGTAATCGTTGTCGAAGTTGCGGATTCCCTCGGGCGCGGCATAACGGAAGCCGTAGATGCTCTGGTCGTCGTCACCAGCGACGTACAGTTCCGCCCCGAGCGCGGTCAGGTACCGAATCACCGCGAGGTCGCAAGCGTTCAAGTCCTGGTACTCATCCACGAGTATGTGGCGCGGTGGGGCGGCGATTTCAACGTCGCCTTCTTCGAGGCCTCGTTTGAGTTGGTAGACGAGTTCTGCCCGCAAGGTGTAACCGAAGATGCCACGGTGTTCTTGCCAAGCACCGAGGAACTGAGGATTCGGAAACCTGCGCCGGTATTCTTCGGTGTCCTCATAGGTGAGTTGTTCCCAGTCGGCAGATAGCTGCTGCAACAGGTCAGCCGCCTCGGTAACCTTTGGAAGGCCGAGTATCCGTTTGAGGTCTTCCTGGATTATCCACCGCTCTTCAAAGTCGTCGGCGATACGGATCGGGCGCGGAAGTCGAGCGACCGCCGCCTGTTGAAGGATGACGCGAAGAGCGTAGGAGTGAAGAGTGAAGATGATGACACGGTTGGCGTCGTCCCCTAGTTCTTGACGTACCCGACGTTTGAGTTCTGCCGTTGCGGCTCGGGTGAACGTCAATGCCATGATTTCGCCTGGAAGGACATGCTGCTCTTGAACGAGATACACGATTCGTCTGGTGAGGGCGAGTGTCTTGCCCGTGCCAGGCCCAGCAAGCAGACGGCCGTGGCTCCCAACGTGGGAGGCTGCGATGCGCTGCTCTTCGGTAAGGTTGTCGTCCCAGGGCACGAATGCCTCCCAATCACCTTCGCGGTTGTGGAAGCGAATCATCGTGCGCTGTTGGTCTTCGGTCAACCCGCGAGTTCCGCATGTCGCTACTTCGGGCGTGCACTTCCCATATGGCCGGGCTCAGGGTCCTCAACGTCCGTGGGAGACATCCGCAAAGCACGAGGCGCTGTTCCGAGGTCGCTCGCATAGTCGGCGGGAGGTAGGCTTCGATCCCCAACCCGAAGGGGGGCATAGGCCATGGTTCATCTACGCGGACGTGGGGAGTCGGCTGAACTCTTCAAGAGGGTGCGGCACCACGCGGAAGGGATCGGGCATCTGCTGGCGCCACTGGCCGTAGTGGTCTACGGAACCCTGGCACGAGGGGAAGAACGCCACGAAATGCATATCGGCGTGGGGTGGAACTCCGTGAACATCACGCTCGCCAATGGACAGAAGGTGGCGCTCCGGGCCAGGGGACGGCCCTACCGGGAGGTCACGGTCCACGTGGGCTCGTTCACTCCGCTTGGTCGCCAGGTCATGAGCATCCGCGATGAACAAGGCGCGTGGAGGTTTGAGCGGTGGCTCGCGAAGAGGGCGACGTAGTCGAGGGCGCTGCGCCCAAACGCGTGCCCCTCTTCTTCCGGCCCCCGGACAACTGGGACCAGATGACGAAGGATGAGCGGCACGCTTGGTCGCTCGCCCTTGTGCGTCAGATCAAGGCGCAGGGCCAGCCGCAGGACCCGGCGCGCGGCAACTCCGATGGGGAGGGCGCGGAGGAAGGTCGTGAGCCTGCCCTCTGATCCGCGCGTCCGCCAAGCGTTGGACGAAGGCAAGGATGATCCCTAAGCGCCGCCTTCACGGGTGGGGGCTTGTCCGTTCGGTCCGCCTGGCGAGATAATCCGCGGACCCGGTTGGAGGGGAAGACGCATGGGGAAGTTGCCCCTGGCCTTGATTGTTATCGCAGCGATGGGAGCCGCCTGTGGCAGTGGGGGCAGTGGGGGTGCACACTCCGCTCCCTCGACGCCGACGACGCACACTCTGTCGGGACGGCTCGTTGCTCCCGAGTGCGGTAGTGGCTGGGAAATCGAGAACTCGCAGGTGGAACTTGAGAATCAGAACCACTCCATCATCGGGACGGCAAACACTTCCGCCAACCTGATCGCTCCGCTGACCAAGCCCTGCGTCGTCTCTTTCTCGATTCCCCACGTTCCCGATGCCAAGTTCTACACGCTGACCATCGGTTCTCACGGTGGCCCGGCATGGTCCCATGCCGAGCTTGTTCGGGAACACTTCCAGACCGATCTGAACCTTGGTGGAGCTACGGTCCCGGCAGTGGACCACGTCGCGTTCTGCACAGCTGGCGACAGGCTGAACACGCTCATGTTCAATACGGACCTGATGAACCACCACGCAGCTACATTCGAGAGCGAGTACAAGCCCTATGTGGACACGCTCCAAGAACAAGCCGCCGCCTTGATCCTGAGTGGCAACCAATCTGACGGCGCAGACCTCGCGGCCATCGCAAGTGCCCTCGCCAAGATCGAGTCAGACGGTGGTCCAGGAGGGCTCCACTCCGCAGGCGACCTAAACAAGGCACTCGCACTCGCAAACAACGAAATGCCTCACCTGATGGTCGATTGCCCCGGGGTTTGGAACTACATCCATTACTCATGAGCCGAGGGAGGGGCCAAGATGCCACAGAATGACAGCCCGCGTCTCAGTCTGTCGCGATAATCGGAACACCGTGGACGGGTCCAAAGCGACTCCCGCCATCGCTTGGCGGACAAGCTGCTCGCCCTCCGGGCGGACGCCGCACTTGTTCTCGCTGCGGACCTGTTTGAGGCCGGTCTGTGATGGGCCAGGCACCCGATTGCGGGGCGGGAGAAGATCGACCGCACGGCGAGGCCCGCTGCCGTTCGCCGGACGCGTCCGTTGTCAACACAGGTCCAAGATGGCTTGCAGGTCGCGGCCGGTCCTGTGAAGACGGTCGGCGTGGTAGTCGCGGGAGAACGGTTCCAGTGCCCGGCCGAGCCGCGTGTCGTTCGGGAATCCGAGGGACGTGGGTCCAGGGGTCAGTCCATCGGAGGAACTTGGGCAACCACGCTGACCCTCCGAGGAACGCAAGCGGTTGCCAGACCGTACCCTCGGCTTATGTACGAACTTCCGCTCGACCCGCGGTCTGCGGGGCTCGGGTCCGCCCGACCGGAGTATCTGCGCGCAGCGGCCGACGGGTGGCCTACGTGTGCTAGGACCCCCGAGTACATCGCGGACCGCCTCCGAGTCTCGCGGGAAATGTTCGTCCACGCTGCGTTCCTGTACGAACTGTTCACCGTCGCGGCGGGCTGGGCACTGCTCGCCCTGGAACCGGCGCTGCGGGATTCGCTGGGTGCGGGCCGAAGTGTGTCGTTCGCAGAGCTTGTCGCGCGAGCAGGGAAACGAGGGTTGCTGGACGGCCGGGATGTCGAACGACTCGGTTCTGGGATCGAGCTTCGGCATATGTTCGCCCACCCGGAGCGGTTGGGCGTCTACTCGCCGGGTGTCGCCGAAACAGTGCTGGCAGCCACACACGAGATCATCGCGAAGCTCTACGTACCGTAGAAGAGGCCCCCGCCATCAGCGGGGGCCTTCTTCGCGCTTCCTGGGACGGCTCCGTGGTTACGCCACGCGCGTCACACTCACCGACCGGTCACTCTCACTCTTGAACACGGTGTCGCTCTCCATCGGTCGCGGGTCCACTGCCGGAGGTCGGCCTTCGCGCCACTGCACCTTGATCCGTCCCGGGTCCAGTCTCTTCGGGCGGCCGACTCGGGGGCTGATCGTGACCGACTCGAAGTACGCCGCGAACATGTCGTGGAGGTCCGTGAGTTCGGTGGTCGTGAGTTCCCGGTTGATCCAGCGCTCGTGGAAGTCGTCGTCCGCGAGCAGGTCAGCGTAGGACGCGGGCTGCGCCTCCGGCACCAGCATCGCCAGCCGGGCACGGGCAGCATCATCAGCCGCCGCGGCCTTGTCGATGGCGCGCTGCACGACCCGCTTGGCGAGTCCGGTCTTCGCCGCCCGTAGTTGATCGGCCAGGTCTTCGACCTCCGTTTGCAGGGCCGCCAACTCGGCCAAGACCGCTTCCCGTTCTTCGGGGTCACCAGCGGGAACCGGGACGTACGCCTCGGGGTCCCGCGCTCTGCCCGTGTCCCGTTCCTGTTCCACGTACCCGTCGAGCACGTCTTCCAGGTGACGGGCCTTGACCGACACACGGCCGCACCCGCCACCGATGGCGGCGCACTCGTAGTAGCCGCTGGAACCGAGCATTTTCGATCCGCACTCCGAGCACAGCAGCAGCCCGCTCAGGGCGTACTTGCGAGCACCGGGCCTCGCCGACCCGGGCTCCCGGCCACCCCCCAGCCCGCCGGGCTTGGCATCGATCAGGGTGGCGGCCAACAGCGTGGCCTCGTCCTTGGTGATTATGGCGGGCCAGTCCTTGCCACCGACGATCAGCGGTGTCCCTCGAAGGGTCCTTCCACCTGTCTCGGACTTGCCGTTCCGGTCGATCAGCTTCCGCTTTAGACCCTCCGGCCGCCACCGGTACCCACCCTCCGTGGTGATGCCGCGGTCGTTCCAATCCATGACGACTCGTGAGTGCGGTTCTCCCCCGATGATGCGGTCCACTGCCTCGCGCAGCAGCGCAGCCTCTTCGGGGACCACTTCGAGCCGGTTGCCCTTGATGGGGCGGTACCCGAACGAGCGTCGGCCGCCGCCGTTCAGCCGCCCTTCCTCGCGGCGAGTCTTCTTCGTCCTGCGGACCCGCTCGGAGGTCTTCTCGGACTCCAACTTGTTCCAAGTGCCTGCATTCCTCGCGAACGCCCTGCCTTCCGGTGTGGACAGGTCGAAGGTGCCGGAACGCACAGTCGCGAACTCGACGGCGTGCCCGCCCTTCTTCGGGTCCACAAGATCGATCAGGTCTTCAAGTTCACGGGGCTGTCGGTACAGGCGGTCGGTCATGTAGACGAGCAACCGGGACACCCGGCCCCCCTCGATGTCCGCAAGCAGGCGTTCGTAGTCCGGACGAACCGTCCCCGCCTTGCTGGCGCTCTTGTTGCGGTCGATGTACGTCGCCGCAACCGTCCATCCGCGACGCTCGGCCTCCGCGTTGCACTCCGCGACCTGCTCGTCCACCGAAGTGGCGTCCTGGTCCCGGTCCTTCGACAGCCGTGCGTAGACTGCGACTCTGGTATCACAGTTCTGATCCATGGCTCTCCCCTTTCTCTCATCTACCGGCCAACTCATATGGAGGGGAGACGCCGAGGCGTTCGCGCAGGCGCTCGCACGGGGCGATGCCATCAACGACCCCGCCGCCTGGGTCTGGAAGGTGGCGTTCCGCGTCGCCGGTGGGGAGTTGCAGCGCAGTCGACGCGAAGGCGCCCCGGTCCCGGAAGGCTCATATGAATTTTCCGAGCCCCTGCGGGACGTCGTCGACGCGCTGGCCCGCATCTCCCCGAACCAGCGGTTGGCCGTCGTGCTGCACGACTACGCCGACCGTCCCACGAGCGAAGTCGCCGAGATCATGGGCGCGAGTCGTGCCACGGTCCACGTTCACCTGAGCCAGGGCCGCCGACGGCTCCGGCGTCTTCTGGAGGAACACGATGCCTGATGTGAAGTCGTACCTGCGTCCCCTGGACCAGGCGGACGCGCCGGATGTCTGGTCGGACGCCGAGACCCGTGAGCCCCGGTTGGTCCCGTCTCCTCCGACGCCCTCACGTCGAACGATGATGCCGGTCATCCTCGTGGCGCTCGTTGTGACCGGAGCCGCCACGTTGGTGCTCCTGCGAGCCTTCGATCGCGGGAGTCCATCGATAACGGGTCAACCGATTTCACTGACCGCTCAGATGGAGGTCGTTGCCCCGACCTGGCCGTTCACGTGTGACAACCCCTGCAAGCGATACGAGAGCGGACACTCCGATTACCGGTTGAGGGTGCACAATCCGGCGGGCTCCCCCGTGGCCGCCACGTGCGGCGCCAAGGGCACGGACGCCTCGGGTCGTGAGCTCTTCCGGGGGCCGGTCAGCGGGCGAGCGTTCGGGCCCTGGTACGTCGCGTCGGACGAGACCGCGTCCGCTGAGGGCACGGTCGAGCTTCAGTCACCGGGAACCGTCGCGCAGTTCTCAATCACGTGCACGGGGCGCAAGGTTCGCTCGGCGCCGCCGCAGCGACCGGAGGTCGGGCCAAGGCTCATCGGCAAACTCGGCAGCAAGAAAGTGCAACCTCCCCCTGCGAACGTCACCGTCCCAAACCGCTGCGATGGGCCGATGTGGGTGTCCGCAATTCATGGGCTCCCGCCGAACACCGGCATCTGCTTCCCGAAGGGCACCTCCCAGGAAGATGCCGGCCTGCTCATGGTGAGGATCGCCCGGGGACGGGTCCCGAACGGTATCGATCAGCTGTACTTCTGGCTGAGCGATCGACTGTCTCTCGCCGAGCCCCCGGGCCACCAGCGGTGGAGGGCCCGCCTGATCGACCAGCTGCAGCTCGTCGGCTACAGCTGCCGAGACACAGCTGTGATCGCCTGGCCATGCCATCGGTGATCCCGAAGCACATGCCGCTGGGCATGCGAGCGTGGCGCCACCTGGACGGCTAGCTACTCGGAACCGTCAGTCGCGGCGACGGAATCGGTGGCGACGCCGGTGCGCCCGGTGTCGGTGTTCCGTTCGGCAGTTCGGCTCTCGCGTCGGCGATCTCCTGTCGGGCCGTGTCCCCATACGAACCCGTTGGGCTTCCGTCGAGGTACTTCTGCAGAAAGACGATGGCCTGCCGCGGGTCGGTCGAGGCCATTGAGCAGGATGGTTCCCTTGTAGAACAGCGCGGCCCCGTAGGTCGGGTCGATCTCGAGGGACTTGTCCTCGGCCTGGAGGCCCTGCACCGGTCGGCCCGAGAGGTGGACCAACAGTCCGTAGTTCGCGAGCGCGTCGACGTTGTCGGGCTGGATCGCGAGCGCGGCCGTGAACTGCTTGAATGCGTCGCCGAACTGCCCGAGCTGGTCGAGGTAGTAGTGCCCGAGATCCAGCCGGGCGGCGACATCGTGCGGGTGCTGACGAACGCGCGCCTGGAACGTCGCGAGCGAGATGGTGAGGTCGTCGGTCGTGCGGTCGTGCAGCGAGCGGAGCAGCGAAGGCACCAGGCCGACGGAGAGCACGATCGCCGCGACCATGGCGATCGCCACGTATCGAGTCGGGTTGCGACGGGGTCGCGGAGCGGCGGCGGCGGGGCCGGCCTCCTCGCGGCGGCGGCGGTCGTCGATCGCACGGAGCACCTTGGCCATCCGCGACTCGGTGTCGTCGCGAAGGCGCAGGTACTCCTCGGAGTCGATCGCGCCCGTGTCGCGCGCGGTCTGGAGGTCCTTCATCGACACCAGCAGCGCCATGCGCCGGTCCTCGAGCGGGTCGGGCGGCGGTTCGAAGGAGGGAACGGTCGCCCGGCGGTAGGGCGCCATCGCGCCCACCAGCACCACCGCGAACATTCCGGCGATCGCGACGATGACGACGAGGGCGTTCATTCGTCGGTGTCCAGGTGGTCGATCTCGCGTTGGATCTCGCGGCGTTCGGCCTCGGTGAGCTTCGGCTGGACGGCGTCGCCAGCCGGCCACGCGTCGTCCAGCTCGCCGACGTCGGCGCCCGCCACCATAAGGCGACGCTTACGCCGGACGATCGTCCACGCCAGCCCGGCCCCGGCCGCCACCGCCAGCACCGGCGCGAACCACGCGAACAGCCCGATCCCGCCGGCCTCCGGAGAGAGCAGGATCCACCGGCCGTACTTCGCCGTGAAGAACGCGTCGATCTGCCGTTCGGTCTGGCCCCGGCGCAATCGGAGCTCGATGTCGTCCCGCATCTGCTGCGCCAGGTCGGACGGCGAGTCGGCGACCGACAGGTTCTGGCACACCGGGCACCGCAGTCCCTCGGCGATCTGATGGACGCGTTCCTGCAGCGTGGGCGGGCCGTCCGAACCCCGTGCAGCGACGACGACCAGCGCGGCCACGACCACCACCAGCGCAACGACGATCGCGACCACCGGCCCCCGGCCACGCCGCCGCGCACCAGGCGAGCCCGCCGCGGACTCCCGGACCTCGGTCGAGGCGCTCACGCGTGTTCGCCGGTCATCTGGTGGATGCGCCGCTCGATGAGCGGGTACGTCACCACGCTGATCTGCTTCCCGGCGATGTGTCCGTCGGGCGTGATGAACACGGTCTCCGGAACCCCGGTCACGCCGTAGCTCAGCGCGGTCCGCCCGCCCGGGTCGTACAGGTCCGGCCAGTCACACACGATGTCCTTGCAGAACTCCGCCGCCTCGGATGGGGGGTCCTGATACAGCACCGACAGGAACACGGTCCCCTCGTTGCCGAACCGCTTCCACGCGCTCACCAGGTTGGGGTGCTCGACGCCGCAGTCGGCGCACCACGAGGCCCAGAAGTTCAGCACCACAGGGTGACCGCGGAAGTCCGACAGGTGCACCGTCTTCCCTGTGTGGAGGTCCTCGAGCGCGAAGTCGGGGGCGGCCGTGCCGATCAGCTGGGACTGGGGCGTGGCACGGGTGTCGCGGCCGAGGCCGAATCCGAGCAGCGCCGCCAACAGCAGCACGGGGACCAGGCTGATCACCACCACACGCCAGCGACGGTCGGTCCATCGCTGCGGCACGGGCTGCAACCCGGGCTGCTGAACGTCGTTCACGCCGTCACCTCGGCCTCTACCCGTTCCTGCGGTTCCTTCGCGGTCTCGAGCTCGGGAACCGGTTCACTTCGCCGTCGCCGCCGGACCGGCCAGAGCGCGATGATCCCGCCCAGGACGATCACCGCACCACCCACCCACAGCCACATCACGCCCGGGTTCGAGAACAGCCGGAACGTCGCCGATGTCCCCTTCTTCGCCAGCGTCTGCAGCGACGCGTAGAGGTCGTGGAACCCGTTGAACGGCGTTCCCTTCGAGATCGACGGCGTGCCGATCGGGTCCTGCGACGACGGGTAGAAGTTGAGGGACGGGATCAGCACCCCGATCGTCCGGCCATCCTTGATGATCTCCAACGTCGAGATGAACACCACGCGGTTGGGGTCGTTGCGAAACGTCGACCCCGTGTAGCGCAGCTCGTATCCCGCGAACGACGTCGACGCCCCGCGGGCGAGCGTGATCTCCTTCTGCGACGAGTACGTCGACGACCACGTGATCGCCACGATCACGACCACCAGCCCGAGGTGCGCGATCAGCCCGCCGTACAGCCTGCGGTTCCGCGACACCGCGCCGAAGGTCGACCGAACCACGCTGCCCCCGAACGCCCGCCGGTTGGCCCGGACCCCGCGCACCATCTCGACGACGGTGGCCACACCGACGAACGCCGCCAGCCCGAACGCCGCGATCGCCGCCCAGTGCCGGACCCCGGTCACCACCAGCCCGGCGATCGTCAGCGCGCCCGCCCACACCGGCCACCGCAGCCGGTGCAGCAGGTACCGCCCGGAGCTCACGCGCCACGGCAGCAGCGGCCCGATCCCCATCAGGAACAGCAGCAGCAACATCACCGGCGCCGCCGTCCGGTCGAAGTAGGGCCCGCCGACGCTGACCTTCGTCCCGGTCAACGCCTCGTTCAGCAGCGGGAACACCGTCCCGATCAGCACCGTGAACGTCAGGGCGGCCAGCAGGATGTTGTTCCCCAAAAACACACCCTCGCGGCTCACCAGCCGGTCGATGTGCGACTCGCCCGCCAGCTGCTTCGACCGCGCGGCGATCAGACCGAACCCCGCGCACAGCACGATCAGCAGGAACGCCAGGTACATCGGCCCCACCGCCGACTGCGCGAACGAGTGGACGCTCGACAGGATCGATCCGCGCGTGAGGAACGTCCCGAACACCGTCAGCCCGAACGTCGCCACGATCAGCGAGAGGTTCCAGACCTTCAGCATGCCCCGGCGCTCCTGGACCATCACCGAGTGCAGGAACGCCGTCGACGCCAGCCACGGCAGCAGGGCGATGTTCTCGACGGGGTCCCACGCCCAGTACCCGCCCCACCCGAGCACCGAGTACGACCACAGCGAGCCCAGGAACAGCCCCGCCGTCAGGCACACCCAGGCGAACATCGTCCATCGCCGCGTGATGCGGATCCACTGGTCGGACAGCCGTCCCGTGAAGAGCGCCGCCATGGCGAACGCGAACGGCACCGTCATGCCGATGAATCCGAGGTACAGCATCGGGGGGTGCGCGGCCATCAGCGGGTGGTTCTGGAGCAGCGGCAGCGGCCCCTGGCCGTCACTCGGCGTCCGGGCCAGCGTTCCGAACGGGTGCGTCGCCACCGTGACCAGCAGCAGGTAGAACCCGCTGACGACGTACATCACGCCGAGCGCCCACGGGAACGTCTCGGGACGCCTCCGACGGAACCGGATCGCCACCGCCAGCAGGTAGCCGGACAGGACGAGGTTCCACAGCAGCAGCGAGCCCTGGTCGGCCGACCACAGTGCGAGCACCTTGAAGAAGGTCGGCGTCTCGCGGCTGGAGTTCTCGGCGACGTAGTGCAGGGAGAAGTCGTTCGCGAGGATCGCCACCAGCATCGTGACGTTCGCGATCAGGACGAGTGCGGTGAGCGACCAGGCCGTGGTTCGCGCGCTCTCGACCATGAGCGCGTTGCGCGAGCGCGCGCCGACGAACGACGCCACCGCGCCGTACACCGCGACGGCGAGCGCGAGGAACAGGGCGAACGTCCCGATGACAGAGGCCAACGCGACGAACAGCCTACCGGCGGACCCTGAGAATCGGGGGGTCAGTCCGCTGGAGCTCGAACGGCTCGCACCCGACTGCAACGGTCGCGGCCTCGTTGGTGTTCATGATTGGGCATGAAAGTCCGTGAGCATGCGGGGGCGGAGGCGATCGGAGCCGGGCTGGAGTTCGAGGACTTCTTCCGGGCTGAGTATCTGCGCCTCGTGCGGGCGCTCTTCTTGCTGACGTCCGACCGCGCAGAGGCCGAGGATCTCGCGCAGGAGGCGATGGCCAGAGTGGTGGAACGATGGGACCGGCTCCGAGACCTCGCTTCTCCGACCGGCTACCTGTACCGGGTGGCCATGAACCTCCATCGGAATCGCCTCCGCTCGCTGCGCGTCCGGGCGCGGCGAGCTGCGATCGCCAGTGATCTTCGGGATGACGCCGAAACGGCGTCCGAGACCCACGCTGACGTCATGCGGGCACTCAGCAAGCTCGCGGAGCCGGACCGTCAGATCCTCGTCCTTGCGGAGTGGCTGCACATGAGCTCCGAGGAGTCCGGGCGAGTACTCGGGATCGCTCCCTCCTCCGCCCGCGCCAGACTCAGTCGGGCCAGGAGCCGGCTTCGAGACCTGCTGGGAGAGGGCTATGCCGCAGATCACTGAGTTGATCCGTCGGGCGGCCGAAGCGATCGAGCCGGTGTCGGACGGACTCGAACCGACCCTCCGAAAGGCTGTCCGACGCAGGAACCGCCGGCGCCTGGGAGCGGCCTCGCTTGGACTGGTGGTGGCGGCCGTAGGCATCGCCGTTCCACTCGGGCTCCTCCGCCCGCTGCATCGGAATACCGCGGTGCTCGTGCAACCGCCAGCCCAGCTCGCCATCGAGTCGGCGACTCCCATCCCGTCCCCCGGCGACGTCGCAGCGGGACTGGGCGCCGTATGGGTTCGAAGCGAAGACACGACGGGCTCATTGTGGAAGCTGGACCCCGCTTCGGGCGGCGTCCAGGGTCACAGGCAGCTGGGTCCGCCGGCCGGACCGTTCACGCTCGCGACCGGAGCTGGATCGGTGTGGGCTGTGGGAGCGGACGGGACCGTTGTTCGCGTCGATCCCAAGTCCCTCCGTCTCGTCTCCAAGATCCCGACCCGAGCGGGTGCGGCAGGCATCGGCGTGGGCTCCGGATCGGTCTGGGTGGCGTGCTGTGGCCCCGACACGAGCTTGGGCGAAGGTCGGCTCTTCCGGATCGACCCGGCCACCAACCGCGTGCTCTCGACGTACCGGCTTCCGGGTCGGCCCGGGCAACTGACGACTGGATTCGGCGCGGTGTGGGTGGTGGACTACTCAGGCAGCGTGCTCCGCATCGATCCTCGTGACGGAGCCATTCATTCGATCGATCTGCCGTGGTCACCACAGTCGCTCGCTGAGGTGGCGGCGGGGCTGGGCGCGGTGTGGGGGATCGATCGGGCGAGCGGCGTGTTCCAGATCGACCGGGACACCCTCCACGTCGGCAAACCCCTCGCGGTCGATGGGTCCCAGATGGGCCTCGCGATTGGAGCCGGGGCGGTGTGGGTGAACAGCGGGCCGCTCGTGGAGATGGATCCGACGGGCCGTCGTGTCGTGAACAGCCTGAACGTCTGGGCACCGAGCGACACCAGCGCCGGGATCGCCGTCACCAGGAGCGCCGTATGGGTTGCAGACCAGGAGGGGGATCGAGTCGTCCGTGTGGACTTCTCGTGGTCGGCTTCTCCCGCACCGACCGTCTGACGGTCAGTCATCCTCCATTGGCGGCGAACCTAGGACCGCGTTCCGGCACTCGTACCCGGAGATGGACCGGAGGAGCTCGCCGACGGCGAGGCTCCCGGGTCCGCGATCATCCCCCTGGCAACTGGCGTCGTATCCCTAGTCGGGTTTCGCCTCGGCCGGTTCGAGCAGGCCGCGTTCCAGGACGATCGGAACCGACAGCGTGCGGTAGCCGACCTCGTCGAAGAGCACCACCATCGTGTCGTCCTCGTAGCGCTGGACGACGCCGGTTCCCCATTCCGGGTGGGCGACGCGCGACTCGAGCGGGAACGGCATCTCGCCGGTGCCGGCCCCGATTCCCTGATCGCAGTTGTCGCAGTTGCCGCACGGGCCCTGGAATGGCTCGCCGAAGTAGTTGAGGAGGAACTCGCGCCGGCAGTCGTGGACCTCCGCGAACCGCCGCATCATCTCGACCCGGGACCGGGCGTACGAACGGCGGCGTTCCTGCGCGCCGACCGTGTCCTCGACCGCCTCCGCCAGATCGTGGTCGCCGGGCGTGGCGGCGACCCGCCCGTCGGGCAGCAGTCGAACGGCGCCGGCGTCCTCCAGCCGGGTGAGTGCCGTCGCGAGCGGGGTGGGCGCCATGTCGGTGAGCTCGGCGAGCGCGTCGGCGTCGATCGGCCCGTCGTGGTCGCGAACGGCATCGACGACGCGTTCCAGTTGGTCCGGAGCGACCTGCCCACTCGAGGCGAAGAACTGCCGCCGCCCCAGGTCCTGCGGCCGGTAGAACAGCATCGCGCGGGCGGGTTCGCCATCGCGACCCGACCGGCCGATCTCCTGGTAGTAGGCGTCGAGCGAGCCGCTGATGTCGTGGTGGAACACGAACCGGACGTTCGGCTTGTCGATGCCCATGCCGAACGCGATCGTGGCCACGATCACGCGGACGCGGTCGTCCATGAAGTCGCGTTCGACCTGCTGGCGTTCATTGCGTCCCATGCCTGCGTGGTAGGCGACGGCCTGGACCCCGCGTTGGCGGAGCGCCTCGGCGACCTCCTCGGTCTCCCGCCGCGTTGCGGCGTACACGATGCCGGCGCCCTCGGCCTTCGATGTGGCGTCGAGGACCGCCTCCCGCTTGCGGCGTTCCTCCTCGTGGCGTTCGACGCCGAGCCAGATGTTCGTCCGGTCGAACCCGGTAACGATGACGTTCGGGTCGCGCATGTTGAGGCGTTCGGCGATCTCGGTTCGGACGGGCGGGGCGGCGGTCGCGGTCAGCGCGAGCACCGTCGGATGACCCAGCGCCTCGACGACCGTCCCCAGGCGCAGATAGTCGGGCCGGAAGTCGTGCCCCCACTCGCTCACGCAGTGCGCCTCGTCGACGACGAACAGGCTCACCGTGTCGCCGAGCGCCTCGAGCGTGTCCGGCCGCTCGAACTGCTCCGGCGCGAGGAAGACGAACTCGATCCCCTCGCGGCGGATCTCGAGGAACGCCTCGGCCCGACGCGACTCGCTGATGTCCGAGTTGATCTGCGCGCCGCCGCCGGCCGCGTGTTCCTCGATGGAGGCGAGCTGGTCCCGCTGCAGCGCAAGGATCGGCGAGACGACCACGGTCGTCCCGGGCGTGAGCAGGCCGGCAACCTGATAGATCGCGGACTTCCCGGCGCCGCTCGGCATGACGACGAGCGTGTCCCGCCCGCCGAACACCGACGCCAGCGCCTCCTCCTGCCCCGGCTTCAGCCGCTCGATCCCCAGCCGCTCCCGCGCGGTCTCCCGCGCCCGACCGATGTCGCGCTGCCCTGTGCCGGCAGGCAGTCGCGGATCCAGTCGTTCGGTCACGGGGAGAAAGAGGCCTTGTCGACCCCCAAGCCGATCACCTGGGCGACCCGAACCAGGTCCGCGTCCTGCGTCAGGATGTCGGCGCCGTGCCGCCATGCCACGGACGAGATCATGCAGTCCACCATTCCCCTCGGCGTCACGCCGGCCGCCCGACACCGGCGGTAGATCCGCACCGCGCCGTCGAAGTCGGCCGCCGCGTCGAAGGGCAGTAGCCGGAACCGCAGCAACAGGCGCCGAAGTTCGTTCCCGCCGGTCTCGGATCGCGCCCCCGCGAGCACCTCCATGACCACCGGTTCGGTCACGGCGACATCGCCCCGGGCTCGGATCAGGCGCGTCAACCGGGCATCGACGGGACTCCCCGTCGCCCGGTCGAACTCCACCCAGGCTGAGGTATCGGCCAGGATCACGATCGCCGCGACGGCCCGGTGTCGGCAGGCACCCCATCGATGGCGCCGGCGCCTCGCATGGCGAGCGCCTCTTCGCGGGTCATCGGCTGTCCGGCGAGATGGCGCAACGCGAGCTCGACCGCTTCGCGCTTGGTGCGCACCCCGTACCGAGCCATGATCCGGTCGACGTACTCATCCTCGATCTCGATGTTGGTCCGACGTCTCGCCATACACCAACTCTACACAAGAATCTGCGGAAGACTCGACCACGACCCACGGGAATCGCCTCGAGACATCACCGGGCGTCTCCAAGTGGACACGAGGCTGACCCGCGATTCGAACCGTGGCGGCTACGATGCCTGTCAGGAGGCGGAGGGCGATGAAACGACGATGGGGCGACCTGAGCCAGGGTCAACGAAGGCTGGTGATCACGGCAGCGGCGGTCGAGGGCGTCCTCAAGATCGCCGCGCTCATGGACATGAGGAATCGGCCCGCGAGCGAGATCCGAGGCCCGAAGTGGCTGTGGGCGACGTCCGTGACGGTCGTCGGCTCTGCCGGGATCCTGCCCATCTCCTACTTCCTCGTCGGACGACGGCACCCGGCTCGATAGCGATCTCCGGGCGGCCGACTCCGTTCACGGTGCGACGGGGAGCACCACCTCGCTCGGGTGCTGGGCGTCGTGAAGGATCGACAGCACTCCGCCGACTGCGTTCGTCACCTGCGGCAGCGTCGGCGACAGATGCGGCGCGTCGCTCGGCTGGATCGACAGGCGAAGTGAATCGCCGGGCGCGAACGACGCGGCCGTCGGGAACACCTCGATCCAGACCTCGTACACCTTCCCGTTCTCGACAGGGAGCTCGGACGCCTTCGTGTACGGATGGTACGGACGAACGATCACCCCGCCGACGCGCTGCGTCTTCGACTGGTCGAGCGCCCGGAGCGAGATCACGTTCCACCCCGCCGTGAGCTGTGTCGCCCGCCCGGACGGCGCCACATCCTCGATGCGCGTGGTCAGCACGCTGTCGTGGCTGTTCGTCGAAACGAACAGCCGAACCGCGATCGGCCCGTTCAGCGTCCGCCCGTGCGGCAGCGGCAGGTCGTAGTTCAGCCCGGTCGCGTCGTTCAGCTCGTTGTCGGTCTCGCACAGGGACCCGGACCCCGCGCCCGCCGTCCACTGCACGGTCGAGCGTGAACACATCCCCGAAAGGGGCTGCCACGGCAGCGTGTCCGCGGCCGAAGAAGCCGGCGGCGAGGCGGCCAGTGACCCGGCCATCAACGACTCGGCCGGCCCGGACAGGTACTCCTGCCGGTACCGCACCCCGGGCGGCGGCCAGGACGACGCGACGTGGTAGTGCCCCTCGCCGTTTCGGAAGTACGTCACCGCGGGCGTGTTCGACAGCGAAGGGTCGGGCACCCCGCGAACGTAGTGGTCGAACCACCGCAGCTCGAGCTGGTCGGTCGAGGGCACCCCGTCCGCCGGCAGCCCCTGCCCCGCGGTGATGTGGTACCAGGGCCCCATCAGCAGCCGTGTCGGCACGTCCTGAGAGCGCAGTGCCTGGTACAGCAGCGGCTCGCCCCGCTGGAACAGGTCGAACCACCCACCGACGATGAACGTCGGCACCCGCACGCGGTCCACCGCGTCGATCGGCGACCGCGTCCGGTAGAACGAACCGTCGTACGCCTGCGATCCGCCCCGCATCGCGTCGAGGATGACGGAGGCCTGGAACGAAGCCGCCCCCTGCCCGTGCTCGTTCAGCGTCCGCAGCGTCCGGCTGGGATCGGTGCCGGAGTACGTGGGCGGAAGCAGGCCGGTCGCCGTGACCAGCCCGAGCCACGTGGGGATGAAGCTCGTGTCGACCTGCCCGCCCGAGGCGGCGACGTCGCGGTACGCATCCGCCATCGGGAACGATCGGGAACATCGCCTTCAGCCCCGGCGGCTGCTGCGCCGCCGTGAGGAACTGGTTGATCGCCCCGTACGACGTGCCGTGCAACGCGACGCGCCCGTCCGACCACCGCCGCTTGAAAGACGCCGCCCACTCGACCAGCTCGTACCCGTCGCGCTGCTCCCTCGGGCCGAAGGAGTCCCACGTCCCGCCGCTGCCGCCGGTTCCCCGGACGTCGATGATGACCTGCACGTAGCCGCGGAATACCAGGTAGTCCGAGGCGAAGTTCAGGTCCAGGACGTTCTTGTTGTACGGCGTCTGGGTCAGCACGACGGGGAACCGCCCCGGCGCCGGGGTTCCTTCGGCCTTCGCCGGCCGGAGGACGTCGGCGTCCAGCGACACGCCGTCGCTCATACGGATGAACACGTCCCTGGTGGTCGACACGCCGTAGGTGGCCGGCCGGGGCGTCCACCCACCCCAGGTGGGCCCGGTCGAAGCGGTGGCCTGGAGGGCGGTCGTGGCGAGGGCGGCAACCAGCAGCATCGCCACCGTCGCGGAGCGGGTTCTCACGGGCAACCTCCTCGGACGGACGCGGGAAGGTCGTGGGGAGCGCTCGCCCCGGTATACCCGGCGATCCACCGGGGCAATCGGAGGACATTGCCCGGGCAGCGCCTCGAATGGACGAACCGGACAGATCGGCCCGGATGGCGCGACCGTGCGGTGGATTGCCTCGCCATGGACGGGCGGGGCAAGATACGCATCCCACAGCGGAAGGACCACGTTCCCCCGATGCGCCCCGTCCGTGTCGCGGTCGTCGACGAGCACGAGATCTTTCGCCGCGGCGTCGTCACCTGCCTCGCGGACGACCCGACGCTGGTCGTGGTGGCGGACCTGCCGTCGGGGCCGCTCGAGGCGGAAGCCGATGTCGTCGTCGTCTCCCCGGTCGCGGCCGACGGGACGCTCGACGCCCCGCATGTGGTCTGCGGCGAGGGCGACGGCGCGGGGGTGAAGGCGCCGGCTGAGCTGGTGATGGCGGTCCTCCCCCGGGGCACGCTGACCCCGGACCGGCTGATCGGGGCGGTGAGGGCGGCGGCGGCCGGCCTTCGCATCGACGAGGGTCGCGCGTCCGAGGACCCGGCCCGCCTGGACCGCCGGCGCCTCGACGTGCTGCGCCTGCTGGCAGAGGGCGCCGACACCCAGCAGATCTCCCGCGAGCTGAGCTACTCCGAACGAACCATCAAGAGCCTGATCCAGGACGTCGAACGCGAGCTCGGCGCCCGCAGCCGCGCGCAGGCCGTCGCGCGCGGCATCCGCGAGGGCCTGATCTAGGCGGCGTTCGTTCGTGCACCGCTGGTTGCCCGTTCGGGCAAGCAGCTTCCCCGGTCGGGAACACGAGCATCGGGTGCGGGCGGATGGCGCGGCACGGTCGGGCCGCACCGCCAGGTCCGGAAGTCTGACCGCTCGGACCTGTTCCGCCGTCCGCCCCGCGTGGTCCCATCCCGCGGGTGGACCCACCTCGCGTGTGGGTGGACGATCGCAACGCGATCTTCCGCCGCGGCATCGTCAGCTGCCTCGTCTCGGACGGCTTCGCCGTGGCCGGCGAGAGCAGCGCCCTCGACCCGGAGCCCAACCCCGCGGGGATCGACCTGCTGCTGTTCGACGTCGACGCGGGCGGGCTCCAGCACGCCGTCCACCTGACCGCCGGGACCGACGTCCGGCTGGTCGGGGTCGCGAGGACTCCGGGCGAGGACGCCCTCCTCGACGCCGTGCAGGCGGGCATCGCCGGCTACCTCGTCCGTTCCCAGCTGACGCCGGCCGGCCTGTCGAGCTCGCTGCGGGCGGTGGTCGCCGGCAACGGAACCCTCCCGCCATCGCTCCTCGGAAGGCTGGTGGAGTCGCTCGCCCGGGGAACCGCCCGCGGCGCGCCCGGCCCGCTCGCGCCCCGGGAGCTCGGCGTCCTCCGCCTCCTGGCCGAGGGCGACGACACCCGGGACATCGCCGTGAAGCTCTCGTATTCGGAACGGACCGTGAAGAACATCGTCCACGACCTCCTGGTGAAGCTGAACTGCCGGAGCCGGGCCCACGCCGTGGCGCTCGCCACCCGGCAGGGAGTCATCTGAGGTGGTGGGCGTCTCCGATCGGCGAGCGGAGACATCGACGTGACGCCCGAGCCGTGGGAGGCCTTCGCCGACGGCCTGCTCCGGGTCGAGGCCGCCCTGTTCCGGCTCGACCGGGGCGGCCCGCCCGCCGACATCCCGGGGCTGTACGTGGACGAGGCGGAAGCCGACCGGCTCATGCGCCCCCCGCCCGAGTCGGCCGCGACGGCCGCCGAGCGCGCACACGTCCGGTCGCTCGTCGAACCGCTCCGGGCGGCGTTCCACACGCTGCTCCACACACCATCGCGCTTCTTGGATCTCTCGCGGCACGCCGGCCTGACGGCAGAGGAAGCCGAGGTGTTCGCGTTCCTCGCCGCCGTCGAGCTCGACGAACGCCGTCAGCGCCTCGCCGTCTACCTCCAGGACAGCATCCATCTCCCCCGGATCACGCTCGCCACGCTGGGACGGGCCTTCGGGCCACCGCACCCCGGACCGCGCTCCGTGTCGGGCGATTCGCGGTTGCGGCGGGCCTGCCTCGTCGACGTCGAGGCGACCGGGCCGTGGGCCACACGGATGGCGTGGGTCACCCCCAGGGCGGCCTGGTCGCTGGTCGGTGACGGGTCCCGGGATCCGGACCTGCCCGTGGGAACGGAGGCCATGTCCGCCGTCGGAACCGAGGGAACCACCGACGTCGTCCTGGTGGCCGGCCCAGACCGGGCGACGCGACTCTCCGCGGCCGCCGAGCGCTGCGCGGGCGACGCGTTCCTCGTGGCGCCGGTGCCCGACGGGGCCGCCGCCTGGGACGCGCTCGTCCGCGAGGCGACCGTGACGGGCTCCGGCGTGATCCTCGAGGCCGGCACGGAGCTGTCCCCCGAGGCCCGCGACCGGATCGAGCGGGCCGACCACCTGTCGTGGGCGGTGTCCTCGCCGACCGAGCTCGCGATCGAGGGTCTGCCCCGCCGGCCGTGGATCGAGGTCCGGCCAGACGACGGCACCGCGAGCGAGGAGGACTGGCGACGGGTGTTCGGCTCCGCGACGCCGCCGCACCGGGTGGGCCGCGAGCAGCTCCGCCTGGTCGGGCTGGCGGCCGCGGCCCTGGGGGGCGACGTCGACGCCGCCGTCCGCCGCCTCGCGAGCGGGCACCTCGACCCGATGGCCGCGCGTGTCCGTCCGAGCAGGGGATGGCCGGACCTCGTCGTGCCGCACGAGCAACGGGAGCAGCTCGAGGAGATCGTGGCCCGGTACCGCCACCGGGTCCTGGTCCATCGGAGCTGGGGGTTCGTCCCGTTCCCCTCACCGGGACTGGTGGCGCTGTTCTCCGGATCGTCGGGCACGGGCAAGACGCTGGCGGCCGAGGTCGTGGCGGGCGAGCTCGGCCTCGACCTGTACAAGATCGACCTGTCGAGCGTGGTCAGCAAGTACATCGGGGAGACCGAGAAGAACCTCGAACGGATCTTCTCGGGCGCGGCGGCGGGCGAGCTCGTGCTGTTCTTCGACGAGGCCGACGCGCTGTTCGGCAAGCGGTCCGAGGTGGCCGACGCCCACGACCGCTACGCGAACATCGAGGTCTCGTACCTGCTGCAGCGCCTCGAGGCGTACGACGGCATCGCGATCATGGCGACGAACCTCCAGCGCAACATGGACCAGGCGTTCCTGCGCCGGATCCACGTCGCCGTGGAGTTCCCGGTGCCGGACGAGGACGGGCGGCGGGCCATCTGGCGGCTGTCGTTCCCCCCGAGCGCTCCCTCCGAGGACATCGACGTCGACTTCCTGGCGCGTCAGTTCCGCATCTCCGGGGGATCGATCCGCAACGCCGCGCTCACGGCCGCGTTCATCGCAGCGGAGTCGGGGGGGCCGATCACCATGGAGACGGCGGTCCTCGGCGTGAAGCGCGAGTTCCAGAAGCTCGGCCGGCTCCGCACCGAGGTGGAGTTCGATCGGTATTTCGACTTGGTCAGGGAGGAGATCGATGCTGCACCTGTTGGATGAGACGCTCGAGGCCTTCCTGCGCGCCGAGGTGCCGCTGCAGGCCCGTCAGGTCGACGTGTCGTTCGATGCGCCCGACAGCGAGTGGGGGGCCGCCGTCACCAAGCCGACCGTGAACCTGTTCCTGTGGGACCTCCGGGTGAACACCGAGGAACGCGAGGCCGGAATGGAGTTCGTCGAGGAGGACGGGGTGCGGATGTGGCGCCCGCCGAAGCCCCGGATCGACTGCCGCTATCTGCTGACGGCGTGGACGACCGAGGTCCAGGACGAACACCGCCTGCTCGGCGCGGTCCTGACGGCGCTCCTGGGCACGCACGAGATCGCCGCCGAGCACCTCCAGGGTGCGTACGCCGGCGTCCGGCCGCTGCCGACGGTCTCGGCAGCCGAACCGGGGGTCGACGGGACGCCGGACCTGTGGCAGGCGCTCGGCGGCAAGTTGAAGCCGGGCCTCGACCTGAAGGTCACCGCCACGGTCGACGCGAAGGTGTTCACGGAGGCCGGGCCGCCGGTGGAGCGCTACGAGATCGACGTGACCGATCGGGACCGGCCCGAGCGGGCCGATCGCCTGACCTCGGTGGGCGGCGTGGCCGAGGGCGCGCCGGGCGCCGCCATCACCAGCCCCCGGGGCCGTGCGACCGCCGACCCGGAGGGCCGGTTCCTGGTCCGGGCCGAGGAGGGCGACGAGATCACGGTGGAGGGCGAACGTCGCTCCAGCGGCAAGGCGCCGGCCAAGGGGTCGGTCAAGCTGGGTTCGGCGTCCAAGGGCCGGGGCTGAGGACGCCCGCGCCCCGGACCGTCGTCACACCAGCGCGACCTTCCCCGTCGTCCCCATGACCGCGAGCCGGATCGGTGGCCGTCCGGGGCGCTCGGCCACCGCGGCCTCCGTGATGAGCTCCGCGCGCGTCCGCATCTCGTCGAGCGTGGCGGCGACCTCGGCGTCCGTGCCGTCCGGGACCGGTGGCACGGCCAGCTCGCCTTCGATCGCCTCCAGCTCGTCGGGCGTGGCGGGGCGGATGGGGTCGGCGGCCTCGAGCCGGCTCGCCAGCGCGGCCAGCCGATATGAGAAGACCTCCCTCGGTTCGCCCCGCAGCTCCTCCACCCCCTGCCGGGCGAGCTCCGAGCGCCGGGGCTCATCGAGGCCGGCCATGGCTCGAGCCATGCGGGCGGCGCCGGTCACGCCCCAGTCGACCAGCTCGTACATGGCGTCCACGTCGTGGCCGAACGCGGCCCGGGCGAACAGCCCGGCGGGGCCGTCCGCGGCGTCGCTCACGGTTCCTCGGGGGGCGGCGCCTCGCCCGGCACGGAGGTGGCGCGCCCCCATTTCTGCTGCTTGAGCAGCGGATGCCCGAGTACCCGGATGCGGACGTATCGCCAATCGGGCCCCGCCTTGGCGCCCTCCTTGCCCAGGGCGGCCGGATACACGTGGTTGTTGTCGAGGTCCGCTCCCGCCCGGAACAGGAAGAACTTGATGTGGTCGACCCGCGCCGAGGACAGCGACAGGTTCATCACCTCTGTTCCCTCGGTGGACGCGTGCCCGGACAGGTAGATCTCGGCGTTCTTCACGCCGCGGGTCCATTCGGCGAGATCGAGCAGGAAATGGAGGTCCTGGTCCGGCCGGACGGCGTCCTCGAGCGGCTCGGGACCCTCGGGGAGCCCCAGCTTGAAGAACAGCTTCTCCGGCACGGTCGGAATCGTCGCCGGCGGGTTGACCGCCTCGGGCGACTGCGGCTCCGACGGCAGCCCCGGCTGTGTCTGCCAGTCGAAACCGGTGACCTCGTCGCCGGCCACCTCCATCGCGCCGAGGTTCGGGTGGGCCGTGTTCATCTCGGCCCTGAGCTCGTCGTCGACGGCCTGGAGGCCCTGGCCCCGGAGCTCGCTGATGCGCTTGGCCTTGTCCCAGGCCAGCTGGCGCTCGAGCCCCATCGAGAAGAAGAACGGGAACAGCGCATCACGGAGCCAGCCCCACCCCCCGGGGTCGAAGAAGTAGGACTCGTCGCCGAGCTCGGGGGCGAGATCCTCGGACGCCTTCTCGAACACGGGACCCATGTTGAAGAAGTCCTGCTTGAAGTCCTCCATGCTCGTGCCCGGGATGCCGGAGTAGTGCATGTCGTACGCGGCGGAGATGGCGCGCGGCAGGTCGAACCGGATGTGTGCCTGAAAGGCCGGGAGCAGCGAGTTCGCGATCTCCTGTGATCGGAACCGGATCATGCTGCCCTCGTTGTAGCTCTCGGCCTCGGTGAACGCGGCCTTCCAGTTCCCCTCGACCTTGTCCTGCTCGCCCCGGTACCAGGCGTCGAGGTTCTGCTGGTAGGTGGCGTGGAACAGGAGGACCTCCTGCATCTTCATGTGGGGGTACTGGTAGATGCCCGAGTCGACCGCCGCGATCTCGTTCACGGTGACGAAGTAGTAGACCTTGGCGAACCAGTACTTCATGTCGCCCTTCATCAGGTTGGCGGTGCCGAGCATGTCGTCACGGACCGCCTCGCACTGTGCCTTCAGGGCCTGGAACGACGCGACCGGGTTCAGCGGCAGCAGCTGGTAGCGGTAGCCCGGTGCCAGCTTGAAGGGGAGCGACGCGGGTTCCTGGTTCAGGTACCACCGGCCGGTTCCCGGCGAACGGGCGATCTTGTTGCCCTCGGCGTCCATCGCCTCGTCCTCGGTGGGAGCGACGTCGGGCGCGAGCGCGGCCCGCGGCTCGAAGGGCGGCGTGGTCACGCGCTCCGGCGCCGGCGCCGGCTGCCGGGGAATCCGACCGGCGGGGACGGTCGAGGCCGTCCGTCCGACCGGGGACCCGGCGGCGACGGCGGTCGCGTTCCGTTCGGCCTCGCGCTCGGCCATCTCGCCGGGAGCGGTTGTGGCCACGGGTCCATCGGGGGCGATGGTGGTTCCCTGGGCGACGTGGGTCAGCTCGTGGGCGAGCAGCGAGCGCCCGGCCGGCGTATGGGGCTGGTACGCGCCGGAGCGGAAGAACATGTCCTGGCCGATCGTGAACGCGCGCGCCTCGAGCTGGCGGGCGAGCTCGTCCGCGGACGGACCCGTGTGGACCCTGACCCCGCGGGGCGCGGCGCGCGCGGCCTCGGGGCGGTCGTCGAACACGGCCGGGGCTCCTCCACCCCGAAGTGCCTGGATCCTCGAGGCGGTGCCGGCGCCGACCGGCCTCGAGCCGTTGGCCGGGGCCATGCGTCGCGCGACGGCCCGATTGCTCAGCACCGCCCGCGACCTGCTGCTCGCCGCCGGCCGGCGCTCGGAAACCGGTTCTGCGGTCGCCTGCTCGTGGACGCGTTCCTCCATCGGCGCCTCGCTACCAGGGCTGGAAGCCGGCCCGGACCCACTGGAGGGCCTGCTTCGTGATCATCCAGGGCTGGGTCTTGAAGTCGATCGGAACGTCCCACGATCGCAGGGTGTCCACGAGGCCGGGGACGCTTTGCTGGAGGACCACATCGGCCTCCATGCCGAACGTGCCGAAGTGCCAGCTCGGGTGGGGGAGGCCCTCGATCGCGGCGGCGATGTCCGCCGCAAGACCGTGCGTCACGCCGAGCTCCTGGAGCTGCTTGTCGATCTCTGCCGAGAGGTGCTGCTGGTCGAGGCCGCCGAGCCTGGCCCATGCGATGGCGCCGACGTCGAGGATGGCCTCGCCCAGGTCGACCTCCTTCCCGCCCTCGATGTCCACCGATGGCACCTTGCTGATGTCCCAGTTGTCGGGGTTGGACGCCGAGCGCTCTCGGATCAGCGGGCCCAGGCGGATCTCCAGCTGGGCGGGATCGTCCCATTGCCCGCTGAAGCCGGCCAGGTACTCGGGGTTCTGGACGAAGGTCAGATGGGCGGCCTGGACGAGTCGGACGAACTCCCCCGGCCGCATCGCCAGGAGCTCGGTTGCGGTCGAGCCACCGGCGCCGCCCTGGGCCTGATGGGGCGCGCCGAGCCCGGCCGCGAGCCGCGAAGCCACGTCGGTCGACACCCCGAACGCGGACAGCGGTTCGCCAACCCTGGTCATGAAGTCGTCCGGGTTCAGCGGCGCCAGCTTGGCCCAGACGGCCGTCCCGGCGGTCATCACGTCCGCCTGGACCGCCGCCGGGAGGTACCGCACGTCCCAGTTCGAGGGATCGAGCTGAGCACGGGCGAACACGATCGCGTTGCCGAGGAGCTCGGCCGGTATCTCGCCGATCTTCTCGAGGACCTCCGCGAAGGCCACCAGCATCTCGCCGAGCTCCTTGACCCCGGCGGCGATCAGCTGGGGCATGTGGACGATGTTCCAGATCGTGCTGCCGATCTTGCCGAAGACCCATCCGATCGGCCCGACATCGGTGGCCTGCTCGCCGGCCTCCTCTCCCACCATCGCCCCCGCGATGCCGCAGATGAGGAAGCCGATGCCCTCGGTCGCTACGCCGATCGCCGCGCAGAACTCCACGCCGAGGGTCGAACCGGCCCACCCTCCACCGAGGCGCCCGGCCTCCTCGCGCGAGACCTCGCCCGCTTCCTCCGAAGTGGGAGCGGTGAGGATCCGGTAGCCCGAGTACGCGTAGTTGACGACCTTGAAGATCTTGCTACCGACCCGGAAGACCTTGATGTGTTCGGCCTCGTGTCCGAGCATCTTGTGGACGCCGTGCTCCTCGCCCTCGAGCACGGCCAGCACCTTCTCCGTCACGGGCATCTCGACGACCTCGCCCTCGGGAACCTCCTCGACCACGTCCTCGGGCATGTCCGGAAGGGGCTCCAGCCGGCTCGCCGTCGCCCCCGGCTGCATCTGTGACAGCAGGAAGTCGGGGTTCGCCGCCGCGCCGGGCGGAACGGTCTCTGGCGGGAGGTGCAGGGCCTCCATGATCTCGTCGTCCGACATGACCTTGATGCCCCGCTGCACGACCCGGAGCGGCCCCTCGCCGCCCCCGGATTCCTTCTCCTCCTGCCGCTGTACGCCGGCCGCAGGCGACGCCGTCGGGACCGCGACCGGAGCTCCCGGCGACCCAGCCGCGGAGCGCGCCAGCCCGGACGCCTCCCGCTCGGCGCTGTCCGACGGCGTGCTGACGGCACGCCGTCCGGGCCCCCGGCGCCGGTTCTGCGCGGCGTGCACCGCTTCGTGCGCGATGACCTCGCGACCCGACGTCGTCGTCGGATCGAACCCGTCTCCGCGGACGTAGATGTCGCTCCCCCTGGTGAGCGCGCGGGCCCCGTAGCGATGGGTGACCGCGTCGGCGTGGGACCCCGTATGGATCCGAACGTCCGAGAGATCGGTGTGCAACAGCTCGCCCAGCGTGTCCAGCGCGCGGGCGTCGATCCCACCGCCCGGCCCGGCGCCCCGACCGAGTCGCGTCATCGACCGGTTGCTGATGGCCGGCTTGGGGCGTGCGTGGTCGGCCCGATCGACACGTTCGGGCTCGTCGAGGCGCTGGATGCTTCGCGCTCGCACTTCGTCGGCGATTCTGACGCGCCGCGCCGCGCTGGATCAGAACCAGGGGGGCAGACATCCGGGCACCGTCCCCGGGTGGTCTCCTGAGGCTTCGGCGTTGCCGGCGAGCCTGCGCGGATGTCTGCCCGACCGACTCTGTCCTACCTCGGGGGGTCGTCCCTACGATCGCTGTCCATGAGCCGGTCCCGCGCGAGGCGGGCACGGCCGGCGGGCCGGGAGGCCGACGAGAACGGACGGCGCGCCGTTCCCGAAGGAGCCCCCGCGCCGGATCGTGCGCGAGCAGGGGCGGGTTCCGGCTCGGCCTCGGCCGGGAGCCGGGATCCCGGCGTGGGCAACGCCGCCGTGAGCCGGCTGATCGGGCCGCGTGCCGACGCCACGCCTCCCGGCACCGCGGGCCTTGCCGCCGCCGGATCCCCGCTCCAGGACGTCCTGGGGCACCGCGACGTGGGAAACGCCGCCGCCGGGCGGGCGGTGGCCCGGCGAAGCCCGAAGCCGGGGTCGGGCACCCCGCCACCCGCGGCGGGGAACGTCGTGTCCGTGCTCCGGTCGCCCGGCGAGCAGCTGCCCGCGGACGTCGCCCGATCGATGGAACCCGTGGTCGGTGGGAGCCTCGAGGGGGTCCGGATCCACCGCGACGCCGCTGCCGGGAGGTCGGCGGACGCCCTGGACGCCAGCGCCTACACGGTCGGTGGACACGTGGTGTTCGGCCCCGAGCGGTACGACCCGGGCTCCGACCCGGGGCGGAAGCTCCTCGCGCACGAGCTGACCCACGTCGCGCAGCAGGGCGCATCGACGCGAGTTCCCCCGCCCGAGTCCCTGACCGTCAGCCGGCCGGGCGACCGGTCCGAACGCGCGGCCGACACCGCGGCACACCGGGCGGCGGGCCCGAAATCGACCGTGCCCCACGCGAGCGGGCCCGGGGCGACAGCGCCGGCGATCGCGCGACAGCCGAAGGACACGGGAACCGACGTGAAGCCCACTCCCTCCCCCACGGGGATCCAGTGGGAAGACGCCGTGGCCACGATGAACGCGATCCTGGCCGTCCTGCCTCACGTCGGCGAACTCGGCATCGTCCTGCCCACGATCGACCTCTCGGCGGAGAACCTGCGGGCGATGGATTCGCCGGGACCGGGGCCGATTGCCGAGAATCCGGGGTCACCGTTCCCCGAGCGGATTCTCGCCGACGTGCCCCCGAAGTACCACGACCTCGTGCGCGAGTGGCACTACGTCGTGCATCCCGTCCACGCCGAACCTGGAGGGATCACCATCTCGATCTACGGGACCATGCGCGAGACCCACCTGAACATGGCCGTCGCACAGACCCAGCCGCTGGTCAACGAGCTGGTCACCGAAGGCGCGACCGATGCGACGTTCTCGTATCTGGCGGACTACTGGAACGCCGTCGCCCGCGTCCGGGGCGAGATCGCGGAGGAGGTGGTGGCCGAGGCGGCCGAGAAGGCGAAGACGGTGGTTCAGGGGCTCAGCTTCGAGGGCGCCACCGAGAACGAGCACGCCAAGACCGCCGTCGACAAGGCCGTGGAAGCCGCGCACATCGCCATCAAGGTCACCACGCAGTTCGAGCATCACGCGATCGAGCACGCCGCCGAGCACGCTGCCGATGAGGCCAAGCGCCTGAAGACGCTCGAGAACCTCCTCGCCGATGCCGGTCAGGAGGGGGCGTGGCCCCAGGCCGGGTCGAGCCTGTTCAAGTCCGCAGCGAAGATGGACGTGGTCGCGGGACTCGCCTACATCGAGAGTGGCCTGCACGGGATCGCGGGGATCCTGGCGATCGCCGACCCGGAGGAGCGCGAGAAGATGTTCCGCGCCCGCTCCGATCTCATCGGCGGGCTCGCAGCGAGCGAACAGATCGTCAAGGTGGTGCTGCAGCTCGCGGCCGGAGCGACCGCGGTGCTCGGCGCTACCACCTACGCGATCGCCAAGCTGCTCGGGAACGAGGCACTCGCCGCCGAGGTCCTGTCGAAGGGCATCAAGGTCGCGGAGAAGTTCGAGGTCGTCATCAGCACGGCCATGGTCATCCACGGGGTCCTGACGCTCCTCGACAGCGAGGCGTCCGCGGAGGAGAAGGAGGAGGCCGCCCTGGAGACCGCGATCGGGGCGACCCCGCTGATCGCGAAGGCCACCGGCGCGTTCGAGGGTGGCCCGGCGACGCTGGCGGTCGTGATCAGCTTCTTCACCATCAAGTGGATCGGCGAGGCCGCGTACGGATTCTCCGTCGACCTGGCCAGGATCAGCCTCTCCATGGCCTACGAGTTCATGCGTCGGGAGGCGACGACCGTCAACGACGACGGCCTTCAGCTCGCGCTGGCCCTGAAGTTCTACGCGCTCGAGACCGACCACGACCGCAAGGCGATGTTCTGGGGCGTGATCCCGACCCTGCGGAGCAGGCTCCATGCGAGCCTGAGCGACGCCATCCAGCACGCGACGGTCGGGGGAGGAGGCGCGGACCGCGAACCCGCGTACCACGAGCCGCTGAGGAAGCGCTTCGCCCCGCTGGCGGCACGACCCATCGACAGGGACGATGACCTCCTCGAGGTCGCCCAGGAGTACGTCCACACGGTGGCCGAGGCGCTGGCCCACCCGCAGGAGATCCTCGAGGAGGACGTCGAGGACATGTGGGAGAAGCACGGCTGATCCCCGATGACCGCCCGCGTCGGTTCCCCGACCCCTCACCCTGGCGATGCCCCGAGGTCTGCCCGTTCGGTTCTGTTCGATTCGCGCGGCTCCTCCTAGCGTTCGGTGACGTTGTCCGTTCCGGAGGGAACCAGCGTGGCGCGCGTGCTCATCGGTGATTTCGGGGCCATCGCGCGGCTCGGCCTCCGGGAGTTCCTCGACGAGGAGGGTTTCGAGGTCGTGGCGGAGGAACGCCTTCAGGGCGAGATCCTCGAACGGTTGACGGAGTTCCGGCCCGACGTCGTCGTGCTGGATCTCGATACCGACGGCGAGGCCGACGTCGCCGGCCTCATCGCGGCGAACTTCCCCGCGGTGAAGGTCATCGCCTGTTCCTCGGAGGAACCGCGCATGCGCATCTACCCGCCGTTCCATCACGGCGAGTCGTACCTGTCGGAGCTGACTCCACGCCTCCTCGCCGACACGGTGAGGGGCTGAGAGGGAAGGGAGGGCCCATGCCCACGTATCTGTCGCCCGGGGTGTACGTCGAGGAGGTCGACCGGGGGTCGAAGCCGATCGAAGGCGTCGGAACGGCGGTGGCGGCGTTCGTCGGGTTCACGGCCCGGGCGCCGCTGGACGACCCGGACGACCCGGACGGCATCAAGCCACGGCTCGTCACCAACTGGGCGCAGTTCGAGAGCCTGTTCGGCGGGTTCGTCGAGGGCGCCCTGCTCCCGCACGCCGTGTACGGGTACTTCAACAACGGCGGCGGGACCTGCTACGTCTGCCGGATCCCCCACACGAGCGGGGGCGGCGGGGCGCCGAGCAGGGCCCTGCCCTCGGGCGCGAAGGGCGAGCTCCAGACGCTCGAGGTCCGGGCGCTCGAGGCCGGCGGGGCGCTCGAGGTGTCGATCGAGCCGGCGCAGGCCCCCGAGGGCGAGCAGGCCTCGACGTTCACGCTGAAGGTCCACGCCGGCGGCCGCGAGGTGGAGTCGTTCGGCGACCTCACGTTCGGCCGGGGCAACCGCAACGTCGAGACCGTCGTGAACGCCGAGTCGAAGTACGTCCGGGTGAAGGCGCCCAACGTGAGCGGCGCGACGCTCTCCGAGCGGATCCCGGCGGCCGGCAGCTACACGCTGGAGGCCGGGACCGTCGCGCCGATCCAGGTGTCGGGCGGGGACTTCGAGGGGTCGGAGACCGACCGCACCGGCATCCGGGGACTGGTCATCGCCGACGAGGTCACGATGATCGTGGTGCCCGACCTGGTCACGGCGTGCACGCGGGACGGGCGGTTCGACCTCGACATGTTCAAGGCCGTCCAGACCGCGATGATCACCCACTGCGAGAACGCCGGCGACCGCATGGCGATCCTCGACTCGCCGCCCGGGATGAACCCCCAGCAGATCAAGGACTGGCGGTCCGGCGTGGCGATGTACGACTCGCGGTTCGCCGCGCTGTACTACCCGTGGATCAAGGTGTCCAACCCGCTCAGCCGCAACGGCGGGATGCTGACGATCCCGCCGAGCGGTCACCTCGCGGGGATCTGGGCGCGGAACGACGACACACGTGGCGTGTGGAAGGCGCCGGCCAACGAGGTCATCCGAGGCGCGCTCGACCTCGAGGCCAAGGTCACCAAGGGCGAGCAGGACCTGCTGAACCCCATCGGGATCAACTGCATCCGTCCGTTCGGCACGCGGGGCATCCGCGTGTGGGGCGGCCGCACCCTGTCGAGTGATCCGTCCTGGCGATACATCAACGTCCGCCGGCTCTTCAACTACATCGAGGAGTCGATCCTGCTCGGCACGCAGTGGGTCGTGTTCGAACCGAACGACCTCGACCTGTGGCAGCGGGTGAAGCGCACTGTGCACGCGTTCCTCCTGGGGCTGTGGCGCCAGGGCGCGCTGTTCGGCGCGACGCCGGAGCAGGCCTTCTACGTGAAGTGCGACGAGGAGACCAACCCACCGGAGTCGGTCGACGAGGGCAAGCTGGTCGTCGAGATCGGCGTGGCCCCGGTGAAGCCGGCCGAGTTCGTGATCTTCCGCATCAGCCAGTGGCAGGGCGGCGGCGGGGCCGCCGAGTAGGTAGACGAGCGAACAGCAGGAGGTGATTCGAGGATGCCGGACACGCTGACGACCTTCTCGTTCCACGTGGAGCTCGACGGCATCGACATCGGCGCGTTCAAGGAGGCGTCGGGCGTCGACTCCGAGACCGAGATCGTCGAGTACAAGGAGACGACCAAGGACGGGAAGATGATCATCCGGAAGCTTCCCGGCGCCATGAAGTGGACGGACATCACGCTCAAGAAGAAGATCGACCAGAAGAAGGACCTCTGGGACTGGCGCAAGGAGGTCGAACAGGGCGACATCGACAGCGCGCGGCGGAACGGCTCGATCGTGCTGTACGACTCCACCTCCAAGGAGGTCGCCCGCTGGAACTTCATGAACGGGTGGCCCTCCAAGTGGAAGGGCGCCGACCTCAACGCCGGCGAGAACGCGGTCGCGGTCGAGGAGATCACGATCACGCACGAGGGGCTGGAGCGCGGATGAACCTCCAGACGGAGTTCCCGTTCGTGCTGCCGAAGGGCTTCGTCGACCAGCACGGGACGCTGCACCGCGAGGGCGTCATGCGGCTGGCCAACGCGTCCGACGAGATCGAGCCGCTCCGGGACCACCGCGTCCAGGAGAACGAGGCCTACCTCACGGTCATCGTGCTGTCGCGGGTCGTGATCTCGCTGGGTTCGCTGTCGCAGGTCACGCCGAAGACGATCGAGGGTCTGTTCGTCTCCGACCTGTCGTTCCTGCAGGACCTGTACCGCGCGATCAACTTCGGCGACCGGCCGATGCCCGGCCAGGCCGAGACCAACGGCGGTCCGGTGGAGGTGATGGCGTCGGGGGGGGTCTGAGCCGGTATCCGATGGACGAGCTGTGGGGCGAGATCTCGTATCTCGCCTACCACCTCCATTGGGAGCTCGGAACCCTGATGGGACTCGAGCACCGCGACCGCCTGCGGCTGGTGGACGAGGTCGCGAGGCTCAACGAGCGCGCGCTGGCGGGAGTCGACGATGGCGAACGGTAGGACCATGGACGCCCCGTTCACCGGGCAGTTCGTGTTCAGCGTGGACGGGGTCGGCGAGATCGGCGCGTTCGTCGAGTGCACGGGGTTGTCCGTCGAGGTGTCGGTCGAGGAGATCAACGAGGGCGGGCAGAACCACTTCACCCACAAGCTCCCCGGCCGCATGAAGTGGCCGAACATCGTCCTCAAGCGCGGCATCACCGACACGGACAACCTCTTCGAGTGGTTCTGGAAGACCTCCGGCGAGGGGTTCGAGGGCAACGGCGCAGCGCTCGAGCGCACGAGCGGCGAGATCGCCGTCCTGGACGCCGCCCGCCAGCGCGTCCGCAGCTGGAAGTTCGAGGACGCGTTCCCCGTGAAGTGGCAGGGCCCGAACCTCGCGTCCTCGTCCCGGGAGGTCGCCATGGAGGAACTGGAGATCGCACACCATGGATTCCGCCCGGCCTGATCGCGCCGCCGCTGCGGCGCCGTCGCGGCCTCCCGCTCGCACCCGGCGGGTGGGGTCGGCCGGATTCGGCGCGCTCGCCCTCGCCCGGCGCCGGCCCGCGAAGGTGGCCATGGGGCCGCGGGGGCTCGCGCTCGTGTCCCGCCGCCCCGGAGCCATCGGCTCCGTGCGCCGCCGGGCCGCGCTGCCGCGTTCGTCCGGTCGCGTGGGCGTCGGGCCGGGGCTCCTCCTCCGGTCGGTGGGGCTGCGGCAGCGTCGCCCGACCGGCCCGGCCGCCGGATCGCGCGTGTTCCACCTTCCCATCCGGCCCCTGTACCTGCCGGCCGGCCCGGGCACTCCCGCGGAGCCGCGATCGCGTGGAGGCCGGACCGAGGCATCACACCCGGGCCGTACGCGGCGCCGGCCGATTATCGCCCCCCCGGTCCCCCTGGCCCGCACCCCCGGGCTGGACGGGCGGATCCCACGACGGCCGAGCCTCCGCCCGCACCCGGACCACGCCGCGCCCGCACGCGCCATCGTGTTCGCGCCCCCACCGGCGTCACCCCCTCGCCCGGCGTCGCCGACGCCGGTGACGTCCGCACGGTCCGCGGACTCACGACCCGTGGGCCCGCTCCGCCGGATCCTCCGGGCGCTGCTCGGCCGGGGACACTCCCCGAAGCCCGACACGCGGACCCCGACCCGTGAGCCCGCGGTTCCCTCGCCGCGCGCGGAGCGTCGACCGTCGCCGACCCGCGAGCGGTCGGTGGAGCGGCGTCCGGCTCCTGCCACCCTTCCACCAGTCCCGCCTGCTGCAGTCGGGCCGGCCCGGGTCCCGCAGCAACCGGCCCGGGAGGTCTCCCGGCCGGCACCCGCAGTCCACTCCCGCCCCCGAACGCCCACGTCGCCGGTCGCCGACGGGCCCGGCCGGTTCGCCGCATCGGCCGCCGTCGCGCCGCTCGAGCCTCCCCGGCCGCTGCCCCGATGGGCGAGGCCGCTGGCGCGGGTCATCACCGGACGGACGGACGTCCGGATGACCACGGGAGCGTCGACGCGGCGCGCCCTCGCCGCAGCGCGGGCGCCTGCCGCGACCAGCCGGGGCGTCGTCCACCTCGCGTCGCCGCCCGAACGCACGCCCCGGAGCCTCGGGCATCTGGCGCACGAGCTCAGCCACGCCGCCGACCAGGACCACCGGCCCCGGATGTTCGGCGAGGGCCTCCTCGACGCTGCCGAACGGCGCGCCCGCGGGATCGGCGAGGCGGTCGAGTCGACGGCCCGGCGCGGCGTCGGGCGAGCCGAGCGAACGGCGACCGGCGCCGCCCGAGGGCTCCTCGAGCGGCCGCCGGTCTCGTCCCTCCCCATCGGTGGACCAGCGGCCGCCGTTCCGGCAGCGGTCCGGGCCGCCGAGGGCGTCGTGTCCGAGGCCGGGCGGATGGCGTCGGACGCCGGCCAGACGGCGTCGGGGCTGATCGACCGCGGCGAGGCGGCGGCCGACCGAGCGATCGACGAGGGCGTCGGGGCGGCGGAGGGGGGACTCGCCCGTGCGGAGGGGTTCGCGCGCGGCGTGGCGGGGTCGGCCGAACGCGAGGCGGGGGCCCTGGGTCGCCGGGCCGAGCGGGCCGTGGGGGAGGCGAGGTCCGCGCTGGAAGGGGCCGCCGGGCAGGCGTCGGCCGCCCTCGACCAGGGCGGACAGGTGGACGCGATGATCGAGGCCATCGAGCAGCGGCTGCTCGCGGAGATGGAACGCCGGGGCGGACGCTTCCAGGGGCTGTTCTAGAGATGCTGTCCGACGCCGACGTCCGGGAGCTCGAGCAGGCGGCATCCAAGGCAGCGGCGCCGATCGCGCAGGCGGCCGTCGACCGGGCGGTGCGCGAGGCCGGGGGCGGCCCGGCCCCGGCCGGCGGCGGGGACGACGATGGAGGTGAGGACGCGGTGGCCGAGGACGAGGAGCCGGCCCCGGCCGAGTCGCCCGCGTCACCGCAGGGGGCCGCGACCGCGGCGGCGCCGGTGAAGGCGTTCATCGAGCCGGAGAAGGGCGGGAGGATCGACTGCCTGTTCAACCCGGCCGAGCTGACCATCGCCAAGCAGAACCAGTGGTCGGAGGTCAAGGCGCCGGGGCGGAACACGCCCAAGCTCACGTTCTCCCAGGGCTCGCCGGGCACGATCACCATGGAGCTGACCCTCGACACGACGGCCACCGGGGAGGCCGTGACGACGTACACCGGCCAGCTCCTCCAGCTGATGAAGATCGACAAGGCGCTTCCCGACTCGAACAGCAAGACCAACAGCGCCCGGCCCCCGTACTGCGTGTTCCACTGGGGGGACTTCCACTCGTTCAAGGCGATCATCCAGAGCCTGTCGATCCGGTTCACCTACTTCGCCGGGAACGGGACCCCGCTCCGCGCCAAGGCCCAGGTGAGCTTCAAGCAGTTCGAGGACGAGGACGCCTACGGCCCCCAGAACCCGACCTCGGGGACGCCGAACCCGCACCTCGTCCACCAGGTGAGCGTGGGCGAGACGCTCGACCGCATCGCGGCGGCGAAGTACGGCGACCCGACGAGGTGGCGCCTGCTGGCCGAGACGAACGGCGTCGTCGATCCGTTCGAGCTCCGGCCGGGCACCACCCTGATGATCCCGGACCTCCGGGCGGTGAGCCGTGGCTGACCGCCGTCTCGACGCCGCGGCCGTCACCGTGGACGGCCAGGACCTCCAGGAGCCGCTCTACGATGTGCTGGCCCTGGTCAAGGTGGAGGAGTCCGTCCACCTGCCGGACGCGTTCACGCTTCGGTTCGACGACCCGCACTTCGACCTGTTCGACCAGGGGACCTTCCAGTTGGGGACGAAGGTCGACCTGGCGTTCTCCTCGGAGCAGGAGCTGGTCACGGTGACCCGGGGCGAGGTCACGGCGATCAGCGTGGAGCCGGGCCCGGGCGGACGGCACCAGCTCGTGGTGTCGGGGCTCGACGCCACGCACCGGCTCTCGCGCGGCCCGAAGACCCGCAGCTTCCAGAACATGACCGACGCCGACATCGTGTCGAAGATCGCGCAGGAGTACTCGCTCGACACCGACATCGACGCGACGCCCGAGGTCTACGAGTACGTCCTGCAGAGCAGCCAGACGGACTACGCGTTCCTCCGCGACCGGGGCGAACGGATCGGGTTCGACCTCTACGTCGCCGACGGGAAGCTGTACTTCAAGAAGCACCCCGAGTCGCGGGAGACGCCTCCGGCCCTGACGTGGGGCGACAACCTGCACGGGTTCCGGGTGCGGTTCTCGGCGGCCGAACGATGCGACGAGGTCACCGTCCGGGGCTGGGACCCGGCGAACAAGACGACGATCGTCGGCCGCTCGGACCAGGGCGACACGGGATCGACGGCGTCGGCGTCGTCGGACCTCGCCGACGCGGCGCGGAACGCGTTCGGCCGGGTGTCGCGGTTCGCCGGGCAGTTCCCGGTGTCCACGCAGTCCGAGGCCGACGCGCTGGCCGGGTCGCTGCTGCTGAAGGCCTCCGGCGACGAGGTCGTGCTGCGGGGAGAGGCCCACGGCGACCCCAACATCGCGGCCGGGGCCATGGTCGAGATCTCCGAGATCGGCGACCGCCTGTCCGGGTCCTACCGGGTCACCAGCGTCGAACACGTCTACGGCGGCGACACGGCCTACGTGACGCGATTCGTGTGCGGGGGCAAGGAGCCGGCGTTCCTCGCCGACCTCGTCGGCGGCGCGCCCCCCGGCCAGAAGCGCGGCTGGGGGAGCCTGGTCATCGGGATCGTGACCAACGCCGACGACACGCTCGGCCAGGGCCGGGTGAAGGTGAAGTACCCCACGCTGTCCGACCAGGACGAGAGCGCGTGGGCCCGCGTGGCGTCGCCCGGCGCCGGGCCCGACCGGGGGATCCAGATCATCCCGGAGGTCGGCGACGAGGTGCTCGTGGGGTTCGAGCACGACGACAAGCGCCGCCCCGTGGTGCTGGCCGGCCTGTGGAACGGCACCGACGCCACACCCAAGGCCAAGGTCCAGGGCGGCAAGGTCATGACCAGGGTGTGGGTCAGCCGCAACGGCCACACGATCGAGCTCGACGACTCGGACCAGGACAAGGGCTCGATCACGATCAAGCACGCCTCCGCGTCGTCGTCGCTCCACCTCGAGAAGGCCCAGAGCGAGCTCCAGGCCGACCAGCAGCTCGCGATCAAGGCGAACTCGATCGAGATCACGGCCGACTCCACGCTGAAGCTGAAGGCCCGTTCGATCGAGATCGACGCCGACGTCGACGTCACGGTCAAGGGCACGCAGATCAAGCTGAACTGAAGAGGACGCGCGGACATGGGACAGCCGGCGGCACGGCAGAGCGACACGGTGACGGGGGTGGACATCCACATCGTCGCCGTCCCTGCGCCGCCGGCGCCGCCCATCCCGACGCCGCTCCCCCACCCGTTTTCCGGGCCGCTGCTCCAGGCGCTGTCGATGAACGTCCTCATCGACTCGCTGCCCGCCGCGACCGTGGGGAGCATCGCCGTGAACACGCCGCCCCACCTCCCGACGCCCCCCGGCGTGTCGTTCGTCGCGCCGCCCCGCAACCAGGGCATGGTGCAGATCGGGTCGATGACGGTGATGATCAACGGCAAGCCGGCCGCGCGAATGGGCGACCCCGTCATGACGTGCAACGACCCGGCCGACGCACCCACCTCGTCCATCGTGACCGGCTCGCCCACGGTGATGATCGGATGAACGAGGCCGGGGACTTCGTCGGTCGGGGGTGGGCGTTCCCGCTCGGCGTGGGGCCGCGGGGCGGCATCGCCATGCTGACCGGCGCGGACGACATCGACGCGTCCCTCCGCGTGATCCTGTCGACGGCCCCCGGCGAGCGGGTGATGCGCCCCGATTTCGGGTGTCGCATCTGGGACCTGCTGTTCGCCCCCGTCGAGCCGAACTCCATCGGTCTCATGGTCCAGGCCGTGCGCGAGGCGGTGGGCCGGTGGGAGCCCCGCGTCGATCTCCAGGAGGTGACCGTGCAACCCGACCCCGGCGACGCGTCGCGGGTGTTCATCGGGGTCGCCTACGTGATCCGGACGACGAACGACCGCCGGAACCTCGTCTACCCCTTCTACGTGATCCCCAGGGAGGGATGACCGTGACCCTGCCAACCCCGACCCTCGACGACCGCCGCTTCCAGGACATCGTGGACGAGGCGAAGCGCCTGATCCCCCGGTACTGCCCGGAATGGACCGACCACAACCTGTCCGACCCGGGCGTCGCCCTGATCGAGCTGTTCGCCTGGATGACCGAGATGATCCTGTACCGCCTGAACCAGGTCCCCGACCTGCACTACACGCGGTTCCTCGACCTCATGGGCATCCGGCTGTTCCCCCCGGCCGCCGCGTGGACCGAGGAGGCGTTCTGGCTCTCGGCCCCCCAGACGAGCGCCGTCACGGTGGGAGCGGGAACCCAGGTCGGAACGATCCGAACGGAACAGGAGGAGTCGATCGTGTTCATGACCGACGGCGACCTCCAGATCGTGCCGCCGGCGCTGTCGAAGTGCGTGACGTCCCAGCAGGGCGGCCAGTACGAGGACCACTGGGACGAGCTCCGGATCCCCGGCGAGCAGGTGACGTGCTTCCGGTCGGTGTCACCGGACGACGCCGTGTACTTCGGGTTCGACGCGGGGCTCGCCGACAACATCATCCGGCTGGAGCTGAAGGCCCGGGTCGAGGGCGTCGGGGTCGACCCGAAACGCCCGCCGTGGGCCTGGGAGGCGTGGACGGGCGAGGAGTGGGCCGAGGCCCGCGTCTACCGGGACTCGACCGGCGGGCTGAACGCCGACGGCGAGGTCGTGCTGATCATGCCGGACGGTCACGACGCGCTGACGGTCGGGCCGACCCGCGCGTACTGGCTGCGGTGCCGGATGACGGCGCCGGTGGGCGACCAGCCCGGGTACCGCGACTCGCCGAAGATCTCCGCGCTGACGGTGGTCGGGCTGGGCGGCGTGCAGCGCGCGCACCACGCCGAGCCCGTCGTCGGCGAGACGATCGGGCGGAGCGACGGCACGTCCGACCAGCGGTTCCTCGTCCGCCGGACGCCGGTGCTGCCCCGGACGTCCGAGGAGACCGTGGTCATCACCACCACCGGCGCATCCGACCGCTGGGTCGAGGTCCCGGACTTCTCGGCATCCGAGCCCGACGACCCCCACTTCACCTGGGACGCCAACACCGGGGAGGTCGCGTTCGGCCCGCTCATCCGGTATCCGGACGGGAGCTCCGTGCAGCACGGGGCGATCCCGCCGATCGGCGCGAGCATCGGCGTGACGTCGTACCGCGTCGGCGGGGGAACCCGGGGGAACGTCGGCGCCGGGACCCTGACCGTGCTGAAGACGTCGATCCCGTTCATCGGCCGCGTCGAGAACCTCGCCTCGGCGCGGGGCGGAGTGGACGCCGAGACCGTCGACAACGCCAAGGTCCGGGGACCGCTGTCGCTCCGCACCGGTCAGCGCGCCGTCACGGTCCACGACTTCGAACGGCTGACGCTCGAGGCGGCGCCCTCGGTGGCGCGGGCGAGGTGCCTGCCCCCCGCGGAGCCCGGCGGCCCGGTCCGCGTGCTGGTGGTCCCCCGCGTCGACATCCCGCCGGAGCAGCTCGAGCTCGACGACCTCGCGCTCCCCGACGACCTGGTGCAGGGCGTGTCGCAGTACCTCGACGTCCGGCGCATCCTGACGACCGCGGTCGAGATCACGACGCCCTTCTACCAGGGGGTCACGGTGGTGGCGCGGGTCCGGGGCTCGGCCGGGGCCGACCCCGAGTTGATCCGGGACCGGCTGCTCGATGCGCTGTACGCGTACATCAACCCCCTGACCGGCGGGCCCGAGGGGACCGGGTGGCCGTTCGGCCGCGAGCTGAACGTCGGCGAGGTGTTCGCCCTGCTGGCCGGCATCGACGGCGTGCTGGGAGTCGAGGAGGTCCGGCTGTTCCTGGCCGACCTCCGGACCGGCGAACGGCGCGAGGGGCGCCAGCGGGCCACCCTGTCGCCCGACGCGATCTTCGGTTCGTACCAGCACCAGGTGCTCGTGCGATGAGCCAGCGTCCCCCGGCTCCGCCGCCTCCGGTCGCTCCCCCGCCGCCGCCCCCGGTCGCACCACCACCGCCGCCGCCGCCCTCACCCCACGCGCCAGCGACACGCGGCTCGGCGGGGCCCGACGGCCCCCGGCCGGGGTGGTTGCTGCGCGAGCTGCCCCGGCCGATGGCCGAGGACGAGTTCATGGGGCGGTTCATCCGGATCTTCGAGGACATCGGCGGCGGGATCCGGGGGCGGATCGACCGGTTCCACCGGGACCTCGACCCGGGGGTGGCCGCGCCCGAGTTCCTGCGGTGGATGGCCGGCTGGCTCGGGATGGCGCTCGATCCGTCTCTGCCGGAGGAACACCAGCGGAGCCTGGTGCGCGCGGCCGGGCCGATGTTCCCCCTGCGGGGAACCAAGCTCGGGCTGCAGGGGCTGCTCGAGGCCTTCACCCAGTCGAAGGTGGAGATCACCGACGGGGGCGGGGTGTTCACGGCGGGCGCGGCACCCCCCACCACCAACCAGGTCACGATCCGCGTGTCGACCTCCGGTGCGATCTCGGAGCAGCACCTGCTCGAGCTGGTGCAGCGCGAGGTCCCGGCCACGGCGGTCGTCGACCTCCGCGTGGGCCGGCGCCGGGTCAAGGAGTCCGACGAGGAACAGCCCGACCTCAACTCCACCGTCGAGATCGCGCTGCCCGGCGCCGACACCGAGCCGATGGACGCGGCCGGGCCGGACGACGGGTCGCCGGGCGGCACCCCGCCGCCGCCGCCGGGCGCGGTCCCGCCGGCCCCCTGATGGACGGGCGGGCGTCCGCGCCGGGTCGCCCGGTCCCGACGCGTGCCCGGCCGGCTTCACCGACAAGCCCGGCCGGGCCGGGCACGCGGGGTACGCTGCCGAAATGATGGTCCGGTGCCCCCAGTGCGGGACGACCTTCGACAAGGACGCGAACGAGTTCTGCCCCAGCCCCGGGTGCGGATACCCGTCGGCGTTCATCCTCGCGCCCGAGGCCGAAGCGGAGGAGCCGGAGGAGATGCTCCGCCGGCCGGGCGAGGAGGCCACCGCGGAGCAGCCGGTCGTGGAGCCGGTGGTCCAGCCCACCGTGGTCGACCCGACGCCGCCGACCACGTCGTTCGCCGCACCGCCGCCCCCTCCGCCGACGCGCCGGCGGTCGACCGGCGTCTACGTCGGGATCGGGTTCGCCATCGGGCTGGTGATCGTCGTGGTCGTCATCCTGCTGCTGAACTCCGGCGGCGGAGGGACGTCCCAGGCGACGACGGGCGCCACGTCGGCGTCGAAGACGACCGGGTCGTCCCCCACGACGGTCGTGACCCCGCAGTGCACGACGACGTTCTTCCACGGCTCGCTGGGGCAGCGCGTGCTCGGGCCGTGCCCCCAGGCGATGCGGGGCGACGACGTGGTGCAGGCGCAGCAGCAGCTCAACCTAATGCTGGAGGGCCAGCGCGTGCTGCAGGTCGACGGGTCGTTCGGGCCGCACACGGCGATCGCGGTGAAGGAGTACCAGCAATGCAGGGGGATCACGCCGGCGAACTCGATCGTGGACCCCGCGACGGCCCAGCGTCTCGTCTCCGACAGCGCCGAGGACTCGTGCCCCACGAAGCTCCCCGACCTCGGCCCGCCGCACGCCCAGAGCCCGCCCTCGAGCCCGCCCTCGAGCCCGAGCCCCTCGCCCAGCCCCTCGCCGAGCCCGAGCCCGACCGATACGCTTGGGTCCCCGTCACCGACGTAGGAGCAGGACGACATGGCCATGATTCGCTGTCCCCAGTGCGGAACGGAGTTCGAGAAGGGCAACCTGGAGTTCTGCCCCAACCCCAACTGCGGGTATCCGATCGCGTTCCTCGACGAGGGGAAGCTCCCCGAGGAACCGCGCCCCATGGAGCGGCGCCCCGGCGAGACGGCCGCGCCGATCCCGGTGCAGCCCATGCAGCCACCTCCGCCGCCACAGCCGAGGCGGCCCCGCAACTGGCGGCCGCTGCTGTTCATCGGCGGTGGCATCCTGGTCGTCGCGATCATCGTGGTGGCGTTCCTGCTGCTGAAGGGCAACGGCGGGAAGACGAACGCGCACGGCACGACCCCCTCGGCCACGAAGACGCATTCGCAGAAGCCGTCGACGAAGCCGTCGACGAAGCCGTCCCACGCGTCGCCCTCGCCCACCAAGACCAAGCCCACGAATCCGCCGGCGGGGATCCAGCTGACGTGGGCCGCGGCCGACGCCCAGACCGATCTCCGGGGAACGGGCGCGCAGTCGATGAACGCGCTCGCGGGGACCGTCAAGGCGGGCAAGACCATGACGGGAGCCGGGTCGACGACCTCGGTCGGGGAGAACGACGCCGCGATCTGGCACACGACCGACGGGCGGACGTGGACCCTCGTCACCGGCCAGTCCGAGCTGGGCGGCGAGGGCGACCAGCAGATCAACGGCATCAGCCCGCTGCCGGGCGGCGGGTTCATCGTCGTGGGCTCGGACACCTCCTCCGGGAGCCAGGACGCGGCCGTGTGGCTCTCGCCGGACGGCAACACCTGGAGCAAGGTCTCGAGCTCCGCGCTGGGCGGGCCCGGCCGGCAGTCGATGAACCGCGTGTCGGGGACCGGCACGGGCGTCGGCATCCTGGCGGTCGGCTCCACCACGAACTCCTCGGACGGGACGCAGGACGGCGCCATCTGGACCTCCGACAACGGCGGCCACGACTGGACGCTGCTGCCGGTCAGCGACCTCGGCGGGCCCGGCGACCAGGTCGTCAAGCGGGTGACCGTGCTGAAGTCCGGCATCACCACGGGGTTCGTCGCGGTGGGCACCTCGACACTGAACGGGGACAGCGACGCGGCCGCGTGGACGTCGACCGACGGCAAGACCTGGACCCGCGTTCCCGACCCGAACAGCGTTCTCGGCGGGCCCGGCAACCAGGGGATGACGGACGTGCAGACGTTCGGCACCACGCTGATCGGCGCGGGATTCGCCGCCTCGAGCAAGGGTGACCTCGACGGCGCGATCTGGACGTCCACGAACGGGACCGATTGGACTCGAGTGCAGAACTCCTCGCTGGGTGGTCCCGGGGACCAGGTCATCACTCGGGTGCTGATCACCAAGCCGGTCGAGGGCAGCGACATCCCGGCGATCGTCGCCGGCGGCTCGAGCACGGTGAACAGCGACGAGGACGCCGCGATCTGGTACTCGACCGACGGTACGAACTGGAACCGCGAGGAGTCGACGGCGGCGGCGCTGGGCGGGCAGAACACCCAGGTCATCCAGACCGTCGCGCAGGACGCCGGGGAGCTGGTGGCGGTGGGCTCGGACGCGTCCGCCGGCGACCAGAACGTCGGCGTGTGGACGGCCCAGACGCCGGTGTCCACGTCGCCGACGCCCTGACCGATCCGGGTGCGCCCGTCGGACAGTCGGGCGCTCGGGTTCCGCCCTCAGTGGCGTTTCGACGTGCCCATGAACCCCGCGGCGAGCGCCATCACGCAGCCGAACAGGCTGACGAACACCCCCACGCCCAGCTGGTGCGAGGCCATCACGCCGATGAAGCCAACCAGGGCGAGCAGCCCGAGCGCCGCCCCGAGCTTGGTCAGCCGGGCCCGGGGCGACAGGATCCCGAGCGCCGCGATGACCGCGAGCACGATGACGACGAGCCCGCACGACAGGAAGAACGCGGCGGGACTGCCGATGTCGGGCGGGGCCTTCTTGCTCGCGATGGCCACGAGCGCCGGGATCGTGAACTGCGTCCCCCGCACGTCGCCGGCCCACGGCAGGAAGGCGCCGAGCCCCATCAGCGCGGCGCCGAGCAGCGTGAACAGCATCCGGAGCAGGTAGAGCCGGAACCGCGTGATCGTCGGCTTCTGGATGAACGTCGCGCTGGCCACCAGCTGCTGGTGGGCGCCGTTCGCCCGGATCACGAGCTGCCGGTTGCGGTCCTCGCCGGAGAACGGGCGCTTGGCCTCCACGCGCACCCGCGACCACCCCTCGCCGCCCGGCGGCACGGCGACGCCGGGCGGGTCGAACTGGAACGCCACCTCCCGTTCCGGGTCCTCGCCGAGGAACACGATGTTCAGCGGGACGTTCCCCTCGTTGCGGACGCTGACGACCAGCCTCCCGTCGTTGTCGCCGTGGATGACGGTGGGATCGACCTTGATCGCCTCCCCCGCGACCACCTCGACCACGTTCACGGCGATCTGCACGGTCTCGGTGACCTGGGGGTTGGACACCGAGGTGGCCTTGACGCCCACGACCCGGCGGCCGGCCGGGACCAGACGATCCTTCGGGATCTCGACCTCGACCTCGACGCTGCCGTCGGTGTCCGGGAACAGCCGGATCCGATCCGACTTGGCGTCGAGCCACGCCCCGGTCCCGATGACCGCGACGTGGAACTCGTCCACGATCCGGGTCGCGTTGTAGACGCGCGCGGTCAGTGGCACCTCGCCCCCGCCGGGCTTGATGTCGATCTCGGTGGGCTCCACGTGGAGCCGCAGCGCGTCGGCCATGGTCGGGCGGATGCTATCCCGGCTGGTCGGAGGCCTCCAGCGTCACGGAGCCCGCGGTTCCCGCCGCGGACACGTCCCACCGCCGGCCGAACGCGTGCAACCCCCGGACCTCGACCCGGCCGAGCGGTTCCGGCACCAGCGGGTCGACGTGCAGCGCGCCGTCGGCCGGTTCGGCCCCCAGGATCAGCCGGAGCCACAGGAAGGGCGCCGCCGTGGCCCATGCCTGGGGGCTGGACGCGGTCGGGTACCGCACCGGGAACCCGCTCTCCGCGCGGGGGTAGCCGGCGAACACCTCCGGCAGCCGGTAGGCCGACGATGCGGCGGCCTCGACCATGCACGCGGCGATGCGGTTCGCCTCGCGGCGGTAGCCGTACCGCGCGAGGCCCGCGCTGATCAGCGAGTTGTCGTGCGGCCACACGGTTCCGTTGTGGTACATCACCGGGTTGTACGCGGCGTCGTCGGTCGACATCGTCCGCACCCCCCACCCGCTGAACATGGCCTCGCCGAACAGCTGCCGGACCACCAGCGCCGCGCGGTCGGGCGGCACGATCCCCGACCACAGCAGGTGGCCCATGTTCGAGGTCATGGAGTCGACGACGCGCTTGGAGCCCGGTTCGCCGGCAAGGGCCTCGGCGTAGTAGCCGCCGCGCGCGTCGATCCAGTAGTCGGCGTTGAAGCGGTCGAACAGCGCCGCGGCCTCCGCGCGCAGTCGGGTCGCGAGGGCGAAGTCGCCCCACACGCGGTCGGCCAGCTCGGCCGTCCGGACCTTCGCGTCGTACGCGTAGCCCTGGATCTCGCAGCACGCGATGGGCGGCGCGGCGAGGTCGCCGTTCGAGAACGCCATGGAGTTGGACGAGTCCTTCCAGCCCTGGTTCAGCAGACCGCGCTCCGAGCGCGTGGCGTACTCGACGTAGCCGTCGCCGTCGCGGTCGCCGTACCGGTCGATCCACTCGAGGGCTCGCGCCGCGTTGTCCCGCAGGGCGTTCACCGTCTCGGCGTCGCCCGTGACGCGCCAGTACTCGTGGAGCAGGATCAGCCACAGCGGCGTGGCGTCGTTGGTCCCGTAGTACGGCCGGTGGGGCATCTCGCCGAGGACGGTGAGCTCGCCGAACCGGATCTCGTGGAGGATCTTGCCGGGCTCCTCGTCCTTGAAGTCGTTGACCTCGGTGCCCTGCAGTGCGGCGAGCGCCCGAAGCGCCCCCTTGGCGAGGTCGGGTCCGATCAGCAGCGACTGGTACGAGGTGACGATCGTGTCGCGACCGAAGATGGCCATGAACCACGGCAAACCGGCGGCGGGGAGCGAGTAGTCGTTGCCCTCCACCTCGGCCTGCAGGCGGAGCGCGGCGAGGTCGGCGATCGAGGTCCGGTACGCCAGGTCGAACAGGTCCCATCCGGTCGCGACCGTCGGGACCTCGCTCCGCCACCGCCGGAGGTCGGGCGAGCCCTCCCGCCACTGGATCAGCGCCATCGACGCGGCGCGTTCGACCTCGTCGATCGGCGCGAACTCCCGCGCGCCCATCCGCACGGCGACCTGGATGCGGGTCTTCCACGTCTGCCGCGGCTCCAGGTGAACGTGGAACACGAGGTCGTCGCCCTCGATCACCGCGGGCTCGCTGGAGTGGACCCGGCAGGCCGCGGTGAACGTGTCGTGCCGGTACTCGAACACCAGCACGCCGCTCATGGCGTCGTGCTCCGAGCGGAACGTCCCCAGCTTGCGGAAGTCCTCCTGCTTGACCTCGAACAGGTCGGCGAAGTCGGCGGCGCACGACAGGCGGAGCTCGAACTCGAGCGGGACCGTGACGTGACCGGTCACGGTGACGACCTCGGTGAGCCCGTCGCCCACGAACCGGAACCGCTGGATCGACATGCTCCGCCCCGGGATGCCGTCCAGGTCGGTGTTCGTCAGGAAGAACGCCGCCGAGTCGTAGTCGCCGGCGCCGCTCGACAACAGCGACGGCCGGGCGCCGTTGACCGTGAGGGCGAACCGCGACAGGAACCGCGTGTCCTCGTGGAAGAGGCCGCCGAGCGAGCCGCCGGCCACGTCGCCCCGGGGGTCCGACAGCATGAACGTCGACCCCCTCAGGATCTGGACCCAGCTGACCTCGGGACTCTCGCCGCCTTCGGGCACACCGACCTCCTGTCGCGGGCGGCGCGAGGATACGCCAGCGGGGCCGCGCCACCTATGCTGGTCGCGTGCCGACCTACACGCCGCCGCCCGACGACACGGCGCTGGCGCTGGGCGCGACGGTGGGGCCGTTCCGGCTGGACGACTTCCTGGGCGAGGGCGCCATGGCCCGGGTGTTCCGCGCCACCCGCACGGACACCGGCCAGGTCGTGGCCCTGAAGCTGCTGAAGCCGAAGCTCGCCGCCGACCCCGTGTTCCTCCGTCGGTTCGTCCACGAGGCCCGCGCCGCCGGGGAGGTCCGCCACCCCAACCTGGTGCCGATCCTCGACGCCGGCGAGGTGGACGGCCGACCGTACCTGGCGGTGGCGTTCGTCGGAGGGCGTTCCCTGGGAGCGCTGATCGAGGAACGCGGCCCGGTGTCGTTCCCCGTCGTGGTCGGCATCGCCCAGCAGGCCGGCGCGGGCCTCGACGCGCTGCACGCGGCCGGGCTGGTCCACCGCGACATCAAGCCGGCGAACATCCTGCTCTGGCCCGACGGCACGGCCGCCGTGACGGACTTCGGCCTGGCGAAGGGCCCGGCCTACACGGTGCTCACCAACCCCGGCCAGGTGATGGGGACGCTCGACTACCTGGCGCCCGAGCTGATCCGTGGCGGCAAGGGGACCGACCGCTCGGACCTGTATGCGTTCGGCTGCGTGATCTACGAGTGCCTCACCGGCAAACCACCGTTCGGGAGCCGCCCGATGTTCCAGCTTGCGCAGGCCATCCTGAACGAAGCCCCTCCCGACCCGACGATCGGCCGCCCCGACCTGCCGCAGCAGCTCGACTGGGCGGTGGGCCAGGCGCTGCTGAAGGACCCGAACCACCGCCCCCCGACCTGCGCCGTCTTCGCGCAGATGCTCGCCAACTGCGCCACCCCGTTCGCCGGATAGGCGTGGTTCCGCCTCGCGCCGGGCACGGCCCCACCGACGCGCGTCAGGCCCTACTCCGCTCGCGGGCGGTCCTCCGGCGGCGCACGGTCCTTCAGCGGCGACCCGTCCGCCCGGGAGAACACCGGCCCGGCGTCGGTCATCTCCACCCCGAACCCATCGTGCACGGCCCGATGGTGCCGGCGGCACAGCAGCACGAGGTTGCGAAGGTTGGTCTCCCCGCCGTCGGCCCAGTGCACCACGTGGTGGGCGTCGCACCACGGAGCGGGTCGGTCACACCCCGGGAAACGGCACTCACGATCCCTGGCGACGACAGCCCTTCGGAGCGAGGCAGGGACGACCCTGGTCCTTCGTCCCAACTCCAGGGGTTCTGTGTTCCCTCTGGTGATCACCCTGGACACGGAGGCGTCGCACGCGATGCGCCGGGCCGAGACCGCCGAGATGCTCCCGGACTCCTCCAGCTCACAGATCCCGCCCGTACGGCCCTCCAGCGTCTGCAGGTCCACGGTCACGGTGAGGTGGGGACGCTCCCCGGCCACCTCAGGACGGTCGGAGCGGTCCAGCCAGGCCCTGGTGATCTCCCCCAGGGCGTCGCAGCGCCGCTGAGAGGGGGAACGGTCGTCTTCCGCCCGTGAGCGGGCCCACACGTCGGTGACCGACCGCAGAGCCGTGATGAGGCTTTGTCCGGTCTCGGGGTCGAGGTTGCCGTCCACCCGGACCATCCCGTCGAACACCGGGGACACGTGCAGTCCGCGGCGGTCGTAGCGCTCACGATCGGCCCGGGAGGCGACGTCTTGGTCCACCGTGTCCCGCCAGTGAGCCAGCGCCCGGCGCAGGTCCCTAGCGGGAAGGGTTCTGGCGGCGTCCACCAGGGTGCCTTCGACTTTGGAGAACTCCTCCGGGGAGGCCTCCTGGGCCTGAGCCAGCTGTCCCACGGCGGTGGAGGAGACCTCCCCCTCGTACAGGGCCTCCCGGACCGAGGGCATGTGCTCCAGAGCTCTGGCCATCCTCACGGCCCGGGCCGCCTCGGACCACGAGGTCTGCATCCTGTGCTCGACCCACGACGTGATGGACAGGTGCCCGGATTCGGCGAACGAACCTCGGCGCTCAATCTCGGCCACGGTTCGGGCCGACTCTGCCTCCAGCACCCCGAAGGCCCGGCGGATCTCGCCCAGCCGATCCTCCAGCTCACCGTCGCTGAGATGAGGCAGTTCCACAGACCGAAGCTCATCGAGTCCGGATCGCAGCGTGCTCATGAGGTATATCGAACACCTGTTCGCTCGCCTTGTCAGTGAAGTTCGTCACACCTGGGCACGAACAACTTCCCCCAGCCCGGTCGGATCACGATCTGCTCGAACACCAGACGTTGGTCCGGGTGGTCTGGTCGATCCAGCACGTCGACGCGGTTGACCGGGTCGTGAACGAGCGGGTCCCGGCCGAGGCGGTCGGTCCATCACATCCCGGCGTCGTCGGGGAGGACGTCGTCGTGGAACGCCGACGCCGGCGAGCGCCTGACCATCAGCACCACGACCGAGAGCGCGACCGCGATGCTGACGAGGTCCAGCAGCACGCCGCGGTGGTCGCCCAGCCGCCCGATCGTCGCCGCGACGATGCACGCCTCCAGCACGATCACGGCGAAACGCACGCCGAACCCCGGTTCGTGCCGGAGCCGGGATGCGATCACACACAGCACGGCCGCCAGGAAGATGCCCGCGATGCCGACCGGCGCGACGAGCGGCGCCGGCCCCACCGGCGACCCGATGCGGTCGCTCAGCAGCACCGCCACGCTGGCCAGACCGACGGCCAGGGCCTGGAGCGCGACCAGCACCCGGCTGCCGGCCGCCGCGGGCGTCAGGCGTTCGTCGTCCGACGGGTCGGGTTCGGGGTCCAGCACCGTGGACACCGCACGGATCAGCCCCACACTGGGCCGCCGAGGCAGGAAGGCCGCGTACCGGGACTCCCACCCGCTCGGCCGGAACTTCGCCTTGAACCGGCTGAGCGACGCGAAGTGGTAGCGAGCGTCGAATCGTTCGAATGCGAGCTTCAGGGCGCCGGACAGCCACCGCGCCCGGCGGTCCATCTGCCGTTCCGAACCGCGGAGCGGCGCGATCCCCAGCGTGGCGAACTGCGCGCCGTCAGCGGCCAGCCGTTCCAGCGCATCGACGATCAGCAGTTCGGTGGCCCCGGTGACGGTTCCCGGCACCCGGATCAGGTCCTCCAGATACCAGCCGTCGCGCCCGTGGACGGGCGTGCAGGCCAGCACAGCAACGACGTCGCCGTGCTGCCGCGCCAAAAAGATCCGCTTGTGCTCCGCCAGCGCGAGCGGCGCGGCCTGCATGAACGACCGCACCGGCCGACGCCCCAGCGACGCCTCCCAGGCGGACCGAACCCGCGAGATCTCCCCCTCGACACCGGGGTCCGAGGTCGACGTGTACTCCTCGAACTCGACCCCCGCCCGCCGGGCGTGGTTGCACGCCCATCGCAGCCGCTTGCCGCGGTCCCCGCGGGGCCGGGCCCACGTGGCAAGGTCGAACACCGGCTCCTCGCCGATCTTCAGCACCGCGTACCCACCGGCCATGGCCAGCTCCGCGACGTCCTCCTGGACGGGCACCATGCACACTCGAAGCCGCTGCGTCCGCATGGCCTCGGTGAATTCGGCGAGGAGCGCCGGCACGTCGCCCGGCGCGCACAGCGGGTCGCCCCACGCCAGCGCGGTGCCGTGCTCGACGGCGTACGGCAGCCCGCCGTCCACGCGTTCGGACTCGAACAGCGACCACGGCCCGTCGTACATCGCGAGGAACGAGTTCGGGTTCCTCCCGTACCGTCGCAGCAGCTCGAGCAGTCGCCCACGCTCCGCGATGTCGAGCCCGGCAGCCGTCCGGGACCCCCTCCGGCGCATCCTGCCCAGATTGTGACCGAACCGGCCCTCCCGCAACAGCGGGACAGGCCCGCTCAACAGCGGGCGTTCGTCCGCAGGAACGAGAACACCGCCCGCTGCACGCGCGCGCTGTCCGGCGAGAGGTCGAGCAGGCCGAACCCGATCAGGCCGGCCGGCACGACCACCAGGCGAACATCCGACGAACCGGTCGCCCGTTCCAGCCGCCGGACCTCCGACACCGGCACGAAGCGGTCGCCCTGCAGCGTCACGTACAGCACGGGCGTCCGCAGCCGGGGCGCGGCGTCGAGCGCACCCTCCGGGCCGAACGGCCCTTCGATGTACTGCCCCCGGAGGGCCGCGGGGTCGAACGCCACCAGCGCGACCGGCGCCGGCCGCATCGACACCGCCGCGACGATCGCGGCGGCCGCTCCCCCGTATGAACCCGCCAGCACGACGCACCGCGCGCCCTGCCGGCGGAGCGCCGCCGCGGCCGCCTCGACGTCGCGGTCCAGCCGCCCGGGGTTCGTCCCGCTCGAGCCCGACGAGCCCCGGTCGCGCCAGTCGAACACCTCCACCCGGTACCCGTGCTGCGCGAACAGCGCGGCCTCGGGAAGCTCCTCGCAGATCGAGTGCGGAACGTCCTCCGCCATCACCAGGCCCTCCGGCCCGTGGCCGATCGTGGCCGCGGAGAGCGTCACGCCGTCCGAGGTGGTGATGTTCGTGGTCGTCGCATGGGCGCTGTCGAGGACGCCCGGACAGCGGTCGGCGAGCGGGGCCGGGGACGGGGCGGGCGACGGCGCGGACGACGTGGTGGGTCCGGCAGGGCTCGGTGACGACGGCCCAGGTGAGGACGACGCGGGGGACGACGGCGACACGGCGGGCGAACCGGACGAGGCCGCGGGTGGAGTGGGGTTCGACGTCCCGCACGCCGCCGTCGTGGCGGCCAGCAGCGCGACGACCGCGCACCCAACGATCCACCGACCGGAACCCGGGGACATGGTGCGGGACAACCGTCCTTTCGTTCCCTCCCCCCTTTCGTCTACGCGCCGATGGCGCGCCGCGGATTGCGACCCCACTACCATGGCCTACTCCATGGCGAAGAAGACGAAGAACCGCTCGCGGGCGCAGCAGGCCCAGGCCCGCGCGAAGGCCGCGTCGCAGCGCGCGCAGTTGGCGGCGCCCGCGACCCGCCCGAAGTCCTCCGCGAAGGGGTCCTCGCCCGGCCCGGCCAACCGGCCCCGCCGCCTGTCGCAGCCCGCCGGGCAGGGCGGCGTGCGCGGCGGCATCCGCCGCGGTCTGGGACGGCCGCTCGTCATCGGCGTGGTCGCGGTGGTGCTGCTCGGGGGGTTCTACGGCTACCAGTGGCTGCAGTCGAGGAAGGCGGCCGCGCCGCCGACGTTCGAACCGACCTCGCTCGACGTCGCCCAGGATCCGAACCTCGCCGGCCTCCAGACCGGCCCGCCGCCGTGGGACGCCGCGCTCGCCACGCTCCGCGAACGCCTCGGCCAGCTCCACCTCCCGGTACTGTCGAGCGAGGTGGTCGAACAGCACTTCCACGTGCACCTCGACCTGTTCGTGAACGGGCGATCGGTGGCGGTTCCCGACGACGTGGGCCGCAACGAGGGCGGCGGCTTCCTCACCGTGATCCACACCCACGACTCGAGCGGCATCGTCCACGTCGAGGCGCCGAAGAGCCCGCACTACAACCTGGGTCAGGTGTTCGACGTGTGGGGGGTCCGGTTCACCCCGACGTGTCTCGGCGCGTCCTGCAACGAGGGCGACCGGCAGCTCCGCGTGTACGTTGGCGGAACACTCCTGCACGTCGACCCCCGGCGGCTGATCCTGAGCTCGCACCAGGAGATCGTGGTGACGTTCGGCACGCGCGCCCAGGTCCCGAACCCGGTCCCGTCGAAATACGGCTTCCCGATCGGCGCCTGACCGGCGACCGTCCGCACCCGGACGGCTCGGAACCGGCTACAGGACCTTCCGCAGCACCTTCCGCTTGAGGTTCGACCACGGCGGGTACTGGACCGGGGGGTCGGGCTTCACGGGCTTCGTCATGATCGGGCGGCGGTTGCTGAACGTCTCGAACCCCTCGCGGCCGTGGTACGCGCCGTACCCGCTGTCGCCGACGCCGCCGAACGGCAGCCCCGGCACGGCGAAGTGCACCACCGTGGCATTCACGCAGGCGCCGCCGCTCGACGTCCTCGCCAGCACCCGCTGCTGCGCCGCGCGCGACTTCGCGAACACGTACAGCGACAGCGGCTTGGGGCGTGCGTTGACGAACCGGATCGCCGCGTCGAGGTCATCCACCGGGAGCACGGGGAGGATCGGCCCGAAGATCTCGTCCTGCATGAGGGCCGCGTCCGGGTCGACGCCTCGCAGGACGGTCGGCGCGATGTAGCGCGTGTCCGCGTCGACCTTGCCGCCGGCCACGACCTCCGTGAACCCGCCCTGATCGAGCAGGCCGGCCAGGCGTTCGAAGTGCGACGCACTGACGATCCGCGCGTAATCGGGACTGATGCGAGGGTCGTCTCCGAAGAACGTCCGGATCTGCCCGCGCAGCGCCTCGACGAACGCGCGCTCGACGTCCCGGTGCACCAGCACGTAGTCCGGCGCGATGCAGGTCTGCCCCGCGTTGATCCACTTGCCGAACGCGATCCGCCGGGCCGCCACCCTGATATCGGCGTCGTCGTGCACGATGGCCGGGCTCTTCCCGCCGAGCTCGAGCGTGACCGGCGTGAGGTGCTTCGCGGCCGCGGTCGCGACGATCCGTCCGACCCGGGCGTTGCCCGTGTACAGGATGTGGTCGAACCGCTGCTCGAGGAGCTCGGTGGTCTCGTCGACCCCGCCCTCCACGACGGCGACCGCGTCGGGGTCGAGGTACTGGGGAACCAGCCGCGCCAGGGCCGCCGACGACGCGGCCGAGATCTCGGACGGCTTGCCGACCACGGCGTTCCCCGCGGCGATCGCCGCGATCATCGGCTCAAGCAGGAGCTGGACGGGATAGTTCCACGGTGCGATCACCAGCACCACGCCGAGCGGCTCGCGGATGACGCGCGCGGTGGCCGGCTGCTGCACGACGGGCACGGAGACGCGCTCCGGGCGCATCCATTCGCCCATGTGCTTCAGCGTGTAGTCGACGTCGCGGATGGTGAGCACCACGTCGGTGAGCCACCCCTCGACGGAGGGCTTGCCGAGGTCGGTCGTGAGCGCTTGCAGGAACTCGTCCTCGTGTTCGACCAGCATCAGCTTGATCGCGTCGAGCTGGCCGCGCCGCCAGGCCGCCGGGCGGGTCCTTCCCGTCTCGTACGTCGCCCGGAGGCGCTCGACGACGGCCGCGGCAGGTGACGCCGCGGACGCCACGCCGAGCCGGAACGCCCCGTCGCCGTCCTGCGTCTCCGCCCGGTCGATCCCGGGAATCGCCTCCGCCATGTCGATCACCTCTGCCTCTCGGTCGCGGGCCGTCACGGCATTGTCCCCGATCAGCAGAGGAACCATGTCCCGAAAGCGGTCAACGGAGGGCTCCCGCCAAGGCCAGACCGAGGGCCGCCAGCCCCAGCTGGACAGGAACCATGGCCATTCCGAGGACGGAGAAGCGCCGTGCCGTGAGCCGGACCCCGCCGTCACGCGCGATCCGCCGGCAGATCAGTGTGGCCCCCGAGCCGGTGAGGAGCAGGTTCGGCCGGACAGCCATCCCGAGGACGCCGGCCCAGGCGCCGGCGGCGGTCGTGGCGTGCACCGCCGCAGCGGCGGGGAGGCTGTTCGTCACCGCCGCGAGGAGCGATGACACGGCGACCTGGCGGGGGAACGCCCCGGCCAGCCGGAGGCCCGCCCCGAGCATCGCGCGGACCGCCGTCGCCGCGAGGAACATCGGCACGAGGTCGGAGATCGCGCTTGGGCGCGGGCCGTCGTGCGCGGGGGTCGCCGCGTGGCGCGCGCGGCCGAGCCACGGTCGCAGCCAGGACGACGACGGTCGCGGTCGCGACCAGCGCCCACGGGAGCCGGGCCTCCGCCACGAACGCACCCGCTCCGAGCGGGACGCGGCCCAGCACGAGCAGCGTCGTGACGTTCGACGTGGGAAGGAGGAACGACTCGCCGCGCGACCTGGCCATCGCGCGGCTGATCCGGCGCCTGCTCGACACGGGGGTCGGGGTCGAGGGCGTCCGGATGCTGAAGCGCCTCGCCGAGCGAGACCTCCGGTGGGCGTCGGGGACCGGCGACGACCTCGCGATGCTCGAGGAGGCGCTCACCATCCTGTACCGGCGGAAGGCGTTCCGCGAGGAAGCCGGGATGGACGAGGAACAGTTCCCCGACGGGCGTCCGCCGCCCCCGCCGGACGGGCCGCCACCTCCTCCGCCGGGAGGTCCGCCGGGCCCCGGACAAGGACCTTCAGCGAGTCCCGCCCCCCGTCGTCCCGGTCAGTGACAGCCGTCGAACGAGAAATGGCCGGGGTCGGTGCTCGGTTCGGACTGGCACCACCCGGCGCGTTCGAGGGCGCGGATCACCCCCTGGGCGTCGAGGCTCCCCTGCGTGATGTCGATCGCGGCGCCGAGCTGATGGTACGAGGAGCCGGGCGACGCGCAGGTGCCCGGGCAGCCGTTCGCGTTGCTGCAGATGTTCCGACAGGCCTTCGCCTGCTCGTCGCACGACCGGTAGCTCTGGACGACGGAGATCTGACCGTGGGCGAGGCGCTGCGCCTTCCGGTACGCCCGCATCGCGGTGGGCTGCAGCGTCACCCCGGCCACGGTCTTCAGTGGTGGGGCGGAGGCACAGGTGTCGCTCGGCCGCACCAGCGGGTCGTGGCCCCGCGTAAGCCAGACCACCACCCCGGCCACCGCGACGACCCCGATCAGCGCGCCGGCGAGGACCCGCCGGTTGGCGACCGTCCGTCGAACCGCGTGCTTCGCCACCCGCCGACCCTCTCACACGACGCCGGCTTGGGGCCGGTGCGTCGTGCGTCGGGGGGCCGTCCCGGCCGTATCGTGTTCCACACGGGAGGTGGCGAATGAGCGGGCCGGTCGAGGGGTTCGCCGAGGTGGCGCCCGGGCTCGGCGTGAGCGCCATCGAGGTGCGCGAGGGGCGGTCGACGCAGGTCGGCCGCATGGGCGTGCTTCGGGTGCTCCCGACCAAGGGGCGGAGGACGGTCGGACCGTGGTGCTTCGTGGACCTCATGGCGCCCGAGGACCTCGCCGACCCTCCGCCGCTCGAGATCGGTCCCCACCCGCACATCGGCCTGGCCACGGTGACGTGGCTGTTCGACGGCTCAGCCCTGCACAGCGACTCGCTCGGAACGGAGCAGCTCATCCGGCCCGGTGAGCTCAACCTCATGACCGCGGGGCACGGCATCGCGCACGCTGAGCTCGGCGTGGAACCGCCGCGGGCCGGCAGCGGCGGGATCATGGGGGCCCAGATGTGGCTCGCGCTCCCGGAGACCACGCGCCACGGGGGCAGCCGCTTCCAGCACCTCGGAGAGCTTCCGACGGAGGACCTCGCGAGCGGCGAGGCCCGCGTGCTGATCGGCGGCGTCGGCGAGTCGTCCTCGTCGGCGACCGTCGACCACCCGACCGTCGGCATGGACGTGACGTTCCGTTCGTCGGTGACGGTGCCCACGGACCCGACGTTCGAATACGGCGTCGTTCCGATCGACCGGCCGGTGAAGGTGGAGGACGCGGTGGTCGAACCGGGCTCGCTCGCGCTGGTGCCGGCCGGGTTCGACGAGCTCCACGTGGAGGTCCGCGACGGCCCGGCCCGCATGCTGGTGCTGGGCGGCGAGCCGCTCGGCGTCGAGATCAAGATGTGGTGGAACTTCGTCGCCCGGACGACCGGGGAGCTCACCGGCGCTTGGCGGGCGTGGCGCGACCAGGACGACGACCGGTTCGGCCCGGTGCCGTCGAAGCTCGCCCGGATCGACGCGCCGACGCCGCCCTGGCTGCTCGCCGGACGCTGAGCCGAAGGGTTCGGCGGCAGCCTCATCAGGCTCCCGGCGCCTCGGGCATCCTCCCCGCGTGGAACAGCCGACCGAACATGCCCATGGCCGGGTGATTATGGCCGGCCCGAACCGCCGGGGTCCGTCGCCCCTACACGTACCGATATCTGCTCGCCGGTGAGATCACGCTGGTGCCGCCCGCAGACCTCACACGAACCTGCGCCACTCCCGTTGCATGCGCCGGAGCCACGGCGGTGATCTTGGTCGACGAGACCACCGTGAAACCGGTCGCGTGCTTGGCGCCGAACGTCACCGACGTCGCCCCCAGGAAGTGGGTACCGGTGATCGTGACCGTGGTTCCACCCGCCTTCGGTCCCGATGCCGGCGAGATCCTGGTGACCGTGGGCGCCGCCACGTAGGTGTAGGCGTCCTCCGAACGGGTCGGCGTGGTGAAGGCCCCCTGTGTCACCCTCACGTGCACGGTGCCCGGGGTGTGCGCCGGTGCGACCGCGGTGATCTTGGTCGGCGACACCACCGTGAAGCTGGTGGCCGGGGTCGAACCGAAGCTGACGGCGGTGGCTCCGTCGAGATCCTGGCCCCGGATGGTCACCTTCTTGCCTCCCGCGAGCGGTCCGGACGAGGGCTTCACCGACGTCACCCGCGCCACGAGGGTGATGGTGCCGCTCACCGCATCGGACCACATGCCGGCGTTGTTCATGTACCGCACGGACACCGTCTTGATCCCGCTCCCGCCGGGCAGCGTCGCCGACCCCGACGTCGAATACGGAAGGACCGGCTCGGTGTCGAAGACGCCGTCGATGCTGATCTGCATCGAGCTCACGCCGGTCTGCGTGTCGGCGGCGGAGAGATCCAGCGTCACGGCCTTGCTCGTCGTCGTCGACGCACCCCCGTCGATCGAGATCGACCCGGTCGGCGCCGTCGTGTCGGCGTACAGGGTCACGGTGCCGGCGGTCAGGCTGTTGTCGAGCAGGATCAGCGCATGCCACCCGGAGACCGTCGGGGTGTAGACGAGCGTCGCCGGGACGCCGACGCCGGGATCCGCGCTCGACGTGGTGGCGCTCCGGCGGGCGGAGTTGAGGTCCGAGCTGGCCACCGCCAGCTGCACGTCCACCGCGGGGGCGGGCACCGCCCGATAGAACACCGGCATCCCCGCGTTCTGGAAGCTGTCCCTGATCTGAACGAAGTGCGAGGCGTCGATGGACGCCGCGATGGTGCCCGTGCTCAGGACCGCGCTGCCGGCGATGGACTCGATCGAATAGCCGCCGGTTCCCACGAACTGGTGTCGCGCCTTCAGCACGTGAATTCATTGACGTTTGTCGATGACGCTGCTAGCCTCCAGCACATCGAAGAGTATCGATGGGAAGGAGCGCCCGTGTCCACGAAGCTCGGTCAGCAGATCGAACTGGCGCCGGTGGCGTGCTGCACCCCAGTCGCCGCCCCCGACATCACCAACGACCAGGCGCAGACCTTGGCGGCGGTGTTCAAGGCGCTTTCCGACCCGCACCGTGTGCGGATCGTGAACCTGCTCGCCAACTCGGCGGACCCGGTGTGCGTGTGTGACTTCATGCCGTCGCTGGGACTGGCCCAGGGCACGGTGAGCTTTCACCTCAAGAAGCTGCTGGACGCGGGGCTCCTTGACCGCGAGCAGCGCGGAACGTGGGCGTACTACTCGCTTCGGCGGGACGCGCTCACTCGACTGGCGGATGTCTTCGCCACGAAGGGGGTCTGACATGGACGCGCAGACGGAGCTTCGTGAGGAAGTCCGCTCCCACTACGCGGAGGCGGCGATGGCAGCCGCGAGCGGTGGTGTGGCCTGCGACTGCGGCCACCCCGGCACCAGTTGCGCGGAGGAGGGCCATGAGTTCGGTCCCGCCCTGTACGAGGCGCTCGAGGCGGAGGGACTTCCCGACGCCGCCGTCCTGGCCAGCCTGGGCTGCGGCAACCCGACCGCCGTGGCGGACCTCCACCCCGGCGAGACGGTCCTCGACCTCGGCTCCGGCGGCGGGATCGACGTCCTGCTGTCGGCGAAGCGCGTGGGCCCCACCGGCAAGGTCTACGGCCTCGACATGACAGAAGAGATGCTCGCGCTCGCGATCCGGAATCGCGACGAGGCGGGGGCGATCAACGTCGAGTTCTTGAAGGGCTACATCGAAGACATACCGCTGCCGGCGGAAACCGTCGACGTGATCATCTCGAACTGCGTGATCAACCTGTCGACGGACAAGCCCCGCGTGTTCGCCGAGATGAGCCGGGTGCTCCGCCCAGGCGGGCGCCTGGGGATCTCCGACGTCGTGGCTTCGGACGAGCTTTCACCGAAAGAGCGATTCGAGCGGGGGAGCTACGTCGGCTGCATCGCCGGGGCACTCTCGTTCGGGGAGTATGAGGCGGCGCTGCACGACGCCGGGTTCGAGGACGTCAGCATCACCTCGACGCACGAGTCCCTGCCGGGCATCCACTCGGCGATCGTCCAGGCGCGGAAGTCGTCGGTGTCGCAGGACTCTCTGGTCGATCGGTCGAAGCGAGAGCTGCCCCTTGTCGGCGGGAGATCCTGTTGCTGAACACCTGAGTCGCCGACGGCTCGTTCACGAAGGTCCTCGACGAGTGAAGCGCCTCGATCGATGGAAGGAGGTGCGCGATGGGACGGGACTGCTGCCCCGAGGATTGCTGCCCGGCGCAGCGCTGCTGAAAGGCAGAGATCGGACGGCTCAGATCGGCGATCGCCTCCCGCGACCGGCCGGTCTGGGCCCCGACCTCCCATCGGCGAACCCGGCGGACGATCAGACATCGGAGGCGCATCCGCCGGTTGACAGCCGATTATGGCTCAGCGACTATTGAGTCAATGAACCGAGAGTGGTCTGCCGAGACGAGAGCCGCCGTGCATGCGGCGCTCGCCGACCCCCACCGTGTCCAGATCGTGGACGACCTCGCCGTCTCCGATCGGTCACCTTCGGAACTGCGGCGCTCGCTTGGGATCGAGTCGAACCTTCTGGCGCATCACCTTGACGTCCTCGAGGCCACCCACGTGATCGAACGAACGTCCTCGTCCGGGGATCGGCGGCGCCGGTACGTTCGGCTGCTGCCGGAGGCGATGGTCGCCGTGCTGTCGCCCGTGCAGACCCTCGTCGCCAGGAGCGTGCTGTTCGTCTGCCGGGCGAACTCCGCCAGGTCGAAGCTCGCGGAAGCCGCATGGAACTCGAAGCACGAGGTCCCGGCAACGAGCGCCGGCACCCAACCAGCCGAGCACGTTCGTGCGGAAGCGGTCGCGGCCGGCCTCCGGCGCGGCCTCGACATCAGGAACGCCGTTCCGCGTTCGCTCGACGACGTGATCGAGCCGCCCGACCTCATCGTCACCGTCTGCGACGTCGCTCACGAATCCCTCCGGCATCGGTTCCCCGGCGTCCTGATGCTGCACTGGTCGATCCCGGACCCGGTGCAGGCCGGCACTCCCCGGGCATTCGATGCGGCCCTCCGTCACATCTCGGAGCGCGTGGATGTCCTCGCCCCACGCGTGCATCCGCCCGTGCGACCGCGCACCCGTCGGACCGGGCCGCGTACCGGGCGAGTTGAAGCAGGGACTGCTCGTGAGTGAACGAGTCGCGCGCGTCGGCATCAACGGCTTCGGGCGGATGGGCAGGCTCGCGCTGCGCGCAGGATGGGAATCGCAGGACATCGAATTCGTCCATGTGAACGAGCTGCACGGCGATGCCGCCACGGCCGTGCACCTGCTCGCCTTCGACTCGGTCCACGGCCGCTGGCATCGAGACGTCGCCACCCATGGAGACGGTTTGCGGATCGAGGGGCGGAACGTGGGCTTCGGCAACGAGGCCACGCCGGGCGCGGTCGCCTGGGACGACCTCGGGGTCGATGTCGTCATCGAGAGCTCCGGGAAGTTCCGAACCATGAAGGCCCTCGAGCCCTACTTCGCCCGCGGAGTCCGCAAGGTCGTGGTGGCGGCCCCGGTCAAGGACGAGCGCGCCATCAACATCGTGGTTGGGGTCAACGACGAGCGCTACGACCCCGGCGTGTTCGACGTGGTCACAGCGGCGTCGTGCACCACGAACTGCCTCGCTCCGGTGGTCAAGGTGATCCATGAGGGCATCGGCATCGAGCGGGGCGTCATCACTACCCTCCACGACATCACCAACACGCAGACGATCGTGGACGCGCCGCACCAGGACCTGCGGAGGGCCAGGGCGGCGAGTCTGTCGCTCATCCCAACGACCACCGGATCGGCCACCGCGATCGGGCTCATCTTCCCTGAGCTGAACGGCAAGCTCGACGGCTTGGCGGTGCGAGTCCCGCTGCTCAACGCGTCGCTTACGGACTGCGTCTTCGACGTGGCGCGGCCGACGACGGTGGAGGAGATCAACGGGCTGTTCGAGTCGGCTGCCGAGAGCTCACTCAAAGGGATCCTGGGCTACGAGACTCGTCCGCTCGTGTCGATTGACTTCAAGGACGATCCCCGCTCCGCGATCGTCGATGCGCCCTCGACGATGGTCGTCGACAGCACCCAGGTGAAGGTCCTCGCCTGGTACGACAACGAATGGGGCTACGCCAACCGTTTGGTCGAGCTCGTCCGGTACGTCGCGTCGAGGCTGCCGTGAACGAGGGAGTCGATCTCCGCAACTACGTGGTGGTCACGGCTGCATATTGGGCCGACACCATCACGGACGGAGCCGTCAGGGTGCTGGTGCTGTTCCACTTCTACACGCTCGGCTTCACGCCATTCCAGTTGGCCTCGCTCTTCGTCTTCTACGAGATCTTCGGGATCGTCACCAACCTGTTCGGGGGATGGATCGCGGCCAAGTTCGGCCTACGGACGACGCTCGAGGCGGGGTTGTCGACCCAGCTCCTCGCGATCGGGATGCTCGCGTTCGCCCCCGCCTCGTGGTTGGTGGTGCCTTACGTCATGGTCTCCCAGGCGCTGTCGGGCATCGCCAAGGACCTCACGAAGATGAGCTCGAAGAGCGCGGTGAAGCTCCTCGTACCAGACGACGCGCACGGCGAGCTCTACAAGTGGGTGGCGATCCTCACGGGATCGAAGAACGCGCTGAAGGGCGTCGGGTTCTTCGTCGGCGGCCTGCTGCTGACCGTGGTCGGCTTCCACACAGCGCTGTTCGTGCTCATGGGACTGACCGCCACCGCGCTGGTCGTCGTGCTCACGATGATGCGGGGACACCTCGGGACGCCTGATCGCACGGCCAAGTTCCGTGGAATGTTCTCGAACAACCGCTCGGTGAACATCCTCGCGGCCGCGCGGATCTTCTTGTTCGCGTCGCGCGACGTTTGGTTCGTGATCGGGCTCCCGGTGTACCTGGAGTCCGTGCTCGGCTGGACCTTCTGGCAGGCCGGCGGGTTCCTCGCGATCTGGGTCATCGGATACGGGATGGTCCAGGCGTCGGCTCCCAACACCATGCGGCGCTGGGCGGGGGCGGACGGGCCGAACGGGACGACCGCGACCTGGCTCGCGTTCGTGCTCGCCGCATTCCCCGCCCTGATCGCAATCGGACTGTCCGCCGGCGTCGACCCGACCGCCGTGATCGTGGTGGGGCTCATCGCGTTCGGGATCGTGTTCGCGCTGAACTCCGCCGTGCACTCGTTCCTCATCCTGCGGTACGCGGAGGGCGACAGGGTGGCGATGAACGTCGGCTTCTACTACATGGCCAACGCCGGCGGGCGGCTCATCGGCACCCTGCTATCTGGTCTGCTCTACCAGTGGAAGGGCCTGGAGGCGTGCCTGTGGGCATCGACCGGGTTCGTTCTCGTGGCCGCTGTGCTGTCCCGGTTCCTCCCTGACGCGACCGAGGCCCGCCGTCGGAAGACGGCTACGGACGGAAGGATCGAGGGGTCCCCGCGTTCGCCATCCCTGAGCGAGCACGACACCACGAGCCTGTCGACTGGAGCCGGCGCATGAGCGAACCCCTCGTACCCTCCTCGACGATCGACCACTTGGCCGCCCAGTTCACCGGCGTGTTCTCGCGCGAGACGGTGGCCGACGTGCTCACGCAGGCATATCGGCAGCTCGAAGCGACGGCCACCGTCACCACACACCTCACGACCCTCGCGGAGCGATTCGCTCGCGAACAGCTCCGAGCCGTCGCCATCATCGAAGGGAGCATCGTGAAGGAGGTTCCCGAGGTGCTGTTCGTCTGCGTCCGCAACGCCGGACGGAGCCAGATGGCCGCCGCGCTCCTCGACCACCACGCCGAGGGGCGGGTGCAGGTGCGCTCCGCCGGGAGCATTCCCGCGGGCGAGATCAACGCGGCGGTGGTCGAGGCCATGGACGAGATCGGGCTCGACCTGTCGAAGGAGTTCCCCAAGCCCCTCACCACGGAGGCCGTGGAGGCATCGGACGTCGTGGTGACCATGGGATGCGGCGACGCCTGTCCGGTCTTCCCGGGGAAGCGATACCTCGACTGGGAACTGACCGACCCGGCCGGGCGATCGCTTGCGGAGGTACGGGAGATCCGGGACGAGATCGACCAGCGCGTGCGCCGGCTCTTGGACGAACTGGTTCCGGCCTCAACCTGACGACCGACTCCCAGCAGGGAGGCGGATGCCCCAACATCGGCGCCCGTATTCGATGGACAGTGGGGGCGGCCACGAGTCGATTGAGGGCGAGGTCGAACATCATGAAGCAACTCGAAACCGGGAGACATCCGAGCCAGCCAGCAGCCGCGGGTCCGGCGCCATCGAGCGCGAGCACGTTGCCGCCCGGCTGTCGACGATCGGCTGCTGCTCACGTACTTCGTCGTGATGTGGATCGCGGGGTTCGCCTCCGGCCGGCTGATGAACATGCCTTCCGGCCAGACCGTGGCGCTGTCGTTCACGGTGGCGAGCAACGACTTCGAGTTGGCCATCGCGGTAGCCGTCGGCGTGTTCGGGGTCACTTCCGGCCAGGCGCTCGCCGGCGTGGTCGGGCCACTCATAGAGGTCCCGGTGCTGGTGAGCCTGGTGTACGTAGCCCTGTGGCTGCAGCGACGACTTCGGTGGCGATCACACCGGCAAGGCCGGGCTCGAGCGACTCGTAATAGCCTGGAGCGATCGGAACGGCGAATTCCCTATCTAGCTGCAGAAATGGCTTGATGAGGCCGATACCGCGTGGGCGAGGGGGAGTTGAACCCCCACCGGTTGCCCGGACAGGATCCTGAATCCGCTTGCATCACGGTGGAGGGTGTCGGCACGTTTCCTCGCGGGCCCCGCATCTTTGGGTTCGTGGGATCGCCGGGAGCGTGATACAAGATGTCGTTCACATAAGGAACCGGGGGGTTGGCATGCGGACGGGCACGACTCGTTGGCGGTTCGTCTGGATGGTGTCGAGCCTCGCGGTCATCGGCGCGATCAGCGTTGCCGTCGCTCCGAACCCGCATCGGCAAGATCAAGGCCAGCCGGGGCGGTTCACGGCGATCAATGCCCGCCACGATGCAGCTCGCGAGGCCCGCCAGGCGAAGTTCGAGTCCGGCCACGGGAACGAGGCCGGACGGGAGGGTGCGACGTCGCCCGCCGCTGAGGCCGTGGCCGACCGCGCCTATCCCCGCTCCTACGTCGACGACCGCCTGGCCCGCCGAGAGGCGGCTGCGTACCGCCAGACCCCCCTGTCCCCGTCCCGGTCGACGTTCGCGAACGAGTCCGACTACCTGGCGGCGCTCGCCGGGAGAGGGGCCTGGAAGGCCCTGGGGCCCGTGACGCCGCGGGTCGCGGGACCCGACTCCCAGTTCTTCGACCCGGCCACGTTGACGGGTCCCCCAACCCTGGAGTCGGGCCGGGTCACCGCCTTGGCGATCGATCCCACCTGCGTGCCCGGCAGTTGCCGGCTGTGGGTGGCCGCCGCGGGCGGCGGCATCTGGCGGGCCCGGGACGCACTTGCCGCCCAGGTGGCCTGGATCGCCCCACCGGACTCGCTCCCCACCAACTCCTTCGGGTCGCTGCTGTACGTCCCCGCGACCCACACGCTGTACGCCGGATCAGGGGAGCCGAACGGCTCAGGTGACTCCGAGGCCGGCCTCGGTCTGTTCCGGTCCACCGACTTCGGCGCCACGTGGGACGTCGTGCCGGGAAGCGCCGCCGTGGCGACCAACCGCTCGATCGGCGCGATCGCGGTCGACCCGAACGACCCGAACGCGATCTACATCGGCACCGACGTGGCGCGCCACGGCTCGTCCGCGGTGAACGGCGGCCGGAGGACGCCGCCGGACGCCCCGGCGGTGGGGGTGTACCGCTCGATCGACGGTGGCAAGTTCCGGTTCGAGCCCAACCTCGCTTCGAAGACGCCGGCCAACCCGGTCCCGGCCTCCACGGGGAACGACTGGTTCCAGGGCGGGATCAACAAGCTCGAGTTCGACCCGAACTCCCCGAACATGTTGTACGCGGCGGTCCAGGGGTACGGCATCTGGCGAGCGGACCAGTCGGTCGCCCATCCCGGCTGGCGTCAGGTGTTCCACACGATGAACCAGACCGACTTCACGATATTGACCGGCGACTTCTTCGGCGACCGTACGGAGTTCGACATGGTCGACCTGGGAGGCGGCCTCACGCGGATGTACGTCGGCGACGCCTCCGACGACTGGGCGATCGACGGTGACGCCACGACTCCGCTGCCGGAGGCCTGGCGACACGACGATGTCGGCTCGATCGTCGGCTCGAGTCACGGCATGCTGGACAACTCGGCCGCCGGCTGGATCCAGCTCTCGTCCTCAGACCCCTCCAAGACGGGCTTCGCCGCGTACGGCTACTGCCAGAACGGCCAGTGCGGCTACGACAGCTTCGTCGCCCACCCGGCCGGCGCGAGCCCCGGCACCGTGTGGTACGGCGGCTCGATGAACTACGACGAGCTCCCGGCCTACGACCAGTTCGGCACCGGGGCCCCGCCACGCTCCAATGGTCGGGCCGTGATCCGCTCGACCAACGCCGATTCGGGGAACGCCACCACCGCAGGCGGGACGGTGACCTTCCGGGACATGACCGCGGTCCTGAAGGACCGGAGCAAGCCGTGGGGGGTCAGGTCGGGGATCCACCCCGACCTCCACGCCATCGTCTTCGCGAACAACGGCGACACGGCCTTCATCGGGTCCGACGGCGGCGTCGTCCGGATCGACGTCAACACGACGAGGGACCAGTCGGCGTCGTGCGGGCAGCGGACGTACAACTACGACTCGCAGCACCCCAAGGCTCCACCGACACCCCTTCAGCCCGACGACCTGGCCCTCTGCCAGGAGCTCCTCCACGGGGTGCCGGCCTCGGTCAAGCCGCTCAACGACGGGCTGAACACCATCCAGTTCCAGTCGCTGTCCTTCGACCCGAAGAACCCCACGGGGACCCTGCAGGGAGGGACGCAGGACAACGGCACCTGGTCGCTCGACGCCTCGAGGCCGCCGGCCAAGCAGTGGCTCGAGTCGGTGGGCGGGGACGGGGGCCAATCCGGCTTCGACGCCGGGCACACATCGATCCGCTACCACAACTACTACGACGCCACGCCAGAGGTGAACTTCCACGGGCAGGACCCCGCGACCTGGCTCAACATCTACGACCGCCTCCAGATCACGAGCGAGGCTCGCTCCTTCTACGTCCCGTTCACCGCGGACCCGAACGTGCCGGGTCGGGCGTTCATCGGCCTCCAGCACGTCTGGCGGACCACGGACAGCGGTGGGAGCGAGCATTCCCTGATCCACAACGGGTGCCTCGCCTACGACCTCAACCCGTTCCGCAGGTCCCCGTGCGGCGACTGGAAGCGGATCGGGCAGGACCTGACCGGCACGTCGTTCGGCAAGTCCCGCGCCGGGCAGTACGTCGTCGCGTCGGTCCGGGCGCCGAGCGACAGTGGCACGCTGTGGGCGGCCACCCGGATCGGGCGGGTCTTCGTGACCAGCAACGCGGGTGCCGCGACCGGGAAGGTCGCGTTCCACCGGATCGACCGGCCCTGGACCCCCGAGCGCTTCGTGTCGGGGATCGCCATCGACCCGAAGGACCCGAATCACGCCTGGATCTCGTACTCGGGCTACAACGCGTACACCCCGTCGACCCCCGGCCATGTCTTCGACGTCCGCTACAACCCAACGACCCACAGGGCGGCGTTCACGGACCTCTCGCGCAACATCGCCGACCAGCCGGTCACCGGCATCGCCCAGGACGCCGCCACCGGAGACCTGTACGCGGCGACCGACTTCGGCGTCCTCCGGCTCCCGCACGGGTCCACCCAGTGGATCAAGGCTGGGGGCGGACTGCCGACGGCCACCGTGTACGGCCTGACGTTCTCGGAGCAAGGGCGCGTGCTGTACGCGGCGACCCACGGCCGCGGTGCGTACGCGCTGCACCTCCACTGACTGAGGGTCGAACGAGCTGCATCCGTGCCGACGCGGGACGGGCCGGGACCGCACTGGCGCGGTTCCGACGCATCCCGGCGTCGGTTCCCCTTGATCCGAGCGCCTCGAGCACGGCCTCATGACCGCCCCTGACCTAATTCGACGCTTTTGTGCGGCGTCGCGTTACCACGGCTGCTCACCTCGTGCTGAGCCCATACCCCCTCGCGCTTGCGCAGGTCCCCCTCGACCCTTCCGCTCGGGAACACACCAGGCGCCTTTGAGCCCCACTCGGCGCTCGGAGGAGGTGATGAATGCCGCACCCCAAGATCACTGGAGGAAGGCCTTCCTAAGCTCAGCTGGACGATCCGTGGAGCGCATCGAGACCTGTCTCGACGCGTCGGGCAACGGCGAGGGCCTCGCGGATGGCATCAGCGATGCTTAGGGCTTCCTTGTCGCTTGCGGCTCGGGCGAACGTGGAGGGATCCAACACCCGGGCCCCCCGGAGCATGGGGGGCTCAAGCCCGGTCATCTCGACCGTCGTGGCTCCGCCGATCTCGCGAAGACGTCGCTCGCTGGCGGCAGCTAACGCAATGGCGAGGACGGGGTCGCCATGGTCGAGTAGCAGATCCGCGATCATGCCGAGACTTGTGCAGATCACGCCTCCTTCGCCTGTCTCGGAGGCCATCCGAAGGGCGTCCGCGTAGAAGGCGAGCGCCGCCTCCGTGCGTCCTTCCGCACGCTCGACGAGTCCGAGGTCGATGAGTGCGAAAACGTGAAGGTATCGCTCGCCGGCCGCCTCGAACGCGGCGCGGGCGGAGAGCGAACCGCTCAGTCCCTGCTCAATCCGACCCTCCCTGATGTGGATCGTCGCCGCACCCAGCAGGGCGTTCCCGACGACCTCTCCAACCCCGGTGTCCCGCGAGATCTCGAACGCCTCTTCGAAGAAAGCCAGTGCTGCCTCTGCGTCCCAGATCGAGTGGGCCCAGCCGAGGTTGTTCAGCTGACGAGCCATGCCGAGCACATCCCCGATGTTCCGGTAGATAGCCAGGCTCCGGTTCACGTAGACGATCGAGGCTGGGAAGTCCATGGAGTAGACGGCGAGCTCGCCCGCAGCCGCCAGCGCGCCGGCGACGACTGCGGGTTCGACGGCGGACACATCGGATTCGAGCAGCGCGTCGAGCACCCCCCGCCCCTCCGTCATCTGATCGCGGAGATGCCAATACGTCATCAGCGCGGTGGCCAGGCGCAACGCCTTCTCAATGTCGCCGACCGATGTCGCCCAGTCGATAGCTGCGCGGACATTGTCACGGTCCCGACCGAGGCGTTCGAGCCACGTGTCGCGGTCCGGACCCAGGAGGTGCGGCGCTGCCTCCTCCGCGCGCGCCAGGAAGAAGTCCGCATGGCGACGCGAGAACTCAGCCAGCTCACCGCTCCGCTCGAGCTCGTCGGCGGCGTAGTCCCTGATCGTCTCCAGCATCGAACCGCGCGGGTCGGCATGCCCGTCGCTCTTGATCAGGCTGTGCTCCAGAAGCCGTTCGAGGCCCTCGACCACGTCGGTTCCCTCGGGCTCGGCGAGGATCTGCTCGACGGCAACGAGGGACCACCCGCCCCGGAACACCGACAGGCGGCGAAAGAGACGGCGGTCGGCGTCGTCGAGCAGATCGACGCTCCAGGCAATGGTGTTGCGCAGCGTCCGCTGACGCTTCGGCACATCACGGCCGCCGCCACCAAGGTCGATCGTGCTGGCCAACCGCTCGCTCAGGTCGGCCGGAGACGTCAGGCGGACCCGGGCGGCAGCCAATTCGATGGCGAGGGGGATGCCATCGAGCCGCCGACAGATGTCCAGGACCCAGTGGGCGTTGTCCTCCGTCAGGACGAAGGTCGGCTGCACCGAATGTGCGCGCTCCGTGAAGAGCTGGATGGCCTCACAGGCGGTGAGGGCGTCCAGGGTCTCCGGCGAGGAGGCATCCGGCAGGTCAAGGGGAGGCACCGGCCACTCCTGCTCACCTTCGAGCCTGAGCGGCGCCCGACTCGTCACCATCACACTGAGCTCCGCACATCCGGCGAGCAGCTCGGCCACGAACGGCGCCGCGGGGAGCACCTGTTCGAAGTTGTCGAGCACGAGGAGGAGCCGTCGCTCGGCGAGGTGCTTGACCACGGCCTCCGTCGGAGATCGTCCCGGGAGCGACGCGGCCTCGAGCCTCCCGCCGGTCGCCGACGGGACGAGGTCCGGGTCGACGATGGGGGCCAGGTCGACAAAGACGGCGCCATCGATGTACCGCCCCTCTTCGGCGGTTGCCACGGCCAAAGCCAGCCGGGTCTTCCCAGTCCCCCCCGGGCCGGTGAGCGTCAGCAGTTGGTTGGCCCCAAGGAGAGTGCGCAGCTCCGCGATCTCGGCCTCTCGGCCGACGAATCGCGAAAGGCGCCTCGGGAGTCCCTGCCGCTTGAGCACCCCTCGAGGCGGGGGGAATTCGCTCGGCAGGCCGGACAGGACGAGCTGTGTCAGACGCTCCGGAACGTCGAAATCCTTCAGACGATGATGGCCGAGATCGAGGAGGGTCGAGCCGGGCGGAAGGTCTCGCTCGACCAGCGAGCGGGTCGCATCGCTGAGGAGCACCTGCCCACCATGTGCAGCGGCGCCGATCCTGGCCCCTCGATGGACATCGAGGCCGACATAGCCCTCGACACCCCTGCGACCCTCGCCCGTGTGCAATCCCATCCGAACACGAACCGACACCTGGTCCGGCCACGGCGCTCCCGCGAGGGACTGTTGTGCTGAGGCGGCCGCGCGGACCGCACCTGTCGGACTCGAGAAGACGAAGAAGAGTGCGTCCCCGGTGGTGTCCACCTCGACCCCGGACTCATTCGCAACTGCGCTCCGGATCAGCCGCCTGTGGCGGTGGAGGATGTCCGCGTACACGGCCTCGTGCTGCTCGAGCATTCGCGTCGAACCCTCGACATCGGTGAACAGGAAGGTCACGGTTCCCGTGGGGAGGACGAGCTCATCGTTCGATGCCGCGCCGCCCGACCCCGGATCCCCCATGGCTCAGCGCGCGAGACACGGCCCGGTGTCGGGCTCGGAGTGCTCGCGGATTGGCTCGTCTTTCGCCCAGGTCCCGGGCGAAGACCAGATCCGGCCCAGAGACGTCCGCCGCGGTCCGGATCGTCGCCCGCATTTCGTTCTCATTCGGGTCCGGCCCCCAGTCCCTTCATTCCGGCGATGGTCGGGCGGTGGTCGCTTGGCCCCAACCGACATTCTGGACCCAAGAGCCCGCGGTCGCCCCCTCGAGGTCGGGGGGGCGACCGCGTCTCCGACATTCCTGCCCGCCTGAGTGCCCTTGGAGTCAGTCGATGTGCATCGTCCCGTCGTAGACGTCGACGATCAGCGGCAAGGTGGGATCCGGTGTGCCCGCCAGTGTGCCGCTGCCGTGGAGCTTCGCGAAGGCCCCGGTCCCGTCCAGGACGTTCCAGGTCCCGATGGTCGAGCCGTCTTCGAAGTGCGGCGTAACCCGCAGCAGCACCTCGAACGTGTCGCCCGGGCTCCCCAAGCAGGCGAACAGCTTCCCGATGAGGACTGGGCGTGGCTTCCGCTCTGACCTCCCACGAGTCCGCAGTTGAAGGCGTTGGTGACGCCTCCAGCGGGGCACACGGGTCCGGCGGCGCTGAACGGATCGGGCGGCTGGTCGGGGACCAACCGATAGAGCGCGCCATTGCCGGGGTCGTCGACCGCCGGCACCCAGGGCGACCCGTTCCCGGCGGCGATCCGCCATGTGGAAACCCAACCCAGGCGGCCCGTCGTCATCTACTGCTCCCGAGCCGGCTGACGACCAGCGCATGGCCGGATGGAAGCCACTGGGGACGGTTCCTGAACGTCGCCACCCTGACTGACCCCACGGGTGTGGACGCACCGGTGACGACATCGACGACCTCGACCCTCATCACGGGTTCCTGGTTGACTCCTCCATCCATCTGCACCTCCCTGAACCGGCCGGTGAAGGACACAGCCGCGATCCTCGTACCGTCCGGCGACCACTGGGGCCCCTCGGCGTCCGTTCTCGTCACGCGGTGCTGGTTGGTCCCATCCGCGTTCATCAGCCACAGGTGCGAGAAGGGTTGCTTTCCTCCGCCCTGGGATTCCCGAACGAACGCGAGCTGCGTGCCGTCGGGAGACCAGGCCGGCTGGAAGTCGGCGACGCCGTTGTGCGTGAGCCGGGTTGGCCGTCCGCCGCTCGGGGCCACCGTGTAGATCTCCTCGGAGTCGTTGGTCGGGCCCGACCCCCCGCTGGAGTACGCGAGGAGGGAGCCGTCGGGCGACCACTGCGGCTCCTGGTCGTCTGCCGGGCTCGACACGACGACCTGCACGTCGGTGCCGTCGGCGTTCATTGTGTAGATGTCGACGCTCCCGTTGTCGCCGTCCGCCTGGAAAGCGATCCGGGAGCCGTCGGGCGACCAGTCGGGCATGAGCGCCGTGGAGGGCGTGTCCGTGATCACGTGCAGGCCGGTGCCGTCGATCCCGATCGTGGCGATTCGACTCGAGCTCAGGGTTCCCGTGTGGTTCGTGACGAAGGCGATCGTCGTGCCGTCCGGGGACAGGCTGAGACCGTAGGCGTCGGGCGGCAGCAGCGGGATCACCGTTTCCTTCCCCGCATCGAGGGAAACAACGACCCCTCGCTGGGGGACGCCGGTCACTCCCGAGCCAGCGTCGATCGGAGACGGGCTCGGGGAGGGACTGGGGTGATGCGTGTGGTGATTGAGGGGAGTCGGGCGGTCGTGCCGGCTCGCGATGTTCGCGGCGGCTGCGACCAGCCCGACGATGACGACGGCGGCCAGGACGAACCCGCCGACCTTGCGCCGAACCGTGCGCCGGCGCTGGTTCCGGTGCTGGCGCTCGATGGCTCCGGGCGCGAGACGAAACTCCTTGGTCGCCTTCTCGAAGACCTCGCGGACGTCAGGCATCGAGGAGTCCTTCCTCACGCATGGCTCTGCGGCCGTTGGTGGCCAGGGTCCTCACCGTCGATGGGCGCACGCCCAAGATGTTCGCCGCCTGCTCGGAGGGATACCCGAGCAGGTCGATCAGGAGGAGGGCCGCCCGTTGCCGAGGTGAGATCCCGAGCAGGAGCTGCCGAACATCGGTCCGCATCTCCACGTCGAGGAACTCGTCGTGCGCCTCCGGGAGCGGCAGGACCTTACGAACAGCCATGGCCGCCCGACGGCGGCGCATTCGGAACCCGTTGAAGGCCACGCGGAACAGATAGGCGGTGAGGTCGTCGATCCGGTCGATCCGATCCCACCGCTCCCACAGCTTCAGGAAGGCATCCTGCATGAGCTCCTCGGCGTCCTCCGCGTTCCCGGTCACGAAGAAGAGAGCTCGGGCCACCCGTTCGTGCTGCTCCTCGAAGAACGAGTCGAAGCTGATGTGTGCCCCGTCGCGTCCCGAGGAGATCGGCACGACCTCGCCCTCTGCCCGCATGAACCAAGGATGCACGAGCGCCCTGATCCGCCGACGCACGTGGAGTGATTCTTCCCCCTCAGTGGGCTCGCATGAGATCCGGACACCTCGGTTTGGCTCTCGGTCTGGCTCGTGCGGCAGCTTCGGAATCTGCGGGAAGCACCCCTGCGACCGTTCCACCGAGGGTGGTGTTCTGGATCACCTCTCGTCACCACGGCGTCACCACGAACCGCCTGCCCCGATCCGCCGAGGAACCGGCGAGACCCAGGTCAGAAAGGGTGGGCGAGGGGGGAGTTGAACCCCCACCCGGTTGCCCGGACAGGATCCTGAATCCTGCGCGTCTGCCTATTCCGCCACTCGCCCGAGTGGAGCACGTCATGCTAGCAGCGGTCCCATGGCGGTTTCGTGGCGCCCTGCCGCCGGCTGGGATTGGGGCCCGGACCCCCCGGATATAATCCCGCCCGACCTCCGACCTGCGGAACCGCCGCGGGGACTCATCGCATCCGATGCCGATCCTCCGAGACTTCGAACGCCGCCTGGAAGGCCTCGTCGAGGGCCTGTTCGCCAAGACGTTCCGCTCCGGCGTGCAGCCCGTCGAGCTGGGCAAGCGCGTGCTCCGGGAGATGGACGCCAACCAGACGATCGGCGTCCACGACATCTGGGTACCGAACCACTACGACATCCGCCTCGCCCCCGACGACCACGCCCGCTTCGAGCAGGCCGCCGGCCGCCTGTCCACCGAGCTCCAGCAGCTCGTGACCGACGGTGCCGCCGAACGCGGCTGGAAGCTGGTCGGACCCCCCGAGGTGACGTTCGAACGCGACGAGGAGCTCGGCCGCGGGGAGTTCCGCGTCGACCCGAGCCTGGTCGAGGGGCCGGACAAGCCGCTCACCGGCGAGATGGAGGCCGTCGGGAAGGCGTTCCTGTACCTCATCCACAAGGGGCAGCCGGCCGCGACCTACCCGCTGGACGCGCCGGCCGTCACGATCGGGCGCATGTCCGACTCCGACGTCGTGGTGAACGATCCCGGCGCATCCCGCCACCACGCGGAGATCCGCCAGGACGGCTCACGGTGCCTGATCCGCGACCTGGGCTCGACCAACGGCACGTCGGTGAACGAGGAGCCCCTGACCGCCGAACGCGAGCTCCGGCCCGGCGACCGCGTCACGATCGGCCACACGGTGCTCGAGTTCCGGAGGGCCTGAATGCGGAGCGTCGTCGCGCAGGCCCTGACGCCGTTCGTCCTCGCCGTCCTCAAGTACGCGTTCCTCGCGCTGCTGTACTTCTTCGTGTTCCGGGCCATCCGCTCGGTCGCGGTCGACGTCAGTGGGCGCCGCCGGGCGGCGTCCACCCAGGTCATGGCCTCGCCCGGCGCGGGGGCCGCGACCAAGTCCAAGGCCAAGTCGGGGAAGCCGGGCAAGCCGCCCACGCAGCTGCTCGTGCGGACCGAGGACGGCAAGAAGGCCGGGACCTTCGCCCTGCGGCAGGACCCGCTCCAGATCGGCCGCGCGGACGCCTGCCACGTCCAGCTGGAGGACCGATACTCCTCCCAGTTCCATGCAAGGCTGTACCCCGCCGACGGCACGTGGCACCTGGAGGACCTGGGATCGACGAACGGCACGTACCTGAACCGCCAGCGTGTGCAGGGAACGACCGACGTCCACGCCGGCGACCAGATCAGGATCGGGAGGACGACGCTGGAGCTCAAGCGATGACGCGAGGGGGCGCCCGATGAAGGTGGTGGTCGGCGCGGCGTCCGACGTGGGCCGGGCGCGCGAACGCAACGAGGACTCCTACCTGGCGATGCCGCCGGTGTACATCGTGGCCGACGGCATGGGCGGCCACCGCGGCGGGAACGTCGCCTCGTCGCTCGCCATGCAGGTCATGTCCGGGCTGACGAACGGCGGCACGTCGCAGATGCTCCCGGAGCAGGTCCGCCAGGCCAACCACGCGATCCTCGAACGGGCCCGGGGCGACCGCGACCTCCAGGGCATGGGGACCACCATCACCGCGACCTACGTCGACGACGGGACCGTGCACCTGGCGCAGGTGGGCGACTCCCGCGCGTACCTGCTGCGGGCGGGGCAGTTCCAGCAGATCACCACCGACCACACCCTGGTCCACGAGATGGTGAAGCGTCAGCAGATCACGGCCGAGGAGGCCGAACACCATCCCCAGCGGAGCATCCTGACCCGCGCCCTCGGCGTGGACGAGCCGGTCGAGGTCGACGTGTTCGACATCCCGGCCCAGGTCGGAGACCGCATGCTGCTGTGTTCGGACGGGCTGCACTCCATGGTCGACGACTCGGTGATCCAGCAGATCCTCCAGTCCGAACCCACCCCCCAGGCGGCGGCCGACCAGCTCGTGACGCTGGCGAACCAGGCCGGTGGCCTCGACAACATCACGGTGATCGTCCTGGAGTTCGCCGACGGCGAGGGGTTCGAGGGCCCAACCTGGGTACCGCAGGCCCCCACCGACGCCGGAACCACCCGCGAGATCCCGATCCCGACCGGGCTCGGGACCGACGACGTCACGGCGGCGTATCAGATCCCCGCGGGCGTCGTGGCCGCGCAGCAGCCCGCCCCGCCGGCCGGCTCCGCGCCGCCGATGCCGGGGCAGGTCGCCGCGCAGCCCGCCCCGGGCGACCGGTGGCCGGGGCCCGCCGGTGCCGGGCGACACCGAGGCGGCCGGCGCAGGACCATCCTGTGGGTCGTGGTCGCGGTCGTGCTGCTCGCCGTGGCGGTGTTCGGGTTCCGCCTCTACCTCGACTCGCGGTTCTTCGTCGGCGTGGAGAACGGCAAGGTCGTGGTGTTCCGCGGGCTGCCGACCAAGACGCTCGGGATCAAGATGTTCGGGCTGGTCGAGACGACCGACATCCCGGCCGACCAGGCCCTGGCCTGTCCGGTCTGGCACCAGCACCTGGTGGACGGGGACACGGCCGGGAGCAAGGCGGCCGCCGACGCCATCGTCGCGCAGATCAAGACCGACCTCTCCCCCGGGGGGCAGTGCACGGTGACCACGGGCGGCAGTGGCGGCGGGGGGAGTCCGAGCTCCTCCCCGACATGATCGAAGCGCAGCGGGGCGCCGATCGGGCCCGGTCGGGGGCGCAGCTCGCCCTGACCATCGTCGCCATCATGCTCGCCGTGGGCGCCGTCGTCCTGGTCAAGCTGGGCGTCGGCGGCACCGGGCAGAGCAGGCTGATCCTGTTCGGGGCGCTGTTCGTCGTGGGGTACGTCGCCGGACACATCGCGATCCGCCGCCTCGCGCCCGGCGCCGAGCCGGCGTTCTTCCCCGCGGCCGGGCTGCTCACCGGGCTGGGGTTCGCCGAGATCTACCGGATCGCGCCCGGCCTCGCGGTCGACCAGTCCTACTGGCTGGCCATCGCGCTGGTGGCGTTCATCCTCACGCTGTTCTTCATCCGCGACCATCGCCAGCTCGACGGCTACACCTACACGATCGGCCTGGTGGCGGTGGTCCTGCTGCTGCTGCCGATCCTCCCCGGCATCGGGACCACCATCAACGGCGCCCGGGTGTGGATCGCGGTGGGACCGTTCTCGTTCCAACCGGCCGAGATCGGCAAGATCCTGCTGGCGATCTTCCTGGCCTCCTACCTGAACCGGAAGAAGGAGCTGCTCCAGATGGCGCCGAAGCGGGTGGGGCCGTTCCACCTGCCGCAGGCCAAGGACCTCGGACCGCTCCTGCTGGCGTGGGGCGTGGCGATGGCGGTGCTGTTCCTCGAGAACGACCTCGGGCAGTCGCTGCTGTACTTCGGTCTGTTCGTCGTGATGCTGTGGGTGGCGACGGCCCGGCCGGTGTACCTGGTGGTCGGGTTCCTGCTGTTCGCCGTGGGGGCGGTGTTCGCCTACAAGACGGTCGGCCACGTCGAGGAACGGGTCGCCGTGTGGCTGCACGCCACCAGCACCAAGCCGTGCCTTCCGAACGGCGACACCATCCAGTGCGTCTACGGCGGCGGCTACCAGCTGGCGCAGGCGCAGTTCGCGATGGCCACCGGCGGGATCGGCGGCACCGGGCTCGGGCAGGGCTCGCCGGGGGACATCCCGTTCGCCTACAACGACTTCATCTTCGCGGCGATCGCGGAGGAGCTCGGCCTGATCGGGTCGGTCGGCCTGCTGCTGCTGTTCGGCGTGCTGGTCGGCAAGGGGCTGAAGGCGGCGGTCGAGCAGGAGGACGGGTTCGGCAAGCTGCTCGCCGTGGGGCTCACGGGGATCCTCGGAATCCAGGCGTTCATCATCGTCGGGGGCGTGACCCGCGTGATCCCGCTGACGGGCGTGACGTTACCGTTCGTGTCGTACGGGGGCTCGAGCCTGCTGGCCAACTACATCCTGCTGGCGCTGCTGGTGCGGATCTCGGCCGGACCCGCCCCGTCGCGGCGACGCCCGCTGCTGGCCGGCCCCGCCGACGCCCCGCCGGTCTCGCCCCCGCCGGATGAGCCACCGGGGCAGCGGCCGCCCGGCGGCGGCCCGCCCGCCGCGCCCACACAGGTGATCCGGTGAACCGGCAGATCCGCCGGTTCGGCGTGGCCATGGTGATGCTGTTCGTCATCCTGTTCGCCGCGGTCAACTACCTGCAGGTGTACGGGGCCAGCGGCCTCGCGAACAACTCCGCCAACCCCCGGACGATCGTCCAGTCGTTCGCCATCGACCGCGGCGAGATCCTCGCCGCGGACGGCCGGACGGTGCTCGCCAAGAGCGTCGACACGGGCAAGAAGCTCCGGTTCCGGCGCCGGTACCCGCAGGGCCCGCTGTACGCGCACACGACGGGGTTCTTCTCGCTGAAGTGCGGGATCAGCCGGCTGGAGTCCACGTACAACGACTACCTGAACGCGTCGTCGAACGACCTGCTGGGCTCGACGCTGTCGGACCTCATCCTCAACCGGCCGAAGCGCGGCGCGTCGGTCATCACTACGATCGACCCCAATCTTCAGCAGGTCGCGTTCCAGGAGCTGCAGCAGCAGGCTCCGAACGGCGGCGCGGTCATCGCGACGAACCCTTCCACCGGCGCGATCGAGGCGATGGTCACGATCCCGCAGTACGACCCCAACGAGCTCGTCCAGCCCGACCTCGACCGCCAGGAGAACGCCTGCAAGCGACTGACCGACGCTGCGTCCGACCCGTTGCTGTCGAACGCCACCGACCAGCTGTATCCGCCGGGGTCGACGTTCAAGCTGGTGACGCTGTCGGCCGCCCTCGAGAACGGCATGACGCTGCAGTCGACGGTCCCGAACCCACCCGAGCTCCCCCTCCCCCAGACCAAGCTGAAGCTCCACAACTTCGGTGGCGAGCGCTGCGCCGGCGGCGCCCCGCGCATCTCGCTCGAGGAGGCGCTGATCGAGTCGTGCAACGTGGCCTTCGGGGCGCTCGGGCTGCAGCTCGGGCCACAGGCGCTGTTCGACCAGTCGACCGCGTACGGGTTCGACCGGCACGTGCCGTTCGACATCCCGTTCAGCGAGGGGCACTTCCCGGCCCCGTCGGAGTTCAACGACCGAGCGCCGGCGGTGGCCTTCTCGGCGATCGGGCAGTTCGACGTCGGCGCCAACCCGCTGGCGATGGCGCTCGTGACCTCCGCCATCGCGAACGGCGGCATCGAGATGGAGCCGCACCTGGTGAGCGAGATCCGGGGCCCCGACGGGCAGGTGCTGAAGTCGATCGGCCCGTCGGTGTTCGGCCAGCCGATCTCTCCGCAGACGAGCGCCGACATCACCAAGGCCATGGTCGAGGTGGTCGACCACGGAACCGGCACCGCGGCCCGCATCCCCGGCGTGACCGTGGCCGGGAAGACCGGGACCGCCCAGACCTCGTCGGGCGCGCCCCACGCCTGGTTCACGTGCTTCGCGCCGGCCCGGAACCCCCAGATCGCCGTGACCGTGGTCGTGCTGAACGGCGGCAACCTCTCGAGCGAAGCCACCGGGGGCAGGGTGGCCGCGCCGGTGGCCCGCGCGGTGGTCGAGGCCGCGCTCAGACGGGGATGAGGCCACCGAACGCGCGTGAGGCACCGCGGTGGGGACCGGCGGTGACGTTATCCTCACCGCACATGTCGATCCGAACGCGTCCCGAAGCGGGCCGGTGGGCACATGCGTGCGGGCCCGCGGGCCTCAGTCCCGTGGGCGGGGGTGCGGCCGGATGAGCCAGCAGCGGCGGCTGCTCAGCGAGCGCTACCGGGTCGAGGCGTCGATCGGCAGGGGCGGCATGGCCCAGGTGTACCAGGGCATGGACACCGTCCTCAACCGGACCGTGGCCATCAAGGTCCTCGGGGCCCAGTACGCCTCCGATGAGGCGTTCGTGGAGCGGTTCCGGAGGGAGGCCCAGGCCGCGGCCCGGCTCAACCACCCCAACGTGGTGTCGGTGTACGACACCGGCTCGGACGGCCCCGTGCACTACATCGTGATGGAGTACGTGGCCGGCAAGACCCTGGCCCAGATCCTGGCCGAGGGGGATCACCTGCAGCCGGAGCGAGCCGCCGAGATCGCCGCCCAGGTGGCCGGGGCCCTGTCGTTCGCCCATGCGGCGGGGATCGTCCACCGGGACGTGAAGCCCGGGAACATCATGATCACGCCCGCAGGCGAGGTGAAGGTCATGGACTTCGGCATCGCCCGAGCCGCCTCGGCCGAACCCCTCACCCAGACCGCCACCGTGCTCGGCACGGCCTCCTACCTTTCTCCGGAGCAGGCCCAGGGGGGCGCCGTCGACGCCCGCTCGGACATCTACTCCCTGGGGGTCGTCCTGTACGAGATGCTCACCGGCCGGCCCCCGTTCGTGGCCGACTCCGCGGTGGCCGTGGCCTTCAAGCACGTCTCGGAGCCACCCGCCCACCCCTCTGACATCCGCCCGGGCATCCCCGACGACCTCGAGGCGATCGTCCTCAAGGCCATCGCCAAGAACCCCGCCAACCGCTACGCCTCGGCCGACGAGATGCGGGAGGACCTGGAGCGGTTCATGGCGGGGCGGCCGGTGCTGGCGACGCCGGTGCTCACCGGCGGCGAGGCCACCACGATCTTCGACGGCGACCCCCAGCGGACCGCCGTGATGGCGACGCCGCTGGAGGAGGAAGAGGCGGACGGCGAGGGGCGGAGTCGCGCCTGGATCGCCATCGTCGTCGGCGTGGTGCTCGCCATCCTCCTGGGGCTCGCGCTGTTCTTCCTGGCGAAGAGCCTGATCGGTTCGTCCCCGACCGTGCAGGTCCCCAAGGTGACCGGCCTGCCCGTGCAGGCCGCGCAGCTCAAGCTAGAGGACGCCGGCCTGAAGTCCAAGCTGACGTTCAAGGCGAGCGCCAAACCCAAGGGCCAGGTGATCAAACAGGATCCGGCCGCGGGCGACGACGTGGCGAAGAACTCGACGGTGACGCTCACCGTTTCGGGCGGCCAGCAGCAGGTCACCGTTCCGGACCTCACCGGGCTCTCGCTTGCCGACGCGACGACGAAGCTCACCCAACACCAGCTCGTGCTGGGCAGCGAGATCTCCTCGAGCCCCAGCGACACGGTGGCCAAGAACCACATCATCAGCACCCGGCCGACGCCGGGGCAGCCGGTCGACGTGGGCACCCAGATCGACTACGTGCTGTCCACGGGCCCGACGACGATCGCCGTGCCCGACGAGACGTGCAAGCCGTTCGCCCAGGCGCTCAACGACATCCAGGCCAAGGGGTTGAAGGCCGCGGACGGCGGGCAGGATCCCAACGGCCCGAACCTGAACTGCCAGAACTCCAACGCCGTCTCCCGGACCGATCCGCCGGCCGGATCCGAGGTGCACAAGGGCGACACCGTGACCATCTACCGGTCGTCCACCCCGCCGACGACGCCGCCCACCACCGGGCCGACGACCGGACCGACCACCGGGCCGACGACCGGACCGACCAGCGGAACCTCGTAGCCGTGGCCGACCCCATCTGGTTCGTCCACGAGGAGTTCACACCGGGCGAGCGCGCGCTCCTCGCGCCGCACTTCACCGACCTCGACGGGCCCGTGTTCGCCCTGACCAACCTGCCGGAGGTCGTGAAGGGGGCGCTGTTCGCGCGGTACTCGCGGTCGGCGAAGTCGCTCCGGCGGCTGTTCCTCGACGAGTTCTCGGAGGCGGCCTCGGGGAGCGTCGCGGATGTCGGCGTGGACCGAGCGGAACAGCTGTACCAGCGGGTGTTCCTCGAGTACGGGGACGATTCGGTCGCGCAGCTGGGCGGGGTGCACCTGGCGTGCGAGCAGGCCTCGCAGCCGCTGGCGAAGGTGCTCGAGTGGGGGCGGCTGGCGGCCTATCTCGAGCAGTCCACCCGGTACGTGCCGTACGACGACCGGCCAGGCGGGCGGTGGCGGTACCTGCTGCCGCCGGAGGTGGCCTCCTTGCACGGCGCGCTCTCGTCGCGGTTCTCATCGGTGCTGGACTCGGCGTTCGAGACCTACGCGAAGTGGTTGGGGCCGCTGCAGGACCTGTACCGGTCGTGGTTCCCGCAGGGGGACGACTCGGACTTCGTGTACCGCTCGAGCCTCCGGGCCAGGGCCTGCGACACCCTGCGGGGCCTGCTCCCCGCGGCCACCCGGACCAACGTCGGCATCTACGCCACCGGGCAGTCGTACGAACAGCTCCTGCTGCGCATGCGGGCGAACCCGCTCGGCGAGGTGCGGGCCTACGCGGACATGATGCTGGCCGAGCTCCGGAAGGTGATCCCGGCGTTCCTGACGCGCGTGGACCGGCCCGACCGGGGGGGCGAGTGGTCGGCCTATCTGGCATCGACGCGCTCGGCGACCGAGGAGCTGTCGTCGTCGTTGCTCGGCGGGGTGGAGGGTGCGGGCGTCGCGGCGGTGCCCGACGACGCCAGGGTGGAGGTCGACCTGACGGATCACGACCCGGACGGGGAGACCAAGGTCGTGGCGGCCGCCATGTACGCGGCGTCGTCGCGATCGGACCGGGAGCTGCTCGAGGAGGCCCGGAAGCTGTCGGCCGAGGACCGCTCCCGCGTGCTGGCGGCGTACGTCGGCGAACGGCGGAACCGCCGCCACAAGCCCGGGCGGGCGTTCGAGCGGACTGCGTACCGGTTCGACGTGCTGTGCGACTACGGGGCGTTCCGGGACCTCCAGCGCCACCGGCTGCTCACGCTCGAATGGCAGCGGCTCACGCCCGTTCACGGGTTCGCGGTGCCCGAGGACTTGCGCGACCTCGAGGGCGCGGAGGAGGACTGGCGGCGGGTCATGTCGGAGTCGGCGTCGCTCCACGCGACGCTGGTGGACGCCGGACTGGCCGAGGCCGCTCAGTACGCGGTCGCGATGGCGTACCGGGTTCGGTTCTTCATGGAGATGAACGCCCGCGAGGCGATGCACCTGGTGGAGCTGCGGTCGGCGCCGCAGGGGCACCCGGCGTACCGGCTGGTCGCCCAGCGGATGCACGAGCTGATCGGCGGCGTCCACCCCGCGATCGCGGCGACCATGACGTTCGCGGATCACTCACCGGTAGAGCTGGGCCGGCTGGCCGCGGAACGGCGTTCGGAGGCCCGGCGGCAGGGCGGGGAGGCGTGACCGCGTCGCTGGTGGCGCTCACCCGCGAGGGCTGGATCCTGATCGGGTTCGTGGCCCTCGCCGTGGCCGGTGTGACGATCGCGGTTGCCGGCGGCATCATGCTGGTGCGCCAGCGCCGCCGGTAGGCTCCGGCGTCAGCCCGTCGGGCGGAGCGCCGACAGGCGGTTCCTGAGCTCCACCAGCTGTTCCTTGACCGACGGCGCCGAGGGACCGCCCGGAGTCCGGCGACGTTCGACGGCGTCGGCGGCCCGGATCACGTCCGGCGAGATCCCTGGCGCCACGGACTCCCACTCGTCGCTCGAGGCATCGGCGAGCGTTCGGCCGTCGCGTTCGAGCGCGGCCACCCATCCGGCGACCGTTGCGTGCGCTTCGCGGAACGGGCGTCCGGCGGTGACGAGGGCCTCCGCGACATCGGTGGCCAGGGAGTTCGGCCCGATCGAAGACGACATGCGGTCGAGGTCGAACTCGAGCTCGGCGACCAGCGCGGCCATCGCCGGGAGCGCCAGCGACAGCGTGTCGAACGCGTCGAACAGCGGTTCCTTGTCCTCCTGGAGGTCGCGGTCGTACGCGAGCGGCAGGCCCTTCATCGCCGTCACCAGCGCGACGAAGTGGCCCAGCAGGCGACCGGCCTTGCCCCGCGCCAGCTCGGCCACGTCGGGGTTCCGCTTCTGCGGCATCATGCTCGACCCGGTGCTGTGCCGGTCGGGCAGCTTCGCGAACCCGAACTCCCGCGTGGCCCACAGCACCACGTCCTCCGCGAGCCGCGACAGGTGCATGCCGAGGATCGAGCAGGCCGCGAGGAACTCCAGCGCGAAGTCGCGGTCGGAGACGGCGTCGATCGAGTTCTCGAACGTCGCGGCGAACCCCAGCTTCGCCGCCACACGTTCGATGTCGAGCTCGATGGTCGAACCGGCCAGCGCCCCGGCCCCCAGGGCGCAGACGTCGGCGGACGCCCGCACCCCGAGGAACCGGGCGGCGTCACGCGAGAGGGGGAGCGCGTGCGCCAGGAGGTGGTGGGAGAGCGAGACCGGCTGCGCGCGCTGGAGGTGGGTGTATCCGGGCATCGGTGACCCGATGTGCGCCTCGGCCTGGTCCGCCAGCGCCTCCGCGAGGCCGGCGATGCCGGCGGCGACGTCCTCGCAGGCGTCCTTCGTCCACAGCCGGAGGTCGGTCGCCACGAGGTCGTTGCGGCTCCGGCCGGCGTGGATGCGTGCGCCGGCGTCGCCGAGACGCGAGGTGAGCACGCGCTCGATCGCCGAGTGGACGTCCTCGTCGCCGTCGTCCCACGGGAACGTGCCGTTCCCGACCTCGTCACCCATGTGGGCGAGCTCGTGCGCGATCGCCTCGTGGTCCGCGTCGTCGAGGAGGCCCGCCTCGCGCAGCGCGTCCGCGTGCGCCGCGGTGGCCCGGAGGTCGTAGGGCGCGAGCCGCCGGTCGAACCCGAGCGACCGCGTGAACGCGAGCGACTCACCGGACAGGCCGCCCTCGAGCCGGGCCGCCCACACGGGCCGCACGGCTCGGTGTTCGTCGTCGACCGACGAAGCGGCCCGCTCGAGCGCCGGCTCGGGACCCACGGCCGGCGCTTCGAAAACCGGCTCGGGAGCAGCGGTCGGCTCCTCGATCACGGTTCCGGCGATCGCCGCCGGTGCGGTGCCCTGCTTCGCGGCCCACGTTCGCACCGGCAGCGACCACAGCCGGATGAACCCCTCGGCCTGCCGGTGGTCGAACCGGTCTCCCGCGGCCTCGTACGTGGCCAGCGACAGGTCGTACAGCGCGGCCGGCGACCGCCGCCCGGCGACCGAGCACGAGCCCTTGTAGAACCGCAGCCGGACCTCGCCGGTCACGTTCGCCTGGGTGGACGCGACGAACGTCCGCAGGGACGCGTGCAGCGGCGAGTGCCACATCCCGTAGTAGGCGAGCTCGGCCCACCGCCGTTCGACCGCCGCCTTCTCGTGGGCGAGGTCGCGCTCCATGGTGAGGTCCTCGAGGTCGCGGTGCGCGGCGATCAGCGCCAGGGCGCCGGGGACCTCGTACACCTCGCGCGACTTGATGCCCACCAGGCGGTTCTCGATCATGTCGACCCGCCCGAACCCGTGCCGCCCGCCGATCCGCGTGATCTCGGCGATCAGCCGAACGGGGTCGAGCGCCGTGCCGTTCAGCTTCACGGGCACGCCACCGACGAACCCGACCACGACCTCCTCGGGCCCGTCCGGCGCGGCCGTCGGGTCGGCGGTGAGCAGGAAGGCGTCCTCCGGCGGCGCCGCCCAGGGGTCCTCGATGGGCCCGCACTCGACCGTACGGCCCCACAGGTTCTCGTCGACCGAGTACACCTTGGCCACCGTGGCCAGGGGGATGCCCCATAGCTCGGCCCGCTCGCGCGCCTCGTCGCGGGACATGGCGGACTCCCGGACCGGCGCCATGACCTCGAGCTCCGGCGCGAGCGCCGCGAACGTCGTCTCGAACCGGACCTGGTCGTTCCCCTTGCCCGTGCAGCCGTGGGCCACGACGGAGGCCCCCGCCGACCGGGCCACCTCGATGACCTTGGCGGCGATCAGCGGCCGGGCCAGCGACGAGACCAGCGGGTACTTCCCCTCGTACAGCGCGTTGGCCTGCAGCGCCGGCCAGCACGACTCCACCGCGAACTCCCGACGGGCGTCCACGATCACCAGCTCGGCGCCGGCCGCGGCGGCCCGGGCCTGCAACACGTCCCGGTCCAGCTCCTGCCCGACGTCGACGACGACCGCGACCACCTCGAGGTCCCGTTCCTCGGCCAGCCATCGGGCGGCGACGCTCGTGTCGAGGCCCCCCGAGTACGCGAGCGCGACACGGCGCGTCACGGCCGGCCCCCCAGCTCCTCGAACCGCTTCGCGAGCGTCCGGCCTTTGGTTCCCTCGGCCGCCACGACCAGCACGGTGTCGTCGCCGGCGATCGTGCCGATCACGCCGTCCATCCCGGACCGGTCGAGCACGTCGGCGACCGCGTTGGCCCCACCGGGCGTCGTCTTCAGCACGACGAGGTTGCCCGACGCGTCCACGGAGACGAAGAACTCCGACAGCAGCGTCCGCAGCCTGGCACCGGCGCCCAGGGCGGCCGTGTCGTTCGGCTGCCCGTACCGCAGCCGCCCGTCCGCGGCCCGGATGCGCACCAGCCCGAGCTCCTCGAGGTCGCGCGAGATCGTCGACTGCGTCGCCTCGTACCCGAGCGCCGCGAGCCGTTCGGCCATCTCGTGCTGGCTCGCCAGCGGCTGCGTCCGGACGAGCTCCATCAGGGCCTGCTGCCGTGCGCGCTTCACACCTGATCCTCCTTGAGCGACTCGAACGCGGCCACCCGGAACACCTCCAGGAACGCCGCCACCTCCTCCTCGCCGACGGAGAGCGCCGGCGAGATCCGCACCACGCCGGGGCCTGCCTCGGTGACCAGGACCCTCCGCCGCAGGAGCGACCGGACGATGGCTCCCGCCACCGGCCGGCCGAACGCGACGCCGATCAGCAGGCCGGCCCCGCGCACCCCGGCGGGGAGCCCCGCGGCGGCGAGCCCGTCGGTCAGCTGCCGGCCGCGCTCGGCGCAGTTCGCCAGCAGCCGCTCGTCCTCGATGACGTCGAGCACGGCCAGCGCGGCTCGGCACTGGATGGGCCCGCCGCCGAACGTCGACGCGTGCTCCCCCGCGGCGAAGGCGACCTCGGGCCGGGCGACGCAGGCCCCGATGGGCAGCCCGCCGCCGAGCCCCTTGGCCAGCGTGACGACGTCCGGCTCCAGGCCCGCGATGCGCTGGAACGCGAACCATGCGCCGGTCCGCCCCACGCCGGTCTGCACCTCGTCGAACATCAGCAGCGCGCCGCGTGCGGTGCACAGCTCGCGCGCGGCCAGCAGGTAGTCGGGCTCGAGCGGCACCACGCCGCCCTCGCCGAGCACCGGTTCCATCAGCACCGCGGCCGTCCGGTCGCCGATCGCCCGGTCGAGCGCGTCCACGTCGCCGGGCGGGACGTGGACGAAGCCCTCGACCAGCGGTTCGAACGGTGCCCGCTTGGCCGGCTGCCCGGTGGCCGCCAGCGTGGCGAACGTCCTTCCGTGGAACGACCCCTCCAGCGCCACGACGGTGTCGCGCGCGTGCGTCCGGCCGTGCTTCCGGGCGATCTTCAGGGCGGCTTCGTTCGCCTCGGCGCCGGAGTTGGCGAAGAACACGCTGCTCGGGAACCCCGCTAGGGCGGTCAGCCGGCGGGCCAGCTGCTCCTGCGGTTCGGTCGACCACAGGTTGGACACGTGCGCCAGCATCGACGCCTGGTCGGCCACGGCCTCGACCCATCGGGGATGGGCGTGCCCGATCGCCGTGACCGCGATCCCGCTGGCGAAGTCGAGGTACTCGTTCCCGGCGTCGTCCCACAAGGTCGAGCCCCGCCCGCGCACGAGCGTGAGCGGATGCCGGGCGTAGGTCGGCATGACCGCCGAACCGACCGACACGCTCATGGCTCGACCGCCGCGGTCGGGTCCGGATCGGGAACCAGCATCGTCCCGATGCCCTCCGGGGTGAAGAGCTCGAGGATCAGCGAGTGCTCGATCCGTCCGTCGATGAGGTGCGCGCGGCGGACGCCCTGCAGCAGCGCGGCGACGGCGCTCTCGAGCTTCGGGACCATGCCACCGTCCGCCACCCCCTCCTCGATCAGCCGTCGGCACTCGGCGACGGTCGCCTCGGCCACGAGCCCGCCGTCGGGGCCGAACAGGCCCGTCACGTCGGACAGGTAGACGAGCTTGGACGCGCCGGTGGCGCCGGCCACGGCGCCGGCGACGAGGTCGGCGTTCACGTTATAGGCCTGCCCGTCCTCGTCGACGCCGACCGAGGCCACGACGGGAACGGCGGCCTCCATGAGGTGATCGAGCAGGTCGACGTCGACGCGTTCGACCTCGCCCACGAACCCCAGGTCGGCGTCGCGGGGCCGGACCCGGAGGAGCCCGCCGTCCATCCCCGACAGGCCGATCGCCTTGGTCCCGTGGCGCGTGAGGAGCGAGGCGAGGTCCTGGTTCACCAATCCGACCAGCACCATCCGCGCCACCTCGAGCGTCGCGGCGTCGGTCACGCGGTGTCCGCCGACGAACGACGTCTCGATGCCGAGGCGCTTCGACATCGCCGTCACCTGCGGCCCGCCGCCGTGCACGACCACCGGCCGCACGCCGACGTGGCGGAGCAGCGCGATGTCCTGGGCGAACGTCTCGGCGAGGGGGCGTTCCTCCATCGCCGCGCCGCCGACCTTGACCACGACCACCGAGCCGGCGTGTTCCTCGATGAACGGCAGGGCCTCGACCAGGACGCGCGCCTTCGACCGGGTCCGCTCGCGCACCTGCGGTGGCTTGGTCGCGGTGGCCTGCGCCGTCACGTCGTGTACTCCCCGTTGATGCGGACGTATTCGTAGCCGAGGTCGCAGCCGAACGCCGTTGCCCGGCCGTCGCCGCCGCCGACCGTGACGTGGATGATGACCTCGCGTTCCTTCATGGCCGCCGTGCACGCGGCCGGATCGAACGACGGCGGGATGGCGCCCGCCTCGATCACCGCGATGCGCCCCAGCGTTGCCGCGACGGCCTCGGGCCGGAACCGGGCTCCGCTCGCCCCGATGGCCTGGAGGATCCGTCCGGGGTTGGGGTCCTTCCCGAACACGGCGGTCTTCACCAGCAGCGAACCCGCCACCGCGGTGCCCACCCGGCGGGCGTCGGCGTCGCTCGCGGCGCCGTCCACCTGCACCACCAGCGACGTCGTCGCGCCCTCGGCGTCGGCGAGGACCTTCGCCGCGAGGACGCGCGTCGCCTCGGCGACGGCCTCGGCGAGCTCGTCGGGTGCGACCTCCCGGCCGGCGGCGCCGTTCGCCAGCAGGAGCACGGTGTCGTTCGTGCTGGAGCAGTTGTCGACGGTCAGGGCGTTCCACACCGGCGCGGCGCCGTGGCGGAGCGCGTGGGTGGCCACGGCCGGCGAGCACGCCGCGTCCGTGGTGAGGAACACGAGCAGCGTGGCGAGGTCGGGGGCGATCATCCCGGCCCCCTTGGCGCAGCCGCCCACCGTGAAGCCGTCGGCCTGGACGACGGTCTGCTTGGCGACCGTGTCCGTGGTCCGGATGGCCTCGGCGAAGTCCGCCCCTCCGTCCGTCCGGAGCGCCGCCGCGGCGGCGTCCACTCCGGCCAGCACGGCGTCGACCCGGAGCCGGGGTCCGATCACTCCGGTCGACGCCGGCAGGACGTCGGTCGGCGCCAGGCCGAGCGTCCGCGCGACGCCGGCCGTGACGGCCTCGGCGTCGTCGAGGCCGTCGGGCCCTGTGCCGGCGTTCGCCTGGCCGCTGTTCACGACGACCGCCCGGGCGGCGCCGTCGAGCAGGCGACGTCGGCAGATCTCGACCGGCGCCGCGGCGAACGCGTTCCTTGTGAACAGCCCAGCGGCGGTGGCGGGCGCGTCGCTCACCAGCAGGCCGAGGTCGAGGCGGTCGCCGGCCCTGAGCCGGGCGGCCACTCCCGACGCCCGGAACCCGCGCGGTGCCGCGACGCTCACGGGTACACCCCGATCGCGGACAGGCCGAGCGTCTCGTCCAACCCGAGCATGACGTTGAGGTTCTGCAGGGCCTGGCCGGCGGCGCCCTTGCCCAGGTTGTCGATCGCGCCGATGACGACGGCGGTGGCGGCGCGGTCGCCGTGCGCGTCGACCTCGACGGCCAGCTCGCAGGCGTTCGAGCCGGCGAGCCGCTTGGGGTCGGGCGTCTGCCCGGCCGGCAGCACCCGGACGAACGGCTCCCCTGCGTAGGCCTCGTGCAGGGCGGCGCGGAGCGCCTCGGCGTCCGAACGCGTCGCCACGTAGCTCGTCGTCACGATCCCCCGCACCGCGGGCACGAGGTGGGGGACGAACGTCACGGCCGGCGAGCGGCCGGTCCGGGCCAGCGCGCGCTCCATCTCCGGCGTGTGCTGGTGCCGGCCGACGCGGTACGCGCGAACGCTCCCGTCCAGCGAGGCGAACTGCGACTGCTCGGTGAGCTTCTTGCCGGCCCCGCTGATCCCCGACTTCCCGTCCACGATCACGTCGCCCTCGACGAGCCCCGCGGCGAACAGCGGGTGCAACCCGAGCACCACCGGCGTCGGATAGCACCCCGGATTGGCCACCAGCATCGCGCCGGCGATCTCCTCCCGGAACACCTCCGTCAGCCCGTACGCCGCCTTGTCGAGCCATGCCGGCGCCGGATGGTCGAACCCGTACCAATCCGGGTATTCATGCGCCGACAACCGGAAGTCCGAACCGACGTCCACCACCCGCACCCCTCGGTCGACGAGATCGGGTGCGAGTCGCGAGCTCTCCCCCGCCGGCATCGCGACGAACGCGGCCTCCACGTCGGCGTCGGCGACAGCCTCGTTGGGCTGCAGGACCACGTCGGCGAACGGCGCAAGATGCGGCCACACCGCGCCCAGCGGCTTCCCGGCGGCCTCGTGCGCCCCGACGAATCCGACCTTCAGGGTCCGGTGCGAGGCCAGCAGCCGCAGCAGCTCGGCCCCGGAATACCCGGAGGCGCCGAGGACGGCGACGCGAACGGAGCGACTCCCCACCGACTGCATGAGTATGCAGAGGGTAGCAGGATCATGCGATCCCGCGGATCCGAGGTGAGTGGGCTACCGTTCGTGCAGGCGGAGCAGGTCGTCGACCGTCTCGCGGCGGACGACGACGCGAGCCTCGCCGCGGCTGCACATGACGATCGCGGGCCGGGGCACCACGTTGTAGTTGCTGGACAGGGCGTAGCAGTACGCGCCGGTCGCGGCCGTGGCCAGGACGTCGCCCGGCGCCACGCCCTCGGGCAGGGCGGCCTCCAGCGCCAGCACGTCGCCCGACTCGCAGTGCTTGCCGACGATCCGTACGGGCAGGTCGGCGCGTTCGTCCGCGCGCCCGGCCAGGACGAACTCGTACCGCGCGCCGTACAGCGACGGCCGGATGTTGTCGGACATCCCGCCGTCCACCGCGACGTAGGTCCGTACCCCCTCGATCTGCTTCACGGTTCCCACCGCGTGCAGCGTCACCCCGGCCCGGGCCACGAGCGACCGGCCGGGTTCGAGCGTGAGCGCGGCGTCGTCCGGCCACCCCGCGAGCAGCAGGTGGGCGACCTCGGCCGGCGTCACCGCCTCCGGGTCGTCCCGGGTGTAGGCCACCGGGAACCCGCCCCCGAGGTCGACCTCCTCCAGCCCGACGTCGAGCGCCTCCGACACGGCCCGCAACAACGGGAGGACCACCTCCTCGACGCGCGTCTCGTCCTCCAGCCGCTGCGACCCGATGTGCGCGTGCAACCCCCGAACCGTCACGCCGGGGAGCTTGACCAGCCGCCGCGCCGCGTCGACGACCTGCCGCAACGGCACCCCGAACTTCGAGTCGACCCCGCCGGTCCGGATGAACTCGTGGCTCCCGGCCTCGACGCCGGGCGTGACCCGGATCCACACGTCGCCGCCCACGCCGAGGCGTTCCATCCGGTCGATCTCGTCGAAGCTGTCGACGATCAGCCGCCCCACCGGCAGCTGGAGCTCCTCGGCCGACTTGTTGTTCCCGTGCAGGACGATCGACGACGGCGGAACGCCGGCCGCCGTCGCCACCGCGTGCTCGCCCGCCGTGGAGCACAGGATCCCCAGCCCGCACTCGTGCGCCAGCCGGGCCATCGCCACGACCGGGAACGCCTTCACAGCGAACAGCCCGCGCGAGCCGTCCGGACCGCTCGCCATGGCCGCGGCGAACTCGGTGCACCGAGACCGCAGCTCGTCCTCGTCGTAGACGAACACCGGCGTGCCGAACCGTTCGGCCAGCTCCAGCGCATCGCACCCGCCGACCGCCAGACGGCCGTCGTCCACGGACGCGCCGGCCGGGAACAGCCGCGCGAGCTCGCCGAGGCCGGCCGGCCGGCTCACGGGACGATCTTCGAGATCGGGAGCTCGAGGATGTCGCTCGCGCCGTGGGCCTTGAGCAGCGGGATCAGGGTGTTCACGTAGGCCTTCTCGACCACGGTCTCGATGGCGAACTCCCCCTCGCCGGCGAGCGGCGACACCGTCGGGGACTTCATCGCCGGCAGGACGTCCAGCACGCTCTGCAGCTCCACGGCCGAGACGTTCAGCTTGATCAGGACCCGTCCCTCGGCCCGCAGCGCGCCGAGCAGCAGCGTCGTGATGTCGTCCATCGCGCGGCGCTTCAGCGGGTCGGCGGCCGCCTCCGTCGATGCGATCAGCAGCACCTCGGACTCGAGCAGCGTGTCGATGATCTTCATGCCGTGCGCCCGGAGCGTGCTGCCCGTCTCGGTCACGTCGACGATCGCGTCCACGATGTCGGGCACCTTGGCCTCGGTCGCACCGTACGACGTGAGCACCTTGACCGGGATGCCCAGCTCCTCGAAGTGGCGACGGGTGAGATTGGGGTACTCGGTCGAGATGCGGGAGCCGGACGGCAGGTCGGCGCCCTTCTCGGCCGGGTGCTGCTGGGGGACCGCCAGCACGATGCGGACCACGCCGGTGCCGCTCTTCGCGTACTCGAGCCTCGCGAGCACCTCGACCTCGGCGCCGGTCTCCACGACCCAGTCGCGCCCGGTGATCCCGAGGTCGAAGAACCCGTCCTCGACGAGCTTCGGGATCTCCTGGGGGCGGAGCAGCGACACGCGGTCGACGCGGTCGTCCTCGATCCGCCCGTGGTAGTCGCGGCTCGAACCCCGCCGGACGCGGAGGTCGGCGCGTTCGAGCAACAGGAGCGTCTGCTCCTCGAGCGAACCCTTGGGGACGACGAACTTCAGCATGGGTGGTTCGGAAGTGTGCGGGAAGAGTGCCGTCATCGTCACCTTCGAACGCGACGGACGAGAGCCGGGTGGCAGGATCGGGTCGTGGTCGTCGAGATTCGGGGCCACGATCTGCCCGGGGCCAGCTGCGGCCCGTCCCCCGGAGGTGGATCGTATGACCAGGCCGACCCCGCACCGGGTTCGGAGTCAGTCCCCGGAGAGGTCCTCGAGCTCGGCCCGGACCCTCCGCACGTCCGCGACGTCGCCCTTGCGCTCGAAGAGCTCGAGCGCCTCGTTCAGCACGGCCCCCGCCTCCCCCGGCCTCCCCGCGGCCCGAAGCACGTAGGCGAGGCTCATCCGGGCGTCGCCCTGATGCTTGAGGTAGTCGGTGTGATCGATCACCGAGACCCCGGCTCGGGCCACGGTCTCCGCGTCCGAGAGCCGCCCACGGTCTGCCAGCACCTTGGCCAGGACCGCCCGCCACTGGAACTGCGACGTCCAGTCGTCGGAGGTCGACAACCGGTCGCCGAGGAGGGCGTACCGTTCCGCCTCCTCATTCCTTCCCAGATGCCACAACACATCCGCATACACGCCGGCGGTCGTCGAGAGCCACCCCTTCTCGCCGGCCGCCTCCAGGGCCGCGATCCCCTCTCGCAGCGGGCCTTCGGCCTCGGCCGGGTCGCCCGCGGTCAACTCGGCCCATCCGATGGACATGAAATGGCCCGGGACGAACATGCCCAACTCCCGGAACACCTGATGCGCCCGACCCCAGGAGCGACGCGCCTCGACGATCTCCCCGGCCATCGCCTGCAGCAGGCACACGTGCCACGACATCCCCGCCTCGGCCCCCCTCGAGGTCCACGATCGTTCGAGCAGGCGCGACGACTGTGCCATCCCCTCCTCGACCGGCACCGGCCCGTTGGCGATGACGCCCATCAGGATGCCGAGCCGCTTCATCTCCCCGGGCCGGTCTCCCGCCGCCACGGCATGCTCCACAGACCGCTCGAGCGCCCGCTCACCCTCCATCGACCGGCCGCACCAGTACTCGAAGCGGCCGATGTTCTCCAATGCCTCGCCGAGCACTCGATCGTCGCCGGCAGCTTCCAGCTCGGGGAGCATCGAGTGGAGCTCGCGGAGGAGTGTCTCGAACGGAGTCCAGCCCAGACGCGGGTTGAGCGCGATCTTCCGGATCACCGCGAGGGATTCCATGCTTCGGTCACCCACGGCCCGCGCCGAGGCGGCGGCCTCCTCCAACCGTGTCGCCTCGTCGTTCGGGCGACCCGAGAGACCGAGCGCCTGGGAGAGATCGATGAGCAGCCCCGGACGGTCCGGCGAATCCGCGGGCAGGAGGTCGAACGCGCGCGACAGGAGATTCAGCGCGGCGTGCACGTCGCCCCGGCCGAGCGCCGCCGCCCCGGACTTCGCGAGCAGCGAGCTCGCCTGCCCCGCGAGCCTCCGAGACCGGTCGCCCTCCGGGCTCAGCTCGACGACGTACCGGTGGGCCTGTTCGAGGTGGTGGCCGACGATCTCCTCGTACTCAGCGACGCGGGCCCCGGCCACGCGTTGCAGCCAATCAGCGAACCGCTCGTGGAGGTCCGCCCGGGTTCGCTTCGGCATCGACTCGTAGGCCGCGTCGCGGACGAGGAGATGGCTGAACCGGAACGCGTCCTCGCCCGCGAACGACGAGGGTTCGGGACGGATCAGCTCCTTGCGCTGCAGCGTCTGGAGGTTCGTTCCCACGGCCGGGCGGGCGTCTTCCGGCGAGAGGTCCACGACCGCACCCCAGAAGAAGACCTGGCCAACGACCGAGGCTCGCTGGATCACCGCCCGTTCCTCGTCCTGCAGACGATCCAGCCGGGCCGTGATCAGGGCCTGGACCGTCCCCGGGGCGGAGAGCCCGGACAGGTCGGCGGTGGCGACCCACGCCCCATCGTCCCGCCGCAGCACGCCGTCGTCGATCAGCGTGCGCAGCATCTCCTCGACGAACAGGGGATTGCCGTCGGCCGCCTCGATGATGCGATCGCGGACCTCGGATGGGAGACGGGTCGCGCCGATCAGGTTCCGGATCAGGTCGTCGCTCGTCGCGGGATCGAGAGGCGACAGCGTGACGACCGTCCCCGTCCGGTCCCACTCCGGTCGGACCTCCCGAAGCTCCGGCCGCGCCATGCAGAGGACGAGCACCGGGTGGTCCTGGGTGAAGCCCGCCACGTACTCGAGGAGGTCCAGCAGCGTCGGCTCCGCCCAGTGGATGTCATCGAACACGGCCACGACCGGCCGATCGGCAGCGAGGGTCTCCAGCAGCCGGCGAATGGCCCAGAACGTCTCCTGGATGGCTCCCGCCGCCTCGCTCAACCCTATCGCCGCCCCCACCCGGTCCCGAACCAGCGCCGCATCGTCGACGCCGCGCAGCAGATCGCCGATCCTGGTGAGTGCGCGCGCCGGCGGATCGCCGTCGTCGATCCCGGCGGCCTGCCGCACCATCTCGGCCAGCGCCCAGAACGTGATCCCCTCGCCATACGGGAGGCACCGCCCCTCCAGCACAGTGGCCCGTCCGGCGAGCTGCGACAGCACCTCCAGGGTGAGACGGGACTTCCCCACGCCGGCGTCGCCCACGATCGTGACGAGCTCGCAGGAAGGGCCCCACTCCACGCGGTCGAACGCGTCCAGCGCCCGCCGGAGCTCGTCGTCCCGGCCCACCATCGGCGAGTCCAGCCGGCGGGCGTGCGGCGCGGTGCCGGCCACCACGTCCAGCAGCCGGGACGCCGGGACCGGCTCGGCCTTCCCCTTCAGCGCCAGCGGCTCGGTCGCTTTCACCCGCACCGCGTCGCGGACCAGCGACAGCGTGCCGGCACCGATCAGGATCTCGCCGGGCTGGGCCGCCTGCTCCAATCTGGCCGCGACGTTGACCGTGTCACCGGACACGAACGACTGACCGGAGGAGGGGTTTCCCGCCACGACCTCGCCGCTGTTCACCCCGGTGCGGGTCTCCAGCCGGACGCCGGACGTCCGCTCCAGCTCCTCGTTGAGTGGGGAGAGCTCTTCCCGCATCTCGGCTGCCGCCCGAACCGCGCGCATTGCGTCGTCCTCGTGCGCGACGGGAACACCGAACACGGCCATCACCGCATCGCCGATGAACTTCTCGACGGTGCCGCCGTGGCGTTCCACGATGGTTCGGGCCAGTTCGAAGTATCGGGTCATCACAGCTCGCAGCGCTTCGGGGTCAAGGCGCTCGCCAAGGGCGGTCGAGCCCGTGACGTCGGTGAACAGCACGGTCACGGTCTTGCGGACTTCGCGGCTGTCGTCGGACGCGAGCGGCGAGGCACAGAACCCACAGAACCGGAACCCGTCCGGGTTGTCGCGGCCGCAAGCAGGGCAGGCTGCCATCCCGGCCGAGTATCCGGGAGCCGGTCGAGGCGAACAAGCCCCCGTCCCGCTGCGGCGATCGGGGGTGGCTCCGATCAGACCTGGAGACGTCGGTGGAAGCAGGTTCGTTCGCCGGTGTGGCAGGCCACCCCGGTCTGGTGGACCTTCACCAGGATCGTGTCGGCGTCGCAGTCGACCCACAGCTGCTCGACGTGCTGGACGTGGCCGGACGTCTCGCCCTTGGGCCACAGCTCGCGCCGCGAGCGGCTGAAGAACCACGTCCGCCCGTCGATCATCGTTCTCTGGACGGCCTCGAGGTTCATCCAGGCGACCATCAGCACCTCGCCGCTCGTCGCGTCCTGCACCACGGCGGGGAGCAACCCCTTGTCGTCGAAGCGCAGCTCCTGGATGTGGACGGAGCCGCGCTCGGCGGTCGATTCGGCGTTCGGTTCGCGGTCGGTCATGTGCTCGATCACCTCGGATCCGTGGTTCACATGGGGTCAGGACTGGCGGACCGGGATGCCTCGTTCGGCCAGGTACGATTTCACGTCGGCCAGCGAGAGCTCGCCGAAGTGGAACCGTGACGCGGCAAGCACGGCGTCGGCGCCGCCGTCGGTGAGCGCCTCCGCGAAGTGCTCCACGCGGCCGGCCCCGCCGCTCGCCACCACCGGCACGGTGACCGCGTCGGACACCGCGCGGAGCAGCTCGAGGTCGTAGCCGTCGCCGGTCCCGTCGCGGTCCATCGAGGTCAGCAGCACCTCGCCGGCGCCCCGGCGTTCCGTGGCCTCGACCGACCACTCGACCACGTCGCGGCCGGTGGGCGTCCGCCCGGCGTCGACCACCACCTCCCACGACGACGAGCCGGGCCGGCGCCGCGCGTCGACCGCGATCACCATGCACTGCGTCCCGAACCGCTCCGCGCAGCGTTGCAGCATCGACGGATCGCGGACGGCGGCCGAGTTCACGCTGACCTTGTCCGCGCCGGCCAGCAGCAGCTGCCGCACGTCGTCCTCTGCCCGCACGCCGCCGCCGACCGTCACCGGGATGAACACCTGGTCGGCTGTCCGGGCGACCACGTCGCGCATGGCGTCGCGGCCCTCGAGCGTGGCGGTGATGTCGAGGAACACCAGCTCGTCGGCGCCCTCCCGGCCGTATCGTTCGGCCAGCTCGGCGGGGTCGCCGGCGTCGCGGAGGTCGACGAACCGCGTGCCCTTCACCACGCGGCCGGCGTCGACGTCGAGGCACGGGATCAGGCGCTTCGCGAGCGTCATCGCCCGCTCACCGCCAGCGCGTCGGCCAGCGTGAGCGTTCCCTCGTACAGCGCCTTGCCGACCACGGCGGCCTCGGCGCCCAGCGCGGCGAGCGCCTCGAGGTCGTCCACGGTCGCCACGCCGCCCGAGGCGATCAGCGGGCGCTCCGTCAGCTCGAGCACCTGCCCGTACAGCGGCAGGTCGGGACCCTCGAGCGTGCCGTCGCTGCCGATCGAGGTCACGAGGAACCGCGGCGCGCCGGCCGCTTCGAGCGCGGGCAGGTGCCGTTCCAGCAGTCCGGCCGCGTCCCGCCACCCGCGCACCATCACCCGGCCGTCACGCGTATCGACCGCCACCACGATGCGTTCGCCGTGCCGTTCCACCGCACGCCGGACGAACGCGGGGTCCCGGACGGCGGCGGTGCCGAGCACGGCCCTGGCCGCACCCAGCGCCAGGACACGGTCGACGTCCTGCAGCTGGTGCAGCCCGCCCCCCGTCTGGACCGGGATCGAGACGGCCTCACAGATCGACACGATGGCCCCGCGGTTGTCGCCGTCCTCGAGCGCCGCGTCGAGGTCCACGACGTGGAGCATCGCGGCGCCCGCCTCCTCGAACCGGCGCGCCATGGCCACCGGGTCGTCGCCGTACTCCACGGCGAGGTCCGGGTCGCCGCGCAGGAGGCGGACGCACCGCCCGCCCCGCAGGTCGATGGCCGGGATGACGATCAAGCCGACGCGACCTCCTTCACGAACGCCTCGTACAGCGCGAGCCCGGCCTCGCCGGAGCGTTCCGGGTGGAACTGCGTCGCGAACACCGACTCCGACGCGACCGCCGAGGTGAACTCGCGCCCGTGCGTGGTGACGCCCACGGTGACCCCGTCGGTCACGTCCGGCGCGTAGGAGTGCACGAAGTAGAACCGGGTCCCCGACGGGATGCCCCGCGTGAGCGGGTGGTCGGCGGTCCACCGGACGTCGTTCCATCCCATGTGCGGGACCTTCACGCCGGGCCCGGCCTCCAGCCGCCGGACCACCCCCGGCACCAGCCCGAGGCCGGGATCGTCGTCCTCCTCGCTGGACGAGAACAGCACCTGCATCCCCAGGCACACGCCCAGCACCGGGCGGCGGTCGGTGGCCATCTCCCGCACGACGGCGTCCAGCCCAGTCTGCCCCAGCCCCCGCATGCACGCCCCGAACGCACCCACCCCGGGGACGATCGCGGCGTCGGCCCGGACGGCCTCGTCCGGAGCGCCGACGACCTCGGCGGTCCCGCCCACGTGCTCGACCGCGCGACGGACGCTGCGGAGGTTCCCCATGCCGTAGTCGAGGATCGCGATGCGGGCCATCTACAGCGTTCCCTTCGTGGAGGGCGCCTCCGTGCCGCCGGTCCTCCGCGTCGCGTCGCCGAGCGCCTTCGCCAGCGCCTTGAACTCCGCCTCGACGATGTGGTGCGGGCTCCGCCCGGAACGCAGCAGCACGTGCAGCGTGATCCCGGCCTCCGTGGCGAACGCCCGCACGAAGTCCTCGGTCAGGCCGGGGTCGTACGTGCCGATGGCCTCCGTCGGGACGCCCACGTCGTGCACGACGAACGATCGCCCCGAGAGGTCGAGCGCCACCTCGACCAGCGCCTCGTCGAGCGGCACCGAGATCGAGGCGAACCGCCGGATCCCGGCCTTGCCCCCGAGGGCCTCCCGGAACGCCTGCCCGAGCGCGAGCCCCACGTCCTCGACGGTGTGGTGCGCGTCGACCTCGAGGTCGCCCCGCGCCTGGATCTCGAGGTCGAACCCCGCGTGGGCCCCGAGCTGCGACAGCATGTGGTCGAAGAACGGGATCCCGGTGTCGACCTTCGACGCGGGCGGCCCGTCCAGCCCGATCGACACGCGGACGCTGGTCTCTTTCGTGGTTCGTTCGACCGAACCGCGCCGGGCCTCGGCGGCCGTGCTCACCACGACCCCGAGCGGTCGGCCGGGTGTCCCGACGCGGGATCGGCCAGCACCGCCCGCAACGCGTCCAGGAACGCGGTCGTCTCGTCCGGGGTTCCGGCTGTGACCCGGAGGCACCCGGGCACGACCATCGACAGATCGCGCACCAGCACGCCGTGCTCCAGCAGCGCCTCCCACACCCGGCCCGGCGAGAACGTCCCCCGGAACAGCACGAAGTTCGCGTCGGACGGAAACACCTCCAGCCCGTCGATCCCGGAGAGCGTCAGGGCGATGCGGTCGCGCTGGTGGCGGATCGCGTCGAGGATCGCCATGGCCTCGCCGGCGTGGCGGAGCGCGGCCAGGCCGGCAGCCTGGGTCAGCGAGGAGACGTGGTACGGGAGCCGGACGCGCTTGACGTCCGACGCCGCCTCCTCCGAGACCAGACCGTATCCGAGCCGGGCGCCCGCGAGCGCGAACGCCTTGGAGAACGTCCGCAGGACGGCGACGTTCTCTACGCCGGGATCGACCGCCGCCGTCTTCCCGCCGAACTCGACGTACGCCTCGTCGACCACGACCAGCGCGCCGGACGCGGCCAGCTGCTCGATGACCTCGACGGGCTGGGCGTTGCCGGTGGGGTTGTTCGGCGAGCAGACGAAGATCACGTGCGGGTCGGCGGCGACGGCCGCCTCCACGTGCTGGGCGGTGAGGGCGAAGGGCGGCTCCATCGCGACGTGCACGACGTCGGTGTGCGTGCTCCACGCCACCCGCGAGTACACGGGATAGGTCGGTTCGAACGTCACCGCCCGGCGGCCGGGACCCCCGTAGGCCAGCAGCAGCTGCTGGATGATCTCGTTCGACCCGTTGCCGAGGACGACCCCCTCGACCGGCCAGCCGGTGCGCTCGGCGAGGAGGCCGCGGAGCTCGACCGCCTCCCAGTCCGGGTAGCGGTTGAGCGAGAGGCGGGCGAGCGTGGACCGGAGGTCGGCGGCGAACCCCGGCGGCAGCGGGTACGGGCACTCGTTGGTGTTCAGTCGGATCGGGACTGGGCGCTGCGGCGACCGGTACGGCTCCTCCTGCCGGAGGCCCGGGCGGGGTCCCTTCAGCTTCGGTTGGTCGTGCTCCATGCCGTGGTCCCTCCCTCGGCGCCGCCGTCCGACTCCCGCCACCGCGGGTACGACCCCAGCACCTGCACGGCCGCGGCCTCCGTCCGGAGGTCCTCCAGCGCGGCGAGCAAGGCCGGCTCGTGCGCCCCGGCCTCGACGTCGAGATAGAAACGGTACTTCCACGGACCCGACCCCGACGGGCGCGACTCCAGCTTGACGAGGTTCACGCCCCGCTCCGCGAACGGCCGCAGCGCATGGAACAACGCGCCCGGGCGATGGTCGGTCACGAAGACCAGCGACGTCTTGTCGGGTTCGCCGAGCGGGGCCGGGTCGACGGCCACCGCGGCGAACCGCGTGAAGTTGTCGGGCGTGTCCTGGATCCGGGTCGCCAGTGCCACCAATCCGTAGACCTCGCCGGCCCGCTCCGAGGCGATCGCGGCCTCGCCGGACCGGCGTTCGTCCGCGATGCGCTTCGCGGCGCCAGCGGTGTCGTACACGGGGAGGATCTCCACCGACTCGTCGAGGCCGCCGAGGAACTCCTGGCACTGGGCGAGGGCCGCCGGGTGGGACGCAACGCGCCGGACGACGTCCAGCGATGTGCCGGGCAGGGCCAGCAGCGCGTGGTCAACTCGCGTGACGGCCTCGCCCACGATGTGAACGTCGCCGCGGGCCAGCAGGTCGTACGTCTCGTTGATCGAACCGGCCTGGGAGTTCTCGAGCGGGACCACCCCGGCCCGGACGGCGCCCGAGGCCACGCCGTCGAACACCTGGTGCAGGGTTCGGACCGGCTCGAGCGGGGCGGCCGGGAACAGCCGGTGCGCGGCCTCCTCGGAATACGCCCCGGGCTCCCCCTGGTACGCGACGGCTGGCGGCATGGTCCGCCCACTCTCCCAGGCGAACGCCCGAGCGTCCGCCCGCCGGACGCCCCGGTTCTCACCCGGTCGGGATTGACGATCCCGCAGGTGGGGGACACAATTCTTCGCGAGATGCGTGGCATGCACGGCACCTGGCGCTGGTCCTCGGGCTCGACGAGCCCGGCGCCGCCACGCATCTGACGCCAGACCAGTCGCCGCGTGGCCCCGGGTTCGGGAGACCCGGGGCCATCTGCTGTCCCGGGTCCTTCCGGAACCGGCAGTCCCGCCGGTGCACGACGGAGGAGGCCTGATGGAACTGAGGATCCGACCCACCGCCGGGGAGTTCGCCTCCCTCGCCCGCGGCCACGCGCTCGCGCCCGTGTGGGCCGAGTTGCTCGGCGACGTGTCGACCCCGGTGGGGGTGTTCCCCGCGTTGGTGGGCGACGGGCCGGGAGCGCTGCTCGAGAGCGTCGAGCGCAGCGAACGCTGGGGGCGGTACTCGTTCGTCGCGGGCGACCCGGCCGCGGTGGTGACGGCCGACGCCGACGGCGTTCGCGTGGAATCGGTCGCCCGAGAGATCTCGCTGCCGTGGACCTCCCGGCCCGGCCCGGTACTGCCGTCGCTGCAGGAGCTGGCCGCGGCGCTGTCGGCGCCCCACCCCGCCGAGCTCCCGCCCGTTACCGGCGGGCTAGTGGGGTACCTGGCGTACGAGGCCGCCGAGCTGCTGGACGGCCACCCGCACCCCGCCGGCGACCCCGGCTGCCCGCCCATGCGGTTCCTCATGGTCGACCGGGCCGTGGTATTCGACCACTGGCGCCAGCGGATGATCCTGGTCGCCCACGTCTCCCCGGACGGCTACCAGGCCGGGGCGGCCGCCCTGGAGGAGCTGGCCGAACGGGTCGTGCGGCGGTCGACCCTCACGGCGGAGCCGCTCGGGCGGGGCGCGGACGGCGGCGCGGTCCCCGAGGCGAGCGTGGGCGAGGACGCGTTCAAGGCCTCGGTCGACCGGGCCCGCGAACGCATCCTGGCCGGCGACATCTTCCAGGTGGTGCTGTCGCGCCGGCTGACGGTTCCGGCGCCCGACGGCGGGCTCGCGGTGTACCGGCGCCTTCGCGTGACCAACCCGTCGCCGTACATGTTCTTCCTGCGGATGCCGGACGGGCTGGAGCTGGCCGGGTCGTCGCCGGAGCCACTCGTCCGCGTGGAGGGCCGGCGGGTGACGACGCGACCGATCGCGGGGACCAGACGGCGGGGTGCGGACCCTGGCGAGGACGCGGCCCTCGAGGCCGAGCTCCTGGCCGACCCCAAGGAGCGGGCCGAGCACGCCATGCTGGTCGACCTGGCCCGCAACGACCTGGGCCGGGTGTGCCGGGCCGGTTCGGTCCACCCGACCGAGCTGATGGAGGTCGAACGGTTCTCCCGCGTCATGCACATCGTCTCGACCATCGAGGGCGACCTCCGCGACGGCCTGACCCCGCTGGACGCGCTCGCGGCGACGTTCCCCGCCGGAACCGTGACCGGGGCGCCGAAGCGGCGGGCCATGGAGATCATCGCCGAGGAGGAACCGACCCCCCGCGGGCCGTACGCGGGTGCCGTGGGCTACCTAACCTTCGCCGGCGACCTCGACGTCTGCATCACCATCCGAACGGCGATCCTCCAGCGGGGCCGTGTGCACGTGCAGGCCGGCGCGGGCATCGTGTACGACTCCGACCCCGAGCGCGAGCTCCGGGAGACCGAGGCCAAGGCCAGCGCGCTGATGCCGGCGGTGGGCGCGGCTCCCCGTGGCGATGCGAGCGAGGTCGTCGAGGAGGTGACCGTCGCGTGACGGTCCTCGTCGTCGACCACTATGACTCGTTCGTCTACAACCTCGTGCAGCTGGTGGAGGCCTTCGGCGTACCCACGGAGGTCGTGCGAAGCGACGCGGAGCCAGCGTCGGCGCTGGTCGAACGCGAACCGGACGGGGTGATCCTCTCGCCCGGGCCGGGCCGGCCAGAGGCCGCCGGGTGCTTCATCGGCCTGCTCCGGGCGCTCCCCGCCGCGACGCCGGTGCTCGGCGTGTGTCTCGGCCACCAGGCGCTGGGGACGGCGCTCGGCGCGGAGATCGAACGCGCGCCCGAGCCGGTGCACGGCAAGACCAGCGAGATCCGCCACGACGGGACCGGGCTGTTCGCCGGCGTCCCCGACCCGTTCGCGGCCGGGCGGTACCACTCGCTCGTGATCCCCTCGTCGGCCGTTCCGGCGGAGCTCGAGGTCATCGCCGCCACCGACGACGGGCTGGTCATGGGCGTCCGGCACCGGACCCTGCCGCGGTTCGGAGTGCAGTTCCACCCGGAGTCGATCCTCACGCCCGAGGGGCCGCGGATCGTCGAGAACTTCCTGGCGCTGACCGGCTCGCTGCACGAGGGCGGAGCGGCCGCACCGTGAACGTCGGGCGCATGCGGGAGCCCGACGCGGTTCCACCGGCGCAGCGTATGGACGGGTGGCCGCCGCTCACGCGGCCTTGCGCTGCTTCCTGGCCGCCTCGGGGCGACCGACCTTCAGCTGGCTCCGATCGGTCGGCACCGGCTCCACCGGGGTTTCGTCATCGAACGACGGGTCGATGACCGCGGCCAGCTGCTCCTTCGTCACCAGGCCGAGCCGCTCCAGGATCCAGTCCACCAGGTGGAGCGGGACCCCGAACATCTGCGGCGCGAGCGTGATCGTCACCTCGACGCGGTTGATCACGACCTCGGGGGCCGTGTGCACCTTCGCCGGCCGGGTCTCCTTCGCGCGGCGCTTGCCCGGAAGCGCTCGAACGGTTGCGCCTGACGCTGCCATCTCGGTCCTCCTTTTGTCTCCTTCCCCCCGAACGTAGGCTCGCGCGTCGCCGTGCGCGGGGGTCGGAAGTCCCACCTCGGACGGGACGGGCCGGCCGGCGATTCCCCACGGCGGTTCGTCCCGGATGGCGTCCGGCAGCCCTGGACGGGGGCTCGGCAGCGGCGGGCTCTCTATTCCTCCCCGGGCCCGTGGCGTGGGCGGCAATCGCAGCGAGTTGCCGGATGCCGGCGGCGCGCGCAGGCTACGCATCGCGGGACACCTATGGACATCCACCGGTGCACACACGATCTGGTCGGCGCGCCCCCAGACCGGGGGTGAACGCCCGCCGGGTGGCCGGCCTGGCCGCGGCGATCGTGCTCCCCGCCGCCGCCACCGTCCTGTCCATCAACACGTCGGTCGGGCAGTACTCGTCGATCCCCTACTTCATGGCCGTGCTGGTCTCTGCGGCGCTGGGCCGGCTCCTGGCCGGCCTGGTGGCGACCGGGCTCTCGGTCCTGCTGCTCGACTACTACTTCGTCGGCCCATCCCGGGGATTCGGCGTGGGCGGCGAGGACGCCGTCGCGCTCGCGGCGTTCGCGGCCGTGGCCGTCGTGGTCTCGGAGGTCCTCGCACGCCGTGACATCGCCATCGAGCAGGCGCGCGCGGCCCGGCGACGCCTCGAGCTGGTGTCGAGCGCATCCGAGCTGCTCGCGCTGTCGCTCGACTACCCGGCCACGTTCCCCAAGCTCGCCGAGCTCGTCGTCGGGGACTTCGCCGACATCTGCCTGATCGACGTGATCGAGCCCGACGGCTCGATCGAGCGCGCGGCCGCTGCGCACCGCGACCGGGCGAAGCAGCCGCTGGTCGACCGCCTTCGGACGGACTATCCGCCCGACCCTGCCGGCGAGCACCCGGTCGCGCGCGTGAGCCGAACGGGGGTCCCGGAGTTCCGACCGGTCATGTCGAAGGAGTTCCTCCGGGCGACCACCCGTGACGACGAGCACTTCCGCCTGACCCAGGAGCTGGGATTCCAGTCGTTCATGTGCGTCGCGCTGGAGGCGCGCGGTTCGATCCTCGGGTGCCTCACGTTCCTGTCGTGCGATCCCCGACGGCGGTACGGGACCGATGACCTCGACGTGGCCGAGGAGCTCGCTCGACGGGCCGCCGTCCGGCTCGACAACGCCCGGCTGTACACGGAGGAGCACCGCGCCCGAGCCGACGCCGAGGAGAGCCGCCAGCGGCTCGACGTGCTGGCCCGGGCGGGGCAGCAGCTCGCCCGGTCCCTCGACTACGAGGACACCCTCTCGTCGGTGCTCGCGCTGGCGGTGGAGTTCTACAGCGAGCACGCGATCCTCGTTCTGGGAAGCGATCCCTCGGCGATGACGGTGCGGGCGACCGCCCATCGCGACGCGGAGCTCGGCCGCCGGGTCGAGGAGGTCGTCCGCCAGTACGTCCCCGACCCGGAGAACCCGACCTCGCAGATCGCCGAGGCGGTGCGGACGGGCCGGCCGGTGCCCATCCGTCCGCTGACGGACCGCCAGATGCTGGATCTCGGCCTCCCCCCCGAGCTGGTCGAGGCGAGCCGCGAGGTCCAGGCCCGCTCCGGTGTGATCGTGCCGCTCCGGGGGCGCGAGGGCGTGGTCGGCGCGCTGTCGCTGACGAACTCGTCCGAGGGCGTGGCGATGGACCGGGACGACATCGACTTCGCCGTGGAGTTCGCCGACCGCGTCGCGGTGGCCATCGAGAACGCGTCGCTGTACGAGGCGCAGCGCCGCGTCTCCCACGTGCTCCAGCAGGGCCTGCTGCCGAACACGCTCCCCGAGATCCCCGGGCACGAGGTCGCCGGACGGTACGTGGCCGCGGGGCTGGCCAACGAGGCCGGCGGCGACTTCTACGACGTGCTCGCCGTCGGGCCCGACGCGACCCTGATCGCGGTCGGCGACGTGTGTGGGCGCGGCCCCGAGGCCGCGTCGGTCATGGGCAAGGCCCGGGCGACCTTGCGGGCGCTGGCCCGGCGGGTCGACTCGCCGGCCGATCTGCTCCGCGAGGTGAACGACATCCTCCTGGCCGAGCCCCTGGCGGGCCGGTTCGTCACCGCCGGGATCATCCTGCTGGAGCGCGGCGAGCGCCCGGTGGCCCGGATCGCGCTGGCCGGGCATCCCCGGCCGGTGCTGCTCTCGCCCGACGAGGGCGCCGTGCTGGTCGGGGAGCACGGGCCGCTGCTCGGGATCTTCGACGAGGTGGAGTACGACGAGACGGTGGTCCCCGTCGACCCCGGATCGGCGCTGGTGACGTTCACCGACGGTATCGAGACCCGGGAGGTGCACGCGGAGGACCGCGCGCTCGACGTGCTGCGTTCGATCCCCGCGGGGACGGCCGCCGAGCTCGCCGACGCGGTGGCCGGGGCGGCGGCGGGACCCGACGGCGAGCAGGATGACGACGTGGCGGTGGTGGCGGTGAGGAGGTTGCGGTGACGTTCAGGGCGGCCGTCGAACACGCCGAGGGCGCGCGCGTTCTCAAGCTGGCCGGCGACCTGGACATGGCGGCGGTCCCGGCAGCCGAGGCGCGGCTGCGCGAGGCGCTGGGGGGATGGACCGGGCCGCTGGTCGTGGACCTGTCGTCGCTGTCGTTCCTCGACTCGAGCGGCATCCGGCTGCTGCTCCAGGCAGGGGCGGCGGCGCGTGAACGGGGCGTGGAGCTGTCGGTGACCCGGCCGCCGGCGGGCGTGTGGCGGATGCTCGAGCGGTTCCGGCTCGACACGCGGCTGCCGTTCACGGGGCCGGTTGCGGACGAGGGCCGGCCGGCCGCTGCGGGCGAGCCCGCGACCGAGGTCCGCGCCGAGCTCGCCGGAGACCTGCAGGCGCCCGGGCTCGCGCGGGCGGCAGCGGCCCGCACGATGGGCGATCTGCCGGAGCCCGTTCGCGATGCCGCCCTGCTCCTGATCAGCGAGGTGGTGACGAACGCCGTCCGCCACGGCTGCTCGGGGCCGGACGACCGGGTGCGGCTCGTCGTCGGGCGGCGCGCCGTCGCGCTCCGGGTGGAGGTCGAGGACCCGGGCCGCGGGGTGCCCGACCCGGCGGACGGAGAGGACGATCCGCTCCGCGAATCGGGGTGGGGCCTGGTCATGGTCGATCGGCTGGCCTCCCGGTGGGGAACCGACCACCACCCCTCGCGGGTGTGGTTCGAGCTCGACCTCTCCGATCCGGCCTGAGCGCTACGCCGGAACCGCCTCCAGCAGCGCCTCCAGCTTGGGCCCGATCGTGGCCTCGAGGCCGAAGGCCGCGCCGAAGCCGTCCAGCGTCTTCAAGCCCATGCCGGTGACGTAGGCGACGACGGTCTCGTCGGGCCGGACCACGCCCCGCGCGGCGAGCCGTCCGAGGGTCGCGATCGTCACGCCGCCCGCCGTCTCGGCGAAGATGCCCTCGGTGCGGGCCAGCAGGCCGACCGCCTCGACGATCTCCTGGTCGGTCACGGCCTGGAGCGCGCCGTCCGTTTCGCGGACCTCGCGCAGGGCGAAGTGGCCGTCGGCCGGCGCGCCGATCGCGAGCGACCGCGCGATCGTGTCCGGATACCGGACGGGCGTGATCTCGTCGGCTCCCTCCAGGTAGGCGGTCGCGACCGGCGAGCACCCCTGTGCCTGGGCCCCGGACACTCGCGTCCCAGCCTGGTCGATCAGGCCGACCCGCTGCAGCTGCCGGAACCCCTCGGCCACCTTCGTGAGCAGCGCGCCGGAGGCCACGGGGACGACCACGTGGTCGGGCGCGCGCCACCCGAGCTGTTCGGCGGTCTCGAGGGCGATCGTCTTCGAGCCCTCCGCGTAGTACGGCCGGAGACCGACGTTGACGAACGCCCACCCGTCGAGCTCCTCGTCGGCCTCGGAGCAGAGGCGCTGGACGTCGTCGTACGTGCCGTCGACCTCGACCAGCGTGGCTCCGTACACGGCCGAGGCGGCGAGCTTGGCCGGCTCGAGGCCCTGCGGCACCAGCGTGACCGCCCGGAGGCCGGCCGCCGCGGCGTGCGCGGCGACGGCGTTCGCCAGGTTGCCGGTGGAGGCGCAGCCGACGGTTCCGTAGCCGAACTCCACCGCCTTCGTCAGCGCGACGGAGACCACGCGGTCCTTGAACGAGTGGGTGGGGTTCCTGGTCTCGTCCTTGAGGTAGAGCCGCGGGAGGCCGAGCTCGGCGCCCAGCCGTCCGGCGTGCCGGAGCGGCGTCCACCCGTCACCGAGGTCCACGTCGGGGTTGCGCGCCGCGGGCAGGAACGGCTCGTACCGCCACAGCGACCGCGGTCCCGCTTCGATGGACTCCCGGGTGACCTCGTGGGCCAGACGTTCCTCGTCGTAGTGCGGTTCGATCGGTCCGAAGCACTCGTCGCAGACCGATCGGACCTCCGCCGGGTACCGGGCGTCACAGACCCGGCACCGCAGCCCTTCCAGGTAACGCGACATGGCGTCCTCCTCATTCGAGCCCGAGGAGGGCAGTCCGTGGAAACGACCGAGGCCCGCCCGGGTGGTCCACCCGGCGAGCCTCCGAAGTCCAGAACTCCCCTCATCTCTCCGGCGGTTCGTTCCCACCGGCAGGAATTGGCACCCCGCCCTACCGGGGTTGCCGAGGCTTCACAGGGCCTGTCCCTCCACCTCTCTGGATGAGGCTCCGCCCTCCGGGATACAGGAGCCGGAGGACGTTCGTATTCGGTTGTCCGCCGATGGTAGCCGCCCCGGACCGGATCGAGCAACCGGCGAGCCCGGATCCGGGGCTGGCGGGTCAGGATCGGTTCGGCACGATCTCGGCGACCAGCCTCCATGCGGCCCCGGCCCGCGACCACCGGACCAGCCGGCACCGGTACGGCTCGCCCGGCGCATGCACGACCACCTCCTCACCGGGAGCCCGGCCGAGCACGGCCCCGCCGAGCGGCGATTCGGCGGAGATCCGGCGGGCGTCGAGCGGCGCCTCCACCGGGTGGACGACCATCAGACGTTCCACCTCGCCGTCCGGCGAACGCAGCTCCACCTGATCACCCAGCTGCAGCCGGCGGACCTCCGCGCGACGATCGGGCGGCGCGACCACCTCCGACGTGGCCAGGATGCGGGAGAGACGCCGGAGCTCTCCCTCGGCCCGCGAGAACTCGAGCGCCTCGCGGCCCTCGCCCTCCGACTCCCGCATGGCGCCGACGATCTCGGGCAGGGTCTCCTCCCGGAGTCGCCGGACCCGGGCCTCGATCATCCGCCGTCCCTCGCGGGTGAGGACCGGGACTTCGGCGCCTCCGATCGCACCCTGTTTCGAGGTGATGGTCCCGTTCCGTACGCGCACGACCACGTTCATCGTCCTCCTTCGCGTTCCGCCGCCGGCTTTCGGCGCCGGATCCGGTCAGCCGTTCGTCTCGCCCGGTCCCTCGTCTTCTCGAGCGCCCGCCGGGCCCACGCGTACTCGGTCGCGAGCACCACGAGCCCGAGGACGATCACCACCAGTCCCGGCCCCGGCGTGACGATCATCACGGCGCCCGCCAGGAGCAGCGCCCCTCCCACCACCGTCACGGCGATCCGCCGTGCGCTCCTTCCGATCCACTTCAGCACCGCCGTCACCTGTCGCATCGGTTCCTCCTTGGTCGATCGGGGCCGGGCGCGTTCGCAGGGAGACCGCGACGGCGACGCCGAGGATCGCCGCGATGGCCACCAGCGAGGCCCACACCGGGACCGCGTAGAGGTCGGCCACCAGCATCTTGGCGCCGACCAGCGCCAGCACCGCGGCGAGGCCCACCTTCAGGTGCACGAAGCGGTCCATCACACCCGCCAGCAGGAAGTACATGGCCCGGAGCCCCAGCACCGCGAACGCGTTCGACGTGAACACGAGGAACGCATCGCTCGTCACCGCGAAGATCGCCGGGATGGAGTCGACGGCGAACGCCACGTCGACGAATGCCATCGCGAGCAGGACCACCAGCATCGGGGTGGCCAGCAACCGCCCCCGTTCCCGGACGACGAGCCGCCCGCCACGGTACCCGTCGGTCGACGGCAGCATCCGGCGGAGGCCTCGCAGGATCGAGTTCTGCTCGATGTCGGGGTGCTGGGACCGGGCCCGGAACATCCGCCAGGAGGTGAGCACGAGGAACGCCCCGAACACGTACTCCATGAAGTGAAACGACTCGAGCACGGCCGCCCCGGCCACGATGAACACCCCCCGCAGCACCAGCGCCGCGAGGACGGCGAAGAACAGCACCCGGCCCTGCGCGGTGGCCGGCACGGCGAAGTACGCGAGGATGAGCGCGAAGATGAAGACGTTGTCGATCGACAGGCTGCGTTCGATCAGGTAGCCGGCCAGGTAGCCGCCGGCGTGCTGCCCGTCCTCCAGGGCCCACACCACGAGAGCGAACCCCAGCCCGACCGCCAGCCACACGGCACTCCAGATGCCGGCCTCCTTGAGCGAGACCTCGTGCTTGCCGCCGCTGAACACGACCAGGTCGACGACGAGCAGCGCCAGCACCGCCGCACCGACGACCGACCACACGAGCACGTCCACGACCTCGTCGCTCCTCGTTCCGGGATCCGCTTCCACTGTCCACCGGCGTGCTCGTGGTGACGACGACGGGACCCGGACGAGTTGGGGGGCGGGCGGTTTCCGAGGTTCGGAACGCTCAGGCGTGCAGCAGTCGTGACGCCCGGACGGCGACCTCGAGCAAGAACCTGTCCTCGGGGTCCTGGGGCCGGCGGCCGGTCCGCCGGGTGATGGCCTGCAGCCGGTGCGACACGGCCCTCGCCGACAGGTGCAGGCGCCGGGCGGTCGCCGTCACGTTGCCCCCCTCCGCGAAGTAGGCCTCGAGGGTCTCGACGAGCGGTTCGGCACCGCCCCTCGATCCCTCCAGCCCCCCGAGCGTCCGGTCGACGAGGGTCCGGAGCTCGTTCGGATCGCCGAGCAGCAGGTGGTAGACGAGCAACCCGTCGTAGGAAGCGACCGGCTCGCCGCGACCGAGGCGGCCGGCGAGCTCGAGCGCTTCCCGGGCCTGGCGGTACGAACGCACCACGCCCGCGGGGCCGGGTTCGACCCTGCCCTCGCCGACGCGCCAGGGGCCACGACCGACGTCGTCGACCGCGTGCGCGACCCGCGTCCCCGGGTCCGACGCCTCCGCCGGCACCACGCAGACCAGGCATCCCTCCTTCGTCGCGACGAGCAGCTCGTGCCCGGCGAACTCCCGGCGGACGCGGAGCTCGGCCCCCGTGTGGAGCCGCCCTCCCTCCTCGACGCCGCGATCGGCCCGCGCCACGAGGACGCGATGGGAGGCGGCCAGGCGGAACCCGAACATCTCGGCCCGCTCGCGAAGCAGTTCGGCATCGCCGGCGCCGGAGAGCAGGTCGTCGGCGAACTCCCGCCGGAGCGCCTCCTCCCGCCGGATCGCGAGCCGCTGCGCTCGCTGGTAGCCGGCGCCCAAGGCTTGCACGGTGTCGTCCGAGGACCGGAACAGCGAGTCCGCGACGGCCGCGAGCGCGTCGCTCGGAGCGCCGTCCCCACCATGGACGATCGCGCGCCACAGGCGCCAGGTGGCACTCAGGTAGAGATCGAGCAGAGCGGGGAGGTCGACGCCGCGCTCGGCGGCTCGTTCACCGATCCGGTCGAACGCCTCGAGCTCGGGGCGACCGACCGATCTGGAGGACCGCGCGGCCTTCAGGACGGCCGGGAGGTACCCGCCGAGCAGCTCGGCGTCGACGCCGGCGTCCTTCGCGGCCCCCTGCTCGACGCCATGGATCGTCTCGGCATCGAGATCGGCGAGCACGCGGACCTCCGACGGTCGGGAACGTTGTCCTCTCTTCGGCATCGAGTGGCATCTTCACCCGAGCGCGGGGGACCGCGCCGCCCAACGCCGGATCCACCGCCTTCGAACGGTCTCGCCCCAAGGAACGGTCCAGGCCAAGCTGATGACCCGTGTCACGCGCCCTTCGCGGCGCGGGTCCCTTCGTTCTTCCGGGTGATCGCGGCGACCTCGGGGCGAGGCTGGACGAGGCGGAACTCGCGCTGTGCGGTCGACCAGTCGTCGAGCATTGCGAGCGCCCGGGGGCTGCCGGTCAGCGCGGCGTGCTTCGTGAGCAGCGCGCGGAGCTCGACTGCTTCGTCGTCGTCGAGCGAACGGTCCTCGACCAGCTCGTCGTTGAGATACCGGTCGAGCGTCCAGTCGGGGTCCCACACGAACGCCCGGCCGCCGGTCATGCCGGCGCCGACGTTCATCCCGACCGGACCCAGGATCACGACGGTCCCGCCGGTCATGTACTCGCAGGCGTGCTCGCCGGCGCCCTCGACGACCGCCAGGGCGCCGCTGTTGCGGATGGCGAACCGCTCCCCCACGCGGCCGTTCACGAACAGCTCGCCGCCGGTCGCGCCGTACAGCACCGTGTTCCCGGCCAGCCACGGATCGCCGAGGTCGTCCGCCGGCGGCGTGATCACGATGCGCCCGCCGCCCATGCCCTTGCCGACGTAGTCGTTCGCCTCGCCGACCAGGTGGAACTCCACGCCCGCCGCCAGAAACGCCCCGAAGGACTGCCCCGCGTGCCCCCGGAAGGCCACCGACGCGCGTCCGGGCGGCGTTCCCTCGCCGAACACGTGGCCGATCGCCCCGCCGAGCCGGGCGCCGACGGTTCGGTCGCCGTTCCCGATCCGGTAGGCGAGTCGAATCGAACCGCCGTCGCGAACGGCAGGCCACGCATCCTCGTGAAGCCGGTCGCCGAGCGCGCTGCGCGTGCGTTGCAGCGCAAGGGTTCCGGTGAACGCCCGTTCCTCGCTCGGCGGTCCGAGGAGGACCGCCAGGTCCACGACGTCCGCGCGGGAGCCCGTCGACCGCTGCCGCAGCAGGTCGGTCCGACCCACCGCCTCATCCAGCGAGCGGAGGCCGAGGGACGCCAGCCGCACCCGGACGTCCCCGGCCACCGCCGTGAGGTACGCCGCCACCATCTCCGGGGTGCCCGCGAACTTCTCCCGGAGCTCGGGCTTCTGGGTGGCGATCCCCACCGGGCACGTGTCGAGATGGCACGAGCGGACCATGATGCAGCCCTCCGCGAGCAACGCGGCCGTCCCGAACGAGAACTCGTCCGCCCCCAGCAGCGCCGCCGCCATCACGTCCCGTCCGGTCTTCAGCCCGCCGTCCACGCGAACGCGAACCCGCCCGCGCAACCCGCTCTCCACGAGCGCCTGCTGCGTGTCGGCCAGGCCGATCTCCCAGGGCAGGCCGGCGTTCTTGATCGAGGACAGCGGCGAGGCGCCGGTCCCGCCGTCGGAACCGCTGATGTGCACGACCTCGGCCAGGCCCTTGGCGACGCCGGCCGCGATCGTCCCCACGCCGACCTCGGCCACGAGCTTCACGCTGACGTCCGCGGCGGGGTTCACCTGCTTGAGGTCGTAGATCAGCTGCGAGAGGTCCTCGATCGAGTAGATGTCGTGGTGCGGCGCCGGCGAGATCAGCGCCACGCCGGACTGGGTGTGCCGCAGCCGCGCGATCTCCTCGGTGACCTTGTGGCCGGGGAGCTGCCCGCCCTCGCCGGGCTTCGAGCCCTGCGCCATCTTGATCTGCAGCTCCTCGGCGAACGAGCAGTACTCCGGCGTCACGCCGAACCGGCCGCTCGCGACCTGCTTGATCTTCGAATTGCGATCGGTCCGGTAGCGGGACGGGTCCTCGCCGCCCTCGCCGGTGTTCGACCTGCCGCCGACCATGTTCAGCGCGAGCGCCAGCGTCTCGTGCGCCTCCGCCGAGATCGCGCCGTGCGAGATCGCCCCCGTCGAGAACCGTCGCAGGATCGCCGACGCCGGTTCGATCTCGTCGAGCGGCACCGGCGGGCCGGCCGGGACGAACTCCAGCAGGTCGCGGGGCTCGGCCGGCGGCCGCGAGTCGACCAGCTGCGCGAACCGCGCGTACCGCTCGGGATCGCCGGGCGACCGCACGGCCCGCTGCAGGGCGTGCGCCGCGGCCATGGCGACGTCGTCCGACTCGGGTGGCGACTCGTCCAGCTCGGACGAGTCCCCGTCCCCGGCCGCCGTCGACTTCAGCGACGCGAGCGACGGATCGACCGTCCGGTGCAGCGCCCGCACCACGTCGGGATTGGTCTCGTGATACTCGCCGCCCTTGTGGAACTTCACGAACCCCGGGCTGGAGAGCTGCGACGGAGCCGGGAACGCGGACCGGTGCCGTTCCAGCACGTCCGCCGCGACGTCCTCGAACGTCAGCCCGCCGATCGGCGACCACGAGCCCGGGAAGCACGTCCGCACGACCTCGTGCGCCAGCCCCACCGCGTCGAACGTCTGCGCCCCCCGGTAGGAGTCGATGCACGAGATCCCCAGCTTGGCCATGACCTTCAGGACGCCCTCCTCGACGGACGTTCGCCACTGCAGCAGCGCCTCCTCCGGCGCCGACCGGGCCGCCGCCGCGACGGTCGCGAGCGCCAGCCGCGGGAACACCGCCTCCGCCCCGAACGCCAGCAGGCACGCCACGTGGTGGGACTCCCGCGCGTCGTCGGTCTGCACGACGATCGACGTCCGGGTGCGGTGCCCGGCCCGCACCAACGCCGCGTTCACCGCGCCAACGGCCAGCAACGACGGGACCGGCGCCCGGTCCGCCGACGCCTCCTCGTCCGACACGATCTGGATCCCGCTCCCGAGCGTCGCCGCCCGGACGGCCGCCGCCGCCAGCCCCTCCACGGCCGCCCGCAGCCCGGCCGCGCCCTCGGCGATCGGCCACGTCGCGTCGAGGTGGAATCCGCCCGGCGGCCGGAACAGCAGGAACGTCGGGTACTCGAACATCGACGCCGCCTCGGGCCGTTCCCACAGCACGGGGTCGCGCGGTCCGAGGACCGTTCGGATCGAGAACACGTGGCGTTCGCGGAGGTGATCGATCGGCGGGTTCGTCACCTGCGCGAAGCGCTGCTTGAGGTGGTGGTACAGCGGGCGCCTCCACGACGAGAACGGCGCGATGGCCGCGTCGTCGCCCATGGAGTACGTCGGTTCCTTGCCCTCCCCGGCCGCCGGCCGCAGCACCAACGACAGCTCTTCACGGGTGTAGCCGTGGAGCGACTGCAGGCACCCGAGGTCATCGACCGGGGGCGCCAGAGGATCGCCCGCCGACTGCCTCGAGATCTCCTTGTCCGCCCAGTCGCCGTAGGAACGCCGCGACGCCACGCGCCGGACCGGGTCGAGCTGCAGGCCGCCATCCGAGGGGTCCACCACCAGCATCTGCCCGGGCCCGAGCTTCCCTCGCCGGACCCGGCCGCGGCCGCTCAGTTCGACCGACCCCGCCTCCGACGAGCAGGCCACCAGCCCGTCCTCGGTCGCGTACCACCGCATGGGCCGCAGGCCGTTCCGGTCGAGGCACGCTCCGACGCGGACGCCGTCGGTGAACACGAGCGCGGCCGGCCCGTCCCAGGGTTCCATGAGCGCAGCGTGCCACCGGTAGAACCCCCGCACGTCCCCGTCGAGGTCGGGCAGTCCCTCCCACGCGGCCGGGACGAGCATGGCCATCACCTGACGGACGTCGCGCGGCTCGTCGGGATCGGCGCCCTCCCGGGTCAGCAGCTCGACCGCGTTGTCGAGCATCGCCGAGTCGCTCCCGGACTCGTCGATGGCCGGCCGGAGCAGCTCCTCGTCGAGGATCGATGCAGTGCCCAGCCGGCCCTCGCGGCCGCGCATCCGGTGGACGTTGCCGCTGATCGTGTTGATCTCGCCGTTGTGGCAGAGCATCCGGAACGGCTGTGCGCGTTCCCACGTGGGCGTCGTGTTCGTCGAATACCGCTGGTGGAACAGGGCGAACGACGACGCCACCCGGGGATCGGCGAGGTCGGCGTAGAAGTGCGCCAGCTCGTCGGCCGCGACGAGCGCCTTGTAGGTCACCGTCAGGAACGAGCACGAAGCGACGTACACCGACCCCGGGGCGAGGTCGCGCGCCGACGACTCCAGGCGGCGCCGGGCCCGGTGGCACGCCCGTTCGGCCCGTTCCACCGAGCGGTCGCGCGGCCCGACGAACAGCGCCTGCACGATCCGGGGCCGGGTCTCCCGCGCGCGGCGGCCCAGCGCCGACGGGTCCACGCGCACCTCGCGCCACGCCACGACCTCGATGCCCTCCGCGCGGAACGACCGGTCGGTCAGGCGGCGGAGGTCGGCGTCGGCGATCGACGGGCGCTGGAACAGCATCGCCACCCCGAGGCTGTCGGGTTCGAGATGCGGGACGCGCAGCCGGGCGAGCTCGGCGGCGAGCAGCGCGCGGGGGATCTGCAGCAGCACGCCGGCCCCGTCGCCCGTCTTCGCGTCGGCGTCGGTGGCGCCCCGGTGGCGCACGCGGCACAGCGCCTCGAGGGCGCGTTCCACCACGTCGCGGCTCGCCGATCCGGCCGCGTCCGCGACGAAGCCGGTACCGCAGGCGTCGCGCTCGCGCTCGCTGGGATGCACGTCGCCTCCTCTCGCCTCACCCGGCGCCCGATATGACGAGACCCCCCGGATACCCGGGAGGTCCCTGGTGCGCGGAACGGGGAACGACCCCGCCCGCGCCTAGACGGCTCGTACGGCCTTGCTGCTGCTCTTCGAGACGCCCCTTCTGTCGCGCATGTTGGAGGCGGAGTATAGGGGTCGATGCCGGGATGTCAAACCAAGCCCTCCGGGATGGGCCGAACCGCGCACGGATATTCCATCTCGTTTCGGGACAAGGGCCGCGAAAACGCAGCCGAACGAACGGAGGCGGGCGTTCGAGCCTCCGGGCGCGGACACGCCGAGCCACGGGACTCAGGCCACGCGCGCGGTTTCCGACGGGTGCGTGCGGGCCGTGAGCGACGTGTGCCGCACGATCTGGATCCCGCCGCCGATCGCCTCGGCCCGGCGGCAGGCCTCCACGACCGCCTCGCCGAGCTCCCCCGGACCGAACGAGCCGAGCACCTCGCTCACGCGCTGCCCGCTCTCGTCATGCGTGGTGACGAGCACGTCCCACAATGCCATGTCGCTCCTTCCCGTCGGGCTCGAACCCTGCTGGTTCCGCATGTGACGGTATTCCCCATCCGTTTGCCGACGGGTTTCCTCGTTGTGAACTCTGTGTAACGAAGCCCGATCGAGGTTCCGCCTTCACGTTCCGGGTGCGTCGTGCATTCATGTTCGAGTCCGGAGCTCATCGGCCGAGACTGGGGTCAGCATGTCGAACCTGGGGCGGCGGTGGATGGCCGTCGGGTCTCGGAGACAGACGGCTTGGATCCCGCGTCGGATGCCCGACGTCGTGGCATTGGTCGTGACTGCTCTTTGTGGCGATTGCGTGCGGAAGCCCGTCTGCGAAACCGGAAGTTGGGGGATCGACCGCGTCTGTGGTCAAACACCGCTCCCGCAACGACCACCGGCGTGGCAACGACACCACCCACGTCCGCCGCCGGCTCAGCAGTCAAGGTCGTGGCATTGGGCGACTCCGACACGACCGGCGCCGGCGATCCGACCGGTGTTGGTTGGGTGGGCGACTACGCGAAGCTGCTCGAGCAGCAGCTCGGCGAACCAGTCACCGTGCAGAACCTGGCCGTGGACGGCAAGTCGAGCGACGTCCTGCTCCAGGAACTGCATTCGGACCAGACGACCCAGCAGGCGGTGTCCAGCGCACAGATCGTCCTCATCGGGATCGGTGGCGCGGACCTCAACGCCGGAGATGACCAGCTCCAGGCCGGTGCCTGCAAGGGGAAGCAGTGCTACGTCCCGGTCCTTCGCCGGTTCGGCCGCAACTTCGACTTGATCGTGTCGCGAGTTCGAGCGCTCGGCCACGCGCCGACCGCCGTCAGGGCCATCACGCTGCCGAACGCGCTTCCCGGGGCCGAAAGCGTGATCCCGCCGTTCGTCACCCCCGAGATCACCCTGTACCAGGCCGGCACCGAGCTGCACATCATCTGCCGGGCGATGAGCAGATACGGGGGGAAGTGCGTCGACGTGCTCCATGCGTTCAATGGGCCCGAGGGAACCCAGAACGCGTACGCGGCCGGACTCCTGAACCTCCAGGACTGCTGCTACGCGAGCACGAAAGGGCAGCACCTCATCGCTCAGCTGCTCGTCCGCACCGGGCTCGCGCCGTTTCGCCAATGAGCGATATCGCAGGCCCGATGGGCGTGGGATTGCGTCCCTGCTGACCTGTGGAACGAACCGAGACCGGGCTCCGGTCAGAACAGGGCCCGGGGCCCCCCGGTACACTCCGCTGCCCGACCACGGAGCGAGGCGACCATGACCACAACCGACCCCACCCGCCCGCGCAGCCGCGACGTGACCGAGGGACCCGAACGCGCGCCCGCCCGCGCGATGCTCCGGGCGGTCGGGTTCGGCGACGAGGACTTCTCCAAGCCCCAGGTCGGCGTCGCGTCGTCGTGGAACGAGGTCACCCCGTGCAACGTGCACCTCGATCGCCTTGCGGCGCAAGCGAAGGAGGGCGCCCGCGAAGCCGGCGCCGTGCCCATCCAGTTCACGACGATCGCGGTCTCCGACGGCATCGCGATGGGCCACGAGGGGATGCGGGCGTCGCTCGTGTCCCGCGAGGTCATCGCGGACTCGGTCGAGCTCGTGATGCACGCCGAGCGCATGGACGGCATGGTGACGATCGCCGGCTGCGACAAGAGCCTCCCCGGGATGCTCATGGCGGCCGCCCGGCTGAACCTGCCGTCGGTGTTCCTGTACGGCGGCACGATCCTGCCCGGCCACTGGCAGGGCCGCGACGTCACGATCCAGGATGTGTTCGAGGGCGTCGGGGCGCACGCCGCCGGCCGCATGACCGACGACGAGCTGCACGAGCTCGAATCCGCCGCATGCCCGGGGCCCGGTTCCTGCGCCGGCATGTACACGGCGAACACGATGGCGACGGCGGCCGAGGCGCTCGGGATGTCGCTCCCGGGCTCGGCCTCTCCGCCGGCCGTCGATCCCCGCCGGGACGGATTCGCGAAGGCGTCGGGCGCGGCCGTCGTGGAATGCCTCCGGAACGGCCTCCGGCCGAGGGACGTCCTCACGCGGGAGGCGTTCGAGAACGCGATCACCGTCGTGATGGCCTGCGGCGGCTCGACGAACGCCGTTTTGCACCTGCTGGCGATCGCCTCGGAGGCTGGCGTCGAGCTCGAGCTCGCCGACTTCGACCGGATCAGCCGGCGAACGCCGCACATCGGCGACGTGCGCCCCGCGGGGCGGTTCGTGATGAGCGACCTCGACCGCGTGGGGGGAGTTCCCGTCCTGATGCGCGAGCTGCTCGACGCCGGACTCCTGCACGGCGACGCCGTCACCGTGACCGGCGGGACCGTCGCGGAGAACCTGGCCGAGCTCCGGCCGGGCGACCCCGACGGAGACGTGATCCGGCCGATGGACGCGCCGATCCACGGCCACGGAGGGCTGGCGGTGCTGACCGGCTCACTGGCTCCCGACGGCGCCGTCGTGAAGGTCGTGGGCATGGAGGGCCGGACGTTCCGGGGAACCGCGCGGGTGTTCGACTCGGAGGAGGCGGCCTTCGAGGCGGTCACCCACGGACGGATCGTCGCCGGCGACGTCGTCGTGATCCGGTACGAGGGGCCGAGGGGCGGGCCGGGGATGCGCGAGATGCTCGCCGTGACCGGCGCGATCGTCGGCGCGGGGCTCGGCCGGGACGTCGCGCTCGTCACGGACGGACGGTTCAGCGGCGCCTCGCACGGGTTCGCGGTCGGCCACGTCGCGCCGGAGGCGGCGGTCGGCGGGCCGCTCGGCCTCGTCGAGGACGGCGACGCGATCGTGCTCGACGTGGACGAACGGCGGCTCGACGTGGAGCTCGCCGACGACGAGCTGGAACGCCGCCGCGCGGGCTGGAAGGCCCCGGCGCCCCGGTACACGACTGGCGCCCTCGCCAAGTACGCGCGCCTGGTCTCCACCGCGGCGCGCGGCGCTGTGTGCTCCGCCGACGGAGACCGGACGCCGTAAGAGGATTCGGCACCGATGGGAACCCTTGCAGCGCAAGAGCGCTCGTCGCCGTTCGCCGAACGTTCACCCGCGAATGGGTTGACAGTTCCAACCGTCCGCGTATCCTCTGTTGCAACATGAGGACGCTCAGAGACCGCTCGAGCTTCGCCACGGTTCTCGCCCTCGTACTTATTACCTAGGCGCGGGGCAGGGCAGCCACGCCCTGTTGCCGCGCCAGAGGCCCTTCGCAGACGCGAGGGGTCTTTCGTTTTCCGGGATCCCCGGGACGAAGAACCCCTCCGCTGCAAGCCCCCCGACCGGCACCAGGACCAGCAGGAGTCCACACACAGCAGAGCAAGCACGAAGGAGGGAACGACGATGCGATTCGAGTTCACGAAGGACGGCGCCACCGTCGGCGCCGCACAGTGGGAGGGCCCGGGACAGGTGACGCTGCACGTGGCCGACCCCGCGGCCCGCCGGCAGCTGGCCGAGTACTTCGCCGCCGAGACCACGTACCTGTCGACCGGGTTCGGCCAGGACGAGGAGTTCCAGATCCGCCGGCGCGACTGGACGCCCTGGGAGTTCGAACGGTCCTGCATGGCCCTGGGTCATCGCATGGGCTACGAGGTGCAGCGCACCGCGCCGGAGGACGTCGAACGCCGCCCCGCGTCGAACGGCCACGCCGCCGCGCCGAAGCACATGGCCAGGGCCGCGTACGCCGCCGAGGCGGGGCCGGCCACCAACGGCCACCACGCCGCCGAGCCCGCACCGGAGGCGCGCGCCTGATGACCTTCCCGTCACGGCCCACCGGCGCCCAGGCGCTCATCAGATCGCTCGAGCTCGCGGGCACGGAGGTCGTATTCGGCATTCCCGGCGGGGCGATCCTGCCAGCCTACGACCCGCTGATCGAGTCGTCGGTGCGCCACGTGCTCATGCGGCACGAGCAGGGCGCGGGGCACGCGGCGGAGGGCTACGCGCACGCCACCGGACGGCCCGGCGTGTGCTTCGCGACCAGCGGCCCCGGCGGCTGCAACCTGGTGACGGCGCTGGCCGACGCGTTCATGGACTCGATCCCGGTCGTGGCGATCACGGGTCAGGTCCCCACCGGCGTGATCGGCAACGACGCGTTCCAGGAGGCCGACATCACCGGCGTCACGATGTCGGTCACCAAGCACAACCGGCTGGTCACGCGCACCGAGGACATCCCCGAAGCCGTCGCCGAGGCGTTCCACATCGCCTCGACCGGCCGCCCGGGCCCGGTGCTGGTGGACGTCCCGAAGGACGTCCTGATCAACACGGCGCCCTTCGAGTGGCCCGACCGTGTCGACCTGCCCGGCTACAAGCCGACCACGCACGGGAACCGCAAGCAGGTCCGGGAGGCCGTGAAGCTGATCATGGCGAGCGAACGCCCCGTGCTGTACGTGGGCGGCGGCGTGATCCGGGCGAACGCGTCCGCGGACCTCCGCAGGCTCGCCGAGGCCGGCCGGCTGCCCGTGGTGACCACGCTGATGGCGCGGGGGGCGTTCCCGGACGACCACGAGCTCGCGCTGGGCATGCCCGGCATGCACGGGAACTACACCGCGGTCACCGCCATGCAGCGGAGCGACCTGCTGATCGCCATCGGGGCCCGGTTCGACGACCGGGTCACCGGCAACCTGGCCACGTTCGCCCCGGACGCGAAGGTCATCCACGTCGACATCGACCCCGCGGAGATCGGGAAGAACCGCGCGGCCGACGTTCCGATCGTAGGCGACGCGGCGCACGTGACGGCGGCGCTGGCCGCCGAGCTCGAGCGGGCCGTCGCCGCGGACGGAGCGAGGGATCGCGGCCCCTGGCTCGCGCAGCTCGACGAGTGGAAGCGGGCGTTCCCGTACCGCTACCAGCAGGAGGACGGCGGCGCCATCAAGCCGCAGTTCGTCGTCGAACGGATCCACGCGGCGACCGGCGGGGACGCGACGATCGTCTCCGGCGTCGGGCAGCACCAGATGTGGGCTTCACAGTTCTACCGGTTCTCCCGGCCCCGGCAGTGGATCAACTCCGGCGGCCTGGGGACCATGGGGTTCGCGGTGCCGGCGGCGCTCGGCGCCAAGGTCGGCCGCCCCGACGAGCGCGTGGTGGCGATCGACGGCGACGGGTGCTTCCAGATGACGTCGCAGGAGCTCGCCACGTCGACCACCGAGGGCATCCCGATCGTCGTGGCCATCGTGAACAACGGCCACCTCGGCATGGTCCGGCAGTGGCAGGAGCTCTTCTACGACGAACGCTACTCGGGCGTTCGCCTGACGCAGGACGTGCCCGACTACGTCCGGCTGGCGGAGGCGTACGGGGCCATCGGTCTCCGCGCAGAGACGCCGGCCGACGTCGACGCGGTGCTGGACAAGGCGCTGTCGGTCACCGACCGCAGCGTGGTCGTCGACTTCCGGTGCGACCAGGGAGAGATGGTGTTCCCCATGGTCCCGGCCGGAGGTTCGAACGACGACATCATCCTCGGGCCGGAGTTCGCGCAGCCGGCCCTCGATCCGGCGGAGGCTCCGATCGCATGAACGAACGGAGTCAACCCCCCTCCTGGTGTGCGGACATGCGCAGGAGCCTCCGCCGTTCTCCCGGGGAAGGCGCGCGATGAGTCAGCACACGATCTCCGTACTGGTCGAGGACCGGCCGGGTGTGCTGGCCCGCGTGGCCAACCTGTTCGCCCGGCGCGGGTTCAACATCCACTCGCTCGCGGTCGGGACGACGGAGCAGCCGGGGCGGTCGCGGATGACGATCGTGGTCGACGTCCAGCGCAAGCCGCTCGAACAGGTCGAGAAGCAGCTCCACAAGCTCGTGCACGTCCTGAAGGTGCTCGAGCTGGAGCCGGCCTCGTCCGTCGAGCGGGAGCTCGCGCTGGTGAAGGTGACCGCGCCGGCTGGCGAGCGCGCGGCGGTGACCGAGATCGCGGACATCTTCCGGGCGCGGATCGTCGACGTGAGCGACTCGACCCTGACGATCGAGGCGACCGGAGCTCCCGACAAGATCGAGGCGATGCTGGCGCTACTCGAACCCCACGGGATCGTCGAGCTCGCGCGGACCGGACGGGTCGCGCTCGGGCGGGGTTCGACCGGCATCTCGGAACGGCGGCTCCGGCGCCTGAGCGGCGACCGGGCCAAGGCGACGGCGTGAGGAGACGGACATGAGCACGGTGCTGTACGACGCGGACATCCCGGCCGGGGCGCTGGCCGGACAGAAGATCGCGGTGCTCGGCTACGGGAGCCAGGGCCACGCCCACGCGCTCAACCTGCGCGACTCCGGGCACGACGTGCGGGTGGGGCTCCGACCGGACTCGAAGTCGTGGCCGAAGGCCGAGGAGGACGGCCTCGCGGTGATGACCCCGGCCGAGGCTGCCGCCGAGGCCGACGTCGTGATGATCCTCCTGCCCGACACGGCGCAGGCGGCCTCCTACGTCGCGGACGTCGAGCCGGGCCTCCAGCCCGGGAACCTGCTGATGTTCGCCCACGGGTTCAACGTGCACTTCGGGCGGATCGAGGCGCCCGAGGGCGTCGACGTGGGCATGGTCGCGCCGAAGGCGCCGGGGCACCTCGTCCGTCGGACGTACACGGAGGGCATCGGCACGCCGTCGCTGTACGCCGTGCACCGCGACGCGACGGGAACGGCCCGCGACCGCGTGCTGGCCTACGCTGCCGGCATCGGCAGCGGCCGGGCCGGCGTGATCGAGACGACGTTCGCCGAGGAGACCGAGACCGACCTGTTCGGTGAGCAGGCCGTGCTGTGCGGCGGCGTGACCTCGCTGGTGAAGGCGGGGTTCGAGACGCTGGTCGAGGCCGGGTATCAGCCGGAGGTCGCGTACTTCGAGTGCCTCCACGAGCTGAAGCTCATCGTCGACCTCATGTACGAGGGTGGGCTGGGCTGGATGCGGTACAGCGTGTCGGACACGGCCGAGTACGGCGACTACACGCGCGGGCCGCGGGTGATCGACGCGTCGACCCGCGACCGGATGCGCGCGATCCTCGGCGAGATCCAGGACGGCGACTTCGCCCGCGAGTGGATCGAGGAGGCCGACGAGGGTTTCCCGCGGTTCACCGAGATGCGCGAGCACGACCGGCGCCACCAGATCGAACAGGTCGGCGAGCAGCTCCGCTCGATGATGCCGTGGCTCCAGCGGGGCCGGAACGGCGACGCGGCGGGCGCGCGTCCGGCCACCGGCTCCCCCGACACCACGCACGCGGACGGTGGTCCGCGTGCCTGACGACGTACGGTTCTTCGACACGACGCTCCGCGACGGCGAGCAGGCGCCGGGCATCGCGCTGACGGCCGCGGAGAAGCTGGAGATCGCGGAGCAGCTGGCCCGGCTGGGGGTCGACGTCATCGAGGCCGGGTTCCCCGCCTCGTCGCCGGGCGAGTTCGACGCGGTTCGCCAGATCGCCGAGACCGTGAAGGGGTCGACGGTCGCGGCCCTCTGCCGGGCCGACGACGGCGACATCGACCGCGCGTGGGAGGCAGTCCGCGACGCCCAGCGCGCCCGGCTGCACGTGTTCATCTCGACGTCGAACGTGCACCTCGACTCGATGCTTCGCATGTCGCGGGACCAGGTCGTCGACGCCACCCGACGGAGCGTCCGGCGGGCCCGTTCGTACGCCGAGGACGTCGAGTTCTCCGCGCAGGACGCCACCCGGACCGACCCTGCGTTCATGCTGGAGACGTTCCGCGTGGCCGTTGATGAGGGCGCGACGACCATCAACGTGCCCGACACCGTGGGGTACGCCACGCCGGAAGAGTTCGGCGAGCTGGTCCGGGTGACCCGCGAAACCCTGCCCGAGAACGTGGTGATCTCGACGCACTGCCACAACGACCTCGGTTTGGCCGTCGCGAACTCCCTGGCCGGCGTGATGAACGGCGCACGGCAGGTGGAGGTCGCCGTCAACGGGATCGGCGAACGGGCGGGGAACTGCTCGCTCGAGGAGATGGCCATGATCGTCTCCACGCGGGGCGAGGCCCTCGGCCTGCGGCACCGCCTGAACGTGAAGGAGATCGCCAGGACCTCGCGGCTGGTGTCGATGGTGACCGGCTACCCGGTCCAGCCGAACAAGGCCGTCGTCGGCGCCAACGCGTTCGCCCACGAGTCGGGCATCCACCAGCACGGCGTGCTCATGAACCGGGCGACCTACGAGATCATGGATCCGGTCGAGGTGGGCTTCGAGGGATCGAAGATCGTGCTAGGCAAGCACTCCGGCCGGCACGCGTTCGCCGACGCGGTCGCCAAGCTCGGGCTGCAGCTCCAGCCGGACGCGCTGAACCGGGCGTTCGCGCGGTTCAAGGAGATGGCCGACCGGAAGATGGAGCTCACCGACGCCGACCTCGAGGCCATCGTGTCCGAGGAGCTCGGCTCCGCGGAGACCGACGCGTTCACGCTGGTGTCGCTCGCGGTGGCCGGGGGAACCCACCTGTCCCCGACCGCGACCGTTCGGCTGTCGCGGGACGGCGAGGACCTCGAGGACTCGGCGATGGGCGACGGGATGATCGACGCGGCGTACGGCGCGATCACGCGCGCCAGCGGGGTCGACGCCCGGTTGGCGTCGTTCAACGTATCGGCGGTGACCGGCGGGTCGGACGCGCTCGGCGACGTCGTGGTGCAGCTCGACGTCGGCGGCCGGAGGTTCACCGGGCGGGGCGTCGCGTCCGACGTGGTGGAGGCGAGCGCCCGCGCCTACCTCGCGGCGGTCAACCGGGCCGTGCGCTCCACGGGAACGGCTCCGGAGCAGCCCGCGACCGACGGGGAGGGCGCCACATGAGCCCGCGCCCCATGACCATCACCGAGAAGATCCTGGCCCGCGCGGCCGGGCAGCCCGAGGTCGCGCCGGGCGACCTGATCATGGCCGACGTCGACCTCGCCATGGGCAACGACGTCACCGCACCGGTCGCGATCGCCCGGTTCCGGGAGCTCGGCATCGAGAACGTGTGGGACCCGTCGAAGGTGGCGCTGGTTCCGTCGCACTTCGTCCCCGCCAAGGACATCGCGAGCGCGAAGCTCGGAATGTCGATGCGGGAGTTCGCCCGGCAGCAGGGAATCGAGCACTACTTCGAGCTCGGCCGGGGCGGCATCGAGCACATCCTGCTGCCGGAACAGTCGCTCGCCCTGCCGGGGCAGGTGATCATCGGCGCCGACTCGCACTCCTGCACGTACGGGGCGCTGGGGGCGTTCAGCACGGGCGTCGGGTCGACCGACCTCGCGGCCGTGCTGGCCACCGGGCGCATCTGGCTGCGGGTTCCGGAGAGCGTACGGTTCGTCTACGAGGGCGTGCCCGGTCCGTGGGTGGTCGGGAAGGACCTCATCCTGTCCGTGATCGCGCTGGTCGGCGACGACGGCTGCTCCTACCAGGCCATGGAGCACACCGGGCCGGCGCTCGAGCACCTGTCGATGGACTCCCGGTTCACGCTGACCAACATGGCCATCGAGGCCGGAGCGAAGTCGGGAATGGTGGCGCCGGACGACGTCACTCTGGCCTACGTCCGGGAGCGCCAGCGGGTCACCGGGCGGGACCACGAGTTCGACGTGCTCACCAGCGACGACGATGCCGTCTACGAGGCCAGCCACACCGTCGACGTGGGGGCGCTCGAGCCGCAGGTCTCGCTCCCCTCCCTCCCGTCGAAAGCGGAGCCCGTGTCCGGGGCCGAGCGCGTCGTCGTCGACCAGGTCTTCATCGGATCCTGCACCAACGCCAAGCTGGAGGACCTCCGGATGGCCGCGCACATCCTGCGCGACCGCCGGGCCGATCCGCGCGTCCGGTTGATGGTCATCCCGGCCACGCAGGAGATCTGGCTGCAGGCCAACCGCGAGGGGCTGCTCGAGGTGTTCGCGGAGGCCGGCGCCACGGTCTCGACGCCGACGTGCGGCGCGTGCCTCGGCGGGCACATGGGCGTGCTCGGGCCGGGCGAGGTGTGCGTGTCGACCTCCAACCGCAACTACGTCGGCCGCATGGGCCACAAGGACGCCAAGGTCTACCTGGCCAATCCGGCGGTGGCCGCGGCGACCGCGGTGATGGGGCGCCTGGCCCACCCCGACGAGCTCGGCGTGGAACCGCCGGACGGCGACTACCTCACCGGGGTCGGCGCGTCCTACGGAGCGACGTCGTGAACACGACGTTCGAGGGGCGCGCGTTCGTGTACGGCGACAACGTCGACACCGACGTGATCATCCCGGCGCGGTACCTCACGACGATCGACCCCGCCGAGCTGGCTCGGCACTGCATGGAGGACCTCGACCCGGCGTTCGTGGAGACGGTGCGGCCCGGCGATCTCATGGTCGGCGGGAAGAACTTCGGCAGCGGCTCCAGCCGTGAGCACGCCCCGATCGCCATCCAGGCGAGCGGCGTCGCGTGCATCGTGGCGGAGTCGTTCGCCCGGATCTTCTTCCGAAACTCGGTCAACGTCGGCCTCCCGATCGTGGAGTGCCCGGGCGTGAGCGACGGCGCCGAGCCGGGCGACGAGTTCCGGGTGGATCTCGACTCCGGCGTCGTGGAGAACGTCACGAAGGCCGCGACGTTCCAGGGAACGCCGCTGCCGCCGTTCATGCGGGACATCCTCGACGCAGGCGGGCTGATGCCGTGGGTGGCGCGTTCGCTGCATGCGGAGGAGTCCGTGCACGCCGGGGTCGGGCCCGCCCCGAACGAACCGCCCCAGGCCGACTGGCGCCCGGACTGACGCGCGGGGGACCTGGGCGGATGACCACCTACCGGATCGGCGTGATCCCGGGCGACGGCACCGGGCCGGAGGTCGTGCGGGAGGGTCGCAAGGTCCTCGACGCCGTGGCGGCGGCCGGCGGATTCGAGCTGGACGCGGTCGAGTACGACCTCGGAGGGGACCGGTGGCTGCGGACCGGCGAGACGCTCCCCGACTCCGTGCTGGACGAGTTCCGGGGCCTCGACGCGCTGTATCTCGGCGCCGTGGGCGACCCCCGGGTGCCGCCGGGTGTGCTGGAGCGCGACCTGCTGCTGCGGATCCGGTTCGAGCTCGACCAGTACGTGAACCTCCGCCCGACCCGCCCCTACCCCGGCGTAACGCTGCCGCTCGCGTCGGTCGACCCCTCGGAGATCGACATGGTGTTCGTCCGGGAGAACTCCGAGGGCCTGTACGCAGGCGCGGGGTGGTTCCACCGGCGGGACACCGGGGACGAGGTCGCCGTCCAGGAAAGTGTGAACACCCGCCACGGCGTGGACCGCTGCCTGCGGTACGCGTTCGAGCTGTCGCGGACGCCGGGCCGCCGCCGTCACGTCACGCTCGTCCACAAGACGAACGTCCTCAACTACGCCGGGGATCTGTGGTCGCGGGCGTTCCCCGCGATGGCCGCGACGTACGGCGACGTCGAGACGGCGTACTGCCACGTCGACGCGGCGTGCATCTACCTGGTGGAGGATCCGGGCCGGTTCGACGTGGTCGTCACCGACAACATGTTCGGCGACATCCTCACCGACCTCGCGGCGACCATCCAGGGCGGGATGGGCGTGGCCGCGGGCGGCAACCTCAACCCCGATCCGGGAGGCGTGTCGATGTTCGAACCGATCGGCGGCACGGCGCCCGACCACACCGGACGGGGGACGATCAACCCCGTCGCGGCCGTCGCCGCGGCCGGCATGATGCTCGACGCGCTCGGCGAACCGGCGGCGGCCCGGCGGATCGACGCCGGGATCCGGTCGGTCGCGCCCAAGCTCCGGTCGATGCGGGCGGCCGAGATGGGATTCACGACGTCCGAGGTGGGCGACATGATCGCGGAGGCGGCGGCCAATGCGTGACGCCGTCTGGGTGCCCCAGGTCGAGCTGTACGACACGACGCTCCGCGACGGCGCGCAGCGGGCCGGCCTCCAGTTCTCGGTCGAGGACAAGCTGAAGGTCCTGCACGCGCTGGACTCCCTCGGCGTGCCGTTCGTCGAGGGCGGCTGGCCGGGGGCGAACCCGCGGGACACGGAGTTCTTCCGGCTCGCCGCGCAGGCGATGCTGCACCGCACGACGCTCAGCGCGTTCGGCATGACCCGCAAGGCGGGCGAACGGTCGGACCGGAGCGCGGTGCTCCGCGAGCTGCTCGACGCGCAGACGCCGGTGGTGTGCCTGGTCGGCAAGTCCAGCCCCCTGCACGTCACGCTCACGCTCGAGACCACGCCCGAGGAGAACCTCCGGATGATCGCCGACTCGGTCGCGTTCTTCGTCCGGGAGGGGCGGCGGGTGTTCTTCGACGCCGAGCACTTCTTCGACGGGTTCCGCGAGGACCCGACCTACGCGCTGCAGGTCGTTCGGACGGCGGAGGAGTCGGGCGCGTCGCGGCTGGTCCTCTGCGACACCAACGGCGGGACGCTCTCCGGCGACGCGGTGCGCATCGTGGCCGACGTCGGTGAGCACGTGAACGCGCCGCTCGGCGTGCACTTCCACAACGACGCGGCGAGCGCGGTGGCCAGCTCCGTCGCGGCGGCGGCCGAGGGTGACGCCTTCCAGATCCAGGGAACCGTGAACGGCTACGGCGAGCGCTGCGGGAACGCCGACCTGGTCGCGATCGCGGCGAACCTGGCGCTGAAGCTCGGGCTCGACGTGCTGCCGGAAGGCGGCGTCGAGCGGCTCACCGAGATCGCCCACCTGGTCGCCGAGATCGCGAACCTCTCGCCCGACCCGCACCAGCCGTACGTCGGGCGGAGCGCGTTCGCCCACAAGGCCGGCCTGCACGCGAGCGCGCTGGCCCGCCGCGCCGACGCGTACGAACACGTCCCGCCGGCGTCCGTGGGGAACGACAGCCACGTGCTGGTCTCCGACCTCGCCGGCCGGGCCAATCTGCTGCGGAAGGCGGCGGAGCTCCTCGTACCCCTGGAGCCCTCCGCCGCCTCCGCAGCGCTCGCGCACATCAAGGAACGCGAGGCCGACGGGTACGCCTACGAGGCAGCGGATGCCTCGCTCGAGCTGCTGCTTCGCCGTTCCGCCGGCTGGGAGCACGACTTCTTCGAGGTCGAGTCGTTCCGGGTGTCGGTGGAGGAACGCCGTGGGGAGGTCGAACCGGCCGAGGCCACGGTCAAGGTCCGGACGAACGGCGACCGCCACATCGCGACGGCCGAGGGTGCGGGGCCCGTCGGGGCGCTCGACAACGCGCTGCGGACCGCGCTCGCCCGCACCTACCCGGAGCTCGACGACATGCGCCTCACCGACTACCGGGTCCGCGTCCTCGACGGCGCGAAGGGCACCCAGGCCGTGGTGCGCGTGCTGATCGAGACGAGCGACGGTTCGAAGGAATGGACCACGGTCGGCGTGTCGGACAACGTCATCCACGCGTCGTGGGAGGCGCTCACCGAGTCCTACGCGTTCGGCCTCCTCCACCCGGCGACGCCCGAACCGTAGCTCGTTCGTGTCTGGTGGCGGCCGGTCGCGGACGGCGACGGGCCGGCGATAGGGTTCGCCCCGGCCGCGACGTGCGGCGTCCCTCTCCTCGAAAGGACTGCAGGTGGTCGAGCGATCCGACGACCGGGCGTTCCCCGAGCAGCTCGCCCGCACACAGGGCCTCCAGCTCGGAGTGCCCCGGAGCTTCGGCGTCTCGGGGACCCGCGTCGTCTTCCTGCGCTCGAAGGCCGGCGACGACCCGCTCACCTGCCTGTGGGTGCTCGATCTCGAGACAGGCGAGGAACGATGCGTGTTCGACCCGCGCGACCATGCGGGGACGGATGGCTCCCACGAGCTGACCGAGACCGAACGCGCGATCCGCGAGCGCGCCCGCGAGCGGGCGGCCGGCGTGACCGCCTATGCGACCGATTCGGCGACGACCCGGGCGGCGTTCACGGATTCCGGGCGGCTGTTCGTGGTGGACCTCGTGACCGGCCAGACGCAGATGCTCGACGTTCCCGGGCCGCCATTCGACCCGCGGCTCGCCCCGGACGGCACGGCCGTCGTCCATGTCGTCGACGGCGCGCTGCACGTCCAGCAGATCGACGGTCCCTCGCGCGTGCTCGCCTCCGACGACGATCCGGACGTCCACTGGGGGCTGGCCGAGTTCGCCGCGGCCGAGGAGATGGACCGGCCGCGAGGCTTCTGGTGGTCGCCGGACGGGCGCCGGATCGCCGCGGCCCGCGTCGACGAACGCCCGGTCGAACGGTGGTGGGTGTCGGATCCGGCGAGCCCGGACGCGGCGCCGCGAGCCGTGCGGTACCCGCGGGCGGGGACGCCGAACGCCGTCGTCACCCTGCACGTGATCGAGGTGGCCTCCGGTTCATCCATGGAGGTCGAGTGGGATCACGAACGATTCGAGTACCTCGCCCGCGTCGAATGGCCGGCGGATTCGCCGCTGACCGTGGCGGTGCAGTCGCGGGACCAGCGATCCCTCGAGGTGCTCGAGGTCGACGAGCGGACCGGCGCGACGTCGGTCGCGGCCCGGGACGACGACGCGGCCTGGGTCGAGCTGATCCTGAGTTCGCCCGGGCGCCTGCCCGACGGCCGCCTGGTGACGACGGTGGACGAGGACGACCGCCGCCGGGTGCGCATCGACGGGGCCGTCGCGACCCCGCCGACGCTGCACGTCGCCGGTTTGATCGGGACCGGTGCGGACGGCGTGTGGTTCACCGCATCGGGCGACGACCCGACGCAGACGCAGGTGTTCCGCGTCGGGTCACGTGGAGCCACCGAGACGGTGACGGCCGAGCCGGGCGTGCACACGGGGGTGGCATCGGACGGGGTGGCGGCGGTGCGGAGCCACGGCGCCGACGCGGTCGTTGCTACGACGTGGGTGCGCAGGAGGGACGGCAGCCGGATCGACGTCCGGTCGTTCGGCGAGGTCCCGCTCGTGAACGCCACCCCGACCTACGCGTCACTCGGCGAGCGGGAGCTCCGGGCCGCGCTCCTCCTTCCCGGCGGGCGCGAGCCATCGACGAACCTGCCCGTGCTGCTCTCCCCCTACGGCGGCCCGGGATGGCAGCGCGTGGTCCGTCACTCCGGCGCCTACCTCGTGGACCAGTGGTTCGCCGACCGGCTGGGGGCGGCGGTGCTCGTGATCGACGGCCGGGGAACGCCGGGCCGGAGCGTCTCGTGGGAGAGGGCCATCCACGGGGACTTCAGCATCACCCTCCAGGACCAGGTCGACGGGTTGCAGGCCGCTGCCTCCCGATGGGGGTTCCTGGATCTGGAACGGGTGGCCATCCGGGGCTGGTCGTTCGGCGGCGAGCTCGCGGCCATGGCGGTCTGCTCGCGGCCCGAGGTGTTCCACGCTGCGGTGGCGGGCGCGCCCGTCACCGACCAGCTCCTGTACGACACCCACTACACGGAGCGGTACCTCGGGCGTCCCGACGAGGACCCCGAGGCCTACCGGCGGAGCTCGCCCATCACGTTCGCCGGCCAGCTCCGGCGGCCGCTGCTGCTGATCCACGGGTTCGCCGACGACAACGTCGTCGTGGCCCACACGCTGCGCATGTCCGCCGCCCTCATGGCCGCCGCGATCCCCCACGAGCTGGTGCTGATCCCCGGGGCGTCGCACATGGGCGGCGCCGACGACGTGGTGGTCTCGCGGTACCTCCTCGAGCTCGACTTCCTGCGCCGGGCGTTCGGCACCGAGGCCGACGCCGGCTCGACCTGAGGCGCGGCCCCGCTACCTGACCCGGTCGAGGAACGCCAGCGTTCGTTCCATGAGCAGCCGCGCCGCGGGCTCCTCGTAATCGGCGTGGCTCGGATCGGCGAACAGATGCCCGCCGCCCGGGTACATGAACAGCTCGGCGTCCCCGGCCTCCTCGACGAGCGCCCTCGCCGCGGACAGGTCCTCCGCCGCCCAGGGGTCGTCGTCCTTCATGTGGATCTGGACCGGGACGCCGGGCGGCCACGACGAGCCGAACTCCGAAGTCGGCACGGCTCCCAGGTACAGCAGCGCCCCCCGGGCGCCCGGCCGGCGCTGCGCCAGGTACTGGGCCGGCATGACCCCGAGCGAAAACCCCGCGTACACCATGTCGGTGGGGAGCACCTCGGCCGCCTCGGCTCCCCGGCGGATGACCTCGTCGAACCCGATCCCCTGCGCGTTCGCGACGCCTTCGTCGAGGCCGGCGAACGTCCGGCCTTCGTACAGGTCCGGTGCGTGGACCGTGTGGCCGGCCTTCCGCAGCGTGTCGGCGAACGCGAGGAAGCCGGGCGTCTGCCCGAGGGCGTGATGGAACAAGATCACGGTCGTCATGACCCGAACCTACATTGTTCGCGGCGACCGGTGCCGTTGATCAGACGACGGAGTTCCCGAGCCTCGTTCCGGTGACGGCGTCGACGACCACAAGGACGCTGGCCGGTCCACGGACGTGCATTCGGCCCCGGCAGGGCCGAGGCTGAAATCGGTCCTGACGTCGGCGGGAAGCCGCCCCGACAGGTCCACCAGAAGGGGGCCGTTCGTCCCATCTGTCCCGTCCGGACCGGGCCGATGGTGTGGGGAGCGGAGTCCATCCGTCCCGATCGATCGCGCTCGGATGCTCGACGGGCCGTCTGCTCCGCGTGGAGGAGTGGCGATGACGAACCGACGGGTCACGCTGCAGCGGCGGCCGGCGTCGACTGCTCGCGTGGGTTCGCTCCGATCCGAGCACCGGCGGCCCGAACGCTCGGCCCCTGGGCCGGCGGCAGCGCACCGCCCGAGCGCGCTCTCCTGGGTCGCGATCGGGGCGGTCGTGCTCGTCGTGGCAGGCCTGGTGGCGGCGCGGGCCCTCAGCTCGTCCACTCCGGCCCAGCGGTCCAGTGGAGTCTCGGCGGTCGTCATGCACGACGTGTCGACGGTCCCCGCCTCCGGATTCGACGCGGCCGGAACCGAGGCGGCCGGCAATCCGCCCGTGGCCCTGCCCACGTGGACCCCGCCGCTCACGTCGGCCGGGCGTCCGCAGGTCGTGTACGTCGGCGCCGAGTACTGCCCCTACTGCGCCGCTGAGCGGTGGGCGATGGTCGTGGCGCTCAGCCGGTTCGGGTCGTTCTCCGGGCTCGGCGCCACCGAGTCGGCGACCTCCGACGTCTACCCGCAGACCGCGACGTTCTCGTTCCACGGGTCGACCTACCGGAGTCCATATCTCGTCTTCACGCCGGTCGAGCTGCAGACCAATCAGCCCGCGCCGGGCGGCGCGTACACGCAGCTCGAGCGACCCACGGCCCTGGAACGGAGTCTCATGGCAGACTTCGATCGGCCTCCCTATACGGGAGGAGCGAACGTCATACCGTTCACCGACATCGGGAACCGGTTCGTGATGAGCGGGTCGTCGTTCGACCCGGGAGTGCTGCAGGGGCTCACCATGAGCCAGATCGCCCGCGACCTTCACGATCCGCAGAGCCCCGTCGCGTTGGCCGTCCTCGGCGGGGCGAACCAGATCACCGCCGCGATCTGCAGCGCAACCGGCGGGCAGCCCAGGTCGGTGTGTTCCAGCCCGGCGGTGCGAGCGGCGTCGGCCGCCCTTCGGTCGCAGTGAAGTCCGCCGGCGTTCGGACCCGAAGGCGGCCCTCGAACGTTGCGAGCCGGGCCAGGAACGGGACGGATCGAACGGTCGAGCCGTATCCGGCGTGGCTGGCCCCGACCACGCTGAGCCTGTCCCTCGGCGGACTCGCCGTGTCCGTCTATCTCACGGTGGCCCATTTCACGTCGTCGCGGATCTTGGCCTGCGGGTCGCACGGGTTCGTGAGCTGCGACCAGGTGACGACCAGTGCCCAGTCCCGGCTCCTGGGCGTTCCGGTGGCCATCCTCGGGGTGGCGTGGTTCCTCGCGATGGCGGCGCTCACCACCCCAGGGGCCTGGCGCGGGCGTTCCCGGACGATCGGACGGATCCGGGTGGCTGCGGCCGCGGCCGGGATGGCATTCGTGCTCTACCTCCTCGATGCGGAGCTGTTGACGATCGGGAAGCTCTGTGTCTGGTGCACGGTCGCGCACGTACTCGCGTTTGCGCTGTTCGCGCTCATCGTGCTGTATCCGCGGCCGGGCGACGGGTGGGCCGATTCCGGCTGAACGCTCCGATCGGGGCGCCGGGCGGCCAAATCACTCCAGGGTGAGATCGACGACCACGTCCTCGCGGCCGATCTCGACCACGCGTTCCACCGTCGAGGTCCGGGGTGCGAACGACACCAGCCGCCACCGTCCGGGCACGGGATAGAGGGTGAACTGCCCGTCGGGCCCGGTCCGGACCTCGGCCTGAAAGTCCCCGCCGGTGTTGCGGAGCTGCACGTACGCACCGTCGGCCGGCGCCGACCCCTTCGACACGGTTCCGGTCAACCTCGCCATCGCATCTCCCTCTCCCGCTCGGTCAGGTGTTCGTTCCCTTGCCGTTCCCCGAATCTGCACCCGACCCCGACGCGGCGGCCTGCTTCTGCTTCTCCTCGTCGAGGAGCACCCGGCGCAGGACCTTGCCGACGAGCGTCTCCGGCAGCGAGTCGCGGAACTCGATCTGCTTGGGGGCGCGGTAGCCGGTGAGCTCGCTCCGGCTCCACTTGATGATCTCCTCCGGCGTGGCCGTCTCGCCCTTGCGCAGGACGATGAACGCCTTCACGGCCTCGCCGGTCGTGGCGTCCGGAACACCGACCACGGCGACCTTCTCCACCTTGGGGTTGCGGTACAGGACCTGCTCGATGTCGGTGGGGTAGACGTTGAACCCGGAGACGATGATCATCTCCTTCTTGCGGTCGACGATCCTGAACCAGCCCTCCTCGTCGACCTGCGCGATGTCGCCCGTGTACAGCCACCGGACGCCGTCCTCCTCCTTGATCATCCCGGCCGTCTCGTCGGGCTTGTTCCAGTAGCCCAGCATGACCTGGGGCCCGCTGATTGCGAGCTCGCCGGGCTGGCCCGGTTCGGCCTGCTTGGTGGGGTCGTCGAGGTCGACCAGCTTGCAGTCGGTGTCGGGGATGGGCATCCCGATGAACCCTTCCTTGCGCTGGCCGACGATCGGGTTGGCGTGGCTGATCGGCGACGTCTCGGTCAGGCCGTAGCCCTCGGCCACGTGCGAACCCGTCAGCCCCTCGAACTTCTCGGCCACCGCGAGCGGCAGCGCGGCCGCGCCCGACAGGCAGGCCTTGATCGACGTGATGTCGTAGCCCTTCGTCTCCTCCGCCTCGTTGAGCGCGATGTACAGTCGCGGCACGCCGGGGAACATCGTCGGCCGTTCCTTCTGGATGGCCTTGAGGGCGTTCACCAACTCGAACCGCGGCAGCAGCACGAGCTTGCCGGCCCGCAGGATGCCGATGTTCATGCACACGGTCATCCCGTAGGAGTGGAAGAACGGCAGGACGCACATCAGCGAGTCGGTCGCGTCGCCGAGGTCGGGGAACCACGCCGCGCCCTGGTTCGCGTTGGCCACCAGGTTGTAGTGCGAGAGCATCGCGCCCTTCGACAGGCCGGTCGTTCCGCCCGTGTAGATGAAACCGGCCGGGTCGTTCTTCGCATCGACCTCCGCGACCGGCGGCGGCGTGCCGGCCGAAGCCATGAGGCGCTTCCACCACTTGACGTCGGCGCCGGACGGAACCGGCGGCCAGGGGTGGCCCTCGTGCTTGGCCTCCTTCTTCAGCTTCATCGGCGCGAGCACGTTCACGGGGAACTTCATGTAGTCGGTGACGCTCGTGACGACGACCTCGCGGGGCTTGTAGTCCTGCTCGATGTTCTTCAGGTTGGGGTACAGGGAGTCGAGGACCACGACCACCTCGGCGCCGCAGTCGTTCAGCTGGTGCGAGAGCTCGCGCGCCGTGTACAGCGGGTTGTTGCCCACGATCACGGCGCCGATCCGCACGGTCGCGTAGTACGCGATCACGTACTGCGGGCAGTTCGGCAGGATCAGCGCGACCCGGTCGCCCTTCTTCACGCCGAGCTTGGAGAGGACGGCCGAGAACCGCTCGGTCTCGGACTTCAGCTGCGCGTAGGTGAGCGTCTTGCCGCCGGGCACGGCCCACACCACGGCGGGGGCGGTCGGGTGACGCCCGGCGGCCTCCGAGAGCAGCGAGTACAGGTTCTTCTCGGGGTAGGGGGCGAGCGTGTGCGGGACGCCCTCGGGGTAGTGGGCGAACCAGGGCCGGTGGTCGGTCATCGACGACTCCTCGGTCGGACGAGGACCGCATTCTCGCAGGTCAGCATGGCGGCGTGCGACGGCGGTCGCCGCCCCGGGTTGCCCGAGCCCGCGAGCTGCTCGTACGGTTTCGGAACCCGAAGCCAGGAAGAGGAGCACATGAGCGAGTGGGCCGAACAGCTGATGGAGCAGGCGCGGGAGGCGCTGCCGCCCGTCGAGGGCACGGTCGACGTGCCCGGCCTCGACGCGCCCGCCGAGGTCGTCCGAGACCGGTGGGGCGTCCCCCACATCTTCGCGTCGTCCCTGCCCGACGTGTTCATGGCGCAGGGCTACGTGATGGCCCAGGAGCGTCCGTTCCAGACGGAGTTCCTCGTGCGCCTGTCGACCGGACGGCTGTCCGAGCTGATCGGGGAGTTCGCGGTCTCCATCGACCGGTTCTTCCGAACCGTCGGGCTCAACCGGGCGGGGCCCCGGCTGGTGGCCGGCTACGACGCGCGGTCGATGATGATGGTGCGGTCGATGCTCGCCGGGTACCGGGCCGGCCTGGCGGCGCTCCCGGCCCTCCCGGTCGAGTACCGGATCCTCGAGCTCGAACCGAGCGTGTTCTCCGAGACCGACGACGAGGCGATCGCGGTCGGCGCTGCCGTCGGCGCGTTCATGTCGTGGCAGCTCTCGGGGAACTGGGATGCCGAGCTGCTCCGCGTCGAGATCGCCGAGCGGCTGGGGTACGAGGCGATGCTGGCGTTGTTCCCCGACTCGGCCGGCGAGCCGTCCGTGATCGTGCCGGGGAAGGACCCCCGGCGGCGCCGGGCGCTCGAGATCCTGCGCTCGGCGCCGCTCACGCCGAAGGGCCAGGGTTCGAACAACTGGGTGGTCGGCGGATCGCGAACCGCGAGCGGCCGGCCGCTCCTCGCGAACGACCCCCACCTGCGCGCGACGCTGCCGTCGATCTGGTTCGAGTGCCACCTCTGCGCGCCCGGGCTCGACGTCCGGGGGGTGACCATCCCCGGCGCGCCGGGCGTGGTCATCGGGCACACGCTGCACCACGCGTGGGGCCAGACCAACGTGGGCGGCGACACGCAGGACCTCTACCTGGAGCGACTGTCGGAGGACGGGTCGGCCGCGCGCTACGAGGACGCCTGGGAACCGCTCACCATCCATCGCGAGGAGATCTTCGTGCGGGGCCGCGAGGAGCCGGAGGTGCTCGAGGTCCGGGAGTCGCGGCACGGGCCGATCCTCGACTCGTACATGGTGGGCATCGCCGCACCCCACGTCGTGGAGGGCGGCATCCGGGAGACGTACGCCCTTCGGTGGGTGGGCGCCTCGCACGGCGTCCAGCCGTCGGTGCTGCTGGACCTGGCGCAGGCGACCGACTTCGCGTCGTTCCGTTCCGCGCTCCACGGATGGGAGTCGCCCGGGCAGAACTTCATCTACGCCGACGTCGACGGGAACATCGGCTACCAGTGCACCGGGTTGCACCCGATCCGCAAGGCCGGCCACGACGGGACGCTGCCGGTTCCCGGGTGGACGGCCGAGTTCGAGTGGGACGGGTGGGTGCCGTTCGACGAGCTGCCGTGGTCCCAGAACCCCGCGCAGGGGTTCATCGCGACGGCCAACCAGAAGGTGCACGACGACTCCTACCCGTACGACCTCGGGAAGGACTTCCTCCCGAACGTCCGGGCCCGCCGGATCGCGACCCTGCTCGGCGAGTCCACGCTGCACTCGGCGGAGTCGTTCGCGCGCATCCACGGCGACACGCAGTCCGAACCGGCCCGGCAGGTCGGCGCGGTGATGGCCACCGTCGAACCGGCCGACGAGCGGCAGAAGGCGGCGATCGGGTTCCTCGACGGGTGGGACGGCGACCTCGCGCCCGACTCGGTGGCGGCCGGGATCTACGAGGCGTGGTGCAAGCACCTGTCGACGGCGCTGCTGCTGCCGAAGCTGGGGCCGGAGCTGTTCGACCACTTCTACGGGCGGCGGCAGTGGACGAACGAGTTCCAGGTGTCCGTGCTGCCGGCGCTGCTGCGCTATCCGGTGGCCCCGTGGTTCGAGCCGGGGGGCGTGGAGGCCCGCGACGCGATGCTGCGGGCGACGCTCGACCAGGCGCTCGACGAGTTGACGGCCACGCTCGGCGAGGACATGGAGGGATGGCGGTGGGGCTCGCTGCACCGGATCTCGTTCGCGCACCCGCTGGCGATCCTGCCGGGGCTCGAGTCGCTGTTCGTGGCCGGAGGGCACGAATGGGGCGGCGACGAGCAGACCATCAGCCAGGGGATGTTCGAACCGGGCGCGGGCTGGGACACCGTGGTCGTGTCGTCGTGGCGCCAGATCGTCGACCTCGCCGACGTCGATGCGAGCATGGTGACCAACGCCGTCGGCCAGTCCGGCAACCCGGCCTCACCGCACTTCAAGGACCAGGTGGAGGACTGGGCGAACATCCGGTACCACCCGGCGCCGCTCTCCCGCGAGGCGGTCGACAGGGTCGCCGAATCGACGATGACGCTCCGCCCCGCGCCCTGAGACCTGCTCGCGGAAACCGGAGGCTTTCCGGCTGCCCGGCCGGTATCATCCAAGGCCATGCCCAAGTCCAAGTCCAAGCGGCGCACGTATCAGCCGCCGCCGCGCAAGAAGCCGAAGCCGTCGCCGAAGTGGTACGGCGTGGTCATCCTGTGCCTGCTGTTCGGGGGCGCGCTGGTCATCGTGCTGAACTACCTCAGCCTGCTCGGCGGGTCGGCGAAGAACCTGTACCTGTTCGTCGGCCTCGGCATGATCGCGGTCGGGTTCCTCGGCGCGACGCAGTGGCGCTGACGGCGCCGCGCTGACGCCTACGGCTTCTGGTTGACGACGCCCGGGCGGTCGGAGCCCAGGCCCGGGAACACGCTCGAGACGCCGCTCGCCCTGCACCGCTTCTCGAGGACCTCCGCCAGGATGGACCGGTAGTCGGTCGTCACGGCCAGGTCCATCTCGTCGACCAGCTGGTCCATGGCGAGCCCCGGCCACTTCCCGTGGACCTGCCCGCCCATGACGCCGCCGCCGAGCAGCAGCACCGCCTGTCCGTACCCGTGGTCGCACCCGCCCGAACCGTTCTCCCCGACGCATCGTCCGAACTCCGTCAGGGTCGCCAGGGTCACGCCCTGGAGACCGTCCGAACCGAGATCGGTCGCGAACGCCGCGAGCGTCCCCGAGAGCTCGGTGAGGTGGTCGTGCATCCATCCCGAATCCGGCCCGCCCATGCCCTCGTGCATGTCCCAGTCGCCGTAGTCGATGGCGGCCACCTGCAACCCGACGTTCGCCTTGATCAGCCGGGCCAGGTCCCTGAACGCGTGCCCGAGGTCGGTGTCCGGGTACACCGCGCCGTTCGAGGGCGTGTAGCCGGCGTCCTTCAGCGTCTGCATGGTCCCGATGGCGTCGAGGGTCGTCGTGGCCGGTCCACGCAGCACGTCCGATGCCCCCCGGTACAGCCCCCGGAGGGCGGTGTTCCAGCGGGACAGCTCGTCCGCGTCCCACGCCGCGTCCAGCCCGAACGAGTCCACCGAGTAGATCGCGAGCTCCGGCGCGGGCCCCCGGAACGCCGGAGCGGCCATCCCGCTCCCCACCTGCATCCCCTGGAACGCCGTCCCGCCGGCCCGCCCACCCAGCACGCGGTCGATCCAGCCGGTCCGCAGCGACGTGCCCGGCGCGGCCCGTTCCATCTCCTCCATGGCCTCGAAGTGCGACCGGTTGGGCTGCGACATGCCGGCCGCGTGCACCACGCCGAACACGCCCGAGTCGTAGAACGGCTTCAGGGACGCCATCGCCGGGTGCATCCCGAACATCTGGTCGAGCTGCACCAGGGCGGCCTGCTGGATGCCGATGTTCGGACGCATCATCACATAGTCGGAGTCGCCGGCCGGGACGATCACGTTCACCCCGTCCATCCCGCCCCGGAGGGACAGCAGCACGAGCACGTCGCCCGTGTACGAGGAGTCGGCGAACGCCAGCTGGGTCGACAGCATCTCGGTCCCGACCAGGCCCGCCAGCAGGCCCGTCGCGGCCGCTCCCTTCAGGAACGTCCGCCGCGAGAACAGCGGCGCCGCGCGCCGGTAGTCCGGGCACCCGCAGGCCTTGCGCGGGACACCGCTCGTCGCATCCATGTCGACGTCCTCCCTCATCTCGTCAGGTGGCACGGCGAGTCGAGGATCAGCGCCATCAGGTACGGCAGCCGCCACGTGACCGCCTCGTCGTTCTTGTGCAGGGGGTCGGTGCCCACCTTCCCCACCAGCGAGAGCACCGCGTCGCGCTGGACCGCCGGAAGCGACCGGTACACCAGCCGCTTGGCCAGCGCCTGGACCAGCGCGCCGTGCGTGGCCGGCAGCGGAGACGGCAGGAACGTCTTCGGCGCCGGCGCCACCAGCTTGTCCGGCCACCAGTGCGCGGCCAGCGACATGTGCGAGTTCCACTTCCCGAGCGTCCCCCCGGCCGAGGACCACGCCGCCGCGTAGTCGGGGTACCCGTCCGGCTGGCCCCACGCACCGGGGGCGTTCCCCAGGTCGTCGACCATCCAGTACAGACCCTCCATGCCGTCGCGCCCGGACGCGTCCGGCCGCATCCCCAGCGTCCGAACCGTGGCCACGACGTCCTCCATCGGACGGCGGACCTTCCGCCCCATCGAGGCGGCGAACGCGGGCGAGTGGAACAGCTGCCGCAGCACCGGCACGATCGCCGTCCCCTGCGCCACGTACGTCGAGGCGAGGGCGTTCACGAGCGACGGGGGCGGCGTGTCCGAGACGAACCGCATGCACAGCTTCGTGGCGATGTGCTTCGCCGTCATCGGGTGGCGCGCGAGATACCGGAGGTAGTTGAGCACCAGGTCGTACCCGCCCGCCCGGGAGCCGTTCTTGACGCTGTACCCGAGGATCTCCACGGGACCCGTGTAGTGGTCGTCCTTCCAGTACTTGAACTCCCCGGTGTCCCAGTCGATGCCGAACCCGGTGAGCAGCAGGACCGAGTTCCGCATCTCGTCCTCGGAGTAGCCGGCGTCGACGCTCACCGTGTGGAGCTCGAGCAGCTCGCGGCCGTAGTTCTCGTTCGGCAGGTCCTTGTTCGACTCGGCGTTGTTGAGGTACAGGAGCATGGCCGGGTGTTGTGCGGAGGCCAGCAGCATCTCCTCGAACTTCCCGAGCGCGTGGGCGCGGAGCACCTTCCGGTCGTAGTCGTGGCGGCAGTTCCAGACGTCGCTGGACGGGTTGGTCACGTTGAGGTGGTTCGACCAGAAGTCGACCATCACCTCGAGCAGCTGCCGTTCGCTCCAGCAGGCGCGGGCCAGCGTGGCGACCCCCAGGTCGAACATGAGGTCCCAGGCCCCGCCGTCGAGGTTCTGATTGGCCTGCTGGATGGACCAGGACAGGTGCGGGAACCGCGAGGAGATCAGCGCGGCGCACGCGGAATCGTCGATCGTCCCCGGGCGGAGCTGCCGCTCCAGCCACGCCGTGGTGCCCATGGAATGGATCCGGGCGACCGACGCCGCCGTGGGCCCGTAGGTGGCGCGGCGGAGGAGGTGCAGGGCGGGGTCCGTCGACGGCGCCACCCGGGTGGCGGCGGCGGCGCTGGGCGGCCGCAGGGCCCCGGACGCGAGACCGGCGGCGGCCACCGCGGCCGCGCCCGTGCCCGCGGCGCGCAGGAACCCGCGACGGGACAGGTCGAACGGGGGCGCGCCGGCGGAACGCATCGCAAGCGGTATCGGCGACGCGGGGGCGAAACCTTGAACGGGTGCTACCGGCGGGTGGGGATCAGCACCACGGCGGGGTCCGCCTGCTGACGGCGGCGGACGTACAGGAGGCTCGCCCCGACCCCCAGGCCGGTGATCAGCAGGTGCATGGGTCCCTCGAGCGTCATCACGAGGCCCGGCGGGAGCGTCAGCGCGAACGTGGCCTGCTCGGCGGCCTGGAGCAGCAGCAGCACGCCCCATCCGATCGACAGCACCTGGAAGACCTGGACGATGCTCGGGTGACGCCACCGTTCGGCCAGGCGCTGCCGGCCCTCGGCGTGCGAGGCGCCGAACCGGACCGCGAGCGTCCGGGTGAGCGGCCGGCGGATCGCCGCCGACAGCGCGAACGCCACGCCGAGCAGTGCGCTCACGACCGCGCCCTTGGCCAGGATGAACATCCCCGACCCCGACCAGAACGCCAGTGCGATGGACACGCCCGTCCCCAGCACGAACAGCCCGGTTGCGGCGTTCGGCGGACGGCGCCGGGCCAGCCGGACGACCGCGTCGATCAGGGGAACACTGGATGCGGCCGCCAGCGCGACGAGGATCGGTGCGCTCCGGGAGACCAGGAAGTAGATGAGCCCCGGGAACACCATTCCCGGCAGGACCTGCCAGGCGATGGCCGAGCAACGCACTCCTCCCAAGGCATCGGATCCCGTCGCGCCGGCTGGCGGTGTCATATACCCGGTTTCGGGGAGTTGCCGCTGCCCCTTGACCCTGCTCTTCGTCCTAGGCCCGAAACCGCACCGGCGGGGACCGGTCGCACGACTGACACGGATGTAATTCTCCCCATGAAATTTCCACACTGGGGACATCTCCCGGCCGCTCCTGTGGAGGACCTGGGGATACCCTGTGGAACGTGCCGATCTACGAGTACCGGTGCACCGCCTGCGGGCACGAGCTCGAGGAGCTGCAGCCGATGGGTGCCGGTCCGCCGGGCCCCTGCCCCGAGTGCGGCGGGGAGCTTCGCCGGACGTACGGCAGGGTCGGGGTGGTGTTCGCCGGGTGGGGCTTCAGCTCGAACGACCGCCTGCTGCCGGACGACCGGCCCCGGAAGGACTTCCGGACCCTGAAGGAGCGGGCCGAACGCATCCGCGAGGGCGAGTAGGCCCTCCGGCCGGACGTCCAGCCTCGGCCGGGCAAACCATCCAAAATCTCCCTCCCCAACGGGAGCCCTCCGATGTTACGGTCTCGGCGGGAGGCGCGCCTCCAGGATTGGGGAGCCGGCCGCACCGGGCGGCCGGCCGACTCGTCTTTCGGTCGCTCGACTGCCGGCTTGGACGCAACGAGCACCGCCGGCCTGGGAGGGAGTCCATGCATCGCACCGCTCGCCGAAGGAGAACGCTCACAACGCTCGCCGTGGCCGCCGCCGTGGTGATGGCCTTCCTGGCCGCCATCCCGACCGCGGGGGCCCAGCCGTCGAGGGCCGCCGAGCGCACGCCCGCCTCGACGACGCCGCAGTACCGGGGCAACACGCCCCTCGACACGCGCGACCAGGGGTCGTTCGCCGTGCAGCCGACGGCCAACCAGGCCAGCGCCCGCTCCGGGCTGATCAGCTCGCTCGGCGAGGAGGGCGTCGTCGACATCGACCCGCACACGGGCACGCCCAGGGTGGTCGCCCGCCTGGACGGGTTCCTCACCCCGGCATCGCGGCAGGCCCCCGCCAAGATCGTGGCCGACTACGTCCGGGGCCACATCGACGCGTTCGGCCTGTCGGCGTCCGACCTCTCGACGCTCCACCTCGTCCGCGACTACGTCGACGTCCTCGGGACCCACCACATGTACTGGGTGCAGTCGTTCCAGGGGGTGCCCTCGTTCGACCACGGGCTCGAGGCCTCGGTCACCCGCGCCGGCCAGCTGATCAACGTGCTGGGCGCGCCGATGTCGGGGCTGTCCGTCGCCTCGACGCAGCCGAGGCTCTCCGCCACCTCCGCGGTCAGCCTCGCCCTCGAGAACTCCGGTGCCGCGGACACCACGCCGGCGCCGCTCGTGAGCCAGGGCCGCACCGCCACGCGCACGGCGACCTACGCCAACGGCGACAGCGCCACGCTCGTGCTGTTCGGCGACGCGCGTGGGACGGAGCTGGCCTGGCAGGTCGACGCGACGGCCTCGTCGACCGAACGCGACCTGTCGGTCGTCGACGCGTCGTCCGGCGCCGTTCTGTGGCGCACCAACCAGGTGCAGTACGCCGACGTGACCGGCCACGGCCTGGCCTGGCAGTACATGGTCTCCTCGCTGCTCCCGCCCGGCGTCGGCAGGCAGGCCGGCCACACGTTCCCGGTCAAGGACGCCAAACGACTGTTCGGCAACAACGCGCACGTCTATGCCGACGTCAACGACGACAACCACGCGAAGCCGGGGGCGTTCCCGAACGGCGACGAGGTCCCGGCGAGCACCGGCCGTAGCTGGAACTACCACCTGCAGACGAACACCTCGGCGCCGTCGCACAACTGCAACCCGAAGTTCCCCTGCACCTGGAACAGCAGCCAGAAGGGGTCGTGGAAGCAGAACCTGCGGCAGGACGCCACGCAGGTGTACTTCTTCCTGAACAACTACCACAACCACCTGCTGAAGGCGCCGATCGGGTTCACCGAGGGGGCCGGCAACTTCCAGCTGGTGAACAAGACCGGCCACGGCAAGGGCAACGACGCGGTGCAGGCCCAGGTGGACGACGGCGCGAACACCGCCGGCGGCATACCGGACATCAACCACCAGGCCAACGCCAACATGTCCACGCCGCCCGACGGCCACGCGCCGACCATGCAGATGTACCTGTTCGAGGCGAACACGCTGTCCGGCAACAACCCGGACTCCGACGGCGGGGACGACGCGTCGATCGTGTACCACGAGTACACGCACGGCCTGTCGAACCGGCTGATCACCGACCCCCGCGGCGTCCCCGCGCTCAACGCGTTCGAGTCGGGCGCGATGGGCGAGGCGTGGAGCGACTGGTACGCCATGGACTTCCTGGCGAAGCAGGGGTTCGTGAAGGACAGGTCGACGCCGGGCGACGTCCAGGTCGGGTTCTTCACGGGCGGCGGCTCCACCAAGCCGATCCGAACCGAGGGCATGGACTGCCCGGTGGGCCCGTCCAAGCCGCTGTGCCGGGGCGCCGGCAACGCCGGAGCGGGCGGCTACACCCTCGGCGACATGGGCAAGATCGCCCAGGCCCAGTTCGGGACCTTCCCCGAGGTCCACGCCGACGGCGAGATCTGGGGCCAGACGCTGTGGCAGATCCGCCAGCGCCTGATCGCCTCGCTCGGCGCCGCGAACGGCGTCAAGCGGGCGGAGTCGATCGTGACCCGGGCCATGGAGCTGTCCCCGCCCGACCCCAGCATGCTCGACGAGCGCAACGCGATCCTCCAGGCCGACCAGGTGGTGGCCGGCGGTCACGACCGCGACCTGCTGTGGAGCGTGTTCGCCAACCGCGGGATGGGCTTCTTCGCCCACGTCGACGGCGGCAACGACGTCACTCCGACCCAGAACTTCGCGACGCCCCCCGGGTGTGGCAACCCGGCGCACTGCGGGACTGTCAAGGGCGTCATCACCAATGCCGTGACGAGCAACCCGATCGCCGGGGCGACCGTGGGGATCGTCGACCACCTGACCAACAGCACGCAGCAGTCGCCGGACAACCTGGTGGACGTCACGGCAGGGGACGGTTCGTTCTCGATCCCCCACGTGCCGCGGCACTCCGGCTACACGTTGGAGGTCCTCGGCTACGACCCGACCACGACCGTGAACGTCAACCAGGCCACCGTCAACCTCGGTCAGGTGGACGTCAACCGGGACTGGGCCGCGCTCTCCGGCGGAGCGACGATCGCATCCGCCGACCCCCCCGACTTCAGCACGTTCGGATGCGGGCCGGACGGCGCGTTCGACCTCAACACGGCGAGCGGGTGGGGCAGCGCCCTGCCCACGCCGCGCCAGATCACGGTGCGGCTGCCGCATGCGGTGAACATCACCAACTTCGCGCTCGATCCCGACCCGGTGTGCGGCGATCCGTCGTCGGCCGCCGTGAAGGGGTTCGAGATCGAGACGAAGACCGCGTCCGGCGGATTCGTGACGGCGGTGAACCACGGGGCGGCGGTTCCGCTCGGAGGGTTCACCACGGTGACACCGTCGGCCGGAGCGCACAACGTGCTGTTCGTGCGGTTCACCATGCTGTCGAACCGCGGTGAGCCGCGCTTCGTCGACATGACCGAGCTGCTGGTCCACGGGACAGCGGCGTAGGCCCGCTGGTCACAGATCACACGAGGGCGCCCGGCCTGACGGCCGGGCGCCCTCGCCCTCGTCTCGTGTCAGCCCGTCGCCGCCGGACGGCGGACGACGGTCATGCGTTCGCCGCAGTGTCGCGGCACCTGCGCCTCGCCGAGGCGCGTGACCCGGAACTCCGTGCCGCACTCCGAGCACACGAAGAAGACGTCGAGGTCCGCGACGTCCTCGGGTTCGGCGCCGGCGGGGCGCGCCTCGCGGGCCCGGCCGGCGCCGGATACCGCCCTGATGGCCGTGATGCCGAGGAACGCGATCACCACGAAGAGCACGATCGCGCCCAGGATCTGCAGGACCATGGAACCCAGTGAACCACGCCCCGGGCCATCGGGCGCCGGGGACGCCGCTGGTCACTTCGTCCCGAATGCTACGCTTCGGCGGCCCGCTGAGCAGTCTCATCAACCCGACGGAGGGAACGAACATGCATCGACGCCTGACCGGCATCTTCGCTGCGCTCGTCGCGGTGGCGATCGCGACCGCCGCGTGCAGCGGCGGCGGCCAGTTGTCGCACGACGAGTATCAGCAGAAGCTCACGCAGATCGCCGCGGACTTCCAGACCAAGGAACAGAGCGCCCTCGGCGCCCTCGGCGGCATCCAGAGCCCGGACGACCTCAGCAAGGCCGCGCCCGCCATGAACCAGGCCGCCGACGACATCGACGGCGTGGCCGACCAGCTGAACGGGCTGAACCCACCCGACGACGCCGCCGACGCCAACGCGAAGCTCGTTGACGGGTTCCACGGCATCGCCGACGCGTTCCGCGAGTTCGCGAAGGCCGCCGAGGACAAGGACCTCGCCAAGCTCCAGTCGCTCGGTCAGAGCTTCCAGAACTCACCGGCGGCCAAGGAGCTGACCAGCGCCGGGAACGAGCTCAAGAAGGCCGGATACAAGGTGCCCAACTCGTCCTAAAGGGGACAGTGGCGCCCGGGTCACCCAACTGGTACCCTTTCGAGCCGTTTCAGCCCGTTTGTCCGTCTGAACCACGGAGGGGGATCAAGCATGTCAAAACGATACTTCGGCATGGTCGCGACGCTCGTCGCGGTGGCCATCGGCACCGCCGCGTGCGGCGGCAGCTCGGCGCTCAGCCATGACGAGTACCAGCAGAAGCTCACCACGATCAGCAACCAGGCCAACCAGGAGGCCTCCGTCGTCGTCGGGGCGCTGTTCGGCTCGAAGGGTGATCTTTCCAAGCTCGCCCCGCAGTTCGACCAGGCCGGCGACGCGATCGGCGGCTACGCCGACCAGCTGGACTCGCTGACCCCGCCGGCCGATGCCGCGGACGCCAACTCGAAGCTCGTCCAAGGGTTCCACGCGGCGGAGACCGCCTTCCACCAGATGGCCGACACCGCCCGGGCCGGGGACCAGCAGCAGCTCCGCACCGAGGCGGACGGGCTGTCGAAGGGCGAGTTCGCCAAGGAACTGGAGGCTGCCGGCCAGGAGCTGAAGAAGGCCGGGTACACCCTGCCGAACGCGTCGGCCACGTAACGGCGACGCCGGGTTCGACGAACCGGAACGGCTACGGGTCCAGTCGCTCGATGATCGTTGCGTTCGCCATGCCGCCGCCCTCGCACATGGTCTGGAGGCCGAAGCGACCACCGGTCCGCTCGAGCTCGTGGAGCATGGTGGTGAGCAGCTTCGCCCCGGTGGCGCCGAGCGGGTGGCCGACCGCGATCGCACCGCCGTTCGGGTTCACGTGGGCCTGGAACCAGTCCTCGGGGATCTCGAGCTCCTTCTGCCAGGCCAGCACCACCGACGCGAAGGCCTCGTTGATCTCGACGACGTCGATGTCCTCGAGCTTCAGGTTGGCCCGGTCGAGCACCCGGCGGGTGGCCGGGATCGGCGCCGTCAGCATGAGGATCGGCGAGTCGCCCGCCAGGGAGAACGACACGAACCGCGCCCGCGGCTTGAGCCCGAGCTCCTCGGCCTTCTCGCGCGACGCGATCAACACCGCGCCCGCGCCGTCGGAGATCTGGGAGGAGTTGGCCGCGGTGATCCGCCAGTTCAGCTGCCCGGGGAACTGGTCCTCGAGGCCCGGGTTGTAGAACGACGGCTGGAGCGTTCCCATCTTCTCCCGGTCCAGCTCGAACCGGATCCCCTCGTCGATGTCGAGCAGCTTCTCGCCCTCCTCGCCGGAGACCTTGATGGGCTCGATCTCGCGCTGGAAGTAACCGTTCCTGGTGGCCTCGGCCGCCTTCGCGTGCGAGCGGGCCGAGAAGTCGTCGAGCTGCTCACGCGAGAGATCCCACTTGGTGGCGATGAGCTCCGCGCTGATGCCCTGGGGCACCAGCTTCCCCTCGTACCGGTTGTACATGGCCGGACTGAACGGCATCGCGCCGGCCATGGAGGAACCCATGGGGACACGGCTCATGTTCTCGACGCCGGAGGCGACGACCAGGTCGTACGCGCCGGCGATCACACCCTGCGCCGCGAAGTGCGCCGCCTGCTGGGACGAACCGCACTGCCGGTCGACGGTGGTGGCGGGGATCTCCTCGGGCAACCCGGCCGCCAGCCAGGCGTTGCGGCCGATGTTGATCGACTGCTCGCCCACCTGGGACACGCAGCCGGTGATGTTGTCCTCGATCAGCCCGGGGTCCACGCCCGAACGCTCCACCACGCCCTGCAGCACGTGGGCCAGGAGGTCGACGGGGTGGGTGCCGGCGAGCGAGCCGTTCCGCTTGCCGATCGGGCTCCGGACGGCTTCGACGATGACTGCCTCGCGCATGGGTCAGGCTCCTTCCGCGATCCGGACGCGAAGTGCGGCTGGACCATGGAGCGGGCCGAGCCGCGTTTACCTACCGGAGAGTAACAAACGCCGTCGGCGACTGTATGCCCGACCCGCCGCACGGGCAAACCGAGCTCCCAGGTCGCGCAAATTCGCTCACGGCGGAACGGGGTCGCTCGGTGAGCGGTCTCGTCGCCGACTACTTGCGCTCGCTCTCGCAGCAAATGGACGAGTTCGCCCGACTCGAGAACCAGCAGCGCGAGGTCCAGGCCCAGATCGGTCGCTTCCGCGCCCGCGACCGCCTCGATCGGGACGATTTGCACGGCCGTGCGGTTCGTTGACACCAGCGTTCTGCTCTACGCGGTGTCGCAGGACGTTGCGGAGCAGGCGAAGGCGGAACGGGCGAACTCCATCCTCGCGGACAGGGACATCGCGTTGTCCGTACAGGTGCTCCAGGAGTTCTACGTCCAGGCGACTCGCTCGACCCGCCCCGACGCCCTGACTCACGAACAGGCCGCCAGACTCGTCGAGTCGTTCTTGCGGTTCCCGGTCCAGGAGATCGCCACACCGGTCATGCTCGCCGCGATGGTGACTCGCAACCGCTTCGGGCTCTCGTACTGGGATGCCGCGATCCTCGAAGCCGCCCGCGCGCTCGGGTGCGAGGTCGTGCTCTCTGAGGATCTCGCCGACGGAGAGGACTATGCGGGCGTGCGAGTCCAGAACCCGTTTCGCGATACGTAGACCGAGCCACCACGGCGTGCCTCAGTCGGCGACGCCCGTCTGGAGGCACGCGTCGAGGCCGAGCTTCTGGGCGGTCTCGACGTAGGCGGTCCACCGTCCGTTCGTCAGACGCGTCCCGACGCCTTTTTCGGCCCTCCTGACATATCCGTGGGTCCATCAGGCAACTCCGCGTCCCGGTAGCGGTGGGCAGTAGCCGCCCCGATCGAGCAGTGCGAGGGCGACGAGATGCTCGGGCTTCTTGAAGCCGAATGCCATCCGGTGCAGGACACGCAGCTTCGTGTTCGTCGACTCGATCAGGGCGTTGGACAGGTTGTGACGCATGGCCGCCTCGATCCCGGGGAGGTTCTTGCGGATCCTGCGGCCGAGGGAGACGAACGCGTCGATGCGCGATCGGGCCGCCCAGGCCAGCCAGCGGTGGATCATCGCGATGGCTCGCCGGCCCTTGAGCCGGATGGCCTGACGCAGCTGCTCCTTGAGCAGGTACGCCCGGTAGAGCCTCGTGTTCGCCGCGGAGATCCACGCCAGCTTGGCCTGTTGGTGTTCGGTGAGGTCCTCGGGGTTCTTCCACAGCGCGTAGCGGCACCCCTTGAGCTCGCGGGCGTAGGCCCGCATGCCCTGGCGGCGCGCGGTGTTCCACACCTCCCGGCGCACTTCGTCCAGGGCGTCGGTGGCCCAGGCCACGACGTGGAACCCGTCGGTGCACAGGGTCGCCTTCTTGCACCGCTCCGCCACGACGTCACCGATCCACTCGGCTGCATCGGCGCTGACCAGGCGGACCTTCGAGCACCGGTCATCCCCCAGGAGGTCGAAGAACCCGCACAGGGTCTTCTTGTCCCGCCCGGGGGCAGCCCACACGAGGCGTCCGGTGTCGTGGTCCACCACGACCATGAGGTACCGGTGGCCGCGCTTGTAAGAGATCTCGTCGATGCCGATGCGGCGCAGGCCGTCGAAGGGGTCGTGGGCGGCCCGGCCGTCCGCCACCACCCGGGCGATGATCGAGCCCACGGTGCGCCAGGCGACGCGCATGAGCTCGGAGACGGCCGAGCGGGGCGTGTGGGTGACGAGCCACGCCGCTTGGTCGTCGAACTCCCGGGTGTGGCCCGCTCCGTGGCGGGCCCATGGGACCTGGGCCACCGTGGGGCCGTGTTCGGGGCAGGACACCCGGGGGGCGTCGGACTCGAGGAAGCACATCACCGTGCCGAGGTCGAGTCCCCGCCACCGGCGCCGGCCTTCCCCGCGGTCGTAGAGCGGAGCACGAACGCCGCACCGGCCGCACCGGCGCCTGGAGTCCCGGCGGGGCCGCACGCGGGCCACGATCGCGTTCTCCTCGTCGACCTCGACCGACTCGATCACGGTCGCCCGGTCGACACCGAGCATCCTGCGCCATACGTTGGTACCGAGCACGCCGCCCTCCTCGCCTCGCTGATGGACCGTCGAACAGCCCAAAAGCGTAGGTGGAAGGCGGCGTTGCTCATGTCAGGGCCGGTTGTGGACCCACGGATGCGTCACAAGAGCCCCTTTTTCCCTGTGTCGTGCACGAGCATCGTCCTGGGGTCGCGAGCCAACAGCAATGTGTCGCAGTTGTGCGACCCGGTCCTCCCCCCTCGACCGCCTGAGGGGGCACGCGCTCGCAGTTCAGGCGACCGACCCGGGGCGGTGATCGACCTGTGGGCGGCGATCGACCTGTGGGCGGCGATCGACCGACGGCTCACCCTCGTCGACGCTGCGTGGTGTTCGTCGCCAACGGCGCTGGCGTGGCCATCGTCTCGAAGTGGGTCGGCAATTTCCAGGTCCACCCGCAATGGGGGTGCTGCTCAACCAACTGTTGGTTCGCTGACGACGCCGGCCGGCGCTCAGGTGTAGGCGTCCTTCGGCGGATGGGCGAAGGCGTTCCCCACGCAGTCGCTTCGTTCGGGCAGCGGGTCGGGGGGCCGTGGCGGCTGCGTGAAATCGAAGTCCTCGTCGAGGTTGCCGGCGTCGGTGTCGCGCTTCGTGAGCTGGAGCAGGCCCCAGTTGTCCTCGATGAACCGCAGCACCGACGAGAACTCCCCGTGCGCGTGGTCGACAAACCCCTGCTTCGCGTACGGCGAGATGACCAGGAACGGGACGCGGATCCCCAGACCGAACTTGTCGATCTGCGGTGGGGGCAGGTGGTCGTAGAACCCGCCCCAGTCGTCCCACGTCAGGAAGATCGCGGTCGAGGGCCACATGGGGCTCTGCATGATCGCGTCGATCACCCGCGTGGACCAGTTCTCGCCGTCGCAGAAGTTGTACTCGGGGTGCTCGCTGTACGCGAACTGCGGAGTGACCCACGTGACGGGCGGCAGCCGGTCGTGGTCGACGTCGTCGATCAGCTGCTGCACCGGGAAGATGTGCTGCGACCACTGCTTCGGGTCGTCCCGGATGTGCCGCACCGACGCGTAGGCCGACCAGATGTAGCCGGACCGCGGCCCCTGGTCCCAGGGCACCGGGGGGGCCGCGTAGTAGGCCCACGGGATCCCCGCGGACTCCAGCAGGTCGCCCTCCGTCTGGAAGTCGAAGCACGGCGGGACCGCGTGCACGGCTCCCTCGGAGTCCATGATCTGGACCTTCTCGCTCTTCGGCGCGTCGCACCCCCACGTCTTGAACACCCCACGGTCGTTCGCGGACGGTGCCAGGGGGTTGTCGTGCACCCCACCCGACTGCGCCGCGATCGTGTACAGGTGGTTCGGATAGGAGGGGCCGTTCATCGAGGCGAAGAAATGGTCCCCTAACACGAACCGCTCGGCCCAGTGCCAGTAGTTCGGCAACATCTTCGGGCCGGTCATCTGGGTGAACGCATACCGATCGGCCGCGTCCGTGAGGTTGAACCCGTCCATCTTCCCGCCGTCGTAGGACTTCACCGCAGCGGCGAAGTCGTGCGGCAGGTCGTGGGGGAGTCGCTGGTCGTACCCCCTGGTCAGCGGACGCTTGGTCCCGTGATCGTTCGCTACCCTCGCCCCATCCGCCCCCGGGAACCGGCCGAACAGGTTGTCGAAGGACCGGTTCTCCTTGATCACGAACACCACGTGCTTGATCGGGGTCACCGTGCGGATCTGTGAGGGGTCGACGCCGATAGGGTGCGTGGCCCCGGGCGAGGTGTTCCCGAGGCCAGACGGGGAGCCAGCCGCCGAACCGGTCGGCTCCGTGCCCGGCGAGGACGTGCAGGCGACCGCGGCCGCCAGCGTGAAGGCGGCGATCGTTCGTGCGGCAAGGCGAATCGGACTCGTCATCCGGTCGTCGGGGGAGACGGCCCATCGTATCGGCGGTCCCCCCAATCGGCATCTCGGTGCCGCAGTCGCCGGGCCGAGCGCGGCCGGTCGCCCCGCGGGTGCACCGCGCCGCCGATTCCTTGCGGTTTCCGGGCTCCGTTCGCATGATGGTCTGCGGATGCGCCCCTTCGTTCGCCCGCTCGCGCTCTTCTCACTGGTCGCCGCCGTCCTGCTGCCCCGTCCGGCGTCAGCCGCGACCATCCCCGTCCACGTGACCGCACCCGAGCCCGGCTCGGTCGTCCACGGCACCGTGACGGTGAGGGCCACGGCACCGGGCGCTCACTCGGTGACGTTCCAGCGGGCCCGGAACCGGACGGGGCCGTTCAACGGGATTCCTCCGACGGACGCCACCCGCGCCGACGGTTGGCACGTGGCGTGGAACACGTCGATGCTGGCCGACGGGATATGGTACGTGCGCGCGAAGGCCGACGCGACGGGCGGGCCGTTCTTCAGCGGCCCCGTGAAGGTGATCGTCGACAACACCGGGCCGGTCGTCTCACTGGCGGTGTCGCCCTCGTCGTTCAGCCCGAACGGCGACAGGGCCAAGGACCGTACGTTCGTGACCCTGGGCCTCTCCGAGCCCGCCGCCGTCGAGCTCGACGTGGTGAACGCGGCTCACAGGGTCGTTCACCGGCTCGTCCCCGGCCTGGCCCTCGGCGCGGGAAGACACCGGTTCGACTGGGGTGGGCTCGTACTGAGGTCCGGGCACTGGCGGCATGCGGAGAATGGTGTCTACGTGCTGCGGGCGACGGGCGTCGACCGCGCCGGGAACATCGGAGGAGCCACCGGGTCCCTCCGGATCGACACGGTAGCGCCGGGGGTCAGGTGGGTCGGCGTGTCGCCCGAGCCCGCCTCGGGCGCGGGGCCCGTGACGCTCGCGTTCCACACGTTCGATCCCGGATCGTCCGTGGTCGTGTCGGCCGCCATCTGGAACGCCGTCCGGCGGGTGGCATTCGTCGCCGGCGTGACTCGCCCGGCGGGCTCGACGTCGATGCGCATCAGCCCCCCGGCCTCGACCTCGCCCGGCCTGTACCGCGCCCGGATCGTCGTGGTCGACCAGGCGGGGAACCGGACCGAATCGGAGTTCCTGCCCTTCCGCATCCAGCACCCGGTGACCACCAGCGTGATCCGGGGATTCACGGGGGTCGGGAACCGCGTCGCGCTGACGTTCGACGACTGCGCGTTCGGCGACGCCTGGAACTCCATCCTGCACACCCTCGTGTCAAGGGGACTGCGGGCGACGTTCTTCTGCACCGGCATCAGTCTCGAACGCCACGCCGCGCAGGCCCGGCGGACGATCGCCGACGGCATGTCGGTCGGCAACCACACCCTTGACCACCCGGACCTGACGAGGCTGTCCACCGCCCAGATCCGGGCCCAACTGCTGGACGACACCGACGTGTGGTGGCGGGTCGCGCGCACCACGCCGCTGCCGCTGTTCCGCCCGCCGTACGGTGCCTACGACTCGACCGTGCTCCAGGTCGCCGGGTCGCTGGGGTTCCTGTACACGGTGACGTGGGACGTCGATCCGGAGGACTGGTCCGACCCGGGCGTAGCCGCGATCCAGCAGCGGGTCCTGTCGCACGCCCACGCCGGCATGATCGTCGTCATGCACGTGAAGCCGGAGACGGCTGCCGCGCTCCCCGGCCTGCTCGATGCGCTGGCCGCGCGGGGCTACCACCAGACGGCGCTGGATCAGATGTTTCGCGTCGCTTCCGGCACGACGGGTCTCCGGCTCGGCCCGCCCACACGGGGGCGGCACGGAGCCGGCTGACCGGCCGGCCGGGGGCGACGGAACGCTCGCGGAGGGTTCCTACCCGGCGCTCGACGAGGCCTCGAACGACGCCTTCAGGTTGACCCCGCCGTTCAGGTTCTGGCAGTCCGCCGTGCCCTTCACGTGGCTCGCCGTGGCGTCCGACAGCGAGATCGAGCACTCGCCGGACGACGACGTCACGATGATCGGCGGGTTGATGACCGCGGCGCTGAGGTTCAGCGTCGAGCTGGTCTTGGCGGTTCCGGTGAAGGCCAGGCCGCCGATGGCGAACGTGTCGTGGCTGTCGTCCTGGAACGCGAGCCCGATGGCCGTCCCCGGGGCGTAGGCCCCGCTGCTGAACGGGAGGTCGAGCGTGGCGCTCTGCGAGCCCGAGAGGACGACGTGCGCCGTTCCCGTGGAGAGCGTCCCGCCCGCGAGGCCGGATGGCAGGTTGGTCGGGAGACCCGAGGGCAGGTTGGTCGGGAGGCCCGAGGGCAGGTTGGTCGGTAGGCCGGTCGGCGCCGACGTGGTCGTGCTCCCGCCGCCGCTGCTGCACGCGGCCAGCAGCGCCGCCGCCGATGCCGCCATCGCGAACGCGCGAATCGAGCGCATCACTGTTGCTCCTTCTGTGTCGGAAGGGACGAACTTACCCCACGGTCGGCCTTGCGCACGGCACCCGGGGCCGGCGGGTCCGCACGGGCGATGGCAGGGGCCGCCCTATCCGGACGGCTGGCTCTGCTTGAGCGCCTCGACGACGTCGGTCGCCAGCACCGCCGCGTTCGGCGAGCCCAGGCCGGTGGCGAAGTCCCATCCGACGCGGCAATCGTCGCTGCGGTTGCCGCCCAGCACGACGTCGTGGAACGGCTCGTCCGGCGCATCGACGCCGTCGTAGTTCATCTTGTCGGCCGCGATCCGGTACAGCAGCGAGTCGACGAACGGCAGCTTGCCCGCGCCCTGCTGCTCCGAGGACTGCTGGATCAGCAGCATCGTTGCCGCCCAGAACGGCGTGGCCGCGCTGGTGCCGCCGATCGGCTCGCCCACCGAGTTGCCGCCCTTGACCGCGTGCACCGTGAAGAACCCGCTGTCCGGGTCCGCCGAGGCCGCCACGTCGGGCCCCTGGCGGTCGCCCTTGGGGTTCCGCTCGGGATCCATGATCGGGACGTTCTGGCCGTTCACCGAGAGGTCGCCCTGCTGGAAGTCCGGCGCCGGGTCCTCCGGGTTGACGCCGCCGCCGGTCCCGCCCTGAGACAGGACGTCCTCCCAGCCGGTCTCGTCCAGGTAGGTGCCGTCCTTGCGCACGTTGAGCAGGGTGCCGCCGACGGAGACGACGTTCGGGCTGTCGCCCGGCCACAGGGGGATCACCCGCGTGTCGTTCAGGTCGAACCGCTGGCACCCGAACGCCCCGGAGTCCCCGGCCGCGACGAACACGCTCACGCCGGCGGCCCGTGCCGCGGCCAACGCCTGCTCGGTGACCTTCCGGTCCTGCGGCGACAGGAACGGCGTCCCGTCCTCGAGTGCCGTCGCGTCGCACAGGCCGTAGCTGATCGACACGATGTTCGCCCTGCCGTCGGAGACCACCTGGTTGACCGCGTCGCCCAGCCCCTGCACGAAGGACGACAGTGACGTGAACGGGGCCTCGTAGTTGAGGATCTTCGCCTGGGGTGCCGTGCCGTGGACGACGTCGAGGTCGAGGTTCACCTCGACGGACGTGTCGCCCGTCTTGTCGTTGTTCCCGCCGTCGACCGGCACACGCTCGATCGCCTGGGCCACCGGGGGCGCGTCCAGCCCGACGTGGTGGACGAATGCGTTGACGTCCTGCTCACGGAAGGAGGCGAACGACACGATGGCGATGGTCTGACCGTTGCCGTCGATCCCCTGCTGTTGAAGCGGCGTGATGTCGTACGCCTTGGCGGCATCCTTCGGGAACAGCCCCTCGCCGCGCGGGATCGCGAGCGGCGGCGGCGCCGGCGCGCCGTTCAGCCCGGCCACGCCGGTGACCGAGGGCCGGAGCGTGGCCGGCACCACGGGTGGGTGCAGCGGCGCGACGTACGGCCGGCCGTCAGTGTCACGGAAGTCCCCGATCCTGGTCGAGAAGAAGTCGTCGATGGCCCCCACCGTCCCCCGCAGGGACATGCTGGTGCGCTGGGGGAACACGCTGTTCAACGTGAATCCGGCGCCCACCAGGTCGTTCCGGATGCGATCGACCTCCGGCGCCGGCAGCCCGAACCGCCGCCCGAACTCCGCGGCGGTCAGGAAGTGCCGGTACTCGGGCGACGAGGGGTCGTTGACCGCGTCGAGGAAGGCCTGCATGGCCTCCTGATGCGCGAGCCGCAGGACGACCGAGAAGTTCATGGTCTTCGCTCGGTCGGTGGCCCCAACGAATCTCCGCGGCCGGGTCCCCGGTCGCACGCCCGGCGCGAGGCCGTCCCGCGTCGAGCCGCCCGTCGCCACGGTCGACCCGGCCCGGGGTTCCCCGCCGGAGCCGCCCGGCGAGCAGGCCGCGCCGGCCACCACGAACGCGGCGACGAGGGCGAACGCGATGCGACGCCGCGTCATCACGTGAACGTCACGCTCGCGTCCTGATCCTGTGAGCACGGCTGCCCGTTGCAGGTCACGGCCTGGCCGTTCGCCTGCACCACCGCCACCACGGTGACGCCGGTGAAGACCGAGCTCACCGGGTTGATGCCCTGGATCAGCCGGTTGACCTGCGCGCCGTTCGTCGGCTTGAGGTCGAAGTCCAGGACGGAGCGGTTGGTGCCCTTCAGCACCAGGGACACGGAGAATTTCACCCCGGCCGGCACGTTGAACGTCCGGATCACGAAGAAGAACGCCCGCCCGGTGGGGAGCAGCAGATGCTGAAGGCACCCTCCGCCCACCGCGTTCGCGCTCGGCGCCGTCCGGCAGAAGAACGGATGGAACGTGGCGTTCTTGGGTGGGGGCGGCTTCTGCTTCGTCGGCTTCGGCGGGGTGGTCGCCCCGGTCGTACCGGTGGTCCCCGTCGTGCCCGTCGTCCCGGTGGTGCCGGTCGGTCCGGTGGTGCCGGTGGTGCCGGTGGTGCCCGTGGTGGTCCCCGTCGGGCCGGTGATCCCGGTCGTTCCCGTCGGGCCGGTGGTCCCGGTCGTTCCCGTCGGGCCGGTGGCACCGGTGGTCGTCACCGGGGACGGCGTCGGCCCCACCACCTGCTCGTTCTTCTTGTGGAACACCGTGAGGAACAGCACGACGCCGATGGCGGTGACCACGAGGAACGCGATCAACGCACCGAGGCCGGCCGAGAACGTGTTGCGCGGCGGCTTGACCGGCGGGCCGCCCGGCGAGTAACCCCCACCGGGAGGCACGTAGCCGCCTCCCGGGGGCACGGCGCCCGGCGGGACGCTGCCCGGAGGGACGCCGCCCGGGGGCACCGCGCCGGGGGGAACCGCACCCGGCGGAACGCTGCCCGGAGGGACGCTCCCCGGAGGGACGGCGCCCGCCTGCGGCAACGGGTTGGCGCAGTTGTAGCAGTACGGGGCGCCCTGCGCGTTCTCGGCCCCGCAGTTCGGGCAGATCATCGGGCCCACCTCCGGATGGTGTCGTCGACGGGTGCGATGCGGACGGCCGGCGCGCTCACGAGGTCGTCTCCGCGGCCGGCGCCGCCCCGAGCGCCCGCCGGGTCTCGGTGATCCGCTTGCGGTACTCCTCGGGCGTGAGGAGCTTGGCCGGTGTGGTCCGGTCCGACTTGTCGTGGTGCTTGCGGAACGCCAGCTCGACCTCGAGGACGTACAGGCGCCGCTGGAGCTTCCAGGTGCCCATGCCCTTGCCGAGCGCGCCGGCCAGGACGCCGAACCGTTTGAACGGGCTGACGATGGTGTTGTAGTCGTCGGCCGTGACGACGCCGGAGGCGACCTCGTCCTGGAGCTCCTGACCCACCAGCACCTTCTCCCGGCCGCTCACCCACACCGCGATCACCGCGAGGGCCACCAGGCCGAGGATGTTCGGGAGGTCGGTGAGGAACCGCGCGACGCCGCTCGACTCGATGTCGTTGCGGTTCGCGGCCACCCACACCGGCAGGTAGTCGTGCAGCAGGTGGAATCCCATCGCGACCGCCGTGCCGGCGACCGCCATCAGGATGACCCGGCCGATCGACGCCCGCCGTGCGAATCCCAGGAACAGCCCGATGACGCCCGCGTAGAACACGTAGTTGAAGCTCGCGACCACCGTGGACGCGAGGCTGTGGGTCGACGGCCCGCCGAAGATGTCGGGAGTCGTCCACACGATCCAGAAGTTGGCCGCCAGCCCGAACCCCACACCGACCACCGCCCCGTACACGAGGCCGTCGAGCAGGTCGTCGAGCTCGTAGCGCACGATGAAGAACACCCCCAGCAGGACCAGCCCGGTGACCGCCTGCTGGATGATGGCCTGGTTGGCGTTCACGAACTCCGGGACGACCACCGCCTGCGACGTGCCCACACTGTTCGGGACGCCGAAGGCCTTCTCGATCCAGGCCGTCAGGACCGGAGCGACGATCGCGCCCGCGCCGAGCGCGATGGCCAGCAGCTTGGCGGGCTCCTTCTCGTAGCGGTCGAGGTAGTAGATCCCGGCCAGCAGGATGATCGCGGGGATCGCCGACCACAGGATGGCGGTCAGCAGGCTGCCGTGCACGGGGCACCTCCTTCGCGTGGGTCACGGGCCGAACGGATCGCGGTCACTCGTTCACCTCCGATGGGAACCGGAACGTGTTCATGAGGGAGTCGGTGAGGAAGAAGGCCGCCTTCTTGTTGGCCTCGTCGGTGATCAATGCGAACGTCACGAGGAGCTTGTCGTCGTGCGCGGCCGTGACCACCACCGCGACCGGGTTGCCCGGCCCCTGGGGCGTGTCGGCCACGCCGGAGAACGCGAACCCCGCCCCGCTGCGATACCCGACGTTCGGGTCGAGGACCTGGTCGGCCGCCTTCTTGTCCCGCGCCAGTCCGAGGACGGACGTGCCCAGCGAGTTGGTCTCGTCGGTGACGGCGGCCGCGTCGTCCGAGCCGGCCGAGACCGGGTGCGAGCGGATCCGGACGACGGCCGTGATGCCGTTCACGTCGAGCTCGAGGAACACGTCGTTGGCGTTGCGGTCCGTGATCCTCCACACGTTCGGATTGAACTCGAGCTGGTACCCGGCGGGGCTCTGGAACAACGTCCCGGCGACGAGGGCCGGGGCGAGCGGGGGACCCGACGGGGACCCCTTTGGGGTCGGCTTGGGCGGCGGGCCGCAGGGGGGGACGGGGCAGTCCGACTTCGGAGGCGGCGGCGCCGAGCTCGTGACCAGGATCGCGGTGATCCCGAGCACCACCACCAGGACGCCGGCGAACACTCCGATCAGGATGCCGCGGCCCAAGCGGCCGCCGCGGTGCCCCCGGACCGGCCCGGGCTGCGGGGCGTACTGCGGGTACCCGCCGGTCGGCGGCGGATAGCCCCCTCCGGGCGGCGGCTGGTACCCACCCGGCGGGTACCCTCCCGGCGGGCCGGGCGGCGGACCGGCGGGCGGGTACCCTCCCGGCGGGCCGGGCGGCGGCGGCGGCGGGGGGGGCGGGGCCTGGCTCATGCCTCGCCTCCGGGCAGCGGCTCTGCCGGGGGCGGCGCGGCGCGGCGATCCGCCCGCCGGGCGTTCGGCAGGGCCAGCAGCGAGACGCCGCAGTTGATGCAGAACGCGTGCCGCGGCGTGGTCGCGCCGCAGTTCGCGCACCGGATGTCGGGTCCGGTCTCGATCTCGGCGGCCTCCTGGAGCAGGCCGAGGTGGAGCACCCGGCGCAGCCAGATGAGCGCGACCACGTCGAGGATCAGGTACACGATCAGCGCCAGGAAGTCCCGGAGGTGCAGCTGGGCCTGCGCCGCGACGATCAACACCAGCGCCGCGACCACCATGGCCACCGCGGGATGTCCCAGCGCGCCCAGCGCGCCCCGGTCCCGCACCGGCGACCGGAAGCGCAGCCAGAACGCCGCCGCGGTCGCGCTCATCACGGCGGCCGACAGCACTGGTGCGGCGATGGCGAGCTCCAGCACCCGGATGATCCACGGCGCCACCGCGCCCACGGGACGCAGGCCGGAGCTGGTCAGCGTGGAGAACGACACCGTCAGCAGCTGCGCGCCGGCGAAGCACACGGCCGCCGCGCCCCCGAATGTGGCGCCGTCCAGCACATCGTTGAAGATCTTGCGCGGCAGCAGGAAGAGCGGCCCGATGATCATCAGGACCACCGAGATGATCGGCATGACGATGCCGAGCTGGACGGTGGTCGACCCCGCCGACTCACCGAACAGCGCCGCCCCCGGGGACGAGAAGCCCTTGGCGATGAAGCCGGCGCCGATCCCGGCAGCGACCCCCCACAGCATGGTGAAGGCGATCACCGACGTGGGGTCGTCCTCGTAGACGTCGACGTCGTAGAGGTACAGCACGAACAGGAGCGGGGTGAGCACAGCGCTCGCGACGATCGCCATCGGGAACAGCCCCAGGACCGTCAGCACGACGATCACCGCCAGGCCGAGCAGCAACGCCGCGCGGAACGTGCGCATGTCGGTTCGGGGGAGCTGCGGGAAGAACGTGGACACGATGCGGGGCCGGTTCACCCGCTCCTGCGGGTTGGCGGCGAAGCCCCGATGGCCCGCGCGAGCCATCTCCTCGGCCAGGCTGTTGCCGCAACGGATGCAGAAGTTCCCCTCCGGGACCTCCTGTCCGCAGTCGTCACATGTCACCACGGTCGTCCTCCCTCACACGGCCGGGGTGCTCCCTGGCACGTGGCGGTGCGCACGTTGCGAATCATGTCAGAGCCGGGCTTGGACGTCGCGCATGCGGGAGAACGATCCCGCTTCGCGGTGCGACTCGCAGGCCACCCCCTCGGCCGCCACTGAAATCGGCCATTTCGTCCTATTTCGATGGCGGTTGCGGACGGGATTCTTCCGGGTGGAACCCGGCCTGTCAAGGCAACTCGGGCCACCCGCCGGAGTGCGAGGCTACCTCCCCAGCAGGATCAGCAGCACCACCACCACGATCGCGGCCCCGACGCCGGCGAGGACCCAGGTGAGGAGCGGGTTCCGCGACCCGGTCCGCGAGCGGCGGGAACGGTAGGAGGTGGTGCTCGGAGCCGCGGGCGGCGGGAAGCTCCGGGGGGCGGCGGGGCTCGATGGCTGCCCGGCGACCGGTGGTCGGGGCGGCGCCGGGATCCCGGCGGTCGATGGCTCCGGCGGGACGGGAGGGACCGGCCCCGGCACCGACGGCCCGGACGGATCGACCGCGGCCGGCCGGGAGGGTACCGACGGGGACGGGAACGATGGCTCCGACGGCGACGACGGGACGGACGACGAGGCGCCGACGAACGGTCCCGAGGCCTCGCTCGGAACCGAGGGCCACGACACGGACGGGTCCGACCCCGGCACGCCGGCCAGGGAGCCGGGCGGCGGCGCCGGCGGCTGTTGGCCGGCGGCGGCGAGGGCGGACGGATCCCACCCGGCGAGGAACGACCGCGCTGCATCGATCATCTCGCGGCACGTCGGGAACCGGGCGTCGCGGTCCTTGGCCATGGCCCGGGCGATGACGGCATCGAGGCCGCGGGGCATGCCCGGGCGGACGGTGGACGCCTTGGGGACCGGCGCCGCGAGGTGCATGAGCATGACGTGGTGCTCGTCCTCGCTGACGAACGGCACCGAGCCCGTGAGGCATTCGTACAGCACGCACCCGAGCGCGTACACGTCGACCCGGCCGTCGAGCGGCTCCCCGCGGAACTGCTCGGGTGCGGCGTAGTCGACGGTGCCAGCGAAGTACCCGACGCGCGTGAGCCCGTCGCCCGGCGAGCGCGACCCCCGCCCGTGGTGGGACTGGTCGTCCGGGGCGAACTGCTCGCTCACGCCGGTGCTCCCCGTGTCCACCTGCTTCGTCAGCCCGAAGTCCGTGAGGTAGACGTGCTCCACCTGACGGGTGGCCGAAGGTGGCTCGATCAGGATGTTCCCCGGCTTCACGTCCCGGTGGATCAGGCCGGCCTTGTGAGCGGCGTCGAGCGCGCTGCCCACCCGGCCGAGGATCGAGACCGCGCGGATGGGGTTGAGGGCGCCCTGTCCGTGCAGCACCTCGCGGAGGTCCGTCCCCTCGACGTACCGCATCGCGATCCACAGCTCGCCCTCGAACTCCCCGGCGTCGGTCACCGGGACGATGTTGGGGTGTTCGAGGGAGGCGGCCAGGCGTGCCTCCCGTTCGAACCGCTTGCGGAACCCCGGATCCTCCATGTACTCGGGCGGCAGGACCTTGAGCGCGACGCGCTTGCCCAGGTGGACGTGTTCGGCCAGGTAGACCACGCCCATGCCGCCGCGGCCGACGAGGCGCTCGATGCGGTACTCGGCGATGTGGGATCCCGGCCGGAGATCGGAGGACATCTCGGTCCAGTTCTATCACGCTGCCTGCGCACCTCAGCGAGGCGGGAACGGCGGCTGGTAGAACTCAGGACGTGCAAACTCCCCGGAGGCCCGGCCGGCGCCGGTTCGGCGCTCCGGCCACGACGGTGGCGCTGGCGTCGGTCCTTGTGGCCTGCCATGCGGGATCGCCCACGCCGCCACCCTCCTCGGCCCCGCCGGCGACGTCGGCGGCCACGTCCGGGCCACCGTCGATCTCAGCGCCGTCCCCGTCACCGAGCACGACGCCCACGGTCGTCCCGACGTCGGCCGCGGCCACCACCGCGCCCACCACGGGCGCGCCCGACCCCAGGTCCGTCCCGGTCCGGTCGCTCCTGCGTCCGGGCGCCACGCCGGTCCGGGTCCTGTACGGCGACCTCGACGGCGACGGCGTGCAGGACATCGTGGTGGCGTCGGTGGCCGGGCAGTCGAACGAGTCGGCTCCCCAGCCGTACCTCGACGTGTTCCTGTACCGCGCCGGCCGGTGGCGGCGGGGGTGGGCGGGGACGGGCCCGGCCCCGCCCGGGGCGGACGGAGCGCCCGCATCAGTGCTGGAGACGGCCGGACCGGGGACCCTGACTCAACAGGTCGACTTCCTCTCGCTCGTGGACACCGCGGCCGACGGATCGCCCCAGGTGGCGGTCGGCGTCCTGAACCAGGGCGCCGGGCCCGGGCCGCTCGACGTCTGGGTGATCGGGTTCGGCCCGAACGGACCCACCACCGAGTTCTGGGAGGAGACCGTGCAGGGCGGCATCCTGCTGGCCGCCGGCACCACCCTTCGTCTGCAGACCCCCAGCTTCGGGCCGGACGACCCCGCCTGCTGCCCCAGCCGCATCGAGCACCAGACGATCGGGTTCGACCCAGGGACGGGCACGGTGCGAATCCTGCACCGCTCGTTCACGCCGGTCGGCTGAATCCCTCGGTTGCATCGTCCCGCCCGGCCGTGGGCGGTATGGTTCTGCCCCCCATGCAAGCCGAACGCGCGCCATTGGTCCTCCGCCCCTTCACCAACGGGATGCGCTCGCCGGTCATCGCGCCGGTCGTCCGCGGCGCGCTGGGGATCCCGTTGTTCTTCTTCTCGGCGTCGACGGCCACGCTGTTCGCCTGGACGATCGACCCACCGCTCACGGCGTGCATCCTGGGGGCGAACTACTTCGCGAGCGTGGCGCTCGCCGTGTGGGCGGCGCGCGAGCATTGGTGGGCGAACGGCCGCGTCTCGGCGTCGGTGGCCCTCGTGTTCGCGCCCATCACGACGGCGGCGACGTTCCTCCACTTCGGCCTGTTCCACACGGACAGCTCGGGGTTCACGCTGTTCATCACGTGGTTCTGGATCGTCGCGTACGCCGTCTACCCGATCCAGCTGCTGTGGATGCTCCGCAAGCAGCTCATGACGCCGGGCGGCGACCCGCCCCGAACGCGTCCGCTCCCGGGCTGGCTGAAGGCGACGTTCGCCGCCCAGGCCCTGCTGCTCATCCCGCTCGGGGCGGTGATGTTCGTGGCCCCGTCGACGATCGCGCCGGGGTGGCCGTGGACCACGGAGCTTGGCGGGCCGATCGCGCCCCTGTCGGTGCAGGCGCTCTCGGCGTGGACGCTCGCGTTCGGCGTCCTCGCCGCGCACTCGCTCCGAGAGAACGACGTCGACCGCGTTCGGTGCGGCCTCCTCGCGTTCCCGGTGATGGTGGTGCTGCACGTGGTCGCGCTGCTCCGGTTCGGCCACGTGATGGTGTGGAGCCGTCCGAGCGCCTACGTGTACGTGGCCTACCTGGCGTCGGGCGCGGTGGTCGGTGCCTACGGCATCAGGAACTGGCGGCGGCCGGCGGGGCCGAAGTGGATCGAGGTCCCCAAGCAGGTGGCCGACTTCACGGAGTAGCGGTCCGCCGCGCCCGAGGGACCATCGGCAGGCCGCCCTTCGGTTTCAGGGTCACCTTCGGCAGCGGTTCCACCCGGTGGCCGGGGCGGAGCTCGAGCCGCCACCGCCGGGCCACGGCGGCCAGGGCGAACGCGATCTCCACCGGAAGCATCTCCATGCCCATGCATCGCTTCGGGCCGAGCCCCTGCGGAAGGTAGGCCGCGGCCTGGCGGTCCGAGGTCCGCATCGGGTCCCGGTACCGCTCCGGGCGGAACGCATCGGGCCGGTCCCACCATCGGGCGTCGTAATGGATCACCCACGACGGGATGACAACGGAGGCGCCCGGCGGGATCGTCGTGCCATCCACGGTGTGCCCGGCCACCGCGCGGCGCGCCAGCACCCACGCCGCGGGGTACATGCGGATCGCCTCCCGGAACGAACCCACCGCGACCGGGAGCCGGCGGAAATCGTCGACCTCCTGCGGGTCGCGCCCCAGCGAGTCGGCCTCGCGTTCCAGCTCCTCCCGCACGTCCGGGTGCCGGGAGAGCAGGAACCACGTCCACGCCAGCACCGCCCCCGCGCCCATGTGCCCCCGGAACAGACCGATCGCCTCGTCGCGGGCCTGCTCCGGTCGCATCGACCGGTCTCCGGCGCGCAGGAGCATCGTGAGGACGTCGTCGCCGGCCAGTCCCTCGGCGACGCGCCGCCGGGCCAGGTCGTCGACGGCGGCGTCGAGCCGGTCGAGGGCCCGGCGGAACCGCTTGCGGCCGGGGGTCGCGAAGCGTCCCCCGATCGGGGTCGCGCCGAGGAACACCCCGTTCAGGGCCGTGTCCGCCCTCATCAGCGAGTCGAACACCCGCCGGCCCTCTGGCTCGCCGGCGTCCAGGCCGAACAGGATCTCGACCATGGCGGCCCGGGTCATCCATTCGGCCTCGACGAGCGCGTCGATCTCGCGGCCGTCCTCCCACGACGCCGCCATCCGCACGGCGTGGCGCACCACCGTGCCCGCGTGGGTCGTGGGGGCCTCTTCGTACATGACGGGCTCCATCAGCCGCCGCTGCTCGGCATGCTTCGGGTTCTCGCTCGCGAACAGGGCCCCGTGGAGCATGCGGCCGCTGACACGGCGTTCGCCGGAGATGCGTTGGAACCGGTCGTCGTGCTCCACCAGGACGCCCCGGGCGAGCTCCGGCGACGATAGGAGGTAGAACCCGGCGGGACCGACCCGGAAGTACGCGACGTCGCCGTACCGCCGCGCGATCGAGGTCATCATGCCCGGCGCGTCGCCCCGGAACCGGACGAGGTTGCCGATCATCCGGAAGGTGCGCGGGCCGGGCGGCCGCTTCACGGCTGGAACGCGGGGATCACTGCCGTCACGTCCGGCGCGTTCGGCATCATTGGGTGGAGGTGCAGGTCCTTGACCTGCATGGCAGGTCGCATCGGCCCGGGAGTCTATGCCCGGTGTGACGAACCCGGAAGGTTCGGTTGAGGGGGATCATGTCTTGTCTCACCCGCTGGGGGGTGCCAACCTTGTCCCCGCCCGGATCCACAGGAGGCGACCGTGGGCCTGTTCATGAAGAAGACGAAACCGGACGAGGAGCTCCTGGCGAAGGGCATCCGCGGCCACGCCACCGTGCTCCACGTCGAGGCGTCGGGGATGAGCGTCGAGATGTCGATGTCGCAGGGCAAGGCCCAGGAGATGCTCCGCGGGGACGTCACGCCGATCCGGCGGAAGGCCCGGCTGAAGGTCGAGGTCCCGGGGCGCGAGGCGTACGAGGTCGAGACCAAGCTGAACGTCCCCGTGATGCTCTCGGGCAAAGTCGTGGCCGGCGCCGGCATCACGGTCCTGGTCGACCCGGACGACCCGAAGCGCCTGGCGGCCGACTGGTCGGCGGGCGTCGAGCAGGGCTCGACGGCCGCGATGTTCGCCGACAACCCGATGGCCACCGCGGCGCTCCAGGGCGCCGGCTACGACCCCCAACTGCTCGCGCAGCAGATCGACGCGGCGCGGGCCCAGGCGGGACAGGCCATGGCCGCGTGGCAGGCATGGCAGGCGCAACAGGCCCAGACTGGCTCGGCTCCCGTTCCGGGGCAGGTCCCGCCCGGCTGGCCGGCCGGAGCCGTCCCGCCCGTTCAGCTCCCACCGGGCTGGCAGATGCCGGCCGGATTCCCGCAGGTCCCCGGAACGGTTCAGCCGGGCGCGGTTCCCCCCGGAACGGTTCCCCCGAATGCGGCTTCCCCGGCCGCAATTCCGCCGACCACCGAACCGACCCCGGGTGCGCCGACGGGTTGGCCGGCGTCCCAGCCGTGGCCGGAGGCGACGACCAACCCGGTGGGCCCGACGTCGGAAGAGCAGCCGAAGGACTGAGAGGCCCGGCCGGGGGCCGGCGATGCCGCAGGCCCCGGCCCGGGCGACCGCTCAGCTCGCGGCGAGTCCGGCCTGCACCTCTGCCGCAAGTCCCGTCGTGGTGCCGATCGACGAGAGGCTTCCGTCGCGGTTGACGGCGAAGCCGGTGATGCTCCCGTCGGACCCGTTCAGGACGTACAGGTATCCGTCGTCCTTCGATATCGCGAGGTCGGCCGGCGCCGCACCCGTGGAGCCGGCGTCCGCGGCCCGGAGCGTCAGCGTCCCCCTGTGACTCAGGGTGTACCGGGACAGGTCGTTGCTGCCCGTGTTCGCGATGTAGACGGAGGGCTGCCCCGCAAGCGTCGCCGCCCAGCACGCCGCCGTCTGCCCGTCGGGGGCTGAGGAGGTCACGGCGCGGACCCGGCCGCCCGGCGTGACCGCGTACGACGACGCGGCACTGGCGCCGGCGGCGCCGCCGAACGCCTCGGATACGAGCACGTCACGGCCCCTGACCGCGAACCCGAACGGCGTCGCCCCCGCCGATGGCGTCGTGTGCACCTCGCCAGCCCGGCCCTCAGGACCCACGCGGAACGTGTCGATCAGGTCGGTGTTCTTCTCGGTGACCACGAGGACCCGGCCCCGTCCGGCGAACGAGATCTGCGCCGGACCCGTGCCGGAGCCCGAGAGCGGCTCCGTCGACCCCGGGATCGCCGTCAGCGAGCCGTGCGACATGCGCAGCCCACTGATGGAGTCGCTCCCCCCGTTCACCATGTAGACGAGGTCGCCGGAGGCCGTCACGCTGATCGGGGTCGAGCCGCCCGAAGGGGCCGTGTCGGCTATCTCGATCCCGCCGGACCTCCGGACACGGAACAGCGACACCGAATCGCTCCCGGCGTTCACCGCGAGCAGCCAACTGCCCGACTGCGAGAGGGCGAGGGCGCCCTGACTCCCGAGCTTCCCGCCGGCGCCGAGCCCTCCGGTCGGGACCGTGGCACGCTTGCTCAGGGTGCCGTCGGCGCCCCGGTGGAAGACCACCACCGCATTGCCCGCGGGGTCGTTCGTCTCCGCGTAGACCGCCCCGGGCCGGTGCGGCGGCGCCGACGCCTGCGCGGCGATGGCGAGCGGCGACACCGTCGCCGCGAGCCCACCGACGAGCCCCGCAACCCCGAGCCGTCGAATCGTCGTTCGCAACTTCACGTCCTACCTCCGTGGTCGTGTGCTCGGTGGACCCGACATGTGCCCTTCGAGTCCCTGGTCGCGCGCGGTGATCACCTCCTCGATCCTTCGGGGTCGTCCCGACCAGGGCGGGGCCGGTCCAGCGAACCTAGCGAGCGCGGGATTGCCGGCCGGTTGACGGGTCCTTGCCGTGCGATGTCGGGGCGGCGCGGCTCCGTAACGAGTCGGCAAGGTCGGCCGACCACACTGAACCGGTGATGGAGGACCCCACCCGCACACGCGTGCTCGTGGTCGACGACGAAGCGATCGTCTGCGACGTCCTCGGGCGATATCTCGAGCGCGAGGGCTTCGACGTCGAGACCGCCGCCGACGGGGAACGAGCCCTGGAGGCCGCCGGCCGGTTCCGGCCGGACCTGGTCCTGCTCGACCTCATGCTCCCCGGGGTCGACGGATTGGAGGTGTTCCGGCGGCTCGGCGAGGCCGGGGACCGCGATCCGGCCGTGATCATGCTCACCGCCAAGGGTGAGGAGGTCGACCGCGTCGTCGGCCTCGAGCTCGGTGCCGACGACTACGTGGTCAAGCCGTTCTCGCCGCGGGAGGTGGTCGCCAGGGTCCGAGCGGTCCTGCGGCGGTCCTCGCCGGAGAACGGCGTCAGGGGCGGGGCTCCACCCGACCCGATCCGCGCCGGTGACGTCGTCGTCGACGCCGCCGCCCGCGAGGTCCGCCGCTCCGGCCGGCTGGTCCGGCTGACACCCAAGGAGTTCGACGTGCTGCTGCTGCTGGCGTCCTCACCCCGGCGGGTATTCAGCCGGCTCGAGATCCTCGACGAGCTCTGGGACTTCGCGTTCGAGGGCGATCCCTCGACGGTGACCGTGCACGTCCGGCGGCTCAGGGAGAAGCTCGAGTCCGATCCGTCCGCACCGGTGCACCTCGTCACCGTATGGGGAGCCGGGTACCGGTTCGACCCATGAGGAGCTGGCGCGTCCTCCTGCTGCTGGCGGCACCGGCCGGCGCCGGGGCGGCGGCCACCCTCGTCGCAGGGGCGCTCGCGGGGATGCATGGGGGCGACCTGGCCCGTCTCGCGGTGCTCCTCGTGCCGGCAGCGGCCTCGGCCGTCGTGGCCGCGGTGGTGGCGCGGCCGCTCGTGGCCCGCTCGTCGTTCCGCGCCGCGATGGTCGCCACGTCCGCGGTCTCCGCCGTGGTCAGTGTGGTCAGCTTGGCGGTCCTCTCGCGGCTGATGTTCGTGAGCGCTCACGACGCGACGACCGTGGTGGTGCTGCTCATGTACTCGACCGCAGCGGGCGCCGGCGCCGCGTTCGTGCTGGCGACCACGTCGGTAGACGCCGTGCAGCGCCTGGCCCGGACGGCGAGTGCCCTCGCCGAAGGGGACCTCCGGGCGCGGGTGGGGGCGATCCGGGCCGCGCCGGAGCTCACCGCGCTGGCCGCCACCATCGACCGAATGGCCGAGCGGGTGGAGTCGGCGATGGCTCGCGTCAGAGAGGTCGAGGAGAGGCGTCGCGACCTCGTCGTGGCCGTCTCCCACGACCTGCGGACTCCCCTCGCCGGTCTGCGGGCCATGGTGGAGGCGGTCGAAGACGAGGTCGTGACCGACCCCGGCACCCTGCGCCGCTACGCGGCAGAGATGCGTCGATCGGTGGACGCGCTCGTCGCCATGACCGACGATCTGTTCGAGCTGGTCCAGATCGACGCCGGATCGATCGAGCGGGAGGCGGAGCGGGCACGGCTGGTGGACGTGATCCATTCGGCGCTCGCCGCGTGCGAGAGCCAGGCGGTCACCAAGAGCGTCGCGATCGAGACCCAGCTGAACGGCGCGGGCCAGGCCTGCTGCTCACCGCGGCTGGTCCGAGTCCTGCAGAACCTGGTGCAGAACGCCATCCGGCACACACCGGCGGCCGGCTCGGTGCGGATCGAGGCCACGCACGGGGACGGGAAGCTCCGCGTGGCGGTCGTGGACTCGGGGGAGGGGATCTCCCCCGAGTCCGTCCCTCTGGTCTTCGAGCCGTTCTGGCGCGGCGACCTGGGCCGGTCGGGTCCGGGGTCCGGGCTGGGCCTCGCGCTCGCGAAGCGGATCGTGGTCGCGCTGGGCGGAACGATCGACGTCGAGGCGGCCGTGCCCCACGGCGCGAGGTTCGCCATCAGCCTCCCTTCGAACTGATCAGAGCGAGGCCGGTGGCTCCCCGGTCACGCGGGAGGCGCCCATCGAGCGATGTTGTCGGAGCCCTTCCGGCCGGCGGTTCCGAAGTCGCCCGCGACCCAGATGCCGTCGGGCGCCGCATCGAGGCCGCTCGCGTACGGAGGCACACCGCAGCTGCCATCCGGGCATCCGAGCGCGCTCCCCATCGTCGACCACGTCGAGGACTGCGGGTTCCACTGGGCGACGCCGCGCGCGGCGAGCCCCCCGGCGGTCGGGAAGTCTCCGGCGACGTACAACTTCCCCCCGGCCGACGCGAGTGACGCCACCGAGTCGCCCCTGGTGTCGTGGCCGGCCCCGGACTTCAGCTGCTTCCACCGGGTCTTCGTGCTGTTGAGCACGGCCACTCCGAGGCTCGCGACGTTGTTCGCCGCCACCTGGTTCGGGGACATGTGGAGGATCCCCACGTGGTCGAAGAACCCGCCGACGTAAAGCGTGGTCCCGACCCGGAGCAGCGTCTCGACGTTCCCCGGTGCCGCGCCGGCGCCGGACCCCACCGTCACCCCGCACCCGAACGGGTAGTACCACTTTCCCGGGGGTCGAAGTGTTCCACATGATGAAGCCGTTGATGTCGTAGCCCGACACGGTCTCGCACGGGGCCGTGCCGTGCTGGGTGCCGCCGTGGTCGCACGGGCTGTTCCGGACGCAGTCGGAGAGGTCACCGCCGAGGAACACCCACTTGCCGTCGAACGCGATCGCGGTGATCCCGCCGGCGCCGAACACTGGACCGAGCTTCGTCCACCCGGCCCTGCCGGTGAGCGCCGTGCCGAGCTTCCACCGCGCCACCGGGGCGCCGACCGGCTTCCCACCTGCCTTGTCGAACGAGCCGCCCGCGTACAGGTACCCGGCCGAGACGCGTAGGACCTGCACGATGCCGTCGGTCCCGCCGCCGACCGCGTGCCAGTGTCCGCTCGAGTAGACCGCGATGTTGTGCGCGGCCACGCCGCTCACGGACGAGAAGTCCCCGCCGATGAACACCTGCTGCTTGTCCACGGCGATCGCGAACACCATGGGCCCGGCCACGGTCGAGCCGCCGGCCACGCCGGGTCCCATGCCGTGCCACGCCGAGCCGTCCCACCGGGAGATGCCCCGCGTCAGCGCCGGCCCGGTCTGGTCGAACGACCCGCCGACGTACTCGCTTCCGCCGCCGTGGGCCACCGCCAGCGCGAACCCCCGGCCGTTCTCGCCGGTCGTAACGCCCTGGCCGAGGGTCGACCACGTCGTGCCGTTCAGCACGCCGATGTCGTCGACGAGCAGCGCACTCTGGATCGGCCCGCCGGTGTCGAACGCACCACCGACGTACACGCCCCCCGCCGGCTTGTCGGCGATGGCGTTCACCGTGGACGGCAGCTGCGCGATCGGGAGCACCGTCCAGGCAGGCGACCCGAGATCGAACGACGCGAACCCACCCTTCGTCGCCGTCGGCCCGGGCATGACGTGATCGAACGACCCCCCGACGAACAGCCTGCCCCCGCCGACGTGGAGCGAGTCGACCACACCCTCCTCGCCCGAATGCGTCACGCCGGAGTCGGTGCCGTCGAGCGCATGCCACGACGAACCGCTCCACACGGCGAGCGAGTTCACGTTGGTCGATCCGGCCTGCGTGAAGTCGCCGCCCACGTACAGGCTGGAGCCGTCCGGGGCCAGGGCGTCGACCTCGGCGTCGAAGAAGCCATTGGTGATGCCGCCGCCGAGCGCGCTCCACGATGAGGTGCCGGTGTTCCACTGGGCGACGTCGGCGCGTCCGTGGTGCCGGCGGAGTCGAAGCTCCCGCCCGCGTACAGCGTCGTTCCGGACATGGCGAGGGCGTGGACGTCGCCGGGGATGTCGGGGCAGTCGGCGCACGTATACAGACCCCTGCCGAGCGCGCTCCACGACGAGCCGTTCCACCGGGCGATGCTGTTGACGTTCGTGCTCCCCGCCCGGCCGAACGATCCTGCGGCGAACAGGTTCGAACCCGACACGGCGAGCGCCTCGACCCGTACGAAGCAGAAGTCGCACGCCGAGCCGGCCGAGATCCCGGCGCCGAGCGCGCTCCACGTGTTCGTCTGCGTGTCGTAGGCCGCGACGTCGCTCACCGTCACGGCCGTCGATCCGTTCATCCCCTGGTTGAAGATGCCGCCGACGAACAGGGTGGTGCCGGAGAGCGCGAGCGCGTCGACCTCGGGGCTCTCGTCCTGCGGCGCGCCATGGAGGCCGCCGGAGAGATCGTTCCAGGCCCGCCCGTCCCACCGCAGCACGAGCGAGTGGAGCGCGCCGCCGGCGAACGAGAACACGCCGCCGACGTAGACGTCGGTGCCGTCGACGGCGATGGCGTTCAGGCCGCTCGAGTTGATGCCGTTCTGCACGCCGGGGAGGCCGAAGCGATCGTCCCAGTTGGCATCCGCGGGGTTTCGCGTCCGGGAGGTCCGGGATGCCTGCGGCGCAGCATCGGCCCCAGTGCCCGCTCGCATCAGGTGGGGTGCGCCATCCCGGCCGAGGACCATCCGGTAGCCGCGGGCGCTGAAGCTCCCCGACACGTCAGCACCGGTCCGGATCGAGCCGTCCGGCCGGAGGATGGACGCCACGCCGGCCGGCCGGCCGGGGAGCGCCGACGGCGGGCTCCGTTCCCGGCTCCGCGGTGGCGGTGGTCACCGTGGTCGCCGTAAGGGCGACCACCGACGCCACCAGGACGGACAGCACGGCGCGCGAAACGTGGACACGCCGGAGGTGCTTGCGGAATCGCATCTCGAATCTCCCTCCTCGCCCGCGCGCGGCGGAAGATGCGGACACGCGGGCACCCCAAGCCGCTGGCATACGGCTCGTCGAAGATGGGCCCGAACCAGGGCAAATGCCAACACAGGGCCCGTTCAGGACGTACCGACGGTTTCCGGGGCGAACCCGTTTTGCGAACGGTTCAGTCCTTCACGCAGCGACGTCCGAGTGGGATGCCGGCCCGATCTCGTCCGGTCGCTGCTCCCCGTCGGAGAGCGCCAGGGAGACGTCGAACTCATAGTCCCGGCAGAACCGCACGTCGAACCGCCGGCCGTCGGCTCGCTCGATGCGGACCGACTTGTTCGGCATCCCCAGCAGCACGAGGAGGATCCCGGCCACCGCCATCGCCACGATGGCCGCGACGGGCGGACCCAGGAGGAAGATCATCGCCACCAGGGCTCCAGCCGCGGCAAGGGCATCGAGTCGCACGACCGTCCGGAACCGGAAGGAGGCGAGCTCACCCCGAGGGAGCTCGATCCGCCGCCGTCGCAGCGGGATGCACCCGAAGAGCGCCGACCGATCCTCGATCGTCACCGATCGATCGCCGGTGAAGACACGAACGCGCAGATAGGGCGTCAGCCGGTGGACCGGCAACACCATCGATGCCATCCATGACTCGTCCATGGGAGCCTCCTCGTTGCCATCGTGGACGAGAAGGCCTCGTCACGGACCGTACGGCCGGCCCCTGTTCGCCGGGACGACCGGGAGGTCGCCCAGGTCGTCGGGACGGCCGTGCCGTCAGGCCCAGCGGGCCTTCGAGCCACTCCTGCGACGCGATCGATCACGCCTCCGCCGAACGCAAGCGGGCTCGAGCGTCTCTGAGGGCGAAGATCGGAACGAAGTCCCGCACCCGTGCGCGGCGATACCCCTCCAGGGCGGTTCGAGCGGCGTCCTGGATGGTGGCATCCGGGAGGCGTCCACCGAATTCGTATTGCAGCTCTCGTTCGAGGCGTGGAAGGGGATCGTGGTCCTTTCCGGGTCGGTTCGATGGTGCCATGGCCCTCCGTGTCCTCTCCGTGCTGGATCGAGGCGACGCTACGAGTCGCCCAGAGGGGCGTTCGTGGCCGAGGGGCCCGGGACTTCTCGGGACGGTCGCCAAGGCGGCAGGCCACATTCCCCCGACAGGGCCTTCGACAGGTGAATCGCATACGAACTCGAGGATCTCCTCCCGGTGCACGGCTCGCCCTCCTGACTCCCGCGACGGGCGGCCCGCAGGGTGGGGGCCGGTCGACCCGCGAGCGCCCAGCCGCCCCGGCTGACGATGGACGAAGGCGGCGTCGCCTCATCCAGGCGCCGACGAGCAACGTCCGGTCCGGGTGGATCGGATTCGATCGCGGGAAGGGGTGGGCCATGACGACGGTGCTCGACGGTTCGTCGCTCACGGTCGAGCGGCTGGTGCGGATCGCCCGCGGCCAGGACTCCGTCGTGCTCGATCCCGGCGCCGTGGACCGGATCCGGCGATGCCGGGCCATGCTCGAGGAGAAGCTCCGCGCCCACGAGGTCATGTACGGGACCAACACGGGGATCGGCGAGTTCTCGGAGATCGTGCTCACCGATGATCAGGTGGAGCGGTTCCAGCGTTACCTCGTGTACAACCACGCGGCGGGGATCGGGGAACCCGCCCCCGAGGAGGTCGTGCGGGCCGCGATGGCCGGACGCGTCAACGTCCATGCCCGCGGGCGCTCGGCCGTCCGCCCGGAGATCCCCGAGACCCTCGTCGAGATGCTGAACCGGGGGGTCACCCCGGTGGTGTGCCAGCGCGGATCGGTCGGCGCGAGCGGCGACCTGGCGCCGATGGCGCAGATCGCGCTGCTGATGTTGGGCGAGGGCGAGGCGACCTTCGGGGGTGAGCGCCTCCCCGGGCGGGTCGCGATGGAGCGGGCCGGGATCCACGTGCCGGGACTCGAGGCACGGGACGGGCTCGCGACCATCAACGGCTCCAACGTCCTCACGGCGATGAGCGCGCTGCTGCTGTTCGACGCGGACCGGTGGCTCCGCCAAGCGGAGATCGCGTGCGCGATGTCCCTCGAGGCCCTGCTGGCGAACCTCAAGCCGTACGACCGCCGCGTGCACGAGCTGCGCGGTTTCCCGGGCGCGATCCGTAGCGCGCGGGCGATCATGCGGTGCATCGACGGCAGCGATCTCCAGGCCGGCCGGATCGCGACCAAGGTCCAGGACGCCTACTCGATGCGATCCTCGCCCCAGGTGATCGGGGCGGCGCACGATGCGGTGGCGTGGGCCCGTACCCAGGTGGAGATCGAGCTCAACGGCGTCGGAGACAACCCGCTGTTCCTCACGGACGAGCGGATCACGCTCACGGGCGCGAACTTCCAGGGGACCCCGGTCGCGCTGCCGATGGAGATGGTCGGGCAGGCCATCACGATGGTGTCCGTGCTGTCCGAGCGACGGCTCAACCGTCTGGAGAACCCCGCGCTCAGCCAGGGGCTCCCGGCCTTCTTGACGCACGATCCCGGGATGTTCTCGGGGCTGATGCTCAGCCAGTACGTGGCGGACACGACCGTGGTCGAGCAGCGCATGCTGGCCGCGCCCGCGGCGACCCAGTCGATCCCGGCCGCGGCGGACCAGGAGGACTTCGTGTCCATGGGGATGAACACGGCGATCAAGAACCGCCAGATCCTCGAGGACGCGTACGCCGTCCTGGGCATCGAGTTCATGGCCGCCGCGCAGGCGCTCGACTTCCGTGACTTCCACCACGGCAAGGGCGTCCACATCGCCCACGAGGTGATCCGCCGCCACGTCGAGCACCTCGACGAGGACCGCCCTCTGCACGTCGACCACGACCGGATGCAGGAACTGGTGCGCTCGGGCGAGATCCTCGACGCCGTGGAGTCGGCCCTCGGCCCGCTGGACGCCGCTCCGCCGGAGGACTGAGGAGTCGTCCCTGCGTTCCGGTTGAGCCTTCCGGCCAGCCGGGCTCCGACGCGACGGCCGTCACGGCACCCCTGATGCGGAGCATCGCGATCTCGTGGCCCTCGCCGCCGAGGACTATCCACAACATCCCCGGAGTCGGACCGACCGATGGTGGCTCCCCGCGCACCTCGGCGGCACCGCCTCCACCGTGGAACAGGGCCTGGCCCTGTCGGAAGCGGCGTCAGCGAGACGTCGGGCCGTGCGGGCCGGGACGTCCGGTCGGCCGGCGCCGAAACCGGGCTGAGGCGCCGGCGGACATCGGCACATCCTCGACCGCCCCGGATGGGGTGGATTCGATGAACTCCAGCACGACACGAACGAACTCCTCCGGCCGATCCTGCTGGGGCCAGTGTCCGACGCCCTCGAACACGTGCAGGAGGCTTCCCGCCATCGCCTCGTGGGCGGCCCGGGCATGCGCCACGGGCACGATGGGGTCGCGGTCGCCCCACACGATCATCGAGGGGACGCGGGATGCCAGGTGCAGGCGGTTGGTCGCGCTGACGGCCTGGCCGCTCGGGTCGACGACCGAGTGCAGCGTCCGGAAGAACGCATGACGCGTGTTCCCCTCCGCCAGCGATTCGTATCCCTGCCACACCTCGTCGAACGACGCCGGAAGCGGGAATCCGATGCGTTGCAGCCATCGCATCACCGCACCGGCCCTTGTCCGAACCGCCGGCACGAACGCGGGCCCCACGAGGTGCTCGACGCCGGGGAAGCTCAGCGCCCGGAAGATCAGTCCGACCTCCTTTCCCAGACCGCCGCTTCCCACCAGCACCAACCGTTCGCACCGGTCGGGGTACTGGTAGGCGAACTGCAGGACCACCCCGCCCCCCAGGGAATGTCCGATGAGGGTGGCCCGGTCGTGGCCGAGGGCGTCCATGAGGTCCCGGATCCCGTTCGCGAGCGCGCCGAGCGAGTAGTCCCCCGCGGCCTTCGTGGAGCCGCCGTGACCGAGGAGGTCAGGGGCCACCACGCTCGCGCACTCGGCCAATCCGGGCATGACCTTGCCCCAGGTCGTGGAGCTTCCGGCGATGCCGTGCACCAGGATCACCGAGGGACCCGACCCCGCCGCCAGATACCCGATGTCGTGGCCGTGGATCTCGATGTGCTGGAGTTCCACGATCATTCGCTCGTCGCCGCACCCATCAGTCCAGTCGAGCAACCCGTCCCCGTCGCGCCGGCTCGAACGCCGCCGCCTCCGGTCGGATCGCGTCGCCGGACACCCTACGGCGGGCCGCGATCGCCTGCTGGTCCGGGAGGCGGACGTTCCGGGCGACGTGCAGTTGCTCGAGCGTCCGAATGAACCGCCACGCCGGATCGAGCTGGCCCCGGAACAGTCCGTGCCGCGCGGACGTGGGGAACGCGTGGTGGTTGTTGTGCCAGGACTCCCCGAACGAGATGACGCAGAGCGGCCAGCTGTTGCGGGACTCGTCCCGGGTCCGGAACGGGCGACGGCCGAAGAAGTGGCAGATCGAGTTGATCGACCACGTCACGTGGTGCATCAGGAAGATGCGCACGAGGCTTCCCCACAGGAACCCGGTCAGGGCCGCGACCCACGAGCGGGTTACGGCGAACGCGATGATCGGGGGGGCCAGGAAGCTCGCCGCGACCCACAACGGGGCCCGCCGGTCGACGGCGACGAGCGTTCCGTCCGACCTGAGGTCCGGGGCCCATCGGCCGCTGTCGGTCCCGTTCGGTTGGAACAGCCACCCCATGTGCGCGTGCCACAGTCCGCGGACGACGCCCCACAGGCCGCTCCGTTGGACCAGGTGGGGCGAGTGCGGGTCGCCGTACGCGTCGGCGTACGCGTGGTGGCGCCGGTGCGTCGCGGACCACTCGATCGGGCCGCCCTCAATGGCCATCGTCCCGGCGATCGCGAGGAAGGCCCGGACGGCCTTCGGCACCTCGAAGGACCGGTGCGTGAACAGCCGGTGGAAGCCGACCGTCACCCCAAGGATCGTGAGGACGTAGAAGCCGCCGAGCAGAGCGAGGTCGAGGGCGCCCACCCCATGGCCCCACAGCCAGGCGATCGCCAGACCCACGCCGACCAGCGGCGCGAGGGTGACGATCACCGACATCCGGCGCTGGAAGCGGAGCTCCCGGTCGCTCACGGGCCGGACCCACTTGGGGGCGGCCGGTCGCTCCTCGAGGAGCGCGCGTCGTTCGATCGAGTCGAGGGCGTCCGGCTGCCGGGCCGGCCGGTTCTTCGTTCGTTCCATCAGGTCACTCCTGGGTCGTGGCGTCGGTGGTGGCGGTCATCTGCGTGGGTCCGAGGCCCGGGCGAGCCGGGCGCCGGGGCCGAAGTTCTTGTCGACGAGCGTGTACCGCTCGTACTCCGCGACGACCCAATCGAGCTCGGGGTTCTCGTGGTCGACGGCGATGGCGAACCACGTCGGTTCGCTCCGCACGGCCTCGTATTCGGTCGGGCTGAGGAAGATCGGAACCGTGCAGGCCCCGTCGCCGCACTCGCAGAGGTAGCCGTCCCTCCCGACCCCGTCCCCGCCGCGTCGGAGGGCGTCCTCCTTGGTCCACTCGTTCATCTCGCGGAAGACGGTCTGGTTCCTGGCTTCGGTCATGCGCCAGTCCGTGTCGGTCATGGCACCACCCCATCGGTGCCGGGCGCCATGAACCGCTCGATGAGCTCGACGGCATTCGTCCCGTCGAGGACTCGGGTGGTGCCGGCGAGCTCGAAGAGCTTCCGGACGGGATCGTTGACGCCGACGGCGGCGAACTCGCGGCCGTGCTCCGCGGCATCGCCGGCGACGGCCAGGACCGCCCGCAGCCCCGCCGAATCCATGGACGTCAGACCGCGGAGGTCGAGGAGGAGGTGGGGCGGGCCGCGCCCGTTCGCCTCGGCGTCAGCGCGGGCCAGGGACCGGTGGAACGAGGGGATGGTCGTGAGGTCCAACTCGCCCTCGAGGGCGATCCGTGCGACCCCGCCCCGGACGACACACGGCGCGGCGAACGCCGGCATGGAAGCGGATCGGCTCATCGAGCGCCTTCCTGAACGAAGAACCGGCGGGTGCGGTCCTGTGGAGGCCTCGATCTAGGGCCGGGGGTCTGCGCGAACCGGTTGATGGGGTCGCGCTGCAATGAAAGTATCTGGGAAGGTCCGCCCCGTCAATGGAACGCCGTCGGCCACGCACGAAGACGGTCGCGGGGAGGTGCGATGGAGACAGGCTCGCCAGAGGCGCTTCGGGTCCTCGTCACCGACGGCTTCGGCCCGAGGCTGGACGAGATCCAGCTCGTGGTGACGAGCCTCGGCCACGAGGTCATCGCCCGCCGAGCCTCCCTGTCGGACGTCGGGCCGATCACCGTGAAGGAGCGTGCGGACGTCGCGCTCGTCATCGTGGGCGAGACGGGCGATCACGCGCTGCAGATGATCGATCGCATCGTCCACGAGGCCGCCTGCCCGGTCATCGCGATGCTCGACGTACAGGATCGCGAGTTCGTGCGGGAGGCGGCCCGGCGCGGGATCTTCGCCTACCTGACCAGCGAAGAGGCGAAGGAGCTCCAGAGCGCGATCGACATCGTGCTCCGTCGATTCGCCGAGTACCACAACCTCGAGGGGGCGTTCGGCCGACGTGCGGTGACCGAGCGAGCCAAGGGGATCCTCATGGAACGGCACGGGGTCGACGAACAGGCGGCGTTCGAGATGCTCCGGCGGCATGCGAGGGACACGCAGTCCAAGCTCGTGGACGTCGCGGAGATCGTGATCGGGGGCTACCGCCTGCTCCCGGCCCTCCGAGAGCGAGGACCGGCCGAGCCGGCCCGGGTCGATCCACAACCGTGATCCCGGGGGAGGGCTCCCGGTGCGAGGAGCCCGGTCACGAACCGGCTATGATCTGTGCGAGGGTATCGGCACGGGTTCCGCAGTTCTTGTCAACGAGCCGCTTCGAGTTCGAGCAGTTCCCTCCCGGCCACGCGCCGGGGTCCGACCGGACAGCATTCAGGTCCGGGACGGCCAGGAAGGGAGGGAAGCAGCATGACCACCGGAACGGTGAAGTGGTTCAACCCCGAGAAGGGGTTCGGATTCATCACTCCCGAGGAAGGTCCCGACGTCTTCGTGCACTTCAGCGCGATCCAGGGCGCCGGCTACCGGAACCTCGAGGAGAACCAGAAGGTCGAGTTCGACGTGAGCCAGGGCCAGAAGGGCCCGCAGGCCAGCAACGTCCGCGTCGTGAACTGACGATCTGATCGACCCCGGGAGCCCGCCGCGCTCGTCGTGGCGGGCTCCCGTGTTCCCGACCAGCCGGAGCCCGTCGCCGACGGGACGGCCAGGCAAGGAGGTCGCACGGTGAACACAGTCCACGGCGCCAAAGGCGGACGAACGCCGACCGATCCGACTGCCGGTCCGGGCGCGTCCGGCCCCCGTGAGCCCACCGGCGTCTACCGCCGCGGCGACACGGTGTGGCGGATCAGCGAGAGCGTCGAGGGCGGTCTGAAGGTCGAGATCCTGACGAACGGGGCCTGGGTGGCAGGGCCGGTCAACATGGTCGGGCTCCGCCTGGAGAACGGGACGACGAAGCTCACGCAGGCGTCGATCGACGCCCTCCCGGCATGACGGGGCCGAGTCAGGACGCCGACGGCACCGCAGACACTCCCCGTCCCTCTACGTCCAGGAAGGATCGGGACGCCGAGCGGGCCAGGAAGCAGCGCGCGGCGGTCATCGCGGCACATCGACGCGACCGCCGGGTTCGCCGCGACGCCGACGACGCCCACGGGTCCGCCGCCCCCGGAGACTGAAGGCCAGCCCCGGGGTCCGGCTCCGCGGTTGTCGGCAAGCGACCTCAGGGGGACCGGAGCGACTGCTCGAAGCGGAAGGCGTTCTCCGGGTCGTACCGCGACTTCACGCGAACCAGGCGTTCCATGTTCGGTCCGTAGTAGGCGTCCGCCCAGTTCTCCAGCTCCGGGTCGGCGAAGTTCTGGAACACGCGCCCGGACCCCAACGAATGCACCGTTGCCCACGATCGAACCACCTGTCGATGCGCCGCCTCCTGCTCGCCAATGGAGGCATCCGGCGGGACGACGACGGCGTGCTTGAGCTGGAACAGCTCGCCTCGGTGGATGAACGCGGTGGCGTGGGGCGGCACCCGGTTGTATGCGCCGGCCCACGGCATGAAGTCGAGCTCGCGTGACTCCCCGGGGGCGCGGTCCCGCGCGAACGTCTCCACCAGCGCCGAGATGGCATCGTTCGGCAGCGGCCGGCGGAAGAACTCCGACTTCGAGAACAGTGCAACCGGCTCCGAGGAGCCTGCTTCGCCGCCGCCGCCCTTCCCGCCCTCGCCGAGCTGCGCCCAGAATCGCCTCGTCTCCGGGAAGGACATCTGCTGCGACGACGAAGCCACGGGATCCGAGCCGGCGCGAGCGACCAGCTCGTCGAACACCTCCGGTTGCCCCGGCCCGGCCTCCAACAGCGCGCCGTACACGTCGACGGACGGAGGGCGGTCGACGTCTCCGGACGCGGTCACCTTCAGGCTGGCGGCGAGCCCGTCGGGACCGCTCGGCGCCCAGGACTGCCACGCCGCGATCACCTCGGCCGCCCGTGCGAATGGCCATGCCAGATGAACGTTCGTCGCGCTCGGTGCCCGGACGAGACGGAACGTCAGCGACGTCACCACGCCGAAGTTGCCTGCGCCCGCGCCGCGGAGCGCCCAGAACAGATCCTCCTCGCGGTGCGGGTGGCACGTGACGACCCTCGCGTCGGCGAGGACGATCTCCGCCGCGACGAGCGAGTCGGAGGTCACCCCGTGGGTCCGGCCGAGGATCCCCAGGCCGCCGCCCAGCGTCAGGCCTGCGACTCCGACATCCGGACAGGTACCGCCCGGGATGGTGAGGTCGTCCTCCTGCAGGGCCGCGTACACTTCGCCGAGCCGCGCACCTGCCCCGACTGTCGCCACGTCGTCCGACACGGAGACCGAATGCATCGGGCGCACGTCGATCAGCACACCGCGGGTCGAGGAGTGCCCGGCGAAGCCGTGACCGCCGCTGCGGACGGCGAGCTCGAGACCGTTTCGGCCCGCGAACGAGATCGCCTCGGAGACGTCGTGGGCGGAATCGCACGACACGACGGCCTCCGGCGCCAGCCCCTGGAACCGAGCATTGAACGGCCGCGGCCTTGCGTCGTAGGCCACCGAGCCCGGGATGGCGAGCTCGCCGTCGATCATGCGCTCGAGCGATCCCCAGTCCGGCGTGTTCCCCATCGAGGCTTCCTTCGCCGCTCAGCCGAACGTGAACGCGTAGGCCTCGGCGCCCGATTCGAGGAACGTGATCTCGATCGTGCGCTCGGTGATCGGGCCCGGCTGGCGGATCATCTGATGGAGGCGGGGGTGGGAAACCATCCCCTCGCCCCGTTCGTCGACGTCGAGCCCGTGCGCGGCGCCCGGCGGTTCTCCGTCAACCAACACCCGGAGGGAAATGCCGGTGGCTCCCGCGCCAGGCCCCATCACCAGATGGACGTCGCGGGCGTGGAAGCGGAACGCGATCCGCCCTCCCGCTTCATTCAGCACGCTCGCTCCCCTCGCGATCGTCCAGTTCCCGGAGAGGGCCCATGAGTTGAGCCGCAGCCCGACGGGCGCAACGTAGGTGTGGGGCCGGTCGAGCTCGGGTCCGTCCAGCGACGCGAAGTTGCGAGCCTGCTCGTAGCCGAGGTAGCTCTCCGGCGAGCGCAGGTTCATCCAATCGGCCTGCGCCTCGAAGCCCTCCGGATCGACGGCGACCAGGTCGTCACCGATGCCGCCGCGTCCCGCCTCGCGCAGCAACCGCTGGATGACCCGCTCGGACTCCTCGTATCCGCCCTCGCCGAACTGATGGTGACGGATGCGCCCCTGCCCGTCCGCGATGTAGAGCGCCGGCCAGTACCGATTGCTGAACGCCCGCCAGACCGCGTAGTCGTTGTCGAGCGCGACCGTGTACTCGACGCCCATTGCCTTCGCCTCCCGGCGCACGTTCTCGAGGTCGCGCTCGAACGGGAACTCGGGCGTGTGAACCCCGACCACGACCACATCGTGCGCCGCGTACCTCTGCGCCCATGCGCGGAGAGAACCCAGCGTGCGCAGCCAGTTGATGCAGGGGCAGGTGACCCTCGACCGACAGCGACGCCGGTCCGGCGTGCCGACCGAAGTCGAACAGGCTCATGCCACTCCTCCGCCGCTCGGCTGGCCCTCGATCTCGTACTCCAGCGACCCCTCGATTGGCGGCGAGGGTACGCCTCTTGTGTCTGCAGGTCGATTTGCCTCTTGGCCACAGGGGAACCCCGGCTCGCCCATCGATGGAGCCACGGCCGCGAGGCCCCGCGGTGACGTCCGTTCAGCAGAGACACTCGTCGATCCCCTGTCGGAGCGAACCCGGCGGCTGAGCTGATCCCGGTCAACCTCCTGGCCGCGTGGCCCGATACCTCACGAATACCCCGAAGGCCCTCCGCGCTCCCGTTCGGACCCGGAATCCGGCCGCCGTGAGCGCGCCAAGCGTGTCCTGGTCGAGCCGGCAGCTGCCGGTCCTCGCATACCAAACCGGCGCCCACGCCAGCTGGATCCGCCGGACGAGTCGCCTCGGACTGATCACATGGTCCACGGCGAAGAGCGTGGCGCCGGGGCGCAGAACCCTGCGGAGCTCCCCGGCAACGGTTCGCTGATCGTCGACGCTGCACATCACCAGCGTCATGAGGGCGGAGTCGAACACTCCATCGCGAAATGGCAGCGCCTCGGCCCTCGCCACCACAGCGGATCCCTGAGCTCGGCCCTGTTGCCGACGATACCGGAGCGAACCCTCATCCGGCTCCACTGCCACCAGTCGGACCCCCTCCGGGACATGCCTGGAGTTGCGCCCGGTCCCGGCCCCGACTTCGAGCGCCACACCCCGGAGTCCGGCCGCCGACGAACCTCGCCAGCGCCCCATGCCGAGGAGGTCGATCGCTCCGAGGAACGCGTCGAGGCTGGCTGGGCCGCTCCGCCGGGGCACGGACGGCGCGACGCGTCGCCAGGCTTCGACGCCACCGAGGAGGACGAAGGTGTCCTCGGCCCCCGAGCGGGCTGCTACCAGCCCCGCGCGGTGGCCGCTCCGGCAGATGACGACCGTCGGCTGCGTCCATGCGGGGGCCTGGGCCAGCGCGACCGCCAACGGGAGATGGGACGACCCGTCGTGAGGCTCCCGACGGCGCTCCCAGGACGTGCGCACGTCGACGAGCCGCGGCGACCATCCCGAGCGGAGCCGGGCGAGGAGATCCTCAGCCGTCAACTCCCGCACGCGCCCCGTCCCGCGGAGCTTGGCCACGACCCTTCACCCCCCACCCAGCACGCGCGCGCGCCAGCGTCTCGCGCTTCCACGGTGAGCCGGCGAAGGACAGGACCGGGCGTTCATCCGATCGCCGGCGCGGGTGAGATCGAGCGGCCCCGTTCGCGCGGTCGGCTGTCGAGACTCCGAGCTCACGCGCTCACCCCGGCCGAACCGTCCTGCGCCAGTACCTGCTCGTCGAGGAAGCGACCGATTGCGTCGGCGGGCGCGGCGCCCATGAAGCCGGTCACGACCTCACCGTCCCGGAACACGGCCACGGTCGGGATGGAGCGGATCCCATAGCTGCTCGTGATCTCCGTTTCCGCGTCCACGTCGATCTTGGCGAGCTCGACGCTTCCGGCACGCTTCCCAATCTCCGACTCGATGGCCGGGCCGAGCATGCGACAGGGCATGCACCAGGCCGCCCAGAAGTCGACGACGACGGGAATGTGGCGGGAGCGTTCGATGACGTCCCGCTGGAAGGTCTCGGTGGTCACGTCCATGGCTCTGTCCTTTCTGTCGTTCACCCTCGCGAACGCCGTGTGGCGTCGCAGGTACCCGTGGATGCTGGTCCTCCTCACGTGGCGGCGGCACTGGACACCAGCGCCGCGAGCGCCTGCACCTGCTGCTCGAGTGAGCCGCAGACATCCTCGCAGAGCTGGAGCACTGCGGCGTCGGCGATCCGGTAGTAGACGTGGTTCCCGGCCTTGCGCCGGGCGAGGACCCCCTCGATGGCCAGCACGATGAGGTGCTTCGAGACGTTCTGCTGCCCCGCACCCAGCTCGGCGGCGAGGTCGTTGACCGAGCGCTCGCCGTCCCGGAGGTGATCGAGCAGCTTGATCCTCGTGGCGTCGCCGATCACCCGGAACCGCCGCGCGATCAGTTCGACGAGGTCATCTGGAAGCGGATGCGGCAGCGCCATCAAGAAACTATACCAGCATTCAGTTGTACGAGTGTGGAGCGGCAACCACGACGGCCGAAATTGCCCGAGGGCTCGCTTCCGGGGGGTCCCTCCTCGGCGATGAGGGAGCTTCTCCCGCCGCCGAAGCCTCGGATCGCGCAGGGCTCACTCGGCGAAACGGCGCAGCCGGAGGGAGTTGGAGACGACGGACACCGACGAGAACGCCATCGCGACCCCGGCCAGCACGGGGTTCAGCAGGCCGAGGGCAGCCAGCGGGATGAGGACCAGGTTGTAGCCGAACGCCCAGCCCAGGTTCTCGACGATCGTCCGGAACGTCCGGCGGGCGAGACGGATCGCCGTAACGACCCCTTGGGGATCGCCGCGCATCAGCGTGATGTCGGAGGCCTCGATCGCGACGTCGGTCCCGGTGCCGATCGCGATGCCCAGGTCGGCCTGCGCCAGGGCCGGTCCGTCGTTGACCCCGTCGCCCACCATGGCCACGCTCAGTCCCTCCGACTGGAGCCGGCGGATCTCGCTCACCTTGTCCTCGGGCATGACCTGGGCGAGCACCCGGTCGATCCCGGCCTCGTGGCCGATCGCCTCGGCCGTTCGCCGGTTGTCCCCGGTCATCATGGCGACCTGTACACCGAGTCCGTGGAGCTGGTCCATCGCCGCTCGTGCTGTCTCCTTGAGCCCATCCGCGACCGCCAGGATTCCCGCCGCCTTGTCCCCGACGGCGACCCAGAACACGGTCGCGCCCTTGGCCTCGAGACCGGCGGCGGCATCCTCCAGCCACCCCGGGACCTGCACGCCCGCGTCTGCCAGGAACCGAGCCCGTCCGACGAGCACGTGCTCGCCGTCCACGACGGCCTGAACCCCGAGCCCGGCGACCGCGCGGAAACCGGTCGCGGCGGGCACGTCCACGTGGCGGCGCTCCGCTTCCTCGACCACCGCCCGGGCGATGGGGTGCTCGCTCGCCCGCTCCGCCGCCGCGGCGAGCTGCAACGTCCGGTCGTCGCCGACCACGTCCACGACCCGCATCCGCCCCTCGGTGAGCGTTCCGGTCTTGTCGAACAGCACCGTGTCGATCCGCCTCGACCGCTCCAGGACCCCCCCGCCCCGGATGACGACGCCGAGCTGCGCCCCGCGCCCGGTCCCGACCATGATCGCCGCCGGAGTCGCGAGGCCCATCGCGCACGGGCAGGCGACGATCAGCACGGCGACGGCGGACACGATGCCCTGCGAGAGATCACCCACGACCAGCCCCCAGACGGCCAGCGTGCCGAGGGCGATCGCGATCACGACCGGCACGAAGACGCCCGCGATCCGGTCGGCGAGGCGCTGGATCGGAGCCTTGCTCGACTGTGCCTCGTCCACGAGCCGCACGATCTGTGCGAGCGCCGTGTCGGCCCCCACGCGGGTCGCCCGAACCAGGAGGGTGCCATCGGCGTTCAGCGTGCCCCCGATCACGGGGTCACCCGCGGCCTTCTCGACCGGGATCGATTCGCCGGTGACCATGGATTCGTCGACGGCCGAGACCCCGTCCTCCACGACGCCGTCGGCGGGGATCTGCTCGCCGGGGCGGACCCGGAGGAGGTCGCCGGCCTGGACCTGGTCCACGAGCATGAGGAACTCGCGCTCGCCGCGGACCACGTGTGCCTCCCTGGGGGTGAGCTCGAGCAGGCGGCGGATGGCCTGTGACGCCCGTCCGCGTGCCCGCGCCTCCAGGTACTTCCCGAGGAGCAGGAACGCCATGATCAGCGCTGCCGTGTCGAAGTACATGTCCGCAGCGGCGTCCGCGAGCAGCACGACGGAGTAGCCGAAGGCGGTGAGCGTCCCGACGGCGATGAGGGTGTCCATGTCCGCGGACAGCCGGCGGGCCCGGCTGGCCGCGCCCCGCAGGAACGGCCACCCGGCCACGAACTGCACCGGGATGGCCAGCAGGAACGCCGTCCACCGTGCCCACGGTTCGTGCATCCATCCGAGCGAGACGACGAGCACGGCCACGGCGAGCGGCCACGCAAGCTCCACCCGCCGCAGCCAGCCGCGGAGCTCGATCGCCTGCGGGTCATCGAGCGCCCGGTCGCGATGCGGGGCGATGTCGTAGCCGCGATCGCGCACGGCGGCTTGCAGCTCGTCGAAAGCCGCCGCGTCCTCGCCGAGCCGGACGGTGCATTCGGCCGTCGCGAGGTTCACCCGGGCATCCAGGACGCCGCGCTGCTTCTTCAGGGTCTTCTCGACGCGGGAAACGCACGATCCACACGTCATGCCGGTCACGTCGAGGTGAAGCTCGCCGCCGCCCTGCTGCACGTCCGTCGCGTGAGACATCGGCCTCACTTCCCTGCGAACCGGGCCACGGCGGCGACGAGCTCCTCGACCTTGACGTCGGCCTCGCGGTCGTCGCCCGAGTCGAGGCTCTCCCGGACGCAGAGGCGGACGTGGTCGTCCAGGAGCCCGAGCCCAACAGCCCGGAGCGCGGCCGTCACCGAGTTGACCTGGGTGAGGACGTCGATGCAGTAGGTGTCGTCGCAGACCATCCGCTGGAGGCCACGAACCTGTCCCTCGATCCGCTTCAGCCGGTTCAGTAGCTCGTGCTTTCGCATCGCATATCCGACCATCACTCACCTGGAGTCCCGGGCCGATCGGCCCATCCACGGATACCCTAGGTGGGTATGCTCCCGGCGCTCAGGCCGGACGACCCCACGATGGAGGGACCCGTGGAGACCGATCCCGTGTGCGGCATGGCGGTGAACCCCGCCACGGCAGCCGGCTCCCACGAGTACAGGGGAACGACCTACTACTTCTGCTCCACCGGGTGCCTGCAGGATTTCCGGGACGATCCGGACGCCTACGTTCGGTGAGCCGCCGCGCTGCGATGCATGCCTCCTGGCCGCGTCCTTGGTTGGAAGTTTCCCCGGCCTACTTCGGGGTCCTGCTCCAATGCCTCCTCGGGTGGAGGCGGTGACGGGGGTGGAGGCGGCGGCTCGGGCAACTGCACTTCCCGGGTACTCGCCCTGCCTCGTGTACCACGGCGGAGCGGACTACGACTGCTACGGGGGCGGCGGGAACGGCCCGTACTAGACGCAGCCCGGGGTCGTGTACCACGTCACCGGTTTGATCCGTATGACCTCGACTCGAACAACAACGGGTTGGGGTACGAGCAAAGGGGAATTCGGGTACCTGAACGGGTAGGGAGGCAGCGCCCGACGCCGCCTCCCTACGCCGCCCAAGTTCACCTGGCAGTGTCTAGTGGCACAGCCCGTTGGGGGTTGACGTCCCGCACTTGTTCGCGACGAATTGGTTGCCCGTCCCGTTGCCATCCCACACGATGTCGGCCGGCTTGTCTCGATACGCCTGATTGAACTCGACCAGGTTCTTGCTCTCGAGGGCCCCTCCGAGCGGCTTGGCTGATGCCACCACGATCCCGCCGGGGAAGGCAGCGCCCGCGTGGCTCGGACGATTGGCCCACACCGTGTTGCCCTTCACGACGATGTGTCGTCCACCCACGATGGCGATCCCCGTCCCGGAGGTGGGAGGAGGTCCGTTTGGCTCCCCCTTGCAGAACCGGTCGTTGTGATACGACTGGTTCCTCCACAACACGTAGTCATGCGGCTGTGTGGGTGCTGGCGTGTCGACCACCACCACCCCGACACAGTTGTTGAAGAGCGTGTTGTTGCTGATCTTCCCTACGGCCGAATCACGCAGCAGGATCCCGTCTCCATTGGCAAAGGACCGGTTGCCGACGATCAGGGCGTCCGCATCGGGCGAGTCGCCGAAGTACAGCCCGGACTCCCCGTTTCCTGAGGTCGTGTTGAACAGGAACCGGCTCCCGTGCGAATTGAACGACGTGATGCCGTACTCACCGTCATCGTCGGCCCGGACGTGGCGAACGAGCGAGTCGGTGGCTGCGAATGTCACCACGCCGAACTGACTGAATCCGCGGATCAGGAACCCGCTGATCGCCACGGTGCGGACCCGTACCGGCCCGTTCGGCCCCTGGTGTCCGAAGACACAGAAGCCCGCGCCTCCGTGAAGACACCGCGACTGTTGGGCGGTGGGCGGGAGCAGCACCGTGCCGTTCGTGGAAGCTCCCGATCCCCGGATCGACAGCCCGTTCGTCCGCACGAGCACGCTCTCGTGGTACACGCCCGGCTTCACGTAGATGACGTCACCGGGCTTGGCGTGGTTGACGGCGGCCTGGATTGACTGCCCGGGGCCGACCGTGGCGTCCGGCGCCACGGGTGCCGCCTCCGTGGGTGGTGCCCCGGTGCCGGCGAAGCTCGGGGTCTGCAACCCAAGCGGGCCGACCGCGGCCGCCAGGACGGCGACAGCGTAGAGCAGGGGACTTCTCATGCTGGACTCCTTTCTCTCTGTCCCCCCTCCACCATTTTAGTCCCTGCAGTTCACGGGTTGAGGTTGCACTTCCACCTCCCACGTAAGAGGGGCCAGGTGGTGAATCCTTTCTTTGGGTCCAACCATCGAAAGGAGGCAGCCACCATGACCCCTGCCGAGATCATCTACGACAGACGCGACCGCGTCATCGAACGAGCGGCCGAGGTCGGCGTGACCCAGGCCTGTCGGGAGAACGGCGTGTCCCGGACCACCTACTACCGGTGGGAGGCCCGGGCCGAGCGCTACGGGCTGTCGGCCCTCATGCCCAAGGAGCGCCGACGCCCCCACGTCTCGACGCAGACCCCGCCCACGAGGAGGAGGTCATCCTGGCCGAGGCCATCTCCCGGCCCACCCTGGGGGCCCCGACGCCTGCTGGAGCACTTGGCCGACCGGAGCGTCCATCGCTCGGGTTCCGGCGTTCAGAAGATCCTGAACCGCCACCGGCTGGGGACCCGACGGGAGCGGGTTGCCGCCCTGGCTGCTCTCACCGCTGCTGAGAACGGCCTGGTCGCTCCCCGGGCCCTGGAGCCCTTCGGGTTCTGCCTGTGGGCCTCCCGACCAGGGGATCTCGTCGGACTCGACTGCTTCTACGTGGGGAAGCTCAAGGGGATCGGGCCCATCTGGCAGCTCACCGCCGTGGACACGAACACCAGGTGGGCCTTCGCCGAGTTGGTGGTAGGACACGTTTCCGCGAAGGTCGCCGCGAAGTTCCTGCACAAGCTCGCCCGTGAGACCTGGCGTGCAGGGTTCGTGCTGTCGGGGGTCCTCACCGACAACGGGCCGGAGTTCATCGGCAGGGACTTCAAAGCGGCCGTCGCCGAGCAACGCCATCGTCGAGCGGTTCCACGGCACGGTGCTCCAGGAGTGCTACCGGCCGGCCTTCCACCGCCGCCGGTTCGACCGGATGGCAGACCTCCAGGCGGTCCTGCGAGACTTCCTCGTGCGTTACAACACCCGTCGACGCAACCACGGCGCGTACATGAAGGGCAGGACTCCGTCTCAGATGCTGAAGGCGACAACGCGATGAGTTCAAGGGTTCACCACCTGTCACCTCAACCCGTGGCGCGGACGTACTAGTCGCCGTCGCTGCGGATGTGCATCGCGGCTTCCTCGGCGGTGCGTCCGCTGTTGTCGTCCGCTACGAGCCTCGCAGTTTCCTGTGCAGTACGGTCCGTACCGACCCCCTCGTCGTCGGCCACCAGCCGCCCCGCTGCCTCGTCGGGAGCAGTCTCGGGGTACGTGTCCAGCTCAGTATTCGAGTCCGCCTCGCTTTCGTCGCTTTGGTCCGGTTCCTCCTCGGCCAGCCGTTGGTCGAGGGACTCGCCTCGCTGGCCTTCTGCTTCGGTGTTCCCCTCGCCCTCCCCAACCGAGTAGCGATCCCCAGCCTCGATGGCGTCATCCAGGGGGTCACCACTCATGTCGTCGCTGGCGAGTGTGTCCGAGTCGTCGAGCACCCCGTCATCGAACGATTCGTCCCAAGTATCGCGGGTCTGCTCAGTCATCTCTCCCCCCTTGTCTCGAAGGTCTCCCCGTGCCCCACCGTACGACCTCCGGAGGCCGCTCGCGCGCGTTCCTGGTCGGGCCTGGGTTCTTCGCCGGTCTCGCGAACGGCGTGGTCCTGGGCTACCTGATGTACCGATCCGAGCTGGTACCGCGAGGCATGACGTGGCTGGGGCTCATTGGAGGTCCTCTCGTCATGATCACCGGTGTCTTGATCATGTACAACGCGATCCCACGCGGCGGCGCGGTTCAAAACATCGCGACGCTGCCCGAGGCCCTCTGGGAGCTGTCGCTCAGCATCTACTGCATCGTCAAGGGGTTCAGGCTCTCATCCCCCCTCTTCAGCATGGATTCGGTGGCGTTTCCCGAATCGGACACCGCGGTGCAGACTAGCTGAGGGGGCGAGTCTGCCGTCTTCGAAGCCTTCGAAGTAGCGCTCCAGCTTGCTCTCGAGGCGCCGATCTCGGCACGGGTTGAGGTGAGCTGCTCCTCCAGTTGCGGTCGTTCGCTTTCGGTCGCCTCCGCGAGGTCGGCGAGTGCCTTCTCGATGCGCTGAAGGTCTTCGACGTGATGTTCGTTGCGGCTGAACAGGGTGCTCGCAATACTGTTGTGCATGGAGCTCTGGGAGGTTGCGGGTGAGCCGCCCATGCGACTTGAACTCGTAGAGATGCGTCATACCGAGGGCCTGGAGCGATTCGAGCGTGCGAACCGTGAGTTCTTCGCTCGTTGCGTGAGCGACCGTGGCGACGACTACTTCGAGCACTTCGAGCAGCGATTAGCAACGCTGGTGGACGACAACCGTTCTGCGCGGAGCTTGTGTTTCGTCCTTATCGTTCCAGGCGGCGAAGTAGTCGGGCGGGTCAATCTCTACGACATCGATCGTCCCGAACTCACAGAGCTCGGGTTCAGGGTGGCAGAGAGCGCCCAAGGCAAAGGCGTGGCCACCCGCGGGGTGATGGCGGCCCTTCGGGTGGCTGGCACGCGTGGGGTGCGTTCGGTCTTCGCACGCGCATCGACGATGAACGTCGCCTCACAGCACGTGCTGGAGAACTGCGGGTTCTCAGCCACGGGGCAGACCGAACCACCTGCAGGTTCATCGAAGGCATTCGTCGGCTACCGCAGGGAGCTCTGTGGTTCCTCATCGCTGGGGCCTTCTTAGTGCTCTGCCCCGGAAGTTCGCCTACGTATTCTGAGCTGGGTCGGCCTGGTCACGCGGCTGGGAGAAGGGCCCGCTTCTCGTCGAGCCGCTTCATCAGGTCGCGCAGGTCCTCGCGCGTGAACTTCCACTCGAACGGCGTGGCGGTGGTCTCGTAGCGCCGCTCGAACGCCAGCAGGCGAGCCTCCACCTCGTCGAGGTCGGTGAAGTCGTTGGGGGTGAGCACTTTGCGCTGGATCACGGAGTTGTAGATCTCGATCTGGTTGAGCCAGGAGGAGTGGACCGGGCAGTGGATCAGGCGAAGGCGTCTGTGTCCGTTTCCGTCGGTGTAGCGACCCTCCAACCGCCGGATGGATGCCTGGCCCCGGTGGGAGGAGCCGTTGTCCACCACCCAAAACACCCGGCGGGCCGAGGCGTAGGGCTCGGCATCCATGACCTGGGCCACCAGCCGGTCGAACGGCACGATCCCGGTCTTGGGCTCGCATCGTCCGAAGACCTTGGCGCGGTGGCAATCCCAGGCCGCCAGGTACTGCAACGCACCGCCGCGATCGTACTCGTGCTCCACTCGCATGGCCCGGGACGCCCCGGCCGGCAAGCTGGGGTGGCACCGGCACCGAGCCTGGATGGAAGTCTTCTCGTCCGCCGAGATCACGTACTCATCGTCTCGGAGCGATGCTCCATCGAACTCCCGGGCGTACAGGTCGAGCACTCGGTTCGCCTTGGGGCAGAAGTTGGGGTCGCGGGAGAAGATCCACGAGCGGAAGGTCCAGGGGCGGATGGCGTCCTCATGGAGCCAGCGCCAGATGGTGGAGTTCGAGATGCTGGCCACGATCCCCCGGTGGATCACCTCCGCCCGGATGTCGGGGACGGAAAGCCGCGACAGGGGGACGTCGAGGGTGGCGGGAAGCTCGCAGGCGATCGCCTTGACCTCAACGACCACGTGTGGGGGGGAAAACCGCCGGCCGGCCGCGGCGGGGGCGCTCCTCCAGCCCCTGAAGGCCCTCCTCGAAGAAGCGCTTGCGCCACATGGAGACCACGTCGCGGGTGGTGCTCAAGCGCAGGGCGATCTCGTCGTTGTCCATCCCCATCGCGGCCATGAGCACGATGCGCGCCCGGAAGACCTCTCGATACGCCGACGTATATCTCCGGGCTCGCTTCTCCAGGATGGTCCGCGTGGCCCCGTCGAGGACGATGTGGTACGGGCTCTTTCTCGGCATCGGTCCCCTCCTCTCGGAGGGAACCATAGCGTACAACTTACGTCGGTGTAATTATGGTGGCGACCACTTAGCTGGCGGCCTTGTGCGCGTGTGGGCGAGGGGGTACGCGCCCCGGCGGTCATCTCGCTATGCCGCGGTCTCCGTCAGCGCCGTGGCTCGCAGCAGCTCGTATCTGATGGCGTCCTGAACCTGATCGGTGGAGAGCTCGTACAGATCGGCAATCATCTCGATGCGGTCCCCGGCTCGAAGCTGCTCCGCGATCACCTCGGTCGGAACGCTGCGGACGACGGGCTCGCCGAACTGTCGGAGAGGGTCGATGACGACGTGACGGATGTCAGGCGTTGGGTGGAGGCGTCCAGCCACACCGTTGTCGTACTCAACGGACTTCACGAAGCGATCGGTCCATGGGGTCAGGATCAGCTGCCCGCTCTTCACGACCGAGATGAAGAGGTGACTCGAGCCCGACCTCCTCCTGAGCCTTGAGTACGAGTTCCCTGCCCTCCATGTCGATGAAGGGGTGAGCGTGCGCCAAGGGGTAGCGCTCGCCGAAGTGCTCGCCGAGCCGTTCCACGGCCGGGCGCATCCGAACCATCAGCACCCCGGCGTCCCGGTACTCCGAAAGGAGCCGAGCCTCGACGAACTCCCCCCAGGTCACGATGTCTTCACCGGTCGCCGTGACGCGGACGACGGGGGGATATGCCTTGCCGCCACGCGTGTATCCATCGATCCACCGGCGTGCAGTCCCCGCCTTCAGGTACAGAAGGCGGTCGACCTGATTCATCCCGTACACATGACGGTCGAGCAGCGAAGCAGGCTGGTCGCTCACGCGCTGCATCTTCTCACTGGCCGAGGACACCAAGTGGAAGCGACCGCGACGGACTTCTTCCTCCCCGGCTCCTTTAGGTTTCGGCCGCTTCGTGTCCTCTTCTGTTGGGTGGATGATGAAGGCGTGCGGACGAGGGCGCACAGTGGGATCGATTCGATCTACCGCTCGGATGGTCCTCGGCTCTCTGCCGCCGGCTGGACGCCCGCGTCGTCCGACGCGATCGGCGCTGCCTTGACCGGACGGCTCCTTCGGGTACTCCCGCCCGGCGGCCACGTCGTGATCTAACCACCCCCCCGTAGATGAGGAAGAACAGAGCCGGCCGATGGTTCGGATGTGCTCGTCTGCACGTCGAATGACGGTTTCGCGCCCTACGGCCTCGGTCAGGTCAGCGAACGCACGTGGGTCAGTACGGCCATGACCCGTCGGTGCTCGTCGTCCACGGAGTGCAGACCCAACTTCGTGAAGATCGCGCCGATGTGCGTTTCGATCGTCTTCGGAGACAGGAACAGCCGTCGGCGGATGCCCGAGTTCGAATAGCCCTCCGCCATGAGCGCCAACACCTCGCGCTCTCGGTCTGTCAGCGCCGCGAGCGGATCCTCGGTTCGGCGCCGTCCGAGCAGCACGGCGACCACCTCGGGGTCGATCGCAGACCCCCCGGAGCCGACCCGCCGCACAGCGTCCACGAACTCCTCCACGTCGGACACCCGATCCTTGAGGAGGTACCCGACGCCTCCGTCCCCTTCGCCGAGCAGCCGGATCGCATGGCTGGCCTCGACATACTGCGACAGGACGAGCACGCCCACAGTGTCGTGCGCCTGGCGGATATCGACCGCGGCGACCAGGCCCTCGTTCGTGAACGTCGGCGGCATCCGGACGTCGATGAGGGCGACGTCGGGGACCTCAGAGGCCACGAGCGCCATGAGAGCTTCGGCGTCGCCCGCCCGGCCGACGACGTCGAATCCGGCGTCGGTCAGCACCCTCGCCACCCCCTCCCGGAGGAGCACCGAGTCGTCCGCCACGATTACTCGCACGGGATCTCCGCCACCAATTGCGTCCCACCGTTCGCTGGGCTCACGACCGTGAGCTCCCCACCGAGCGCCTCAACCCTGTCGGCGAGGCCGCGAAGCCCCGACCCGTCCGACACGTTGACGCTCCCGATCCCGTCGTCCCTCACCTCGACCCGCAGACGGCCGCCGGCCTCCGCGAGGGCGACGGAGACCCGGCCGGCACGGGCGTGCTTCGCCACGTTCGCAAGCGCCTCCGAGACCACGAAATACGCCGTCGCCTCCACGGCGGAAGAGAAACGACGCGTCCCGGTCTGCTCCACTACGGTGGGGATCGGGGATCTTGCGGCGAGGGACTCGAGAGCGGGCCCGAGACCATCCTGCGTGAGGATCGCGGGGTGGATCCCCCTCGCCAGCTCCCGCAGCTCGGTCAACGCCAGCTTGAGCTCGCCGGCCGCCCGCGCCAGGGACGCCGCCACCTCGGGGTCACGGCTCCCTGCATCCGTCTGCGCTTGGGTGAGGGCGAGTGAGGCGGTGACGAGTCGCTGCTGCGCGCCGTCGTGAATGTCCCGTTCGAGGCGGCGCCGCTCGGCGTCCGCGGCCGCGACGATCCTCGCTCGGGAGGCTCGAACCTCCTCGAGCTGCGCTCGCAACTGGGCGTGGAGACGCTCGTTTTCGATGGCCAGTCTGGCCGCCGCGCCAACCGCCCGGATCAGCGCGGGGTTCTCGTCGAGCTCAGGGTCGTGGACGATCGCACCGAGCGGCTCGCCGCGCTGCTGGATGAGATCGACCGATCGGTCCCTGGACAGACCGGGCAGGGTCACGGGCGCCCCGTCGACGTCCACGTATTCGTGCGCAGCCGGGATCCAGAACACCAACTCCAGCGATGGGTCGCCGAGCGCGGTCGCCATCGCGTCTCTGACTCGTCCGGGGGGTGGCGCGTCGCCCAGCGCCGCGATGAAGTCGCTCACCCTCGTCCGGGCGAGCGACATCCGCAGCACGCCGATGAGGAACGCCACCGGGACCAGCACCTGACCGATCCTGGCCAGCCAGAACAACGCCTGTTGGACACTGGCCGGGATGTTCACGAGCGGGATGGCGCTCGGCGCCAACCCGCCCGTGCAGCAAACGCCCACCTGCCACGCGCTGTTCGAGCCGATCAGCGTCGGGGCGGCGACCGCGAGGGACGCAGCGACGACCGAGCCCGCGAACCACACGGGAGTGAGCGCCCGCCTCCTCGGCTTCGTGGCATGTCGCCACCGGTGGAGGAGCATCGCCAGCACGACTAGCAGGATGGCCACCCACACGACCTGGTAAATGCGGGTGATCCGCTCACTCCGGTTCGCGTCGATCCACAGACCGAGGACCCCCTGGTGGGGGTATCCGAGGGCCTTCAGCCCGAAGACGTCGAAGGTCGCAGCGCGCAGGAAGCCGAGGAGCAGCACGTTCGCGTATGCGGCGCCCGCCACGACACGCGCCGGCCGGGATCCCAGCCGTCCCGTCGGGAAGGACAGGATCAGGTGGATGAGGATCGCCTGGTTGAGGGCCTCGAACCACAGCCCCAGACGGAACACGTCGTAGCGGGGGACGTGGACGGCCACCGGCAGGAACGCTTGCCGGAGGAAGTTCCAGTCCGTCAGGTTCCCCCACGCCCCGATGAACCACGTGAACCCCATGGCCGTCATCAGCACGCCGACGCGGTTCTCGGGGCGCCGGCGCCAGGCGACCAGACCCGTCCAGATGTACGCCAGGCCCACGAAGATGTCCACGTACGGAACCACATTGAACACGCCAATCGCGTAGAACTCCTGGGCCCTGGCGTAGATCCGCCCGCCAACGACCGCAACGAACAGGCCGACCAGGGCAAGCGCGATGAGGAGGGTTCGATCGGGTCCCCGGACGCCCGTGCTGAGCAGGGGTGGATCCGACCGGGTCATGACTGGCACCTCTCGGAGCTTCTGGGCGGTGGCCTTCACAGCAGCCCCCGGATCAGGGCGCCGGAGAGTTCCGCCTTGGGAACGAACCCCCGGGCACCGCTCGCCTCGATCCGACGGCCGTAGTCTGAAGCGTCCCTGCTCGAGGTCAGCACGACAGCGGGGCGATGGCCGTCAAAGGCCAGCCGGCTCAGCACCTCGAACCCGTCGAAATCCGGGAGCTGAACGTCGAGCAGGATTACGTCTGGCCGCAGCGCTCGCGAACTGGACACAGCGCTCGCCCCGTCCACGGCCTCGCCCACGACCTCGTAGCCCTCCGCCTCGAGGACCGCCCGCGCCTTCGACCGGAATCCCGCATGGTCGTCAACGATGAGCACCCTTGATCGCACGGTCGAATCGTCCCATCGAAGCACGTCCCCCCGCCTCGGGGCTAGCCCTGATTCGCTCTCGGGGCGCCCACCGGCGACGGATCCGAAGCGGGCCCCGACACGAAACAGTGGACCGCCCCGATACCGCGGGGCGCCGCCCTTCCTACGGTGATCCCGTCGCGCAAGACGATCACGAAAGGAGGGCGCGATGAGCACGAAGGCAAGAACCCTGGAGACGGCCCGCGGACCGGTGTTCGGTCCGAAGGAGTGGGGAGCGCTAGCGATGGTCGCCCTGATGGCCGTGGCTGCGCTGGTCATGTCCGTCCTGGCGCTCCAACGGCCGGCCCGGACGAACGTGACGTCCGTCGCCGTCCCCCACGCCGCGGCGGGCGCCGGGGCTCGAGCGCTCGCGCGGATCGCCGAGCGGTCCGAGCCGGTCACCGGCACCGGGCCGGGGCTCGTGACCGTGGCGAACAACTCCATCCAGGAGGGCATCTACGAGAGCTCCGAGCCGGTCACCGGCACCGGGCCGGGCCTGGCCGTGGTCGGCGCGGAGCGAAACGGCATCGACTCGACGCAGATCACCGGCACGGGACCCGACTTGGCGGTGGTCGGGGCGCGGGCCGAGCATCGGAACGGCGCGCGCGCCGAGTCGGGAGGGCAGCGCTCGCACGCGTGAGACCGACCACACGCTGGCTCCATGCTCGACGTGCCTGGGGAGGCCCTCCCCCGGCACGTCGGCGTGTGCGGGGCCGCGCTGCTGTCAACGACAGCCGCGTCAGCTATGGCGCTGCTCAGCCGTGCATGTTGGTGCCATCTGCAGCAGACGCAGCCCGGCGGGTCCCGAGACCCCATGAGGGCATCAACGAGAGCAAACCGGACGAGCGATCGGACACCAGAATATTGGCGCCTACCAGGCCACATGCACGAAATTTGTCAAGGGCCGTGGAGATGACCGGACTCGAATCGTCGACCCCCTGTTTGCAAAGTAGACCGGAATGAACGACGGACCTACCGCCGAAACCGCTGCTCGCGGGGGAGCGACGGACTGTCTGTTAGGAGGTCAGTCCGGGGCCGCGCGGAGCCGCCGCGTCCAGTCTGAATCCTTTACCCACAGCGGGGTCGGGTTGCAGGCGGTACCGAGCCACGCAAAGCCGCCCGAGGTGTCAGGGCAATGACGTCTGAGCGACGCGGGCCAAACTGGGCATCTTTGAAACCCTCCTGAATCCCTGAGGGACCTTCTTGCACCTTGGCTAAGAGCCGCATCCAACGTCTCACGGCGTGCCTGATCGCGCAAGCTTGCGAGGGATGGCCCAGAGCCACTTAGCTTAGACGGTGCGAGGTCGCCACGGCTCGTGCTCGTGCGCGAGCCAGACTAGCTCGGGGTCGAGCGCGCGCACCCGCAGATGGCCTTCGGTGTGCGGCTCGTCGAGCTCGCCGAACCAAACCGCCACATCGCCGCCGACGACGATCGGACTCCCGCCAGTCTCGACGACGACCACCTGCGTGCCGCGAGTGTGGCCCGGGGCCGGGACGAGCCGGAGCCCGGGAAGCAGCTCGAGCTCGACGTCGACCGGCACGTACCGCACGCCGAGCGCCTCGACCCATTCGCGAATGGTGTAGTCGTCCTCGCTGCGCGCGTCGTCGAGCTCCCGACGCTGGACGTAGATCGGCCTGCCGGCGAAGAGGTGGTTGCCGCCGCAGTGGTCGAAGTGCAGGTGTGTGTTGACGACGATGTCGATGCCGGCGAGGTCGAAATCCTGCTTGCTCAGTGGACGGAGGCGGGGATCGAGGTCGGCCACCGCCGGGTGCAGCTCCGTCATGCCGGTGTCGACCAGAACGCGCGCATCGGGATGGTCGATGACGTGCACGTAGACCGGCATCCGCTCGCCCTCGGCGAGCAGGTCGGCAACGCGGATTGGTGTGATGGCGATTGAGGCGGGGGCGTTCATTGTGTACCGACCGCCGCGGTGGTGGTTGATACCTGAGTCATGATGACCTCCTTTCGGCTACTGGCTGATGCGCGGCCGGCCCACTGCCCCGCGGGCGCTGGCTGAACAGTTCCTTCAGTCCGTTGGGTGTTGCAGTGAGCCACCATCGGATCCACTCACCATCCCAACGGCGCACCGCGCTCAGCCGAGTTGTTGAGCGAGCCCGATGAGAAGTCCTCCGGGTCCCCTGATGTAGCAGAGCCGATACGCGTCTTCGTACTGGACCACTTCGCTGCTGACAAGCTGCGCGCCGCGCTTACGAAGCCGGGCGAGCGTCTCGTCAATGTCGTCCACGGTGAACATGACGCGTAGGTAGCCGAGAGCGTTCACCGGGGCGTTCCGGTGATCGGCGATCGCAGGGGGCGCGAGAAATCGCGAGAGCTCGAGCCGGCCGTGGCCGTCCGGCGTGCGCATCATGGCGATCTCGACGCGCTGGTCGCCCAGTCCAGTGACGCGCCCTGCCGACTCTCCTTCGATCATCGCTTGCCCTTCGAGCTCGAGGCCGAGCTCGCGGAAGAACTCAATCGTCGCCGATAGGTCGTCGACGACAATGCCGACATTGTCCATCCGTCGAAGCGCCATGTGCATCCTTTCTCTCGTCATGTCCTTCTCGTTCTTGACCACCCTGAGGCGCGGATCTCATCGGTCGCGCCAAGCTCCGCGGTGCGAGGTCGCTGTGCCTCACAGCCCGCGAGGGAGGTGTAGCGCTGTGGCTCGACGGTGATACGGCAAGCCGACCTTCGTAAGACATTCGGATTGCGAGTCCGGGCGGCGGTGGTGGGCCTGACTGCGAAGACGGCCAGTCCCATGATCGGCTCAGACAAGCACATGTCGCTAGTCAGCATGGAACGGCCGGCGCCGTTCCGCATCTGCGTGGATCATCCATCCGCAGTCGGACGGAGCCAACATACGGAAGGAGCCGGCCATGCCCAGTGTCTCGCGCCGCGGGGCCATCCACCTCGGCCTCGACGTCCACAAGGACTCCATCTCCGTGGCGGTCCTCGAACCCGATCGTGAGGCCGCCGAGGTCGACAAGATCTTCAACGACGAGTACTCGGTGCGTCATCTGATCGCCCGGTTCCCCGAGCCGAGCAACCTCCGGACGTGCTACGAGGCGGGGCCCACCGGCTACGAGCTGCACCGCCTGCTCACCACCCTCGGCGTGCCGTGTGACGTGGTCGCCCCCTCGCTCATCCCGAAGGCCCCCGGCGACCGGGTGAAGACCGACCGACGGGACGCCCGGCGGCTGGCCAGACTGCACCGGGCCGGCGAGCTCGTCGCCATCCGGGTCCCCACCGTCGAAGAGGAGGCCGTCCGGGACCTGTGCCGGGCCCGCGGCGACATGGTCGAGGACCGCACGAGGGCCCGCCACCGCCTTTCCAAGTTCCTGCTCCGTCACGGACGCATCTATCGCGACGGCAGCGCCTGGACCGCTCGCCACGAACAGTGGCTGCTCACCCAGCGGTTCGACGACCGGGCCCTGCAGTCCACCCACGACCACTACCGGGCCGTGCTCGTCGCCCGGGACGCCCAGATCGCGGCCATCGAGGCGGACCTCACCCCGTACTTCACCGCCGATCCGTTCGGCGAGCAGGTCCGCCGCCTGGCGGCGTACCGCGGCGTCACCGAGATGGGAGGGCTCACCCTGGCCTCGGAGGTGTGCGACTGGCGCCGGTTCGCCAGAGGCAGCCAGTTCATGGGGTTCTGCGGCCTGGTCCCCTCCGAGCACTCGAGCGGGAGCTCGACCCGCCGCGGCCACATCACCAAGGCCGGCAACACCCACCTGCGCTTCCAGCTCGTCGAGTCCGCTTGGGCCTACCAGCACCGCCCCGGAGCGGGAGCGACGATTACCAGGCGCCAGGAGGGCCTGCCCCCCGAGGTCGTGGCCCGGGCGTGGTCGGCCCAGCTCCGGCTGTGCGGGCGGTTCCGGCGCCTGGCGGCACGCAAGACCTCCAAGAACGTGGTGGTCACGGCCGTGGCCCGGGAGCTCGCCGGGTTCCTGTGGGCGGAGATGACGGCCTGAACCATGACCGACCCTTCCCTCCGCCGCCGGATCATCCGTCCTCGCTCGGGGGCCTCAACGTCGTTCGTCCTCGCCTCGCGGCGGGCGTTCCACGTTGACCCCTCCCCGCGCCACGACGGCCTTGGCGACGAAGGAGGGAAGGGGACCACACGTCGACGGGTACCGGAGCACCGCCGCTGCAGGACTGATCCCCGTACGCCCTATGCCATCCGAGCACGATTCGGAGGCGCGTCTAGTCAGGGGCACCTACCTGCGAGTAGCCGACTTGCGGTCCCCGATCCGCGAACATCAGAGTGGCGGCTCTTCGATCCACGCCGCTCCGGTGCCCGTCGACCTCACCGAGCGACAGCGCGGTCCCCCAGACCGTCAACCCTCTCCACTCATCCTGAACGGTCAGATTGACAAGCCGTTCCACATCAGAGCCCCACTCGCCCCTTCTACGTCTGCGTCCGGCATGACGTACGACGAACCACCTGCGCCAAGCAACACGGAGTGCGAGAGAAGGCCTGTGACCTGCGAGAGTGTCGGCGGCCGTGAAAAGCTCCCCACCGGCGGCCACGGAACTCCCCACTGGCGGCCACCAGGATTCCCCACCCGCGGCCGGGACATCTCCCCGGCCTGACGTCAACTGACCGTTTCCTGCTCCCAGAAGGACCTCCCTCCCCGGGTTTGACTGCGCACGTCCAAGTCCGCAGTCGGCCCCTGGAGAGGGAGGCAGATGAAGTCTGACGAGGAGATCATGGACATGCTGGAGGCCTTCGACCTGACTGGCTCCTACCGCGCCGCGGCGGAGCTCGCGGGGGTCGACCATCACACCGTCGAGCGCTACGTCGCGCTCCGGGACGGGGGGCGGTCGCCATCCTCGGGGATCGACCGTCCGAAGCTCATCGATCCACTCCTGCCGAAGATCGAGGAGTGGGTGGAGCGCTCCCACGGCAAGATCCGCGCCGACCGCTGCCACGAGAAGCTCATCGCGCTCGGCTACGAGGGCTCGGAGCGGACGACCAGGCGGGCCGTGGCCGGGGCCAGGCAGCGCTTCCGCGAGGGACGGCTGCGGGTGTACCGCCCGTGGATCCCCGAGCCCGGGATGTGGTTCCAGTGGGACTACGGCACCGGGCCGGAGGTCCCCGAGGGCCCCACGCAGTTGTTCTGCGCCTGGCTGGCGTGGAGCCGCTACCGCGTCGTGTTCCCGATCCTGGACAAGACGCTCCCCACCGTGGTCGCGGGGATCGACCGGACCCTTCGGGCGTTCGGGGGCGTCCCGACGTACGGCCTCACCGACAACGAGAAGACCGTGACCACCACCCACATCGCCCGCATCCCCGTTCGCCATCCCGAGATCGTGGCCGCGGCCCGGCACTACGGCCTGACCATCGCGACGTGCGTCCCCGCCGACCCCGAGTCCAAGGGCGGCTCGGAGGCAACGGTGCGCATCGCCAAGGCCGACCTCGTCCCCACCGAGGCGAACCTGCTGCCAGCGTACCGCTCCTTCGAAGAGCTCCGGGCAGCGTGCGAGGCGTTCTGCGAACGGGTCAACGCCCGGCCCCACCGGGCCACGGGCCGTCCGCCGGCGGAGCTGCTGGCCGAGGAGCGACGGCGCCTGCATCCTGTCCCCGGCGAGGCGTACACCACCGCGTTCGGGCAGACCCGCACGGTCGCGTCGAACTCCGTGGTGTCGTTCCACAGCGTCCTGTACTCGGTGCCGTACTCGCTCATCGGCCGCCGGGTGTGGGTCCGCACCGAGGGGGACCAGGTGGTGGTGGTCTCGGTCGACCCCTCTGCCGGAGCACGGGAGGTGGCCCGCCACCGCCGATCGACGCCGGGCCGACCCATGATCGACGACGCGCATTACCCGCAGCGGCCCTCCGGGCCCCTGGCCAGGGTCCCCCGAGCTCGCACGCCCGAGGAGCAGGCGTTCCTCGCCCTGGGGAACGGCGCGACGCAGTGGCTCATCGAGGCGGCATCGGTCGGCGCCGCGCGCATCCGCTCCAAGATGGCCGAGGCCCTCGAGCTCTCGAAGCTGTACGGGCCGGAGGCGCTCGACCGAGCCCTGGGGACCGCCGCGACGTGCGGGCGGTTCGCCGACGGAGACCTCGCAGCGATCCTCGCTCACGACACATCGGCGGATGGACCGACGTCGCAGGCCACGGAGGCCCACAGCCTGCAACGGGGGACCACCGCGTGGGAGGGGTTCGGACGATGAGTTCGAGCATCGATCCCTCTCCCCTCGACGAGGTCGACGCCCACCTCCGCCGTCTGCGCCTGCCGTACCTGCGCTCGGCGGCCCGCGACGTCCTCGCCACGGCCAAGGCCCAGCGGTGGGACCCGGCCGAAGCCTTGCGGGTCCTGCTGGCCGAGGAGGTGGCGGGACGGGATCGGGCCATGATGGCCAACCGACGTCGGAGCGCCGGGTTTCCCTCCGGCAAGACCTTCGAGGCGTGGGACGAGCAGGCCTCCTCGATCCCCCGTCCCACCCAGCACGCCCTGCGGACGCTCGAGTGGGTGCAGCGCCGGGAGAACCTGGCGCTGTGCGGTCCGTCGGGAACCGGGAAGTCGCACTTCCTCGAGGCGCTCGGCAGCGCCGCGGTGGAGCGGGGGCTCCGGGTGAGCTGGTTCTCCCTCGAGACGCTCGGAGCGATCATCCGACGCCACCGCGCCGACGACTCGGTGGCGAGGGCCATCGCCCGGATCTGCCGGGCCGATCTCATCGTGGTCGACGACATCGGGATGCTCCCGGTGGGGGCGGAGGCCGCGGAGGCGTTCTACCGGCTCATCGACGCGGCCTACGAGCGGCGCTCGGTGGCCGTGTCCTCGAACCTCCACCCGGCGGGCTTCGACGAGCTCATGCCGAAGACGCTCGCCACGGCGACCGTCGACCGGCTGCTCCACCATGCCCATGTCGTCGTGACCGAGGGCGAGAAGAGCTTCCGCTTCGCGGAGGCCACGTCAGGCAAGGGAGTGGTGCCCCTGGGCTGAGCAAGACAAGTGGGGACTTCTCGTGGCCGCGGATGGGGACCACCGCTGGCCAGCAGCGGGGAGATCTCGTGGCCGTCCATGGGGCGTCCCCCGTGGCCCTTGACACGAGAGTGGAGATGACCGGACTCGAACCGGCGACCCCCTGCTTGCAAAGCAGGTGCTCTACCAACTGAGCTACATCCCCATCGCAGTGTAGAGAACGCGTCCGGAGACCCTCGTATCGCGGGGTGAGCACATCCGCAGGGCCGCCAGCCGACGCCCGATGTCTAGATTGCGCACTTCTCGCCCTGACAGTGGGGCAAGGTCACGACAGGTCGGCCGCAGTCACGGACCGAAACTGGTTACGCGACCATGAGTCCAGGGGCCAGCGACAACAGATACTCTCGCAACTCCTGGTTCTCCCGCTTGGGACCGATCTCGATCACTGTGGTTCCCGCGTCGAAGCTGGGAACGTGTCCCGCGGGGAAGTGGAACACCGATCCTTTCGTCACCACCTCTTCATGCCCGTCCACGAACCGCGCGTGCACGGCCCCCTCGATAACGTATCCCCAGCGAGGGATGGGACACATCCCTCCGGGGAGGCCGGCGAAGATCGGCGTCAGGTCAGCATCTGCAGTGACCCGAATCAGCGTGAAAGTCAGGCGATGTTCCTCGAGCTGGTGGATGCTGCCGACGGGGGTCTCGAACACCACCGGCATGTCCTCGACAGGCGAATGCATGACGACTCCCTCCGCAGGACCGACACGCCACAGTGGCGTGACGGCGTCTCCGCCATCGAGGGCCGGAGGTCCCTCCACATGTGGGGCTCACCGCCTCCCTTGGGAGTGTTGGTGGCGGGTGGTGCGACACCGTCAAGGGAGACGCGGCGGAGATTCTGCCTCTAGAACGAGTATGCCTCCCGCGTACCGGGTCGTTCGGGATGAGCCAATCGGCGGCACATGCAATCCTTGCGGGCGTGGTGCAAGAGGGCTCCCTCCGCCGTTGGCTCATCGACGCCGTGATCTTCGACATGGACGGAGTGATCACCGACTCCGCCTCCGTCCACGCCGCCGCGTGGAAGGAGATGTTCGACCGGTTCCTCGTGGCCAGGTCCGAGCGGACGGGAGAGCCGTTCCGGGCGTTCGACTCGGAGGACTACCGACGGTTCGTCGACGGCAAGCCGAGGTACGACGGGGTTCGTAGCTTCCTGTCGTCCCGAGGGATTCGATTGCCCGAAGGGACCCCGGAAGATGCGCTCGACCGGGAGACTGTGTGCGGACTGGGGAACCGCAAGGACGAGCTGTTTCTCCGGTTGGTCCGTGAGCGCGGAATACAGCCCTTCGACTCGTCGGTGCGGCTGGTGAGGGACCTCCTTGCCCGTGGGATGCGAGTGGCGGTGGTGTCTGCAAGCCGGAACATGCCCACAGTCCTCGCCTCCGCGGGCATCGGCGATCTGTTTCCGGTTCGGGTGGACGGCAGGGACGCCGATCGGTTGGGGCTCCCCGGGAAGCCGGATCCCGCGATCTTCCTGGAGGCGGCCCGCAGGCTGGACACCCTTCCCGCCCGGGCGGCCGTGGTCGAGGATGCGCTGGCCGGCGTGGAGGCCGGCCGCCGAGGAGGATTCGCCGAGGTGGTGGGCGTCGATCGGACGGGCGATCCTGCATCGCTCCGGGAGCGGGGGGCGAGCATCGTGGTTGGGGACCTGGGCGAACTGGAGATCAGCGAACAACCGGCGCCCGCGGACGTGCGCGCCATCAGCGATCTCCCGACGCTCTCCCGGATCGAATCGGATGTGCTCGCGCCCGTTCAGCATGGGACACCGGCGGTGTTCCTGGACTACGACGGGACGCTGACACCGATCGTGCAGCGGCCCGAGGACGCCGTGCTCACGGACCACGCGAGGGAGGTGCTCGCCCGCCTCGGCGAGCGCTGGCCGGTGGCGATCCTGAGCGGCCGGGACCTGACCGACGTCCGAGCCATGGTGGGACTCCCCCAGCTCTCGTACGCGGGGAGCCATGGGTTCGACATCCTGACCTCCAGCGGATGGGCCCGGCAGTTCGGCACGGAATTCCTCCCGGCGCTCGACGCCGCGGAGAATGACCTGCGGGACGCTGTCGGATCGATCCCCGGCGCCCGCGTCGAACGGAAGCGGTTCGCCGTCGCCGTGCACTACCGGCAGGTGCACGAGCAGGCCGTTTCCGAGCTCGAGTTGCGGGTCGGCGACGTCGCGGCAGCGCACCCCGACCTCCGCCGGACCGGGGGGAAGAAGGTCTTCGAGCTTCGCCCCGGCGTCGACTGGGACAAGGGCCGCGCGTTGGTGCTGCTCCTCGGGACCCTGGGGCTCGACCGAAGCGACGTCGTGCCTTTCTACATCGGGGACGACGAGACCGACGAGGATGCGTTTCGGGTCCTCCGCGACCGCGGAGTCGGCATCGTCGTGGCCGAGGGGGATGAGAACCGGCACACATGGGCACGACTCCGTCTGGAGAGTCCGGAGGAGGTCCTCGAGTTCCTGGACCGTCTCGCCAGGGCGGGCGAGCCCACTTGAGCTCGTGGTCCGTCGTGTTCGACGGCTTCGTCCCCGAGCAGGAGGGCCTGCGAGAGGCCCTGTGCACGCTGGGCAACGGCGTCTTCGCCACGAGGGCCGCCGCCCCCGAGGCGCGCGCCGATGGCGTGCACTACCCCGGAACCTACATCGCGGGGTGCTACGACCGGCTCGAAACGACCATCGCCGGTCGGGTCGTGGAGAACGAGGACCTCGTGAACGCCCCCGACTGGCTGTCGTTGGGGCTGCGGCTCGGGGAGGGTGGGTGGTTCGACCTCCAGCGAGGGAAGCCTCTGGCCTACCAGCAGAAGCTCGACCTCCGGCGCGGCCTGCTCATCCGGACCGTCCGGTACCGCGACGCCTTGGGACATCACACCGACATCCAGCAGCGATGGTTCGTTCATATGGACGACCCCCATCTGGCGGGGCTGGAGACCGTGGTCGTGCCCAGGAACTGGGCGGGCCGGCTGGTAGTGCGGTCGATCCTCGACGGAGACGTGGAGAACTCGGGCGTCCCGCGGTACCAGAGCTTGCGTGGCGACCACCTGGTGGCGGTCGACGCTCGGGCAGTCGATGCGGAGACCGTGCTACTGAGGACGCGGACCAGGCAATCCGGGATCGACATCGCCGAAGCTGCCAGAACGACGCTCCGGCGAAACGGGGCACTCGTGGACGACCGGCGCCGGACTCTCCGAGGCGCTCGCTCCGTCGGCCAGAGTATCGCCATCGACGTCGAATCCGGAGACATCGTGAGGATCGAGAAGATCGTGGCGCTCCATACGTCACGGGATCCTGCGATCTCCGAGCCGGGACTCGAAGCCCGGCTCCGCGTGGCCCGAGCTCCGTCGTTCGAGGACCTGTTGGGCCGCCACGCGCATGCCTGGCGCCGGTTGTGGCAGCGCTTCGACATCTCGGTCGAGGGCTCGCCGCGGGTCCAGATGCTCCTGCACCTCCACGGCTTCCACCTCCTCCAGTCGGTGTCGCAGAACAGCGTGGGCCTCGATGTGGGAGTACCGGCTCGAGGCCTCCACGGCGAGGCGTACCGGGGACACATCTTCTGGGACGAGCTGTTCGTCCTCCCGTTCCTCGATCTTCGGCTGCCGGCGCTCACCGAGTCCCTGCTCGCGTACCGGCACCGCCGGCTTGGCGAGGCGCGCTGGGCTGCTCAAGAGGCGGGCTGTCGAGGGGCGATGTACCCCTGGCAGAGCGCGAGCAGCGGCCGCGAGGAGACCCAAACGCTGCACCTCAATCCGCAATCGGGGCGGTGGCTTCCAGACAACTCGCGCCTCCAACGGCACATCAATATCGCCATCGCGTTCAACGTGTGGCATCACTTCGAGGCGACGGGCGACCTCCAGTTCCTCCGCGTCCTGGGGGCTCCGATGATCCTCGAGATCGCGAGGTTTTGGGCGAGCCTGGCAACGAAGACGAGGGATGGTCGATTCGCGATCCGGGGGGTGATGGGGCCGGACGAGTATCACGACGCCCTTCCCGGCGCATCGCGGCCAGGACTCGACAACAACGCCTACACCAACGTCATGGTGGCCTGGACGCTCGCCCGCGCCCTCGAGCTGCTGACGATCCTTCCCGAGAGCGACCGGGAGAGCCTGAAGGACCAGCTCGAGCTGACGACTCGGGAACTGGCTCGATGGGATCGCATCAGTCGCAAGCTCGTCGTTCCGTTCCACAGGGACGGGATCATCAGCCAGTTCGAGGGATACGAGCAGCTCGAGGAGTTCGACTGGATCGGCTACGCCGAGCGGTACGCCGACATCCAGCGACTGGACCGAATCCTGGAGGCCGAGGGAGACAGCACCAACCGGTACAAGGTCTCAAAACAGGCCGACGTCCTGATGTTGTTCTACCTCCTGACGCCGGATGAGCTTCAGCACATCTTCGAACGGCTGGGGTACGAGTTCGATCCCAGAGCCGATATCGGGCGGAACATCGACTACTACCTGCAGCGGACCTCGCATGGTTCGACGCTCAGCCGGATCGTGCATTCCTGGGTCCTGGCCCGGTTCGACGCCGGCAGATCGTGGACACTCTTCAGCGTCGGTCTCGAGAGCGACATCGCGGACGTCCAGGGTGGCACCACCGCGGAGGGCATCCACCTCGGAGCGATGGTCGGGACGCTCGATGTGGTCCAGCGATGCTTCGGGGGCGTCGAGATCCGGAACGGGGAGGTCTTGATCCGACCACGGCTGCCACGCGGTGTCCGGGGGATCCGGTTCCCGGTCTACTACCGGCGACAGCGCTTGGACATCCACATCACCTCCGACATGGTTCGTCTCCGGTCCGGCGCGGGAGGCCGGGAGGTCGTCCGGTTCCGCATCGGAGCCGAAGAGCTGGAACTCCCGCCGGGCGACCAGCGCGAGGTCCGCCTGGACGTTGGACGGGAGTCGGAGGGTCCTGAACCAGCGCATCCGTGACTCTCGGTGACTCGGGAGCGCTCGTCCAGGGCTGCACTCCGATCTGCAGAGCATCCGAAACGACCTGGAACGCTCCCGTGATCGGTCCATCCGGAACCAGGATGACGTGGTCGATCTCAGGCAGCCCTCGACGCTCCCGGCGTCATCTCCTTGACCCCGTACGGGAAGCCGAAGGCCGGCATGCGTTCGATGAAGGGGTCGGGGTCGAACGCCTCCGGCCCGAGCACCCCCTTGCCCGTCCAGGCGCCCGCGGCCAGCAACTCCATGGCGATCACCGGATTGACGGCCGTCTGCCACACGACGGCCTGAACGCCGTACCTGCTCATACAGGCCTCGTTGTCCGCCACCTGGTACAGGTACACCTCCCGCGGCTGGCCCTGCTTCTTCCCCTTGACCCACGTCCCCGCGCACGTCTTGCCGGTCATCCGTTCCCCCAGGTGGGCCGGGTCGGGCAGGCACGCTGCGACGACGTCGCGCGGAGCGACCTTCACGCCTTTCACCTCGATGGGCTCCTTGTTGTCCAGCCCGAGCATGTGGAGGGTCTGCAGCACTCCGATGAACTCGTTGCCCAGCCCGTACTTGAAGGTGACCCTGCCGACGTCCAGCCACCGCGGCACCAGCAGGACTTCCTCATGCTCGACGTTCACGCATTCGACCGGTCCGATCCCCTCCGGGAACTCGAACACTTCCGGCTCCGAGAACGTCTCGGTGGTGAACCATCCCCGGTCTCGCTCCCAGACGACCGGCGGGTTCAGGCACTCCTCGATGCAGGTCCAGATCGAGAAGTTGGGCGCGAAGGCGAAGCCACGGACCTCCAGGTCGGCGCCGTCACGTACGTTCACCTCGTCGATCGAGTCGAACAGGTGCTTCGCCGCATAGCTCGCGAAGACGTCCGCGAGTCCGGGCTCGACGCCCATTCCCACCAGGGCCAGCAGGCCCTTGCGTTCCCAGGCCGCCGAGCGCTCGAACTGGTAGTCGCCCAGCTTGACGCCCGTCGTCCGATAGGGATCCGTCGGGTGCGGCAGGGAGAGGCTCATCGCCATGTCCATGTAGGTGCACCCGGCCTCGAATGCCGCATCGAAGATGGGCTCGACGAACGATGGATCGACGGCGTTCACGATCAGATCGACGCGGTGCTTCCGGGCGAGCGCGACGATGGCCCCCCGATCACCGGCGTCGACCCGCTCGACGGGGAACGTTCCCGGCGCCCCGAGCTTCGCCGTGACCTCCTCCAGCCGGGCCGGACTCGCGTCGGCGAGGACCATCTGCTCGAGCCACGGGCGATCCTTGGCCACCACCGCGATGGCCTCGCCCACCCCACCGGTGCCGATCAAGAGCACGCGCATGTCGATCACCCCTTCGCAGGTTGCTTTGGACGAGGGCCCTTGATGCCCTCGGTGCGCAGCGGGCCGACTGTCGGTCCTTTCGGGCCTCCGAGGAGCTCCTCCTCGGAGAGGATCGCCCCCGGGGCGCCCCCCGGGTCGAGCGTGTTGGCGACCTCGGTCTTCTGGCGGAAGTACGCCGGGTTCTTCCGGCGCCACCACAGCATCAGCGGGATCCCGATGAGGAGCATGCCGATGCCGATGACGAACGCCGCGCCGACGCCCCGGAACGAGCCGATGTGGAACCAGGGCGGCGAGTAGGAGTTCGCCGGCTGCCAGTAGTCCACGGCCGACCGAACGAACACCCATCCGAGCGTGGCCGCTCCGATCAGCGGGGCGATGCCCATGAACAGCAGGTTCTTCGGGCTCTTGAACAGGAACTTCCGGAAGTAGATCGGCGCGGCGAGCGCGGTGATCCCGTAGTAGAACGAGATCGCGAACCCCAGCCCGGAGATCGAGTCCCACAGGATGTTCTCCGACCGGTCGATGAGGACGAGGGCCACGAACCAGACGATCGACACCGCCCCGAACCAGAACGTGGACCAGGTCGGGGTGAGGAACCTGGGGTGGATCTTGGCCAACGGTCGGGGCAGCGCCCCGTGCGCCGCCATCGACAGCGTGGTTCGGGCCGTCGGCAGGATCGTGGTCTGCGTGCACGCGATGGCCGAGCTGAGGACCGCGATGACCAGGATCTTGTCCCACGGCGAGCCCATGGCCATCCTCCCCATCGCCGTGAGCACGTCGTCCGGGTGGCCCGACAGGAATCCGGCGCCCCTGAAGGAGGTCGCGGCGAACGTGACGACGAGGTAGGTCCCGAGCAGGATGATCGTGGACAGCACGGCCGCCACGCCCGGGGCGCGGGTGGAGTCGCGGGTCTCCTCGTTCACGTTCACGGCGGTGTCCCATCCCCAGTAGATGAACAGGGTGACCAGCACCCCGGCGGTGAGCTCGTGGACCGAGAGGCTGAACGGGTTGAGCCAGCTCCACGATGGGGTCACGGAACCGGCGGGGTGGCTCGCGTACACCTTGACAAGGACGACCGCGGAGAACACGGCCAGGGCTACGATCTCGGCGCCCAGGAGCACGGCCTGGGTCCGCGCGGACAGCTCGATTCCGAGCCACGTGACCAGGGTCATCACCACGATGAACACGCACCCGAGCGCGAGGATGGCCCAGATGTTGTGGGCGAGGTCGTGCGCGCCGTGGTCGAGGCCGAACAGGATGTAGGTGTACTGAGCGGCGATGTAGGCGAGGCTCGGCATCACGACGATGTCGGCGATGACCACGCCCCATCCACCCATCCACCCCGCCCAGGGCCCCATGGCTCGGCGTACCCAGGAGAACGTGGCCCCGCAGTCGGGATCCGAGCGGTTCAGGTAGTAGTACGCGGACGCCGTGAACAGCATGGGGACGAACGCCACCAGGATGATGGCCGGGGAGGCGACCCCCACGATGACGGCGATCAGCCCGAGGGTGGCCGCGAGGCTGTAGGCGGGGGCCGTGGAGGCAACGCCGATCACGGTGGCGGCGAGCGTCCCGATCGCTCCCGACTTGAGGCCCTTCCCCCGGGAGGGCCCGGTGGTCGCCACCTCCCCATTCCCCCGTTGAGGCTCACCGTCGGGAAGCGGCACAGATCCATGCATGGGACTCACCTCCGAGGTTCGTCGCGCCTTCATCCTGGATGGGTGCCTCATGGCCGAGCAGGGCCGGGAGGACCGCCTTGTCCGGGTCCGCGGGGCCCAATCTGCAACTGGCGGACCTCAGCCGGATCCGGCGACCTGCTCGGGCTGGCGCCGGGCGGCCAGGCGCAGCACGTCCCTCGCGGAACCGATGAGCGCTCGGCCCGCGGGCGAGTCCGCCACCGATTCCGGCCTGGTCGAGACGTCGACACACAACAGACCCGGTGAGTCGAAGTGCACCGGAACCCGCATGTCCTCGAGGAGCCTCCGCATGGGGACGTTGGACTCGAGGATGTAGGCGCGGAACCGCTCGATCCCGACGGCCTGCGCGGACGTGGCCAGGAGCGCCAGGAGCAGCGAGCCGAGCCCCCGGCTCTGATAGGCGTCGAGCACCGTGACGGCCGCCTCGGCGATGTCGGGCTGGTCGGGGGCGCGGACGCATCGGGCCACCCCGATCGCGACCTCGGGATCGGCGGCCAGGACGGCGATCCACGCGATGTGATGCACGAAGTCGACGTCCGTCAGGAAGCGCAGCTCGTCGAGACCGAGCTCCTTCACCGGCGTCATGAACCTCCGTCGCCGCGATTCGTCCGAGAGTCCCGCGACCATGGTTCGCAGCCGCTCGACGTCGTCGGGACGGATCCGGCGGACGACGACGTCGGTGCCGTCGCCGAGCGTCGTCTCGACCTCGGAGAAGTGGATTCGCATAGATCTAGCTTCGGAAGACACCCAGCTCGGCCTTCGGGCCGTCCGCCCCGCGAGTTGGGGGACCGGCCCGCATCAGTCCATCAACGTACATTTCACCTCATGGAATAGGGACCCGGTATCGGGCAGCTGGGTGTGCGGAGCCCGAACGGCCGACCGACTACGCGGCCTTCACATGAGCCGGTGAGCGCGGGCGGGTGGGGAACTCGAGCGTCATCTCGGGGCCATCGCGGCGCACCCGAACGTCGAAGATCCGGCGTGCCCAGTCCCGGACCGCGGTGTTGTCCGCGACCGCGACCCCGACGAACGACGAGATGCCCCGCCGCCGCGCGGCCGCCGCCAGGTGCAGGGCGAGCAGGGTCCCGATTCCCCGGCCCTGCCACTCGTCGTCCACGACGACGGCGAACTCCGCTCGCTCGCGACCGGCCCGGTGGTAGGAGGCGTGCCCCACGACCCGTTCGTCGGGCCCACCATCGCGAGGAGCGCACGCCGGTCCACCGAGGGATCGAACGCCAGCAGATCGGCCGCCCGCTCGAGGTCCGCGCAGCCCGTGCAGAACCGCCGTGCGCACGTCTCCGGGGTCAGCCCGCGGAGGAAGGTGATGATGGCCTCGCGGTCGCCGGCCCGCACGACGCGGACGATGACCGCCGGGGCGGTCGGTCGGGGGTCGCCACTGCGCTGCATGACTCCAGCGTCTCGCCCGGACCTCGCCGACCCCGGGGCGGAGGCCCTCCCCCGCCCGGGACCTGCGCGGCGATCACCCTCCGGGGGACGGGACTGGGCCGGTCAGGCCCGGCCCCGAACCACGGACGTCACGCCGCCTTGGGAGCGAACCGCAGCAGCTTGCGGCGGTTCCGCTTGAGGATCTGCGCGAACTGGAGCGCGATCCGCTCGGACACGCGCAGGACGGTGTCGATCATGGCGGGGATGCCGTGAAGCGCCGGCCGTGCGGCCACCGGCTTCGTCGCCGGCTTCGGCTTCACAGCGGGCTTCCTCGCTCGGGGCGTGGTGGCCATGGGAGGTCCCTCCTTTCCGTCCCTCACCCGCAGTCTGCGGCGCGGTCCCCGTCCTCGAACGGCCGTTCGGCCCGGCCGGCGATGACCGAACCGCGAGCCCGGGCTCCCAACGCCCGGCGGCGGAAGCGCAGCGCGGACGCGCGGGAGGCGCCCGGGGCACGACCCGGGTGTTTCGGGCCGTTCGTCATCCAAGCCGGCGAGTCGCCCGGCTACGGTGCGGTGAGCCGGTCGAGGTGCGTCGCGCGTCCGCGGCGCGGGAAGGGGTTGCCATGCGTTCCCGGAGGCTCCTGGTGGTCGTGACCGTCCTCGCGGCGGTCGTCGGTGCGACGGTCGAGGCCGTCGCCGCGCATCGGGCGTCCGACACCACGAGGGTGGTCGGTGGCGCCGCGGATCACATCGTGATGGTGCGGTCGCTCGCGGCGTTCAAGACGAACGGGGGCACGTGGAAGACCCTGCCGGGCGCGACCACACACATCACCGTGGCCCCGGGCCATTCGGCGATCGTCCTCGCCCGGTTCACCGGAGGCTTCTTCTGCGCGGCAGACGACGGCTCGCCCACCGGGATCTGCTCCGTTCGGATCCTCATCGGGTCCGCCGAGGGGCAGCCCGCGACCGGCACGGACCTGGCCGTGGCCGGGGTGATCGCCGGGCAGGCGCCCGGTGCGCTGACCGCGGCGGTGGACCGGTCCCGGGGTCCCCTTTCCGCCGGGACCTACCCCGTGGTCGTCCGGATCAGAACGTCGAGCCCTCTCATCGGGCTGGAATTCGACAGCTGGCACCTGACCGTCGAGCGCATCGACGCGGGGGCATAGACCCTCGGCCCCGCCAGAAGACCGCACCCCCCTGGATCGCCCGGATGGTGGATTCCGGGTGATTCGCCGACGCACATAGGCTCACCGGACCGCGTGAGCGGAGCCGCGTCGCCGAGGGAGACGGGGGCCAGAACTAGGCAGGGGCGCGTACGCCCGTCGACAGCTCGTCGATGCGCCCGACACGGGGAGGGAGAGGGCCAAATGCGTCGTTCCTGGATCGTCGTCAGCGTGTTCGTCATGTTCGGGCTGTTCGTCGGGCAGCCGATCCCCGCGGGTGCCCGAACCGCACCGACGGCCCTGCGCCGTACGCCGTCGAAGATCGACTACGTCGTGCTCAGCACGATCCAGAAGGCGAAGCAGATTCGGGCGAGCGCCCAAAGGGCCGAACGGGAGGGCGCGCTCCTCGTCCCGTCGGTCGCGAGGGCCTCGAACACGTTCGTCCACGTCCGGCCGAACGCCTCGGTCGAGATCCTTGTGCACTCCGTGCGGCCGGCCACGGCGACGCAGCTCGCGCAGCTGCGTCGACTCGGTGCGACGCAGATCACGACGGCCCACCGCCTGGCCCGGTTCCGCATGCCGAAGATCGGCATGACCGACGCCTGGGTGCCCATCGACGCGGTCCGGGCCGCAGCGGCGTTTCCGTGGGTCGTCGCGATCACCCCGCCGGACTACGGCGCGTCGGACGCCGGGTTCGGCACGCTGGTCAGCGAGGGCGTGGCCCTGCACCGGGCGGACACCGTCCAGGACGTGCGCGGCATCAACGGCGCGGGGGTGACGGTGGGAGTCAGCTCGAACGGCGTCAGCAGCATCTCCGCGTCGCAGACGGCGGGCGAGCTCCCCTCGACGGTGACGGTGGACGACTCCGGATCCGGCGACGAGGGGACCGCCATGCTCGAGATCGTCGCGGACATGGCCCCGGGCGCCGGGCTGGTGTTCGACGCCTCGAACGGCCTCACCGACTACACCAACTCGCTGCAGAACCTCGCGACGAAGTCCAACGTCATCGCCGAGGACCTCGCCTTCGACGGTGAGCCCGCCTTCCAGGAGGGCGTCGGCGCGCAAACCGGCGACAACATCGCCGCCACCGGGGTGTCGGTGGAGTCCTCCGCGGGCAACCGCGCGCAGAACCACGTGGCGCGGGTGGCCGCGGTGGGCACCGGAACGGGGCCGGACGGGACCTCGTTCTCCTCGACGCCGAGCGGGTGTGCGAACACCCCCGACAACGTCATCGACATCGACCCCGGCTCGGGCACCGCGTTCGATCTGGTGCTCGGCAACGACGGGAACGGGAACGGGACGTCGTTCACCCTGCAGTGGAGCGAGCCCCGCGCGATCTTCCCCACGGCCGGCCAGGGCGGGTTCACCGACCTGAACCTCTACGTCATGAACACGACCCTGACCCAGTGCCTCGCCCAGAGCGCGGGCGTGCAGTCGAACGGCCAGGGCGACACGATCGAGCAGTTGGTCACCCCGGCGGGACTGTCCGGGACGCCGGTCAAGCTCGTCGTGGACGTCCAGGGGACGAGCAGCGCCGTCTCGGCGCCGCTCATCGACCTCAGGTGGCGGAACGACAGCAGCCAAACCGACCCCACCACGGCGGCGGGGAGCCTGAACCCGGACTCCAACTACACGGGCGTGGCCGACGCGGTCGCTGCCGTGAACGCCAACTCCGGCAACCTGGAGGGGTTCAGCAGCCAGGGACCCGTGCAGCTCGTCACCACGAGCCAGTGCCCGGGCGGGGGGGCGGGCCCGTGCACCGGCGTGGCCGGCCCCGGGCAGCAGACGTTCCAGCAGCCGGTGTGGGCGGGGGCCGACGGGGTCACGGTGTCCGGCGCCGGCGGGTTCGGGTCGCCCTTCTTCGGGACCTCGGCCGCGGCGCCCAGCGCGGCCGGGTGCGAGGCCCTGCTGCGCAGCTCGCCGCAGTCCACGGCGAACGCCTCGCCGGCCACGACGAATGCGCGGCTCGCCGCGACCGCCGTCGGGCCACCCAACCCGAACGTGACCGGTGCCGGGACGCTCGACTGCCTGGCGGCGGCGAACCGGCCGCCGGTGGCGAACGCGGGCGGCCCCTACACCACCGACGAGGGCCAGAACGTCACGCTGAACGGCACCGGGAGCTCCGACCCCGACACGGGCGACTCCATCGCCTCGTTCGCCTGGGATCTCGACGACGACGGGACGTTCGAGACGCCCGGTGCGACACCGACGTTCGACGCGGTCGGCCAGGACGGGGTGTTCACGGTCGGCCTTCAGGTGACCGACCAGGCGGGGGCGACGGCCACCACGACCACCACCGTTCGCGTGAACAACGTGGCGCCGACGGTGGCGTTCACCGCGACGTCCCCGGTGGCCGAGGACTCGGCCACGGCGATCGACGGAACGGTCACCGATCCGGGGTGGCTCGACCTCCTCACCGCCACGATCGACTTCGGCGACGGGACCGGCCCGCAGGCGCTCGCCGGGACGTACACGAGCACGCCACACGGGCTGGCGAAGCTCGCGTTCTCCACCTCGCACGTGTACGGCGACAACTCGAGCGACGCCTCGCACTACACGGTCGAGATCTGCGGCTCGGACGACGACACGACAACCTGCCTCGACCACGTCGTTCGGGTGACCAACGTCGACCCGGATGCCCACATCACCTCGCCGGCCTCCCCCGCGTTCTTCCACGCCGGCGAGACGGTCCACTTCACCGGCACGTCCTTCGACCAGGGATCCGACGACCGGACCACGACCTGGGACTTCGACGACGGGACGGTCGTCTCCTCGACCTCGTTCGACAACGGGTCCACGCCCGACCCCCCGAACTCCCCGAGCGTGAATCCCCGGACCGTGACGGACGCGAAGGACCACGTGTTCACCGCGTGCCTGTACACGATCCAGTTCTCGGCGACCGACGACGACGGGGGCGCCTCGCCGGTTGACTCGATCGTCGTCGTGATCCGGGGGAATGCCACCAGGGCCCAGGACTCGGGGTACTGGAAGAAGCAGCTCGACGGAAATCCGACCGCCCAGATCACGCCGGCGACCCTGCTCTGCTACCTGGAGATCGCCGGGTTCACGTCGGGCGTGTTCGACGAGCTGCGGAACGCGTCGACCATCCCCGCCGCGCTCGGGGTGATCGACCCGAAGAGCTTCGATGTTCGGGTCAAAGAGTTCGACCGGGAGCTCCTCACCGCCTGGCTGAACTTCGCGAACGGCGCGGTCGACTTCACGGACACGGCGAGGACGGGCGGCCACACGACGATCAGCTTCGCCGCCGAGGTGGCCCAGGCGGAGGCGCTCCGGGCGAACCCAGCGACCACGAAGCAGCAGCTCGACAAGCAGCGGGAGATCCTGAACCAGTTCAACCACCTGAAGAACCACCAGTAGCCCGGGACTCGGGTCACACGGCGACGGCGGGGCGTACCGCACACCCCGCAACCGCCCGGCCGTTCCCGATCCGAACTTCAGCCATCGCGGACTCGGCGCTCGATAGGGTTCCCCGATGGGACGACCGACCCGGACCGGGCCGGCCGATGACGACGGGAGGTTCTCAGGTGGGTTCGAGGCGATGGATCGCGCTCGCAGCCGTTGCGCTCGGCACGACGGTCGGCGCCGTGGGGATCGCGGCCGGGGCGGCGCACCGCGCGGCTGGAACGACGAGCATCACCGGCGGCGCGGTCGACCAGGTCCGGATGGTCCGATCGACCGCGCCGTTCAAGACCAATGGCGGGACGTGGAAGACGATCCCCGGCGCAAGGACCACGATCTCGGTGCCCACGGGGCACACGGCCGACATCCTCGCGCGATTCAACGGAGGCTTCGACTGCGCGGCCGACGACGGCAGCCCGACCGGGACGTGCTCCGTCCGGATCCTGATCGGGTCGGCGGAAGGCCAGCCGGCCACCGACACGACCCTCGCGGTGGGCCAGGTGCAGGCCGGCAACAGCCAGGGGCTGATGACCGCCACCGTGGAACGCTCACGGGGGCCCGTCCGGCACGGGACCTACAAGGTCGTGGTGCAGGAACGCACGAGCAGCCCGCTGATCGGCGTGGAGTTCGACAGCTGGCACCTGACGGTGGAGCGCATCGAGGGCTAGCTGCGCGGATTGCAGTGCGGAGGGCGGGGCCTGCAGGCCCCGCCCTCCGCTGGGCGGCCCGGGGAGCGTCAGGCCGTCACGGCGTCGCCCGCTGGGATCCGCGAGCGCTGGAAGACCTTCCCGGGCTCCCACGGTGTGCCGAGGGCCGGCAGCAGCCAGCGGTCGACGCCGTAGTAGCCCGCGTTCCGCCAGGCCAGGACCAGCAGCATCTCGAAGACCATGAACAGCGGGTTCACGCCCGCGACGCCGGCGAGGCCGAACGTCGTGGTCAGGATCGCAGCGGAGAACGCCGCGATGCCGGTCAGGATCCCGAAGATGAGGCCGATCCCGATGGCCACCTCGCCGAGCGCGATGACCGGGGCGAGCCAGGCGCCGCCGTGCGACAGCCAGTGCAGGAACGACGCGTACCAGCCGTAGTTCACGGCAGCGCGCTCGCCGCCGGCTCCCTGAAGCGCGAAGCCGGCGAACCCCTTCAGGCCGGCCGAGGACCGCAGCCACGACTGGTCGGTGTAGGCGAACTTCCACGTGAACGTCCCGCCGGAGGTTCCCGTGATCTTCTCGAACCCGGCGTGCAGCCACTGGTAGCCGAGCCACACCCGGACCACCAGCCAGATCAGCCCCGCGTTGGGCGAGGCGAAGAGCCACTTCGCTGGCTTGGGCTCCTCGTAGTAGGTGACGGACTGTGCCATCTCGCTCCCTCCTTTCAACGACCTGTGCATGGTCGGCGCCGGAGAGGCGACTCAGATCTGCCGTATGACCCGGCTGTGATTGGGACTTCTCGGGACCCGGAGGGACCTTTGGCCGGATGCGTCGGGACCTTCCCCGGGACCTCCGCAAGGACCCGACGATGCGGGTCCCGGGGGTCAGGAGCCCGGGGTCGTCGTGTGGCGGGCCAGGTAGGCGGCGGCTTCGGCCCGCCGCGCCACCTCGAGCTTGGACAGGATGCTCGAGACGTAGTTCTTCACGGTCTTCTCGGCGAGCCGGAGGTCCTCGCCGATCTCCCGGTTGGTCTTGCCGTCGGCGACCTGCTGGAGGATGCGCTCTTCCTGCGGGGACAGGCGGGCGAGCTTCTCGTCCCGCATGAGGTGCTTGCCCCGGCGCAGGCGGTCCAGCACGGCGGCCGTCACAGCGGGATCGAGCAGACTCTTGCCCTCGCCCACCGACCGGATCGCCCGGACCAGCTCGCCGGATTTCACCTGCTTGAGCACGTACCCAGACGCCCCGGCCATGATCGAGGCGAACAGCGCCTCGTCGTCGGCGAACGACGTGAGCATCAGCACCTTCGTGGCCGGCCGGCGGGTCCGGATCTCGCGGGTGGCCTCGATCCCCGAGCCGTCCTCCAGTCGAACGTCCATCACGACGACGTCCGGCCGGGACCGTTCGGCCTCGTCGATCGCCTCGCGGATCGAGCCGGCCTCCGCCGTGACCACGATGTCCTCGGTGGCCTGGAGCAGCGCACGGATGCCGGAACGGACCACCTCGTGGTCGTCGACCAGCATGACTCGCAGCGGTGGAGGCTTCGCCACGGAGCCATGGTGCCATCCCCGGGCACCCCACGGCAACGACCCTCGGTGGTCGGATGCGACGGGTACCCTGCCTTCTCGCCGATGCACGAGCTGGACCTGGCACAGCGGATCGTCGACGCGGCCGTCGAGGCCGCCGGAGGACTGCGCCTGCGGACCATCGAGGTCAGGATCGGCGCGCGGCTGGCGGCCGACCCGGAACTGCTCCGCGAGGCGTTCGACCTCGCCGCGACGGGAACGCCGGCCGAGGACGCGACGCTCGTCGCGACCGTCGCGCCGATCCACGTCTCCTGCCGCGCATGTGGCGCAGCCTCGGATGCCGTCGACGGTCTGGCGCCGTGCAGCCGATGCGGCTCGTTCGACGTCGCGCGGCGGGGGGGCGGCGGGATCGAGATCGAATCGATCCGGGTCAGCGAGCCGGGATCCGCTCCGTCGTGAGCGACCGATCCTCGACGATCGCCAGCACCGCGTCGAGGGCCGCCGGGAGCGCGCGCTTCACGGTGAGGGACAGGCGGTCGCCGGGTTCGATCGACTCGATCCCGACCGAGACGGCGTACCCGGCGGGAGCCCGGCCGTACACTCGTTCCGCCAGCCCCAGCAGCGCCGGCATCGACAGGTGATGGGACCACGCGGGTGAACCGGGCTGGGGGAGGACGCGCGACGTGGCCACGCGCCCGGGCGCGACCCGGAGGTCCCCGTCCACGAACACCACGCGATCCACGGCGGCGACGTCCTCGGCGAGCTCCGGCGTGAGCTGGTGGCACGCGCGCACCGCGGTTCCGGATGGGAGCGGGCCTTCTGCCAGCCGGTCGGCCACGTGCCGGCCGACGCCGTCGTCCGCCCGCAGAACGTTGCCGTACCCGAGGACGAGGACCTTCATCCCCGGACGATCTCGTCGAGGACCCGCCCGCCCGCATCGAGCAGCTGCACGCGAAGCGGCATCTCGCCGAGGGCGTGACTGGAGCACGACAGGCACGGGTCGTAGCACCGGATGACGGCCTCGACGCGGTTCAGCATGGGCTCCTCGAGCTTGGCGCCGTTCACGTAGCGCATCGCGGCCTGCTGCACGCTCTTGTTCATCGCGAGGTTGTTGTGGCCGGTCGCGATCACGAGGTTCGCCCACTGCACGATGCCGTCATCGTCCACCCGATAGTGGTGAATGAGCGTGCCACGGGGGGCCTCGGCCACGCCGACGCCCTCGCTGCGGTTGATCCCCGCCTCGGAGCGGACGCGCGGCGAGAGCACCTCCGGGTCCGACAGGAGCTGCTCGATCATCTCGGTGCCGTGCAGCATCTCGATCAGACGGGCGTGGTGGTAGTGGAACGAGCTCGTCGCCGGCCGCCCGTAGCGGGCCCGGAACGCCTCGAGCTCGGCGTCGGCCCGCGGCGTGTCGAGCTTGTCGCCGACGTTCAGCCGGGCGAGCGGACCGACCCGGTAGACGCCCTTCGGGTAGCCGAGGGCCTTCCAGTACGTCGACTTCAGGTAGGACCATGGTTCGACCGCCTCGCCGAGGTACGTCCAATACGGCCGGGGGTCGATGCGGTCGGCGAGGAGCGACCCGTCGGCGTCCATGACCCGCAGCATCCCCTCGTCGAACCGCGTCGTGCCGTCCCAGTCGACGAGCGCCATGAACGCCGAGTCGAACTGCCCGAACCAGGCCGCCTCCTCCGCCCGGTCGGCGAGCGTCGAGCCGAACCAGTCGAGCGTCCGCTGGATGCGGTCCATCGTGTCGGGCACGGTGGCGAGGATCCGGTCGCGGGTCTCGACCGAGAGCGGCGCGTCGACGCCGCCGGGCACGACCCACGCCGGATGGATCCGCTTGCCGCCCAGCCACTCGATGATCTGCTGGCCGAACTTCCGCACCGCGACGCCGTCCCGCGCGAGCTCCGGCCGCTCCCCGAAGACACCGACGAGGTTCCGCTGCACTGGGTCCGCGTCGAAGCCGAACAGCAGGTCGGGCGAGGACAGGTGGAAGAAGCTCAATGCGTGCGACTGCACCACCTGCGCGAGGTTCATCACCCGGCGGAGACTGAGCGCGGCGGGGGGCGGCTCGACGGCGAGGATCTCGTCGCACGCCTTCGACGACGCCATCAAATGGCTCACCGGGCAGATCCCGCAGATCCGCGCCATCAGCGACGGCATCTCGTGGACCGGCCGGCCCTGGGAGATCCGTTCGAACCCCCGGAACTGCGTCACGTGGAACCGCGCGTCCGCGACCTCGCCGTTTTCGTCGAGGTGGATCGTGATCTTCGAATGGCCCTCGATCCGGGTGATCGGATCGATGACGATCTCGCGCGGCTCCGGCATCCCGCTCACCTCCCGAACCTGGCCCCACGGGCCTCGGGCTCGCGTCCGTCGAGGAGGTCGACGATGAGGCCGTAGATGAGGTCGGCCGAAGGCGGGCATCCCGGCAGGAACACGTCGACCTGCACGACCCGGTGCACCGGCATGGCCTTCGGCAGCAGCTTCGGGACGACCTCGGTGGGGATCCCCGGGTTGTGGGTGACGTTCTCGACGTAGGCCCGCTGCAGGATCGGGAGCGTGCCGATCGGCGAGCGCATGCCCGGGACGTTGGAGGTCACCGCGCAGTCGCCGAGCGACACGAGCGTCGTGGTCCGCTCCCGGATCAGCCGGATCTTGTGGAGGTCCTCCTCGCTCGAGACCGCGCCCTCCACCAGGCAGACATCGACCCCCTCCGGGTACTCCTTGGTGTCGACGAGCGGGCTGTACACGATGTCGGCACGCTCGGCGATCTCGAACAGCCGCTCGTCCATGTCGAGCAGCGACATGTGGCACCCCGAGCATCCGTCGAGCCAGACCGTGGCGAGCTTCGGGCGCGTCACGACGACCGCTCCCCTCTCGCGATGCGCAGGTACGGCAGGAACGGCCGCTCCTCCTTGGTTCCCTCGGACACTGCGCGGCCCTTCTCGAACAGCGCGCCGGTCGGACAGACCTGCACGCACTTGCCGCAGCTCGTGCACGTCGGTGACTCGCCCCACGGCGTCCCGAGGTCCGTGACCACCCGGGCCTCGATGCCCCGCCCCATGACGTCCCAGGTGTGCGCGCCCTCGATCTCGTCGCACACCCGGACGCACCGGGTGCACATCACGCACCGGTTGTGATCGATGGCGAACAGGTGGTGGCTCGCGTCGATGCCGACGTCTGGGTTCACGGCCGGCAGGTCGAAGTGCGTCACCTCGAGGTCTGCCGCCAGGTCCTGCAGCTCGCAGTGGTTGTTCGCCACGCACACCGCGCAGACGTGGTTCCGCTCGAGGAACAGCATCTGGACGATGGTCTGCCGGTAGGTCTCCAGGCGGTCGGAGTGGGCCGAGACCTGCATCCCCTCCTCGACCGCGGTCACGCAGGCCGGCTGGAGCTTCGGGTTTCCCGCCACCTCGACCACGCACAGGCGGCACGCGCCGATGTCCGAGAGCCCCCCGAGATGGCAGAGCGTCGGGATCTCGATGCCGTTCTCCTGGGCGATCTGGAGGATCGACTGCCCGACCGACCCGGCGACGTCCTTGCCGTCGATCGTGAGGGTCACGACGGTCATCGCGCCGGCACCTCCTCGTCGGCCATGCGGCAGACGCCGGCCGGGCAGCGACGTTCGAGGATGTGGTCCTCGTACTCGTCGCGGAAGTACCGCAGGGTGCTGAAGATCGGGTTCGGCGCGCCCTGGCCGAGGCCGCACAGGCTGGTCTTCTGGACCATGTCGGCGAGCTGCTGGATCTGCTCGAGGTCGTCCAGGGTCGCGAGTCCCTGGCAGATCCGTTCCAGCAGCAGGTAGAGCTGGGTCGTGCCCACCCGGCAGGGGATGCACTTGCCGCACGACTCGTCGCGGCAGAAGTCCATGAAGTACCGCGTGACGTCGACCATGCACGAGGTGTCGTCCATGACGATCATGCCGCCCGAGCCCATGTACGTCCCGACCTCTTTCAGCGACTCGTAGTCGACCGGCATGTCGAGGTGGTCGGCCGGGATGCATCCGCCCGAGGGACCGCCCGTCTGCACGGCCTTGAACGGGCGCCCGTCCACGATTCCTCCGCCGATGTCGAAGATGATCTCGCGCAGGGTGGTCCCCATCGGAACCTCGACCAGTCCGGTGTTCACCACGCGGCCGGCGAGGGCGAACACCTTGGTGCCCTTGCTCTTCTCGGTGCCGATGCCCGCGTACCAGTCCCCGCCGCTTCGAATGATCGCCGGGATGTTCGCGTAGGACTCGACGTTGTTGATCACGGTCGGCATCCCCCACAGGCCGGCCACCGCCGGGTAGGGGGGGCGGACCCGGGGGTTCCCGCGATTCCCCTGGACGGACGCGATGAGCGCGGTCTCCTCCCCGCACACGAACGCGCCGGCGCCGAGCCGAATGTCGACGGTGAACTCGAACGGTGTGTCGGCGATCTCGGGTCCGAGGAACCCCGCCCGGCCTGCCAGCCGGATCCCGGTCTTCAGCCGCGAGACCGCGAGCGGGTACTCCGCCCGGCAGTAGATGAACCCCTTCGTCGCCCCGACGGCGTATCCGGCGATCGCCATGCCCTCGAGCACGCGGTGCGGGTCGCTTTCGAGGACGCTCCGGTCCATGAACGCGCCGGGGTCGCCCTCGTCGGCGTTGCAGACGATGTACTTCTGCGCGCCGGGCGCCTTCGCCACGGTGCGCCACTTCAGCCCGGTCGGGTAGCCGGCCCCCCCTCGGCCACGGAGGCCGCTCTTCGTTACCTCCTCGATGACCTCGCCCGGCGTCATCGACGTCAGCGCGTGGCGGAGCGCCAGGTAGCCGCCCTCGACCTGGTAGTCCTCGATCTCCTCGGGGTCGATCCGGCCGGAGTTCTCGGTGACGATCCGAAGCTGGCGGGCGAAGAACGGCGCCGGCTCGGGCTTCGGAGCCCCGGGGTCCGCGGTCCGGAGCGTTTCGACCACGTCGTCGAGCGCATCCGGCGTCACTCGCTCCAACATCCGGCCGGCCTCCGGAACGTGCACCAGGGGCCCGGCGGCGCAGAGCCCGAGGCACCCCACGCGCTTCACGGCCACGTCGGTCAGGCCCTCGGCCCCGACGCGCTCGACCAGGCGGTCGACGACGAGGTCGGATTGCGCGGAGAGGCAGCTGGCCGCTTCGCAGACGTACGCCGACGCCCGTGGCGCCCCCTCCGGCGCGAGCCCGTGGGTCCGGCGCCGACGAACCGGCGCGGCGTCGTCGTCGAGGGTGTCGGTCACAGCGCCTCCAGCTGTTCGACCAGGGTCCCCGGGGCCAGCCGGCCCTTCACGTTGCCGTCCAGGATCATCGCGGGCGCCATCGTGCAGGCTCCCAGGCACCGGGCGACCAGCAGCGAGAGCTTGCCGTCCTCGGTCGTCCCGCCGGGCTTGACGTCGAATCGCTCCTCGATCCCGTCCAGGATCCTGCGGGCGCCGTTGATGTAGCAGGCGGTCCCGAGGCAGATCACGCAGGTGTGTTCACCCTGCGGATTCAGCGTGAAGAACGAGTAGAACGTCGCGACGCCGTAAACCTTGCTGCGCGGGACCCCGAGCGACTGCCCCACGTACTCGAGCGCGTCGGTGTCGAGGTAACCGAACGCTTCCTGCACGGTGTGGAGGACCTCGATCAGGGCGTCCGGGCGCTGCCCGAGCCGGCGCATCCGTGTGTCGACGATGCGCCAACGCTTGTCGTCGCTGGGGGGCGCCGCCTTGGCGCTCACCATGGCCACGCGGCCACTCCCAGGTGCGGGCGCGCGACGACCTCGAACGTCATCCCCTGGACCTCCCACTGCGTCACCGGCGCAGTCCGACTTCGATTCTCCACCGCGGCCGCCCGACCCAACAAGTCCACCGGCCTCCGGGGGTCGGGCCCGACGTCCGGGGCAGAGGTGGGGGTTCCCTTCGGTTCGTGCGTCGAGGCCCCCGGACGGCATCACCGCGGTCCGGCGCCGACCGTCGTTCGCGTTCATCTCGTGTTCCAGCGGGATCGCTAAGGTGGGCGACGGACCGGTCCGTTGCCCGCCGGTCTCGTCGTGGGAAGGAGCAGGTCATGGCATCGCCACGGAACACCCTCAAGACCCGCGGCCTCACGGACGACGAGGTCGACCTCCTCGACGCGTACTGGCGGGCCGCGAACTACCTGTCCGTCGGGCAGATCTATCTGCTGGACAACCCGCTGCTGCGGACGCCGCTCGAGCCCGCGCACGTGAAGCCGCGGCTGCTGGGCCACTGGGGGACGACGCCCGGGCTCAACTTCGTGTACGCCCACATGAACCGCGTCATCCGGAACTGGGATCTGAACGCGATCTACGTCATGGGCCCCGGCCACGGCGGGCCGGCCACGGTGGCGAACGCCTACCTCGAGGGAACCTACTCCGAGGTCTACCCCGCGATCGGGCGGGATCTCGAGGGGCTGCGGGGACTGTTCCGGCAGTTCTCGTTCCCGGGCGGGATCCCCTCGCACGTCGCGCCGGAGACGCCGGGCTCGATTCACGAGGGCGGCGAGCTGGGGTACGCGCTCTCGCACGCCTACGGGGCGGCGTTCGACAATCCCGAGCTGCTGGTGTGCTGCGTCGTCGGCGACGGGGAGGCGGAGACCGGCCCCCTCGCGACCGGATGGCACTCGAACAAGTTCCTGAATCCGGCCACCGACGGGGCGGTGCTGCCGATCCTGCACCTGAACGGCTACAAGATCGCGAACCCGACGGTGCTGGCCCGGATCCCGGACGACGAGCTGACGTCGCTCCTCGAGGGGTACGGGCACTCGGTGCACTGGGTGAGCGGCGATGACCCGGGGGCGATGCACCGGCTGATGGGCTCGACCCTGGACGCGGTGGTCGAGCAGGTCACCGACATCCAGCGTGCCGCCCGGAGCGGCGGCTCCGTGGAGCGGCCGCGGTGGCCGATGATCGTGCTCCGCACGCCGAAGGGGTGGACCGGCCCGAAGACCGTCGACGGGCTGCCGGCCGAAGGGAGCTGGCGTTCGCACCAGGTGCCGCTCTCGGAGGTCCGGACGAACCCGGAGCATCTCGCCGTGCTCGAGGAGTGGCTGCGAAGCTACCGCCCCGAGGAGCTGTTCGACGACGACGGCGCGCTGGTCGAGGAGCTCGCCGCGCTCCCCCCGAAGGCGAACCGCCGAATGAGCGCGAACCCCCACGCGAATGGCGGTCTCCTGCTCCGGGACCTCGCCCTCCCCGACTTTCGTGACTACGCCGTGCCGGTCGCGAAGCCCGGCACGACCTTCAGCGAGGCGACGCGCGTCACCGGGGCGTTCCTGCGCGACGTGATCCGGGCGAACCCGCGGGAGTTCCGGCTGTTCGGCCCGGACGAGACAGCGTCGAACCGGCTGACCCCGGTGTTCGACGCGACGAACCGGACATGGATGGCATCGCTGCTCGACTCCGACGACCACCTTTCGCCGGACGGCCGGGTGATGGAGGTGCTCTCGGAGCACCAGTGCCAGGGCTGGCTGGAGGGCTACCTCCTGACCGGCCGGCACGGGTTGTTCAACTGCTACGAGGCGTTCATCCACATCGTCGACTCGATGTTCAACCAGCACGCGAAGTGGCTGAAGACCACGCGGGCGATCCCGTGGCGACGGCCGCTCGCGTCGCTCAACTACCTGCTGTCGTCGCACGTGTGGCGGCAGGATCACAACGGGTTCAGCCACCAGGACCCCGGGTTCATCGACCACGTGGTGAACAAGCGGGCGGAGATCGTCCGCGTGTACCTGCCGCCCGACGCGAACTGCCTGCTGTCGGTGACCGATCACTGCCTGCGCTCGCGCCACTACGTGAACCTGATCGTGGCGGGGAAGCAGCCGGCCCTCGACTACCTGTCGATGGACGACGCGATCCTGCACTGCACGCGGGGGATCGGCATCTGGGACTGGGCGTCGAACGACGACGGTGACCCCGACGTGGTGATGGCCTGCGCCGGCGACGTCCCCACGCTCGAGACGCTGGCCGCCGTCGACATCCTGCGACGGGAGCAGCCGCAGGTGAAGGTCCGGGTCGTGAACGTCGTCGACCTGATGCGGCTGCAGCCGGAGTCCGAACACCCGCACGGCCTCTCCGACCGGGACTTCGACACGCTGTTCACCGCCGGCCGGCCGGTGATCTTCGCGTACCACGGCTATCCCTTGCTGATCCACCGCCTGACGTACCGCCGGACCAACCACGGCAACCTCCACGTCCGCGGCTACAAGGAGGAGGGGACCACGACGACCCCCTTCGACATGGTGATGCTGAACGACCTCGACCGGTTCCACCTGGTCATGGACGTGATCGACCGTGTGCCGTCGCTGGGCTCGCACGCCGCATCCCTGCGCCAGCGGATGGCGGACGAACGGGTGCGGTGTCGCGCGTACACGCGTGTCGAGGGCGAGGACGACCCGGCAATACGGGGCTGGACCTGGCCGTACTGATGCGAGTCCTCGTCGTCAACGCGGGATCGTCGAGCCTGAAGCTGTCCGTCCTCGACGACGAGGATGAGGTGTCCTCGGAGACGCTGCCCGCGCCGTCGGGCCGTGTGGACACCGACGCGCTCCGGGACGCGATCGCGCGCTCCTCCCCCATCGACGCCGTGGGCCACCGGATCGTCCACGGTGGAACGGAGTTCGTGGAGCCGGTGCTCCTCTCACCCGGCGTGGTGCGGCGGCTGTCCGCGCTCACCGACCTCGCTCCGTTGCACCAGCCGAAGTCGCTCCGCGGCGTCGACACCGTGACCCGCGCCCTGCCCGACGTTCCGGCCGTGGCGTGCTTCGACACGGCCTTCCACGCGGGGATGCCGCCGGCCGCGTCGACGTACGCGCTTCCGCCGGAGTGGCGCAAGCGGTGGCAGCTGCGGCGGTTCGGGTTCCACGGGCTGTCGCATGCGTGGGCGTCCCGGCGGGCCGCGGCGTTGATGGACGCCGCTCCCGGTGACGTGCGCGTCGTGGTGTGCCATCTCGGCGCGGGGGCCTCGCTCTGCGCCGTCGACGGCGGGCGGTCGGTCGACACGACGATGGGCTTCACGCCCCTGGAAGGGCTGGTCATGGCGACGCGGTCGGGTTCGGTCGATCCCGGGCTGGTGCTCTGGCTGGAGGAACACGTCGGGATGCCGCCGTCCGAGCTCGCGTCGACGCTGGAGCACCGGTCGGGGTTGTACGGGTTGACCGGGACCGGCGACATGCGCGCGATCCTGGCCGCCGAGGCCGACGGCGACCAGGAGGCAGCGCTGGCGGTCGAGATCTACCTCCACCGGATCCGTTCCAGCCTGGCAGCGATGGCGGCCGCGATGAACGGGCTCGACGCGGTCGTGTTCACCGGCGGGGTCGGCGAGAACAGCCCGGCGATCCGGCAGCGAACGGCCGACGGGCTCGGGTTCCTGGGCATCGCGCTCGACGATGAGGCCAACGCGAACGCCGAACCCGACGCGGAGGTCGGAACGGCCGGTTCGGCGGTCCGGGCGTTCGTCGTCCGGGCGCGCGAGGACCTCGAGATCGCGACCCAGGTCCGGACGGTGCTCGGATCTCGCTGACGCCCTCGTTGGGTGGTCCCTCGCCGTCCGATGTCAACCTCGGGCCGCCTTCGTTGGTCGTAGTGGTGTCGGAAACGGGAGGCACCGTGGCCGTGAGCGATCGAGCGACCGAGGACGAGCTCCGGCGGCTCGTCCAGATCGCCTATCCGAGGCTCGTTGCCAGCCTCACGTTCGTCTGCGGGGATCGAGCGGTCGCCGAGGATGTGGTCCAGGAGGCGCTGGCCAGGTGGTGGGAGCTCACCGCCCGCGGCCGCCGGATCGACAACCCGGAGGCATGGGTGACCATCGTCGCCCTGAACCTCAGCCGGACATGGTGCGCCGGATGGCCGCGGAGCGAGGGCACGGGCCCGGTTGGTCAGACCGACCCCGCCCCGCCGACGGCCGAGGCGGTCGACCTCCGCCGAGCGCTGCTCCGCCTGCCCCGCCGCGAGCGCGAGGCGGTCGTCCTCCACTACTACCTGGACATGCCGGTGGCCGACGTGGCGGTCGTCCAGCGGGTCACGACCGGCACCGTGAAGACGTCCCTGCACCGTGCCCGCCGATCCCTGGCCCGCTGAGTGTCCGACGTTGAGGCGTCCGATGAGGAGGTTGAACATGACCCGGCATGATCGTTCGTTGCGGGAGGCGCTCCGCCGCGCGGTCGACCTCCCCGGCACCGACGGCGTCGTCGAACGGGTGGCCCACCACCGGGCGCGATACCGGCGCCGGAACCGTCTGAGCCGTGTCGCGCTGGTGGTCGTGGTGATCGCGGCGGTGAGTTCGGCCACCTGGCTCCTGGCGCGGACGTTGGGCGTCGGCGCGGGAACTCCGGCGACCCACTCGTCGACGGGGAAACCCGTTCCGTCGCCGCATGGCTCCGCGGGTGGCCCGGCGCCCTTCCCGTCGGCGACCGGCGGGGGGGCGAATCCGACCCCGACCGGGAGCGCATCGTGCATCGAGCGAACTGCCCTGCGTGGCGACTTCGATGGCGACGGCAAGGTGGACTCGGCCCGGCTCAGCGACTCCGGCGGAGGGGACAGGTGGATCCTGCCATGGACTGGACGGCCCCTCGGGTCCTGGCAGCTCGACGACGGCGAGGGTGCTCGCTCCTCGCCGCGCCGGACCTCGACGGAAACGGAACGGCGGAGATCGACGTCTTGACGGTCGATTCCCGGTGCAGGACGTGCTCAACTACACGCCGCCCCCGCGGGAGACCGGCCCGGACCACATCCAGTCGCACCGCCCGGCGATCCGGCGGGCGGATTCGTCCCGGGTCGCCGGCCAGGTTCACGTTCGGTGGGGACGAGTTCATGACGTACAACGCGCGGTGCCGCGATGACGGAACAGCACGCGTCGTGGTCCAAACCGCCGCGGAGAGTCTTCCGCACGACAGCGTGGACGCCATGTGTGGTACGTGCACGAGACCGTCCTGAGGTTCGTGCGGTCATCGCCGCTCGTCGGAGCGACCCCCGACAACAGGGCATTCGAGGTGGTCTCCACGCGGGACTTCACCGTTCCCATGACCGACCCGGAACAGCGACCGCTGTTCGCGCAGCACGACGAGTTCTGTGGGCGCCCACCGCCGGAGGTGGCCCGAAGGACAGCGCTCCGGGACACGTCGCCATCATGACGGCGTGGTCGATCCGAGGCAGCCATCGGGCGCCGGGGCGCGGTATGGCCGTGCACCGGTCGGCAGCGACCGGCGTTGACCGCATGAGTGACCCGGCTCGCCCGGGGCCCGACGGGCACCCGGGCGGAAGGACTTCCGGCCCGATCCTACGGAGGCCAAGCGTGGAACGCTCGGGCGTCACCGTGAGGGAGGTGCTGGCCATGACCGAGCCGTTCCTGCTCCTGCCCGTCGCATCGGGACTGCACGACCAGGAAGCCTCCGGAGGATCCTGTCGGGGTTCGAGCTCTCGCTGATGGGGATCGGCGCCGAGCCGATCGAGGAGGCGGACCTCGGACGGCCGCTCCCGCTGATCGTTCCTGGTGCTCACCGGTGGCACCGAGCGGCGCATCCTCGAGCTGGTGGCGGCCCGCCACCACGTCGTTCACGGCGAGCCGGTCACCCTGCTCGCCCATCCGGGGCAGAACTCGCTGCCGGCCGCCCTCGAGGCGCTGGCGCGGGTGCAGCAGCTCGGTGGGCGCGGGCGGATCGTGTGCATGGACGGCCCGGACGACCCGACCGGGCTGGCCGCGGTGACGGCGGCCGCCGAGGACGCGGCCGTGTGGACGTGGATGCACGGGGCCAGGATCGGGCTCGTCGGTGATCCGTCCGAGTGGCTGGTGGCCAGCAGCCCCGATGCCGGGACCGTTCGGGCCTCGTGGGGCCCGGAGGTGGTGCCGATCCCGATGGAGGAGATCGAGGTCCGGTACGGGACGCGGGACCGGCCGCCGGGCGTTCGCTGTCGGACTCGGTCGGCGACGCGGCGACGCTGCTCCTCGGCGTCGAACCTCCGGACGTGGCCCTGGCGGGACGGCTGTACCCGGCGCTCGCGGGCTCGGTGCACGCACACAGCCTCGACGCGTTCACGGTCCGGTGCTTCGACCTGCTCCGCGACCTCAAGACGTCGGGGTGCCTCGCCATCGCCCAGCTGAACGACGACGGGATCGTGGCCGGGTGCGAGGGCGACCTCGTGAGCGGGGTCGCGATGATGTGGGTCCGCCGGCTGCTCGACGCGACACCGTGGATGGCGAACCCCGCCCGGATCGACCCGGCCGCCGGCGAGGTCCTGCTCGCACACTGCACGATCGCGCCGTCACTGGTGGAGGGATTCGCGCTGCGCACCCACTTCGAGTCCGGGATCGGGGTGGGGATCGCGGGCGACGTGCCGGCCGGCGACGTGACGCTGGTGCGGATCGGCGGCAGGGACATGGACAGGATCTGGATCGCCGAGGGAACGGTTACGCCGCACGTGCCGCTCGAGGACGTGTGCCGGACGCAGATGCACGTGACGCTCGACCGACCGGAACTCGCCCGCCGCCTGCTCGAGCAGCCGTTCGGCAACCACATCGTCGCGGTCCCAGGCCGCCACGCCGAGCGCTTGGCAGCCTGGTGGCGGTGGGCGATCGTCCCGAACTGATTCGGCCTCCCTCGACGGGACCGGACACCACTCTCCGTGCCGGCCTGAACCAGGCCCACGGGCCTTCTCCCCGCTGACGCGGGGCGAAGGACTTGCCGCGAGGTCGGCGTCGCCGTTCGGAGCGGGAGCGCCTCGTCGACCGGTCGCTCCACCGCTCCGACCATCTCGGGACGATCGAGGCTGCCTTCGGCAGTCTGACCCACTGACGCCTCCGTCAGGATGGTGATCGGCGAGCGAGCCGTCCCTCGTCGAGCCGTCCTACGCGAACACCGGCGTCAGCCAGTCGCGGAACTCCTCGACGTCGCCGTGGACCGCCGCCAGGTACCGCTCCTGGAGCCGTCTCGTGACGGGGCCCACCGTGCCCGTCCCCACCGGCCGGCCGTCCACGCTCGTGACCGGGGCCACCTGCACCCCGGTCCCGCACAGGAACAGCTCGTCGGCGAGGTAGAGCTCCGTGCGGTCCACGCGACGCTCGACGACCGGGAGCCCCGTCTCCCCGGCGAGGTACATCAGTGAGGCCCGCGTGATGCCCGGGAGGATGTTGCTCGCGGGGTCCGGCGTCACGAGCGAGCCGTCCGCCACGAGGAACAGATTCGCGGCGCTGGCTTCCGATACGTGGCCGCCGCCGGTCAGCATGATGGCCTCGTCGTACCCGGCGGCCTGCGCGTCCGCCACCGCGAGGGCGGCGTTGAGGTAGCCGCCGGTCGCCTTGACGTGGGGCGGGATCGCGTTGTCGTCGTTTCGCCGCCACGACGAGACGGTCACGGAGAGCCCGGAGTGCGTGTCGTGGTAGTCGCCCATCGGCATCGAGAAGCAGCAGAACCCGTCGTCCAAGCCGAGCAGCCCGACCCGGATCACCGGCGATGCCTTGTACGCGACGGGCCGCAGATAGACATCCTGTCGGTAGCCGTTGCGGCGAACGAGCTCCACCGCCATCTCCGCGAGCGCCGGAGGGTCGAGAGGCAGCGAGATCCGCAGGACGCGGGCGTTCCTGCGCATCCGTTCGAAGTGCTCGACGAGCTTCACGAGATAGAGCTGGCCGTGCTGGGCGTTCCAGTACCCCCGGATCCCCTCGAAGCAGCCCGTCCCGTAGTTGAACGCGTGCGTTGCGATCGGGATCGTGGCCTGATCGATCGGGACGAAGGCGCCGTCCGCGTAGGCCACGCCCTGTGCCGCGAATCCCGGGTGCGCTTCCGGGGCTCGGTCGGTCAGGGTGACCGAGCGCTGCGGGGCGTCATTCCTGGTTCCTTGCAGCATGGCGCGTCTCCTCTCCCCGAGCCGGGCTCTCCCTGAGCCGGACCCGCCGTAACCGTAGGAACGCGCCGCCGGGGCGGTGGGGGCCGAAGGTCCGACGTTCACGGGGTCGAATCGACGCCCGTGCCCGGGGCGGTTCCACGCCGACGCCCGTGCCCAACCGACCCCACACGGACCCCCTCGAAGGGGGGGCATTCGGCCCTACGGGGCGGACCCCGCCGGCCACACCCTTGGATCGTGATGGCCACCGTCGTCGCCTACCGCCGGCCCGCTTCGCTCGAGCAGGCGCTCGAGCTGCTCGACCGGGATTCCTCGGTCGTGCTCGCGGGCGGCACGCTGCTGAACGCCGAGCCTTCACCGCGGCCGGTCGAGGCGATCGACCTGCAGGCCCTGGGGTTGGACCGGATCGAACGCCGGCCCGACGGCCGGCTGGAGATCGGATCGATGGTGCGGCTGCAGACCCTCGCCGACGACCCGCGGGTGCCATCCGCCGTCCGCGACGCGGCGCGCCGCGAGCTCCCCGGCACGCTGCGGGCCGCGGCGACGCTGGGCGGCACCGTGTGCGCCGCAGAGCCCGACAGCGAGCTCATCGCCGCATTGCTGGTGCACGACGCCGTGGTCGTGGCGGCCGGACCCGGCGGGACCCGCGAGACACCGTTGCAGCAGGTGCTGGCCGATCCGGCGGCAGTGGAGGAGCACATCATCACCGCCGTCACCATGGCGACGGGGGGCGTGACCGCGGCGGAGCGCGTGGCCCGAACCCCCGCCGACCGCGCCATCGTGGCCGCGATCGGACGGCGATCGGACGACGGCGCTCTTCAACTGGCCCTGGCGGGCGTCGCGTCCTCGCCGATCCTCCTCGGCGCGGGCGGCGCCGCGTCCCTCGATCCTCCCGGCGATCACCGGGGGTCGCGCGAATTCCGGCTGGCCCTCGCCACCACGCTCTGCGTCCGCGTCCTGACGGAGCTGGCGCCGTGAAGATCCACCTGGTCGTGAACGACGAGCCCCGGGAGCTGCTCTGCGCGCCGGGGGACACGTTGATGGCCCTCCTTCGACGCGAGGGGTGGGCGAGCGTGCGGTATGGATCCGACACCGGAGAGTCCGGGGCCGCGGCGGTCCTCGTGGACGGCGTCCTCGTCGCCGCCGACGTCCTGCTCGCCGCCCAGGCGGACGGCCACGCGATCACGACCGTCGAGGGGCTGAGCGCACCCGGCGGCGAGCTCCACCCGATCCAGGAGGCGTTCGTCGAGGCCGGCGCCCTGCAATCCGGGTACTCGGCCGGGGCGATGGTGCTGGCGACCTCGGCGCTCTTGGCCCGGAACCCAGATCCGTCCGAGGACGAGGTTCGCGACGCCCTGTCGGGGATCCTCGACCGGGAGACGGGATACGTGAAGGTCGTGGACGCCGTGCTGCGGGCCGCCGCGGTCCTGCGCGGTGAGAAGCCCGATCCGATGGAGCCCATCGTGGTCGACCGTCTGACCGCGTCCGACGGACCGGCGAACGGCCCGGTGACCGCGTCGCCCGCGATCCCGCGCGTGGTCCCGTCGCCCGACGTCCCCTTCACCGCCGTCGTCGGGCGACCGGAGCGGAAGGTCGACGCCATCCGTCTCGCGAAGGGCAACCCTTCCTTCACCGACGACGTCCGGCCGCGGGGCATGCTGTTCGCGAAGATCCTTCGGAGCCCCCACGCCCACGCCCGGATCGTCGACATCGACGACTCCGAGGCCAGGTCGATGCCGGGCGTGCACGCGGTGATCCACCACGGGAACACCTCGCACCTGCGCTACGCGTCGGGGGGCCAGACGTGGCCGAACCCCTACCCCTGGGACCAGGTGAGCTTCGACGACCGAATGCGGCACGTCGGCGACCGGGTGGCCGCGGTCGCCGCCGAGACCATCGAGATCGCCGAGGAGGCCTGCCGGCGCATCCGGGTGACCTACGAGGTGCTGCCCGCGGTGTTCGACGAGCTCGAGGCGATCGCCGAGGGTGCGCCGGTCATCCACCCTGAGGGCGACTCGGTGGGGATCCTCGACGCCAGACACAACATCAGCTGCCACATCGAGGGCGCCACGGTCGGCGACATGGACGCGGCCATGGCGTCGGCGGACCGGGTGTTCGAACGGACCTTCCGGGTCCACCAGGTGCAGCCGGCGCCGATCGAGCCGCACGTCGCGATCGGCTGGCTCGATGAGGACGAACGGCTGGTGATGCGGTCCTCGACGCAGGTTCCGTTCCATGTTCGGCGCATGCTGGCGCCGCTCGTCGGGCTGCCGGTCAAGCGGATCCGCGTCGTCAAGCCGCGGATCGGCGGTGGTTTCGGCTCGAAGCAGGAGATGCTGATCGAGGACGTCGTGGGGCTGCTCGTGCTGGCCACGGGCCGGGCCGTCCGGCTGGAGCTGACCCGGGAGGAGGAGTTCGTCTCCTCGCGGGTCCGACACGCGCAGACGCTGACCTACCGGACCGGCGTGACGAACGACGGCCGCCTCGTCGCCCAGGACCTCCGCGTGGTCGCGAACACCGGGGCGTACGGCTCACACGGGTTCACCGTCCAGTCGGTGACCGGGATGCGCGGCCTGTCCTCGTACAACTGTCCGGCGAAGCGCTACTCGTGCGACGTCGCGTACACCAACCGCCCGGTGTCGGGCGCGTTCCGCGGGTACGGAGCCCCCCAGGCGCTCTTCGCCCTCGAATCCCACATGGACGACATCGCCCGCGAGCTCGGGATGGACCCGATCGAGTTCCGCCGCAGGAACTGGGTCGGCACGGGGGACCCCCTCGACATCGCGCCCCGCCTCGGCGAGCGCGGTGGCGTGGAGATCCCGCCGGAGGACCTCCCGCGGGTCGGGAGCTGCGGCACCGAGGAGTGCGTGGCCCAGGCCCTGCACGCCGTCGGCTGGGAACGGCGGAGCGACCCCGCATGGCGCCGCCCGCCGGACCGCCCGAACCTCCGCCGGGGCATCGGATTCGCCTTCTGCATGCACGGGTCGGGGATCCCGTTCGTCGATATGGCGGCGTGCTCGATCAAGATGAACGACGACGGGTCGTTCAACCTCCTGGTGGGGGCCACCGACCTCGGGACCGGCGCCGACACGGTGCTGGCCCAGATCGCGGGCGAGGTCCTCGGGGTGCCTGCCGACGACATGGTCGTGTACGGCGCGGACACGGACCTCACGCCGTTCGACACCGGCGCCTACGCCTCGAGCACCACGTACATCTCCGGCGCGGCCGTCAAGAAGGCCGCCGAGGCCGTCCGGGAGCGGATCGCGGTGCGCGCCGCGCGGATGCTGCACCGGGGCGCCGCGGCGGTGATCGAGCTGCACGAGCGCCGGGCCTGGGCGCCGGACGGTGCATCCGTCTCGCTCCAGGACGTCGCCCTCAACGCGCTCCACACCGAGGACCAGGAGCAGATCATGGCGACGGCCTCCCACTGGGCCTCCGACTCGCCGGCGCCGTTCGCCGCCCAGGTCGCCGAGGTCGAGGTGGACGTCGAGACCGGCCAGGTCGTCGTGCAGCGCCTCGTCATGGCCGTCGACTGCGGCGTCGCCATCAACCCGGTGACCGCGAGCGGACAGGTCGAGGGCGGGATGGTCCAGGCCCTCGGCTACGCGATGACCGAGGAGCTCGTGCTGGACGAGGACGGCAACCCGGTGAACCCCGCGTTCGGGCCCTACTGGATCTACCGCTCCGACGACGTCCCGCCCATGGAGGTGTTCCTCGTCCAGACGATGGAGCCCACGGGGCCCTTCGGGGCGAAGGCGGTCGGCGAGATCCCGATGGACGGCGTCGCGCCGGCGGTGCGCAACGCGATCCTGGACGCCACGGGCGTCGCCATCGACGAGATCCCCTTGACGCCCGAGCGTGTCTGGCGGGCGCTCCGCACCGCGGCCGGCGACGATGCGTGACCCGGGCGAACGGTCCTTTCTCCACGAGCTGGTCGCGGCCGTCGACACGCGCGAGCCGGTCGTCGTGGCCACGGTCGTGGAGACCCATCGAGCCGTACCCAGGCATGCCGGATGCAAGATGCTCGTCCACGCCGACGGCCGGTGCTCCGGAAGCGTGGGTGGGGGCGAGATGGAGGCACGGGTGCTGGCCGAGGCCCGCGAGGCCATGGCCGACGGCCGGCCACGCCTGCTGCGCTACTCGTTCGTCGACCCGGGCGCGGGCGACCCCGGCGTCTGCGGCGGTGAGGCGGTCGTCTCGCTGGAACCGTACATCCCGGAGCCGACCGTGCTGGTCGTGGGGTGCGGCCATGTGGGCCGTGCGGTGGTCGACCTGGCTCACTGGCTCGGCTTCCACGTGGTCGCCGCGGACGACCGGGCGGAGCTCCTGACGGAAGAGCTCGTCCCCGGCGCCGACGTCCGACTGACCGGAACCGTGGAGGACGCCCTGGCGGCCCTCGGATCGGCCGAGGGCGTGTTCGCCGTGCTGGCCACCCGGGGAATCGAGGTGGACGTGGAGTGGGTGCCCGCCCTGCTGGCCCGAGGGGCCCGGTGGATCGGGGTGATCGGCAGTCGCCGCCGGTGGCGCCGCACCCGCTCGGAGCTCGCCATGCGCGGGGTGTCCCCACGCGAGCTGGACCGGATCGCCTCGCCGGTTGGACTCGACATCCACGCGGAGACACCCCGTGAGATCGCCCTCGCCATCCTCGGCCAGGTCGTCGGCCTCCGGCGGCCTGCCCCCGGTTCGGACCACCCGGTCCCCGATGGGCGGGGAACCGAACGGGCGCTGCGGGAGGCGCTGATGGCCCCGGTCCCGGTCGGCGGACCATGAGCATCCGGATCGACGAGCTCGTCGTCGTCCGGGGGGGAGGCGACCTCGCCACCGGCGTCGTCGCCCGCCTGTTCCGAAGCGGGTTCGTCGTGGTGGTGAGCGAGATCGAGCATCCATTGACGGTCCGCCGGAACGTCGCGCTGTCGTCCGCCGTCTCGGCGGGGATCGTCTCGATCGAGGGGATGGTAGGAGTGCGGGCCGGCATCGGGGAGGCGCTCGCGGTCGCGTCGACCGGCGCGGTGCCCGTCGTGATCGACGACGGCCTGCCTCGGCTCGACCCCGACGTGGTGGTCGACGCGAGGATGGCGAAGCGGGTTCTGGACACCTCGATCGACGACGCCCCGCTCGTCGTCGCCATGGGGCCACCATTCGTGGCCGGGACGGACTGCGACGCGGTCGTGGAGACGATGCGCGGACCGAACCTCGGCCGCGTGATCTGGGAGGGCTCGGCGCTGCCCGACACCGGGACGCCGGGCATCGTCGAAGGTCGGGGCACGGAACGCATCCTGCGGGCCCCCGCAGCCGGCGTCGCCCGGTGGTCCGTCGAGATCGGCGACGTCGTGGAGGACGGCGCGGTCCTGGGCTCGGTGGGCGGATGCCAGGTTCGGGCGCCGTTCCACGGCGTGGTTCGCGGCTTGATCGCTCCGGGAACCGACGTGCCACGGGGCCTCAAGGTCGGGGACGTGGACCCCCGGGCGAACACCGACTGCTCGCGGATCTCGGACAAGGCCCTTGCCGTCGGAGGCGGCGTGCTCGAAGCCGTCCTGGCCGGTGCTCGACGTGCGGCATGATCGGAGCGGCTCCGGCGAGCATCCGGGCGACGCCGGCGAGGTGCTGGCGGACCGGCTCGAGCTCAACGACCGCGAGCTCGTTGCGTTCGTGGGTGCCGGCGGCAAGACGACGCTGCTGCTGGCGCTCGGCGCGGCGCTCGTCCGGCGGGGCCGGCGGGTCCTGCTCACGACGACCACTCGCGTCGGAGTGGCGCAGATGGCCGACTGGCCCGCGTTCTGGTCCACCGGGGAGGAGCACGGGAAGCTCGTCGGGCCGTCGCCCGAGGACGTGGACGCCGCCCGCTCGTCCGGCGCGTACGACGCGATCCTGGTCGAGGCCGACGGCGCCAGGAGCCGGTTGGTGAAGGCTCCGGCGGAGTACGAGCCGGTCATCCCCTCGCGCTCGACGGTCGTGGTGGCGGTGTTCCCCGAGGTCGCGCTGGGCGGGACGATCGAGCGCATCGCGCACCGGCCCGAACGGGTGGCCGCGGTCGTGGGCTGCCGGGTGGACGGGCGGTTGACCCCTGCTCGCGCGGCCCGGCTGATCGGGAGCGCATCCGGGTACCGCAAGGCCGTGCCTCGGGATGCCCGTTTCGTCGTGGTGATGCCCCGGACCACCGCCCTGCCGTCCCCCGCGGGGCGGGCGCTGGCGGCGGAGCTCCGGCAGAACGGCATCCGAACCATCGAGGTGCGTGCCCGGCCCGGCGGGGCGCCCATGCCCTTCGCGCGACCCGCGGAGTGGGTACGGTCCCGCCCGCGACGCGACGTCCGGCCTCCCCGGCCATCGCGGCTCGCCTCTACGTTGGAACCGAGGTGAGGCTCGTGAGGAAGCGGTGGATGGCAATCGCGGCGGTCGGTCTGGCCGCCCTCGGCGCCGCGGCCATGGTTGTCGCCGAGCTCGTGGTCTGGAGCGGGCAGCCGGCCTCCGACGCGCTCGGGGGCGACGTGCTCGACTACTACCGGCGCGACTCCGGCCGGATCCGGTTCGGCGACGCGATCTGGATCGCGGGTGTCCTGGCGCTCGTCGTCGGCGCGGTCGCGGTCCACCGTCGCATCTCCCGGGCACCGAGGCGGGTGTTCCTCGCCGGGCTCGTGACGTGCGGTGCGCTGCTCGCGGGCTCGGCGCTGGTGGCGTGGCTCCTCGCGGGAGATGCCGCGACGGGCAGTGTCGCCGGCTCCGATGCCCTCTACCGCTGGCAGCTGGAGGGTGGACTCTTCGGCGCGGGCTCGACGCTGATGATCGTTCCGCTGGCCGCGGGCGCGATCGGGGTGAACCGCGAGCGGCGCGGCGGGACCGCCCTGATGGCCGCCGGCATCGTCATCGGCGCGTCGCTGGCCCTGCCGCTCGCGCCCTGGAACTTCTTCGCGGCGCTCGTGTGGGTCGTCGCGTTCGTGGCGTTCTGCGCGATGCCGTCGACCACCTCGACCCTGGACGAAGAAGCCGGGGCGGTCGTCCGGTGGCGAACCCGGCCGGCGCTGGCCTCGTGAGGACGGGGCGGGTTCCTGAACAGGAAGGTGGCGGCGGAAGCTACGCCGTCGCGGAGCCCGGGGGCAGGCACGGCATCGCGCGAGCTGGCCTCGCCGGGTGCCGGATCCTCTTCGTCCAGGCCGAGGCCCGACCGACGACCGCTCCGCCGCCCTGCTGACGGGTGCTTCCCCATGTTTGGTCCCGGAAGGACCATGACGCGGCGCGGGCCGGGCTTCGAGCCCGGCCCGCGCGCGTGGTGCGGCGGAACCCTCCCTTGAACCGGCGCTACACGAGCCCCTGGTCCAGCATCGAGCGAGCCACCTTCAGGAACCCCGCGATGTTGGCGCCGTTCACGTAGTTCCCCGGCGTCCCGTACTCCTCCGCGGTCTCCCGGCACTGTGTGTGGATCGCCCGCATGATGTCCTTGAGCCGGCGGTCCACCTCTTCCCGCGGCCAGGAGATGTGCAGCGCGTCCTGCGACATCTCGAGCCCGCTCACCGCCACGCCTCCGGCGTTCGCGGCCTTGCCGGGTCCGTACAGGATCTCCTCGGCCAGGAACCGCTCCACGCCCTCCGGCGTCGTCGGCATGTTGGCGCCCTCGGCCACCACGAAGACCCCGCTGTTCACGAGGTTGGCGGCGTCCTTGGCGTTGATCTCGTTCTGCGTCGCGCTCGGGAATGCGCACTCCGCAGGGACGCTCCACAGCGGGTTGTGGTCCGCCGATGGGTCGGCCGGATGGAACGTCGCCCGCGGGAACTCCTTCGCGTACTCGGAGATGCGCCCGCGGCGGACGTTCTTCAGGTCCATGACCCAGTGCAGCTTCTCGAAGTCGATCCCGTCGGGGTCGTGGACGAATCCGCCCGAGTCCGACAGCGTGATCGGCTTGGCGCCCATGTGCAGCAGCTTCTCGACCGTGTACTGCGCCACGTTCCCGGACCCTGACACCAGCGCCGTCTTGCCCTCGAGGGCGTCGTGGCGCGTGTCGAGCATCTCCTGCGCGAAGTACACCGCACCGTACCCGGTGGCCTCGGGACGGATCAGCGAGCCGCCCCACTCGAGGGCCTTGCCGGTGAGCACGCCGGTGAACTCGTTGCGGATCCGCTTGTACTGCCCGAACAGGAACCCGATCTCCCGTCCGCCCACGCCGATGTCGCCGGCCGGGACGTCGGTGAACTGCCCGATGTGGCGCTGCAGCTCGGTCATGAACGACTGGCAGAACCGCATGACCTCCGCGTCGCTCTTGCCCTTCGGATCGAAGTCCGAACCGCCCTTGCCCCCGCCCATCGGCAACGTGGTCAGCGCGTTCTTGAACACCTGCTCGAACGCGAGGAACTTCAGCATGCCCAGGTAGACGCTCGGGTGGAACCGCAACCCGCCCTTGTAGGGCCCGATCGCGGAGTTCATCTCCACACGGAACCCGCGGTTGATCTGGACCCGGCCCTGGTCATCCGTCCAGGGAACCCGGAACATGACAACGCGCTCCGGCTCGATGATCCGCTCGAGGATCCTGGCCTCGCGGTACTCGGGGTGCCGTTCCAGTGCGATCTCGACGGACTCGGCGACCTCCCGCACGGCTTGGAGGAACTCCGACTCGCCCCTGTTCCTGGCTTCCACGTCGGTCATCAACGCATCGATGGAGCCACTCATCACCCACCCCCTTTCGAGGTGCGAACCCCAACCCGAACGGATCGGGTGCCGCGAGCATCCCGCCGGCCGCCGACTCGCGGGGGGACCGATCGACCCTGGACCTGCGGGCCACCCGACCGGGCGTCCCGGCCGAGGGGGGACACCGTTGCATCAGGGGCTGCCGGGTCGGTGAGCATCGGCATCCCGGGGCGAATGGCCCGAGGGGCCGGCAGGGAACGCACGTACGCTCGTCATGAGGAGGTGGTGGACGATGACGGCGTGGACGGCTGTCCCCCTCTTCGGCAGCATGACCGCCGGCGACTGGACCGCGCTCGCGCTGGTGTTGGGCGTGATCGCGCTCTGGGTCGGCCTGCAGATCCTGACGTGGCGACGGGAACGGCGGGCCTGGCACACCGAGACGCACCGCTCGGGCAAGGTGGTCCGCATGCACGAGGAGCGTCCCGAGGCGCCTCCGCACCAACGGGCGGCGTGAGTCCACCGGCTGAGATGCCCCGAGGGCGAGGAACCCGGGCATGCTTCTGATCCGCGGCGGGTCGGTGGTCGGACCGGGCGGCGCCGCCCGCGCGCACGTCCTGATCGAGGGAGGACGCATCGCCGCCGTCGGCCCGGACGTCGAGGCCCCGGGGGCTCGGGTCGTCGACGCGGGCGGCGCGTTCGTCATCCCGGGGGGGATCGACCCGCACACGCATTTCGCGCTGCAGGTCGGCGCAGTGCGGTCCGCGGACGACTTCGAGTCGGGAACCATCGCCGCAGCGTGCGGCGGGACCACGTGCGTCATCGACTTCGCCGGAGCGGGTCGTGAGCCTTGGAGCGAGGCGCTCTCCACGTGGCACGAGCGGGCCCGCGACGCCGTCATCGACTACGGCTTCCATCTCACGGTGACCGACATGCCCGGGTCCCCCCGGGCAGCCGTCGACCGCTTCCGGGAGTTCGCCGCGCGCGGGGTCACCAGCGTGAAGCTCTACATGGCCTACCCGGACCGCCTGATGGTGGACGACGCAACGCTCCTGCGCGCACTCGAAGCGTCCCGCGACACCGGGGTCCGGGTATGCGTCCACGCGGAGGACGGGGCTGCCGTGGAGCGGCTGGTGCGACGGAGCCTGGCGGCGGGCCGCACGGGTCCCGACGCCATCCCCACGGCCAGGCCTCCCCGCGCCGAGTCGGCGGCGGTCGCGCGGGCCGCCGACCTCGCCCGGCGGGCCGGGGCCTGGCTGTACGTGGTGCACCTGTCGAGCGCCGCGGGGCTCCGCACCGTACTGGCCGCACGGGCGGCCGGGGTGGACGTCCATGCGGAGACGTGCCCGCACTACCTGTTCCTCGACGCGGGACGGCTGACCGACGGCTCCGAGGAGGCCCAGGACCACGTGTGCGCGCCGCCGCTGCGGCGGGCCGGCGACCGGGCCGCACTGTGGCGGGCGTTGGGCGCTGGCGACCTGGAGACCGTGGCCACCGATCACTGTCCGTTCACGCGCGCCGATCGTCGACGGGGAACCGCGCCGGACGAAGCGGCGTGGTCGGACTTCACCCGGATCCCCGGCGGGCTCCCGGGCGTGGAGACGCGCGTCGCACTCGTGTTCCAGGGGGTTCGCTCGGGGCGCATCACGCCGGAGCGGTGGATCGACGCAGTGAGCGGCGCCCCGGCGAGGCTCTTCGGGTTGGAGGGCGTCAAGGGCGCCGTCCGCCCGGGGCTCGACGCGGACGTGGTCGTGTTCGATCCGGCGGCGACGAGGCGACTGGACGCTTCGCACCTGCACTCCCGGGCGGACCACAGTCCGTACGCAGGCATGGAGGTGACCGGCTGGCCGGCGGTGACGATCGCCCGCGGCCGCGTCGTCGCGGCCGGGGGCGAGCCCGTGGACCCCGAGCCGGGCCGGGGCCGGTTCGTCCACCGATCGCGACTTCGCCGGTCGGGCCGCGGCCGGCGGCGCCACGGCGACGCGGCCTCCTGACCCGGTCCGGCGGCCCCTCGGGACCCGCGCCCCGGCCCTCGCGGCGGGGGCCGACCGGCAGGTGCCGACGCATCCCCGGGCGCGGAGACTTCCCTCGAAGGGTGGTGGTCCCGCTTGGATCTGCCGGCGACGTTCGGGTTCCCCCGCATGCACCTCGAGACCGGTGAACGGCGCGCGTTCCTCCCGGCGCTCATGACCGCCCTCGACGAAGCGGGGGCGCGGGAGCTCGTGGTCGAGGAGGGGTACGGCGAGGCGATGGGCGTTTCTACGGACGACTATCCGGCCGCCTCGCCGAAGGTTCGCGTCGCGTCCTGGGAGGACTGCCTGTCCCAGGACGTCGTGGTCCAGGTCCGTTGCCCGAGCCAGGAGGCGCTCGACCGGCTCCGCCCCGAGGCGATCCTCGTGGCGATGCTCCACTACCCGACTCGCCCGGGTCGCGTGGCGATGCTGGCCCAGCTCGGGATCCGGTGCGTCAGCCTCGATTCGATCGAGGACGACCTCGGACGACGCCTGGTCGAGAACATGCGGGCCGTCGGGTGGAACGGGGTGCACGCCGGGTTCCGGGAGCTCGCACGGACCTATCCACGGTTCGACGCACAGGGACGGCGGCCGATCCGGACCACCGTGCTCGGCGCGGGGGCGGTCGCCGGGCACGCGATCCAGGCGGCGACCCGGTACGGCGACGACCACCTGCACCACCGGCTGACCTCGCACCACGTGCTCGGCGTGGAGGTGACCGTGCTCGACGAGGCCGTGACCTGGGACGAGAACACCATGCTGTCGCGGCTGGAGCTGACCGACCTCCTCGTGGACGCCACGCGCCGGCCGGACGCGACGAGGCCGGTCATCACCAACGAGTGGATCGAGTCGCTCCCCCAGCACGCGGTCGTGCTCGACCTGGCCGCAGATCCGTACGACTTCTCGACGTCGCCCGCTCACGTCAAGGCGATCGAGGGCGTCCCCCAGGGGTCGCTCGACCAGTACGTGTTCCCGGTCGACGACCCCGTCTACAAGGAGATGGACCCGCGCATCGACACGACGAACCGCCGCCTCGCCGTTTCCTGCTACTCGTGGCCGGGCGTCGACCCCATGGCCTGTATGGAGGTGTACAGCCACCAAATCGAGCCGGTCCTGCGGGTCATCCTGCGGCGGCCGGTCGAGTCCTGGGACGAGATCCACGGGACCCACTACGAGCGGGCGGTGGCCCGGGCCGAGCTCGGTCGGTGGCGGAGGAGGCATCTGCGGTGAGCGCGACGACAGTGCCGTCGATGACGTTCGGGTTCCCCCGCATGCGCAAGGAGCGCGGCGAACGCCGGGACTTCCTGCCCGGGCTGATCCGGGCGGTGGCACATCGAGGGTGCCGGGTGCTGGTCGAGACCGGGATCGGATCGGGGATGGGCTACACCGATGCCGACTATCTGGCGACATCGCCCCTGGTGGAGGTCACCGACGCCCGGGGGACGTTCTCGGCGGACGTCGTCGTGACGCTGCGCGCCCCCGACGACCTCCTCGACCTGCTGCAGCCGGCGGCCACGCTCGTGTCGATGCTGCACTTCCCGACCCGACCCGCCCGCATCGAACGGCTGGCGTCGATGGGCCTGGAGGCCATCGCCCTGGACTGCATCGTCGACGACGACGGGCGACGCCTGGTCGAGAACATGCGCGCCGTCGGGTGGAACGGCCTGGAGGCGGCGTTCGACGCGCTCTCCCGCACGCACCCGGGGCTCACCGACCGTTCCCGGGGCCCAATCCGGGTGACGGTGCTCGGCGCCGGGGAGGTCGGCAAGCACGCGGTCGAGGCCGCGACCAAGTACGGCAGCCTGGAGCGCGACCGGATCTTCGGGGAGCTCAGGCTGCCGGGCGTGATCGCGAGCGTCGTGGGGAGGAACGTGACCTCCCGGTTCGCCGACATGCGTGCGCTCCTCGCCCACACCGACGTGCTGGTGGACGCGACCCAGCGTTCGGACCCGTCCCGCCCGGTGATCCCCAACCGCTGGCTCGCGGTGCTCCCACCCGGCGCGGTGATCTGCGACCTCGTGGTGGACCCGTACCAGCCGGACACCGTGCCGCCGACGGTGCGCGGCATCGAGGGCATCCCCCAGGGGGACCTCGACCAGTGGACGTTCTTTCCCGACGATCCGGCCTGGGAGCGGACGATCCCGCCCGGTGTGTCCACCCGGCATCGCCGGACCGTCGTGTCCTGCTACTCGTGGCCGGGCGTCCACCCGGAGGCGTGCATGCGCAGGTACGAGCGCCAGCTCGCCCCGCTGCTCGTGGCCCTCGCCCAGCGCGGCGGCGTTCGGGGACTGCGGGCCGACCGCGGGGTGCTCGAACGGGCGCTCCGCCGCGCGAGCCTGCGTTCGTGGACCACGGCCGGGGCCGAACCGGAGCCGCATCCCGCGAAGGAACCCGTGGGGACGACGGCCCACGCGTGACCGGTCGAACGGCCCTTCGGGCCGCCGGAGTTGGTGCCGAGCATGGCCGAAAGGGCCACGGGCCTGCGGCTCGACACGACCGAGATGACGGAGGTTGCCATGGCCAGCAGCACGATCGCGAACCGACGCACCGCCAGGCGTCGAGGGATCCGACTGCGGCGAACCTGGATCGGCGCGATCGGCGCGATCGGCGTGCTCGCGGCGGTGGGGATCGCCGTGGCCCTCGTCCTCGCCCTGACGACGAACGGGACGTCCCCGACTGCGGTCACGGTCTCCGGGCCGGCGCGCACCGCGATGCTGCAGACGGGGGACAAGGTCCCGGCCTTCTCCGGGCCCGGGCTGACGGGTGGGCGCGTCTCGTGGAACCAGGTCGAGGGACACCCGGCCGTCGTGGAGATCTGGGCGCCGTGGTGCCCCCACTGCCAGGCCGAGCTCCCCATCATGGGCCAGATCGCGCCGCAGTTCCCGGGGGTGAAGGTCGTCACGATCGAGACGGCCATGGGCCAGGAGCCCGGGCCATCGGGCGAGGGGTTCTTCATGCAGCACCACCTGACCTTCCCGAGCGCAGTCGACGACGCGAACGGGACGCTCGCCCGGGCGTTCGGCGTGCAGGGGTTCCCGACGGTGTACTTCGTGGGCTCGGACGGCCGGGTGGTGGACTCGTTCTCGGGCGAGGCCCCGGCCTCGACGCTCGCCCAGAAGTTCCAGGAGCTGCAGAGCCTCGAGCAGTAGGCAGGCCTCAGCGCTTCATCGAGGGCTCGGAGACCTCGACTCGGACCATTCGTTCGGCGCTTGGAGCCGTTCCCCACCGGCTGGGAAGGTCTCTCCTACACTTCCGGCGCGTGGAGGTGTGGGCTCTGGCTCGGGTCGGAGACGGGATGTCGTTCGCGACGGGGCGCTGATGGCTGCGGCGGAGCGCGCCGACCTCGTCGTCGTCGGCGGTGGGACGATCGGGGGATGGGCGTCCTGCTTCGCGAAGGCGGACGGGGCGGGGCGCGTCGTGGTGCTCGAAGGTGGCCGCGTTGGTCAGGGCGCCAGCAGCCGGGCCGCCGGGGTCGTCCGGGCGCAGGGGGGGTCCGCGCAAGCCGTCTCACTGGGTCGGTGGTCCATCGACTTCTACCGGAGCCAGCCTGAGCGCTTCGGCGTCGATTCCGGATTTCGCGAGCTCGGATACCTGCTGCTGTCCGTCACGGCCGCAGACGAGCGAGCGGCTCGCGATCGGATGGAGATGCAGCGGGCCGCCGGCCTCGACGACGTCCGGCGGCTGGATCGCGAGGAAGCCTGCCGGATGGCGGCCACCCTCGCACCGAGCGGACACCGCGGGGGGACGTACCGAGCAGCGGACGGCTGCATCGACCCGCCCCGAAACGTGCTGGCCTACTCCCAGGTCATGCGACAGACCGAGGTGGACCTGCGGGAACACGCTGCGTTCACCGGACTCCGCACCCGCCGGGGTCGCGGAGGATCGGTTGTGGTGACCGGCGTCGAGACCTCGCGGGGGATGATTGCGTGTGCACGGGTGGTGCTCACCGGCGGACCGTCGCTCCGGTCGGTCGGCCGCCTCGCGGGGCTTCGGATCCCGGTCGGCGGTGCGCGCCACCAGGTCGCCGTGACCGAACCGCATCCGGCCTTCGACGTGGACCGCACGCCGATGGTCTTCGACGTCGGCGCGGGGCTGTACTGGCGGCTCGAGGAGGGCGGCCTGCTGTTCGGGATGAGCAACCCGGAGGAGGAGCCGGGGCCCGCCCGTGAGATCGACTGGCCGTACCTGCGCAGGATGACGCGGCGGCTCAACCGATTGGTTCCGGCGACGACCGGCCTCGGTCTGCGGAAGGTCTGGGCCGCCACGATCGACTACACGCCCGACCACCTCCCGATCATCGGCCCGGGCGTGACCCCGACCGGAATGGAGGTCCATGGCCTGACCGTCGCGTCCGCCGGCGGGCACGGCATGATGTGGGGGCCGGCGGTGGCTCGCGCAGCGACCGATCTGGCCCTCGAGGGGCGTACGAGCGTGGTGGATGTGGCGGACCTTGGCCTCGACCGCTTCGATGCACGCGGGCGGAGCCGTGTGGCTGCCGACGCGGTCGCCCTGCCGTTCCCCGTCGATGTCCCGGGTTCCGGCCGGGAGGCGGATCCCGGGCCGGTCCTCAGCCGCGCGGCGGCGCGTCGATCGTGAGGTCGCCCTCAGGGTAGGAGCTGGGACCGAACGCCTCGATCGCAGACGGGTCGAGCGACTCGAGGTAGCTGGCCGAGAACGCGCCCGCGAACATTCGCTCGTCCATCCGCACGGGCGGCACACCGTTGCGGCGGTTCGCCTTGAGGTTGTCCCCGATCGTCTGCTCGGCGACGAACCGCGCCGCGTCGTCGGCCGAGACACCGAGGCGCCGCATGGCCGCCTGGTCCAGGAAGATCTCGGTGGCCGACAGCTTCTGCACGATGTTCCCGAACTTCGCGTCGATCGAGTCCTGGAGCTGCTGCCCGTCGATCCGCCAGCCGCCCGAGAGCTCCGGGAGCGGCTGCTGCCCGTGGTCCGCGGTGAGCGCGAGGACGTAGTTCCCGCTGCCGACCAGCCGGTCGAGCGTCGAACGGAGCCGCCCGACCTGCTCGTCGACCGCGTTCAGCACGTCGCCCTCCTCGGGCGAGACGACGTTCCACAGGTGGCCGGCCGTGTCCGGCCCCTTGAACTCCAGCCACAGGAGGTCGGTCAGGCCGTCCCGGCCGAACCGCTCGTCGCGGAGCAGCCGGAGCGCCTCGTCGCCGACGTACTGCATGAACGCCGAGGTCCCGACCCGGAGGTTCGGGTCGGCGAGCAGCGAGTCGAGCGGCTGCGAGAACCACTTCCCGTCGACGATGCCGTCTCGGGCGTCGAGGCCGGCCTCGTATCGCTGCAGGTCAGCGAGGTCCGGATCGCGGAACTCCGCCGGCAGCGAGTAGTCCCGCTCGTTGGTCCACCACCGCATGTCCTTCGCGTCCCACAGCAACGCGGGATCGCGGTCGCCGCCGTCGAAGGCCGCACCGTGGCCGAGGAAGCCGAGGTGCCAGCTCTCGTACGCCAATGCTCCGACGACCGGACGGTTGCCGTTCGCCAGGTCCCATTCGTCGGAGATCGTGGGCGAGCGCAGGAACACCGGATCGGCCCGGCTCCGCCAACTGTCGACCACCGTCCCGTCCGGCCCGCGCATCTGGTTGCCGGGGATGCCGGCCTCGTCCGGGTACCGGCCGGTGCCCATCGTGGCGTGGATCGCGCCGGTGAACGACGGCGCCGAGCCGTTTGTGGCGTTCGCGTAGGTGGCGCCGCCCCGGATCAGACGTTGGATGTTCGGCCAGGCGCCGGGGTGGAGCTGGAGCGCGTTCCAGCCGCCGCCGTCGAGCACCACCGTCACGATGAGCTTCGGCGGCCCGGTGCGGGATGCGATCCCGGGCAGCGCCGCGCCGTCCGCCTCGAACGAGTCGAACCCCATCAGCCGCGCGTACGTCGGCGCCAGGGAGGCGAGATCGGTGGGCGTGTAGTCGGTGCGCCCGGCCGGCACGCGGCCGGGCCCGTAGAGGATCAGCGGAACCCGGGCCAGGGACGCCCACGGCATCGGGTGCGCGGTGTCGGCGTTCGGCGCGCCGCCGGCGACACCGCAGGCGTCCTTCGACACCGCGACGAAGTTCCCCGGCCGTGGAACCAGGAACACGTCGCCCGAGCGGCCCGGCACGTGACCGTGCCAGATCGCGGTCATGACCTGCGCGCCGATCTGGTCGGCCATGTCGGGCTCGGTGGGCCCGACGGCAGCAGGAGCCGAGGGGTGCGAGCACGCCGTCGCCGTGACGAGCAGGAACGCGGCGGCCAGGGCGCCGAGATGGCGCAGTCGTCCGTTCACCCAGTCAGGATCGGTTCGACGCCCGCTCACGAGGAGGGGCCGAGGGCCCAGGCGGGCGTGGGCCGATCGGCACGTCGCCCGGGTCTGGCCCAGGGTCGTCCCGCCGGTACGGACGACCCTTCGGAGCACGGCCGCACGGCCGGAGCCATGGGGCCAACCGCCTCCTACGCTGCCGTTGGAAGGAGGTCCCATGACAGCCACGATTCGTGACGTGATGGTCGCTCCGGCCGTCGTGGTCCAGGAGTCGACCCCGTTCAAACAGATCGTCGCCCTACTGGACCGGGAGGGAATCGCCGCGGTGCCGGTGGTCGACGCCGCCGGAACGGTGATCGGCATCGTGGGCGAGGAGGACCTGCTCGTGAAGGAGGAGGGAGGCATCTCCATCGGCCGGCGTCTGCGCCACCCCGGCCTGGGTCGCCGTGAGGTCCACAAGCTCCACGCCCTCGTCGCCCGGGACGTGATGACCTCGCCGGCGGTGACGATCGGTCCCGACGCGACGGTGGCCTTCGCGGCCCGGCTGATGACCGAGCACGGCGTCGGCCGTCTCCCGGTCGTGGACGGCGACGGCCGCGCGCTCGGCATGGTCGCCCGGCGCGACCTGCTGAAGGTGTTCCTGCGACCCGATGCCGAGATCCGCGACGAGATCGTCCATCACGTGGTCGGTCACGTCCTGTCGATGGACCCGGCCAAGGTCCCGGTGCTCGTTCGAGACGGCGTGGTCACGCTGGAGGGGCGCGTCGAACACCGCAGCACGATCAAGCTCCTCACCGCGCTGGTGGCCGCGGTCGACGGCGTGGTGGACGTGCAGGTCCGGACGACGTTCGACCTCGACGACACCACGCACCTGATCGCCGAGTCGCCCTGGCTCGCTCTCAACGGCCGGATCGGCCGCTGAGAGCGAGCCGCCGTGGTCGCGGCCATCGACTCGCGGCAGATCCGAGCCGATCCGGGACCGCTGCGCGACCTGCTGCTGCTCGAGCCGGACGAGGTGTTCGTCCGACTGGACTCGCGGACGACCGGGCTGACGGCCGCGGAGGTCGCCGAGCGGCAGGCCCGATGGGGCCCCAACCGGATCGAGGAGATGCGCGGGCCGTCGTTCGCCCGCAAGCTGGCCCAGCAGTTCGTGCACCTGTTCGCGCTGCTCCTGTGGGCGGGGGCCCTGCTGGCGTTCGTGGCCGGCCTGGCGAAGTTTGGCGTCGCGATCATCGCCGTGATCGTCCTGAACGGGCTGTTCGGGATCATGCAGGAGTCGAGGGCCGAACGAGCCGTGGATGCCCTGAAGCGACTGCTCCCGCTCACGGTCACGGTCGTCCGCGGGGGCGTCTCGGCGTCCGCCGAGGCCGAGGAGTTGGTGCCGGGCGACGTGCTCGTCCTCGCGGAAGGCGACAGGATCCCCGCCGACGGGCGGGTGGTCGAAGCGTCCGATCTGCGGGTCGACGAGTCGAGCCTCACCGGCGAGGACCATCCCGTTCAGAAGTCGGCCCACCCGGAGCGGAAGCTGCCCGACACATCGCTGCACGCCCGCAACCTGGTGTTCGCGGGATCGTCGGTCTCGGCCGGCGGCGCCCGCGTCGTGGTGTCGGCGACCGGCATGGGGACACAGTTCGGCCGGATCGCCCGCCTGGCCGGCGAGATCCGCCGCGACCCCAGCCCGCTGCAGCTGGAGGTCGCCAGGGTGGCGCGGCGGGTGGCCGTGCTCGCCGTCACGACCGGTGTCGTGTTCTTCGTCCTGGGGTTCATGGTCGGCGGGCTGACCGTGGGCGACGGAGCGATCTTCGCGATCGGCATCGTGCTGGGGAACGTCCCCGAGGGGCTGCTGCCGACCATGACCCTGGCCCTGGCAGTCGGCGTCCAGAACATGGCGAAGCGCCGTGCCGTGGTGAAGCGCCTGTCGTCGGTCGAGACCCTGGGATCGACCACCGTGATCTGCACGGACAAGACCGGTACGGTGACTCGGAACGAGATGACCGTGCGGGAGGTCTGGGCGGACGGTCGACTCGCGACGTTCGGGGGCTCGGGATACGACCCGAACGGGTCGATCGCGTTCGACGGCGTGACCGCCCACCATTCCGATCTGGTCTCCGTCCTCGCCCCGCTGCGGATCGGCCACCTCTGCAACACCGCGAGGCTGCTGCCCCCGACGGCGGACCAGCCCTGGCGGATCGTTGGTGATCCCACCGAGGGGGCGCTCCTGGTGGCCGCCGCGAAGGCCGGGCTCGACCGTGACTTCGACGAGCGCCTTCGCCCGGCCGTCCGGCGCCTGGCCTTCGATTCCGAGCGCAAGCGGATGTCCACGGTCCACCGCGCGTTCCCGAAGGAAGGCTCGCTGGTCGCCTACGTGAAGGGGGCACCTCGTGAGCTGCTGACGCACTGCACCCGGGCGGTGCTCCACGGCACCGAGGTCGATCTCGGCGCGGCCCTCCGCCGGCGGATCATGGCCGAGAACGACCGGATGGCCCGGCAGGGGATGCGGGTGCTGGCAGCCGCCTTTCGCGACCTCCCCGACGAGACGGGACGGGACCTCGAGTCGCTCGGGCCGGGCGAGGTGGAGCACGACCTGGTGTTCGCGGGGTTGATCGGGATGCAGGATCCGCCCCGGGACGAGGTCGCGGATGCGGTGGCGAAGTGCCGCGCCGCGGGCATCCGGATCGTGATGATCACGGGCGACTACGGCCTCACCGCCGAGGCCGTCGCGAGGGAGGTCGGGATCCTCGACCGGGGCCCCGCCCGCGTGCTGTCGGCTGCGGACCTGGAGGCGATGTCGGAGGAGGATCTCCGGTCCGCCTGCGCCGAGGGTCAGGTCCTGTTCGCGCGGGCGACGCCCGAGCACAAGCTCCGCATCGTCCGGACGTTGCGTTCGCTCGGCCATGTGGTCGCGGTGACCGGCGACGGCGTGAACGATGCGCCGGCCCTCCGGCAGGCGGACATCGGCGTCGCCATGGGCCGATCCGGGACCGACGTGGCCCGTGAGGCGGCCGACATGGTCCTGATGGACGACAACTTCGCGACGATCGTCTCCGCGGTCGAGGAGGGCCGGGCCATCTTCGACAACATGCGCAAGTTCATCGTCTACATCTTCGCCCACCTCACGCCCGAGGCCGTGCCCTACGTGCTGTACGCCCTGTTCGGCATCCCGCTGCCCATCACCGTCATGCAGATCCTCGCCATCGACCTCGGAACGGAGACGCTCCCCGCGCTCGCGCTCGGCGTCGAGCGCCCGGAGCCGGACGTCATGGCGCGGCCGCCGCGGGCCCGGACGGAGCGGCTGCTGAGCTCGGGGGCGCTGCTCCGGGGGTACGCGTTCCTGGGGATGCTCTCGACGATCGCGGTGATGGGGGCGTTCTTCCTGCTGCTCACCCGGGCGGGGTGGCGGTGGGGCGAGCACGAGGCTCCGAGCGCCCTCGCGGCCGCCCAGGCCACGACGGTGGTCTTCCTGGGGATCGTGATCCTGCAGATCGGCAACGCCTTCGCCTGCCGGACGGAGCGCGGATCCGTGTTCCGGATCGGGCTGTTCTCGAATCGCTTCCTGCTGTGGTCGATCCTGTTCGAGGTGGCGTTCGCGATCGCACTGATCTACGTGCCCGTGCTGCAGCGCATCTTCGGGACGGCCGCGCTGTCCTGGGCCTGGTGGGTGGGGTTCCTGGCGGTGGTGCCGGTGGTGTTCTCGCTCGAGGAGCTCCGCAAGTGGGTCGTCCGCCGTCGGCAGGGGGGCGCGCCGTGACCGGCGACCGGAGGCCGGACACCGCCACGCCGGGGGGCGACGACCGTCCCGGGACGACACCCGACGGTCCGTTCGCCGACCGGGCGACGGCGGGCCGGGAGCTCGCAGAACGCCTGCGGGATCTGCGACTCGAACGGCCGGTGGTGGCCGGGATCTCCCGTAGCGGCGCCGTGGTGGCGGCGGAGGTCGCGCGCGCCCTCGCGGCGCCGTTCGACATGATCGTCGTGCGCAAGGTCTACGGTCCCGACGACGTGGCCGTGGGAGCGGTGGCGGAACACGAGGTTCGCGTCGAGAACGCCGCGCTGGTCGCGTCCTCCGGGCTGACCCGGGCAGAGCTCCGGGCCCTCGTGGCCGAACGGCTCCGCGAGCTGGCGTCCGTCGGCGCTGCGTACCGGCGGGTGCGGCCCGCCATCCCGCTCACCGGCCGCACCGTGATCCTGGTGGACGGCGGAATGACGACGACGTCGACCGCGACGGCCGCCGGGAAGGCCGCCTTCGCCCGGGGCGCCGATCGAACCGTCCTGGCCGTCCCCGTCGCATCGATCGAGTGCGTCGAGGCCGTTCGCCACCAGATCGACGAGGTGGTCGCGCTGCGGACCCCCGCCTTGCTCCTCTCCGTCGAGGAGTGGTACGAGCGCTATCCCCCGGTCACCGACGACGAGGTCGTCGAGATCCTGGGGTCGTTCGCATCGAATGAGCCGCGGCCGCCGGCCGCGTGAATGCCCTGCGAAGAGGGGACCTCCGACCCGTCTCCACCGCCGCCCGACGCGCGATCATGACTATGGACCGGCGGATCGCCGGGCGGCCGGCGGTCGGTCGGCTGGTCGGTTCGAGGAGGCGGCCATGGACGAGATCCGTGACGTCAGCTGCAGGTACTACTGCGCCCACTGCGGCCACGAGTGGAGCGACCGGTTCGAGGAGCACGTGCACGTCGGCCGCAATGGCGACGAGCACGACCTGTTCCTCCGGAGAGGGCATCCGTGCCCCAACCCAGAGGTCGGCGGGCGATGCCCGCACTGCGGCGACCTTCGGGTCCGCCTCCTCGAGGAGAAGTCCAGGTCGGCCTGATCCGCTCGCACGCCGGCGCGCGATGCCCGGACCGGATAGTGCGGGCGGGAGGGGCCGTTCGACCCGAGGTCGATGCCCGGACACCGGCCATTCTGATGCCGTGAACGCGGTCCGCTCCGACCACCCAGCTTCCGGCGGAGCACCGGGCAGGCTGGAATCCGGGTTGACGCCGTCGGAGGCCGCTCGGCTGCTGGCGGAGACCGGGCCGAACGAACTGCCGGCTCCGGCTCGGGACGGGTTGGCTCGCCGGGCGCTCCGACAGCTGCGCGAGCCCCTGGCCATCCTCCTCATCGTCGCGGCCGTCATCTCCGGTGTCGCGGTGCACGAGATGCAGAACGCCATCGCGATCACTGCGATCGTGGTGCTGAACGCCGTAATCGGGTTGCTAGAGGAGGGGCGCGCCGCGCGGGCGCTCGAAGCGCTTCGCTCGCTCGAGACCCCCCAGACGAGGGTGATCCGCGACGGCGTCCCGGTCACCATCGCCTCCCGCGAGCTCGTGCCGGGCGACGTCGTCGTCCTCGCGGCGGGCGACCGCGTCCCCGCGGACCTGGTCCTGCAGCGGGCCTCTGCGCTGGAGGTCGATGAGTCGATCCTGACCGGCGAGTCGCTCCCCGTCGGGAAGCGTCCCGAGGCCGGGCACGACGAGTCCGGGCTGTCGTCGGGCACCCTGGTCACCCGGGGATCCGGGGAGGGCTTGGTGACCGCAACCGGTCCCCGGACCCGGCTGGGCTCGATCGCGGCGGGCCTCGGCGGGCCGGACCAGCGGACGCCGATGCAGCAGGCGCTCGCGCGGCTCACGGCACAGCTCGGGGCGATCGCGGTGGTCATCGCCGCGGCAGTGTTCGTGCTGACGCTGGTGCGCCTAGGCACCGGCGGCGGTGGGCTCCAGGAGTCGTTCCTTTCGGCGGTCGCCCTCGCAGTCGCGGCGGTCCCCGAGGGCCTCGCCACGGTGGTGGCAGTCGCGCTCGCCCTCGGCGTGCGCCGGATGGCGGCATGCGGCGCGATCGTGCGTAAGCTTCCCGCGGTCGAGACCCTGGGATCGACGACGGTGATCCTGACCGACAAGACGGGGACGATCACCGAGAACCGCCTCAGCCTGGTCGCTGTAGGCCTGCCGTGGCAGGGTTGGTGCCGCCCTGACGAGCTGGACGAGGTGACCGCGCATCGGGTCGCCGAGGTGGCCGTGCTGTGCAACGACGCAACCGGGCATCCACCCGAGGGCGACCCCGTCGACGTCGCCCTCGTCGAGGGGTTCGGCGTCGGGATCACCGACGCGTTACGGGCCGCGTCGCCGAGGCGGCTGGCGGTGCCGTTCGACGCTGATCGGCGTCGGATGACGACCGTGCACGAAACCGGCGATGGTCCGGTGGTGTTCGTCAAGGGCGCACCGGAGACCGTCGTCGGGGTGTGCGCCCGCGGCCTGAGGGCCGACGGGAGCGTACGACCACTGGCCCCGCGGGATCGCGACGCGTTGACGGCCATGTTCGAGGAGCAGGCCGCCCGCGGTGTGCGGGTGCTCGCTCTCGCAACGGCCCGGCCGGCGCAGGGCCCGGCGACGCCCGAGGACCTCGCCGCCCTCGACGGCCAGCTCGAGCTGGTTGCCTTCGCCGGCCTCCGAGACCGTGCCCGCGCCGAGGCGCCTGCTGCCGTGGCCGATGCTCGCTCCGCCGGGATCCGGCTGGTCATGGTGACGGGTGACCACCCCGGAACCGCCAGCGCGATCGCAGAGGAGGTCGGACTGACGGATGGGACGCGCCGGGTCCTGACCGGCCGGGACCTCCGCGACCACGGGATCCCGGACGATCCACTGGAAGCCGCGGTCTACGCACGGACGGACCCCGGGGACAAGCTGGCCCTGGTCGAAGCGCTCCAGGGAAGCGGCCACGTCGTGGCCGTGACCGGCGACGGGGTGAACGACGCCCCGGCCCTCAAGCGGGCGGACATCGGCGTCGCCATGGGCCGTTCGGGGAGTGACGTCGCGCGCGAGGCTGCCGACATGGTGGTGACCGACGACAACCTCGCCACGATCGTGACCGCGGTGCGTGAAGGCCGGGGGATCTACGACAACATCCGAAAGGTCATCGACTACCTCGTCGCCGGGAATCTCTCGGAGATCACCGTCGTGGTGGTCACGCTGCTCGCGTTCCCCGGCCTCGGGATCCCGCTCCTCCCCCTCCAGCTGCTGTGGCTGAACCTGCTGACGGACGGCCCGCCGGCGATCGCGCTCGGGGTGGACCCGCCCGACGGCTCGCTGATGCGGCGGCCGCCGCGGGGCCGTGCGGAAGGGCTCCTCGAGGCCCCGCATGCCGCCCTGCTGTATCTCCGCGCGCTGCTCATCGCGGGAGCCGCCATCGGCGGACTGGTGCTGGCACGGTTCGGCTGGCACGAGTCATGGGCTGTCGCCCGCACGCAGATGTTCACCGTGCTCATCACCGCGCATCTGCTGTACGCCTACGCGGTTCGGCGTCCGCGGTCCGGGCGGAACCCCTGGCTGTTCCTCTCCGTCGCAGGCGGCATCGCGCTGCAGGTCCTGGTGGTGACGTGGCCCGCCGCCCATTCGCTCTTCGGGCTCGTGCCGCTCGATGCGCGGGAGTGGGTGGCCACTGCGGTCATCGGTTCCCTGCCCGTCCTGATCATGATGGCCGCCGCACGCCTGCGATACCGCCGGCAATCGCGTCGAGCCGTCGACGAACCGGACGGCTGATTCCGCAGAACTACGGCAGCCGGGACCTCACAGGTAGTGGGCGGCTCTGGCCTGCGCGGTGAGCTCCTCGCGGAAGTCCGGGTGCGAGATCGAGATCAGCGCCCGGGCGCGTTCCGCGATGGTCCTCCCGAACAGCTCGGCGACGCCGTGTTCGGTGACGAGCGTCCGGGCGTGGGCGCGGGTCGTCACCACGCCGGCGCCCTCCCGGAGCTCGGGCACGATCCGCGAGACCGTCCCATGGGCGGCGGTCGAGGGCAACGCGATGATGGCGCGCCCCTCCTCGGCGAGCGAGGCCCCCCGCACGAAGTCCATCTGGCCCCCGACGCCGCTGTAGAGCCGGGGCCCGATCGAGTCCGCGCACACCTGGCCTGACAGATCCACCTCGATCGCGGAGTTGATCGCCGTCATCCGCCGGAACTGACGGATCCGGTGGGTGTCGTTCGTGTAGTCGGCCGGCCGCATCTCGACCATGGGGTTGTCGTCGACGAACGCGTACAGCCGCCTCGTCCCCATCAGGAAGTTCGCGACGATCTTCCCCCGGTTCTGCTCCTTGAGGGCGCCGGTGATCGCGCCGCACTCGACGAGGTCGACGACGACGTCGGTGAACATCTCCGTGTGGATGCCCAGGTTGCGCTTGTCGCGAAGGAACAGCGCCGTGGCCGCGGGGATGGCCCCGATCCCCATCTGGATACATGCTCCGTCGGGGACCAGCTCCGCGACGAACTGTCCGATCCGGCGCTCCACCTCCCCGATGTCCTCGATCTTGTGCTCGTACGGCAGCACGTCGACCTCCACGCCGTAGTCGATCTGGTCGACGTGGACGAAACTGTCCCCGAGCGTCCTCGGCATCGATGAGTTGACCTGCGCGATCACCGTCTTCGCCGTCCGGACCGCGGCGAGCGACGCCTCCACCGACGTGCCGAGCGAGCAGTACCCGTGCTCGTCCGGCGGTGAGACGTTGATCAGGACTGCGCCGAGCCGCATCTCCCCCGAATAGAACAGGTCGGGGATGTCGTGCAGGAACACGGGCACGTAGTCCGCGCGCCCCTCGTTCACGGCGGCGCGGGCGTTCGGTCCGATGAACAGCGCGATGTGGCGGAAGTGGCCGGCCATCTCGGGGGCCAGGTGCGGTCCCGGTCCCTCGACGTGGAGGTGGACCATCCGAACGTCCTCGAGCTCGGGAGCCCGGGCGACGAGCGCGTCGAGGAGAACCGAGGGCACCGCCGCGGCGGCCTGCACGTAGACTCGGTCGCCCGACCGGATCCCGGCGACGGCCTCGTCCGCGGCGACGATCCTCATGCCGCGAAGTTTACGGGTGGAACCCGCTTCGACCAATGAGCGCCCGACCGGACGAGCGAGGCGCGAGCCTGCCAGGTCGTGCTCGTCAGGCGCCGGCCGGGTGCGGGGCCGAGTGCATGGCGGCGCTCGCCGATGCGTGGCGGATCGTCGACATCAGCCACATCCCCAGGGTGTCGATGACGAGCGCCAGGAACACCAGCTCCGAGCCCGTGATCACTCCGACGATCATCAGCGCAAGGGCCAGGCCGCCCAGCCCCATCAGCACCCGGACACCCCGGTCCTGCATCTCGGACTCGATCGCCCGCCCGGATCCCGATGCGATGCACATCGCGATCCCCAGGAACCCGACCGCCAGCGAGCCCGCCCGGGCACTGCCCAGGAGCGGCCAGCCCCACTCGTTCGACACCGCCATGCCGACCAGCAACACCCCTGCGGCGAGCACCGCGTTGACGACATCCCTCCACGAGAGCCGCATGCGCGCCTCCTCTCGTCGTTCTCCCTCCAACCGTTCCACCGGCCGGCGTCCGTGGTTGGGGGCGAGGGTCCCTGTGGTCGAGGGGCATGTCGCGCGAGCGCCGGGCCCACGGAACCCGGACAACCGTTTCCCAACCGCTCACCGTCCGTCTGCGGGACGCTTGCGTGTGTCGCCGTACGGTCCTTTCGAAACGACGCGATCGGGGAGGTGGAACCGATGCCGTACGTGATCACGGAACCCTGCGTCGACGTGCACGACCGGGCGTGCATGGACGAGTGCCCGGTGGACTGCATCTACGACGGGCTCCGCAAGGGCTACATCCAGCCCGACGAATGCGTGGAGTGCGGCGCCTGCGTTCCGGTGTGTCCGGTGCAGGCGATCTACGAGGCGGGGGACGTCCCCAACGAGTGGCGCCCGTACATCGAGGTCGACCGGGAGTTCTTCGGGCCTGGGGTGTCGGGGCTCGGTTCGCCGGGCGGGGCCGTGCAGTTCGGCGAGCTGGGGATCGACCACCCTTACGTGGCGGCACTCGAGCCGCTCGGGGACGCGCCGGAGCCGTTGGCCGGCTGATCGGCCCGGTCGGACGCCCGGAGGTCCTCCTCGCTCGCGAACCGGAACCCCACGCCGCGGATCGTGGTGATGTACCGGGGCCTGGCCGGATCGGGCTCGATGCGGTCGCGGAGGCGAGCCACGTGCACGTCGAGCGTCCGGTCGGAGCGGAACCACGCTCCGCCCCACAGCTCGTCGAGGAGGGCCTCCCGCCGGACGACCCGCCCCGCCTCCCGCATCAGGACCAGCAGCACGTCGAACTGCCGCGCCGGAAGGTGCTCCTCGCGGCCCCGAACGTCGACGGTTCGCGCCGCGGGATCCACGACGACGTCGCCGATCCGGATGACGCCGGTCGGCTCGGCTCCGCCGGCCCGTCGGAGGACCGATCGGAGGCGGGCCGCGAGCTCCTTCGACGAGAACGGCTTCACGACGTAGTCGTCGGCGCCAAGCTCCAGGCCGACCACGCGATCCACGACGTCCGAGCGCGCGCTCAGGATGACGATGGGGACCGCGGACCCGGCCCGGAGCTCACGACACACGTCCCGGCCGTCCCCGTCCGGCAGGATGAGATCGAGCACGACCGCGTCGGGGCGCCATTCCCGGGCCTCCGCCAGCGCCTCCGCGGCCGAGCCGGCGACACGCGGGACGAAACCCTCTCGTTGGAGCGCGGCGGCCAGGGGCCTCGAGATCGCCTCCTCGTCCTCCACGACCAGCACGCGGGCCGGATTCACACCCGCACCTCCGCGAATCTGGCGGCTCGCGCCGGATAGTCCGCCACGAACCTCGCGCCGCCGAGCTCGGATGTTTCCACCGTGATCTCGGCCCCGTCGGCCCGGGCGAGTTCGCGGGCCACCGCGAGCCCGAGCCCGGACCCTGGACCGCGGGGGTTCGGTCCGCGGGAGAACCGGTCGAACACCCTCGCCCGCTCCTCCGGTGGAACGCCCGGCCCATCGTCGTCCACCGCGATTCGCGTCCTCGACCCATCGCTCGCCACGGTCACCACGACGCGCCGGTCCGCGAACCGGGCCGCGTTGTGGATGAGGTTCCCCAGCACCTCGCGGAGCCGGACGGCGTCGGCGATGGCCGGGCCCTCTCCGTGGACGGTGACGGCCGGCTCTGCGGCGTGCTCCTGCACGATCGAGCGGGCGAGCGCCACGGCGTCGACGGCCGCCACCGTTCCACGGTCCGCGCCGGCCCCCAGCGACAGCAACGACGAGACGATGGCCTCGAGGCGGTCCGCCTCCGCCAGCGCGTGTCGGGCCTCGCCTCGGGGATCGGGCCCGTCCGTGGCCTCCTCGAGGGTCAGCCGGAGCGCCGTGAGCGGCGTCCGGAGCTGATGCGAAGCGTTCGCCGCGAACTCCCTGTTGGCCCGCAGCAGGTCCGACAGGCGCCGGGTCATGGCGTTCATGTCGTGGGCGAGCTCCCTGATCTCCGGTGGTCCGGATTCCGGGACCTGCGCCTCGAGCTCGCCGTCAGCGATCCGCCGGGCCACCGAGGCCGCGTCGGCGATCGGACGGGTCAGTCCCCGCGCCAGCCACGCGGCCAGCAGCAGCCCGATCAGGAGCGTCACCGCACCGATCACCGCCAGGAAGGCCCACGCCCGGTGGATGGCACCGTTGACGGCCCCCATGGGGTACGAGATCCGCACCGCGCCCACGATGCCCTTCGGGGACTGGACCGGGACCGCGCTCACGAGCAGGTCGGTCCCGAGCGTGGTGCTGTGACGGACCCGCCAGTTCGGCCTGCCGCGCAGGGCGACCGCGATCTCCGGCCGGCTGGCGTATGAGGGAGGGTTCGGACCGGGCGGCTGGAGCGAGTCCGCCAGCAGCACGCCCGTCGCATCGGTGATCAGCAACCTGCCGCCGATTTGTGAGGCCATACGGACGGCGAACGGCTGCAGCGCCGCCGAACCGCCCCGCTCGAGCGAATCCTCCACGGAGGCGCCCACCGTTTCGGCCTCGCGTTCGACGCGGCCGCCGAGCTGATCGATCAACCGCTGGCGGAGCGAGGTGCCGAACGGGACGGCCAGACCGACGATCACCACGATGAGCAGGTATGCGGCGCCGAGCATCAATCGCCGGCGCATGCGTCCCTCACCTGGTATCCCACGCCCCGGACGGTGTGCAGGTACCTCGGCGCCGAGGGATCCTGCTCGATCTTGCGGCGAACCTGCGCCACGTGCACGTCGAGCGTCTTGGTGGAGCCCGACCAGTGCGCGTCCCACACCTCGGCCACCAGATCGGCCCGGCCGACGACCGCGGGACTGTGGCGCATCAACGTCTCCAGCAGGTCGAACTCCCGCGGCGCCATCGGCACCAGACGCCCGTCCACGCGCACCTCCCGCCGCGCGGGGTCGAGCTGCAGAGCGCCCACCACGATCGGTTCCTCCCGGATGCGCTCGCGGGGCGTCGCCAGCGCCCGGCGGAGGATCGCCCGAACCCTCGCCACCAGCTCCTGGACGCCGAACGGCTTGGGGAGGTAGTCGTCGGCACCGGCGCGGAACCCTGCCAGGCGGTCGTCCTCGGCCCCGCGCGCGGTGAGCATCAACACCGGCGTCCCCCACCGGCGCCGGATGAGCTCGCACGCGGTGAGCCCGGACATCCCCGGGAGGCCGATGTCCATGATCACGAGGTCCGGCGCGAGCCCCGGCATGCGGTCGATCGCGTCCTCGGCCCGGACGAACCGGCTGACCTCGTATCCCTCGCGCTCCAGCGCGGCGAACAGCGGGCGCACGATGGCGTCCTCGTCCTCGACGAGCACGAGACGGCCGCGGGACACGAACGAGGTTTGCTCCACGGCATCGAGGCTACGGACCGCGCCGGGGGAATGACGTGCCGAATTGCCCGGTTCCTAACCGACGGGTGGCCCGGTCCTTTCCCGCGGCTTTCTAGCCTGGCGGCATCGTGAACTTGAGACGCAGTCGCCCTGCAAGCGCCCCCCGGCGCCTCGCCGGCCGCCCCGGCCGTGCCGTCGCGGGTGCGCTCCTCGCCGGCGTGCTCGCCCTGGGGATGGCCACCGGGATCAACCTGGGGATCCTCGGGGCCGCCGGCAGTCCGCGCGGGCCGGGGACCCTCGGGATGGGGGATGTCGTCGCGTTCCCTCCGAGGGAACCGCCCGCAGCGCCGGAACCTCCCTCCCCGACCGTGCCCGCCGAGGGGGGACAGCCCTCGACCGAAGCCAACGGGACACGGCAGCATGTGGCCTCGCCCTCTTCCGGGACTCCCGCAGGGGGCTGGAACTCGCCGGCCGGGCCCCGATGGGGCGGGACGGCGCCTCCAAACGAGGCGGAACACCGGTACGGAGCGAACAATGACGACTGAGGGTCACGATGGATCGCCCGCTTCGTCGCGGGAACGGAAGGCTCGGGCTTCCAGGGGGTCGCTTCGGACGGCGGCCTGGGCCGCCGCGGGAGTCGCCCTGGCGGCTCCGTGGGTGGCGCTCAAGGCGGAGCCCCGCCCCGTTCCGACGGGATCGGGAACCCAGCGGCCGGTCATCATCGTGCACCGGACCATCCGGCGGATCATCGTCGACCCTGCCGCTCCGGCCGTCCCGGCGATGTCGGCGCCGAAGGTGCGCTACGTGTACGTGGGCGGCGGGACGGTCACGACCGGCGGCGGATCGACTGGGACGACCCGATGCTCGGGCTGCTGAACGCCGCGCACGGCCGGGCCGGTTCCCAGCTGCGGCGTCACCGATTCCGGTCGATGGCGATGGACATCGTGCTGACCGGTCCTCCGGCCGTCACCGTGACCGAACGCCGCGCCTTCGACGAGGTGGCCGGGGCCGTCGAGCGCACGTTCCGCGAGATCGACGCGAGGTTCTCGCGGTTCCGCGAGGACAGTGAGCTCTCGATCGTGAACGCCAATGCCGGTCGGTGGCAGCTCGTGTCGGTGCGCTTCGCCGAGGTGGTGCGGCGCTCGCTCGAAGCGGCCCGGGCCACGGATGGCCTGTTCGACCCCACCGTCCTCCCGGCGCTGCTCGCAGCCGGGTACGACCGGGACTACGACGAGCTGCTCGCGGCCCCGCCACGGGTTTCCGCGGAACCCGGACCGCCGCGGCGGTGGCGCGATGTCGAGCTCGACGGACGGATGCTCTTCCTCCCTCAGGGCGCCGCGCTGGACTTCGGCGGCATCGCCAAGGGGTGGGCCGTCGACCGCGCCCTGGAATGCGCCGCTTCGCTTCCGTGGGCGCTCGTCGACGCCGGCGGCGACCTCGCCGTCGGCGGACGGCCCCCCGAACCGATCGCCATCGGCGTCGCCGACCCGCACGACGCGGCGATCGAGATCGCCCGGCTGGGGCTGGACGGCGGCGCCCTCGCCACCTCCTCGGTCGTGGGGCGCTCGTGGGGCCCCGGGCTGCACCACGTCATCGACCCCCGGACGTGGCGTCCGGCCGCGACTCGGGTGCTGCAGGCGACGGTCTGGGCCGGCACCTGCGCCGAGGCCGAGGTCCTGGCCACGTGGGCGCTCCTGCGCGGCCCGCGGGCCCTCCGCGAGGTCGCCGGGATCCTTCTGACGATCGACGGACGGGTCCACACCAGCATGCCCGGGTCGGAGGTGGCGCCGGCATGCTGACGTGGATCATCCTGCGGGCGGCGGGCATCGCGGCCTACCTCATGCTGTGGGCCACGGTGTCGTGGGGGCTCGTCGGGACGACGTCACTCCTGGGGAAGAAGGTCGCCCGCGTCACCGCGATCAACGTCCACCAATTCCTGGCCACGGCTGCGTTCGTCCTGCTCGGTGTGCACATCGGCGGGCTGCTGCTCGACCAGTTCGTGCCGTTCAAGCCCCTGGACGTCCTCCTGCCGCTGCACACGGCGTACCACGCCCTGCCGGTGGCGTTCGGGATCGTGTCGATGTGGGCGGTCGTGATCGTGTTGTTCTCGTCCTGGCTCCGCAAGCACATCAGCACGAAGGTCTGGCGGGCGCTCCACCTGCTTGCGGTTCCGGCCTTTGCGATGGCGCTCGTTCACGGGGTCTTCGCGGGAACTGACACCGTTCGCCCTTGGATGTGGTGGGGCTACGTGGCGACCGGGAGCTCGGTGGTGTTCTTCATGCTGACCCGGGCGTTCACGGTCGGCCTCCGCCCCACACGAGGTGCGCCACCGCCCCGAGCAGCGCGGGCGCGCGTTCCCGCCCAGGCCGTCCCCACAGCCGACGCTGCCGTCCCGATCGTGCCACGGCAGCGGGTTCAGCCCGCTGGGGCCAAACCGAGGCAGCGCGTCCAGCCCGCCGGGGTGGAGCCGCGTCCCCGCCCACCGGCGGCTCCGATGCCACCTGTGGATTCGCCCTCGATGCTCGACGCCCCTCCAGAGCCCGTCACGGCGGTCCCTGTGGAGGCCCTTGCGGTCCCGGTGGAGGGGCCGGCCATCGTCGTCGCAGCGCCGCCCAGCACGCAGACCGCCCCCGGCGAACCGCCGCCGACAATCGTCGTCCGGCTCGAGCTGGTCATCGAGGGCGAGCAGATCCAGGGCCGGCGCCGGATCGATGTCCCCATCCGGCTCCACGGTGCGACCCACGCCCGCGAGCGTTCTCCCCGCACGGAACGTCTCGTGGCGGGCCCGCACGCGGAGCTCGGCCCCGGTCGGGGGGAACCGGCCGATGGTCGCCCGAACCCGACTCGATCCGTTCCGCCGCCTGATGCCCAGGAGCTCAGGATCCCGTCCGCATCCTCGGAGACTCCGCCGGGCGAGGCGCCGACACGCCCGCCATCCCGCGAAGCTCATCCTCGAATCCCGCGCTGATGCGCACGGGGTCGGGCACCAGGAGCTCGTCGACGGCGATCCCCACCTGAACGGTTCCCGCGTAGCTCATGAGGCTGAACCCGACCGACACCCGGGCGGCCTGCGGCACCCAGAACATGATGCGTTCGATCCGGCGGCCCGCAACACTGCGAACCTCCCGCGGCCCGGGGACGTTCGTGACGATGGCGCTCCCGCGGGCGCCGAAGAACCGCAGCAGCGGCACCTGCACGCCGGGCGGGAGCAGGCCGAGGCCGCCGAGCACCGCGTACGACACGGGGGCCTGGCCGGACGCCTTCACGGCCCCCGTTCGGCGGTGCACCTCGTGGAGGCGGTCGACGGGGTCCATCGGCCCGATCGGAAGGGACAGGTAGACCAGCCCGAAGTGGTTCCCTTCCGCCCTGCCTGCGGACAGGGTCCGGAGGTCGACGGGGACCAGGACGCGGACGTCCGGGAGAGCGTCCCTACCACCGTTCCTCGCGAGGTACCGGGACAGCGCGCCGGCCGTCGCGGACAGCAGCACGTCGTTCACGGTCGAGCCGGTATCGCCGCGGAGGGCCTTGAGGCGCTCGAGCGGGATCGGCGCCGTCCACGCGGCCTGCTTGCGGATGCCGAGCTCGCCCTTCAGCGGACCGTCGGGGTCCGGTCGCGAGGCGGCGACCGCGGCGATGGAGAGCGTCCCCCGAACCGCCGTTCGGACTGCCGGGATGCTCCGACGAAGATCGAGCGCCGCGATCGCCCGGCCGAGGGGCCACCACGATCGACCGACCGCCGGCGGCGGCGTGCGGCGGGGCCGGCCATCGATGAGATCGTCGAACAGCCGCAGCAGGGCCGAGCCGTCCGCCAGGCAGTGCATCAGCCGCAGCGCCAGCGCTCCCCGACCCCCCTCCAGGCCGTCGATCAGGTGGATGTCCCAGGGCGACGAGTCGTGGTCGACCGGCGCGCTGAGCAGCTCGCCGGCGAACGCCCGCAGCTCGGCCTCGCCGCCCGGCGCCGGGAGGGTCGCCCGGCGGATGTGCGCTCCCACCCTGAAGTCCGGATCGTCCTCCCAGGCCGCCCCGGTCCGCGTGGCGACCGCCCGCCGCCGGAACCGTGGGTGCGCGCCGAGGCGTCGGTCCAGGAGCCGCTCGAGCCGGCGGCGGTCCATCGGCGCGTCGAGCGTGAGCAGCGCCGTCGTCGTCATCATGTTCGTCGGCTCGTCCATCGCGAGCCACACCGCATCCACCGGTGTCATCCGAGTCCGCATGGCGCCCTCCTCGGGCCGCACAACGCTCACCGCCGGGCCGAAGACATGCTGACCGCCCGGCGCCCGGCGAACAGGGGCCGAACGCATCGCATGCGAGGGGCCCTTCTCCGTCGATCTCGGGCGGCGGCGGATCAGGCCGGCAGCTCGAACGTGCCCTCGCCGTCGACGAGGTTGGTCGCGACCGTCCCGTCCTCGTGGACGAGGAGCGCGGCGATCCGGTCCAGCACCGAATCTCCTGCCAGCAGGGCCCACTTCGAGCCCATCTCCGCGCCCGCGCACTCGGGGGCCCACACCGTCGCCTGGACGATCCCCGTCTCGGCGGGCCTGGAGGTTCGGGGATCGATGAGGTGGTGCATGCCCGGGCCCCAGCTCCGGGCCGTCACCGACGAGGTCGCCAGGGCCCCCCGCTCGAGCGACAGGCGGAGGATCTCCCCGCGGGCGTCGTGGGGATCCTCGACCGCGATGGACAACCCGCCCGGCGGCGTCCGGCCGACCACCCGCATGTCGCCGCCGGCATCGACCAGCGCCCATGGCAGGAGGTGTTTGATCCGTCGAGCGGCCCGGTCGACGGTCCACCCCTTGGCGATCCCACCGAAGTCGATCGCGACACCGTCGGGAAGGCGGATGTTCCGCCCTTCCACCTCGATCTCCGGCCAGCGGCCGCACGGCTCCGGCGGGTGCAGCGCGAGTCGCGCCCCGGCCAGCACCTCGTCGAAGTCGGCGTCGTAGCCGGCGGCGAGCAACGCCGGGAGCACCGTGGGATCGAACAGCCCGCCGGTCACCCGCGCCGCCTCGAGGGCCAGCTCGAGCACGTCGAGGAATCCCTTCGACACGCGGGTCCAGTCCCCGGCTGCCGCGTTCACCCGGGAGATCTCGGTTCCGGTCCGAAACCGGCTGAACCGTTCGTCCTCCCGGTCGAACGTCCGCTTGACGATGGCGAGCGCTTCGTCAATCGCCTCGCGCTGGCGCCTGCCCGGCGGGTCCGGGGTGATGAGGGTGACGATCGTGCCCATGCACCGGAAGTCCCGGCGCTCCGTGCGGAGCGCCGGACCTCCCGCGGGTGCGACCGCCGGCCGGGGGGAGCCGGGGGAGAGATCAGTCGCCACCTTCGCCACCGTCCTCGTGCTCGTGCCCGCCGCCGCCTCCTCCACCGCCGCCGTGGCCGGAGCCGCCCGTGTGGTGGGTCGGCGGGCCCGGCGCGTGCGTGGAGCCGCCCGTGTGGTGGGTCGGCGGTTGGGGGGAGTGGGTCGATCCGCCGGTGTGGTGGGTGGGCGGCGTGGACGTGGGCGAGGTCCCGCCGGTGTGGTGCACGGAGGTTCCGGAGCCGGATCCGGACGGCAGCTGGATCACCCGCGTCGGCCGGTGGACCACCACCGTCCGGGGTGGTGGCGCGGTGTGGACGGGCCGCTTCGGCTTCCGGTGGATCGTGATGGTGCGGGTCTGGGTCTTGATGACCGGATTGCTCGTCGCGGGGGCGGCAGCCACGGGCTCCGAGTGAAGGCGAACGCTGTACCCGACGACCCCCGACACCAGTGCTCCGGTCAGGCCGCCAGCCACCGCGACGGCGGATCGCTTGTTCACGTTCGCCTCCTCGACACGTCGAATCCCTGGAGGCACGCTACCGGGGCGGAGGTTAGGAACCGGACACGCCCGACCCAGGGCAACGCGAAGTCTCGGCCGCGGGCGGGGTGCGTCCGGTCACGGGGCTCAGGCCGGGCACCACGGGCTACTTGACGACCAGGACGGGCACGCTCGCCTGGTGCAGCACCCGGTGCGCGACGCTGCCGAGCAGGAGCCCCGCGATCTCGCCCAGCCCGCGGGAGCCCATCACGATGAGGTCGGCCCCCACCGCGTCGGACAGGTCCACGATCCGGTGCGCGACCGCTCCGCGAACCGTGGAGTGCACCTCCCCCCGCGCGCTGACCCCACGATCCTTGAGCGAACGAACCGCCCGGTCGGCCAGGTTCCCGGCCTCCTCGGGCGTCTCGGCCTCCATCGCCAGGGTCCACGCCGCGATGGTCTCGGCGAGGTGCACCACCACGACCTCCCCCCCGAACGCCTCGGCCAGGTCGCCCGCGACCGACACGGCGCGGGCCGCGCACTCCGATCCGTCGACGGCAACGACGATCGTGTCGTACATGGCGCCTCTCTTCGGTCGGGGCGGCCCCGGTGGGCCACCGTGATGCCAGCCTGCGCCCCGCACGGGGACCCGGCGCCCGCCGAACGACCCCAGACGGAGGGGTCCATGGCCCGGAAGCACGTCCCGTCCGAGCCGGGCCGATGGGCCCGCGACCTCCCTCCGGGCGACACGTAGGTTCCTCTCGGAAGGGAGGGCCGCCGTATGAAGATCGAGCTGCTGCAGAGCGCCGAGACGGTCACTGCCCGGGAGAGCGACACGCTGCTCCAGGCGGGGCGGCGGATGGCCAGGCACAACATCAGCGCGCTCCCGGTGCTCCGAGGGGGCGAGATCACGGGGATCCTCACCGAGCGCGACCTGGCCCACGCACTGATCGAGCGGGACGACCCCACCGTCACGCGCGTCCGCGACGTCATGACCAGACGGCCCGTCACCGTCGACCCGGAGGCCGAGAGCGCGGACGTCGCCCGCCAGATGATGAGCCTCGGGGTCCGCCATCTCCCGGTCGTGCGGAACGGCAGGCTCACCGGGATGATCTCCGCCCGCGACCTCCTCCTGCTGGAGGCGTGGTCGCCGCTCGCCGGGTCCGACCGGGTCCCCGAGCTGGCGCTCCCGTAGGTCGAAGTCGGGCCGGTCGTCCCTGGCCCGCCGGGGCTCCTGACCCCCGCTGCGGGGACTCCCCTCTGTGATCCTCGACGGTGGGGCGGGATCGCCGCCGCCCACGAACCGTCCGAGGAGGTGGGCTTCGATGAGGCGCCGAGTACGCGACGTGATGACGAAGACCGTGGTCGTGGTGGCCGCGGACACGCCGTTCAAGGAGATCGTACGGCGGTTGTCGGAACATCGGATCGCCGCGATGCCGGTGGTCGACGCGCGGGACCGGGCCATCGGCATCGTCTCGGAGGCGGACCTCCTGCTGAAGGAGGAGCACCCGCTGCCCGAGCACACACCGCGCATCGCCGGGCGCCGGAGGCGGACCGAGCTCGGCCGGGCCGAGGGGGCGACCGCGAAGGAGGTCATGACGTCGCCGGTCACGACCGTCGGTCCGGACGCCACCATCGCCGAGGCCGCCCGCGTCATGCACGCGGGGGGGTTTCGTTCGGTCCCGGTCGTCGACGAGGACGGACTCGTCGTGGGGATCGTCTCTCGGCGGAATCTCCTCCAGGGATTCCTGCGGCCCGACGCCGAGATCCTGTACGAGATCGAGGACGACGTGCTCAGCCAGCGGCTGCTGGTCGAGCCCGGGCGCGCGAGCGTCTCGGTTCTCGAGGGCGTCGTGACCCTCAGGGGGAGGGTCGAGCGGGAGTCCACCATCCCCATCGCCGTTCGAATGGTGTACGGCGTCGAGGGCGTGGTGAGCGTCGTGAACCGGCTGACCGCCGACTTCGACGACACCAAGCTGCGGCCGGTCTTCTCGGCGCCGTGGGGGGTCGTGCCGGCGGGAGCCCGGTGACCGGCTGATGCGGATCCACCCGGAGTTCCGGAGGTTCCTCGCCGGGACGGACGGCACACCCGGCGGCGAGGAGGCCGTCCGCCAGGCGGCCCGGCTCGCGCGGGTCACGGGCGCGGAGCTCGAGATCGTCCACGTGACCCACGCGCCCCGGGTGAGCCTCGCGGGAACCGGCGCCGGCCGGCTCCGCGACGCCGACGCCCGACTCGCCGCGGCCGAGGCGGTGGCGTCCTCGGAACACCTCGACGCCGTCGTGCGCGTGCTGGTGGGCGAACCCGCGCACGAGCTCGCCGACGAGGCCCGCCGGACCTGGAGCGACATCGTGTGCGTGGGCGCCGACGCCGGCCTGCTGCGGCGGCAGTCCCTCCGGGGCGGAGTGGCCGCCCACGTCGTCCACCTGGGCGTCCGACCAACGTTGGTCTGCCGGCCCGGAGCCCTCGGCCGGACGGATCCCCGGCGCATCCTGGTGGCCGTCGATGGCTCCGAGAGCTCGCTGAACGCCGTGAGGCTCGCCGCCGGCATCGCCGCGGCGAGCGGGGCGCGGCTGCGGTTCGTCCATGCGACGGACCACGAGTTCCGCCCCCACGAGGCCGACCCGCACGATCCCTTCGAGGACGCGCGGCATGCCGTGGGAGATCTCGACGTCGAGGTGGCGACGGAGGCGGGCCCGGCCGGCCGGGTCCTTGCCGGCGCCGCGGCCACGTGGGAGGCCGACCTGGTGGCCGTGGGCGACCGGGGGTTGAACGCCCTCGGCCGCATCGCTCTGGGGAGCGTGAGCGACTGGCTGCTCCGCCACCTGGATCGGACGGTCCTGGTGGCCCGGACCCGAACGGCCGCCTGACCCCTCCCCTGACGCAGCCGCCGGGTTCGGTCCTGTCAGGAACGCCGCCGGGCCGAGATCGGCAGCTCGGGCGCCGGCGCCGCAACCCGAACGCGTGCGTCCACCACGGTCGCGCCCTCCCGCGTCGCCATGACCGGGTTGAGGTCCATCTCGGCGATCTCCGCATGGGCCTCGACCAGGGCGGAGACCCGCAGCAGCACGTCCTCGAGGGCCCCGACGTCGACACCGGGCTCCCCCCGGTACCCCTCGAGCAGTGGGAACGTGGCCAGGGACCGGAGCATCGCGCCCGCCTCCAGGTCGGTGATCGGCGCCAGGCGGACCTCGACGTCGTGGAGCAGCTCCACGGCCGTCCCGCCCGCGCCGCACGCCAGCACCGGTCCGAACAGCGGGTCGTGCACCATCCCGATCAGCAGCTCCACCCCCGGGGGCACCATCCGCTGGACCAGGAACCCGGAGGGCCGGTGTCCGGCGGCCGACAGCTCTTCGGCCATGCGCTCCGCCGCATCCCGCACCTTCGCCGGCCCCCGCAGGCCCACCCGAACGGCCCCGGCCTCCGTCTTGTGCACGAGGCCCGGCACGACTGCCTTCAAAGCGACGTCCCCACCCAGCCGGCGGGCGGCGGCCCTCGCCCCGTCGGCGTCCCCGACCAGGACGAACCGCGCCGTGGTGATCCCGTAGCACGCGAGCAGGTCGGCGACCTCCGCCGGTTCGAGCCACCGCGGCCCCCCTGCCAGCGCGGTGGCCAGGATGGCGCTGGCGTCGTGGTCGCGCGCGTCGGGGAACTCGCGCGTGGCCCCCTCGGGCCGTGACCGCCACTCCCCGTACCGGACGGCGCGGGCCAGTGCCCGGGCCGCCTCCTCCGGGAACGCGAACGTCGGCACGCCGGCCCCGCCCGACAGGAGCCACCCGGGCCCGCCGCTCACGGACATCCGGACCGCGAGCACCGGGATCCGGCCGTCGATGCCCTGCGCGGCCTCCCGGATCGCGGCGGCGACCTCCTCGGCCGGGGGCGACAGCGGCGGCACGAAGATGACGATGAGCGAATCGACGCAGGCCGCGACGGCATCGATCGACCGCCGGTAGTCCTCCGGGGAGGCCGACGCGATCATGTCGACCGGATTGGCGATCGACGCCTGGAACGGAAGCGCCTCCGACAGCCGCCGCCTCGTCGCCTCGGGGAGCGGCGGCACCTCCAGTCCCTCGGCCTCGCAGGCGTCGGCGCACAGGACGCCCGGTCCCCCGGCGTTCGTGACGATCCCCACCCGCCTGCCGGCGGGGATCGGCTGGTTCGCCAGCAGGGCGGCCACGTCGAACATCTCGGCCAGCGTGTCCGTCCGGATCACGCCGGCCTGCCGGAACAGGGCGTCGACGGTCACGTCGGACGCCGCGAGCAGCGCCCCGGTATGGGATGCCGTTGCCCGCGCACCCGCCTGCGACCGTCCGCTCTTGACCGCGACGATGGGCTTCGTCCGGCCCACCCGCCGCGTGATCCGCGCGAACTTCCGGGGGTTCCCGAAGGACTCGAGGTACAGCAGGATCAGGTCCGTGTCCGGGTCCTCCTCCCAGTAGGACAGCAGGTCGTTGCCGGAGATGTCGGCCTTGTTCCCCACGGAGACGAACGAGGACAGACCGAGACCGAGCGTCGCGGCGCGGTCGATCACGGCGACACCGAGGGCACCGCTCTGCGACAGGAACCCCACCCGGCCGGCCGGGGGGAAGGTCGGCGCGAACGTCGCGTCCAGCCGCACGCCGGGGTTCGTGTTGAGGATCCCCATGCAGTTCGGGCCGATCAGCCGCATGCCGTGCCGGCGGCACGTCTCCAACAGCTCCCGCTGGAGCTCGCGACCGTCGTCGCCGATCTCGGCGAACCCGGCCGAGATCACCACCAGCCCGCGGACCCCGTTGCGCCCGCACGCCTCGGCCACGTCGTGGACCGTGCGCGCCGGCACCACGACCACGGCGATGTCGACGGGACCGGGGACCTCCTCGATCGACCGGACGGCCGCCACCGACTGGACCACGTCCGCGTTGGGGTTCACGGGATGGACCGGACCCTGGAACCCGGCGGCCAGCAGGTTGTGGAACACCGCCCCGGCGACGGTCGTCGGATCGCGCGAGGCACCGACCACGGCCACGGAACGGGGCGCCAGGAAGCCTCGCAGGGCCGCCACCGCCGCCGTCTGCTCGCGCCGTTCGAAGCGCTCGAGCGCGGACCCGGTCAGGGCCGTCGGGAACCGGACCACGATGGCCCCGGGCTCGGCGCGCATCTCGACCGGGAACCCGGTCTCGCGGATCACCTCGATCATCCTTCGGTTCTCGGGCATCACCTCCGCCTCGAACATGAGGAATCCCGCCCGGCTGGCCGCCTCGGCCAGGTGCCCGATCAGCAGGGTGCCGAGTCCGTGGCCCTGCAGCTCGTCCGCGACGGCGAGCGCCATCTCGGCCCGGTCCTCGCCCGTGGCGATGAACACGGCGTGCCCGACCGGACGGCCCCCCAGGGTCGCGAGGAGCCCGTACCTGCCGCGCTGGTCCATTGCGGACATGCGATCGACCACCCATTCGAGGTCGACCGCCGCCGTGAAGAACCGCAGCGCCAGCGACTCCCTGGACAGCCCGCGGTGGAACTCGAGGAGCGCGGCGCGGTCCTCGGCGCGGACCGGCCGGACGTGCACGGTGGAACCGTCCCGCAGGACCACGTCGGCCTCGCGGTGTGCCGGGTAGGCCGCCTCCTCCCCCACGGTGTGCATCCTAGTCAAGCCCCCGCGGTCGGCGGATCCCGGAAGGCCGTGTCGGGGTCCCGGAGGCCGGCTCGGGGTCCCGGCATCGCCGGGCCGGTGGACCCGGACTGGCGCCGGCCCCGGTGGTGGACTTGGCGGTGGAGGCGATGAACATGCCAGCCATCGCGGGCTACCTGATCGACATGATGGTCACCCTGCTGGTGGTCGTACTCGCCGTCGAGTGCCTTGCGGCCGCGTTCATGGTGATCCGGGACATGTTCCACGGCCGGCGGCATCACGCCGGCTACCCGGGAGCGAGCCCCGCGTGACGATGCACGCCCCGCGGGATCGGGAGGGGAGCCCGGCCGTGAAGGTTCGCGTCGCCTGTTCATCCATGGTCGTGACGGCGGAGGCGGACGATCCCCTCGCCGAGGCGGCTTCGACGATGGCGTTCGAGGAGATCGGCTCGGTGGTGGTGCTCGACGACGGGGTGTTCGTCGGGATCGTCACGGAGCACGACCTCGTCCGGGCCGTCGCGGAGGGCGTGGACCTCGACCGGACGGCCGTCCGCGACTACATGACCCGGGATCCCGTCGTCGTCGAACCGGACGACGAGGTCGAACACGCCATCCATCAGATGGTCGGGGCGGGGGCCCGGCACCTCCCGGTCGTCACGGCCGGGAAGGTCGTCGGCATGCTCTCGGCCCGGGACCTCCTCGCCCTTCGCTGACCCGGAGCCGGCGGGGCGGCGGACCGCCCGCGTCAACGTCGCTTCCAGGATCGCTCAGTCGCTCAGCGGGGCGCCGCCGAGCAGGACGTGGGCCGCGGAATGGACCGATTCCACCAGGTGGTCCTCTGCGACGGGGAACGGCAGCGCGTGGCGGCCGTCGTGCCACCGGGGCGGGAGCTCCGACCGGTACACCACCACGGTGCGGCGGTCGTCCGGCAGGGTGGTGCAGACGCGTTGGGGGTCGCCGCCGAACAGCTCCGTGTCCGCGCCGTCGGGGACGTCCACCACCGCCACCTGCGCCCATTCACGCAGTGGGCACACGTCGCCGTCGAGCCGGGGGCACTCGGTCGTGACGAACGGGCCCGGGCAGGTCGCCGTGTCGAACCCCTCGTCCCGCAGCAGCGCCGCCCACCGGTTTCGCCGGACGAAGTCCTCGCTGACCACGAGCGCGTGCCGCTTCGGTCCGTTCATGTCCTCATCCCCTTCAGCCGCTCCCACGGACGACTCGAAGCTATCCCCGGCCAGGACCGGAGGCATCGGCCGACCGACCCTGCGGGCCCGGGTCCAAGGCCCCCCGGTCGCCGGCCCCCGGTTGGAACGCTGGCTGCGACGAACGGTGGAGGAGGAAACCGCATGGAGCCAGACCCGGTGCTGGTGGCGTATGGGACCAAGCGCGGGTCCACCGGGGAGATCGCCGAGGTCATCGGCGAGGAGCTGCGCGCGTTCGGGCTGCGCGCGGACGTCGTGGCGGCCGAGACGGTCCGGGACCTGGCGCCGTACGGCGCCGTCGTCCTGGGCGGCGCCCTGTACATGGGCCGGTGGCACCGGGCGGCTCGGGCCTTCGGCCGGCGGTTCGCCGCGGACCTCCGTCCCATCCCCGTGTGGCTGTTCAGCAGCGGTCCGCTCGATCGGAGCGCGGAGGAGCGGGAGATCGAACCGGTCGAACGGGTCGCGGCCCTGATGGCCGAGATCGGGGCGAACGGTCACGCCACGTTCGGGGGGAAGCTGCCCGCCGACGCGGCCGGGTTCCCCGCGAGGGCCATGGCCAGGACGATGGCCGGCGACTACCGGGACTTCGACCGGATCCGGGCGTGGGGGCGGGACATCGCGCTGGATCTCGCGCCCGGCGCCGCGGCCGCCTGAGCGTCCAGCCGGCTCAGGTTTGCCTGATCCGCGCGGGGTGGTGGCGCCGAGAGGCGGCCTCGCGGATGCGGACGCCGACCCGCTCGACGAAGTCCCGGACGGTCGCCTCGGCGACGTGGTTCAGCATCGCCCGATCCAGGGTCTGGCCGACCGAGCCGAAGGGGGGCGTGTACCGGCCGCTCATGGCGAGGTGGGTGACGCCGGGGCCGAACGGCGCGAGCTCGAGGTCTCCCTCCATCGACGGCAGGGGGCTGTGCTCGGCGCCGGTGCTCCACCGGAGCGGAACGACCGAGCGGCCCGGGACGGTGAGCGGCTCCTCGACCACCACCTCGACCCGCTTGCGCACGTGGACGCCGATCCCGAACCCGACCGAGGTCAGCAGGTGGACGCCCTGTTCGTCGGTCTCCCGGACGAGGTCGGGGAGCCACGAGGCCGGGTCCGCGAGCAGCGTGGCGTTCGCGTCGGCGAAGGGCACGTCGAGGTCGATGAAGTAGCGCACGAACATGAGCACCAGCATCGACCCCGGGCGCTGTTCCACCGACTGCCGAAGGTCCCGCTACAACCAGGCCTCACGACCCACCCCCCAACGGCACGCCGGCCGACCTACGCCCCGATCGGCCACGTGGAAAGTTCGGCATGGCCGCCGTGCTGATCGTGCAGGCCCCCAGCCGGCCGCGAACGAGGCTCGGGTTCAGCGCAGCGGGATCGTCAGGCGCACCGTGGTGCCCGACCGGGGGGAGCTCTCGATGTCGAGGCTCCCCCCGAGCGCCTGCGCGCGGGCGGCGAGGTTGGGGAGCCCGTTGCCCCCGCCCCCGGCCCCGTCCGTGTCGAACCCCCGGCCGTCGTCGTCGATCTCCAGGACGGCGCCGGCGCCGGCCGCTCCGAGGGAGACCCGGACCGTCGCGGCCTGCGCGTGGCGGCCGACGTTCGACAGCGCCTCCCGGACGACCTGGATCACGTCGGCGGCCCGGGAGGACAGCTCCTGCGCGACACGCGGGTCGACGTCCACGACCGTGAGGACGCCGCTGCGTTCCTCGAACTCGGACGCGAGGGTGCGGAGCGCCTGGTCGAGCTGGCGGTCGGCCAGGATCCCCGGCCGCAGCCCGAAGATGTAGTTCCGCAGATCGCGGATCGCTCCGTCGATCTCCCCGACCGCGGCCTCGATCCGGCGTTCCAGCTCCGGGTCGCGGCTGAGCGCCGCGGCGCCCTGCAGGCCCATCCCCACCGCGAACAGCACCTGGATCACTCCATCGTGCAGCTCCTTGGCGATGCGCTCCCGGTCCTCGAGGACGGCGAGGCGCTCGAGCTCGGAGCGGACCCGCTGGTACTCGACCGCGATCGAGGCCTGCGCGGCAAACGTCGCCAGCGTGGCGAGGTCGTCGTCGGTGAACGTCCGTCCACCGAGGACGTTGGCCACCGTAAGCGAGCCGATCGGGCCGTGCTGCGTCGCGAGCGGGACGAACAGCGCCGGCCCCGCATCGGCGCTGGCCACGATCGGCTGGGAGCGGTGCTCGTCGGCCGAGGCGTCGCGGATGGCGAGGGGCCGGCCCGTTCGGACCACCTGGCCGGAGATCGAGCCAGCGAACGGGAACACCACCCCTCGCAACGACTCGGCCCCCTTGCCCTCGGCGACGAGCACCGTGAGGTGATCGGGGTGCTCGGGCGACGGAACCACCACGTCGCCCACGTCGGCGTGCAGCAGGTCGAGCGCGCGGAGGGTGAGGAGGGTGAGCACCTCCTCGATCGGCCGCCCCTCCAGCGTGGCGCCGGCCACCTCCCCCATGGCCTCGAGGCGCCGCTCCCGGAGGACCGTCTCGTCGTAGAGGCGGGCGTTCTCGATCGCCACTCCCGCCTGCGACGCCAGCACCTCGACGGTGCGCTCGTCCTCCTCGGTGAACTCGTCCGCGCCTCGCTTCTCGGTCAGGTAGATGTTGCCGAACACCATCCCGCGGGCCTTGACCGGCGCGCCGAGGAACGACCGCATCGGCGGATGGTTCGGGGGGAACCCGAACGATCGCGGGTCCCGGGAGATGTCGGGGATCCGCAGCGTCCGCGCCTCGTCGATCAGCGCGCCCAGGATGCCCCGGCCGATGGGAAGGTCTCCGATCCCGGCGCGCACGTGCGGGTCCATGCCGGTCGTGACGAACTCCACGATCCGCCGGTCCGGCCCGAGGACGCCGAGCGCTCCGTACGTGGCCGCGGTGAGCTCGGTGGCGAGCTCGATGATGCGCTGCAACACCGAGTCCAGGTCGAGGGCCGAGGTCAGCGTGAGCCCGGCCTGGAGCAGCGCCTGGGCGCGCTCCTCGGACACCCGCGGCGTGTTCTCGCCCACGGGGCGAGGCTATCAAGCGAAGCACCGGCGCATCGACCCCCGCGCGCGGGGACGTTCGGCACGTGGAGTGGACCCCCGGTCCTGGCACCCTGGGGCTGCCGGCTGCGAGCGGCCGACGTGTGGCGGAAGGAGGGAGTCATGGACGATGACCTGATGTTCTCCGCTCGATACGAGATCATGGAGGACGAGATCAGCCTTCGGGTTCGCCGGCTGTCCGGGCGGATCCACGAGGTCGAACGCGCGCTCACCGTCCTCGCCGAGGAGACCCGAAGGACCCTCCAGTCCGGAACCGGGGTCGGGATCGACGTCCTGGCGACGCGCGTGCTCGACCGGTTCGAGGCGATGGTCGACGATGTCGACGTCGCCTCCCTCCGTCGGGAGGCCCAGGAGCTCGGTGGCATGAAGGCGTTTGCGGGCCTCATGTGCCGGGACTCGGAGCTGAGCAAGCACCGCACGGTCACCGCCCGAGCCGCGTGATCCGGCCGGGAGGTTCGCCCGGGCGGGAGGATCAGCCGGGGAGGACGATCTCGCCGCTCGACCCGTCGATCACCACGTGGACGGACGGGAGCGGGGTGGGCGCCGGCCCGGCGACGGGCGCAGCGCCACGGGACGGGTCGAACTCCGCGCCGTGGCACGGGCACACGAGGAGCTTCGAGTTCTGGTCGTACCCAACGACGCAGCCGGCATGGGTGCAGATCCGGCTGAACGCCGCCACGTCGTTCCGGCCCAGCCGGAACAGGGCGCACGGCTCCCCGCCCGAGCCCGTGAAGGGAACCGCCCCTCCGACGGGCAGGCTGTCGAGCGAGGCGATGGGCCGTCCCTGCACGCCCGGTCCGGCGGAGGTCGAGCCCGTGGTCGGACGCGATTCCGGCCCCGTCGTGGGATCGGTCGTCGGACGTCCCGACGGCTCCTTCGTGTGATGGGTCGTCGGACGTCCCGACGGCTCCTTCGTGTGATGGGTCGTCGGGCGGTGCGTCCGGGTCCCGCCGGGGCGGTGGTTCTGCGTCCGAGGCTTCGTCCGGGGCGCCGGAGACGTCATGAACCCGGACCCGGACGCGGCGGACGCGCCGGGCGCCCCCATGACGGCACGACCGATCCCCGCCAGCAGCAGCGAGGCGCCCGCCACCATCGCGCCGCGGAGCACCTGCCGCCGGCTCAGATCCGAGGACGGGACCGGGGTCCGGCGCACGGGCGCCGGACCGAGCGACCCTGCGCGCCGTCGCCCCGTCTCCCACATCCCCGCGAGGTACGCGAGCCAGGCCACCGCGTACATCGAGTCCGAGCCGAGGAAGTACGGGTGCACGTGCCACGTGGCCGACAGGAACAGCACCAGGCTGATCGCGAACCCGGCGATGGCGCTCGCGAACCTGGCCACCCCGAGCAGCGTCCCCACCCCGACCGCGATCTCCAGCACCGCGATCCCCACCCCCGTCAGCCAGGGAGCGTGCACGAAGATCCGGAGCACCGGGCCGATCGGGCTGCCGTTCGCGAACGCCCGCAACTGATCCCCGATGTAGTCGGGCGTCCCGGCGTGGAGGAAGTTGGGATCGGCGAACTTCTGAACGCCCGCGTAGACGAACGTGAGCCCGAGGAACGCACGCAGCACGCGCAGCGCGATCGACTGGGAACGCCAGTCGCCGGCCAGGCCGGTCGAGGCGGGAGTTGGTCGCGCGTGACTGCCCATGAGATGTCATCGATGCTACGGACGGGTTCGTTTCGCGGGGTTCGGAGCGAGGTTCGGAATCGGTTAGAAACCCCCGCACGGCCCGTACGGTCAGGGACGATGGTGCCGTGAACGTGCTGCTGGTGGAGGACGACACCCGTCTCGCCGGGCTGCTGGCCGATCGCCTCCGGAACGAGGGCCATCGCGCGGAGACGGCGGCCACCGGGACGGCCGGGCTCGACAAGGCCCTCAGCGGGGCGTTCGACGTGGCGGTCGTGGACGTCATGCTGCCCGAGCTGGACGGGCTGGAGCTGACACGGTCGCTCCGGCGGCGCCACGTCGGGGTTCCGGTCCTGATGCTCACGGCCCGCGACGCGATCGAGGACCGGGTGGCCGGCCTGCGGGCGGGCGCCGACGACTACCTGGTGAAGCCGTTCGCGTTCGCAGAGCTGCTGGCCCGGATCGAGGCACTCACCCGCCGGCTGGGGACGGACCGGCTGCTCACCCACAACGGCGTGGCGCTCGACCCCGCCGGCCGGCGGGTCACGGTGGGCGACCGGCCGGTCGAGCTCACCGCGAAGGAGTTCGACCTGCTCGAATGCCTGATGCGGAACGCCGGCCGGGTGCTGACGCGCACGGAGCTCAAGGAGCTGGTCTGGGACTTCTCGTTCGACGCCCGGACGAAGGTCGTCGACCTGTACGTCCACTACCTCCGGCGGAAGCTCGAGGGGGCCGGGGCACCCGACCTCATCGAGACGGTGCGGGGCGTGGGGTATGTCGTCGGACGCTGACCGCCGTCTCAGCGGGGAGGATCACCCGGCCCGATGGCGTTCGATGATCACCTCGCTTCGCCTGCGCCTGGCGCTCTCGCACGGGCTCGTGATCCTGGCGATCCTGGTCGTGCTGGGCGGGACCGGCCAGGCCCTCCTGGCACGGGAGCTCGACCGGTCGGCGACCCGGGAGGTGGAGGTCGCCGCGGCCCAGGAGGTCGACCGCCTGTCCGAGTCGGGAACCCTCGCCGACCCGCCCGACTCCGACCTGCCGGCGCGCTCCCCCATCCGGATCGGCGTGTTCGACCCGACCGGGCGGGCGGTCGACAGCGACGAGCACACTCCCGCCTGGCTGCGTCCCGGCGTGCGCGGCCCGGTCGACGTCCAGGTGGCCGGGCAGCCGGTCCGCATGGTGACGGCCCCCGTCGTTGTGGCCGGCCACCGCATCGGAACGGTCGTGGCGGCGCGGTCCCTGGCCGCCGAGACGTCGCTCCTCCACCGGGTCCGGCTGCTGCTGCTGTTCGGGGGGATCCTCGCGGTCGCCGCCAGCATGCTGGCCGGGTGGCTCCTGGCCGGACGGGCGCTCCGGCCGGTCCGGCGGGCGTACGCGGCCCAGGCGGCGTTCGCGGCCGACGCCTCACATGAGCTGCGCACGCCCCTCACGTTCGTCCGGCAGGGCGTCGAGGTCATGGCCGACGACCGCCCGGGCCTCGGCCGGCAGGTCTTGGGCGAGGTCGACTACCTGTCGTCGCTCATCGACCGGCTGCTGCAGCTGGCCCGGGCGGACGACGGCCGGCTCCACCTGGCCCCCGGACCGGTGGATGTCGCCGCGGTCTGCACGGCGGCCGCGCGGCGGGCCCGCGCGTCCCGGGGCGTCCGCATCGAGACGGGCGGCCGGAGCCGGCCGATCGCCCTGGGGGACGCGCCGGCCGTCGAGGCGGCACTCGACGCCGTCTGCGAGAACGTGGCGGTCCACGGCGGCGGCATGGCCGACCTCCGGTGGTCGGCTCGCGGCGACCACGTGGAGATCGAGGTCGCCGACCACGGGCCCGGCCTGCCGCCCGAGCACCGGCGGCAGGCGTTCCGCCGGTTCTACCGGGCCGACCCGGTCCGGGCGCGGGAGCACGGCGGCGCCGGACTCGGCCTGTCGATCGCCCGCGAGCTGATGCTGGCGCAGGGCGGGTCGATCTCGCTCGCCGACACGCCGGGGGGAGGCCTCACCGTTCGCCTGGAGCTCCCCCGCGCGGAGGCGGGAGCGCCGGACGACCCGCGGCCGCAACACTCGCCGCGGCCGCCTGCGGGCCTTCCTGCGACCGACTGACGTGGTGGCCGGTGCCCGCAGAGCCCGGCGTCCGGCGCTGCGGACGCCGGGCCCGGCGGCGCGGCCTATGCGGGCTTGCCGTGCACCAGCAGCTCGGTCACGCCCATGAAGCTGAGGTCGCCCCGGCTGGACTTCATGGTGAGCTTCACGAACCGCACCCTCGCCTTCCCCGCCTTCGGGGTGAAGACGTGGAGCCTGCCCTCCGACAGCGCGGCCGTGTTCTTCACCGCAACGACCCAGGGTGCGGTCGCCGCCTTGCGCGTGGAGATGGTGAACGCCTTCACGCCCGCATCCGATCCAACTCCGCACGTGGCCGCCGGATCGAGGGAGAAGTTCGTGACGTTGACGGCCTTCGGGAGCTGCAGCACCACGCTGCGCGGCCCCGTGTGCCCGCTCTCATTGTTGTTCGGCGTGTCGCTCACCCACCCGGTGTCCCTCGAGACGTCGAACGCCTGCGCCGGACCGCACCCGAACTGCGTGTAGTTGGGCTGGGTGAAGCTCTTGACCTTGGCACCCCCTGCCGTGGCCGCCCAGTCCCGCCGGATCTTGAAGTTGAGGACCTTGTTCGCCGTGATGACCACGTGGGTCGCCGTGACCGGCTCGTAGCCGTTCTTCCCGGCCACGACCCGGCCGTAGGTGTGCTTCGGGACGTTGTGGATCGCGTACCTGCCCGTGCTCTTCGTCACCGCGGTCAGGTCGCCCGGCAGTCCGCTGGTGAACCCGCCCACGCTGACGCGGGCGCCCACGACCTTGGCCCCCGTGTCCGCGTCCGTGACCTTGCCCGACAGCGTCACACAGTTCGCCGGGCAGGCCGGCGGCGTGTGGAAGTCCTCGGTCGGGGAGACGTCGTTCCCGCCGAGGGAGTCGGCGAAGAACCCCATCCCGCGGTTCGCGAACACCGACCAGATGGTCCCGCGGTGGTTCCCGTGGAACGCCACCTGGTCGGCCTGGAGGATGGCGTTGCGCGCGTCGAGCATCGACGGATTCTGGGGCGAGAGCTCCATGCCCCGCGTGATGATCGACTCGGTGACGTTCGTGCCGAGCGCCTGGCGGAGCTGCCAGAGGGTCTGGGCCCAGATCTCGCCGTCCGCGTGCACCTCGGGCTGGCCGATGATGTGGCCCATGTCGCCGTAGGTGTAGCCGCCGGACCCGGTCGACGTGCCGCCGGGGCACACGCCCGCGTTCCCACCGCCCACCGGGCAGTCCATCGGCTCGGACCGCAGCGGGATCGTCGTGCCGCCGCCCATGAAGAACCCCACCTGGACGTCGCCGACCGAGGCCGTGTCGGCGTCGAACCCCTTGTCGATCAGGTAGTCCATCGCGTACCAGTCGCTCCAGGCCTCGCCCATTGCGCCCGCCTGAAAGCTGCTGAGCGCCGGGATCCCGGTGGGCCCGGTGACCAGCCGGTGGGACAGGCCGTGCGTGTACTCGTGGTAGATGACCGACGCGTCGTCGCCCCCGTTGCCGGAGGGCGCACCGGCGTTGAGCCCGCCGGCCGGGAACAGGTACATCTGCATCCGCGGCGGCACGCCGTCCTGGGCCGTCGCCATGTTCGCGTTGACCTGGTGGTTGTTGTCGGGGAAGCCCCCGGCCGTGTTCGCACCGTCGTCCACCTGCCCCTGCACGGCGTCGCCGCCGATGCCCGGGCCGTGGTCCGCGAGCTCGAAGTTCCCCGCTGCGGCAGTGAACCCGATCGGCGCCGCCTTCAGGTGATCGTGGAACTGGTTGATGTAGTAGTAGACCTGGGTGGCGTTCTGCTTGATGTTCGTCTGCCAGCTGCTGGCGGAGAACGAGTCCCACGTGCAGGCCCATCTCGGGTCGCAGTTGTTGAAGGACGGCCACGTGTCGTCCACCGGGTAGTTCCAGTTGAGCCCGCTCGACGCCGGGATCTCGTCGCCCGCGACCGGGGTGTTGTCGTCGTTCACGTCCTTGTACACGTGGGCGTTGTTGCCGAACAGCCGCGTCCCGTTGGCCACCGGGAACGCCTTGCTGGTCTGCGTGCCCACTCCTGCCGCCAGGAGGTTGCTGTCGTAGTACTCCCAGGCCTGACCGTGGCCGGCCTGGTCCGCGAAGCTCACCATGTTCGCCCGCCACAGGATGGCGCCCGTGGACGCGTCCACCACGGACACGTAGTCGCCGGTCGAGGAGGCCTGCGCGTTGACCTGCCAGGCCAGCCGGGTGGCGCTGCCGTCGTGGAACAGCACGAGCGAGGCCCGGTTCCCGCTCGCATACACCGTCGAACGGCGCGCGTCGGACTTGCTGCCGGCCGTGCGGCCCGGCGAGGTGTCGGCGGCGCCCGCGTTGCGCAGCGCTGCGGAGACCGCCGCGTCCGGGCCGAGCCGCGGCGTGGTGGAGGCCACCTGCAGGGCGTGGATGGGCGAACCCTGGACGTTCACCAGCTGTCCCTGCGTCGTGACGGCCGCCCGGAGGCTGTTGTCGAACGCCGGGACCCCGTTCACGCGCTGCTGCCAGGTCAGGTGGTGGGTTCCGAGGATGTCGACGTAGTCCGAGGGCGGGGCGAGCGTCCGGAGGTCGTCACCGGTGAGACCGAAGGCGGCCAGGTGGGCGCGCACGTAGTCCAGCGCCACCGACGCCGGCGGGCGCGTGCTGGGGCCCGTGAGGAAGCCGTCGAGGCGGGCCACCACGCGGGGCGTGCCCGTCTGCGGGTCGATCTGCAGGACGCCCTGCTCGCCGAGCGAGGCGGACAAGGCCTCGCGGGCAGCCTGCGCGCCCGGGGGCGCCACGGCGCGGTACGTGGAGCCGTCCCGGGCGTCGAAGTCCGGCAGCCCCTGGTCACGCGCCGAGGGCGACCCGTGAACGATGGTGCCCGCCGGTTTGGGGGCCGACGTCGCGGACGCGCCGGTGGCGACGATCACCGCTGCGGCCGCCAGCGCGACGGCTCCCGCGAATCTGCGGCCCGATCCCGAGCGCCCCCCGGCGCGGCCGGATGCCAGTCGAGTCCGATCCATGACCTCCCCTTTCCGCGAACCCCGCGCGGAGAAGAACCCTGCGCGACGGAACGACCCCTCGTGCGATCGGAGCGGGACCTCATCCGTGCGGGCGCCCGCTCGCCGGACGCGACCATACCCAATGGCCGCCTCCCGGGGAAAGGGAGGGCGGGAATCTCAGGGGACGGTGATGACGATCTTGCCGAGCGTGTGCTCGTCCCGGAAGTCCCTGAGGGCTGCCGCCGCGTCGCCCAGGGCGTGCGTCTTCGACACCGGCACCCGCACCCGCCCGGCCGCCACGAGGCCGCCGAGGGGCGCCAGGTTCGATGCGGATCCCGAGACGTTCGCGACCCGGACCTCGCCGATCCGGGACTCTTCCCCGGCACCGCCCACCACCGAGACGGCGACCCCGCCCGGCCTGATCAGCCCGGTGAGCGCGCCAAACGCCGCCCGGTCGCGGTTCACCACGTCGATCACGGCGTCGACGCCGTTGGGCCAGCGGGCCCGGACCTCCGCGGCCAGGTCGCCCGTGTAGTCGACGGTCTCGGACGCCCCGAGGTCCCGCACGAAATCCTCGTCCCCCGGCCGGACGGAGGCCACGACGTCCGCGCCCCTGAGCGCGGCCAGTTGGACGGCGAAGGACCCCACCCCGCCGGTGGCACCGACCACGAGGACGGTCGATCCCGCCTCAGGCGAAGCCTCGTCGATCGCGTCCAGGGCGGTCGTCCCAGCGACGCCGAGGGACGCGCCCTGCTGGTCCCCGAGACCGTCGGGCGCGTGCTCGACGTCGGTGGCCATCGGGGTCGCCAGCTCCGCGAAGGTTCCGTCGTGGATCCCGCCCTTGAACCCCAGCCTGCCGAACACATGGTCCCCCGGGGCGAACCCCTCGACGCCCGAGCCGACCGCCTCGACCACGCCGGCGACGTCCGATCCAGCACGGCTGGGAACTGATAGCTCATGTAGGCCTTCGCGGCGCCGTTCGCCACGAACACCTCGTAGAAGTTGATCGACGCGGCCGCCACGCGGACGAGCACCTCACCCTCGGCGGGCTCGGGCGCGGGGATCTCGATCACCGCCGGTTCCCGGTCGAACCCCTGCAGGACCAGGGCGCGGATCGTCGCCATGGGCATCACCCTCCTCGGACGTCATTCGTTGCTGGTGCAACCGTCACCGGCAACGCCGATTGTTCCGTGTCCGAGGGGATTCCCGTCAGGAACCAACGCGTTCGACGCGCGTCGTGACGGCCTCGAGGCGATCCGGCAACGGCTCCACGCCGAGCCCGGGGCCGTCCGGCACCGCCATCGTCCCGTCGGGGTCGAGGACGAACGGCCGCGTCAGGTCCTCCGCCCAGTACCGGTCGCTGGCGCTGGTGTCGCCGGGCAGCGTGAACCCCGGCAGCGCGGCGAGGGCAAGGTTGGCCGCGCGGCCGATCCCGGTCTCGAGCATGCCGCCGCACCACACGGGCACGCCGTGGTGCACGGCGACGTCGTGCACCCGCCGCGACTCCATGAGCCCGCCGACCCGGCCCTGCTTGATGTTCACGATGGAGCACGACCCCAGCTCGAGGGCCGCCCGGGCGTCGGCCGCGCTCCGGATCGACTCGTCCAGGCAGATCGGGGTCGCGATCCGCCGGGCCAGCGCCGCGTGCTCCAGGAGGTCGTCGTGCCCGAGGGGCTGTTCCACCATCAGCAGCTCGAGGGCATCGAGCGCCTCGAACACCGGGAGGTCGGTGAGGGCGTAGGCGGCGTTCGCGTCCACCGAGAGCATCGCGTCGGGGTACGCGTTCCGCACGGCGGTCACCGGCCCCACGTCCCAGCCGGGCTCGATCTTCAGCTTGATCCGCCGGTACCCGGCCTCCAGGTACCCCGCGACCTGGTCCACCAGCGCCTCGGGCGACGCCGCGATCCCGATCGATACGCCGCAGGCCACGCGGTCCTTGTCCGCCCCGAGGAGCGCCGCGAGCGACTCGTTCCTGGTCCGGAGCCAGGCGTCGAGCGCGGCCATCTCCAGGGCGGCCTTGGACATCCGGTGGCCGCGGACCCACCCCACGACCGCACCGAGGTCGGTCGGGTCGACGGCCTCCGCGCGGAGCATCGCCGGGCCCATGTGGTCCCGGAGCACGATCCACGCGGCCTCGTTGAACTCCTCCGAATATCGGGGGGCCGGCGAGGCGACGCACTCCCCCCAGCCGACCGCGCCGTCGGCGGTCTCCATCCGGACCAGCATGGCCTCCTTGTCGCGTTCCTCGCCGAACGACGTCCGGAAGGGCCGGAGGAGCGGCAGGGCCACCAGGCGGAGCTCGATCGAGGCGATGCGCATCATGCGACCTCCGGTCCGGCCAGCACGTAGGCGGGCACCTCGCGATCCCCCGAGTCGAATCCCACCACCACCATTCCCCTGGCCCGGCACGACTCGAGGGCCTCGGCCACCGCATCCCGCCACGCCGCGGCCAGTGCCCGATCGGACTCGCGGAGGACGGGGTAGTCGCCCACCGTCTCGACGCGCGCGGAGGGCCCGTCCCAACAACGGGCGCCGTGCGGGTGTCCGCCGATGTTCCGCAGGATCGTCGGGCCGGGGCCGGTAGCGGGCCGACGCGGGCCCGGCGCCCGGCCGAGGTCCCACCTGGCCTCCAGCCGGTCGGTCCGTTCGCCCGCGTTCAGCACGTCCGTCATGTCGCCGTAGTAATGGCGGTGGAACCGGTCCGCGACCGTGCCCAGCTTGTTGATGTTGAAGTGGGCGTTCTTCGACTGCATGGGGTCGAACGTCCACCGGACTACGCGCGTCCCCGCGTCGAGCGCGGCGGCCCGCTGCGCCAGCTTCAGCGCGTATCCGACCCCGCCCTCCCGCATCGCCGGAACCACCGCGAGCATGTGGGAGTGCACGTGCACCCCGTCCTCCGGGTCGTCCCCCATCCACCCGAGCACGTACCCGACCATGTCGTCGCCGCGGAAGGCGCCGTACGGCACGTTCCCGCTCCCCTGGAACGCGCGGAGCATCTCGCGCGGGATCAGCTGATGCCGGCCCCACGTCGCGATCATCACGTCGAGGATCCGGTCGGTGTCGCCGATGTCCGACAGGGCCCGGACCCCCACGCCTGCGGCCCGCGCCGCCTCCTCTGCGAGCCCCCACGCCTCCGTCCCCATGGCGCTCGCGAGTCTATGCGGCCCGAGATGAACGAAACCCGCGACCCCTGGAGGCCGCGGGTTCCGTTGTGTGTGGTTCGGGCTCGGGTCAGCCGCCCTCGGGAGGCGGCAGTTCCTGCCACTCGCTCTCCTCGATGCCCTGTCCGCGGCGACGCTTGAAGAACGCGGCGATCGCTGCGATGACGCCGGCGAAGAACACGAAGAGGAAGAACTTCTTCTTCCCGCTCCCCTTCTTCTCGCTATCCTTGCTCATCCCGCCTCCTCTCCTTGCAGTGGGCCTGGATGGACTTGAACCATCGACCTCATCCTTATCAGGGATGCGCTCTAACCAAGCTGAGCTACAGGCCCGTGGGCTGGTCGGGCCGCGGACCCGGCCTCGCCACCGGAGGATACCCGCGCCCGCGAAACCTCGCCAATCCGTGCGGACCGGGCGCCGACCTGGGGTTTCGCCGACTGCGCCGGCCTACCGGCGTTCGGTGAGCGTGACCTCGATCCCGCCGACGAGGTCGGCGATGAGGTTGTACATGAACGTCGCGAGCAGCTTCACGAGCGACCAGAACACGACCATGACGAGGCCCACCGCGAACGCCCGGGTGAACAGCCACCACCCGTTGATGTGGAACACGCCCTTGCTGTCGTACAGGATCTGGTCGACGAACTTGGCGATGCTGTCGATGACGCCGATCGCCGACAGGATGTTGTACAGGATGGTGAACGCGACCAGCACGATCACCATCACGCAGAAGTAGAACAGCAGCGAGAACTTGAACACGGACCACGGCCCGACCCGCTTCATCATGACGCGCGTCTTGCGGACCGTGCCCGTTCCCTCCACGGCCTTGGGCGGCCGGGTGGGGGTTCTGACCTCGACGGTGCGCGCCATGATCTCGGGTGGTCCTCTCGTTGGGCCTCAGGCCGCCGCCACGTGCGTGTACGGCCTGCTTGCTCGGGTCGTGGACATCACTTTGTATCCGTCCTCGGCCGCCACAGCAAGCACGTTGAGCGATCGCGACGAGATCGCCGCACGAATTCGAGCGTGCGCGCGGGGCATCATACGGGCTCTCGGGCGGCCAGCCCAGGCGGCGCGGCCGACCCGAAGGCCCCCAGGAGGAACCGGACGTGGGCCGGCCCCATCGCCGCGAGCAAGGCGAGCGTGACGATCCAGTCGGCAGTAGTCACGTGGTCCTGGACGACCAGCGCCCCTGCGCCGAGCGCGACGCTCCCGGCCGCCAGCAGGACGTACACGAGCGCCGCCGGGAGCCGGCGGCGCAGCACGAACGCGGTCAGCACCACTCCCGCAGATCCCACGACGATCAGCACGACCCCGCCCGAATCGCCCATCGGCCAGGCATGATCCCATGCCGCGCGGCCGGGGTAGGCTCCGCACAGTCATGGCGCCGAACGACGCGGAACCCGGCCCCAGGGTCGCGACCGTCGGCCGGGGAACGGCCCGCGCAGCACCCGACGCCGCCCTGCTCTCGCTCGAGGTGTGGGCCGAGCTCGACACGCCCGAGGCGGCGCTCGACGAGGTGGCGCGCCGGACAGAGGTGCTCCAGAGGGTGTTGGACCGCGCCGGGATCGACGCGGCCGATCGGTCGACAACTGGTGTCTCCCTCTCGGAGCGCTGGGAGTATCAGCACGACGAGCACGTGTTCGTCGGCTACCGGGCGTCGACCGTCGTGTCCGCGCGCATCGTGGACCTCGCGGTCCTCGGCACGGTGATCTCCGAGTCGACCCGCGAGGCCCAGGCCAGGCCGCACGGACCGTCCTGGCAGATCGACCCGGACAACCCGGCCCGCGTCGAGGCCTGCCGCGTCGCCGCGGAGGACGCCCGCCGGAAGGCCGAGGCCTACGCGGGCGCGTTGGGGCTCCGGCTCGGCGCCGTCCTGTCGATCCGGGAACCCGGAACCCGGCCGCGGCCGTTCGGGCGGCAACGGGTGAGGACCATGGCCCTGGCGGCGGGAGGCGGCGCCCCCGACGTGCCCGTCGAGTCGGGGGACGTCGACGTCGCGACGGCGGTCACGGTGGTGTTCGAGCTGATCGCTGCGAGCCCCGAGTAGGGCCGAGCGCCTACTCCTCGTCCATCTGCATCACGACCGGGGCGATCGCGACCACCTTCGAGCCCGCCTGGACCTTCATCGTCCGGACGCCCTGGCTGATGCGCCCCACACGGCGGATCTCGGCCGCCGGAACCCGGATGACGATCCCGTCCGAGTTGATGACGAACAGGTCCTGTTCCTTCGAACCGACGAACGCCCCCGCGACCTGCCCGGTCCGCGACGTGAGCTTGTGGCTGACGACGCCCTTGCCACCCCGACCCTTCCGCGGGTACTGGGGCAGCGCGGTTCGCTTGCCGTAGCCGCCCTGGCTCACCGAGATGACCTCCTCACCGGCGGAGGAACGGCCCATCGCGATGACCTCGTCGTCCTCGGCGAGACGCATGCCGATCACGCCGCCCGTCTGCCTGCCCATCGGCCGGGCGGTCGACTCGGCGAACCGGATCGCCTGGCCCTTGCGCGACATCAGCAGGATGTCGTCCGAACCCGTCGTCATCTGGACGTCGATCAGCTCGTCGCCGGGCCGCAGGTTGATCGCGGCCAGGCCGGTGCGCGGCGAGTCGTACTCGGGGAGCGCGGTCTTCTTGACGATGCCGTTCCGCGTCGCGAACACCAGGAACCGCCCGTCCTCGTACTCCTTGAGGTCGATCACGGCCTGGACGCGTTCCTCCGCCGAGACGACCACGCCGGGGAGGTTGGCCGCGTACATGCCGCGCGCCGTGCGCGAGCCCTCGGGGACCTCGTGCACCTTGACCCGGTACACCTTGCCGGAGGACGTGAAGAACAGCAGCCAGTGGTGCGTGGTCGTGGTGAACACGTGGCTGATGACGTCCTCTTCCTTGAGGTTGGTGCCGATGACGCCGCGGCCGCCGCGGCCCTGCCGGCGGTACGAGTCCACGGGCTGGCGCTTCACGTAGCCGGCGCGGGAGACCGTGATGACCACGTCCTCCTCGGCGATGAGGTCCTCGACGTCGAGGTCGCCCTCGTCGGCGAGGATCTTCGTCCGACGGTCGTCGGCGTACTTGTTGCGGATCTCGAGCAGCTCCTCCTTGATCACGCCGCGGAGCTTGCCCGGGTCGTCGAGCAGGCCCCGGAGGTAGGCGATCCGCTCGAGCAGGTCCTTGTGTTCCTGTTCGAGCTCGGCGCGAGCCAGCTGGGTCAGCCGGCGGAGCGGCATGTCCAGGATGTGGTTGGCCTGGATCTCGGAGAGATCGAACCGGGACATCAGCTTGGTCCGGGCGTCCTCGGAGTCCTTGGCCGCGCGGATCAGCGCGATGACCTCGTCGATGTGGTCGAGCGCGATCAGCAGGCCCTGGACGATGTGGTCGCGCTCCTCGGCCCGGCGGAGCTGGAACCTGGTCCGCCGGGTGACCACGTCGATCTGGTGGTCGATGTAGTGGCCGATGACCTCGTCGAGCGGCATGACCTTGGGCACGCCGTCGGAGAGCGCGAGCATGATCACGCCGAACGAGTCCTGCAGCTGCGTGTGCTTGTAGAGGTTGTTGAGCGCGACGTGCGGGTTGGCCCCCGGCCGGAGCTCGAACACCAGCCGCATGCCCTGCTTGTTGGTCTCGTTGCGGATGGCCAGGCGGTTGACGGAGTCGTTGGCGATCTCGGGGATCTTGCGGTCCTTCCGGAGCTGCGCCACCTTCATGAGCAGCGAAGCCGGGTTGACCTGGTACGGCACCTCCGTGACGACGATGCGCTGGCCGCCCTTCGAGGTCTCCTCGATGGTGGCGATCCCCCGCATGCGGATCGAGCCCCGCCCCGTCTCGTACGCGTCCCGGATGCCCTGGCGGCCCATGATCGCCCCGCCCGTCGGGAAGTCGGGGCCCTTGATGTGCTTCATGAGCCCGGCCACGTCGGTCTCTGGCTCGTCGATCATCGCGATCACCGCGTCGATCACCTCGCCGAGGTTGTGCGGCGGGATGTTCGTGGCCATGCCGACCGCGATGCCGCCGGCGCCGTTGACCAGCAGGTTGGGGAACCGGCTCGGCAGCAGGACGGGTTCCTGCTCGTACCCGTCGAAGTTCGGGATGAAGTCGACCGTCTCCTGGTCGATCTCGCGCAGGAGCTCCATCGCGATCTGCGACAGCCGGGCCTCGGTGTAGCGGTACGCAGCGGCCGGGTCCCCCTCGGGCGAGCCGAAGTTCCCGTGGCCGTCGACGAGGGGTGCGCGAAGGACCCACCCCTGGGCCATCCGGACGAGCGCGTCGTACACGCTCTGGTCGCCGTGGGGGTGGTACTTCTTCAGCACCTCTCCCACCGCGGCGGCGCACTTGCGATGCGGCCGGTCGGGGCGGAGGCCGGACTCGAGCATCGAGTAGAGGATCCGCCGCTGGACCGGCTTCAGGCCGTCGCGCACGTCGGGCAGCGCCCGCCCGACGATGACGGACATCGCGTAGTCGAGGTACGAGCGGGAGATCTCGTCCTGGATGTCGACGGGCTCGATCCGCCCCTGCAGCATGCTCTGCGACACCTAGGGCGTCCTCCGTGGGCTACACGTCAAGGTTCTGCACGTCCTTGGCGTTCGTCTGGATGAACTCCCGCCGGGCGTCGACGTCCGTCCCCATCAGCACGGAGAACAGCCGGTCGGCCGCGACCGCGTCCTCGACGTCGACCCGGAGCAGGGTGCGGTTCTCGGGGTCCATCGTCGTCTCCCACAGCTGGTGCGCGTCCATCTCGCCGAGGCCCTTGAACCGCTGCGGGTTGTCGAATTTCTTGTTCCCGTTCCCCGAGCGGAAGTCCGACCACTCGCGCTCGGTGTAGAAGTAGTGCTGCTGCTTGTCGGCCTTGACCATGTACAGCGGGGGCTGGGCCAGGTACACGAAGCCGGCCTCGATCAGTTCCTTCATCTGCCGGAAGAAGAACGTCAGCAGCAGCGTCCGGATGTGGGCGCCGTCGACGTCGGCGTCGGCCATGATCACCACCCGGTGGTACCGCGCCTTCGTGAGGTCGAACTCGTCCCCGATTCCCGTGCCCATGGCCGCGATGAGCGCCTGGATCTCCGTGTTCTCGAGCGTCTTGTGCAGCCGGGCCTTCTCGACGTTGAGGATCTTGCCCCGGATCGGAAGGATGGCCTGGGTCACGCGGTCGCGGGCCTGCTTGGCCGAACCGCCCGCCGAGTCGCCCTCCACGATGAACAGCTCGGACTGCTCGGCGTCCGTGGACTGGCAGTCGGCGAGCTTGCCGGGCAGCGTGGTGTCGAGCAGCCCCTTGCGCCGTGTGAGGTCGCGGGCGGCGCGCGCCGCCAGCCGGGCCTTCTGCGACTGCGAGGACTTGGCCACGATCCGCCGGGCGTCGCCGGGGTGTTCCTCCATCCAGGTCGCGAGCGCCTCGTTGACGGTGGTCTCGACCATCGAGCGCATCGAGGCGTTCCCGAGCTTGGTCTTGGTCTGCCCTTCGAACTGCGGCTCCTGGAGCTTCACCGAGACGATCGCGACGAGCCCCTCGCGGACGTCCTCCCCGATGAAGTTGTCCTCCTTCTCCTTCAGCAGTCCCTTGTCGCGGGCGTAGCGGTTGACCACGTTGGTGAGCGCCTTCTTCAGGCCCTCTTCGTGCATCCCGCCCTCGTGCGTGTTGATCGTGTTGGCGAACGAGTGCAACTGCTCCGCGAACCCGTTGTTCCACTGCAGCGCGACCTCGACCTCGGCGGTCTCCTCGATGCGCTCCATGTGGATGGGCCTGGTGTGGAGCGGGTCCTTCCCCACCGCGAGGTGCTTCACGAAGTCCGACAGCCCTCCGGTCGCCTTGAACGTCTCCTTGACGACCGGGTCCTCGCGCTCGTCCACGAGCGTGATCTCCACGCCGCGGGTGAGGAACGCGAGCTCCTGGAGCCGTTCGGCCAGGATCTCGCGCTTGTATTCGACGCCCTCGGTGAAGACCTGCGGGTCCGCCCAGAACGTGACCGCGGTGCCGGTCCGCTTGGACGGCTTGCCCTTGATGAGCTTGGTCGTCGCCTTCCCCCGCGAGTACTCCTGGGCCCACTGAAACCCGTCGCGTTCGACGGCGACCACCAGGCGTTCGGACAGCGCGTTGACCACGCTGACGCCCACGCCGTGGAGTCCGCCGGAGATGCGGTACCCGCCGCCGCCGAACTTGCCGCCGGCATTGAGCGTCGTGAGGACGACCTCCACCGCCGGGCGGCGGTCCTTGGACTTGGGGATCGGCGTGACCGGGATGCCCCGCCCGTTGTCGACGTCGGAGACGCCGCCGTCCTTTCGCAGGGTCACCTGGATCCGCGTGCAGTGACCGGCCATGGCTTCGTCGATGGAGTTGTCGACGACCTCGTAGACCAGGTGGTGCAGACCCCGGGAGCTGGTGGTCCCGATGTACATCCCGGGCCGCAGGCGGACGTGCTCGACGCCCTCGAGGACCTGGATGTTCTCCGCCGTGTAGGAACTGCTCTGATTGGTCGCTGTTGTCACGTCTCCTCCGACCTCACCCGGCGCACGGCAGCCCAAACCAGGCCTTCGCGAGGGGGCTCCGCGCGGGGGGATTTCCGGCCCCGAGTATACCATGAGAACCCCCCTCCCGACCGGTTCCGGCCCGGCCCGAAACCCTTGCGCTACAACGGTTTCGGGCTCCCGGCAAACCCTTCGTCCACGACCACCGCGACGCGGCCGACGGCCTCGGCCCCCAGCGCCCGGTTTGCCCCCTTTTGGATCTCGCCCGCGAAGAACCGGACCTGCGCCCCCCACGGCCCGCTGGACGCCGCAACCGTGAGGGTTTCGCCCTCGAGCCGGATCGGACGGCACTCCCCGGCAAGCCGCTCCCCGACCACCTCGGTCCACGCCTTGGCGAGGCGTCCGAGCCGCATCCCCTCTGCGAACTCCCTGCGCCCGAGCAGTCCGGCGAGCAGGTCTCCGACGGCCGTCGTGCCCTCGACCCGGACCTTGGGATCGCGCGGCCGGGGCCGGCGCCGTTCCTCCGCCTGCCGGCGCTGCCACTCCGTCTCCCGGGGCTTCGTGGGCCTCGGACGGGCCCCGGGGAGGTCCCGGGGCGAGCTCACGCGGCTCCCCGCGCCGTCACCGCGCCGGCCGACACCTGCCACACCGCGTCCGCGTGCTCCGGGACGTGGGCGTCGTCGGCCACCGACATCACGGTCTGTCCCCGGCCGGTCAGCCGCGCGGCCAGCCGGCGCTGCCGGATGGGATCCAACCCGGGAAACGGGTCGTCCAGCAGCAGCACCGGTGGCTCCCCTGCCTCGGCCGCGACCGCGCTCGCCAGTCCGAGACGGAGTGACAGCGCCGCCGCCCAGGCCTCGCCGTGGGATGCGAACGCCCTCGCCGTCAGGTCCTTCACCTGGAGCTCGAGCTCGTCCCGGTGGGGGCCCACCAACGTGGTCCGGCGGATCAGCTCGTCCTCCCGCCGTTCGGCGAGCCGCCGGGCGAACGCCCGCTCCAGGGCATCGGGTGCGCCGGCGGCCGGGACCGCCTCCAGCGAACCTTGCTCCGCGACCGCATCGGCCCGGTCGTCCTCGTGGGCCGCCGGCAGCGACGGGACGTAGGTCACCGCAAGCCCGCACCCCGTCAGCGCCGAGAACTCCTCGCCGGCCCGCGAGGACAGCGCGTCGACGGCCGCCGCGCGGTCGCGCGTGAGCGCCGCGCCGGTGCGGACCAGCTCGGCGTCCCACGCCCCCAGCCCCGGCGGCGCGCCCCGCCCCTCCCAGTCCTTCAGCAGGCGGTTCCGCTGACGGAGCGCCTTCTCGTACGCGGCGAGATCGGGCTCCCGGTGGGGCCACAGCACGGCCACGGCCTCGTCGAGGAACGAACGCCGGACGTCCGGCTGTCCCTGGACGACGTCGAGGTCCCCAGGCGAGAAGAACACCGACCTCACCAGCCGGCGGACGTCGCGGCGGCGGCGGACCGGCGACCGGTTGACCTGCACCTTGTTGGCGCCGGAGCCCCGAACCTCCACCTCGATCAGGGAACGCCCCTCGAGCCCGTCCACCTCGCCCCGGACGTAGGCGGAGCCACCCGGCGCTCCCCGCCGCACCAGCGGGAGGTCGGACGACACGCGGGGCGAACCCAGCGCGAGCAGGTAGTACGCGGCCTCGAGCAGGTTCGTCTTCCCTTCGCCGTTCCCCCCCACGGCCACCACCAATCCAGGCGGCACCTCGAGCTCGGTGTGCTCGTGGTTCCGGAAGTCCCGAGCCTCGATCCAGCGCAGCCGCACGGCACCCAGGCTACGAGGGCCGCCGGGCGGCCCGCGGTGCGGGCCGCGACCCGGAGGCTTTCACCCCACCGGCGCCGGCAGCCGCACGGGCATCACGAGGTAGGTGAACTCCTCGGTGTCCCCGCGCACCACACCCGGCTTGAGCCCATCGCGCACCTCGAGCTTGATCGTGTCCCCGGTCGATGCCTGCAATCCGTCGGCGAGATACCCGGGATTGAACGCGACGGTCAGGTCCTCGCCCTCGTACCGCGCCTCCACCGCCTCGACGGCGTTGCCGAGGTCGGGCGACGACGACGTCAGCCGAACCCCCAGGGCGTTGAACTCCAGTCGCACCGGGGTGTTCTCCCGCGCCAGCAGCCCGACGCGCCGCACGGCGTCCAGCAGCGCCTGCCGGCCCACCTCGAGGCGGTTCTCGTAGCCCTCCGGGAGCAGCTGCCGGTAGTTCGGGAACTGCCCCTCGATGAGCCGCGACGTCATCGTGAGACCGCCGGCCCGGACGGCCACCTGCGACTGGTCGAGGAAGATCTCGATCTCCCCCTTGTCGATGCCGCTTGCCGCCCGCCCGGCCTCCGCCAGCGCCCGCTCGGGGACGATCGCCTGCGCCTCCCCCGCCGACGTCGCTGTGAGCTCGCGCACGGCCAGCCGGTACGAGTCCGTGGCCACGAGCGTCACTCCCTCCCGGTTGACCTCCACGAGCACGCCCGTCAGGGTGGGACGTGCCTCGTCCTTCGACGCCGCGCGTCCCACCTGGGACACGGCCTCGCCGAACCGCGGCGCGTCGACGGTGACGCGGATGCCGCTCGGCTCCTGCCACGTCGGGAAGTCCTCGGCCGGGAGCAGCCGAACGGTTCCCTCGTACGCAGCGCACCGGACCCTGGCTTGACCGGCGTCCGCGTCGAATTCGACCGGCGCCTCGGGCAGCGACTTCACCATGTCGCCGAGCAGCCGGGCCGGCACCAGCGCGATCCCCGGCTCGGTGACCTGCACCGGGGCCACCAGCCTGGCGGAGACCTCGAGGTCGGTCGTCGTGAGCACCAGCGAACCGTCCTCGGAGGCCTCAAGGTGCACTCCGGTCAGGGCCGGGATGCCGGGGCGGTTGGACACTCCACGCTGAACCGTCTGCAGGGCCTCCGACAGGTCGTCTCGATCGCACCGGAACTTCACCTGTTCACCTCCCGATCTGAAGAAGTTCTCTTCTTGTTCTCAAACCCGTGTCCGTAGGGGCTGGGGACGATGTGGGAAAACGATCGTTCGTGCAGCGTAGCGGCGGGGTCCGACATGCCTGGATGTCCACAGAGGCGGTGGAGAACTGTGGACTCCCGACCGCTGGCCCGCGCGATGCCCACACGAATGCTCCGCGATTCCCACGTCATTTCCCCGGGGCACCCTGGGCCTCGGTGCGGATGCGCCGGGTGAGGTCCTGGACCTGGCGGTACAGCCCGCCCCGCTCGCCCATGAGCGCCTCGACCTTCTTCAGGCCGTGCATGACGGTGGTGTGGTCGCGTTCGAACAGCTCCCCGATCTTCAGGAGGGACAGCCCGGTGCACTCGCGGACCAGGTACATGGCCACGTGGCGTGCGTTCGTCAGCGGCCTGGACCGCGACTTGCCGATCAGGTCGGCCCTGGTGAGGTGGAAGTAGGACGCCGTCTCGGACAGGATCAGCTCGACGGGGATCTCGCGGTCGCTCTGGGGGATGAGGTCGGCGAGCGCCTGGTCGGCGAGCTCGGGAGTGATCGGCTGCCGGAGCAGTGATCCGAAGGCCGCCACCCGCAGGAGCGCCCCCTCGAGCTCGCGGATGTTCTGGTCGAACTTCGTGGCGATCAGCGTGAGGACGTCGAATGGCACGTCGATGTTGTCGCGCTTGGCCTTGAGCTGCAGGATCGCGATCCGTGTCTCGAGGTCCGGGGGCTGCACGTCGACCGATAGCCCGCACCGGAACCGGTTGATGAGCCGCTCGGCCATGCCATGGAGGTCCCGAGGCGGCCGGTCGGAGGCGATGACGATCTGCCGGTTGGACGCGTAGAGGAAGTTGAACGTGTGGAAGAACTCCTGCTGCGTCTCCTCGGCCCGGACCAGGAACTGGATATCGTCGACCATCAGCAGGTCCACGTCACGGTACTTCCGCTGGAACTGGTAGGCCTGGCGTTCGCGGACCGCCTTGATGAACTCGGTCACGAACGTCTCGGAGGTGACGTACTTGCAGCGCATGCCCGAATCGAGCCGCGTCATGTAGTGCCCGATGGCGTACAGCAGGTGGGTCTTGCCCAGGCCGACGCCCCCGTAGATGAACAGCGGGTTGTACGCCCTGGCCGGCGACGCCTCGGCCACCGCCAGCGCGGCGGCGTGCGCGAACCGGTTGGACTGACCGGGGACGAACGTATCGAACGTGTACCGGTCCGGGAACCCGCCCAGGCCGGGAAGATCGCGCCGGGCGCCGTCGCGGGGTGCCACCGAGGGTTCCGCGATGCGGACACCCTCGACCGCAGGTCGAGACTCGGACGAGGCGTCATCCTGTTGCTCGGGCAGCCCGGCCGAGGTGATCTGGATCCGGACGGGATGGCCGACGGCGTCCTGGGACGCCTTCTCGATCAGGCCGAGGTAGTTGCGGGAGAGCGAGTCACGCACGTAGTCGGTCGGGACCTCGAGGGCGAGGACCCCGTCGTGGAGGCGGGCGGCCCTGACTCTCGAGAACCACATGTTGAATGAGCCTGTGGGCAGTTCCACCCGGGCCCGCTCGACCACGCGGGACCAGACCTCCTGCGCGGTGGGTTCGAATGCAGCGACGGACATCTGCTTTCCACAGAACCTTTCCACATATGTGGAAGCGCCTTGGGGAAGGCTGACGCTCCGGACGGGAGCTTGTGGGGGAAGCGGGCGGAGGATAGCACCGCCGATTTTCGGGTGGGTAGCCCACGGAGCGTATTTGACGCTCTTTCTCCACCGCGTCATCCCCATGTGGGGATGTCGTGGGCGGGCCCGGTCGCCGCCGCTATACTCGCCATTCCGCGGCGACGCGCGTCGCGTCCCATTCGAGTTTCCGCAGGTGAGCCGTGAAGAAGACCTTCCAGCCCAACAACCGCCGTCGCAAGCGCCGCCACGGGTTCCGCCTTCGCATGCGCACCCGGGCGGGCCGGGCGATCCTGGCCCGACGTCGCGCCAAGGGCCGCACGAAGCTGTCGGCCTGAACGCACCGCAGTCCACGACCAAGGGCCGAACGCGTGTTCGATCCGGCCGCGCGCTTCGGTCGCCCGAGATCAGAGCCGTGCTCGCGGGTGGCCACCGTGCGTCCGGACCCCGGGTGATACTGTACGTGGCGCCCGGTGAGCCGGGTGCGCGGCCCGCTTTCGTCGCCGGTCGGCGGATCGGGGGGGCCGTGGTTCGGAACCGGGCCCGCCGGGTCCTTCGGGCGGCTTGGCGAGGCCTCGCTCCCCTGGTCCCGGAGGATGTCCACGTCGTCGTCGTGGCCCGGGGAGCGATCTCCGGAGCCGGAGCCAAGGAGCTGGAGATCGAGATGCGCGGCCTGCTGCGGAGCACGGGGGCGCTCGCATGACCGACGGGACCATCTCGCCACCCTCGACCATCAGTGGAGCCTCTCAGGGTCTCGCCTTGGCCGGCCATTGGATCCTCTGGATGGTGGGCTGGCCGGTACGGATGGTGCTCCTCGGCCTGATCGCAGCGTATCGGGCCACCCTGTCGGGCATGCTGGGTGGTCACTGCCGGTTCGAGCCGTCCTGCTCCCTGTACGCAGCCCGGGCCATCCGGGCGCGGGGCGCGCTGGTGGGTTCGGCCCTGGCCGTGTGGAGGATCGTCAGGTGCAACCCGTTCGCCCGAGGCGGATCCGACCCGGCACCCACCCGTCGGTCGTATGACAGGATCATACAGGGGAGGCCGGCATGATCGGCCTCGGTGTCTGGCAGAGCCTGCTCCATGGCCTGGGGTGGGTACTGGCCGGGCTGTACGACCTCATGCCTTCGTACGCGGTTTCGATCATCCTGCTCACCGTCTTCATTCGCCTGCTGCTGCTCCCCCTGGGCATCAAGCAGGTGCGGTCGATGCATGCCATGACCCGCCTCCAGCCCAAGGTCAAGGCCATCCAGACCAAGTACAAGGGAAACCGGGCCCGCCAGCAGGAGGAGATTCAGAAGCTCTACCAGGAGCACGGCGTCAGCCCGCTCGGCGGCTGTCTGCCGATGGTCCTTCAGATCCCGGTGCTGATCGCGCTGTACTCCGTGCTCCGGTTCCCAGCCAGCGTTGGCGCTCACCCCGTCGACCAGCCGGCGCCGCTGCCCTCCAGCCACATCCCGGTGTCGAGCACCCTGTACAGCAAGATCATCAACCCCGGCGGCGAGGTTCGGTGGCTGCTGTGCAGCGCCGGCCAGGCCGGGTCGGGCACCCAGAAGCTTCCGACCGGCGGAAACACGTTGGTCGTGGCCGCCCCACCGGGGCAGCAGTCCGACGGAAAGGACAAGGCGGGGAACCCGGTCGTCGACGTCGCCCCCTTGAACTGCGGCAGCGGCATCCCGGTCCGGATCCCGTACTACGCCCTGGCGGTGATCATGGTGCTCACGACCTACTATCAGAGCCGCCAGATGCAGCGGGTCAACCCTCAGGGGTCCCAGCAGCAGCAGACGCTCACGCGGGTGATGCCGCTGCTGTTCGGCGTGTGGGGGTTCCTGTTCCCTGCGGGTCTGGTCGTCTACTGGACGACGTCCAACCTGTGGCAGATCGGTCAGCAACACTTCGTCCTCCGGGCACGGGAGCGGGAGGAGCTGGCGATCGCCGAGGGCCGCAAGGCTCCAGCAGAGCCCAAGAAGCGACCCGGCCTCATGTCCGGGATGATGCAACGCGCTCAGCAGCAGCGGGAGAGCCGGGGCGGCGACGGCGCCGCCGGCTCCAAGACGGGCTCGGGATCCACCAAGTCGACCGGCCGCCAGTCAGGAAGCCAGTCCGGGTCGAAGTCGAGCGCGAAGTCCTCCGGGAGCTCCTCCGGGGGGTCGTCCAAGCGGCCCGCCCCGGATCCGAACCGACCGCGGACGTATCGACCGGCGGCGACCGGCGGCGACGGCCGCGGGCGCTCCGCCCCGCGTGGCACGCGTTCGCCGTATGGCGTGGCGGCCGAAGACGGAACCGTGACCGGAACCGGGAGCTCCTCCGGGGGCTCGTCGAGCGGGAACCGCCAGGGCAACTCGTCCGGGAGCAGGAGCAATGCGGGAAGTCGAAGGAAGCGCCGCAAGCGTTGACGAGGCGGTCGCTGCGGCGCTCGCGACGCTCGCGGTGGGTCGCGACGACGTCGACGTGGAGGTCCTCGAGCAGGGGGATGCCGGGGCTCGAGTTCGCGTGACCCTCCGAGAGGCCTCCTCCCCCGTCGAGCACGCCGCCGCTGAGCCTGAGGAACCCTCGACCGCGGCTTCCGAGTCGTTGCAGGACCGGACCGGGGACGCAGAGCGTGACACGGGGGGGGCCGAAGAGGACGACGAGTGGCTGGACGATCAGGCGGACCTCGTCGCAGACTTCCTCGAGGACCTGTTCGAGGTCATGGATCTCCCCGCAGAGGTGGAACCGATGTACGAGGACGGGACGATGTACGTGGACGTCTGGGCGGAGGAGGGGGAGGAGGGGCTGGCGCTGCTCATCGGGAGGCACGGAGCGGCCCTGGACGCGCTGCAGGAGCTCGTTCGGACCGTCGTCCACCAACGGACGGGCGAACGCTGCCAGGTGGTCGTCGACGTGGAGGACTACCGGAAGCGTCGGCGCGCGCAGATCGTGTCTCGAGCGCTGCAGGCCGCACGGCGCGTCCAGAAGTCCGGCCACCCCGAGCGGCTGGACCCGATGAACGCCTTCGAACGCAAGATCGTGCACGACGCCGTGACCGAGGTCTCGGGCGTCGACACCGCCAGCGAAGGCGAGGATCCCGATCGGCGAGTGGTCATCCGCCGCGCCTGAGCCCTGCTGGGGTCGGCGTTTCACGTGAAACACATCCTCATCGACTGCATCCGGGGATCTGCCTCGTTTCACGTGAAACAATCCGCCGTGTGAGTACCGCACACCAGCTGGCGGTCGAGGAAGGTCTCGACAGGATCGGCCTCGACCTCCCACGATCGGCTATCACCCTCCTCGGGCGCTTCGCCCAGCTGCTACTGGAGCGATCCGTTCCCTTGGGCATGATCGGACGCAACGATGAGGCTCGGGTCGTTCCACGTCACGTGATCGACAGCCTCAGGGCTGCTCGCGTTCTCGCGGAGCGAGGAGGATCGCCGGTGGTGGACATCGGGTCGGGCGCCGGGCTCCCCGGGATCCCCCTGGCCATCGCTGCGCCCGAGGTCCGGTTCGTCCTCACGGAGCCAAGAGCGAAACGGGCTGCGTTCCTGGAGTTCGCGGTGCAGCAGCTCCAGATCGGCAATGTGATCGTTCATCCCTCGCGGGCGGAGGACCTGGAACCGAAACGGTTCGCTTCGGCGGTCGCTCGGGCCTTCGCGCCCTTCGAGGCGACCTGGAGGGTCGCTCGCCCGCTCCTGAAGCCGAACGGGGTCCTGGTGGCGTTCACCGGGTCGAGCGAGACACCACCTGCCCGGCTCATCGGCGCATCGGCGGTGGAGGTGGTGCGAAGCGCATCTCATCTCCTTGGACCGACAACTTCCGGGTCATTCCTTGCAACCGCCGGCAGCCTGGTTATCATCACGGCGACGTGACCCTCGATCCCCGAGCCGGTCCGGCGAACGCCTCGACCGCTTTCAGCCCGCCCAAGGACCCTTCCGGTGGGAACGGCATCTCCATCGGAGATGCGCCCTCCCGTGCCGGCCTGCCCGGCCACGGCGATCCGTCGATCCCGGGTTCGGCCAAGGCTTCGGTGGAGGTCGATCGAGGGCGACCACCAGCGGCGGACCCGGGGGCCACTGCCGACCAAGCTCGATCGGGCATCGAGGCTCGGGACGCGAGCCGCGAGGATCCTTCCACCTCCGATCGAGCGCTGACCGAGTCCGTCGCCGCGGCCGCCGCGATGGCCTCGACCGAGGCCGAGGCTCCAGCCGAGCCCGACCAGGCCGGAGAGCCCGCCCGCGCCCCCACGCGGATCGCCCGTGTGGTTGCCGTGGCCAACCAGAAGGGGGGCGTCGGCAAGAGCACGACGGCCGTGAGCCTCGGGGCCGCCCTCGCGGAGCTGGGGAACCAGGTCCTGGTGGTCGACCTCGACCCGCAAGGCAACGCCTCGACCGGGATGGGAATCCGCCACGTGGCGCGCGACGTCACCACCTACGAGGTCCTGCTCGCCCAGGCCCCGATCGAGAACGCGATCGTGCAGACCCCGGTCGAAGGCCTGTCGGCAGTTCCCTCGACCATCGACCTGGCCGGCGCGGAGATCGAGCTGGTGAGCCAGTTCTCCAGGGAGACGCGGCTGACCAAGGCACTGGAACCGGTCCGGACCGACCGGTTCGACTACGTGATCCTCGACTGTCCTCCATCGCTCGGCCTGCTCACCATCAACGCGCTGACGGCGGCCGACGAGCTGGTGGTTCCGATCCAGTGCGAGTACTACGCGCTCGAGGGGCTGGGGCAGCTGCTGCGGAACGTCCGCCTCATTCAGCAGAACGTGAACCCCGAGCTCCGCCTGTCGGGGATCGTCATGACGATGTTCGACGCCCGAACCAAGCTGTCGGAGCAGGTGGTGGCCGAGGTGCGAAGGTACTTCGGGGCGAGGGTGTTCGACACGGTGATCCCCCGGACGGTTCGGCTGTCGGAGGCGCCGGGGTACGGACAGCCGATCACGTTGTACGACCCCATGTCGAAGGGTGCCAAGACGTACCGGGCACTGGCCAGGGAGCTGGCGGACCGCGGACCCGACGAGGCAGGCGTGCCCGACATCGCCCTCCCAACCATCATCAAGCCCGCGGAGCGCCCCCCACCCGAGCCGACGGCCCCGAAGCCCGCACGGCAGCCGGCGAACGCAGCCGCCTCCGTTCCATCGCCGACAACGGTGCCGCCGGTCGCCCGCGAAGCAGTGGAGTTCCCCACGGAGGACCCGGCTGCGCCTGAGGCGGAGGTCCTCCCGGAGGACCCGGTCGAACCCGAAGTGGAGTTCCCGACGCAGGAACCGGTCGAACTCGAAGCAGCGACGACGGCCAACGAGGTCGGCTCGCTGGACGAGACGCTGGGCGACGAGGCGGCGGCATCCGCGAGCACGGCCACCGAGGAACCGCCTGCGGCGTGGCAGCCGGTCGTTCGAGAGCACGCCGAGGGATCCGCCGCGGAACCGGTTGACGAGCCCTCTGCGGAGGCGATCCCGACCCAGGCTCCGTCGGAGGAGGCGGAGCAGGGGTCGGATGATGCGGCAGCGGCCGACTCGCCGCTCGCCGAACCATCGACCCAGGTGACCGACGCGGCGGCGGACCCGGGCCAGGACCACGTGGTGGATCCGCCAATGAGCAGGGAGGGCGAGGAGCAGGCCCCATCCAGCTCGGGCGACGGCTCGGATACGCCTCCACCGCAGGTCGAGGAATCTGCTGGCTCGGATGAGGCGCCGCGGAAGAAGTTCCGACTGTTCCGACGAGGAGGCGAGGAGTGAGACGAGGCGGACTTGGACGTGGACTGTCGGCGCTGATCCCGGGCGCCGCGGAAGAAGCCGGGCTCCTCGAGATTCCGGTCGGGGCGATCGAACGGAACCCTCGTCAACCCCGGACGAACTTCGACGAGGAGTCGCTCGAGGCGCTGGCGCGTTCGATCCAGGAGGTCGGCGTGCTCCAGCCGGTGGTCGTCCGACGCACGGAGACGGGCTACGAGCTGGTGGCAGGGGAGCGGCGGCTCCGCGCGGCCCGGCTCGCCGGCCTCGCGACGATCCCAGCGGTCATCAGGGACGCGGACGACACCGACTCGCTCCGCGACGCTCTGATCGAGAACATCCACCGGGCCGACCTGGGGCCGATCGAGCTGGCTGAGGCCTTCGCGGAGCTCCTCGAGGACCTCGGCGTTACCCAGGAGACGCTCTCCGAGCGTCTCGGCGTGTCACGGCCGCACATCGCGAACACCATCCGGCTGCTCCAGCTCCCGCCAGACGTCCAGCACCTGCTGGGAGAGGGCCGCCTCACTGCCGGCCACGGCCGGGCCCTCCTCGGACTCGAGGACGACGAGGCGAAGGTTTCGCTGGGCCTGCGCGCGGCGGCCGAGGAGCTCTCGGTCCGCGAGGTTGAGGAACTGGTTCGGACGTACAGCGAGGTTCCTGAACGCGTCCAGGCCGCAGCGCCCGCCTTCAAGCCCCCGCCCGCAGACGATGGGCAGTTCGGCGAGGCCATCGAGATCCTGTCTGAACAACTGCAGACCCGTGTGCAGATCAAGATGGGGAAGCGACGCGGGAAGATCATCGTCGAGTTCGCCTCGGGGGAGGATCTCGAGCGCATCGTCGAGGAGATCGTCGGGACCGGGAAGGTTCACGTCGAGTCGACCTGACTCTCGATCACAGCTCGAGGCTCCTCGGCGGGCACGCATCGTGGAATCGCCGACAGCAGGGACGCGAACCCATGGGCGATGGGTGCGCACCCGCACAGCGTGTCCGCCTCGCAAGGGCCCCCATCGACCCCATGCGACTCTCTCGGCGCCCTGCCGGCCAGTCGCGTCTGAGCACGCGCGCGCTTCGCTCGACCGAGATCGGCGAGGCCCGTGAGCCGGCGACGGCCCCCAGTCCGGATCAGGCCAGCCCTTGGGCGGGGGAGTGGGAAGCCGTGACTGCGGGGCGCCGAGCCCATTTGGAAGCATTGCCCGCTGTTCCCCCGGGCGACATTGATCCGAGGACTCGGCAGGGAACGAGTGTTGAGGCCGGTCCCTCCAGGGGCGGGTCCGACTGAGCAGGCCCGCCCCGCGCTGGAACGACCACGATGACGCGGTGGGCAGGGCACATTGTTTCGCGTGAAACATCCTCGACCGTCAACCTGGCTACTCTGCTGCGGCCTAGTCGACACGGGATCGCGGACGGCACGCCAGTCCCGTCCCAAGTTGAAGGCGCGAGCCTAGTCCACGCCAGACTAGACACTGAGCAAGGAGCCACAACGCACAGCAGGGCAAGGGCTCCAACCCGCGAACGAAGGGGCGGATCAGGCGGTGGCAGCCGGGCGGAGGCCGGCATGGTCCGCGAGGAGGCCTCCGAGGCGTCGCACGCCCTCCCGGATCGAGTCCTCGGGCGGATAACAGAACGACAGCCGCATGCGGTCGCGCCCGCGGCCGTCCGGGTAGAACGCCGTTCCAGGGACGTATGCCACCTTGCGTTCGACCGCCTCGGCGAGCAGCGTCGGCGTGTCGACGCCCGGCGTGGTGGCCCACACGTAGAAGCCGCCATTGGGCACCGTCCAGCGCGCGTTGGCGGGGAACTCGGCCGAGAGCGCCCTGAGCATGGCGTCACGCCGAGACCGATACACGCCGACCAGCGTGGCGAGGTTCGCCCGCCAGCGATCCCCTTCGAGGTAGCGCTCCGCGACGAGCTGGGTGAACGCGCTCGAGCAGAGGTCCGCCGCCTCTTTGGCCAGGACCAGCCGGTCGAGCGTCCCATGTTCCGCAAGCGCCCAACCGACCCGGATCCCGGGCGCGAACACCTTCGACAGGGTTCCGAGGTAGATGACGTTCCCGGGGTCGAGCGAGCGCAGGCTCGGGACCGGCTCCCCCTCGAACCGCAGCAGGCCGTACGGGTTGTCCTCGACGATCGGCACGCCGAACCGCCGGCACACCTCCACCAGGCGTTCGCGCCGGGCGAGCGACATCGTCACGCCGGCCGGATTGGAGAAGTTGGGGATCGTGTAGACGAACTTCGGCCGCGCGCCGGCCCGGAGGGCGTCCTCCAGCGTCGACACGACCATGCCGTCGTCGTCGAGCGGGAACTGCAGGAAGCGCGGTTCATACGCGGAGAACGCGCTGATGGCGCCGACGTAGGAGGGTTCCTCGACCGCGATCTCGTCGCCGGGGTCGATGAAGATCTTCCCGATCAGGTCGAGCGCCTGCTGCGCGCCGTTCGTCACGACGACCCGGTCGGGCGTGGCCTCGACGCCTTCCTCGGCCATCAGCGCGACCAGGCGCTCGCGGACGCCTGGGAGCCCGATCCCGCCGCAGTACTGCAGCGCCGAGCTTCCATGATCGCGCAGCACGGACGCGACCACGTCCATGACGTCGTCGCCGGGGAGCGCCGCGACGAACGGCATCCCGCCGGCGAGCGACACGACATCCGGCCGTGAGGCCACCGCGAACAGCGCGCGGACCTCGGATGCCGACATGCCGGTCATCCGGTCGGCGTAGAGATCGACGTAGGGATCGTTCGTGAGCTCGGACATCGGGGGACCACGATGCTAGCAAGCGATCCCGCGGGAACCGGCAGCGCCGGAGAGAAGTTTCCGGCTGCGTCGTGGACGTGATCCCGGCCGCGCAACAGCCGCTGGTAAGGTGCGGAGCCTCATGGCGAACGCGCGCAAACGTGTGCTCTCGGGCATCCAGCCCAGCGGTGACTTCCACCTGGGCAACTACATCGGCGCGGTCCGTCACTGGGTCGCCGACCAGGACCGCAACGACTGCTTCTACCTGCTCGTGGACCTCCACGCGATCACGCTCCCGCAGGACCCGGCGGAGCTCCGGGCGCGAACCATCGAGCTCGCCGCCATCCTGCTGGCCGCGGGGATCGACCCGGACCGTTCGACGCTGTTCCTGCAGTCGCACGTGCACGAGCACGCCGAGCTCGCCTGGGTGCTGCAGTGTGTGGCGACCTACGGCGAGCTCAACCGGATGACGCAGTTCAAGGACAAGTCGGCCAAGGGCCAGGCGTCGTCGTCGACCGCGGGGTTGTTCACCTATCCGGTCCTGCAGGCCGCGGACATCCTCCTGTACCGCTCGGACTCCGTCCCGGTCGGGGAGGACCAGCGGCAGCACCTCGAGCTCACGCGCGACATCGCGCAGAGGTTCAACCGAAGGTTCGGCGAGACGTTCATCGTTCCGGAGGCGACGATCCCCCCGGTCGGGGCGAAGATCATGGACCTCCAGGTTCCCGACGCGAAGATGTCGAAGTCTGCAGATCCCCAGGGGACCATCGCCATCCTCGACTCGCCGGAGACCATCGCCAAGAAGGTCCGGAGCGCGGTCACGGATTCCGGGCGGGAGGTGCTGGCCTCGGAGGACAAGCCCGCCATCACCAACCTGCTCACGATCTACTCCGTGGTGAGCGACCGGTCGTTCGAGGACCTCCAGGACCGGTACGCCGATGGCGGGTACGCGCCGTTCAAGGCGGATCTGGCCGACGCGCTCGTCGCGTACCTCGAGCCGTTCCAGCGGCGGTATCGGGAGCTGAAGGCGGATCCCGGCGAGATCGCGCGCCTGCTCCGGATCGGCTCGGCGAAGGCCCAGTCGGTGGCGGCGCAGACGAAAGCCCTGGCGTTCGACCGGATGGGGTTCCTCCCGCCGTCGCCGTCATGACGAACGAACATCGCCGGGCCGAGCTCCTCCGGGCCGCGAAGTCCGCGGCGCTCGGCGCGACCGTGGGGGCGATCCTGCTGGTGCTGTCGCGCCGGCGCCGGGCCGTCTGAGGATCCGGCCGGCCGGTCTACGCCGGGAGGCGGGCCTGGCCGTTGGCCCGGTGGTCGTCCGGACCCGCCCGGCCGGGGGCCGGACGGGCGCCGAAGAACCGCTCCACGCCGCGGGCGATGGCGATCGCCACGTCCCGCCGGAAGGGTTCCTCGGCCAGCAGGCGTTCCTCACGCGGATTGGTGACGAAGCAGGGTTCGATCTGGACGGCAGGCATCCGCGTCTCGCGCAGGATGGCGATGGACATCGAATGGGTGCGGCCGTCCGTCAGGCCGATGCGAGAGGTGAGCTCCTCCTGGATCGCCTCGGCGAGCCGCTGGCCCCCAGGCGACGACGTGGTCTCGTTCCCGTAGAACAGGCACATGCTGCCCTCGGCCCGGGAGTCGGTGTGGGCGTTGAGGTGGATCGACAGGCAGATCTCGGCCCCCCATTCGTTCGCGGCGGCGGCCCGCGTCGACACCGGGGGGTCCTCGTCGCGTTCGCGGAGGAGCCTCGGCTCGGCGCCCCGGCGTCGAAGCTCCGCGGCCAGCGCGACCGACAGGTCCCAGGCGGCGTCGGCCTCGAGGAGCCCGCCCGCGCCGGCCGCGCCCGACTCGTCCGGCCCATGGCCGGGGTCGAGGGCGATCCGGGCGCCCTCGAGCGTGGCCTTCATCCGGCGGAGGGCCTCGGTTTCGCGGAGCATGGCGCCCGAGTGCGCGTCGACCGTCGCGGGCCGGACCCGCTCGAGCTCGTGGAGGCTCTCCGGGCCCACGATGCCGTCCTGGCGCATCGCGATGTTCCGCTGGAACTCCCGGACGGCACGGTCACACCGTTCGCCGAAGATGCCGTCCTCTCGGCCGGCGTCGAACCCGAGCGAGTTCAGACGGCGCTGCAGCGAACGGACGTCGTCGCCGCGGAGCATCGGCATCCGCAGGTACAGCACACGGTCGCCCAGGCGGTAGCCGGCCTCGACCAGCTCGCCCCAGGTCTCGGGGCCGACCCGACCGTCGACGAGCAATCCCCGGCGCTGCTGGAACGCCCGAACCGCGGACTCCGTCTCGTGGCCGAACCCCCCCTCGACCTCCGCCGTGTCGAGGTGCGCCCCGAGCGCCACCAGACGCTGCTGGACGTCGCGGACGTCGTCGCCCCGGTCGCCGCTCTGGATGGTCCTCATGGACGGAACAGTATCGGGAGGCGATCGGGACCGGCGCAACGTCGCGGGTGCGCTGGGCTCGAATGACGTGCGTGGATCAGGCCGCGAAGTGCGGCTCGATCTCGCGAAGGATGGCGTCCTTTCCGCGGGCGCCCACGACGCGGGCCTTCTCCTGACCGTCCTTGAACACGATCAGCGTCGGGATGGAGAGCACGCCGTACCGGCGCGCGGTCTCCGGGTTGTCGTCGATGTTCAGCTTGGCGACGGTGAGCTGCTCGGCGTGGTCCCTGGAGATCTCCTCCACCACCGGGGAGACCATGTGGCAGGGCACGCACCAGTCCGCCCAGAAGTCGATCAGAACGGGCTTGTCGGACTGCAGCACCTTCTGTTCGAACTCCGAGTCCGTGATGTCACCGATGTTCGCCATGGTCGTTCTCCTTTCGAAACGGCGCCGGGCCTGGCCCGGCCCCGCTTGCTCCCCCTCTCAACGCCGGGGCGGACCTGGTTCTTCCCGCCCCGATGAGGGTGTACCCGCTACGGCAGCAAGCCTACCCCGCGCCATCGCGGCAGGCGGGGAGGGTCCCGCGGGGGATCGTGCGTCAGTGCCCTACGGACTCGAGGAACCGTTCGGCGTCGATGGCCGCCTTGCACCCCATCCCGGCGGCGGTGATGGCCTGACGGTACGTGATGTCGACGACGTCGCCGGCCGCGAACACCCCCTCCACGCTGGTCCGCGTGGTCGGTTCCTCCACCGTGATGTAGCCGTGCTGCAGCTCGAGCTGGCCCTCGAACAGCGACGTGTTCGGCGTGTGGCCGATCGCCACGAACACGCCGCCCGTCGCCAGCTCGGTGCGCTCGTCGGTCTGGAGGTTGCGCAGGCGAACGCCGGTGACCGTCCCGTTGCCCACGATCTCCTCGACCGCGCTGTTCCACGCGAACTCGATCTTGTCGTTGGCGAACGCGCGTTCCTGCATGATCTTCGAGGCCCGGAGCTCGTCGCGGCGGTGCACCACCGTGACCTTCGTGGCGAACCGTGTGAGGAACGTCGCCTCCTCGACCGCGGAGTCGCCGCCGCCCACGACCACCAGGTCCTGGCCCCGGAAGAAGAACCCGTCGCAGGTCGCGCACGAGGACACGCCGCGGCCGCGGAGGCGTTCCTCGCCCGGGATCCCGAGCCACCGGGCGCTCGCGCCCGTCGAGATGATCAGCGACCGGGCCCGCCACTCCTCGTCGCCGGCCCACACGCCGAACGGCCGCGCCGACAGGTCCACCCGCGTGGCGGCCGTGTGCAGGAGTTCGGCCTCGAACCGCGCGGCCTGCTTCTCCATGCGCTCCATGAGCTCCGGGCCGAGCACGGCGTCCGGGAACCCCGGGAAGTTCTCGACCTCGGTGGTCAGCATGAGCTGGCCGCCGGCGTCGATCCCCTTCAGGACGACGGGACGGAGGTTGGCGCGGGCGGCGTACAGGGCCGCGGTGAGCCCAGCCGGTCCCGAGCCGAGGATGATGACGTTGCGTTCGTCCACCGTTGCGCCCTTCATTCTCCCATACGCCAGAACGCCGTCCTATTCCACGGGGGCGGATCCCTGGGGTGACGCGATGGCTACGGGGACAGGGTGCTGGAGGCGTAGCTCAGAACCTGGCAATCGGCCTTGGACGCGACCCAGATGACCACGAGGTCGGCATTCCGACCGGCTGGGCTGCTGGCCTGCAGGAAGATTCCGATGAGCGCGGGCTTCTCCTCGTAGCGGGCGTCGATGACGTGGATCGGCTTCGTCGCCGGCGAGTACTCGGCGGCCGTGTCGAGGCACGCCACGGGCCCGAGCGAGTCCGCGGTCTCGGGCTCCGGCGTGGGGCCGGACGTCGTCGCGCCGCCGGCGGGGGTGGAGGGCGCCGAGCTCGCCAGCGGGGCGGTCGGCGCCGTGACCCTGTGGGCCATGTCGGCCGAGGTGTCCCGGGCGAGCCTGGAGACGTCGTCGGTGCTGAAGTCGTGGGACGAGTGCTGGATGAAGTCGTGGTTGGTCGCGAACGACTTCTCCACCGATCCGCCCGCCTGGGGTTGCGCGCCCGAGGTCGCCGGGGCTCGGGCCGACGCCGGGCTCGTGGTCCCGCCCTGCGGAGCGCGGAGCACGGCCACCGACAGCCCCGCAACCAGCACGACGGCGGCCGCAACCCCCGCGACCCAGGCCACGCGACTGCTGCGCTGGGGGTGGGCGACCCGGCCGAGGCCCCTGCGCGCCTCCTCGATGGCCTCCCGGCCGAGCCCCCAGGGAGCGTCGAGCTCGGGGAGGCTCCGGAGCGCCCGAAGCGCCGATCCCGCCTGCGCGACCTCGGCACGGCAGCGCGCACAGCCGTCGAGGTGGGCCTGCACGTCGGCCCGCTCGGCGGCCGTGAGGGTGCCGTCCACGTACCCGGCGAGGGCATCGTCGGGGTGGGCGGAGTCGTCGGGGCGGTGGAGGTCGCTCATTCGGGGAATCGCTCCTTGGACGGCGTCTGGGCCGCGGGAGGTTCCTGGGTTTCGTCCTCCGTGCCGGAACCGGCGCCGGCCGCATGCGAGCGCCCCCGGCCCCGTTCGCCCTCGCCCAGCTCCTCGGCCAGGGCGACCCGGCCGCGGTGCAGCCGGGACTTCACGGTGCCCACCGGGATGCCGAGGGATTCGGCGATGTCCTCGTAGGCCAGGTCGTGGACGTCGTGCAGGACGAGTACGGCCCGGAACTCCTGGGGGACCCGCATGAGCGCCCGCTGGACGTCCACCGCCGCGACCGCGCTGTCGGCGTGGTCGGGCGAGGCAGGCCCGGGCGGCTCGGGCGCGTCCTCCTCCCGGGGCGGCTCGAGCAGGGGTTCCCGCCGCTTCTTGCGGAGCACGTCGTAGCAGGCGTTCACCGTCACGCGGTGCAGCCATGTCGTGAACTGCGCCTCGCCCCGGAACGACGAGAGCTTCCGCAGGGCGGTGAGGAACGCGTCCTGCGCGGCGTCGCGGGCGTCCTCCTCCCGGCCGAGCATCCGGAAGCACAGGTTGTACACGCGCTTCTCGTGGCGGCGGACGAGCGCCGAGAACGCCGACGCATCGCCCTGGAGATACCGCTCGATGAGCTCGGGGTCGGTCAGGTCCTCAGCCACGGCGCTCACCCGGCGGCGGGTCCGTCCTCACCGGCTGCCCACCACCGAGAACTCCGCGATCTGCGCGCGGTTGGCTCCGTCGGCGGGAACCACCCGCGTGATCCACACAAGCACGTACCGCCCGGTGGCCGGCGTGATCGATTGCAGGCCGTGGTCCGAGGCCGACGCGGTGAACTGCTGTCCCTGGGCCGCCTGGAGGGCATCGAGGTCGTTCCCGATCCGGATCTCGTAGACCCAGTTCGACAGCGGGGTGAGCAGCCGGAAGCCGGTGACGGTGGCCGGGCGGCCCAGGTCGAACGCGAGCCCGACCCCCGGCTTGTCCAGGTCCGTGCTGCGGTACCCCTCGGTCTCCCAGAACGTGGACTGGTCGCCGTCCGTGGCCTTCGCGATGTCCTCGTGGTGCTCCTGCCGATCGCCGAAGGGGTCGAAGTCCTTCGTCTCCACGATCTGCAGGGCCGAGCCCTCCGGCGCCTGCGTCGGTGTCGAGGCCGTGCCGCTCGGCCCGGACGCGGGGCCGTTGTTGGGTGGGTTGGTCAGCGGCGAGCTGATGATGCCCGCCGCCATCGCGATGACGATGACCACGGCCGCCGTGAGGACGGCGAGCAGCGGCACCACCATCCACGAGCGGAAGAACCCTCGAGCAACGCCCTCGCCGTCGTCGGCCATCGGAACCGCCTCGGTCGCGCCGGCCTCGAACGGCGCGAGGGCCGCCGCCATCAGGACGGCCGACCCGAACCGCCGGTCGGGGTCCCTGGCGAGCGAGCGCATGACGACCGCGTCGAGCCCACGGGGGATGCCGGATCGGATCGCTCGCGGCGGGATCGGGTCGGACGTCAGCCGGAGCATGGCGGCCGCGATGTCCGTCTCGGCGGTGAACGGCGGCCGGCCCGACAGCAGCTCGTACGTCACGGCTCCGGCCGCGTAGACGTCGGCCCGGGCGTCGAGCGGCTTGCCCTCCACCTGCTCCGGGGCGAGGTACGGAACGCTGCCGAGGACCCTGCCGGTGGTCGTGGGGTCGGCGGTTCCGCCGTAAGCGGCCTTCGCGATGCCGAAGTCGGCCACCTTCGCCCGGCCGTCGCGAGCGACGAGGACGTTGGCCGGCTTGACGTCGCGGTGGATCAGGCCGTGGTCGTGGGCGAACTGCAGCCCCTGCAGCACCTGGCCCATGATCGACGCGGCCTCCGCCGGCTGGAGCGGCCCGGTCCGTTGCACGCGGTCGCGCAGCGTCTCGCCTTCGAACAGCTCCATCACGATGAACGCCGTGCCACCGTCGGAGCCCGCGTCGAACACGTGGACGATGTTCGGATGGGTGAGCCGGGCGGAGGCGGTGGCCTCGTCGTTGAACCGCTCGAGGAACGCCGGGTCCTCGGCCAGCTGGGGATGCAGGATCTTCACTGCGACGGGACGATCCAGCACGCGGTCGTGGGCGCGCCAGACGGTTGCCATGCCGCCGGAGCCGACCACCTCGTCGAGCTCGTAGCGGCCCCCCAGTGCGGTGCCGGCGGCGAGGTCCTCCACGGATAGGGAGTCTAGCCGGGGCCCTCCCGTCCCCGGCGGTCCGGCCCCGTCATATGGAGCCGGGCCCGGACTCCGCGGTTGCCTTCACGACGCCGAGCTTCCGCAGGAAGCTCACCCGACGGACGATGAGCGTGGGAGCCACCTTCCGGAGCTTGATGGTGATGACGCCCGTGGCCGGGTTGGCGGTGCACGCCTTCACCTGCGCGTGCTCGTCGTGGTCCACGAGCGACTGGAGCACCGCCTTGCACGCGGCCGCCTGGGAGTGCGAGGACGCCAGCTCGCGCTCGCCGTCCGCCACCACGGTGTCGGCGGTGTTCTCGAGGGACAGCTTGGTGAAGATGATCGACCCGGCCTCGACGGCCATGAGCCCGACCAGCACGATGAGCACCAGGAGGATGACGAGGGCCTTGCCCACCAGCCCCTGCTCGTCACGCCAGCGGGCCGCGGCGGTCACCTGCGGAACCTGCCGACGGTCATGGCCACGACCTGGCGGAGGTCCTCGATGCGCAGCAGGAGCGCCATCGCGACGAACACTAGCAGTCCGGCTGCGATGGATCCCAGCACCTGGAGGGTCTGTTCCGGCAGGGTGGAGGTGCCGATCGTGTGGGCCATGAGCGCCGAGACGCCGTACGCCGCGAGCGCGGTGACCGCGCCGGCGAGGAGGACCTTGCCGAGTCCGCGCGCAACGCTGCGGCCCTCCAGGCCGCCCAGGCGGCGCCGCATCAGCAGGACCAGCACGATGGCCCCGAACGTGTAGGCCGCCGCATATCCGAGCGCGAGGCCGCGGGCTCCCAACGCGTGGAACAGCAGCACGTTCACCACGGTGTTCAGCGTGACGGAAGCGATGTTCACCAGCGCCGGAGTTCGGCTGTCCTGCATGGCGTAGAAGGCCCGCAACAGCAGCTGGAACGCCGAGAACGAGAACAGCCCGATTGCGAAGAACCGCAGGACGTCCGCGACCGCCTCGGCCCCTTCAGGCGTGGCCTGTCCGTGCGCGAGCAGCAGGCGGGCGATGGGTCCGGCCAGCGCGAGGTACCCGAGCGCGGACGGGATGACGGCGAGCGCGGTGAGGCGGATGCCCCTCGCCAGAAGGCTCCGGAACTCGCCCGTCTCGCGGTTCGCCCATCGCGCCGACAGGGCCGGCAGGAGCGCGGTCATCACCGACACCGCGAAGATCGCGTGCGGCAGCGAGAAGAAGATGAACGCGTAGTTGTAGACGGTGTAGGCGTTCGCCCCGGTGGCGAGGACGATGATCACGATCAGGCCGAGCTGGTTCACCAGCACGTAGACGAACACCCACAGCGCAAGCCGGGCGATCCGGCGCACGGCCTCGCTGCGCCAGTTCCATCGCCACGCGAACCGGAAGCCCGTCCGGCGCAGCGACGGCAGCAGCGCCATCGTCATCGCCACCACGCCGATCGTCGTCCCGATGGCGAGCACGTAGCGCTGGAGCTCGGTCGGGGCGCCGGATGCCCGGGTCGGCAGGGCGACGAACACCACCATGGTGGCGATGACGGTCAGGTTGTTCAGGATGGGGGCGAACATCGGCGCCGCGAACCGCCGGTGGGCGTTCAGGAGGCCGCTCGCCACGGCGCCCAGCCCGTAGAACACGATCTGCGGCATGAACCACCGCAGGAAGAACGTCGCCAGGTCACGCTCGGCCTCGCCGGCGGGGCCGTGTGGCAGCCGCCTCGTGTAGAGGTCGACGATCGCCGGGGCGAACACGATCGTGAGCAGCGTGATCGCCGAGAGCACGACGAACGCCATCGTGAGGATCTGGCGGGCCACCTCCCACGACTCCTCGCGCCCGCGGTGCTCGAGCCAGTCCACGAACACGGGGACGAACACTGACGTCAGGATCCCCCCGAGGATCAGCTCGTAGACGATATTCGGCGTGTTGTTGGCGACGTTGTAGGCGTTCGACAGCCGGGTCGTCAGGCCCATCGCGTAGGCCATCGCCGACAGCCGGAGGAACCCGGTGACCCGGGACAGCGCGGTCCCGGTCGACATGACCGCCGTGGAGCGCAGGATCCGCCGGTCGGCCTGCCGTTCCGACGCGGTCGCCCCGCTCACGGCGCGTCCGTCACGCGGGCTTCGCCTGGGGCGGGAGGGCGGTCGACGGCGCGTGGGGGGGACGGTTCTTCGGCAGGAACCGCCGCCCCCACCACACGAGGAGGAACAGCGCCGCGCCCAGCACGAGGAGCAACGCCACGAGGTTGTACGAGGTGGACCGGACGACGAGCTCCTGCGGCGTGCCGAGCGGTTGACCATCCGGAGTGAGCACGCTGATCTGGACCGGGAACCGTCCGGTGGTCCGGCTCTTCACCCGGAACGGCAGCAGCCGGGTGCTCCCGCCGGGGAGCACGACCGTCTGCGTCTTCGACTCCGGTTCCAGCCGGGCGGAGACGATCCGGATCAGGACCCGGACGCGGTCCGGCGTGTCGTTCGTGAGGCCGATGGGGACGACGCCCTGGCCGCTCGCGAGCGTCACCGTCCTCGAGGTGTCGGCCCTGATCCCCGCGAACAGGCCCGAGAGACGGTCGCTGATGCCGTCGAGGAGCGCCGTCCCGGCACGCTGGTCCTCCGTGAAGCTGGCGCCCTCGGACAGCAGCACGGAGTCCTCGAGCTGGGCGGGGACCGGGGAGGGGTTCACCAGGATGGATTGGAACAGGGAGATGTCGTCGCGGGTCGCGGCGATCTGATCGGCGTACCCGGCCGAGAACAGCCTCCCCGGATTGGGGAACAGCTGCGCTGGTCGGTCCGGGTTTGGATGGAAGTTCTTGACGATGGCGCTGACCTGTTGCATCTGCAGGAACGGAGCGCTCCCGATCGCCTCGAGGAGCGGGCCGAACAGCGCGCCGGGAACGTCGAGCGAGTCGGGGATGGACATCGCCACGGCGCGCGGGATGCCCGGTTGCTCGAGCCAGATCTGGGCGAGCTCGCCGAGGACGTCCTGGGTTGCGAGGCGCGGATCCCGCTGGGCGACGTCCGAGCTGAGGATGTTCTGGATGCCGACGTCGGGGACGATCCCGGTGACCGAGGAATTGAGCCCACTGGTGAACGATGCCGTGGCCGGCTGCGCGAACTCCTTGGGTTGAGGGCCTCGGTGGACCAGCCCCGGCGTGAGCAGGAACGTCCGCACGCCCCGGACCGCGAGCGTCGAGAGCGACGTCAGATCCAGGGCACCGGCCGGGGGCCAGAAGATGTCGGTGGAGATCGGATGGCCGGTGAACGCCTCGACCTCCTGCTGGCCCCGCTGCAGCTGCGTCGGGAGGTCGACGCCGAGCCCGGCGGACAGCAGCGCCGGGATGTTGGGCGCCGCATAGGGGAGCGCGGACGATTCGACACGCGGCCCGTCGGCCAGCCGGTGCATAGCGTCGAGCACGGCGCCGGCGTCGGCCGCCCCGCCCTCCCCCGCGGGGACCTTCTCGATCACCCCGCCGGAGCGCACCGAGTAGCCGTCGCGCATGTCCTGGAGCTGCGCCAGGAGGGTGGGCGACCACACGACATCGATCGGACGGGGGCGGCGGGGGGCGTTCGCGGCCGCATCCAGCGCGGACACCTCCCTGGCCAGGCGGCCGTTCGGCGAGACCTGGGACTGCAGGGCGGTGTTCAGGTAGGTCCCATCAGGCCCGTAGTCGATGCCCTTGTGCAGCGCGAACGTCCACGCCAGGCGGAGGCGCGTCGTGGCCACCCGCTGGTGCTTCGTGAAGTCGAGGAACACGATCGGCGTCCGGATCGACGCGAGGGTCCGGTCGCCGGAGCGCAGCTCGACATCCATCGGGTAGATCGCGGTCTCGTTCCCCTGCAGGATCGCGGCGCCCAGCGCCTGCACCTTTGGTGTCGAGAGTGTGAGCACCCGCCGCGCCCCAGGGATCAGCCGGCCCCTGACCAGGTCGAACCCCGCGTAGATCGCCCCGCCCTGGGGGTCCTCGCGGAGGGAGTCCTCGTACTCGTTCCTCGTGTGGGAGGGGGTGAACACCGTGACGCCGAACGTGAGGTCGCCGGCGGGGCGCCGGCCCTCGTTCCTCGCGACCACGGTCAGCTGGAGCTGGTTCGACTGCGGCGTGAGCCAGGGCGTCATCGCGCGCAGGCTGATGGACACGTCCGGGGCCGGGGCGGAGTTCGCCGGGGGGGCGCCGAGGACGAGGATGACGAGAACGACGAGGAGCGTGGCCAGGCGTTGCATCGCGGCGACCCATTGTAGGCACCGTGGCCCGGCGGTATCGCCGAACGCGTGCCCGGGACCTGCGTGTTCTCGGGCGACGTTCAGGTTGGCGGTTCGGGCCGGGGCGCTGCCCCCTCGAGGATGGCGACGGCCCGCTCCACCACCTCGCGCTCGGAGCGGTACGTCGCCCGCCGGACCGCCGAGGCCCCCGGGAACCACCGGATCTCCTCCATCTCGTGGTCGTGGTCGGCCATGTCCCCACCGGTCGCGTGCATCAGGTAGAAGCGGACGGTCTTGCGCACCCCCACCTCGTCCCACCGGTAGAAGTAGGAGATCGTTCCGAGGTCGTCGTCGATCTCGGCGAACAGACCCGTCTCCTCGCGGACCTCCCGGAGCGCCGCGTCCTCGGGACGTTCGTCCGGCTCGATGAGGCCCTTGGGCAGACCCCACGCCAACTCGCCCCGGCGGGTCCTCCGGGCTGCCAGGGCGATCTCGATCCCCTCGTCGGTGCGTCGGAACACAACCCCCCCGGCGGAGTGCTCCGACCGGGTCCTCACGACCTGATCCGGGTCCACCGGCGCCGGGTGCTGCCGCCCGGCCCCATCGGCCGGGCGATCCTCGCCACCTTGGCCCCCGTCGCCTTCACGAGGTCCTCCCCCCGGATCTTGAGGATGGCGGTGGGATCGCCGCCGGCGAAGTACAGGACCTCCTGCCCGGCGAGCTTGCGGTCGGCCACCACGCGGAATCCCGCGGGCAGTCCCGCCGGGGGAACCGCCTCCGACAGGTACTCCGAGAGCTGCGACGTGCGGTCGTCCCGCGCGAGGGTGATCTCGTGGCCGCGCACCGCGGCCCGGACCCGGTCCGGGTCGGGTTCGCTGCTGCTGGGGACGATCGCGGCCACGGGCCCCCGGTCCGTTTCGAACACGACCACCTTGCCGACCACCTCGGGTGGCAGCCCCAGCACCCCGGCGATCCGTTCGGCCGAGCGCAGCCGGTCGCGCACGGGGAGGAGCTCGTGGCGGACGTTCCGTTCCACCAGGTGGTTGTGGACGTCCACGCTCGTCCGCATGCCGGAAGTATGCCAGGGAGATGTTCGCGACCGATCCCGGGGGGTCCGGGCTCGGCGGCCGCGGGCGGGACGGGACACGCCTGGCCGGTGCTCGCCGTGCCCCCGGCGAGTCACCATTCGACGTAGGTCGCTAGCGAGATCCGCCCTTGCGGCCGATCTGCTGATAGAACTCGACGCCGTAGCGGCGCTTGGTGGTGTCGCCGCCCTTCTTGCCGCCGATCTTGCCGATCTTGCCGAAGAAGTCGGCGCCGTATCGCTGCTTCGTCGTCAGGCCGCCCTTGCGGCCGGCTTCGGCTCGTGACATCCGCTTGTTCTCGCCGTCGGTCTCAGCCACGTGGGAACACCTCCCAAGGTGCGTCATCGCGGGGGGTCGGGCCCCCCGTAGTTTCCCAGATGCCCTGTAGAGCAACCGGAATCCGGATGAAAAGTTGCGAATCCTCCCAGATGCTGTGAGTTGGCGCTCGACCTCAACTACGTACCCACTCCTGCCGACCATGTACCAGCGATGGAGATCTCGGACCTGCTCCGGCGCATGGTCGAGATGGGCGGCAGCGACCTCCACCTGAAGGTGGGGGCCGTTCCGGTCGTCAGGGTCGACGGCACCCTGATCCAGACCGACTTCCCCGCCCTGGAGGCGACGGACACGGAGTCGTTCGCCACCGACATCATGCCGCCCGCCAAGGCCGGCGACTTCGGGGACACGTACGAAGCCGACTTCGGCTACACGCTGTCCGGCGTCGGGCGGTTCCGCGTGAACGTGTTCCGCCAGCGCGGCGTCGTGGGCCTCGCCATCCGCCGGGTGCGGGCGGAGATCCCCTCGTTCGAGGAGCTGATGCTCCCGCCCGTCGTCCGAACCCTGGCGGACACGCCCCGCGGGCTGGTGCTGGTGACCGGCCCGACCGGCACGGGCAAGACCACCACGATCGCCTCGGTGGTCGGGCACATCAACCGGACCCGCAAGGCGCACATCGTGACGATCGAGGACCCCATCGAGGTCATGCACGAGGACGCCAATTCGATCGTCGACCAGCGTGAGGTGGGGATCGACACGCTGTCGTACGCCGCCGCCCTCCGCCATGTCGTCCGCCAGGACCCCGACGTGATCTTCGTGGGCGAGATCCGCGACGCCCCCTCGGCGGAGGCTGCGATCCAGGCGGCCGAGACCGGACACTTCGTCATCTCGACCCTGCACACGACGGACGCGACCGAGACCATCAACCGGATCCTCGACATGTTTCCGGCCCAGCAGCAGCAGCAGGTCCGAGTGTCGCTCTCGTCCGGACTGCGGGGGGTCCTGTCCCAGCGGCTGCTGCCGCGGGCCAACGGCAGAGGGCGCGTTCCGGCGGTCGAGGTGCTGGTGAACACCGGCCGGGTGCAGGAGCGGATCCTCAAGCCGGAGTCGACGTTCGAGATCAACGACGTGATGGCCGAGGGCGAGTTCTACGGGATGCAGACGTTCGACCAGGCGCTGGTGCGACTGGTGATGGAGGGCCTCGTGCGCGAGGAGGACGCCACCGAGGCGTCGTCCAACGCCCACGACTTCTCGCTGGCGCTGAAGGCCGCGAGGATGCGGGCCGATGCCGACGGCTCCCGGAACGGTGGGAGCTCACCGGCGCCCGTCGCGGCCGCGGCGCCCGAGTCGGGCTTCACGACCTGAGGCCCGTCGCCCGCCTCGCCGCCCACACCTCGAACGGGTGTCGCCGGTAGCCGTACCCGACGAACAGCAGCCCGTACACCGGCAGGAACAGTGGCCCCCACAGGCAGTACTGCCGGACGTGCTCACGCTCGTGGTCGTACAGAGCTCCCTCGATGGGCTCCGCCCCGATCATCACGAACCCGAACGTCTGGGCCGAGTAGCCGAATCGCCGGACGACGAGCGACCACCCGCGGGCGCGGCGGTCGAACATGAGGACGCCGCGGCGGACGCGCGGAACCTGGAACGTGAGCAGGCCGAGGACCAGGCCGAGCAGCGTGTTCGGCAGCGTCCACAGGAACCCGAGCGCGGTGAGCACTGGCGTCGTCAGGGTACGCGCGCGGCCGGTGGATCGAGAGCCCCCGCTCCCGGGCACCACGCGGGGCCCGGCCGAGGCTTGCGCCGCCCGCCCAGCGGAGCGGGGCCCTCCGATCCTTGCCGTCGTTCGGCGGGACGCGCCGTCTCGAGTGCGGAGCGCGTCCCCGCCATCATGAACGCCGCCCGTTCGCGACCGGACTGACGTTCGCCTGTGTTCGTATCGCCCATCTTGCATCGTCAGAAGACGATCCGGGTGAAGCGGCGCGAGAAATCCGCGGGGGTATCCTCATGGCCTCATGGCCGAGCCGCCCAGCTCCGACCGGCCGACCGGCGCCTCCTTCGTCGAGATCGACCCCCTCGCCCGGGAGCTGGGCGAACGCTTCCGCGCGGCCGGGTTCGAGCTCCATCTCGTCGGCGGAGTGGTCCGCGACGCGCTGCTCGGCCGGGTCCGCGAGCACGCGGACATCGACCTGACCACCTCGGCCAAGCCGCCGGAGACCGTCCGGAGGCTCCAGGGGTGGGCCGACCAGCGGTACGTGCAGGCGGCGCGGTTCGGGACGGTCGGGGCGCGCAAGGACGGGCGGCAGTTCGAGATCACGACGTTCCGCGAGGAGATGTACCCCGACGACGACCGGCGACCGGCGGTGACGTTCGGGAAGGACCTGCGGACCGACCTGTCGCGCCGGGACTTCACGTTCAACGCGATGGCCGTGTCGCTGCCGGACGGGGCGTTCGAGGACCCGTTCGGGGGGGTCAGGGACCTGGCAGCGCGGCTGCTGGACACTCCGCTCGAGCCCGACGTGGCGTTCTCCGACGACCCGTTGCGCATGCTGCGGGCGGCGCGGTTCGTGTCGGAGCTCGGGGTGACGCCGTCCGAGCGCGTCGTGGAGGCGGTCGCGCGCATGCGTTCGCGGCTGGCGATCGTGTCGCGGGAACGGATCCAGGCCGAGCTGAACCGCCTGCTCCTGGGGGCCGAACCCGGGCGCGGGCTGCAGCTGCTGGTGGACACGGAACTGGCGGAGGAGTTCCTTCCGGAGCTCCCGGCGCTCGCACTCGAACAGGACCCCGTGCACAAGCACAAGGATGTGCTGCGGCACACCTACGCGGTGGTGGAGGGGTGCGACCCGTCCGACCTGACGCTCCGGCTGGCCGCGCTGTTCCACGACGTCGGGAAGCCCCGGACTCGCGAGTACACGCCGGAGGGGGTGCAGTTCCACCATCACGAGGTCGTCGGCGCGCGGATGGCCGAGATCCGGATGCGCGAGCTGCGCTACTCCTCGGCCGTGATCGACCACGTCCGGACGCTCATCGAGATGCACCTGCGGTTCCACGGGTACGGCGAGGGGTGGAGCGACGCGGCCGTGCGCCGGTACGTCCGAGACGCGGGGCCGCTGCTCGACCGGCTGAACCAGCTGACGCGGGCCGACGTCACGACGGCGAACCTGTTCAAGGCGAAGCAGTTCCGGGCGCTGCAGGACGACCTCGAGGAGCGCATCGCTCGGCTGGCGGAGCAGGAGAACCTCGAGTCGATGCGGCCGGCGCTCGACGGCAACGAGATCATGGAGCATCTCGGGCTGGCGCCGGGCCGGCTGGTGGGGGAGGCCCGCGAGCACCTCATGGAGATCCGGCTGGAGCGCGGGCCCATCGGGCGCGAGGAGGCGCTTGCGCTACTCGACGAGTGGGCGGCCTCGAAGGGCATCGAGATTCCGGGAGGCGACTCCTCGGGCTCCGACTCCGGGAATCCGTCCGAGCGGTAGCCTCGAAGGACTTCCCATGGAGTCCCCGCGCACCGATCTCGATCGAACGGCGTCGTCCGGCCGTGCGCCGGCAGCCTCGCCAAACGGCGACGGCGTTCATGGCGACGGCGCAGGCGCCCGGACGCCGCTGTTCGCCAATCGGAACTTCCGGCTGTTCTTCACCGGACAGCTGATCTCGAACACCGGTACCTGGCTGCAGAACGTCGCCCAGGGCGTGCTGGTGCTCCGGCTGACGGGTTCGTCACTGATGGTCGGGGTGGCGAACGCGGCGCTGTTCCTTCCGGTGCTGCTGCTCGCGCTGTTCGGCGGTGGGCTGGCGGACCGGTTCGACCGGCGCCGGCTGCTGATCGCGACCCAGGTGCTGGCGCTCGTGGCCACGGGGGTCCTGGCCGTGCTGGCGGGGACGGGCAACGCCACGGTGGGCGTCGTGATCGCCGTCGCCGTGGTCGTGGGGCTGCAGTACGCGGTCTCCATCCCGGCCATGGGAGCGCTGCTGCCGTCGCTCGTCGACCGGTCGCAGCTCGGCGAGGCCGTCGGGATGAACTCCGTCACCTACAACGTGGCCCGGGTGGTCGGGCCGATCGTCGCCACGGTCACGATCGCGGCGGTCGGGTTCGGGTGGGCGTTCGCGTTGAACTCGCTGTCGTTCGTCGCGCTGATCGTGGCCCTGTCGATGCTCCGGCTGGAACGGACCGCCAGTGGCGAGCACCGGGGAGGTTCGATCCGGGAGGTCATACGGCTGGCGTGGGAGCAGCCGCGGCTGCGCGTGATGCTGTTCGGCGTCGCTGCGGTGTCGATGGCGGCCGACCCGGTCATCACGCTCGGGCCGACGTTCGCGCAGGACGTGTTCGGGCACAACGACAACTGGGCCGGGTTCATCGTGGCGGCGTTCGGGATCGGGTCGATCCTCGCGGCGCTGCTGCTGTCGCGGACGTTCCGGGCGCCGGGCGCCGCGCGGCTGCGGGCGCTGCCGTGGAGCATGGCGGTGATGGCGCTCGGGCTGGCAGGGTTCGCGTTCGTGCCGTGGTTCTGGCCGGCGCTCGTCGTGCTGATGGTGGGCGGGGCCGGCTACCTGATCGCGAGCACCGCGTGGACGACCGCGCTCCAGGAGGAGGTCGAGGACCGGATGCGCGGCCGCATCATGGGCCTCTGGACGGTGGCGTTCCTCGGCACCCGGCCCATCGCCGCGCTGATCGACGGGGCGATGGCCGACCTGGTCGGGCCCCGCGTCGCCGTACTGGTGATCCTCATCCCGCTCGTGCTGGTCACGGCGTTCGGCGTCCGGGTGCTCCGCCGAACTCCTGCCGCCGCTTCACCGTCCGCCTGACGACGTCGCCCCGGGCCGCGGCCGAGCCGGGATCGGCGGCCGATGCCATGGCCGGGGCCGGATCAGTCGGGAAGAAGCACCGAGACCTCGACGGCCTTGAAGGCCGCGTGGATCTCGCCACCCTCGCGCAGGCGCAGCCGGGTCGAGGACGCGGCCGTGATCTCCGCCACCACCGGCGGGTGAGAGGCGATGCGGACCCGGACCCGGTCGGACTCCCGGGTGAGGGATTCGACCCGGCCCCACACCACGTTCCTGGCCGAGCCCGAAGGCGTCTCTTGGAACAGCGCGACGTCGGCCGGGCGGAGCAGCCCGACGGCTCCGTCGACGTCGCCGTTCGCGTCCGCAGGCCACGCGACCACGACGTCGCCCGACGGCGTGCGGAGCACGCCGGAACCGTCGTCCTGCCGTTCCAGCCTCCCGGCGAACAGGTTCACCCCGACCAGCTCCGCCGCGTAGGTGGTCCGCGGCGCCCGGAGGATCTCGTCGGGGGTTCCCTCCTGCGTGACGCGGCCCGCCTCGATCAGCACCAGCCGGTCGGCCAGCGTCATCGCCTCGACCGGGTCGTGGGTGATCATCAACCGGACGCCCGGGAATCCGCCCAGCAGCTCGCGGAGCAGCCGGCGGATCTCGCCGCGAGAGCGGACATCGAGCGCGGAGAGTGGTTCGTCGAGCAGGAGCAGCCGCGGCTCGTGCACCAGCGCCCGGGCAAGCGCCACGCGCTGGGCCTCCCCGCCGGACAGCTCGGCGGGCTTGGCCCTGGCCCGGTGGGCCACGCCGAGTCGTTCGAGCAAGGCCGAAGCCCGTTGCCGCGCAACGTGTTTCGACACACCACGTGCTCGCAAGGGGAAGGCAGCGTTCTCCAGCGCGCTGAGGTGCGGGAACAGCAGCAGGTCCTGGAACACGACACCGACGGGCCGACGCTCGGCCGGAAGACGAACGCCGGCATCCACGTCCTCCAGCGTGGCGTCGTCGAGGAGGACGCTGCCCTCCTCCAGCGGATCGAGTCCCGCCAGCGCGGCCACAGTCGTCGACTTTCCCGCGCCGTTCGGCCCGAGCAGCGCCACCGTCCGCCCGGCCTCCACCGCCAGCCGGAGCCGCACGTCGAAGTCCGGCCGTCGGACCAGGATCTCCGCCCGGAGGGCCGGTTCGTTCGCGTCGTTCATCGAACAAGTAGGCGTCCGCCGACCGCGACCAGCACGGCCACCGACGCGACGAGCATCATCAGCGACACCACGTACGCGGCGCCGGGATCCGTCTGCAGCGACTGGTACACCGCGAGCGGCAGCGTCTGCGTGGTGCCCCGGAAGTTCCCGGCGAACGTGATCGTCGCGCCGAATTCACCGAGCGCCCGGGCCCACGTCAGCACGAGCCCCGCGGCCAGCGCCGGTCGGAGCTGGGGGAGGGTCACCCGGCGGAACACATACCACCGGGACGCGCCCAGCGAGCGGCCGGCGTCCTCGAACCGCGGGTCGATCGACCGGAACCCCGACTCCAGCGCCAGCACCAGGAAGGGCGCCGAGACGAACGCGGTGGCGACCGCGGCGCCCGCCGTCGTGAACACGAGCCGGATGCCGGCGCGTTCCATGAGGCCGCCGACCAGCCCGAGGCGGCCGAACGTCGCCAGCAGCGCGACGCCGGCCACGACCGGCGGGAGGACGATCGGCAGGACGATGAACGCCCGCACCAGCCGCCTCCCGGGAAAGTCGGTCCGGGCCAGTGCCCACGCCGCCGGCATGGCCACGACCAGCGAGATCGCGACCGCTCCCAGGGTGACCTCGAGGGAGACCCGCAGGGCCGTCCAGGCACCCGAGTCCGACAGCGTGGCCGCCGCCCTGGACCACGGCGCCTTGACCGCCAGCGCGACCACCGGCACCAGCACGAACACCAGCGCCGGCAGCACGAGCCACGCGGATCGCAGGCGTCGCCTCGGCGGCTCGGCCGGGCGCCCGGGCGTTCCAACGGGCGCAGCGGCTTCCCGGATCGTGGCCATCTGGGGCTACGAAGCCGGAAGGAACCCGTCGGCCCGCAGCACCTGCTGGCCCGGACCGAGGACGTACCGGACGAACTGCTTCGATAGGGCGTCGTTCGACGACCCGGACACGACGGCGATCGGGTAGGTGGCGATGACGTTGACGGAGTCGGGAATCGCCACCTCGTGCAGCTGGTCGGCCACGTCCGGCGTCACGTCGGTCACGTACACGATGCCGGCGTCGGCGTCGCCCGACGTCACGGCCTGGACCACGCCCTTCACGTCGACGGCGTTCGAGACGACATTCGCGAGGGCCTGCTTCGAGATGCCGGCATTGTCGAGGATCTGCCGGCCGTAGTCGCCGGCCGGCACGCCCTCGGCGGCGAGCACGAGCTTCACGCTCGGCTTCCCGAGGTCCTGGACGGACGTGATGCCGGCGGGGTCGTCCTTCGGCGTGATGATCGTCAAACGGTTCTTCGCGAAGTCGGCCCGGTCCGACACGCCGGGGTCCTTCGCGACCGCGTCCATCCACGACGTCGACGCCGAGGCGAACACGTCCGCCGGCGCCCCACCCTGGATCTGCTGGGCCAGCCCGTCCGACGGCCCGAACGAGAACCGCACCTTCGTGCCGGCGTGCTTCGCCTCGAAGTCCTTGCCGATGGTGCCGAACGCGTCGGTCAGGGACGCGGCCCCGAGCACCGTGACGGTCGTCGGGTTGACGGGGCCCTGATGGTCCGAGGACTTCGAACACGCGGCCAGGGCGACGACCGAGCAGGCCAGCAGGGCGATCACACGTCTCATGCGGGGACCTCCACGAACACGTTGGTGGCCTTCACGGTGGCGACGGCCTGCATCCCGGGCCGGAGGCCGAGCTCGTCGACCGACTCCCGGGTGATGAGCGCGAGCACGCGGTGGGGGCCGGCGAGGATCTCGACGGTCGCGACCAGCTTGTCCTTCTTGATGGCGGTGATGACGCCGGGGAAGTGGTTCCTGGCCGAGGTCGCGGCCATCGGGCTCTGCTTCTCTCGGCGATCGGCCAGGAGCCGCGCGACCTCGGATGCCGGGATCTGCCGCTGCCCGCCGGTCGTGCGGGTGGTCCGCAGCTTCCCGGTGCGTTCCCACCGCCGGAGCGTCTCCACCCGAACCCCGAGCACGCTGGCGGCCTCGCCGATTCGATAGCTGTCGTCCATGGGAGCGAGAGCATACCGGAGTGTGATCGCCAGTAAAGCCTGGCGATACCCGGAAGGAAAGCTGGTTTCAGATGTTGAACCGTACGTGCAGGCAGTCGCCCTCGCGGACGACGTAGTCCTTGCCCTCGACGCGCAGCAGGCCCTTCGACTTCGCGGCGTTCCAGCCGCCGGCCGCGACCAGGTCGTCGTAGCCGACCACCTCGGCCCGGATGAACCCCCGCTGGAGGTCGGTGTGGATGACGCCGGCCGCCTCGGGGGCGGTCGCCCCCTTCCGGACCTCCCACGCCCGCGTCTCGTCCTCGCCGGTCGTGAGGAACGTGATCAGGTCGAGGGCCCGATACGACGCGGCGATCACGCGGTCGAGGCCCGGTTCCTCGACGCCGAACTCCGCCAGCAGGTCACGCGCCTCGTCCTCCGGCATGCCGGCCGTCTCGGCCTCGATCGAGGCGAACACGGGCACGGTTCCCTCGGGGAGCCCCTCGGGCATCGACGCGCCCTCCTCCAGGTTCGCCACCGGGATCCACGGCTTCAGCGTGAGCGCCGCGAGGCTCCGGAGGTGCCCCAGCTCGTCGTCGTCGAACGGCTCGCCGCGCAGCAGGCGTTCCTCGGAGAGCGCGGCGTGGGCGCGCTCCAGCGTCGCCACCTCCGGACCGCCCCCGCCCGAGCGGCCCTTCGCCCGCCGCCGGGCGTTCTCGAGCGCCGAGTCGACGACGGCGAGGTCGGCCAGCACCAGCTCCTCGGTGACCCTCCGCCAGTCGCCGGCGGGATCGGCGTCCGCCCCGAACGCCCGCAGCACCACCGCCAGCGCGTCAGTGACCCGGAGCTCGGCCAGCCCCTGCGCCGAGGTCGCGCCCGGCACGTCGACGAACCGGACCTGCGCTGCCACGGTCTTCCGGGACCGCTCGAGCTCGGTCAGCACGCCGAGCCGAGGATCGGGAACCGGAACCACCGCCTGGTTGGAGCGCCCCCCCGCGGCCCCCGTCCGCGTCAGCGCGGTGAACAGCGTCGAACGCCCGGAGAACGGCAGCCCGACCAGCCCGACGTCCTTCACAGGAGGACCTCGGCGGGAGGCGGTGAGGCGGTGAGCGGCGCGGCCGGCATCGGGGCTGGCGAGCCTACCAATCGCGGCGGTACCATCCTCTCCGTCCCCGCCGGGGGACGATCGCGACGGGTGAGGGAGGGAACGCCGTGCGGCGGAGCCGAAGGTCCGACCCGAGCGCTCGCCTGTGGGCGTTCGTGATGATCGGACTGAACCTCGCCGGCGCGACGTGGCTCGCCATCCGCCTCGCCGTGGTCGAGCACGACGCCGCGGCCGGGATCACGATCGCCATGCTCGCGTTCGCCATCGTCGTCGGTCACATGCACGCCGCGCGGGCGGCCGACTCGGTCCGCCGGCACCGGCGGCTGGTCCGGCACGGCAAGGTCATGCTCCCCGAGGACTTCGGCGTTCCGGAGATGCGGACGCTCGACCGAATCGACCCGCCCCAGCCGAAGCTCGGCGCGCCGGGTTCGAACAACTAGCCGAGAGCAGCGAAGAGGCGGGGCCGGGCCGGCCCCGCCTCTCGTCGAAGCGTCGGCGAACGAGCTACGCGGCTTTCTTCGTGGCCCAAAAGATCTCGGCGACCTGATCGATCAGCGCGAGAAGCTGCTTGCCCTGCTCGGGGTCCTGCGACTTCTTCGCGTCGCCGGCGGCCTTGGTGGCCTTCCAGAACGTGTCGTGGAGGTCGGGGTGCGCCTCGAGGTGCTCGGGCTTGAAGTAGTCCGTCCACAGCACCCACAGGTGGTGCTTCACCATGTCGGCGCGCTCCTCCTTGATGGCCAGGCAGCGCGTGCGGAAGTCCTCCTCGGACTCGCTCGGCTTCTTCTGGTTCGCGGCGTCCTGGTACTTCTCCTGGATCTTCGCGACCGACTCGGCCTCGATCCGGGCCTGGGCCGGGTCGTAGACGCCGCACGGCAGGTCGCAGTGGGCGTGCACGATGCGTCGCGGCTGGAGCAGAGTGCGTCTGCGCATGTCGCCTCCTTCGCTCGGGGGACGCAAGTGGGAACCGGGACAACCTATCACCGGCGCCGCGGGGGCCCGATCGCCCTGTTCGCAGCGGTCACGGCGGCCCTGCTGGTATGGCGGGCGCGGCCGTTCCGGGCGGTCGTGATCGGCCCGAGCATGGAGCCGTCGCTCGCCGAGGGCGACATCGTCCTGGCGCTCGGTCGGCGCCGCCCTCGGACCGGCGACGTGGTCGTCGTGGAGCACCCGGGCCGGGTCGGGTTCGAGATGGTGAAACGCGTGGCCGGCTCGCCGGGCGAGGTCGTCCACCTGCTGGGGAACGGCTCCCGCCTGCCGGAACCCGTGCCGCTGGGAGCTGGGGAGTGGTTCGTCGTGGGCGACGCGCCGGGGTCCTCGAACGACAGCCGCTCGTTCGGGCCGGTCGGGCCCGGCCACGTGCGGGGCGTGGTGGTGTTCGTCCTCTCGCCGGCCGGACGGCGGGGCCGCGTCCGGTAACGCGTCCTTCGGGCATCGGACTACGCTGCCGGTGCGCCCCAGCTGAGATCGTCGTCGAACGAGAGGAAGTCTGGCATGGACTACGACGTCGTCGTGATCGGAACCGGCGCGGCCGGGGAGGCCGCCGCCTACGGCGCCGCCGCCCGGAAGGCGCGGGTCGCCGTCGTGGAGAACTCGCTCGTGGGCGGGTTGTGTTCGTTCTGGGCCTGCATGCCGACCAAGACGCTGCTCGACTCGTCCCGCCGGCGGTGGGAGGGCGTGCAGTACCCGTTCGAACGCGCCTCCGCCCGGCGCGACTGGATGATCAGCCGGGAGGGCATCGACTACCCCGACGACTCCGGCCACGTCCGCGGGCTGGAGGGGGCCGACGTCGAGATCGTCCGGGGAACCGCCCGGATCACCGGGCAGGGCAGCCTGGAGGTGGCCCTGTCCGACGGCGGCTCGCGTTCCATCAAGACGCGGAACGTCGTGATCGCCGCGGGGTCGACGCCGTTCATCCCACCGGTCGAGGGGCTCGCCGACGTCGGGTACTGGACGAGCAACGACGCGTCCTCGGCCCGCGAACTGCCCTCGTCGCTGGTGGTGCTGGGCGGCGGGCCGGTCGGGGTCGAGCTCGCCCAGGTGTACGCGCGGTTCGGCGTGAAGGTCTCGTTGGTCGAGGGAACACGGCTGCTAGCCCGCGAGCACCCCAAGACCGCCGAGATCGTGAGCGCCCAGCTCGAGCGCGAGGGCGTGGACATCCATCTGGGTGGACACGCCGTCTCGGTGGAACGGGGCGGCGCCGGACGGATCGTCCACCTCGACGACGGGTCGACGGTCGAGGGCGCCGAGCTGCTCGTCTCCGTCGGCCGCCGCGCCGCCGACCTCCGGGCGATGGGCGCCCTGGAGGCCGGCGGGCGCCTGACCGATCGCGGCACGGCCGACCACGACGACCGGCTGTCGATCGGGGAGGGGCTGTTCGTGGCCGGCGACGCGGCCGGCGGGCTCCAGTTCACGCATGTCGCCGACTACGAGGGCCGGGTTGCGGCCGCGGCGTCGTTCGGCGACGAGGTCCACGCGGACCTGACCTGGGTGCCGAAGACCACGTTCACCGAGCCGGAGACCGGGGCCGTCGGCTGGACCGTCGAGGAGGCGCAGCGGCACGGGATCGACGCGTTGGAGGTGACGGCCGACTTCTCGACGACCGCGCGCGGGTTCACGATCGAACCCCCCTGGCCGTCGCCGGACGGCTCGGCGATCCTCGAGGGATCGCCCGGACACTTCACCGCGGTGGTCGACCGGGAGCGCAAGGTCCTGGTGGGCGCGTTCGCCGCCTGCCCGGGCGCGTCGGAGCTCATCCACGAGGGCGTGATCGCGATCAAGGCGGCAGTTCCGGTGTCGGTCCTGGCCGACGCGATCCACGCGTTCCCGACGGGCGGCCGGGTGTTCGGCAACCTCATGCTCGAGGCCCAGCAGCAGCTGAGCTGAACTCGCGGGTAGCATGGACCGGACATGGTGTGGCTCGTGCTCCTCCTGCTGCTGGCCGCGGCGCTCGGGATCCTGGGTGCCGTCATCAAGGTCGCCCTGGTCCTGACGCTGGCGATCGTCCTCACGATCGTGCTGCTCGGCGTGATCGGCTACTACTACGTTCGGCACCGGTTCCGGCGCTTCGTGAAGGAACAGCAGGGTGGCGCCCCCGGCGAGGTCCCCGGACCGCCGGGCCAGGAACGGGGCTACCCGACCACCGGCACGAAGGGTCCCGGACCCGGCCTGCCCGAGTAGCCGCGTGGGCGTCGACATCCGGGTGATCGAGGCCGAACAGTGGCCCGACTACGTCCGGGCGGCGTTCGTGCCGTTCGGCGGCGAGGCCACCGACAGCGACATCGCCGACAGTCGGATCGAGTGGGAGCCCGATCGTTCGATCGCGGCCTTCGACGGCGACCTCATCGTCGGAACGACGTCGGTCGTCTCGCTGCGGATGACCGTGCCGGGCGGCGCCGAGGCCTCGGTGGCGGGCGTGACCACCGTGGGCGTGGCGCCGACCCACCGCCGCCGGGCGATCCTGCGCTCGATGATGCGCCGCCAGCTCGACGACTCCCGGGCGCAGGGCTATCCAATCGCCGCGCTGTGGGCGAGCGAGCCCGCGATCTACCAGCGGTTCGGATACGGGATGGCCACGCGCCAGCTGAGCGGCCGCGTCGAGCGGGCGCAGGCCGCGTGGCTGGGGCCCGCGTCCGACGATCCCGGCCAGGTCCGCCTGGTGCCGCCCGACGCGGCCGCCAAGCAGCTCGGACCCGTGTACGAGCGGATCCGGACGTCCACGCCGGGCATGCTCGTGCGCGACGAGGCGTGGTGGGCGTATCGGTTCCACCACATGAACGCGGAACACCACCGAGGCGGCTTCGGGCCGATGTTCTACGGGCTGCACGAGGGCCCCGAGGGTCCGGACGCGTACGCGGTGTACCGCATGAAGTCCGACAGCCGTGACGGCGTCGAGGGCGGTGCCGTACAGGTGATCGAGGCCGTGACGACGACGCCCGGCAGCGTCCGCTCGATGTGGTCGTTCCTGTTCGGCATCGACCTCATGGACACGATCGAGTTCTGGAACCGCCCGCCCGACGACCCGTTGCTGTCCATGCAGCTCGATCTCCGCCGGATGGGGCCGAAGGCGATCGATGGGCTGTGGCTGCGGCTGCTCGACGTCCCGGCCGCGCTGTCCGAGCGACGGTACGGGGCGGCGGCGGACCGGGTGGTGTTCGAGCTGCGCGACGGGTTCTGCGAATGGAACGCCGGCACGTACGAGCTGGTGACGTCCGCGGACGGCGCCGAATGCCGACGGACCGACGCCGATCCGGAGCTCGCCTTCACCTCGAACGAGCTGGGGGCCGCCTACCTCGGCGGCGCCAGGCTGCGCGACCTTGCCCGGGCCGGCCGGGTCGAGGAACACGCGCCCGGCGCGGTCGCCAGGGCCGACGCGATGTTCGCGGGCGACCGCGAGCCGTGGTGCCCCCACCAGTTCTGATGCCTTGACTCCCCGAGGGGTGGTTCCCTACGGTGAGCCACGCCGAGGGGGCAGTCGACGGAACGGGGACTGCGGGTGGGGACCTCGACGGGGGCGCGAGCGCCCGAGCACGACGCCACCGGGCCGGACGACGTTGTTCGCCCGGACGCGGCACCCGATCCCGCACCGCCCCAGGGCCCGGTGCTCGACGTCGTGGAGGAGGTCCGCCTCGCCGTCGTGATGTACGGCGGCGTCTCGCTCTCCATCTACATGAACGGCGTCGCCCAGGAGCTGTTCCATCTGGTCCGGGCGACCGCCCCGGCGACGCCGGCGGGCACCACGGCCGTGCCGGACGATCAGCTCACGGGCTCGGAGCGGGCGTACCGGGCCCTCGCCCAGGTCGACCCCGACGATCTCCAGGCCGCGCCGGCCGGCGACACTTCGGCGCCCGTCCTCCGACGGTTCGCCATCGACGTGCTGTCCGGGACGTCCGCCGGCGGGATCAACGCGGTGTTCCTGGCGAAGGCGCTGGCGAACGGCCAGCGCATGGCCGGGCTGACCGACCTGTGGCTCGAGGAGGGGGACATCGACCGGCTGATGAACGACGAGCAGTCGGCCACGCCGGGCGTCCAGTGGAAGGCCCCTCCGCAGTCGCTGCTCAACAGCGCCCGGATGTACGTCAAGCTGCTGAGCGCGTTCGACAGCATGGACCACGACGATCCGTGGGACCCGGAACGGCCGTCGACGCTTGCCGACGGAGTCGACCTGTTCGTGACCACCACCGACCTGTACGGGTTCGAGCTGCCGCTCCGGCTGTCGAACGCGGTCACCACCGAGCGCCGGTACCGCAACGTGTACCACTTCGCCTACTCGGCCTCGTCGCTCCGGCCGGGGGAGCCCGAGCAGAACGCCGCCGCCAACCCCTTCGTCCGGACGAACAACCCCTTCCTGGCGTTCGCCTGCCGGTGCACCTCGGCGTTCCCACTGGCGTTCGAGCCGATGAAGCTCTCCGACATCGATGACCTCGTCGGGGCGGTTCCCGGGTACGAGGGCCGTGACTCCACGACGCCCGAGTGGGGGCGGTTCTACCCGGACTACCCGTCCCAGCCGGAACCGGCGAACCCCAACGCGGTGCCGTTCCGGGAACGGCCGTTCGCCGACGGCGGCGCCCTCGACAACAAGCCGTTCGGCTGGGCCGTGGACATCCTGCGAACCGAACGCGCCCAGGTCCCCGTGGATCGCAAGCTGGTGTTCGTCGAACCCGACCCCTCCCCGCCGGCCACCCGCCCCGACCCTTCCTTCCGGCCGGATGCCCTGCGGAACTTCCTGGACCAGGGGGTCCTGCTTCCCCGCCAGGAGACGATCCGCGACGACCTCAACCGGCTGGACGACCTCAACCGGCTCGCCCGGCGCGTGGACACCGCGCTGCGGGAGGTGATCGCGCACCTCGGCGTGACGCCCTACCGGGACGTGGACCTGCGGATCGAACGTGCCGCCGCCGCCGACCTCGACCGCCCGGCGAGTGCCGCCATGGCCGGCCGGCCACCGGGATACGCCGGCTACCTGGCGCTCCGGGAGGAGGCCGTCATCGAGGACCTCGCGCCGCTCCTCGGCGGCCTGGTCGGCATCCCGACGAGCCGCGAGTACCTCGTGGCGGTCCGCGCCCTGTTGAAGGCCTGGCGCGACGCGCGAACCGGCGACGCCACCGGGCCCGGCGCGATGACGCAGGGCCGGTTCCTGTGGACGTTCGACCAGCAGTACCGGCTGCGCCAGCTGGCCTTCCTGGAACGCCGGACCGACTCGATCTTCCGCCTCGACGACGGCGGCCGGGCGCTCCTGGCGAAGTTCGGCGTGGCGGCGACCGGTCTCGACCGGCGCACGCTCCGGATGCCGCTGACGTTCGTCAAGCAGGGCATTACGCGGGCGACCTCCGCCCTGGTCGACGCCGAGGGCGAGCTGCACGGCCGGGCGCAGGACAATCCGCTTCCCGGCCTGGTCCGCGAGTCCGGGATCGGGCTCGCCGAGCTGCAACGGATCCTCGACTCGCCGTCCGACGAGGGGCGCAGGGACCTGGCGGAGTCGGTCGTGCTCGGCCATCTCGAGGCGGTCGACCGGGTGCTGCTCGGCGTGTCGGGGGCGCGGACGGACGGAGCCGAGCTGGCGTTCGGCGCGCTCGCCGACGGAATCGAACAGGCCGCCGCGACCGAGTTCGGCGAGCAGGGCCGGATCGCGGCGGCGGCCGCCGCGTGGGCGTACTCGAGCTTCGACGAGTTCGACCTGGTGGCGTTCCCGCTGCAGTACGGATCGGACGCGGGGGAGGGCGACCAGGTGGAGGTGATCCGCGTGAGCCCCGGCGACGCGACGACCCTGATGCCGCTGCCAGCGGACGGCGGCGAAGGGGCGAAGCACGGCGGCGGCGCCGGCAAGGTCACGGGGGCCCGGGTGAACCACTTCGGTGCGTTCCTCGATCGCCTGTGGCGCGAGAACGACATCATGTGGGGGCGTCTCGACGCGGCCGAGATCCTCATCGAGACGTTGATCCCGGCGCATCCGGGCCAGGAGCCGCAGCGTGCGGCCCTGGTGGGGCGCCTCCGGAACCAGGCGTTCGCGGCCATCCTCGACGAGGAGCTGGCGCGCGAAGACATCGCTCGGCTGTTCCCGGCCGCCGAGGAGGCCGAACGAGCGGGCGCCGCCGTGCCCGACCGGCTGCAGCGGCTGATCGACGCCGCCCGCTCGCATCCCGACGACGTCGTCGACGCCTTCCGCGACGCGTACCGCCGTCCCAACCAGCTCCCCAACGAGGAACGGCTGAGCGACATGGGACGCGCCGCCCACGTCGCCGGCGGGGTCATGGGCGGCATCGCCCACCTCCGGGGCGACGCGAAGCCCCCGCTGCCGTTCGCGCTGGCCGCCCGTCTGGGACGCGTCGTGGCCGGGATCGTGGGGGCGGCCGTGCCGTCAGGCGGGGCCCACCGCGGGGCGGAGCTGTGGTTCCTCGCGCTCTACGTGCTGGGGGCGGTCGCCCTCGCCGTCGGGTTCCCGACCGACGCCTCCGTCCTGGTCAAGCTCGGCATCGGCGTGCTGGTGCTCGGGGGGCTCGCCAACGGGGGGCTGTGGCTGGTGGCACGCCGGCTGGGGACCGGAGGGGTGTCGAGCTCGCCGCTCTGGGTGGCCGGAGCGGTCGCGCTGGCCGCCGCCGCCCTGGGCGTGCTCGCGCTGGCCGTGTTCCAGGTGGTGCGGACGGCGGGCGACCACCCGTGGGGAGTGGTGGGGTCGGCGGTCGCGGTGATCGTGCTGGGGATCGGAGTCGTGCTGCGGCGGCCGGCGGGAGGAGCGCCACGACCGCGGGGGATACGCCAGCTGGCGCTCGTCTTCGTCGTGATCGGCGTGGGATGGGCGCTCGTCCTCGCCGGGCTCGAGCTCACCCACCTCGGCGCCACACGCGACTGGATCCCGATCTTCTCCGGTCCGCCTCCGCAGCACTCGGGTCCCTGAGGAGCCTCCCGGGCGGGGGACGGCCGAACCGCGTGCCTGGCGGGTTCGGGCAGGTCGATTCCTCGTACGCTCGAGGTGATACCGGTCCTCCGGCATGCCGTCCGGCACGACGCGCCCGGTACCTGCCGGAGAGGTGGTACCACATGAGCCAGGCGCTCGAACCACTCGAGTCCACCTACACGCCATGGGTGTCCAGTCTCATCGCCACGTCCGTGGCGCTGGCGCTGCTCACCTTCCTGATGAGCCTCAACGCCTCCCTGGTCGGGAAGGCGCTGCCCCTCGGGATCGCCTCGCTTGCCGCCGCGGTCGTGGCGCGGATCCTCGCCCAGGTCATCGGGGCCCATCGCGCGGGGGCGACGGTCGCAGTGGTGATCGGGATCATCGCGTTGGGGTCGGGTCTGCAGTCAGCCCTATTGGGCACCGGACAGGTCATCTAGCCGGCGCGGCCGCCGAGCGACGCGTCGTTCTCACCCCGGTCGGCGGGGAGTTCGCGGTCGAGCCGCCACCGGTCGGAGTCCTCCGGCCGGCTGACCTCGATCCGGGACCCGTCCTCCAGCCGCAGCCGGAAGCGCAGCAGCCGGACGCCGGCGCGTTCCTCGTGCCAGGACCGCTCGACGGCCACCGCCGACTCCTCGCCGCCGACCACCACACTCCGAACTTCGTCGTCCGCCCGGCCGCCGGAGTACGTGCGGACCCCGAGGGCGGCAGTTCGGCGGAGCCAGAACGGCAGCACCGGCGCGTACAGCACGTACACCAGCCCGATCAACGCGGCCTCCAGCCCGACGTACCGGTCGGCGACCACGGCGATCGCCAGCAGGGCGGCGAGCACCCGGGCGAGGTTCTGCGCCACGTCGTAGATGGAGAACACCCGCCCGCGATACCGGTCCGTCACCGCCGTCTGGACCATCGTGTCGATGGGGACCTTCTTCCAGGCGAACCCCACCCCGAGGAAGAAGCTCGCGATCAGCACGGTCCATCCCGTGATGAATGGCGAGATCGCGATCAGCGGGACGCCGCTCACCAGGAACGCCACCGACACCATCCTCGGCCGTGACAGCCGTGAGTCGAGCCACCCGACGGTCCCCAGCCCCAGGAACCCCCCGACCGCGCCGGCCGCGATCAGTTGTGAGTAGCTGCCCGCGCCCTCCTGGAAGCGTTGCTTGAACACGACGAACGACATCACGAGGACCAGTCCCTGCAGGAACTGGTCCACGGCGTAGGAGGAGATCGGCCCGAGCGCCCGGGGCGTGTGCCACAGCACGCCCGCGCCCTCGCGCAGCTCGCGAGCCACGACGCCGATCGCGTGCAGCAGCGGCTGGATCGCGGAACGGTCGGCCGACAGGTCGGTTCGGATGCGCCTGACCACGAACGAGGTCGCCGCCCACAGCGCCATGCACGCGACGATCAGCGTCCGGAACCCCACCGCGTCCGCGACCCATCCACCGACGGCGACGCCCAGGATGGTCGACACGGTCCCCCCGACGGAGTTCAGCGAGTTGGCGACCAGCAGGTCGTCGGGAGGAACGACCTTCGGGGTCACGGTCCCCGCCGTCACCAAGAAGAACCGGTTGGCCGAGAGCACCAGCAACGCGCCGGCGTAGAAGGGCACGGCCGCGCCCTCGCCCCCCAGCAGCAGCAGCGCGGTCGCGGCGCGCACGAGCGGCGTCCACCGCAGGATCCCCTCCCGCCGCCACCGGTCGACGAACACCCCGGCGAACGGGCCGATCACCGAGTACGGCACCACCAGCACGGCCGTCGCCTTGGCGAACCCCACCGCGGTGCTCTGCTTGTCCGGCGCGAAGATCACCGAGGCCACGATGACGGCCTGGAACAGCCCGTCGGCGAACTGCGAGCAGACGCGCGCGCCGAACAGGATCCGGAAGTCGCGGGTCCGCACGACCTCCCGAGCGCGCTGCACCGTCGGCATCGGTCGAGAACCCAGCCCTCAGGCGAACGGACCGACGGACGGTCCGCGGAAGCTACGCCGGTTGCGCGTCGAAGAAGTTGCTCCAGTCGGCGGAGCGCGAGGCCCCGTTGCCGATGATGAACTCCTCCACCATCTCACGAGCCGCGTCGTCCGAGAACTGCACCGGCGGCGACTTCATGAAGTAGGCGGATGGCCCGATCAGCGGCCCGGCGACCCCGCGGTCGAGCGCGACGCGCGCGCAGCGGACGGCGTCGATCACGATGCCGGCGGAGTTCGGCGAGTCCCACACCTCGAGCTTCAGCTCGATGTTGAGCGGCACGTCGCCGAAGTTCTGGCCCTCGAGGCGGATCTGCGCCCACTTGCGGTCCTCGAGCCACGGCACGTGGTCCGAGGGACCGATGTGGATCTTGTCCTTGTCGAGGGTCTCCCGGAGCTGGGACTGCACCGACTGGGTCTTCGACTGCTTCTTGGAGATCAGCCGCTCGCGTTCGAGCATGTTCTTGAAGTCCATGTTGCCGCCGAAGTTCAGCTGGTAGGTCCGGTTGAGCTGCACCCCTCGGTCCTCGAACAGCTTGGCGAGGACGCGGTGGACGATTGTGGCGCCGACCTGGGACTTGATGTCGTCGCCGACGATCGGCAGGCCGGCGTCGGCGAACTTCCGCGCCCACTCCTGGGTCGAAGCGATGAACACCGGGATGCAGTTGACGAACGCCGCACCGGCGTCGATGGCGGCCTGCGCGTAGTGCTTCGTCGCCTCCTCGCTCCCGACGGGGAGGTAGGAGACGACGACGTCCACCTGCGCCTCGCGGAGCGCGGCCGCGACCTGGACCGGTGGGGCGTCCGATTCGTCGATGGTCTCGCGGTAGTACTTCCCGAGCCCGTCGAGCGTCGGCCCGCGCTGCACCTCCACGCGGAGCGGCGGGACGTCCGAGAACCGGATGGTGTTGTTCGGCTCGCTGAAGATCGCCTCCGACACGTCGAAGCCGACCTTCTTGGCGTCGACGTCGAACGCGGCCGCGACCTCGATGTCGGACACGTGGTAGTCCCCCAGCCGCACGTGCATCAGGCCGGGCACGCGTTCCTCGGGGGAGGCGTCCCTGTAGTACTCGAGGCCCTGCACCAGCGACGAGGAGCAGTTCCCCACGCCGACGATGGCCAGACGGATCTTCTTCACGTTGCACGCTCCTTCGTGCGAACGGCGGGGACGGACCGGCGGGGTGTGCCGGCCCGGTCGCGCTCACCGTTGGTGGTGGTCTTCGATCGTGTCTTCGTGGCCGCGCGGCGGCGGGTCCGCGGCGTCCGCCCGGGAGCCGGCGGCGGCTCCTCGGCGCTCGCCTGGGCCGTGGAGGGAGCAGCCGGCTGTTGGCCGGCGGCCTCCGACGGCGACGCGGCCGCGAGCTCGGCGTCGGCGTGCACCTGGCGCCGTTCCGTCTCGATCAGGCCGTCGAGCCAGGCGATGTCCTGCTCGGTGGACTCCGCGCCGTGCCGCATCAACGACAGGGTGTAGCCGTCGATGCGCTCGCGGTAGTTCTTGAGCGAGGTCTTCATCTCCGACAGGCGGTCCTCCAGGTACGCGCGCCGCTTCTCGAGCAGGCGGAGCCGCGTCTCGGGCTTCAGGTACCGGAAGAACGCCAGGCGGACGCGGAACCGGTTGTCCTCGGAGGACTCCGGCGCCGCCTCCTGCAGCAGCTCGGCGAACAGCGCCTCGCCCTTGGCGGTGATCCGGTAGACGTTCTTGCGGCGACCCACGTCCTCCTTGTCGAACACCGGCTCGACCGCGCCCTCCTTCTCGAGGCGCTTCAGGGCCGGGTACAGGGAGCCGTAGGACACCTTCCAGAGGCCGCCCAGGGTGTCGGTCAGGCGCTTCGAGAGCTGGTAGCCGTGCATGGACCGCTCCTTGAGCAGTCCCAGGATCGCGAGCTCCAGCATCAGGTCCTTCTCTCCAACATGACGGTTCGATATATCGGTCGCATATATCGCGTCGATATATTAGCCGATCGGGAGGCCGGATCGTCAACCTCCGCGGCCGATCCCGTTCGCGCAGGTCGTGGTACACAGGAACGACCCCGGCGAAGGAAGGAACCCCCACGTGACCCCGCCCATTCCCGCTCGGCACCGGCCGCGCGCCCGTCGTCTCGCCTTGGTGGCCGCCGGGGCGGTCGTGACGGTGACCGCGGTGCTGGCCGCCGGTCCCGGGGCGAACGCGTCGGGGCCCCAGGTGAGCGTTCGTCCCAACGTCGACGTCTCGAACAAACGGGGCGGGCAGTCGGAGCAGGCCATCGCGGTCGACCCGCTCGACCCGAACAACGTCGTCGTCGTGTCGAACGAGGACCGGGCCGCCCCCGGGCTCCTCGAGTCGATCAGCAACGACGGCGGCGAGACCTGGACCCACCACGACATCGCCGACGACGACGCGCTGGGGTTCGGCTGCTGCGACCCGACGCTCTCCTGGGATCAGTACGGGAACCTGTTCTTCGGCGACATCCGGTTCACGGCGAGCCACAACGACCGCATCGACGTCGTGCTGTCCACGGACGCGGGGGAGACCTGGAAGCGCATCGCCTCGTTCAAGGGCCGGCTCCGGTCGGTGGGGGCGAACCACTTCGAGGACCAGCCGACCATCACGACCGGCGACGGGATGGTGTGGGTGACGCACTACCTGTTCCATCGCGGCGTGATCGCGCACGGTGCGCGGGTGACCGGGCTCGGGCAGGTCGGCGCGTTCCACGCCCCCGAGGTGGCGCCGTACTCGCACCCGGGGAACTACGGCGACATCGCGATCGGGCCCCAGGGGCAGGTGATGGTGGCGTACCAGATCCCGCAGAGCCAGGAGGTCAAGGGCCGCGTCCGCATCGACGTCGACCCCGACGGCCTGGGGCCGCAGGGGTTCGGGCCGCCGGTGAACCTCGCGCTGACGAACGTAGGCGGGTTCGACTTCATCCCGCCGCAGTCGGGGCGATCGGTCGACGCGGAGATCGGGCTGGCCTGGGACCGCAGCGGCGGTCCGGACGAGGGGCGGGCCTTCGCCGTCTACACGCGCGAGGATCCCGACGAGAGCGACGACACGAACATCTGGCTGCGGTACTCCGACGACGACGGCGCCACGTGGAGCACGCCGCGGCGACTCAACGACGACACAGGGACCAACTCGCAGTTCCTGCCGCGGATCGCGCTCGACCAGGTCACCGGCGACGTCGCGGTCACCTGGCACGATTCCCGCAACGACCACGGGCAGGGCCACGGGGGCGACACGGACGGGCTGCCCGACGACGACGCTCAGTACTGGGGGACCGTGAGCCTGGACGGCGGGCAGACCTGGCTGTCCAACTTCCGTATCAGTGCGGGCACGTCGAATGCCGCGCGGGCGAGCGACGGGGTCGACTACGGCGACTACACGGCGCTGACCGGGTTCGACGGCGTCTTCTACCCGGCGTGGGCGGACAACTCGAACTCCACACACACCAACCCCAACGGCCGGCTGGACACGTTCGACGTGTACACGGCACTGGTGACGATCACGCGCTAGACGCCCACCGGGTCCGCGTGGTCAGCGTCCGGCGGCGTTCCCTACACTTGCCGACGCCCGCGTTGGCCAGTTCACCTTCGAAACGGAGCCCTCACATGTCCCGAGTCCTGCTGATCGGCTGGGACGGCGCCGACTGGCGGATCCTCGATCCGCTGCTCGAGGCCGGCGCCCTGCCCAACCTCCAGGCGCTGATCGACCGCGGCGCGAAAGGGGTGCTCAAGAGCACCATCCCGACACACTCGTGGGCCGCCTGGCCTTCGTTCCTCACCGGCGTCGAGCCGGACGACCACGACGTGTGGGACATCCTCGAGCACGATCCGCCGGGCGCCGACAAGCACCTCCCGGTGACCTATCGCTCGATCAAGGAGCGGACATTCCTCGCGGACCTCACCGCGGCGGACAAGGAACAGCTGATGGTGAACGTCCCGCTGTCGTTCCCGCCGCCGGAGATCAAGGGCAGGCTCATCGCGGGGGGCGTCCTGCCCAAGGGCAAGCCGTTCACGTGGCCGCACTCGCTGGCCGACGACCTCGCCGCGCGAGGGACGCCGTGGCCGATCAACGGCATGTCGTGGACGACGTACCACAACAAGATCGAGCCGTATCTCGAGGAGGTCCACCGGGTCACGAAGCCCCGGATCGACGCGTCGCTGCGGCTGATCGGCGAGTCGGACTGGGACGTGGCGACGTTCGTGTTCTTCTCGACGGACCGGGTGCAGCACTGCCTGTCGGAGTTCCTGTCGACCGACCACCCCGACTACGCGACCAACGTCAAGACGCCGACCGCGGAGAAGATCCGCGACGTCTACCGGATGCTCGACGAGGCGCTGGGAGCCCTCGTGGCGAACGCCCGCGAGGACGACCTCGTGGTCTTCATGTCCGACCACGGGTTCCAGTCGTGCACCCGCGCCCTGAACATGGACCGGCTGCTCTCCCAACTCGGGTTCCTGCAGTTCTCGGCGTCGCAGGCCGTGTACGGGCCCATGCAGTGGGGGCCGATGCGGGCCGTCGCGCGGAAGGTGTACGACGCGCTCGGGCTGCACGGCAAGGTCGCGCTGCGGCAGGCCGTGAACTGGTCGAAGACCCGCGTGTACACCTCGATCCGCTCGACCGGTGAAGGCGTGTCGGTCAACCTCGAGGGCCGCGAGGTCAACGGGATCGTCCGTCCCGAGGACTACGACACGGTCAGGGACGAGATCGCCGCGAAGATCGAGTCGTTCGTCGACCCGGCCACCGGCCGTTCGCCGGTGAAGAAGGTGTGGCGGCGCGAGGAGCTGTTCAAGGGCAAGTTCGTGGACTCCGCGCCGGACCTCATCTTCGAGCCGGCGCCGCTGTACTCGCTCACGCACGCCAAGACCGCGCTCGAGGACGCCGACTGGGTCTCGGGCGACCACCGGATCGAGGGCGTGATCGTGGCGGCCGGATCGCGGGTGCCGAACGACGCCTTCGAACGGCAGCCGGCGTCGCTCATCGACCTGGCGCCGACGATCCTCGCGGCGGTCGACGCCCCCGCCTCCGTCCAGCACACCGGGAAGGTGCTCCAGCCGCTGGTCGGCGCCGACGCCACGGTCCGCGCGGGCGACGCCGCCGCGGCGCCGGTGGCCATCCCGGGCATGGCCGGCGAGGCGGCCGTCACGGACACCGAGGCCGACGAGATGGAGGAACACCTCCGCGGCCTGGGCTACCTCGAGTAGTCCCGTGGCCCGAACCGGCGGACCGACGACCGGCGACGACGCGGCCGACGAGGTCGCCGAGGAGGCCAGCCTCCCCCTCGAGCACGGGAACGGCCGCCGTCGCGGCCGGGACGGTGGCGGGGGTGGGTTCCGGAGCGCGCTCGAGTCCGTCCTGCCCCGGCGGGAGTTCGGCGACCAGCGCGACATCCTGGGGGGCGCCGGCCAGAACGTGATCGGCCTCGCGGCCGGCGTGCTCGCCACGTTCGTCACCCAGATCGCCATGACCCGAACGCTCGGCGCGCAGCTGTTCGGCGTGGTCACGGTGACGACGCAGTTCGCCTTCATCGCCTCCACGGCGACGCGGTTCGGGATGGACGTCGCGAACGTCCGCCTGGTCGCGATCCTGGCCGGCCAGAACGAGCACGGCCGCATCCGCCACCTGGTCCGCAAGTCGGTCTGGATCTCCGCGTCGGTGTCCGTCGTGGTCGGGTTGGCCGTGTTCGCGCTGTCGTCGTGGCTGGCCGACACGTTCGTGTCGCCCGCCCTGCACCGCCAGGGGGTCGTGTCGTTCTGGGCGGCTGCGCTCGCGATCCCCTTCGCCGCGGTGACGTGGTCCTACCTCGGCGGCACCCGGGGCCTGAAGATCATGCGGCACACGCTGTACGTCTTCTGGATCGGCCAGCCGGTCGGGTGGATTCTGTTCGCGATCGCCGGGTGGTTGGTCGCGGCGAAGACGGCCGGCGTCTCGTCGTTCGCGTACGCGTTCTCGTGGATCGTGGCGTGCGGGCTCGCGGCGTGGGCGTGGGAGCGCGAGTCGCGCGGGTTCGACTCGATGCCCCGCGGTCAGGGCATCCCCCAGGAACGGACCGGCGCGCTGCTGCGGTTCGGCATGCTCCGGACGCCGGCCACGCTGTTCGCGCAGCTGCTGTTCTGGATCGACACGTTCGTGCTGGCGGCCATCAAGCCCGGCCAGGTGGGCGTGTACGGCGCGACCGTCCGCACCGGGCAGTCGCTGCTGCTGTTCCTGACATCGCTGTCGCTGGTGTTCAGCCCGTTCGTGGCGGACCTCCACCACCGGGGGGAACGCGACAAGCTCGACGGCCTCTACAAGAACGTGACTCGGTGGGGGCTCGCGACGACGCTTCCCATCCTCCTGGCGCTGGCGATCCTGCCGGGAACGATCATGCGCGTGTACGGCAACGAGTTCGTCGCCGGCAAGGCCGCGCTGCAGATCCTGATCATCGGGCTGATCGTGCCGGTCATCGTGGGAACGGTCGGGTTCATCCTCATCATGGTCGGGCGGACGGGCTGGGACCTGCTGGTGTACATGGGCTCGTTCATCACCGCGGTGGGGATCGCCGTGGTGCTGGCGCCGCACATCGGGATGCGGGGAACCGCGATCGCCGAGGCCGTGACGCTCACCGCGTCGGCCGTCGCGCGGCTGCTGCTGGTGAAGAAGTTCGTGAACATCTGGCCGTTCGATCGGGCCTTCCTCCGCCTCCTCGTGCCGACGCTCGCCGGCGGGGTGGCCATGTGGGCCGCGCACCAGGTCCTCGCCGGGCCGAAGTGGCTGATCGACCTGGGGGGCTCGATCCTGTTCGGGACGGTCGTGTACGGGGTCCTGCTGGTGGCGATCGGCCTGAAGCCTGGCGAACGCCGGCTGGTCGTGACGCTCGCCAGGAAGGTGCTGCCCGGCGGAAGGGGGCCGGCATCCTCGGCGTAGCCACGTGCCCAAGCCGGCACCCGCCGGGATGATCGGGCGCTTCCTTCGATCGGTAGGGAGGGTCCCCGTGCAGTCGCCCGTGCCGAACGACTACGTGCCGGGAGACCGGACACCTGTTCGGCCGACCCCGGCGACAACCGGGTCGCCCTGCGAGCACTGAGAGCGGCCTACCGGAAGGCCGCGGGGCCGGCCGACCTGCGGTCGGGATCCAGCCGGAGCGCCCCGATGACGCCGGGCGGTCCCGCCTGGACGGTCCCGTCGCTCGAGACCAACGGGGCGGCCGTCTGCACGGCCTCGGGCAGGACGACGAGCGGTTCGGCCTCGGGCAGCACGACCACCGCATCGGCCTTCTCCGCGAGGGTCGCTCCGGCGAAGCCGCCGAGCCCGTTGTGCGCCGGGGAACGCGGCCGGGCAGCCTGGCCGTTCCTGGCCTCCTCCAGGAACGCGAAGTCGTCGCCGCGGCGCACGCGAACGGCGGCCATGATCATCAGCACGAACCCCGGCCCGAACGCGATGCCCGAGCGTATGACGGCGCCCAGGAACGCGATCCCGAGGAGTACCGACGCGACCGTCAGCGCCGCCGACGACCGCGGCAGGACGAGCGCGAGGACGCCGGCGGCAGTGCCGGCCAGCAGGCCGAACACGGCGAACGCGGGCGCCCCGCCCGGATAGGACGTGATGTAGACGGCCGTGTAGAACGCGCCCCCCAGCGCGACCACGCCGGCGATCCGCGTGAACCTGACGTTCCCCCTCATTCGCACCCCCTGCGTCACCATGTTCCGGGACCGCGCCCCGTCGCGGGACCGGGGTTCCCCGCGCGGTCCCGAGTCAACCCCGTCGAAGGTCGGCCCGGCAACGGCCGAACGGCTAGAGATCGGCGATCCGCTTAGCCCCGATTCGACGGCCGTGCCGAAGGGCCCGTTCCACCGCGTCCGCCGGGGACTCGGCGACGTCGACGCCCTCGACGGGCCGGCCCCGCCGGACCAGGTCCCACGTACGCAGGCCGACGACGGGTGTTCCGATCTTCAGGGCGAACGCGATCTCGCTGAGCGTGCCGAACTCTCCGCCCACGGCGATCATCACGTCGGCGGCCCGGGCGATGAGCGCGTTGCGCATCTCGCCCATGCCGGTGGGGACGGCGACGGTGACGAACGGGTTCGCTTCCGCGCGGTCGAACCCGGGCAGGATGCCGACGACCGTTCCGCCGGCCCCCGCGGCGCCCCGCGAGACGGCCTCCATCACGCCGGTCGAGCCGCCGCACACCACGACGGCGCCCTCCTGCGCGAGGAGGCGTCCGACCTCCTCGGCGCCGGCCGCATCCTCGTCGGACGCGACGCCCGGCCCGACGACGGCCACGTACACGGCGTCGTTCATCCCCACCGCTCCCCGAGCATCGCCGCCAGGAGGGCCACCGCGCCCTGCTTGTCGAGCGGCTCGTTCCCGTTGCCGCACTTCGGCGACTGCACGCAGGACGGGCAGCCGCGGTTGCACGGGCAGTCGCGGACGGTCTCGAGCGTCGCCCGAAGCCAGCGTTCCTCGCTCCGGAACCCCCGCTCGGTGATGCCGGCCCCGCCCGGGTAGCCGTCGTACACGAAGATCGCGCAGGAGTCGGTGTCCGGGTGGTGCGGCGTCGACACGCCGCCGACGTCCCACCGGTCGCAGGTGGCGATGAGGGGGAGCAGCCCGATGGCCGCGTGCTCGGCGGCATGGGCGGCGCCCGGGACGTCGATCTCGCCGATCGCGGCCCGGTCGAGCACGCGGTGGGGGATCGCCCACCACACGGCCTTCGTGGTGAGGACCTGCGGCGGCATCGCGAGGGGGATCTCGTCGAGCGCCTCGCCGGTGAGGTGGAGCTTGCGGACGTAGCTGGTGACCTGCCGCGTCACGGTGACCTCGCCGAAGAACGACGGCGTCTCCGGGCCGAGGCGCGATCCGTCAAGTTGGTTGACGATCTCGATGTCGGTGACGTCGCGCGACTGTGTGTACCAATCGGCCTCGCTCTTCCGGACGAGCGCCACGCCCCGTTCGAGCTGCAGCGACGCGACCTCGAACTGCTCGCCCTGGTGCAGGTAGATCGCGCCGGTGTGGAGCGTGAAGTGCGCGCGGAACTCGTCGGCCGTGCCGAGCAGCTCGCCGGTCTCCGCCAGCACGATCGCGATCTGCCCGCCGCTGGCGCTCCGGATGTCGATCATCCGGTGGGGGGACTCCCTGCCGCGGTGGTGGAGCGTGGCGCCGCGGCGTGTGAGCTCACCGGCCCCGACCAGCCCGTCGACGGCCCGGTTCACGACGTCGGCGTCGCCGAAGAACGTCAGCTCGTCCGGGGCGAGGGGCTGCTCCCGGGCCGCGCACAGCAGGTGCGGGCCCAGCACGTACGGGTTCGTCGGGTCGACCACGGCGGCCTCCGGGGGCTTGTGGAACAGGTCGCCGGGATGCGCCACGAGGTACTGGTCGAGCGGATCGTCGTTGGCGACGAGAACGGCCAGCGAACCGGTTCCCCGGCGTCCGGCCCGGCCGGCCTGCTGCCACATGGACGCTCGGGTCCCCGGGTAGCCGGCCAGGATCGCCGCGTCGAGCGAACCGACGTCGATCCCCAGCTCCAGCGCGCTGGTGGCCGCCACGGCGAGCAGCTCTCCGTCGGCCAGGGCGCGTTCCAGGCGGCGGCGTTCCTCCGGCAGGTAGCCGGCACGGTAGGCCTTGATCCTCGACTTGAACGCGCCCGGGACCTCCCGCCGGGCGAACTCCGCCAGCAGCTCGGCGGCCCGGCGAGAGCGGGCGAAGGCGATCGTTCGAATCTCCTGCGCCGCAAGTCTTCCGAGGAGAAAGGACGCCTCGCTCACGGCGCCCCGCCGCGCCCCCGTCTCGTCGTCGACGATCGGCGGGTTCCACAGCGCGAAGAGCTTCTCGCCGCGCGGCGAGTCGTCCCGCGTGACCTCGTCGAACGCGAGCCCGGTGAGCCGCGACGCCAGCTCACCGGGGTTCCCGACCGTCGCGCTCGCCAGGACGAACCGGGGGTCGCCGCCGTACCGTGCCACCAGCCGGCGGAGCCGACGGAGGACCATCGCCACGTGCGACCCGAACACGCCCCGCGCCACATGCGCCTCGTCGACCACGACGTAGGCCAGCCGGAGCAGGAAGTCAGCCCACCGCCCGTGGTCGGGCAGCATCGATGCGTGGAGCATGTCGGGGTTGGACATCACGAGGTTCGCGTTCCGCCGGATCATCGGGCGCTCGACGGACGGCGTGTCGCCGTCGAACACCGCCGCTCGGATCTGGGGCAGCTTCAGCGAACGGACCTGCCGCAGCTGGTCCCGCGCCAGCGCCTTCGTGGGGAACAGGTACAGCGCGGTCGCCTTCGGGTCCTGCAGCACCCGCGACGCGAAGGCCATGTTGTAGACGAGCGTCTTGCCCGAGGCGGTCCCGGTCGCGATCACGACGTTCGCGCCGGCCGCCACGGAGTCGAACGCGTCCCGCTGGTGCGGGTACAGCCCGTCGATCCCGAGCAGGCCGAGCCGTTGCACGAGCAGCTCCGGAACGTCGGGGAACGGCAGCACCTCCGGCTCCCGTTCCGGCAGCTCCTCGACGTGCACCAGCGACTCGGCGAACGCCGGATCGCCGGCGAACTCCCCCAGGAACGAGCGCGGATCCATCGCACCCGATCGTAGACGCGGCCGAACTGCCCGGTCGCCGGGGCCGCGGCCTGCTGCCTGAGGCCGATGGGGACACGCCGATAGGATCGGCGGCTCATGGACTGGGTGCTCCTCGTCGTCGCGCTCGCCGTCATCCTGGGCGGCGCGGAGCTGTTCACCAACGGGGTCGAATGGATCGGCGAGGGCTACGGTCTGTCCGAGGGCGCCGTCGGCAGCGTGCTGGCGGCCGTCGGCACCGCGCTCCCCGAGACCATCCTGCCGCTCATCGCGATCACGTTCGGCGGCGCGGTCACCGGGAAGGAGATCGGCGTCGGAGCGATCATCGGGGCCCCGTTCATGCTCTCGACGCTCGCGATGTTCGTGCTGGGGGCGACCGTGATCGGCTACTCGCGCGCCGGCCTGCGCTCGCGGCGGATCGGCGTCGACACGGCCGTCCCGAAGCTCGACCTGTCCGTGTTCCTCGTGCTGTACGCGTGCGCGATCGTGGCCGGCCTGCTCCACGTGAAGGCGCTGAACATCGCGCTGGCCGTCGGGTTCGTCGTCGTGTACGTGTTCTACGTCCGACGGCACTTCGCGAGCCCCCCGCCCGAGGCCGTCGAGGGCGGCCTCAAGCCGTTGCACCTGGGCCGGACCCCCCGGCCGCGCCGGTACGAGGGCGACCCGCCGACGTGGCTCGCGATCGTCCAGACCCTGCTCGGCCTCGCGGTGATCGTGGTGGCGGCCAGGATGTTCGTGTCGGCGGTGACCTCGATCTCGGACGCCCTGCACGTCTCCAAGCTGGCGTTCGCGCTGCTGGTGGCGCCGGTGGCGACCGAGCTCCCCGAGACGTTCAACGCCGGCGTCATCTGGGCCCGCCGGAGCAAGGACACCCTCGCGGTGGGCAACATCACCGGCGCGCTGGTGTTCCAGGCGGTGTTCCCGGTGGCGATCGGGCTGCTGCTCACGCCGTGGCGGTTGACGACCGAGTCCCTCGTCGCGGCCTTGGTGGCGTTCGGCGCGGCGGCGTTCCTGTTCGGGAGCCTGGTGATCCGGAACCGCCTGACCGCGAGGCTGCTGCTCGTCCAGGGCGTGTTGTACGCGGGCTACGTGGTCTACGTGCTGACGCGGCTGAAAGAGCCCGGCTGAACGCGCCTCAGCAGTGCTTGAGCAGCCCGTCCGGCTTCATGTCGGCGTACAGCGCGGACGCCCCCGGCTGGATGAACACGACGTCGGCCGACCCCACCACGCCGCCCACCGCCGGGACGATGCAGTTGACCACGCTCTTGGCAGGGATCTTCGCCGCGGTGAACCCGAGCTGAACGACCTTCGACAGCGGCAGGTCGGTCTGGACGTTGCGCATCCCGGCCCCGATGTACGTGAGCATCACGCCGGGGTCCTTCTGGAAGTCCTTCTCGAACTCCCCGAGCGTCGCCAGGAACAGCCGGCCCTGGTTCAGCGAGCGGTCGAGGTCGCCTCGGGAAAAGTCGTGGCGGTCCCGGGCGAACGACAGGGCCTGCTTGCCGCTCATGTGGACCTCGCCGGGCTCGAAGTCCGCACCGGAGAAGTGGTCGTGCATGGGCTGCAGGACCTTGACCGTCACCCCGCCGATCGTGTCGATCATCTGCTTGAGCCCGACGAACGACGTCAGGACGTAGAAGTCGATGTGGATGCCCGTAAGATCCTCGATGGTCTGGACCGTGAGCTTGGGCCCGCCGAACGACATGGCCGCGGTGATCTTGTCCTTGCCGTGGCCCGGGATGTCGACGTAGGAGTCACGGGGGAACCCGAGGATCGAGGCCGTGTGCTTGGCGGGATTCAGCCCGATGATGTGGATCGAGTCCGAACGCTCCTGGTCGATGGGCTGGCCCGGGCGCGCGTCGCTGCCGAGGGCCAGGACGAAGATGGGCTTCTTGCCGTTGAGGACCGGGAACGCCTCCGCCGGGTGGGCCAGGCCGAGGGCGAACCCCGGCATCGCCTGTGCGCTGGGCGACGACGCCGTGCCGAGGGCCGAACCCGCGACCCATACCGTGAGGGCGGCGAGCCCGAGGGCGATCCGCCGGCGGGCACGGCTCGGGCGGAAAGCCGGCTGATCGCCGGCGGCGGGCGTGCGGGCGGTTCGGCGCAGCTGCATCAGTTCGATCCTCCGGAGCTCTTGGGTCCGCCGCCGTCACGGCGATCGGCCTTGTAGGCGACGATGATCCAGCCGCCCTCGCCGCGCTGCATGATGTACGTGGCGTGCGACTTGATGGTCGTCGACTGGCCGTCCTTTTTCGTGGCGTCCGCGGTGAAGTCGGCCGTCGCGGCCGCGGTGTACGGCTGACCGCCCTTGTCGGTCAGCATGTTCACGGCGAGGCTCGCGAAGTGCGGCTTGATGTCCTTGTAGGTGTCGCCGGCATCGGCGCCGAGCGTGAGGATGTTCTCGTCTCGCTTCGCCGCATCGGAGATCTTCCCCTGCTCGAAGAAGCCGAAGACGTTGTCGTAGTTCCCCGACTGCCACGTCTGCGGGTCGACGAACGCGATCGTGTACATGTTGCCCAGCGTCGAGCGGATGTCGTCGACGGCGTCCTTGACATTCGCCGCGTCGGGCTTCTTGGTCACGACCGTGACGGACTTCGACGCCCGCATGTGGAACTTCACGGGCGTGACGTCCGACGGGAGCACGATGGGGCTCGCGTGGTTCGACGGGTCCACCTTCGGCCCCTTGCCGCCGCCCCGGTTGAGCAGGAAGAACACGCCGCCGCCGGCGACCACGACGACGGCGACGACGATCGCGATGGTGCGCCAACTACGCGACTGAGCAGAGTGACGTGCGGGGGAGGACAAGACTGGAAGAGGCTACCCACCGATCCCCGGAACATCAACCAACCCCGTGTGGAGATCGGGTCGCCGCGTTCAGTTCGACCGGGTTCGGGCCCTGGCGCTATCCTTCCGCGCGACATGAACCTCGACCTCGATACCTCCACCCAGGGTTCCACCAGCGTCGTCACGCTCCGCGGCGAGATCGACGTGTACACGGCGCCCCGACTGCGGCAGGCGCTCATCGACCTCGTCGGCCAGGGGACGACCGACATCGTGGTCGACATGGACAAGGTCGACTTCCTCGACTCGACCGGGCTCGGGGTGCTGGTCGGCGGCCTGAAGCGCGTGAAATCGAACGACGGCGACCTGAAGCTCGTGATCTCGCAGGACCGGATCATGAAGATCTTCGACATCACCGGGCTCTCCAAGGTGTTCCCCATCCACGGGACGCTCGACGAAGCGCTCGGGGCGTGACGCGGTCGGGTGCGGGCCCGGTGATCGCATGATCGATCCCGACGTGGAGCTCCAGATCCCGCCGAAGCCCGAATACGTCGCCCTCGTGCGGCACGTGGTGGGGGCGGCGGCGAGGATGGGCGGCCTCTCGCCCGACCTGGTCGACAACGTGAAGCTCGCGGTGTCGGAGGCGGCGACGAACGCGGTCACGACCACCCAGCGCGCGAGCTCGGAGGAGTTCGTCGAGGTGCGCGCCGAGCTCGAGGGCGACCGGCTGGTCGTGCAGGTGACCGACCGGGGATCGCACGACGAGGCGCTGCGCTCCCTCGAGAGCGGCGACACCGACCCCAGCTCGCTCGACTTCAGCTTCGAACGTGGCCTGTCGCTGCCGCTCATCCAGGGCCTGGTGGACGAGTTCGAGATCGAACCCCGCGAGGGCGGCGGGAGCGTCGTTCGCATGACGATCATCGAGTCGGAGCCCGCGTCCGAGCCCACCCCGGAGCCGACGACGTAGCGCGCGTCCGCACCGGGGCGAACACGACAACTCAATCGAACGCTCGAAGGTGCGCCGGGAAGCCTGGTCGGCAGGTCCCGGCGCCGTCCGTTCCCGGGCCGGGACCGAAGGGGATGCGCATGGACCTGATCCTCGAGGTCTTCCTGATCTTCGCGGGGGCGAAGGCGGCGGGGGAGCTGTTCGTCCGCCTGCGGCTCCCGGCGCTGGCCGGCGAGCTGCTGGTCGGGGTGGTCCTCGGTCCCGCGGTGCTGGGGTGGGTGCACATCAGCCAGGCCTCCACCGCGCTCGCCGACCTCGGCATCGTGGTACTGCTGTTTGCGGCGGGCCTGGAGTCGCCGGTGGGCGAGCTGGTGGCCGTGGGTCCGGCCGCGCTGGCCACGAGCGTCGGCGGCGTCGCGGCCACGGTGCTCGCGACGTTCCTGGCGATGATCGGGCTCGGGGTGCCCGGCGGCGCGGCCGCGCCGGCCGCGCTCGCCCTCGCGGCGACCTCGGTCGGCATCGCGGCCCGGGCCTTCGGCGACCTCGGCGCGGTGAGGAGCGCCCCCGGCCGCGTGGTGCTGGGCGCCGCCGTCGTCGACGACGTGGTCGTGCTGGCGGTCCTGCCGCTGGTGCAGGCCGGCTCCGCCGGGTCCTCCTCCATCGACGTCCTCGCGGGGGTGCTGGGGGCGGTGGCGTTCGTGGCGGTCGCGGCGGTGATCGGTCCCCGGCTGGCCCGGGGGCGTCTCTCGGTCTGGCTCGAGGCGCCCCGGATCCGGCGGAGCCCGTTCGTCCTCGCGCTGGTGCTGTGTCTGGGCCTCGCCGCGCTCGCCGAGCGGGTGGGGCTGGCGGCGCTGATCGGGGCCTTCCTGGCCGGGATGATCCTGGCGGAGACCGAGCACCGCGAGAGCCTCGAACGCCAGATGGAGCCGCTGTTCGACTTCCTGGTGCCGTTCTTCTTCGTGGTCTCCGGCGCGCGGCTGGTTCCGGGGGCGCTCGCGGACGCCGGACCCGGGTTCCTGGCAGCGGTGCTGGGCGCGGCCCTGCTGGCCAAGCCGCTGGGCGCGGCGGCCGGCGCGTTCGGCCTCTCGGCGCGGTCCCGTCTGGCGGTCGGGGCCGGCATGCTGCCGCGGGGCGAGGTCACCCTGGCCGTGGCCACCGGGATCGGGGCAGCCGCCGGCGCGACCGCGTCGCAGCTGTACGCGGCGCTGGTGGCGGCCGTGTTCGTGTCCACGGTGGTCGCGGCGCCGATCCTGCAGGGCGTCCTGCCCCGCGAGGACCGCCACCGTCCGGCCCCGCGCAGGGAGATCCCCCCGGAGGCGTTCGATGCCGACGCGGACGGGGAAGAAACACGTGGCGGGTGACGCGCCCGGCCACGCCTCGGCCGTCCGGCCGAGGTCGGCCTGGTCTCCGCTTCGCTAGAATCCACCGGCATTTCCCCCGGCAGTCGGCGGGAACGCGCACGTACCGCACACACACGCGAACCCCGCGGATCCCGCGGGGCAACCACCAGGAGGGTTCATGGGTTCCATCCTCGGCGCGGCCGGGCTCGACTTCGGCTCGACCGACACCGCATTGCTCTGGATCGTGGTCGCGATCGCCCTGGCGGCGCTCGGCGTCGGCTGGGTGCTCCGGCGGCAGGTGCTGGAAGCGCCGGAGGGCACCGACAAGATGCGCGAGATCGCGACCGCGGTGCAGGATGGCAGCAGCGCCTACCTCCGGCGCCAGTTCCGCACGATCGCAGGGTTCGCGGCCGTGCTCGCCATCGGGCTGTTCTTCCTGCTGCCGGCCCACTCGGCCGGGACCGGGCTGCACTCGGAGACGGGGATCAAGCTCGGCCGCTCGCTGGCCTTCGTGCTGGGCGCGTTCCTGTCCGGGCTGACCGGGTTCACCGGCATGTGGCTGGCCGTCCGGGCGAACGTCCGCGTGGCCAACGCCGCCCGCGAGGCCGGGTACCGGCGCGCGCTGACCCTGGCCTTCCGCGCGGGCGGCGTGGCCGGGATGTTCACCGTCGGGCTGGGCCTGCTGGGGGCGGGGCTCATCGTGCTGCTGTACGGCGGGGATGCGCCGCGCGTGCTCGAGGGCCTGGCCTTCGGCGCCGCGCTGATCGCCATGTTCATGCGGGTCGGCGGCGGGATCTTCACCAAGGCGGCCGACGTGGGCGCGGACCTGGTCGGCAAGGTCGAGAAGAACATCCCGGAGGACGACCCGCGGAACGCCGCTACCATCGCGGACAACGTCGGCGACAACGTCGGCGACTGTGCGGGCATGGCGGCCGACCTTTTCGAGTCGTATCAGGTGACCCTGGCGGCGGCGATCATCCTGGGGCTCGCCGCGTTCCATACGGTGAAGGGGCTGGTATTCCCGCTGCTGATCATGGGGGTCGGCGTGATCGTGGCCGTGGTCGGCATCATGGCCGTGACGCCGCGGAGCGACACGGAGCACGGCCAGAAGGCCATCAACCGCGGGTTCCTGGTCTCGGGAGTGCTGGCGGCGGCGGGCGTGTTCCTCATCGCGCAGTTCTACCTCAAGGATCTCCGCGCGTTCTGGGCGGTCGTCATCGGGATCGTCCTCGCCGGGCTGATCCAGTACCTGACCGAGTACTTCACCTCGACCAGGCGCCGTCCGGTCAAGGAGATCGCCGATGCGTCGCAGACCGGCGCGGCGACCGTCGTGCTGAGCGGGTTCTCCACCGGGCTCGAGTCGGCCGTGTACGCGCTGCTCCTCGTCGCCCTGTCGATCATCGGGGCGTTCTTCCTGGGCGGCGACGAGATCGCGAAGCAGCTGTACTACGTGTCCCTGGTCGGCATGGGCCTGCTCTCGACCGTCGGCGTGATCGTGTCGATGGACACGTTCGGGCCGATCTCGGACAACGCGCAGGGCATCGCGGAGATGTCCGGCGACGTCACCGGCAAGGGCGAGGAGACGCTGAAGGACCTCGACGCCATCGGCAACACCACGAAGGCGTCGACGAAGGGCGTCGCGATCGCGACCGCCGTCATCGCCGCCACGTCGTTGTTCGGCGCGTTCGCGGCCGCGGTCGGCGTCGTGAACTTCCAGGTCCCCGTCAACTTCCCCGACGTGCTCGTCGGGATGCTGATCGGAGGGTCTGTGGTCTTCATGTTCTCCGCGCTGGCGATCCGCGCGGTCTCGCGAGCCGCCGGGACCGTCGTGGTCGAGGTCCGGAACCAGTTCCGGGACCACCCGGGGATCATGGACGGCACCGAGAAGCCGGACTACGGCGCCGTGGTCGACATCTGCACGCAGACCTCGCTCCGCGAGCTGGTCACGCCCGGCCTGCTGGCCGTCCTCGCGCCGATCATGGTGGGGTTCCTCCTGAAGGAACAGGCCCTCGGCGGGTTCCTCGCCGGGGCCATCGTGGTCGGACAGCTGATGGCGGTCGCGCTGTCGAACTCCGGCGGCGCATGGGACAACGCCAAGAAGCTCATCGAGGAGGGGAACTACGGCGGCAAGGGATCCGAGAACCACAAGGCCACGGTCATCGGCGATACCGTGGGCGACCCGTTCAAGGACACGGCCGGCCCGGCGCTGAACCCGCTGCTGAAGGTCATGAACCTGGTCGCGCTGCTGGTCGTCCCGGTCGTGGTGGAGTTCGTGACCAAGGGCGACGACGCGGCGCGCATCGTGGTCGGGGCCCTCTCGGCGATCCTGATCGTCGGCGCGATCTGGTTCGCGAAGTCGCGCAAACCGATCGACCTCACCGGGTCGTCCGGCAGCACGGCGCCGCCCCCGGCCGTCTCCGCAGGTCCGCCCGCGTAGGCGTTCGTCGTGGGGCTGTTCCGGCGCTGGTCGCGCCGCCTGTCCGAGACGGACGAGGAACGCCTCGCCGCGCAGGTGCGCGAGTGGGCCGACACCGTCTCCGACGCCGTCCGCATCCACGAGGCGCCGCTCCGACAGCGCGTGAAGGTGGCCGGCGTGGTCAACCGGCTCTCGGTGGTGCCGGGCCGGGGCATCGACTCGCTGGAGGCCGTGCTGACCGACGGGACCGGCGAGGTCACCGCCGTGTGGACTGGCAGGCGGGCCATCCCCGGGCTGTACCTCGGAACCCGGCTGGTGCTCGAGGGCGTGCTCGTCCACAAGTCGAACGCCCGGAAGATGGTCAACCCGGCGTTCGAGTTCAGCTCGTAGATTCATCGCCTATCGCGCAACGGAATTCGTTGCGCGGTAAAATGGCAGCATGCCGGTCGCGGTTCGGGCGAAGCTGCAGGCGCTGACGGAGGACCTCGGGTCGCAGGCCCGGGTGGCCGAGGTGCTCGGGGTCAGCCGGTCTCGCGTGAGCCGATGGCTGCGGACCGAGGAACCCGACGCCGACAACCGCCGCAAGCTCGAGGGGGCGGAGTTCGTCCTCTCGCGGCTGCTGTCGATCTACGACCGGGAGACGGCGCTCGACTGGCTGTGGGGGTTCAACGCCCACCTCGGCGACCGCCGGCCGATGCAGCTGCTGGCGGCGGGGCGGATCAACGAGGTGCTCGCGGCGATCGACGCCGAAGAGTCGCTCGCGTACGCGTGACCCTGTACCGGGTGTTCCCCGCGGTCCGGGGCGCTCGGCCGCGCGAGGCGGGTGGGCCGCTGTACGTCGCCCGGCATCTCCAGGGGTCGAGTCGGCACGACGACCCGGCGAGGTATGGCGCGCTGTACACGTCGCGGTCGCCGGAGTCGGCGGTCGCCGAGGCGCTGCAGGCGTTCCGGGGGCGGGACATCGAGCCGCGTCACCTGCTTCGAACCGGACGGCCGCTCTCGCTCGCCGAGATCGACGAGTCGCGCCTGGGCGCGTTGCCGGACCTCGACGATCCGGAGGAGCTGGTGCGGCGCTCGCTCCGGCCGTCGGCAGTGGCGACCCACGACCGCTCGCTCACGCAGCCCGAGTCCGCCGCGATCTTCGACGACGGCCATCCGGGATTCGCCTGGTGGTCGACGATCGAGGCCTCGTGGGGGAACGTGACGCTGTTCGTCGAACGGGCTTCGCGGGGGCTCCGCATCACGGGGACGCCGGCACCGCTCACGGTCACGCACCCCACCCTGGTCGCGGTGGCGGACCGGATGGGGTTCACGCTGCGGCCATGAACCTGGGTCAGCCCGCGGTGAGGTTGGCGTTCGTGGCGGCGACAACGGCCTCGAGCGCCGACAGGCAGAGCTCCTCGCCGTTCATCGCGCGGCGGCCCCTTCAGCCGTCGGTGGCCACGAGGTGGACACCGTCGAGCGTGGGGTCGGGGTCCGGATGGTCGGACCGCACGTGCACGCCCCGGGACTCCCGGCGGGCCACGGCCGACCGCACCAGCAGCTCGCCCGCGCGAACCATGGCGGCCAGCTCGAACCCCTCGCGTCCGCCTGCGCCGGCCGCCTCCTCGGCAATCACCGCCAGCCGGTCCATGGCGGACTCGCCGGTTCCCCAGCTCCGGACCGGGCCCGCGCCCTCCGTCACGGTCTCGACCACCGACGCCCGGGCGACCGACGCGCTGCCGGTTCCGGCCGCCGGCGCCGAACCCGACTCGGCGTCCCCCAACGCCGCGCGCCCCTCGCCCGCCATCGCCAGCGCTGCACGGCGGCCGAACACGACGGCCTCGCTCAAGGAGTTGCCCGCCATGCGGTTCGCGCCGTGCACCCCGGTCGCGGCGCACTCGCCGGCCGCGTACAACCCGGGGATCGAGGTCCGCCCGGCCAGGTCGGTCGCGACACCGCCGATCAGGTAGTGCGCGGCCGGGGCCACCGGCAGGAGGTCCACCACCGGGTCGAACCCCCTCGCGCGGCAGGACGCCACGACGGTCGGGAAGTGGCGCTCGAGCTCCTCGGCGCCGATCGAACGGCAATCCAGAAGGGCCGTTCCCGTTCGCAGGATCGCGGCGGTCACCACGTGCCGCGGCGCCAGCTCGGCCGCCGGGTGGACGTCCGGCATGAACCGCCGTCCGTCGGCGTCCACCAGGTGTGCCCCCGCGCCCCGGAGTGCCTCGGTGAGCAGCGGCCGCGGCGACTCCTCGACCGCCAGCGCGGTCGGATGGAACTGCACGAATTCCAGGTCGGCCAGCCGCGCCCCGGCGAACGACGCGAGCGCCAGCCCGTCCCCGGTCGCCGCCGGCGGATTCGTCGTCGACGCGAACAGGGCCCCGGCGCCCCCGGAGGCGAGCAGCGTTGCGGGCGCCCGCAGGAGCACCCACGAGCCGTCGGCGTCGAGCGCCCACACCCCGCGGCACACGCCGTCGGGCGACACCTCCAGGCGCACCGCGTACCCCTCGACGCGTTCGACGAGCGGGGTCGCGGCGATCCGGAGTGCCCGGACGATCTCGCCGCCGCTCGCGTCGGCCGTGTGCACCGACCGCGCCACCGACTGCCCGCCTTCGCGGGCCAGGTGGAGGGAATCCCCGGCGTCCCGGTCGAACCGAGCGCCCAGCTCCACCAGGTCACGCACGCGGTCGGGGGCCTCGAGGCAGAGCACCTCGGCCGCGCGGCGTTCGACGAGTCCGGCCCCGGCCGCCACGGTGTCGGCGAGGTGCAGAGCCGGGGAGTCGTCCGGGCCCATCGCCGCCGCCAGCCCACCCTGCGCGAGCGGGCTCGACCCCTCGCCGTACACGCCCTTCTCGACGACGACGGTGCGCGTGCCGTCCGGCAACGCGAACGCGGCGAAGAGCCCGGCGATGCCGGCCCCGACGATGCAGACGTCCGCGTCCACGGTCCTGCTCACGGATGCCGGAGCCTACCCGAACCACCCCCTCCCACCTGCGACGCGATGCGCCGCGGCTCGCCTAGCGTTCACGAGTACGGACGACCGCACCCGAGGAGGGATCCCACGATGGCCACGCCGAGCCCGAAGCCCACCGCGCGGACCCACCGTCGCCCGCCGCCCGGCACTCCCGGAGGAACGGCAGAACGAGGCCCTGCTCGACCTGTCGAACCAGGTCTTCGAGCTGACGAAGGCCATCCACGCCATGACCGCCGGGAGGGAGACTCCGGCGGGCTAGGCCTGCGCGGGGTTCGGGCCCACGTCGGTGACCCCGGCGTCGTCCGTCGTTGGTGCATCGGCGGAGGGTGTCACCTCCCGAACGGAGGCGTCGTCGTCCCGGAGGCCCCGGCCGGAGCGCCCCACGACGGCGTCGATGAACGCCAGCTCGGCATCGGGGGATGCCAGGGCGAGGATCTCGTCGTCGGGCGCCAGCACGGTCTCTGGGACAGGGATGACCACGTGGCCCTCACGGATGATCGCCACGATCGCGGAGTCCTGGGGCAGCCGGAGCTCGTAGAGCGGGTGGTTGGCGTTGGGCGACTCCGGGGGCAGGGTCGTCTCGATCAGCGCGATCTGCCCCCGCTGGAGCCGGAGCAGACGGACCAGGTCGCCCACCGATACCGCCTCCTCGACGAGCGACGTGAGGATGTGCGGCGGTGACACCGCGTCGTCGACGCCCCACTGGTCGGTGAACATCCACTCGTTCTTGGGATGGTTCACGCGGGCCAGCACGCGGGGGACGCCGTACTCCTGCTTCGACAGCAGGGAGATCACCAGGTTGTCCTCGTCGTCGCCGGTGGCCGCGACCACGACGTCGGCCTCGCTGATGCGGGCCTTCTCGAGCACCCACAGCTCGCACGCGTCGCCGAGGACGACATCCACGCCGGCGGCGGTGTTCTCGATCTTTCCCGCGACGCGGGGCTCCTGCTCGATGAGCGTGATGTCGTGGTTGCGCTCGCGCAGGTCGGCGGCGAGGTGCCGCCCCACGGCTCCGCCACCGGCGATGATCACTCGCACCGGCTCAGCCCTCCGCCAGGGGAGCCAGGAGCTCGTCGAGCTTGTCGAGCGCGTCGCGGTGCACGATCACGTGCGCCGAGTCGCCGTCCTGGAACGTGCTCTTCGCGTCCGGGATGAACCCCTGCCCACCACGCTCCACGCCCACCACCATGACCTGCTTGTCGGCGTTCATCGCCGAGACCGGCTGGCCCACGAGATGCTCGGGGACCTTCACCTTCATCCGGAACAGGTCCCCGCCCCCGAGGGTCTCCTTGATCTCCTCCCGGGTGTGGAACAGCATCAGCATGACCTGCTTGGCCGCCCACCGGACGCTCGCCACCGTGGGGATGTTCAGGCGTTCGTAGATTTCGGCGCGGCGGGGGTCGTAGATCCGGGCGATCACCTGGGGCACGTGGTAGTACTCGCGAGCCACGCGGGCCGACAGGATGTTCGAGTTGTCGCCGGAGGACACGGCGACGAACGCATCCGCGTCCTTGATGCCGGCCTCCTCGAGGTCCTCCCGGTCGAACCCGATCCCCACGAACGTCTTCGCCTGGAAATCCGGGGGGAGGCGTTCGAACGCCTCGCGGCGCTTGTCGATGATGGACACCTCGTGGCCGGCCTTGGCGAGCTGGATCGTGAGCTCCGCCCCCACCCGGCCGCACCCCATGATGAGGACCTTCATGGCCGCCGAGACTACCTCGCGCCCGCGGCCGTGTCCGCCCACAGACGGCCCCCGACCGCTCCCTGGTTCGACCGAACGGCGCTCCGGTGACGGTTCGGGCCGCGTGGACCCATAGAATCGCTCCCCGTGTCCAAGTCCATCCGCAAGCCGGGCAGGACCCGGACGGCGATCTTCAAGACGATCCTGCTCGGCCGGAGCCAGCCCTCCTGGTACACCGAGCACTCGACGCTGCCGAAGATCCTCGCCCTCCCGATCCTCTCTTCGGACCCGCTGTCCTCGGTCGCGTACGCAACCGAGCAGATCATGCTGGTCCTGTTCGTCGCCTCGGCCGGTTCCTTCCACCTCATCATGCCGATCGCGCTCGCGATCGCGGCCCTGCTCGCGATCGTGGTGGCCTCCTACGTGCAGGTGGTGAAGGGGTATCCGTCCGGCGGCGGCGCCTATGTGGTCGCCAAGGACAACCTTGGGGTCGTTCCCGCCCTCGTCGGGGCCGCCGCCCTGCTCGTCGACTACGTGATGACCGTGGCGGTCTCCGTCGTGGGCGGGGTCGTGGCGATCGTGTCCTTCGCCCCCAGCCTGTCGGGGGCGAAGGTCGAGCTGTCCATCGTGTTCGTCGTCCTGCTGACGGTCGTGAACCTGCGGGGCGTGCGCGAGGCTGGAATGACGTTCGCGGCGCCGACCTACCTGTTCATCGCGTCGATCTTCGTGATGCTCGTATCCGGCCTGGTCCAGTGCACGGTCGGGTCATGCCCCCAGGCGCCGCCGGTGGAACCGCTCCAGGGACTGGCGACCACGGCGGCGCCCATCGGGCTGTTCGTGATCCTCCACGCGTTCTCGTCGGGAGCCACCGCGCTCACCGGGGTCGAGGCGATCTCGAACGCCGTGCCGCTGTTCCACCGGCCCCAGCCGAGGAACGCCCAGCGGACCCTGATGCTGATGGGCGTCACCGCGATCACGATGTTCATTGGGGTCTCCTACCTCGCCACGCAGACCCACCCGACGGTGAGCGAGAACCACTCAGTCGTCTCCCAGATCGCCGACGCCGTCTTCAACCACGGGATCGGGTTCTACCTGGTGCAGATCTTCACGACGCTCATCCTCGTCCTCGCGGCCAACACGTCCTACCAGGGGTTCCCGAGGCTCTCGGCCATCCTCGCGCACGACAGCTTCCTGCCCCGCCAGTTCCGCAACGTCGGCGACCGGCTGGTCTACTCGAACGGGATCGTCGTCCTGTCGCTCGTCGCGTCGGTCCTCATAGCGGTCTTCGACGCGAACCTCGACAAGCTCATCCAGCTGTACATCGTCGGCGTGTTCACGGCGTTCACACTGTCGCAGGCGGGCATGATCCGGCACTGGCTGCGGGAGCGCCGGAAGGGAGCGGAGGGGCAGCGTGGATGGCGCGTCTCGATCGTCATCAACGGGATCGGGGCCGTCGCCACCGGGCTCGTCCTGATCGTGACCTCGCTGACGAAGTTCGTCCACGGCGCCTGGATCGCCATGCTCGGAATGGCGCTGATCACGGTGGCGCTGTTGACGATCAACCGGCACTACCGCGCGATCGGGCGCCAACTGCGCCGGCAAGCGGTGCCCGTGGGGACCGCCGCCGTCAACCACGTCGTGCTGCTGGTACCGGACCTCGACCCGGCCACGGCCGAGGCCCTGGGCTGGGTGCGGGCGAGCCGCGCGCAGGAGGTGCATGCGCTCTATGTGCCGCGAGGCGAGCCGGACGCGGAGATCCACGCGAAGTGGACCCGGTTCAACCGGGGGTCCGGTCCCGAGCTCGAGCACCTGCCGGAGGGCGGCGGCAGCACCCTCGACCGCCTGCGGCGCCACCTCCAGCAGCTGGAGCGCGGGGAGTTCGACTTCATCACGGTGGTCGTCCCGGAGCTGATCGATCGCCCCGGACTCGGATATCTCTTCCGGCGGCGGGACCTGCTCCGGCTGAAGGCCGCGCTCCTGCGCGAGCCCAGGGTGGTCATCGCCGACGTCCCGGTACTCATGGAGGGCGGCTTGCCGGTCGGTGTCGACGAGCTGCCGCTCGTCCCGCAGCGGCCGGTGGCGCTGGTCTTCGTGTCCGCCGTCCACGACGGCACGACCCGCGCCGTGAACTACGCGCGGTCGCTCGGAGCCGCCGAGACCCGCGCCGTGTTCTTCGCGTTCGAACCGAAGGACGCGCCGCCGATGCAGGAGGCGTGGGGGGCCGCCGGCTACGGGATCCCGCTCGACGTGGTCGAGGCGCCGTTCCGGGACCTCCGCCCGCCCATGACGGACGAGGTGCGCCGCTACACCGCGCGTGAGGACACGGTTGCCACGGTGGTGATGCCCGAGGTCGTGGTGCGGAGGTGGCGGCACCTGCTGCTGCACAACCAGACGCCGCTGTTCGTGAAGCGCCTGTTCCTGTTCGAGCCGCGCGTGATCCTCGCGAGCGTCCCGTACAAGGTCGACTGAAGCTCGGACCCCTTCCGGATAGGATCGCGTGCATATGTCCGTCGGAGGGGTTGGAGGACGCGCTGGCCTCGGCACGCTCGTCAAGCGGCTACTGGTCGGCCGCAGTAGGCCCAGCTCGCAGGTCGAGCACACGCGCCTGCCGAAGGTCCTGGCGCTCCCGATCTTCTCGTCCGACGCGCTGTCCTCCGTCGCATACGCCACCGAGCAGATCCTGTTCGTGCTGCTGGGTGCGAGCGTTGCGGCCGGCTCGGACGTCATGCCGATCGCAATCGCCATCGCCATCCTGCTCGGCGTCGTCGTGGTTTCGTACGCCCAGACGTGCCGCGCGTACCCGAATGGCGGCGGCGGATACGTCGTCAGCAAGGAGAACCTCGGGAAGTATCCCTCATTGGTGGCGGCCAGCGCATTGCTCGTCGACTACGTCCTGACGGTTGCCGTGTCCGTGGTCGCCGGGGTCGTGGCGATCGTGTCGTTCGCCCCGAATCTCCTCCACTTGGCGGTGCCGATCTCGATCGGCCTCGTCATCCTCATCACCGTCGCCAACCTCCGCGGCGTGCGCGAGTCGGGCGCGCTGTTCGCGCTCCCGACGTACGCGTTCATCGTGGCGATCGTCGGCATGGTCCTGATCGGGTTCGGGCAGTGCCTGCAGGCGTGTCCGGTTGCAGCTCCCGTCCCACCGCTCCCCGGGCTGGCGCTGGCGGAGGGTGCGGTGGGGCTCGGCGTGCTGCTGCATGCGTTCTCGTCGGGGTCGACGGCGCTCACAGGTGTGGAGGCGATCGCCACTGCCGTACCGGCATTCCAGCGGCCGCAGTCTCGCAACGCGCGACAGACGCTCTTCCTGATGGGCGCGATCGCCGTCGTGATGTTCCTTGGGATCTCGTACCTCGCAAGCCGCGCCGGCGTCACGGTCAGCGAGCATCGGTCGGTCGTCGCGCAGCTGGCCTATGCGATCTTCGGCGGCGGGCCGGCGTTCCTGTTCGTGCAGATCTTCACGACCGCGATCCTGGTGCTGGCCGCGAACACCTCCTACCAGGCGTTCCCGCGGCTCCTTGCGATCCTCGCGCGCGACCGCTACGTGCCGGGCCAGTTCGCGAACATGGGCGACCGGCTCGTGTACTCGAACGGCGTGATCTTGCTGGCGCTCGCGGCCTGCCTGCTGATCTGGGCTTTCGACGCGAACCTCGAACGGCTGATCCAGCTGTACGTGGTCGGCGTGTTCACCGACTTCACGCTGTCGCAGATCGGGCTCGTCCGGCACTGGAAACGCCAGCACCGGCAGGGGCTCGACGTGGGCCCGAGGTGGTGGGTCCGGCCGGCGCTGAACACGCTCGGGGCGACCGCCACCGGCATGGTGCTCGTGATCACGATCGCCACGAAGTTCACCCACGGGGCCTGGCTCGTGGTGGTGGCGATCCCGGTCCTGATGGTCGGGTTGCTGTACGTCCATCACCACTACGAACGGATTCGCGCGCACGTCCGCCGGTGGCGGGTCGATGCGAACGCGGCCGTGGACAACCACGTGGTCATGTTGGTCCAGGACGCATCGCCAGCTGTGGCCGAGGCGCTCGGGTGGATCCGCTCGGTGCGTCCCCGAAGCGTCCGCGCCGTGCACGTGGCCAGGGCGGGGGCCGACGACGGCATCCGGGCGGAGTGGCAGCGCCTCTCCCGTGGGTCGGGGCCGGACCTCGAGATGCTGCCCCAGAATCGCGAGCGGGTCATCGACCAGGTGCGGTCGATCGTTCGCGAGGCGAAGCTCGGAGAAGGTGCCTTCGTGTCGGTGGTGATACCCGAGATGGTCGAACAGCAGGGCACACGATACCTGTTCGAGCGTCGCGACTTGATCAGGCTCAAGGCGGGTCTCCTGCTCGAGCCACGCATCGTGGTGACCGACGTGCCGGTCCAGATGGAGGGCGGGATGCCGGTGGGCGTCGACGAGCTGCCGCTCGTTCCGGTGCGGACGGTCACGCTGGTGTTCGTCGCGGGAGTGAACGACGCCGTCGCGCGCGCCGTGACGTACGCGCGCTCACTGAACGCCAGCGAGACGCGCGCGGTCTACTTCGCGTTCGATCCGAAGGACGCGCCCCCGATCCAGGAGGAGTGGGGCGCGCGGCGAATGGTGATCCCGCTCGACGTGGTCGAGGCGCCGTTTCGTGACCTCCAGCCGCCGATGCTGGCCGAAGTGCGGCGGTACACCGCCCGCCCGGACACGGTGGTCACGGTGGTCATGCCCGAGATCGTCACCGGCAAGTGGCGGCACGTGCTCCTGCACAACCAGACGCCGCTGTTCGTGAAGCGGCTGTTCCTGTTCGAGCCGCGCGTCGTGCTGGCGAGCGTGCCCTACCGGGTGGACTGATCCGACGCCGAACGGCCGGGTGGCTACGGGGCGGATCGGTCGCCGGCCGTCGCCGGCCGCAGGGCCCACCGGTAGCCGACCCCGGGGTCGGTCACGACGATGCGGGGCCGCCGGGCATCCGGCTCGATCTTGCGGCGGAGCTGGCTGACGAACACCCGCAGCACATCCACGTCCTCGTCGTAGCCGGCCCCCCATACGCGGTCGAGCAGCCACCGCTGCGTGAGCAGCTTGCCGGGGTGCTCGGCGAGCGCGTCGAGGAGCGCCCACTCCGTCTTCGTCAGGTGGACGCGGTCGCCGTTCCTGGTCACCTCGCGCTGCTCGAGGTCGATGCGGACGTCGCCGGCCTCGAAGCGTTTGGCCATGGACTGCCCGCTGGAGCGTCGCAGCAGGGCCCGGACGCGGGCGAGGAGCTCGTCGATCCCGAACGGCTTCGTCAGGTAGTCGTCCGCGCCGAGGTCGAGCGCCGCCACCTTGTCCACCTCGTCCTCGCGAGCGGACAGCACGAGGATGGGGACGTTGCTCCGCTCGCGGACGCGCCGGCACACCTCCAGTCCGTCGATCCCGGGCAGGTTGAGGTCGAGCACGATGAGGTCGGGCTCGACCGACCGGAAGCTCGCCAGCGCGCCCTCGCCGTCGATCGCGGTGGCCACCTGATAGCCGCGCGCATCGAGCGCCCGGCCGACCGCCCGCAGGATGTGCTCCTCGTCGTCGACGACGAGGATCCGTCCGCCGGCGCGGGGAGGGGCGCTAGGCTCGGACCCTGGCATCGACCGGAAGGGTGAACGCGAACGTGGCGCCGCCGCCCGGCGTCTCCTCCACCCAGATGTCACCGTCCATCAGGTCGAGGAACCCCTTGCAGATCGCGAGCCCGAGGCCGGTTCCCAGGTTCGGCCCGCGCTCCTCGAGCCGGTAGAACGGATGGAACAGCTGCTCCCGCATCTCGGGGGGCACGCCGCGGCCGTGGTCGACCACGCGGAGGACCGCACGGCCATCCTCGAGGCTCACGTGGATCGCCAGCTCCGACCGGTCCGCGACGAGGCCGGACTTCGCGGCGTTCTCCAGCAGGTTCGAGACCACCCGCTCGAGGAACACGGGGTCGGCCCGAACGTCCTCGGCTCCGGGCGCAACGTCGATGTCGACCCCGACACCCGGGAACTGGCGCCGCAGGCGGTCCGCGGCGGCGGTGAGCGCCTCCCACAGGTCCACCAGCTCCGAGTGCGACTTCATCAGGCCGGCCTCGATCCTCGACATGTCGAGCAGGTTGGAGATGAGCGCCTCGAGCCGCGCGCTCTCCGAGCGGATGCCGGCCAGCGCGTCGCGGACGTACGTCGCGTCCCGGGGCGAGTCGTCGGCGAGGAGATCCGTCACGGTGGTGACGATCGTCGCGAGCGGGGTTCGCAGGTCGTGGGAGACGGCAGCGAGCAGCGACCGACGCATGTCGTCCGAGCGCCGGTACAGCTCTGCGTCGGTCGCCGCTCGCAGCAGACGGTCCCGCTCCAGAACCAGCGCGAGCTCGTCGGAGAACGTCCGCAGCAGCCTGCTCTCCTCCGGCGAGAGGGGCGGCCGCGTGCCCCGCAGGACGATCAGGCCGATGGCCCGGCCCCCGACGGTGAGGGGCACCCGCTCCGGCGGCCGACCGGGGCTGCGGGGGTCCCAGCTGGCGGGGATCTCCCCGGGCCCGGCCCCCGCGATCACGTCCTCGTGCAGCCCCACGTAGTCGCGCGAGTCCTGGACGAACAGGGCCCCCGCGTCGAACCCGAACAGCTCGACCACGCCGCGCAGCGCCGCTTCCCGCGCGGCGGGCCCGGGGACCTGCGCGACCTGGTCGGTCGTCAGCTCGAACAGCGCCCGAAGCTCGGCCTCCCGACGCTCGGCGGCTTCGGCCCGGTCGACCGCCCGGGCCAGCAGCATCGAGATAAGGATCGACGCGCCGAGAAACACGAACAGCACGACCACGAACTCAGCGCGACCGATGGCGAACGTCCCGTACGGCGGGATGAAGAAGTAGTTGAAGGTGACGAACCCGGCGAACGAGGCCGTGATCCCGGGTCCGAGCCCGCCGACCCAGGCGGCGAAGACCACGAGGATCAGGTATCCGAACCCCTTGCTGAGCGGCGTGATGTCGGACCGGAACGGCAGCAGCAGCGCCGTGAGGGCGGCCGTCCCGGCGACCGCGATCGCGTAGCCCGCCGCGCGCCGTCGGGGCGCGTGCGCGACCAGCAGGCGGGGGAGTGCCGACCGTTCCTCCTGCGTCGACATGGCAAGCGCCAGCGTACGCCTCCGGGCCGCGCCCGCCGCCGCCGCCTGACCCTGCCGGGCGGACCCTTATGAAGTCCGTATGCCGAACGCCGCCGCCCTTACGGGTCCCTCACAACGGCCTTCCTACGCTGGCATCCGACCGGAAAGGGAAGGGGGACGCAAGATGCTGGACCTGCTCATGGTGATGATCACCGTCGCGGTCTTCGCGCTGATGTTCCTCACGATCAGGTGGTTCGACCGCATATGAGAGTCGCCGACGTTCTCGAGCTGATCCTCTCGCTCGCCATGCTCGTGTACCTGTTCTACGCGCTGGTTCGACCGGAGAAGTTCTGACATGCCCCTCATCATCCTGTACGTCCTGCTGCTGATCGTCCTGACGCCCCCGTTGGGGAAGTACATGTACCGCGTCTACACGCGGGAGAGGATCGGCCGGGTCGAGGGCGTGATCTACCGGGTGATCGGCGTCGACCCGAGCGCGGAGCAGACGTGGCGGAAGTACGCCTCCGCGTGTCTGTGGTTCAGCGTCGTGGCCACGCTGTTCATCTACGCGCTGATGCGGCTCCAGGCGCACCTGCCGCTCAACCCCAACGGCATCCCCGCCGTCAACCAGTACGTCTCGTTCAACACCGCGACCTCGTTCGCCACCAACACGAACTGGCAGACCTACGGGGGCGAGACGACCATGTCGTACCTCACCCAGATGCTCGCGCTGACCTTCCAGAACTTCGTGTCGGCGGCCGCGGGCATGGCTGTGCTGATCGCGCTGATCCGGGGGCTCACCCGGTCCAAGACCGAGCAGCTCGGGAACTTCTGGCGCGATCTGGTCCGCGGCACCGTCTCCATCCTGCTCCCGATGGCGGCCATCGTCGCCGTCGTGCTGATCACGCAGGGCGTGGTACAGACCTTGCACGGGAACGACGTCGTCCACACGATCGCGGGCGGCAAGCAGACGATCGCCGTGGGTCCCGTCGCGAGCCAGATCGCCATCAAGCAGCTCGGGACGAACGGCGGCGGGTTCTTCAACGTGAACTCCGCGCACCCGTTCGAGGGCGGAACGCCATTCGGGAACTTCATCGAGGAGTTCGCGATCCTGTGGATCGGCGCGGCCCTGACCTACGCGTACGGCCTGATGGTCGGGAGCCGCCGGCAGGGCTGGGCGCTGTTCGCGGCCATGTGGATCCTGATGGTGCTCGGCCTCGCCGTCGTGGTGCCGAAGGAGCTGCACGCGACGACCGCGATGCAGCGGGCCGGCATCTCGGCCACCGCTCCCAATCTGGAGGGCAAGGAGATCCGGTACGGCCCCGACGCGTCCTCTCTGTGGGCGGTCACCACGACCGACGCGTCGAACGGCAGCGTCAACTCGATGCACGACTCGTACCAGGCAATCAGCGGCGTCGTCCCGATGTTCAACATGGCCGTGGGCGAGGTGATCTGGGGCGGTGTCGGGTCCGGCCTGTACGGGATGGTGTTCTACGTCGTCATCGCCGTGTTCATCGGCGGCCTCATGGTGGGCCGAACACCCGAGTACCTCGGCAAGAAGATCGGCGCCCGCGAGGTGAAGTACGTCGTCATCGGCGTGCTCATCCCGTTCATCGTGGCCCTGGTGCTCGCGGCGTTCGCGGCCGTGTACCCGAGCACCAAGGCGGCTGTGGCGAACGCCGGACCCCACGGGTTCAGCGAGATCTTCTACGCGTTCTTGTCGCAGGGGAACAACAACGGTTCGGCCTTCGCGGGCCTCACGGCGAGCGGCCCGTACTACACGATCGCCGGCGGCATCGCGATGGTCGTCGACCGGTTCGTCCCGATCCTCGCGGCGCTGGCGCTCGCGGGGAGCCTCGGGCGGGAGGGCATCGTGCCCTCCACCGCCGGGACGCTCCGCACGGACACGCCGCTGTTCGTCGGGCTGCTGATCGGCGTGATCGTGATCATCGGTGCGCTGACGTTCCTGCCGGGCCTCGCGCTCGGGCCGATCGTCGAGCAACTGAGCCACGGGAGGCTGTTCTAGACATGTCCAGGTCCGTGAGGGAACACGAGGAGGCGGCGCCTCGGGAGGCCGCGGAGCGGGCCGGGGCCGTCACGGCGCGGCCGCTGTTCGACCCCCCCATCGTCAAGCGGGCGATCTGGGACAGCTTCCGCAAGCTCAATCCTCGAACGCTCCTGAAGAACCCGGTGATCTTCGTGGTCGAGGTGGTCTCGGCCGTGGTGACCATCCGGATCGTGGCGGACATCGTCACCGGGGGTCACGGCATCGCCTTCGACACGGCGATCGCCGTCGGCCTGTGGTTCACGGTGCTGTTCGCGAACCTCGCCGAGGCGATGGCGGAGGGACGCGGCAAGGCCCAGGCCGACACACTCCGGCGGACCCGCGCCGACCTGGTCGCGCGGCGGCTCCTGCCCGACGGGGGCGAGGAGCGGATTCCCGCCTCCGATCTCGTCCGCGACGACATGGTGATGGTCTCGGCGGGCGAGCTGGTCCCGGGAGACGGCGAGATCGTCGAGGGCATCGCGTCGGTCGACGAGTCGGCCATCACCGGGGAGTCGGCGCCCGTGATCCGGGAGTCCGGCGGCGACCGCTCGGCTGTCACCGGCGGCACGAGGGTGCTGTCGGACTGGATCAAGGTCCGGATCACCCAGCAGCCGGGGGAGTCGTTCATCGACCGGATGATCGCGCTGGTCGAGGGCGCCAAGCGGCAGAAGACGCCGAACGAGATCGCCCTGTCGCTGCTACTCACGAAGTTCACGATCATCTTCCTGATCGTCGTCGTGACGCTGCAGCCGTTCGCCCTGTACGCGGGGTCGCGGCTGTCGGACGCCGTGCTGATCGCGCTGTTCGTCTGCCTCATCCCGACCACGATCGGGGGGCTGCTGTCGGCGATCGGGATCGCCGGCATGGACCGCCTGGTGCAGCGCAACGTGCTGGCGATGAGCGGCCGGGCGGTGGAGGCGGCCGGCGACGTCTCCACGCTCCTCCTCGACAAGACCGGGACGATCACGCTGGGCAACCGGCAAGCGGTCGCGTTCATCCCGGCGCCGGGGATCGACGAACGGGAGCTCGCGGAGATCGCGCAGGTCTCCTCGATGGCCGACGAGACCCCCGAGGGCCGGTCGATCGTGGTGCTCGCGAAGAACCGGTTCAACCTGCGCGAGCACGACATGCTCGAGACGCACGCCCGGTTCGTGCCGTTCACCGCCCAGACCCGCATGAGCGGCGTCGACATGGACGGCCACGAGATCCGCAAGGGCGCGGTCGAGTCGGTCGCGAAGTGGTGCGGCACCGACCTCCCGCCCGAGCTGACCGCCGAGGTCGAGCGCATATCCCGCTCCGGCGGCACGCCCCTGCTCGTCGCGCGCGACCACGTTCCGGTCGGGGCTGTCGAGCTGAAGGACATCATCAAGGAGGGCCTGATCGAGCGGTTCGCCCAGCTCCGGAAGATGGGCATCCGCACGGTGATGATCACCGGCGACAACCCGCTCACCGCTGCGGCCATCGCGCAGGAGTCGGGCGTCGACGACTTCCTGTCCGAGGCCACGCCCGAGACCAAGATGGAGCTCATCAAGCGCGAGCAGACGGGCGGGAAGCTCGTCGCCATGACGGGCGACGGCACGAACGACGCGCCGGCGCTCGCCCAGGCCGACGTCGGCGTCGCCATGAACACCGGCACCTCCGCAGCGAAGGAGGCGGGGAACATGGTCGACCTCGACTCCAACCCGACGAAGCTCATGGACATCGTCGAGATCGGCAAGCAGCTGCTGATCACCCGCGGCGCGCTGACGACGTTCTCCATCGCGAACGACGTCGCGAAGTACTTCGCGATCATCCCGGCGCTGTTCGTCGGCACCTACCCCGTGCTGAACCAGCTGAACGTGATGCACCTGACGTCGCCGACGTCGGCCATCCTGTCGGCGGTCATCTTCAACGCGCTGGTCATCGTGGCGCTGGTGCCGCTCGCCCTGCGCGGGGTGAAGTACCGGCCGGTCGGCGCGGAGTCGCTCCTACGCAGGAACCTCCTCATCTACGGTCTCGGCGGGATCGTCGTGCCGTTCATCGGAATCAAGCTCATCGACATGATCCTCACGGCGGTGCATTTCACATGATCCGAACTGCGGTACGCGCAACCCTCGCGGTGGTGGTCCTCGCGGTCCTCACCGGCCTGATCTACCCGCTGGTGATGACGGGCATCGGCCAGGCGGCCTTCGGGCACCGGGCGAACGGCTCCATGGTGACGGTGAACGGTCGGGACGTGGGGAGCTCGCTGATCGGCCAGCTCTGGAAGGGCCCCCAGTGGTTCTACGGGCGGCCCTCGGCGGTCGACTACGACGCATCGACGTCGTCGGGGACCAACCTGGGGCCCCACGCGAGGTCGCTGCGGGACCACATCCGCAAGCGCGAGGCGGAGATCCTCCTGCTCGAGGGCAGGTACTCGAAGGGCCTCTCCGTTGCCGACATCCCGCCGGACCTGCTGACGTCGTCCGGGAGCGGGCTGGATCCGGACATCACGCCCGAGGCGGCGCGGTTCGAGGCGCCCCGGGTCGCGGCCGTCCGCGGCCTCCCGATGTCGACCGTGATGAGGCTGATCGACCGGAACACGAGCGGAGCCGCACTCGGCATCTTCGGAATGCCCCGGGTCGACGTCCTCGATCTCAACGTGGCGCTGGCCTCCGCGAAGCCATGACGCTGGTGGCCACGGCTCGCGCCTTCGTCGTGGTCCTCGGCCGCCGTCCGGACGCGGACGGCGCCGAGCTGGTGCGTGCCGCGGCGGTGGAGGGGGCCCTGCTCCGGCTGCTCGTGGTCGGCTATCCCGTCACGCCCGAGCAGCGGGCGGTCGAGACCGCAGCGATGACCGAGGCGGACCGGCTGGGGGCACGTCTCGACGTCCGCCTCGTCCTCAGCGGCTCGGCGCTTCGAGCGGAGCTCGAGCCCGGGGCCGACGTGCGGGTCGTGGCCGAGCCACGCGAGGCCCGGCGCCTGCAGCGCGCCCTCCGATCGGCCTGAGCCGATCGAGGCAGGTCGGTCCCACTGGCTTGACCTGAGCGCTGTCCGGCCCGGGAGGCGACGGAGCGACGCCGGACGTCCTCACGATCCTCCGCCACGGGGTCGCCCTCATCGCTGGGGGCGAGAGGATTCGCCGACCGGCCCTGGGCTCTCCATTCTGATCCCCGAGCGCCCGCCGGGCGTGCGCGTTCGGATCCGGAACACGATGAACCCCACCGCCGCCAGGGCGGCCGCCCATGCGATCCCGAGCGCCAGGTACCGCCAGAGCGTCGCCCCGTCGAAGGCGCCGCCCACCGCGAACTGTGTGGGGCCGAACGACGGGAAGTACTGGAGCACCGGCTTGTTCGCGAGCGGGTTCCCGACCGGGTTCTGGAGGAACGTGTCGAACAACCCGATCATGATGATCAGGAAGAATCCCTCGAGGTCTCCCCGGACCAGGACCCCGAGCAGGAGACCGAGGGCGCCGTACGTCATGGCGAGCACGACGAACCCGGCGAGGATGGCGAGCCACCCGCCGAAGGATGGCCGCCAGTACACGAGCAGGACGAGCGACGTGTACAGCGCGACCCCCGAAGCCACGAGCGCGATCGCCAGGGACTTCGCGCCGATCAGCGCGCCCTGACGGTAGCCGGACAGCACCAGCCTCCGGTCGAACGCGAGGGTCCGGCGGATCGCCGCGAACACGGCGAACCCCACGATGAGCGAGAGCGAGTTCAGCCCCGCCGTGATGTAGGAGAGGTCCTGGCCGTTCACGTGGACCAGGGTTCGTGTCGCGAACAACCGGAACGTGAGCGGCGTCGCGGGGATCATCGCGCGCATCAGCAGATACCAGACCGGCACGAACACTACGAGCAGCACGGCGGCGAGCCGGTTTCTCGTCTGGTTTCGGAGCGAGAACCGGAACGCGGTCGGGAACTGTTCGAACCGCCCGACCTCAGCGGAGGACATCGCCGGCCTCCGTGCGGTGCGCCGCCCGCGGCGCGATGCGGCCGTCCGTGAGCTCCAGGAGCGTATCGAACCTCGTCTCCTCGAAGACGAGGTGGCTGATCACGACCACGGCCTTGCCGCGGGAACGGAGGTCGCCGACCAGGTCCCAGAAGCGGAGGTACGTGTCCCAGTCGAACCCCTGATAGGGCTCGTCCAGCAACAGGACCTCGGGGTCGTGCATCAGGGCCAGGGTGAGATTGAGCTTCTGGCGCGTCCCGCCCGAGAGGCTCCCGACCACCTCAGAGCGATACCGCTCGAAGCCGAGGAGGCGCGACAGCTCGATCGCGCGATGCAGCGAGGCGACACGATAGGCGGCCGCGAAGTAGTCCAGATGCTCCTCCACGGTCAGGTTCTCGTTGAGCAGCGGCTCCTGCGGGCAGAACCCGATCGTGCCGGCCAGCTCGACGGTCCCGTCGTCGGGGTGGAGCGACCCCGCCAGGATCTTGAGCAGCGTGGACTTCCCCGCGCCGTTCTCGCCGACCACCGCCACCATGGTCCCCGGCCGAACGATCAGATCGACCCCGCGAAGGACCGGGCGCCCACGGTAGGACTTCCAGATCTTCCGCGCATCGATGGCCGCCCTGACGGAGTGGGGCGAGGAGTTCACCCGGGCGGCGGCAGCGCCCCGCGTGGCGGCCGACCGGCCGTCGCGCTCCACGGACCGGCCCCCCGCCGGCTTCATTGTTCGTCCCACACGTCGAGAGCCAGCGCCGCATCGAGCAGTTGGACGGCCCGCGCCGCATCGGAGGGTGCGCCACCGTGGTCCTGGGCGAGGTGCTGCCTGGCCAATACCATCGAGACACGGCGGCCGCTCGAGGCGATCAGGATCTCGGCGATCGCCTCCTCGTCGCCCCTCCCCGAGCTCGCCAGCGCGATCGCCGTGCGGACGACCTCGTCCGATGTCGTCATCCCGCCTCCTCCCCGGACCCCATCCTCTTCAAGGAAACCGACTGGTCGGTCGAGACGTAGGATATATCAGGAAGGGGAGGTTCGCATCGATCGACGCTCGAGGAAGGGATGGGATCTCGGATGTGGAGGAGCCGAACCGAAGCCACGTACACCTTCACGTGCCTGCGCTGCGAGATGACGTGGGCATGGGTCTACGAGGTCAGGGAGGGCCGGGACCGCGCGGGCAACGAATGGCACGTCTTCTTCCGGGAGGGTGAGGCCTCGGCTTCACCGGAATCCGGCGTCGCCTGCCCATACTGCGCCGGGCTCCGAGTGAGGCTGCTGCCCTTCCACTCGGCCGCGGCGGGCACCGCCTCGCCCGAGGGCGTCGACACGGGCGGCCGGCGTGCTTGATCCGAGCGTCCGGCGCAGGCCCGACCGAAGGATCCCCGGTCGGCGTCGGTGGCTCGCAGCGGCCACGATCGGCGCGATCGTGGCGCTGGGCCTGGCATCCTGCTCGTCCCACGGAGGGCCGCCCTCCACGGGTCCCACCTGCGCGGCGAGCAGTTCTCCAGAGCACACCATCGTGGCGGACCCAGGAGCAGCCACGCAGGGGTTCAGGAACGATTGCCTCGCGGTCCGGGCGGGAGCTCCATTCACGCTGAGGTTCGACAACATGGACCCCGGTGTCCCGCACAATGTGGAGATCTTTCGAAGGGCCGCCGCCACCCGACGGTTGGGGGGCGCGAGCGGCGCGGACGACCCCGTCACGGGGCCGGGCCGGGCGGTGTACCGGGTGGCCGCTCTCCCCCCGGGGACGTATTTCTTTCGTTGCGACATCCACCCAACGACGATGCGGGGGACGCTGGTGGTCACGGGGTCGCCGACCTCGACCGGATCGCCCTGATCGAACCGGCCGGAACCCGGGGCCGCGGCTGGCCGCATCGACCGGCAAACGGGGCTCAGGACCGTCAGGCTCCTCGATCCGGTGAGCGGCGCAGGTCGTGCCGGCGGCTCGTCCCGTCGGGACCCTCCTTCGGCCCGCCGTCCTGATTCCCGTCCAACATCGTCGGCAAGAGGTCCCGGATCCGGTCCGCGTCCGCGGCTTTCACGAGCAAAGAGAGCCGGTCCCCGGCACGGAGTTGCAGCCGGTCGGAGGCCTCGAGGGTTCGTCCGTTCCTGCGGATCGCGAGGATCAGCGAGGATCCGGGCCAGGAGATCTCGTCCAGCCTGCGGCCGACGAGTGTTCGGTCGTTCGCCAGCTCGAGGTCGACGACGCGGTACCCCTCGAGACGGGCCACGGGTTCCCCGTCCGCGTCCGGTGGGGTCCCCGTCGGACGGGACGCGGGTGGCGTCGCCCCGTTGGGCGTCATGGCAGGTGCGGGCGACGAACCGACGGAAGGCTCGGAGCCGGTCGAGCTCGCGACGGACCGCTCCAACCGTCCGGTGTAGGCGCGCAGGATGTCGGCGTGCGTGATCCAACCGGTGATGCCGCGTCCGCTCTGCGACAGGACTGGGAGCCCGGCAGCGTCCTGGCGAACCAGCACCTGCAGCGCCTCGTGCAGCGTCTGGCCCGGCCGGAGCGCCGGCGACTCGACGGCGAGGCTGCCGGCCTGCGCATCGAAGGCGTTGTCGCGGACCGCCTCCTCCACCTGCCGGGTCGTGACCACGCCCCGATACTCCCCATGCTCGTCCACCACGGGGAGTGCACCCGAGCCGGCCCCGGACAGTCGTTCGACCAGATCCTCCAGCGGCAGGCCCGACGGAACCGACTCCGGAACAGGCTGCATCGCGTCGGCCACCGTGAGGAGCTCCATGAGGTTCGCCGAGCGGCCCCGCATGATGTCGATCCCGCGCCGCCGGAGCTTCAGCGTGTAGATGGTGTCCTTGCTGATGAGGCCGCTGATCCCGGCCGCCACGACGATGGCGAACATCAGCGGCAGGATGATGCGGTACTCGCCGGTGAGCTCGAAGATGATCAGCACCGCGGTGATGGGGGCCCTGGCGGCGCCGGCGAACACCGCGCCCATCCCCACGAGCCCATACGCGCCGGGAGGCCCGGTCGACCCCGGGAACAGGTGGTTCGCTACGACGCCGAACGCGGTCCCCAGCATGGCGCCCATGAACAGGGAGGGCGCGAACACGCCGCCGGATCCGCCGATCGAGATCGTCAGGCTGGTCGCCACGATCTTGCCCACCAGGAGAATCACCAGGAACCACAGGACGTAGTGCCCGCCGATCGCGTTCTCCAGGACGGGATACCCGACGCCGTACATCTCGGGCAGAGCCAGGAGCAGCAGGCCGAGCAGGATGCCGCCCACCGCGGGCCGTAGCCACTCGGGCCCCCGCCACAGGCGGTCGGCGAGGTCCTCCATCCCGTACAGCACCCGGACGAAGGCGATGCCGACGAACGCCGCGACGACGCCGAGCACCGCGTACAGCAGGTACTCGGTGTAGGACTGGATGTGGAACGCCGGGAGCTGGAGGAACGCCTGGGACCCGAACGCCGCCCGGCCGATGACGTTCGCCATCACGGACGCGAGCACGACCACGCCGAACGACTCGGTCGCGAAGTCCTGCAGGATCAGCTCGAGCGCGAAGAACACGCCCGCGATCGGAGCGTTGAACGTCGCGGAGATCCCGCCGGCGGCGCCGCACGCCACGAGGATTCGAAGCCGCGACTCGGGCAGGCGCACCACCTGTCCGATCGACGAGCCGAGAGCTGAGCCGACCTGGACGATGGGGCCCTCCCGTCCCACGGAGCCCCCCGCGCCGATGCACAGGGCGGACGCCAGGGACTTGACGGCCGCCACCTGGGGGCGGATGCGGCCCCCCTTCTCGGCCACCGCGAGCATCACCTCGGGCACTCCGTGCCCGCGGGCCTCGCGGGCGAACCGGTCGATGAGCGGCCCGTACAGGAGGCCGCCGACGATCGGAACGAGGACGACGAACCAGATCCCGAGCCAGGGGACGTTCGGGTTGATGGCGTGGCCGGCCGCGCTGTAGTCCTGGTGGCCGGTGAACAGCTCGGTGAACCACAGGATCAGATAGCGGAACAGCACGGCACCGAGCCCGGCGCCGGCCCCGACAAGGACGGCCATGGCCGCCAGCCCGCCGGGGGTCCCACGCAGCCAGTCGTGGAACCGGTCGACGGGCCGATCCGGGAAGCGGAGCCAATCCCTGCGCGAGGTGCGCCGGTCACCGCGTCGGGACTCGGTCTTCACGCTCGGCTGATCCCCTCCAGGAGCGCGTCGAGGGCCTTGCGGATGTTCGGCCAGCGGAACCCGGACGGGTCCAGCCCCGCGTGGAGCGTGAGTCCGTCGCTCAGGGCGAGGAGGATGGAGGCCAGGGCGTTCGACGGCACCTCGCTCAGCTCGCCGGAGGCCACAGCCCGGTCGATCCAGACCCTGAGCCGCTTCCGGCGCCGGGCGATGGCCTCGGAGAACCGGCTGCGAACGAGCGGGTCCGTGAGCATCCCCGCCCACAGATCCGCCCGGAGCTGGACGTGACCCGGGAGTTCCCCTCGTTCCACGGTCGCCCGCATGAAGCGGCGGAGGCGTTCGACGTCGGAGATCTCCGCGCCCTCGAGCTCGTCGGACAGTCCGTCGAGCGCGCCGGCGTCCTCCTCGAGCAGGGCCACCAGCAACGCCTGCTTGGAGTCGAAGTAGCCGTAGAACGCGCCTTTGGACAGGCTGGCCTCGAAGCACACCTCGTCCACCGTGAGGTCGGAGAACCCCTTGCGGCCGGCGCATCGCCATGCGGCGTCGACGATCTGTTGACGACGCTCCGCTCGCGCTCCCGGCGTCATCTTGGGCATCTCGGTTCCCTTCGTCGTGTGATGGCTGGCGACGGTTCCCAATGATCCAGAAAACCGACTGGACAGTTTATATGAAATTCAGCCGCGCGATTGGCTGCCCGCGACTCAGGCGAGCCCTTCCGGTCCGGCCGTGGCTTCAGCGGGAGGCGTCGAGGGTGGTTTCGGAACCGCGCGCGGTCAGCGGACGCGCCGCGCGATGACGTGCACGTCGATGTTCTCGGCGCGCCGGATGAGCCGGTTGACGAACGACCCCCGAACGAGCTCGCTCCATTTCGACCGCACTGGCTCGCCGACGACGAGCTGGGTGATGTGCTGGCGGTACGCGTACGAGAGGACCCCGTCGATCGGTGAGTCGGCCTCGACGACCTCGAACTCCCCGCCGAGCGCCTCCGTGAGCGTGCGAACCTGCTCGAGCCAGCCCTCCGGCGAGCGCTCCTCCGGTCTGCGCACGTGCAGGACGAGCAGTTCGCCGCGCGCACGCTGGGCGATGCGCGCTCCGCGGCGGATCAGGTCATCCGTGAACGTCGGGTAGGCGACACACACCAGCACCCGCTCCCTGGTCTCGGGCGCCTCCTCCTTCGACCACCGGGCCAGGAGCGACTCGTCGACCTGGTTGGCCACGCGCATCAGCGCGAGCTCGCGGAGCGCGGTCAGGTTGTCCACCGTGAAGTAGCGCTCGAGTGCGAGCTCGGCCTTCCGCGCGTCGGGGTAGATGTTCCCGTGGAGCATCCGCCGCCGGAGCGCCCCCGGCGCGATGTCGACGATCTCGACGTCGTCGGCCAGGTCGACGACCCAGTCCGGAACGGTCTCCTGCTGGCGAACCCCGGTGATCTTCGCGACCACGTCGTTCACGCTCTCGAGGTGCTGGATGTTCACCGTGCTGATCACCGATATCCCGGCGGCCAGCACGTCGACGACGTCCTCCCACCGTTTCGCCCGGCGGCTGCCGGGCACGTTGGTGTGCGCCAGCTCGTCGATCAGGGCCACCTCCGGCTTCCGGGCGATCAGCGCCTCGCTATCGAGCTCGTCGAAGGTGCTGCCCCGGTACCCGATGCGCCGCGGCGGCATCACCTCGAGCCCGTCGAGGGCCTCGAGGGTCTTCGGCCGGCCGTAGGTCTCCACGATGCCGACGACGACGTCCGTCCCGCGGGAGTGCCGGCGCTGCCCCTCGCCCAGCATCGCGAACGTCTTGCCGACGCCGGGAGCGGCCCCGAGGTACAGGCGGAACTGTCCCCGCTTGGCCGCCTCCGACTCGTCGCGGCGCCATCCCACCTCGCGCACCGGCTCCGGAACGGACTTCCCCGTGAGCGCCTCGAGCGACTCGGTCTCGGCGAGTCCGACATCCGCGGCGGATTCCATGGTGGTGATTGTCCATCACGGGCCGCATCGGCGGCAGCGGGCGGATGGGTATGCTCCGGCGACACATGGCGATCCGGAGTGGCTGAAATGGAGCTTGCGCAGGCGCGGGCGCTGGCACGCGAGAAGACCGAGAAGGAGACGACGTACCGCCACCTGGTATCCGTCGAGGGCGTGATGCGGGCGCTGGCGGGGCGGTTCCCGGGCGAGGACGCCGAGACGTGGGCGCTGACCGGGCTGTTCCACGACCTCGACCAGGACCAGACGGGAGGCGGAGAGGACACCTCGCAGCACGCCCGGCTGGCGGCGGGGTGGCTCCGGGAGGCCGGCGTCGACGAGGTCATCGTCAACGGCGTGCTGGCCCACGCCTACGAGGAGTACCGCACCGACCTCATGTCGAAGGCGGTCGTGCACGCCGACGCCGTGGCCGGGCTCCTCGTGGCGGCGGCGCTCGTCCGGCCGGAGAAGGCGGCCGGCATGAAGGTGTCGAGTGTGAGGAAGAAGCTCAAGGAGCGGTCGTTCGCCCCCGGTGTGAACCGCGAGGAGGTCACCTCGGTCGAGGACTCGATCGGGCTGCCGCTCGACGAGTTCATCGCCACCGGGATCGGGGGCCTGCAGCAGGTTGCGCCCGACATCGGCTTGTAGGAGACGCGTTCGAGACCATATCGGGCCGGGCCCGGGTCAGATCCCGCGAGCCTTCCAGTTGAAGGTGGCCGACGTGGCGAGGATGCCGCGGCTCGGGCGGTAGGTGAGCGTCACCGTGAACCGGTACGCGCGCTTGACACCCGGCGCCCAGAGCCCGGGGTCGGGCGTGGCCTTCGCGTAGCGCCTCGCGAGTGCTGCGAGCGTGCCGTCGTACACCACCCCGGGCCCGAGGCCCGTGTCGATCGACGGGTCGGGCGTGAACCCAACGCAGCCGGGGAACGAGACGCCCGGGGGAAGTGTGCCCCTGGTGATCCGGACCGTGAGCGCCTTGCGCAGCCGGCCGCGGACGTGGGCGAGCAGTCGCGCGTCGACCGGTCGGGTCCCCGCGTTGGTGACTGTCATGCACCGCGTCTGCGGCACGCCCGTCGCGAGGGTGGGCACCTGGAACATCGGCGCCCCACCGTCGCCGTCGACCAGCAGAACGCCGCCGGAGGACGCCCCGGCCCCGGTGCCGCCGAAGGACGGCGCCGCCAGGGCAAGGACGACCGCGGCGAACACGCCGGACGAGAGCAGGATTCTCCGTAACATGGGACCTCCCCTTGATATCGGACGCCGGCGGCCCCCGGTGATCGGTCAAAGGGCGGAATCCGGCGGCCGAACGGCAGGCAGGAGCGGTCGGACAGTCCTATGCCGTTGGTCGGAGGCTCAGCGGACGGAGGGGAGCAGGGCCCTGTTCATCCTCCGGAGCTGGCGGAGCTCGGCCAGCCTGAACGCGACGTAGAGCCCGGCGGCGCCGGCTGCCCACGGACGCCACCGCCCGTCGTCCAGGCCCTCGCGGATGCGTTCTGCCCACGTGTCCGGGAGCACTTGGACGACCGCGTTGACCGGCTGGGCCTGAGCCTTCACCTCGGCCTTTTTCTTGCGGCGCCGCCGCAGGACGAACATCGTCATCGTGGTGGCCGCCCCGCCGGCCGCGGCGATGCCGACCACTCGTTTGGCCCACACCGCGGGCGCGGGCAGCCGGTCCTGGAGCTCGGTGAGGCTCTCCTCCAGCCGCCCCCGGGTCTCCTCGATCTCGGCTACCGTCGCAGCTGCGCTTTCGCCCATTCCACATCCTCCTTCACGGTCCGCTTGGTCTCCTCCGGCGCCATGGTCGGACGCTTCATCCGGAACCGCCCGAACAACGCGGCGCCGAGCGCCAGCACCGCGAACGCGCCGGCCACGATGAGGAACGCCGTCCACCCCGCCATCGCCGTCGCGAGCGCGAGCCCCGCGGCCACGCCGAGGAACAGCAGCACGTACAGGGCCATTACCCCGCCGGCCGCGAGCGCTCCCGCGGCCTTGGCCCGCGCCACCAGCGCCTCCACGAGCTCGTGACGGGCCAGCTCGACTTGCTGCTTCACGAGCGTCGAGGTGTCGGAGGCGACCGCCTTGATGAGCTCGGGGGTCGAGCGCTCGTCGGTTCCGTTGGTCTGGGTCGTCTGCTCCTGCTGTGCCACGGACCACCTCCGGTGGATCTGATGGGAGCTCTCCCGCCGGACGACGATCACCGACGCCCGGCGGACAGGGGTTTCGTTCCCGCGAACCACCCCGGGCAACCCTGGGGAGGCGCCGATCTCGGAAGGATCAGGACTCGCGGTCGGTCGGAGCCGTCACCGAAGGCTCGTCCGCGTGGACCGGCCCGACGGTGAGCGCGGTCCGGCGGGCCCGGACCCGGCGCACGATCCACCAGGCGAGCAGTCCGACGAACACCACGGCGAACGCGATCGACAGCGGCCGGAACCACCGCTCGAGGTGCTTCCAGTTGGCTCCGAGGGCGTACCCGGCCCAGGTCAGGCCGATCGTCCACGGGATGGACCCGAGCAGCGTGAACAGCGAGAACCGCCAGAACGACATCCGGGCGACGCCCGCCGGCAGGCTGATGAACGCCCGCGCGAACGGGACCATCCGGAACGCGAACACCGCCCACTCGCCCCGGTGCTCGAACCAGGCGTGGGCGCGGTCCACCTCGTGCGGCCTGATCAGCAGGTATCTCCCGAACCGGTCGATCAGCGGCCGGCCGCCGAGGTAGCCGGCTCCCCAGGCCACCCACGATCCGACCATGGTCCCGGCGAGGCCGGCGACCACGATGCCCCAGAACGACAGCTGCGCGGAGGGGTCGTGGAGGGCGGTGGCGGCGAACCCCGCGCTCGCCAGGGCGCCGCCGAACAGCATCACGATCTCGCTGGGGATGGGGATGCAGGCGGACCCGAGGGCCATCAACAGGAACACCGCCAGATACCCGTTGCGGGCGATCACGTCGGTGAGGAACTGCGTCATCGGTCGTCGGATCCGTTCGTCGGAGGGGTCGTCCGGAGGCGGGAATAACCGCGCCGGTACGGCCGTTCCAGGGTAGCGGTCGGCGGGATGCCCGACGGGAGGGTTGTTGACACCCCTCGCTGACCGCGTGTAATACACCGCGAAATCTCCATGGCAAAGAAGCTCGTCGTCGTCGAGTCACCGACCAAGGCGAAGACCCTCGAGCGATACCTCGGCCAGGAGTTCACCGTCCGGGCTTCGTACGGACACATCCGCGACCTCCCCAAGAACAAGCTCGGGGTGGACACGGAGCGCGAGTTCGAGCCCGAGTACGTGATCCCCGAGGCGTCCAAGAAGGCTGTCGCCTCGCTGCAGGCTGCCCACCGCCGGGCCGGGGACGTCATCCTCGCCACCGACTTCGACCGCGAGGGCGAGGCCATCGCGTACCACGTGGCCCAGATCCTCGGCCTCGACGCCGCGTCGACGTCCCGCGTGACCTTCACGGAGATCACCAAGGACGCCATCCTCGAGGCGTTCGACCATCCGCGCACCGTCGACATGCAACTGGTCGACGCGCAGCAGGCGCGCCGGGTGCTCGACCGGCTGGTGGGGTACCGCCTGTCGCCGATCCTGTGGAAGAAGGTCCGTCCCGGGCTGTCGGCCGGTCGCGTGCAGTCCGTGGCGCTCCGGCTGATCGTCGACCGGGAACGCGAGATCCGCGCGTTCGTCCCGGTCGAGTACTGGTCGATCGACGCGCGCCTGTCCACGGATCTGGACCCGGGCTCCGGGGACACCTCCGGATTCCTCGCGCGGCTGATCCAGATCGGGGACGACAAGCTCGCGGCCTCGCCGGACAAGGCGGGCCTGGTCCTGGCCACCGAAGGTGACGGCGCGGCCCACGTCGAGCACCTCCGCCGCGCCGAGTACCACGTGCAGGAGGTTCGCCAGAAGGAGGTCAAGCGCAACCCTGCCGCGCCGTTCACGACCTCGACGCTGCAGCAGGAGGCCGCCCGCAAGCTGGGGTTCTCCAGCCGGAAGACCATGCGCATCGCGCAGCAGCTGTACGAGGGCGTCGAGCTCCCCGGCGAGGGACAGACCGGCCTCATCACCTACATGCGGACCGACTCGGTGAACATCGCGGACTCGGCGCTCGCCGAGCTGACCGACGTGGTGCACCAGCTGTTCGGCGGCGAGTACGCGCTCGCGAAGCCTCGCGTGTACAAGAAGAAGCAGCGGGGGGCGCAGGAGGCCCACGAGGCCATCCGGCCGACGTCCGCGAAGCGGCTCCCCGACGACCTCGAACAGCACCTCGACCGCGACCAGGCCCGGTTGTACCCGCTGATCTGGCAGCGGACGGTCGCGTCCCAGATGACCGAGGCCCGGTTCGACCAGGTGTCGGTGGACATCGCGGCCACCGCGTCCGACGCGCCCGCCTACCTGCTGCGCGCGACCGGCCAGACGCTGAAGTTCGACGGGTTCCGCCGGGTGTACTTCGAGGGCCGCGACGAGCCGAGCGAGGAGGATCAGGAGGGCATCCTCCCCGCGCTCACCGCCGAGCAGGTCCTGCGGCTGCTCGAGGTGCTGCCCGAGCAGCACTTCACCCAGCCGCCGCCCCGGTTCTCCGAGGCCTCGCTCGTCAAGACGCTCGAGGAGCTCGGGATCGGCCGGCCGTCCACGTACGCCTCCATCATCAGCGTGCTCCTCGACCGCGAGTACGTCCGGCTCGAGGACCGCCGGTTCTATCCGGAGGACGTCGGCGAGGTCGTCATCGACCTGCTGGTGGAGCACTTCCCCGAGATCGTCGACGTGACGTTCACCGCCAAGATGGAGGACGAGCTCGACGACATCGCCGAGGGCAAGCTCCGGTGGACGCAGGTCCTCGACGAGTTCTACGGGCCGTTCGAACGCCTCCTCGAGAAGAAGGAGGACGAGATCGAACGCCCCCAGGAGGAGCTCGACGAGCTCTGCCCCCTGTGCCCGGAGGAGGGCCGAACCCCGGCCAAGCTCGTCATCAAGCTCGGACGAAACGGGAAGTTCATCGCCTGTCCCAACTACCCGGAGTGCAGGTACACGCGGAACGTCGGCGAGGAGCCCGGCGCGCGGCCGGAGCCCCAGGAGACCGGCGAGGCGTGCCCCGAGTGCGGCAAGCCGCTCGTGAACAAGCGCGGGCGGTTCGGGCCGTTCGTCGGGTGCAGCGGCTACCCGGACTGCAAGTACATCAAGAAGGACCCGCCGAAGGGGACCGGCGTCACCTGCACGAAGTGCGGACAGGGCGAGCTGGTCACCAAGCGGAGCCGCCGGGGCAAGGTGTTCTACTCCTGCAACCGGTACCCCGACTGCGACTTCGCCGTGTGGTCGATGCCCCTGCCGGACCCCTGCCCGCACTGCGGCGGCCTGCTCACCGCCCAGGCCCGGGACAAGGCGAAGTGTGTCGCGTGCGGGTCGATCGTGCAGGATGGGGTGCTGGTGAAGGTGGGTTCGATCCCCGATGCTTCCGGTACCGACGACGCCGAACCCGCCGCCGCCGGAGCGGGCCCAGAGGGAAACGGGTCCGGCTCCGCGTAACCCGGGGAACCACCGCCCGGACGAGAGGGAACCGTGTCCAGTCTGGCCGACGAGGTCGCCGCCCTCCGGGGCACCAAGCCCGCGACGCTGAAGGACCTCTTCCGCCTCCCCGCGTTCTCCAAGCTCATGGCCGCCATGGCCGTGTCGTCGCTCGGCGACTGGGTCGGGTTCGTCGCGGTGGCCTCGCTCGTGCAGTCGCACGGCGGCTCCGTGTCGGGGGCCTCGTTCGCCGTGGCCGGCGTGATGATCGCCCGCATGCTCCCGTCGGTCCTGTTCGGGCCGTTCGCCGGCGTGCTGGTCGACCGGGTGAACCGCAAGCGGCTGATGATCTCCGCCGACATCACCCGGGGCGCCCTGTACGCGTCGATGCCGTTCATCGGGGTGCTGTGGGGCATCTACGCGATGTCGTTCGTCATCGAGTGCCTCGCGCTGCTGTGGGTCCCGGCCAAGGACTCGAGCGTCCCCAACCTCGTGCCGCGCCGGCAGCTCGTCAACGCCAACACGGTGAGCATGGCCACCACGTACGGGACGCTCCCACTCGGAGGGATCATCTTCACGCTGCTCACCGGCGCGGCGCTGACGATCGGCCACCAGGTCACCTACTTCCACGACCACCCGGAGTCGCTGTCGCTGTGGCTGGACGCGGCCACGTTCGTCTTCTCGGCCTTCATGGTGAGCCAGCTGCCGGACAAGGCGATGCAGCCCAAGGGGGGACAGCGCTTCAAGCTGTCGAACGCCGGCAAGGACATCCGGGACGGCATCTCGTTCCTGCGGGGGCACCCGCTGGCCCGTGCGATGACGGCCGGCATCGTCGTGGCGTTCATCGGCGTGGGTTCCGTGATCGCGATCGGGCCGGTCTTCGCCAACCTCACGCTGCACGCGGGGCCGCCCGGGTGGGGCTTCCTCGTGACGGCGCTCGGGGTGGGGATGGGCATCGGGATGGCGTTCGTCCCGCAGATCAGCAAGTTCGTCGACCGCGACCTGCTGTTCCCGGCCACCATGCTCGCCGCGGCCATCGTGCTCGCCGTGGTGGCGGCGATGCCGAACATCTCCCTCGCGGCCCTGTTCACGGTCCTCATGGGCATGTTCGCCGGGGCCACCTGGGTGAACGGCTACGCGTTGCTCCAGGAGAACGTGGCCGACGAGTACCGGGGCCGGACGTTCGCGACCCTGACCGTCATGTCGCGTCTGGGGCTGTTCGCCTCGCTGGCCGGCTTCCCGCTCCTGTCGGGCGTCCTCGGCGACCACGGGTTCGACATCGGGCAGTTCCGCGTCGACCTCTCGGGGACGCGGCTGGCCCTGTGGATGGGGGCCGCCCTCGCCGCCGCCGGGGCGGTCGTCGCCCGCCGCGGGCTGAGGCGGAACCGTCTGACCAAGCCGGTAGGGTTGACGCTGATGCCGCGCCTCAAGAAGGGACCGCGCAAGGGCGTCCTCGTCGCGTTCGAGGGCGTGGAGGGCGCCGGCAAGGGGACGCAGATCCGGATGGCCCGGGAGTGGCTCGAGAGCCGGGGCTGGCAGGTGCTGGTGACCCGCGAGCCGGGCGGCACGGGCCTGGGGGAACGCCTGCGGGAGCTGCTGCTCGACCCGGACACCGGACAGGTCGAACCTCGCACCGAAGCGCTGCTGTTCGCGGCCTCGCGGGCCCAGCACGTCGCCACCGTCATCCGGCCGGCGCTCGAGGACGGCAAGGTGGTCCTGTGCGACCGGTACGTCGACTCCTCGCTCGCGTACCAGGGTGTGGCCCGCGGAGTCGGTGAGCAGGACGTGCTCACGCTCAACGTGTGGGCCACGCAGGGGCTGTTCCCCGACCTCGTGGTCCTGCTCCACGTCGAGCCCGACCTCGGGCTGCTGCGGGGGACCGGCGACGGGCCCGACCGCATCGAGCTCGAGGGGTCGCCGTTCATGGCGAAGGTGGCCGACGCGTACCTCCGGATCGCGGAGGAACACCCCGAGCGGTTCGTCGTGATCGACTCCGATCGTCCGCCGGACGACGTGCACCGCGACGTGAAGGACGCCCTGCGGCGGCTGGTTCGCTCACACACCTCGGTCGACACGCCGGCGTACGGCACGACCATCACCAAGGACATGCTCGAGTCGGGCCCCGCGACCGGCCCCGGGGCGTCGCCGCCCGCCACGCCCGACGGCGAGCACGGGAACGGCTCCGGGCCGGCGAGGCCGGGCCCCCCGCCGGCCCGCCGAACGTCCGGCCGGGCCGATGACTGACGCGCTGGTCGCGGTTCCGGTCCTCCGGGAGATCCCGGGGCAGGAGGCGGCGATCCGGTTCCTGGTCCAGGCGCTGCACCGGCCCCACCACGCCTACCTCCTGGCCGGGCCGGAGGGCGGCGGGAAGCAGCAGGTGGCACGGGCGTTCGCCGCCGCGCTGCTGTGCGACCGCGGCGGGTGCGGCGAGTGCCGGGCCTGCGCGCTGGCGCTCGCGGACAAGCACCCGAACGAATTCGTCGTCGAGCCGGAGGGCCGCGACATCCACGTGGAGACCGTTCGGGAGGAGATCTGGCACCCCGCGTTCCGGACGGCGCCCGAGCCGGGCCGGAAGGTGTTCGTCATCCGGGAGGCCGACCGGCTGAACCCGGCCGCGGCCGACGTGCTGCTGAAGGTGCTGGAGGAACCGCCGGCCGACGCGGTGCTCCTGCTGCTGTCGGCGCGCCCGGACGAGCTGCCGGAGACGGTCGTGTCGCGGTGCCACGTGGTGTCGTTCCTGCCGCTCGCCGAGGGGTTCGTGGCGCAGGCCCTGCGGGACGAGGGCGTGGAGGCCCCCGCCGCGCTCCTCGCCGCCCGGCTCGCCGGGGGGAACCTGGGCCGGGCCCGGAGGATCGCCACGGGCCGCGACGGGCTGTCCTTCCGCGACGCCGCCCGCGAGGCCCTCGGCCTGGTCGCGGAGGGTCCACCGGGCGCGTTGGCCGCGGCCGACGTCGTGCTCGCCGCGGCCGACCGGTACCGCGACGGCATGAAGGAGGACCTGGCCGAGGAGCTCGCCCCGTTCCGCGACTCGCGGGGCCGGACCGAGGACGCGTTCCGGGGCGTCGTCCGCCGCCTGGAGGAACGCCACAAGCGCCGCCTCCGGCGCGCCGAGCGCGACTACGTCGACTGGGTGCTGCTGTCGGCCTCGACGCTGCTCCGGGACCGGGTGGTGCAGGCCATCGGCGCCGACGGGAACCTCCGGGTCAACGTCGACCTCGACCCCGCGGCCGAACCCGGGCTCCGCGGCCAGTCGCCCGAGGGCGCGGGCCGGGCCCTCGGCGTCGTCGAGGCCACCCGGGCCGCGGTCGCCGACGAGACCAACCTCAACCTGCGGCTGGTCCTCGAGGAGGCATTCCTCTCACTGGCGGCATGATCACGGGCGGGGGGTGCGGCCACCCTTTCCCAAGAGGCATGCGCGCATCACCGACGCCCGGCCGCGGGGATGGGACCATCGAGGCATGACCGTTCGCGTGATGATCGTCGACGACCAGGCCCCCTTCCGCATGGCGGCCCGGCTGGTCGTCGAGTCCACCGATGGGTTCGACGTGGTGGGGGAGGCCGAGTCCGGCGAGGAGTCCATCGGGCTCGCCAAGGAGGTCGATCCCGACCTCGTCCTCATGGACGTGAACCTGCCCGGCATCAACGGCCTGGAGGCGACGCGTTCCATCCTCGAGGAGGCCGACCACCGGGTGGTGATCCTCCTGCTCTCGACGTACGAGGAATCCGAGTTCGGTCCCCGGATCGCGGAGAGCGGGGCCGCGGGGTTCATCTCGAAGTCGGTGTTCGAGCCGGACGGCCTCCGCGAGGCGTGGAAACGCGCCACGTCCGTGGTCTGAGTCTCGGCCGCTGTCGTTCCTCTGGCGGACCGGTGCGCCCCTGTGCTACCACACGGACAGCCATCACCCAGGGAGGGCGCCATGGGCGGAGACGTTGACGGTCACCCCGGCGAGAACCGGGCCGGTCTGACGAGGCGGAGGTTCATGACCGGGGGCCGCCGGTCTCACCGGGGTGGCGCTCTCGGGTGCGCTGAGTGGAACTGCCGCTCGCGCCGCGAGCAACCCGTTCGTCGGTCGCGTCGTCGGCAATCCCGGATACGCATTCCTCGAGTTGAACGGCACGATCGTGGGGTCCGTGCGTTCCTTCGTCGGAGGGAACCCGCACGGCGTGGTCGTCGATGAGCCGCCCGACCCGGGGGACGGGCTCATCCGGAAGCACCTCGAGGGCGTGCAGTACGAGCGGATCACCCTGCAGTGCGGACTGGGGATGGCGCCGGCCTTCTACGACTGGCTCTCGGCATTCGTCCATGGCACCGAGACCGGGATGAACGGCAACGTCATCGTCACGGACGGCAACCTGCACAGGAAGAGCCGGCTGCAGTTCACCGACGCGTTCGTCACCGAGGTGGCGTTCCCGGCGCTGGACGCCTCGTCTCAGGCTTCGGTCGGCCTCACCGTCGAGCTCTTGCCGACGTCCTCGAGCCTGCACACTGCGTCCGGGACGCTCTCCGCCACCCCGTCGAACCAGTCGTCCTGGCACTCCGCACGGTTCGTTCTCGATCTCACCGCGGCCGACGGATCGATCGTCTCCAAGGTCGACGCGTTCAGCGTCCGGCAGCCGCTGTTCGACTCCGCCGGAACCAAGTTCACGCTCCCGCGCCCGGTCGTGAGCGACCTGGGGTTCACGATGGCCCAGAGCCAGGCCGCGACGTGGTCGGCCTGGTTCGACGACTTCGTGGTGCAGGGCTCCGGGAACGAAGCCGGTGGAACGCTCCGGGTGAAAAACGCCAACCAGACCACCGTCCTGGCGGAGATCGCATTCCAGAACCTGGGGATCTTCCGGCTGGACGCGGCGGCCCCCTTCCCGTCCGCCGGCTGAAGGCCGAGGTGTACTGCGAACAGCTGACCTTCGCCTTTCGGCCTGAGGCGCCTCCCGCGCGCCCGATGCGTGCTACCACCCAGCCCATCAGGTCGTGCAACCCGCGCGAGGGTGGTGCGAGCGCCCTTCCGGCCGCCCGACCCGGGGGCATACGTTCGAGCCGTCAGGATGACGGCGGCTGGTCGTGCAGGTAGGCGAGGACGGCCATGACCCGTCGGTGGACGTCCGGCTCCTCGGTGAGGCCGAGCTTGTGGAACTGGGAGTTGATGTGCTTCTCGACGGCTCGTTCCGTGAGGAACAGCGACCGCGCGATCGACGCGTTGTTCTCGCCCTGCGCCATGTGCGCCAGGACCTCGCGCTCGCGGTCGGTGAGCTGGGACAGCGCGGAGTGGGCGAGCCGGTCCTTCGCCGCGACCAGCGCCTCCACCACCTTGGGGTCGAGCACGGAGCCGCCGCGCGTCACCTCCGTCAGCGCGCGCACCAGCTCCTCGACGTCCGCGACGCGTTCTTTCAACAGGTAGCCCAGTCCGGCGGCGCCGTCCTTCAGCAGGTCGTAGGCGTACGACTCCTCGGCGTACTGGGACAGGACCACCACGCCGATCCCGGGATGGTCGGCCCGGATGCGCCTGGCCGCCTGGATCCCCTCGGTGGTGTTGGTGGGGGGCATGCGGATGTCGGTGAGGACGGCGTCCGGCTCGTGGGCCACGACGGCCGCCAGGAGGTCCTCGAGCGTCCCGACGGTTGCGACGAGCTCGACCTCGGTGCTCCCCTCGAGGAGGGCCGCTGTTCCTTCCCGGACGAGGTAGTTATCCTCGGCGAAGACCACCCGGATCGGCACGGCGGGATCGTACCTGCGGGTGGGGGGAGGGACTCCGGGATGCGGGCGACGGGCCCGGTCGCGCCATGAACATCCGCGTCGTGCTCGGGGAGGACAACGTCCTCGTCCGCGAGGGGGTGCGGGCGCTGCTCGACGCCTCCGACGGGATCGAGGTCGCCGGCGTGGCGGCGGACGCGCCCCACCTGATCCAGCTGGCGGAGGAGCTCACGCCGGACGTCGTGGTCACTGACATCAAGATGCCCCCCCACTTCCAGCTCGAGGGGATCGACGCCGCCCACGAGATCCGGGCGCGCCACCCGGGGACCGGCGTGGTCGTGCTGTCCGCCCACGACGACGAGGCCTACGCGCTCGCGCTGCTCGGCAAGGGCCAGAGCGGCCTCGCCTACCTGTTGAAGGAACGCGTGGCGGAGGGCGAGACGCTCGTCCAGGCCATCCGGGAGGTCGCGGCGGGCGGTTCGGCCATCGATCCCACCATCGCCGAGCGGCTGTCCGGCCGGCACGAGGCGGATGCCGAGGACCGGCAGATCCTCGACCTGATGGCCGCGGGCTCGGGCTACGCCGAGATGGCCGAACACTTGCACACGACCCAGGAGGGCATCGACCGGCGCGTGACGGACCTGTTCGAGCGGCTGGCCGGCGAGGCCGGGAGTGGCCACAACAGGGCCGTCGACGAGTTGAAGAAGCTCCACGCCGCCGTGGTGGACCGCGAGGCGTCGGCGCGGGCCCTGGCGCCGTACCTGCCGAGCGGCGCCGCGGAGAAGATCGGTCGGTCGGGCGTCGAGCTGCAGGAGGAGGTCGAGGCCACGATCCTGTTCTCCGACATCCGGGGGTACTCGACCGTTGCGGAGACCACCCCCGCCCGGGAGCTGGCGGTGATGCTGACCCGGCACCTGTCGGCCATGGCCGAGGTGGTGACGGAGCACGGCGGCTCGATCGACAAGTTCGCCGGGGACGCGGTGATGGCGGTGTTCGGCGCTCCGCGGCCGGAGCCCGACCATGCGGTGCGCGCCGTTCGCTGCGCGGTGGCCATGCAGGAACGCCAGTCCGCGCTGAACGAGGAGGCCATGGAGCAGGGCCTCCGGCCGCTGCACGTCGGGATCGGGGTGAACACCGGCGTGGTCATCGCCGGCACCGTCGGGGGCGGCGGGCGGCTCGAGTACACGGTCCTGGGCGACGCGGTGAACGTGGCGCAGCGGCTGCAGTCGGCCGCCGCAGCCGGCGAGGTCCTGATCACCGGCGCGACGGCCGAGGCGGCCAAGGCGGGGTGGTTCCACCTGGAGCCGCGGGGGATCCAGCAGGTGAAGGGCCGCCGTGAGCCGGTCGAGGTGTTCCGGGTGCTGGGGTGAGTCCGTGCCGTTCGGACCTGCTGCTAACCTGATTCCCCACCCGCCGGGGTAGCTCAGCTGGCAGAGCAGCGGTTTCGTAAACCGCAGGTCGTGGGTTCGAGTCCCACCTCCGGCTCCCACGGTCGGGCCGGTCAGGCGATCGTTCCGGCTCAGCGAAGCGCGCGCGCCGTCGGCGGCAGGTGGATGGTCTCGATCGAGTGCAGGATGTCGGACCGGTCGACGAAGGCCTCGTCCTCGGCTCCGGGCCCGCCGTTCAGGGTGTCTCGCACGTCGTCTCGGGCGAAGAACGTGTCGTTGTCCCCACCGCCGAGGTAGACGTCGGCGAGCGCCCCGCCGGTGATCCCGTCGTCCCCCGGCCCCCCCTGGAGCTGATCGCGGCCTCCCTCGCCCTCGATGATGTCGTCGCCGCCGCCGCCCTCCACCTGGTCGCCGCCCAGGGCGCCTTCGATGTGGTCGGCGCCGGGGCCGCCATCGATGATGTCGTCCGCGCCGAGCCTCGCGAACGCCGCGCCGTGAGTGTCGCCGCCGACGATGTGGTCGTCGAAGTTCCCGGGCCCGCCGTCGAGCTCGTCGGGATCCGGTCCGCCGTCGATGTCGTCGCGGGCACCCCCACCGTCGATGTCGTCCTTACCGGCGTCACCGCTGATGGTGTCGATCCCGGGTGGTCCGGTCGAGGTGTCGTCGGGGAAGTTGTCGCCGTCGATCGTGTCGTTGCCGGGGCCACCCACGATGACGTCCCCACCTCCGCCGCCGGCGATGACGTCGACGTTCGGTCCCCCCGTGATCGTGTCGGCGCCTCCTTCACCGTAGAGGCCGCCGACCTGGTCGGCGTTGAGCGTGATGACGTCGTCGTCCGGACGACCCTCGAGCGTGAAGACCGCATGACACGAGGTGTCGCCGGGGCCGATGCCCCCGATGATGACGTCGTCGCCCTGCCCCCCGAGCGCACGGAGGCATCCCTCGCCGCCCTCGATCGTGTCGTCGCCGTCCAGGCCCTCGATCACGTCCTCACCGCCGAGCCCGCAGATCACGTCGGCGCCGCCGGTGCCCTTGAGGGAGGGATTGTCGAACCCGTCGTCGTCCCCCTCGGTCCCGACGATCGTGCACGGAGCCTGCAACGTCACCGTGATCGAGTAGCTCGTCGTCGCCGAGCGCTGCCCGGCGCCCGCGGAAACCTTGTGCACGCTCCCGGTGGTGAGCCTGGCGTCGAATGCGTCGGGTCCGGGCACGAGGGTGCCGTCCTCGGAACCCACGTCAGAGTCGGGGAAGTTCCTCCCGCAGCCGGCTCCCTCCGAGACGACCGTCCCGACGTCGCCGAACAGGAACTGGCCCTGCGTGCAGCTCCGCTGGAGTGGCGCGGACACGTGCAGCTGGAAGTCGACGTGGAACGGCACGGTCTGGTTGGCTTGGACATCGACCCGCACGTGTTCCGCCGTGAAGGCGGCGGGCCCCGACGTGGAGTCCAGGCCCGACGGGGTCGACGTGTGGGCGTTCGCGAACCCGCTCACCTCGATCTTCGTGACGTTCTGGCCGTCGACCGTGATCTGCGCGTGCACGTGGAGTGCGGAAGTCGCGGACCCCTGGCCCTGGTCGCTGAAGCTGTCGGCGCAGCTCTTGTTGGGCGACGATGTCGAACTGGAACGAGCCGTCACGCTGTGAATTGCCGTTGGCGTCGTCCTCCACGGTGTAGCTGCCCCGGCGGAGGGGATGGTCAGGCCCGAGTTCACCATCGCGTGCGGGGCGATCACGTGATATCAACTCAGGCACGGCTCGGGTGGTCCGGGGGAGGGGGAGCGTTGAACTGCAGCCAGTGCGGAACCGAGAACTCACCCGGCAGGAAGTTCTGCGGTGGGTGCGGAGCTCTGCTCGCCAAGGTCTGCTCGGTCTGCGGCACCGCGAACGAGCCGAAGGTTCCTTCTGTGGGGAATGCGGTGCGGCCTTCGCCGCGGTCGCGAGTTCGGCCGTCGTGACCCCCACCCCCGACGCGGTGTCTCCCGTCACCGAGCGCCGGCTGGTCTCGGTGCTGTTCGCCGACCTCGTCGGGTTCACCGGCCTGTCGGAGACGCGCGACTCGGAGGAGGTTCGTGACCTGTTGTCCCGGTACTTCGAGGTCTGCCGGACCGTGGTGGAGCGCTACGGTGGGCTCGTCGAGAAGTTCATCGGCGACGCCGTCATGGCGGTCTGGGGAACACCGGTAACCAACGAGGACGACGCCGAGCGGTCGGTCCGCGCCGCGATGGACCTGGTCGAGGCGGTGGCGGAGCTCGGGAGCGACGTGGAGGCGCCATCGCTGCAGGCGCGGGCTGGCGTGCTCACCGGCGAGGCCACCGTGAACATCGGCGCCCAGGGGCAGGGCATGGTCGCCGGTGACCTCGTGAACACGGCGTCGCGGATCCAGTCGGCGGCCGAGCCGGGGTCGGTGTTCGTCGGTGACGGCACGCGGCGGGCCACGGATGCGGCCATCGTCTACGCGGACGAGGGCGAGCGGGAGCTGAAGGGGAAGTCCGAGCCGGTTCGCGTGTGGCGGGCGCTGCGCGTCGTGGCCACGGTCGGCGGCACGTCCCGGTCGACCGGCCTCGAGGCCCCGTTCGTCGGACGGGACCTCGAGCTGCGGCTGGTCAAGGACCTGTTCCACGCCACGGCGGAGGAACACCGGGCCCGGCTCGTCTCCGTGGTCGGCATCGCCGGGATCGGCAAGTCTCGCCTGGCGTGGGAGTTCAACAAGTACATCGACGGGCTGGTCATGCCCATCCGGTGGCACCGGGGCAGGTGCCTCGCGTACGGGGAAGGGGTCACGTACTGGGCACTCGCCGAGATGGTCCGCACGCGTGCCGGGATCGTCGAGGGCGAGGATCCCGAGTCCGCCCGACCCAAGCTGCGGCAGGCGGTGGAGGAGACGCTCCCCAACCCCGACGAGAGCAGGTGGGTGGAGCCGCGCCTCGCCCAGCTCCTCGGGCTGCAGGAGCATGCGGCCCGAGACCGGGACGACCTGTTCGCCGCGTGGCGGCTGTTCTACGAGCGGCTCGCGGACGAGATGCCGACGGTCATGATCTTCGAGGACCTGCAGTGGGCGGACACCTCGCTGCTGGACTTCATCGAATACCTCCTCGACTGGTCCTCCGGCCACGCGATCTACGTCGTCACGCTCGCGAGGCCCGACCTCCTCGACCGAAGGGCGACCTGGGGGGCGGGGCGGCGCAACTTCACCTCGATCGCCCTGGAGCCGCTGTCGCCCCGGGCGATGGAACAGCTCCTCACCGGCCTCGTGCCGGGGCTCCCGGACGACCTGGCGTCCCGAATCATGGCCCGGGCCGAGGGCGTCCCCATGTACGCCGTCGAGACCGTCCGGATGCTCCTCGACCGCGGTGCGCTGGTGCAGGAGGGGCACGAGTACCGCCTGACCGCCGCCGTGGAGGACCTGGACGTTCCGGAGACGCTGCATGCGCTGATCGCCGCGCGCCTCGACGGGCTGAGCACCCCGGAGCGCACCCTCGTGCAGGACGCCGCCATCCTCGGGAAGACGTTCACCCGGTCCGCGCTCACCGCGCTCTCCGACCTCTCGGCGGACGAGCTCGATCCGCTGCTCGTGTCGTTGGTCCGCAAGGAGGTGCTGTCCCTGCAGACCGATCCGCTCTCTCCGGAACGGGGGCAGTACGGGTTCCTCCAGGACCTCGTGCGGCGGGTGGCCTACGAGACGCTGGCCAGGAAGGAGCGGCGTGCCCGGCACCTCCGCGTTGCGGACTACCTGGAACGGGCCTGGGGCGACGAGGAGGAGGAGATCGTCGAGGTCGTGGCCTCACATCTGCTCGAGGCCTACCGGGCGGCTCCCGACGCCGACGACGCCGAGGACATCAGGCGTCGTGCCCGGGACATGTTGATCCGTGCCGGGAACCGGGCGGCCTCGCTCGCCGCCAACGAGGAGGCCCGGCGGCACCTCGAGGCCGCCATCGAGCTGACCGACGACCCTGCCACGCTGGCGGAGCTGCACGGCCGGGCCGGCGTCACGAGCTGGATGGCCGGGCATCCCGATCCAGCGACGGCCCATCTCGAGGAGGCGATCTCGCTGTACGAATCGGTCGGCGACGCCCACGCCGCGGCCAGGCTGACCGCTCGGCTCGCGGAGGTCGACTGGAACCTCAGCCGCACGGACGCTGCGGTCACTCGGCTCGACGCCGCTTTCCAGACCCTCTCGCGGGAGCCGCCGAGCGAGGATCTGGCCGTGGTGGCTGGTCAGCACGGACGCTTCCTGATCCTCTCGGGTCAGCAGCCGGAGGTCGCCGGCGAGCGGTTGGAACTCGCGCTCACCATCGCGGAGGCATTGAACCTCCCCGAGGTGTTTTCCCACGCGTTGAACACGAAGGGCATGGCCCTGCAGCGACGAAGCCGCCTTCAGGAGGCGAGGATCCTGCTCAAGGGCGCGTTGGATGTCGCGCTCGAGCACGACCTGTCTGAGGCGGCGCTCCGCGCGTACAACAACCTCTCCGTCGCAACCGCGGCGGCCGACGACTTCGAGGCGGACGTCGAGACCTCCAGGATGGCCATGGAGTTCGCTCGGCGGGTCGGCCACCGGTTCTGGGAGCTCACCTTCCGCTTTGCCCCAATCGGAACCATGGTCATGCTCGGACGCTGGGACGAGGCCCTGGCGCTCGCGGCCGAAGCTCGGGAGAACGAGGAGTTCATGCAGGCTCCCGATTGGTCGAGCACGTTGCTGCTCGAGGAGGGAGAAGTCCACGTCCACCGCGGGGAGACGGTAGAGGCCCGGGAGGCGCTGGATCGGCTCGGCACCCTTGAGAGCTCCGGAGACCCCTCCGCGCGTATGGGCTACCAGTGGGCGCTCGGCACCGTCCTGATGGGAGAGGGAGCGTATCGGGACGCCCTCGCGGCGGTGGAGCCAGGGATCGCCACCCGGGAGTCCCGCGGCGGGCTCGACTGGAACGTCAAACGGAGTCTGATCCTCGGCCTCGAGGCGTCCCTCGCCATGCGGGATCTGGCCAGGGCCGACGAGCTTCTGGCCATCGTCGACACCCTGCCGCCCGGGGAGATTTCGCCGCTGTTGCGGGCGCAGGCGACCCGGCTGCGGGCGGGCGTGGCCGCCGCTCGGGAGGACGCGGGCGTGGAGGCGGGCTTCAAGGCCGCGGCGGGCGTGTTCCGCGAGCTGATGGCGCCGTTCTGGCTCGCCGTCACGCAGCTCGAACACGCGGAGTGGCTGGTCTCCGAGGGCCGGGGTGCGGACGTCGAGCCGCTCCTCAGCGAGGCGTCGGAGGTCTTCGACCGGCTTCGCGCCGAGCCGTACCTGGCGCGGGCAGCAGCGGCGATGCCGGCGAGCAGGGCGCCAACGGACGCCGCGGTCTGAGCGAGGGAACTCCACGGTTTCGGGGTCGCCCCTGGGGGGTACCACTCGCGCTGCGAGGATCCCCAGGGTCGGTGACCGCGTCCGTTCGATGCCCGGATCCTCGAGCCCGATGTCGAAGGGGTGCACGAGGGGTGACCCATGGCCCACCGGATCCGAATCCTCGTTCCGCTCGCAGCGGTCTCGATCGTCGCCGCCCTCCTCGCGGGCCCCGTCGGCCAGGCCGCCACGCCCGCCGTGTCGTTCGGGACGCCGGTCGTCGTGGACAACTACCGACCGGGGTTCGAGCCCGACGTCGCGGTGGACACGAGTCCGAACGGACGCGACCTCACGTACACGAGCACGCCATTCGGGTTCAGCACCACGCAGTCGTTCATCTATCGGTCCGACGACCATCGCTCGAGCTTCCACCTCGTGGAGGGCAACGTCGCCGACAAGCCGGATACGTGCATCGGCGGCGGCGACTCCGAGCTTCGCACCGACCCGGTGAACGGGCGCGTGTACTTCGTCGACCTCCAGGGGCTCACGAACTTCTCCGCCTCGACGTCGGGCGACCACGGCGCCACATGGTCCACGGCGTGCAACTCCGTGAACGGCGTCGGCGTCGACTGGCAATGGGTGGGCATCGACTCCAACGGCGGGACGAGCGCCGTCGGCGCCGGCCCCGGCTCCGGGCGGCTGTACCTCGACTACGACAACGTCAACCAGGACACGGGGCCGAACCCCCTCGGCAACCAGCTCGTGATGAACGAGTCCGTGGACGGCGTGTACTACGGTTCCTCGTGCGCCGTCGCCGGCTTGCCCTGCCCCGGTCCGCCGGCCGCGATCAGCCCCGACGAGGGCATTCCCGGCAACGTCGTCGTGGACAACGTCCGCGGCGGCGCGCACCAGCACACCGTGTATGCCATCCACACGAACGCGGCCGGCATCGCCGTGATCGTCTCGCGGTGCTCCGGGAAGCCAGGCGACTCGACCGCGGCCCTGGTGGCCGCCGACTGCACCGACCCCACCCAGGTGGATCCCTCGGACCCCGGGCACGTGAACGTCAACTGGCACGACAGCTACGTGCGCATCCCGGGCTCGTACCTCACCGGCAACCTGTTCGCGTCGATGGCGATCGACACCGCGGGCAACCTCTACGCGGTGTGGGCGGAGTATCCGACGGACGGCGCGGGGAACGAGAACGGGCCCGGCAGGATCGACCTCGCCGTGTCGACCAACGGCGCGAAGGCCTGGTCCGCTCCGATCGCCGTGACGCCCACAAGCCTCCGCAACAACGTGATGCCGTGGGTCGTGGCCGGCGATCCCGGCCGCGTCGACGTGGCATGGTACGGAGCGCCGCAGGCCTCGTACCAGGGCGCGTTCGGGCCCGACACCCTGGACAACGGAACCTGGAACGTCTACATGGCCCAGAGCCTGAACGCCCTGGCGGCGGGCCGGAGCTTCTCGGTGGCGAAGGTGAGCGACCATCAGGCCAAGTTCGGGAACATCTCGACACAGGGGCTGGGCGGTTCGCCCGACCGAAGCCTCGGCGACTTCATGCAGGTCCAGATCGGGCAGCGAGGCCAGGCGGTCATCTCCTACGTGGACGACACCTCCGCCGACCGCAACCCCGACTTCTGCATGGGATGCGGCCAGACGCCCGCCGAGGCGGCCGGTCCGGTCATGATCGCCACGCAGAACGGGGGGCCCGGCCTGTTCGCCAGGTCCACGCTCTCGGCCACGAAGAACCCCGTCGGTTCGGTTGGCGATCCGGCCGGCGACGCCATGCTCCCGGCCGCCGGCGTCGACGTGCCCGCCCCGCCGGCGCTCGATGTGGCGGGAGCTTCGGTCACGAAGGCCGATGCCACGCATCTCAAGGTGACGCTCGCCACCGCGGACTCCAGCCTCTCGAACGACCTCGCGGCCCCGGCGACGCTCGGCGGGCCGGTCGGGGAGTGGATCGTCCGCTGGGCGGCCCCGACGTACCACGGCGGGCCCGGCGACGGGAACATCTTCTACGTCGGGATGGAGTCCGCGGGCGGAGGCGCCCCGGCCTTCTACACGGGGACGACCGGCGCGATCGCCACGACGCACGTGAAGTACTTCACGTACCCGAAGGCCACCACGATCACCGGGCGGATCACCGGCCGCACGATCAGCTGGACGGTGCCGCTCGCCGACGTGGGGAGCCCCTCGTCGGGGCAGGGGCTGTTCAGCGTCACCGGGTTCACCGCGACCCAGCTCACCCCGTCGGCGGCGAACTACGCGACGTTCCCGAACGGGGGCACGCTCGGCGACGAGAACATCCCGAACACGATCGACCTGACGCCGCCGTTCACGTACACGGTGGGCTGAGCCCGGCCGGGAGGTCGCCGGGCCGTCATCCGAGATCCGGGTCCGATCGGGGGCCGAGGACGGCCACCCGGTCATGCGGGCCGGGTGCCGCCGGGCTGGACGGCCACGACCTGACGCCGCGGGGTCCGCGAAACCATCCGGGGGATCGGCGGAACCGGACCAAAGGCCCGTTTCGCTTCCCGGCAATCCGGGAACCCCTTTCCGGTCGGAACGACCGTCGAAAGGGTGACTGGAAGATGAACAGAGGCACAGGAACCGGACTCATCGCCTTCGGCCTCGTGCTGGTCGTGCTGGGCGCGATCCTCGACTTCGCCGTCAACGTCACGACGTCTGGGTTCAACATCAACACGGTTGGCGTGATCCTGCTGATCGTGGGCATCGTGGCGTTCCTCGCCGGGCTCGTGATCGTGTTCACGGCGGGGTCGCGTCGGAGCGTCATCCGCGAGGATGTTCGTCAGGTGCCCGGCGGCACCTCGCGCGTCGTCGACGAGCGCGACAACCTGGCCTCGTAACGGCGGAGGCTCCCTCAGGCGGGCAGGGCGATCGCGGTCAGGTCGCCGTTGTCCGCCGTGGTGGTCGTGTCGCCGTCGGTCACCTGGCACTGCACGAACAGCTGGTACGTACCCGGCGACAGCCTGACCGCCCCGGTGAGCGCCACCTCCACGTCGTCGACTTCGAACACACTGCTCCCCCTCAACGGGTACACGCTGGGCGTGAAGAGCTGTCTGGGGAAGTAGCTCCCGGCAGGCCTCGGTTCGTCCACGAGGAGTCACTCGGCCGCATTGCCATACCGCAACGCGGGGCCGCCCACAATACCTCTGTGACAGAGGTATTCTGGTTCCCATGGACGAACACGGCACATCGACCACGCTGTTGGCCCGGCCGCTCTCCGAGGACCTCATGGACGTCGTGGGTCGGCTCAGGCGGGCGACGCGGAGGAAGGTCAGGCGGGACTGGCCGCACCAGCCGCTCGCCGAGTCGGAGCTGGAGCTGCTCCGCCTGGTCGTGCACTCGCCGGGAACCCGCGTGCAGGACGCATCGGCCGCGCTGGGGCTCGCTCCCAACACCGTGAGCACGCTGGTCGGCAAGCTGTCGGCCGCGGGCCTGCTGAGCCGGACGGCCGACCCCGACGACGGCCGGGCAGCGCGGCTCCGGCTCACGCCGGCGGCCGAGCGACGGATCGCCGACTGGCGGGCTCGCCGCCGCGACATCGTCGGCGGAGCCATGCACGCGCTGCCCACCTCCGACCGGCGAGCCATCGCCGCGGCGCTCCCCGCGCTCCAGCGCCTGGTGGAGCTGCTGGAGGAACGGTGACTCCGGACACGCCCGTCCCAGCGGTCGAGTGCCGCGACCTCGTCTACGCCTTCGGCGACGTCTGCGCGGTGGACGAGGTGTCGTTCCGGGTCGAGCCCGGTGGGGTGTTCGGACTCCTCGGACCGAACGGCGCCGGGAAGACCACCACGATTCGCATGCTCACCACCCTGCTCCGGCCGGTCTCGGGCACCGCGGAGGTGTTCGGGCTGGACACCCACCGCAATCGAATGCGCGTCCGTCGGATGCTCGGGTACGTGCCGCAGCAGCTCTCGATCGACGGGCAGCTCACCGGCTACGAGAACGTGTGGCTGTTCACGCGGCTGTACGACGTGCCACGGCGGGACCGCCGGTCGCGGGCCGAGGCCGCCCTGGCGGAGATGGGGCTGGCCGACGTGGCGGAGCGACTGGCGGGCACCTACTCGGGCGGGATGATCCGGCGCCTCGAGCTCGCGCAGGCCCTGGTGAACCGCCCCCGGCTGCTGGTGCTCGACGAGCCCACCATCGGGCTCGACCCGATGGCCCGCCGGAGCGTGTGGCGCCGCGTCGAGCAGCTCCGGGCCGAGACCGGGATGACCGTCCTGCTGACCACGCACTACATGGAGGAGGCCGACGCCCTCTGCGACCGGGTCGCCCTGATGCACCACGGGCGGATCCGGGCCATGGGGGCGCCATCCGAGCTGAAGCACCAGCTCGGTCCCGACGCGAGCCTCGACGACGTGTTCGAGGCGCTCACGGGCGAGGACGACGAGGAACAGGGAAGGATGCGCGATGTCCGCACGACCCGCCGCACCATCGGCCGCGTCGGCTGAGGCCAGCCTCCGGCCGCCGACCCCTGCACCGCTCCGGTCGGTTCGCCGGCTGTGGAGCCGCATCGCCACGATGTGCCTCGCGGAGCTCCGCAAGGTCCGCCACGACCGGACCGAGCTCTACATGCGGGCCATCCAGCCGGCGCTGTGGCTCCTGATCTTCGGGGAGACGTTCACCCGGATCCACGCGATCCCGACGCCGTACGGGCTCCCGTACCTCGACTACCTGGCGCCGGGGATCATCGCCCAGTCGGCCATGTTCGTCTCGATCTTCTACGGCATCCAGATCATCTGGGAGCGCGACGCCGGCATCCTCACCAAGCTCCTGGCGACCCCGACGCCGCGGGCGGCGCTGGTGACCGGGAAGGCGTTCGCCTCGGGGGTCCGGGCGACGGCCCAGGTGGTCGTCGTGCTCGTGCTGTCGGCCATCCTCGGGGTGACGTTCCACTGGAATCCCCTGGTCATCGTGGCGTCGGTGGCGATCGTGGTGCTGGCGTCGGCGTTCTTCTCGGCGCTGTCGATGACGATCGCCGGGCTGGTGCTGACCAGGGAACGGCTGATGGGCATCGGGCAGGCCATCACCATGCCGCTGTTCTTCGCCTCGAGCGCCCTGTACCCCGTCGCGCTGATGCCGGTGTGGATCCGGTGGCTGGCCGTGATCAACCCGCTCTCCTACGAGGTGAGCGCGCTGCGGTCGCTGCTGCTCGGCACCCCCGGCAACGTGGGGCTGTGCGCCGCCGTGCTCGTGGCGGCGGCCGTCGGCGGGATCGCCGCGGCGTCTGGACTGCTGAGCCGCCTGGCGCGCTGACCGGTCAGGCGGACAGCGGGCCGCGCTCGAACACGTCGACGTGGTGGTTGCCGTCGTTCGGCACCAGGTTGTCCGCGCTCGAGGTGAACACCGCCCACGAGCCGTCGCCCGAGAGCTCGACGTACGAGCTCGCGTCGTTGCCGGCGGCCCCGCCCGTCGCGACGCTCAGACGCTTCGTGGTGTGCCCCGTCCGGTCGTACCGGAACACGTCCTGCACGTGATTCCCGTCGCCGGCGATGAGGTTGTGCGCGTCCGACTGGAACGCCACGAACCGCCCGTCGTCCGAGACCGAGGCGGTCGTGCTGCTGTCGTCCCCCGGGCTGCCGTCGTGCCCGATGCTCGCCAGGTAGGTCTTGCCAGCCGTCACGTCGCGCAGGAACACGTCCGAGGCGTCGCCGTCCTTCGACGAGAGGTTGCCCGAGTACGAGTCGAACGCGACGTACCGGCCGTTGGCCGAGATGTCGCACTGGAACGCGTTCATGGTCCCGGGTGCGCCGCTCGCGTTGACGCTGACCTCCTTGGTCGTGTGCGCGTGGAGGTCGCGAACGTAGACCTCGTTCGCGTCCGGCTGCGAGTGGGAGACGAGGAAGTCGGACCTCGAACCGAACCCCATGATGTCCCCGTCGGACATGCAGGTCTCGATGCTGTCGCCGTCCAGCTGGTGGCCCGCGATCGGCACGCTCGCGCGGGTGGTCGTGTGGGCCACCAGGTCGCGCACGTACACGTCGTCGTAGATGTTGTGGTCGCCGGGACCGAGGTTCATCGCGCTCGTGGAGAACGCCACATAGCGGCCGTTCGGCGACATCGACACGTCGCCGGAGTCCCCGTCGGAGAGCACGCCCCCGGTGCTGACGCTCGCCACCGTGATCTTGCCGGTGTGGCTGTCCCACCGGAACGCGTCCGAGACGCCGTTGGTGTCGTTCGGGACGAGGTTGTCCGCCTCCGACTCGAACGAGACGTAGCGCCCGTCAGAGGAGATGGTCGCACCGAAGCTCTGGCCGTCCGGTGTCTGGTTCCCCATCGCATGGCTGGCGAGCTTGGTGGTCCCGGTCTTCCGGTTCCACCAGAAGACGGCGTCGCCCGAGCTGCCGGCGCCCCCGACCAGGTTGGTCTGGCCCGACTCGTATGCGACGAACTGCCCGTTCGACGACACGGACGGGAGCGCGGCGTCGCCGTTCGACTCGGTCGAGCCCTTCTGGGTGACGCGCTTGGTGGTCGGGCCGGATGCGCTCGCGCCGGGGACGCCGAGCAGGAACAGGGCGGTCGTCGCCACGCTCGCGGCGACGAGGGTTCGGTACAAGCGCTGCACGAGGGCCTCCTGGGAACGGGGTTCGCGGATGGTACTCCCACGCGGAACGCGCGGGGAGGCAGTCAGCGGGCGATGTCGGCGAGCTCGGCGAGCACCCGGTCGACCTCGTCCGGCGTGTTGTAGTGGCAGAACCCGATCCGGACGGCGCCGCCCGAGTCCTCGAGGCCGAGGCGCTCCATGATCGACAGGGCGTAGTAGTTCCCGTCCCAGACGAAGACGCCGCGCCGGCCCAGCTCCTCCGCGAGCGCTCTGGGGGGCACCGCGTCGAGCCGCAGCGCGAACGTCGGGGTGCGCTCGGTCCAGCGGTCGGGGTCGCCGACGCCGAACAGGGTGAGGCCGGGGATGTCCGCGATGCCCGACAGGAACCGCCGGGTGATGGATCCCTCGAACGCCGTGACCGCGCGCATGCCGGCCGTGACCCGGTCGCGCAGCCGTTCACCTCGGGCCTCGCCGAGCTCCTCCCCGAGGGATGCCACGTAGTCGACCGTTGCGATCAGTCCCGCCAGGGCCTCGTGGCTGAGCGTCCCGGACTCCCAGCGGTCGGGGAGAAGGTCGCCCGCGGGGCGGACCTTGTACGGCGTCCAGCGTTCGAGGAGCTCGCGATGACCGAACGCCGCGCCGAGGTGCGGCCCGAAGTACTTGTACGGCGAGGTGAACAGCAGGTCGACGCCGAGCGCTCTCGCGTCGATCGACTCGTGGGGCGCGAAGTGCACCCCGTCCGCGACGGCCAGCGCGCCGGCGGCGTGCACGCGGCGGACGATCTCCGCGGCCGGGGTGACCGTGCCGAGCGCGTTCGACGCCAGCGTGAACGCCACCAGCCTCGTGCGTTCCGACAGGGCCGCGTCCAGCGATTCGAGGTCGAGCGTGCCGTCCTCTTCGCGGACGTCGACCCGCCGGACGGTCGCGCCGGCGTCCTCCGCCGCGCGGACCCACGGCGTGACGTTCGCGTCGTGGTCGAGCACGGTGACCACGACCTCGTCGCCCGGCCCGATCGTGCGGGCGAACGACCGCGACAGGTGGAACGCGATCGTGGTCGTGTTCTGCCCGATGACCACCTCGTCGGGGTCGGCGCCGAGGAACGCCGCCGCGGCCACGTGGGCCTCCGCGAGCACGGCGTCCGACCGTGCGCTGGTGGCGAACGCCCCGCCGAGGTTGGCGTTCCAGTTCGCCAGGTAGTCGGCCATCGCGTCGATCACCTGCTGTGGCACCTGGGTCCCGCCGGGCGCGTCGGCGAACACCACCGGGCGCCCGCCCTGCGTGCGTCCGAGGCCGGGGAACCTCGCCCTGACCGACGACATGTCGACCGCGCGTTCCGTGTCCATCTGGCCGCGGAGCTTACGTGGCGCGCCCGGGGGACGAGGGCTAGGCCTGGAACCGTGCGACCGCGAAGTCCGCGCCGTCCCCGATCCCGACGCGGCCGGCGACCACCGGCCGGTGCGAGCCGTCCAGCGCGACCGCGAACCCGCCGACGCCATCGCCGAACCCGAGCTCCGCCCGGCCGCCCGAGCCGAACCCGGTGTCCTTGCCGCCCGCGGACGTCAGACGGAACACCCAGATGGCCTGGGGGTGGGACGCGTCGACGAACGGCCGGGTCGCGACGAACACCAGTTTGCCGCCGTTGTCGCGCACCATCTCGTCGGGATCCTCGGTGCCGCCGAAGTCCCGGAACACCCTGCCGTCGCCGCCCCCGAACGTCGTGGCGACCGAGCCGTTGGCGTTCAGCAGCAGAACGCCCAGGTCTGATTCCGACGTCGCCGACACCGCATTCCGGACCGACGCGCCGACCACGATCTTGCCGTCGCCCCGGACGGCGAGTCCCACCGCGTTCTCGGCGTCCCCCGGCGACATGTTCACCACGACCTTGCCGTCGGTGCTGAACGAGTGGTCGAGCGTGCCGTTCGGCCGGTATTCGAGCACCACGATGCGCTGGTCACCGGCCGCGGTCTGGGACTGCCCGGCCACGAGGACGTCGCCCGAGTCGAGGATGGCGACCGAGCGCCCGACGTCGAACGCTCCCGAGAAGTCGGTGGTCACCCGGCCGTCCCCCCCGAAGCTCGTATCCAGGGAGCCGCCCTTCTTGTACCGGGCCACGGCGATGTCCGTCTGTTCGTCGCCGCCCCGCAGGTGGGGCGTGCCGGACGATGCCGCACCGACCACCACGATCTTCCCGTTCCCCTGCACCGCGACGGCGTTCGCGCTCGCGGAGAAGTACCCGGGGAACGCCGTCCTGGTCCTGCCGTCCGAGGAGAAGACCGGATCCGGCGCCCCTGCCGTGGTGAACCGCGCCATCGCGAAGTCGGACGAGGTATCCGAAACCGTCGACACGCCCGCCGCCACGATCTTCCCGTCGCCCTGCTGGATCACGGCGTTCGCCTGGTCGCCGAGTCCGGTGAAGTCCATCGTCTGGACCCCGTCGCCGCTGAACGACGTGTCGGGATCGCCGTTCGATCGGTACCGGGCGAGCCCGAAGTCCGAGCTGTCGAACGTCGTTCCCGTGAGGGCCTGACCGACGGCGACGATGCGGCCGTTGGATTGGACGAGCACGCCGCCCGCGAGGTCGAAGTGCCCGGCGACGTCGGTGCTGACGTGCCCGGAGGACCCGAACGTCGGATCCGGGTCGCCCGACGCCGCCGACGCCGGGATGGCGGTGGCGAGCAGGACGGCCAGCGTCGCTGTGGCGACGCCGGCGGCACGGACGGGATCTCTCACGGCGGTGACCTCCCTGGGACGTGGACGGGTGCAGCGGCCAGGGTGAGCCCGGCGCGGGCCGGGGTCAAGGCAGGTCCGCCCGTCCGATCCCACGGCGGGCACGCCTTCGTATCATCACCAAACGAGCCATATCGAACGGGGAAGGGGTTCCGGACGGCAGCCGGGATAGGGGAGCTCTCGGGTGGGAAGCCCGGCCATGGGAATCAGCCCGGAGCGGAGATCCCCGTCCTTTCTCGGATCCCGCTCCAGCTGTTGCACTTCCCCGGCCTGTTCGCCGGGGTCGTGGTGGTTGCTGCGCTCCTCGTGGCGGTCACCGCGGCGGGCCCGCTGTTCCTGGCCTCCGCGGGCGACCGCTCGGCCGCCCTGGAGCTGGCCGCGCTGGACGGGCGGCCGGCGCTCACCGTGTCGACGTACGGTCCCCTGACCGACGCATTCCGAACGAACGCCACGCTGGCGCTCCGCCGGGCGCTGGCCGGCCTCCCCGACCTCCGCCCCCTGCAGGTCACGGTGAGCGGGATCACGGCGAGCGCCAGGGCCGGGGGGATCACGGCGCCCGTGACCGTGGTGGCCCGCGAGGGGGTCGGCAGGCACGTCGATGCCGTCGGCCCGGTCGAAGCGGAGGGGCTTCTCGTCCCCGTATCGCTGGCCGGACGCATCGGAGTCGGCGCCGGTTCGCGGCTGACCCTCGAAGCCTCGGGGAGGACGGTGCGCGTCCCCGTCGCCGGCCGCTACCGCGACCTCGACCCCCGCCGGCTCCCCGCCGACTGGCGGTCGACGCCGGGGATCGCCGACGCGGATACCGGCGGGATCCTGCTGGGAACCCCCGGCTCGGCGATCGCCGCACTGTCGGGGGTCGTTCCCGTCGCCAGGTTCCAGTTCGTGTCGCCGCTGGCGGCGACGGATGTGTCACTCCGCGACGCCGGGCGACTGGCGGCCGGGGTCGAGCGGGTGCGGTCCCGGCTCGCGGAACAGGACAAACCCCCGGGCTCGGTTCTCGGGGGGACGATCGGTGTGGCCCCGTTCTCCGAGAGCCCGCTGGCCGGCGCGGTCTCCGACGCCTCGGAGGCGCGGTCCGAGCTGGTCGCGTCGACCCGCGCGATCTCGCTCGCCGCGGTGGTCATCGCGCTCGCCGCCGCTGCGGCCGCCGGCGTGTACGCGACCAGGCGCCGCCGGGTGCAGGCGTCGATGCTCTCGGTCCGGGGCATGGGCCCCATTGGCCAGGGGCTGCTGGCGGCCGCCGAGGCGGTCCTGCCGGTGGCGATCGGCGGCGCGGTCGGCTGGGTCGCCGCGACGGAGTTGGTGCGCGCGCTCGGACCGTCCGGCGGCATCGACCCCGTGGCCCGAACGGAGGCGCTCGGGCTCGCGCTCTGCGTGTCGGCGATCGGCCTCGGCCTGTACGGCGTCGCGGCGGGGATCGCCACGCTGGCCGACCGGGATGCGCCGCGGGGGAAGGCGTCGCGCATCGCCGCCCGGCTCCCGTGGGAGCCCGTGGCGCTCGTCCTGGCGGCGGCCGCCCTCTACGAGATCCGGTCGCGATCCGCCGGAGCGGGCGGCCCGGACGTCCTGCTGCTGGCCTTCCCGTGGCTGGTCGTGGCCGGACTGGCGGGGCTGATCGCGAGGGGCGTACCGCCCGCCGTCGCGGCGCTCCGCGGCGCGGTCCCACCCCGCCGCACCGCCACCTACTTCGCCGTGCGAAGGCTCGCTTCCGCGCCGAAGACGGCCCTGGTGACCGTGACCGGAACGGCCGTCGCCGTCGGAGTGCTCGTCTATGCCGGAACGCTGTCCGCGACGGTCGACCGGACCGCGGAGTCCAAGGCGGTCGCGGCCTCCGGTTCGGACCTCGCGCTCCCACTCGCCGCGAGGACGACCTCGGGGCACGTCTCGACCCTTCCCCCGCCCGGCGCGGCGCGTTCGTCGACGGTGGTCGTCCGGCTGGGCACCGGCAGGCTGTCTCAGGGCGGTCCGGCCGACGTCCTCGCGGTGGACCCGGCGACGTTCGAACGCGGGGCGCAGTGGGACCCGGCGTTCTCATCGGAGTCGCTGGGGTCGCTGCTCGACGACCTCACCGGCCCCGCCGCGAAACGGATCCCCGTGATCGTGGCCGGCGGTTCAGGACGCTCGACCGCGGGCCTCGTCGTGCAGGGGCGTCCCCTGGCGGTCCGGGTCGTGGACCGCGTCCGGGCCTGGCCGGGGATGCGCGACCCGGATCGCGCGCTCGTGGTGGTCGATCGCGACGCCATCGTCCGGAAGGCACCCCCGATGCTCGGGCTCCGGACGACGGTGGCCGAGCTCTGGGAACGGGGCGACCCCCTGGCGCTCCGGTCCCGGCTCGAGGACGCCGGAACGGACACGGGCCAGGCGGTGCTCATCGGGGACGTCCGCCGCCGCCCCGACCTGCTGGCCCTCACCTGGGCCATCCAGCTCCTGCTGGCGCTGGGGATCGCGGCGGCGGTCGTCGCCGTGGCGGCCGCCGTGCTGTCCATGCAGGCCAGGCAGGAATCCCGCGACCTCGCCTACGCGCTGGGCCGCCGGATGGGCCTGGCCGACCGAACCCACCGCCGGGTCCTGTCGCTCGAGCTCGGGGCCCTGCTCGCGGTCGCGGCGGTGCTGGGGTCGGCGCTGGCGGTCGGGGCCTCCCTCCTCGTCCGCGCCCGGCTGGAGGTGGTCCCGGGGCTGCCCGGGCCGACGGTGTTCACGCTCCCGTGGCGGATGCTGGCGGGGATCGCCGCCGGCACGGTGGTGGTGGCGGTCGCCGGCGGATGGTTCGTCCAGCGCCGGGCCCGGCGGACGAACCCGGCGGAGGTGCTCCGTGTCGCGGGCTAGCCGTGCGCAGCGGGAGGTCCCCGTCGGGCTCTCGACTCCGTTGCGGATGTTCCGGTTCCCGGCGGTGGCCCTGGCCATCGCGGGCGTGTGCGCCATCGCCGCAGCGACCCTCGGCGTCGGCCCGGTCCTCCTGGCGTCCGGCGGATCGGCCGCCCTGCGGGACGGCCTCCGAGAGCTGGGGCCCGAACCCACGGCCCTCACCGCGATCTCCACGACGTCGTTCCAGTCGGGGGCGGCCGAGGCCATCGAACGCACGGTCCTCGACGAGACGCGGGGTCTGCCACTGGGCCGGCCGATCGTGACCGCGATCGGTCCCCTCGGTGTGGTTCGGCGACCCAAGTCGGGCCGCCGCATCCCGATCCAGCTGGTCACACGGCAGGGGTTCCAGTCGCACGTCTCGGTGGTGGAGGGTCCCGAGGGCGGAGGCGTGTGGCTCCCGCTCTCCGTGGCGAAGGAGCTCCGCGTGCATCCGGGCGACACGATCATCGTGGGCGGTGCGGTCGGCGTCTCGGAGACCAGGGTGCCGGTGACGGCGGTCTACCGCGACCTGACCGCCGGGCACCTGTCGGACTTCTGGCAGCCGGTCGTGTCGAAGATCCAGCCCCGGACCCCCGACGCACCCCAGCCGCCCCCGTTCCTGCAGGCGGACCTCGACGAGTTCGGCCGGGTCGTCGGGAGCCTGAACGAGCTGGCCCGGCTGGAGCTCGACTTCCCGCTGAGCCGAACCCTCACCCTGACCGACGCCGAGGCCTTCGCGGGCCGGCTGCGCCACCTGTCGGCCGAGGTCTCCGATCCCCAGACGCCGCTGTTCGGAACGTTCTCCTCGGTCTCGTCGAACATCCCGAGCGTCGTGACGGCCGCGCGTCGGACCGTCGACGGCACCACCCAGCCGGTCCGGGCGATCTCGCTGGCCGGCGGGCTGCTCGCGCTGATCGCCGCGGCGGTCACCGGACGGTTCATGGCCAGGCGGCGGAGCGCCGAGTACGCGATGCTCTCGGCCCGCGGCGTCGGGCCGTACCGGCTGGGGGTCCGGACCGTGGTCGAGGGCGCCGTCCCGGCCGCCCTGGGCGCCGCCGTCGGTGGCCTGGCCGTGGTCCTGCTGGTGCGTGCGCTGGGGCCGGGCGGGAAGGTGGGGCCGGACGCCGTCCGGGCCTCGCTCCGGGTCATCTCGGTCTCGTTCGTCGCGGTGCTGGTCGCGTTCGGCGTGGTGACGGGGCGTTCCATCCGGTCGGAGGAGGCGGAACAGCCCGGCCGCCTTCGGGACGGGCTCTCGCGCTTCCCGTGGGAGGCGGTCGCGCTGGCGCTGGCGTTCGCCTCCCTGTACGAGATCCTGACGCACCCGACCCCCCCGGCCGAGGCCCGGCCGCACGTGGACCTGCTGGTCCTGCTGTTCCCGTTCCTGTTCATCGCCGGAACGGTCGGGCTGGTCGCGCGGGCCGGCCGGCGATTGCTGCCGCGGCTCCGGGCGGTCGGAGCCCGGCGGTCGGACGCGCAGTTCCTGGCCTTCGCGCGACTCGCGGCGGCCCCCCGGCTGGCCCTGACGCTGGTGTCCGCGGCCGCCCTCGGCCTCGGCGTGCTGGTGTACGGCGGGGTGCTGTCCTCGTCGCTCGCCTCGACCGCCGACGAGAAGGCCGCCCTGTCGCTGGGGAGCGACGTGGTCGTGGCCGTGGGGAGCACCCCGACCGTGCCGGGCCGGCCGTCGTTCGGCTGGACGCCGGTGGAGGTCGTGTCGCCGATCACCGTGGTGCCGGGGGGCGCGCAGGCGACCCTCATGGTCATCGACCGGTCGTCGTTCCCCGGTGGGGCGTTCTGGGATCCGCGGTTCGACGGCCCGATCGACCGGGCCATGGCCGGCCTCGCCGCGCACGGTCCGGCGCTGCCGGTGATCGCGGTGGGCGGACGCCTGGCACCCGGCGCCCGTCTCGACCTGTCGGAGTCGACCGTCCCGCTCGCGGCGACGAGATCGGTCCGGTACTTCCCCGGGGCGAGCGACGGAACGCTGACGCTGGTCGCCGACCGATCGGCGGTGGCCCAGACCCTGGATGTGGACCTCCAGACGCTCGGGCACCGGTACGAGCTGTGGGCGAAGGGCGACCCGGCTCGCATCCTGCCGGCGCTGACCGCCCTGGGGTTTCCCGCGGGGTTCGCCGAGACCTCGGCCGAGGTGCGGACCTCGCCGGCGTTCCTGGCGCTCGACTGGACGTTCGGCCTGCTGGAGGCGCTCGGGGTGCTGGCCGGGATCGTGGCCGGCATCGCCACGATCCTGTACCTCCAGGCGCGCCAGCGGAGCCGGGAGGTCTCGTATGCCCTCGCCCGCCGCATGGGCCTCGGGCGCCGGGCCCATCGCCGTTCCGTCTTCGTGGAGACGGGGTGCATGCTGGTCGTCGCGTTCGTCCTCGGAACCGTGTTCGCGGTCCTGGCGGCGGCGCTCGTGCACGGCCGGCTCGATCCCATCCCCGGCCTGCCGCCGGGCCCGCTGCTGCGGGTGCCGCTGGGCGCCGTGGCGACGACCGCGATCGTCACCGTGGCGGTGGCGGCGGTCGGCGCCTGGCGGGTGCAGGCCGTCGCGGATCGAGTGCGGGTCGGGGAGGTGATGCGACTTGCCTGAGGCTGCGGCCGGCGACGCCGCGACGTGTCGGGGCGTCGTGAAGATCTACTGGGCCGCGACCGGGGACGTGTACGCCCTGAAGGGGATCGACGCGGCGTTCCCGGACGCCGCCATCACGGCGGTCGTCGGGCCGTCCGGGTCCGGGAAGTCCTCGCTGCTCCGCCTGCTGGCGTGCATCGACCGGCCCACGGCGGGGCAGGTGACGGTCGGCGGCGAGGACGTCTCGTCGCTCCGGCCCCGCCGCCGCCGCCGGGTCCGGCGGCGGATGATCGGGTACGTGTTCCAACGGCCGGCCGACAACCTCGTTCCGTTCCTGTCGGCCCGCCAGCACCTGGAGGTGGCCGCGAAGCTGCGCGGGGTTCGTTCGAAGTCCTCGCTCGATCACCTGCTCGAGGTGCTCGGGATCGAGCACCGGGCGTTCCACCGGCCCCACCAGCTGTCCGGCGGCGAACAGCAGCGGCTGGCGTTCGCCTCGGCGGTGGTAGGCAAGCCCGCACTGGTCGTGGCCGACGAACCCACGGCCGAGCTCGACAGCGAGTCCGCCCGGGCGCTGATGGAGACCGTCCGGCGCCTCCGAGACGAGGGGATCGCGTTCGTCATCTCCACCCACGACCCGCTCGCGGTGGAGATGGCCGACCGGACGCTGTACCTGCGCCACGGCGCGCTCGAGGCCGAGACCGCCGACCGCCGGACGCTCGCCGTGATCGACGACTCCAACCGCATCCAGCTGCCGCCGGGCGCCGGCAACCTGTTCCCCGACCGCCGGGCGGTGGTCGAGCTCCACGAGGGGGGCGTGTGGATCGCCCCGCCGTGAGCCCCCCCACGACGCGCGGTGGCGTCGCGACGCGCGGACCCGTCCGGAACGTCCGGTCCTCGTGGACGTGCACGAGGTGCACAAGGCGTACCGGCGCGGCGCCGAGACCGTGCACGCCCTGCGCGGGGTGTCCTTCCGGTTGCGGGAGGGCGAGATGACCGGCCTGGTCGGGCCGTCCGGCTCGGGCAAGACGACGCTGTTGAACCTCCTCTGCGGGTGGGAGGCCCCGGATGGCGGAACCGTGACCTGGTCCTCACGCGGCGACGACCCGGTGGACCGCGACTGGAGCCAGGTGGCCATCCTGCCGCAGGGGCTCGGGCTGATGGAGGAGCTCACGATCCGGGAGAACGTCGAGCTCCCGGTGCATCTCGGGAGCGGCGGCGCCCATGGTGAACGCGCGTCGGAGCTGATCGCCGAGCTCGGGCTGGCGAAGGTGGCCGACCGCGCTCCTCGCGAGGCGTCGCTCGGGGAACAGCAGCGCGCCGCGCTCGCCCGGACGCTGGTGCTCGAGCCCCGGCTGGTGCTGGCCGACGAGCCGACCGCCCACCAAGACGCCAAGTGGGCCCGCGCTACGCTCGAGGTGCTGGCCCGGGCGGCCCGGCGCGGCACCTGCCTGCTGGTCGCGACCCACAATCGCGAAGCCGTCTCCGTCGTCGACCGCACGCTCACCATCCGCGACGGCCTCGTGGCATGGCGCGTCCTCGCTGACATTGGGACGATGGAACCGCCCCCGGATCTGGGGTGTCATTGCTGGTGACCGACCATCGTGAGGTCCCGCTTGGACCCTGGACAGGAGCGTCACCTCGATGAGCTCTATCGGCGGCACGTCCCCGAGATGGTTCGTCTGGCGTTCGTCGTGACCGGCGACGCGGGGGCGGCGGAGGATCTCGCCCAAGACGCGTTCATTCGCGTCGCCGGCCGATTCGGCCATCTCCGGAACCCGGATGCCTTCGGCGCCTACCTCCGGCGTGCGCTGATCAACCTCTGCAAGAACCACTTTCGCCGTCGCGACACGGAGCGGGCGTATCTCGATGCCCAAGGGCGGCCCGACCCGGTGCACCCTCAGGACGCCACGGACACCCACGATGCGATCCGCGAGGCTCTGATGCGGTTGCCCTTGCGACAGCGGGCGGCGATCGCCCTGCGGTACTTCGAGGATCTGTCGGTCGAGGAGACGGCCCGGGCCATCGGCTGCCGGCCGGGCACCGTGAAATCACTCACCGCCCGCGGGTTGGAGTCGCTCCGTGCCGCCATGTCGGAGGAGGTCGACCCGGCGTGAACGAGACGCTGGAACGCACACGTCGGGCCATGGAGGCGATGGCCGAGGAGGTTCATCCCAGGATCACGATGTCCGATCTCGTCCGCCGACGGACGCGCCGGCGTCAGACGCGGAACGTTGCGACGGTCCTGACGCTAGCGCTCGCGATCGCGGCGACGGCGATCGTGAGTATCGATTTCCTGCCGCCCACGGTTCCCGAGCCCGAACCGGCAACCACGCCGACGTTCGACGGGCTTCCCGTGGGATGGACCCGTCTCCCCGCGCCGCCCCAGGCCAGGTCGGGCGCATCGTTCGTCTGGGCGGGTGATCGGCTTCTCGCGTTCGGGGGCTCCGAGCCGGGTGCGAGTACTCCTTCCGTGAGTGTGTTCTCCCTTGGGCCGGTTGGACACTCGTGGTCACGGATTCCCGATGCCCCGCTCGCCGGCGAGGGCGCCGTCGCCGTGTGGACGGGCCGCGAAGCGATCTTCGTCGGGGTGGGGAACGGCTGGCAGGTGGAGTCGTACGACCCCGCCTCGATGAGCTGGAGCATCATCGCGCCTCCACCTATCCCGCAACGCCGGGCGCCGATGGTGGTGTGGACCGGACAGGAGCTGATCGTGTGGGGCGGCAGCATCCCGGCCGGTCCACCGCTTGCCTCCGGTGCGGCATACGACCCCGCGATCGATACTTGGCGCACCATCGCGCCGAGTCCCGTCGCACTGACCCAGGGCAGTACGGTTTGGCTGTGGCCCCGGATGATCGTCTTCGGCGGGGACGGGCATTCGGACACCGCCGTCGGGGCCATGTACGACCCGGTCCGTGACGTCTGGCGGTCGCTCCCGCCTTCTTCGTTGTCGCCGCTGGCGGACTCGGCCGTAGCCGTCGGCAGGTCGCTGCTGGCCTGGGACTACCTCGGCCAGTCGCAGGTCGGCGACTTCCCCGTAGGAAACACAGAGCCGACGTGGGAGCCCGTCGCCCGGTTGCCGTTGCACACCGTCGAGTGCTATCCGGATTCAACCGTGGTGGAGAACGACGCATCCCGCGAGGCCTTCGCTTGGCTGTGCGGCCACGGCGCGCTCTGGGATCGGTCCCGGGCGGGTTGGACGCCGATCTCCGGCGGACCCCCGTCCGACTTCCGCACGGGAGCGGTCTTCAGGACCGGCGAAGTCGTGGGTGCCGGCCGAATGGCGCTGCTCACGCCCGACGGCGACGGCCCGTGGTTCGTCTGGGCATATCGGCCGCCATCGAACGCTTCCACGGCCGCCGAGCTCGCCACGCCCGCATTCGAGCCCGCCGTCGGCTGGAACACGATCACGACGAGCACGGATCCAGGGCAGCTCGAATCGGGCTCCGCACCGATGGCGTGGGCATCGAACCGAGCGTTCTCAGAGCGCGATCTCGCCGGGCACGTCACTGGAGGCGCCTTGTCGTCGGCCATCCAACCGGACCAGTCGCTGCGGGGACTCGATCCGGACGGGGTCTTCATCACCGCATCGCTCTACGGGGATGTCCCCAGGGTGAAGAGCGAGCTCCCCCTCGACCTCCCGCTCGCGACCGTCCTCACCCACTGGGAGGGACAGCCGGCGTCGAACGTGCCCGAATACCAGTTGATCGGCGGATTCGAAGGAAGACGGCTCGACGTTCGGGTCTACTTCGGAACGCTCCATCCGTCTCCTGCGACGCTCGCCGCTGCGCAAGAGGAGCTCGGCCGGCTCCGCCTCCCTCCCCGAGCCTGATCCCGTCCCGATCGAGAACGGCACTGAACAGGGGCCGTCGAATCCGACCCTGGACCCGTCGGCGTGGCCCGGGGGCCCCTGTGTAGAATCCCGCGCGATGCCCAGGCCGCGGTCTCGTTCCTTCCTTCGGATCGGCGTGTTCGCACTCCTGCTGATCGCCGTGCTGTTGGTGCCGCTCGCCGCGTCGGCCCAGGTGACGCTCGACCCCACCGAGACCGTGACCGCCGACAACGGCGGGTGGGTCTACTGGATGGCGCAGGGTGCGATCATCATCGGCGGCGTCACGCTGGTGTTCCTCGGGGCGATGTACCTGCGGTACGCGCCGCGGTTCCAGCGCGACGAGGAGAACGTTCCCCGTTCCGGCGTCCGCGCGCCCGAGCCGGCGGTTCGCCTGCAGACGGCCTGGGAGCAGGCCTCGCCACCCGTCGCGGTGCAGGCCGTTCCCGCTCCACAGCCGGTGGCCGTCGCCGCGGCGCCGGCCGCCGCGGCGGCGGCACCGGCCACGACCGCCCCAACCGCAGCCGCACCGGCGGCGACCGCCCCTGCGGCGGCCGCTGCCCCCGCAGGGGGAGCCGCACCCGCCGCCGCACCGGCCGCCTCCCGCGGGCGGGAGCACGCCGAGCTCGACCAGGAGACCTACGACCGCGTCCTCGCGGAGGAGACGGCCAAGGGGACCAGCGCCCGCGTGGCCGAGGGCCGGGCACGCTCGGCGGCGCTCAAGGCCTGGCGCGCCAAGAACGCCTGACCTGCCGCAGACCCGCGAACGTCTCGACGCCTGCGAGCTGGTCGGACGGGCCTAGTGTCGGGACCCGGTTGCATCCTTTCCCAAGACGACGACGAGGTCCGCCGCTGGCGATCGGTCGAACGCAGTGTCATGTGTCGGAAGCGGTTCGACCCGCACCTCCGGTCCGATGAGGGCGGCGACCTCGAGCGCCCGGGCGCGATCCGATCTGGCGGAGAAATAGACGGTCGTCCCCGGTCGCAGCTCCGGGAAGTTCGAGGTCTCGACGACCCGATACCCGAGTCGCTCGAGTCGGACCGTCGTTCCCGTTGCGAGGCCGTCGGTGGGCGTCGCGTTGAGCACGATGACGTCGATGCCGAGGGGTCGGACGCCGAGTGCCGACGGTTCCGGTGCCGACGGAGTCGAGGCTCCGTCGAACGGCCGGCAGCCGAATCGCACGTGGAACGAGGCCGGATCGCCGGAGTAGAAGACGCCGTCGAAGACCTCGTTCGGACGCAGCCGGATCGAGATCTCGGCGCGGTGACGTGCCGAGTAGACGTTCTCGTCCCGGGCGGCGATGAGTCGCTCCCCGGGGCCGAGGACCTCGACGCGGCACGTCACCGCACCGGGCGCCGACGGTCCCAGCCAGACCCCGTCGGCGACGACATCGCGGGTGACGCCCTCGACACGCGCGTTGCCGAACCGGTAGGCGTACGGCTCCCCGACGTCCAGCCGTTCCGGGTCGCACGAGATCACGGCCTTCGCCGGCGGTGCCGTCACCTCCAGGGAGATGGAGATCCGGCGCGGATCGGACATCGCAACGACCCGGAAGGAGTCGGCGCCGACCGGGGAACCGTCCTCGCCGAACGCCTGCGACGTGCATCGGTGGACGCCGGGGAACTCGTTGGTGGTCCACGAGACGGTCGCGTCGATGCCCGCCGTCGACGGTTTTGGGAAGCGTATGCCACCGTAGGGAACCACGATCCCGTGGATGTGGAACTCGTAGTTCGGCCCGGCGTCGGCGACCGGGCGTCCATCTCCGCCGCGGAGCAGAACGGCCACGAGCACGAACACCGAGACGGTCGTCGCGATGCCGACGGCGGCGCCCCCGATCCGGCGACGACGCGACCTGCGCCGCACCGATCGCTCGACGTCCTCGAACACGAGACGACGTGGCTGGACGGACGCGGCCTCGAGCTCGATCAGCCGCTTCGTGTCAGGCATAGTCGTCTCCCAGGAGCTCTCGTATCGCCGTTCGGGCACGGTGGAGCCGAGCGCGGACCGAGCTCGGCTGGATGCCCAGGACCACGGCCGCCTCGGCGGACGAGAGATCCAGCCACTCGACCAGGACGACGACCGCCCGCTGCCCCGCGGGGAGCCGTCGAAGCGCCCGGGCCACGTCGCCACGGGAGACGGCGCGGGCCGCCGGGTCGGGCGGCTCCATCGGAGCTGCAGCCGCCGCCAGGTGAGCGCCGGCCGTCGAACGGCGCCGCCGCCGCCGATCGAGGCGGAAGGCGATCCGGAAGACGTAGCCGGTGGGCGAGGCCATGGTCCGAATGCGATCCCACCGTTCGTACGCTCGGACCAGCGCCTCCTGGCACAAGTCCTCCGCCAGGGCCAGGTCGCCCGTCTGCAGATACATCGCCCGGACCAGCCGGTCGCTCTCGGATTCGAAGAACTCCCGGAACTCCACCGGCTGCTCGCGGGTCCGAGTGGTCGTCTCGGCCATCCCACCCAAGAAGGCACGAGCTCGTCGCTTCGTTGCAGACATCTCTGGACAGATTCTGGTTTGCCTCTCCGGCCGCCGCATCGACCGTCCGAGCCCGTGTACCGGCCGGGGGGCCTTCATCCCGGCGAACGTGGGGTAGGCTGGCCGGGTCGTTCGACTCGAGGAGCATCTGGGCGCGACCGCGCCGACCATGGAAGCCGTCGACTGGGGGATGCACGACCGCGATTCGGCCCTCGGGCTGGTCGACTGGAAGCTCGCGTCAGGCGTCGGCGCCCGGCTCACCGGCGGCGGTCCTCAGCTCTCCGGGACCGAACGGGCCCGGCTGAACGAGGACTTCGCCGAGCTCGTCCCCCATGCCGAGGGCCTCGTGGCCGGGTTCACCGGCCTGCACCCCGAGGGCTACAAGGCTCGCGCGTGGGTGCTCTCGCGGAGCCAGTGGATCGACCAGAACCTCCGGGGGTTCCAGACGGTGCTCGAGCCGCTCGCGGCGCGTGTGCTGGGACGGAAGACTCAGGGCGGGTCGGTCCGGCGCAAGGGCCTCGGCCTCCAGATCGGCCTGCTGATGGGCTACGTGTCCCGCAAGGTGCTCGGCCAGTACGACCTGTTCCTTCCGCCGGACGACGACGGCCTCCTGTACTTCGTGGGACCGAACGTCGTCCAGGTCGAACGCCGCATGCGGTTCCGCCGCCGCGACTTCCGGCTGTGGCTCTCCCTGCACGAGGTGGCCCACCGGGTGCAGTTCGGTTCGGTGCCGTGGCTGCGCGCCCACCTCACGGGCCAGGTCGACGCGTACCTCGACTCCGTGGAGCTGGACTCCAAGCGGGTGATGGAGGCGCTCCGCCGCGCGGCCGAGCAGGTTCGTTCCGGCGAACGCCGCGGCCAGGACCTGATCTTCCTGTTCATGACCGACGACCAGCGCGCCATCCTCGAACGCGTGCAGGCCCTGATGTCGCTCCTCGAGGGCCACGCGAACTACGTGATGGACACCGTGGGCGCGGAACGCGTCCCCGGCGCCGAGCGCATGCGCCGCGGCCTCCACGACCGCCGGAAGTCCTCCGGCATCGAACGGAGCTTCCAGCGGCTGATCGGGTTCGAGTCGAAGGTCCGGCAGTACGACGTGGGTGAGCGGTTCGTCGCCGCGGTCGTCGACCGGGCGGGCATGGCCGGGTTCAACCGCGTGTGGGACGAACCGGCCAACCTCCCCTCCCTCGAGGAGGTCATGGCGCCCGACCGGTGGCTGGCTCGGGTCGGGCCCACGGCGGCGTCCGGCTAGCAGCTCCGGCCATGGCGAGGCGACCTCCTGCGGTGGCCCGGGTCCTCGAACGCGTCACCGCCACCGCCCGCGAGCACGAGATGTTCTCCCCGGGCGACCTGGTGATGGTCATGGTCTCGGGCGGGCCCGACTCCACCTGCCTATTGCACTCGCTCCACCTGCTCCGACGCCTGTTCAAGATCCGCCTCGCCGCCGTGCACGTGGACCACCGCCTCCGGCCGGACAGCACGAAGGATGCCGCGTACGTCCGGCGGATCTGCGAACGACTCCGGGTGCCGTTCGTCCTGCGGACGGCCGCGGGATCGCCGCCCAAGGGGGAGTCCGTCGAGTCCTGGGCGAGGGCGATCCGGTACGCGGCGGCGGGCGACGCGGCGCACGAGGCCCGGGCCGACCGGCTGGCCACCGGCCACACGCTCGACGACCAGGCCGAGACCGTGCTCATCCAGTTGATCCGGGGAGCGACGCCGCTCGGCCTGGCGGGCATCCCTCCGGTGAGCCGGACGAGGACGGTCGGGGACCTTCCGCCGGTGCGCATGACACGGGTTCGTCCCCTGATCGACGTGCGTCGGTCCGAGGTGGAGGCCTTCTGCCGATCCCTCGGCCTCCGGCCCCGCGTCGACTCCACCAACGCCGACACGCGGTTCCTGCGCAACGCCATCCGCCTGGAGGGCATTCCGGCGCTGGAGCGGGCCACCGGGCGCGACGTCAAGGGCCCCATCGCGAGGTCGGCGGATCTCCTCCGGCGTCACCTCGAGGAGTTGGGCACGCCCCTGCCGCCCGATGTCTCGGCGCAGGCGGCGAGGCAGACGGACGACGGCTGGCTGCTGTACCCGCCGCTGCTCGAGGACGACGGGCTGCGGGGACGGTTCATCGCGAACCTCCTGCGTTCACTCGACGCCGCCGTCACGCAAGCCTCCGTCGACGCGGTCGTCGATCTGTGGGCCGGGCGGCCGGGGCGGCGGCGGGATCTCGGTGGGGGATTGATCGCGGTTCGGGAGAGGGAGTACATTCGCATCGCTCGCACTTCCCCGGCTGTGTCCTGATTCGGTTGCGCTCGCCGCGATGGCGACGGATGGAGAGGGGAAGTTCGATGGACGTACAGCTCGCACCCGCACCGTCCGGTTCGCAGGCCGGTCTCGACCTTCCTAGACTGCTCGGTCACGTGCCGGCGCTCGAAGAGGACATCGAGAAGGTCCTGATCTCGGAGGACGAGATCCAGGCCACCGTGCGCCGCCTGGGTGACGAGATCACCCGCGACTACGCCGGTCGCGACCTCCTGCTGGTGGGCGTGCTGAAGGGCGCGTTCGTGATGATGGGCGACCTGTCGCGCCACATCCGGCTGCCGCTCGAGTTCGACTTCATGGCGGTGTCGTCCTACGGAGCGGCCACCAAGACCTCGGGCGTGGTGCGGATCCTCAAGGACCTCGACCACGAGATCGAGGGGCGGAACGTCCTGCTGGTCGAGGACATCGTCGACTCGGGCCTCACGCTCGCCTACCTGCTCAAGAACCTCCGCACCCGCCGCCCGGCCTCGCTGGAGGTCTGTGCCCTGCTGCACAAGACCGCGATGCAGCAGGTGGACGTGGACCTGCGCTACGTGGGGTTCGAGATCCCGCCGGAGTTCGTCGTCGGCTACGGGCTCGACTACGCGGAGCGGTTCCGGAACCTCCCGTACGTGGCCACGCTGAAGCCGGCCGCCTACCAGGGAACACCGGAGTAGCGCCCCGGGCCGAGAGCGGTCCAGACTCGCGTTTCCGCAGGTCGGAGGGCCTTCCGGCGTCCGGTTCGGGGGAGGTCGTGTCCGACCCCTGTGCTACCATCGTCGTTCCGGTCGGGGAGTGTTGGCCCCGGCGACGAACCACATCCCCCGCAACCTCAGGAGACCCCGAGACGGACCGCCCCGAGAGCTTCTTCGCCCGAGTCTTCCGCGGCCCGATCGTCTGGGTGCTGTTGGTGTTGCTCGCGCTGTCCGTCTTCATCGCGTTCGCGAGCAAGGGTCCGGTCCCCAAGACGATCGACTCCTCGAAGTTCGTCTCGCTCGTGGAGAGCGGGCAGGTCCAGTCGGTGACGTTCGACGAGAACTCCCAGGTCATCGACGGCGCGCTCTCAGACGGCACGCAGTTCCAGACGACCTACCTCACGGGCGACGGTCCCAACATCCGCCGGATGCTCGACCGGGCGGGCGTTCAGTACAAGGCCGAACCGCCCCACTCCAACCCCTGGCTGTCGCTGCTGCTGACGACGCTGCTGCCGATCGTGGTGATCGTCGCGCTGGTGCTGTTCGTGATGAACCGCATGCAGGGCGGCGGGGGGCGGGTGATGTCGTTCGGCAAGTCGCGGGCCAAGGTGCTCAGCAAGGACCAGCCCAAGACGACGTTCGCCGACGTGGCCGGCGTCGCCGAGGCCATCGAGGAGCTCGAGGAGATCAAGGACTACCTGAAGAACCCCGCCCGGTTCCAGGCCATGGGGGCCAAGATCCCGAAGGGCGTGCTGCTGTACGGGCCGCCGGGGACCGGAAAGACGCTGCTGGCCCGGGCGGTGGCGGGAGAGGCGGGCGTTCCCTTCTACACGATCTCGGGCTCGGACTTCGTGGAGATGTTCGTCGGTGTCGGCGCGGCCCGGGTGCGCGACCTGTTCGAACAGGCGAAGAACGCGTCGCCGGCGATCGTGTTCATCGACGAGATCGACGCGGTCGGGCGGCACCGCGGCGCCGGGCTGGGCGGCGGACACGACGAGCGCGAGCAGACGCTCAACCAGCTGCTGGTGGAGATGGACGGGTTCGACCAGCGGACGGCCGTGATCCTCATGGCCGCGACCAACCGGCCCGACATCCTCGATCCCGCGCTGCTGCGACCCGGGCGGTTCGACCGGCACATCGTGATCGACCGGCCGGACCTCGAGGGGCGCAAGGGCATCCTGAAGGTGCACGCCAGGGGGAAGCCGTTCGACCCCTCCGTCGACCTGGGGGTGATCGCCCGCCGGACGCCCGGGTTCACAGGGGCCGACCTGGAGAACGTCATCAACGAGGCCGCGCTGCTGACGGCGAGGCGGTCGAAGCGGGCGATCACGATGTCCGAGGTCGAGGAGGCCATCGACCGGGTGGTGGCCGGGCCGGAGCGGCGGACGCGGATCATCTCCGACCGTGAGAAGCGCGTGATCGCCTTCCACGAGGGCGGCCACGCGCTGGTGGCGTACCTGCTGCCCAACGCCGACCCCGTCCACAAGATCACGATCATCCCCAGGGGCCGAGCGCTCGGGTACACGATGACCCTGCCGATGGAGGACAAGTTCCTCGTCACCCGGGAGGAGTACATCGACGAGCTCGCGATGCTGCTCGGCGGCCGGGTGTCCGAGGAGATCGTGTTCGGCGACATCACCACCGGCGCGCAGAACGACCTCGAACGGGCCACGCAGATCGCGCGGCAGATGGTGACGGAGTTCGGCATGTCCGACCTGCTCGGGCCGCTGACGCTCGGGCAGAAGCAGCACGAGGTGTTCCTGGGGCGCGACCTCTCCGCGCAGCCCGATTACTCGCCGCAGGTGGCCTTCGAGATCGACTCGGAGATCCGCCGGCTGATCGACGAGGCCCACGACGAGGCGCTCGAGATCCTCACCGACCACCGCCAGCACCTCAACAAGCTGGCCGACGTCCTCATCGAGCGCGAGACGATCGACAAGGACGAGCTGGTGGAGCTGCTGGAGGGCCTCATCAAGCGGCCCCAGCGCGGCACCGGCTCCGGCATGGCCGTGGCGAGGCGAATGACCCCTCCCAACCGGGGCCCGGCGCCCTCGCCCGGTTCCACCGGCGGCCCACTCCGCTGACCCGCCGTCGCAGCGGCTCCGCCACCGCGCTACCCTCCCGACCATGACCGACCGCTGGGCCACCTTCGACGTGTACGGCACGCTGATCGACTGGGAGTTCGGGATCGCACAGGCCATGGCCGAGGTCTGGCCCGAGGTCGACGAGCCCATGCTCGAACACCTGCTGGAACGGTTCCACGAGGTGGAGCCGGAGATCGAACAGGGCTCGGCCGCGCCGTATCGTGAGGTGCTGCGCGACGCGCTGGCCCGCCTGGCGCAGGACGAGAACCTCGCCATCCCGGTGGGGATGGAGTTCGCACTGGCGGACTCGCTCCCCACGTGGCCGGCCTTCGACGAGGTCCCCGCGGCGCTGCAGGAGCTGCACGCCCGGGGTTGGAAGATCGGCCTGTTGTCGAACACCGACCCCGAGCTGCTCGCCGCCTCGGTGCGGCACCTCAGCGTCACGCCGGACGTCACGATCACGGCGGCCGAGGCCGGTTCGTACAAGCCCGCCCACGGCCACTGGAAGGCGTTCTACGAACGAACCGGCGCCGACCGCCACGGCCACCATCACATCCACGTGGCCGAGGGGGTGTTCCACGACCTCGCCCCGTGCTCCGAGCTCGGGATCACGGCCGTCTGGATCAACCGGCTGTCCGAGGTGACCAACTACCCCCGCGCGGCAGAGCTCAAGAACCTCACCGAGCTGCCCTCCGTGCTCGACGAGCTCGCACCCCCGGACAGGGAGGGCTGAGGTCGTGGGCGACGTGGGTGGGGCGGGGTTCGACCACGAGAAGGTCCGGCGGGGTGTCCGCCTGATCCTGGAGGGCGTCGGGGAGGATCCCGACCGCGAGGGACTGGTCGAGACGCCGGCCCGCGTGGCCGACATGTACCAGGAGGTGCTCGGCGGGATCGGGCGCGACGCCGGCGCGGAGCTCACCGTGGTCAAGGGCGCCGACCACGACGAGATGATCATGATCCGCGGCATCCCGATGTTCTCGCTCTGCGAACACCACCTCACGCCGTTCAGCGGGGTCGCCCACGTCGCCTACCTCCCGAACGCCGACGGCCGCATCACCGGCCTGTCGAAGATCGCCCGGGTCGTGGACGTGCTGTCGAAGCGCCTGCAGGTCCAGGAGCGGCTGACGACCGAGATCGCCGATGCGCTCGATCGGGCGCTGGAGCCGAAGGGCGTGTTCGTCGTCCTCGAGGCCGAGCACCTGTGCATGACCATGCGCGGGGTGAAGAAGCCGGGGTCGGTGACCGTTACCTCCGCCGTCCGGGGGCGTTTCCGTTCGGACGCCCGGACCCGCGCGGAGGCCATGAGCCTCATCCGCCGGGCGGAGTGACCCAGGCCAGCTTCCCGGCCGCTCCGCAGTCGGTGGCCGGGATCAGGTCCCGTCCGGCAGCACCGCGAGCGCCTCGCGGACGATCCTCCGCCAGTCGCGCGTGACGGTGCTCAGTGCACGTTCGATCGCATTGACCCGGCCGGTGTCGATCCGGCCGCGTCTCGCCGCCGCCTTCAGCTCGTCCTCGTCCTCGATCGTCACCTCGCCGGTCGGGGAGACCAGCACGTCCACGATCAGGTCGAGGTACTCGACGCGGTCCTCACCGATCCGAACGTCGTCCACCACGTCGAAGCGGTGCAGGAGCACGTCGCCGTCACGTGCCACGAACCGGTAGAGGTCGTAGGGCCGCCGGGCCCAGAACCACCCGATCGTGGTCGAGCCCTTCGGGACGTCACCGACGGCGGCCGGAAGCCGGAACGACACGACCACGACGCTCTCGGTGCGATGCAACAGCTCGCACTCGAACAGCTCCTCCGAGCCGTCCAGCCGCCTCTTCACCTCGACGAACCGCACCGACTTCGCCACGGGGCCAGCCTAGGCCAGCATTGCCGACCCCGGCCTCGAGCCGCGCCCCCCGGTCTCCGGCGCTCGTGAACCACGACACCTTCCCCATGCACAGGCCGCACCCGACGGTGGAGTTCCACGAGGGGGATACCCTGTACGAAATGCAGTGGCGGCATGCCTCCGGCGCGGTGGAGCTGGGCGGACGAACCCGCCTGATGGGCGTCGTCAACGTGACGCCGGACTCGTTCTCGGACGGGGGGCTGTTCCTCGATCCGGAGGCCGCCGTCCGGCACGGGATCGAGCTCGCGGCGGAGGGCGCGGACGTGCTCGACATCGGCGGGGAGTCGACGCGGCCCGGCGCGGCGCCGGTTCCCGCGTCCGAGGAAGTCGATCGCGTCGTCCCGGTGATCAAGCGGCTGGCGGCCGAGGTGGACATCCCGATCTCGATCGACACCAGGAAGTCCGACGTGGCCGCCGCTGCGCTCGACGCCGGCGCTTCGATCGTCAACGACGTGTCGGCCGCCCGGGACGACCACCCGATCCTCGACGTGATTCGCCAGGCCGGCGCCGGCCTGGTGCTGATGCACATGCTCGGCGAACCGGGAACCATGCAGCGGGATCCCCACTACGACGACGTCGTGGCGGAGATCAGGGCGTTCCTCGGCGAACGCGTCGAGGCGGCCGTCGCCGCCGGCATCGAACGCGACCGGCTGTGCGTCGACCCGGGGATCGGGTTCGGCAAGACCCTCGAGCACAACCTGACGCTGCTCCGCGACGTGGATGCGGTGCGCGTCGCCGGCATCCCGCTGCTGGTCGGGCCGTCGCGCAAGGCGTTCATCGGCCGCATCACCGGAGCCGAGGCCGACGACCGCCTGGGGGGAACCGCGGGTGCGGTGGCGTGGCTCGCCGCGAAGCGAGTCGAGATGATCCGCGTGCACGATGTCCGCGAGATGCGCCAGGTGGTCCAGGTCGTGGACGCGATCATCGGAGCCGGGGCATGACGGACTGGGTTGCGTCGCAACGGTTCCGCACTTCCGTCGGCGCCGAGATGGCATACGTCGACGCCGGCCACAGCGACGACGTCGTCGTCCTGTTGCACGGGTTCCCGACGACGTCGCTGCTGTGGCGCGAGGTCGGGCCGGCCCTGGCGGGTTCGTTCCGGGTGATCGCGCCCGATCTACTGGGGTATGGCGCGTCCGAGCGCCCGGCCGACACACGACTCGACCCGCGCGCCCAGGCCGGGTACGTCGAGGAGCTCGTCGAGACGCTCGAACCCGCGCGCCTGGCCGTGGCCGGTCACGACATCGGCGGGATCGTCGCGCAACTGCTGGCCCTCGACGGTCGCACGCCGGACGCCCTCGCCCTCCTCGACACCGACGCGTTCGACCTGTGGCCGATCGAGGGGTTGCGCATGCTCCAGGCGGCCGAACCCGACCAGGAGGAACCGGGCTTCGTCGCCGACGTCGTGGACCTGACGTTCGACCTGGGCACCACGCGGAAGGAGGCGCTGACGCCGGAGCTCCTCGACGCCTTCCGGGAGCCGTTCGTCCGCGACGGCGATGCGGCCCGGGCGTTCTTTCGGGCCGCCCGGGCGATCGACGGCATCGGCCTGGCGGGCCGCGACGACGACCTGGCCGCACTCGACGTCCCCGCGCTGCTCGTGTGGGGCGAGGACGACCCGTTCGTGGGCGTCGAGATCGGCGACCGGCTGGTCGAGGTGCTCGCCCGGCCCGCGCTGGTCACCCTGCCGGGCGTCGGGCACTTCACCCCGCTCGAGGCCGCCGACGTCGTCACCCCACTGCTCGAGCAGTTCCTCGCCACGCACCTGCTCGGACGGGGGCACGAGCACGGCCCCGAGCACGCGCACGGCGTCCAGCGAGGGCCCGTGCCGGTCACCCTGGAGGTGGGGCGGCGTGGCCCGGCTTGACGTCTCGATGGACGACGGCGAGCTCGCCGCGTTCCTCACGAACGCCTGGACCGCGCGCGTCGCCACCATCGCGCCCGATGGCTGGCCGCACGTGGTCCCGCTGTGGTTCGTCTGGCGGCAGGGCACGCTCGTGGTCAACACCACTCGGGGGAACCGCACCGTCCGCAACCTCCAGGACGACCCGAGGTCGGCGGTCACGATCGACGACGGCGAGGGGTACGACGAGCTCCGCGGGGCGGTGCTCCGCGGCCGGCTCACCGAGGTGGCCGACGACGACGGCTCGATCACGGCCGCGTTCGGCGCCAAGTACTTCGGCGGCAACCAGCCCCACTTCGCGTCGTGGCGCAACCGGTTCTTCCTTCGGATGGAACCCGAACGCATCTCGTCGTGGGACTTCCGGAAGATCCCCGAGGCGCTCGCCCGCCGGGGATCCGAACGGATCCGGGGAGCGTGACCCGGTGCCGCCCGTGCGCATCCGGCTAACCGGCATCCGCGCTGCCGGCCACCACGGCGCCAATCCGGGCGAGCGCGACCAGCCGCAGGAGTTCGTGGTCGACCTCGAGGTGGTCGTCGATCCGGCCGGCGACCATCTCGACGACACGACCGACTACCGCGTGCTGAAGGAGACCGTGCAGCGGACGATCGCCGAGGAGTCCCACCAGCTGCTCGAGGCGATCGCGCGATCGGTGGTGGACGCGGTGCGCGCGGACCGGCGCGTCGAGGCCGTCACCGCCGTCGTCCACAAGCCGGCCGCGGCTCGCAGCCTCGGCGTCCCCGACGTGTCGGTGGAGGCGTCCTGGTCGGCATGAGCGGGGTGACGGCGTTCCTCGGGCTGGGTTCGAACCTCGGCGACCGTCAGGCGAACCTCCGCCGCGCCGTGGACCTCCTCGCCGGGACCGACGGCATCGAGGTGATCCGGACCTCGGCCGTCTACGAGACCGCCCCCGTCGGTCCTCCCCAGCCCGACTACCTCAACGCGGTGGTCGAGGTGCGAACGACCCGCAGCCCCCGAGCGCTGCTCGACGCGGGGCTGGCGGTCGAACGGGCCCTCGGCCGCGTCCGTGACGTCCGGTGGGGCCCTCGAACCCTCGACGTCGACCTGCTCCGCTACGGCGACGAGCACATCGACGAGCCCGGCCTCGTCGTCCCGCACCCCCGGATGCACGAGCGGGCGTTCGTCCTCGTTCCGCTGCGGGAGCTCGACCCGTCGGCGCCCGAGCCCCCGGACGCGGCAGGTGTTCGGCGGTTCGGGCCGCCGCTCGTCCCGCGCGGCGACGAGGCGGCGGACCGCGCCGGTGGACGGGTGCCGTGAGCCGCTCACTCTGCTTCCGGTGCGACTGGGAGGGCGAGGGTGGGGCGGCCTGTCCGCGGTGCGGCGCCCCGCTCTACCGAACCGGTCCGCCGAACGAGGCTCCCTCGCTCGAACGAGAACCGCAACCGGTGGAGCCCAAGCCGGCTCCCGCGCCCCACGACGCGGGCCCTGACCGTCCCTCCGCTCGCCCGGCGCAGCCACGGCTCGCCGCCGTCGCCGGCGAGCCCATGACTCCGACGATCGACGGCGACGATCCGCACATGCCCCGAAGCCCCCGGCGCCCGGTCTCGAGCCCGGTGCGGTGGATCGCCGCGGTCCTCGCGGTGGCGGTCGTCGCCGGCCTTGTCTGGGCCCGAACGGCGTCGCCCCCGCCGCCCTCGGCGGCCCTCGCCGCGGCGCTGAAGGGAACGTTGGTCTACGCGTCGCAGGGCGTCGACGGCGCCACCGGCCGGCTGTGGTTCGTCAACGTCGCGAAGGGGACCGCGCAGGAGGGTCCCCGCACCGTGCTCCCCGACGAGATCGTCCCCTCCGGCCTCGGCGGGACGTGGATCGGAGTCCGGACCGGCGGCTCGGCCTACGTGTTCCGCGACCTGTCGCCCTCCGGACGCCCGGAGCTGCTGGCCGAGGGCGCGCTGGTGGCCTGGACGCCCGGCGGGAACGCGGTGTTCCTGGTCACCCAGAGCCGGGCTCCCACGGGCTGTCCGACGCTGCGTATCAGCTTCGTCAACGCGCTGAACCACGGCGACGCGGATCTGTTCGACGAGGCGACCTGCTCGTTCCCGGACGGCCTGGCGGTCGACGGGCTCACCCGGCCGTTCGTCTCGCTGGTGGGGCCCCGGGACCGCGGGGTGTACGAGCTCGGCTACAAGACGCTCCACCGGGTGGTGCCCGACTACACGCTGCTCGGCGTCTCGCCGGTCGGCGACATGCTCGTGGGACCGAGGGTGACCGTTCCCACCGGGCCGGCCGACGGCGCGTCGCCGATCCTCCGCACGCTGCTGGTGTGGAAGGGCGTCGGCGGGCCCCTTGTCGTCGGAACCGCGACGAACGACCTCCGCGCGGAGCGGTTCCTGGCGTGGTCGAGGGACGGCCACGAGGCTGCGATCCTCGGGACGCTCGGCGACACGCGCGCGGTGTGGCTGATCGACGTCGTCCCCGGCACCGGTCGCGAGCAGCCCCGGCGGGTGGGCCCTGCGCTCGCGCCGCAGATCGACACCGTCGGGGCGACGTTCGCCGGCGACGAGCTGTTCATGACCGCGGCCGGCAAGCTCTACGGCTCGAGCGGCCGCGGCTACCGCGAGGTGGCCCTGCCGAAGGACGCGCCGCCGCCATCCGGACCGATCCTCTGGCTCGGACGCTGACGGGCCCGAACGGCCTTCGGCATACTCGCGCCGGATGGACATCTCCGTGATCGGCGCGGGGCGGGTCGGGACCGCGCTCGCCGTGCTGCTCCGGCGGGCCGGCCACCGGATCGCCGCCGTCGCCGGCCGCGAGGCCACCGCGGAACGGGCCGCCCGGTTCCTGCCGGACGTACCGATCCTCCCGTACCCGGAGGCGGCCTCCGCGGCCGCGGTGCTGCTCGTCGGCGTGCCCGACGCCGAGGTCCGGCCGGTCACGGCCTCGTTGCCGATCCGGCCCGGCATGGCCGTCGTCCATCTGTCCGGCGCGCTGGGCCTGGAGGCGCTGCGCGAGGCGGTGTCGCACGGCGCCCTGCCGGTCGCGATGCACCCCCTCCAGACGTTCCCGACGGTGGAGGCGGCGATCGACCGCGTTCCGGGCAGCGCCGCGGCCGTCACCGCCGACGCGGAGGAGGGATTCGCACTGGGCGAACGCCTCGCGGCCGACGCGGGCGCGCGGCCGTTCCGGCTGGCCGACGCCGACCGGCCGCTGTACCACGCCGGCGCCGTGCTGGCCTCGGGCGCGGTGGTCGCGCTGCTGGCGCTGGCCGAGCGGGTGTTCCGCGAGGCCGGCGTCGACGAGCCGGCCGCACGGTTCCTCCCGCTGACGCGGGCGAGCGTCGACAACGTGGGGGAGCTCGGACCCGTCGAGGCCCTGACCGGCCCGGTGGAGAGGGGCGACGCGGCGACCGTCGAGCGCAATCTCCGGGCGCTGTCCGAGCGCTCCCCGGCGGCCGTCGCCCCCTACCTCGCCCTGTCCCGGGCGGCGGCCGACCTCGCCGCCTCGGCCGGACGTCTCGACGCCGGACGTCGCCGGGAGATCGAGGAGGTGCTCGCTCGGTGGACGTGATCGACACCCTCGCCGGGTTGCGCGGGGCGACCGACCGGGCGCGTGCCGCGGGCCGGACGGTCGGGCTGGTCCCGACGATGGGGTTCTTCCACGACGGGCACCTGTCCCTGCTGCGCCGGGCCCGCACGGACCGCGACGTGGTCGCCGTGTCGATCTTCGTGAACCCGCTGCAGTTCGGCCCCAACGAGGACTTCACGTCGTATCCCCGCGACGTCGACGGCGACCTTGCCCTCGCTGGGGCCGAGGGCGTCGACCTGGTGTTCGCGCCGTCGGGCGAGGAGATGTACCCGGACGGACCGCCCCTGGTCACGGTCGACCCGGGGCCGCTGGCCGACCGGTACGAGGGCGCTGTGCGCCCGGGCCACTTCCGGGGGGTGCTCACCCTCGTGGCGAAGCTGCTCCACGCCGCTGGGCCGTGTGCCGCATTCTTCGGCGAGAAGGACGCCCAGCAGCTCGCGCTCGTCCGCCGGATGGCCGCCGACCTGTCGTTCCCGGTCGAGGTGGTGGGCTGTCCGATCGTCCGCGAACCCGACGGCCTGGCGATGTCCTCCCGCAACGTCTACCTGTCCCCCGAGGATCGGACCGCGGCGACCGCGCTGTCCCGCGGCCTCCGCGTCGCGCAGGCCCTGCTCCACGGGGGCGAGCACGACGCCCTCTCCCTGGCCGCGTCGATCCGTTCAGAGGTCGAACGGGAGCCGCAGGCCGCCCTCGACTACGCGGTGGTCGTGGACGACGCGACGTTCGAGGAGATCGAACACGTCGACCGCCCGGCCCGCGCGCTGGTGGCCGCCCGCGTCGGGAAGCCCCGGCTGATCGACAACCTCCTGCTGCGGCCGTGAGGCTGTCGGCGGGCGGCGTCGTCAGGGACAATGGGCGCCCGGAGGACACCGCATGCTGCTGGCCGTCGACGTGGGCAACACCCAGATGGTGGTCGGCGTGTTCCGCGACGAGGAGCTCGCCTGGCACTGGCGCCTGTCCACCCAGCCCGAACGGACCGCCGACGAGCTGGCGCTGGCGTTCGGCGGGTTCCTTCAACAGCAGGGCCTCTCGTTCGACCGCAACATCACGGGCGTGGCCATCTCCTCGGTCGTGCCGCCGGTCACCGGCTCGCTCCGCGAGATGGTGCAGCGGTACTTCCACTTCGAACCGATCGTCGTGGAGCCCGGCGTGAAGACCGGCGTCAGCGTCCTCACCGACAACCCCAGGGAGGTCGGGGCCGACCGCATCGTCAACGCGCTCGCCGCCTACGCGAAGCACGGCGGACCGTGCATCGTCGTGGACTTCGGGACGGCCACCACCTACGACGCCGTGAGCGAGAAGGGTGAGTACCTCGGCGGTGCCATCGCGCCCGGCATCGCGGTCGCCGCGGAGGGCCTGATCGCCCAGGCCTCCCGCCTGCCCCGCGTCGAGATCGTGGCGCCGCGCGCCATCATCGGGAAGAACACCGTCGAGGCGCTGCAATCCGGCCTGGTGTACGGCACCGCGGCCGAGGTCGACGGCATCGTCGAGCGCATGCAGAAGGAGCTGGGCGGCCACGCCACGGTCGTCGTCACCGGCGGCATGGCCGAGGTGATCGCGCCCCACACCACCACCGTCGACCATCACGAGCCGTGGCTGACGCTCGAGGGCCTCCGACTGATCTTCGAACGGAACACCCGCCCGGATGCCTGACGCGCCCGACCCGCCGTCGCCGGTACACGGGGACGAGGAAGGGGAACGCGGTCGCTTGGCCGCGGTGCTCGCCGCCCGCCGGGAGACGCTCGACCAGCTGCAGGAACGCGGTGTGCCGGCGTTCGCCCTGCGGTTCGACAAGGACGCCGACGCGGCCGACGTCCTCCGGGAGTTCTCTGACACCCTGCAGCCGGAGGACGAGACCGATCAGATCCGGCGGGTGGCCGGGCGCATCGTGCTGCTCCGGCGCCTCGGCGGGGTGGCGTTCGTCGTCATCCGGGACCGCTCGGGCGACCTGCAGCTCTTCTGCTCGCGGGACGCCATGTCCGGGGATTCGTGGGCGCTGCTCGACGACCTCGACCTCGGCGACATCGTGGGCGCCGTCGGTCCGGTCGTGAGGACCAAGCGGGGGGAGATCAGCGTGAAGCCCACCGAGCTCGTGCTGCTCACCAAGTCCCTGCGGCCGCCACCCGAGAAGTGGGCGGGCATCCGCGACCCTGAGCTCAAGGTCCGTCGGCGATACGTGCAGCTGTTCGCGGAGCCGGAGTACCGGGAGGTCGTCCGGACCCGGGCCGCCGTGCTCCAGTCCATGCGCCGCGTTCTCGACGGGGAGGGGTTCGTCGAGGTGGAGACACCGGTGCTGCAGGTCACGCACGGCGGGGCGCTGGCGGCGCCGTTCGTCACCCACCACAAGGTCCTGGACATCGATCTGTACCTGCGGATCGCCCCGGAGCTGTATCTGAAGCGCCTGCTGGTGGGCGGTTTGGAGCGGGTCTACGAGATCGGACGGAACTTCCGGAACGAGGGGATCGACCGGGACCACAACCCCGAGTTCACGATGCTCGAGTTCTACCTGGCCTACGGCGACTACGAGGACATGATGCGACTCTCCGAGCGCCTGGTCGCCGAGGCGGCGATGGCCACGCTCGGAAGGCTGAAGTTCGAGTACCAGGGGCGGGAGATGGATCTCACGCCGCCGTGGCCGCGGGTGACCGTCATGGAGCTCGTGTGGCGCGCGGTGGTGGAGCGCGTCGGGAGGGACCATCTCGAGCGGGAGGTCGCATCCGTGGCGAAGCACGGCGCCGATCTCGCGGAGGTCGTCCGGTACGGCGACGCCTACCGGCGGCTCGCCCCCGAGCTCGGCATCGAACTGGATTCCGCCTGGGGTCCCGGCCGCGTCGTGTGGGAGCTCTACGAGCAGCTCGTCGAGGACTCGATCTGGCAGCCGACGTTCGTGAAGGACGTGCCGCAGGAGGTCTCGCCGCTCGCCCGACCGCACCGCACGACGCCCGGCGTCACCGAGCACTTCGACCTGATCATCGCGGGGATGGAGATCGGCCCCGCCTACTCCGAGCTCACCGACCCGGACGACCAGCGCCGGCGGTTCGAGGCGCAGCAGGAGGCGAAGCGCCGCGGCGACGAAGAGGCCCACCCGCTCGACGAGGACTTCCTCCTGGCGTTGGAGCACGGCATGCCGCCCGCGGGGGGCATGGGGATCGGCATCGACCGGCTGACGATGGTGCTCGCCGGCCAGCCCTCCATCCGCGACGTGATCACGTTCCCCCACACGCGTCCCCAGGATGCCCAGGCGTGAACGGATACGTTCCAGACACTACCGACCGAGAGGAGTCCCGCATCCGGCTCCGGCTCCGGCGAGCGGCGTGGAGCTCCCCTCAGGAGTCGGAGCCGGCGCCGGGCTCGAAACGGTAGAGGTCGCCGCTCCCGGAGTCGGTGACCCACGCCGAGCCGAACGCCAGGACGATCCGGGCCGGGATGTCGACCGGCAGGTCGGCCAGCACACGGCCCGAGGCGAGGGCCAGGCGTTCCACCGCGCCCACCCGGCCGATGTGGCGCATCCCCAGCCACATCGAGCGGTCGTCGACGGCCATCGAGAGGACCTCCTCGGAGTCCTGCAGCGAGATCCGCCGGACGATGCGCCCCGAGCCCGTGTCCACCGCCCACAGCTGGTCGGGCTTCGCGCCCCACAGCAGTCCGTCGTGCTCGACGAACGGAACCCCGCCGCCCGTCGCGATGCGCTGCGCGATGACGCCGGAGTCCGGGTCCACGCGCATGAGGGCCGTGTCGTCACTCGACACCCACAGCGAGTCGCCCGCGCCGACGGCGTTCACGTGGACGTTCCGGTGCAGGGGAACCGGGAACCGGTCGACCACCCGGTGGGTCGCCGCGTCGATTCCCACGAGCGCCCCGCCGGGATCGACGGCCCACACCGTCCGGCCGAGGGACGTGAGATCGCAGCACACCTCGCCGGCGTCCACGTCCGCGACCGGATCCCCGCCCCGAAAGACGGTGATCGACGAGTCGCCACCATCGCGGACCATCCACACCTCGTTCCCCACCGGCATGAGCGATGCGGCGCCCGGGCCGGCCTCGATCGCGTCGGCCTCGGAGCTGGTCGATGGGTCGATGCGGGAGAGCACGCCGCTGCCGTAGAGGGTCGCCCACACCGAGTCGTCGGTCGCCGCCAGGCCGTAGGCCTCCGTCCCGCTCAGGGCGATGACCGTCGCGCCCGCCGGGCCGGTCGTTGCCTGCGGACTCGACGATGGCGCCGGCGGGGAGTGCGTCGTTCTGGGAGTGCGTGGCGTCGCCCGCGAGGCCGTGGTGGAGCCGGATGGTGTCGACGGCCCGGCCTGTGTGCTCGTTCCGGGAACCGGCGAGCCGACGCATCCGGAGAGCAGCAGCGCCACGGCCGGGGTCAGGATCCGGAGGGGTCGCCGCATGTCGATCGGTCGTACGCGCCCGCGACAGCCGCGGGATGTTCCCGGGCGGGATCCGGACAGGTGGCGGCGAGAGGTCAACGATCCCGGCGCCGCCGCGTGACCGCCGCATCGCGTGTGGTCAGGTAGCGCTGCAGCGTGGGGCCCACCCAGGCAACGACGTCGTCCTCGGGCGCCGAGGCCAGGGGCTCCAGGCGCACGACGTAGCGGGCCACCGCCAGCCCGACGATCTGTGACCCGGCGAGCGACGCCCGCAGCCGCGCGTCCGGCAGCCCGATCGTCTCGGCCAGCGGCACCAGGATCTCCCGCGTCACCAGCCGCCGGAGGGCCGTGGCGGCGGTCTCGTTCGACGAGGCCGACCGGAGCACGCCGAGCAGCACGTCGCGTCCCTCCGGTGCCGTCCACAGCCCCAGGACGAACCGCACCAGCCGTTCGCCGATCGAATCGCGATCCCCCTCGACCAGCGCGGACAGGACCGCCCGCGGGTCGATGACGGTGCGGATCGACTCCGCGAACAGGCCGTCCTTCGACCCGAAGTAGTGCATGACGAGCGCCGGGTCGACCGCCGCTCGACGGGCGATGGCCCGGATCGTCGCGCCCTGGTAGCCGCGCGCAGCGAACTCCGCCCGTGCCGCGGCGAGGATGTCGTCGCGGCTGCCGCTGACGCCCGGGCGTCGTCCCGGCCGCCGCGGCGCGGACGCGTTCATGCGACCTCGGCCCCGCGCACGGACGCGAGCGACAGCTCGACGAAGCGCTCCTCGAACGTCGCGGGGAGCTCCCGCACCTGCGCGTCGACGCCGGCCGACCGGAGCGCCGCGAGGACGGCGGACGGCTCCCCGCCCGGCACGCGGACACGGCGGCCGACCAGGGAGATCGGGAAGCCGGCGTCGTCGAGGGCCGTGAAGGCCTCCTGCCACCGCCCCGCCGCAACCTCCACCGACCGGGCGTCCCCGACGATGCCCGACATCCCGCCCGAGGCCACGACCCGCCCGGCCGCCATCACCACCAGCCGGTCGCACTGTCGCGCCTCGTCCATGTAGTGCGTCGTCACGACCACGCCGGCGCCGCCGTCGGCGGCCGCCCGGACGGTGTCCCACAGCCGGGCACGGCCGAGCGGGTCGACGCCCGAGGTCGGTTCGTCGAGGACGAGCAGCTCGGGGCCGTGCGCCAGCGCCGCGACGAACGCGGTCCGCCGGCGTAGCCCGAGCGGCAGGTCGCGGATCACCACGCCTGCCGCCTCGCGCAGGTCGGGGTCGTCGAGCGCCGGCGGCTCGACGCCGAACGCCGCCGCGGCGAAATCGAGGTTCTCGCGGACCGTGAGGTCGTCGTACAGGCCGAGCGACTGCGGAACGTAGCCGATCTGGCGGCGGGTGGCGAGCGACGGTGGCCGGCCGAACAGCCGGATGGCACCGGAGGTCGGGCGGAGGAGCCCGAGCACCATCCGCAGCAGGGTCGTCTTGCCGGCACCATTCGCGCCGAGGAGGCCCACGACCTCGCCCGGACCGACGGCGAGGTCGGCCCGGTCGACGGCGACGACGTCGCCGAACCGCTTCGTGACGTCCCTGGCCGCGAGCATCAGGCCGCCTCCCTCCGGGCCAGCGCCGCGACGATCACTGCATCCTCGAGGTCGGGTGCCACAGCATCGCCACCATCCGGAGCTCGACCGCGAGCGCCGACCGGGCCGTCCACTCCCGCCGGGTGGGTGCGACCACCTTCGGCGGGCGCGTCGGGGACCCACCGACGCCACCGGTCGCCCCGGCGCCACGAGCGCCGTTCGTCCGATGGCCGCTCGTCGGTCTCCACGACGAACCCGGGCACGTTCCGTACGACCTCGTCGGGCGACCCGAAGGCGAGCGGCCGTCCCTCCTCCAGCGCCAGGACCTCGCCGGCCCGTTCGGCCTCGTCCAGGTAGGTCGTGGCGAACACCACCGCCGTGCCGGCCGCCGCGGCCCCGGAGATCAGGCGCCACAGGTCGGCCCGGCTCACCGGGTCGACGCCGGTCGTGGGCTCGTCGAGTACCAGGAGGTCCGGCCGATGCAGCAGACCCACCGCGACCGCGAGCTTCTGCCGCATCCCGCCGGACAGGCGCCCGACCAGCCGGCCCCGCGCGGCCGTCAGTCCGGTCCGGGCGAGCAGCTCGCCGGAACGCTCGGCGACCTCCTCCTTCGAGAGCCCATACGCGCCGCCGGCGAACGCGAGGTTCTCGTCCGCCGTGAGGTCGCCGTAGATACCCGGGCCCGCCGAGACGTAGCCGATCCGCCGCACCTCGGGCCGCCGGACGGACCCGGCAGTGATCCGGGCCGCACCGGCCAGGGCCCGGAGCAGCGTGGTCTTCCCGGCCCCGTCGCCGCCGACCACCGCGGTGACCTCATCCGGTCGCACGTCCAGCGTGACCCCGTCGAGCGCCGTTCGGTCGCCGTAGCGCACGACCAAGTCGCGAACGCCCCAGCCGCCGTTCATGCCGCGACCTCGGCCGAAGCGGCCGGCGACGGCGGCGCGGATTCGCGCGAGGCCGGCGCCAGGTCCCGCCGGAACCGGATCACCGACAGCCCGAACACGATCATCCCCTGGATGGCCAGCATCACCATGGGGAACCACAGCGACGACAGGCTGGCCCCCCGGATCATCACGCCGCGCGAGATCTTGACGAACCAGGTGAGCGGCAGGAGGAAGGCGATCCACCGGACGCCCGGGGCCATCGACTGGAGCGGGAAGATCATCCCCGCGAGCAGCACCTGGGGCAGGAGCGTCATGATCGCGAGCTGGATGGCCTGGCCCTGGTTCTCCGAGACCGTCGAGATCAGCACCCCGATCCCGAGCGTCACGAACAGGAACAGCAATCCCCCCACCGCGAACGTCGCCACGGACCCTCGGAACGGCACTCCGAACAGCCCCAGGCCGGCCGCCACCACGATCACCATGTCGACGATGCCGACGACGAAGTAGGGCGCGACCTTTCCGACGAACACGTCCCGTGGCCGGAACGGCATCACGGCGAGCTGCTCGAGGGTCCCGGCCTGGCGCTCCCGAACGACCCCGAGCGACGTCGCCACGGTCCCGACGAACACCAGGATCAGCCCGATGATCGCCGGGATCATGACCACCGACGTCTTGAGGTCCGGGTTGAAGAGCACGTGCACGACCGGCCGCCGGATCCCGGCCGGAAGCTGCAACTGCGCCAGCCCCGAGACGACTGCCCGCGCCGAGAACAGGTCGGACCCGTCGACCAGCACCGTCGGCCCGCCCGGGTCGGCGACCACCGCCACGACGTCGCCGCCATTGCGGAGGCGTTCCGTCGCGTCGGCAGCGTCCTCGCTCGGCACGACGGCCGTCACGTCGAGCACCGACGGCAGCTCCGGAGCGACGATCGTCGCCCCCGGGCCCACCACCACGGTCGGGACGTGCTTGACGTCGAAGCTTGCCGCGTAGCCGAACACGACCAGCAGCACGAGCGGCAGGAAGATCATCAGCGCGAGCGTCCGCCGGTCCCTCCTGAGCTGCCGGAACTCCTTTCGTGCGATGGCCCACATGGCTTCATTGCCTCCCCCGGCCGGCCGCCCGGCCGCCATCGGATATTCAACGCTCGTAGAATTCTAGAGGACCTCTCGACCCGCCGTGCGAGACGAACGGCCGTCCCGGACTCGGCCGTCCGGTCCCTCCGGAGAGGGCCCTTCGTCGGACGACGGGGGGATTCCTGGGCGCGAGACTCATCCCGGCGGGATGACCGTCCGAATGACCTAGCGAGCGAGTTTGTTCGTATAGGGTGATGACTAGGAAGAACTCAAGGACAGACGTGGGAACGTCCGCCGCTTCCCACGCATCCGAGGGAGGCGTGATGGGGCACGGAGCGGGGCCGGGCGTTCAGGAGGCGAGGGGTATACTCGACTCCGGAGGGCGCTCAGGCGGCGCGACGGCGCGCCACCGGGAGCGCCTCCTGCGCCTCGGGGGTAGGACGGAGTCCTCAGATCCCCGAAGCCACGCAGCAAGCGGGCCGGCGCTTCCGGCCAGGAAGGCTTGACATGTTCGAACGGTTCACCGACCGGGCCAGACGGGTGGTGGTCCTCGCGCAAGAGGAAGCGAGGATGCTCAACCACAACTACATCGGCACCGAGCACATCCTGCTCGGGCTGATCCATGAGGGCGAGGGCGTCGCAGCGAAGGCCCTCGAGCAGCTCAACATCTCCCTCGACGCCGTTCGTTCGCAGGTCGAGGAGATCATCGGACAGGGCCAGGCCGCGCCGACGGGACACATCCCGTTCACGCCGCGCGCCAAGAAGGTCCTCGAGCTGTCGCTCCGCGAGGCGCTGCAGCTCGGCCACAACTACATCGGCACCGAGCACATCCTGCTCGGGCTGATCCGCGAGGGCGAGGGCGTCGCCGCGCAGGTCCTCCAGAAGCTCGGCGCCGACCTCAACCGCGTGCGCCAGCAGGTCATCCAGCTGCTGTCCGGCTACTCGGGCGGCAAGGGCGAGCAGACCCCCGGCGGCGAGCAGACACCCCAGGGATCGATGGTGCTCGACCAGTTCGGTCGCAACCTCACCCAGCTCGCCCGCGAGGCCAAGCTGGACCCGGTGATCGGCCGCGAGAAGGAGATCGAACGGGTCATGCAGGTCCTGTCGCGCAGGACCAAGAACAACCCGGTCCTGATCGGCGAGCCCGGCGTCGGCAAGACGGCCATCGTCGAGGGCCTGGCCCAGGACATCGTCAAGGGCGAGGTCCCCGAGACCCTCAAGGGCAAGCAGATCTACACGCTCGACCTCGGCGCGTTGGTGGCGGGGTCCCGCTACCGCGGCGACTTCGAGGAGCGGCTGAAGAAGGTCCTCAAGGAGATCCGCACCCGCGGCGACATCGTGCTGTTCATCGACGAGCTGCACACGCTCGTCGGCGCCGGCGCGGCCGAGGGCGCGATCGACGCCGCGTCGATCCTCAAGCCGATGCTCGCCCGCGGGGAGCTCCAGACGATCGGCGCGACCACCCGCGACGAGTACCGCAAGCACCTCGAGAAGGACGCCGCGTTGGAACGGCGGTTCCAGCCGATCTCGGTGGAGCAGCCGAGCGTGGCCCACACGATCGAGATCCTCAAGGGCCTTCGCGACCGGTACGAGGCGCACCACCGCGTCAGCTTCACGGACGACGCGCTGGTGGCCGCGGCGAACCTGGCCGACCGCTACATCTCCGACCGGTTCCTGCCGGACAAGGCGATCGACCTCATCGACGAGGCCGGCTCGCGCATGCGCATCCGCCGCATGACCGCGCCGCCGGACGTCCGCGAGGTGGACGAGCAGATCGCCGACGTCCGCCTGAAGAAGGAATCGGCGATCGACGTGCAGGACTTCGAGCGGGCCGGACACCTCCGCGACCAGGAGCGTCAGCTCCTCGAGGAGAAGCAGCGCCGCGAGCGCCAGTGGAAGTCTGGCGAGCTCGACGTCCTGTCCGAGGTGGACGAGGAGGAGATCGCCGAGGTCCTGTCGATCTGGACCGGCATCCCGGTGTTCAAGCTCACCGAGGAGGAGACGGAGAAGCTGCTTCGCATGGAGGACGAGCTGCACAAGCGGATCGTCGACCAGGGCGAGGCGGTCATCGCGGTCTCGAAGTCGATCCGGCGGACCCGCGCCGGCCTGAAGGACCCCAAGCGTCCTTCCGGCTCGTTCATCTTCCTGGGACCTTCCGGGGTCGGGAAGACCGAGCTCTCGAAGGCCCTGGCGGAGTTCCTGTTCGGCGACGAGGACGCGCTGATCCAGCTCGACATGTCGGAGTACATGGAGAAGCACACCGTGTCCCGGCTGATCGGCTCCCCGCCCGGCTACGTCGGGTACGAGGAGGGCGGTCAGCTCACGGAGGCCGTGCGGCGCAAGCCGTTCAGTGTGGTGCTGTTCGACGAGATCGAGAAGGCCCATCCGGACGTGTTCAACACGCTGCTGCAGATCCTCGAGGACGGGCGGCTGACGGACGCGCAGGGCCACGCCGTGGACTTCAAGAACACCGTGATCATCATGACGTCGAACCTGGGCACCCGGGACATCCAGAAGGGCGCCGGCATCGGGTTCGCGCGCACGGACGAGAGCCTGGCGCACGACAAGATGACGGACCGGGTCATGGACGAGCTGAAGCGCTCGTTCCGGCCGGAGTTCCTCAACCGGATCGACGAGGTCATCGTCTTCCACTCGCTGACCAAGGAGAACGTGAAGGAGATCGTGGATCTCATGACCCGGCGGGTCCGCGACCAGCTGAAGGCGAAGGACATCGACATCGTCCTGACCGACGAGGCCAAGGAGGTCCTGGCCACCAAGGGGTTCGACCCGGCGCTCGGCGCCCGGCCGCTCCGCAGGACGATCCAGCGCATGGTGGAGGACCCCCTGTCCGAGAAGCTCCTGTGGAAGGAGTTCCGGGCTGGCCAGACGGTGATCGTCGACGCGCGCGACGGGGAGATCGTGTTCGACCTCCCCGAGGCGCCGCCGGACACGCCGCCGGTCGAGATGGCGGGCCAGCAGGAAGGCTAGCCCACCCCCGGTCGCTGCGACGCTCCTCGCGAGCGCTGCGCGATCGTAAGGCCGGGTTTCCGAGCCCAGCAGCCCCCGGGTTGCTGGGCTCTCCGGCATTTCATGCCAGCTGTGTCACCTCGCCAGCGCACGTTCCCGCAACCGAGGTGACGGGGCAGATGGTCGCCTCCGCGAGCTTTGTTCCGTCGCCGCCGTAAGCGATCAGCGTGCCCGTGACGCCCGCGGGCGGGAAGAACAGGAACGCCTCGAGGCCGCCGGCGAACGTCGCGACGACGACGAACGCCACGCCCGCGACCCGGCGAGTCTGCCGACGTCCAGGCGCCGAACCGACCCTCCACGCTTCGCTCCGATCCGGTCGCCGACTCCGCGAGGGCCATCATCGACGACGGCGTCACGATGCCTCGATAGGGTGACTGAAGCCAACTTGTTCGGGAGGAGCGATGGATCAACGCATCACGGCGGTGACGCTCGGCGTCGCGGATCTCGAACGGTCGGAGGCGTTCTACCGCGCGCTCGGGTGGGAGCGGACGAACGACGACGATGGCGTCGCGTTCTTCCAGGCCGGGGGGATGGTGCTCGCGCTGTGGGGGCGCGAAGCGTTGGCGGATGACGGCGGGGTCGAGGACCCCGGCGGGTGGGGCGGCGTGACGCTGTCGCAGAACGTCCGGTCGCTCGCCGAGGTCGACGCCGTCGTCGCGGCGGCGCGCAAGGCCGGGGCCACCGTGGGCCACGAGCCGGACGAGACGTTCTGGGGCGGGGACGCGGCGGTGTTCTCGGATCCGGACGGGCACACGTGGGAGATCGCCCACAACCCGTTCTGGGAGCTGGCCGAGGACGGATCCGTTCGCCTGCCGGCCGCGAATGCCTGAGTGCGGACGTCCTTGACGGCCCGCGGCGTCCCGGAGACTGCCGCCGACGTCTTCGTGGTGAGCCGTATCGAGCTCGCCCTGCTGATCCTGATCGTGTTCGACATGGTCTGAAGCCGGGCGCGTGACGACCGATCGCCGGATGCGGCCGGCCTCGCCCGGCGACGTGGACGCGATCACCGCTCTGGTCGCCGCCGCCGAAACCGCCGCCAACGGCGTCGTGGACGTCGACCGCGAGGACGTGCAGGCCGACCTCACGCTCCCGTCGGTCGACCTCGCGCGCCACACCGTGGTCGTGGAGGTCGGGGACCGGGTCGCGGCGTGGGGACTGCTGGACACCGAACGCGGAGCCGCATACGCCGACGTCCACCCGGCGTTCCGCGGACGTGGGATCGGAACCGAGGTCGCCGCGTGGTGTGAATCGGTTGCCAGGGAGGCCGGGCTGCGCGAGGTGGGACAGACCAGGAGCGACGCGGAGGCGAACGCACGCGAGCTGCTGCGGGGCCGGGGCTGGACGGCGCGGTGGACGTCCTGGCTGCTGGAGATCGTCATGGGCGACGCCGAGCCGCCCGCGCCCGAGGTTCCCCCGGGGATCGCCCTCCGGCCGTTCCGTCCCGGCGTCGACGACCGCGTGGCGCACCGGCTGGTCGAGGACGCGTTCGGGGAGTGGGAGGGACGCGCCGGGCAGTCGTTCGAACAGTGGGTCGCGCACACGGTCGGCAGGGCCACGTTCGACCCCCGCCTCTCCCCCGTGGCGGTGGACGGTGACGAGATCGTCGGCGTGGCGATCTCGCTGGCCTACGAGGGCGACGAGGACGGCTACGTGCATCAGCTGGCGGTTCGCCGAACCCACCGCCACCGCGGGATCGCCCGGGCGCTGCTGGTCGAGGCGTTCCGCGGGTTCCACCGGCTGGGGCGGCGGACGGTCGTGCTGTCGACCGAGTCCCGCACCGGCGCGTTGGCCATGTACGAACGCGTCGGGATGCGGGTCCGGCGCTCGTACACGCGCTACGGCTTGGAGTTCGCCGGCTCGGCGGGATCGGCATCCGTGACGGTGTCGGGCCTCGGCGCCGCGGAGCGGCCCACGCGAGGCCGCGAAACCACCGCGACGGACGACGAGAGGGTCAGCGCGCCGACCGCGGCTCGGCCAGCCAACGCACCTCGTATGGCCGTAGGGCGACCGTCTTCCCGTCGGCAGTCTCGCGCCCGGTCAGAAGGTCCTCGCCGGGCCCCGACGTGGGGGCCTCGACTGGGCCGGACGTGAGGTTCACCAGGCAACGGACCCGTCCGGTCGCATCCGAGCCGCGTTCGACGGCGAGAACGCCGGGCGGCGCCTCCAGCACCCGCTGCGGAGCGCCGGGCCGGAAGGCCCGGTGGGACGAGCGGGCCCGGAGCATCCGCGCCATCCCGTCGAAGACCCGCCGCGCCCGCGAGCCCGTGTCGGCCAGGTCGGCCTCCAGCGTCGCGAGGTCGAACTTCCGCCGGTTGATGCGCCGGGGGATCCCACTCGCGTCGACCGCCGCGCGGTCGTTCGGCGTTCCGAACAGGCTGTGGACGTACACGCCCGGGATCCCGGCCAGGGCCAGCATGATCGAGTTGGCCGCCAGGTGGCGGTCGATCCGAAGCGTCTGGGTCTCGGGGGCGTTCGGGTCGGACAGCGCGTCGAACCACGTCGAGTTCAGCTCGTAGGGCCGCGGGCCGAGCGGGCTGTCGCGCACCCCCACCAGGCCGCCGTGCCGCACGACGGCGTCCACCATGTCCGCGATCTCGGACTCGGGGAGGAGGCCCTGGGCCGGCATGAGGCCGATCCCGTCGTGCGAGGCGAGCATGTCGAGGAACGCACACCCGGCGGGGGGTCGTTCGAACGCCTCGATCCACGGCGCCAGCCGTTCCGTCGTGCCGAACAGCATCGCGTGGAGCACCAACGGCGGCAGCGAGAACTGGTACACGACGTGCGCCTCCGGCCGTCCGTCGCCGAAGTAGGCAACGTTGTCGGGCTGGGCGACGTTGGTCTCGGTGAGGATCGCGATGTGCGGGGACACGGCGTCGACGGCCGCCCGCAGCGCTCGGACCAGGCGATGGGCGTCGGGGAGGTTCAGGCAGGAGGTGCCCGGCTCCTTCCACGTGTATCCGACCGCGTCCAGCCGGAGCAACCCGGCGCCGCGGTCCAGGTACCCCAGCACGATGTCGATCAGCCGGGCCAGGACGCGGGGGTTGCGGTAGTTCAGGTCGACCTGGTCGGAGGAGAACGTCGTCCACAGCGGCCGGTCGCCGCCGGGCGAGGTGAACGCCGTGACGAGCGGCGTCGCCCGGGGGCGGATCACGCCGGACAGGTCGGTCCCGGGCTCGACATCGATGAAATGCCCGGCGAACTCGGGATCCCCGGACAGGGACGCCGACAGCCACGGGTGGCTGGCCGAGACGTGGTTCATCACGACGTCGAGAATCACCTCGAACTCGCGGGCGATCGCCGTCACGTCGTCCCAGGTCCCGAGCGCCGGATCCACGCTCGAGTGGTCGGTCACCGCGTAGCCGTCGTCCGACGACCACGGGGCGATCGGCAGCAGGTGGACGGCGCTCACCAGCCCGCCGAGGCGAGTGCGCAGGAACCGGCGGAGCGTCCGGAGCGGCGCCTCGCCGGGGGTTCTGATCTGATCGGGGTAGGTGATGAGGACGGAGTCGCGTTCGCTCCAGCGGCGGGGTGGATCGTCCCCGGCCCGGATGGCGGCGGCGCGCCGGACCGTCGTCACGATTTCCTCGACGGTGGAACGCTCCGCCGGCCCGTAGAGATCGAGCAGCTCGGTCCGGAGGCGTTCGAGCGGCCCGGCCGGGGCGTCGGCCGGCCGGCTCGGGGTCGCCGGGGCATCCGGACGGCGCGCGGGCGGGCGGGGAGCGGGGACGCGCATCGAGGCAAGATGCTATCCCTCGTGTAAGCACTCGAGTCCGCAGGAGCGTTCTTGGGCCATGGACGAAACGGCCACGCGAACCGTCACCCCGTCGATCGAGGTCGAACCCCTCGCCGCCGCGCCGGAAGGCGTGCCGGCGGAGTTCGACGCGTTCTTCCGAACGCACCACGCGGGGGTGTTCGCGTGCTTCCGGCTGCTCGCCCGGGACGAGGCCGAGGCGGAGGAGGTCGCCCAGGAGGCGTTCCTGCGCGTGTGGCAGCGGTGGGATCGGGTCGCCGCCATGGAGCGGCCCGACGGCTACCTGTACCGCACGGCGATGAACGTCTGGCGGAGCCGGAGGCGGCGCGCCGCGGTGGCGCTGCGGCGCCTCGGGCGGCGGGTCCGCTCGGCCGAGGGCGTCAGCGAGGGCGGGGTTCCGGCCGTCGAGGACCGCGATGCCGTGGTCCGCGCGCTGGCCGGCCTGTCGGAACGCCAGCGGGCCGCGTTCGTCCTGACCGAGGGGCTCGACCTGACCTCCGAGGAGGCCGGGGAGGCCATGGGCGTCGCGGCGTCGACGGTCCGGGTGCAGGTGGCCCGGGCCCGGGAGGCGCTGCGGCACGGAGCCGACACGGGAGCGAACGATGGGTGAGCTACGCGAACAGATGAGCCGCGGCGCGCGGCAGGCGCCGCCCGCGGACGAGGCGATGACGCGGCTGGTGGACCGCCGGGAACGCCGCCATCGGAACGGCCGCCTGCTGTCGGCGGCGGTCGCGCTGGCGATGACGGGCGCGCTGGTGGCCGGCGGGTTCGTGGTGCTCGGCCATCGAGGGTCGGGATCGCCGACCCAGGTCGGGAACGGGACGAGCGGGGCGACCGGTCCCACCACCTCCGGCGCGGGCTCGTCGTCCAAGCTGGTCGCAGGGGACGGGCAGTACTACTACTGGAAGTACGCCGTGGTCCTGCCCGGAACGACGGCGCACCTGACCTACTGGTGGTCGCCGGACGGGACGGGCCGGATGGTCAACTCGGTGGACGGCGACGGGTACGGAGTGCCGCCGAGCGGTTCCATGCGGATCGGGAAGATGCCGACCGGCGACGACCTGTCGAACCTGTCGGCCGATCCGGCCAGGCTGCTCGACCAGCTGAAGGCACGCAGCGCGCCTGGTGGGGCGTCGCCCAGGCCGGTCGTGACTCCGGGTGCGGGGCAGGACGAGGAGACGGGCGTGCTGGTCTCGGCCATCGAGGACCTGATGAGCGAGATGGCGCCGCACTCGTCGCCCCTGCAGCGGGTGGCGATGTACGAGGTGCTGAAGGGCATCCCCAGCGTGCACGACCTCGGCGCGCAGCGCGACCCCACGGGCCGTCCGGCGACGGCGCTCCGCGTGACGCTGGCGGGCGTGGAAAGGACGTTCTGGTTCGATCCGGACATGCACGTGTTCCTGTCCGAGGAGGCGGATTCCGGGGCCCCGATCCCGGTCGCCACCAGCGGCACGACGCCGGGTGGCACCGGCGAAAGTTCGGCCTCCTACGTGATCGTCGAGTCGGGCGGGATCGTGGACTCGGACTCGGCGGTGCCGAACGCAGACCAAAAGATCATCCTCGACGCGGGGGCGCTCCCGACGCCCTGAAGTCGAGGGAACGCCGGGGAACGGGCCGGGCGGTGGTGCGGAGCCGCCCGTTCCGTCTTCCGCGATATGCCGGCCGGCGTGATTGGACGGTGATGTCTCGGGGCAAAAGTGCCTCAGAAGCGCGAGTGGGGATCGCGCTCGGAGGTGAGTCATGGACGAGACTTTCGGTGACGGCAAGCCGATCCGGGCAAGCGTCCCAACGGCACCGAGGAGGGGCACGCCGCGGAGCGAAGGCGGCCGCGTGTGTGCACACGATGGGTGCGGGACGGTCCTGTCCACGTACAACCCCTCGCCGACCTGCTGGGCCCACCAGTCCGGTGAGCCGGTGAGGTCGGAGCGGATCAGCCGGCGGGGCGCCCTCCACCGTGGGACCGACCGCGAGCCTGCCGCCGCCTGAAGCCGGGACCCTCCGTCGCCACGAGACCGGAACAGGAGGAGGGACGGATGCCGAACAAGCGCGCCAACGTCAAGAACGAGAAGCAGTACGAGGCTCTGAAGGACAAGGGCATGTCGAAGAGCCGCGCGGCGCGCATCGCGAACTCCCCGGGCGCCTCGAGCCGCGGCGGGAAGTCCTCGGGCTCGGGCGGCTCGTCGTCTCAGGGCGGAACCACCGCGCAGAAGAAGGCGGCCGGACGCAAGGGCGGCAAGGCCGCGGCGAACAACAGCTGACCGATCCGTCGGAGAGCACACCTTCGGAACGGCTGCACCCTTCGCGGCGCCGGGCCGACGATGTCGGACCCCCCTGCTACGTTCGCGCCATGGGAAGGCCGAAGGCGGTCCTCGGGTGCTCCGACTGCGGGCATCGGACGGCACAGTGGGCAGGGCGGTGCCCGGCGTGCGGAGCATGGGGAACGATCGAGGCGATCCCTCGAGGGGCCCTTCAGGCAGGTCCCTCGAGGGGTTCGGCCCCGGTCGTCGCCCTGCACGGTCCCGAGGAGCCGGACCGGCGCGTGCCCACGGGGTTCCCCGGTATCGACCGGGTGCTCGGTGGCGGGCTGGTCCCGGCGTCGGTGGTCCTTCTCGCGGGTGAGCCCGGCATCGGCAAGTCGACCCTTCTCCTCCAACTGATGGCTCGTCTGTCGGCTGCCGGGCTCACCTGCCTCTACGCGTCCGGCGAGGAGTCGCGGGCCCAGGTGGCAGCGCGCGGACGCAGGCTGGGGCTCGACGTGGACGGCATCGGGTTCGTGGCCGGGCGCGAGCTCCCCGACGTCGTCGATGCCGCCCGGGCCGAACGCCCCGCGCTGCTCGCCGTGGATTCCGTCCAGACCCTCCGCGATCCCGAGTCGTCGTCGCTCCCGGGCGCGCCGTCGCAGGTTCGTCTGTGCACGGACGCTCTGGTGGGCCTTGCCAAGGCCGAGGGCGTCACCGTCGTGCTGACCGGCCATGTGACCAAGGACGGCGACCTGGCGGGCCCACGCACGCTCGAGCACGCCGTCGACGTGGTGCTGTCGTTCGAGGGCGAGGCCCGGTCGGGGCTCCGCGTGCTGGCCGCCGGGAAGAACCGGTTCGGCCAGGAGGGGGACATCGCGTGGTTCGAGATGGGCCCGACCGGCCTGCACGAGGCCGATCCGGCCGACCACCTCGCGCCGGGATCGCGCGAGCCGGGCTCCGCGGTGGCGCTGCCGGTCGCCGGGCGGCGGGCGCTCGCGCTCGAAGTCCAGGCGCTCGCGGTCGAGACGCAGGGCCCGCCGCGGCGTCAGGCCACCGGCCTCGACCCTCGGCGGTTCTCGCTGATCGCGGCCGTGCTCGACCAGAACCTCCGGCTCGGGCTGGGGCGTTCGGAGCTGTACGGCGCCTCGGCAGGTGGGCTGCGCGTGGACGACCCGGCGTGCGACCTGGCTGTGGCGGCCGCGCTTGCCTCATCGGCGACCGGGCGGCCCCCACCGGCAGGTGCGGCGTTCGTGGGCGAGGTGGCCCTCACGGGCCAGGTCCGGCCGGCCCCCGGCATGACCCAGCGGGTCTCCGCGGCGCGGGCGGCGGGTCTCCGCACCGTCTTCGCCGCGGTCGGGCCCTCGGCGTCCGGGTTGCAGGGCGTCCGCGTGGTGTCCGTCCGCCACGTGCGGGAGGCGCTCGGCTGGACTCGGCCCCAGGGGGAAGGCGGGCGACTGGAGGAGGTGGTGACGGCGGGGTGAAACCGCCGGTCACAGGGCGCGCGCTCGGGGCGCCGGAGCGACCGCCGATCGCAGGTCCGAGCTCGCTCAGCTGATGGTCCTAGGCCGAAAATGTACCTCTGACCTGCGGTTTCGATTTGCCGGGGGTCCGAGCGCCGTGCTATTCTGGCTTGGTCGGATCCACCACTCCTCGCCAGTCCTTAGGGGGTTCTGTGTATCGAAAGGGTGACACCGTTGTCCATCCTGAGCACGGCGCAGCCGTCATCGAGGACCTCAGGGAGCGAGATTTCCTGGGCGAGAAGAAGACCTACTTCGTGCTCCGACTGGCCTACGGAGACCTCACCCTCAGCATCCCCGCGGACAACACGCAGGCGGTCGGCCTGCGCAAGGTCGTCGCCAAGAGCGAGGTGAAGAAGGTCCTGGCCGTCCTGCGCGAGGACGAGTCCAAGATGGCCTCCAACTGGAGCCGACGATTCAAGAACAACATCGAGAAGCTGCACTCCGGCGACCCCTATCAGGTGGCCGAGGTCGTGCGGAACCTGTCGATCCGCGACAAGGACAAGGGCCTGTCGGCCGGCGAGAAGCGGATGCTCGCCAAGGCCCGCCAGATCCTCGTCTCGGAGCTCGTGTTCGCCATGGATTCCTCCGAGGAGGACGCCGAGCGCATGATCGACAAGGTCCTCGACGAGTCGCACTGAGCCCAGCCGGTTCCCGATCGGGTTCCCGGGTTTCTCCTGCCCGGCGAGTACCCTTGAACCACGATCCCGAGTAGGGCACGGTGGTTCGCGTGAGTGAGGCTCCTCCCCCCCCGAAGGCGAGGCGCGGCCGGCTGGTCGAGTTCGTCCGGTTCATCTTCATCACGCTGTTCGCGCTCGCCGGGTACGAGATCGGCGCACGGGCCTGGGACCCCAGGAACGAGCCGTGGAGAACCGTGATCGGGATCGTGCTCGGCGCCCTGCTCGGCTACGTCGTCGGCGGGATCTTCGGGCGGCAGACGGCCAGTGCGGTCGACGCGGTCGAGCACGAGTTCCGCCGGGCGCCGGCCGCCGAGATCGCCGCCGGCGTGGTGGGATTGATCGTCGGCCTGATCATCGCCCTGCTGCTCAGCCTCCCGATCTTCCGGCTGCCGAGCGCCGCCGCGTGGCCGGTCGTGGCGTTCCTGTACCTGACGCTGCCGTACATCGGCTACCGGGTCGGCCGGGCCAAGCACGCGGACATGTTCTCGCTGGTCGGGCTGAAGCCGCGCGCGGCCGGCATCGGACGGGCCGAGGTGAACGTGGTCGACACCAGCGCGTTCATCGACGGCCGCATCCTCGACCTCGTGCGGACGGGGTTCCTCGGCGGCGTCCTTCTCGTGCCGCGGGGGGTGCTGGGCGAGCTGCAGCGAATCGCCGACTCCTCCGACGGGAACCGCCGCGCGCGGGGGCGTCGCGGCCTCGACATCTTGGCCCAGCTCCAGCGCGATCCCACCGTCGAGGTGATCCTCGTCGAGGAGGAGGCCATGGGCGACGTCGACGCGGGGCTGGTCCGGCTGGCCCGCGACCGGGGCGGCGCCGTGGTCACGGCGGACTCGAACCTCGTGAAGGTGGCGCAGGCGCTCTCGGTGCCGGTCCGTTCGATCCACGCGCTGGCGGCGGCCTTCCGGGTGCCGTTCCTTCCAGGGGAGTCGCTGCACGTCCGGCTGACCCGGCAGGGCCGTGACCACGGACAGGCCGTCGGGTACCTCGAGGACGGCACGATGGTCGTCGTGGAGGATGCCGCCGAGCGGATCGGGTCGGAGGCCGACGTCACGGTGACGAACGTTCTGCAGACCTCCACCGGCCGCATGGTGTTCGCCGCCCTGGCCACCTCGGACATCGGAATCGCCGTGGCCCGCAAGGCCGCCGGACCGGACGAGGAGGCCCAGGACGACCCGCAGGACAGCGCGGCGCGGACCTCGCGCGGTCCATGACCGGGGACGCAGTCGCGATCCTCCTCGCCGCCGGGTCGGGATCGCGGCTCGGCGGCGACCGGCCGAAGGCCTTCCTCACGGCCGGGGGGCGGTCGATCCTCACGATGGCGGCTCAGGCCGCGTGCGAGTCCCACCGGATCGCGTCGCTCGTGGTGACCGTTCCCCCGGGATGGGAGCGGCGGGCCGTGTCGCTGCTGCCGTCCGGGGCGGTCTGCGTGGTGGTGACGGGCGGCGCCTCGCGGCAGGAATCGGTGCGGCTGGCGCTGGGCTCGGTCCCCTCGACGTCGTCGGTCGTGGTCGTCCACGACGCCGCCCGGGCCCTCGCCACACCGGCGCTGTTCGACGCGGTGGTCGACGCGCTTGACGGCGTGGCGCGCGACGCCGGGATGATCGCCGGCGCCATCCCCGTGATCCAGGTTCCGGACACGGTCAAGCGGGTGCGCGACGGCAGGATCGCCGAGACGATCCCCCGCGAAGGCCTGGTCCTCGCGCAGACCCCCCAGGCGTTCCTGCGGGAAGCGCTCGTCGAGGCGCACCGCCGGGCGGCGCTCGGGTCCGAGGAGTTCACCGACGACGCCGCACTGATGGAGTGGGCCGGCTCGCGGGTCATGACCGTGCCAGGGGAGCCGGGGAACTTCAAGGTCACGACACGGGAGGACTTCGACCGTCTGTGGGCCGTGGCCGAGCTCGAGGACGAGCCGTGGTGATCCCACGAGTCGGTCTGGGGTTCGACGTGCATCCACGGGACGACGGGCGGCCGCTCCGGCTGGGCGGTGTGCCGTTCGACGGCGAACCCGGTCTGGCCGGCCACTCGGACGCCGACGTCGTATGCCATGCGGTGGGAGAGGCGCTGCTGGGGGCGGCGGCGCTCGGCGACCTGGGGCGGCACTTTCCCGACGACGCCCCGGAGACCTCGGGGATGGACGGCCTCGACCTGCTGGCGCGGTGCGTGGCCCTGGCCGCGGAGGCGGGAATCCGTCCGTCGTCCGTGGACCTGACCGTGGTGGCGGAACGGCCCGCGATCGCGCCGCGTCGGGACGAGATCGCCGCCGCGCTGGCCGGGGTGCTCGGCGTCGAGGCCGGGTCGGTCTCGGTGAAGGCCACCCGGCCCGAGGGGCTGGGGCTGACCGGTGACGGCGCGGCCTGCCTTGCCCTCGTGGTGGCGTCGCAAGGGTGACCCCTTCACGGCCGGCGACCGGCGGCCGGCGAGGCCGGTCGGAGCGGAGGCCCGCGCCCCGGGCGACCGATGCGTGGCTCGGGGGCCGGCGGGCGGTCGCGGAGGCGCTCCGTGCGGGGCTGGCCCTCGAGATCCTGGTGTCGCGAGGCGCCGGTTCGGGGCCGGTGGCGGAGCTCGCCGCATCCGCCAATGCGGCCGGCGTCACGGTCGGCGAGCGGTCGGGCGAGGAGCTCGACCGGCTGGCGACGGACGCCCAGGGTGTGGTCGCTCGCGTCGCCCTGCCCCGGGAGCTGGGGGATGCGGAGCTGCGGGCGTTCGGCTTCGGTCCGGAAGCCGTCGTGGTGGTGCTGGACGGCGTGACCGATCCCCAGAACCTCGGCGCCGCGGCCCGATCGGCGGAGGCAGCCGGGGTCGCGATGCTGGTGTCGAGGGAACGCCGCGCCGCGCCCGTCACACCGGCGGCGATCCGCGCCTCGGCCGGCGCGCTGCTCCATCTGCCCATCGCTCGTGTGACGAACCTCACGCGAACGCTGCAGACGCTCCAGTCGCTCGGCTTCACGGTGGTCGGCCTCGACGAGGACGCGCCGAAGAGCATCCTCGACGAAGCCGCCCCCGACGGCCGGCTGGCGCTGGTGCTTGGGGCGGAGGGGACGGGCATCTCGCGACTGGTCCGCGAGCACTGCGACCTGCTCGTGTCGCTCCCCATGCGCGGCAGCGTGCAGTCGCTGAACGCCTCGGCGGCGCTCGCCGCGGCGCTGTTCGCCTACGTGCTCACTCGGCGGCGCGATTGATCGGTTCCGGCGTTCCCGCGGGCTATCCTTCTTCGCGGGCGGATGAACCGGCCGCCCGGCACGCCGGCGTGGCGCAGTCCGGTAGCGCAAGCGATTTGTAATCGCTAGGTCGTCGGTTCGAATCCGACCGCCGGCTCCATTCGTTGCAGTCGTTCGAACCGCACCGGATCCCAGGTGTTCGAGGCGGCGCTCTCGCCGGTGTCGCCCGGGTGACGCGCCGCCTCCTTCGCCGCGAGCCGGAATCGTCCGCCTGTGGCAGCATTGGCGACGTTGCAGACTCGCCCAAACCACTCGAGAGGCCCGTTCCACCTGCCCGCCGTTGTTGCGCTGGTGCTGGCGATGGGTGTGCTGGTGGGAGCGTCCACTGCCTCGGCTCTGCCCAAGCCCGCCGCCGTTCGACCGGTGGCGGCGACCACGGTATCCGAGCCCTCGGTTCGGCAGTCCGCCACCGTCACGCGGGATGCCGTCGTGGACCTCGCGAAGGCCCTGCTCCGCACCGGTGTCGAGCGCCTTCGGGGCGACGCCGTACGGACCACCGCCGCGGTGGCGTCGAAGCCCATCCAATCCTGCCCCGGGTTCTGGTTCACGGCCTTCGGCGTGGTCTGGCACCAGCAGGGGGCCGGTTCGGTCGCCGGTACGGCCACGTGGCTCGGCGCGCACGGCGCCGTGCTCGGTCACCAGGCCCTCGCTCCCGACGACGACGGCGGTGACGCGGCGGGCCCCGGCCCGCATTCCACCCCGCTGATCTGGACCGGCGGCGGCCGGTGTGTGCGGCTCGTGGTCAGGCTCCCCGCCGGCGTGACCATCGCCGATCCGCACGTCGCGTTCGCCAACACCTCCGGCTCCGCCGCCGGCCCCGGAACCGGCCCGCCCGACATCGCGGTACGGGGCGTGGACACGACCGACCTCGCGGACCCGGGGGACGCGCCCGGCGCGAGTCCGGCGGACCGCGCGGCGAACGGGGGCGGACCGCCGATGCCGGCCATGGTCTCGCGCGCGGCGTGGGGTGCCCAGCAGGTGTCGTTCGACATGGGCTCACCGGGGTGCAGCGCGCCGTACTACTCGCCGATCAAGGTGGCCTACGTCCACCACACGTCGGGCACGAACTCCTACTCGCGCGCCCAGAGCGACGACATCGTCCGGGGCATTGACTGGTACCACACGCAGGAACGCGGCTACTGCGACATCGCCTACAACTTCCTCGTCGACCGGTTCGGGACGATCTTCGTGGGCCGTGCCGGCGGCATCGACCTCCCGGTGGTCCCCGGCTCCCAGGCTGGGTTCAACCCGTTCACGTTCTCGGTGTCGGTGATGGGGAACTTCGCCTCCGCCGCCCCGCCGCGCGCGGCCATCGAGAGCGTCGAGCGCGTCCTTGCCTGGAAGCTCGACCTCGCGCACGTGCCGGCCGACGGAACGGCCACCCTCGTCTCCCAGGGCTACGACACGGACCGCTATCCGCCCGGGCAGCGGATCGCGATGCACACCATCGAGGGCCACCGCCGGACGAGCCAGACCGACTGCCCCGGCCGCATCTGGAACCTGCTGCCGCAGATCCGCCGGGCCGTCGCGGCCATGGGCGGCCCCAAGATCTACCGCCCGGCCGAGTCGGCCCCGCAGATCTCACCGGGGCACGGTTCGGTGCGGTTCACCGCGACGGCGTCCGTCCCGCTGCGGTGGTCGGTGACGGTCGAGCGCCCGGACGGCACCGGGATCCGGCCCCTGCAGCAGCACGGCATGTCGACCTCGCTGCGTATCGACTGGGACGGGCTCGACGCGAACGGCCACCCGGCCCCGCCCGGCGCCTACGCGGCGCTCATCGCCGGCACCGCTCGCGATGGGGCCGCCCCCCGCCGGGCCACCCTGCAGATCGACGTGCCCGGCGCGCCGCCCGGACCGCTCTCGGTTCCGAGCGGCACCGTCCAGGTCCACGGCGGCTTCGCCACGCTCCGGGCCGTCGCGGTCGCCGGCCCGGCCGACGTCTGGGCCGTCGGAACGATCGCCACGGACGGCGCGATCCGCCCGCTCGTTCGCCACCTCGGCCAGCACGGCTGGACGACGCTCGGCTCCCCGAACCCCGGCGTCCACGGCAGCGGCCTCCAGGCGGTCGCCGCGACGGCGCGGGACGACGTCTGGGCGGGCGGATTCTCGTGCCTCAGCTCGGGGTGCGGGCGGGGCGGAGGGTTCGGCTCGCGGACCCTCATGGAGCACTGGAACGGCCACGGCTGGAAGCCCGTGCCCACGCCGAGCCCCGGCACCGCGCTCAACGAGATCCGCGCCGTCGACGCCGTGGCGCCGGACGACGTGTGGGCCGTCGGGCTGTGGTCGGACCGGGGCCGGTGGCTGCGGCACGGACTGGTCCTCCATTGGGACGGCACGTCGTGGCGGCAGGTCCGGATCCCGTTCGTCCCCGGCGAGGCCCATCTCGACGGCATCTCCACCTCCGGGCCCGACGACGCGTGGGCGGCCGGCGAGGTGTGCCCCGGTCCCTGCTCCGGCCTCGCGCACAGCGCCGCGCTCCTCCTGCACTGGAACGGCTCCGGGTTCACCCGCGTGCAGCCGGCCGCGCTGGGCGCCGACCGCAGCGGGCTGGATGGCGTCCTCGACGTGTCGCCGACCGAGGCCTGGGCGGTGGGTGGCAGATCGGCCAACCGCGTCGCGCCGACGCAGCCGCTCATCGAGCGGTGGGACGGGACCAGGTGGCGCCGCATCGCGGCGCCGCTCGCGGGGAAGTCGTCCGAGCTGTTCGACGTTTTGGCGGCCGGCGGCCGCCTGTGGTCGGTGGGCGCGTTCGGGACGAGCAGCGCCGAGCGCCCGTTCACGCTGCGCCGCAGCGCGTCCGGGGCGTGGAAGCGGGTCGGAGCGCCGAGTCCGAACGTCCGGCTGGCGTTCCTGTCGGGAGCCGCAACGGGGACGACACCCGACATGTGGGCGGCGGGACCGGCCACGTCGGGACCGTTCGCGCTGCACTGGAACGGCCATGTCTGGAGGTCCGTGGCGACGGGCTGACCGCCATCTGCAGGCATGGCCCGGCGGTCGCCGAACGGAGTGGTCATCACGCCGACCGGCTGACCGAGCCCTCCCGACCCTGCGCGTCCACGTCCCATCGAGCGCCGAACGCGTGGATCCCGGAGATCCGGATCCGCCCGACCGACTCGGGGATGAACGGGTCCACGACCAGCGCACCCTCATGGATGCCGATGCCGAGCATGGCGCTCACCAGGAAGAACGGCGCCGCCGTCGCCCAGGCCTGCGGGCTGCAGGCGGTCGGGAAGGGCACCGGGAACCGGCTGAGGACGCGGGGGAAGCCGGCGAACGCCTCGGGGAGGCGCCCCTGGGAGTAGGACGCGGCCTCCACCAGGGCGAGGGCGATGCGGTTCGACTCCTCGCGGAACCCCATCCGGGCCATCCCGGCCGCGATGATCGCGTTGTCGTGCGGCCAGATCGTGCCGACGTGGTAGCCGATCGGGTTGAACCCGGCCTCCGCCGACGACAGGGTCCGGACACCCCATCCGGAGAACATCTCGTCGCTCATCAGCCGGCGGACGACCACGTCCGCGCGTTCCCCCGGCACGATCCCCGACATCAGCAGCTGGCCCATGTTGGAGGTCATCGAGTCGATCCGGCGTTTGTCGCCGTCGAGCCCGATCGCGTAGAAGCCGCCGCGGTCATCCGTCCAGAACGCCTCGTTGAAGCGCCGCTCGAGGTCCGCCGCCTCCCCGCGAAGGCGTTCGGCCCAGCCGGGGTCGCCGAATACACGCTCGGCCAGCTCCGCGGCCCGGACCTTGGCGTCGTAGGAGTATCCCTGGGCCTCCGCGATCGCGATCGGCAGGAACGGGATCCGCCCGTCGGCGAACTGCACGCCGTCGAACGAGTCCTTCCAGCACTGGTTCCCGAGGCCCTGCGTCGACCGGGTCCGGTACTCGACGAACCCGTCGCCGTCCTGGTCGCCGTACCGGTCGATCCACTCGAGGGCCCGTTGCACGTGCTGACGCATGCCGCCCACGAACTCGTCGTCGCCGGTCCACCGCCAGTACGCGCTCAGCAGGATCAGCCACAGCTGGGTGGCGTCGGTGTTCCCGTAGTAGGGATTGTGGGGCTTCAGCCCGAGCTGGGTGAGCTCGCCGGCCCGGTACTCGTGCGCGATCTTGCCGGGTTCCTCGTCGCGGAAGTCGTCGACCTTCGTTCCCTGCAGTAGGGCGAGGGCCGTGAGGCCGCCCTTGGCGAGCTCGGGCCCGACCCACATCGACATCAGCGCGGTGACGAGGGTGTCCCGGCCGAACAGCGTCATGAACCACGGCAGCCCCGCGGCCGGCAGGCCCATCTCCCGATCCATCCCCGGCAGCCGTCCGCTGATCCGGAGCGCCGCGAGGTCGGTCACGGACTTCCGGAATACCGCGGTCAGCACGTCGGAGTTCGATTCGAACTCCGGCACCTGCCGCATCCACCGCGACAGCGAATCGTCGGCGTCCCGCCAGCTGTCGCCGAAGTCGCGGTGCACCCGCTCGAGGAGCAGGCCCGACGCGTCGACCTCCACGTCGACGTCGGCCCTCCATTCGCCGCGGGGCGTGAGCTCCACCGCCCACACGAGGTCGTCCCCGTCGATCGTGGGCTCGCCGGTGGCGCGGACCCGCGTCTCGGCCGAGAACGGGTCGTGCTCGTACCGGAACGACAGCCGCCCGGCGGCGGGGTCGTGATTCCGAACGATCGACGCGCCACGGTCCCGGACCTGGGCCTTGATCTCGAACAGGTCGGCGAAGTCGGTCCCCACCGCCAGCCGGAGCTCGAACCCCAGGGGGTCGTCCGAGAAGCTGTGGATCGTGATCTCCTCGTGGAGATCGGCGCCGACGAACCGGCTCCGCCGGACCGACAGGATGTTCCTGGGCAGGTCGGACACGGCCGGGTTCGTCAGCACGAACACCGCTGAGTAGTAGTCGACGGCGTCGGACCGCAGGACCGGCAGCGGTTCCCCGTCGATGGTCAGCACCCACGTGCCGAGGAACCGCGTGTCCGCCACCACGAACCCGCCGATCGAGCCCTGGGGGACGTCCCCCCGGGAGTCCGAGTAGCAGAACGCCCGCCCCTCGAGGACCGCGATCGCGCCGGCCCCGAGCTCGGGCGGGATGATCCGCTTGGCGCTCGGGACGCCGCCCGCCACGCCGGCGCCGGGCATGGGATCGGCCGGGGTGGGTCGGCCACCGCCGGGCGGTGGACGTCGTCCCGCCCCACCGGCCGGACCCCCCGCGCTGCTGGGGACGCCGAGGACAGCATGCAGCGGGTCGGGGCGCTCGTGTCTCATCGGTTCCTCCTCCCACGGGCGCCAAGGTGGTACCAGCCAGGTGCTGCCGGTGGTACCGCGTACGGGGCATCATCCACCCAGACCCGCGATGGGCGCTGTCGCCCGGCACGAGCGGAGTGCTGGTGCCGTTTCCGTGTGCCGGTCGATCCCACCACCGCGAACTACACTCGGGGCCGGGGCCCGCCGATCACGAACCAGCCACGAACCCGAACGGAACAGGAGCCGGGTGTGAGTTCCAACTCCCCGTGGGAGGCCGCACTCTCACAGCTCGAGGAGGCCGCGGCGACCCTCAACCTCGATCCGGGCGTCCACGACGTGCTGCGCAACCCTAAGCGCGTGCTCACGGTCGCCGTTCCCATCCGGCACGACGACGGCGGGGTTCGCGTGTACACAGGGTTCCGCGTCCATCACAACACGTCGCGCGGCCCATCCAAAGGCGGTATCCGGTACCACCCGGACGTCGACATCGACGAGGTCAAGGCCCTCGCGATGTGGATGACCTGGAAGTGCGCGATCGTGGGCATCCCGTACGGCGGCGCCAAGGGAGGGGTGGTGGTCGACCCGAAGTCCCTGACGGTCCGCGAGCTCGAGAAGCTCACCCGGCGCTATGCCGCGGAGATCCTGCCGCTGATCGGCCCCGACCGCGACATCCCGGCTCCCGACGTGGGGACCGACGACCAGATCATGGCCTGGATCATGGACACGTACTCCATGAACGTCGGCCACTCGGCGCTCGGTGTCGTCACCGGCAAGCCGCTCTCGGTCGGCGGCTCGGCGGGGCGCGGGGACGCGACCAGTCGCGGCGTGATGTACGTGGCCGAGGCGACCCTCAAGCACCAGGGCTGGAAGGTGGACGAGACCCGCGTCGCCATCCAGGGCTACGGCAAGGTGGGCGCGCCGGCGGTTCGGCTCATGGAGGAGCTCGGGTGCATCGTCGTCGGCGTCTCCGACGTCCACGGCGGCACCTACTGCCCCGATGGGCTGTCCTGGAAGGGGCTGGCCGCCCACCACGCGGACACCGGCACGGTGGTCGGCTACGACGGCGGCGAGGACGTCACCAACGCCGAGCTCCTCGAGATCGAGTGCGATCTGCTGATCCCGGCCGCGCTCGAGAGCCAGATCACCGACGACAACGCCGGACGGATCAGGGCCGAGATCATCGTCGAGGGGGCGAACGGCCCGACCACCCCTGCCGCCGACGAGATCCTCCGCGACCGCGGCGTGCTGGTCGTGCCCGACATCCTGGCGAACTCCGGCGGCGTGACCGTGTCCTACTTCGAATGGGTCCAGGACCTCCAGGCGTACTTCTGGGACGAGGACGAGGTGAACCGCAAGCTCCGCAAGATCATGGAGAACGCCTATCTCGACGTCCTGGCCACGGCCGACGAGCACAAGGTCCACATGCGGACCGCCGCGACGATTCTCGGGGTCAATCGCGTCGCGGAGGCCCATCGGACGCGCGGCCTGTTCCCGTAGGCCGTTCGTCCATCCCCCGAACCGGAGCGACGGACCCGCCCGGGGGAGGGCGAAACCGTCGAACACCGCCGCTGTGCAGCCGAAACGCCGATCCGCGCGCGCTCAAGATCGGTCCCCTGCCGTCGATGCAATAGCCTCAGTGAGAGGTGCGTTCCCGCTTCGGTTCGTCGCCGTGGTCCTGCTCGTCGCGGGGCTCGCGACCGCCTGCTCCGAAGTCGCGAACCGGGCCGCGACCGGTCCCCGTGTGTCGGTGACGGAGCGGGACTTTCACATCTCCGCGCCGACCGTGGTTCCCGCGGGTGACGTGGTCATCTCCGCCCACAACACGGGGCCGGATGCGCACGAGCTCATCCTCATCCGGCGCACACGGGGGAGCCTCCCGCTCCGACCGGACGGGATCACCGTGGACGAGGACGCCGTCGAGGCCCGAACGCCGGGCGCCCTCGAGCCCTACCAGCCCGGCATGACCGAGGACCTCACCGTCCATCTGACGCCGGGGCGGTACGTGTTCATCTGCAACATGTCCGGCCACTACCTGAGCGGCATGCACGCGGACATCGTCGTGAGGTGAGATGAGGACCAGGACGACGTTCACGCCCTTCGCCACGCGGGGCCGCCGGTCCGTCGCGGCGATCCTGCTGACGTTCGCGCTGTCCTCTGCGTTGTCGGTGGCGCTCACCATCAACGCCACGGCGCGGTCGTCGCACCGGGCCGAGGTCGTGCAGGTGGCGGCACGGCAGCGGATGCTCGCCGAGCAGTACGTCGCCGACGTGCTGCTGGCCACCTCGCCCCATGCCACGGCGCCCCGGCGGACGGCGACCATCCTCACCGCCAGCGCCGCGGTCCTGCTGGACGGCGGCCTCGCGCCGGCCGTGGACGGCGACGACGACGAGACGCTGCTGCCGCCGATCACCGAGCCGGTGATCCGCCGGCAACTGCAACAGGAACAGCGGCTGGTAGCCGACCTGGTGGGCACCGGGAGCGCGCTGCTGCTGAGCCATCCGATGGACACGTCCCTCTCCGCCGGTGAGCGCATCAACGTGGCCGATCCACTCCTTCGGCTTCGCATCCTCGCCGCCCTGACGTCGAACGTCTCGCTCAACGCGGCCCGTTCCATCGCGGTGGACGCCGACCGCGCGGTCGGGGAGTCGGTGGCCCTGCAGATCGCCCTCGGCGCGGGCACGCTGCTGCTGACCCTGCTGCTGGCGTGGGCCCTGATCGGGGCCACGCGCCGGCAGACCGCCCACTTCCGAAGCCTCGTCTCCGCGTCGTCCGACCTGGTGCTGGTCTTCGGGCCCGAGGGATGCCGGTACGCCAGCACGTCAGTGACCGAGATGCTGGGCAAGCCCGAGGCGGACCTGCTCGGAGCGGGGTTCGAGCAGCACGTCGACTTGGAGGACCTCCCCGCCTTCCACTCGGCGTCCGTGAACGGCGAACCCCGGGAGTTCCTCTTCCGGCTCACCAACCGGTTCGGCGAGCAGCGGTCCATCGAGGCTGTCGTCTCCGACCTCCGCCGCGACCGCCACATCCGGGGCATCGTGCTCAACACCCGCGACGTCACCGAGCGGGTCGCCCTGGAGGAGGAGCTCACCCGACAGGCATTCCACGACGGCCTCACCGGCCTCGCCAACCGGGCACTGTTCCGCGACCGGCTCGATCACGCGCTGGCGCGTTCGGTTCGGACGGCCGAATCGGTCTCGCTCCTGCTCGCGGACCTCGACGCGTTCAAGGCGGTCAACGACAGCCTGGGCCACGGTGCCGGCGACGAGTTGCTGCGGCACGTCGCCCGGCGGTTCCTCGAGGCCGTGCGGCCGACCGACACGGTGGCGCGGCTGGGGGGCGACGAGTTCTGCGTGCTGATGGAGGCGACCGACCAGGCCCGGGCGGAGGTCGTCGCCCGGCGGCTGCTGGACGCCCTGGCCGACCCGATCCGCGTGGCCGGCCGCGACCTCGAGGTGGGCGCGAGCATCGGCATCGTGGTGCATCCCGGCGGCGTGGGCACCAGCGAGGACCTCATCCGGCACGCCGACGTCGCCATGTACGCGGCCAAGGAAGCCGGCCGGGGCCGGTACGAGGTCTTCCGGTACGAGATGGCCCGGGAGCTCGGGCAGCTGCTCGGCCTCGAGCACGAGATGCGCCAGGGCCTCGTCCAGGGCGAGTTCTCCGTGCACTACCAGCCCGAGGTGGACCTGGGATCAGGGCGCGTGGTCGGTGTGGAAGCATTGCTCCGGTGGACGTCGCCGACGCGGGGTTCGGTCTCGCCGGCGGAGTTCATCCCGGTGGCGGAGTCGAGCGGCGTGATCATGCAGCTCGGGGAGTTCGTGCTCGAGTCGGCGTGCCGTCAGGCCGCGGCGTGGCGGCACGCCGGTCTCCTGCCCGACCCGTTCCGCATGTGGGTGAACGTCTCGGCCAAGCAGCTCTCCGTGGGCGGCATCTGCGAGCAGGTCCGCCGGCTGCTCCGCGAGAGCGGCCTCCCGGCCGCGGGCCTCGGCCTCGAGGTCACCGAGACGGCGATCGTGACCGGCGGTCCGGCGCTCGAGCGGGCGCAGGCCGAGCTCCGGGACCTCCAGGGCGACGGTGTGCACATCGCCATCGACGACTTCGGGACGGGGTTCACCTCCCTCGGCCAGCTCCGGCGGTTCCCGGTCGACGTGCTGAAGGTGGACCGGTCGTTCGTCCAGGGGATCGAGCACGACCCCAAGGACGCCGCGATCACCGCGAACCTCGCCAGCCTGGCACACGCGCTCGGGCTGAAGGCGGTGGCCGAGGGCATCGAGTCGCAGGGCCAGCTCGCGTCGGCCCGGAAGCTGGGATGCGACCTCGCGCAGGGGTTCCTGTTCGCGCGGCCGGCCCCCCCGGACCAGGTCGTGGAGCATCTCCGGTCCCGGGCCTCGTCGTTCCCGGCGGAGGAACCGGTCCCGGCGGAGCGCGCGGCCGTCCCACAGTAGCGCCGGCCCCGGCGAATGCTTGATCCGTCGGCGGCGGATGGTACCTTCGGGCCCGATGACGGTCTCCCCCCACGACGCCGCAGCGACCGGCAGCGGCCTCGACCAGCGCGAACGCGACATCCTGGACTTCGAACGCGACTGGTGGCGGTCCGCGGTGCCCAAGGAACGCGCCATCCGCGACCGCTTCGGAGTGTCGAGCGCGCGCTATCATCAGGTGCTCGGCGGCCTCCTCGACCGGCCGGAAGCCCTCGCCTACGACCCCATGCTCGTGCGCAGGCTCCGGCGGATCCGCGAGACCCGCCGGAGGAAGCGCTCGGCGCGGCGGCTCGGGTTCGAGATCTGACCGGCCGTCCGGGCCCGGACGGCCGAAGGGATGCCGACGTGACGGGGACGATGCGGTGAAGACGGGCGGTGGGCGTCTGGTCGTGATCGTCGCGGCCGTCGTGATCGGGATCCTCGTGCTGGCGAAGGGCCTGCAGGGCCCGGCGGCCGTGGCCGGGGGTGGAACCCACACCACGCCCCCGCCGGGGTCGTCGCCCACGCCGTCCGCATCCAGCTCGACGCATTCGCCCGGGGGCGGTGGCGGAGAGAGCCCCGGAGGCCTCCCCTCGCCCAAGCAGAACGGGGTGCTGATCGCGCTGTTCAACGCGACGAACACCGACGGCCTGGCCGGGGCCACGGCGACCAAACTGCAGGCAAAGGGCTACGTGCTGGCGGGTCAGCCCGGGAACCTGCCCCCGTCGACCACCACGATCATCTACTACAAGGACGACCAGGGGCACGCGGACGCCGTCCACCTCATGGAGCTGGCCATCCCGGAGGCCAAGATCAAGCCGCTGCCGAAGAACCTCCCGCAGGCGCAGATCCCGCCGCGTGCCGAGCTCGTCGTCGTGCTTGGCAGCGACTACGCCCAGTCCCACCCGGTCAACCCCTGAACCGGCACCCCCGCGCGGAAGTACGCTAGCGATCCGATGCGCATCGCCATGCTGGCTCCGGTGTGGGTGGCCGTCCCCCCCGAGGGATACGGCGGGATCGAGCTCGTCGTCAGCCTCCTGACCGAGGAGCTGGTCGCTCGGGGCCACGACGTCACCCTGTTCGCGTCGGGGGGTTCGCGGACCAAGGCGACGCTGCGCACCGTGTTCGACGAACCGCCCACCGACCGCCTGTGGGAGACCGAGCCCGATGCCTCGCACGTGGGCGCCGCGTACCGCGCGGTGGCCCGCGAGTACGCCGACGAGCACGCGTTCGACATCGTCCACGACCACACCGACTACCTGGGGACGGCGTTCGCCGCCACGCTGCCGACGCCGGTCGTGCACACGGTGCACTTCCCGCTGGAGGAGCCCAGGGGGGCGTTCCTGCGGCGGTTCGCAGATGACGTGTACCTCGCGGCGATCAGCGACTTCCAGCGGAACGCCGCGCCCGACCTGCCGTGGGCCGGCCGCGTGCACAACGCCGTCGACACCGACGCGTTCGAGTTCCGGACCCGCAAGGACGGCTATCTGCTGTGCATCGGGCGGATCTGCGAGCGCAAGGGGCAGGACGTCGCCGTTCAGGTGGCCCGGCGATCCGGGCGCAAGCTCGTGCTGGCCGGCCGTGTGCACCCCAAGGAACGCGACTTCTTCGCGGAACACGTCCTGCCGGACATCGACGGCGACCAGATCGTGTTCGAGGGCGAGGTGCCGAACGACCGCAAGCGGGACCTGATCGCCGGGGCGTCGGCGCTGCTGCTGCCCGTGCGGGTGCCCGAGCCGTTCGGGCTGGTGATGGTCGAGGCGTTTGCCTCGGGGACGCCGGTGATCGCGACGCCGTTCGGCGCGGTGAAGGAGATCGTGACGGACGGCGTGACGGGGTTCCTGTCGGGGTCGGTGAAGGGCATGGCGGCGGCCACCGAACGGCTGGGGGAGATCGACCCCGAACGCTGCCGCACCGAGGCGGTCGGCCGGTTCGACCCGCGGGCCATGGCCGACGGGTACGAGGAGCTGTACCAGTCGGTCCTCGGCGGGCTGTGAGACCGGCGATCCTGCCGGCGCTCCTCCCGCTGGCCCACGACCCCTCGCGGGCGGCGGTCGAACGCTTCGCCGTGGTGGCGGTGATCTCTGGCCGCCCGACGGACCACGTGCGGGCGCTGCTGGGCGTCGACGGCGTCCGATACCTGGGCTGTACGGGTTGGACGAGGAAGCCCTCCAGCCGGTCCCGTTCGCGGTGATCGAAGCTGCTCGAACCGCGGCCGCCGCTCTGCCGGGCCACGCGTCGAGGAGAAGGGCGGCGGTTGCCGTGCACGACCGGCAGGCTCCCGATCCCAATGCCGCCCGGTCGACGCTCCTCGGCGGGTTGGTCGATCCCCCCGAGGGGTTCGAGGTCATCGAGGGCAAGATGGTGGTTGAGCTGGTCCCGGCCGGCCGGCCTGGTGGGCCTGCTCGCCGACCTCGCCGTCCTCGCCGAGTCGGCCGGCTGAGTTCGGGCTACGCCGCGGCGGCGCGTTCCAGGTCGGCCAGCTGCGCGCCGACCCACCGCGCGGGCGGGTTGGAGTTGATCGTCCGGCGCAGGGCCGCCGCGCGGCGGTGTCGTTCCCCCTCCGGAATGCGCAGCGCCGCCAGCAGCGCGTCGGCCGTCTCGCCGATGTCGAACGGGTTCACCGACAGCGCGTACTTGCCGAGCAGCGCGTCGGCGCCGGCGTTCGTCGACAGCACGAGCACGCCGCCTGCCCGGTTCACGGTCGGTCCCTCCATGGCCACGAGGTTCATCCCGTCGAACACGGGGTTGACCAGCAGGACGTCGTACATCGAGAACGCCGCGATCGCGCGGTCGATGTCGTCGCGGACGGTCACCGTGACCGGCTGCCAGTCCGGGGTCCCGAGCTCGAGATTGATCCGCTCGGCCGCGCGGAGGCACTCGCGGGTGTAGGACCGGTACTCGGGGATCGATCGCCGGGACGGGTTCAGCAGCGCCAGGAACCGCACGTGCCGCCGGAGGCGGGGATGCTCGTGCAGGAGCGTCTCGTAGGCCAGGAACCCCCGCAGGATGTTCTTCGACAGGTCGGTGCGGTCGACGCGCAGGATCATCTTCGCATCGCCCTTCCACCTGGCGAGCTCCCGGCGGATGCGTCGGACCTCCGGGGTCGCGACCTGGCGCCGGAGCGCCGGCGCGTCGATCGCGATGGGATAGGTCCGGACGGCCACGCTCCGACCGTCGATCTCCACCCGCCGCCGCCGGAGGTCCACGCGGGCGCCGTCCACGTGGCGGCTGCACAGCAGGAAGTTCTCCGCCCATTCGTCACAGTGGAACCCCAGCACGTCGGCCCCGAGCATTCCCCGCAGGACCGCGTCGCCCATGTCCCGCGGGAGGATCCGGAAGTAGTCGGGCCCCGCGAACGGCGTGTGCGAGAAGTGCGCGACGAGCGCGTCCGGCCGGCGGTTGCGGAGCAGCTTGGGCACGAGCGACAGGTGGTAGTCCTGCACGAGGAACGCCGGGCGCCCCGGCTCGTCCGCGAGCGCGTCGGCGAACGCCTCGTTCACCGCGACGTAGTCGCGCCACGCGTCGCGGACGGCCCGCCCGAACCGCGGCGTGCGCGGAGCGTCGAACAGGTAGTGGTGTGCGAACCACAGCAGGCGGTTGGACACGACGTTGTAGTAGCGATCGAATGCCTCAGCCGGCGGGGAAAGGTACCGGACGCGGTACTTGGCGTCATCGTCCGCGATCTCGATGCGGCCTTCCGGCGCCCGTTCGGCCGCCAGCCGATCCCCCTCGGTCATCGCCGCGGCGACCCACAGCCCGCCGGTGCCGGTGAGCGCCCCCGTGAGCGCCGTGACCAATCCGCCACCCCCGCGGGAATGCTCGACCTCGCCGTCCTCCGACACCTCGAACTGCACCGGCCCGCGGTTGGACGCGACGACGACGCCGCGCCGGGGCGGGCCCGGGCGCACGGGTGGTGGTCCGGGGGGCATGAACGGAGTCTACCCAGGCCGGCCGATCCGGCCGCCGCACGGGGGTATACCGTGTCCGGGCCGGGCCCACTGTTAGGATCGACCGGCCCGAGGAGCGAGCGTGCAGCGTCCCCGAGAGCCCATCCTCCACAACCCGATCGTCGCTCGGGCCGCTCGGGTCTTCGCCGTCACCTGGGCGGCGGTGGGGATGGTCATCCTCGCCGCGCTGATCCTCCGGTACCTCCTGTACCCGACCCGGATCATCTTCGCCCCGCTGTTGCTCGCCCTGATCCTCGTCTACCTGCTCAACCCGGTCGTCAACTGGCTCCAGGACCACCACGTCCGGCGCGTGCTGGCCACGCTGCTCACCTACGTCGTGGTGCTGACCACGCTCGCCCTGTTGTTGACCTGGCTCGTCCCGATCATCTCGCAGCAGGCCGTGGCGTTCGGCCACAGCATCCCCAAGCTCCTCGACCGGGCGCGGGACGGCCTTCTGGCCTTCTCGCGCCACCTCGGCCTGCACGTGAAGAAGACGAACCTGTTCGCGCCGTTCGGCACGACGGGGTCGGTGGGGGAGTACGTCCGTCGCGTGACGTCGGTGAGCTCGGCGGTGGGGCTGGTGCTGATCCTGGTGCTCGGCCCGATCCTCGCGTTCTACCTGCTCGTGGACCTGCCCAAGCTGTCGCGGGCGCTCGAGGCGGCGGTGCCGCCCCGCCGCCGGAGCGAGGTGCTGAGCGTCTCCCGCCGTGTCTCGGCGGCGTGGGGCGGGTACTTCCGGGGGCAGTTCCTCATCGCCCTCGGGGTGGGGGCATTCTGCATGCTGGGGTTCTGGATCATCGCGCTGCCGTACTGGGCGCTGGTCGGACTGCTGATCGGCCTGTTCAGCCTGATCCCCACGATCGGGCCGTTCCTGGGGGCGATCCCGGCCCTGTTCGTCGCGTTCACGTCGCCCGAGTCCGGAACCGGGGGGCTGTTCCACCCGCGGCCGGGGTGGCCGCTCGCGGTGGCCGCCTCGGTGGTGCTGCTCATCGTCCAGCAGGTGGACGTGCTGGTCGTGAGCCCGCGGCTCGTGACCAGGAGCATCCGGCTGAACCCCGTCACCGTGATGATCTCCGTGCTGATCGCGGGGACGGTCGCCGGGGTGTACGGGATGCTCCTCGCCATCCCTGCGGTCGCGTCGGTGAAGATCCTGGTGGTCCACTACTGGGACACGCGAATGGTCTGGCCGCCGCCCGGGCCCGAGGCGACGGGGAGGGCCTCCGGTCCGGACGAGGAACCCGCGCCCAAGGCCGGCGGTCCCGATCCCGGCCCGGGCATGGTCGCGGCGCTGCCCGAGGACGATCCGGCGATGCAGGAGTCGGACGAAGCGCCCCGGGGACGTGCGGCGGACGTGAGGTCGAGTGCCGGTGGCAACGGGAGCGGGCGGGGCAACGGCGCCCGGCGCGAAGGCCTCAGCCCGGGGCCGGTCCCAACAGGGCGGCGACTGCCTCGGCCACTCCGTTCCCGCCGGCGCTCGGGGTGAGGAAGGCGTTGTCGACGGGGCCGCCGGCGGCACGGGTGGCCTCGGCGCCGTTCGCCACGATGAAGACGGCCCCGGTCACGGCCGCGGCCTCGAGGTCGGACGGCGAGTCGCCGACGGCGGCGGTCGCCTCAGGCTCCAACCCGTTCCGTTCCCGGTGCAGCGCGATCGCCGCGGCCTTGCTCACGCCGCGGGGGACGACGTGGTACGCGTGGACCTCCGGGAGGTCGAGCCCGTCGTACCCCCGGTGGATCACGCCGTTGTCGCGCACCTCCAGCCACCCGTAGCCGGCGCCGGCCAGGCCCGCGGTGGCCTCGGCGGGATCGACCAGGCCGCGCAGCAGCAGCGTGGCCTCGCGGGGCTCGGCGGACCACGGGGTGTGCGGCTCCAGGCGCCCCGCGTACCGTTCGAGCAGGAACGCCCCGGCCCCCGACCGGACGATGGCCTCGAACGGGGTTCCGGGGCCCTGGTCGCCGAACGTCGTCACGACCTCGGAGCCGTCCACCACGAACGCCCCCAGCTCGGCGATGTGACTCCGCGCCCCCAGCATCCGGGCGGCCTCCCGGGCCTGCGGTCTCGTTCGGCCCGATACCACCACCAGGTCCACGCCCGCCCGGTGCAGCGCGGCCACCGCTGCGGCGCCCCGGTCGGTCAACCCCCCGGGGATCCCGGCGAACAGCGATCCCCCCGGCCCGGTGAGCGTTCCGTCGAGGTCGGCATACAGGGCGCGCAGGCGGCCCGCGGGATGGAACTCCTCGAGCGGCCGCATCAGGGCCCTGCGGCCGGCTCCTCCGTCTCCGGCGGGGCGCGACGGACCGGTCGGTACTCGGGGAGCGTGACGGCCGGCGGGCGTTCCCTGATCGGGATGTCGGCGGTCTCGGGCCGGTAGCCGGCCGACTCCGGGACGAACTGACGCAGGACCGAGCCGAGGGGTTCCCGCACCTCCAGCCGCCCCAGCTCCTGGAGCTTCATCACCGCCGCCTCGAGCACGCCGAACGCCATCCGCCCGACGCTCTGCAGGGGGTGGTTGCGGTGGATGCGCTGGTCGAGGTCGACCTGCGCGATCGCGTCGAGCCCTGCGGTCCGGACGACGTCGACCAGGAGCCCCAGCTCGACGCCGTAGCCCGACAGGAACGGCACCGACTCCAGCAGCTCGCGCGTCCCGGCGTACTCGCCCGACAGCGGCTGGATCACCGCGGCCAGCTCGGGGAGGAACAGGTTCACGAGCGGCCGGGCCATGAGCTCGGTGACCCGTCCGCCGCCGGTGGGAGCCAGCTCGGTCCCCTGCTGGATCGGCCGCTCGTAGAAGGCCTTCGTGAACCGCACGCCGTCGTCCAGCAGCAGCGGTCCCAGCAGCCCCCGGACGAACCGCGCGTCGAACTGCCGGATGTCCGCGTCGATGAAGCAGATCAGGTCGCCCTTGAGGACGAACAGCGACTTCCACATGGCGTCGCCCTTGCCGCCGTACGGTTCGAGCTGGGGGAGGATCTCGCCGTCCTGGTGCACGACGGCGCCGGCCTCGGCGGCCGCCACGGCCGTGCCGTCCTGCGAGGCCGAGTCGATGACGGCGATCTCGTCGACCAAAGGAACGGCCTCCACCAGCTCCTCGCGGATCGTGCGGACGATGGCGCCGACGGTGTCGGCCTCGTCCCTGGTCGGCAGGCAGACGCTGACCGTCAGGCCGCGTTCGTGCTTGCGGTCGGCGAGCAGCCCCGCGTCCGCGAATCGTGAGTGGTGGAACGTGTGGTCCGCGAACCACTCCCAGGGGTCCCTGGAGGTCGCCACGGGCCGATGATACCGCCGGGTTCCGAGCCCGGAGCGGTCCCGTACGCACCCGGGTTTCGGCCGGGGCAACGGGACGGCCGGCGGGCCGGATGTGCGACACTATCCGGGTCGGAACGGATCGGTGAGGCCATGTTCAGGGTCGCGCAAAAGACCGAATACGCGCTCCGGGCGATGACCGAGCTGGCCCTGCGGAAGGACGCGGGGCTGGTGGCCGCCCGCGAGATCGCCGAGGCCCAGCACATCCCGCTGCGGTTCCTCGAGCAGCAGCTCGGCACGCTGCACAAGGCCGGGCTGGTGGAGAGCTTCCGGGGTGCCGGCGGCGGGTGCCGCCTGTCCCGCGACCCGGCCGAGATCCGCGTCGCGGACGTGGTCGACGCGATCGAGGGCTCGATGTATCCGATGTTCTGCCTCAACCCCGAGGACCACACCTGCTCGCAGGACGCCGCGTGCGGGCTGCAGGAGCTGTGGGGCGACGTGCGGGTGGCGGTCCGTTCGGTGTTCGAACGGACCACGCTGGCCGACCTGGCCGAACGCCACCGCGGGTTCTCCGCGCGGCCGCCGATGTGGGCGCCGGCCGACCTCATCCGTCCCCCGGCGACTGCCTCGTCCCCGAACTCGCCGCGTCTTCAGACCGGCACGGACTCCAGGCCGAGGGTCACGAGCATCCGTTCGTAGACCTCGTCCTCGTCGCCCGAGGAGTCCACAACGGCGAGCCGGTCGGCGTAATGACGTCGAATGGCCGGTGCCTCGCGCTGGTAGTCCTCCAACCGGTGCAGGAACACCTCGGGCGAGTCGTCGCCGCGGTGCTCGTGCTCCGCGCGGAGGAACATCCGTGCGCACAGCGTCGCCTCGTCGAGCGTGAGCTCGATGGCGCGGTCCGGCCGGCGACCGTCGAGCAGCAGGTCGAGTCGTTCGGCCTGCCGGCTCGTGCGCGGGTACCCGTCGAGGAGGAATGCGTCGCCGAGCGCAGGCGTCAGCACCGCCTCCACGACCTCGTCGGGGACGCGCCGGCCCTCGGCGATCAGGGGCGCGACGCCGTGCGGGTCGCCCCGCTCGAGGGTTCGGCGGAGCAGCGCGCCTGTCGAGATGTGCGGGATCCCGAGGTGGGCGGCGAGCCGCTTGCCCTGGGTGCCCTTGCCCGACGCGGGCGGGCCGAGGATCACGAGTCGACGCAGGTGGGCCGCTCTGGATCCGTTCTCGCTCCCCATGAGGGGAGTTTCCCTGTCCCGCCCGTCCCTCGGCAACCAGTGACAGTCCCACTGCCTGCGGGCCGAAGGCCCTCTGCGGGCGCGAACGGCTCGCCGGCTACGCGTCCCACAACCCGGCCAGGAACCGGTCCACGCCCGCGGCCGCGGGGCCGTTCCCCGGAACCCCGGCGCCGTCGTCGCGTTCGTCGGGGTCGAGCCCCGCGGAGTCGAAGCGTTCCAGGACGTGGGGCGGGAGGAACCGCGTCAGTTGCGAGTATGTGTGGGCGTCCTCGCCGGCCCGCCCCCGCGGCCGCCGGTAGAACCGCAGCGGGAAGTACACGTACAGCGCGTCGCGAGCCCGGGTCAGCGCCACGTAGAACAGGCGGCGTTCCTCCTCGATCTCCTCGGACCTCCCGGTGGCCATGTCGGACGGGATCATCCCGTCGGCCGCATGGATGACGTGCACGACGTCCCACTCGCCGCCCTTGGCCGAGTGGATGGTGGACAGGACGACGTAGTCCTCGTCGAGCAGCGGCGGCCCGGCCAGGTCGCTCGTGGACGACGGCGGGTCGAGGGCCAGCTCGGCCAGCAGCCGGGCCCGTGCTGGGAACCTGGACGCCAGTGCCTCGAGCTGCTCCAGGTCGCGGAGCCGCGCGGCCGCCGAGTCGTACCGCCGGGCGAACACCGGCTCGAGGAACCGCCGCAACCGCTCGACCTGCACGGCCGCCGGCGGGTCGCCCTCGCTGCACTCGGCCAGTGCCGTCCGGAGGGACTCCAGCTCGAGCCCCGCGGCGGCCGGCGCGGGCGGCTGCGAGGCGAGGAACCGCGCGAGGGGCAGCCGTCGTCCGTCTTCCTCCGCGGGAGCCCCGTCGTGGTCGGTTCCGGGCGCCCCGAGCCCGATCGCCGCCATCGCCCGCCGGGCCGAGGCCGGGCCCATCCCCTCGGGCAGCTGCAGGACGCGGAACCACGCCACCTCGTCGAGGGGGTTCTCGATCACACGGAGCAGCGCGAGGACGTCCTTCACGTGGGCCGATTCCATGAACTTCATCCCGCCGTACTTCACGAACGGGATGTTCCGGTGGGCGAGCTCCACCTCCAGCAGGTCGCTGTGGTGGCCGGTCCGGAACAGCACGGCCTGGTGACGGAGCGGAACGCCGCGTTCGCGGTGCTCGAGGATCCGCCGGCACACCTCGTCGCACTGTTCGGCCTCGTCGCGGCACCGCACCAGCCGCGGCCGCTCGCCGGACGGGCGGTCGGACCACAGCGTCTTGTCGTGGCGCTGGGGCGATTTCGAGATCACCGCGTTGGTGGCGTCGAGGATCGGCTGGGTCGAGCGGTAGTTCTGCTCCAACTTCACGACCCGTGCGCCGGGAAACCGCTCCGGGAACTCCAGGATGTTCCGCACGGTCGCCGCCCGGAACCCGTAGATGGCCTGCGCGTCGTCGCCGACCACGGTGACGTTCTTCACCACGCGGTGCATGGCGAGCAGGACGTCGGCCTGCAGCGCGTTGGTGTCCTGGTACTCGTCGACCAGCACGTGGTCGAACCGCGACGCCATGTGGGGCCCGGCCTCGGGGTCCTCCGCCAGCGCGCGCCAGTACACGAGGAGGTCGTCGTAGTCGAGGACCAGGTGTTCGCGCTTGCGGGCCGTGTAGGAGCGGAACACCTCGCGGATGCCGTCGGCCTCGCCGGCGCACCACGGGAAGTGGACGCGGAGCACCTCCGAGAGCGGCTGGCCGGCGTTCACCACGCGGGAATGGATCGCGGCGAGCGTCTCCTTGCGGGGGAACCGCCGCTCGCGCGCGGCCAGGCCGAGGTCGCTGCGGATGAGGTTCATGAGGTCGGCGCCGTCGCCCTGGTCGAGCACGGTGAAGTCGGGCGCCAGGCCGAGCGGCCGCGCGTACAGCCGCAGCAGCCGGTTGGCCACCGCGTGGAACGTCCCTCCCCACACCCGGCCGGCTGGGGGACGGCCGTCGTGCAGGAGGCGTTCGGCTCTCGACAGCATCTCGCGCGCGGCCCGCCGGCTGAACGTCAGCAGCAGGATCCGCTGGGGCGGCACACCGTCGTCGATCAGCCGTGCCACCCGGCAGGCCAGCGTCCACGTCTTGCCCGACCCCGCGCCCGCGACCACCAGCAGCGGCCCGCGGCCGTGCGTCACGGCCTCCCGCTGGGGGGCGTTGAGCGTGTCCAGCCAATGGCCTTCGAGGGTCCGTGTCGGCGTCAAAGCCCGCTCCCGTGTTCCGAACAGGTGTTCGAGTATAGGAGTCGCGCCCGTCGGAGGGAAGCACTCCACTCCGACAGCTCGGCCTCGGTAGGCTGCCGGAGCGATGTCCGGCACGAACGGCGACGGGAACGGCGTGGCGAACAGGACCGCGAAGCAACGGGTCCTCCGCGTCCTGCAGATCGCGCTGTTCCCGGCGATCGCGATCGGCGTGTTCGTCGGGATCCTCCCGCGCATCGCCGACCTCGACCAGGTGTGGGGCGTCATCGCGGCGCTGTCGCCGTTCGAGATCGCCGTCCTCGTGGTGCTCGCGCTGTGGAACCTCGTCACGTACTGGCCGATGCTCGTCGCGGCCATGCCCGGACTCACGCTCGGCCAGGCCGCCGTGGTGTGCCAGACCACGACCACGGTGGCGATGACGGTGCCGGCCGGGGGGGCGATCGCGGTCGGCCTCGGCTACACGATCTACGCCTCGTGGGGATTCACGGTGCCCGAGGTGGCCCTGTCGGCGATGGCGACGTTCGCCGTGAACATGTCGTTCAAGCTCCTGCTGCCGGCGATCTCGCTCGCCCTGCTCGCCCTCACCGGCCAGGCAGGCGGCGACGGGCTGCCGGCCGCGCTCGCCGGGGTCGCCGTGTTCGTGGCGACGTTCGCGGTGCTCGCCTTCGCCCTGCGGAGCGAGTCGTTCGCCCGCCGGATCGGCAGGGCCGCCGGAGGGGCCGCGCGCGTGGTGGTGCGCTCGGACGGCCGCCGGGCCGCCGCGGCCACGTGGGGCGAGTCGGCCGTGCGGTTCCGTGATCGCGTCGTCGGGCTGTTCCGGACCCGGGGCTGGATGCTCGCCGCAGCCGAGGTGGTGAGCCAGCTCTCGGTGTTCCTCGTGCTGCTGGCGTCGGTCCGGTTCACCGGGACGCCCGACGGCGTGGTGAGCTGGACGGAGGTGCTGGCGGTGTTCGCGTTCGTCCGGCTGGCCACCGCGATGCCGATCATCCCCGGGAACGTGGGGCTCGCCGAGCTCGGCTACATCGGCGGCCTGGTGCTGGCCGGGGGGGCCCGACCGGCCTCAGTGGCGGCGGTGCTGGTCTTCCGGTTCCTGACCTTCTTCGCGCAGATCCCGGTCGGCGGCATCACCTACGTCGTGTGGCAGCGCCGAACCTCCTGGCGCCGCCCGCCGGGACGCGCCCGGGAGCAGGACGGCCAGCGGCCGGAACCGCTCGGCGATGCCTCGGCCGACCCGGCGGAGCATGAAGGGCACCCGTCGCAGGACGCTCCCCACGTACGCGAGCGCCGCGGCGGCCAGGGCGAACCACGGCCGGTCGACCAGGCACAGCACGGCGACGATCGACAGGCGCACGTCGCGGCTGCCGAGCAGCACGAGGAACGGTCGCCGGCCGGTTGACGGCACCTCGAACACCTGAAACGGCTTGCGAACGGCGAGGTGGATCAACGGCCACGCCACGGCCGTCACGGCGATGACCACCGTACGGAACGTCCGCGTCGGGTCGTCCCACAGCCAGAGCGCCACGCCGGCCACGATCACCGCGTCCACCATCCGGTCGAGCAGGTCGTCGAGCAGGGCGCCCCGCTCCGTCGCCCGCCACTGCAGCCGCGCGGTCTCCCCGTCGACGCCGTCGAGGATCGACGCGGCCTGCACGAAGATGCCGCCGACGACCGCCCGCGACGCCGACAACGACCACGCCGCCCACAGCCCCACCAGTGCGGTGAACATCGAGAACGCCGCCGGCGGGATGCGGGCCGGCGCGAGCGCCATGGTGATCCGCGTCGAGATCGGTCGGTTGACGAACTTCGAGACCGGCCCATCCACCGGCTTGGCGAGCGAGAGGCGGAGCCGGTGCCTGGCGGCGCGGAGGTCGTACGGCGTGTCGACGTCCTGCCACCAGCCGCCGTCGGGCAGGTGGACCGCACGGATCGGCCCCATTCGGCCGAGCGCCGTCACGGCCCCCGCCAGGGAGTGGTCACCCCGCGCCGAGGTCACCCGGTAGGCGTCGAACACCCGCCGGTCCAACAGGAACGCCCCGCAGTCGATCGCCGGGTCGGGGAGCGCCTTGCCGAACGCCCGGACCCGGCCGCGGTCGATCGCGACCCGGGTTCCCTCGGCCCAGGCCTCCGGCGAGGGATCCTCGTCGATCAGGACGGCCGGCCCGACCGACTGCCCGAGGGGCCAGAGCGCCCCTCGGGAGAACGCATGGTCGCCGCACACCAGCAGGAAGGCGGGCTCCCCGGCCAGCCGGTGTTCCCCGGCCGCCAGCGAGGCCCCGTTGCCGGCCTCCCAGTCGGACGCGTGGACGACCTCGACGTCGCCGCCCGCCAGGCGGGCGGCGTTCCCGACCTCTTCGCCCTGATAGCCCACCACGACCAGCACGCGGTCGACACCGGCGTCGCGGAGCGTCCTGACGGCCCGTTCGACCAGGGGGACGCCGCCCAGCGGCAGCAGGGCTTTCGAGCTGCCCTTGGTGATCCCGGAGAGGCGCTCGGAACGCCCCGCGGCCAGCACGACACCGACGCGGGGGGGAGGACCGCGGTCGGGGACCGATCGCGGGGATCGGGAGTCGGACGATGAACGGATGGTGGCCCCCTCCTGGTTCTCCCGGATCAACGAAGCATGACGGCGCGGTGTTCCCATGACAAACGGGAACCTGCCCTCCACGTGCTCGTTCGAAGCATCCGGGTCAGGTCCGCGAGGCCTCCCACGCCCGCCGGAACAGGGAGGCGAGCTCGGGCACCTGGAAGTGGGCGTTGAGCCCGCTCGGGTTGGGCAGGAGCCACACCGGCGCCCCGGCCAGGTCGCCGCGCTGCGGCCCCACGACCGCCCTCGGGCGCTCGAACGCCGTCCGGTACGCGGTGAGGCCGAGGAACGCTACCATCCGCGGCTCGGTTCGGCGGACCCTGCGCTCGAGACGCCGCGCGCCGGCTCGGAGCTCCCCGGTCGTGATGCGGTCGGCCGTGGCGGTGGCCCGTTCCACGATGTTCGTGATGCCGACGCCCGCCGCGAGCAGCTCCCGTTCCTCGAACGGCGACAGCAGGCGGCCCGTGATGCCGGCGGTGTGCAGCACCGGCCAGAACCGGTTCCCGGGCCGCGCGAAGTGGTGGCCGACGGCGCCCGAGTACAGCCCGGGGTTGATGCCGACGAACAGCAGCCGGAGCCGGGGCGCGAGCACGTCGGGGACCGTGGCATCCTCCGCCGCCGCGATCTGGGCCTTCGTTGGCTTCCAGGGCTCGGTGGGGGAGGGGCGGGGCATGGTGGGACCGAGGCTACAGTGGGTTCCCCATGCCGGAGCTTCCCGAGGTCCAGGCGCTGGCCGAGCGGCTCGACGAGCTGCTGGCCGGCGCGCCGTTCACGGGGGCGGTGCCGTTCGCCTTCTCGGCGTTGAAGACGTTCGACCCCCCGCCGGAGTCGCTCCTCGGGCAGGCCGTGGGCTCGGTCGGACGCCGCGGGAAGTTCCTGGTGGTGGAATTCGACGCCGCGGGGGGACTCCCGGACGACGACGAGTCGGAGTTCCATGCGGTGGCCGACGCCGGTCGGGGGCCACGGCTGCTCGTCCACCTGTCGCAGGCGGGACGGCCCGAGATCGAACCCACGCCCAAGACCACCAAGCCCCGCGGAGCGGTGGTGCGGTTCCGGTTCCGGGACCGCCCGGCGGTGCTGATCAAGGAGTACGGCACGGAGCGCAAGGCCGGATGGTGGGTGCTCGGGCCCGGCGATCCGGGGCCGCTGGCCGCGCTGGGACCGGAGCCCGACTCCGCGGAGTTCGCGGCGCTCGTCCGCACCGGCGGCGACCGTCGCCGGATCCACACCCTGCTTCGCGACCAGCACACGATCGCGGGCATCGGCCGTGGCTACTCGGACGACATCCTGCACCGGGCCCGGCTCTCGCCGTACGCGACGCTTGGTTCGCTCTCCGACGATCAGCGCGAGGAGCTGCTGGCGTCGATCCTCGCCGTGCTCGAGGAGGCCCTCGCCGTCGAACGCCGCCGGACCGGCGGGCTCCCGCCGAAGCTCGGCGACCACTTCACGGTCCACGCCCGGTACGGGACGCCGTGTCCCCGATGCGGCGAGGACCTCCGTCGCGTGTCGTACGAGTCCCACGAGGTCGCGTACTGCCCGAACTGCCAGACTGGCGGGAAGATCCTGGCCGACCGCCGGCTGAGCCGCCTCCTGAAGTAGCCGTCCGCCGATCGCCGACCGGCCGTGGTGGACGCGGGCCCGGACCGTGCTCGTCGACGTCACGCCGCTGGGGCGGTCCCGGCAGTTCCGGCTGAATGTGGATAGGGCAATCGGTATGACGCCCGGAACCCGACGCCGTAGTCTGCTTCGGACTACTCGGCGACGGGCGCGATCCCGATCTGGTCGAGCCAGTCGCCGGTGACGCGGACGAACCGCTCCGGGTCCTCGAGGTGGGGGATGTGCCCGAGGTCGTCGAGGACCTGCAGGTGCCAGTCCTGACGAAGCGCGGCCAGCGCCCGGGTCGCTTCGAGCGGGACCAGGCGATCCGAGTCCCCGGTCAGGATCAGCGTGGGCGCCCGCACGGCCTCGATCGCCGCCCGCAGCCGGTCGGGGTCCGTGAGCAGCGCGACCATCGTCCGAGCGGACTCGAGGAACCCGGCGTCGCGCTCCTCGTCGAGGTGCTCGGCGAGCTGGTCGACGTGCTCGGTGACGATCTCCGGCGGGATGCGTGACACGTCCACGCAGCACATCGCGAACACGTACTCGACCAAGCCCCGTGGTCCGGCCGACTCCCGGAACATCTTCAGCAGCTGCTCGCCGACGCCGGGCGTGGCGTAGGCGGCGAACGTCTGCGCGACCAGCGGGTCGCCTTCGCCGATCGACGGCATCGCCGCGTCCACAAGCACGAGCGCGGCTACCCGGTCGGGCGCATCGCCCGCCTCGAGGATCGAGAGCACGCCGCCCATGGAGTTCCCCGCGAGCACGACCGGGCCCTCGGTCGTGGCCGCGATGAAGTCGTCGAGCAGGACCTGGTTCGCCTCGATCGACGAGGATCTGGTCCGCCGCCGCGTGCGCCCGTGTCCCGCGAGATCGACAGCGAGCACGCGGCCGCGCTCGGCGAGCAGCGGGCCGGCCAGGGTCCAGTTCAGGGCCGAACCACCCAGCCCGTGGACGAGCACGAACGTCGCCTCGCCGTTCCCTTCCCACTCCAGAAACTGAACCGGGATGTCGAGGTCGATCGTGTCGGAACGCGGCACTCGAGCGGCCGGTCGGGCGGGGGCTTCCATCTCCGAGATGCTACCCGCGGCAGTCGGGTCCGGCGGGGTTCAGACCTTCGAGGGGTCGATGCGGGCCAGGCCTTCACCGCCGTAGTTGGCCACCCACAGGTCGCCGAAACCCTCCTGCGCCACCGAGTAGCCCGGCTCGAGCTCGACCTTCGCCGTTACCTTGGCGCTCCGGGGGTCGATGCGGAGCACCCTGCCCGTGATGCGGTCGGGATACCAGACCGATCCTCCCGCGGCATCCGGGTCGCCCACGGACCGAGGAGTGGTGTGCGCCCCGCCGACGAACCGGTTCGTCTTCGTGTCGAGCTCGGCGAACGCGCCGTCGGCGTGAGAGACCCACAGCGCCCCGGTGGTCTCCGCGAACGTGAATGGGTCGTCGTGGGGGTCCGGGATGACGGCCACGCGCTTGTTCGTCTTCGGGTCGATCCGGATGACCGTGTTGTCGAGCTGGGAGGTGGCCCACACCGCGTCGCCGGTCACCTCGAGTCCGTACAGGACCTTGCCGGCTGGGATCCTGGCGACGACCTTCGCCGTCGTGGGATCGATGCGGAGCACCTGGCCACCCTCGCGGTTGACGATCCACACCGAGCCGAACCCGGCCTGCACGTCGTACACCTGGCCGCCCGCCGGGATGGTGGCGAGGGTCTTCCCCGTCTGCGGGTCCACCTGATCGACGACCTCACCGGAGACGCTCCCCACCCAGACCGATCCGCCGACGAACACCACCCCGCACGGGCTGCCGTCGGTCTCGTAGGAGGCCACGACGGCGTTCGTCTTCGGGTCGATCTTCTGGACCTCGCCGTCGCCGTACGCGGTGACCCACATGAACCCGCCGCCCTCGACCGAGGCGCACGGCTCCAGGCCGGTCGGAACCACCGCCACGACGCCCCGGGCCAGCGGGGAGGGGCTCGGGCTCGGAGTCGGAGCGGCGGTGGTCGGGGGCGGGGAGGGAGCGGTCGAGCCGGGCTGGGTCGTGCCCGAGGTCGCCGGCCCGGACGTCGCCGCCGGGGTCGGCGGGGCCGGTGCGGACGTGGCCTTCGGCGGGGTGCTGCCGCTCCCGCAGGCCGCGGCCACCACCGCGGTCAGGGCGAGGGCCGCCTCCGCGACCACCATCCGCCGCCGGATGCCCCGGGCACGCCTGTGCTCCATCGCCGTCCTCCTCGCCTCGAACACACCCCTGGCGGGGCGAGGCTAAATGGGCGCGAGGGCACGGCGCTTCCAGGATCGTGCTCGTTTTCGGCGAGCGCGGTTCAGGCGCCGGGGCCGGTCATCCGCTCCGGGACCACGGCGGCGTCGTATTCGTCCTCGGTGAGGTAGCCGAGCTCTAGGGCGGCCTCCTTGAGCGTGGTGCCCTCGTGGTGGGCCTTCTTGGCGATCTCGGCGGCCTTGTCGTAGCCGATCGACGGGCTGAGGGCCGTGACCAGCATCAGCGAGCTCCCGACGAGCTCGGCGATGCGCTCTCGGTTGGGCTCGATGCTCACCACGCAGAACTCCCGGAAGGTCCGGCAGGCATCGGCCAGGATGTTCGTCGAGTGCAGGAAGTTCCGGACCATGACCGGCTTGAACACGTTGAGCTCGAAGTTCCCCTGCGAACCGGCGAACCCGACCGTCGCGTCGTTCCCCATCACCTGGACGCACACCATCGTCATGGCCTCGGACTGGGTCGGGTTGACCTTGCCGGGCATGATCGACGAACCGGGCTCGTTCTCCGGGAGCTCGAGCTCGCCGAGGCCGGACCGGGGGCCCGAGCCCAGCCACCGGACGTCGTTGGCGATCTTCATGAGCGACACGGCGAGCGTCTTCAGCGCGCCGTGGGCGAACACCATCGCGTCGTGAGCGGCGAGCGCAGCGAACAGGTTGGGCGCGGAAGTGAACGGCAGCCCGGTGAGCGCGGCAATCTTCGCCGCGGCCGCCTGGCCGAACCCGGCGGGGGAGTTCAACCCGGTCCCGACCGCCGTTCCGCCCACCGCCAGCTGGTACAGGCCGGGCAGGGTGGACTCGATGTTCGCGATGTCCGCGTCGAGCTGCGCGACGTAGCCGGAGAACTCCTGCCCCAGCGTCAGCGGCACGGCGTCCTGGAGGTGCGTCCGGCCGATCTTCACGATGTCGGCGAACTCCTCCGCCTTGCGCTGCAACGCGTCCCGGAGCTCGCGCACGGACGGGAGCAGCTTCTGGACCACTGCCGTGGCCGCCGCGATGTGCATGGCCGTCGGGAACGTGTCGTTCGACGACTGGGACATGTTGACGTCGTCGTTGGGGTGGATCGGCTTCTTGGACCCCCGCGTGCCTCCGGCCAACTCGATCGCCCGGTTGGAGATGACCTCGTTGGCGTTCATGTTCGACTGCGTGCCGCTGCCGGTCTGCCACACGTACAGGGGGAAGTGGTCGTCGAGCTTGCCGTCGATCACCTCGTCGGAGGCCTGGACGATGAGGTCGGCCTTCTCGTGGCTGAGCCTGCCGAGCTCGCGGTTCACCAGCGAGGCCGCCTTCTTGAGGATGCCGAAGGCCCGGACGACCTCGACCGGCATGCGGTCGTCACCGATCGAGAAGTGGTGCAGGGAGCGCTGAGTCTGCGCGCCCCAGTAGACGTCGGCGGGCACCTCGACCGCGCCCATGCTGTCGGTCTCGGTCCGGGTCGGTCCCTGCGCATGTTCTGTCATGGTGGTCGTGCTCCTTGGAACGGGATACCGGGGAATGCGCCCGACTCCCAAATCCTACGGATCGCGCGGCCCCCCGGGCCCGGATCGCCGACTACGATGCACGCCGGTGGAGGGGACGACGGCCGATCGCGGTGTCCGCGGGGACGATTCGCTCCATCCCGTGACGCGCGCGTTGCTGTGGGTGGTGGTGGTCCTCGCCCTCCTCGCGGGGGTCGAGCTGTTCGTGCTCACCGACCACACGGAGCGGTTCTTCGCCTGGACGATCGACCCCCCGCTCACTGCCGCGTTCCTCGGGGCAGCCTACTGGTCGGCGTCCGTCATGGCCTTCCTCTCCGTGCGTCCGGGCAGGTGGTCGGCGGCGCGCCCGATGGTCGTCGGCATCCTGGCCGTGACGCCGCTGCTGCTCGTCGTCACGCTCGTGCATCTCGCGATCTTCCGCATGGACAGCGTGTACGGCATCGTGTGGTTGATCGTGTACGCGTCGCTCCCGGTGCTGACGCCGGTGGCGGTCGCGCTCCAGGTCCGCAGGACCACGTGGCGGCCGGCCACCGTCCCCATCCCGCGCGCGGTGGTCGTGCTGATCGTGCTCCTCGCCGCCGGGCTGGTCGCGATCGGCCTGACCCTGCTCGTGGCACCGTCGGCCGCCGAACGGTTCTGGGCGTGGCGGCTGGCCCCGCTCTCGGCCCGGGCGGTCGGGGCATGGTTCGTCGCGTACGGCGTGACCGCGGCGTGGATCGCGTGGGAACGGGACCTGGTCCGTTCCGCGGCCCCGGCAGTTGCCTATGCGGTGTTCGGGATGCTCGGCCTGGCCGCCCTCCTCCGCTACTCCGGCTCCGTCGACTGGGGATCGTCGAGGACGTGGGTGCTCGTGGCCGCGCTGGCGCTGTCGGCGGCGGGCGGCGGAATCGTCGCCGCGCTCGCGGTCCGGGAACGTCGCCGGGGCGGTGTGCCGGAGCCCGAGGCGCCGACTACCGCTGGAGGACCTTGAGTGGCCGGTCCGGCCCCAGCCCCAGCTCCCCCATCACGCCGAGCAGCCGGGACAGTACGACGGCCTTCTCCGCCCCGCCGACGTCGACCGGGTCGAACCCGATGTCGCGGGCCAGCCCGGCCGCCGTCTCCTTGGCGTCCGCGTCGTCGCCCGCCAGGAACACGCTGGATGCCTGCCCGTCGACCTCCGGGCGGGTGAGGTTGGTCGCGTAGACGTGGTTCCAACCCTTCACCACGCGCGCGCCGGGCGCCCATTCCTGGATCCGTTCGGTCGTGGAGACGTCCGGTTGGATCCTCCCGTCCACGTAGGGGTTCGTGATGTCGATCAGAACCTTCCCGGTGAGGTCGCCCAGCCGAGGGATCGTCGCCTCGACGCCAACCCAGGGCACCGCCAGGATGACCACCACGGCGCCGTTGGCGGCCTCCGCGTGCGTCGCCGCTCCCGCCGCGCCGGACTGTCGCACGGCCTCCTCAGCCGACAAGGGGTCCCGCGAGCCGAACACCACCTCGTGCCCGGCCTTCGTCAGGCCGGTCGCGAGGCCGGTTCCCATCCTGCCCGTCCCGATCACGGCGATCCTCATGCCTCGGCTCCTTTGTTGACTGGATGCGAGGCAGAACCCCGTCCGCGCGGGCGGTTATTCCTCGGCGGTGGGGCTCGGGCTCGGTGACGAACCGCCCGCCGGACACAGCGCCGCGAGGTCCACCCCGGTGCCGAACGGCGGGAAGACCTGGCACCCGAGCCGTGGCGACAGGAGCGTCCCGGCGACGGCGTAGCCGGTCCCGGTCGCCGGGACCAGGTTCGCGACGGGCCCGGCCAGGAACTCGAGGGCACGCTGGTATCGCTCGTCGGCAGGGGCGCTTGTGACCGCCGCCGCGGCGCTCGCCACGCCGGGCGGCAGCCAGGCCGCCGGGATGTACTCCCCGAACAGCAGCGGCATGTACGAGGCCAGGTCGGGCCAGTCCGGTCCGGACCCCGCCCCGCGCACGTCGTAGCCCGCCGGGTGGTCGTGGATGGCCTGGTAGGGGTTCTCCTCCTCGACGGTGTCCACCTGGAACCCCACCGACTCGAGCTGCTGCACGACCGCGTCCTCCTCTCGCCGGCACGAGTCGCAGTTCGTCGAGACCGGCATGGTCACGTGCACCGGCGTGCGTTCCTGCAGCAGCCGGTGGGCGGCCTCCAGGTCGGGACCGTCCGACGAGAAGGGCATCTCTGGCAGGCCGGGGAAGTTCGGCGCCACCAACCCCGCGTCGGCGACGATTCCGGTCGGATAGTCCCCCCCGTACGCGGCCGCCAGCGCCGGTCGATCCAGGGCGAACGAGGCCGCCTTGCGCAGGTCGGGGTCGGAGAACACGTGGCCCTTCGCGGCGTTGAACTCGACGTAGTTGGTGAACAGGCCGACCGGCACCGGGGTGTAGACCGGGCCGCCGGTGGCGGGCGACTCGAAGCGCTTCGCGACAGGGCCGTCCGGGGCGAGGAGCGGGTCATACATGTGGATGATGCCGTCCCACGACCCGTCCCGGACCCGCTCCACCGCCTGGCCCGGATCGACCCCCTCCCGCAGGGCGATCGCGTCGAAGTGCCCCGGATGGGGACCCGCGTAGTTGGGGTTCTTCTCCAGGATGGCGTACTCGCCGTTGAACGCGTCGGCCGTGTAGTAGCGCCCCGCAGCCGCCGTCACCTGCCGGCCCGCTCCGCCCGGCAGCGGCTCGCCGACGCCCTCCGGCACGACGGCGGAGTCCGTCGGCACGGGGCAGAAGAACGGCATCGTGATGCGGGCCAGGAAGTCGGGCGACGGCGCCGTCAGCATGATCGTAAGGGTGTTCCCGGAAGCCCGGAGCCCGGAGATGTGGTCGGCCGTTCCATTGCGGAACGCGTCCTCGCCCTCGATGTCGGCGACGAAGTAGGGGCCCGGTGCCTGCTCGCCCATCGCCCCGGACAACGCGCGTTCGATCGAGTATCGGAAGGTCTCCGCCGTGACCGGCTGGTTGGACGGCGGAGAGAACTTGAACCCGTCGCGGATCGTGAAGCGGTAGACGCTCCCATCGATCTCGAGCTGGCTGGCCACCTCGGGTTGCAGCGTCGCGCCCTCGGAGCCCTCCGCGTCCGCGTAGCCGTACAGCGGGGCGCACGTCGCGTAGGAGATCTCGAAGGCGAGGTTGCTGAACGAGATCGCAGGGTCGCTGTCCATCTGGTACGGCTCCACGAGCAGACGGGCGACGTCGCCACGCAGCGCGTCGATGCGGTCCTCGTACGTCCGGCCCGGGTTGAGCTGCACCAGCACGGTCCCCGAACCGGCCGCCACCGACTGCAGGGGATGGGCGAACGCGAAGTCCCTCGTCTGCCCCGTGAGCGCGTCGATCGCCGTGACCGTGCCGGCGTCCTGGTTGCCGACCCACAGCTCTTCGGAGTCCTCCGCGTAGGACACGACCCGCGCTCCGTCGCCGGTCGAGTAGGTGTCGACCACCTTGCCGGACGGATCGATCTTGTCGACCTCCCCCTTGGTCTCGTCGGCCGTCCACACGAAGCCGCCGCCGGCCGTCAGGTAGCCGGTACCGCCGGGCGCGTCGGTGTTCGTGGTCTCGAGCGTCTTCGGGCTCAGTCGGACGAGGTGATCCCCGCCCGCCACCCAGATCGAGCTGCCGTCGTACGCGAGCCGGAAGGAGCTCGGGATGATCCCGACCGTGTCCACCACCTTGCCGGTCGTGTCGAGGTGGTGCACGAAGCCGTCGTCGGACCCCACCCACAGCGTGCCGTCGACCACGAGCGGCCAGCCGAGGCCCGAATGTTCCTTCGGCACCGACCAGGCCGGCTCGAGCTGACGTCCTCGGGAGAGCTCGATGCGGGCGATCCCGTTCCCGTTGTGCTGGGTCACGTACAGGATCCCGTCCGCGACCGTGTAGTAGGCCACGTCGTCGAACGGCGAGTTGATCCGCCGGATGATCCTGCCGGTCTTGGCCGAGATCTCGACGAACTGCAACGGGTCCAGGTTGAACACCCAGTAGCTCCCCCCCGAGAAGATGGCCTCGGCCGGCAGGTGCACCTGGGACAGCGGGATGAATGCCTGCTGTTCGCCGGTCGTCGCTGAGACGAGCGCCATGCCGGCCGGCGTCGCAGCGTCCACCTCGCCGCCCTTGCCGCCGAGGACTGGCGGGAGCAGAAAGGCGAGGAGCGCGACCACGATCGCGACGGCCCTGCCGGCCACCACGAGTCGTCGCTTCGAAGATCGCTGTCCCCGCTGCCGGGGCGGCTTCCCATCCGGCTTCGACCGCCGTCCCACCGTGGGGTACTCGACGGTCTCGAACCCGAGCGCCGCCGCCGCCGCGTTCGCCATCTCGCCGGCCGACGCGTAGCGGTCGTCGGGCGACTTCGCCATCGCCTTCCCGATCACGTCGTCGATCGCCGCAGGCAGCTGTGGGTGGTCCGGGGTCAGCGTCGGGGCGGTTCGGAGATGTGGGCGAACATCAGCGCCGCGTCGAACTCCGCCGTGTAGGGCGGATGTCCGGTCAACATCTCGACCAGGACGCACCCGAGCGCGTACACGTCGGTTCGCCCGTCGGTGGGCTTCCCCTCGAACTGCTCGGGCGCCGCGTAGTCGAGCGTTCCCATGAACTGCCCGGTGCCGGTCAGTCCGCTGTCCGACGACGTCCGCCGGGTGAGCCCGAAGTCGGACAGATACACGTGCGCGCCGGCGGTCTGGCCGCGATCGGTCGCCGCGATCAGGATGTTCGCCGGCTTCACGTCGCGATGGACCAGGCCCTTCGCGTGTGCGGCGTCGAGCGCGCCGGCGACCTGGCGCAGGATCGGGACGGCAACGGCGGGCTCCGTCGGGCCGAACTCGCGGATCAGGCCCTTGAGGTCGGTGCCCTCCACGTAGCGCATGGCGATGAACAGCCGACCGCCGGCCTCGCCAGCCTCGTAGATCGGGATGACGTTGGGGTGGTCGAGGGAGGCCGCCAGGCGCGACTCGCGGACGAACCGCTCGCGGAAGCGTTCGTCCTCGGCAAACGCCGGCGCCAGCACCTTGATCGCGACCTTGCGCCCCAGGCCGAGGTGCTCCGAGAGGTACACGACCGCCATCCCGCCGTGGCCGAGCGCGGACTCGATGCGGTAGCCGGCGAACTCCGCGCCGGGCCTGAGCTCCGGTGGGCCGCTCACCCCGTTCCCCCTCGTGAATCGCGCTCCACGCCCGCCCTCCCGGTCGGCGGGCCGAGTCTATGAACTCCCGCTCGCCGGGAACACCGTGGTAGCCACAGGGACATCCAGCGCCTCGGGCCCGGGCGGGAATCTCACGCTTCGTCGGTGCGTGCGGTGGTCGCGAGGACGCCGAGCTCGGTCAGGGTGGTTCGCAGTTGGTCCCGTTCGTCCTCGGTGAGGGGGCGGAGGGGAGCCCGGCAGTCGGGGCCGAGGGGCACGCCGCGCATCCCGAGGACGGCCTTCATCGAACCCGGGACGGGGAACGCCTGGACGGCGGAGCGGACCCGGGCGGCGCGTTCGGCGGCCAGGCGGTCGCCGCTGCGCACCACGTCGACGACCAGCTCGGGGAACGCCGTGGCCAGGCCGCTCACCGCGCCCACCGCGCCGCGCTCCATGCCCTGCAGGATCAGCGCCTCCGGCCCGACCAGCACGTCCACGCCGTCCAGCAGGTACGGCTCGAACCGTTCGAACGGCGCGTCGCTGACCTTCAAGCCGACGAAGTTGGGCGCGGCGTCGCGCAGACGGTGCAGCACCTCGAGCGGCACCGCGTACCCGCTGCGGCCGGCGAACTCGTACACGTAGAACGGCACCGGAGCGCAGGCCCGGGCGGCCTGGTTGAAGTGCCGGAACAGCTCGTCGTCGTCGAACGGGTAGTACGGCGGGCCGATCACGGCGACGGCGTTGGCGCCGTGCTCGCTCGCATGCGAGGCCAGCGCACACGTGGCCGACGTGGTCTGTGCGCCCGCGTGAACGGCGACGCGGAGCCGCCCGCCGGCCGCTTCGAGGAACCGCTCCACCGCCAGCCGGCGTTCGTCGGGCGACAGCATGATCCCTTCGCCGGTCGTACCCAGCGCGAGGATTCCGTCCACCTCGCCGTCGACGAGGAACTCCACCAGCGGGCCGAACGCGTCCTCGTCGAGGCGTTCGCCGCCCTCCCGCAACGGCGTCACGGCCGCGGCCAGGGTTCCCCGGAGCGGCCCACCGCCACCGGTAGTCATCGACATGGGCTAGAGCGTATCGAGGTCGCGTTCGACGAGCTCGCGGTCCAGCCGGAACGGGTTGTCCGCGGCGGGTATGCGGCCGGTCATCACGTCGGCCAGGATCCGCGCGCAGGCCGGGCTCGCCATGACGCCGTGGCCGCTGTCCCCGGTGTGCACCCACAGGCCCTCGACGGACGTCTCGCCGACGAGGGGCCGGTGGTCGGGCGACATCGTGTACTGCCCGGCCTGCAGGAACCACGCCGGCGCGCCGCGTTTCCACACCTCCCGCCAGAACGGCGCGATCCGCGCGACCGACAGCGGGCTGGCCGGGTCGAGCACCGCGAAGGCGAACCCCGGGTCGAGCGGGACCCGGTCGGTGGGGGGACTGGGTTCGGTCGCGGGGTCGGTGCACAGGACGGCCGCGCCGCGCAGGAACGGACGCCAGTGCGTTCCCGTGTCGTCGTCGATGGTCATGGGCGCGCCCGGCGGCACGTCCGCCAGGTCGGGGAACGTGAGCTTGTGCCGCCGGACGGTCTCGACCGGGAGCGACACGCCGGCCAGCCGGGCCACCTCGCCGGAGAGCGGCCCGCAGGCGATGACGGCCCGTTCGCAGGCGATCGAACCCCGCGTCGTCTCCACGGCGCGCAGCTGCCCACTCCCGACGTCGAACCCGGTGACCGCCGTCGAGACCGCGACCGGGGCTCTGGAGGCGCTGACGAGACCGAGTGTCAGCTGCTTCGGGTCGAGGAACCCGTCGCCCTGCCGGAACCGCGCCTGGATCACCTCCGGGGCGACGAACGGGAACCGCCGGCGGACCTCGTCGCCGTCCAGCACCTCGACGTCGTCGAGCCCCCATCCGCGCTGGCGTTCGACCAGCGAGCGCTGCCAGCCGGCGCGCTCCGCCGAGGTGGTCGCGAACAGGTACCCCTGCTGCCGGACTGCCGGGTCGTGGTCGTTCTGCCCCGTGACGTCGGCGAAGTGCAGGAACAGTTCGACGGATTCGCGGATCAGCGAGATCTCCTCCGCGTTGTCGAACTGCAGGCGGAACGCCCCGGTCGCCACCGACGTGGTCAACGTGCACAGGGATGGGCGGGCCTCGAGCAGCACCGGACGCAGCCCGGCCCGTGCGGCCTGGAAGGCCGTCGCGGCCCCGATCACCCCGCCGCCGATCACCACCAGGTCCGCGGTCCGCGGCAGCTCGTCGACCGGCATCGCCGAACCGTACCGCGTGTGACCGGTGCCGGATGCGGGAAGGTTCCAGGGGCGATGACGAAGCGCGACGAATCCCTCGCGACCTACCGGGCCAGGCGGAACTTCGGCCGAACGCCGGAGCCCGCGGCCCGGCGCGGCCGCAGACGGAAGGAGCCGCGGTTCGTCATCCAGCAGCACGACGCCACCGCGATGCACTACGACGTCCGCCTCGAGGTCGACGGCGTCCTGAAGTCGTGGGCCGTGCCGAAGGGGCCGTCGACCAACCCGCGCGACAAGCGCCTGGCGATGCCAACGGAGGACCACCCGATTGCGTACGGTGGGTTCGAGGGCGTGATCCCGAAGGGCGAGTACGGCGCCGGCCCGGTGATCGTGTGGGACGCCGGCACCTATCGGAACCTCAACGAGCGCGACGGCTGCGAGGTCCCGATGGGCGAGGCCCTGGCGAAGGGCCACGCGAAGTTCTGGCTGGATGGCCACAAGCTGACGGGCGGCTACGCGCTCACCCGCACGCCGGTCGGCGGGAGCGAACGCGAGAAGTGGCTGCTGGTGAAGCTGAAGGACGAGGCGGCGGATGCCCGCCGGAATCCGGTGTCGACGCAGACGGAGTCGGTGCTGTCCGGCCGGACGATCGCCGACCTGCGGCGGGGCCGTCCGGCGTGACATCGTTCATCGCGTGACGGCCGACATCGCCGAGCTGGTCCGCGACGAGTTCCGCCCGCTGCTGCGGCGGACCGAGCAACCGGGCTGGATGCCGCCCATGCTCGCCACGCTGACCGAACGTCGCTTCAGCGACCCCAACTGGATCTTCGAACGCAAGCTGGACGGCGTCCGCTGTCTGGGGTTCGTCCGTGGCGGCGACGTGCGGCTGCTCACTCGGAACCGGCTGAGCGCGAACTCGTCGTACCCGGAGGTCGCCGACGCGCTTGCGGCACAGCCGGTCGACCTGGTCGTGGACGGCGAGGTGGTTGCGTTCCGCGGCCGCGAGTCGACCTTCGAGCTGCTCCAGCGGCGGATGCACGTGCGGGATGCCGGGCGGTCGCGGCGATCGAAGGTGCAGGTGGCGATGGTGGCGTTCGACCTGCTCCACGCCGGCGGGTTCGACTGCCGGGAGCTCCCGCTCCGCCAACGGAAGTCGTTGCTGCGCAGGGTGCTCCGAACGAGCGAGGCGCTCCGGATCAGCACCCATCGGAACGGCGACGGCGAGGCCTACTCCGAGGAGGCGTGCCGGCGCGGCTGGGAGGGCCTCATCGCCAAGCGCGCCGACTCCACGTACCAGGGCAAGCGCTCGAACGACTGGCTGAAGTTCAAGTGCGTGAACGAACAGGAGATGGTGATCGTCGGCTACACCGACCCGAAGGGGTCGCGGACGTCGTTCGGCGCGCTGCTGCTCGGGTACCACGACCGCGGGGAGTTCCGGTACGGCGGCAAGGTCGGGACGGGATTCGACCGCGCGACCCTGGCCGATCTTCTGAAGCGGATGCGCCCGCTGGGACGCGACTCGCCGCCGTTCGAACGCACCAAGGGTCTGCCCCGGCTGGGCGCCCACTGGATCGAGCCCCGCCTGGTCGGGCAGATCGGGTTCGCCGAGTGGACGTCCGACGGTCAGCTCCGGCACCCGCGATTCCTCGGTCTCCGCCGGGACAAGCGCGCGGCGGAGGTGGTCCGGGAGCGCCCGGCCCGCTGAGCTACCTTCGCGTCGCGCACTGCTGGGACAATCGGATGGTCATGGCGAAGGTCCGCGAACAACCCCTCGAGCTCGAACGCCGTCCCGGCCTCCACGCGACCCCGCTGGGGCTGGCGGCGGTGGCCGTGCCGGTCATCGGGTGGTCGTTCGCCAACACGATCGTCAAGCTCACGCCGGTCCCGATCATCGAGTTCACGTTCTACCGGCTGTGGGTCGGCACGGCGCTGATGCTGATCGTCTCGGCCGTGGCGCGGCGGCGGCTGACGTGGCGGATCGTGAAGGCCTCCGCGCCGGCGGGCGTTCTGTTCGCCGCCAACCTGATCCTGTTCTTCGAGGCCATCCGGCACACCGGCGTGGCCGACGTGCTGCTGATCGCGGCACTGCAGCCGGCGCTGGTGCTGGTCGTCGCGGGGCGGTGGTTCGGCGAGCACCCCACCCGCCGGGACGTGACCTGGGCGATGGTCTCCGTGGGCTGTGTGGGGTTGTCGATCGTCGGCTCCAGCGAGAACGCCGTCTGGAGCCTGGGGGGCGACCTGCTGGCCGTGGGGGCGCTGTTCGTGTTCACGGCGTACTTCCTGTTGTCGAAGCGGGTCCGGCAGGACGTGCAGGCGATCGAGTACATGACCACCGTGACGCTGGTGGCGGCGATCGTGATCACGCCGGTCGCGGTCGCCACCGGCGACGGATTCGGCGGGTTCCGGCCGGACGACTGGATGCTGCTGGCCCTGTTCGTGATCGCGGCACAGGCCGGCCACCTGTCGGTCGCCTGGGCGCACTCCCACGTCGACGTCACGGTGTCGTCGCTGATGATCCTGGGCGAACCGGTCATGTCGGCGATCGCCGCGCTGATCCTGCTGGGCGAACCGCTCACCGTCCTGCAGGTCGCCGGTGGGCTGCTGGCGATCGTCGCGGTGGGTTCGGTCGTGTGGCGGGCCACCCGCCGCCCGGGCGTCGAGCTGCCGGTGGAGACGGCGCCGGAGTGACCACCTACTTCCTGACGGGCGGGTCGGGGTTCGTCGGGAACCGGCTGATCCGCCTGCTACGGGCGCGCGCCGACGCGGTTTATGCGCTGGCCCGGTCGGACGCGGCCGCGGAAGCCATCACGCAGGCGGGCGCGGAGCCGGTGCGGGGCGCGCTGGAGGACCCGGCCGCGCTGCGGGACGGCATGCACGGCGCGGACGTCGTGATCCACGCCGCCGCACGAACCGCGGACTGGGGCCGCCCGGCGGAGTTCGAACGCGTGAACGTCGAGGGCACGAAGAACGTCCTGTGGGCGATGCGGAGGGCGGGCGTGGAGCGGATCGTGCACGTCAGCCCGGCGACCCTGCTGGCCGACGGGCGTCCCGTGGTGAACGCCGACGAGACGACGCCGCTGCCCGCCACGCCGATGGGCTGGTACCACCGGTCGAAGCGCGATGCCGAGGTGGCGGTGCTCGGCGCGGACGGCCTCGAGCCGGTCGTGGTCCGCCCGGGCCTCGTGTGGGGACCGGGCGACCACACCTGGCTGCCCCGGTTCCGGGACGGCGTCTGGACCGGCCGGTTCAAATGGGTGGGCGCCGCGCGGCACCGCATCTCGACGACCCACGTCGCGAACGCAGCACACGGCATCGCGCTGGCGGCCGAGCGGGGCGGGGCCGGCGAGGTGTACTTCGTGACCGACGGGGAGCCCGTGGAGTTCCGTCGGTTCGTCTCGCGGTACCTGCGGACGATCGGCGTCACGGTTCCCGATCGGAGCATCTCGCCACGGGGCGCGCGGTTCGCGTCGTCGGCGGGGGAGGGGTTCTGGAGCATGCTCGCGGCGAAGCGCCCGCCGCCGGTGACGCGGGCGATGTTCGCGGTGATCGGCGCCGAGTGCACCGTGAGGGACGCGAAGGCGCGCAGCGAGCTCGGCTACGAACCGGTGATCGGCTACGAGGCCGGGATGCAGGAGCTCGAACGAAAGCGCAGGAACCGCGTCCCGAAGTGATCGCCTCGCGCCCGCCACCTGGGCGCCCGCCGCCGTCCCCGGCCTGTCATGATCCCCCGGGGAGGTGGGGGAAGCGGACGGGTCCAGGACGCCCGCCGAAGGGTGGGCCGCGCTCGACGGGGGGCGGTGGGAGGATGCCCGGTCGCTGTTCGAGTCCGATCCGGGATCGCCGTCGGCGCTCGACGGGATGGCCCGGGCCTGGTGGTGGCTGAGCGATGTCCCGGCGGCGGTGGCGGCCTGGGAGCGCGCCTACGCCGGCTACCGCGAACGGGGCGACGACGAGTCGGCGGTGCGCGTTGGGTTGTTCCTGTGGCGGGAGCACGGCCGGACCCTCGGGAACGACGCCGAGGCCAACGGGTGGCTGGCGCGATCGAAGGGTCTCGCCGCCGGCCTGCCGGACTCGCCGGCGGGGGGGTGGGTTCGCCTCGCCGAGTCGGAAGACGAGAGCGACCCGGCCCGGGTGCTCGAGCTCGCAGAGGATGCCCTGGCGACCGGGCGCCGGCTGCGCGACCCGGACCTCGAGCTCGCGGCGCTGGGACGGGTGGGGCTCGCGGAGATCTGGCTCGGTCGCATCGACGAGGGGATGACGAGGTTCGACGAGGCGATGGCGGCCTCGACGGCCGGGGAGCCGCGCGACCTCCGCACTCTCGGCGACCTGTACTGCACGTTGATGCTCGCGGCGGAGCTCACTCTCGAGTCCGATCGGTTCGAACAATGGAACCGGCGGCTGTTCGGATACATGGGCAGGTATCACCACCCCGATGTGCTCACGTTCTGCGGGACGTGCTGCGCGCAGGTCCTGGTGGCGGGCGGAGAATTCGTGCAGGGCGAGCGGTGGCTCACCGACACATTGGCTGCGCTCGAGGCGAGCGGCCAGCGGGCCAGGTGCGTCCACCCGGCGACGCGGCTGGCGGCACTTCGGATCGACCAGGGTCGACTCGAGGAGGCCGAGGAGCTCCTGCGCGGCCACGAGGACCTGCCGGAGGCGGTCCAGCCGGTGGTCGCGCTCTCGCTCGCCCGCGGCCGGACGGGACAGGCCGCCGCACGGCTGCACCGGCGGCTCGACGGGCTGGGGCGTTCGACGCTGCTCGCGGCACCGCTCCTCGCGCAGCTCGTCGACGTGCAGATCGCCCAGGGCGACATCGAGGAAGCGGCTGCCACCGCCGGCTCTCTGTCGAAGGTGGCGGACCTGTCGGGGAGCGAGCGGTTCGAGGCGTCGGCGGAGCTGGCACTGGGGTCGGTCGCCGTGGCCGCAGGCGAGGCCGAGGCGGCAGCGGAGCACCTCGGCCGCGCCGTCGAGCTGTTCACCCGCCACCACATGCCGCAGGCCGCCGCCCGCGCCCATCTCGTGCTCGCCCACGGCCTGGCCGCCCGCGACGCCGATCGGGCGGTCGCCGAGGCTCGGCAGGCGTTCGACACGTTCGAACGGATCGGCGCGACGCGCGACGCCGACCGTGCGGCCGTGTTCCTCCGGAAGCTCGGCGTCGGCGGCCGGACCGGTCCCAAGCTGGTCGGTGAGCTCAGCAGGCGCGAAGTCGAGGTGCTGCGCCTCCTCGGCTACGGCCTGACGAACGCGGAGATCGCCGCGCGGCTGTTCATCAGCACGAAGACCGTGGCCACGCACGTCGGGAACGTCTTCGCCAAGCTCCACGTGCGCAACCGGGCCGAGGCGGCCACGTTCGCGCAGCGGTACCTCTCGGAGGACGCCTCCTCCACGTGAGTGCGGACGGAATCGGTATTTCTTCCGATCCTCCCGGCGCGCTCCCACCGCATGCTCGGAGAACGCACCGCCGTACAGACGGCGGGTCCGAGGAAGGAGGGAAGCACATGACATTCGGCACCGACATCGTCGAGGGAATGCTGGCGGCGTTCAACGAACGCGACTTGGATGCCCTGGACGGCCTCGTTGAAACCGACGTGGTCATCCACGGCGCCGGCGGGCAGGGCCTCGACGGGATGAAGGAGGAGCTGCGCGCGTTCCTGACGTCGTTCCCCGATGCCCGCGCTGAACTCGAGGACCTCGTCGACATGGGCGAGACGGTCGTGTTCCGCGACGTGTGCGTCGGGACGAACACCGGGGAATTCTTCGGCCGGCCGCCCACCGGGCGTTCGCTCGCGATCACCGAGGTCACCGCGCTGAGGATCGAGGGCGGCAAGATCGCGGAGGCCTGGTACTTCCACGACAACGGTTCGATGATGCAGCAGATGGGGATGTCGCCGGCCGAGCCGGTGGCGTGACCGACAGGGAGGGGAGCGGGATGGCGATCATGGAGGAGTTGGACACGGCGGCCGCCGACCCGACAGAGGCGTTCGTCGGGGAGCTCTTCACAGGGGGACTCGGAGGGTTCGAGCTCTTGGCGATCTACGCGGGCGACCGGTTGGGGCTGTACCGGTTGCTCGGGGACCGCCGAAGGCTCACGCCGGCCGAGCTCGCGGCGACGGGTGGGATCCACGAGCGCTACGCGCGGGAGTGGCTGGAGCAGCAGGCCGCCGCCGGGGTGCTCGAGGTCGACGACGCCGGCGTCCCCGCGTCGGACCGACGGTACTCACTGCCGGCTGCGCACGCGGAGGCCTTGGCGAAGCCCGACAGCCCGTTCTCGATCGCGCCGCTCGCGCGGGCGCTCGTCGCGACTGCGCAGGCGCTGCCGCAACTGCTCGAGGCGTACCGTTCGGGCAGGGGAGTGGCCTGGTCGGCGTTCGGGGACGACATGATCGAGTCGCAGGGCGACTTCAACCGTCCATGGCTGGTGGGCCAGTTCGGCACCGAGATCCTGCCGGGGATCCCGGACGTGCACGAGCGGCTCTCGGCCGACCCGCCGGCCCGGGTGGTGGACGTGGCCTGCGGCGTCGGGTGGTCGGCGATCACGTTGGCCACGGCCTACCCGAAGGTCACCGTCGACGCGTTCGACCCCGACGAGCACGCCGTGGAGATCGGCCGACGACTGGCTGCCCAACACGGGGTGGGGGACCGGGTCACCTACCACGTCCGGGACGGGGCGACGATCGGATCCGAGGGGCCCTACGACCTCGCCCTGGTAATCGAGGCGATCCACGACCTCGCCCGGCCCGTCGAGAACCTGGCCGCGATCCGTTCGGCGCTGAAGCCGGGGGCGTCGCTGCTCGTCGCCGACGAACGGGTCGGCGACGAGTTCACTGCCCCGGCCGACGAGATCGACCGGTTCATGTACGCGGTGAGCCTGACGGTGTGCCTGCCGGCGAGCTTGGCGGAGGAACCCTCGGCCGCGACGGGTGCGGTCATGCGCGCCGGGAAACTGGGAGGGTACGCGCGGAAGGCCGGGTTCACCGACGTCGAGGTGCTGCCCTTCGAGCCCGGGTTCCTGCGGTTCTACCGGCTGACGTAGCCTCGGTCGTCGCGCCTGCGGTCGTCAGTTGCGGCCGCAGGCGCAGGCCCCGCCGCACCCGCACCCGCCGCCTCCTCCAGCGCCGAAGGAGGTCGAGGTGCCGCCAGAGGCGGAGCTCGAGCCGACCAACCCACCGATCAGCGAGATCAGACGGTTGACCTCGGCGGAGCCGCACTCCGCGCACGCCGGGGACTCGGCATCGAAGGGCTGAAGCCGGTCGAAGATCTGCCCGCAGTCGGCGCACCGGAACTCGTAGAGCGGCATGGCGGAATCAGTGTAGGCCCTCGCGCCAACGACGGGTTCATCCGAAGCGGACCGACCGGAAGAGTTCGGCGGCGCTTGCAAAGGCCGGAGCAAACGGACGGTGCCGGGCCACCGCCATGACCACGACCAGCGTCCCGTCGACGTCGACGAATGCCAGTCGATACGCCGACCCCGCGGCGGTCGTGTAGGGGAACTGGCCGCCGAAGATGTTCGCCGCGACGGTCGGCGTGAGTTGGGCGACGACGCCGGGGCTCCCGCCGATCACCGTCGGTTCGGTCGACCCGGCGTGCAGGGCGCGATTCCCGACGACCATGGCGAGTGCCTGTCGCGGGGTGAGGTTCCCGGCGTACTGCGCGACGCCGGAGGGGTCGTAGACGGTCGTTGGGGTGCTGAACGCCGCAACCGTGTTGGGCCGCTGGACGTCGAAGAAGTCGGGGATCTCGTGGCCGGCCGTCCAGCCGTGCTCGACCCGGTAGCTCACGTTCGGGGTGAACCCGGTGAAAGAGTACCGGCCGGGACCGAGCGAAGTGTCCGAGGCAGGCATCGGCGTGGCGCCCGCCGGCGGGCCGGGTGCGACGCTCGGCGAGGGGGTGGCAGGGCTTGGACTCGGATTCGCGATCGGGCTGCGACTCGGCGAAGCAGGCGCGCTCGTCGTCGAACTCGGCGTCGACGGCGACGCGCTACAGGCCGCCAGCATCACGGCGACCGCAGCGGCAATGCCGATCGTCCGGACCACGCCCCGTGATACGGGGGCGGGGGATACCGGGGATTCGGAGCGGGACGCCGTCCGGACCCGAGTCAGGTTCGTTCGATGACCGCCAGCCACGCCGGGATGCCGTCCGGCGTGATCAGGACGTCGACCGTGGTGGGCTCGATCGAGACGATCCGCCAGCCGTCTGCGAACGCCGATCGGATCTCGTCCTCCCGGACTCGGCGAGGTCCCCAGGTGCCGAGCGCGCGATCGCTGAAACAGAGCATCGCGAACCGTCCGCCCGGAGGGATCACATCGCGGAGGCCCGCGACGTAGCGCACCCGGTCGTCGTCCCCGAGAACGTGGAACAGCCCACAGTCCAACACTGTGTCGAACCGCTCGCCGAGCGGGGCCAGGTCGAGCGCATCCCCGATCACGAACCGGGCCTCGTGGCCGCGTTCCTCCGCCTTGCGTCGAGCCCCTTCGATGGCCCGCTGTGATGCGTCGAGGCCGACCGCCCGGAACCCCAGCCCGGCCGCCATGAGCGCGTGCTCGCCGGTTCCGCAGCCGGCGTCGAGGACGGTCCCGCGGAGTCCGCCCCCTTCGGCGAACCGCTCGAACGCCGGCTGCGGCCGGCCGATATCCCAAGGCGGCGGTCTTCCCTTGTAGGACTCATCGAAGTCGGGGTGCGTCATCGCTCGTCGGTCGGTCAGCAGGTCACGTGGAGGATGACGTTGGTCTCCGCCGGCACGGGGCCGAGCAGCTCGATCGCCTCCTCGGTGGGGAACGCCACCAGCTCGACGCCGCGGCGTTCGGCCTCCCGGAACACCTCGTCCATGATCGGGAGCGAGCCGGACGCGCCGGTCCCCACCACCAGGCGGCGGCAGTCCCACGGGATGTGCTCGTCGGCCGAGAGCGGCGTGTGGCCGAACTCGTCCCGGAACCGCTTCGACGGCTTCTTGTGCCGCTTCGAGACCGAACCGTGGTCGATCACGACGTCGTGGTCGTACTCGACGCCGTCGATCGTCACCGAGCCGAACGAATACGAGTCGAATCGCACCTCCCGATCGTAGTTCGAACCCGCGGAAGCGTCGTCCGGAGGGAACCCGGGGGCCCCGTTCGGCGGTCGAAGGAGACATGAGCGTGCATCGGGTCGCCGGCTCGGCCGGGCGTTTCGCCCTGGTGGCGCTGCTCCTGTCCGCGCTTGCCGCGTGCCAAGCTCAGACTCGCCATGCCGCGGCCGGGTCGCACCCGCATCGTCCGGCGGCACGCAGCACGGCGACCGCTCCCGCCTCCTCGCCGCCCGCCGAGGTCGTGAAGGTCTCGAAGCCCACGCCGATCCCGCCGCTCGGTCCCGACGGCCGCTACCTCCGCGAGCTGCCGCCCGGAGGCGCCCGCCCGGCCGTCCCGGCCGGCGACGCGGTCAGGGTCGCGCTCCGTCACCAGGAGGCGGTCAACCCCGACGGGGTGACCGCGGCGTTCGGCCTGCTCGAGAACCAGCCGGCGTGGTTCGTGACGTTCGGCGGGGTCTGCAAGGGGTACGGCGTCCCCCCCGGCATCGCCGGGGCGCCCTGTCAGCTCAACACGGAGACCGTGGTCGTGAACGCCACCACCGGCGCGTGGGAGCTGACCTACTGGGGTTCGGTCGGGTAATCAATCCTTGGGCGTGCGGCCGAACAGCCGCTGGAAGAACCGGACGATCGCCCGCCAGAACGCCCACAGCCCGAGCCGGATGCCGCCGATGGACTTCGCCGTGGCGACCGGCGCCGGCCGCGGTGCGGCGGCATTCGGGGCGCTGCTCTTTGGACCGGGGCTCGCCTCCGACGACGCGGGCGCCGACGTAGACGGTGCGTCGGACGGAGCCGCTTCGGTGTCGCCGGCGGCAGCAGTCGTCTCGACCGCCGCCGAGCCCGCCGCGGGAGCCGCAGTCAGGGCCTCCTGCTCCGCGGTGATGTTCGTCTTCAGGCAGTCGGCGAACTGCTTCGTCAGCTTGCCGGAGACGTCCTGCATCATGCCCCGCGAGAACTGGGCGACCGCCCCCGACACCGTGATGTCCTGCTTGAACCGAACCTTGGTCGTCGAGTCGCCGGCGGACTCGACCCACGCGGTGATCGTCGCCTGGGCGGAGCCCTTGCCGCGTTGCTCCATCCCGCTCGCCTTGAGCTCGATCCGGTGCTCGTTCGCGTCGCGCTCCACCACCGTGACGGTTCCCGAGAACGAGAGCGACACGGGCCCCAGCTTGACCGTGACCTTGCCCTTGTAGTTGGCGTCGTCGATGGTCTCGGTGAGCGTGGCACCGGGCATGCAGGGGGCGATCCGCTCCACGTCGAGGACGTAGTTCCAGACGGTGTCGACCGGCGCCGGAACCTCGAAGGCGTTCTCGATCAGGATGCCCATCTACGTCCCTCCGCTCGTGGCGCGGACGGGCCGCGCGTGGATGGGTCCCGGCCGGTCGCGGAGCGCCCCGCCCGGCCCGCCCCGCTTCACCGACAGGATCTCGGCCGTGATGGCCGACGCGATCTCCTCCGGGCCCTCTGCGCCGAGGTCCAACCCCGCCGGGCCGTGGATCCGCGCGAGGTCGTCCTCGGTCACGACCACGCCCTCCTCCGCGAGCTCATCCAGCAGCCGCTTGGTCCTCGCGCCCGGCCCGAGCATCGCGATGTATCGCACGTCGGTCGTCAGCAGCGACCGCAGGTAGTCCTTGTCGCGCAGGAAGTTGTGCGTCATCACCACGACGAACGTCCGCTTGTCGATGGGCGCCTTGCCGGCGACCTCGTCGGGGCGTTCCAGCGGGACGAACGACGCAGCCTGCGGGAAGCGTTCGGGATTGAGGAACTGCGGCCGGTCGTCGACCACGATCGGCTGCCATCCGAGCGTCGAGGCCACCTCGACCAGCGGCATCGCGTCGTGGCCGGCGCCCAGGACGACCAGGCGGAGGGGCGGTTCCAGCACCTCCACGAACACCCGGACCTCGCCGTCATCGCTCGCCAGGATGCGGATCTCGGAGCGTTCGGCGTCCAGCAGCTCGGCGGCGGCCTCGGCGGCGGCCGCGTCGATCACCGGATCGCCCAGCGAGCTCTCGGTGGAACCGTCGGGCCGAACCAGCAGGCGGGCGCCCCACTCGACCCCGGGGACGCCGGAATCGAGCACGATGATCATCGCGATGGGCTGCTGCTCCTCGAGGGCCATCCGCAGTACGCCGGCGGTCTCCGCGGCCTTCTCGGCGGGTTCGACGAACAGGTCGATCGCGCCGTTGCACCCGAGGCCCCAGCCCCACACCGCCTCGTCGTCGGCCGTGAGGTCGAACGACACCATCCGGGCCTGTCCCTCCTCCATCACCACCCGGGCGACGTCGGCCACGTCGTTCTCCAGGCAGCCGCCGGAGATGTTCCCGATGAGCTCGCCCGTCTCGGGGATCAGCAGCCGCGCGCCCGGCCGCCGGTAGGTCGAGCCGCGCACGGCCACGATCGTGGCGAGGGCCATGCGCTGGCCCTCCGCCTGAAGCCGCTCGATGGCGGCGAGGACGTCGACGATCTCGCTCATCGCGGTGAGGCGATCGTATCGCGAGCGGGCGCTTGCCCTGTCGGAGAGCTGTCCGGGCTACGGCTTCCAGTCCCCGAAGTTCTCGTCGGTGGGTGTGCTCGTGACCGCGACCGGATCGGAGCCGTCCGGGGCGATCGTGTAGAGGTCGTTCAGGCCCGTCGAGGCGGACTGCAGGGTGACGACGATCCGGCCGCCGTCCGGGGACCACGACGGCGCCGTCGCGGAGGCGGCCGACAGATCGCCGGGAAGCGGGATCGGGCGCAGCCCTGTCCCGTCTGGGTGGATCGTGTCGATCCCGCCGTCCTCTCCCGCGAACAGGATCTCGGTTCCGTCCGGCGACCATCGCGCCAGGCCCAGGTCGCGGTGGTCGGGCACGCCGTACGACGTGATCCGGTGTGCATCCGAGCCGTCGGCCCTGGCCGCGAAGACAGCGGCCATGCCTCCCCGGCTGTCGGGGAGCCGGCGATGGAACGCGATCAGGGTCCCGTCCGGCGAGTAGCTGCCCGGCAGGTCGTTCGGGTCGCCCCGTTGGAACGGATACGTCGTGATCCGGATCGCGTCACCACCGTCGCTGGAGCGAATGGTGAACAGGCCCGGACGGTGATGCGAGTCGCCGTCGAACTTGCAGAGGACCCGCTTGCCGTCCGGCGACCAGGCGGAACAGAAGTCCATCCTGGGTGTCGAGGCGTCGAGTCGCGTGAACGACGACCCGTCCGGGAGCACGACCGCCGGCCCCGGAACGTTCTCGAGATTGGTGATGAGCAGACGCGTGCCGTCCGGCGACCAGACGGCCCCGCCGTAGCCCTCGGCTGCGAAACGCATCGGCACCCGGCGCACGTCCGTGCCGTCCGCGTTCCCGACGAAGATCGCGCTCCCATGGCCGGGATCGACCCGGCTCCAGACGAGCGTTCCCGGTGCCGCCGCGGGCGGACTGTCGTTCGAGGTGCCGACGCCCGTGGGTGACGTTGCTGCGGATGGGATCGTCGTTGTCGCCGGCGACGCGGACGGGGATGCGATCGTCGAGTTGCGCGGACCGGTCGGAGTCGAGGGCGGCCCACCCCCGGCCGTGCAGGCGGTGGTGGCGAGTGCGAGCGACAACGGAAAGGCGAGGGTCAGCTTGCGGCCGCCCAACCCGAACAGGATCATGCGCCCACCGGGCGACCAGGTTGGGGTCGCGGCCGCCAGCCCCCCCGAATCATCAGCGAAGACCTTCCGCAGGCCGGTGCCGTCCGGATGGACGATCCAGATCGGTGCGCCGGTCCAACCAGTACGACCGCGTCACGGGACCGGACGCCAGGAGATGGAATTGAACCCGCCACCACCAGTGTCCAGGACCCTACGGAGCCCCGAACCATCGGCCAGCATCACGTACAGGCCGAACTGCTCCCTTTGGCCCGGCGCGGGAACGAATGCGGCGATCTCGGTCCCGTCGGGCGACCAGGTCAGCGAGGGGAAGATGCCGGCGCAGTCACACGAGCCCGTCCGGAGCAGGATCGTCACGTCCGACCCATCCGGCCGGACGGTGGCGACGGTCAACGACCACTGGTCCGCCGGACGGTGCGGGAGCTTCGCGCCGAGATAGGCGATCCTCGAGCCGTCGGGCGACCACAGGGGGCGAATCGCGTCGTCCGCGATCCTGGTGGGCCTTCCTCCGACGACGTCGACGACATACAGACCAACCGCGCTGCCAGGGCTCGAGAACCCGGTGAACGCGAGCCTGGAGCCGTCCGGCGACCACGTGACGGAGTTCGCATTGAGGTTCCCGACCGGGATCGCCGTCGATCCCGTCCCGTCCGGTGCGATCAGCCGAAGCTTGGCGCCCTGGACGTAGGCGAGCTGTGTGCCGTCCGGCGACCAAGCGACGCTGTCCGGACAGTGGTCCTTCGGAGCGCAGGGGAGGAGCAGTCTCGTCGAGCGGCTCGGCCAGTCCACGATGTACAGGCCCCTCGTTCCCCGGATCGTGTTGCCTCTGTCCTTCGCGACGGCGAGTCGAGTGCCGTCGGGTGACCAGGCGAGGTCGACGATGTCGCTCGCGAACTCGCTGGGCAGGGAGACCGAGGCAACCGCCCCCGTGGCCGGATCGATCATCATGCCGCTGCCCAACATGATCGAGCCGTTCCGAAGTCCCGGCACGGGCGACCAGGTGGGGCGTGTTGGAGTGTGGGTAGCCGGCCGAGGCGGTACGGACCGCGAGAGCGCATGGATTCCAGCGACGCCACCGATGACGAGCACCACGGCGATCCCCGCCGCGAGCCCCGACATCAGGCCCAGGCGCCGCCGCGCCCGACGGACCGCCCGAGCCGGATCGCTGGGGGTCGAGTGGATCGAGCCGGCACGACGCTCGAGGCTCTCGCGGACGGTCCGTTCGTCGATCATCAGGCCTCAACTCCAAGCTCGGATCGGAGGGTCTTCATCCCCCGGGAGACGAGCGAGCGAACGGTTCCGGGCCGGCACCGCAGGATCTGGGCGGTCTGCGCATCGGACAGGTCCTCGTAGAACCGGAGCACCAGAGCTGCGCGCTGCCGGTTGGGCAACCGCAGGAGCGCCTCGTGGATCCGCTCGTCCAACTCGATCTCGGGGGTGGGATCTCGCTCGGGGTTCGCCATGACCCGTTGCAGGTAGGCTCGCTCCACCGTGCGCCGCCGGAAGTGGCTCCTCGACAGGTTCACGATGGTCCGCCGGAGGTACGAACCGAAGGCGTCCGGGTTGCGCAGATGCCCGAGTCGGCCCACGAACCGTGCGAACGCCTCCTGCACCAGGTCTTCGGCGAGGGCTCGGTCGCCGATCAGCAGGAAGGCGAGGCGAATCCCGTCCGGGGCGTGCTGGACATAGAGCTCGGCAAGTCCGCTGCGCTCAACACGCTCCTGCCGCTCGACTCCCGACACCACGGTGTTCCGTTTGGCCGCCACAGAGTAAGGACGCGCAGGTGGGGTCGTGTCGCTGCATTGCGCACGGATCTTTCGGGTCGAGCCGGCCGGCATCGCAGAAGCACCCTCACCTCGCGGTCAGTTCATCGCGGGAGTGTGGCACGCTTGCATGACCTCCCGAGCCGCCGAGGCCCTCGCGATCGAAGACCGGGTCAGGGAATGCTGGCGAAGCGGAGATTCACTCCCGATCGGGTCAGGTCGCGAACGAGGGGCGCGAAGAACGGGTGTTCCTCGGCCGACAGGTCCCGCCGGTTCGCCACGAGGAACAGCACGCTCTGCGCTCCCAATCGCTGCCGCACGAAGTGCGCGCCGTACCCGCGGAGGGCGGCGGCCGTGGCTCCGGCGTCGGCACGTCCCACGGCGATCCGGATCGTCGAACCGAGCTGGGGAACGGCGTCCGCGGCCGCGCGGGCCCAACGGACTGCCGACGCGCGGGCGGCCGGCGGCAGCGTCGCCGCTCGCGCTCCCGTCGCGTTCGGTCCGGTGACCGCGTTCCACAGGATGCGCTCCGTTCCCTGGGTCCACCCTCGGAAGTTCGGGTCCACGGAGAACACGATGGAGCGTCCGGCGCCGACCGCTTCGTCGACGACCGCCGCCGACCCGCCGAGCTGGCCGTCGCCCTCGGCCAGGCCCGAGACGCCGAACGTCGGGCTGCTCGGAGCGGGGAACGCCGCCGCCGCATAGCCGGCGCCCGGCACCATGACCGGGTCGTCCTGGTACATGACCCACGCGGTCGGGCCGACCCCGGCGTCGAGCGGGCTCCCGGGATCCATGGCGACCCGCACCAACGACCCCGGCATGTTCGTGTGCGAGGCGTTGAGGGTCACCGTGGAGACGCCGGTCTGGGCCGCGATCTGCGCGCCGCCCTGCCAGCCCACGTACCGCCCGCCGGCCTTGACCCACGGCAGCAGCGCCTTCTTCCCCTTGGCGCCCAGCGCCTGGAGCCCGTAGTTCGCGTACCCGTCGGGCACGATCAGCACGTCGGTCCCTGGAAGGCCGGCCCGGATGTCCGCAGCGGTCACGTCGTGGTACGGGAGATGCCAGACGGTGTCGAACAGCCACCGGACCTCACCGGCTGCCTGGAACGCAGCCGTGCTCCCGGGGATCTCGAACAGCCCGATCGACGGCAGCCCCGCCGGGGGGCTCTGCCAGGCGGGGGTCGCCGCCGGGGCGACGATCGACGCGCTCGGCGAGAGCACGTCGCCCGTCCAGCCGCCGGACAGGTTCTCGAGGAGCGGGTTGCTCCAAGCCGTGACGTCGTACGTCACGTCGAACGGGATGTACGTGTCCTCGTTGAGCATCGCCTGGACCCAGTGCTTCTGGCCCTGCGCGAGCGGGATCCAGTACGTGCCCGTCGGAAGCGTCCTCGCCCGCACCGGGTCGCCGTACGGATGGAGGTGCGCCACCGACAAGGGCGCATTCAGCCGGTACACGGAGACGTCCATCCGCTGGAGCCGGCGTACCAGCTGCTGGAGCTCGTAGGCGCGCGACGGGTCGTTCAGCAGGAAGTAGTGGCGAACGGGCGCCGTGGGCACCGGCTGCAGGACCGTGTGTCCCTTTTCGAACACCGCATTCGGCTCGAGCTGGCCTGCCAGGCCCTCCTGGTACGCCTGGACGTACGAGTCGTGCCACTGCCGGACGACGTCGGGGTCGTTCGCCGCCGCGGACAGGGACGCCCACATCGCCGTGAAGTGCTCGTGGAACCGAACGGAGATGTCTTCGAAGTTCGCCTTCTCGAACGTCATGCCCGCCGCGCCGAACCCCTCGGTCGGCACCGTGTCGCCGAAGACGATCGCGAAGAAGTCGTACGGGGCGCCGTGGAAGAAGTGGATCTTCTCGCGGGTGAACTGTTGCGCGATCGCCGGGCTGTACAGGTCGTTGATCCAGTGATGGGCGGTGTCGGGGATCTCGTGGTACTCGGGGTCCGCGTTCGGAGGGAAGAAATAGTTCTGGAGCCCGAATTCGTGCGCGTCGACGTACAGCATCGGCGGGTACTGCCGGAGCACCTCGACCTTCCCGTCGGTCTCCGGCTGGGTGCGCGCGAACCAGTCGCGATTCATGTCGAACCCGTAGGCGTTCCGCCGCGTGTTGGCCTCGCGGCCGTCCGGGTTCTGGATCGGGAGGATCACGACGATGGCGTGGTCGAGGACCGTGGACACGACGCAGTCGGACCGGTCCGCGAGCTCGTAGAGGACCTGCAGGGCCGCGTCGGCGCCGCTCTCCTCGTCGCCGTGCACGTTCGCGGACAGCCACAGGATCTCGGGTGTCGCCGCCTCGAGCGCGGCCGCCTGCGACGCGCTGATCGTCGGGTTCCGGAGGGCGGTGGCGTTCGTCCGGATGGTCGCCAGTGCGGACGGCGTCATCCGGTCCTGACGGCCGACGACCGCGTACCGGAGGGGCCGCCCCTGCACCGACGTCGCCGCGGTATCCGAGATCACCCGGTCGCTCGCGGCGGCCACCGCGCCGAGGTAGGCGTTCGACTGGGCGACGTCCACCTCCTGCGAGCCCAGCGGGAAGCCGAGGAACTGCTGCGCCGTGGGGGCCTGGTGCAGGTAGCTCGGCGGGGTGGTGAACGGGTCACACGCCGGTGCCGCGGATGCCGCCGATGCGCTCGGGATCGCGGCGACGAGGGCGATGAGCAGCAGGAGCGACGTTCGACGGATCATCCCGACCTCCCTGGTGATGTCGTCGCGCCGAGCATCGCAACGCCGAGCGCCGGCGGTCAAACCACGTGCTCGGGGAGCGCCCCGTAGGGCTGGACGGTGCGCTTGATGGTCTCGACCACCTCCTGGTCGGCGGCGTGGACCGGGTCGCGAACCTCGCGGCAGATCGCCTGCTGCCACTCGGGCAGCGCGTCGATGTAGGCGTCCACACGCGGGTCCTTCGCGTAGCCCACGGCGGGGTTCAGCCCACGGAGACGAACTTCGCGGGTTCGGCCTCGAACGCCGCCCGGCAGCCGGCCGAGCAGAAGTAGTACGTGCGGCCTTCGTATGTGGCGACGTTGCGGGCGGTGGCCACGTCGACGGTCATGCCGCACACCGGGTCGATCTCCTCGTGGCGTTCCTCGACGCCCCCGCCGGCCGCCGCCTCGTGCCCGTGATGACCATGTTGGGCATGGTCGGAGGGAACCCCCGTCGCGATCTCGCCGGCGGCCTTCTCCTTGACGATCTCGGCCAGGATGGCGACAGCGATCTCCTCGTGGGACACGGCGCCGAGGTCGAGCCCGGCCGGCGCGTGCACGCGCAGCAGCGCCTCCTCCGGCACCCCGCGGTCCCGGAGGTAGCCGAGCACAGAATCCGCGCGCTTCTTCGAGGCCACCAGGGCGACGTAGGCGTGGTCCTCGGCCAGCGCCGCCTGCAGGGCGTCCTCGTCGTAGTGGCCCTGCGTGGCCACGACCACGAACGAGCGCGGTCCGGCGTTCGCTGCGTCGAGGTCGAGCGTCGTGACCACCTGCTCGGCGGCGGGGTGTGCGTCGGCCGATCCGCCGTCGTCGACCACCACCGTCTCCCAGCGCAGCGCCGCGGCGAGCCCGGCGAGCGTGTCCACGGCGGGGGAGCGGCCCACGATCACGAGGTGCGGCTTCGGCAGGACGGGTTCCACGTAGACCTCCAAGGCTCCCTCGCTCTGGCAGGCGATCGGCACGCGGACCACGCCGGGCCGCTGGTATTCGGCGAGCTCCTCGGGCGTCCCGAGGAACAGCAGCCGGGGCGTTCCCTCGCGGATGGCCTCCCGGGCCTCGCGCACCACGGTCGGTTCGGCGCACGCGCCGCCCAGCCACCCGCGCACCGTGCCGTCACTCCGGATGATCGCCGTCGAGCCCTCCTTGCCGGAGGACGGCGCGCGCCGCCACACGACCGTGGCGAACGCGAACGCCTCGCCCCGGTCCGCGAGATCCCGGCCGAGGTCGATGATCTGGCGGTTCACTCCGCGCCCGAGCTGCCCGGCAGGCCGCCGCTCTCGTCGTGGGACTGCACCTCGGACCCGCCGGCCTGCTCGAGCGCCTGCTCGCGTGGGGCGTCCGTCGACCCGCCGTCCGGCGCCTGCGCCGCCTGGATGGCCTCCCACACCTTGGCCGAGGTGACCGGCATGTCGAGGTTCCGGACGCCCAGGTGCCACACGGCGTCGAGCACCGCGTTGACGAACGCCGCCGGCGACCCGACGGTCGCCGACTCGCCGACGCCCTTCGCGCCGATCGGGTGGTGGGGCGACGGCGTGACGGTCTCGCCCAGCTCGAACCGCGGCGTCTCCCACGCCGTCGGCAGGAGGTAGTCCATGAAGTTCGACCCGATGCAGTTGCCGTCGTCGTCGAACGTGATGAGCTCCATCGCGGACATCCCGAAGCCCTCGGTGAGCCCGCCGTGGATCTGCCCCTCGACGATCATCGGGTTGATCCGGACGCCGCAGTCGTCGACGGCGACCATGCGGAGCACCTTCCACTCGCCGGTGTCGGGGTCGACCTCGACGGTGACGACGTACGTGCCGAACGGGAACGTCAGGTTCGGCGGGTCGTAGTAATAGACCGCCTCCAGCCCGGCCTCCGTGCCCTCCGCGAAGTTCGTGTACGCGGCGAACGCGATCTCCTGGATGGTCTTGGCCTGGTCGGGAGCGCCTTTCACGTGGAACGAGTCGGCCTCCCACTCCAGGTCCTCCTCGTTCACCTCCAGCAGGTGCGCGGCGATCTTGCGGGCCTTCTCCCGGACGCGGCGGGCGACCATCGCCGTGGCGGCGCCGGACACCGGCGTCGACCGCGACGCGTACGTTCCCAGCCCGTACGGCGTGTTGTCCGTGTCGCCGTGCATGACCTTGACGTCCTCGGGCTGGATGCCGAGCTCCTCGGCCACGATCTGCGCGAACGTCGTCTCGTGGCCCTGGCCCTGCGTCTGGACCGAGAGCTTGAGGATGGCCTTCCCCGTCGGATGGACCCGAAGCTCGGCGCCGTCGTTCATCTTCAGCCCGAGGATGTCGTAGTCCTTCTGCGGTCCGGCGCCCACGACCTCGGTGAACGACGCCAGTCCGACGCCCAGCAGCCGGCCCTCGGCCCGGGCCTTGGCCTGCTCCGCCCGGAAGTCGGCGTACCCGACCTTCTCGAGCGCCAGGTCCATGGCCGCCTGGTAGTCGCCCGAGTCGTACTCGAACCCCGTCACGCTCTTGTACGGGAACGCCTCCTTCGGGATGAAATTCTTCTTCCGGAGGTCGGCGGGGTCCATGCCCAACTCGTACGCCGCGTTCTGCACGAGGCGTTCGATCATGTAGGAGGCCTCGGTCACCCGGAACGAACACCGGTACGCGACGCCGCCGGGCGCCTTGTTCGTGTAGTAGCCGTCGGCCGCGACGTGCGCCGCCGGCAGGTCGTACGAGCCCGTCACGACGTGGAACAGCCCGACCTTGAACTTCGACGGCTGGGCGTCGGCGTGGAACGCGCCCTCGTCGGCCTTCAGCGAGACGCGCAGGCCCTTCATCTCGCCGTCGTTCGAAAGGGCCATCTCGCCGTGCATGTAGAAGTCCCGGGCGAACCCCGTGGAGATGAGGTTCTCGGTGCGGTCCTCGATCCACTTCACCGGTCGGCCCAGCAGGAGCGACGCCGCCGTGGCGACCACGTAGCCCGGGTACACGGGGACCTTGTTGCCGAACCCGCCGCCGATGTCGGGCGAGAGGATCCGGATGTTCTCCTCGGGCAGCCCCGTCACCAGCGCGAACACCGTCCGGATGGCGTGCGGCGCCTGGGAGGTCATCCAGATCGTGGCCTGCCCGGTGCCCATGTTCACGTCGGCGACGCAGCCGCACGTCTCCAGCGGGGAGGGGTGCGAGCGTGGGTAGTGGGTGTCCAGCGACACCACCTTGTCGGCCGAGGCGAAGGCCGCGTCCGTCGCGTCCGCGTCGCCCGACTCCCAGTGGTAGATGTGGTTGGAGTCCTGGCCCTCCTTGTCGGTGCGGATGACGGGGGCGTCGGGCGCCGCGGCCTTCTCCGGGTTGGTCACCGCCCCGAGCGGTTCGTACTCGACGTCGATCAGCTCGAGGGCGTCCTTGGCGATGTACGCGCTCTCCGCGATGACGGCCGCCACCTCCTGCCCCTGGAACCGGACCTTGTCGGTGGCCAGCACGGCCTGCGTGTCCCCGGACAGCGTGGGCATCCACGCCAGCTTGTGGGCGGCCATGATCTCGCCGGTCACGACGACGACCACGCCCGGGAGCGCGCTGGCACGCGACGTGTCGACGGAGCGGATCTCCGCGTGCGCGAACGGGCTCCGCAGGATGGCCATGTGGAGCATCCGGGGGAGCACGACGTCGTCGATGTAGTTCCCCTGGCCCCGGATGAACCGGTCGTCCTCCTTGCGCTTGACGCTGTGTCCGATGCCGCGAATCTCGGTCGCCATCTGCTTCGTCTCCCTGCCTACTCGCTCGGCGCCGCGGTGGCGACGCCCTCGTCGGCGATGTCGGATGCCGGCACGGATTCCTCGGGGCCGAGGCCGCTCTCGTCGGCGGTGCTGTCGGGGCTGATGCTGGAATCGTCGTGGCCGTTGCCGGCCTGCTTCGACGCCGCCCACTGGATGGCCTTCACGATGTTCATGTAGCCGGTGCAGCGGCAGATGTTCCCGCTGATGGCCCACCGGATGTCGTCCTCGGAGGGGCTCGGGTTCTCCGCGAGCAGGTGTTTCGCCACGAGCATCATGCCCGGCGTGCAGAACCCGCACTGGAGGCCGTGCTCCTCCTTGAACCCCTCCTGGATCGGGTCGAGACCCTCGGCGCCGATCATGCCCTCGACGGTGGTGACCTCGCGGCCGTCCGCCTGCACGCCGAACACCGTGCACGACTTCACCGGCGTGCCGTCGAGCAGCACCGTGCACGCACCGCACGACGTCGTGTCGCACCCGATGTGCGTTCCGGTGTACCCGAGGGTCTCCCGGATGACGTGGACGAGGAGCGTGCGGGGTTCGACGTCTGCCGAGTGCTCCGTTCCGTTCAGGTTGACCGTGATCTCCATGTTCGCTGCCACCCCCTACAGGCTGCGGGCCGAGTCGAGGGCCCGGGCCAGGCCGCGACGGACGAAGACATCCACGACGTGACGCTTGTAGTCGGCCGAACCGCGGACGTCGGAGACGGGGTCGGCTGCGGCCGCGGCCAGCCTGCCGGCCTCCGCGAACGCGTCCTCGGTGGGTTCGGCCCCGGCCAGGTGCTGTTCGGCCTCGGTGGCCTCGATGTTCTTCGAGCCCACCGCGGTGAGGGCGATCCCGGCAGCGCCGATCGTGCCGTTGGCGAGATCCAGGTGGACGCCCACGGCGACCGTGGCGAAGTCGCCCACCTTGCGTTCCATCTTCAGGTAGGCGCCGCCCGACCTGCCGCCGGGCTGCGGCACCCGGATCTCGGTGACGATCTCGTTCGGCTCGAGCGACGTCGTGAACGTGTCCTGCAGGAACTCGGCAATCGGGATCTCCCGTTCTCCCGTGGACGACCGCACGACGACCGTGGCGCCCATGGCCAGCATCACCGAACCCCAGTCGCCGGCCGGGTCGGCGTGGGCGAGTGACCCACCGATCGTTCCGAGGTTGCGGACGATGGGGTCGGAGATCATGGGCGCCGCCTGCGCCATCACCGGGTACCGCTGCTTGAGCAGGTCGGAGTGCTCCAAGGTCGCATGTCTCGTGAGCGCACCGACGCGGAGCTGCCCGTCGGCCTCCTGCACGCCGTCCAGCCCGGGGATCCGGTTGATGTCGATGAGGTGCCCCGGCGCGGCGAACCGGAGCTTCATCAGCGGGATGAGGCTCTGCCCTCCCGCCAGGACCTTGCCCTCGTCCCCGTGGTCGTTCAGCAGCGAGAGCGCCTCGTCCAGGGTCTCGGGGCGGTGGTACTCGAACGCAGCGGGAAGCATTCAGTCCTCCTTCACTGCAGGTGCAACGCGAGTCGAGCCGGAGGCCCGTGACGCGGCCGAGGCGGCGCAAGGACTACGAGCGGTCGTGCGCCCCGGACTGCGGGCCGCGTCGTCGATCGGCGCGCCAGCGTGCGTTCACCCCCCGGATCGTGCGGCCGCCGCGGCGCGGCGGCCCGGAAGCGGATTGTCACGCTCCGACGGTTGCTTGGTCAACTTCCACACGCAGTTCGCGGTACGAGAACCTGGTCGCTTCAGGGCAGGGAAGCCGAGACATCATGATGCCTCGGTGCTAGGCTTCACGATGTTGAGCAAGCGAACGACCCTCACGATCGAGGACGACGTGATGTCCCGGCTCGCCGACGAGGCCAGGAGAACCGGCAAACCGTTCAAGACGGTCGTGAACGAAGCGCTCCGTCGCGGCCTCGACGGCGCGCCGGGTCCCCGCGAGCGCTACCGCGTGGTCGCCAAGCCGATGGGCCTCCGTCCCGGCTTCGACCTCGACGACATCGAGGGACTGCTCGACCGCCTCGAGGGACCGAACCGCCGTTGATCGTCGTCGACGCCAACATCCTCCTGTACGCGCACGACTCGGAGAGTTCGCACCACCAGCGGGCGCGGGCATGGCTCGAGGACGTGATGAACGGGGAGGAGGAGGTGGGCCTGGCGCTGGCGACGCTCCTCGCGTTCCTTCGCATCGGCACGCATCCGGCGCTGTTCCCGAATCCGCTGACCTCGGATGAGGCGCTCACCATCGTCACCACGTGGCTCGCCCTGCCGAGCGTTCGTCTCGTCCAGCCGACGGAACTCCACTGGTCGTCCCTCGAGGAGATGTGCCGAGTCGGTCAGGCCCGGGGTCCGCTCCTGATGGACGCGCACCTCGCGGCGCTTGCGCTCGAGCATGGAGCGACGCTCTGTACCTCCGACCGGGACTTCGCCCGCTTCCCGCGAGTCAAGATCCGGAACCCCCTCGCGGCCTGATTGTCAGACGTTCCTGGGCTTGGCGCAGCTCGAGTCCGTGATCTCGAGCGAGTCGAACATCTGCCCCACCAGCTCGGCTCCGCAGTCTCCCCAGGCCGGCCCCGCCACCGGGTGGCCCGCGCCGGCCACGGTGACGTACGTGGCGCCGGGGAGCTCGTGGCGGAGGGTTTCGACCACCTCCGAGGGGACCACGGTATCGCCGTCTCCTGCCAGGATCAGCGTGGGGACCCGGGGAAACACGGCCCCCACTGGGACCGCCGGCTCGAACCGATCCGGTGCCGGCCACCCCAGACAGCCGCTCGGTTGCCGGATCGCCATCCAGGCGCGGACCGAGAACGGTGCGAACGCTCCGGGCGGGAACGCCGCCACCGCGCGCTCGAACTCGGTCCGGCGCACCCTCACGGGGTCCGTGCGGTCCCACACGAAGTCCGCGTCGTTGCAGAACGCGGCGAAGTTGTCGCCGACGGAGAAGGCGGCGGGGTCCGGAGCCGCATCCGGTGGTCCGAGCTCGTGCACGTGGGCGATCCGCAGGAGGGGCTCGGGATCGCCGTGCCGGAGCGCCGAGCTGGCGTTCACCAGCTCGACCGGATCGATCTGTCCACACACGACGCAGGTGCCGGCGGATCCGAGCAGGTTGGCGACCTCCGGCTCGTCGACCTCCACGCCCTCCAGCTCGCCCGCCGGCAGCTGGAGCCGGCCGCGGATCGGCCGGACGGCCGCCCGATGGACGAGCCACCGGATGACCCGCGTCGGGTCCCGGACGCCGCAGTGTTCCGATCTCGCGCACATCAGCGCGACATCCCGGACCAGCGCCCCGGGGATGCCGAGGCCCCACACCCAGGTATGCGGTGGGTCGGTGACCGCCATCCCGGCGTCGAACACGAGCGCGTGGACGTGCTGCGGGAACCGCACCGCGTACGCCTGCTCGGGCACCGCGCCGTACGAGAACGCGTACAGGTCGATGCGGTCGTACCCGAGCGCTCTGCGAACCGCCTCCACGTCCAGGGCCACGTCTCCCGATCCGTACCGGTCGGCGTCGTCACCGAGGTGCTCGCCGCAGGTCCGGACGGCCTCGCGCAGCTCCGCCGCCGTGCGCCAGCCGTTCTGCAGGTCCGCGCAGTCGATCGGTTCTGACCGTCCGGTTCCGCGGGGGCTGATCGCCACGATGTCGTGGTGGGCGAGCACGGGGTCCATGGTGAGCATGAAGTTCATGACGTCGCTCGCCCCCGACCCCGGCCCGCCCGGGAGCGAGAAGATCGGCTCATTCGCGGGGACGGCCTCGTCGGTGTGCGGGTGAACCGAGAACCCGATGGAGATGCTCGGGCCCTCCGGATGCGCCCGATCCAGCGGAACGTCGATCGATCCGCACAGCAGGTCGCCTCGGTCCGGACACGTCGCGAGCCGCGGAACTCCCGCGGGCGGCGGCCGGGACGGTCGTGCAGGTGCGGCCGGGCTCCCCGAGGTCCTCTCGTCCGTGCCCGTGCAGGCGGCGGCCACCACCGAGAACAGCGCCAGCACCGCCCACGCCGCCCGTCGCATGAGCGGAATCCTTTCGCATCGCGGTGCCGCAAGTACACGTCGATTTCACGTCTTCGCGTCGGGCGGCATACGATCGCGCTTCCTCGTTCGGGTGAGGGAAAGGAGGCTCCGTTGCCACGCGTCGCGGTCACGGTGAACGGGTCGCCGAGGGAGGCAGACGTCGAGGCCCGCACCCTGCTCGTCTACTTCCTGCGCGACTCCCTTGGAATGACCGGAACGAACGTCGGGTGCGACACCTCGTCGTGCGGCTCCTGCACGGTGCTGCTCGACGGCGAGTCGGTGAAGTCGTGCACGCTGCTGGCCCTGCAGGCCGACGGCCGTGAGGTCTCGACCATCGAGGGCCTGGCCGGCGAGGGCGGCGAGCTGCACGCCCTCCAGGAGGCGTTCCACCAGCACCACGGCCTCCAGTGCGGCTACTGCACGCCGGGGATGATCATGGCCGCCGCCGGGCTGATCGCCGAGGCGGACGGCCCGCTCGACGAGCACGCGGTGCGGGACGGCCTCGAGGGCAACCTCTGCCGATGCACCGGCTACCAGAACATCGTCAAGGCCGTGCTGGCCGCGCAGGACCAGATGTCCAGCACGCCGGCCAACGCATAGAGGAGAACCGAGAGATGGCGCAGGTCATCGGAACCGAGGTCCTCCGCAAGGAAGACCCGGAGCTCATCACCGGCCAGGCCAAGTACCTCGACGACCTGGTCGTCCCAGGCATGGTCTGGATGCACGTCGTCCGGAGCCCGCTCGCGCACGCAACGATCAACGGCGTCGACCTCTCCCGGGCCAGGGAGATGCCCGGCGTCGTCGCGGCGTTCTCCGGCGCGGAACTCGCTGACGACTGGGCCGGGCCGCTCCTCATGGCCTGGCCGGTCACCGAGGACATCCACAACCCGCCGCACTGGCCGCTCGCCAAGGACAAGGCGCGGTACCAGGGCGACGGCGTGGCGGTCGTGACCGCAGAGACGCGCGCGCAGGCGGTCGACGCGGCCGAGGCCGTCGACGTCGACTACGAGCCGCTCGACCCGGTGGTCGACATGGAGGCGGCGCTGGCCGACGGCGCGCCGCTCGTCCACGACGAGTTCGACACCAACAAGTGCTACACGTGGGCGCACACCAACGGCGAGGTCGACGCGGTGTTCGACGCCGCGCCGGTGATCGTCAAGGAGCGCTACGTCATCCAGCGGCAGGTTCCCAACGCCATCGAGCCGCGCGGCGTGCTCTGCCAGCCGAACCCGGCGATGGGCGACTTCACGCTCTACACGTCGACCCAGATTCCGCACATCGTCAAGGTCGCGATGACGCTCGGCACGGGGATCCCCGAGTCGAAGATCCGCGTCGTGGCGCCCCGAGTCGGCGGGGGATTCGGTTCGAAGTTGCAGGTCTACGCCGAGGAGATGCTGGCCCTGGCGCTGGCCAAGCGGCTCGGCCGTCCGGTGAAGTGGACCGAGACCCGGAGCGAGAACTTCCTGGCCACGCACCACGGGCGGGACCAGATCCAGGAGATGGAGCTGGCGGCGGACGAGGACGGGAAGATCAGGGGGTTCCGGGCGAACATCAAGGTGAACATGGGGGCCTACCTCATGATCATCACGCCGGGGACGCCGCTCCTCGGCGCGTGGGTCTACAGCGGCTGCTACGGCGGCGAGGCCTACGGGATCACGTTCACCGGGGTGTTCACCAACACCACGCCGACCGACGCGTACCGCGGCGCCGGCCGCCCGGAGGCGACCTACGCCATCGAACGCACCATGGAGGCGCTCGCCAAGAAGGTCGGGAAGGATCCCGTCGAGATCCGCCGGATGAACTTCATGCCGGCCTCGAACGAGCCGTTCCCGATACCGGGCGGCCTGATGATCGACAGCGCGAACTACGAGTCCACGCTGGACACGGCGCTGGGCATGGTCGGGTACGACGAGCTGCGGGCGGAGCAGCAGGCCCGGCGCGACCGCGGTGACACGAAGCTGCTCGGGATCGGCTTCTCGACGTACCTCGAGATGTGCGGACTCGCGCCGTCGCGGATCCTGTCGGCGCTGCGCTATGTCGCCGGCGGGTGGGACGGGGCGCAGATCCGGGTGCTGCCCACCGGGAAGGTGGTGGTGGCCATCGGCACGTCGCCGCACGGCCAGAGCCACGTCACGACCGTGTCGCAGATCGTGGCGGACGACCTCGGCATCCCGGTGGAGGACATCGAGGTCGTGCACTCCGACACGGAGCTCGCGCCGCTCGGCATGGACACCTACGGCAGTCGCAGCCTGGCCGTCGGGGGCGTGGCCGTGCACCGGGCGGCGATGAAGGTCGTCGAGCAGGCCCGGAAGATCGCGGCCCACGAGCTGGAGGTCAGCGAGGACGACCTCGACTACGACTCCGGGACGTTCAGCGTGAAGGGTGCGCCGGACAAGGCGCTCACCGTTCCGGCCATCGCGTTCAGCGCCTGGACGGCGCACAACCTGCCGGACGACGCCGAGCCCTACCTCAACGGCACTGCGGTGTACGACCCGCAGAACTTCGTATGGCCGTTCGGGGCGCACATCTGCGTGGTCGAGGTCGACACCGAGACCGGGCATGTCGACGTGCAGAAGTACGTCGCGGTCGACGACGTCGGGCGGCTGGTCAACCCGCAGATCGTCGACGGACAGGTCGTGGGCGGCGTGATCCAGGGCATCGCGGAGGCGCTGTACGAGGAGGCGGTGTACGACGAGCACGGCACGCTGATGACGTCATCGATGTCGAACTACTGCGTCCCGGCAGCGTCGGACGTTCCCTCGATCGAGATCGGGCGGCACGAGACCTGGTCGACGACCAACGAGATGGGGTTCAAGGGCGTCGGCGAGACCGGGACGATCGCCTCGCCGCCGGCGGTCATCAACGCGGTGAACGACGCGCTGTCCCACCTCGGCGACATCGACGTGGGGAGGCCGGCCACGCCGGAACGGGTCTGGCGGGCCATTCACGGTCGGGGCGACGCAGCGCCGGAGGCCGCCTCGGGGCCCGGGCCCGGGGCCGGCACGGGCTCCACGGAACGGGCAGCAGCCGAAGGAGGTGACGCCCGGTGATCCCGGCGAAGTTCGACTACGAACGGGCCGACTCGCTCGACGCGGCGATCGCGCTGCTCCAGCAGCACGGCGACGACGCGAAGCTCCTGGCCGGGGGGCACTCGCTGCTGCCGCTCATGAAGCTGCGCCTCGCCGCGCCGGGCGTGCTGGTGGACATCGGCCGGCTTCGCGACCTGTCCTACGTTCGCGACGGCGGCGACCACGTGGCCATCGGCGCCCTCACGCGGCACCACGACGTGGCGAACGACCGGACGCTGCGCACCGAGTGTCCGATCGTCGCGCACACGGCCGGGCTGATCGGCGATCCGCAGGTCCGGCACATGGGCACGATCGGCGGCTCGGTCGCGCACGGCGACCCGGCGTCGGACATGCCGACGGTGCTGCTGGCGCTCGACGCGACGTTCGTCGCGAAGGGGCCGTCCGGCGAGCGGACGATCGGGGTGGGGGAGTTCTTCAACGGGCTGTTCGAGACCGCGCTGAACCACGACGAGGTGCTCACCGAGATCCGGGTGCCGAAGACCTCGGGCCGCGGGTGGTCGTACCAGAAGTTCCAGCGGAGGTCGCAGGACTGGGCGATCGTGGGCGTAGCGGCGGTGATGAGCGGGTCGAACGGCGACGCCGCGATCGCGTACACGAACATGGGCGAGGCGCCCATGCGGGCGACCGCTGTGGAGCAGGCCCTGTCGGGCGGCTCGGACGCGACGGCGGCGTCGGAGCACGCGGCGGAGGGGACCAACCCGCCGTCCGACACGTTCGCCAGCGCCGACTACCGCAAGGCGCTCGCGGCGGTGCTCGTCCGGCGGGCGCTCGAGGAGGCGGCGGCCCGGTAGCGGCGCGGACATCCGCCGCCACCGCACGGCCGTAGGCTGTTTGTCGTATGGGCGCGGTCTTCGAGTCGGTCGACGCGGTCGCCGAGGCGCTGCGGAGCGCCTCGTACCTTCCCGACCGCGGGCTGGCGACGGCCATCCACCTCTCGCTGGCGCTCGACAAGCCGCTGCTGCTCGAGGGCGAGGCCGGCGTCGGGAAGACCGAGGTCGCGAAGACGCTCGCCGCGCTGCTCGATCGCAGGCTCATCCGGCTGCAGTGCTACGAGGGCATCGACGCCTCGCAGGCGCTGTACGAGTGGAACTACTCGCGGCAGCTGCTGGCGGTGCGGGCGCTGCGCGAGGAGGAGGCCTCCGACGCGCTGGTGCACGACGTGTTCGGGCCGGAGTTCCTCATCGAGCGGCCGCTGCTGGCGGCGATCCGCGCAGGGGACCGTGCCGTGCTGCTGGTCGACGAGCTCGACCGCGCGGACGACGAGTTCGAGGCGTTCCTGCTGGAGGTGCTGTCGGAGTTCGCCGTGACGATCCCCGAGGTCGGCCGCATCGACGCGGAACGGCCCCCGGCGGTCGTCATCACGTCGAACCGAACCCGGGAGCTGCACGACGCGTTGAAGCGGCGGTGCCTGTACCACTGGATCGACCACCCGGCGATCGAACGCGAGGTCGCCATCGTCCGGCTGCGCGCTCCGGAGGCGACGGAGCAGCTGGCCCACCAGGTGGCCGAGGCGGTCGCGAGGATGCGCCGGATGACGCTCGCCAAGCCGCCCGGCGTGGCCGAGACGATCGACTGGGCGCACGCGCTGGCGTTCGTCGGGAACGAGTCGCTCGACGTCCAGACGGCCGAGGACACGCTGGGGATGGTCCTCAAGGACCACGAGGACATCGAGATGGTCCGTCCGGTGCTGCCCCGGGTGGTGGCCGGCGACGCCTGAGCGGGAGATCGATCCGGTCCGGCCGCTGGTCGGGTTCGGCCGCTCCCTCCGCCGACTCGGCATGCCGGTCGGGCCGGGCCGGGTGCTGTCGTTCGTCCGGGCGGTCGCGGCGCTCGCTCCCGCCGGCCGGGACGACGTGTACTGGGCCGGGCGGGCCACGCTGATCTCGCGCCACGACCTGATCGAGGACTACGACGCGGCGTTCGACGCATGGTTCGGCCTCGACGGGCCCCTGTCGATCGCGATCGAACCCGCCGAAGGCGTGCCGACGCCGGCCGCTCGGCGCGGGGAGCCGCCGGATCGGGACGACCTCGAGGTGCGGGTCGGCACCACGTCGGCCAGATGGCGCCCCCTCGACGACGACGACGAACCCGGCGACGAGGAGGCCGCGATCGGGATCGTGGCGAGCGACGTCGCGGTCGTCCGCCAGAAGTCGTTCGACGAGCTCACCGAGGACGAACAGCGAACCGCCGCGGCCCTGATCCGCCGGCTCCGGCTGCGGGCCCCGCACCGGTCGTCCCGCCGCACGAGGCCGGCCGCGAAGGGGCAGCGGTTCGACCTCCGGCAGACGCTCCGCCGATCGCTGAAGACCGAGGGCGAACCGATGAAGCGGGCCTGGCGGACCCAGCGGACGCGGCAGCGGCCGATCGTGCTGATCCTCGACGTCAGCGGGTCGATGGCCCCGTACTCGCGGGCGCTGCTGCTGTTCGCGCACGCGGCGATGGCGAGCGGGACGCGCGTGGAGGTGTTCGTGTTCGGGACGGAGCTCTCGAGGGTGACGCCGATGCTCCGGCAGCGCGACGCCGAGGAGGCCCTGCGGCGGATCGGCGAGACCGTCAGCGACTGGGAGGGCGGGACGCGCATCGGTGACTCGCTCCGGGCGCTGCTCGACGGGTGGAGCCAGCGGACGGCGCTCCGGGGCGCCGAGGTCGTCGTGTGCAGCGACGGCCTGGAGCGGGGCGACCCCGACGTCCTGGCGACCCAGATCGAACGCCTCCACCGGCTGGCCCACCGGGTGGTGTGGGTGAACCCGCTCAAGGGGAGCCCCCGCTACGAGCCGCTCGCCCGGGGGATCGCCGCCGCGCTGCCGTTCATCGACGAGTTCGTCGCGGGCCACAACCTCCACAGCCTGGAGGAGCTGGGCGACCTGCTCACGCGCTGATCACCCGGGCTGCTTCGCGCGAACCTCGACCATGCCACCCACCACCCGCGTGTCGTAGACGACCTGGGGCCGGGTGGCCGGCGGACGGATGACCCGTCCGTCCGTGAGCCAGAACGTGCTGCCGTGCAACGGGCACGACACGGTGGGCTGTGCGGCGTGGACGTTCACCCGACCCTTGTGGAGCGGCCCGCCGACGTGCGTGCACCGGTCGTTCATCGCGTAGACGCGCTCACCGATCCGGATGACGAACAGGTCCGTCTCCTCGACCGTCACACGGATGGCCTTCTCGTTCGGCAGATCGGCGTCCGCCACCGCCGGCGTCCAGTCCTCGAAGCTCCCCACCGCCGCGCTCCTCCCCCGATGTGCTCGATCCCCGGTCCGAACGAACGCGGACTAGCATCCGCCGGAACCGGCGGGGAGGTCCAGCGGACATGGCGGTGGCGGCACGGGATGCTCGCCTGGCCGGAGTGGTCGCCGCGGGCTGAACCGAGCTCTCAGCTCAGTGCTTCCGGCACCGCCAGACGGTGATCCGCCACAGAAGACGGCTGCCCTTGCGGCGGAGATTCACCAGGCCATCGGTCACGAGCTGCGCCAGCGCCTGCGACTTCGCGAGCAGGCCGGGCAGCGGCAGCTCGCGGGTGACGATCTCGTCGACGTTCGCCTCGCCGAACGCCCGGCGCGCGGCGGCGAGGACCCGGTTCTCGGCCTGGATGGTGCCGGTCGGCAGGTACATCACGCCGCCGGTCTCCAGGCATTCGCCGAGGGTCTCGACCATGGCGACCGGCAGCTCCGCCCCGGTCGGGCCACCCGCGCGCCCGCCGGGGAACCATCCCGATTCCTCGGCGAGGCGATCGGGAATCCCGGACACGTCGCCGATGACGACCGCCGCCCGCACGTCGCGGACCGGCTCGAGGAGGTTCCCCACACGGAACTCGGTCCGGTCGGCCAGGCCGAGCCGCTCGGCGTTCCGGCTGGCGTCCATGACAGCTTCCGGCGCCGCGTCGCACCCGACGACCCGGCCGGCGCCCAGTCTCGCCGCGACGAAGGACAGCACGCCGCTGCCGCAGCCGACGTCGAGCACGGTCGCGCCTCGAGGGACCTCGAGCGCCCCGGCGACGAGCATCGAGGTCGAGGTCGGTGCGAAGACCGTCGGCGAGAGCAGGAGCGGGAACGGTCCGGTGGCACCCTTCCACTCGATCGTTCGGATCCCGCCCGGCGTGTTCGTCTCCGGGGGGCCTGGCGGCGTGGATGTCATGGGTCCCTCCGATCCGTCGACTGCTCGAGGAAGATCGATGTCGCTCCTCGGGCGGTGTCCGCGTTCCCAGCCGACTGGCGTCGGATGTAGATCTCCGGACCCTATCAGGACCCGCTGACCGGCACGAGCCCGGTACTGTCTCGATTTCGGCCGGGTGACGGCGGCCAACGGCTCCGCGACGGGCCACACCTAGTAGGCTGGAGTGTCTCGAGGGACCTTCGAGGGTTCGGGCACCCGCTGCACCGGCGCCGTCCGGTCACCCAGCACGGACCTCGCGTTCGGCAACGCACGCCGAGAGGGAGACATCATGGCGAGGACGTCGCAGGGGGTCGAGTACGGCACCCCGCTCGCGGGGAAGACCGCGGCCCGGGGCACGAGGAACCGCCTGTGCGAGCATCGCGGGTGCTCGACGGTCCTGTCGACGTACAACTCGGCGACGACGTGCTGGCTCCACAGCCGGCCGGAGCTGCGACGACCGCTCGACCGGTCCTGATCGAGCGAGCACGGAGGAACACATGCCAGAAACGTTCGGAAAGCGCCAGCGCCGCGACGCGCGGACCAGGAAGATCGCGGCCAAGGAGGAGCGCCGCGCCGCGCGCACGCAGCGCCGCGAGCTCCGGGCCGCCGGCGTGGACGTGGCGCCGCCCGGGACCGAGGAGTCGGTCGATCCCGACGCGCCCTGGCTCGGCGAGGCCAACCCCGTCGGCGACGACGTGATCACCGCCGACGAGGCCGGCGAGCGCCCCAACTGACCGTCCTGCCGGCGGGTTCCTCGAGCTGCCGGCGCGGAATACCCACACCCGGATGCGCGTGACCGTCCGCACCACCCTCACCCGTTGCCTCGTGGCCGCCGTGCTGCTCGCGGCGTGCGATCGCGCCGGGGCAGCCGGCCCCTCGCCGGCGCCGGTCGCGCCCACACATGCGTTCCGGACGGTGGTCCCCTCGCTCTCGACCCTGCCGGCCGCTGCGACACCGTGTCCCACGTCGAGCACGACCGAGGGCGGCGTCGAGGAGACGCTGTTCGTGGCACCCGGCGGGGGGTGCGTGCTCCCCGACCAGCTCCGGGAGTTCCGGTGCTCGGACTCGGTGGATCCCGTCGTCGAGGCCGTCGGCCTGCGGTTCCTCGGCGGGCGGTTCGCCATGCAGGTCCCCGGGCTGCCGGAGGACGCGCAATTGATCGGCCACGGCCCCGGCGAGGACGTGTTCGCGGTGGCCGGCGACCGTCCGACGCTGTACGTGCGGACACCCGACGGCACGGTCCAGCGGTGGCTCCTGCTGCTGAACCGCACCGACGCCGAGCCGCGCGTGCTGGTCGTCGGCGACTCCATCACGGTCGGGAGCCGGGCCGCCATCGTGCACGTGCTGCCGGGGTGGACGCCGTCGTTCTACGCGAAGGTCGGCCGGACCACCGACGAGGGCGTGACCGCGGCGAAGACGGTGCACGGCCGCGACGACCTCGATGCGGTCGTGGTGGAGCTCGGGACCAACGAGTCCACCGAGCAGGGGTTCCCCGATCGCATCGCGCAGATGCTGCAGGCGGTCGGGCAGGGCCGCCTCGTGGTGTGGGTCACCGTCCACCGCGACCTGGAGTTCGTCCCGGATCTCAACGGCGACATCCATGCGGCCATGGCCGGGCTCCCCAACGGCGTGGTGGCCGACTGGAACGCCGTCGTGACCCCCGATGACCTGGTGAGCGACGGCGTGCACCCCGACGATCAGGGCAAGGCGCTGCTGGCGTCGCTCCTGTCCGGCCTGCTGACGCGGTGGGACGACGCCGCGAGCGGCCGCGGCGCCACCGCCTGCGCCTGACCCTGACTCAGGTCGATGCGCTGAAGCTGCAACCGGGGCGTCCGTAGACTGCCCTGCGTGCAGGAGGAGCGTTCGCTCTACGACGAGGTCGGCGGGTTCGCGTTCTTCGAGCGACTGGTGGACCGGTTCTACGACGGGGTCGCGGAGGATCCGGTCCTTCGTCCCGTGTACCCGGAGGAGGACCTCACGTTCGCACGGCGCAAGCTCGCGCTGTTCCTCGCGGAGTACTGGGGCGGGCCGGCCGAGTACAGCGCGCTCCGCGGTCATCCGGCGCTCCGCATGCGGCACGCGCCGTTCGAGATCGGTCCGGCCGAACGTGACCGGTGGCTGTTCAACATGCGGGCGGCGATCGCCTCGCTCGACCCGGCGCCCGCCGTGGCGAACGCCCTGCTGGCCTACTTCGAGATGGCCGCCCCCGCGCTGCAGAACAGCGAGTGACCGCTCCACCCACGTGGCTCCGACCACTCCGGAATGGCCGCGCCCGGAGTCGCGTTGCACGATGTCCCCGAACTGACGCGAAAGGCGGTCGGCCATGGAAATCAAGGAGCTCGGTCACGTCGTGCTGTACGTGCGGGACGTCGAGGTCTCGAGGAGGTTCTACGGCGACGTCCTGGGGTGGCACGAGATCACCCACGTCCCCGGGCAGATCGCCCTGTTCTCCTCGGGGCGGACCCATCACGAGCTGCTGCTGATCGAGGTCGGAGCGGACGCGCAGCCCATCCCGCCCGGCCGCCGCGTGGGCATGTACCACTTCGGGCTGAAGATCGGGACGACGGACGAGGAGCTCCGGGAGGCCCTCGGGACGCTGGTGAACGCCGGCGCCGACGTGCGCGGCTCCGCCGACCACGGGGTGACGCACAGCCTCTACATCGCCGACCCCGACGGGAACGAGATCGAGCTCTACATCGACGTGCAGCCGGAGGTGTGGCGCGAGGACCCCACGGCCGTGATGGCACCGATCCGTGCATTGCGACTGTAGCCCGAAGGAGAGCACCACATCGAGACGTCACCGCTGCTGCGGCTCCGCCGTTCCCTCAGGTCCTGGCCGCGCGGTAGGCGGTGGCCATCTCCTTCAGGCGGGTGTGGACTCCGCTGTAGGGGTCCACCCGGGGGAGGTAGGTCTTCCGGAGCTTGGTCACCACGGTGTAGTTGGGATCGACGACGTTGGCGATCGGCGCCTCGGAGGCCTGGGTGAGCAGCTGGTAGGCATCCAGCCGGTCGAACCCGTACTGCGCCGCCAGCCACTCCACCATGTCGACCTGCGAGATGCGAAAGGCGTCCTCGAGCGGCTTCTGCGATCCGGCGCTCATCACGTACTCGTCGTTCTCCAGTCGCGGCCAGGGCGTCGCCGTCTGTTTGATGAGGTCGACGATGACCACCGTGTCCATCGCGGCCTCGACGGCCACGCCGCAGGACTCGCCCTCGCCCTGCCGGCAGTGGCCGTCCCCGATCGAGAACAGCGCCCCCTCCACGTTCACGCCCAGATAGCACGTCGTGCCGGCCCGCATCTCGGGGGTGTCCATGTTCCCGCCGTGGGCGTCGGGCACCAGCGATGACCGAGCCTCGAGCGACGCGGGCGCCACCCCGACGGTTCCGTGCATGGGGTCGAGGGGCAGCTCGACCACGTGGTCGCCGCGGAGCGAACGATACGTCACCGTCCGCCCGGCGCGGTCGACCTCGTACATCCACACGATCTCCTCGAGTGGGTCCTGCAGGCCGGCCGTGGCGTGCGTCGTGGTCAGCGAGCCGAATAGCGGGATCGTCGTGGACGCCGCCCAGTCCCGCGAGGGTTCGATCGACACGAAGTGGATCGCGAGCGTGTCGCCGGGCTCCGCGCCCTCGACGAAGAACGGCCCGGTCTGGGGGTTCACGAACGGGAACTCGATCACCATGCTGACGAGGTCGTCCGCGCTCCGCACCTTGCCGCCGAACGCGTCCTCGGTCCACAGCTCCATCACGGTGCCGGGCCGGACGCGCCGCACCGGCGGCACGCCGCCGAACGTCCACGCGAACTCCGACGGCTCCGGCCGGTACGTCAGGACTTCCGGTTCGCTCATGTCGCAGCCTCCACTCGCTCGAGGAATGTGTTCACCCTGGCCATGAACTCCTCCCGGCGCTCGTGGAAGCACAGATGGGAGGCGTCCGGGAAGATCGTCAGCTCGCTGCCGCCGATGCGCTCGTGCATGTCTCGCATGTGCGCCGGCCGGGCCTCGTCGTCATCGCCTCTCAGGATCAAGGTCGGGTATCCGGACACGCCCGTCCCGTCAGGGCCGAATCGGCGCCCGTGACGACGGGATCGGTGGCGCGCGACGGTCCGGCGCGGGCGGCCGGTCTCAGATCGCTTCGTCGCCGCCGTTCGACCGGTGCATGCGCGGGCGGTGCCCCCCGACGCGTGGTCGCAGGCGCGCCCTGGCGGTCGAGGGTCCGCTCGCCGGCGCGCCGGCCGAGCCCGCGGACGCTCGCCGACCCGCCCCGACCAGCTCGGGTTCGGGGATCTCGATCAGGAGGTCGTCCACGGGTCCCTGGCCCTCGGGCCACGGCGGGAGGTCGGCGTCGATCTGCGGCTCCTCGACCAGCGCGTTCCGGAGGTTCTCGAACCCGGCCCTGGCGTGGAAGCTCACGGCTCGCCGAGCCCGTCGCGCCGCCGTCAGCATCCTGCGGGCCGCGGGCAGGGCGCGGAGCTCGCGGTGCGGGTCGCCGGTCGGCGGCGTCACGGCGTCGACCGTGGCGTCATCCGGCACGGCCTCGGCAGGGTCCTCGTCGATCGGGGGGTTCACGCCGAGCCACATCGCCTCGACCGGGGCGTCGAATTGGATCTCGTCGGCCGCCCCGAGCCGGTCGCCGTCCTCGTGGGCGGCCGCCGGCGACTGCTCGCCGTCGGTGACGTGACCATGCTCGGACAGCCACGTCGGACGCTCGACCGAGTCCGGTGGGAGCCAGGCTTCGTCGGCCCGGGGTTCCAGGACCGCCGCCGCCGGCCCGACCATCTGCGGTTCGTACGAGGGGAGCCACGCGTCGTCCGGGACACGGCGCGGCGGCGCGGCGAGCGCATGACGGCCCCGGTGGTGCTCGAGCGCGGGGTCCCAACGCAGGTGCGCCCCCGAGTAGCGGGCGGGGCGTTCCACCCGGGCGGTCACGACGAAGAAGGCCAGCAGCAGCGGGATATACAGCGGGCCGAGGCGGCCGAACGCGGTCGCCAGCACGGCGATTCCGAGCAGCACGTCGGCGACGCCGACGGCCATGGTGTTCCCGGGCAGGAGCACCACCAGCGCGGCCGCCACGGAGGCGGCCAGGATGGCGACCACGGCGGCGTTCGTCGGGTTCGCGCCGAACGGGATCGACGCGAGGACGCCGATCCCGACGCCGAGCGTCAGCAGGGCGACGGCGCGGACCGAGGGGATCCAGCGAGCGGGCCCGGACGGGGACGGCGGTTCGACATGGATGGGGAGCTCCATGAGCGACTCCTGGGGTCTGGGGGGCCGTGGCTGCTTGGGGGGCGGAACCGTCGCATCCGAACGGCCTCGATGCAAGCATTTCCGCGCATCGGATTCGGCGCGCTCGAGATCTCCTGGCTCAGGGCTCGCCCAGGGTCTTCCAGCTCGGCGTCTCCCAGTCCGCCTCGTCGATCTCGACCACGTCCCGGCGGCGGCGCGGCGGCCGGGGCGGCGCGGGCGGCGGCGGCAGGTACCGCAGCTCGCCGTAGGCTCGGTGGGTGAGCGAGCTCCACGGCTTGCCGGCGGCCACCAGCTCGAGCTCCCGTTCCTCGAACTCGTGACGGAGGTCCTCGAGGTCCGTGCCGCGTTCCCGGGGGACCGGCTCGAGCATCGCCACCGGATCGGGATACTCGTCGTCGACCGGGACCGGCGGCACGATCTCCGGGGGCTCGGCGGCGATCGCCGACCGGATGTTCCCGACGCCGGTCCGGGCCTGGTCGCCCAGACGGCGCGCGGCTCGCGCCGCGGCCACGGACGCTCGCCGCACGGATGACGGTGCCCGGTGCCGGCCGGTGGCGCGCGGGGCGTCCTCGCCGTTCGCACCGGAATGGGGACCCCCCGCGTCCGCGTCGTCGAGGCGAACGGCCGGCGGTTCGGCGGCCGGCGGCCCGGTCACGTGGATGACCACGGATCCGTCCGAGGTCCCGGGTCCGGGGGACGAACCGGGCTCCTCGATGATCCCGGGTTCGCCCACGACCAGGGGCTCCTCGGCCGGCGGAGGCGCGGTGATCGAGGCCGCCATGGCCTCCTCGAACTCGGGCGCGGGCTCCCAGTGGAGCGCGGCGTCGGACCGCTCGGGCGCCCGTTCGATCCGGGCCGTCACGGCCAGGAACGCGATCAGCAGCGGCAGGTACAGCAGGCCGAGCCGGCCGAAGACCGTCGCGATCACGGCGACGCCCAGGAGCACGTCGGCGGCGACGACCGCGGCGGGGTTCCGGGGCCGGAGCACCGCGACCGCGGTGGCGCCCGTGGCGGCCACGATCGCGACGACCGCGGCGATCGCCGTATGGCCGCCTGCCGGCAGCGTGGCCACGACGCCGATGCCGACGCCGAAGGTCAGCACCGCGAGCGTCCGCACCGACGGGATCAGTCTGGTGGTGGGGGGATCGTCATGGAACCGGGCGTCCATGTGCGCCTCCTGTGGCTCTCGGGGCATCCAGTCCGGTTGGCAGGAGGAATCCACCCTCCCACGCAAATCCACAGGACTCAAGCATTTCGGGCAAACAGCTGACCGCGCGTCACACGACCGCGCGTTCGCGTTCGGCCTTGTCGCGCTTCGCGCGGGAGCGGTCGAACGGCAGCAGCGCCTCGGCGGAGAGCGCCGCGACGAACACCGGGCCCAGGTCGCTCGCCTGCCGGTAGACGAGGTGGCGGGACACCCACCGCGGCCGGAACTTCGAGTTGAACTGGTGCAGGGACTTGATCTGGAAGAACCGGTCCATCCGCCGGAGGAACCAGGCCTGCGCGGACTGTGGGATGGAGAGCTCGGCACCCTCCTCGATGACCTCCCGGAACGCGGCGAAGTTCAGCGAGATCACCCGGACGCCGTTGCCCTTGGCCCAGTCGACCATGTCGACGATCATGCGTTCGTTCACGCCGGGCGGCGCCTCGGGGTCGCGGCGCATCGCGTCGAGCGACAGGGCCTGCCCCGCCTTGCACCGCACGTACCGCTGGAACGCGACGGGGGTGCCGTCCGCGGTCCGGCACACCGCCACCATCGCGTCGACCTTGTGCGCCTCGATGAGCTGGTCGAGCGCCATGGAGAACCCGCGTTCGGGCTGCTTGCCGCGCCACCGCTCGGCGATCCCGACCAGTGCGCGCCGGAGGTCGGGGTCGATGTCGGGTTGCGCCAGGATCTCGACCCGCAGCCCGAGTCGCTTCGACTGCGAGATGAACTGCCGCACCCGCCGCATCGGCCGCCCCTCGAGGGTGAACGCCTCGACATCGATCAGCGCCTCGTCCCCGATGTAGAACGGCTTCAGCCCGTGGCGTTCGTAGATCGACAGGCGCTCGCCCTTCGCACCGAGCACCGCCGGCCGCCACCCCTGCTCGTCGCAGAGCCGGAGGAACGCCTCCACCGCCGGCTCGAACGACGACGGCTCGCCGACCGGGTCGCCCGACGCCAGTCCGACGCCGCCGAAGTACCGGTAGGCGACGGCGGCCTGCAGGTCCGGTGAGAACACGTACCGCTTGTCCATGCGGAGCGCGAACGGGTCGAGCGTGTCGCCGTCCGGCCGGTCGATCATCCGTCGGACCATCTCGCGTTCGTCGACATGGTCGGACAGCCGGTCGGCGAGGGGGGCCAGGACCACCAGCAGCGGAACGCACCACGCAGCGATCGCCACCGCCGTGACCGAGGGCAGGAACCACGCCCCGAAGAACCCGTGGACCCGCAGCGGCCCGGACATGCCGATCGCTCGCGCCGCAACCGTCTCGATCGCGGCGACGAAGCCGAGGTGGGGGACGACCAGCGAATGCCGCAGGTACAGCCCCGACAGCCCGTACGCGAACACGATGGCCGCCGAGGCGGCCACCGCGAACCCCAGTGCGCGCCACCGGGACGGCCGCGCCGGGACGACGAACAGCCGGCGATTCAGGATCAGCAGCAGGCCGAGGATGCCGGTGCACAGGGCCTCCTCGACGTCGAGCCCCTTCAGCAGGTGGGTCACGGTCGACAGCAGCAGCAGGATCACCGCGGCGCGCATGGCCACGCGCTTGCGCTGCGCGACGCCCCGGCCGAGCAGGAGAAGCAGCATGCCGAACAGCGCCGTGGTCCCGGCCGCCGTGGTGATGACGTCGCGGACCAGGACGGCGTCGATGACCGAGAGGCGGGAGCGGAGCTCCGGGGTCAGGGCGGAGACGATGTTGAGGACCCCGGCTAGGGCCACGGCGCCGCCGAGCAGCCTGGCGCGAGTGCGTGGCCCCATCCGGCGCCGACCCCGGCGCGCGGGCCCGCCGGAGGCGGCGCGTCGAGTGGTCACGCTGGGCAGCATGCCAGACCATCGGCGCGTGGGCACGGTGGCCTGACGCCTGTCACCGAATCTCACGAGGGGCTCAGGGGTGCGCAGGCGCCTCCTCGCGGGCGGGCGGCCGGTCGACGGACGGTTCGGGCCGGAGCGCCGGAGACCACAGCCCGACCAGGCCGGGCGCCGCGACGGCGGCCGACATCACGGCCGCGGCCGCCGCGAGGCCCGGCCCGGCCAACAGGACGCCCGCCACGGCCGCGCCGATCGGAGGCGTCGACTGGATGAGCGTCCGGATCATCCCGAGCACCCGCCCCCGGAGCTCCTGCGGGATCACCCGCATCCGGATGGTCTGCGCCCACACGGTGAGGGGCGACGCGAGCACCCCGGCCGCGAGCAGCGTGGTCGTGGTCCCGGGGAGGCCGGGCCGCACCGCCAGGAAGGCCAGCGCCCCGCCGGACAGCGTGGCCGCCACGGCGATCGACCGGCCGAGCGGCCACGGCCAACGGACGGCTCCGGCCGCGACCGTGCCGGCCAGGGTCCCGACCGCGAACACGCTCACCAGCAGCCCGTACGTCCGGGCCCCCCCGCCGAGGACGGTCCGGGTGTACGCGGGCAGCAGCACGATCAGCATGGTCTCGCCGGCGTTGATGGCCATGTACATGAGCGTGGTGGCGCGAACGGGCGGGGTCCGGACGAGGAAGGTGAACGCCGGCCCCAGGCGCGTCCGCCGGCGCTCGCCGGGCGGGACCTCGGCGGCCGTGGCCCGGTGGCGGGGGACCCCGGTCAGACAGATGACGAACACCAGATAGGACGCCGCGTCCACGGCCAGGACCCGTTCGGCCCCGAACAGCCCGATCAGCGCACCGGCCACCGCCGGGCCGGCGACGTCCGCGATCCCGAACGTGGCCGACTCCATCGCGTTGGCGGTGTCGAGTTCGGCCGAGTCGACCAGGTCGGGGATCAGCGAGGGAACGCCCGCCCAGTTCGCCATCTTCAGCAGGCCGTACAGCCCGCCGACCGCGAACAGCAGCCAGGTGGGGGCCTCCCCGCCGACGGCGGCCCACAGCGGCACCGCCGCCACCACGCAGCCGAGGAACGCGTTCACCGTGAGGAGCACGCCGCGCCGTTCGAACCGGTCGAGCGCCACGCCCATGGCGAGGCCGCCGACGATCACCGGCGCGGTCGACACCACCACGAGGGCCGCGACCAGGCCGGCGCCGCCCCGTTCGAACCCCAACCAGGCGATCGCCACCCACGTCATCGCGTCGCCGACCGCCGAGGCCGTCGAGCCCGCCCACAGGGCGGCGAACGGGCGGTTCCGGAGCAGTCGCAGGTATCGACCCATCGGAGCGAGGTGTCCCTTCGAGACGGCTACGTCGGACGGCCGGCTGCCGCCCGCCACAGGTGCATCACCGCGTATCCCCGCCACGGTCGCCACGCCTCGGCCCGGGCCCGGACCCCGGTCGGTGTGGGCGGCAGGCCGAGCGCCTCCGCGCCGCGCCGGACGCCCAGGTCGGCCTCCGGGAAGGCGTCCGGGTCGCGCAGGACCCGCATGGCCACCAGCGACCGCGTCCAGGGGCCCACCCCCGGCACCTCGCCGAGCGCGGCGAGCGCGTCGTCGAGGGCGGCCCCGCCGGAGAGGTCGACCTTGCCCACGGCGACAGCTTCGGCCAGCCGTCGCACGGTCTCCGCGCGGGACCGCGTGAGGCCGATCCCTTCGAGCGACACCTCGGCCAGCACCCGGGCGGCCGGGAACAGGTGGGTGACCGTTCCCACGGGATGCTCGAGCGGCTCGCCGAACTCGGCCACCAGCCGGGCGGTGAGCGTCCTCGCCCCGGCCACCGAGACCTGCTGGCCGATCACGATCCGGACCGCCATCTCGAACGGCTCGGCGGCCCCCGGGAGCCGCAGCCCTGGGACGGTGGCCACCGCCGCACGAAGGACCGGATCGGCCGCGAGCGCGCCGTCGATCGCCGCCGGGTCCGCGTCGAGGTCGAAGAGGCGCCGGGCCGCCTGGACGACCGGCCCCAGCTCGGTGGGCTCGTCCACCGTGACCTCCAGCACGACGTGTGGCACGGTCGGGTGCGGGGTCATGGACAGCACCGCCGCCCGGCTCGCCCGCGTTCGGAGCGAGCGTCGGAACGTCCCCGCGACGAACTCCTCGAGGCCCGGGACGGCCCGGGCTCCGAGGAACCGCATCAGCTCGGCCGCCGCGAGCGGCGGCCGGTACGCCAGCCGCAACGCCAGGCCGCCGGCCCCGGCGTCGTCCCGCCGCCGCCGGCTCCGGATCTCGCCCGGGGTTCGGCCGTACAGCCGGCGCACGGCGTCGTGGTACTGCCGGACCGACCGGAACCCGGCAGCGAACGCCACGTCGGTGCTCGGGAGGTCGGTCTGTTCCAGGAGCTGCTTCGCCAGGCGGGCCCGCCGGGTCCGGGCGACGGCGAGCGGGCCGGTTCCCAGCTCGGCCAGGAACGTCCGGTGGAGCTGGCGGGACCCCACGGCGAGCCGCCGGGCCAGGCCCTCCACCCCTTCGGCGTCGACGACGCCGTCGGCGATCAGCCGGAGGCCCCGGCCCACCAGGTCGGCCCGCACGTCCCAGTCGGGCGAGTCCGGGCTGGTCTCCGGGCGGCACCGCCGGCACGCCCGGAACCCGGCGTCCTCGGCCGCCGCCGCCGTCGGGAAGAACCGGACGCGATTCCGGCCCGGCATGGGCACCGGGCAGACCGGCCGGCAGTACACGCCGGTCGACAGCACGCCGCAGAACACCCTCCGGTCGAACCGCACGTCGCGGCTCTCCACCGCCCGGTACGCCGTCTCGAAGTCCACGCCGCAGGTATACGCCGCGGCGCAGGGGCGCGTCTGGCGGGTTTCGGACTTGTTCACGCTGCCTTGCGGCGCGGGGGTCCCCTGATGGAAGAATGTCCGCGGACCGCATCTCGCGAGTCGCCGCCCGCGGACCGAACCAGGGGAGGAACGAACCATGAAGCGCGCCGTCTCGATGGCGCTGGCCGGACTGACCGTCCTGGCCATCGCGCTGCCCGCCCGGGCCGCCACCCAGACCGTCGACATGACCACGCAGCTCACGTTCGATCCGACGCCCATCTCGATCCACCTCGGCGACTCGGTGAAGTGGTCGAACACCTCGTCGGGCTTCAGCCACACGGCGACGTCCAACACCGGGTTCTTCGACACGGGGAGCGTGGCGCCGGGGGCGAGCAAGACGAAGGTGTTCAACTACGGGGGTTCGTTTCCCTACTACTGCCAGTTCCACGGCTCGCCGGGCCAGGGCATGCACGGCTCGATCAGCGTCCCCGACAAGTGGCTGAACAACGGAACCCAGCACGCCGGCGACGTCCAGCGCATCCGTGTGGCGGCCGTCGCCGCCCCGAAGGGCCTCGCCTACGACGTCCAGATGAAGGGCCCGGGCGACGGCGCGTTCCACTCGTTCAAGTCGAGGTACACGCACGCCATCGTGAAGTTCACCCCGACCGATGCCGGCGAGTACAAGTTCCGGTCGCGGGTCCACCGGCTGTCGAACAACAAGACCAGCGGGTTCAGTCCGGCGACGTTCGTCGAGATCGTCGCGTAGCCGCGCGGAACCCGTCGCCGCGGCGCCCACCGCCTGGGGCGCGCACGGGCGCGCGGTCCGGAGGGGTACGTTCCTCATGGGCCGGTCGAGGAGGTGCGCCGATGCGGATCGCAGTGATGGGGACGGGGATGGTGGGGAGGACGCTCGCGTCGAGGCTGGGGGGGCTCGGACACGAGACGAGCCTCGGGACGCGCGACGTCGAAGCCAGTCTGGCCAGGATTGAGGAGACGGGGGACGGTTCGGGAACACTCGCGCAGTGGCTGGCGAGCAACCCGGGGATCGCCATCGAGACGTTCGCCGGCGCCGCGGCCGGCGCGGAGGTCGTGTTCAACGCGACCGCCGGGGAGGGCTCGCTCGACGCGCTCGGCTCCGCAGGCGACCTCGACGGCGTGGTGATCGCCGACGTGTCCAACCCGCTCGACCACTCACAGGGGTTCCCGCCGCTGCTCTCGGTCTGCAACGACGACTCGCTGGCCGAGCGGATCCAGCGCGCCCACCCCGGCGCGAGGGTCGTGAAGACGTTGAACACGGTGACCGCCGCGGTCATGGTTCGTCCGGCGGACGTCGGCGGCGGCGACCACACGATGTTCGTGGCCGGCGACGACGGCGACGCCAAGACCACGGTCCGTTCGCTGCTCGAGGCGTTCGGCTGGCGACACGTGGTCGATCTCGGCGGCCTCCGCGGCGCGCGGGCCATGGAGATGTACCTGCCGCTGTGGCTGCAGCTGATGGGCGCCCAGGGGACGCCGATGTTCAACGTGAAGGTGGTCACGTAGCGGACGAGGTCGGAGGAACGACGGCGGCGTGAAGGTCAGGAAGCCGGTCAAGCGGCTGGTCATGCTGCTGTTGCTCCTGCTGGTCGTCGAGTACCTCGTCCTGCCCCAGATCCCCGGCATCCGCCACTCGCTGTCGCTCATCGCCGACGCCGACGTCTGGCTGCTCCTGGCCGGGGTCGGCCTCGAGGCGATCGCCCTCGCCGCCTACGCGGAGCTCACCCGCACGGTGCTGCCGCCGGAGACGCGGCCCCGGTTCGGCCGGACCCTCCGCATTGACCTGTCGACGCTGTCGGTGAGCCACATCGTCCCCGGCGGCGGTGCGGTGGGGGCCGGACTGGGCTACCGGTTGCTCACCGAGGCCGGGGTGGGCGGCACGGACGCCGGGTTCGCGCTGGGGACCCAGGGCATCGGGTCGGCCGTCGTGCTGAACCTGCTCCTGTGGCTGGCCCTCGTCATCTCGATCCCGCTGCACGGGTTCAACCCCGTGTACGTCACCGCGGCCGCCGTCGGCGCGGCGCTGATCGGCGCGTTCGGGCTGCTCGTGCTGGCCCTGACCCGGGGCGAGGCCCGCGCCGCGAAGGTCTTCCGGGCCATCGCCCGGAAGCTGCCGTTCCTCGACGAGGAGAAGGTCCACCGCATGGTGCACCGGCTGGCCGCGCGGCTGCGGGCGCTCCTGCGCGACCGGCGGCTGCTGCTCCGCGCGATCGGGTGGGCCACCGCGAACTGGATGTTCGACGCAGCCTCGCTGTGGGTGTTCCTCGCGGCGTACGGCAAGCCCCCCGGCCCGGCCGAGCTGATGGTGGCCTACGGCCTGGCGAACGTGCTGGCCGCGATCCCGATCACGCCGGGTGGGCTGGGCGTGGTTGAGGCCGTGCTCACCGCGACGCTGGTGGGGTTCGGGATGACGCGCGGCCCCGCCATCCTCGGCGTCATCACCTGGCGGCTGGTGAACTTCTGGCTGCCCATCCCGGTCGGCGGCCTGTGCTACCTGTCGCTCGCCGTGGAACGGGGCCGCCGCACCAAGCTCCGGGAGGTCGCGCAGCAGACGATCGACGAGCGGCAGCGCCCCGGGGAGTGGGCCGCGGAGCACGGGCTCGCGCGGCCCGGCTCCCCGCAGGACGCCGCCTCGGACGCAGGGACCCGGGCCTCCTGATGCCGGGGAGGCCCGGGTCCCGTCGTCTGCGGTGGGTGACTACGCCGGCTTCTGGACCGCGGGGCACGATCGAGCCGAACAGCCCGTCCGACTCGTCGTGCGGACCGGCCGTGAAGTACAGCGTGCCGGTCGGGCCGGAGCGGTTCCCGTTGCCGAACCCGAGGCCCCACAGCCCGTCGATGGTGAGCGGGCGGCCCTTCGCCACGCGGAGACGGCCGCGGTGCTCCCACCTCCCGCTCGGACGCTCCGCGAACGCGTTGATCTGACCGTTGCCGAAGTTCCCGACGAGGAGGTCGCCGCCGAACCGGCCGAAGCCCTCCGGCGCCCATGCGACCCCCCACGGGGCGTCCAGCAGGCCGCGCGTGGCCACCCGGCCGAGCAGCATGCCGTCGGTGTCGTACGCGTCGACGAACCCCAGCCCGTGGCCGTCCACGTCGTCCTCGGCGTCGGCGTCCTGCTTCGCGTAGGTGACGAAGATCGTCCCGCCGATGTCCTGGATGCCGAACGGCGCGAAGTGGGCGGGGATCCTCGGGTCGGTGAACGCTCCGGGGAGGTTCAGAAGGGTGAACGAGCTGTCGAACACGTCCACCCGGTCGTTGTGGAAGTCGGTCGCGTACAGGCGCTGTGCCTCCGGGTCGTCGGCCAGGCCCTTGTAGATCGCGCCGACGTCCGAACGGTCGGCGGCCGGCTGGGCCTGCGTCGAGGGCGGGGGCGGCGGGACGCCGGGGCTCCAGCCGAGGATCGTGCCCTCCTCCGTGGCGAAGATGAACAGCGCCGCGCCGGAGTTCGTGCCGTCGGTGACGACGAACCCGGGCCCGCCGTTGAACACCGCGCCGGTGGGAGCGCTGGGCACGTTCACGACGAGCGACTGGGGCGCGCCGGTTCCGTCGTACAGCGTGGAGACGTCGGTGCCGTTGTCGGCGACCCACCACGGGGTCATCGGGCCGGCCGTCAGGCCCCATGCGTTGACCAGGTTGTCGTCCTGGTGCTGCGCCCCGCCCGGCTGGTTGGAGACGAGCTTAGACTTAGCCTCAATCCACCGTTTCAATTGGGCGCCGGCGCGACCAAGGGCAGGTGAGCGGGTCGAAGACCGTCGACCTTGCGGTGAACGCGTTCGTTGTGAGCGTGCGACGGCGGTCTGTCGCCCCGCGGGTGGCTCGGACCGGCGGGTCCGCGCAACGAGGGCGCGCCGGAGGATCGGATGACACCGCCGACCGGGGAACCGGGGGACTCAGGCGAGGAGCGGTAGTGCCCGCAACCTGGCGAGGGCGGCGAGGAACGCGTCCGCCCAGGGCCACCGGGTCGGCAGGTGCAGATGGAGCCTTCGGGCGGACCGCGTGAGGCGACCACCGACGGCCACAAACCGGCGGCGGATGGTCTTGGCCACCACCGGGCCGTCGATCCGTAGGCCGATCGAGGCCGTCCACCGCAGGAGGTTGTGGGCGAGCGCCGCGAGGACCAGCCACGCGGCGTTGGCGAAGAACTTCCCCGACGGGCAGTGGTTGAGTCCCGCACCCTCCTTCAGGTCGCGGATGGCGAGCTCGATCACGGCGTGACGGCGGTGGTCGGCGTCGAGTTCGATCGCCCCGCCCTCCCGGTCGGTGATGAACGCGTGGTACCGCCAGTCCGGCCACAGCTCGGCCTGGGGACCGATGAGGCGGGTCCGCCTGACGATCAGGCGATCCCCCTTGTAGGTGGTCTCGGCCACTTGGGCCACACCGCCTTCGGTGTAGTCGATGGGCGTCCAGTCGGTCTCCCCGATCCCTGCGATGGCCTCCTTGACCTGGGCGATCTGGCGCACGGTGATGGAGAACGACACCCCGAGGCGCCGGCACGTCCCGATGAGCCGGTCCGACCAGAACCCCGAGTCGGCCCGCAGGGTGAGCGCCCCGGTGGCACCGGCCCGGCGGACCCTGGCCACCAGCTCCGAGGTGAACCGCACGGCTCCCCGGGCGGTGTTGGCCGATCCCTTTCGCTGGCGCACGTGCAGGACCTCCCCGGTGTCCGCCCTCGTGGCCAGGAGCGGATGCAGCCCGAGCTCCCGGGTGTGGCCGTACGCGGCGCCCTGCTTGCGGTAGCCGTGGACCTCGCACACCGTCGAGTCGACGTCGATCGTCATGGGCTCGGCTCCCGGGCCGGCTCCGGTCGCCCACGCCCGGCGAAGGACGCCCTCGGCCACGCGGTCCAGTTGTCGGACGTGGCCGAAGGTGAACGAGCGCAGGAACGTGCCGAGGGTGGAGGGCGCCATCACCCGGTGGGCGAGGACCTGCTCGGTGGCACCGGAGCGCAAGACGTCGGCGTCGTCGATGCAGTCCCCGCCGGCCACCATCGACTGGACGAGGGTCATGACCTTGCGGCCCGGACGGGCCGCCCCGGGACGCCGCCCGAGGTCAACCATGTCGTCCACGAGCGCCTCAAGCCCGAGCCGGGCACCGAGGGTCGCGGTCAGGACGAGCCCCGCGTTGGCCACCGCATGGTCATCGTCGAAGGTGGTTTCGATGCGGTCCAAGGCGTGGGAAGATCGCATCCGAAAGGTGCCTTTCTCCTGGAGAGTTGGTTGGTTTGGTCACCGCCCATTCTTCCAGGTCAGAGGCACCTTTTCTCTCGTTCGGCCTACGGGAGTGCCCAGGTTCCTCGGTGGATCCAGGCTTAGTGGGAACGTACGCGTTCGCGTTGTGCCCCCTCGCCGGGGCTGCGGACGCCGTCGGCGGGCACTGCGAGGAGCAGGGCGAGCGCGGGGGCGACGATCAGCGACGACCATCGTCTGGGCATGGCGAACCTCCTTCGTTCTGCGCGGGGGGACGCGCGGCGGCCGTGTCCGCCACCCGGGATGGATGGATGTCCGAGGTACTACGGCCGGGCCCGTTGACGGGATTCCCCGAAGTTCGCCGGATCAGGGATTGGAGGCGAGGAACCGGTACAGACCGGACGGGCGACGCGTCGCAGGCAGTGGAACGGATCGGTCACGACCTCACGGTATTCGCCCGACGAGGTCAGGTGAGGTTGCGATACCTCCTCATCGTGAGCGGCGCGAACACCGCGGCCATGACCCCGGCCGCCGCGAGCACACGCCAGATGTCGCCGGCGTCCGGCGTCCCCCCCATCAGGCCGCGCACCGCCGACACCAGGACCGTGATCGGGTTGGCCCGGATGAGCGCCTGCAGCCAACCCGGCATCGTCGCGGGATCGACGAACACGTTGCTCGCCAGCGTCAGCGGGAACAGGATGACCAGGCCGGCCACCATGACCGAGTTCGGCGTCCGGGCGGCCAACCCCACGAGGGTCCAGATCCACGACAGGCCGAATGCGAAGACCAGGATCAGCGCCAGCGACCCGACGATGCCGGCCGGGCCGCCTCCCGCCCGGTACCCCATCAGCGCCCCCAGTCCGAGCACGAGCGCCGACGCCACCAGATAGCGGACGACGTCACCCACCAGGGCGCCGACGATCGGAGCCGGACGCCACGTCGGCAGCGAACGGAACCTGTCCGAGACCCCCGACCGGATGTCGGTGTTGAGGCTGACCCCCGTGTACATGGTCAGCAGCACGACGGTCATGACCAGTGTCCCCGGCAGGAGGAACTGCAGGTACTCCCCCGTCGAGCCCGCGACGGCCCCGCCGAACAGGTACGTGAAGAGCACCGTGAAGATGATCGGGATGAGGAGCACGTCGCCGAGCTGTTCGGGGACGTGCTTGATCTTCAGCATGGATCGCCACGCGAACGTCAGCGACACGGAGAGCGCGCCCGGCCGCTTCGGGCGTGGGTCCGCGTCCAGCAGGCGGGGGCGGTCCTGGCGGGTGGAATCCGTGCTCGTCGTCATGCGGCCTCCTCCGTGTCGGTCGGGGGTGTCGTGGTGGGGCGACCGGTGAGGGTCAGGAAGACCTCGTCCAGGGTGGGCTGGCCCAGCGCGAACCCCGCGAGGCCGATCCCCGCGTCCGTGAGCTCGCGGAGCGCCGAGGTGACCGCCCCGGCGTCCGTGACCTTCGCCGAGAGCACGGCGGGGTCCGTCTCCAGACGCATGGGGACGTCGAGCGAGTGCGCCAGGATCCGCTCCGCCTCCGGCCGGCAGGTTGGATCGTGCAGCCGAACCCGGAGCGATCCGGACCCGACCAGTTCCTTCAGTTCGCTGCTCGTTCCCTCGGCGACGACGACCCCGCCGTCGACCAGGGCGATGCGGTCGGCCAGCTGGTCGGCCTCGTCCAGGTACTGCGTCGTGAGCAGCACCGTCGAGCCCTGCCGGACGAGGTCGCGGACGACGTCCCACACCTGTCCGCGGCTGCGCGGGTCGAGCCCCGTGGTGGGCTCGTCCAGGAACAAGAGATCGGGCGTGACGACCAGGCTCGCCGCGATGTCGAGGCGGCGCCGCATCCCCCCCGAGAACGCCTTCGCCTGCGATCGGGCCGACGACCCGAGGCCGAGCGCCTCGAGCAGCTCGCGGGCCCTTGCGCGGGACCGCGACCGCGAGCATCCCCACAGCCGGGCGATCAGCACCAGGTTCTCCTCCCCGGTGAGGTCCTCGTCGACCGACGCGAACTGGCCGGTCAGGCTGACCCGGCTGCGGACGGCGTCGGGGTCGCCGACCACGTCGTGGCCGAGGACCCGTGCAGTGCCGGCGTCGGGACGGAGCAGGGTGGCGAGCATCCTGAGCGTCGTGGTCTTCCCGGCGCCGTTCGGCCCCAGCACGCCGTAGACCGTTCCCCGGGGCACCTCGAGGTCGATGCCGTTGACGGCACGGGTCGCGCCGAAGGCCTTGGTGAGTCCGTGGGCCTCGATCGCTGGGTCCTGATGTTGGTGCATGGCTCCTCCCCTGCGCTCGGTCATGTCGGTCCCTCCCCGGGGCCTGCGTCGTTCCCGGTGCCCGGGTCCACCGGCCCGAACAACGCGTCCAGCAGTGCCGCAGCAGCCTCGACGGGGTCCACGCCGCGGTCGATCAGCCGGTGCATGCCGAGGCCGTCGAACAGCGCAGCGAGCAGCGTGGCGGCGGCCTCGGGATCGACACCCGGGGCGAGCTCGCCGGTTCGCCGAGCCATCTCGAGCCGAGCGCGGAGCGCCGTCCGGAAGTCGCGGAGCATCCGCCGGACGCTCGACCGCGCGGCGGGATCGCGCGTCGCTCGTACCATGAGGTCCATGGCGACCAGCAGGCCGGGGGTCGGCCGCCCCAACCCCCGGAGGTGCCCGAACATGCGCTCCAGCGCGTCCCTGGCGCCGGTCTCGGCGGTCAGGGCGTCGACCAAGGGCTGTGACTCCTCGGCCACGGCGGCGTCGACCGCGGCGGAAAGGAGCGCCGTCATCGAGCCGAAGTGGTAGTGGACGAGCCCCACGTTGACACCGGCTCGCTCGGCGACCGCCCGCGTGCGCACCCGGTCGGCGCCGACCTCCGAGATCAGCTCGATCGTCGCGCGAAGAATCCGTTCTCGGCTTTCCGGCTGGGGTGCCGCGCTCTTGGGCATATGTCTAAAACATATGTCCAAGTCCGCGTGTCGACAACTCGAGGCCGCCTCGGTTCTTGGACGATGCGCGCCGCCCGCCACCGGCCGAGCGAGCGCGATCCGCCGGCCCCGGGCGGCAGCGCAGACATCGACCGGGGCAGACCGACGCGACGGTCCTGCCACTGCGTTGACCGTCATGGGAGGCCCTCGCCCCGCTCGGCGAACGGCCCATCACAGAACACACCCCGACGAGGTGCGCGCGGTCACCGGCACCGGGGGCAGTCGCCGAGGTGTTCGAACGGACCGGGGCCACGGTGCCCTGCTGGCGCGCGGCCTCCGCCGGGCCGCGATCGACGCCGGCGTCGGCGACGGAGCCCCAGCCCGAACGCCTGGCGGAGCTCGGGTGGACGGACGGTGTCGGCGTGTCCGACTCCCGGCTCCTGGTCCACCACACGAGGAGACGCCTGACGGACGCGTCGTGTTCGGCAAGGGCGCTGGGCTGCTCGCCCGGGCCGGTTCGCTCGGCGGCCGGTTCGACGGGCCGTCGCCGCGGACGGCCGAGCTGGTGCCGGCGTTCCGGTCCCCCCGACCTCGCCCGCGTTCCGTCGCGACGACGTGGACCGGCCCATCGACCGGTCGCGGACGGGGCTGCCGTTCTTCGGCCCGCTGCCCGGCCGCCCGAACGTCTTGGTCGGGGTGGGGTACTCGGGGAACGGGGTCGGCCCGACGTACCTGGGCGGGAGGGTCCTGACGTCGCTCGCGCTCGGCCGGGACGATGCGTGGTCGGGGAGTGGCCTGGTCGGGATGCCGGGGGGTGGGTTCCCGCCGGAGCCGTTCCGGTGGATCGGGGGCACCTTGGTCCGGGCCGCGATCGCCCGCAAGGGAGCGCCTGGAGGACGAGGGGCGCCGGGCCGGGCGGTTCACCCATGCCCTGGTCGGCCTGGCGCCGGCCGGGCTGGTTCCGACGAAGGGCCGCTGATCGGGTCAGCCCGTCTCGATCGGCGTCATGTCGGCGTACCGGTCGCCCGCAGCTGCCACTCCGAGACGGTCAGGTGTGTGAGCCGAGGGTCCGGTGGTCTATCGGAGTGCTCCTGCCGCGGTGGCCGCCGTCTTCGAGCCTACGACGCGCCGCCCGACGGGGCCGTGGGCGCGCGTTCGTCGGCGACGCGCCGGGCCGCCCGCGCCGAGGCCGGGTTGCCCGAGAGCGCCCGCAGGAAGACCTCCCGGCTGAGGGTGTAGGTCAGCACGTCCGTCGCCGCGACCACCGAGGCCGTGCGGGGAACGTCGCGCACCAGCGAGATCTCGCCGAACGAGTCCCCGGGGTCGAGCTCGTTCACCACGGTCGAGCCGCGCAGCACGCGCACGCGTCCCCGCGCGATCACGTGAAAGTTGTCACCGGGGAGTCCCTCGCGAAGGATCGTCGCGCCGGCCGGCGTCGCCAGCTCGCCGGCGCTGGTGGCGAGGCGTTCGAGCGACAGCGGCGGGAGCGGGGCGAACATCGGCACGCCCCTCAGGACCTCGATGACGTCCGCCGGCGGCGCGGCACGGGTCTCGATCCGGCGGAGCGATCGCCAGCACCCGGCGATCACCACCGGCAGCAGCAGGCCGGTGACCAGCAGCGCGCCGCGCCCGCCGAGCCACGCCACCAGGCCCGAGGCCAGGATCGAGCCGACCGCCAGCGCGGCCATGGCGAGCCCCTCCAGCATGCCGAACGCCCGGGCCAGGAGGTCGGCGCTCACCGCCCGCTGCAGCAGCGAGCGTCCCGACACGTCCATCACGACTCGCCCGACCCCCGCGACCGCGAGCATGACGAACGCCACGGCGGTCTCCGGGTGCCACGCGATCGCGGCGAGGGGAGCACCCAGCAGGATCGCCCCGAGCGTCAGGGCCGGCGAGAGTCGACGCCGGGTGGCCAGTGAGAACCCGGCCGCGGTGCCGAGCACCCCGCCCACCCCGATCGCCGCCGTGAGCAGGCCGGGCGCGGCGGTCCCCAGGCCGAGGAGCGTGATGGCCAGCACCACGGCGAGCACGTCGAGCGCCCCGATCACGATCGACTGCGACGCGACGAGCCCCACGAGAAGCCGGGCGTCCGGCTGCCCCGCCAGCCGCGCGAACCCCTCGAAGGAGCGCCGGAGCGCGGCCGCCGATGCGTCCTCGTCCAGCGACGGGATCACCGCATCCGGCATCGTCAGCCCGGTGACCAGCAGCGCGGAGGACGCGGCGACGATGGCCATGGCAACGAACACCGCGCCCGGTTCGAACAGCGCCATCAACAGAGCGGCGAGCGCCGGCCCCGCGATGAAGCTCGCGCTCTCGAGGGCGCCCGACACGGCGTTGACGGCGACCAGCTCCTCCGGGCCCACCACGAGCAGCGGAACCAGCGACCCCTGCGCCGGACGGGTGAGCGTGATGCTGACGGCCGCCGCCGCGGCGGCCGCGTACACGGCGACGGCCGGCGCGGCCCACACCATGAGGGCGCCGGCGGCCCCCATGGTCACCGCCTGCGCCAGGTACCCGTACCGTAGGAAGCGGTCCCGCCGGTACCGGTCGCCATAGGCCGCCGCCACCGGCGCCACGATCGCCGACGGCACGAGCTGGACCACCGACACGACCCCGGCCGCCGTCGCCCCGCCCCGTTCGAACGCGTACACGAGGATCGCCACCCATGTGGCGTACTCGGCCACTGTGAACCCCAGGTAGGCGAGCTCGATCCGCAGGAGCGCGCCACGGCGCAGCACGGTGACGACCACCCGCGTCGCCCCCCGCGCCATGACCGCGAGCATGGCACGGTGGAGGAGCGGCCGGGAACCGCTCGCCTTGCGCCATCCGTCCCGCGGATGGCACGCTGCGCGCCCGATGCGCGACGACGGAACGCCGGCGCCCCCCGAGGCGCACGGGCCCGCGGGCCCCCACCCGGACAGCCCGCTGGCCGTCGACCTCGAGACCATGCGGAGGATGGGGTACCGGACCGTCGACCTGCTGGTGGAGCGGGCGGCGCGGGATCGGGACGATCCCGCGCTGCGGACGGCGTCGCGCGACGAGCTGGCGGCCCGGCTCGCCGGGCCGCCCCCCGTCGACGGCGTCCCGTTCGAACGCATCCTCCAGCGTCTCTCCGACGACGTGCTGCCGTTCATCGCCCGTTGGGACCACCCCCGGTTCTTCGGGTTCGTGCCGGGATCGGGGACGTGGCCCGGCGCCCTGGCCGACTTCATCGTGAGCGCCGTCAACCTCGACGCCAGCTCGTGGCGGGAGGCGAGCGGTCCGAGCCAGGTGGAGCTCACGGTGCTCGAGTGGTTCCGGGAGTGGATCGGCTACCCGGAAGAGGCCTCCGGCGTGCTGGTCTCGGGCGGCTCCGCCGCCAACATGACCGCCGTAGCGTGCGCGCGCGAGGCCCGGCTGGGCCCCATGTCGGACACCGTCGTGGCGTACCTGTGCGACCAGGCGCACTCGTCGATGGCCCGGGCCGCGCGGATCCTGGGGTTCCGTCCGGAGCAGGTCCGGATCCTGCCCTCGGACGGCGGCAACCGCCTCTCACCACAGATCCTCGAGCGGGCCATGGACGCCGACATCGAGGCCGGGCTGACGCCGCTGGTGGTCGGCGCGGCGGCGGGCGCCACCAGCACCGGCGCGATCGACCCGTTCGCGGAGCTGTCGGCGCTGTGCCGAGAGCGCGGCGTGTGGCTGCACGTCGACGCGGCGTACGGCGGGTTCGCCGTGCTGTCCGAACGAGGCCGGGAGTGGCTCCGGGGCATCGAGCTCGCGGACTCCGTCACGCTCGACCCGCACAAGTGGCTGTACCAGCCGTTCGAGGTCGGCTGCCTCATGGTCCGCGATGGGGCACAGCTCCGGCGGGCGTTCGAGATCACGCCCGACTACCTGAAGGACTCCCAGGCCGCGTCGCGCGAGGTGAACTTCGCGAACTACGGCCTGCAGCTCACCCGCATGGCCCGCGCGGTCAAGGTGTGGATGTCGGTCCAGTTCTTCGGCGTCGACGCGTTCCGGCGGGCGGTCGACTCCGCCATCGACCTCGCCAAGCACGCCGAGGAACACGTCGTCGCCTCACCGGTCCTCGAGCTGGTCTCCCCGGCCTCGCTCGGGATCCTGTGCTTCCGACGGACGTACGACGGCGTGACCGACGACGGCCTCCTGGAACGGATGAACGGCGAGGTCATCCGCCGGCTGGTCGAGAGCGGCCGCGGGCTGATCTCGTCCACGCGCGTCCGGGGGCGGTTCGCCCTGCGGATATGCGTGATGAACCACACCACCACGGCGGCCGACGTCGACGAGATCCTGGACTGGGTGGAAGGGGTCGAGGTCGAACCTCCGTCCACCGCGGTGGCCGATCTCGAGCCCGAGCGCGAGCCGGGCGTTCGTCAGGGGTGGCTCTCCCCGGACGCCGTCGGTCCGCTCGAGCTGTTCGATGACCTCGACGAGGCCCAGCGCGACCGCATACGGGCGTCCACCTGGGAGATCGAGGTCCCCGCCGGGACCGACGTGGTGCACGCGTGGGAGTTCGGGCGGGAGTTCTACGTGGTCATCGACGGCCGGGTGTCGGTGGCGCACGACGGCGAGATCGTGAACACGCTCGGCCCGGGTGACTTCTTCGGCGAGGTGGCAGCCCTCGACTGGGGAGCCGGGTTCGCGTATCCGCGAACGGCCTCGGTGACCGCCACGACGAATCTCCGCCTGCTGGTGGTCCCGGCGCCGCTGCTGAACGAGCTGGTGCGCGACGCTCCGGCGTTCGGCGCGCTGGTCAAGCGGACGATGTCCGAGCGCCTCTCGCCGAACTGAGGCAGCGCCGCCAAATCACCGACCGCCGCCACGGTCACGATCGCGGCGAGCGACTGAGTCCGGTCAGTCCGCCGAGGACCTGGCCCACAGGTTGATGCCCGACTCGGTGGCGTGTTGGTCGATCTCGACGAGCTCCCCGTCGCTGAACGTCAGGTTCGTCAGCGCGGCCACGTTGTCCTCGAGCTGTCGAACGCTGCTCGCGCCGATCAGGGTCGACGTCACCCGCGGGTCGCGAAGGGTCCAGGCCACCGCCATCTGCGCGAGCGACTGGCCGCGCCGGCGGGCGATCTCGTTCAGGGCCCGGACCTTCGCGAGGTTCTCCTCGGTGAGCATGTCCTTCGACATGGCGCCCCCGGTCGCCACCCGGGAGTCCGGCGGGATCCCGTCGAGGTAGCGGTCGGTGAGCAGCCCCTGCGCGAGCGGCGAGAACACGATGCATCCGGCGCCCTCGTCGCCGAGCGCGTCGAGCAGGCCGTCCTCGATCCACCGGTTCACCATCGAGTAGGACGGCTGGTGGATGAGGAGCGGCGTGTTCGTAGAGCGCAGGATCGCGGCCGCCTCGCGGGTCCGTTCGGGCGAGTAGGACGAGATGCCGGCGTACAGCGCGCGGCCGGAGTGCACGGCGGTGGCCAGCGCGCCCATCGTCTCATCCAGCGGTGTCTCCGGGTCGAACCGGTGCGAGTAGAAGATGTCGACGTGGTCCACCCCCATGCGGCGCAGCGACTGGTCGAGGCTCGCCAGCAGGTACTTCCGCGAACCCCACTCGCCGTACGGGCCGGGCCACATGTCGTAGCCGGCCTTGGTGGAGATCACCAGCTCATCGCGGTACGGGCGGAGGTCGCTCGCCATGATCCGGCCCAAGTTCTCCTCGGCCGAGCCGTACGGCGGCCCGTAGTTGTTCGCCAGGTCGAGGTGCGTGACCCCCAGGTCGAACGCCCGCAGCAGGATGTCGCGTTGTGTGTCGAGCGGCCGGTTGTGCCCGAAGTTGTGCCACAGGCCGAGGGAGACGGCCGGCAGCTGCAGGCCGCTCCGCCCGCATCGCCGGAAGGGCATCTTGTCGTAGCGGTTGCCGGCGGCCGTCCACGTCATGTCCCGGCGAGTCTGCCACGAACCGCGCCGGGGCCGGTTCGCGCCGACTCTTCGGTTCCTCACATGTTGCGTTGACCGCCGTCTCTGGCGGGGGCACCAGCATCGGTCTCGGCGGCGCATCGAATGCCCGCCGGAGAGGAGGAACGCATGAACGCCACGGAGGAACGCAGACCGCCCCGGCGCATGGCCATGGTCGGGATGCTCGCCGCGGGGCTGCTGGCTGGGGGCATCCTGGCCGGGTCGCAGCTGGCGAACGCGGCGGGGTCGTCCTCGTCGAGCTCGTCCACCTCGAGTTCGTCGGGTTCGACGTCGAACCAGGCCCCGCCGCGGATGGACCCGGCGAAGATGACGCACGGACCCGGCGAGCAGCTGCTCACGGGCAGCACGGCGACCAAGGTGAGGGACTCGGCACTGAAGGCCGTGCCCGGCGCCACGGTCATCCGGGTCGAGACCGACTCCGACGGGGCGGCCTACGAGGCGCACCTGCAGAAGGCCGATGGCTCCTACGTCACCGTCGAGCTCGACAAGCAGTTCAACGTGACCGGGACCGTGGACGGGTTCGGCCCGGGCCCGGGCGAAATGCATGGCGGCCCTCCGCCGGGGGGCGGCACCTCGAACGGCAGCACCAACTGACCCGACCACAAGGCGAACGGACCCCGGGCACGCGGCCCGGGGTCCGTCTCGCCTTCCCGGCTCTCAGTCGTCCTGGGCCTCCATCAGCGCGAGCCCGATCACGAACAGCGGCAGGCCGAGGAACGCCACGAACACGCTGAGCGTGAGGGCGAACCCCGCGAGCATCACGCCGAACCCCGCCATCGCCCAGAACAGCCGGGACAGGAGGCCTCTTCTCTCGGCGGCCACCGGTCACACCACCTTGGAGACGCGCCGGAGGCCCGTCGCCGTCCACGCGACCACGAGCGGCAGGAGCACCGCCAGCCCGAGGAACGCCCGAGCGACGTCGGTCGGGTGGCCCGCGACGAATCCCCGCCCGGACTCCAGGAGGTACGAGACGGGGTTCCAGGTCGCGGCGCCGTGGATCCAGCCCGTCAGCAGCGCGAGTGGCGCGAACGTCGGCGCCAGGAACAGCGCCAGGAGCGCGGGGACCTGCATGGCCGGGGCGCCCTGCATCGACCGCACCCGGAGTGCCATGCCGATCGCCCAGAGCGCGACGACGAGGCCGTACCCCAGCCCGATCGCCACCAGCGCTACGGCGTTCCACGCGGATCCCTCGACGCGGACGCCGACGGCGAAGGCCACGCCGAACAGCACGGCTATCCCCAGCGCGACCCGAACGGCCGCCGTGGCCACGTAGCCGACGACCGCCGCGCTGTGGCGGTTGGTCCCCAGCAGCAGCCGCCGGGCGAACCCGCTCTCGAGGTCCTGCGCCACCGCGAACCCGGAGAACAACGCCGCGAACGTCACCGAGTTCAGCAGGATGAACACGAAGCTGAACGAGGTATACCCGGCCGGGAACCCGAAACCCGGCGCGTGGGACAGCGCGCCCAGCCCGCCGCCGAAGATCGCGAAGAAGATCAGCGGCGCGAACACCGGCGGGGTGAGCAGGGCGGGATTGCGGAACGTCGTCCGGAGCGTCCTGCCGGCCACGCCCAGGGCCGCCAGAGCGTAGGTGCGTCCTCCGGACCGGTGCGCCGCGGCGCGTTCGATCGTCAGTGCGCTCATCGAGCCAACCTCCTTCGCAGCGCCGCGGTCGACGCGGCCAGTCCAGCCACCGTCAGCCCGGCCGCGACGGCGAACCCCATCGCCAGCGCGTGGCCGTCCCAGCCCGTGACCACGAGGGACCGCATGCCCTCGATGAGGTACGAGGCCGGGTTCCACGCGGCGATGGCCCGGAACCACCCCACGTGCACCAGCGCACGCGGCAGGAAGAAGGACGAGAACCCGAGCACGACGAACGCGACCGGGAACGCGCCCTGGACCGCCTCGGAGGATCCCGTCGCCAGCGCCACCGCCGCCCACAGCGCGCCGAGCGCGGCGGCGGTCGCCAGCGCCAGCGCCATGAGGACGACCGCCCCGCCGACCCCCGCCGCGACGTCCGCGCCGAACGCCAGCCCGACGCCGAGGAACACCACGACCTGGATGCCCGTCACCGTCATCACGCCGGCGACGGTCGCGACGACCACAGCGAGCCGCCGCATCGGCGTGAGTGCCAGCCGGTTGAGGAACCCCGACTCCACGTCGACCGCGAGGTCGGTGGCGCCGTTGAGCCCGGCCAGCAGGACGCCCTGCAGGAAGATCCCCGCCAGGACGAACCGCAGGTACGAGTCCGTCGGGAACCCGGGGACCTTCGTCGCCGACCCCGCGCCAGCCGAGACCACCGCCAGGAAGAACAGCGGGAACGCGATCGCCGGCACGATCGCGGCCGGCTGCCGCAGCGTCCGAACCACCGCCCGCCGCGCGAGCGCCCACATCTGCGACCCGGTCCCGTTCATGCCGCGACCTCCGTTTCGGTCGTGCCGTCGGTGCTCGTCGAGTCACGGGTCGAGGCCCCCTCGAGGGTCCGGCCGGTCTTCGCCAGGAACACGTCGTCGAGGGTGGGGGAGTGGACCGCCAGGTCCTCGACCACCACGCCGGCCGCGTCGAGCGCCCGCATCACGCGCTCGACCGCACCGCCATTCAGCCGTGGGTCGAGCTGGATCGAGACCGCATTCGGCCGGCCATCGTGCGGATCGCCGAACGCGGCCAGCGCCATGGCCGCGAGCGGCCGCTGCGCCGGGTCGGCCGGCACCACCTCGACCCGTCGTCGGCCGCCGTCGCGCTTCAGCTGCTCGGGCGTACCCTCGGCGACGATCCGGCCGCGGTCGATGATGCCCACCCGGTCCGCGAGCACGTCGGCCTCCTCCAGGTACTGCGTCGTGAGGAACACCGTCACGCCCCGGTCGCGGGCCAGGTGACGGACCTCGTCCCACAGTGCCGCGCGGCTCTGCGGGTCGAGCCCGGTGGTGGGCTCGTCGAGGAACAGCACGCTCGGGCCGTGCACCAGCGCGAGCCCGAGGTCGAGTCGGCGCTTCATGCCTCCCGAGTACGTCGCCACCTTGCGGTCCGCCGCGTCGGTGAGGCCGACGCGCTCCAGCAGGTCCGCGCCGATCCGCGCGGCGTCGGCCCGGCCGATGCCGTGCAGGCTGGCCTGCAGCCGCATGTGCTCGCGCCCGGTGAGGTGGGGGTCGAGCGCCACGTCCTGGAGCGCCGCGCCGATCGCCGAGCGGACGTCACCCGCTTCGCGGGCGACGTCCAGTCCCGCCACCCTCGCGCTGCCGCCGGACGGCGGCAGCAGCGTCGTCAGCACGTGCACCGTGGTGGACTTCCCCGCGCCGTTGGGCCCGAGGAACCCGTAGATCTCGCCGGGTCTCACGGACAGGTCGACCCCGTCGACCGCCCGGATCCCGCCCTTGAACTCCCGGACCAGCCCCTCGACCCGGATGTCGTTCGATCCGCCGAGCGACCGGCCCCGGCCGTTCGTCCGCTTCATCGCCATGACGGCCTCCCTTCTCGTCTCGTCCGTCGTTTCGGGAGACGAGACGGGGCGGGCCCCTGTGACATGGGCGGGGAGGTGTCACACGGCAGGGAGCTGATTCGTCTCAGAGGGCAGAATGGAGACCGGGACCACGACCACGGAGTGGCGAGTGGAGGACCTGTACGGGGAGCTCCGGCCGCTGTTGTTCGCCATCGCATACCGGATGGTCGGCAGCGTCACGGACGCGGAGGACATCGTGCAGGAGGCGTTCCTGCGCTTCCATCGCGAACTGCGGGCCGGCGCGAGCATCGAGTCGCCCAAGGCCTACCTGTCGGCGGTGACGACGCGTCTCGGGATCGACCACCTGCGCTCCGCGCGGGTCCGCCGGGAGACCTACGTCGGGCCGTGGCTCCCCGAGCCGATCCTCACCGACGACGAACCCGACGGCGCCGAGTACGTCGAGACCGCCGACTCACTGTCGATGGCGTTCCTGGTGCTCCTCGAGAGCCTGTCACCCGTGGAACGGGCGGTGTTCCTGCTCCGGGAGGTGTTCGACTACGACTACGGCGAGATCGCCCGCATCGTCGGCAAGTCCGAGGACAACTGCCGGCAGATCGCCGTCCGGGCCCGCCGCCACGTCGAGGACGGCCGGCCCCGATTCGAGGTCGACCGGAGGCGCAAGGAACAGCTCGCCGAGCGGTTCTGGGCGGCGACGAGGGAGGGCGACACGGAGGGGCTGATCGGCCTGCTCGCGGAGGACGTCGTGCTGACGGGCGACGGCGGCGGCCGCGTGGCCGGAGCGTTCCCCAATCCGATCCACGGCAAGGAGCGCGTCGGCCGGCTGGTGCCCAACATGCTGAAGTTCGCCGAGTCGAGCGGATGGAACATGCAGCGGGCCGAGGTCAACGGCCAGCCCGGCTGCGTGTGGCTCGACACCGGGGGCGAACCCAAGCTGGTTGTTTCGCTCGACATCGCCGAGGACCGCGTGCAGTCGATCCGCGCGGTGGCCAACCCGGAGAAGCTCGGCCACCTCACGCGCGCCGCCCGCTGAGCGTTACGCCGCGAGCAGACGCTGGAAGAACGACCGGTACCGCTGCAGCGCCTGACGGAGATCCTCCGTCGACACGTCCTCGCCGCGGTCCCAGTCCGCCTCGAGCTTCGAGCGGGCCTCGGCGAACCCCTCGGCCAGCTCCTTCATCAGCTCCGCCACCAACTGGTCCGCTCGACGCACCGACTCGCGCGGCTCGTCCACGAACGTGACCTGCACCGCCTCCCAGCTGCTCCGGAACCGCTCCTCGCTCTGCACCGGGAGCAGCGGCGCGCCCTCGTCCCCCTCGGCAGTGGCGGACGCATCCGCGGCCGGGTCCGTGGATACGTGGCCGGCGGGCGGGCGGATCAGATCCGCGGTTCCACCCACCTGGTCGTCGCGTTCCTGGGGAGCCGTTCGTGCCCCGGTGCCGGCGACCTCCGGTTCGGCCTCGGGCTCGATCTCGCGGTGGTGCTCCTCGTATCGCTCCTGCGCCGTCATCAGCGTGCCTCCCGCATTCCGGTTGTGTCGTCGCCCAGCAGCTCGGAGAACAGGGCCCGGTAGTGGACCATCGCCTGGCGGAGGTCCTCGGTGGTGGCCAGCCCCTGGTCGTTCGCGAGCGAGATGGCGTGCGCGGCCCGGTAGTTCTCCACCACGACCGGGTGGTCGACCGACACGTCGGTCGAGCGCTGGTCGAAGTTCTCGGTCGGGTACCCCCGGTCCCGCATGACGTGCACGACCAGGACATCCGCCTCGCGAACCGCCTCCGGCGGGGTGTCCACGAACCGGCTCTGCGTCTGCGTCCAGGCCTGGGCGTAGCGTTGCCGGGTCGCCGGGTCGAGCGCCCGGACGTCGAGCTCCTCGCGCCGCCTGCGCCGCGCCTCGAGCTCCGCTTCGGCCTCCCGCTTCCCCGAGGCCTGCACCGTGCGGTCGTACTCCGGCCCGAACCGGCTCCGCAGCCGGTCCGACCGGACGCTCCGGCCCGCCGACCACGCGATCAACGCGACCACGACCACGATCGCAATGACGATGAGGATCCATGCCCACGCCGGCATTCCTACCTCCTCCTGGTGGGTTCCGCGCGGGCACTTCGTTTTGAACCTACCCGGTTGCCCCGAGTGGAAACGGCCCGCCGGCCGGACCCGGTCGTCGTGACGAGCCGGGCCCGGCCGGAGCCGGTATGTCGGCTACGAAGCCGCTGCGGCCGCCGGCTCGGGCGCGGCCGGCGCCTCCCCCCGCTCCCGCGGCAGCACCAGGTACACGAGCGCCGCAACCGCGAACCCGACGAAGTACGCGAGGTCTCCGTAGTGCAGCCAGTGGATGCTCGCATAGCCGATGTACAGGCTCGCGTCCATGAACGGCACGGACGCGAGGAACCCCACCAGCAGCGCGACCAGCCCCTGCCAACCGCTGGGCAGGAGCTTGAAGTTCATGAGCTTCGTGGCGTCGATCCGACGGCGCCGCCGCCACCAGTCGATGAGGACCACCGCGGCCCACGGGCCGATCCAGTAGCTGATGAACAGCAGGTAGTTCTCGAACTTCCCGCCGAAGTTCGACGAGTGGAACCACAGGGTCAGGCCGAAGCCCAGCACCGCCACCACCGCCGCGCTCGCCGGCCTGGGCACGCGGATGCCCGCCGCCTGCAGCGAGAGCGATCCCGTGTAGTCGTTCAGCGAGTTCACCGCGACCGTCCCCAGCACGACCGCGATCAGGGCCAGTGCCCCCAGGAACCCGCCGCCCATGAGGTCGCGGATGTCGCCCATCCCGGTCCCGGTGATGCGGGTGGCCACGGCCAGGCCCAAGATCTCGATCCAGCTGGCCGAGAGGAACAACCCCGAGAACGTCGCCCAGAAGACGTGCGACGCCTTGGTCGAGCGCGGGAGGTACCGCGTGTAGTCCGAGGCGTACAGCGCCCAGGCCAGCAGGAACGACGCGGCGATCGTCGTGAACAGGATGAAGCTCCCCCAGAAGTCGGCGCCGTTCACCTTGGTGGCAGGGAGCACCTTGTGGACCCCGATGATCTTGAACGTCAGCACGATGAACACGATCCCCAGCACGATCGACATGAGCCGCTCGAACTGGTGGATGGCCTCGTAGCCGAGGATGCCGAGCAGTCCCTGCGCCAGCACGATGAAGATCAGCCCCACGGCGAACGGGATGTGCACCAGCAGCTGGAGCGCGGACGCGCCGAACACGGAGTTCACGGCGTCCCACCCGATCGTCAGGCCCCAGTTGGTCATGCCCGGCAGGATGATCGTCTTGCCGTACGCCGCCCGCGCGAGCGGCATCTGCGCCGTGCCCGTCGGCGGCCCCATCGTGGACAGGATCCCGGTCAGCGCGGCGCCGATGACGTTGCCGACCAGGATGGCCCAGAGCCCGGCCCACCACCCGAGGCCGACGAAGTCAGCGGCCGCCAGCGTGCCGATGAAGAACCCGGCCGGGACGATGTTCGGCGCGAACCACACCGTGAACACCCGTCCCACGGTCCCGTACCGGGCGTCCTCCGGGATGGGCGCGATGCCCCGGCCCTCCAGCGAGAGGTCGCCCGCACCTTTGGGCATGGCCCCCCCGAACGCTTCGATGTCCGATGCCATCACGCCTCCTCCCCGTTGGGAGACCCCGGAACGAAGCTCACCGGGACCGCCTCCCCCCGATCGAACACCGTGCTCCTCGCGGGCTCCGTCTCCGCAACCACGATCCCGTCCCGCACGACCCACCGGGTCGCCGGCCGCAGGCGGATCGACTCCACCTCGTCGGCGGCGTCCAGCACCACGAAGTTCGCCGGCTGGCCCTCCTCGAGCGCCCAGTCGCGGCCGCTCGCCCGCAGCGGGTTCCGCGTGACCATGTCGAACGCCCGGAACAGCTCGGTCCGGCCGGTCATCTGGCCGACGTGGACCAGCATCGAGGCGGCGTCGAGCATCGACCCCCGTCCGAGCGGGTACCACGGGTCCATGATCGAGTCGTGGCCGCAGGCCACGTTCACGCCCGCCGCGTCGAGCTCCTTGACCCTGGTCATGCCCCGCCGCTTCGGATACGTGTCGAACCGGCCCGAGAGCACGATGTTGTCGAACGGGTTCGCCACGATGGTCACGCCGGCCCGCTTGAGGATCTGGAGCAGCTTGAACGCGTAGTTGTCGTTGTAGGACGCCATCGCCGTGGTGTGTCCGGCCACGACCCGCCCCTGCATCCCGTCGCGCATCGCCCGCGCGGCGACGTGCTCGAGGAACCGCGACTGCTCGTCGTCGGTCTCGTCGCAGTGCAGGTCGACCGGGGCGCCGAACTCCCGCGCGAGGTCGAAGACGAACTGCACCTCCTCGATGCCGTCCTCCCGCGTCCACTCGTAATGGGGGATCCCGCCCACGACGTCGCACCCGAGCTCCATGGCCTTGCGCATGAGCTCCCTGCCGCCGTCGAACGACAGCACGCCATCCTGGGGGAACGCGATCAGCTCGAGGTCGACGAGGTGCCGCATCTCGTCCCTGAGCTCGATCAGGGCCTGCAGGGCGGTGAGGTTCGGGTCGCAGACGTCCACGTGGCTCCTGATGAACCCCGTGCCCTGGGCCACCTCCCACCGGATGGCCTCGGTGGCCCGCTGCTTGACGTCGTCGTGGGTCAGGGACGGCTTTCGCTCGGCCCACGTCAGGATGCCCTCGATGAGGGTCCCGCTCTCGTTGTAGCGGGGCTCGCCCACGGTCAGCACGGCGTCGAGGTGCACGTGCGGATCGACCAGGGGGAGCGACAGCAGGCGGCCCTCGGCGAGCAGCTCGCGGGGGTCCGTTCCATCGGGGGGCAGCTCGCCGGCCGGGGCGATCCTCGCGATGCGGCCGTCCCTCACGGCGACGTCCGAGAGCCCATCATGCTCCCGTGATGGAGCCAGGCGGGCCCCGCGAACGACCAGATCCACGAACGCGCTCCTCCCCTGCAACCGACCGGAGCTCCGAAGACCGCGTGGACGATGGTGCGGGCGGAGTCTATTCCTCCCTCCCCCGGTCCCACCAGCCGACCGACCCGGACCGGGCGGGCCGGTCGAGGAACGCCGAGCTGCCCGCCGTTCCCCGGCTCAGGCCACCGGGTCGGGCTCGGTACCGAGGGACGCCTCCGCCAGGGACGCCGGGGACGGCGCCAGCCGCGCGGCTCGTTCGAGCCACGGCGTCGCCTTCAGCCGTTCGAAGATCTCGAGGGTCTCGTCGACGATCGGCGGCGCCTCGTCGTGGCGGCCCTGGCCGGACAGCCACTCGGCGTGCTCCACGAGGGTGACGCCCAGGTCGAACGGCATCGGGATCTCCCGGAACACCTCGGCGGCGGCCCGGAAGCCGGACTCGACGGACTCGTCCTCGCCCCGGGCGGCCGCGAGGCGCGCCGCGAACCTGGCGCCGTGCCCCCGGAGGTAGGGGGTGACGAGGCCGGGACGGGACTTCCGGACGACGTCCATCAGCTCCTCGGCCGTCCCGGTGTCCTCCATGTCCAGCGCCGCCTCGATCGCCTGCACCAGCCCCCGCTTCACGACCTGGCGGGCCAGGGCGAGCTGCCCGCCCGACTCGGCTGCCATCCGGGCCCGCTCCAATGCCTCCGCGGGCCGGCCCTGGGCGCGCTGCACCTCCGCCTCGACGCAGGCGTACGCCGCCGCGATCTCCTCGTTGTCGGACGGCCGGAGGTGGACGAGGTCGCGGAGGAGGTCCTCCGCGGCCTGCAGCTCCCCCCTCCGCACGTAGATCGGAGCGAGGTCCAGGAGGCCCGATTCGGCCCACGGGATCGACCTCAGGTCGGTCATCGCCCGAGCTTCGCCGGCCCACGCAATCGCCTGGTCCCACCTGCCCAGGGCCAGCAGCGACAGGACGGAGCCGGCGAGCCAGGCGATCTCGGACGACCGGTCGCCCTTGCGCCGCGTCAGGGCCAGGGCGTCCTGGGCCAACTCCAGCTCTCGCTCGTACCGGTCGAGGCATTCCCACGCCACGGAGAGGTTGTTGTAGGCGCGGGAGGCGGCCGGCCCGATGTCGTGCTCCAGCGCGACCTCGAGGGCCCGGCGCAGCACGACCGTCGACTCGTCGAGGCGCCCGGTCCGCAGGAGGCCGACGCCCCGGCTCGACAGGGCGTGCGAGTAGACCTCCGGGAGCTCGAGCGTCTCCGCCAGCTCGAGCGCCTCCTCCAGGTACCGCATGGCCTCCTGGGTCCCCGCGATGGTGAGGAATCGCCCGAGCTGCGCCGCGACCGTGGCCCGGTCGCGGTCCGGTTCGTCGCCCGAGAGCACGGCGTGGGCCCGTCGTACCCGTTCGACGGCGGCCTCGAGGTGGTCCTGCCGGAACTCCACCTCGGCGAGCGCGGCCTGCACCCTGGCGGCCGCGTGTGACTGACCGGTCTCCTCGTACAGCCGCGTGGCCTCCCCGAACGCGGTGGTCGCCTCGTCGAGGTGGCTCCGCAGCACCGACATCTGCCCGGCTGACTCCATGAGCTCGGCCCGCTCCAGGCCCGACTCCGACATCTCGGCGGCCTGCCGGAAGTAGGTCTCGGCCTCTTCGCTGGCCGCGAGCGACGCCGCGCGCTCGGCGGCCCGGACCAGCATGCGGGCCGCTCGTTCCCGGATCTCCCGGGCGTCGTCGGCGTCGGGGGCCGCGCCGTACGCGTCCATGAGGTGCGAGGCCACGACCTCGACGATCTCCTCCTCGTCGTCGCCCCAGGCCCGCTCGAGGTAGTCCGCGACGACGAGGTGCTTCTCCTTCCGGTCGCGCTTCGCCAAGGTGTCGTAGGCCACCGTCCGGACGAGGTCCTGCAGGAACCCGTACTGTCCCCGCTCCGGCGAGCGGGGGTCCGCCTGGACCGAGAGCACCTCCTTGGCCACCAGCGCGGCGAGCAGCGGCTCGAGGTCGCGCTCGGGGAGGCCGGAGAGCGCCGCCAGGGCGGCCCGCGTGAACGTCTTGCCCAGGACCGCGGCGTCCTGGACCAGCCGGCGTTCCTCCCCCGTGAGGCCGTCGAGACGGGCGGCGATGAGGGCGTGCAGCGTCTCCGGGACGTCCAGGTCCTCGATCGGGCCCACCGGCCCGTACACCGAGCCCTCCTGGACCAGGAGCCCCTTGTCGAGCAGCATCCGCACTGTCTCCACCGCGTAGAGCGGCACGCCCTCGGCGCGCTCCAGGATCCTCGCCGTCAGCTCGGGCGGAAGCCCGGGGACGAACCCGTGCATGAGCTGCTCCATGGCGGTCTGCGACAGCGGCTCGAGGGAGATCGAGGTGGCCGCACGGCGGGGACCCGTGGTCGTCCCGAGCCCGGTGTCGGGCCGGCCGAGCGTCACCACGAAGATCGGGAACGCCCTCGACCACTCCATGAGGTGGTCGACGAACTCCAGCAGCGAGGGGTCGGCCCACTGGATGTCCTCGAAGACCATGAGGACCGGGTCCTGGTCGGTCAGCCGCTCGAAGAACAGGCGCCACCCGGCGAACAGGTCGCTCTTGTCGTGCGCGGTCCGCTCCTCGAGCCCGATGAGGTGCGCGAGCCGGGGCTCGATGAACCGCTGCTCGTCCGGCGAGGGGATGTACTCGAGCACGGCCTCGTGCAGCTTGGTCAGCGCCGACGCCCGGTCCTCCCCTTCCAGGATGTTCGCGCGGCCCCGGACCATCTCCGCGAGCGCCCAGTACGTGACGCCCTCGCCGTAAGACAGGCATCGGCCCCGGTGCCAGAAGAACAGCTGCTCCACGCCGTCCATGTACTTGAAGAACTCCCACGCCAGGCGGGACTTCCCGATGCCGGCGATGCCGGACACCTGCACCAGGTGTGCGCGGCGTTCGTCGACGGAGGCGTGGAACAAGTCCTTCACGAGCTTCAGCTCCCGGTCCCGTCCCACGAACGGCGGCTCGAGCCCCTCGGACTTCATCAGGCCCCGGCGGCCGGCGACGACGCGGCCCGCCCGCCACAGCTGAACCGGTTCGGCTTTGCCCTTGAGCGTGTGGACGCCGGCGTTCTCGAACGCCACCGAGGCATCGGTGGCCCGCTTGGTGGCGTCACCGACCAGGACCTGGTTGGGCTCGGCGACCGACTGGATCCTGCTCGCGGTGTTCACCAGGTCCCCGGCGACCATCCCCTGGTTGTCGGCCCCGAGGTTGACCGTGGCTTCGCCGGTGAGCACGCCGGCCCGGGCGCTGAGGCCGGCGGCCCCGATCTCGACGCCGAGCTCGGTCACGGCCTCGAGTAGGTGCAGCGCCGCGCGCACGGCCCGTTCGGGGTCGTCCTCGTTGGCGGTCGGGGTTCCCCACACGGCCATGACGGCGTCCCCGATGAACTTCTCGACCGTCCCACCGTAGCGTTCGACGACGGTCCGGCAGGTGTCGAAGTACCGGGTGAGGAGCTCGCGAACGTCCTCGGAGTCGCGGGCCTCGGAGAGCGTCGTGAACCCCACGAGGTCGGCGAACAGCACCGAGACGAGGCGACGCTCGGTCTGGGCCTGCGTGACCGGGACCTCGATGGCCGGCGCGGCGGTCGCGCCGGCCTCGAGGGCCGAGCCGCACTCCCCGCAGAACTTGACCTTGCCGGGGTTCGGCGCGCCGCAGGAGGGGCACAGGCGGGCCAGCGAGGCGCCACACTCCCCGCAGAACTTCCGCCCTGCTTCGTTCTCCGCCCCACAGCTCGAACAGATCACGGTTCGGCCACCTCCCGCACCCTCGCCAAGCGTACGCAATCGCCGCCCGAACGGGAACCGGGCGGGATCGAAACCGGCCGGTCAGCGCCAGTCGACCGTGACGATCTCCACCGGCTCGGCGATGCCCTTCAGCGGCACAGAGCGGGGTTCGGACGCCGGGTACCGCCCGCCCGCGGCGGTCACCTGGCTGGCGTAGATCTCCCCGCCGCCCGCCAGGGCCGCGATCCGGGCCGCCTCGTGCACGCCCTTCCCCCGGAAGTTCTGGGCCACCTGCGTGGCCTCCGAGGCGTGGACGCCGATGCGGACCTGCGGCGCGAACCCGGCGGACTGCCGGTGCTCGGCCAGGCGCCGTTGGATGGCCACCGCGCAGGCCAGGGCGGCCTCCGGCGAGTCGAACCCCACGAAGAACCCGTCGCCCGTCCCCACGACCTCCTCGCCCTGGTGCGCCGCGAACAGCGCCCGCAGCGTGTCGTCGTGCCAGCGCAGGAGCACCTCCCACGCCTCGTCGCCCAGCGCCTCCACCAGCTGGGTCGAGCCCACGATGTCGGTGAACATGAACGTCTTCATCACCCGGCGTGGCCGGCCGGCCTGCGCCGTCCGGAGCTGCCAGGGCAGGAGCTCCTCGACCTCCTCGATCACCACGGCCATCGTCGGGCAGGCCAGGGCGGCCTCGCGGAGCATCTCGTCCTCGACGCTCATGGCATCCACGACGTCCGCCTTGGCGAAGTCGCCCTGGTGCCAGTCGAACGCGCTCGGGGCGATCGTGATGCAGTTGCCCGCGCCGATGCAGCGGTGGCGGTCGACGCGGGCCCGGATCACCTACAGGACCCCCTCCCGCAGCGCGAACGCGGTGGCCTCGCCCTGCGTCGAGGCTCCGATCTTCGCGAACATGCTCTGCAGCCGCAGCCGAACCGGCTCCTCGTCCTCGCCCAGCCGCTCCGCGATCTGCGTCGTCGTCAGCCCTTCCGTCAGCAGGCCGAGCAGGCGGCGCTCGTCGTCGTTCAGCGAGGCCAGTACGCCGTCCCCCTTCGCCGCGTCGCCGTTCGCCATGGCCACCGGCCCCGCCAGGCGGGACCACTCCGAGCCGACCGGCCCCCGGAACCATCGCACCCGGACGTCCTCGTCCACCGTCCGCTGGGCGGTGAGGGCCAGCAGCAGCTGGAGGAACATCCGCACCGTCTGCCGTTCCTCCTCCGTGCCGGCGGCCAGGACCGCGCGGGCGGTCGGGAGCAGCAGCTCGGGGTAGATGTCCTCCCGCATGGCCTCCTGGATTGCGCCGACGACCGAGCGACCCGCGGCGGCCGCCGCGTCGAGGTCGCCCCGGGCCAGCGCCACCTCGGCCATGGCGGCGTCGGCCTGCGCCCCCCACGGCTGGTGGCCGGCGAACACCGGCGTGAGCTCCTTGGCCTCGGCGGCGGAACGCTCGGCGAGCTCCAGCAGCTCCTCGTCGCCCCGCTCGGCGCCCAGTCGGGCGGCCTCGAGGGCGCGCCGGGCGAGGATCTCGCAGCGCCCGGCCGCCCTGCTCCCGGCGGCCTGCAGCGCGCGGTCGAATCGGTCCCGCATGCCGTCCACGTCGCCCGCGCCGGCCCGGGCCAGCGCTCGCCAGGACTCCAGGCGGCGGGCCCGCAGCGGCGTGGGCGCGGCGACGGCGGCCTGCGCGGCGAGGTCGAGCCATCGTTCGGCCTCGGCGACGTCCCCGAGGTCGAGGACCGCCATCGCCGTCCCGCCCGCCGCCAGGAACTCGAGCGCCCGGTCCCCCAGGGTCTTGGCGGCCCAGTAGGCCTCGGTCCCACGGGTGACGGCGAGGTCCGGGATGACCTTCGCCCGGGCGAACACGTGCACCCCGTAGGCCATCTGCGCGTCGGCGGCGGCCCGTTCGCTCTCCTTGGACAGCGAGCGCATGCGCGTGGCCAGACGGCGGATCTCCTCGATGCGCTCGGCGGGGTTCGTGCCCATGTGGATGTCGGGCGCCCAGTCGACGTAGGCCATGGCGATGACCGTGGACATCGCGCCCCGGCGGTCGCCGACCTGTTCGAACAGCTCGAGGGCCCGCTGGTGGTATCGCTTGGAGGCCATCGCGTTCGACGCGACGGGGAGCGTCTTGACCATGTCCTGGAGGGCCTCGCCCCCCACGGCCCTGGCCAGGTACGGGATGTGCTGGCCCGTCGTGACCTGCTCGACGAACCACCCCCGGACCCGTCCGACCTCGACGCATCCGAGCTCACGGTTCGCCGCGGCCAGGGCGGGCACGTCGCCGAGCTGCTCGGCGAGCTCGGCGGCTCGGGTGAACGCCTGTTCCGCCGCGTCCAGGTCCACCTCGGCCGCGGAGGGGACGTACCCCTCGCCGAGCTCCGCGCGGACGAGAGCCTGACCCAGCTCCAGGCTCGCACTGAGCTCGGCCTCCGCGTCGCCCCGTTCGGCGGCGAGCGTCTGGACGCGCCGGGCCATCTCCGCCGCGCGGTCCTCCTCGCCTGCGAGCCGGACCGCCGCCGCGCGCCGGAGCATCACGTCGAGCTCGAGGTGAGGATCACCGAGCGCGTCCGCGAGCGCGGCCAGCTCGGCCAGGCCCTCCAGCCGGTCGAGCGGCTGGCGCAGCATGTCCTTGGCGTCGTCGCGGAGCGACAGCAGCGTCACGCGGTCCTGGGGGCCGGTCGCAAGGGGCAGCGCCACGTCGACGGCGCGGAGGACCTCCTCCGGCGCGTTCGACGCCAGCGCCGCACGAGCCGCGTCGATCGAGAACCGCGCGCACCGCTCGGTCAGGCCGGCCGCGGCCGCGTGGTGCGCGAGCAGCGGGAGGCTCTCCACCGCGGGTTCGCCGTCCTCGCACAGCATGTCGACGATCGCGGCGTGGATGGCCCGGCGCCGCGGCGGGCTGAGGGCGTCGATCGAGAACTGCCGGACCTGCTCGTGGGAGAAGCTGTAGTCGGCCGGCGCGCCCTCCTGGTGCTGGTGGAGCAGGCCCGTCGAGACGGCGGGGGACAGCGCCCCGGCCATGACGTCCGGCTCCGCATCCGCGTCGGGGTCGCCCAGCCGGGCCTTGACCGCCTTGAGGTCCTTGAGGCTGAAGCTCCGCCCGAGGACAGCGGCCTCGGAGAGCGCCGTCTTCGTCGCCTCCGGCAGGCGTCCCGACCGCCGCTGGATCAGCGTCTGGACGGCGGAGGGTGCGAGCCGCTCGGCGTTCCTGGCGAGGGTCCACACGCCGTCGATCTGCTGGATCATCCCCGCGTCGCGGTAGGCGTGGGTCAGCTCCTCCAGGATGAACGGCACCCCCTCGGCCTGGGCGTGCACCGTGGCCGCGCTCGCGGGGTCGACGTCGCCGCCGAGGTGCTGGCGGAGGAACGCCGTCGTGTCGGTGGGGGCCAGCCGGCCGATCTTCAGCCGGCGGACCAGGCCCATCCGTTCCATGTCCGCGACGAGCGTCACCGCCTCGGTGACCATCGCGGTCTCCTCCGGGCGCATCGCGAGCATGAGGAAGATCGGGCTCGCGGCGTCCGTCCGAACCGCGTAGCGGAGCGCTCGGAGGCTGTCCTCGTCCGCCCACTGGAGGTCGTCGACGAACAGCGCGAGGGGTCTGGTGAGCGACATGGACCGAAGCGCGAGCGCCGCGAGGTCGAACTGGCGAAGGAGCTTCTGGTCCGCGGGGAGCGACTCCAGGCCGGGGTCGGTCCGGCCGGACAGGTCGCGCAGCGCGCGGGCGAGCACCTCCTCGGCGTCGGCCCCGGCCGCGCCCTCCGACGTCGCGGCCGCGGACAGGATCGAACGCATCAGCAGGAACGGCGCCCGGAGCTCCTCGTCGGCGGCGACCGCGACCGTCGTGAATCCCGCCTCGTCCGCGACCCGCATCCCCGCGACCAGCAGCCGGGTCTTCCCGATGCCGGGTTCGCCCTCCAGGCTGATCGCGGAGAGCCCTCCACGCGCGGTGGCGAGCTCGGACTCGACCGCGGCGAGCTCGAGGCCCCGGCCGATCACGGACCCTGCCGCGCGGCGCTGCTGGAACGCGAGCGGGCACAGCGCCTGCAGCACGGGATCGGAGACGAGGACGGACGTCTCCGTCATCGGCCGAACCGGGGGCGCGCCGGTGTCATGGGGAGGAGTATGTCGGTTCGGGCGCCGGATTGGCGCGCCCCTCGGGCGGCCTGCATGCGCACGGGCGCGGCTACCCGTCGCGGTCCGGTTCCGGTTCCCGGTGGAGCAGCTCCACCAGCCACCTCCGGTACTCGAGCGAGACCTTGTCGACCCCCGGGATGTGCAGCTCGGCCGAGAGGTCGACCGGGAGCTCCTCGGGCTTCTGCGACTCGGTCACCACCCGGTCCTGCTCGGCGATCTCCAGCTGGAACTGGATGTACTTCTCCTCGTCCTCGTCCTCGTCCTCGTCGAAGTCGTAGTTCCGCGCCATGGGCCACCCAGATCAGCCCGTGGTCCTCGGTGACGTGGTACGGACGCAGGCGTGCGCGGGACGGGATGTTCGGCCCGTGCCGCGCCGGGATCGCCGTGCACGCCGTCCGCGCCGTAGGTCCAGCCATGGTGGGCGCAGCGCAACTGGTCGCCCTCGATCCATCCGAGCGAGAGGGGTGTGCCCGCGGTGCACGCAGAGGTCCTGGAGAGCGACGGGGCCGGGAGGCGGCGTCCTGCTCCGCGAACCTGCTCAGGCGGACTTCCGGCCGATCACGCGAACGTTCCCCGCACCCGGGATCAGCACGGTCTCGCGGCCGTCGTCCCAGCGGACACGGTAGTGCACGCTGGTCAACCCCGGGATGACCTCGACGATGACGCCCTCCCGGGACTCGGCCCCGACGCGTTCCGACTCCACCAGGATCCGGTCTCCGACCGTGCCGTTCATGTCGCACCTCCCGTGGGTCCGTCTGGCTGACTCCAGCATCGCTCCGGTCACGGGAGGCCAGTCACGGCCATGGGTCCCGTGACCAGGGGACCATCGACCCCCGCACCAACGCCGAGGAGCCGGTACGGATCGAGTTGACCGGCCCGAGAAGTGGGACATATCCCCGCGCACCCGGTGGGGCGGGTGTCGAGGGGCCGCGTCCACCGGTCTCGGGGGCGGTTACGCTTCCGGCCGGCCTGCGGATCGTGTGCCATGCGGGGCAGACGGGCGGGCCGGGAGCGTGACCGAAGCGCTCGACGAGCTGGAGCCGGACCGGATCGCCCACGGCGTTCACTCCGCACGCGATCCGGACGTACTGGCCCGTCTGGCCGACGACGGAGTGGTGTGCGACGTGGCGCTCACCTCGAACGTGCGCCTGGGCGTCGTGCCGAGCATCGAGGAACATCCCCTGCCGCGGATGCTCGAGGCCGGCGTTCGGGTCTCCCTGAACGCCGACGACGAGCTCTGATTCGGTTCGAGCATCGCCCACGAGTACGAGGTCGCGCGGTAGGTGTTCGGCCTCACCGACGAAACGCCTGGCGGGGATCGCGCTGTCCGCGCTGGACTCGACGGGGGCCTCGGACGGCTGCCGGGACCGGTGGCGGACCGGAGTCGTGTCGTGGCTCCAGCGAACCGCCTGACGACGGCCTGGGAGTGTCCCGCGGGTAAGGTCCGGGGTCGTGTCGACCACGAATGGCATGGGCCAGGATGGGCCGGGCAGGCCGCTGGTGGCCTGTCTGCTTCCGGTTCGCAACGGCGAACGCGACCTCCCAGGGTGGCTGGGTTCCGTGCGGCGGTTCGCCGACGTCGTGGTTGCGCTCGACGACGGGAGCACGGACCGCTCGGGCGACCTCCTGGCGGCCGACCCGTTGGTGAGGGTGCTGCTGCGGCACCAGGCGCGTGACGGGTTCGACGGCTGGGACGACGGGGCGAACCGGCAGCTGCTGCTCGACGCGTGCGGCGAGCTCCAGCCCGAGTGGGTCGTGTGGCTCGACGCGGACGAACGGCTCGACGCCGCGGACGCGCGGGCGCTGCGGACCCTGCTCCAGACCGACGCCATCGCCGGGTGCGCGTACGGGTTCCAGCACTTCCGGATGTGGGGGCGCTCGCGGTGCGATCCCACCGCGACGTACGTGTGGCGGGCGTTCGCCTGGGAGCCGGGGCTCCGGTTGCCGCACGAGCGGTTGCACTTCGATCCGGTTCCGGCGTCGGTGCCGCGGGAGGCCTGGATCCCGACGACGGTCCGGATCAGGCACCTGGCCGCCTCCGACGAGGGCCGGCGCGTCGCGCGACTCCTGAAGTACGCGGAGGCCGATCCCGACGGGCGGTATCCGACGAGCTTCGGCGGGCTGGACGATGCGCCGGCGTCGACGGTTCCCTGGCCGAAGCGGCCCGAATCGCTCCCGGCGCTGGTTCCCGTGGCGGAGCTGGAACGGATGCGCGACCTGTTCGAGCCGGCCGTGGATCGCCCCATGCTGGCCGTTCTGCTGCCGGTCCGCGACGGCGAGCGTGACCTCCCCGGGTGGTTCGCATCGGTCCGCGGGTTCGCCGACGCCGTGGTCGCGCTCGACGACGGCAGCTCGGACGCGACGCGGTCCCGGCTGGAGGCCGAACCGCTGGTCCGGGTCCTCCTCGCGCACGAAGGGGCCGGTGACGGCCACCACCGGTGGGACGACGGGGCCAACCGCCGGGCCCTGGTGGCGGCGGCCGGGGAGCTGCGTCCGCGGTGGGTGCTGTTCCTCGACGCGGACGAGCGGATCGACGCCGGGGACGCCTCCGCGCTCCGCGAGTGGCTCTCGACGGGCCCCGACGAGGGGCGTGCGTACGGGTTCCTCGTGCACCGGATGACCGAGGACCTCGGGTCGTGGGACCGGGCAGGGCTGTGGGCGTACCGGCTGTTCGCCTGGCGTCCCGGGGTGGAGCTGCCGCCCGGCCGGCTGCACGCGGTGCCGGTTCCGGTGGACATCGCGCCGGAGCGGTACACGCGGACGACCGTCCGGATCCAGCACCTCGGCGGCGCCACGGAGGAACGCCGCCGCGCGCGGTACCGCAAGTACCGGGAGGCCGACCCGGGCGGCGAGTGGCAGCCGGACTACGGTGCGCTGCTCGATCCGCCGCGGGCGCCCCGCCCCTGGGAACCGCGTCCTCCGGGCCTGCCGGTGCTCGCGTCGTCACACGAGTTCGAGGTGCTCGGTCTGCCGCGAGCCGACGCGGCCTTCGATCCCGCCGCCCCCGCGCTGTCGGCGATCGTCATCGCCCGGGACGACGAGGGACGCATCGGGCGCGTCGTCCGGTCCGTGGTCGAGCAGGAGCTGCCCGAGCCGTTCGAGGTGATCGTGGTGACGAGCGGCGGCGACCGGACGGCGGAGATCGTCCTGGAGGAGTTCCCGGCGGTCGCCGTCGTCGAGCTGGAACGCCCGGCGCTGCCGGGCCAGGCGAGGAACGCCGGGCTCGCGGTGGCGCGGGGCGACTACGTGTCGTTCCCCGGCTCCCACGTCGAGCTGCCCCCGGGGAGCCTGGCCGCCCGGCTCCGGGCGCACCGGTCGGGCCATCCGATGGTGACCGGCACCACGCTGAACGGAACCCCCACCCCCGCCGGGTGGGCCTCGTACTTCCTCGACCACTCGGCCGTGCTCCCGGGGAGGCCGTCCGAGGTCCTCGCCGTCCCGCCCGCGCACTGTTCCTACGAACGCGAGCTCCTGCTCGCGGTCGGCGGGTTCCCGTCGCACCTGCGGGCGGGCGAGGACACCGTGGTCAACCACCTGATCTACGCGACGGGCGCGAGGGCCTACCGCGCGGCCGACGTGCCCCTCGTGCACGCGAGCCCCTGCACGACGGTGCCGCGGCTGCTCCGGCATCACTTCGTCCGGGGCCGGGCGCACGGCCGGATCCTGCTGGAGCACGCCCCGCCCCAGGGCGTGCTCCACCGCGAGGAGCTCCGGCGGATCGGCCTCGCCTACCTGCCGAGGCGGCTGGGCATGACGTCGGCCAACGTCCGACGGTGGGGCGGGACCGAGCTCACCGAGCGGTACCGGCGGGTCAGGCCGCTCGTCGCCGCCGGCGCGACCGCCGCGTGGATCGGCCTGTGGTTCGAGCTCGTCAGGCCCGCGAAGGGGAAGGTGCGGACGTTGCTCGGCGACCGACTGGACCCACGGGGCCGGACGCCGGGCGCCGGCGCCGCATGAGCCGGGGCCGCGATCAGAACACCGAGATGCTCGACGGCGGCGAGAAGTTGGACGACTGCCGGGTGGCCGGGTTCCGGACCCGGCTCCGGAAGAAGTACTGGCCCTTCGCCTGGGGCGTGAAGTGGGCCTGGAACCCCGTGACGCCCTTGCGGAACCGCTGGAACGGGCCGGTCCCGTGCTTCATCTGCACGTCGAACACGTAGCCCGGGTCGGCCGGCTTCTGCGCCCACAGGATGGTGAACGTCGTCCCGAGGGGGCCGTTGGCCGGTCTCCGTCCGACCTTCACGTGGACGGTCCCGGTCATCGACCCGGCGTGGTCCGGGTCCTTGCACTGGTATGGGAACGACCCGGCCGCCGGGAACACCATCGAGTACTCGATGCGGGTGGGCGGCGCGTAGCCCGAGTCGAAGTAGTCCAGCCCGGACTTCTCGGTCACCGAGTGGTCGTGCTGGCCGACGAACCCCCACGACACGCTGTCGCCGCGACGCAGCACGGTGACGTCGTTCGGCCCGAACTGGTTGTCGCTCACGCCGACGTAGAAGTTGTAGAAGCCGTTCGGGAGCAACCCGCGCCCGAATCCCGTGCCCTCCGCCTGCGCCGTGGCGGCGCGCGCCGTCCGCGGCGCGAGCACGTCGGCGTACGCGACCGCACCCGCCAGCGTGATGCCCATCGCGATCAAGCCCTTGACGAAGACCCGACGGCCGATCGCTCCGTCGAGGTAGCTCCGAACCAGCTCGTTCTTCTCGTCCGCCACGTGGTCCCCCTTCCGGACGAGCGCGAGCCTACGGGCGCCGGGCCGGTCACCGCAAGGGATCCGACGGTCCGGCCTGCTCCTAGACTTGCGGCGTGATCGTCTGTCCGGCCTGCGGCGAGGAGAACCCGGAGCGCGCGCGGTTCTGCCTGGCGTGCGGGACGGCGCTCGACCAGGCGGCTGCCGGGCCGGCGACGGAGGTCCGCAAGACGGTGACCGTCGTCTTCTCCGACGTCACCGGGTCGACGGCGATCGGCGAGCGGCTGGACCCCGAGACCCTCCGCCGGGTCATGACGCGGTACTTCGACGAGATGCGCGACGCGGTGCAGGCGCACGGCGGCGTCGTGGAGAAGTTCATCGGCGACGCCGTGATGGCGGTGTTCGGCATCCCCCGCCTGCACGAGGACGACGCCCTGCGCGCCCTGCGGGCCGCCGAGGAGATGCGCTCGCGGTTGCGGCAGCTGAACGGCGACCTGCAGCGCGACCACGGCGTCGAGCTCACCGTTCGGACCGGTGTCAACACCGGTGAGGTCGTGGCGGGCGACCCGAGTGCCGGGCAACGACTGGTGACCGGCGACGCTGTGAACGTGGCCGCCCGGCTGGAGCAGGCGGCCGCGCCCGGGGAGATCCTGCTCGGCGCGACCACGCACGCGCTGGTTCGCGACGCGGTCGCGGCGACGCAGCTCGACCAACCGCTCGAGCTGAAGGGCAAGTCCGAACCGGTGACGGCATGGCGCCTCGAACGCGTGACGCCAGGCGCGAGCGGCCACGCCCGCCGGCTGGACTCGCCGATGGTCGGACGGGAACGGCAGCGCCGCCTGCTGGAGGAGGCGTTCGACCAGGCCGTCGCCGAACGGGTCTGCTACCTGTTCACGGTTCTCGGGTCGGCGGGCGTGGGGAAGTCCCGCCTGGTGAACGAGTTCCTCGCCTCGGACCGCGCCACCGGGTCGGCTCGGGTCGTTCACGGGCGGTGTCTGTCCTACGGCGACGGCATCACGTTCTGGCCGGTGGCCGAGGCGATCAAGGGCGCGGCCGGGATCGGCGAGGACGAACCGGCGGCCGCCGCCGTCGCGAAGGTCAGGACGCTGTTCGGTGACGACCCCGAGGCAGATGCGCTCGCCTCGCAGGTGAGCGGGCTGATCGGGCTGGAGCCGGCCGAGTCGCCGGCCGAGGAGGCGTTCCGCGCGGTCCGGCGGGCGTTCGAGCTCATGGCCGTCGCCAGGCCGCTCGTCGTCGTGTTCGACGACATCCACTGGGCGCAGCCGGCGTTCCTCGACCTGATCGACCACCTGGCCGACTGGTCGCGCGACGCGCCGATCCTGCTGATCTGCCTGGCCCGGCAGGAGCTGCTGGAGATCCGGCCGTCGTGGGGCGGTGGCAAGCTCTGGGCGACGACCATCCAGCTGGAGCCGCTCAGCAACGAGGAGTCGGAGGCCCTGATCTCGAACCTCCTCGGCTCCGCGGGACTCGAGGCAGAGGCCGGGCGGCGCATCGCCGCCGCAGCCGAGGGCAACCCGCTGTTCGTCGAGGAGATGCTGGAGATGCTCATCGACGACGGGCTGCTGGTTCGCCGGAACAGCCACTGGGAACCCGAGGGCGATCTCTCGACGGTCGCCGTCCCTCCGACCATCCAGGCCCTGCTCGCCGCGCGGCTGGAGCGACTCGGGCCGGACGAGCGTTCGGTCATGGAACGCGGCGCGGTGGAGGGGAAGGTGTTCCACCGCGGAGCCGTCCTGGAGCTCGCCCCCGGTCCCGTGCGTTCCGGCGTCACGGCGCACCTCATGGCCCTGGTGCGCAAGGAGCTGGTCCGGCCGGATCGGGCGACGTTCGCGGGCGAGGAGGCGTTCCGGTTCCGGCACCTGCTGATCCGCGACGCCGCCTACCAGGCCATGCCGAAGGAGACCCGCGCGGAGCTGCACGAGAAGTTTGCCGGATGGCTCGAGCGCGTGGCCGGAGGCCGCATCGCCGAGTACGAGGAGATCGTCGCGTACCACCTGGAACAGGCGTTCCGATACCGGGAGGAGCTCGGTCCCGTGGACGGGGCCGCTCGCGGGATCGCCCGCCGCGCCGCCGGGCACCTCGAGGCCGCCGGAAGGCGGGCGAATGCCCGGGGCGACGCCATGGGCGCGACGAATCTCCTCGGCCGGGCGACGGCACTGCTTCCGGACGGCGACGCGAGCCGCTTGCGGATGCAGCCGCTCCTCGGTCGGGCGATGTTCGAATCTGGCGAGATCGAGGCCGCGAACGAGCTGCTCCTCCGCACGATCGAGGAGGCCGAGCGGTCGGGCGACCGCCTGACCGAGTCGTGGGCACGGGTCTTCGGCATGGAGGTCGGTGGATCGCTCGCCATCGGGTCCCAGCTCGACATCGTCGCGGGTGCGCAGGCAGTTGCGCGTGTCTTCGAGGAGCTGGGGGACGAGGTCGGTGTGGCGACTGCGTCAACCGTGGAAGGGCAGTTCCAGTTCTACCTCGGCCAGTCGAGGATGGCCGAGGCCACGTTCGAGCGGACTCGTCTGCGCGCAGCGGCCGCCGGCGTCGAGCCTGAACTCACTGCGACGCGGTGGGAGTTGGTGGCCATGTTCTTCGGGCCGACCCCGGTGAGCGATTGCCTGGAGCGCCTGCGGAACCTGGGGCCCGTGCTTCGAACCTCACGGTTCGGAGAGGCGGAGTACCTTCGGACACTGGCGCGACTGGACATGCTCCAGGGCCGGTTCGAGGAGGCACGGGCTCGCCTGGGCGAATGGGAGGACATCGAACGCGAGTTGGGCCATGCCATCCGCGTGGCGTCGGTCTCCGGTCATTACATCGGGCCCCTCGAGATGGCGGCCGGGCGGTACGCGGAGGCGGTGGAGGCCGGCCGGCGGGGGTTCGAGGCACAGGCGTCGCTCGGGGACCGGGGATTCTCGGCGACGGTTGCGGGTGTGCTGGCGCACGCGCTGCTGATGGTCGGAGAGGATTCCGAGGCCGAACGGTTCGCGCGGGAGGCCGTGGAGCGCTCGGTGGCCGACGACCTCGAGCCGAAGATGTCCGGGAACGGCGCGCTCGGAGTCGCCCTGGCCCGGCAGGGGAACATGGCCGAGGGGGAGCGGCACGCGCGGCTGGCACTCGACGCAGCACGGACGACCGACTACTCCATGAACCTGGCCGACGCGCTGATCGACCTGGCGCGAGTGCTCGCGATCGCCGGCCTCCGGGGCGAAGGCCGGGGGCTGATCGACGAGGCGATCGGCGTCCTGGGGCGCAAGGAGGCGTGGGCGCTGGTCGACCGGGCCCGCGAGGCTCGCGACGCCCTGTAGTTCGAGCTTCAGGGGTTTGCGACGCCGAGGCGTTCCATCATCCGCGTGTTGAGCGGCGCCGTTCGCGCCGGCGGAACGTAGAGCGTGGAGAGCGGTGAGACGGGCGCGTCGGGCAGGTCGCCGAGCCGGACGCGTTCGACGTGGGGTCCGCCGACCGGGAAGGGCGAGGCCTCGTAGACAACCACCTCGTGGTGCTCCCCGTGCGTCGACGCAAGGCGATCGGCCAGGACCGCGAGCCCCTCACGGTTGACCGGCGCTCCCGAGTCGAACCGCCCGATCACACTGATCTGCCACACGATCAGCGGCACCGTCGGGTCGACGCTTCGTCCGCGGATCAGCAGGTCGGTGGCCTCGTAGCTCTGGCAGCCCGCGTCGGCGGGGTCGAGGCCGAGGTCGACGAACAGGCAGTCCTCGGCCGAGATTCCCGGGAGCATCGTCGCCGGATAGCCCTCTCCTCGGGCCCGCTCGATCGCGACCCGGGACGGGGTCACGAAGACGCCGGGGTGGCCGTACAGCGCGAAGCAGACCCCGAGCCCTTCGCGCACGGGCTCCATGACCGCGTCGACCATTGCCTCGTACACGTCCGCCCGGTGCCGGTGCTCGGCATACAGGTGGGCGAGGGACTGTGCAGACGGGTTCCGCTCGTGGATCCATCGGGAGGGCGCCTGTTCGGCCAGGAGATACAGGACGCGGTCGGCTCGTTCGATGCGGCGGAGCGCCTCGGTCGTGGTGTGCAGGTGAGGGCGGATGCCGGTCCCCACCACGACGAGCGAGCCACGGCCTGGCCTGTCCGCCGGCATCGAGCCCAAGCTCAGTCTTCGTGGTCCTCGTGAGTGTGCGCGCTGTGATGGTCGTGGTGATGGTGATGCTTGTGGCCGTGCTTGTGCGGTTCGCTCACGAAGATGATGTGCACGATGCTGTGCACGATGATGTAGACCTTGTTGTTCTCGTCCCCGCCGAGCCGCGCTCGCAGCGCCCCCAGATCGTTGCTCAGGATGAGCGCCTGGTCATCCGGGGAGAGGCCGTACCCGGTCATCGTATCCTCTGGGTTGTGCTCGTAGGCCTCCAGCAGGTCTTCCCGGGCCACCAGATCGTCCAGGAACTGGACGATCGTCCGTGCGTCGTCCGTCGCCATGTCGCCCCCCGTTGCCGTGGTGCCGGCAACGCTAGTTCGCGACGCATCCCGGGTCAATGGCTGCCTCTTCTCGTGGGAAACCCCGCCACCTACACTCCCGGAGTGTGATTCGTTGTCGAACCTGCGGGCACGACAATGCCGAGGCCGCGCGGTTCTGCGCGCATTGCGGCACACCCCTTCCCGATACCGGCGAGGCGAGGGAACGGAAGCTCGTCACGGTGCTGTTCTGCGACCTCGTCGACTTCACCGCTCGGTTCGACCGGGCCGACCCCGAGGACGTCAAGGCGGCGCTGTCGCCGTACCACGCCCTGGTTCGCCGGGAGATCGAACGGTTCGGCGGAACCGTCGAGAAGTTCATCGGCGACGCGGTGGTCGGCGTGTACGGCGCGCCGGTGGCGCACGAGGACGACGCCCGACGCGCGCTGTGGAGCGCCCTGCGCATCCCGCCGGCGATCGAGGACCTGAACGAGTCCGAGCCCGACATCGAGCTGGCCGTCCGCATCGGGATCGACACCGGGCAGGCCGTGGTGTCGCTGGACCCGGAGCCGGGCCAGGGCATCGTCACCGGCGACGTGGCGAACACCGCCTCGCGCATCCAGGCCGTCGCTCCTGTGGGCGGCGTGGTCGTCGGCGAGGCCACCCACCGGCTGACCGAGGACGTGTTCGAGTTCGAACGGCTGGAGCCGGTCCGCGTGAAGGGGAAGTCCCGGCCGCTGCACCTGTGGCGCGCCCGCGGCGCTCGGAGCCGGTTCGGCACGGAGCCCGAACGTCCGGCGGCGACGCCGTTCATCGGACGGGAGGACGAGCTGGAGGTGCTGAAGCGGACGTTCGCCCGCGCGGCCGGCGCGCCCTCGGTGCAGCTGGTGACGCTGGTCGGCGAGCCCGGCGTGGGCAAGACACGCCTGGTCCGTCAGTTCTTCTCGTACATCGACGACCTGTCCGAGCTGGTGGTGTGGCGGCAGGGGCGGTGCCTGCCGTACGGCGAGGGGGTCACGTTCTGGGCGCTCGGCGAGATCGTGAAGGCGCAGGCCGGCATCCTCGAGTCGGACGGTCCGGCGGCGGCGAGCGAGCGACTGTCGACCGCCCTCGCGTCCCTGACGCTCGAAGAGGCCGAACGCGAATGGCTCATCGGCCGGCTTGCGCCGCTGGTCGGGCTCCCGGGACACGAGGGAACGGTCGACCGCAGCGAGTCGTTCAGCGCGTGGCGCCGGTTCCTCGAGACGATGGCCTCGACGCTGCCGCTGGTGGTGGTGATCGAGGACCTCCACTGGGCCGACCCGGCGCTGCTCGAGTTCGTCGAACACGTCACGGACTGGTCCACCGACGTTCCAATGCTCGTCCTGTGCACGACGCGGCCGGAGCTGTACGAGCGGCATCCCGCGTGGGGCGGCGGGAAGCGGAACTTCACCGCGATCTCCCTGCCGCCGCTCTCCGGCGAGCAGGCCTCGTCGCTGGTGACGGCGCTGGTGTCGCGGGCGGCTCTGCCGGCCGACGAAGCCGCAACCGTGCTGGAGCGCGCGGGGGGCAACCCGCTGTTCGCCGAGGAGCTGGTGCGGATGCGGCGGGACGTCGCGGAGGCCGACCCGCCGGTGACCGCATCCGACGCCCGGGGCGACGAAGCGTTCCCCGAGACGCTCCAGGCGATCATCGCCGGACGGCTGGACACGCTTCCGCCGCCGCTGAAGACGTTGCTCCAGGACGCGTCGGTGGTGGGGCGGGTGTTCTGGTCGGGGGCGGTCGCGGCGATCGGCGGGCTGGACCCGTCCGACGCCGAGGACCGGTTGCACGAGCTGGCCATGCGGGAGCTGGTCCGGCCGGCCCGCGTGTCGTCGGTCCGCGACGAGATGGAGTACTCGTTCTGGCACGTGCTGATCCGCGACGTGGCCTACAGCGAGATCCCGCGGGCCGGCCGGGCGGAGAAGCACCTCGCCACGGCCGCCTGGCTGGAGGGGCTGGGCGGCGAGCGGGTGGCCGACCACGCCGAGCAGCTCGCCCACCACTACCACCGTGGGCTCTCGTTCGCCCGGGCGGCCGGCATGCGTTCGTCGATCCCGGCCGTGGAGGAGAAGACCCGGACGTACCTGGAGATGGCCGGCGACCGGGCCATGCCGCTCGAGGTCACCAGGGCGGAGGGGTTCTTCCGGCAGGCGCTCGACCTGGCCCCGCCGGGAACGCCCGAGCGGGCCCGCCTGCTGTCCCGGACGGCGGAGACGGCGGCGACCGGCGGCCGGTTCGAGGACGCCAACCGCGACTACGACGACGCGATCGCGGAGTTCCGTTTGCAGCGGAACCCCGTCGGCGAGGGCGACGCCATGGTTCGGCTCGCCAACCTGCTGTGGCAGCGGGGCGAGACCGACCGGGGGCGCATGTTGCTGGAGAAGGCGCTGGAGCTGCTCCAGGCGGAACCACCGGGTCCGGAGCTCGCGCACTGCTTCGCCGAGATCGCCACCGACCGCATGACGGCGGGGCGGCTGGACGAGGTGAGGGAGTGGACGGACCGGGCGCTGTCGCTGGCGGAGCGGCTGGGCGACCGGGGGCTCGAGCCGCGCCCGCTGAGCTTCCGCGGCATGGCCCGGTGCTACCTGGGCGACTTCCAGGGGATCGACGACGTCCGGGCGGCGCTGGACGTGTCGCTGGAGTTCGGGCTCTCCCGCGACTCGGCCAGGGCGCACGCCATGCTGACGGAGCTGCAATGGGCGAGCGAGGGGACGCAGGCCGCCCTGGAGACCAGCCGGGCGGGCGCCGCGCTCGCCGAGCACCGCGGGATCACGGACATGGCGGTGTGGTGCCGGTGCTCGGGGCTGGGACCGCTCTACGAGCTGGGGCGGTGGGACGAGGTGCTCTCGCTGTCCGGCGAGCTCGCCGAGTGGGCGCTCGGCCGCGGGCTCGGATACGTGGCGATCATGGCCGAACCCTGGACGGCGCAGGTGCTCGCGCTGCGCGGTGACGTGGAACGGGCGGCGTCGCTCGCGGCGGGGTTCCTGCCGGCGGCGCGGGAGATCGGGGAGGCGCAGGTGTTCGTCCCGGCGCTGGTCTCGGCCGCGCTGACGCTCGTCGCTCGCGGTGACGCGGAGGCGGCCGCGGCGCTGGTGGAGGAGCTCGAGGAGTCGGCCTCGGAGGTGGAGTGGTACCGGGCGCACCACCTGACCGACCTGGTTCGCGTGTGTCTCGCGGCCGGGCGTCTCGAGCTGGCGTCGTCGTTGGTGAACGGGACGGCGGAGACGGCGGTCCGGCGGCGGCTGGCGGTGCAGACGTCGCGGGCGCTGCTGGCGGAGGCGGACGGTGCTCCGTTGGATGCGGCCGCGATGTTCTCCGACGCCGCCGACGGGTGGGAGGTGTACGGCAACGTCGTGGAACGGGGACTGGCGCTGCTCGGGGCCGGCCGGTGCCGGCAGCCGTCCGACGCGGGGCGCGCTGGGCCGTTCCTCGGGCGGGCCCGCGAGGTGTTCGCCGCGCTCGGTGCGTCGGGGCTGGTCGAGGAGGCCGAGGTCCGGTCCGTCTTGCCCGGCTGACGGCGGGGCAGCGCGCCGCCCGGACCGTTTTCGCGGTACCGGCGCGGGGCAGACTCCCCCGGGCGGCAGCAGACTGCCGGGTTCGATACGATCGCCGTCCGGACAGGTCGGCTCGACACCGTTCCCCGGAAAGGACCCTTCGTGGGCACGACCGCGCGGCGGAGGAAGGCACAGGCACGGGCGCGCAGGCGCGGCCAGGGCGCACCGCGTCAACAGGGGGTCCCCCGCACCGGGGCCGTTCCCCGGACGCCATCGGCACCCGGCACGGAGCCGGCCACCATCGAACCGTCCGTTGGATCCATGACGTCGGTGCCCCATGAGCGGGTCGACGCCACGAGGGCTCGGGGGAACCCCGCCGTCGACCTGCTCGTCGAGCAGGCAGGAGACTGGTGGCGGGCCGAGACCCTGTTCGAGCGTGCATTGGCGCAGCCGGAGACCGCCCCGGACGGCCGGTGGGATCGGGACGCCGGTCCGTCGGCCCGTTCGCAGCTCCTCGCGAGGGTCGCGCGCGGCCGGCTGGAACAGCATCACGTCGCCCGCTCCCTGGACGCCGCGTTCGAGGCCTGCCGGGACGACCCCGGGAACATCGAAGCGCAGAAGGCGCTCGCGGCCGGGTTGCTGGCCGCCTGGTCCAGACGGGAGCTCGACCCGGGCGTCCCCTGTTCGTGCGCGTCGGGGCGGACTCGCGGTGATTGCTGCGGGCCCCGGGAGGCGGCGGCCCTGGGCCGGTTCGAGGACCGGTCGCTGGTGTACGAGCTCCGCGACGCGCTGCGGCCGTTCCTCGACCGGGCCAAGATCGCGCCGTTCGTCGTCCGGGGGATCCAGGACTGGTATCAGGACCGGCTCCCGGGGGAGGTGGACGATCCCGATGAGACGGAGGCCCGCCTGGCGATCGAACGGGCGCTGGTGACGGAGAAGCCGCGACCGAACGATGGCGACCACGTCCTGCTGGACGCGTTCGCCGACGATCCCGCGACCGCATGCTGGGCTTCGCGGCGGGCCAGGGAGTGGAGGCACTTCGCGAGGTTCGGGCTCTGGGAGGTGGTGGAGACCACGCCGGAGCCGGGGCTGCTGCTCAGGGACCTCGTGACCGGGGAGGTCGTGTTCACGGCCGTCCCGCCGGAACAGGTGGAGGGCCTCGTTCCGCGGTCGGTCGCGCTGGGCGCGGTCATGCCCACGGAGGGCGTCTGGCGGACGGGGGCCGGACTGATCCCGATGACCCCGGACGAGGGAAGGACGCTCCTGGAGGACACGCTCGTCGTCGCGCGACGGCTGTTGCCGCGCCTCGTGCCGAACGGGGCGGCCGCCACGCTCCATGGCGAGGTCGACGTTCGGCGCACGGAGCTTCGCGCCGGGATCCCCATCGAAGGGATGTCGCCGATCTCCCCGGCGCTGGCGGAGGTCCTCGGGCGTGTCCTGGCGGGCGCGCTTCCCATGATCCGCAACCACCTCCGGCAGATGCGGGAGCGGCCCGTGGACGTTCGGAACCATGTCGAGCGGCGCGAGGAGGCCGGAGTCTCCCGGGGCCGGCCGCGTTCCGCCGAGGCCCAAGCTCCGGCGGCCGGCCGGGATGGACCGGTGAGGTCGTCCCGGGCGTAGGGAGAGGCGTGGAGATCCCGCGATCGCTGCTGCGGTCGCTGATGGCGGACGAGCAGCGACGGTTCGCCTCGACGCACCCGCGGTCGGGCGAGCTGTTCTCCCGGGCGCGGGGGTCGATGTTGGGCGGGGTTCCGATGCCGTGGATGGGCGAGTGGGCGGGGTCGTACCCGGTGTTCGTGTCGTCCGCCGAAGGGGCGCGCGTCGAGGACGTCGACGGGAACTCCTACGTGGACCTCTGCCTGGGGGACACGGGGGCGATGGCGGGTCACTCACCCCCGGTTGTCGCCTCGGCGGTGGCCGCTGCGTCGGCGCGGGGGATCACCACCATGCTGCCCTCCGAGGATTCGATCTGGGTGGGGGAGGAGATGGCCCGGCGGTTCGGGCTGCCGTACTGGCAGTTCTGCCTCACGGCGACCGATGCCAACCGGTTCGCCATCCGGCTGGCCCGGGAGATCACCGGGCGCCCGAAGGTGCTGGTGTTCGCGTGGTGCTACCACGGGTCGGTGGACGAGACGTTCGTGGTGGTGGGCCCGGACGGTTCCGCGCGGATGCGCGACGACAACATCGGTCCGCCGGTCGACCCGGCCGTGACGACGCGCGTCGTGGAGTGGAACGACGTCGCCGGGTTGGAGCGGGAGCTCGCGCACGGCGACGTGGCGTGCGTGCTGGCCGAGCCCGCGCTGACGAACATCGGGATCGTGCTGCCGGCCCCCGGTTACCACGGCGCGCTGCGTTCGCTGACGCGTGCGGCCGGGTCGCTGCTGGTCATCGACGAGACGCACACGATCTGCGCCGGGCCGGGTGGGTACTCGCGAGCGTACGGGTTGGAGCCGGACCTGCTGACGATCGGCAAGGCGATCGCGGGCGGCGTCCCGGCGGCGTGCTACGGGATGAGCGAGGCCGTGGCCGCACGGGTCCAGGGCCGGCTCGACGAGATGGCCGTGACCGACGTGGGCGGGATCGGTGGAACGCTCTCCGGCAACGCGCTGTCGCTCGCGGCGATGCGGGCGACGCTGTCTGAGGTGCTGACCGATGACGCGTTCGAACGGATGATCTCGCTCGGCGGGCGGTGGGCGGCCGGCGTTCGTGGGGTGATCGACGAGGTCGGGCTGCCGTGGGAGGTCCAGCAACTGGGAGCGCGGGCCGAGTACTGGTTCCGCGCGACGCCGCCCGCGAACGGCAGCGAGGCGGCCGCCGCCGATGACCACGAGCTCGCGCGGTTCCTGCACCTCCACGCGCTCAACCGCGGCGTGCTGCTCACGCCGTTCCACAACATGGCGCTGATGTGCCCGGCCACCACCGAGGCCGACGTCGACCGACACACGGAGGTATTCCGCGAGGCGGCCTCGTCGTTGGTCGGCTCATGAGCCGCGGCCGCCTGCGACCCACCCGACTCCCGACGTGATGGTCACGCTCTCGCTGGAACGAGGGCCGCGCCGAACTGTTCGTCCTTCTTCGCGGTCGACAGCACGCCGGGGCTGTCCTGGTTCCACAGCTGGCTGCCGGTCGCCGAGAGCCCTGAGGCCGTTCCGTAGAACACGTTCACCCCGCCGACGAAGGCCTTGCCCGGCAGGATGTCGAACGGAACGCCGGCGGCGACGTCCGCGGGGCCGCCCCGCCCGAACTGACCCACGCTCACCGACGCGCCGAGCTGCTCGACGTCCCTTGCGACGCCGGGGACGCCCGGCGTGTCCTGATTGAAGACCTGGTTGCCGGCGACTGCCAGGCCTTTCCTGGATCCGTAGATGACCGCGATCGAGCCGGCGTTCGCCGTGCCGCCGAACGTGTCGAACTCCACCCCGACGATGAGGTCGCCGAACGACGAGCCGCCCACGTTCCCGGTTGCCAGCGACGCCCCGAAGTGGTCCGCCGTGGCGGGAGCGCCGGCCATCCCGGGCGTTGCCTGGGTGAACCGCTGGGCGTTCGCCGACTGCAGGCCGATCGGCGTGCCGTACAGGACGGTGACCGAACCGGCGGCGATCGCTCCGCCGATCGGTTCCTCCGGCGCGCCGATGGCGACGTCGAACTCCTTCGACCGACCGAACGATCCGGTCCGCACGGCGTCGCCGAAGTGGGCGTCGTCCTGGGGATTCCCCGGAACACCGGTCGTCGACTCGTCGAACAGCCGCGATCCGTGCGCGGAGAGGCCGGCGGGAGTTCCATACATGACGAGGACGGACCCCGCGTTGGGGTGGGTGTCGAGGACCCGCCCCGGTGCCCCGACGACCAGGTCGAGCTCGCTGCCCTTGCCCAGATTGCCGGTGGCCGCGGAGAACCCCAGCTGGTCGCCCAGGTCGGGGACGCCGACGACGCCCGTGGAGTTGAGGCTGAACTCCCGCATGGCGGCCTGTGAGAGCCCCGTGGGAGAGCCGGTGAACACGTCGAACGCGCCCGCGTCGTCGTTCGCCGCGACGTCGGCGCCGGGGACGCCGGCGATGAGCTCGGCCTCCGGGCCGCCGCCGAGGTTCCCCGCCGCCAGGGCCCAGCCGAAGTGGTCCGGGTCGCCGGAGGTTCCGACGAACTGGCGGGTGAGCACCACGCTGCCGTTCGATCGCAGCCCCGTGTGGGAGCCGTACAGGACCGCGACCTGGCCGGCCTCGAGCTGGCCGGCGGCGGCCTCCAACGATCCGATGGCGAGGTCGGCGAACCCGTCGCCGTTGAAGTCGCCGACGGCGAGCGAGCGGCCGAACAGGTCGCCCGGCTCGCCGGTTCCCGGGACGCCGGGAGAGTCCTCGGTCCAGAGCTGGTTGTGTGCGGCCTTCAGGCCGGTGGCGGAGCCGTACAGCACGTTGACCGCCCCCTCCTCCTCCTGGGGGCCCTCGCCGGGCACCCCGACGGCGAGGTCCGAGAACCCGTCGCCGTCGAAGTCGCCCCCGACCTTGTGGGGCGGCGCGCGATGGGTGCCGGCGCCGGCGATCGGTCCGAACGCGGAGAGAACGAACGCCACCGCGAGTGCGATTGAAAGGCTGCCGAGCCCGGGCCTGCGAAGCCTCATCGCGAATCCTCTCTGGGAGCCCCCATCGTTTCAGGGGCCAACCCGGGCGAGCAAGCCCTCGTTCCCCTGAACGCATGACGAGCCCCTGCGATCGAGGGTGGAAACGGGAAGGGGCCCACCCCGCGGTGGGCCCCTGTCCATGGTCTCGGGCGATCGGATGAGCTCGGGCGCTGTGCGCTCGCGCCGGGTCGCTCAGGCCTTGGCCGGTACCTCGACGCCCTGGTAGAAGGCGAAGTCCCCGACGTAGTTCTCGCGCAGCTGCACGCGGTTCTGGATGTTCTCCTGCACCCACGTGGCGGCGACCGGCGAGGCGGCCTCCGCCTGCTCGCGCGTCTCCCACAGGCTGACCGACGCGAGGGCATGGCCGGGACCGACCGGCCCAACTCACCCCCTGGGACCACCGTCCCAGGCGAAAGTACGACGCCTCCAGTACCGGCTAGGGGCTGCGGCCAAGCAGTCCTGCGGGTCGGCGCTTCCACGCCCTGTACGACCGCATCCACAGGGATGACGTCCTGTGGGAGGCGTGGGAGCGGGTCCGGGCCAACCGTGGGGCGGCGGGGGTCGATCAACTGACCATCGCCGCAGTGGAGGCCTACGGGGTGGAGCGCGTGCTCGCCGAACTCCGGGACGACCTCCGTGCAGGCACCTACCGCCCGGCGCCCGTGCGCCGGGTGGAGATCCCCAAGCCCGACGGTCGCAGCAGGCCGCTGGGCATCCCGACGGTCAGGGACCGTGTGGCCCAGCAGGCGGCGAGGCTCGTCCTCGAGCCCATCTTCGAGGCGGACTTCCTGCCGGTGAGCTTCGGGTTCCGCCCGAAGCGCTCGGCCACCGAGGCCCTGGAAGCCATCCGGGTGTCGTTCCCTCGGGGACGGGTCTTCGTCTTCGAGGCCGACATCAGGGACTTCTACGGCTCCATCGACCACGACCGGCTCCTGGCCGAGGTCGGTCGACGGGTCTCGGACCGCAGGGTGCTCAAGCTGCTGCGCCAGTGGCTGCGGGCAGGGGTGCTGACCGAAGGGGTGTTCTCCGAGACGGTCACGGGGACGCCCCAGGGCGGGGTGATCTCCCCGCTTTTGGCCAACATCTTCCTGCACGCCTTCGACCGGGCCTGGTCTGAGCGGGGCACCGGGGAGCTCGTCCGCTACGCGGACGACTTCGTGGTGCTGTGCCGCACCAGGCAGCAGGCCGAGTGGGTCAAGGGGCGGGCCTCCGTCCTCCTGACCGACCTCGGCCTCGCCCTGCACCCGGACAAGACCAGGGTGGTCGACCTCCGGGAAGGGCGGGAGGGCTTCGACTTCCTGGGGTGCCATCTTCGCGCCCGCATGTCGGGGAAGCTGTGGGAACGGGACGGCATCCGCCGGTACTACCTCCACCGCTGGCCCTCGGCGCGGTCGATGAAGCGGGCCCGGGGAAGAGTCAAGGCCCTCACCGGCCGGAGCCGGGGCGGAGCGCAGCTGCCGGCCCTGATCGGGGCCCTCGACCAGTTCCTGCGGGGATGGGGCAACTACTTCCGCACCGGGAACGCGTCCATCAAGTTCCGCCAGATGGACCGGTACGTGGCGTGGCGGCTGAAGCGCCTGCTGATCAAGAAGCGCGGCCGCAACCTCCGTGCCGGCCAGGTGGACCGATGGACCGAGGCCTGGTTCCACGACCAGGGCCTGCACAAGCTGCTCGGCACCATCCGATACCCGGAGGCGGCGTAACCATGATCCGAAGACCATCGGTGAGCCGTGTGCGGGAGAACCGCTTGCACGGATCGAAAGGGGGATGGGGAACCGGGTTCGCTCTGCGAGCACCGCGCCCCTGACTACCAATGAGGGACTTGTTGCCGACGTCGGCCACGCCGTAGCGGACGAAGCCCGGAAGCTCGCGGAACTTGGGCAGCAGGCCCGCCTTCGCGGTGTTCGCGACGTCCTGGAAGGAACCGTCCGTGATCTCGTACCTTGCGATTCGCATGTGACGCATTCGCGCTCCTTCTATTGGTTGCTCATCATCGGGTCCAGGCATGCGCACGGCAGAGCGTGGGGGTCACGTCGTTCGGGTAGCACTGAACGCCGCATTTGAGCGGGTTTCGGAGGAAGGCGATCCCGTGAGTTCCTCTTCTCCCGCCGGGAACGGGTCGCTCCTTCACCAAGAGTACGTCTTTTCCCTGGAAGCCCGGCGGGGGAGCGCCGAACGGGATGTGCACCGACTGGATGCTCCGATCGAGAGGCTTGTCCGGCCGGTCGATCCGTCGATCCCGCTCGCGAGGTCGCGTTGTCGTCACGGCCATGACGCCGGCGAAGGGGGAGGGCGACCGATCTCAGGCGAACGGGTCCCGGACCCTGATGCCCTCGAACTTCCGGAAATCGCGGTCGTGAGTCCAGATGGATGCGACCTCGTTCTGGCGCATGAGGGCGACGAGGTGGGCGTCCGGCACGAGGTTGCCGCGAACCACCATGCCGGCCGTGGCCGTCGCGTAGTCCCGCCAGAAGTCCTCCCTTTCGCCCGCGGGCCGGATGTGGGGCACGGCCAGCAGCGCCTCGACATTGGCGGTCGCGTGCTCGACGGAGAGCGGCAAGGGGAAGATCGCCGGGTGGGTGGCCATACGCAGGAACCCCATGACAACCGGCCAGAACAGGTACAGGAGTTCGGGTCCGCGAGCCATGTCGTCCACCAACTCACGAGCACGGTCGTGGAACCGGCTCGACTCGTCCGAGGCGTAGAGCAGGACGTTGACGTCGACCGTCGCGCTCATGCTCCGTCGAGCGCCTGCCGGACCGCTTCCTTGTCCTCCAGATCGACGCGCGGCGGCCCCATCGGGGCGGTGTGCCAGTGGAAGGCGGGAGGCTCTCCCGTGCCGCCCCCCTGAGCGAGGGCGGGCCCGAGGATCTCGGAGATGACCTGACCGATGCTCTTCCCCTCGTTCCGTGCCCGCTGCTTCAGCCCCCGGAGGACGGACGGGTCGAGGTTGACAGTGGTCCGAGCCATGATGCGTGATGCTAACACGTGGAGCACGTGATGCGAAGCTCGGATCCCACAGCACCGCGAGTCGACTCCGGCAGTCGAGCCATGAGATCAGGGTTGGAGCTCGAAGGCGCCGATCTCGCAGCCGGGGCCCTGAGGACGCTTGATGCCGCGCTGGTCGGTCGTGACCGTGCAGGCGGCCTTGGGGATGGCGTTCAACGCCGGACTGCCGGTGAGAACGGCCATCGTCTGGGTCGGGCCGCCATTCGCGTGGAGGGGGCCGAGCTTGGCGGGCTTGTTCACCTTGTCGCCGGTGTGCGGGGTGAACGTGCAGCTCGTGTCGTCGCCGATGAGGTTGTGACCCGCTGAGCCGACGGTTCCCTTGCAGTCGGGCCCGTCGGGGGCGGTGTTCCCGGCGAGGATCGTGGCCTCGAGCGTCGTCGTGGTGGTGCCGCCGCCGAGCAGGCCGCCGCCACGTTCGCTCGAGTGGTTCCTGGCGATGGTGACGTCGGTGACCGTCACGGTGGAGTCGGTGGCCTCGATCCCGCCGCCGGCGGCGAACGCGCTCGAGCCCGTGCTCGTGGCGCTGTTGCCATGGATCGTGGAGTTGACGAACAGGTCGTTGCCGGACGAGGTGATGACCCGAACCCCGCCGGCGTGCGCGGAGGCGGTGGCTCCCGGGGCCTCGGCGTGGGAGGTGTTCCCGCTCACGGTCGAGGCCTTCATGACGAACCTCCCGTTGGCGGCCGAGATGCCCCCACCGGCCGCGGTCGCGTTGCCGGCGGCGCTCGTCGCGGAGAGATGGTTGGCGCTGATCGTGGACCTGACGAACGTGACCGTCCCGCCGCCCGAGGCGAGCCCGCCGCCGCTCACCGTGGCGTCGCCCGGCCCGGCGTGGACCGCGATGGTGTTCGACGAGACCGTGCTGTCGGTGACCGTGACCGAGCTCACGTCGAGCCCCCCACCGTCGGCGGTCGCCTCACCGTTGCTGTCGACCGAGATCCGGTTCCTGGTGATGTGGGAGCTGGTGACGGTCAGGGGGCCCACCGAGACGGTTCCGCCCTGCACGACCGCGGTGGCGGCGGAACCCGTGGATTCCAGCTTCATCCGGTTGCCCGCGATGGTCGTGTGCGAGATCGAGCCGGTCACGGTGGAACCTCCTCCGACAAGGGCGGCGCCGACGCCGACGGCCTGGCTGTCGGCGCGGTTGCCGGTCCCCTCGGCGACGTTGCCGTTCAGGGTTGACCCGGTGATCGCGAGGCTCGCGGCGAGGTCCGCGCCGCCGCCGGCGGAGACCGCGATGTTCCCGGTGGAGACGGCCCGGTTGTCGTCGATGTGGGAGTTGGTGATCGTGGTCTTGACGGTCTTGCCCTCGTAGTCGACGCCGCCGCCGAACGCCTGGCACTGGCCCAGGTCGTGGCAGACGACCTGGTCGTGGCCGACGGTCGAGCTCGTGATGGTGAGCTTGCCGGCGAGCATGAAGATCCCGCCGCCCTGGGCGTCGGTGATCGGTTCGCTGCTCTTCGTGTACGCGACGTCGTGGACGATCTGGCTCGCGCTGATGGTGAGCGAGCCGGTCTTCTTCCAGACGCCGCCGCCCTGCGCCAGGTCGCCGATGGCGTAGCTGTCCTCGACGACGACGTGGTTCAGGGTGAGCGTGCCGCCCTGCGCATTGATCCCGCCGCCCTTGGTGGCGAGCCCGCGGGTGATGGTGAGGTTCAGCAGGTGAACCGGCTTGGTCGTGGTGATCGTGAGCGCGCTGCCGGTCTGGTCACCGTCGAGCGTGGCGTGCGGGCTGCCCTGGAGCGTGAGCGGCTTGGCGACGGTGAAGTTCCCGACACACGTGCCGGTGATCAGGAGGGCCGAACCCGCCGAGGCCGAGTTGATCTTCGCCTGGAGGCTCTGGTTCGAACAGTTGACATGAATCGTGGCCGCGTCCGCCCTCGTCGTGAAGGCCGTGGCCAGGAGCGCGGCCGCGGCGAAGGCGCTGACGGCTGCTCGACGCATGAGGCCGCTCCGCATGTCGGATAATGAAGCATTGCGGCGCCGGCGCGCGCAAGCCCCGTGGGCGCCGCGACTTCGGCGCCGATCGACCCGTGACGACGTCCCAAGCTCATCGGTGCAGACTGGTCCGTGCATCTCCGCGCGTGCAGAAAGGTGTTCCGGTTCGTCATCCAGGGAGATGGGAGGGAGTTGTGGGCATTCGGATCGCACGTTTCCTCGCGAAGAACGTCCTCGCCGTCATCGCGATCGTTCTCGCGCTCGGAGGGACCGCGTACGCGGGGTTCCTCGTTTCCAGCAACAGTCAGATCGGCCCGAACACCGTCGCCGGCCACAACCCGCCGGCAGGGAAGCACTCGAACCTGTTCGGCAACTCGGTCACGACGCAGGACCTGGCCGCCGGCGCCGTGGGGACCGGCAAGCTGGCGAGCGGGGCCGTGAAGTCCGGCAGGATCGCGGACGGGGCCGTGTCCGGGCCCAAGATCTCCGACGGCGCGGTCGGCGAGGCGAAGCTGGCCGCCGGCGCTGTCACCTCGACGAAGCTGGGCGACGGGGCCGTGACGAACTTCAAGATCGGCGCCGGGTCGGTGACCCATTCGAAGATCGGGGCGAACTCGATTGACAGCTCGAACGTGGCCCCCGAATCCCTCGCGCTCTCCGACCTCAAGGGTATCGACAGGTCGGGGACGATCGGCTTCAGCCTCGGCGCGGGCCACTGCGGCACGCTCAGCCTCAGCGTGTCCGGTGCCGCGGCGGGTCAGGTCGCGCTGCTGTCCTGGACGGACACTGTGCCGGCCAAGATCGTCCTCGGGCCGCTGAGGGTGGTGTCGTCGACGTCGATCATCGTGCAGGCGTGCAACCTGGGGACGACCACCTTCAGCGGGAGCGGCATCGGGGTCCGGATCATCACCTTCGGCTGAAATCCCGCGATACCTACCTCCTCGCGGCGAGTTTGCAGGTTGGAGTTTCACCGGGCCGGCCCCGATGGGCAGGCTCGCAACGTCGCGCATACGGTTCTTGTGAGGGACCGGCGCGGATCAGCGGTCGAGGATCGTCAGGTCGAGCGCGCGGAGGCGTTCGGGGTCGGCGAGGAAGTCGAGCTCGACGATCTTCCGGTTCCTGATCGTGATGGCCCCGACCGCGAACGGCTCCCCGTCGCGCAGCGAGACCGCGCCCACGGCGCCGTTGACGAGCGCCGGATGCAGGTCGAGGCCCAGCCGCGAGTAGAACAGGGCCTGGCCGGCCACGGCCCTCGCTCCGCGAACCTCCGTGAACCCGCCCTGGGCGGGGCCGAAGTCCGCGCGCACCACGACGTCGGGGTCCAGCACCTCGAGCAGCGCCGCGAAGTCGCCGTCGCGCGCGGCAGCCATGAAGGCGTCCACGACCTCGCGCTGGGTCTCGAGGTCGGCGTCGGGCGCGGTGTGCTCGCCCCGAACGCGCCGGCGGGCGCGGCTGGCGAGCTGGCGCGCCGCCTCGGGGGAGCGGTCGATGATCGGGGCGATCTCGTCGAACGGCACCGCGAACATGTCGTGCAGCACGAACGCGAGCCGCTCGGCGGGCGTCAGCGTCTCGAGGACCACGAGCAGGGCGAGGCCCACCGAGTCGGCCAGCAGCGCCTCGTGTTCGGGGTCGGTCCCGTCGGCGGGGTCGACGATCGGGTCGGGGATGCGATCGACCTCGAGCGGCTCCTCACGGCGGGTCCGGCGCGAGCGGAGCACGTTGAGCGAGGTACGTGCGACGACGGTCGTGAGCCAGGCACCGAGGTTCTCGACGTCGCTCGTGTCGGTTCGGCTGAGCCGGAGCCAGGCCTCCTGGACGGCGTCGTCGGCCTCGGAGAGCGAGCCGAGCATCCGGTAGGCCACCGCCCGCAGGCGGGTTCGGTGCTCCTCGAATCGTTCGGCGAGCCACTGCTGTTCGTTCATCGGTCACATCCCTCGTGCGCTTCGTGTCATTGAAGTAGACCCGCGGGATCCGGGCGATGTGACCAGCGTCGCAGATCGGTGGAGGGCAGTCGCTGATGTCACGGGGCGTCCTGGCTCGTCCTCACTGCAGGAACATGGAGGTGTGACAGCAATGCTCGACACGAGACGCACGACGCAGCCGATCGAGAAGATCGACCTCCGCGCCCAGGCCTCGCCAGCGCCGAAGGCGACACGCGACGGGCCGGGCATCGTCTCGAGGTTGTTCTGGTTCATGGTCGGGTTCGGCGTCATGGTCGCGGGGTTCGCGCTGATGCTGAGCGTCTTCGTCGCGTTCATCGGGCTCCCGCTGTTCGTGTTCGGCGTGGCGCTCATGCAGAGCCAGGACCGTTCCTGACTCGAGGCCGTCAAACGCGAACGCCGGCAGCTGGTGGATCGTGCTCCCGAGTCTGGCGAACGGCGAGTTCTCGTTGGGCGCGGTCAGCCGTTCGACGCGCGCGGCTTGACGCCAACCGCGAGCGCCACCTGCGTCAGGTCGGACCGCACACCGCCGACCTCCGCCTGGAGGCGGTCGATCCGACCGTCGAGGCGCTGTTCGGTCGCTTGCAGCTCGGCCTTGACCTCCTTGCGGAACTCGGCGACCTCACCCCTGATCTCCGTTCGGAAATCGGCGAACTCCCCTCGAAGCCCGTTCAGTGCACGATCGTGGGAGTCGGCTTGGCCCTTGGTCATCCGGGCCAGGATGATGCTCGCCGCCGAGACGAGCACTCCGATGATCACCGTGTTCACGGCATCCATTGGATCGATTCCTCTCCGGGGGAGGAATTGCCGTTCGTGGATCGAACCCTGGCAGCAGGCACCGACGCGACCGATCGCGTCACTCGAGTGCCTCGGTCGCGCCGCGTTCTGCCGTGGATGCGATTCGGGTGAGCTCGCGACGGCCGTCGGCGAGGTTCGTTCGGACCATGCGGACAGCCCATGAGCTCGAATCGGAGCGCTGCTCCGCCCGACATTCGATTCGCCTCATCTCGTCGTCGAGTCGGTTCAGGCTCTCCACCACCGAGAGAACGGACGTCTTGATCCGGTTGAACTCGCGGGAGGTCGACCGCTCGCGCCAGACGCCGCGATCGTGGATCGCCCAGATGGTGATTCCGGCGATGCCGACGATCAAGAAGCCGACATAGACCAGCACCTGGCTCAGTTCATCCATGACCGCCTCCTCGATGCGGATGCAACTCGATCATGCCCGGCTCGGAGGGCCAGTTGCCGGCCCCGCGAGTCCGGGAGCAACACGAATCCCGACCGTAGCAGCAGCACAAAGCGCGAAGTCAAGCCCCGTTCAGGGTCAGGCCGAGCCGTCTCCGGGAGCCGAGGCTTGCGCCATTGCGGCGGTCGGCAGGGCTCGGGCGCGTTCGAGCCAGGGGTTCGCGCGGAGGTGTTCGAAGATCTCGGCGGCCTCGGCCACGAGCGGGCCCGTCTCGGCGTGGTGGTCCTGGGCGGCGAGCCATTCGGCGTGCTCCAGCAGGGTGACCGCCAGCTCGAACGGCATCGCGATCTCACGGAAGGTCTTCTCGGCGGCGAAGAACCCGGCCTCGACCGAGTCGTCCTCGCCCCGCGCCGCGGCGAGCCGGGCCGCGAGCCGGGCGCCGTTCGCCCGCAGGTACGGCGTGACCAGCCCGGGCCGGGCGCCCCGGATGACGTCGAGCAGCTCGTCGGCCCGTTCCAGATCGCCGAGGTCGAACGCCGCCTCGATCACCTGGACCAGCGCCCGCTTGACCGTCGGCGTCGGAAGGCCGATGCGCCCGATTCCGCCGAGGAGGTCCGTCGCTGCCTCGACGGCCTCGGCGGGCCTCCCCTGCGCCCGCAGGAACTCGGCCCCGACGGCCGCAAACACCATCCGGAGCTCTTCGTTGTCGGACGAGCCGGCCCACGTGTGCTCGTCCATCAGGGCCGCCGCGGCCGCGAGCTCACCCCGTCGGACGTGGAGCGGGATGAGGTCGAGCAGGCCCGACGAGGCCCAGGGGAGGGACGCGAGCTCCTCCATGGCGCGGGCCGCGTCGGCCCACTCCACCGCCTCGTCCCATCGGCCGAGCGAGAGCAACGCGTAGATCGAACCGGTCAGCCACGAGATCTCCTCGGGACGGCTCCCGATCCTGCGGGCGAGCGCGAGCGCCTGTTCGGTGAGCTCGAGCAGATCGTCGAATCGATCGAGGGACTCCTGCGCCACCGACAGGTTGTTGTACGCGCGCAACGCGGCCGGCCCCAGGTCGTGCGCCAGCGCCACCTTGAGGGCCCGTTCGAGGAGCACCGTCGACTCGTCCAACCGGCCGCCGCGCTGGAGGCTGATGGCCCGGCTGGACAGGGCGTTCGAATACACGTCCGGCAGCTCCAGCTGCTCGCCGAGCTCGAGCGCCTCCTCGAGATACGGAACGGCTTGCACGTGCGCCCCGGCGATCGCCAGGAATCGTCCGACCTGGCCCGCCACCGTCGCCCGGTCGACGTCGGCCTCCTCCCCGGACATCACCTCGTGGGCCCGGCGCACGCGCTCGAGGGCCTGGTCCAGGCGGTCCAGCTCGAACTCGATCTCGGCCACGCGGGCCTGAACACGGGCGGCGGCGTGGGGCTGGCCCGCCTCCTCGAACAGCGCGGTAGCGTGCTCGAAGGAGGACGTCGCGTCGTCCATGTGCCCGCGGAGGGTGGACATCTGGCCGAGCCGCTCGGTGAGCTCGGCACGTTCCAGGGCAGAGTCGGCGATCTCGGCCGCCTGGCGGAAGTACGTCTCGGCCTCCTCGGCGGCTGCGAGGCCGGCGGCGCGCTCGGCGGCCCGGACCAGCATGCGGCCGGCGCGTTCGCGGATGTCGCGGGCGTCGTCGGCGTCGGGGGCCATGCGGTAGGCCTCCATGAGGTGGGAGGCGACGACCTCGACGATCTCCTCCTCCTCGTCGCCCCAGGCCTGTTCGAGGTAGGCGGCGACGCGGAGGTGGCGGTCCTTGCGGTCGCGCTTGGAGACGGTCTCGTAGGCGACGGTGCGGACGAGGTCCTGGAGGAACCCGTACTGGCCGCGTTCGGGGGAGCGCGGGTCGGCCTGGACGGAGAGGACCTCCTTGGCCACGAGGGCGGCGAGGAGGGGCTCGAGGTCGCGTTCCTCGAGGTGGCTGAGGGCGGTGAGCGCGGCGCGGGTGAACGTCTTGCCGAGCACGGCGGCGTCCTGGACCAGCCTCCGCTCGTCCGGTTCCAGGCCGTCGAGCCGGGCGGCGATGAGCGCGTGGAGGGTCTCGGGGATCTGGAGGTCGTGGATCGTGTCCTTGGGGCGATAGACCGAGCCCTCCTGCACGAGCAGGCCGCGGTCGAGCAGCATGCGGATGGTCTCGACGGCGTACAGCGGAACCCCCTCGGCGCGCTCGAGGATCTTGTGCGTGAGCTCCTTGGGGAGCCCGGGGACGAACCCGGTGAGGAGCTGTTCCATCGCCTGGGGGTCGAGCGGTTCCAGCGAGATGGCGGTGGCGACGCGCTTCGGTTGGAGCTGGGCGCTCGGCCGGGAGAGCGTCATCACGAAGATCGGGAGGCTTCGCGACCACTCCATGAGGTGGTCGATGAACTCGAGGAGCGAGGGGTCGGCCCACTGGAGGTCCTCGAAGACCATGACGACCGGTTCGGATTCGGAGATGCGTTCGAAGAACAGGCGCCAGCCGGCGAACAGGTCGCCGCGGTCGGGGGCGGTTCGGTCCTCGAGGCCGATGAGGTGGGCGAGGCGCGGTTCGACGAAGCGCTGGTCCTCTTCGTCGTGGACGAACTGCTGGACGACGTCGTGGAGCTTCTGCTGGGCGGTCGTGCGGTCCTCGCCCTCGACGATGCCGGCGCGGCCGCGGACCATCTCGGCGAGCGCCCAGTACGTGACGCCCTCGCCGTAGGACAGGCACCGGCCACGGTGCCACCGGAACAGGCGATTGAGGCCGTCCATGTACTTGAAGAACTCCCAGGCCAGGCGGGACTTGCCGATGCCGGCGATGCCGGTGACCTGGACCAGGTGGGCCTTGGCCTGGTCGGTGGCGGCGTGGAACAGGTCCTTGACTAACTTGAGCTCGCGTTCGCGCCCGACGAACGGGGGCTCGAGGCCCTCGGGCTTCATGAGGCCGCCGAGGCCGGCGACGATGCGGCCGACGCGCCAGAGCTGGAGGGGCTCCTGCTTGCCCTTCAGCGAATGGACGCCGGCGTCCTCGTAGGCGATGGAGACGTCGGTGGCGCGCTTGGTGGCGTCGCCGACGAACACGCTGCCGGGTTCGGCGACCGACTGGATCCGGGAGGCGGTGTTGACCATGTCGCCGGTGACCATGCCCTCGCCTTTGGCGTGGAGGTCGACGGTGGCTTCGCCGGTGAGGACGCCCGCTCTGGCCTCGAGGTCTTCGGCGTTGATCTCCCGGCCGAGCTGGGCGACCGCCTCGAGGAGCTCGAGGGCGGCGCGGACTGCCCGCTCGGCGTCGTCCTCCTGGGCGGTGGGGGCACCCCACACGGCCATGACGGCGTCGCCGATGAACTTCTCGACGGTGCCGCCGTACCGCTCGACGACGGTGCGGCAGGTGTCGAAGTACCGGGAGAGGAGGTCGCGAACCTCTTCGGAGTCTCGGGCCTCGGAGAGGGTGGTGAACCCGACGAGGTCAGCGAAGAGGACCGAGATCAGCCGCCGCTCGGTGGCGGGTGGCGGTTGGGTGGTGGCGGCGCTCACCGGGGTGGCTGCGAGCTGCGAGCCGCACTCCCCGCAGAACTTCACGGTGGGTGGGTTCGGCGAGCCACAGGTTAGGCACGCGAGCGCAAGCGCCGAGCCGCACTCACCACAGAACTTGCGCCCGGGGTCGTTCTCAGACCCGCATGACGAGCAGACCAAGCGAACTCCTCCTCCAACGTCGGCACGACGAAGGGTACGCGCTCGGACTTCTTGTCCCGTGGCCGGGTCATCCCGGCCTGACGGCTACGTCAGTTTCGCCGCTGCGAAAGCGAGGCCCGCCACCGCGAAGACCAGGCTGGAGCACAGCACGACGAGGTTGCGGAACAGCACGTGTGTCTCGCGAACCAGGGTCTCGAGGATGTCGCCACGCACCTCGCTGCGCAGGATGTCGAAGCGAAGGTTCATCCGCTCCTCGAGCTGGCGAAGATCCTCCTTGGTGGCGACGTCGGCCCAGCCGACGGGTGGAAGAAGCTCCATCAGCGTCTCCGCCGCTTCGGGTCCGAGCTCCTGTTCGACTCGGAGGAACAGCTCGTGCCGTGCCCGTTCATCGACTGCCATTGTGCTCCTCCCGTTGGAACGACGCCAAGGCGACCGGAGGAGGTGCGGTGAGGCTACTCCGGGGCACCGACACCGAAACGGTGGCGCCGGGTACAGTCGCCGGAGGGTAGGTTGAGAGCATGCAGGGCCAGGGCAGACCACGATTTGAGCAGGCGCTGAGGGCCGAGAACCCACTGCAGGCCCTCCGGTCGGAGATTCGCTCGCTCCTCGACGAGGGGTGGAGCCGTGAGGCGCTCCTGCGTCAGTTGGAGTCGGATCGTGATGTCGTTCGCGCCGAGGGGCGATCGGACGACGAGGACGTGCTGCTCGAGGCGATGGACTTCCTGTCGGGTTGGGCCAGCCCGCAGATGAAGCTGTAGCGTTCGACACCGTCCGTTCGGCAATCGATCTTCCCCGGAACAGGAGCTCTGCCCGACCATGGGGAAGTCGGCTCGACGGAGGAAGGAGCAGGCCCGGGCTCGCCGCCGGCAGCAGGGCCTGCAGTCGGCTCGCGCCTCGTCCGCCAGGGCGACGGTGGACCGGGTCATGGCCGAGGTGCAGCAGAACATCGACGCCACGGTCGATCCGGCGACGCCACCCGAGGAAGCGGCGCGTGCGCTGCTCGCGATCTACGGGGACTCGCTGCCGCCGGCCGGGATGCCGCTCCTGCTCGAGGCCGGCGTGGGGGGGCGCGCGGCGGCGGTGGCCGCCGAGGTCGCGCGGATCGCGCCCGGGAGCCTCGCGGCGGTCTCGCTCGCGGGGCGCCTCGCGGAGGACGACGAGGACTGGGAGCGCGCGATCTCGCTCTACCGGGGAGCCCTCGAGACGACGCCCGAGACGGCCCCCGACGGCACGTGGCCCGAGGACGGGGAGTCGGTCCGTTCGGAGCTCCTGCAGCGCGTTGCCGGCTGCCTCCTGGAACAGGACCGCGTCGCGGACGCGCTGGACGCGGCGTTCGAGGCGTGCCGCGACGATCCCGGGCTCGTCGACGCCCAGCAGGCCCTGGCGGCGGCGTTGCTCGCGGCGTGGAGCAGGCGGGATCTCGCTCCGTCCGCGCGGTGTTCGTGCGGGTCGGGGCTGGACTTCGGCTCCTGCTGCCGGCGGCGCGAGGAGGCGGCGCTGGCGCGGTTCGAGGACCGTTCGCCGATGTACGAGCTCCGCGACGGGCTGCGGGGGTTCCTCGACCGGCCGGACATCGAGCCGTACGTCGTGGAGGGCGTCCGCCGGTGGTACCTCGACCGGCTGCCGTCGGAGGTGGGTGACCCGGGCGAGGAGGAGGCCCGGATCGCGATCGAGCGGGCGCTCCTGACCATGGGGCCGGGGGACGACGACTCCACTCTGCTGGACGCGTTCGCGGACGAACCGGCGACGCCCGCTTCGCTCGCCCGGCGGGCACGGGAGTGGAGGCGGTTCGCGAGGTTCGGGCTGTGGGAGGTGTCCTCGACGAGGGCCGACCCCGGGCTGTTGCTCCAGGACCTGGTGTCCGGGGAGCTCGTGTTCACGGCGGTCGCGCCGGAGCAGCTCGAACGGCTCCCGCGGTGGTCGGTGCTGATTTCGGGCCATAAGCCATTAGCTGACGCCCTCGATGCCAAGGCCGGCACGCTGGTGGGGCTGCATGCGGTCGCGGCCGGGATCGTCGCGTCGGCCGCGCACCGACTTGAGGGCGCCAATCGAGAGGTGGGGATAGCGGTGATCATCGGGCTGGTGGTCGGGGGTGCATTCGCGCTGCGGGGGTTTCAGATCCAGTCGTACAACCGGCAGCCGAGCCCCCGGTCGCTGTGGTCTCACGCAACGCTCGAACCAGAGGAGATTCGATTCGAGTTCCTTTCGGCTCGCTTCCGCGCGCTGGAGGAGAACCGGATGAAGCTGGATGCGAAGGCGGGCAGCATCGCCCATAGTCTGGAGGTGCTTGCGGGGGTAGGTTCGACGGTGGCACTCACCGCCTTCGTGGAGTTGATCGCGTGAGAACCAAGCCACGCCGGGTCCAGTGGAATCCGACCCCACCGCCGCTTCCGCCGCCGCCGGACCAGCCTGAGGATCGCTTCGGTGACAACGGATGGCTCTCGCGGCGCCTCTCACGCAGGTTCGAACGCGGGGCGCAGGAAGCGATCGGTGAGCTGGCCCCCAGATCCCGTCCGGACCCTTCAGGCGGATCACCGAAACCGCCGGCATTGCCGGACCCGCCGCCGCAGGAGCCCGACGTGGACCGGAGGGGCGGCGGGCCTTCCTAACGTCGACGCGGGCGCGGAGAGCGTCAACGAGGCCGGCGAATGAGCCGACACCCGGAGGGTGCCTTACCCCGCCGCGCGGCGATGGTTGAGCTCTTCGCCAACTGCGGACGCGAACCGCTCGACGGTGGAGATCCTGGGATCGAGCTCGCCACTCTCCAGGCGCGCCAGGGCTGACTTGGACGTTCCCATCCGAGCGGCGACCGCGGTCTGACTGAGCCCGAGCTCCTTGCGGCGGTCAGCGAGGGACCTGAGGAGCCGGCGAGTCCGGAGCGCCGCCTCCACCATCTTCGGGAAATCTGGGTTGGCGCTGGCCCGCTCCTCCGTCACCTCGTCGAGAAAGTCCTTGCTCATGGCATCCACATGGTCCTATATCGATTCGAGATCGCAACTCCGCTATCGATCGGGCGGACCCCGAGACCGCCAATCCCGGAGGCGACGCTCCGCGAGGTCGATCGAGCGAGGCGGAGTCTTCCGGCTCGTCTTCCAGCCCGAGGAGGACCTGCCCCAGTCAATGTCAGACCTCCAGGATATGGTCGCCTCTGGGGAGACCGGACAGGGCTCGCAGGGTGACGTCCCCTAGCGGAACCTTGCTGGACCGATGGGGGACATGTACAGTGGTTGTGAACCGTTCACAACACTGAGACGAGAAGATGGCACGAGATTCTCGAAGCGTTGGATTCGCCGTGGCGTCGCGCGACTTGGAGCGACTCGATCGGCTCGCCCGGCGATTCGCGGGTGGCAACCGGAGCGCGTTCCTGCGCCTTGCCCTCGACAGGATGGAGGCAGCCGACCGCGCCGAGCGGCTTCGGAAACTGCAGGCCTACGGCACCCAGCGGGCCGCGGCGCGCGGAGTCGAGCTCGCTGACGTCGAGGAGGTCGTCGACCGCGTCCTCCGAAAGCACGAAGGGGCGTGAGCCAAGCAGTCGAGCGGCGTTGCGTCGTCCTCGACATCCACGTGGTGGTCGCTGCCGTCTCGGGAGGCAATTCGCCCTTCGAGTCCTGGCCCAGTCCTCCGCCGGTGACCGACAACCCGGCGGCCGACTGTCTCGGGATCCTGAACGACGCGATCGAATTCCATCTGTGCCTCTCTCGTCACGTCCTCCAGCACGTTCTCATCGTGCTCACCGATCCCGTCGACGGGCTCGGGTGGGAGTTGACCGCCGCCGAGGAGTACGTCGAGGTGCTGATCGAGATTGCTGCCCAGGGGGGCTGCGGCCTGCGGGAGCCATCTCAGGAAGTCATGGCCAGCGAGGATTGGGAGGACAACCGGATCCTCGCTCTCGCGCTCGAATGCGACGCCGCGCTCATCGTCAGCGAGGATCCTCACTTGCGTGACCTCTCCCCATGGAGGGGGATTCCCATCGTGGGTGCGCGCGAGTTCGCCGGACGGGTCGATGTCATGCGACGGGCTCGGCGACGAGACACGTGAGTCGTGAGCAGCTCACCCGCCGGCAAGAACGACCAGCAAGGACTTGCTCTTTTCAGATGGTTCGGAGATCGTCCCGTACAATGTCCGGTACCATCCAGACTTCGAGGGCGCTCCGGAGGAAGCAGATGGCCAACAGGATCGAGCGGGTGGAGGCTCGCATCGCGGCGGATCAGGCCGCGCGCATCCGGTACGCGGCCGGGCTGCTCAACACCTCGGTCAGCAGCTTCATCGTGTCGAGCGCCGCCGCCCGAGCCGAGGAGGTCATCGCGAGCCACACGGAGACAACGGTGCCGGCCGAGTACTTCGACCGGATGCTCGAGGAGCTCGACGAGGCGCCGAAGGTCATTCCATCCCTGGCCCGGGCCGCCCGAAGGGTTCTGGACAAAGGCGCCGCCAAGAGCTGACGGTGCCTCCCCCCGGGTGCCGGTTCGGGCGGTTGTCCGACGACCACGACCTGGCCTCCTTCGAGAGCGGTCGAGCCGAGATGGACGACTGGTTGCGCGATCATGCCCGGCAGGCCGACCGCAAGGACACGGCTCGGACCTACGTCTGGTCAGACTCCGAGGGAGGCGTCGTCGCCTATCTATCCCTTGCGCCGCATTGGGTCACGCGCCGGCAGACCCCGGCCGAGCTCGGTCGAGGTTCACCCGACCGGATCCCCTCCATCCTCCTTGCCCGACTCGCGCTGGATCGACGGTTCCAACGCAAGCCCGAGCGCTTCGGGTCGATGCTCCTCGTGGAGGGCCTCGCCGTGGCCGTCGACGTGAGCAGACGGGGCGGGGGCCGGTTGATCGTCGTCGACGCCATCGACGGTGATGCGTCCTCCTTCTACGAGCACCATGGGTTCACGGCGTCACCGGACCCGAACCGCCTGATGATGAAGGTCGCGGATGCCGCGGTCTCGATCGGCCTCCCCTGGCCGTGACCGCCACGGTCGAGGCCATCGCCACTTCGCTGCTTGACGTAACCTGCCTTCTTGGCGATGGTGGCGAACGGCGCGGGGGACCGCGCGCCTAGGAGGAACTCCATGAGCAGCGAGCGTATCGATGAGATCCTCGATCGTGCAGACAGGAACGTGATGTCGGCCCACCAGCAGATCGCGCTGGCTCGCCACGCACTTTCCGTGTCGCGGAACGAGGAGCTGCGTCAGGCCCTCCGAGATGAACCCGCCGACGGCGCCGAGGAGGGGGCCCCGGCAGACGAGGTTCTCCACGATTTCCTCGGATAGTCATCCTTCATGCTTCGGCTGAGCCTCTCCGAGAGCGCAAGACGATGGCTCGAGGAGCTCAGACAAGCTGACCCAACGCTCAGCCGGGCGGTTGCCACGTGGGTGAGAGATGTGCTGTGCGATCCGAACGCGGATGTCGACAGCGTCCCCGTCGAGAACGGCTCCTACGTCGAGAGCGTTGTGGACGACGCGAATGTTGTCGTGGCGTGGACGCTGTGGTCGAACGGCACGATCCGCGTTGCGTACTTCGATTGGCTGTGACCAGGCGGTCTTCGATCTCGACCCGGTGGGCTGCTCCGCTTCTTGGGGTGGCGCTTCGTCGAGGACTAGGCAGCGGGGAGGACCCTCACCGGGGTGAGCGGCTTCTTGCTCCGCTGCGGGCGTCGCTTGATGCGGACCTCGACCTCCAGGTTGAGCGCGTAGGCGAGGTCGGTGATCGTGCTGAGGGTCGGGTTCGCACCCTCCCCCTTGAGCAGCCGGGAGATGGCTGATTCCTGCCGATCCATCCGCCTCGCCACTTCCCGCTTGGAGAGGTGCTGTCGCTCCCGAGCGGCTTCGAGCTCCCGCAGCAGCGCTCCGATCGCAACGGACTTTGCGTACTCCCTTTCGAAAAGGGCGCGATCCTCGGCGTCTTGAGTGTCCAGGGCGATGTCAGCCTCGAACACGTCTCCGGCCCTCGACCGCGACTCAGCTGTCATCTCGGGTGCCCCACCGGGTCTCACGGCCACGCAACATAACATATATGTGAAGTCGCCTGAACTGGATGCGGCTCTACAGCTGCGGCGGACGAACAACCGGCCGGGGCGAGGTTGCGAAGTAGCGGTCCGCCTCCGCTCTGACCTGTCAGCCCCTCAGGCTATGGTTCCGCGGGGCCGGTCCACGTCCAGGCTCACCGAATACTGTCGGACAGAATCATGCTAGCCTGGAGGTCGGGAGGTGGTGGGGGACGACGAGCATGGTGCTCCCCTACGCCATGCCGCTCAGGAACAAGTATCGAAGGCAGTATCGGGAGGCGGAACGGTGGCGCGTCTGAAGTCGAAGGCTGGCACCAAGCTCGACCGTGCGACGGTCGAGGCCATGGCCGAAGAGGCCGAACGCGGCTATGACCTCGCCACGGCCATACCGGAGCGTGTCGGGCCCGGCCGACCATCCCTCGAGACTGGACCCTCCCCCCGGATCAGCTATCGCGTCGGCGGGAGCCTCTACGCGCGCGCCAAGCGAAAGGCCGAATCCGAGGGTCGAAGTGTCAGCGAGATCGCCCGGGACGCGCTCGAACGCTATGTGGCCGAGTAGCTCCATCGCGACCTGGGAGTTCGAGCGAATCCGGCCACGACCACGGCTTGGCGCGTTCAGCGCGTTCAGGTGGAATCCAGCCGTTCCAGGAATGCTCGAGGCGTGAGGACGGGCGGCTGCGGGTTCGAGAGCTCCGTCAGGTGTCGATCTCCGGAGACCAGCACCGCCGCTCCCGACGCCCGGGCCAGGGCAACCAGGTAGTCGTCGCCTGGGTCCGGGGTCAGTCCGGGCAGCGGCTCCGGATCGTCGACCACGATGGCTTCGCCTCGGATCATCCCCACGTACGCGGCGGCCTCGGCGGGAGTCGCGTACCCGGAGAACTTCGGGCGGGACAGGACTCGTTCGAGTTCGGAGACGAGCGCGGGTGACACGACGAGATCGAACTCGCCGTCACGCCACCGCAGCAGGATCTGGGCGGGGCTTCCATCTCGCGAGATCAGCCCGGCGATCAGCACGCCGGGATCGACGACCACCCGCAGCATCTAGGGCTGTGCGCGTGAGGCGTGAACCTCGTCGTTCGCGAGCGAGAGGGCCTCGTCCCCGGTGAGCTCGCTGCGTGCCCACACCGATTCGATCGCGTCGAACCCGAGGTACGCGCGGAGTGCTTCCTCGACGATGTCGGAGTCCCGCTTCCCGGCTCTCGCGGCCCGGATCCGCGTCGCCCTGAGCACGTCGTCGTCCACGTAGATGGTCGTCTTGCGTCTCGCCATGAAGCCAGCATCCCAGCGTGATGTCATGACGTCAAGATGTATCTCGAGTCAATCGAGCGGGTGGAGGCTCGCATCGCTTCGGATCAGGCCGCGCGCATCCGGTACGCGGCCGGGCTGCTCAACACCTCGGTCAGCGGATTTGCTGTGCAATCCGAACGCGGATATCGACAGCGTCCCGGTCGAGACCGGCCCACCAGACAACGAGTCGACATGAGCGCCGGCCACGTCGACTCCGGCTGGTCAGCCCCCGAGGGGGAACCGGCCAGGGGCCGTTGCGGCTGCTGAAAGCGCCTGCACCGCCGTGGCGCGACCCGCCTCCGTCAGCGACACCCAGCGTTCCGGCCAGCGCCCCTCCTCGATCGACCCCAGGACCCGCAGGGGGCGGAGCGCCGCCGCCACGCCCCACGACGCCGACTCGACGTCGAGGCCGGAGCCGTACGCGGCGCCCCGCCGGTGCCACCCCGTCTCCTCGAGAACCGGGTGGATCGCCGGGGACAGGTCCGGGTACTCGGGCCGAGCCTCCCGCAGCAGGATGGCCAACACCAGGGTCGCCGCGGCCGCGTCGAACCCCCCGTCCCGCGAGGTGAGCGCGCGGCACACGGACCGCCAAAGACGCTCGCGGTCCCCCGCCATCTCGACGCCGGCCCGGGTGAGGAGTTCGCGCCGCCCCTTCCGCCGCACGGCCCGCATCGACCTCGCCAGATCGTGGAGGACGATGAGCTCGTGGACCTCGAGCTCGGACCTCGGGATCCCCCGGAGCCCCGTCCACCATCCGAACGCCGCCGTCGTCTCCTGGACCAGGCGCGCGTTGAGGTTCCCGGTCTGGGTGAGGGCAACACCGTCGCCGATGCGTTCCAGCAGCCACCGGAGCGGCTCCACGGACTCGAGCGTCGCCTCGGAGGGCGGGGGCGGATCGACCAACCCCGAGACCACTGGCGCCAGCAGCGACCGCCGCATCGGCCTGGTTCCCAGCCACCGGTCGACCCGCTCGAGGCGGATGACCCGAACCGGCGTGGAGCCGTCGAGCCCCGCCTGCGGCCGGTGCAGCCACTCGACCGTGATCGCGCGCTGTGCCACCTTCCATCCGCGCGCTCCCGGCCGGAGGTCCCCCGCCGCCACCGAAGCCTCGAGCGTGGCCGCGATGTCGTCCGTCAGCCCGAACTCGTCGGGGCCCATCGTCGAAGCCCATTCGAGGTCGTCGGTGTCCGGCGGCTCCAGCCCGGACCGCTCCCGAGCCCGGCGGAATGCCTCGAACCCCTCCGAGTCGTCGCGCTCCCAGGCCATGAGGATCTCCCGCGTCACCTCCGATCGGCATACCTCCGCGTACCGGGGCATGCCGAGGAGCTCCAGGGCCTCCCCGAGCGCGACCGCCACCCGCTTGTGGTGCGCAGCGTCGGTCAGCCACTTCCTCGGCAGCGAGTACCACAGGAACTCCTGGAGCCGCGCCTGCGTGAGGTCGCCGGGCCCGCCCTCGCCGACGAGCCACTCCAGCGCGGCCCGCGCATCGTCGGCCTCCTCGCGCGACGAGCGCTCCATCAGCATGAGGGCCGCACGGACGTCCGGGTGAAGGTCGTCCATCGGGTTCACGGGTAGACCGAACCGCTCCCGAGCAGGACCCACCCCTTCTTGGTCCGGCCGAGCTCCACGTACACCGACCAGCCTTCCTGCGCGAGCTCGCTCACGGCCTTCGGGACGGCGACCGGTCCGTGGTCGTCGAACCACAGCCTCCCCGGTTCGACCCTGCTGATCTCGGCGTGGTCCTCGACGTAGTCCTCATCCGCGATCGAGTCGAGGTCGACCAGGGCTCCCGGCACGCGCTCGGTCAACTCGAAGAGCGCTTGGGTGAGCCGTTCCGCTCGAGGGAGGTCGTGGCGGGCCTCGACCGCCCCGAGCTCGGCGATCTCCCCGGCGCCGCGCTCGACGTAGCCCTTCTCGACCAGCCACTTCGCCAGCTTCTTCGTGACCGTGCCGGCAGACCGCATGAGCGTCTCCCCGCCGTAGCCGACCTTGCGGATGAGGAAGTAGCCGAGGAACTCGTCGTAGTTCTCCAGGATCTTCCCCGGCCCGAACAGGTGGGAGAAGGCTCCAGGGTCGGATTGGAGGGCAGCGTCGAACCGCTTCCGCTCAGCGCGATCAAGGGACTGATGGCCGTAGCTGTCGAGGCAGATCGTCAACAGCTCGATGATCTCGCGGTACTGCCGGAAGGTGCTCTCCGAGAGCCGCGCCCGCTGGTCTTCGAGGAACTCCCCGAGGACCCGCTCGATCGTCCGCGAGGACTCGTCCACGGGCGTGATCCTACCGACCTGGAGTTGCGTGTCAGCACCTCCAGATAGCCTCTCCCGAGCGCCGGTCGACGGATGGGACCGGCCCCGACCCTGCCCCTGCGCGATGTAGGACTGGCAGGGTGGTGGGACGGACTGATAAGTGCTAAACAGTAAGTATGAGTCAGGTACAGGCCACGATCGCGCGACGGGAGTTCGTTCTCGATTCCTCCGAGATCGAGCGTCGGCTTCGGGATGTGCTCCCGGACCCGCTCGGGGACCACTACGTCGTGGTGGCCGGCAGGAGGTTCCCTCCGAAGCAGGTGATCGGCGTGATGACGGACCTCGACCGGGCCGATTTCAACACCCATCAGGCCCGTCGGATCCTGAGTCGCCTGGGCTTCACGGTAGGGCGGCGCAGCCGCGAATCCGCGCCTGCTTCACAGGGGGCGGGTCCCCACGGGGGGCGGGAGGCGGATCTGCTCCGGCCGTTCCGAGGGCGATGGGTCGCCCAACGTGGGCTCGACGTCCTCGTCGCGGCCGACACCCCGCAAGCCGTGCTGGCATGGCTCGAACGTCACAACCAGCATGCGGACGCCATGTTCCGGGTCCCGCTCGACGAGACGGAGGCCGCCGGCGGTGCTCCCGGGTGAGGTTCGCATTCAAGGAGCTGCCCGGGACTCGGGACGACTATCTGCGGCCGGTCGTGCCCGTGACGGTCGAGGGCATCGCGCGGGCTCCGCAGCTGTGCCTCCTGGACACCGGCTCCGTGCACAACAGATTCGCCGCATGGGTCGCCGAGGCGGCCGGGATCGACCTCAGCGAGTCGGACGAGGAGAGGCTGGCGGTCGGGGGGTTCGTGTCGGCGGCACGATCGGCTTGGGTTCAGCTCACGCTCGACGGCGTGACCTGGGAGGCGCCCGTCTGGTTCTGCGATCCGTGGCCGCTCGCGTTCCATCTGCTCGGCCAGGAGGGCTTCTTCCGGTGGTTCGACGTTCGTCTCCGGGCGTCGCGCTACGAGGTCGACATCGCACCCGAATCCTGAGATCGCACCGAGCCGTGCATCCGCGCGAGCCGAACGCCCGCGGGACCCTCACGTCTCGTCGGGGGAGACGACCCGGAATCCGAGCCTTCGAGCCGCTTCCGCGAGCCGAACGTCCCAGCACGCGAATGCAGTGGACGCGGTCTCGCCCACCGCCACGACCTGTGCCGAGGCGAGGTGGATTGCGTCGGACGCACGAAGCGAGTGCTCCGACGCCAGCCGGCCTGCCGTCCGCGACAGCTGGTCGTCGAGCTCGACGATCGCCATTCGTATCCACTGGTCCTCCAGGGCTCGAACGGCTCGCCGTTCGCCCTGTGGAGTGAGTCGGCCCTCCCGCCGAGCGCGGGCGAAAGCCGCGACGGATTCGACCAAACCGATGCGCGAGATCCCGGCGACGGTCGCAGCCTCGATCTCCCGGACGACTCGATCGCTACCGGCCTCCTCGATGAACACCTTCACGAGGGCGCTCGAGTCCACGTAGAGCTTCAGCGCCGATCCTCGGCCACGTAGTCAGACAGTGGCTTGCCGGGAGCCACCCGCATCCGGGGTCCGGGTCGCATCCGCCCCCCCGACCAGGTGACCCGACCCTGATTGACGAGCTCGAGCAGCTCGTCCGGAATGTCGGCGGGGACGATCCGGGCGATTGGCCGCCCACGATCGGTCACCACGATGGTCGTTCCAGACCGAACCTCCCGAAGATACCGACTCAGGTCGTTCTTCAGCTGCCGAACGCCAACTTCCTCCATGTGGCCACTATAACCCCACTCGTAGCCACACGATCGCTGTCAGCGCCCCCCATTGTCAGCGAGGTCGCCTGCGACGCGCTCGAACGCGACGTCGACGGGTAGCGCCCTCAGGGTGGAACCCCCCCCATCAGTCGAAAGCGCTCACGGGGTAGACCTCGCCGCTCCCACGAGCACCTCTCCCGATCAGACCCTGATGACGTCGAGCCCAGGGATGCCGTCGTAGTCGCCGTCCTGGGAGACGACCGGGATCCGGGCCGCGATGGCGGTGGCCGCGATCCACGAGTCGTTGAGCGGCATCCGCACGCCCGCGTCGCGAAGCGCGAGACGGAGGGCCGCCCATGCCTGGGCCACGGCAACGTCGACGGGGAGTGGTTCGAGCGCCTCCGCTCGCGACAGTGTGTCCAGCCGGCGAGCCCTGGTCGCGCCGGTGTTGGCCGTGAGCACGCCCAGCCGCAGCTCCCCCACGGTGATCACGGAGACGGCGACGCGCTCGGGCGGCGTGCCGGACACCGGGCGTTCCTGCTCGCGCGCGATGAACAGCGACGTGTCCGCGAGCCCCAGCTCCACTCGCCGAGCGCCCTCGGCCGCCGTCACGGCGGTGGCGCGTCGTCGGTCGTCTCGGGCAGCAGGGCGGCGAGGTCGTCGGTGAGACCGGCGTCCGCCCGCCAGTGCTCGGCGTCCTGAACGAACGCTTCCCACAAAACCGACCGTGGCCTCGTCGCGAGCGGAACGAGCTCGGCGACCGGGCGTCCGCTCACCGTCACCCGGAGGTGCTCCCCCCGCTCGACGCGACGGAGCACCCCGCTGACGTCGTTTCGGAGCTCGCGAGCCGGTATGTCGGTCATGGCTTCCGAAGCGTAGCACTTCTGCTACGGCACCGAATCCCCCTCACCCGAACCAGGAGGCAAGCCTCGCGCGTTGCACGCCGCTCCGCCGTGTCACCTTCCTGACGCCATCGAATGTCGATGGATGCCCGAGCAGAGCTCAGCGCATGTTGCGCTCGTCCGAGCGCCGGACCTCCGTCAGCATGGCGTCGATCACCCGGAAGAACGGTGACCATGCCCGGTCGTCGTCGAGGTCCCGCAGGAGGATGTTCGGGGAGAGGTCCGGTTCCGTCCGGACGACGTTCGGGATCTCGTCCAGCTGGTCCACCAGCGACCGCCACCGCTGCTCCATGCGGAACGGGTGGTAGCGCCGCAGCTCCTCGACCGACAGGAACAGCCGCGGCGGGCTGGACCCGATCCGGATCGGGGCCGGTGCCCGGTCGATCCGCCGCATCACGGGGACCCAGGCCTCGTCGTCGTGCGCGGAGCTCGGTTCCCAGCCGTCGGTGAGGTCGTGCTGGTCCGACCACGCGAAGATCCGGGCGAGCACCCGGACGTCCGGTTCGTTCCCGTGCTCGCGCACCAGTTCCGTGAACGCTGCTCGATCCACAACGACAGACTGCCACGTTCAGCCACGACGGCGCGACGCGAGCGTCTTCCAGGTGGTGCCACTACCGGTCGAGCACCCACTTCGGCGGGGCGGCGTACACCGGGTCCCAGCCTTGATGCGGAAGCATCATCGATGATGATGCTATGATGCACCACTCATGAGAACCACCGTCACACTCGACAAGGACGTGGAGGCGCTGGTTCGCCGCGTGATGCGCGAGCGCGGCCTCACGTTCAAGCAGGCCGTGAACATGGCGATCCGGCAGGGACTCACTACCGATTCCGAACGCCCCGCCTTCCGAACCCCGACCTTCCGCATGGGGGCGCCGCGCGGATCGCTGACCCATGCCCTCCGCCTGGCGGCCGAGCTCGAGGACGAGGAGCTCGCTCGCCGGGTCTCATCGCGCAAGTAGCGGCCCGGAACGATGCAGGTCGTCGACGCGAACGTCCTCCTGTACGCGGTCAACGAGGATTCGCCGCTGCACGAACGCGCCCGTACCTGGCTCGACGCAGCGCTGGCAGGGTCCGAGACGGTCGGCTTCGCGTGGATCGTCCTGCTCGCGTTCCTTCGGCTGTCGACGCGTTCCGACCTGTTCGCGCAGCCCCTCACCGCGGAGGAGGCCACCGGGGTGGTCGAGATGTGGCTCTCGGCTCCCACGGCGGTCGTGGTGCACCCGACCGCGCGCCATCTCCCGGTGCTCTCCGGCCTCCTCGGGCCACTCGGAACGGCGGCCAACCTCGTGAACGACGCCCATCTGGCGGCCCTGGCCGTGGAGCACGGCGGGGGAGTGACGTCGTTCGATCGGGACTTCGGGAGGTTCCAGGGAGTCCGCTGGCAGGAACCACCGGGCTGACCCTGCCGGTCCCCGGACGCGGCGCGTCGGCGCCTGCCGATACCCTTGGACCCGTGCCGGCCACCAACGTCGACGATCGCGCAACCGACCTCCTTCACGGGATGCTCGGTCCCGGGGCCGCGTTCCGCCCCGGCCAGCTCGAGGCCATCCGCGCCCTCTCCGCCGAGGGCGGGCGCGTGCTCGTCGTGCAGCGGACGGGGTGGGGCAAGAGCGCCGTCTACCTCATCGCCACCCGGCTGCTCCGGGGGGACGGCCGCGGGCCCACCCTGCTCGTCTCGCCGCTCCTCGCCCTCATGCGGAACCAGATCGACATGGCCCGTCGCATCGGCGTGCGGGCCGCCACCATCAACTCGGCGAACCGCGACGACTGGGACGCCATCGCCGAGGAGATCGCCCACGACGCCGTCGACCTGTTGCTCATCTCGCCCGAGCGGCTCAACAACCAGGAGTTCCGCGCGAACGTCCTGCCCGACGTGTTGAAGACCACTGGCCTGCTGGTCGTCGACGAGGCCCACTGCATCTCCGACTGGGGCCACGACTTCCGCCCGGACTACCGCCGCATCGCCCGCGTGCTCGACGACCTCCCCGCCGACGTCCCCGTCCTGTGCACCACCGCCACCGCCAACGACCGTGTGGTCGCGGACGTGGTCGCCCAGCTCGGCCACGGCATCACGGTGCTCAGAGGAACCCTCGACCGCGAGAGCCTGGTCCTCGCATACACGCCCCAACGCCACCCCGCCGAGCGCATGGCCTGGCTCGCCGAGTTCCTGCCCGCGACCGAAGGAACCGGCATCGTCTACTGCCTCACGATCTCCGACACCGTTCGCGTGGCCGACTGGCTCGAATCCAACGGCATCCCCGCCCACGCCTACTCGGGCGAGACCGACCCCACCCTCCGCGAAGGGATCGAACAGGACCTCCTCGACAACCGCGTCAAGGTCGTCGTGGCCACCAGCGCGCTCGGGATGGGGTTCGACAAGCCGGACCTCTCCTTCGTCGTCCACTTCCAGTCACCCGGCTCCGCGATCGGGTACTACCAGCAGGTCGGCCGGGCCGGCCGAGCCCTCGAGCGCTCCGACGGCATCCTGCTCCAGGGCGGCGAGGACGAGCAGATCCAGGACTGGTTCATCTCGACGGCCTTCCCACCCAGGCAGCAGGCCGAACAGGTCGTCGCACTGCTCGAAGGCGCCGAGTCGCTGACCACCAACCAGCTCCTCGCCGACGTGAACGTCCGCAAGACCCGCCTCGAGGCCATGCTGAAGATCCTCGAGGTTGACGGCGCCGTCGAGCGCGCCAACCGCGGCTGGCGCCGCACGCACGAGCCCTGGTCCTACGACGCCGACCGCGTCGAACGCGTCACCGCCGCCCGCCGCCGCGAACAGCAGGCCATGCGCGAGTACGGCGAGACGCGGGGCTGCCTGATGGAGTTTCTCCGCAGGCAGCTCGACGACCCCGAGGCGAGACCGTGCGGCCGCTGCATGAACTGCACCGGCACGCCGCTCGACCTGCGACCCGCACGCGAGCTGGTCGCGAAGGCCGAGGAGTTCCTCCGCAGCCGCGAGCTCGTCGTCGAACCCCGTCGCATGTGGCCGCCCGGCATGCCCGACCGCAAGGGCCGCATCCCCGAGGACCGCCAGCTCGAACCCGGCCGCGCCCTCTGCATCGAGAACGACGGCGGCTGGGGCCAGCTCGTCAGAACAGGCCGCGCAGCCGGCACGTACTCGGACGAGCTCGTCGCCGCCTCGGCGAGGGCCATCCGCCGCTGGAACCCCCAACCCGCCCCGGCCCGGGCGACCTTCGTCCCCTCGACCGACGGCCGAGTCGAGGACTTCGCGAGACGCCTCGCCGACCAGCTCGGTCTCGAGCTCCTCCCGCTGGTCGCACCCATCGAGCCCCACCGCCCCCAGCGCGAGATGGAGAACAGCCCCCAGCAGCTCGCCAACGTCCTCGACGCGTTCGGCATCCGCGGCGAGGTCCCCGGGGGTCCGGTGCTCCTCGTCGACGACACCGTCGACTCGCGTTGGACCCTCACGGTGGTCGGTTCACTGCTCCGCGCCTCGGGCACCGGTCCCGCCCACCCGTTCGTCCTCGCCGAATCCGCAGGCTCCTGACCGGACTCCCCGGTGCGTTGACGGGGCGGATACGGCGACGCGTCCGAGTTCTCCGCCTGCCGAACGATGACGTGAGGGCGCCGACTCGCTGACCAAAGCCCCGAGACCGGCTTCCCACTATCGTCGGGGCCAGTTCGAGGAAAGGAGCAGCTCATGGCCGGGATCCGTCCGAAGGCGCCGATCGCCGTAGCTGTCGCTGTGGGGCTCGTGACTGGGGTGCTCGGGCTCGGGGCCAGGAGCTTCGGGGCGTCCCCGGCACGCAAGATCGCAACCGGCGCGAGGTCCGTCGCCGGGTTCCGTCGCGTCGTCTACCTGAGCCACCTGAACGACCCCCACCGCACGCCCGGCTTCCCGGGCGACCCCCAGTTCTCCTTGACCACGGCCTTCACCGTTCCCAAGGACGGCTACTACCTCCAGTTCGTCCAGGAGGGCGAGCACACCGGCACCCACTGGGGCGCGCCGTGCCACTTCCACGTCGGGGCGGCGTGCGCAGGGCACCTTCCCCCGACCTCGCTCGTCCTGCCCGCCGTGGTGATCGACATACGTTCGAAGACCCGGCAGAACGTCGACTACCGGGCCACGATCGCCGACCTCAAGGGTTGGATCGCGAAGTACGGGCCGATGCCGAAGGATGCCGCCGTCATCCTCCGCACCGGCTGCGACCGGTTCTGGGGCCCGGACACGAAGGCGACCGACCGCACCTACTACAACTGCGGGACCGGCCGGCAGGGGCTGCACCAGCCGGGCTTCTCGCTCCAAGCGGTCCATTGGCTGATCGACCGCGGCATCCTCGGCGAGCGCGGCGCGCTCGGCACGGATACCTTCGGGCCCGACCCCGGCACCGACGAAGACTTCCGGGAGAGCTCGGCCGTGTTCCACCGGCACCGGATCGACCTCGAGAACCTGACGAACCTCAGCGCGCTGCCGCCGAATGGGGCGTGGATCGTGGTCGGCGGGCCTCGGAACCTGCACGGGTCGGGCTCGCCGGCGACGATCTTCGGCCTGGTGCCCTGACCCGCGTGATGTATCGCTCGTCCGTTCGAAGAGATGGCCATCGACACCGAGCCCCCCCGCGCAACGAATCCGTCGTAGTCTGCGCTCGAATGAGCTCACCCATCCGTCTCGTGGAGTTTCCGGCCGACGACCCCGAACGTGCACGTGCCTTCTGGACCGGCCTCCTCGACGTCGAGCTCGATGAGCGGCCAACCGACGAGGGCCAGGGCTGGCAGACGCACAAGGGTGATGCAGCCCTCGGCGTGCATCCCCGCGGCACCGGACCCGGCGACCGCGTGTCCCTCCCGTACTTCTCCGTGCCCGACATGGCCGAGGCGCTCGAACGGGTCCGGCGGCTCGGAGGTGCCGTGATCCACGAGGGCGAGCGGTGGAGCGTCTGTCGCGACTCCGAGGGCAGCCCGTTCGGGCTCGGCCTCGAGCCGGTCGGCCCGGAGACGGCCCGCAACCCGACCTGAGGTAGACTCGCCCCAGCGCAGGCGCCCCTGCCTGCGGTTCGCGACGAGCGACCGATCGCCGGAGCCCGGCCAGTTCCGGTTCTCGCTCACTCTCCCGGACGCATGGACGCGAGGGAGGCACCATGTCGCGATGTCCCAACTGCGAATCCAACCGCATCCTGGTCGTCCTCGGCCCGAGCCAGCGCGGCTCGTGCAGCGACTGCGGATGTGCCTGGATCCAGCAGGGGAGCGAGCAGACCTCGATCATCCGGCCCGGCGAGGCCACTTCACGGAGAATGCATCCGTCGACCCGCCGCACGCCGAAGGGTGGGGCGACGACGACCGCCTGACCAGGGGGACGAAACGTGAACGAGGACGACCGGACGTGGAGCGGGGTGCTCATCTACGAGGTCGATGCGAAGTTCCGGAGCACCGCCGAGCATCCGGCGAGCACCGACCCCGACGCGGAGGGCGCCCGCCTCCTCACGATCATCGAGGCGGCACTGAAGGCGGACTCGGAGGGCCGGCCATACGAGGTCGGCGCGATCCGATACGCGGGCTCCCGCGGCTCGACGCGGTACGACTGACGCCCGCCGCGCCGTGTCGCCCCGCCTCGACCTGCTGATCCTCGGCGACGTCAACCCGGATCTCGTGTTGCGCGGCGACGTCGAACCGCAGTTCGGGCAGGCCGAGCGGCTGGTGGAGGACGCGCGCCTCACGATCGGGGGCTCCGGCGCGATCACGGCGTGCGGGGCCGCCCGGCTCGGCCTGGCGGTCGCCCTGTGCGGCGTGGTCGGTGAGGACGTCTTCGGCCGATGGATCCGCGACGAGCTGGCCGCGCGCGGGGTCGGGGTCGACGGGCTCACGGTCGACCCGGGACGCCCCACCGGGCTCACCGTGGTGCTCTCGAAGCCGCACGACCGGGCGATCCTCACCCATCCCGGCACGATCGCCGAGCTGAGCGAGGACCGGATCGATCGCGCCGTGCTGCGCGACGCCCGCCACGTCCACGTCAGCTCGTACTTCCTGCAGCGACGGCTCGCCCCCGACCTGCCCGCGCTCTTCGACGAGGTCCGGGCCAACGGAGCCACGACGTCGGTCGACCCCAACTGGGATCCGTCGGAATCCTGGGACGGCGGCCTCGCCGGGCTGCTGACCCGGACCGACGTCTTCCTCCCGAACGCCGCCGAGGTCACCAGGATCGCCCGCGAAGGCAGCGCCGAGGACGCGATTCGAGCCCTCGCCCGATCGGCCGCGCTCGTCGTGGCCAAGCTCGGCCCCGACGGCGCCATCGCCGCCCACGGCGAGACCGTGCTGCAATCGGCCGGGATTCCTACGGACCCGGTGGACACGACCGGAGCGGGGGACTCCTTCGACGCCGGCTTCCTCGCGTCGTGGCTGGGCGGCGACCCGCTCCAGCGCTCGCTCGCGGTCGCCAACGCGTGCGGTTCGCTCTCGACGCGGGCGATCGGGGGCGTCGACGGCCAGCCCACCATCGACGAGATCGCCGGCCTCACGGCCGGCACCGCCTGAGCCTCACGCCGGCCGGATCGCCGTCCCGGTGTCGACGTCGAACAGCCGGACGTCGCCCGGCGCCACCGTGACGCGGAGCCGCGTCCCGGCGTCGGGGTGCTCGTGCGGGGGGAGGCGAACGGTCACGCTCGTCCCGACATCCCCGTCGCCGGCCGGGATCCCCGCGTCGTCCGAGGGGCGCACGGGCCTCGCCTCCACGGTCCCGTGCACGAGGACCTCGTCCCCGAGGGGCTCGACCACGTCCACCAGGATCTCGAGACACCCGCCCGGCTGAGACGCCGCCCCAACCGGGTCCAGCGTCTCCGGCCGCATGCCCACCACGACCTCGCCGTCGGCCAGGTGCGACGCCGGGATGCGAAGACCCGCCGCCTCGACGACCCCCCTCCGCGCCGTCCCCCGGAACAGGTTCATCGGCGGTGAGCCGATGAACCCCGCGACGAACAGGTTGTCCGGGTCGTCGTAGACCTCCTGCGGCCGGCCGACCTGCTGCAGGACCCCGCCGGAGAGCACCGCGATGCGGTCGCCGAGGGTCATGGCCTCGACCTGGTCGTGGGTCACGTAGATCGTGGTGACCTCCAGGCGGGCCTGGAGCCGCTTGAGCTCGGCCCGCATCTCGACCCGGAGCTTCGCGTCCAGGTTGGACAGCGGTTCGTCCAGGAGGAACACGGCCGGCTGGCGCACCAGGGCCCGGCCCATCGCGACCCGCTGGCGCTGGCCTCCCGAGAGCTGCCCGGGCCGCCGGCGGAGCAGGTCCTCGATCCCGAGCATGCGGCTGATCTCGGCGACCCGGCGGTCGACCTCGTCCCGCCCCGTCCGATGCTGGCGGAGCCCGAACGCGAGGTTCCGCTCGACGGTCATGTGCGGGTACAGCGCGTAGTTCTGGAACACCATCGCGATGTCCCGTTCCTTGGGCGGCAGGTCGTTGACCACACGGTCGCCGATGGCGATCGTGCCGCGGCTGATTCGCTCGAGCCCGGCCACCATCCGCAGGGCCGTCGACTTCCCGCACCCCGACGGCCCGACCAGGATCAGGAACTCGCCGTCGGCCGCCTCGAGCGTCAGGTCCTCGACGGCGACGACCGGGCCCGGGTAGACCTTGGTGACGTCGGCGAACGCGACCCGCGCCACGCTCAGCCCTTCAGCCCCTGCGTGGCGATGCCGCGCACGAAGAAGCGCTGGGCGGCGAGGAACAGGATCACCACGGGGATCATTGACATGACGTTGGCCGCGGCGACCAGCTGCCACTGCGTGTTGTGCGCGCCCTGGAACGTCGCGAGCCCGAGCTGGAGCGTGAACGCGCCCTCGTTGGTGAGGATCGTCACGAGCGGCCACAGGAAGTCGTTCCACGTCCACATGAACTGGATGACCGCCAGCGTGGCGAGCGCCGGGAGCGACAGCGGCAGCACGATCCGCACCAGGATGGACAGGCGGGAGGCCCCGTCGATCCGCGCCGCCTCCTCCAGCTCGATGGGCAGCGTCTTGAAGAACTGGGTGAGCATGAAGATGCCGAAGACGTTCACGAGGTTGGGCGCGACGAGCGCGCCGAGGTGGTCGATGAGCCCGAGGTCCTTCGCGATCAGGAACGTCGGGATGAGCACCACCTGCAGCGGCACCATCAGCGTGGCCAGCAGCAGGAAGTACACGACGCCGCGGCCGAGGAACCGGATCCTGGCGAACGCGTACGCCGCCAGCGAGCACAGCACCAGGTTGCTGGCGACGACCGCGACGGTGACCACGGTCGTGTTCCAGAACCAGGTCCCGAACGCCGACTGCCGGATGGTCGTCAGGTAGTTCCCGAACCGGAGCGTCCCCGGCCACAGCACGGGAGGGAAGTGCAGCGTCTGGGCCGGCGTCTCGAGCGACGTCACGACCATCCACAGCATCGGCAGGAGCATGATCGCGGCCAGCGGGGCCAGGAACAGGTGCCACGGATCGAACGGGAGCCACCGTGTGCGCTCCCGCTCGACCATGCCGGTCTCGCCCGGCAGCGACCGCGCGTCCACCCGCTCGGGAGCCTCGGCGACGGTGGTCGATGCGCTCATGAGCCGTAGTGGATCACCCGGCGGCCCAGCCAGAACTGGGCCAGGGTGAGCAGCAGGATGACGACGAACAGCACGTACGCGATCGCGGCGGCGTACCCGGCCAGCGACAGGCTCCCGAGGCCCTGCTCGAACGCGAGCTTGTAGACGTAGAAGACCACGACCGACGTCCGGCCGAGCGGTCCCCCCTTCGTCACGAAGAAGACCTCGTCGAACAGCTGGAGCGCGCTGATCGTCGACCACACCACCAGCAGGAGGGTGGCCGGACCCAGCATCGGCCAGGTCACGCGCCAGAAGGTCGTCCACCGGCTCGCGCCGTCGATGGCCGCGGCCTCGATGAGGTGCTGCGGGACGGCCTGCAGCGCGGCCAGGTAGATGATCGTGTCGAACCCGAGCCACCCCCACACGGTCATCAGGACCAACGCCATCATGGCCTGGTTCGGATCCTCGAAGAAGCCGAACGGCCCCAGCCCGATCTTCCCCAGCAGGAAGTTGGCCAGACCGTAGTTCTTGTCGAACAGCCAGAGGAACATGATCCCGGTGGCGATCGTGGACGTGACGACCGGGAGGAACACCGCCAGCCGGTAGAACCTGATGAACCTGATCTTCCGGTTGAGCGCGTGCGCGAAGAACAGCCCGCCGAGGATGGAGATCGGGACGAACAGGACCGTGTAGTAGACGGTGTTCAGCGCCGCCTGCCGGGCCTTCGGGTCGTGCGCGATCTGCAGGTAGTTGTCGAACCCCACCCACTGGCGTTCCGGCGAGATGAGACTGGCTTTCTGGAAGGACAGGACCAGTCCCCAGACGATCGGGAGGAGCCCGAACACCGTCACCACGATCACCGCGGGGAGGATGAACGCCCAGCCTGCCGCGTGATCCGAGACGAGGAGGCGGCGGACCCGCGTCACCCCACCGTTCGCCAAGCCGACGCCGATCCCTCCGCTACCCCGCCTGCGCGAGCGCGTCGTTCGCCTGCGAGGCGGCCTGGTCCAGCGCGGCCTTCGGGTCGCTCTGGCCGAGCATCGCCGACACGATGGCGTTGCCCATCGCCTCGGAGACCGTCGGGTACGCGGAGAGCACCGGCCGGGCCTGCTTGACGTTGTTCAGGTTCTCGGCGAAGAAATCGACGCCGGGGAACGCCTGGCCGAGCTGCTTGACGAAGGCGGCGTCGTTCACGACCGACAGGCGGATCGGGAGGTGACCGGTGGCGAGCCCCTCCTTCTTGACCTGCGCTGGCGAGGTCAGCCACTGCAGGAACTCCTCTGCCGCCTGCGCCCGCCCCCCGCCGTTGTCGAACACGGTCCACATGTCGGGCCCGGCGATCGTCTCGTGGTCGCCGTTGAACCCGGGGAGCACCTGCACGCCGTAGTCGACGTCAGGGAAGCTGGAGAGGTCCCATGGGCCGGTGACCAGCATGCCGATCTTGCCGTTGTTGAACAGCTGCGAGTACACGGAGTTCTGCAGGTCGAGGAACACCGACTTGTCGTCGACCGCCATCGAGGTCATCCCCTGGAGCGCCTCGACGCCCTGGGGCGAGTCGAAGGCCGCCTTGCTGTCGTCGGCGTTGAGGATCGAGCCGCCGTTCTGCCACAGCAGCGGGTCGTAGTGCCAGACGGTGTCCTCGCTCGCGTCCATCGGGTACGACCAGCCGAACTGCTTCTTCGAGGGGTCGGTCAGCGCCTTGGCCGCCGCCCGAAAGTCGTCCCACGTCCACTGGGCGGTCGGATACGACAGCCCGGCCTGGTCGAACAGCGTCTTGTTGTAGACGAGCGCCAGGTTGTCGATGAGCGCGGGAACCCCGAGCACCTTCCCCTCGAAGGTCGCCGCCGACCTCGCCCCCGGGATGAAGTCGTTCCATCCCACGTCGGGTTGGCGCACCCACGACGTGAGGTCGACCAGCCCCGGGGCGGCCGCGACCTGGGGCAGCGAGGACCCGTACTGATAGGTGATGTCCGGGGGCTCGCCGCCCTGGAGGGCGACCGTGAGCTTCTGGAGCGCCTTGTCGTTGTTGACGAACAGCGGCTTGACCGTGATGTCGGGGTGCTGTGCGTTCCAGTCCTCGATCGCCGCGTTGAACCAGTCGGCCTCCTTCTCCGTGTAGCCGTGCCAGATCGTGAGGGTCACCGGCCCGGTCGGCGTGGACGAGGGGGACGTGTTCCCGCCGCCTCCCCCGCACGCCGAGGCGAGCAGGACGAACGCGGCGAGGATGGCGAGCCGGTGTTGCTTCATCAGGGTACCTCCCCGAGGTGGCGTCACGACAGGATGACCGATCTGGTCAGGTGGCGCGGGCGATCGGGATCGAGGTCCCTCGCGCCGGCCACGGCCAGCGCGAACCGCTGGATCAGGACGAGCTCGGCCAGCGGATCGAACGTCGTCGTGCGGACCGCGGCTCCCGCGGCCCGCGCGTCGTCCGCGACGCCGTCGTCGGCCGTCCCCAGGATCCACACGAGCGACCGGGGGCCGGCCAGGCTGATGGGGCCGTGACGGTACTCCATGGCCGGATAGGCCTCGGAGTGCATCCGGGCGGCCTCGCGGAGCTTGAGCGCCGCCTCCTCGGCGATCCCCACCGTCCACCCGTGGCCCAGGAACACGACGTGATCGACGTCGTCCGGTCCGACGGGGAACGGTGCGTCGAGCGCGCGTTCCGCGTCGCCGATCGCCGTGGCCAGATCCTCGCCCAGGTGCGCGCGGAGGAGGGCGAGTACCGAGGTCGGGAACCGCGTCTGGACGACCGACCGCTCGTCGGCGAAGTCGAGCACGACGCGGGCGTCCGCCGTCGTCGCCGCGGGCGAGGCCCCGTCGGCGGTGACGACCAGCCGGCGCTGCGAACCAAGTTCGTCCAGCAGGCGGAGGACCTCGGTCGTCGTCCCGCTTCTGGTGATGGCGACGACCCGGTCGTACCGCCGTCCGATCGGGAACTCCGAGGCGGGGAAGGCGTCGGTCTCGCCGTGGCCGGCCGTCTCGCGGAGGACGGCGTACGCCCGCGAGACGTAGCAGGACGTGCCGCACCCCACGGCGGCGACGCGCTCCCCCGGTGCCGGAAGGTCGGACTTCGCGGCGGCCACCCCTTGGACGGCCCGCCGCCAGCAGTCGGGCTGCGACGCGATCTCGCTCCCGGTTTCGCTCATTTCATGGCACGGTAGATCACAAACGCGCATTCGGTCAAGCGAGCTTCGACCGAAACCGCGCACACCAGGCGCTATGCTCTGGCGCGACATGCGCCAGACGGAGCGGCTGTCCACGATCCTGGAGCAGCTCGCCGGCGACGGCTCGGTGGAGGTGGCCGGTCTCGCCGACCGCCTCGGCGCCTCGGTGGCCACGGTCCGGCGCGACCTCCAGCTCCTCGAGCGCCAACGGATGCTCGAACGCACCCACGGGGGGGCCGTCGCACGCGGTGTCATGTACGAGCTCCCGCTGCGGTACAAGGCCTCGCGACACCAGGACGAGAAGGGGCGGATCGCCGCCGAGGCCGCTTCCCGGGTCGCGGACGGAGCGGTCATCGGGTTCACCGGCGGCACCACGACCACGGAGGTCGCGCGGCGGGTCGTCGACCGGCGGGGGATCACGGTGGTGACCAACGCGCTCAACATCGCGGGAGAGCTGGCCATCCGAACGGACCTGAAGCTCGTCGTGACGGGTGGGACCGTGCGCCCGGAGTCCTACGAGCTGGTCGGGCCGGTCGCGGAAGAGGCGCTGGGGCGGCTCAACCTCGACATCGCGTTCGTGGGGGTCGACGGGATCGAGGTGGCGAGCGGCCTCACGACCCACCACGAGGTCGAGGCGCACACCAACGGGACGATGATCGCCCGGGCCCGCCGCGTCGTGGTGGTCACGGACAGCTCCAAGCTGGGGCGGGTGGCGTTCGCCCAGATCTGTCCGATCGACCGGGTGGACGAGGTCATCACCGACGGGGGGGCGGGACCGGAGCCGATCCGGCGGCTCCGGGAGGCCGGCGTCGCCACGACCGTCGTGTGAGGAGAACCGCCGGGTCAGCGGGCCATCGGCTGGGTCCGGCGGACGCGCTCGGGGATCAGCGCCCCGTGGGCCTCGATCAGGTCGTCGACCATGTCGAGGATCTGCCGGACCGTGAGCGTCGCCGACGTGTTGGGATCCATCAGCGCCGCCTGGTAGACAAGCTCCCGAGACCCCTCCACCGCCGCCCGCACCGTGAGCTCGGCCACGTTCAGGAAGGTCCGGTTGAGGGCCAGACACTGCGGGGGGATGCGCCCGATCCGGGTCGGCTGCACCCCGTTCTTGTCCACCAGGACCGGGACCTCGACGCAGGCGTCGTCGGGAAGCCCCTCGATCAGGCCGCCGTTGCGGACGTTGCCGTACACCTCGACGCCGGTTCCGGTCTCGAGCGCCCCGACGATCTGGCTCGCGAGCTCGTTCGAGGCCTCGACCTCGATCTCCTCGCCCGCGTCGAGCGCGCGCCGCAGGGCCTCCCACTCCGCCAGGTTCTCCTCGGACCGCCGGAGGTACTCGTCGATCTCGCTCCGGTACCGGGCCACCTCGCCGTCGTGGCGGAGGAACCACGGCACGTACTCGACGCCGTGCTCGGAGGACTCGGTCGGGAAGTAGCCGAACCGCTTGAAGAGCTCGACCCGGACCCGCCGGCCCAGGCCCTCCGGGTCGGCGTCGACGATCTCCCGCAGCCTGGGATAGAGGTCCTCTCCCGTCGCGCGGTCGCGGAACACGTACACGAAGCACTGGTGGTTGAACCCGGCGGTTCGGAACGCGACGCGCTCCTCGGGCAGGCCCACCGTCTTCGCCAGGAACGCGTGCGTGTCGCGAACGCTGTGGCACACGCCGACCACCCGCTCGGCGGGGAGGTTCGAGCCCGCCCAGACCCCCCACGGCACCATGGCCATGGGGTTCGTGTAGTTGAGGAGGAGCGCCTGCGGGGACCGTTCCGCCAGCTCGTTCGCCATGTCGATCATCACCGGGATGGTCCGGAGGCCGCGCATGATGCCCCCGATGCCGATCGTGTCCGCGATCGTCTGGCGGAGCCCGTACCTCGCCGGCACCTCGAAGTCGGTGACGGTCGCGGGATACCCCCCGACCTGGATCTCGTTGATCACGTAGTCGGTGCCGTCGAACGCCTGTGCGCGTGGCTCCGCCTGGACCCGGAACCCCGCCCCCGACCGGTCGACGAGCTGCCGGGCGGCGCGTTCCGCGTACCCGAGGCGATCCGGGTCGATGTCGTGCAGCGCGATCTCCATGGTGCCGTGGAGCCGGGCGTCGGCGCAGAGGTCGGCGATGATCGCCCGGGTGAACTCGACGCTCCCGGCTCCGACGATCGTCAGCTTGGCCACGGCGGGGAACGCTAGCATCGCGATCGGCCGGGAGGTTTCCTGTGATCGTCTGTGTCGCCGCCAATCCGTCGATCGACAAGCTGTTCGAGGTCGAACGGCTCGTCCCGGGCGCCATCCACCGTCCGGTCGCCTTCGTGCAGACCGCCGGGGGGAAGGGCCTCAACGTGGTGCGGGCGGCGCACGCCCTGGGGGCCGACGTGCGTGCAGCCGGGATCCTCGGGGGCGGCGCCGGCAGGTGGATCGAGAACGCCCTGCGGGAGGCGGGGATCGCCGGGTCGTTCGTCTGGACCGACGGGGAGACCCGCGCGTCGCTGTCGGTGGCCAGCCGCGAGGGCGGCGACCTCACCGAGTTCTACGAGCACGGCGATGTCGTGCCGGCAGCGGTCTGGGCCGAGCTGCTGGAGGCGCTGGGCGGACTGTTCCGGCCGGAAGGCTGGCTCACGATCTCCGGCTCGCTCCCGCCGGGGGCGCCCGAGGACGGCTACCGTGACCTCGCCCGGCGCGCGCGTGCGGCGGGGATGCGGGTTGCGCTCGACGCGGAGGGGGAGCGGCTCCGCCGGGCGCTCGCCGCCGGGCCGGAGGTCGTGAAGGTGAACGCCGCGGAGGTCGGCGGCCTGCTCGCCGTGCCCACGGCAACGAGGGACGAGGCGCTCGCGGCCGCGACGAGGATCCGCGAGATGGCCGGGGGGCCGGGCCACGCGGGGGTCGTGACGCGGGGCGCCGAGGGCGCCGTCGTGGTGGGACCGGACGGCACGCGGTACGAGGGCGTGCTGTACGAGCGCGGCCGCTATCCGGTCGGGAGCGGCGACGCGTTCCTCGCGGGCATCGTGGTGGCCCTCGACCGGGGCTCGGACTGGGATGGGGCGCTCCGGCTGGCCCTGGGCACCGCCACCGCCAACGCCGAGGTCCCCGGCGCCGGACGGCTCGATCCCGCTCGGGCGAGGGAGCTCGCCGGGCGGGCCGAGGTCAGGCCGCTTTGAGCTGCCGTGCCTTCACGAGCTCAGTCGGGGAGCAGGGGCACCGAGGGACCTGAGTCGCGGCCGAGGAGCACGGCCCGGGTGACCGCCCTCGATCCGAACCGCTCGCGCACCGTGTCGACGGTCGCGTCCAGGGTGGAGGCGACGCGGCGGTCGAAGGGCAGCGCGAGCTGGACCGCACCGTCGTCGCCGAGATTGGCGAACGTCACGCCGATGAGCGTGATGCCCTGTCGCCTGATCATCGACATCGCCTCGGCGAGCGGCCCCGAGCCGCGACGAGGATCGTCGGGGTGTCGGCGTTCGCCTCCGGCAGGGTGTGCGAACGCGTCGCGCGCGAGAAGTCGTCGAACCGCAGCCGGAGCACGACGGTCCTGCAGACCCGGCGCGCGCCGCGCAGGCGTCGCGCGAGGCGGTCGACCAGCGCGACGAGATCGGTGTCGAGCTGCTCGGGCGACCTCCGCCCTCGGCCCAGGGCGCGCTGGGTCCCCATCGAGCGGCGACGCCGACCCGTCTGGACGCGACGGGGATCCCGGTTGTGGGCCAGCGCATGGAGCTGGCGCCCGACCGCCCGACCGAGCATCCGTACCAGCGTCGACTCGCCGAGCCGAGCGACCTCCGCCACGGTCGTGATGCCGCGCCCGTGGAGCTTCGAGGCGGTCACCGGCCCCACGCCCCACAGGGCCTCGACCGGGAGGGGATGGAGGAACTGCAGCTCGCCGCCGGTGGGCACGACCAGCAGCCCATCGGGCTTGGCCACGCCGCTCGCCACCTTGGCCAGGAACTTGGTCCTCGCGACTCCCACCGTGATGGGCAGGCCGACCCGCTCCCGGACCGTCCGTCGCAGGCGGACGGCGATCTCGGTCGGCGTGCCCGAGATGCGCCACAGCCCGCCGACGTCCAGGAAGGCCTCGTCGATCGACAACCCCTCGACGAACGGCGTCGTGTCGTGGAACACCTCGAACAGCGCCCTGCTCGCCTGCGTGTAGGCGTCCATCCGTGGGCGAACGACGACCGCGGCGGGGCACAGCCGACGGGCCTGTGCGCCATTCATCGGGGTTCGAACGCCGTACGCCTTGGCCTCGTAGCTGGCCGCGAGCACGACGCCGGGGCCGACGATGACGGGGCGTCCGCGCAAGCTCGGGTCGTCCCGCTGCTCCACCGACGCGTAGAAGGAATCGACGTCGGCGTGGAGGATCGTTGCCTCGCCGGACACGAACGCACGTTCGCATCCGCCGCCGACATCTGGTCACCGTCCCCGGCGGAGGACAGGGTCCGGAGCAGCCCGGGTGCCTGCTGCTCGTCGCGCCTACTGCCGGGCGGCCGCCTTCTTGAACTGACGGATCGACAGCGGCACGAAGATCGCCAGGATCAGCGCGATCCACAACAGCGAGTACACCACCGGGTGCGCGAGCGGCCAGACGGTCGGGGTCGGCACGGTCCCCGTGTTCCCGAACGCCTCCCGCACGGCCTGCGCCACCGACGACACCGGGTTCCACTCGGCGAACACCCGCAGCGGCCCCGGGAGCAGCTCGGCCCGCACGAACGTGTACGCCACGAACGTGATCGGGAAGATGAACAGGAACGACGCGTTCTGGACCACCTCGACCGCGCGGACCTTCAGCCCGACCCACGCCATGATCCACGACACCGCGTAGGAGAACAGCAGCAGCAGCAGGAACCCGCCGATCGCCGCCAGCACCCCGTTGCGGATCCGCCACCCCACGATCAGCCCGGTGATCGCCATGACCGCCAGCGAGATCGCGTTGTACGCGATGTCCGAGCCCGTCCGCCCGACCAGCACGGCCGCCCGCGACATCGGCAGCGAGCGGAACCGGTCGATCACGCCCTTGGTCATGTCCGTGGCGAGCCCCACACCCGTGAACGTCGACCCGAAGATCACCGTCTGCGTGAAGATCCCCGCGATCAGGAACTCCCGGTAGCTCACCCCGGGGATGTGGATCGAGCTGCCGAACACCAGGCCGAACAGCAGCACGAACATGATCGGCGAGGCCGTCGTCCACACCAGGATGTCCGGCACCCGCTTGATCGCGATCAGGTTCCGTTTGGCGACGACCGCCCCGTCCGCGAACACCCGCGCCGCGCTCATCGAACCGCCTCCTTGGTGCGGGCCTCGCGCCCCCGTCGTCCGCCGCGTCCGCCGTCCGGCGGGCTCTCGTCCTGCGAGCTCGGTTCCTCCTCCGCCACGTGCCCCGTGAGCGACAGGAACACGTCGTCCATCGTCGGCCGGCGGAGCCCGACGTCCGAGACCCGCACTCGCGCCTCCTCGAACAGGTCCAGGACCCGCTTCAGCACGTGGGGGCCGCCCGTCGCCGCGGCGGTCAGGGTTCGGATCTGTTCGTCGACCTGGACCTCCTCGCCGCACAGGTCGCCCAGGATCATCCGGGCGGTCGGCATGTCGGCGGGCTCGGCCACGACCACCTCGACGCGCTCCCCGCCGACCTGTGCCTTCAGCTGATCGGCCGTGCCGTGCGCGATCACCCGCCCGTGGTCGATCACCACGATGTCGTCCGCCAGCCGGTCGGCCTCCTCCATGTACTGGGTGGTCAGCAGCACGGTCGAACCGCCCCGCACCAGCATCTGGATGGTCTCCCACATCTGCGAACGGCTCCTCGGGTCCAGCCCGGTGGTCGGTTCGTCGAGGAACAGCACCTCCGGCTTCGCCACCAGCGCCGCCGCCAGGTCCAGCCGCCGCCGCATCCCGCCCGAGTACGTCTTGGTCGGCCGGTCGCCCGCGTCCTCCAGCGAGAACTCCGCAAGCAGCTCCCGCGCCCGCTCGCGAGCTCGCTGCTTCCCGAGCTGGTAGAGCCGCCCGACCATGTCGAGGTTCTCGAACCCCGTGAGGTTCTCGTCGACGGCGGCGTTCTGGCCGGACAGGCCGATGCGCTCGCGAACCTTCTCCGGCTCCTCACGGACGTCGAGGCCCGCCACGAGCGCTCGTCCCTCGTCGGCCTCCAGCAGCGTCGTCAGGATGCGAACGGCGGTCGTCTTGCCGGCGCCGTTCGGGCCGAGCATGCCGAGCACCGTTCCCTGCGGCGCGGAGATGTCGATGCCGGCCAGCGCGGTCACGTTCTTGTAGCGCTTCACCAACCCTTCCGTGACGATCGCATCGGTCACGCGTTCCCTCCCTGTTCGGCGGGCTCGTACTCGAGGATCACGATGCCGGTGGGCGTCGTGCGACTGCCTTCGAGCCGCAACGCCTGCTTCCCCAGGCCGTCGCGGAACAGCCGCTTGCCCGTTCCCAGCAGCAGCGGGTGGACCATCAGCTGGTACGCGTCGACCAGGCCGTCGCGGGCCAGCGTCTGCACCAGCCCGCCGCTCCCGATCACGAGCAGGTCGCCCCCGGGCTCGCCCCGCAGCCTGCCGACCTCCGACGCGAGGTCGGGACCCAGCACCACCGAATTGTTCCACTCCAGCGGGTTCTGCAGGGTCCGCGACGCCACGTACTTGGGCTTGGGGTTGATCAGGGCGGCGATCGGGTCGTCGTCAGGCTGCTTCGGCCAGTACGCCGCGAAGATGTCGAAAGTCCGTCGCCCCAGCAGGAATCCGCCGGCCTCCTGCAGGCCGCCCATGACGATCTTTTGCCCGATCTCGTCGTCGAACCGCATCTGCCAGCCGCCGTGCTCGAACCCACCGGTCCGATCCTCGTCCGGACCGCCGGGCGCCTGCATGACACCGTCCACCGACAGGAACTCGCTCACCACCACTCTCGCCATGTCCCACACCTTCCCCGCGTCGGTTGTTCGATCGTTGCAGGTGCAGACGACACGGAGCCGGCCAACTCATCGGTGGCACGGCACCGCCGTCTTCGGTCGGTTCCCTGGTGTGAGGTGGAGCGAGGCTAGCCGGGCTGGTTGCCGGGACGACGGTTGCGGAGTGATGCGCTCGGGCTCTCGATCCGAACGTCCGCGGCGCCGTCCTCCCGGAGGAACCCGAACAGCGCGGTTCCCTCCGACTCGATCTCCTTCCGCTCGGCGTGGGTCACGTCCCGGAAGGGCTGGACGGCGAGCAGGCCGCGCCCGAGCTTCCACCGAGCGGTCACGAAGCCGTCCACCAGCACCAGCCCCCAGCCCACCTCGGTCCACTGCCGCACACCCTCGGGCACGATGCGCGACCGGTCGTCGTGCCCGAGCAGCACGTTGTCGAACTCCGGCAGGAATCGGACCGGGGCGGGCGTGTCCGGATGGGGGAGCGGCGCCCGGGGAACGTCGAACAGCTCACGTCCCCGCTCGTCGCGGAACGTCCGCAGATGCGGGCGGAGTTCGTCGAACGCGTCCCGCGTGCCGGCCAGCCCCGACCACGTCGCGAAGTCCGCCGGCGTTGCCGGGCCGAACACCGCCAGGTACCGCCGAACGAGCTCGGTGCGGCCGGTCCCGTCGTCCGGCCGGAGCCGCGGGGCGCCGAGCCAGCGTTCCAGCGTCGTCACCGCCGCCCGGCCGGACCGGCCCCACAGGCCACGCGGGGTGGTCTGCACGGTGGGCAGGAGGTACATCGCGTAGCCGAGGTTCAGGGCGTCCCGGTCGGGCCACCGCTCGGCGACCACTCGGGAGAGGTCCGACCGGGTGCCCGGCCGTTCCTCGAGCCGGGCCCGGAACACGTCGGCCACCTCGCCGAGGTCCACGCCCTCGGCCGCCTTCCGGAACGCCCGCTGGCCGAAGAACATCCGCTCGACGACGGGCTGGAACATCGGCCGCAGCCCCAGCGCGTCCCGCGCGCTGATGAGGTGCAGGGTGGCCCGCAGCAGCGTCATCCGGACTGCGCGCCGCGACTCGATGGCGTCCGACACCACCGAGGGGCGGAATCCCTCGAGCCGTGCCCACAACGCCGCGTACGGGTCGCGGGGAACCTGGGCCTGGAGCGCGACGAGCCGCTCGATCGCCGCCATCGGGGCGATCCGCCGTCGTTCGAGCAGCATCTGCCGGGCGAGCAGCGCCCGGTTCAGCTCACGAACGGAGAGCGTCCGCTCGGTCCGGCCCACGACCTCAGCAGCCGTGCAGGATCAGGCCGGTCGATCCGATCGGGTGCGAGGCCTTTCCGACGGCCCACACGTTCGTGCCGGTCACCGCGTCGACCCCGAACAGCCGGTTGTCGCTCGAGCCCGAGTTCGGACTCCCCACGACGCTCCAGGCGCCGTTGGTGAAGCGCTCGACCAGCGTCCGTCGCGTGAAGCTGCTGTCCTCGTGCTCGCCGACGGCCCAGGCGATCGTCGCGGACACCCCGCTGACGTCGTTGAAGAAGTTGATCTTGGCGGTGCCGACGTTCGGGCTCGCCACCTCCGTCCACCCGGAGCCCGTGTTCCGCATGGTGAGCGTCTGGATCGCGGCCGAGCCGTTGCGGCTCCCGGCGGCCCACTCGGCGGTCGCCGAGGGCGCCGAGACGCCGGCCAGGTCCGCGCCGGTCTCGCTGGTCGGCGCCGACGTCCGCGTCCAGCTCGAACCGTCGAACCGCTCCACCAGCGCGTCGGTGCTCCCGACCACGCCGACGTGGCCGACGGCGATCGCGTTCTTCGCGGAGATCGCCGCCACGTCGCCCAGGTTGCCGCCGATCGGCAGCGAGGCGCCGTGGACGCTCGACCATTTCGAGCCGTTCCAGTGCTCGATGATCGTCTTGGTTCCCGGCCGGCCGTTCGAGCCGACGGCCCAGATGTTGCCGGCGGAGACCGCGTCGATGCCGAACAGGAAGTTGTCGGAGCCCGAGATCGGGCTGGGGCTCGCGACGACCGCCCACTTCGCGCCGTTCCAGTGTTCGATGAGCGTCTTCAGGTGCCCGCCGCCGGACGGCGCGTAGTACCCGACCGCCCACGCGGCGGTCGGTCCGAGGACGGTCACGTCCTCGAGCTCGGTGGTCGTGCCCTTGTCCGGAGCGGGGACGATCTTCCACTTCGACCCGTTGAAGTGCAGCGTGAGTGGCTCTCCGGCCGCGTGGCTGCTCCCGACCGCCCAGATGTTCCTCGCGGATGCCGCGTCGATCCCGTTCAGCTGGTCGTACTCCGTGGCCGCGGAGTTCGGATGGGCGACGACCTTGAACGTGCACCCGCCCGCGAGCGCCGAACCCGCCGGGCCGGGTCCGAGCATCCCCACCAACCAGGCCACCGAAGCGGCGAGGACCGCAGCGCGACCAGGGACATTCCATCGACGAGCACGCGTTCGCATGAAGCCTCCTGACGATGAACGGATCGGCATGGATCGAGCGGCCCGACTCTATCGGGCGCCGCGGTGGCCCGGCGCCGCCGCCACTGCCTCGGCTGGGATCGCCACGCCGAGCTTGCCGCGCTTCGTCAGCCCGTCGGAGTCAGCGCGCGGTCGAGTCGTGCCGGGAGGTCGTCGTGTGAGCTCGACGCAAGCACCTCGCTCCCCGCGAGGAGGTCGCCGAACCAGTCGGCCTCCCGATCCGACGTGCACACGCAGAGCGCCATCGCGGGCCGTCGCTCCCGGTAGGCGCGCAGCAGTCGCCGAGACGCAGGATCGTCGAGCTCCAACCCGAACACCACCGCGTCCGCCTGCTCGACCAGCGAGCACGCCTTCCCGTGGAGCATCGGGCACTCGCCGAACGGGAACCGATCGGGGCCGCCGATCGGTCCCGGGCACGTGGCCACGTCGTACCCGGCGGCGCGCAGGTTCGTCTCCTCGGACCTCGGCCCGGCGCCGTGCGGCTCCACGAGCAACACCCGCCGGCGGCCGGTCCCTTCAGCGGTTCCCCAGGCGGGCGCTTCCGGCGAGGCCCAGGCGGCTCCGGACCGCCGGCGGGTCGGCAGGAAGGAGAGTCCGCCCACGAAGACCACCACCATGAACACCGCGAGCACCAGGGCAATCCCGACGAGAACTGGCATGGCAGATCACCTCGCCCCACGTTCCCCGTTCCGGTCCACCCGGGTCAGGGCCGAACGACTCCACCTCCGCGGGACGGGATGCGCGAACGAACCGATCCGTCTGCCGAGCAGCAGGGCCCGCGGGGGAGCGGACTTCCGGCCCCTCCGCGACACGCCATCGCGCCGGATGCTGAGCGGTGCACCACCGCGGACCCGGGAGACGGACATGACCGAGCGGCTGAGCCAGATGGATGCCACGTTCCTCTACCTCGAGGAACCCGACCTGCACATGCACGTCGGCGGGCTGGCCGTGTTCGACCCATCGGGGTCGCCGCGGGGGGCGATCGGGCTCGACCGGCTTCGGGCGATCACGGCCGCGCGCATCGCGTCGGTCCCCCGGTTCCGCCAACGCGTGCTGTTTCCCCCCTTCGACGTGGCCCGTCCCGTCTGGGCCGAAGACCCCGGGATCGACATCGAGTACCACGTCCGCCGGGTCGCCGTGCCGCGGCCTGGCGGGCCCCGGCAGCTCGCCGCGCTGACCGCGCAGTTGCACTCGCAGCAGCTCGACCGGACGCGTCCCCTGTGGGAGATGTATCTGGTGGAGGGCCTCGAGGACGGGCATCAGGCCCTCCTCACGAAGACCCACCACGCGATCCTCGACGGCGCCGGCGGCATGGACGCGGCGGCCTCGCTGCTCGACCTCAGCCCCGAGCCGGCGAACCCCGTCCCGCAGCCGTGGAACCCGCCGGACCTGCCCTCGCCCCTGCAGCTGTTCGCCGACGGTGTGGCGGGCGGCATGGTCGAACGGACCGGAGCCGTGGTACGCGGGGCGCGCGACCTCGTCGTGCGCCCGCGTCGCGTCGCCGGGGACCTCCTCGGCGTCGCCGGTGGGGCGGCATCGTTCCTCGCGCGGGGGCTCCCGCCCACGACGCCGCTCGACGGGCGGGTCGGACCGACGCGGCGGTTCGCGACGACCGAGATCCCGCTCGAGGACGCCAAGGCCGTGAAGCGGGCGCTGGGCGGCACGGTCAACGACGTGATCCTGAGCGTGGTGGCGGGAGCCGTGTCGCGGCTGCTGGAGGGGCGTGGCGAGTCCGGCGGAGGCCGCTACCGAACGATGATGCCGATCTCGCTCCGCACCGGCTCGCAGCCCGGGGGGACGGGGAACCGCGTCACGACCGTCTACCCGGATCTCCCCGTCGGCCCGATGTCCGCGAAGCACCGGTTCCGCCTGGTCCGCGAGGAGACCTGCAGGATGAAGGCCTCGTCGCAGGGGATGGCGGCCACGGCCCTGGTGCAGGGGTCGATGTGGGTCCCCCCTGCGGTGCACCGCGCGGCCGCGCGGTTCGGCAACCGCCACGTGCCCATCTTCAACATCGTCGTGTCGAACATCCCCGGCCCGCAGGTCCCGATCTACCTCGACGGCATGCCGCTCGTCGCCTACTACCCGCTGATGCCGCTCGGAGCCACCTCCGGCCTGTCGGTCGGGATCGTCACGCTCGTGGGGGTGATGGGGTTCGGCTTCAGCGCCGACTGGGACCTGCTCCCCGACCTCGAGGCGCTCGCGCTCGGCGTCGACGAGGAGTTCCGGGCGCTGCAGAAGGCCGCCGAGAGGTAGGCCCTGCGGACCGAGCGGGGGCGGCGCGGCGTTCGGTCGCGATGTGTCCCGGGCGGGGCGGGACCTCCGGCTCCGGCGCGACACGCCGATCGGCCATACGGTCGGGGCAACGGAAGGGGAGGTGCGCGATGTCGCAGGTGACGGAGCTGTTGGACCGGCGTCACGTCGGATACGCGCCGTTGCACCATCGGCCGGTGTGGACGGGGCTCGGCGAAGCGGTCGCGCTCGACATGCCTGCCGAGGAGGTGGCGAAGACCGTGGTGCTCGACACGCCGCGGGGGCACGTCGTGGCGGTCGTCCCGGCGTCCCGGCGGGTGAGTCTGCGGTTCGTGCGGCGGGCCCTGGGCCAGCGGGACGTGTCGATCGCGAGCGAGGCCGAGGTCGTCCGGGACTTCCCGGAGTTCGAGCTCGGCGCGCTGCCTCCGCTCTCGGAGCTGCTCGACGCACCGGTGTTCGTCGACACGCACCTTGCCGGGCGGCGGTGGGTCGTGTTCGCCGCGGGAAGCCGCGAGGAATCGGTCCGGGTCCGGGTGGACGATCTGATCGAGCTGGACTCCGCCACCGTGGCGCCGCTCACCCATCAGCGTCCCGACGCGGAGGACCGGGAGCGGCTGCACTGAGGCCGGCACCCACGGGTGCGGTCAGGGCCGCCGGGTCGGGTCGGTCGCGGCCTCGGCCAGCGGGACGGTGTCCGGTGCGGCTCCGCGCTTGGTCTCGGGGACGGGCAGCAGGAACAGGGCCGACAGGAACGTCGGCAGCGCCGAGACGACGAACGCCGCCCGGAACCCCGAGAGCTGCGCCGCCAGCCCCGCCGTCGCCGGCCCGAGCACGTAGCCGAGATCCCCACAGAACCGGTACGCGGCCACCGCGACCGCCGAGCGTTCCTCCGGGGTGACGTCGGCCAGCATGGCCGGAGGGCTCACGCCGGCGACCCCCGACGCGATGCCGCCCAGTCCGAGCAGCACCGTGAAGGCGACCGCACCCCCCGCGAAGCCCAGCGCCCCGATGGCGAACGCGAGCCCGAGCAGCCCCCAGACGAGCAGCCACTTGCGCCCGTACCGATCCGACGCGACGCCCGCGGGATACAGCGCGACGAGCTCGGTGAGCACGAACGCCGTGAGCGCGACGCTGATCCCGAGGGTGCCGAGGCCGAGGCTCCGCTGCGCGAACAGGGGCGCGATGGTGCTGAGCCCCCCCGCCACCAGCCAGAACAGGCCGAGGTTGATGAACAGCACCGCACGGAACGCCGGCAACCGCAGCATCCGGCGCAGCTGGTGCCGCGCCGGGCGGGGTTCGGTCCCTCGTTCGCCCTCCGGCTGGGGCTCGCGGACGGGGTCGGTCGTGTACCGGAAGAACACCCACCCCGAGACCAGGCACATGCCCGCGTAGACCCACAGCGGGACCGCCAGCCCGAGCCTCGCGAGCGCCCCGCCGATCGGCGCACCGGCGATCCAGCTGACGCTGAGGCTCCCCCAGAACACGCTCAGCGTCCGGGCCATGCGGTCGTTCGGGACCACCTTGAGCAGGTAGCTGTACAGCGCCGTGAACAGCAGCGCCGACCCCGCTCCCGCGACCGCCCAGGCGACGACGGCCAACCCGAACGACGGCGATGCGGCCGTCAGCCCCGCCGCGACACCGGTCACCGCGACGCCGGTGGATGCCGATCGCCGCTCGCCGAGGCGTGTCACGAGCGGGCCCGAGACGACGTCCAGCACCAGACGGCTGAACGCGAAGGCCGAGACGAACAGCGCCACGGCTCCGTATCCCACGTGGAACGACCTTGCGTAGAGCGGCAGCACGGGGGCGACCATTCCGTAGCCGAGCATCGCCACGAACGCCCCGATCATGGCGTGCCGGACGGGCGCGTCGGCCAGGATCGACCGCAGGGTGACCCGAGGCGCGCCCCCGAGCTCGGGAGCGTTCAGCTCTGGGGTTCCTCGAGCTCGTAGGACAGCCAGAGCACGCCGTTGCCGAGCGTCCTCGACTCGACGAGGCGAAGGCCGACGCTCTCGTCCGCGCTCTCGAACAGCCGCTTGCCCCTGCCAACCACGATCGGGCTCACGAGCAGGTTGAGCCGGTCGAGCAGGCCCTCGCGCAGCAGCGAGTGCACCAGCGTGATGCCGCCGCTCACCGCGATGTCCCTGCCCTCGCTCGCCTTGAGGGCAGTGATCTGCTCCCGGAAGTCGCCCTTCAGCAGGGTCGCCCCCCACGACTCGTCCACCGATTGGAGCGTCGTCGACACGACGAACTTCGGCACGCTGTTGATGAAGCCCGCGAATTGGTCGTCCTCCGCCGTCATGCCGGGCCAGTACGGCTGCCACTCCTGGTAGGTCACCCGGCCGAGCAGCATGGCGTCCGACTCGGCCATGGCGCCGCCGATCAGTGCCCCGACCTCCTCGTTGAAGTACGGCATCGACCACTGGTCCGGCCGCTCCAGCACGCCGTCCAGCGTCATGAACTCGCCCGCCACGATCCTTCGCATCCCGCTCGCCTCCTCGTCGCGACCGTGTCGAAGACAGATCAGCCCTCGCGCAGCTCGGCCAGGGTCTTCTCCAGCCGCCGCGAGCGCGTCTCCTCGGTCTTCGCCCCGGCGATGGAGTCGGCGTACGCCTTCCTCCGGCTGTACGAGAGCGACTCGAACCGCTTCGCCGCGGCCGAGTCCGCCCGGAGCGCCGCCGCCAGCTCGTCCGGAACGGTCACCTCGCGCGGCGCGGTGTCCAGCTCGATCCCGACGTCGAGCGTATCGCCCGCGGCAACGCCCGCGGCATCGCGGACCTCGCCGCTCACCGGAATCATGGGCACGCCGTCCACCGACCCCAGGGTGGTCCGGTAGGAGTACGCGTTCAGCGTGACCGTGACGGCCGCCCGTTTCCCGCCACCAAGCTCCTCGACCACGTCGGCCGGGACCTCGATCCCGGTCGCCGTCTTGCCGTTCAGCTGCACCATCCCCCTGAACCTCATCTCGCCTCCTCCGGCAGCCCGATGGACCATGCGTGGTACCCGACCGGATCGTCGGCGCGAACTCATCGGTCGCGGACGGGCTCCTCCAGGCGGATCAGTTCGATTCCGGGAACGTCGTCGGAGTCGCCCCGACCCCTCGACGGGAACCTGCGCCTCGGGTCCGACACGTCGGTTGCCGCGATGAGTTCCCGCTGGTCGGACGGTCTCTATGGGCATGGGGCCACCTCGACCACCGCCGCCCGCGGGCTTCGTCGTGGTGATCATCGAGGGCCCGATCGCCCCGGACGGCATCCAGCCGCTCTGCGATCGGGTTCGTTCGGTGCTCGGAGCGCGCCCCCGTGCCCGAGTGATCTGCGACGTGGGGGCCATCGGCGACCCCGACGCGGTCACCGTCGAGGCGCTCGCCCGCATGCAGCTCACCGCGACGCGGCTGGGGAGCGCGATCGTCCTTCGTGACCCGTGCGCCGACCTGGCCAGGCTGCTCGATCTCTGCGGGATGGCCGCCGTCGTGCCGCTGGAGCCCTGCTAGCCCTCGAACCGCATCGGCAGCCCGAACAGCGGGAACAGCCGCTCGGTGTCGAGGAAGAACGTGATCCCCGAGATGCGGTCGCCGTCGAACTCCAGCACCTGCACGGACCACGGGGAGTGGCCGCCGTTCTCCGGGTCCGGCTTGTACTGGCCGAACGCCGGCTGCCCGTTCGCCGAGATCGGGACGAGGCGCGAGTCCTTGCATCCGTAGCCCGTCCCCATGCACCAGTCGACGATGTCCCGGTGGGTCTGGAGCCACAGCGCGTACGGCGGCATGTTCCACCGTGCGTCCTCGCGCAGGAGCGCGGTCAGGGCGCCCATGTCGTAGGACTCGAACGCCCGGACGTACTTCGCCAGCAGCTCGCGGCGGTCGGGGTCGAGCGAATCGGCGTCGTCGTCCTCCACGTCGCTGGCCGCGAGCGTCGCCCGGGCCCGCTGGAGCGCGCTGTTCACCGACTGCACGGTGGTCTCGAGCAGCTCGGCGACCTCCGAGGCCTTCCACCGGAGCACCTCGCGAAGGATGAGGACGGCCCGCTGCTTCGGCGGCAGGTGTTGGAGCGCCGCGACGAACGCCAGACGGATCGACTCGCGCTGCTCGGCCACGTCGGCCGGGTCGCCGGCATCCGCGTCCTCGCCCGCCGCCACCGGCGTCAGCACGTGTGCGTCGGGGACGGGTTCGAGCCAGGTGACCTCCGGCAGGGGCTCGCCCAGCGGCCCCGCGGCGGTCCCCGCGCCGCCGAGGTCCATCGGCCGGGCCCGCCGCTCCCGACCGGAGAGCATGTCGAGGCACACGTTGGTCGCGATCCGGTACAGCCACGAGCGCAGCGAGGACCGTTCCTCGAACGAACCGAACGCCTGCCACGCCCGGAGCAGGGTCTCCTGCACCGCGTCCTCGGCCTCGAACGGCGATCCGAGCATCCGGTAGCAGTACGCGGTGAGCTCGACTCGGTGCTGCTCGAGCCGGGCCATCACCTCGTCGTCGGCCCGCGTCGGGCGTCCGGCTCGGGAGCGGAGTTCGGTTTCGGACACGTTCGTCAGCCTTCGTGACGGTCGGTCACGACAGTATGGACCCGACGGGCGCAACCAGTCACACCGCCCTCACGGGCCGACCCGGAACATATGATCGCCCCGTGTCGCGTCCTGAAAGCTGGACCGAGCCAGCGGGTGCAAGTCCCGCCCAGGTAAGCGCCGGAGCGCCTGGTAGCAGGCCACCGGCCGGCGTCGAGAGGCGTCCGGTCGAAGCGTGGCGTCAAGAGCCCCTCTGGGGGGAGCAAGAGCGCGGGCCGCAACATCAAGTGAATCCTGCAGCCTCGTCAGATTCACAACGGGAGAGCCGAGCCGCTCATGTCACGGCGAAGGCCACGTCTGGCGCTAGGACTTCCGGACCATCCGCGCCAGGTCTCCCCGGGGTACGGGGAACGGCACGTGCTCACGGTTCGGTTCGGAACAGGAGAGGCCCGTCTGCCCCGCCTGCGTCGGGCAAAGACCGCTTCCATAAGCCGACGGCGAAACGAAGCGGAGGGCAGCGGGAGTCCGAGGGGGTCGTAGTACCGCCGATCGCCGGGCAGCACAACCCGGCGGGAGGGAAGGACCCCTACTTTGGTCACGCCGGCCAAGGAGGTACGCGCGAGGGCATGGCCGGGGTCACCCCCCGGCCCAACCACCCCATCGGGGCACCCTCCGGTGACAAAGTGCGACGCCTCCAAGGCCGGCTCCAGGCATCAGCCAAGCGGTCACCTGGCCGCCGCTTCCACGCCCTGTACGACCGGATCCACAGGGATGACGTCCTGTGGGCGGCGTGGCAGCGGGTCCGGGCGAACCGGGGAGCCGCGGGGGTCGATCACCAGAGCCTCGCGGACGTGGAGGCCTACGGAGTGGAGCGGATGCTCCGAGAGCTCCAACAGGTCCTTCGAGCGGGCAGGTACCGGCCGAGCCCCGTGCTCCGCCGGTACATCCCGAAGCCAGACGGGCGGACGCGTCCGCTCGGCATCCCGACGGTCTCAGACCGGGTGGTCCAGGCTGCGACCAAGCTCGTGCTGGAGCCGATCTTCGAGGCGGACTTCTCGCCCGTCTCCTACGGCTACCGGCCCGGTCGCAGTCCCACCGAGGCCCTGGAGCAGATCAGGGTCGCCTTCATCCGGGGCTACGTCTTCACCCTGGACGCCGACATCACCGACTTCTTCGGGCAGATCTCACACGACTTGCTCCTCGAAGCGGTGGGGAGGCGGGTGTCCGACCGCCGGGTGCTGAAGCTGGTGCGCCAGTGGCTCAAGGCAGGGGTGATGGAGGAGGGGAGGCTCCGCGAGCCGGTCGCAGGGACCCCCCAGGGGGGAGTGATCTCCCCTCTGCTCGCCAACATCTACCTCGACGCTCTGGACAGGGCCTGGGCACGGGACGGGGAACGCCTCGGAGTCATGGTGCGCTACGCCGACGACTTCGTGGTCATGACCCGGACCCCCAACGCGCTGGAACGGGCTGATGGCCTGGTCGGGACGACCCTGGCCGGGCTTCACCTGAGCCTGAACCCGGACAAGACGCGGAAGGTGGACCTCCGCGAAGGCCGGCAGGGCTTCGACTTCTTGGGCTGTCACTTCCAGGCCCGGGTCTCGGGGCGCCTGCTGGAGCAGGGCATCCGCCGGTACTACCTGCACCGGTGGCCCTCGGCGAGGGCCATGAACCGGGTGAGGCAGCGGGTGCGCGAGCTGACCGGCCGGAACCGGGGTGGGGTGTCAGACATCCGGGTAGTCATCCGGGATCTGAACCCCGTGCTCCGGGGATGGGGGAACTACTTCCGCACCGGGAACGCCACGTACAAGTTCGTCTCCATCGACCGGTACGTGCAGCGCCGGCTCCGCCGCCTCCTGCTTCGGCGGGTGGGGCGCAACGTCCGGCCTCGCCACCTCGAGATGTGGACGAGCGACTGGTTCCGGGACCACGGCCTGCACCGGTTACGTGGGACCATTCGCTACCCAGGAGCCGCGTAGAGATGTCTCAAGGACCATCGGTAAGCCGTGTGCGGGAAAACCGCACGCACGGTTTGAAAGGGGGATGGGGAAACGGGTCCGCTCGTCGGACACCGCGCCCCTGACTACCAATGGAGCGGCGCACCGGCTACGCGCGCCTCGGCTCCCAGCGGGTCGCCTACGAGGTGGTGGGGGAGGGGCCCATCGACCTCGTGCTGACGCCGGGGAGCTGGGGTGCGTTCGACACGGACTGGGAGGATCCGCTCGCCGAGCTGTTCTTCCGCCGGCTCGCGTCGTTCAGCCGTCTGATCCGGTTCGACCGAAGGGGAACCGGCGCCTCCGATCCCCTCGACATCGACCAGCTCCCGCCGTGGGAGTCGTTCGTCGAGGAGCTCGAGTGCGTGATGGACTCGGTCGGCTCCGAACGCGCCGCGATCATGACCGCGTACGACGCCGGCCCCATGGGGATGCTGTTCGCGGCCACCAAGCCGGAGCTCACGTCTGCGCTGATCCTGGTGAACACCAGCGCGCGGTTCGCCGCCGCCGACGACTACCCGATCGGCGTGCCGCTCGAGATGGTGGAGCGGATGGGCGAGACCATCACCGACCGGTGGGGGACCGAGGACCACGTCCTGCTCCAGGTGCCCAGCCGGGCGGGCGACGCCCGGTTCCGCCGGTGGTACGCGAAGAAGACGCGGTCGATCGCCGGACCGGCCGCCATCGCGGCCTTCTACCGGTCGACCTCGCTGGGCGACGCCCGCGCGTTGCTCCCGGCCATCCATGCCCCCACGCTCGTCCTGCACCGGACGGGCTACCGGTACGTTCCGGTCGAGATGGGCCGGTACGTGGCCGACCACATCGCGGGCGCGAGGTTCGTCGAGCTCCCGGGGTCGGACGGCCCGCTGTACTGGGAGCGTCCGGAGGTCGCGCTCGAGGCGGTGGAGCAGTTCCTCACCGGCATCTCGCCGCCGCCCCCTCCGACGCGGGCCCTCGCCACCGTGCTGTACACCGACATCGTCGATTCGACCGTCATGGTCGAACGCATGGGCGACACGCGATGGCGGAGCGTCCTGGACGTGCACGACAGCATGGCCGCCGACCTCGTCGATCGGCACGGCGGTCGGTTCATCAAGTCCACGGGCGACGGGGTGCTGGCCACGTTCGACGGCCCGGGCCGGGGGATCCGGTTCGCCACGACGTTCCGCAACCACCTGCAGACGGTGAAGGACCTGGTGGTCGGCTCGGAGGTGGCGTTCGACGACCGGGGGATGCACCGCCTGAAGGGCATCGAGGGCGACTGGGAGCTGCTGGCGGTGCGCGCGTGAGCCGTTCGGCGGCGGGGGACGACGGGGTCAGGACGTCATGGCCGCTCGGCCCGGCGCTCCACCGCCTGCTCGGCGTGGCGTCCGTCCTGGTCGCCGTGGCCGGGTTCCAGCTGTTCGTGATGTCCGGCCACACCGACCGGTGGTTCGCGTGGACGATCGGGGAACCGCTCACCGCGGCGACGCTCGGGGCCCTGTACTGGGCGAGCTTCGTGACGGTCCGCTTCGTGATGCGGGAACGAACCTGGGCCACGGCCCGCGCGCCGCTGCTGGGCGTGCAGTCGTTCACGCTGCTGACCATGCTCGCGACCCTGTTGCACCTCGGGACGTTCCACCTCACGAGCGGGCCCGCGAGCGCCCTGTTCGCCGGGTGGGCGTGGCTGATCGTGTACGTGACCGTGCCGCTCGCGCTGCTGCTCCTGCTGGTACGGGGCCGGACCGGTCCGGCGACGGACGTCCCACCGCGGACGTCGCTCCCCGGATGGTTCCGCTGGCCGGTCGTGGGGCTGGGCACCGTCATCGGGCTGACCGGCGCGGCGCTGTTCGTCGCTCCGGGCTGGGCGGAGGGGTGGTGGCCGTGGGCACTCACGGACCTGACGTCGCAGGCGCTCGGCGCCTGGTTGGTCGGTGTCGGGGTGACCACGGCGCTGACCGGGTGGGACGACGACCTGACGTCGTCGCGGGGCCCGATGGTCACGGCCGCGGTGCTCGGCCCGCTGCTGCTCGCCGGGCTCGTCCGGTACTGGAGTCACGTCGACTGGAGCCGGCCGTCCTCCTGGATCTACCTGGTCACCGCGGCGCTGCTGCTGGCCATGGGGGTGGTGGGACTCTTCCTCCGCCGTGCCGCCACACGTCCGGCTCCCGAGCCGGCCGTCGCCGCGTCCTGATCCAGCCGCCGGCCGGAGGTCGCTCAGCCGGCCGGGCTCGACACGGCGTCGGCGGTCGCGACGGCCAGGCGGTCGAGCCAGGCGGTGGCCCGGAGCGTCTCGAACACCGACCCGGCCTCCTCGGCGAGGGCGCGGGTGGACTCCTCCTCGCCGCGGCCCCGTGCGACCAACCACTCGACGTGCTCCGCCTGGACCATGGCCCGGTCGACCACGCACCTGACGTCGCCGAACGCCGCTGCGGCACCCCGGAACTCGGTCTCGGCCGTCGCGTCGTCGCCGCGCGCCGCGGCGAGCGCCGCGCGGAACCGCCGCATGTGCGACCGGAGGTACGGATACACATGGCCGGCCGGACGGGAGGCGGCCACCTCGAAGATCCGGTCGGCCTCCCCCAGCTCGCCCAGGGCGAGCGCCGATTCCATCGCGATGATCCAGCAGTGCCGGGCGGCAGGGTGATTGATCCCGATCGCGTCCGCGCCGGCCAGCCCCTCGGTCGCTTCCTCGAGCGACTTCTGGAACCGGCCGGCGCCGAAGTCGACCAGCGCCCGGGTGGCCGCCCGGAACGTCGCCCACTGGATGTCCTGGTCGTCCCACCGCGTCTCCCACAGCCGGCGGAAGATCTCCTCGGCCGGCTCGATTTGCCCCCGTGCCAGGTGGAGCTCGATCAGCGACCGGCCCGCATCCGAGGCCGTGATCAGTGCGTCCGGGATCTCCCGGGGGTCGGGGATCCCCGCGGCCGAACGCTCCACCGCGTCCCAGTCGCCGAGCTCCGTGTAGGTGTGGCTGAGATGGCCGAGCATCCACCATTCGGCCCACCGGATGCCGACGCGACGTGCATGGGCGAGCGCCTTCGTCTGAATCTCCAGGGCCTCGTCGAGGCGGGTGAGCTCGTGCGTGGTGTGGGACAGATTGATATACGCCCGGACCGCTGCCGGGGCCAGCTCGTGCTCCAGCGCGACCCGCAGGGAGTGGTGGAGCAGCGCGAGCGCCTCCTCGATCCGCCCCCGCGAGGAGAGGATCAGTGACTTGGTGTTCAGGCCCTGGGAGATCGTCTCGGGGAGCGGAATCGCCTCGGCGATCTCGAGCGCCCGGTCGACGCGGTCGAGCGCCGGGTCGAGCTCGCCCTTGAAGAACAGCAGCCGGCCGAGCTCGGCGAGCAGGACGGCGAGGTCGCCGCCGCCGCCCTCGTCGGCATGGTCGGTGAGCACCGACTCGGCCTGCTCCATCCGGTGGAGGGCCTCCTCGAGCTGGCCGATCGTCCACAGGACGAGCCCGGTGCGCGCCGAGGCCCGCGCTGCCTCGTGGTTCGCCCCAGCCTCCGTGTACAGCTCGATGGCCCGGTCGTACAGCGGGAGGCTGACCTCGCTCAGCCCGCCGTTCCACGCGACGTCTCCCGCCTGCTCGAGCAGCGAGCCGCGTTCGAAGGGGTCGTCGGTGAGCTCGGCGGCGCGCTCGAAGTGACGACGGGCCTCGTCCGTGGCGGCGAGCGAGGCCGCCCGCCGGCCGGCGAGCGTCAGGGCCGTCCGGGCGCGGTCGAGGATGGCCGGCGCGTCGGCTGCGTCCGGCGCCAGGTGGTACGCCTCCAGCAGGTGCGCCGCGACCACCTCGACGACCTCGCTCTCCTCGTAGTCGTCGCCCCGTTCCAGGTAGTCCGCCGCCGCGATGTGTCGCGCCTTGCGCTCGCGCTTCGGCATGGTCTCGTAGGCCACCCGTCGCACCAGGTCCTGGAGGAACCCGTATTGCCCGCGTTCCGGCGAACGGGGATCCGCCTGAAGCGTGAGCACCTCCTTGCGCACCAGCCCCGCGAGCAGCCCGTCGACCTCCTCGGCCCCCGTGATCGCGCCCGCGGCGTACTTCGTGAACGTCTTGTCCAACACGCTCGCGTCCTGCAGGAACCGCCGCTCCCTCGGCTCCAGCCCGTCCAGCCGGGCCGCGATCAGCGCGTGCAGCGTCTCCGGGACCTCGAGGTCCTCGGGCGCGTCCTCGCGCAGCCGGTACTCGTTGCCCTCGAGGGTCAGCAGGCCCCGGTCGATCAGCATGCGAACGGTCTCCACGGCGTACAGGGGGACCCCTTCGGCGCGGTCGAGGATGCGTCCCCGGAGCTCCGGCGGCAGCCCCGGCGCGAGGCCGGTGAGCATCGCGTCCATGGCCGACGGCGGGAGCGGCTCGAGGTACAGCGACGTCGAGTTGCGCTGGTGGGACCCCCACCCCGGATGGCGCTCGCTCACCTCGGGCCGGGCGAGCGTCAGCACGAACAGCGGGTGGCCGCGCGACCAGTCGAGGAGGTAGCCGATGAACTCCACCAGCGCGGGTTCGGCCCACTGCATGTCCTCGAACACCAGCACCACGGGGTACCGGTCGGTGAGGCGTTCGAAGAACAGGCGCGCCGCGCCGAACAAGTCCTCGCGCTCGCCGGCCGTGCGTTCCTCGAGGCCGAGCAGCTGGGCCAGGCGCGGCTCCAGCCAGGTCCGTTCCTCCGGGTCGCGGACGTGCTCCTCCAACGACGCGCGAAGCTTCGCCTGGGCGTCGACCTGGGGCTCGCCCTCCACGATGCCGGCGCGGCCCCGGAGCATCTCGGCCAGCGCCCAGTAGGTGACGCCCTCGCCGTAGGACAGGCACCGCCCCCGGTGCCAGAACACGGTGGCGGCCAGGCCGTCGATGTACTTGAAGAACTCCCACGACAGGCGCGACTTGCCGATGCCCGCGATGCCGATCACGGAGAGCAGGTGCGCGGTGCCGTCCTCCGCGGCGACGTGGAACAGCTCCTTCAGCAGGCGGAGCTCGCGGTCGCGGCCGACGAACGGCGCCTCCAGGCCCGCGGAGCGCAGGGCGCCGCCGCGGCCTCCGATCACCCGCACGGCGCGGTGGAGCTGCTGCGGTTCGGCCTTGCCCTTCAGCTCGTGGGCGCCCGCGGGCTCGTAGATGATCGCCGCCTCGGTGGCCCGCCGGGTGCGGTCGCCGACCAGGACCGTCCCCGGGTCGGCGGCGGTCTGGATGCGGCTCGCCGTGTTCACCATGTCGCCGGCGACCATGCCCTGGCCCTCGGCGCCGAGATTCACGGCCGCCTCGCCGGTGAGCACGCCCGCGCGCGCCCCGAGTTCCGGCGCGGCGAGCTCCTGCCCCAGCGCCGCGACGGCCTCCACCAGCTCGAGGGCCGCGCGCACGGCGCGCTCGGCGTCGTCCTCCTGCGCGGTCGGGGTTCCCCACACGGCCATGACCGCGTCCCCGATGAACTTCTCGACCGTGCCGCCGTACCGGTCGGCCAGGCGGCGGCACGTCGCGAAGTACGCGTCGAGCAGCTCGCGGACCTCCTCGGGGTCGCGCGACTCGGAGAGCGAGGTGAACCCGACTAGATCGGCGAACAGCACGGAGACCAGCCGGCGCTCGGACGAGGCGGCGGCCGGCGCGGCCTCTGCGCCGAGCGGCGAGCCACATTCGCCGCAGAACTTCATCCCGGCCGAGTTGGCCGTGCCGCACGCGGGACAGACGGCCGACAGCGGCGACCCACACTCGCCGCAGAACTTCCGGCCGGCCTCGTTCTCCAAGCCGCAGACCGCGCAGACCACGTCCGAACGCTCCCCCGAGATCGACGTCCGTCGCAAGGGTAGCGAAGCAGGCCCCCGGAGCGAACCCCCGGTCAGGCGGGCAGCCCCAACGCCGCCCGCCGCCCGCCGCGTACCGAGGACCGGCGGCGTGGTGTCGCGTCGACGGTGAGCCGACGTGTGCTCCGGGATCAGTAGCCGCCGTACCGGCCGCCGCCGGTCGAGCCGCCGCCGGTCGTGGATCCGCCGGAGGCGCCGGCATTCTTGCCGGCCGGAGTGACCGCGAACCATTTGCCCTCGATGCCCTGGCCGTTGGCCTGCCCGGGCTGGGTGTCGCCCGAGAACGTGTAGAGGAGCAGTCCGTCGTACGTGACCTGGGAGATGCCGTCCGGCCGCATCGCCGTCGAGAGGGTGCCGGTGGCGCCGGAGCCGCCCGTGGGTGACCCGGAGGCCTTGAGCGGGGGCCATGCCTGGACGCAGGCGGCAGTGCACATGACCTTCGACGCCGTCTCGCCGTCCAGCCGGTACAGGGTGAACCCCTTGGCGTCCACCAGCACCATGCCGAGCGACCCGACGTTCTTCGCCGTGACGGTGGCGCCGCCACCGGCCGCGGACGTCGAACCTCCGCCGCCAGTGGTCGACCCGCCGCCGGCGGTGGTCGCCCCGCCGCCGGACGACGGAGAGTTGGACTTCCCGCAGGCGCTCGCGACCAGGGCGATCGCGACCAGCGCGACCCCGGTCATCCGGATCCATCCCTGCGTTCTGAGCGTTTGCATGTTCGGCCTCCTCGGGCCCATGTCGTCTCCAGGACTACGCGCGGGCGGCGCCGAGAGATGTCGTGAGACATCACCCGCCACGCTTACGCCGGCGGCGTCGATCGCGTGTAGGCCACGCGGAAGAACGCGTCCACGGTGCTCGCCGGCGAGCACGTCACGGTGACCGGCTTCGTCGGGTCGGCGACCGAGAGCGACATGGTCACGTCGTCGCGGCCCGGCCAGTTCGGGTCGGAGATGCGAAGGGTCAGCCGGTCGGCCGTCAGGTCGTACCCGTACGCCAGCACCTGGTGGTTCTGCCCCAGGTCCCTCGGATCGATCGAGCGCACCTTCACCAGTCCGAGCGGGGACAGCCGGCCGCCGTCGAGGTCGGCCTGGACCTTCGGCCACTCCTCGCGGACCATCCGCCACGCCCTCCCGTGTGGCACGAGGCCGAGCCGGCTCCACAGGCTCTCGCCGTCGGGCAGCGCGGGATCCATCAGGTCCAGGTACCGCACCGGCCCGAGCGGGAGCCCGAAGCTGTCGAACAGCCGTTTGACCAGGTAGTCGTACAGCGGCCCCGACGCCGGCGGCGAGGTGTCCGGCGGCGGCGTCCGGCCGGACTCGAAGTAGTCCCGGACGGCGAACGCCATCCCGCCGCACAGGCCGTTCGAGGCGTCGCCGATCGGGATGGAGACCACGCCGGGGATGCCGATGGACCGCAGCGGCACGTGGGGGAAGTCGTTCGGGAAGCCGAACCCGTGTGTCGAGGGCAGGAACCCGGGAACGGCCGCGCCCGGCACCGCTCAGCCCAGTGACTTCCGTACGGCGATCAGGTCGTCCTCGTGCTTCCACCCCGCCCGGCGCGGGCTCTGGTCGGCGGGGATCGGGCGGTTGAACCGCCGGTCCAGCTGGCCGAGCAGGTAGTCCTGCACGCGGTCGTCGTCGTCGCTCGTTCGGGGGAGGTGCGCCGCGAGCGCCTCCCAGTCCTCGTCCGACCACGCGGCGGGCCCGCCGCGGTGACCGGCCGTCTTGGACCTGGTCGACGTCGTGGCGACCGGCGGGGCGGTCCCCCCCACGGTCAGCCGGGCGAGGTCGGTCAACACCACGTTCATGTCGCCCGGCCGCATGCCCGGCGCGCCGTCCGGCCACGCGGTGAAGTTGAACTGGCCGTTCCCGTACTGCCAGATGTCGGGCTCCGGGAACCCGATGTCGTCGGTCGGCCCCAGCTCGTCGTTGTACCGGGGCACCCACGAGAAGTCGCACCCGGTCGCGGAGGCGATGCCGAGGTCGCGGAACATGCTGCGCCCGTACCGGATCACGCGGTGGCCCTCCGCGTGCATGGTCTCCGCGTACTGCTCGACACAGTCGATCGTCTGCTGCTTGGTCGCGCCGTCGTTGAGCTTCCACTCGACGTCGACGATCGGGTGCATGTCACGGTCCCGGAAGCCGCCGTTCGCCTCGACGGTTTGCAGGTAGAACTCGGCCTGCTCCTTGCCGGAACGGGCGACGATCAGGAAGTGGTAGGCCCCCCGGACGAGCCGAGTCGCGCCGATGGCCTTCCAGTTCTGGGGGAACCACGTCTCCGCCCAGGAATACGACACGCCCTCCGTCGCCTTGACCACCGCGAAGCCGAACCGCGGGTCCGCCGCGATCCCCGCCGCCGGCACCAGTCCGACGTTGGCGTGGTAGACGTCCGGTCCCAGCACGTCGGTCATGACCCCCACCGCCCCATGTGCACCGCCCTCCCAAGTCGGCCCCTCGGAGGCCGAGTCTCTGCGCCGGCCGCTGCGGTGTCCAGTCAACCCCCGCAGCGGCCGGCGACCCGCCTCAGCCGGCCCGATCCGCCATCGGCGTCGAGCGGGGCGGACGCAGGATCGCGCGCCACCGTTCGCCGGGCGTCGGCGGCACGGGGAGCTCCGCGAACGCCTGCCACCGCAGCCACCGCCGTTCCCCGAGCGGGGGCGACTGCTCGCCCGCGTCGTCCTCCAGCTTGCGGATCTCCTCGAGTCGTGCCTCGAGCCCCCCGGGCGGGAACGCCAGGCAGTCCTCGATCCGCCGGCGGAGCAGGGCGTACCGGTTGCCGGCCACGGCGCTGAACGCCGCCCGCTCGCCGAACCGGAAGAACGTCTGCAGGCTGGCGAGCACTGCCGCCGACACCGTGATCACCCCTACCCACGCGGGGATCGGGTCCTTGCCGGCGTGGTTGGCCACGATCGCGCTGCCGGCGACCGCGGTGACGATCACGACCGGGACCCCGATCCAGTAGTTGAGCTTGCCGAGGATGGCCGCCCGCTCGTAGTACGCGTGCTGCGCCGCCCACGCCAGCTTTCGGCGCCGGTTCAGCAGGGCGACCTGCGCCGCGGTCAGGCCGCGGCCTCCCGGTCCGGGCGCGGGGCGGGCGACAGCCTTCGCCGCCTGGCCGTTGGTGTCGTCGACGGGCGCTCGCTGTTCGACCGACAACGTCCTCACCTCCCTGTTCCGCCAACCGTGCCTGCGGCGGCTGGGCGCGTCAAGGCCCGTTCGGGGGACCCCCATCGGGGGCACGCGATCAGACGAGGCTGTCGCGCCAAGCCCGGTGGAGGCGGGCGTAGTGCCCGTCGGCGCCCAGCAGCTGGGAGGGCGGCCCGTCCTCGATCACGCGACCGTCCTCGAGCACCAGCACGCGGTCGGCGATCTCGACGGTGCTCAGGCGGTGGGCGATGATCAGCGCCGTCCGGTGGGCGAGGATCGTCCGCAGCGCCCGCTGCACGGCCCGCTCGGTGGGGATGTCGAGCGAGCTGGTCGCCTCGTCGAGGATCAGGACGGCGGGGTCGGCCAGGAACGCCCGCGCGAACGCCACCAGCTGCCGCTGCCCGGCCGACAGGCGGCTGCCCCGCTTGCCGATGTCGGTGTCGAACCCGTCGGGCAGCTCGAGGATGAATCCCTCCGCGCCGATGGCCGCCGCCGCGGCCTCCACGTCCTCGCGCGTGGCCTCCGGCCGCCCGAACGCGATGTTGTCGGCCACCGTGCCGGAGAACAGGAAGTTCTCCTGCGTGACCATGGCGACGACGCGACGGAGCTGCTGTTCGGTCAGCTCGGGGAGCGGCACGCCGTCCACCGACACGCGCCCCGTGGTGGGGTCGTAGAACCTGGCCAGCAGCCGGGCGATCGTCGTCTTCCCGGCGCCGGTCCGCCCGAGCAGCGCGACGGTCTGCCCGGCCGGGATCTCGAGCGCGAGGTCACGCACGACCTCGGCCTCCTCCCGGTACCCGAACCCCACGCGGTCGAACGTGACCCGCCCCCGCCACCCGTCGACCGGCTCGGGCGCCGCCTCGGCCGGCATGGGGACGGACGGTTCCTCCTCGAGCACCCCGGACAGCTTCTCGAGCGCGGCCGCCGCTCCCTGGAACGAGTTGTAGAACTGGCTGATCTCGGCCATCGGCTCGAAGAACCGCCGGATGTACAGCAGGAACGAGGTCAGCACGCCGACCGCCAGGGCGCCGTCGATCACCCGGATGCCGCCGTACAGCAGGACCACCGCGGTGGTCACGTTCCCGATCAGGAGGATGCCGGGCCAGTACCACGTGATCAGCTGGAACGACCGCTGGGTGGCCACGCGGTAGTCGTCGTTCACCTCGTGGAAGATCTCGTCGTTGCGCGGCTCGCGCCGGAACGCCTGCACCGCCCGGATGCCGGCGAGCGATTCCGTGAAGTGGATGACGACCAGGGCCACGGTCTCCCGGGTCTTGCGGTACGCGACGGCGGAGTTCCGCTGGAACCACCGCGTCAGCAGCAGCAGCGGGACGAACGACGCCATCGTGACCAGTGCCAGGGGCAGGTCGAGCAGCGCGAGGATCACGCCGATCGTGACGATCGACAGCACCGAGGTGATCAGGGTGTCGATGCCCTCGTTCAGCAGCTCGGTGATCGCGTCGAGGTCCGACGTCAGCCGGGAGATCATGCGCCCCGACGTGTAGCGCTCGTGGAACGACAGGCTGAGCCGCTGGAAGTGCTCGAACACCCGCTGGCGGAGGTCGATCAGGATCTCCTGGCCGACCTTGCCGATCCCCTTGACGAACGTCCGGTACAGCACGGCCTGGACGCCGGCCGCCACCAGCATCGCGCCGACGATGAGGAACAGCGTCTGTGCATGGCCGTTCCGGACGGCCGGGATGCCCTGGTCGATGCCGACGCCGACCAGCAACGGCCCGGCCATCGCCGCGACGCTGGCGGCCACCACCGCGACGAAGAGCCAGATCGCCCGCCGCCGGTGAGGCCGGATCAGCGAGCCGAGCAGCCGCCGCGACCGCCGGCGGAGGACCGACGAGATCTTCCCGGGGATGTCGTCTCGGTCCTCGGCCGCGACGCCGCGCCAGCCCAGGGTGGGGTCCGGGGCGGTCTGCGGCGGGGTCTCCGGCGCGGCGCTCACGACGCGGCCCGTTCCTCGTCGGTGGCGGACAGGACGGCCGCATAGCGCGGGTCGCGCGCCATCAGCTCGGAGTGCGTCCCCACGGCGGCGACCGTCCCGCCCTGCAGCAGGACGACGCGGTCGGCGAGCGCGACGGTCGACGGACGGTGCACGACCAGCAGCCCCGTCGTGTCCTGGAGCGCGCTCCGGAGGGCCCGTTCGACCATCGCCTCCGTATGGACGTCGAGCGCCGACAGCGGGTCGTCGAGGACGAGCACCGTGGGCCGGCCGATCACGGCCCGGGCCAGCGCGAGCCGCTGCCGCTGCCCGCCGGAGAGCGACAGCCCCTGCTCGCCGATCCGGGTGTCGAGCCCCCACGGAAGGTCGGCGACGAAGTCCGCGTGGACGACCGCGAGGGCCTCCTCGATGTCATCCTCGGTGGCCTCCTGGTACCCGAGGGTCAGGTTCTCCCGCACGCTCATCGAGAACAGGACCGGCTCCTCGAACGCCACCGCCACGTGCCGCCGGAGGGACGCCAACGTGAGATCGCGGATGTCGCGGCCGTCGAGGGTGATCCGTCCGGACGAGACGTCGTACAGACGGGGGAGCAGCAGCGCGAGCGAGGACTTCCCGCTGCCGGTGCCCCCGACCACCGCCACGGTCTCGCCCGGCTCGATCGAGAGGTCGACGTCGCGCAGGACAGGCGCCTCGTGCAGGCCGGCGTCCGGGTACCGGAACGACACCCCCTCGAACGTCACCCGCCCCCGCGCGTGCACGAGCGGCGCCGCGCCGGGCCGGTCGGCGATGGCCGGCTGCTCGTCGAACACCTCGAACACCCGCTCCGACGCGGTCGCCGCCTCCTGGGCCATGGCCAGGATCCACCCGAGGTCGATGACCGGCCACTGGAGCAGCACGACCATCGAGGCGAAGGCCACCATCGCGCCCAGCGACAGCGCCCCGTCCGCCACCGCCGTCACGCCGATCAGCACGACGAGCGCCATCGTGATGTTCGGCAACAGCTGGAGCAGCGACCAGAAGTTCGCCCGCAGCTTGACGCTGTCGAGCTGGGACTCGCGGAGGGTCCGCGCGGCCGCGCCGAACCGCTTCTGCATGAGCGGCCCCCGGCCGAACGACTTGATCACCCGGATGCCGGTGGCGGCCTCCTCGACCAGCGTGGCGAGGTCGCCCTGCTGGTCCTGCACCCGCCGGGACACGTCCGCGTAGCCCGATCCGAAGCGCTTCCCCAGCCAGATGACCGGCGTCATCGTGGCCGCCACGACCAGCCCGAGCGGCCAGTACAGAAACAGGAGCAGGATCATGACGGTGGTCACCTGCACGGTGTTCACGACGAGGAAGATGGCGCCGAACCCCAGGAACCGCCGCACCGCGCTGAGGTCGGTCGTCGCCCGCGACAGCAGCTGCCCGGTCTGCCACCGGTCGTGGAACGCCACCGGCAGCCGCTGGAGGTGCCCGTAGAGGTCATCGCGGATCTGCGCCTCAACGCGGAGCACGGCAACCGACTGGATCCACCGGCGCCCGAAGATCAGCGCGGCCTCGAAGAACCCCAGCAGGACCGCCAGGAGCACCATCTCCACCAGTTGGGCCGTGTCGCCGTTCTTGATCGGGCCGTTGACGATGGCCATCGTCACCAGCGGCACGACGGTCCCGCAGGCGACGCCCAGCCCGGCGCTCACGAGCATCAGCCACATCTGGCCGCGATAGGGGCGGATGAACGACCGCAGCCGCCACAGCGAACCGACCCGCATGGACCCGTTCGCGTCCGCCCGTCGACTCCCCACGCTCACGCCGGCCCGCTCCCCATTGGTCGGTCGCCCGGTTGCCGCGTCATCCGGCTCCGGCCGAACCGCAGGCCCGCGGCCGAACGGCCTCACCAACGCGGATGACGCCCCGACCTCTCAGCATCCGGCCACGGCGCCCAGTCGTCAACGCCGTTCGAACCTCCGGTATCGGGGATCTCCCCGTAGGCTGGGCGCGTCGCGTCTGGGAGGAGCGAACGGCGATGGGGATCCGGAGCGTCACGGGGGTCGGCGACCCCCCTCCCCCGGCAACGCGGCCCGATCGCGCCCGGTCGAGGAAGCGGAACCTGAGCCTCCTGGCCCTGGTCGTCGCGCTCGCCCTCATCGCCGCGGTCGTCGTATGGGTGTCCGGCCCGAGGACACGGCCGCTCCAGGTGTCGTCGGTGGCCGACCAGGGCGCGCTCGTCCAGCCCGCCGGCTGGCTCCGTGACGGGGGCGAGTCGGCGCTCGTGGTCGGGCGGATCCTCTGGGTGTTCGGCGACACCCTGTTCACGGCACCGGCGTCGGACGGGACACACCTGCGGTCGAACTCATGGGCGTGGAGCGAGCCGTCGCATCCCGAGCGGCTCGACGATGTCGTGGAGCGCGACGGGACGCCGGTCCAGGTGGTCCCGTTCGAGGAGCTCGAGGCCGCGTACAACCGTCTGGGCGGGGGGTCGAACGACCGTGTGGCGCTGTGGCCGGCCAGTGTGCTCGCGCAGGACGGCGGATCGGCGCTCGTGTTCTTCCGGGAGGTCCTCGTCGCGCCGGGGCCGCTTCGGTTCCGCGTCCTGGGCACCGGGATCGGGACGGTCCGGCCCGGGGCGACGACCGCCGTTCGCGACGACGACCTGCTGTTCCACTCGCCCGACCCGGCGTTCTCGAGCGGGGCCGTCCGCACGGACGGCTTCGTCTACCTGTACGGCTGTCACCGCACCGACCGGCAGGGGTTCGGGTGCGACGTGGCCCGGGTCTCCGAGACCGCCGTCCACGACCGTGCCGCGTACGAGTTCTGGGATGGCGCCGGTTGGTCGCCCCGGGTGCGCCGGGCGGCCGTGGTCCTGCCGGGCCCGAGCGGCGGCCCATCGGTCTCGTGGAACGGCTGGCTGGGGGTCTACCTGGCCGTGTACAGCCAGCCGCTCTCGAACCGTGTCCTCATGCGGACCGCGCCCCGCCCGGAGGGTCCGTGGAGTGCCCCCGTGGTGGCATTCACCGGCGAACCCCCTGGTGGAACCAGCGCCGACTACGCGGCGTTCGAGCATCCGGAGCTCTCGACGGACGGGGGGCGCTCGATCACCATCAGCTACTTCCATCCGCTGGGACCGTTCCGGGGTGAGATCCGCCTCGTCCGGGTGGGCCTGGGGTGACCCGGGCGGAGAGATGGGAGGAATGACGACCTTCGAGTTCGACGAGGCGACGGCGGTCGAGCCGGCGGGGGAGGGCCGGTTCGGCGTCGCGATCACCGATCGCTGGAACATCGGCATCGCACCGAACGGCGGCTACCTCGTGTCGGTGGCACTGTCGGCGATCCGGGCATCGGTCCTCCGGCCGGACCCGATCGCGGTCAGCGCGCACTTCCCGAGCCGCACCGAGCCCGGCCCCGCGGACGTCCTCGTGGAGGTCCTCCGCGAGGGCGGCCACTCGACCGCGGTGGCCCGGCTCGACCAGGCCGGCCAGACCCGGGTTCACGTCACGGCGACCTTCGGCGACCTCGGTACCGCGGCCGGCCCGACCGTCGTGCTCGAGGAGACGCCGTCGTTCCCTCCTCCGGACGAGTGCGTGCGCGCCGAAGGGCTCGCGTCGCCGGAGTTCACCAGGCGGTTCGACCTCCGGCTGACGCCGGACACGGCGATGTGGGCGACCACCCGGCCGAGCGGGACGCCGGAGATGTCGGGGTGGATCCGGTTCGCGGACGGGCGGGAGCCGGACACCGCGATGCTGCCGCTCGTCGCCGACGCCTTCCCGCCGACGCTGTTCAACCTCATGCAGACCGGATGGGTGCCGACGATCGAGTTCGCCGTGCACGTCCGAGGGCGGCCGGCGCCGGGCTGGCTGCAGTGCCGGTTCCGCTCGCGCTACCTGACCGAGGGGTACGTCGAGGAGGACGGGGAGGTGTGGGACTCGACCGGTCGCCTGGTCGCGCTGTCGCGCCAGCTCGCGCGGGTCCGCTGCTGAACGTCCCGGCTACACCGGAGCGTGCAGCGGCTGCCACCCCCGGTGGGACGCCTCCATCATGTGGGTCACCGGGCACATCAGGACGCGGGTGACGCCCTCGATGCCCTTCATGCGGGTCTCGATCTCCGGCAGTTCCTCGATACGTTCCAGTCGGATCCTCGCGAGCACGTCGTAGCAGCCAGTCACCACGTCCGCGTGGATCACCTCGTCGAACTCCTCGCACCGGCGTTCGATCTCGCTCGCCCGCCCGAGCTGCGTCTCGATGAGGACATACGCCTCGATCATCCGGCACCACCTCCCGAGTCCCCGACAGCCTGGCCGGAATCACCGGCCGTCGAGAGGGCCGGTCGGCCCGCCCCCGGCGGGACCCGCGTGGAGCGTGCTCACGTCCGGGTTGAAGCGTGCCGATATGCGACACATGCGGGACCGCGTGTGGCGGATCGTGCTCGTCGTCGGCGTCGCCCTGTCGCTGGGCTATTTCCTGCTGCCCAAGGGGATCGCGCTCAACGGACTGTACGACGCGCTCAACCTGGCGTCGGCGGCCGCGATCGTGGTCGGCGTCCGGCTGCACGGCCCCCCGCGCCGCGCCCCCTGGTATGTGTTGGCCGCCGGCCAGACCCTGTCCGCCCTGGGGAACTTCTCCTACGACTACGACTCGGTAATCCGGCACGTCGCGCCGCCGTTCCCCGGACTCTCTGATGCGCTGTACCTGGCGGCCTACCCGGTGCTGGCGGCGGGCCTGCTCCTCCTCGTCCGGAGCAGGAACCAGGGCCGCGATCGGGCCAACCTCGTCGACGCCACGATCGTCGCGACCGGTCTCGGCGTCCTGTCCTGGGTATTCCTGATGATGCCGTACGCGACCGACCCGACGCTCTCCATCCAGGAGAAGCTCGTGTCGATCGCCTACCCGCTGATGGACGTGTTCCTGCTGTTCGTCGTGGTCCGTCTTGTGGTGGGCGGCGGGCGGCGCCCGCCGGCCTTCTGGTTCCTGGCGCTCAGCTTCGCCAGCATGCTGTTCGCGGACGCGGTCTACGCGCGCATGGTGCTCACCGGGACCTACGTCGACGGCTCGTGGGTCGACCTGGGGTGGCTGCTGGGGTTCGTGTTCTTCGGCGTCGCGGGGCTGCACCCGTCCATGCGGGAGCTCGGCGCCCCGGTCGAGGACCACGTCATGCGGCTGTCCCGCCGGCGTCTGGTCCTGCTCTCGGTCGCCGCCCTCGCCGCACCGGTTTCGCTCCTGTTCCCGGTCGTGCGGAGCCATCCCGAGGGCGTGGTCGTGGTGGCGGCGGGCTCGGTGCTCATGTTCCTGCTGGTGCTGTACCGGATGTCCGGGCTGGTGCGCGACGTCGAGTCGAAGGTGGACGAGCTGCGGCGTCAGGGCGGCCGCCTGGAGGAGGCGAAGGCGCGGTACCGGGGGATGGTGGAGCACATCCCCGCCGTCGCCTACATCGAGGACGTCCCCGTCGGCGACCCCGGGGTCGAGGACGTCGTGTACGTGAGCCCCCAGATCGACTCCATGCTCGGCTGCAGCCGTCGGGAATGGGTGCGGGGAACGCGTCGGAAGCTCGTGCACCCGGACGACCGCGAGCGCGTCGAGCAGGCCCGTCTGCGCCACCGGGCGGAGGGGACCCCGCTCCGCGAGGAGTACCGGATCGTGGCCGCGGACGGGCGCACGGTCTGGGTCCGCGAGGAGGCCACGGTCGCCGCGAACCCCCAGGGAGACGATGGGGTTCGGCGGTGGCAGGGCGTGCTGTTCGACGTCACGGGCCACCGGCTCGCGCAGGAGGCGCTGCGCCGGGCGCTCCGCCGCGAGCGCGAGGCCGGCGCCCGGCTCCGCGCCCTCGACGAGATGAAGACGACCTTCCTGCACGCTGTGTCGCACGAGCTGCGAACGCCGCTCGCCTCGATCCTCGGCTCGGCCCTCACGCTCGACAACGACCAGGTCCCGCTGACCGACGAGGACGCCCGCGACCTCATCCGGCGCCTCGGCCTCAACGCGCGCAAGCTCGACCGCCTGCTGAGCGACCTGCTCGATCTCGACCGCCTCGACCGCGGGATCCTCGAGCCCAACCGCCTCCCCGTCGACCTGGCCGCCATGGCCCGCCGGCTGGTGGACGACCAGTCGCTGCCACTGGCCGGCCGGCCGATCGAGGTGATCGCGGAGCCGATCCTCGCCGAGGTCGACCCGGCGATGGTGGAGCGCATCGTCGAGAACCTGCTGATCAACGCCGTGCGTCACACCTCGCGGGGGACGGCGATCTGGGTCCGCGTGCAGGCCGTGGCGGACGGCGTCCTGGTGACCGTCGAAGACGCCGGGCCCGGTGTTCCCGATGAGCTCCGGGCGGGGATGTTCGAACCGTTCCGCCAGGGTCCGAGCCGGGACGAGCACTCGCCCGGCGTCGGGATCGGGCTGTCGCTGGTGGCGCGGTTCGCGGAGCTGCACGGCGGCCGGGCCTGGATCGAGGGCCGTCCCGGCGGGGGCGCGTCGTTCAAGGTCTCACTGCCGGCGAGGGTGATCCGCCTCGACGAGCCGGAGCCCAAGGACCGCGGCCGGGCCCGGACTTCCCGCACCTGACCGGGCGGCGAAGCTAGGCGCGCGCCCGACCGGGGCGGCGACGCCCCCGGGCCCGCCGAACCGCCAGGTCGTACAGTCGTCGCTGGGCGTCCACCTCGGCCTTCGGGCGCACGTACCGCCACTCGCCGGCCGGGTCGAGCTCCCAGCGATTGACCCGCTTCGAGAGGTACACGCCGAGGATCTCGTCGAGACGCTCCCGCCCGGCGGGGTCCTCCACCGGCGTCACGGCCTCGACGCGGCGGTCGAGGTTCCTGGGCATGAGGTCGCCGGAACCGATCAGGTACTTCGCGTCGGGGCCCTCCCCGAAGCGGAAGATCCGCGAGTGCTCGAGGTACCGGCCGACGAAGGACCGCACCCGGATGCGCTCGGACAGGCCGGGGACGCCGGGAACGAGGCAGCAGATGCCGCGGACGATGAGGTCGATCTCGGCGCCGGCCCGGGAGGCCTCGTACAGCCGCTCCACGATCTCGGGGTCGACCAGGCCGTTCGCCTTGATGACGATCCGCCCGCCCGGCCTGGACTGCTCCCGGATGTGGGTCTCGAGGCCCGGGCGGAACGTCGAGGGCGCGACCAGCAGCTTGCGGTACGTGCGCTCCCGGCTGAACCCCGTGAGATAGTTGAACAGCTCCGCGACGTCGCTCGAGATGTCCTCGTCGGCCGTGAGCAGGCCGATGTCCTCGTAGATCCGGGCGGTGGTGGAGTTGTAGTTGCCGGTCCCCACGTGGACGTAGCGGCGGATGCCGTCGGGCTCCCGGCGCACCACGAGCGAGATCTTGGCGTGGGTCTTCAGTCCGACGACCCCGTACACGACGTGCGCTCCCGCCTGCTCCAGCGCCTGCGCCCATTCGATGTTCCGTTCCTCGTCGAACCGGGCCGTGAGCTCGACGAGCGCCACCACCTGCTTGCCCTCGTCGGCCGCCCGCGCCAGGGCGGCGACGATGCCCTGGTCGCTGCCGGAGGTCCGGTACAGCGTCTGCTTGATCGTCAGCACGCGGGGATCCTCCGCGGCCGCCCGGAGGAACGCCGCGACGGTTGTCGCGAAGTTATCGGAGGGGTGCTGCACGAGCAGGTCGCCCGCGCGGAGCGTCTCGAACACGTCCCCGCTCTCCAGCCGCGCCGGCGTGACCGGCGGCCAGGGGTCCTCCTTGAGGTCGGGGCGGTCGAGCCCGTACAGCTCCCACAGCGCGGAGAGGTCGATCAGCCCGGTGATGGGGTCGACGTCGCCGGGGTCGAGCTCGAGCTCGTCCACCAGCAAGTCCCGGAGCTCCACGGAGGCCGTCGCGTCGATCTCGAGCCGGACTGCGTGCTGGGACCGGCGCCGCTCCCGGAGCAGCGACTCGACCGCTCGCCGGAGGTCGAGCACCTCGTCCTCTCCGAGCTCCGGGTCCTGGTTCCTCGTCACCCGGAACAACGTGGAGTCCTCGATGTGCATGCCGGGGAACAGGGAGTCGAGGTGGGCCCCGATGATCTGTTCGATCGGGACCCACCGCCGCCCGTCCGGGAGCGGCTGGAACCGCGGCAGCAGCGGCGGCACCTTGATCCGGGCGAACCGGTGGTGCGGACCGTCCGGATCGCTCACCAGCACCGCCACGTTCAGGGACAGGTTCGAGATGTACGGGAACGGGTGGGTCGGGTCCACGGCGAGCGGCGTGAGCACCGGGAAGATCTGCTCGAAGAACACCTCGCCCAGGGCCTTGCGGTCCTGCTCGACCAGGTCCTCCCACGCGCAGACGGAGATGCCCTCCTCCGCCAGGGCGGGCTGGACGCGGTCCCGCCACTCGCCCTCGGCGCGGCCGACCAGCTCACGGGCCCGCTCCCGGACCTCGACGAGCTGCTCGTGCGGCGTCCGGCCGTCCGGCGACAGCTCCCGGATGCCGGCGTCCGCCTGTTCGTCGAGCTCGGCCACCCGGACCTGGAAGAACTCGTCGAGGTTCGTCGAGAAGATCGCCAGGAATTTTACCCGGTCGAGCAGCGGCAGGGCCTCGTCCTCGGCGAGCGCGAGCACGCGCGCATCGAAGTCCAGCCACGACAGGTGGCGGTTCAGCATGCGGGGGGCCGCGTCCATGCGTTCAGCGTGGCAGGCCCGGGGCCCGGCGTCCAATGCCCATCTCGACGGGAATCCGGCCGAACGTGGCGCGGTTCAGGCCCTGCCGGTGTACAGCGCGTTGAACCGCTGGCCCACCGCGCGGTTGGACTGCATGCGGGCGTTCCAACCGTCGACCGCCGCCTGCCAGCTCTCCGCGGAGACGCCCTTCGCCGCCGCGAGCTCGGGGCCCTTGGACTGGTCGTAGTTGTCGGCGGCGAGCCCCTTGGCGATCTCCGCATACAGCTCCAGGCTCACGCCCGCGATCGGCTCGAAGTCCGGGTCGCCGGGCGCCGGTGGGGTCGTGCCCGGCTTGTCCTTGCTGAACAGGCCCATCTCGCGCTCCTCTCGGGTGATCGGATGAACGGCGCGGGTGGCGCACTATTACCTCGGCGCGCGGTTCGACGATCTTGACGTGCGGCGTCAGGGGCACGCCGCCGGTTCCCGTCGAGGTGCCGGAACGTGCACACTTCGATCCGTGGAACCCGCCGACCGCCTCCGCGCCGCCGTCGCGCTCGAGTCCCCGGACCGCCCGCCCGGCGCGTGGTGGGGGCACACCTATCGGGAGGAGTGGTCGGCTCCGGACCTCGCCCGGGTCACGGCGCGGCGCCGGGCGGAGTTCGGCTGGGATCTCGTGAAGCTCCAGCCCCGGGCGTGCTGCTTCGCGCAGGCGTTCGGCTCGGAGTACCGGCCGGCTGTCGAGTACCGCGACGCACCGGTCTTGGTCCGGCCGGCCGTCCCGCGCATCGAGGACTGGGATCGGGTCCAGGCGGTCGACGCCTCCTCGCCGTCGCTCCGCGAGCAGAACGGAGCCCTGGCGGCGGTGGTCGAGGCCGTCGGGTCGGGTGTCCCGGTGATCCAGACGGTGTTCTCGCCGCTCACGGTGGCCGGGTACCTGGCGGGCGAGGACCGGGCCCGCGCGGCGTCCGAGCTCCGCGAACGCCCCGAGCTGGTGCAGCCGGCCCTGGCCCAGATCGCCGACGGGCTGGCCGCGTTCGCGAAGGCCGCGATGGAGGCGGGCGCGGCCGGGATCTTCTTCGCGGTCTCCGGGTTCGCCTCGACCGACCTGATGGCCGCCGAGGACTACCGCCGGCTGGCCCTGCCGCACGACCGCCGGGTCCTGGACGCCGCGTCCGGGGGCTGGCTGAACGTCCTACACCTGTGCGGCCCCCGGCTGTCGTTCGAGCTCGCGCGGGACCTCCAGTCGCACCTCGTCAGTTGGTCGGTCCACCAGCCCGGCAACCCCTCGCTGGCCGAGGGCCGTTCGCTGGCCGCGCGGGCGGTCATGGGGGGCCTCGACCACGAGGGAACGCTCGTCCGCGGCACCCCGGCGGAGGTGCGGGGCGAACGCGACGCGGCGGTCGCGTCGACGGGCGGCGCCGGCCTGGTCGTGGCCCCTGGGTGCTCGGTGCCTCCCGAGGCGCCCGAGGCGAACCTCCGCGCGGTCACCGACTGATCGGGCGGACCACGGGTCGGGCCCGACCGGCCGATGAAACTCGAGGGGGAGGACTACGGCGGAATCCCCCGGACCGCCCATCCAGGCCGGGCCCGCCGCGTGCCGATGTCATTTCGAACGGCCCCTTGCCGAACCGTTCGTTCGGTGAACCACGGAGGTCGCATGGCGGATCGGGTGTTGGTGGTCGAGGACGATCGCGCGACGGCCGCGATGGTCCGGTCCGTGCTGGAGCGGGGGGGCTTCGAGGTGTCGGTGGTCGCCGACGGTCTCGAGGCGGTCGAGTGGGCGGTCCGGGAACGCCCCGACGCCATCGTGCTCGACGTGTCGCTCCCCGGCATCGACGGCTTCGAGGTGCTGAGCCGGATCCGGCGGGACCACCGCACCGCGCTCACCGTCGTCCTCCTCCTCACCGGCCGGGACGACCGCGGCGACCGTTCCCACGGGTGGCACCTCGACGCGGATGACTTCGTCTCGAAGCCGTTCGACCCCGAGGACCTGGTGGCCAGGCTGACCGGCAGGGTCCGCCGGGTGCGGGAGGCCTTGTCGGCGTCGTGGGCCCAGCTCCCGGGCGGGGCCATGGTCGAACGCCATGTTCGAAGCCTCATGGCGGAGGGGCGGGGGTTCGCCCTGCTGCACATCGACCTCGACGAGTTCAAGGCGTTCAACGGGCGGTACGGGTTCGTGCAGGGGAATCGCGCCATCGCCCTGCTGGCCCGGATCGTCGAGAGCGTGGCCAACGACGTGGCGGCGGGGTCGTTCGCCGGCCATGTGGGCGGCGACGACTTCGTGGTGACCACGGAACCCAGCGTCGCGGTCAAGTTCGCCCTCGATGTGATCGACCGGTTCGATCGGGCGGCGCCGGACCTGTACGACCAGGCCGACCGCCGCGCCGGCCAGATCTGGGTGATCGGGCGGCGAGGCGAACGGGAACGCCACCGTCTGATGACCGTGTCGATCGGGATCGCCACGACGGATGCCCGGAGCTTCGCCCACTACGGCGAGGCCGCGGAGGTGGCCGCCGAGCTGCTCCGCCTGGCCAAGCGCGTGTGGCGGTCGTCGTTCATGATCGACCGCCGCGGGCGCGCCGACTGACCGGGAGGCCTACCGGAGGAAGAACGGCGGCGGGTGCCAGATGTGCCCGGCCACGATCGCGACCACGTACCCGAGGATCAGCAGCAGCCCCGTGAACGCGTGGAGCTTGATGTTCGTTCCCATGTCCGCCATCAGCGCGTACGGGCTGTCGTAGTTCGCACGCATGCCGCGTACCACCCTGGTAGTCATGGGGATCGTGACGAGCGCGATCAGTGCCGGCCGGACGATGAGGCCGCTCACCGCGCCGACCGCGATCAGGGCGAACGCCGCGGCGACGGCCGTCGCGTAGCCGGCGATCACGGCCTCCTTCGACAGGCGAACGGGGAGCGTTCGCTTGCCCGCCGCCGCGTCGCCCGCGCGATCGGGGATCTCGTTCATGTAGAGCACGAGGGCGATCAGGATGCCCACCGGGATCGACGCGAACACCGCCTCCCACGTGAACCGCTGGGCCTGGACGTAGTACGCCCCGAGCACCATCAGCGGCCCGAACCCGATCCCGACGCAGATCTCGCCCACGCCCCGGTGGACCAGGCGGAGGGGCGGCGCCGTGTAGAAGATGCTGATCAGCACGCCGGCCAGCCCGATCCCGAACAGCGCCCAGAATCCGCGGTCGATGGCCAGGAACAACCCGATGCCGATCGCGACGACGTAGCACGCGACCATCAACGCCACCAGGGAGCGCATCCGCATCAGGCCGTAGTGAACGACCCGCGAGCCTCCGCTGAACTGCGTCGGGGTGACGTTCGCCGCGTCGGCGCCCGACATCGTGTCGAACACGTCGTTGGCCACGTTCAGCCCGAGCTGCACGGCGCATGCCCCGATCAGGGTGAGCAGCGCGAGCCACCACGAGAACGCTCCGTCGTTGCCGGCGATGGCGATCCCGAGCCCGACCGGGATCACGGTCGCCGACAGGAACGGCAGTCGCGTGGCCCGCAGGAACAGCCAGCCCTTCGACAGCTTCGGCCGAACCGGCTTCCCGGTCTCCTTGGAGAGCCTGTCCATGTAGGCCAGGGCCTGGGGGACGTTCCGCTCGGAGAACTCGAAGAACGGCACGTCCTCCTCGTCCCAGCCCTGGTTCGACTCGGGGGAGAACACGAACCCCTCGCCGTCGCCGTCGCCGCGACGGAGCCGGCCCCAGAACTGGACGTAGCGCCGCTCGTCGTACCCCTGGCCGGGCTGGGGGCGGATGTGGCTGAACACGACCTCGACCACACGGTCGGTCGGCGGCGCCGGCCGGAATGCGTCGAGCTCGATCAGGCCGCGACGGGCGTCCACCCGGAATCCGGTGGCCACCGAGAGCGGGTACCCGTCGTCGCCGACCGTCACGACGACGGCGTGATCGAACCGGGCATCGAGCTCCTCCAGTGCGACGGGGCGCGTCTGCGACCTCGCGTTGACGCTCATCCGCCCGCTCCGGTCAGCACGTGGACGACCGGATCGCGGTCGGTGCGGGCGTTCTCCCAGACGAACACCCGCCGCGGGACGATCTCGATCACCGCGCGCTCGAAGAACAGCGGCAACGCGACCCGCTTGCCGAGGAAGAAGTCGATGGCGGGTTCCTTCACCCGCCACAGCGGAAGGGCTGTGCGCTCCCATCCGGAGTGCAGATCGTCGTCGACGACCGTCGCGTCCCCCTGGATGGTGACCCTCCGGAACCGCTCCAGGCCGGCCGCCGACACGGGGTCGGTCACGCTGACGGACACCTTGGGGTCGGCTTTGATGCGTTCGAGCTTCTTCGAGAACAGCACGCTCGACGTCATGAGGATCTTCTCGCCGTCGTAGAGCGGGATCAGCGGGTGGGTGACCGGCTTGCCACGATCGTCGAGCACCGTGAGCTCCGCGACCAGGGCCGCGTTCACTACCTCTTCCGCATCGGGTGGGAGCACGCCCATGTCGACCTCTCGTCGTGCGGCCGGCGGCCTCCGCGGGCGGAGGCGGCAGGTGGTTGGCCCGGTGTCCGTGAGCGAGGGTAGTCGAACTGCCGGAAGCGGTTTGCACGCCGACGGGCCGGTTCAGCGCCGCAGGCGATCGCGCGCCGCGCTCGGGAGGGGACGGCCGGCCGACACCACCACGCGGGCCGGAGGCGGTGCGGTCGTGGTGACCATGGGCGCCGCAGCCCGCCCGACGACCACCGTGATCGGGGTGCCGGTGGCCTCGGCGACCCGTTCCAGGACGGCCAGGGTGGGCATCAGGCGCCCGGACTCGAGGCGCGACACGGCCGACTGGGTGGTGCCGGTCCGCTTGGCCAGCTCGGCCTGGGTCAGCCCGGCTGCGACCCTGGCCCGGCGGGCCTGGGCCGCGATCTCCTTCGCATTCGTGCCCATCCACCTGGCAACATAGCATCTGTGCTATGTCAGGTCAGGCGACGGGTGCGATCGAACCATCCCGCCGGTGCACTCTCGTTGCACCGGCGGCTGCCCGAGGTCCTAGGATCGCGCTTCGATGGCCGACGATGCGCTCCTCCAACGGGCCCGCGAAGTCCTCCGTAGGGCTCCGCTGATCGACGGGCACAACGACGTCCTGTGGGAGCTCCGGACCAAGGCCGCCTACGACCTCGACCGACTCGACCTGGCCGAGGACCGCCCGGAACTCATGACGGACCTCGCGCGCATCCGCGCCGGCGGGCTCGGCGGGCAGTTCTGGTCGGTCTACGTCCCGTCGGATCTGCCGGGCGACGCGGCAGTCACGGCGACGCTCGAACAGATCGACGGCCTTCACGCCATGGTCGACCGGTATCCCGACACGCTGGCGCTCGCCCACACCGCCGACGACGTCGACCGGGCCGCCGCCGAGGGTCGCGTGGCCTCGATGATCGGGGTCGAGGGCGGGCAGTCGATCGGGGCATCGCTCGGCGCACTGCGGATGCTCGCGCGGATGGGCGCCGGCTACATGACCCTGACGCACAACGACAACACGCGGTGGGCGGACTCGGCCACCGACGAGCCCGAGCACGGCGGCCTCACGGCGTTCGGCGAGGAGGTCGTGAGGGAGATGAACCGCCTCGGCGTCCTGGTCGACCTCAGCCACGTCTCGGTCGACACCATGGCCCACGCCATCGACGTCAGCGAGTCGCCGGTGATCTTCTCCCACTCGTCCGCGCGGGCCATGTCCGGCGTCATGCGGAACGTCCCCGACGAGATCCTGGGACGCGTCCGCGACACCGGCGGCGTGGTGATGGTGACCTTCGTGCCGATGTTCCTCGTGCCGGCGGGGGCCGAGATGGCTGCCGGCTTCATCGCGGAGGCCGGCCGCATCCGGGAGGAACACCCCGACGATCGAGCCGCGGCCGACGCGCTGCTCGAAGCCTGGTGGTCCGAGCACCCGCAGCCGCCGGCCCACCTCACCGACGTCGCCGACCACATCGACCACGTTCGGGAGGTCGCCGGCATCGACCACGTCGGCATCGGGAGCGACTTCGACGGCTCGTCCGCCATGCCGGAGGGCCTGGAGGACGTCTCGAAGTACCCGGACCTGTTCGCGGAGCTGCTCCGGCGGGGCTACGCGGAGGACGACCTAGCGAAGATCTCCCGGGAGAACGTCCTGCGCGTCATGCGCGAGAACGAGCGCATCGCCGAACGGCTGCAGCGCGAGCACCCGCCCTCCCGGGCCCGCGTCGACGACCCGATCGACCTCGACGCCCCGCCGGAGGAGCAGGACACGGCCTGAGTGTCGCCGGCACCGCCTACCATGGGTGCATGCGGGGCGATCGGGTCGAGGTGCTGGTGGACACCGGGAACGGCGTGCAGACGTTCGAGATCTCGGCCACGCGCGCCGGGCGGCGCGTCGAGGTGACCAACGCCCGCGGCGTCGTCGAGGTGGCCGAGGTGACGCGTTCGGGCCAGCCCGTCCGCACCGGCCGGTTCATGACGACGCGCGTGGTGGCACTCGTGGAGCACCCGGCGGAGGAGGAACGGCGCCCGGGCCGGCACAGGGTTCTCGAGAACCAGCAGTCGCTGCTGTAGCGCTCAACGTGGGAGGAGCAGCAGCTTCCCCGTGGTGCGCCGCGCCTCGAGGTCCTCGTACGCCCGCCGTGCCTCCTCGAGCGGGTACCGTCCTCCGATCCGGACCGACAGGCTGCCGTCCGCCACCCACCCCAAGATGGTTCCGGCGCGCTCCAGCAGGTCCTCCCGCGTCGCCACGTAGTGCTGCAGGCCCGGCCGCGTGAGGAAGAACGAGCCCTCGTTCAGGCGGGGGAGGGGCACGGGGTCCGGCGGGCCGCTCGAGTATCCGTAGACGACCAGCGTTCCGCGGGGGCGGAGGCTCGCCATGCTCGCCTCGAACGTCGCCCTGCCCACGCCGTCGAACACCACGGGGGCGCCTTCCTCGCCGGTCAGCTCCCGGACCCGCGCGGGGAGCTCGTCGTAGCCGACGACCTCCTCGGCGCCGGCCTCCCGGGCCAGCTCGGCCTTGTCGCCACCCGATGTGGTCGCGATCACCCGGCCGCCGGCCCGGCGGACCATCTGGGTCAGGAGCAGCCCGACCCCCCCGGCCGCCGCGTGCACCACCACCCAATCGCCCCATCCGACCGCGAACGTGTCCGTGCACAGGTAGTGCGCCGTCATCCCCTGCAGCAGCACGGCGGCGGCCTGTTCGTCGGTGACGCCGTCGGGGACGGGGACGGCGACCGCAGGGTCCAGCGCCACGAGCTCCGCGGAGCTCCCCGGCCCCTGCCACCACGCCACCCGGTCGCCGGCTCCGAACGCCCCCGCGGCCTCCCGGACCACGCCGGCCCCCTCCACGCCCGCCACGATCGGGGTCGGCCCGGCATACGCGCCGGCGCCCTGGCGTTCGTACACGTCGCGGAAGTTCACGCCCGCGGCCGTCACCTCGACGACCAGCCGGCCGTCGCCGCCGGGCGAGTCGGGGACGTCCCGAACCTCGAGGACCTCCGGCCCGCCGTGCCTCGTGATCACGACCGCCCGCATGCACCCTCCTCTCACGTGGGACGACCCGGTCAGCCTACGGCCGCGGCGCGCGTGTCACGCCGCCCGGAAATGGGGAGACTGCCGGGACCGTCATGACCGAACAGGACTGGACCGGCGTCGAGGGCAGGCGGGTCGTGATCACCGGCGCGACCGCCGGCATCGGCCTGGCGGCCGCCACCGAGCTGGCTCGCCGCGGCGCCCACCTCACGATCGTCGCCAGGAGCTGGGAGCGGGGGCACGAGGCCGCGGGCCGCATCGCGCACGAGACGACGTGGCGGCAGGAGCCCGAGGTCCTGCTGGCCGACCTGTCGTCGCAGGCCGCGGTGCGGAGGCTGGGGGCGGAGCTCCACGACCGGTATCCGCGCATCGACGTCCTGGCCAACAACGCCGGCGCGGTGAACGCGAAGCGGACGACGACGGAGGACGGGATCGAGCTGACGTGGGCCGTGAACCACCTGGCACCGTTCCTGCTCACCACGCTCCTGCTCGACCGGCTCACCGCCAGCGCTCCCGCCCGCGTGATCACCACCACGTCCGACGCCCACGCCGGCGCGCACATCCCGTTCGACGACTTCGAGTCGGGAGCCGACAGGGCGAGGGGGTTCCGTCGCTACGGCCAGACCAAGCTCGCCAACATCCTGTTCACCTCGGAGCTCGCCCGGCGGATCGAGTCGACCGGCGTCACGGCGAACTGCTACCACCCGGGGTTCATCGCCTCGAACTTCAACCGGAACAACGGCGCGCGCATGCGGATCGCGATGACCCTGGCGCGGCCGTTCGCGCGGAGCAACGAACGGGGGGCCGACACGCTGGTGTGGCTGGCCGACTCCGCGGCGGTGAGCGGTCAGTCCGGCCGGTACTTCGTCGACCGCCGGCTGGGCAAGCCGAGCGCCGCGGCCCTCGACCACGTGGCCGCCGAGCGGCTGTGGGACCTCAGCGAACGGCAGGTCGCCGCCAGCGCGCCGGCCGGCGGTTCGGGGCCATGAACACCCGCATCCCGGACGCGCTGTGGCCGGTCGTTCGTCGACTGTTGACCGGGCACGTGGTCCTGTACCGGGCCACCGGCGGGCTGATCGGGCAGCGGTTCCCCGGAGCGCCGCCGATGCTGCTCCTCGACCACGTCGGGGCCAGGACGGGCAAGCTCCGGACCTCGCCGCTCGCCTACATTTGCGACGGCGGGAACTACGTCGTGGTGGCGAGCAAGGGCGGCCACCCCAAGCACCCCGCCTGGTTCCACAACGTGCTGGCCAGCCCGAACGTCCGCATCCAGGACGGCGCCCGCCGGATGACGGTCCGGGGCCGGCGGGCCACCTCGGCGGAACGGAAGCGCCTGTGGCCGAAGGTGGTCGAGGCCTACGCGGGCTACCAGAGCTACCAGGACCGGACCGAACGCGAGATCCCTCTCGTCATCCTCGAACCGGCTCGGCTTCCGTAGGCCGCCGCAGGTGGCCGACCTTGCGGTCCACCCCGCGCAGCCCATAGCATCCGCCGCAGGAGGAGGTGGTTCGGATGCCGGAGTTCAGTGAGGCGGCGGCGACGCTGCCGGCCGCGGACTACGACCGGGCGAAGGGGTTCTACGGGGGGACGCTCGGTCTGTCGACGGTCATGGAGGACCCGGGGGGGGTCCTGTACAAGGCCGGGTCGGCGCACGTGTTCGTCTACCCCAGCGAGTTCGCGGGGACGAACAAGGCCACGGCCGCGACGTTCATCGTGGCCGACGCCGTGGCGACGGTCGAGGAGCTGCGCGGCAAGGGCATCACGTTCGAGGAATACGACCAGCCCGGGCTGAAGACCGAGAACGGCATCGCCGAGATCGGCGGCGTGAAGGGAGCCTGGTTCAAGGACACCGAGGGGAACATCCTGGCGCTCACCGAGATGCCGGGCTGAGCACTCGGACCCCGGACTCAGCGCTTCAGCTCGAACGGTCCTCGATCTCCCACACGTGGTCGATCGCGTGCCACGCCGACCGCCGGATGGCGTAGGCGACGGGCCAGAGCGCGGCCCGCTTCCGGGGATGGGGCGGCGGCTCGCCGTTGACGCGGAGGGTCGCCGCCTCGACGAACGCGTCGCGAAGGCCGCCCGCCCGGGCCTCGACCGACGCCTTCGGCTCGGGTCGGAAGGCGCCGCCCATCGCCCGGAGGTACGCGCCGTCGGCGTCGAGGACGTGTTCCACGATCTTGTCGAGGTCGCGCCCGCCGCCCCGCGGGCCCTTCCGGAGCTCCACGCCCACGGCCTTCTCGGCGGCCCGGTCGAAGGCCCGCCAGCACGCCCGGAGCAGCCGAACCTGGCGCTCGAGCTCCTTCGGCGTCGGTCCGTCACCGTCCGCCTTCGCCGGGACGCCGGGCGCGCCGAACTCGGTCGTGCCGTTCCCCTTCACGCGTTCGACCACGCGGAGGCCCGCGATGGTCTTCGGCGGCGAGAGGTCCCGGACCGCCGCGCCGAGCGTCCGCCGGTATCGGGCCGCCGCGTCGACCAGCGCCTGGAGCGCCTCGTCCTCTCCGCGGCCCTCCCGCGTCCAGCCGGGCCAGGCGAACGAGCACGCGAAGGCCTTCTTCGAACCGATCTCGAGGTAGACGGGCGTCGTCGCCATGTCCCCGACATGATTCCACGGGACGGCTGCCGGGGTACGGTTCGCACGTGGCTGGTGGGATCGTCAGGACGCCGACGGCGCCGTGAGGTGGAAGCGCGGCCGGGGCCGCGACCAGATCGAGGACCGGCGGGGCCAGCCGCCTCCCCGGGGCGCGGGCGGCCTCGGCGGGGCGTTCGGCCGTGGGGGTGGATTCCCCATCCCGATCCCGCGGACGCGGACCGGTGGCCTCAGCGTGGGCGGCGTCGTCCTGGTGCTCGTCGTGCTGGGCATCCTGTGGTTCTCGGGCGGCCTCGGGGGCGGGTCCGGCACTGCCGAACCGACGGCGGCGGCGGTGTCCGGCGCGCCCGACCCCGACGCCAGGCTGGTCGACTTCGTCGGGTTCGTCGTCGACGACGTGCAGGACTTCTGGCGGGCCGACCTCTCGAGCGACGGCCGGACTTACCAGACGACCAAGATCGTGCTGTTCACCCAGGCCACCGAGTCCGGGTGCGGGATCGCCGACGCGGCGACCGGGCCGTTCTACTGCCCGGTCGACCACAAGGTGTACCTCGACCTCGGGTTCTTCCGGCAGCTGGCGACGGAGTTCGAGGCGCCAGGGGACTTCGCGCAGGCCTACGTGATCGCGCACGAGTTCGGCCATCACGTCCAGTCGCAGCTCGGCACCGAGGAACGGGTCCAGCGGGAGTCGCAGCAGCATCCGAGCGAGGCGAACGCCCTGTCCGTGCGCCTCGAGCTCCAGGCCGATTGCTATGCGGGCGTGTGGGCGCATCACGCGTACGCCCACAAGGAGCTCGACCCCGGGGACATCGACGAGGCGCTGCGGGCGGCGGCATCGGTCGGCGACGACCGCATCCAGCGCGCGGCCGGCCGGCGCGTCAACCCGGAGACGTGGACGCACGGCTCGGCCGCCCAGCGGTCGCAGTGGCTGCGCACCGGGTTCGACACGGGCGATCCCCGGGCGTGCGATACGTTCAGCTCCAGCATCTGAAGGACGAGGGGTGCCCGGCATGACGACGGCGACGGCGGCTCGAACCGGATCCTCGCTCGGCCGGCTGCTGGCCCGGCAGGCGGAACGGGCCCGCGTTCCGGATCGGCTCCGGGCGGTCGTGGAGCTCGAGACGCCCCGGACCAGGTGGGTGGTCGGCCTCGGGGACGGACGGATGACCGTCGAACCGGCCGTCGAACCACCGGCGCCCGATCCACGCCCCCGGGTCCCCGACGCCCGGATCCTCGCCACCGCCGAGACGCTGGCCGCGATCGTCCGCGGGGAACGGTCGGGCGTGGAGGCGTTCCTCCACGGCGACCTGAAGGTCCGGGGCAACCTCGCGCTGTCGCTCCGGATGGACTCCATGCTGCGCTCGCACGAGGGCCATCCCCGGTGGCCGCGGTTCGGGCGGGTGAACGCGGCCGGCCTCCGAACGGAGTTCCTGGAGGCGGGAAGAGGGCCCACGGTCGTGCTGCTCCACGGGCTCGGTGCGACCAACGCCTCGATGCTCCCGACGATGTGGGACCTGGCGCGGGACCACCGGGTGATCGCGCCCGACCTCCCGGGGTTCGGGGAGACGCAGAAGCCCGTCCGGTCCTATCACGCTGCCTTCTTCGCCCGGTGGCTCCACGACCTGCTGCGGCAGCTCGGCGGCGAGCGCGCCCACCTCGTCGGGAACTCCATGGGGGGGCGGGTGGCTATCGAGGCCGGGCTGCGGTTCCCGGAGCGCGTCGACCGGCTGGTGCTGCTGGCACCCTCGCCGGCCTTCATCCGGGGCCGGGAGTTCGTGCGGATCGTTCGCCTGCTACGCCCCGAGCTCGCGCTGGTGCCGCTCCCGCTCCGCCACCGAGCCGTCGTCCGCAGCCTCCGGCGGCTGTTCTCGCAGCCGTCCCGGCTCCCGGATGCCTGGTACGAGGCGGCCGCGGACGAGTTCATCCGGGTGTTCCGAACAGCGCGGGGGCGGATCGCGTTCTTCTCGGCGGCCCGGCAGATCTACCTGGAGGAACCGCACGGCGAGGCGGGATTCTGGGACCGCCTGCCGGGGCTCGACCGCCCGGCGCTGTTCGTGTGGGGGGCGCGGGACCGAATGGTGCCGGCGCGGTTCGCCCCGCACGTCGAGCGGGCGCTCCCGCGGGCCGCCTCCGTGGTGTTCGACGACTGCGGGCACGTTCCACAGTACGAGCTCCCCGAACGGACGAACGCCACCATTCGGGAGTTCCTCGGCGCCTCCTGAGCGCGCGCGCCTCCGGCCGGTCCGCCCGACCCCCTCGTACAGTCCTCCGACGACCCGGCGAACGAAAGGAGGGACGTCTCCGGAGCGCGCCGCCCCGAGATCGGTGATCCGCAACGCCCTCGGCATCGGCGTCGCCACGGGCGCATACGCGCTGTCGTTCGGAGCCCTGTCGGTGGCTGCGGGGCTGAACGTTCCGGAGACGTGCGCGCTCTCCCTGCTGATGTTCACCGGTGCCTCGCAGTTCGCGCTGATCGGCGTCGTCGGGTCGGGTGGGAGCCCGTTCGCCGGCGCGGCCAGCGCGCTGCTGCTCGGCGTTCGGAACGGTCTGTACGGCCTGCGTCTGTCGCCGCTGCTGGGAGTTCGGGGCGCGCGGCGGCTGGGCGCTGCGCAGCTGGTGATCGACGAGAGCACGGCGATGGCCATCGCGCAGCCGTCCGAGCCGCTCGCGCGGGTGGCGTTCTACGCGACCGGTCTCTCGATCTACGTGCTGTGGAACCTGGGCACGCTGGCCGATGCGCTGGCCGGGAGGGCGATCTCGAACCCGGCCGACTTCGGCCTCGATGCGGCGGTGCCGGCCGCGTTCGGGCTGCGACCGGGCGCGGAGCCCCTTCGGGTCGAGCCGTCCACGAGGGAGCCCGCGTGATCTGGGCGGCCGTGCTCGCTGCGTCGGCGGGGTGCTACGCGGTGAAGCTGGCGGGGCTGTCGGTGCCGCGGCGCATCCTCGACGACCCGCGGGTTCGCCGGATCGCGGCACTGATGCCGGTCGCATTGCTCGCCGCGCTCATCGCGATCCAGACGTTCTCGACGGGCCACGACCTGGTGGTCGACGCCAGGGTGGCCGGGATCGCCGCGGCGCTGGTGGCGATCCGGCTCCGGGCGCCGTTCCTGGTCACCGTGGCGGTCGCCGCGGCGGTGACGGCGCTGATCCGGCTGCTGTAGGCCCGACGCGAATCGCCGGGTTCAGACGAGGCGGCGTTCGGTCGCCCAGCGGGTCAGCTCGCTGCGGTTGCTGAGCTGGAGCTTGCGGAGCACGGCGCTCACGTGCGTCTCCACGGTCTTCACGGAGATGAACAGCTCCTTGGCGATCTCCTTGTACGCGTAGCCGCGCGCGATCAGCCGGAGCACCTCGCGCTCCCGGTGGGTGAGCTGGTCGAGGTCGGGGTCGCTCTTCGGGGGCGCGTCCGCCGAGAACGCGTCGAGGACGAACCCCGCCAGGCGCGGCCCGAACACCGCGTCCCCCTCGTGCACGCGGCGGACGGCCTCCGCGAGGTCGTCCGGCGCGATCGACTTCGTGACGTAGCCACGGGCGCCGGCCCGGATGACCTCGATGACGTCCTCGGCCGCATCGCTCACCGACAGGGCGAGGAACCGCGGCGCGTCGGGCCCGGCACCGGCCTCCCGGATGACCCGCGCCCCGCCGCCGTCCGGCATGTGCACGTCCACCAGCACGACGTCCGGCCGCGACGCGCGGATGCCCTCGATCGCGGACGGCACGTCGGTGGCCTCCCCGGCGAGCTCGAAGTGCCTGCCGAGCTCCGCCCGGACGCCCGAGAGGAACAGCCGGTGGTCGTCGACGAGGAACACCCGGATCGGTGCCACGTCGGAGGTCATGGCACCGGCCTCGGCAGGCGGAGCTCGACCTCGGTGCCCTCGCCGGGCGCGCTCGTCACGACCGCCGTTCCGCCGGCGCGTTCCATGCGGCCCCGGATGCTCTGCGCGATCCCGCGGCGATCCTCGTCGACGACCTCCGGGTCGAACCCCTTCCCGCGGTCCCGGACGAACGCCGTGACCTGGGCCGGCTCGACCTCCACGAAGACGTCGACTCGCCGCGCGCCGGAGTGGCGCGCGGCGTTGGTCATGGCCTCCCCGGCGGCCTGGACGAGCGCCTGGAGGCGCTCGTCCACCCGCGCGTCCCCGACCTGTACGACCTCGACCTCCACGTGGTGCATGGCCTCGACCCGCCCGGCCAGCTCCTCCACCTGCCCCCGGAGCGTGCCCCCGGGAGGCGGGCCCGGCCCGTACAGCCAGGCCCGGAGCTCGCGTTCCTGCGCCCGGGCCAGCGTGGCCATCTCCTCGGTGGTTCCCGCACGCTGGATCATGGCGAGCGACTGGAGCACCGAGTCGTGGAGGTGCGCGGCGACGACGGCGCGTTCCTCGGACCGGATCCGCTGCCGGCGTTCGGCCGTCAGCTGGCGGACCAGCCGCCACACGCCGGGCCCCAGGATCAGCACCGCGCCGGCCACGGTCACCCCGACCGCGAACAGCACGTTGCGCACCGCACCCAGTGCGAACGCGTCGTTCGCAGCGAGGAACACCGCCATGCCCCCCAGGATCAGGAGCCCGCCGAACACCAGTCGGAGCACCGAGACCCGGCCGTTCAGGAACGTGTCGACGCCCTGGCGCGGCAGGCGCTGCGCGGCCTCGGTCCATCGGGCGCGCCGCTCGCGGTCGGCGCGCGTCCAGATGATCGCGGACCCCACGGCGCCCAGCGCGATCGGCCATACGATCGCGTCGCCGAACCAGGCGCCGACCCCCCGGAACATCAGCAGCAGGCCACCGACCACCAGCCCGACCGCGATGCCGCGCTGGGTGGCGAGCGAGGGCTCCGGCGCCGGGCGGACCGGCGCGTCGGGCGCCGCGTCCGTGCCGAGCGCCCAGCACACCAGGTACGCGATCACGCCGGCGCCCGCCGCGAACGACAGCACCACGAACGCCAGCCGGATGATGACCGAGTCGACGCCGAGGCGTTCGGCCAGCCCGCCGGCCGTCCCGGTCAGGATGCGGTCGGTGGGCGAGCGGACGATCCGCCACGAGCTCGCGGCCGCGTGACGCGCCCCGCCCCCGTCCGGGGCGTGCGTCGCGCGATGGGATCTGGGTTCGGTTCGCGCCATGGGGAACCCGGCTGTTCGGATGGCCGGACCTGCGGTTTCGATGGTCCCACAGCACGGGTCGGGGAGCCATCGGGAACAACCCCGAGATGGCGGGTCAGGGTTCTTTCAGGGTGATCCCCGATGTGAACGGACCCCGCTCGAGTCCACGATGGACGTGCTCACCGACGCGGAAGGACGTGAGGGAACGATGGCCCAGCAACAGACCGAACCGGCCCCCGGCGGCCCCTGGGAGCCGCCGCCGCCCCGGCCCCGCCGGCGCCTGTACCGGCGGACCGACGACAAGATCATCGGCGGCGTGGCGAGCGGGCTCGCCGACTACTTCGACATCGACCCGGTGCTGGTGCGGATCGGGTTCGTCATCCTGACGATCGCGGGCGGCGCCGGCATCCTGGCCTACCTCGTGATGTGGTGGATCGTGCCGCCGAGCCACGAGATCTCGAACCCCGGCGAGGACGCGATCCGCAAACTGAAGCACGCGCCCACGTGGGTCGCGGTCGCGCTGCTGATCCTGGGCGGCGTCCTGCTGGCCAACGAGCTGGGCCCGCGCCACGGTGACCTGATCTGGGGCCTCGGGCTGGTGGCGATCGGCGTGCTGCTGTTCTGGCACACCTCGAGCGGCCACCGAGAGACGACTGTGTCCGCACCGGCCGAGGGCTTCGCAACACCTCCGCCCCCACCGGGTCCACCGCCCGCGGCGTCGGACTCCCCGGCCGCCTCGTCGTTCGTCTCGCTCCCGGCGGCCGGGGCCGCATCGGCGACCGGCACCACGTCGTCACCGCCTCGGGTGGCCACGCCCCCGCCCACGTGGAACCCCCCCGCCGGCGCGTATGCCGTGCCGGTGACGCCCGTTCGCAGGGAGCGCTCGAGCCTCGGGCTGGCGACGTTCGGCGTGGCGTTCCTCGCCGTCGGCGTGGCCGCGTTGCTCGACCTCCTTGACGTGATCGACATGACGTTCGTGCAGTACCTGGCGCTCGGGCTCACGGTGCTGGCGGTCGGGCTCCTCGTCGGCTCCTGGGTCGGGAGGGCCAGGTGGCTGGCGGTCCCCGCCCTGCTCATCGTGCCGTTCGTCCTGGTGGCGAGCCTGGTGACCGTGCCGTTCAAGGGCGGGTTCGCCGATCGTCACGTCGCACCAGTGTCGATCGCCGGTGGGTCGGCCACCTACCACCTGGTCGCGGGACGGCTCGGCATCGACCTCACGCACCTGGGGTCGACCGGCGCCTCGGCGCAGGCCGCGTCGGCGGCGACGGCGCGCATCACGGCTACGGTCGTGGCCGGCGAGATCGTCGTCGTGGTGCCGCGCGACGCGGCCGTGCACGTGCATGCCAGCGTCGGTGCGGGGCAGCTCGACACGCTGTCCGTCCACGACGGCGGGCTCCAGCTCGTTCGCGAGGCCGGGCAGTCCCTGGAACGCGCGCGGATCGACCTCGACCTGGCGGTGTCGTTCGGGCACGTCGAGGTGGTCCGCGGCCTCCAGAGCGCCCCGCCGCCTCCGGCCAAGCCGACGCAACCGACGCAACCGACGAAGCCGGCGCAACCGGGGAAATCAACGCAGCCGGCAGTGGGATAGGGAGGAACTAGACATGCGACGTCACAACTTCGACCCCATCTCGTTCATCCTGGGCGCGCTGTTCGCCGCGGTGGGTCTGACGTTCCTGTTCGGGAGCGCCGACCTCGGCGACCTCCACCTCGCCGTCGTGTGGCCGTTCCCGCTGATCGTGATCGGCCTGCTGATGCTGGTCACGACGCTCCAGCGGCGGACGCGACAGGAGGCCACCCTGACGCCGGCGCCACCGCCAGGCGCGTCCGTGCCGGCGCCGACCGTGAGCGCGCCGGCGCCCACCGCGTCGGACACGGACGTCATGGACGGCGGGAGCGATGAGATCGACGGCCTGGACGAGGACGACCGGGACCGGCTCGATTAGTCCACGCGGATCAGGCGGGGCTGCCCGTGGCGGAACTCGAATGCCGCGTCCATGTGCTCTCCGTCGCTCGGCCGGATCACCTCGTCGACGTACCACCACTCGCCGCGGATCCGGTCGCGGTCGACGTCGACCAGCACGTAGCCGTGGCCGTCCCAGTCCGTGTACCGGACGTGCGGCAGTGCCTCGACGAACGCCTGCTCCATGGGCACGCTTCGCGTGTCCGGCGGCCAGCCCATCTTGTCGGCGACGTTCTGCGAGGTGAGCGACGTCGTGACGAACTCCACCGCGATGGGGTTGCCCCGGTCGTCGGCGAACGGGTTCAGGTACAGGTCGCTGGCCATGCCGACATGGACGTCTCCGGACAGGACGACGGCGTTCCCCTGGTCGTCGTCCTCGAGCCAGCGGAGGATCTTCTCCCGCTCGAAGGGGTAGCCGTCCCACTGGTCCGGGTCGGGCCCGGTGACGTCGGGGTTCGTCAGCTTCAGCGCGACGATCCCCGGCTTGGCCGCGTCGGGGAGGCCCTCCCTCCACATGTGGGTCATGCAGGAGCCGTTCCCCAGGATCCGCCAGTGCGCCGGCGACTCGCGCAGGCCGTGCAGCAGCCACGGCCCCTGCTCCGGGCCGAGCTGCGCGTGCGTGGGGTCGGCCATGGCGCCCGGCCGGTCCGGGTCGTCGCGGTGCGACCGCGTGTCGATCATGAACACCTCGGCCAGGTCGCCGAGGCGAAACGACCGCCACACGCGGTGGGGGTCGGCCGGGTCGGGCTTGCGCTGCGGCATCCACTCCCATCTGGCCCGGAACGCTGCCTCCATCCGGTCGGCCCACGGCCCGTCGCGATTGGGGTGGTGTTCCGTCGAGCCGCCCTTCCACGCGCCGTCGGCGAACTCGTGGTCGTCGACCGTCCCGATGATGGGGTGGGTGAGGTGCAGGCGCTGGACGTCCGGGTCGCGCCGGTACTGCGCGTACCGCGTCCGGTAGTCCTGCAGGGTGACGCACTCGTTCGGCGGCTCGAACGGCCGCCCGATGTCCTTGCTCCTGGTCTGCGACGCGGGCGGGTTCTGCGAGGCCTCGTAGATGTAGTCGCCGAGGTGGAGGAGGAAGTTCACGTCGTCGCGGTCGGCGATCCGCGCGTACGCGTTGAACCAGCCGGCGTTGAACTTCGCGCACGACACCTGGGCGAACCGCACGTGGTCGGTCTCGGCTGGCAGCGTTCGTGTTCGCCCGACCGGTGACGACCGGCCCGACCCCGTGAACCCGTACCAGTAGTGCGTGTCGGGCTCGAGCCCCCCGACGTCGACCGAGACGCAGTGGTCGTGTTCGGCCTCCGCCAGCGCGGTCCCGGATGCCACCACGTCCCGCAGCTCCGGGTCGCGGGCGACCGTCCAAGTGAGCTCGGCCGGCTCGCCGCCCGTGGTCGCCCGAGTCCAGATCACCACGCGGTCGGTCAGTGGATCGCCGGACGCCACGGCGTGGCGGAACAGCCCCTCGTGCTCGGTCATGGCGGAACCTCCCGGAAAACGGCCCGCAGGCTAGCATCGCCGTGTTGCGCTCGGGGCCCGGACTGGTGCAACCTCTCGCCCATGGCAGGCGACCTGGTGTATTTCACGATCGGCGTGGCCGACTCCGAACGGGGGCGGTCGTTCTACCAGAGGGTGTTCGGATGGGAGTTCGCCCCCGGGGAGATCGCCGGTGGGTTCCACATCACGGGGATCAACCCGCCCGGGGGGATGCACATGGGAGGGAGCGCGCCGGGGTTCCGGCCGTACTTCCACGTGAGCGATATCGCGGGGGCGGTCGACCGGATCCGGGCGATGGGCGGGACGGCCGGCGAGATCAAGGGCTCGCCCGAGTCCGGCTCGTACGCCGACTGCGCGGACGACCAGGGAACGCAGTTCAGCCTGTTCCAGCCGCCGGGCGCCGCGCAGCAGTAGCGCCACGGGACAGCGCCCGCGCCGTGCGCCGGGGAGGAGGGACCTCGAGATGCTGGACCGGTACGAGATCGGGGTGACGCTGCCCGCAGCCGATCTGGCGCGGGCTCGCGCATGGTACGCGGAGAAGCTCGGGCTCACGCCGGTCAAGGAGTGGCCGGCCGGGCTGCGGTACCGGTGCGGCTCGTCGTTCTTCGACCTCTATCCGACCCAGTTCGCCGGGACCGCCCAGAACACGGCCGCGGGCTGGGCGGTCGACGACGTCGAACGGGTCGTGGCGGAGCTCCGCGCGCGGGGCGTCGTGTTCGAGGAATACGACGTCCCCGGCCTCACGACGGTGGACGGCATCGCGGACATGGACGGCGAACGCGCCGCGTGGTTCGTCGACAGCGAGGGCAACATCCTGTCGATCAGCCAGCTCACCTCGTCGTAGTCGGCCCGCCGAGAACCGGCTACTCGGTTCGGCGGAACTCCGCGATCCCCACGAACAGCATCGCCATCCCCATCAGGAGCACGATCGCCAGCTCGAGGACCACCGGGACGTGCCAGCTGCCCCACGTCACGCCGGGCACCGGGATCGGCGGGTTCAGGTGCGAGAACACGATCCTGCGCATGGGGTCGACCGCGTACGTCATGGGGTCGATCCGGGTGAGGAAGTGCAGCCACGTGGGCAGCCCGTTCAGCGGGTACAGGGCGCCCGACAGGAAGAACATCGGCAGCAGGAAGATCTGCGTCATGGCGAAGAACGTCTGGATGTTCTTCATCCGGGCCGCGATCACCACGCCGAGCGCCGTCAGCGTGAACGACAGCACCAGCAGCATCAGGACCAGCGACGCCAGCAGCACCGGCGAGTAGGGGATCCCCACCGCGCCCGCGAACGCCAGCATCACGCTGCCCTGGATCGTCGCCACGGTCGCACCCCCCAGGCACTTGCCGACGACGATCGCGCTCCGCGACACCGGCGCCACGAGCATCTCCCGCAGGAACCCGAACTCCCGGTCCCACACGATCGACCCGGCCGCGAAGATCGCCGTGAACATGGTCGCGAGGGCCAGCACCCCGGGGAAGATGAACGTCTTGAAGTTGACGCCGTTCGTCGCGCCGCCGGCCACGCTCGACAGGCCGGTCCCCAGCACGAACAGGTAGAGCACGGGCTGGAGCAGCCCGGTGATCAGCCGGCCCCGGTCCTGGACGAACCGGATCAGCTCGCGGTGCCAGACGACCTTGACCGCTCGGAGATCGTGCGCGAACGACCGCTCGGGGAGCCGGACGGGGGCCAGCGCGGTGCGTTCGCGTTCGGTCAACGTCGACACGAGACCCTCACCTCCTTCGGAACGCCGCGGCCATGGCCCGGAGCGGGTTGGCCGCCTCGGCGTCGCGGATCGTCTTGCCCGTGTACGACATGAACACATCGTCGAGCGTCGGCCGGGAAACGTTCACCGAGCGGATCGGCATGCCGAGCTCGGCGAACAGCCGCGGCACGAACTGTTCGCCACCGGTGACGGAGAACGTCACCGCGCCGTCGTGGATGGCGGCCTCGACGTCGAAGACGTCCCGGAGCCGCGCGATCGCCGCCTGGTCGTCGTCGGTCCGGATCTGCACGCGGTCCTTGCCGACGCTCGCCTTCAGGGCCTCCGGCGTGTCGACCACCACGATCTTGCCGTTGTCGATGATCGCGATGCGGTCGCAGTGCTCGGCCTCGTCCATGTAGTGGGTGGTGAGGAAGATCGTGATGTCCTCGCTCCGCTTGAGCTCCTCGATGTACTCCCAGATCGACGACCGCGTCTGGGGGTCCAGCCCCACGGTCGGCTCGTCGAGGAACAGCACCCGCGGCGAGTGCAGCAGCCCGCGGGCGATCTCCAAGCGGCGCATCATCCCGCCCGAGTAGGTCTGCACGCGGCTGTCCTTGCGGTCCCACAGGCCGACCATCTCCATGACGGCCTGGATGCGGTCGTTCACCTGCGAACGCGGCACCCCGTACAGCTCGGCGTGGAACCGGAGGTTGCGGTCGCCGGTCAGGTAGCCGTCGACCGTCGTGTCCTGGAACACCAGCCCGATGTTCCGGCGGACGTCGTCGCGGCGCGCGATGACGTCGTAGCCGGCCACCGTGGCGGATCCGCCCGTCGGCCGGACGAGCGTGCACAGCATCTTGATCGTGGTGGATTTTCCGGCGCCGTTCGGCCCGAGAAACCCGAAGGTCTCGCCCCGCTTGACCTCGAACGACACTCCGCCGACCGCCTCGATCTCACCGTAGGACTTGCGGAGGTCATGGACCGCGACGGCGAGGTCCGGGTCGGCGGCGTCAGGGCGGACAGCGGACTGCGTCTCGATTCGTGCCATGCGTCCACCTTACGGCAGAGATGTGAAGACCTCGCGGAGAAGCCTCGGACGACCCGTGGGGGCTGGCTCAGGCTTCCGCCGCCGCCTGCTCGGCCTTGCGCTCCCGCAGGTGGTCGGCGACACCGATCGACGTGAACGGCAGGACCGGCGCGAGCAGCAACGCCGCCCCGGGGACCACGCGAACCGTGATCGCGACCCAGACCGCCGCAAGGAGGACCGCCAGTGGCCCGGGAGCTGCCACGTATGTGTGATCTCGGAACGGAGCGCGACGACTCCTCCGGCACCGATGCCGGCCACGAACCCCGTCACCGCGTCCGGGACGGCGGCCGACGTGACGATGCCGACCAGCAGCGTGAGGCCCATGGCTCGGACCACCGCACCGGGCGCGCGCGGGTGCTGCGACACGAACGCCAGCACGATGAACACGAACGGGACGAGCGCCAGTCCGAGCGGCCACGTACGGGCCGGGCGCCGGCGCCGAGCGCTTGTTTGATGCGGCGGCCACGACCCCGATCATCAGGAACACGTATGCCGGGGTCAGCACGAGCGTCGCCAGCGTGATCGCCTGCCACTTCCTCTTCGGCGGCAACGGCGTCATGCCGATGGGCGTTCCCCTGCGGCGGGGCGCGGTGCGTGCCACGGCGTCTATCCCTTCACCGAGCCGGCGGTCAGTCCGCGCACGAAGTACCGCTGCAGGGAGAAGAACACGATCAGCGGAAGGACCATGGAGATGAAGGCCGCCGCGGTGAGCAGCTCCCAGTTCTCGCCGCGGGCCCCGACCAGCTGCTGGAGCGCGATCGTCAGGACCCGGTTCTCGGGCGTCCCTCCCAGGAACACGATCGCGACCAGCAGGTCGTTCCACACCCACAGGAACTGGAAGATCGCGAACGCCGCCAGCGCCGGGACCGAGAGCGGGATGATGAGCCGCCAGAAGATCGTGAAGTGGTCGGCCCCGTCCATCTTGGCCGACTCGATGATCTCGGAAGGCAGCGAGCCGATGTAGTTCCGCAACAGGTACACGGCGAGCGGTAACCCGAAGCCCGTGTGCGCCAGCCACACGCCCAGGAACGTCCCGCCGAGGTTGAGGTCGGGGATGAACTGGAACCCTGCGATCGAGCCGCCCCTCGTGTACAGGCTGAGGATCGGGATCAGCGCCATCTGGAGCGGCACGACGAGGAGCGCCACGACCAGCACGAACATGACGTCCCGGCCCCGGAAGTCCATCCAGGCGAAGGCGTATGCCGCGAACGCCGCGATCGTGATGGGGATGACCGTGGCCGGTATGGTCACCGCCAGGCTGTTGAGGAAGGCGTTGCCGAACCCCCCCTGGGACAGCGCCGTCCGGTAGTTCTGGTAACGTCCATTCCGCCTTGTCGAACAGGTGTCCGAAGGCCGTCCACCAGCCCGTGCTCTCAACGAGCGTCCGGTTGGCGGAAGGAGCTGATCAGGACGCCGAGTGTCGGGATGATCCACAGGATCACGACGACGATGACCGTGATCCGGACAAACCAACCGCTCTTGCGGACGTCCCCCACGTTCCCGGTGGCGGGGGCATCCGGCTTGGGCGCCGGCGCCTTCGGGGGTGCGGCGGTCGTGCTCATGCGGCGGCCCCCCTCACCGGATCCGCTCCTGTTCCCGGAACCTGCGGACGTTGTAGATCATCACCGGGATGATCGCGACGAACAGCACGACCGCGACGGCCGCGCCTTTGCCGAAGTCGCCGCGGACGAAGAACCACGTGATCATCCGTTCGGCGATCACCTCGCTGCCCCTGCCCTCGGTGTTCCCCATGACGAACACGATGTCGAACACCTTCATCGCGTTGATGACCATGTAGGTCAGCACGACGACGATCGTCGGCCAGATGACGGGGGCGATGATCCGCCGGAACAACTGGAACTCGGTCGCCCCGTCGATGCGGGCCGCCTCGACGATCTCCTCGGGAACCGACTTGATGGCCGCGGACAGCACGACCATGGCAAACCCGGTCTGCATCCAGATCATGATCACCATCAGCAGCAGGTTGTTCCAGGGCTGCTGGTCGAGCCACGGGACCGGGTTCTTGCCGAGCCCGATCATGATCCCGTTCAGCAGACCGATGTTCGACCCGAACCCCGTTGGCCGGTAGCTGTAGATGAAGTTCCACACGATCGACGCGCCGGCGAACGAGATGGCCATCGGCAGGAAGATCATCGACTTGGCCACGGCCTCCCCGCGCCGGAGCCGGTCGGCCAACGTTGCGAAGACCAGCCCGACGCCCGTCGCCACGAGCGGCACGAAGACGATCCACCCGAAGGTGTTCCGGATGGCGGTCAGCATCCCCGAGTCCGTGAACACGAACTTGTAGTTGTCCAGGCCGACGAACTTCGAGGAGGTGGCGTCCTTGAAGCTGATGATGAATGGTGTTGATGACCGGGTAGACGAGGAAGACGGCCAGGATCACGATGCATGGCCCGACGAAGACGTACGGGCGGACGCCCTCCCGGAACCGCTCGGGCAGGAACCTGATGAGCCAGTTCATCGCCCAGAACAGGAAGAAGACCCCGCCGACGCCGACGCCGAGGGCCACGAGGACGATCAGGAACCGGTTCGCCGCGGTATTTCGAAGGAGGCCGAACGTCTTCCCCAGGATGAAGATGATGCCGGCGGCGATGCCGACGGCGACGACAATCCGAGCCAGAACCAGCCACACGCCGCCTCGGCGCCGAGGGGGCTCCGGGGGAGGAGCCGCGGGCTCCGGCTGACCTTCCGCGGTCGCCTGGTCGATCGCCTTCGTCACCCGCCCGGACCCTCCCTAGCGGCGGTCAACGGGAGCGGTCCGCATCGGACCGCTCCCGTCATCCGTCACGCCGGGCTTCCCGCCCGGCTCGTTGCTCCCTAGCTTGCCGGCCAGCTCTTGTCGATGTCCGCGAGGACGCCGTCGAGCGAGTCGGTCCTTCCTGCATGTACTTCACCATCCCGGTCCAGAAGCTCCCTTGCCCCACCGCGGAGGGCATGGCGTCGGAGGCGTCGAACCGGGCGGTCCCCGCCAGGAGCGCCTTCGTCACCGTATCGGAGGCCTCGCCGAGGATCGGGTTCGCGTAGCAACTCGCCTTGACGCCGGCGTTCGGAGAGATCCTGGACGTGGCCACGTTCGCACCCTGGTCGCACTGCACCTTGACGTCGGCGAACTTCTTCACGAAGTCCGTGACCTCAGGGGAGTTGCGGAACACGACCGCATACTCGCCGCCGATCAGCGTGTTCTGCTGGTCGATCTTCGGGAACGGGAAGAAGTCGTAGTCCTTGCCAGCCACAGCGTCCGACGGGAAGAACGCGTTGATGAAGTTGGCCTGCCGGTGCAGCCAGCACCCCGGAGGGTTCTGGAACATCGGGAGCGGGGCGTCGCCGAAGGCGATCGACGGCGTCTTGTCCGCGCCGCCCAGCACCCAGCCCGGGTGGAACATGACGTCCCCGAACAACTCCCCTGCGTGCTTCACGGACGGGTCGTTGAACGGGATCGTGTGGGCGACCCACTTGTCGTAGGTCTGCACGCCGGCCGTATCGAGCATGATGTCTTCCATCCAGTCGGTGGCCGGCCACCCGGTGGCGCCGCCGCTCTCGTACCCGACGCACCACGGGGTTCCGCCGTCCTGCTTGATCTGGTCCGACAGCGCCAGCAGCTGGTCCCAGGTCTGGGGGACCTGGTACCCGGCCTTGTCGAAGTCGTCCTTCGGGTACCAGATCATGCTCTTGAGGTTGACGTTGGTCGGGAGGCCGTAGTGCTTGCCCTTGTACTCGACCAGCCCCATCAGATAGGAGCCGTAGGTCTTCGTCAGCTGGTCGGCCGTGTAGCCGATGTCCTCGAGCGCGACGGCGTTCCCCGCCTTGGCCTGCTCGATGGCATCGACCGGCTGCGGCACAAAGGCGACGTCCGGCGGGTTCCCACCCTCGGTGCGGATCTTGAGCTGCGTCTCGAAGTCGGAGTTCGCCTCGAGCGTGGCCACGTAGTCCGCGTTCGCGTTGATGTCCGTATCGACCACGCCCTGGAGCGCCTCGTTCTCGCTGGGCTCCATCGCGTTCAAGACGCTGACCCTACCGATGTTGCCGCTGCTCCCTCCCGTGTTCCCGTTGTCCCCTTTGTCCCCGCTGCTGCACGCCGCTGCGACGAGCGCGATCAGCAGGAGTGGAGCCAACAGCCTGAATCGACGCATGGCACCCTCCTTCCCAATTCCCGATGTTGTGTCTAGTGCTTGGCGGATTGCCCGTCAACTCCCACTTCCCGGTGACTCGTCGGCTGGCCGTCACCTCCTCCCGACGGTCGATCGGCGAACAACCAGCTCGGTCGACATGATGACCCGGCGCGGCCCCGCGTCGGGGTCGTCAACGAGTTGGAGCAGCGTGGCGACCGCTTCCGCTCCCTGTTGGACCACTCCCTGGCGAACGGTGGTGAGCGGTGGGTCGAGCGTCGCCGCGAAGTCGAGGTCGTCGAACCCCGCGACCGCGACGTCCTCGGGGATCCGGAGGCCCCGCTCGCGGATGGCGGACATGGCGCCGGCCGCCGTCGCGTCGTTCGAGCAGAAGATGGCCTCCACACCGTCGCCGAGCAGGACCGCCGCGCCCGCCGCGCCGCCCTCGATCGAGAAGTCGCCGTCGGTGATCACCGCGTCCGCCTGCCGTCCGGCTCGGCGCATCGCCCGCAGGAAGCCCTCGAGCCGGTCGGCTCCGGCGACCGTCCCGCGACGGCCCGTGATGTGGCCGACGCGCCGCCGGCCGAGCCGCAGGAGGTGCTCGGTGACGACCTCCGCCGCCTTGATGTTGTCGATGTCCACGTAGCTCGCCGAGCGGTCGGCGCGGCGATGCCCGATCAGGACCGTCGGCACGTTCGAGGCCAGGAGGCCGTCGACGAGCGGGTCCACGGACTGGTCGGCCGTGGCGATGACCCCGTCCAGCGTCCGGATCCGCAGGATGCGCTCGAGGGTCTCCTTCTTGGACCGGTGGCCGAGCCACAGCATCATGCCGTCCGCAAGCTCCGAGATCCCGCCGGAGATCCCCTGCAGCAGCTCGGCGAAGTACGGATCGCGGAACAGCTGCTGCGACTCAACGTGCATGACGACGCCGACCACGCCCGAGAGGGCTCTTCCGGCGGCGAGGGCCCGGGCCGCGGTGTTGGGACGGAACCCGGTTCGCTCGACCACCTCGAGCACGCGGCGGCGGGTTGCCTCCGCAGCGGGGCCGCCGTTGATGACGCGGGAGACCGTGGCACGGGAGACGCCGCTCAGCTGGGCCAGCTCGTCCAAGGTCCGGACCATCCCATCCCCCATGCCGACTCCCGTTCTGAGAGCGCTCTCAAGGCCACCACCGCGGACGCTAACACGTACGGCCCTCAATATGGAAGCGCTTTCATCTTGAACCGCCCGACCCGGCCTCGACGTGCCGAAGGTCCCGTCCCGTCCGGGCAGGACACGGGGTCCCGCCGCGCACCGTCCGGTCGGTCCGGATCAGGCGGTGGCCGCCGCCTCGATCCGGGCCCCGCTCTCCGGGTCGAAGAAGTGCAGCCGGTGCGTGTCGACGACGAGCTCGAGCTGCTCGCCCACCCGCGCGGTGGTCCGCGGATTGAGGCGGGCGATGACGGTCGAGGATCCCTCCGAGGCGACCGCCTCGATCAGCTCGAGCGCCTCCTGTCCGACGTCGACCGCCAGCTCGCGGACGTCCTCGGTCACCGCGGGCGGGGCCTGGACGGTCATGTGCACCAGGACGTCGGAGCCGAGCGCCTCGGTGAGGTCGACGGTCGAATGGATCCGGCGGTCGGCCGGCGCGTTGGCCACCAGGGAGGCGTCCTCCATGTCCTCGGGCCGGATCCCGAGGACGACGGTCCGGCCCTCGTACTCCGCCAGGCCGGGGCGTTCCGACATCACCTCGGAGGGGAGGGGCAGGCGGAACCCGCCGAACTCGACGTCCAGCAGACCGTCCGAGCGGACGAGCTTCGCCTCCAGCAGGTTCATGGCCGGCGACCCGATGAACCCGGCCACGAACAGATTGTTCGGCCGGTCGTACAGCACCTGCGGCGTGTCGACCTGTTGGAGGACGCCCTTGCGGATCACGGCGACGCGGTCGCCCATCGTCATCGCCTCGACCTGGTCGTGCGTGACGTAGATCGTCGTCACGCCGAGGTCGTGCTGGATCCGCGCGATCTCCGAGCGCATCTGCACCCGGAGCTTGGCGTCGAGGTTGGACAGGGGCTCGTCCATGAGGAACGCCTGGGGGTGCCGGACGATGGCCCGGCCCATCGCCACGCGCTGCCGCTGGCCGCCCGACAGGGCCTTGGGCTTGCGCTGCAGGAAGTCCTCGAGCCGCAGGATCCGGGCGGCGTCGCGCACCCGCTGGTCGATCTCCTGCTTCGGGATCTTCTGGAGCTTGAGCCCGAAGCCCATGTTGTCGTACACGGACATGTGCGGATACAGCGCGTAGCTCTGGAACACCATCGCGATGTCCCGGTCCTTGGGCGGCACGTCGTTGACGACCCTGTCGCCGATCCGGACGGAGCCCTTCGAGATGGCCTCCAGGCCGGCGACCATCCGCAGGGCGGTGGTCTTCCCGCACCCCGAGGGCCCGACCAGCACCATGAACTCGCCGTCGTGGATGTCGAGGTCGAGCGATCGGACCGCTTCCGTGCCGTCGGCGTAGACCTTCCAGACGTCCTCGAGAACGATCTCGGCCATGCGCGTCCCTCCCGGGTCGATCTTTCGCCGCATCGTGGCACCCCCGGCCCGCCGGGACAACACGGGATCACGCGCCGACGACGGCCTCCACGACGACCGCGGTGCCCGGCGCGGCCGGCGCCACGAGCGTCCCGTCGACCGCGGTGCCGTCGACGACCAGGCGGCCGACGCGGCCGCGGGCGCCCGCCTGCTTGCGCACGGTGATCCGGTAGGTCGCCTCCCGGAACCGCCGGGTGGCGCGGAAGCCCTCCCACGCCGCCGGGATGCAGGGGTCGATCCGCAGTCCGTCGTGCTCCGGCCGGATGCCGAGGATCCACTGGGTGACGGCCACGAGGTTCCACGCCGCGGTGCCGGTGAGCCAGGAGTTCTTGCCCTCCCCGTGGGTGGGCGCCTCGGGTCCGGCGATCATCTGCGCCAGCACGTACGGCTCGCACCGGTGGACCTCGCTCAGGTCCTCGCGGGCGGATGGGTTGATCCGCATCGCGAGGTCGAAGGCCGCGTCGGGGTCGTCCACGAGGGTCTGCGCGATCACGATCCAGGGGTTCGTGTGGCAGAAGATGCCGCCGTTCTCCTTGTAGCCGGGCGGGTACGACGAGATCTCGCCGAGCTCCACGCGGTACCGGGAGTACGCGGGGGAGAGCAGCGCGACGCCGTGGGGGGTGGCGAGGTGGGTCGCGACGGACGACAGCGCCCGGCGAGCGGTTCCGTCCTCCAGGCCGATCCCGGCCATGACGCACATCCCCTGCGGCTCCACGTAGATGCGTCCCTCGTCGTTCGCCGCGGAGCCCACCGGCCGCCCCTCGTGGTCGTAGGCCCGGAGGAACCACTCGCCGTCCCAGCCGTGCTCGCGCACGGCGCGCGCCATCGCGGTCGCCCGGTCGCGAAGCGGGGCGGCGTTCGCGGGGTCGCCGGCCCGCTCCTCGAGGTCCGCCAGCTCGCCGGCCGCCAGGACGAACAGCCCCGCGATGAAGACCGACTCCGCGACGCCGCCCTCGCGGTTGGCGGCCGTCTGGAACGACTCGCCCGGCTCGGTCGAGAAGGCGTTGAGGTTCAGACAGTCGTTCCAGTCGGCCCGGCCGATCAGCGGGAGACCGTGCGGACCGAGGCGGTCCGTCGTGAACCCGGCGGCCCGGCGGAGGTGGTCGATGAGCGGGGTCTCGGTTCCGGGTTCGTTGTCGAACGGCACCGGCTCGTCGCAGATCGTGAGGTCGCCGGTCTCCTTCGCGTACGCGGCGGCGGCGAGGATCAGCCACAGGGGATCGTCGTTGAACCCCGACCCGATCGCGTCGTTCCCGCGCCTGGTGAGCGGCTGGTACTGGTGCCACGCCCCGCCGGTGGGGAGCTGCGTCGCGGCGAGGTCGAGGATCCGCCCCCGGGCCCGGTCCGGGACCATGTGGACGAACCCCAGCAGGTCCTGGTTGGAGTCGCGGAATCCCATGCCCCGGCCGATGCCGGACTCGAACGACGAGGCCGATCGCGACAGGTTGAACGTCACCATGCACTGGTAGGGGTTCCAGACGTTCACGGTGCGGTCCAGGTGCTCGCTGGGGGTCGACACGCGCATGGTCCCCAGCAGCTCGTCCCACCGGTCCCGAAGGGCGTCGAGCGCCGCGTCCACGGCGCCCGGGGCCAGGACGCGCGCGATCGCGGCCCGGGCTCCGCGGGTGTCGACGACCCGCGACCCCAGCGGGTCGAACTTCGCGTCCGGCGGGTTCTCGGCGTACCCCAGCACGAACGTCACGTCGCGGCCCTCCCCGGGGGCCAGCTCGAGACGGACGTGGTGCGCGCCGATCGGCGCCCACCCGTGGGCGATCGAGCCCCCCATCCGCCCCGACTCCACGGCGGCCGGCCGGTCGAACCCCCGCGACGGGCCGCAGAACGCCTCCCGCTGCGTGTCGAACCCCTCCACCGGTTCGGAGCACGCGAAGTACGCGAAGTGACGGCGGCGCTCCCGGTACTCGGTGACGTGGAAGATCACGCCAGCCCCGGCATCGACCGCGACCTCGCCCGTCGACAGGTTCCGCTGGAAGTTCGTCATGTCGTCCCACGCGTCCCACAGGCAGAACTCGACCGCGCCGAACAGCGAGATCCGGGCCGGCGAGCCACGGTGGTTCGTGACCCGGGTCCGCCACACCTCCACGGTCTCCCCGAGGGGGACCACGTAGGTCGTCTCGGCCTCGACGTCCATCCGCCGGGACCCGATCACCGTGGAGCCGAGGCCGTGACGGCACCGGTACTCCGCGAGGTCGGCGCGGGCGGGCCCTCCGGTCGGGGACCAGAGCTCGCCGCTCTCATCGTCCCGGACGTACAGGAACCGGCCGCCGACGTCGGCCGGCGCGTTGTTGTAGCGATACCTGGTCAGCCGGCGGAGCCGGGGGTCCCGGAAGAACGAATAGCCGCCGCCGGTGTTCGAGACGAGGGCGAAGAATTCCTCCGTGCCGAGGTAGTTGATCCACGGCAGCGGCGTGTCCGGCCGCGCGACGACGTACTCGCGGGCCCCATCGTCGAACCTCCCGAAGCGCGTGGCCCGATCCTCCCTGACGGTGGGCACGGAGCATAGCCGCACCCTCCCGGGCGGGGGGCGATGGTCCGCGCCGCCCGGGCGGCTCCCCCGTCCGGGGGATCGACGCGAGAGGGCACCCCGACGAGGACGAGCCGTTCGCCCGAGGTGAACTGCCCCATTCGCTCCCTTGACTCGCTCCCGCCCGTGGCGGACGATCGCCGCCTGAACGTCCAGGGCTGGGGAGGTGGCGCTGAATGACGTCCCGCCGGCAGATGCTGAAGTCGTCGCTGGCGCTCGCGGCAGGCGCGGTGGGGATCGGAGCTGCGCGCACGGCACTGGGCGGCGCCGACCCGTCGGCGGCGGTCGCCACCGGCCGGCCGCCGAGGTCACTCTCCCTCTCCGCCCGCGACCTGCACGCCGTCGTCGACGCCCGTCCGGCGGGTCACGGCCCGAGGGCCGGCGACCGCACGGTGCTGTCGGGCGAGCTGGTCGACGCCGACGGAACGTCCCTCGGACGGTTCCTCGGGATCGTGACGACGTTCGACGCGACGACGCCCGCATCGGCGGTCGAGTCGCACACGTTCCAGCTCGCGGACGGGACCCTGCACGGGATGGGATCGTCCGCGCCGGCTGGTGAGTCGATGTTCGCCATCGTCGGCGGCACCGGCCGCTACCACGGCGCCAGGGGCAGCTACGTCGCCAGGCAGACGCCGGTCGAGCTCGGCGGAGACGGTTCCGCCGCGTTCACGATGACCTTCGCGAAGTAAGGGGGAGTCATGGCCGTCGACATGTTCCTGAAGCTCGATGGGATCAAGGGCGAATCGCTGGACCGCAAGCACGCCGGCGAGATCGAGATCCTCTCCTACTCCTGGGGGATGAGCCAGACCGGCTCGTTCGGCACCGGGGGCGGCGAGGGCAAGGTGTCGGTCCACGACATCTCCGTCACCAAGGTCACCGACTCCTCCACCCCGCAGCTGATGGTGTCCTGCGTCACGGGAAAGCACATCCCGACGGGCCTGATCACGGTTCGGAAGGCAGGCGAGAAGCCGGTCGAGTACCTGAAGATCAAGCTGACGGACATCCTCATCTCCTCCGTCCAGATGGATGGCCACGGCGCCGGGACCCCCTCGGAGTCGTTCGCGCTGGACTTCAAGAAGGCGGAGTTCGACATCTCGTCGCCCAGCGGAAGGGGGACGGTCTTCAAGGCTCTGATCGAGAACGACGAGCATGGCCAGGTGGTGACGCCCCCCGCCTAGGTCCGGGGCGCCTCCAGGAACCCCAGGGAGAGCACCTGACGGACGACCTCGACGACGACCGGAGTGACCGTTGGTTCCTCGAGCCCCATCTCGCGCGCCGCACGCCGAACCAGGTCGCTGAGCCGGTGGGTCCCGTCGCACCCCCCCATCACCCGCAGGACGAACGGGTCGGAACGTCCCCCGAACGCCAGCCCGCTGCCCAGACGAACGGTCGACTCCTTGGTTCCCCAGCCTCCCTGGTGCGGGACCTGGATCTCCTCGACCCGAACGTCGCCCACCAGACGGAACCGTCCGTCGAGGAACTCCCGGTCTCCTCCGACGCGCTCCAGGTAGTCCTGGTTGCCGAACAGCCGCAGGAGGTGCTCGCTGGCGCTGTCGGACAGCACCCCCGGCACGTGGTCGGCCCTGACCCATGGCGTCCCGCGCTCCCGGCGCCGCAGCACCACCGACCCGGTGACGATGGAGTCGACGCCCAGCGAACGGTGGTAGTCGAGCCAGCGGTCGAGGGCCTCGCCGTACTCCGGTCCCCGCGTCCGCGTGAGCCAGGTCGCCGCGTAGGTCAGCGGGTCCTGCGAGTCCGAATGGATCAGCATCGCATCGCACCCGAGGTCGGCCACCCAGCGGGACGGCGCGTCCTGCCACTGTTCACCGTCCCGGACGATCCAGTTGCACAGGACGGTGACGAAGCCGCCGGGGTTCAGGTGCGCGGCGGCGCCCCGTACCACCTCCCGGGAGACGTCGTCGCCCCGCATGCCGGCGTCCCGGTACTCGAAGGACGTGTCCGGAGAGATGACGAACGGCGGGTTCGACACCACGAGGTCGAACGCCTCGTCCGCGACCGGTTCGAAGAAGCTCCCGTGACGGACGGTGACCCGGTCGACCTCGTTGAGCGCGGCGTTCAGCTCGGTGCAGTACAGCGCCTTGCGATTGGTGTCGGTCGCGACGACGGAGTCGGCGTGGCTCGCCGCGAGGAGGGCCTGGATCCCGCAGCCCGTTCCCAGGTCGAGGGCTCGCCCGCCGGGCGAGCGGACGGTGAGGGCCGCGAGCGTGCGCGACGCGGGCCCGGGGCCGAGGACGTGGTCGGGCTCCGGCCGGACCTCGTCGGTCGTCGTGCTGTGCGTGAGCCACAGGCCCATGACCATGGTGAGCGCCAGGTTCCGCCGTACCTCGTCGCCGTCGAGCCGCAGGAGCCCGAGGTCTTGCGCCTCGGAGAGGTCGAGGGGATCGATCGCCTCGCTGGCCCGGTCGAGCGGCAGCGGCAGTCCGAGGATGAACAGCCGGACCAGGGAGTTCAGGCGGGTGGGTTCGGCGATCCGGCGCGCGTACACCTGGGCGTCGAAGTGGGAGCCGGACTGGACGGGGTCCACCCCCAGCGCCTGCCGGATGCCCTCGTCGGTGTAGCCGGCCGACTCGAGCGCCAGCCGCAGGTGCCCGACCGCCTCGAGGTTGACTGGGGGCACGTCCACCATCGGTTCCTTTCCCGCCCGCGGGGGCCGCGCCGTGCGGCCCTGGTTCGGGCTCCGCAGATGCTAGCGTCGGCTTCGGGGGGTCGGAGATGAGAACTCGCGTCGCAGCAGTCGTCACCGGAGGGCTCATGGTCGCGTTCGCCCTGGCGGCTGCGGGCCCGGGAGCGTCCGCGAAGCCGGCCCGGGGTGGTGGCGGCGCGGTGCTCGAGCTCGTCCGCGTGACGCCGTCGGAGATCGGCGAGGGCGATACCCCGCACCTCACGGGGAACGTCGCCGGTCTGGTCGCCGGCTGCGGCCCCGTCGGCCTCGCGATCGACTGGGGCGACGGCTCCGCGACCGAGAACGAGTCCCAGCCGGGGAACGGTTCGTTCGACTTCCCCCATACCTATCTGGACAACAACCCGATCGGGACGCCGGCCACGGACACGGTCAGCGTCGACCTGACGGACCAGTGCCAGGGCACGGGCCACGCGGAAGCCCAGGTGACCGTGAGCAACGTGCCGCCGCAGTTCACCTCGGTCCGGATCTTCCCGCGGGGGCCGCGCCAGACGACCTCGCTCGTCGCCCAGTTCACCGACCCGGGGGCCCTCGACACGTTCACGGTCGACATCGACTGGGGCGACGCCGCCCCGCCGGAGCAGCTGCTGCTGCCCGCCGTCCAGAAGATCCGGGCCCACCACACCTACGTGGACGCCGGAGGATACGTGGTCACCATCGACGTCAAGGATGACGACGGCGGGAGCGACTTCCGCGAGATCGAGACCCTCGTGCCGACCGAGACCCCCCGGATCGTCACCGCGCCCGGGGCGGGCGGCTCGCCGAACGTCAGGTCGTTCGACAACCAGGGGACGCTCGTGCGTTCGATCCAAGCCTTCCGCTCCTCGTTCACGGGGGGCGTGCGCGTGGCGGCCGGCGACGTCGACGGCGACGGCTTCGACGACGTCATCGTGGGCGCCGGCCCCGGCGCCCTGCCCGAGGTCCGGGTGTACAGCGGCAACGACAGCGAGCTGCTCGACGACTTCCTCGCGTTCCGCTCGTCGTTCACGGGTGGGGTGTGGGTCGCGGCGGGCGACGTCAACGGGGATGGGTTCGCCGACGTGGTCGTGGGCGCGGACAAGGGCGGCGGCCCGCAGGTCCGGGTGTTCGACGGCACCGACGGCCTTGCCGGAGCGCTCAAGGTGTCGCACCACTTCTACGCGTTCCGCTCGTCGTACGCGGGCGGGGTCCGGGTGGCGGTCGGCGACGTCAACGGCGACGGGGTCCCCGACATCGTGTGCGGCGCCGGCCCGGGCGCCGGACCGCTGGTGAAGGTCTTCGATGGCTTCTCCCTGCGACCGATGGAGGCGTTCCACGCGTTCCGCTCGTCGTTCACGGGCGGCGTGTTCGTGGCGGCCGGCGACGTCGACGGCGACGGCCGCGCGGACGTGGTCGTGGGCGCGGGCACCGGGGGCGCCCCGCACGTGCGCGCGTTCGCGCAGCCCGCCGGCGCGGACGTCGCGACACCCCTCGAGGAGTTCCTGGCGTACCGGTCCTCGTTCACCGGGGGGGTGCGCGTGGCGGCCGGCGACCTGAACGGCGACGGCCGGGCCGAGATCGTCACCGCGGCCGGCGCCGGCGCCGGCCCGCACGTGAAGGTCTTCTCCGAGGACGAGGCCGGCGGCGGGATCGCCGACATGCTCGACATCCTCCCGTACCGCTCGTCGTTCACGGGCGGGGTGTTCGTCGGGGTCGGCATGGTCCAGGTGGTGACGTAGACGAGATCCAGCGCCGGCGAACTTGATCGTCGTGGGGGGCCGTCTGGTGTGCGAGCAGGGGGTGTTCTTCGAGGTGGTCATGGCGCAGTTTCCCGGGCGGCCGCGTGTGCCGGAGCACCGAGTACTACGCGGCGCCGTTCGACGCTCCCGAATGGCGGAGTGACCTCGTCGAACGGATGTGACGCCCCGTCGGCGTACCGTGTCCGCTCCGAACGCGGCGGAAGGAGCGGGACATGGGAACGACGGCCGACTACCACCGGGCTCCGGATGGCATGGCGCCGGGCAACGGCTACAGCCACGCGGTGGCGGCGACCGGGCGGCTCGTCGCCGTCGCGGGGCAGGTGGCCATGGACCAGCACGGCGAGCTGGTGGGAGAGGGCGACGCGGCCGCGCAGGCCGAACGGGTCTTCGAGAACCTCCGGCTCGCGCTCCACGCGGCGGGGGCGACGTTCGCCGACGTGGTGAAGCTCGGCATCTTCGTCACGGACATCGGGGTCCTGCCGGCCATCCGGGAGGTGCGGGACCGGTACGTCGACCTGCAACGGCCGCCGGCGAGCACCGCCGTGCAGGTGGCGGCGCTGTTCCGGCCGGGCTATCTGCTGGAGATCGAGGCGCTCGCCGTCACCGGCTGACGCATGTCCGTCCGGACGATCGGGGACGCCGAGCTGCGCGCACGGCTGGCGGTGCGGCACCATCTGACGCCTGCGGCGAGGCAGGACGACGTCGCCGTGGTTGCGCGCGATCTCGTGGCGCTGCATTCGACCGATCCCGCCTCCGTCCACCTGGCGGCGTGGGCCCGTCTCCACGACGCGACCGTCGCCGCGGTGGACCGGGCCCTGTACGACGACCGGACGCTCGTCCGCATGCTCGGGATGCGCCGGACGATGTTCGTCGTCCCGACCGAGCTGGCGCCGGTCGTGCAGGCCGCGTGCACCGACGCCATCGCCGCCCGGGAACGGCTGCGGCTGGAGGAGCTCCTCGAGGCCGGCGGCGTCGCCGACCCGGCCGGACCGTGGCTCCGAGCGGTGGAGGAGGAGGTCGCGGCCGCCCTGGCCGCCCGGGGTGAGGCGACCGGCCAGGAGCTGTCGCGTGACGTCGCCGGGCTCCGGGAGCGGATCCACCTTGCCGCAGGCAAGGCCTACGGCGCCGTGGTGAACGTCACGACGCGAGTGCTGTTCGTCATGGCGGCCGAGGGGCGGATCGTCCGGGGCCGGCCGCGGGGGTCGTTCCTCAGCAGCCAGTACCGGTGGTGGCCGATGGAGGCGTGGCTGCCGGGCGGCATGCCGGCCGTGCCCGTGGAGGAGGCGCGGGCCGAGCTGGTCCGCCGGTGGCTGGACGCATACGGGCCGGGGACGACGGCGGACGTGAGGTGGTGGACGGGCTGGACCGCCGGCGAGGCGAAGCGGGCGCTGGGCGCGGTGGAGGCGGTCGAGGTGGCCCTCGACGCCGGCGGGACCGGATGGGTGCTTCCGGGTGACCTCGAGCCCACGGCCGAACCCGGACCGTGGGTCGCCCTGACCCCGGCGCTCGACCCCACCGTGATGGGGTGGCAGGGCCGCGACTGGTACCTGGGGCCGCACGGTCCCGCGCTGTTCGACCGTTCCGGGAACGCGGGCCCGGCCGTGTGGTGCGACGGACGGATCGTCGGCGGCTGGGTGCAGCGTCCCGACGGCGAGGTCGTCGTCCGGTTGCTCGAGGACGTCGGACCCGAGGCCGCGGATGCCGTCGGAGCCGAGGCGGAGCGTCTCCGCGCATGGCTCGGCGAGGTGCGGGTGAAGCCGCGGTTCCGGACCCCGCTGGAGCGCGAGCTGAGCGCATGAGGTAGACCTGCGGGTATGGCGCTTCCGAAAGCGCTCGCCCGGTTCAACCGGGTCGTCACGAACCGCGTGCTCGGCGTGGTCGGGCCCTGGTTGCCCCCGTTCGCGGTCGTCGTGCACCGCGGGCGATCCTCCGGCCGCACCTACCGAACCCCCGTCTGGTGCTTCCACCGTGACGGCCGGTTCGTGGTGGCCCTGACGTACGGCAGCCGAACCGACTGGGTGCGCAACGTGCTCGCCGCCGGGGGGTGCGGGCTGATCCGACTGGGATCCGAACATGCCGTCGATTCCCCGCGCGTCGTGCGGGCCAGGTCGGGCCGCGGGCTCGTCCCGTGGATCGTCGTCCCGCCGCTGCGGGCGTTCGGCGTGCACGAGTTCCTGCTGCTGGAACCGGCACCGGGCGCGGTGCCATGATGGGCGTATGGCGGCCGAGTTCCCCGCGGAGGGGATGGAGCTCACCCACCTGCTCGTCGTGAGCGACCTGGCGACATCGATGCCGTTCTACCGGGACGTGCTGGGCGCGGAGGTGTACCGGGAGTACGGCGGGACGTCCTGCGTGTTGCGGTTCCTCGGGACGTGGCTGCTGCTGGTCACCGGCGGCGAACCGACAAAGGACAAGCCGACCGTGTCGTTCGCGCCGCCGGTCGATCCCGACCGCGTGAGCCACGAGATGACCATACGCGTGCCGGACTGCCACGGCGCCTACGAGACCCTGCTCTCCAGAGGAGCCGAGTTCCTCACGCCGCCGGTCGAATACGAATGGGAGATCCGGGCGTTCTTCCGCGACCCGGACGGCCACCTGATCGAGATCAGCGAGGCTCGGTCGAAGTAGGGGGCGCCGCGCCCTCATCCCGTCGCGGCAGCGAGCCGGCCCGGTACGCGATCTGGAGCGCCTCCTCGAGCCACGCGAGCCGCTCGCCCGGTGTCGCGTCCACGCCCAGCGCCAGGCGATCGCGGTCGTTCCGCTCCCAGCCCCGCTGCCTGCCGGTCGTTGCTCGATCGGTCATGTGGTTTCCCTGCGCCGTTCGATCTCGGTGAGCGCGGCGATGTCCTCGCGATCCTGGGGCCGGCCCGCAATCTCCTTCATGCGGATGAGGTCCGGGATCGAAGCGATTCTGACAGAAGTGGAGCCGAGCTCCGCCGTCTCCGCGTGGCGCCGGAGCTCGTCGAACGGGATCGGATTCTCCACGAAGACGTCGACCACCCGAAGCGGCCGGTCCGGATCCCAAAACGAGAGCACCGTCATCCCCTTCGTCTCGACCCACGCGGCACGGGCGATGGGGTCGGCGAGATCGGCCGGATTCACCGGAGCCCGCGGCCGCAGCCCAAGAGCGGTGAGGGCGCCGACGGCACGGGCGGCCTCGTCCGACGAGAGATCGATGGCCAGATCCAGATCTGCGGTGAACCGAGGGTGCCCGTGCATGACCACCGCCAATCCACCGACCACCACGTACCGCACACCCGCGCGTTCCAGGGCTTCGATCACGGGTTCGTACGTCGGCTCGCTCATGGTTCCTCGCCGCCGAGCTCGCGGAGGGCCGCGCCGAGGAACCGGTAGGTCCACTCCTCGGCGAACGGCCGAGTGTCCGCGAACACGACCGGCACGTCGGGGTACCGCACCTGGAGCCGGGCGAGCACCTCGGGGAGCCAGCCCGGGCGGACGCGGTCGACCTTGAACAGGTCCGGATAGCGCCCCTCCACCACCACCGCGGCCGCCGGGAACGCACCGAGCTCGGCCATCTTGAACGCGAGCGAGCCGTCGACGAGCGCCTTCGACAGGTCGGCCATCGTCTTGCGCTCGACGCTGGCCAGGAGGGCCTCCCCACTCCGTACGGCGTAGTCGCCGGCCGGCAGAGCCGCCCGGACCACGGTGACCGAATCGTGCTTCGCGAACCGGTACGGGTAGCGCTCGCGGGTGTCCACCACGATCGTCCAGGCGTCGAGCCCGGCCGCCCGGCGCGTGGGAACGCGGATCCCGGGCCGGGCCGTCCGGACGGCCTTCGCCGTCTGCCAGAAGATCGCCGGCCTCGAGCGAACGGTTGTGAAGACGAACTGCGCGCGGTTGTTGCGCGACCGGTCGAGCACGAGGTCGATCGCCACCCCCCGGCGGCGGCAGACCCGCACGGGAACCGACTCGACCACGTCCGGGTCGCGCGGCCAGCCCTCCGCGGGGTGGCAGTAGACGCGCGAGGTGGCCGGCCACGGCTCGCGAGCCTTCAGCACGAGGCCGCCCTCGATGGGAAGCCGGAGCAGGAACGGCAGCGCGCTCTCCGGGTCGGGGTTCCTCGCGACGACGAACTCGTCCGGTCCGGCCATCGCGATCGATCTTGGCACGGCCTCGGGCCGCTCGCCCTCGTCGGCGGGCCTACTCCGGCCCGAGCGCGTCGATCGCGACCACCGAGGCCAGGATCAGGCCCTCGTCCTCGCCGCCCTCGATGGCGATGCCGTAGCTGTCCCGGATGGCGAACCACTTCTTCGAGACCTTGGCGACCCGCTGGCCGTCGCGCTCGATCTCGTATTCGTGCTCGAGGAGGCGGCCGTGGGCCTTGAGGTCCTTGCCGCCCTCCACCTCGATGGCGAACCGGTCGCCCCACCCCGCCGCCCTCCGCACCGTGGCCAGGGTCGTGCCGTCGCGTTCGATCCGGAACTTGTCCCGCAGCGTGAGCTTGCGTTCCCGGATGGTCGCCATCTCGCGGCCGTTCGCGTCCTCGAGCACCCACTCGTCCCGGACCCGCATCGCCTTGCCGTCCACGTGGTAGACCTTCCGGCCGGAGTCGTCCTCGATCCAGTAGTCGTCGCCGATCGTCATCAGGTCGCTCCGCATCACGAGCTTGCGCCCCTGGGGCTCGTCCTGCTGCCTGTCGCTGTCCCTGCTCAACGTCACGGCGGCCTCCTCGAGCCTGTTCGATTTGCGAAAACGGAAGATCCGGCGAAGTCTCCCATCCGGAGGAGTGCCGGGGAAGAGCGGTTCATACTGATGTGAGCCCGCGGCAGCATGGCCATCGAACGGGCGACGGGAGCACGAACGAACGATGACCGAAGACCATTCCGACGCAACGATCGCCGAGGTCGCGGCCGCGGTCCGGCGCGACATGGGGGCCGCCGCCCCGGACCCGCGAGCCGGTCCCGGCGAGGCCGAGCCGAACGCGAGCGGGGTGCTGGCCACCGTCTACCGGTGGTTCGACGCGTGGAACGCCCGCGACGCGGATGCCGTGGTCGCGCTGATGGCGGACCGCGGTGCGTTCACAGAACCGGCCACCGACGGGCCCGTTCGTGGCGAGGCGCTGGCCGCCCGCGTCCTGTCGATGGTCGCGCAGTTCCCGGACCTGTCGTTCGACCTGCTGGTCGAGTCCGTGATCGCCCCCAACACGGCAATGGCGGAGTGGCTCCTGCGGGGAACCGACGCGACGCTCGGCCGGGCGGTGGCGGTGCCGGGCATCGACGTCGTCGTCGTCCGCGACGGCCGCGTGCTGGTGGCGCGGCGATTGTTCGACCGCTTGATGCTCTACGAACAGCTGGGCCTGTCCGTGGTGCTCATGCCGGGCGACGAGGCGCCTTGACGCCGCTCGAACTGCGTCCATGGATTCAACTGCCCTGACACCTCAGGACGCTGCCTCGAGCTGACACCTCAGGACGCTGCATCGAGCTCCTTCACCAGGCGCTTCGGGGCGACCCGGCGGTAGCTCTCCTCGACCCAGTCCTTGAGCACGGCGAGCGGCGGCTGGCCCGGCTTCCCCAGGAAGATCGAGACCCACCCGGCCTTCCCGAGGCCGTAGCCGGTCGGCGATGCGCCCGGGACCGCGAGCGCCTGCTCGAGCGACTCGTCGAGCTTCACGGCGATGCCGATGTCGGGCGTTCCCTCGCCGGCCCCGAAGAACACGAAGATCTTGCCGTTGACCTTGGCGACCGACTCGCCCCACGGGTGATCCTCGACCACGCCCGGGAACGTCAGCGCGTGCGCCAGCAGCGCGTTCCGGGTCCGACGAGGGTCGCTCGGCATGGCTCGGCGCCGAGCCTACCGTGGGGAATCAGTTGAGGTTGTAGGCGAGCTCCTCCGACATCTCGGTGTCCAGCCCGGCGAACTCCACCTCGTCGTCCACGCGCACGCGCTCGAACCGGTCGAGAGCCTTGAGGATGAGCCACGTCAGGACGAACGCGTACGCCGCCACGAGGGCGGTCGCGGCGACCTGCTTGCCGAAGAACGCCGCGTTGCCGGCGAGCAGCCCGTCGGCGCCGGCCGGATTCACCGTGAGGTACGCGAACACCCCCACGAGGATCGTTCCGAGCACGCCGCCGACGCCGTGCGCTCCCCACACGTCCAGGGCGTCGTCCCACCTGCGCCGCTCCCGGAACACGACCGCCAGGTAGCAGATCGAACCGGCGGCCAGCCCGATGACGAAGGCTGCCCAGGTCGGGATGTAGCCCGCGGCCGGAGTGATGCAGGCCAGGCCGGCCACCGCGCCGGTGAACGCCCCGACCAGGCTGGGCTTGCCGTCCCGCCACCACGTGATCGCGAGCCAGGTGCACATCGCGATCGACCCGGCGATGTCGGTGTTGACGAACGCCTGCGCAGCGACGCCGTTCGCCGCCAGTGCCGACCCCGCGTTGAACCCGAACCAGCCGAACCAGAGCAGCCCGGTTCCCAGGGCCACGAAGGCGACATTGTGGGGGACCGTCTTCTCGCCCGGCGCGAACTTGCGCGCGCCGACGACCCAGACGCTGGCCAGCGCCGCGAACCCCGCGCTGGTGTGCACGACCAGCCCCCCGGCGAAGTCGAGCGCGCCCCACGTCGCGAGGAACCCGCCGCCCCACAGCCAGTGCGCGAGCGGGATGTACACGAGGAAGCTCCACAGCACCAGGAACTTCAGGTAGCTCTTGAACTTCACCCGGTCCGCGAACGCGCCGGTGATGAGCGCCGGCGTGATGATCGCGAACATCTCCTGGAACGTGAAATGCGCGAGTGCCGGGATCGTCGGCGCCCACGGACCGGGCGTCTGGCCGACGTTCTTCAGGAAGGCCCAGTCGAGGTTCCCGATGAACCCGCCGTGCCCGCCCGAGAACGCGAGCGAGTACCCGACGGCGACCCAGATGAACGTCACGACGCCCATCGAGATGAAGCTCTGCATCACCATCGACAGGAAGTTCTTCCGGCGGACCAGCCCGCCGTAGAAGAACGCCAGCCCCGGCGTCATCAGCGCGACGAGTGCGGCGCTGACGAGGACGAACGCGGTGTCTCCCGCGTTGATCATGGCCACCCCTCTTCCACCGCCCGGCGTGGTCGCGGTCGCTCCTGGAACCGCCTGCTACTGGCGACACGCGTCGAGCTCACCCGGCTCGTGGGCCGCTCGATCGAGGGCCCCGGTCTCGCGCGCGCGATCCTAGTCCCCGGTCGCGAACGGGGCGAGCCGCCGTCAGGCCCGGGTGGCCTTCGGCGCGAGCGATCGGCGGCGTCCGGCCACCCGACGCCGGGAACGATGCAGTTGACGTTCGTGCCGGGCATCGGGTGGAGTGCCCTCGTGACCGGGGACCGAACGGGTCCGTCGTCGGCGGAAGCCGGCGAGCCGGACGCGCAGCCGGGCGATGCACCTCCGTCCGGCTTGCCGGCGGCTGACGTCCGGCCGTTCGCATGGCAACCCGTCCTCGCGGCGGCGGGGCTCGCGTTCGTCATCCTGATGGCCACCGCTGCGCGGTACGGGTTCCACCGGGACGAGCTGTACTTCCTCGAGGCCTCGCGCCACATGGCGTGGGGCTACGTCGACCAGCCGCCGCTCTCGGTCGGGGCGATGTGGCTGGCGCGGCACCTGTTCGGGACCTCGCTCGTCGGCATCCGCCTGTTCCCGGCGGTGGCGGTCGCGGGCGCGGTCGTCCTCGCCGCCCTGGTCTGCCGGGAGCTCGGCGGCTCGCGGTTCGCGCAGGGGATGACGGCGCTGCTGATGGCGACCTCGCCGTTCCTGATCATCGGGCACCTCGCCGGGCCGACGGCGTACGACCTGGTCGGGTGGCTCGCGCTGTCCGTGCTGGTGCTCCGCATCCTGCGGACGGGGCGCGAGCGGCTGTGGATCGCCGCCGGCGCGGTTGCCGGATGTTCCCTGCTCGCCAAGGAGACGGTCCTGTTCCTGGCCGGTGCGCTGGTGATCGGGCTGCTGGTGAACCGCCAATGGCGGGTGTTCCGGAGCGGTTGGCTCTGGCTGGGTGCGGCGATCGCCGTGGTCATCTGGTCGCCGAACCTCGTCTGGGAGGTCCAGAACCACTGGCCCGCGGTCGAGATGTCCCGGAGCCTCCGCGCCGATCACGGCGGGCTCGGGAACTCGGCGAAGTTCGTCGGGATCCAGTTGCTGCTGCCGGGGTGGTGGACGCTGCCGGTGTGGGTCGCCGGACTGCTGGCGCTGCTGCGCGAGGCGCGCTTGCGGTGGGCGCGGACGTTCGGGATCGCCTACCTGGTCCTGTACGTGCTGATCGGGATCACGATCGGGGACCGGCCGTACTATCTCGCACCGCTGTACGGCGTCCTGTTCGCCGCCGGGGCGATCGTCGCCGGCGAGGTCGTCGCGGGCGTCCGGCGGTTCTGGTCGACCCGTCGCCCCCGGCGGCGTCTCGTGTGGAGGACGAAGCGCCGGGCGACCGTGTTCGTGATCGCGGCGGGGGTGCTCGACCTCGCGATCGCGCTGCCGGTGCTCCCGGCGAGCTGGCTGGCGACCGTTCCGCTGCAGAAGATCAACTACAACCTGGGGGAGGAGATCGGCTGGCCCGAGTTCATGTCGACGGTCGCCGGCGTGTGGCATTCGCTTCCGCCGGACGAGCGGGCGCACGCGGTGATCCTCACGTCGAACTACGGCGAGGCCGGCGCGATCGACCTGTACGGGCCGGGGCTCGGGCTACCGACGGCGTTCAGCGGCCACAACAACTGGTGGTGGTGGGGGCGGCCGCCGGACGCGACGACCACCGTGGTCACCGTTGGCATGGACCCGGTCTACCTGCGGCAGTACTTCCGGGAGTCGTCCGTCGTGGCGACGGTCCGCAACCCGGCCGGCGTCGAGAACGACGAGGAGGGCCAGCCGGTGGCGATCGCTCGCGGGCCCCGACTGCCGTGGCCACGGCTGTGGCCGCTCCTGCGGCACTACGACTGATCGGCGGGGGGCGCCCTGACGAACCCTCGGCGCGCCGTTCCTCAGTCAGCTTCCGGAGACCTCCAGCCGGACGTCCACGGCGCGCCGGACGGCGTCGACCACCGGGCACCGGTCGACGCCCCGCCGGATCGCCGCCTCGAGGGCTGCCGGGTCAGCGCCGTCCGCCATCGCGCTCACGCGGATGGCGAGCGACAGCGGGCCGGCCGGGGTGTCCGAGTCCATCCCCAGGATGCCGCGGTCGTCGGACTCGCCGTCGACCTCGACCGAGAGCGAGCCGAGCGCGATGCCGTCTCGCGCGGCCTCCATGGCCACGAGGCTGGCAGCACACGAGGCCACGGCGGCGCGGAACAGCCATCCCGGCGACGTTCCCCCGCCCCCACCCACGGCGGACGGCATGTCGGTCGTGACCGCTTCCCCCCCGGGACCCGAGACGCGGAACCGCAGGCCCTCGTCGAGCACGGCCGTCGCCACCGAGTCCGTGGAACGGGCCTCGTCCGGGTGGTCGGTCAGGTATTCGACGGCGCCCTCGATCGACTCCTTGATGTGGTGCATCCCCTCACCTCCTGCGCCGGATGGTAGCCGGAGGTCGCTGCGAGGCGGGTTCATGCTTCGTTCGTCGAGGCCTCGAAGACGGGGACCGGTTCGGCGAAGCCCTTGAGCTCCAGTGATCCCATCTCAGTGAACCGAACCCCGGTGTCCTCGCGGAGCGCGTCGACGGTGGGCTCGTTCACCAGGACGTGGCCGGCCGCCGCGTGGGCCGAGAGCCGGGCGGCCATGTTCACCGTTCGCCCGAAGTAGTCGCCTGCGTAGGCCACGACGCGGCCCGCCGCGATCCCGACGTGGGTGGGGGGCAGCCCCGCGACGGGGACGGCCTCGACCAGCCGCAGCGCCGCGCCCACCGCGCTGCCGGCGTCGCGGAAGGAAACCATCACACCGTCACCGAGCCACTTCACCGGCGTTCCGCCCCGGGCCAGGGCCTCCCGCTCGACGATCCCGGCGAACGTGGACGCCGCCTGCACCGCCGCTGCGTCGCCGCGCTCCTCGGTGAGGCTCGTATAGCCGGCGAGGTCGACGAAGGCCATGGCCGGGAGGCGTTCGGGCCGGCCCAGGCGGCCGCTCCGTTCGAGGTCGTCCTCGATGTGCTCGACGAGGTGCTCCGTCCACTGGAGCTCCTGCTGCCGCCGAACCAGGGCGATGATCGTCCGGTCGACGAGCGCGTTGAACTGGCCGGCCATCACGGAGGCCGCCTCCATGGCCTCGGCTTGCGTCATCCCCCGGTCGAGGAACGGCTGCTCGAAGCGCTCGTGCCAGACCTCGTTCTCGGCCTGGGTGAGCCGGCGGATCCCGTCCGCGTAGGCGCGCCCCAGCCGCACGAACCACGTCTCGTCCATCACCCCGGTGTCGAACGAGAGCCGAAGGAGGGGCACGATCTCGAGCTCGTCCTCGCGGATGTTGGTGTCGGGTTCCATCGGAGCGAACCCCATCGCCTCGAGCGTGGCCCGCATCGCCCCGAACTCGAGCCCGTTCTCCTCGGCCACTTCGCGGTAGGTCCGTGGTGAGCGCTCTGCCCACCGCCGGTAGACCGGGGCGTCGAGGAACGCGAAGGAAAGCCGTCGTTCCCGGACGGACTCGGCGATGGCATCCAGGGGCAGCCCCGCGCGTTCGCAGGCGACGCCCAGGAGGACGCGCCGGACGTCGCCTCCGCCGTACCGTTCGCCGGAGGAGAGGAGGCCGAGTGCGGCCATCCGCTCGACGTCGGCCACGTCGACACCAGCTCGAACGGCGACCTCGGCAGCCGACAGCGGCTCGGACCTCGAATCAGCCATCGCCAGAGATGGTACGGATGGTGGTCGGCGCCCGCCGACGCGCCAGGCAGTCGCGTCGCGTGGTGAACCTTTCGGGGGCACGGCGGCCACGAGATGGCGTTGCTCGGCGACGGGTTCATGGCAGCGGGGTTGAGGTTGAACCGCTGGGACGAATGGCGCCATGCTCCGCGCCGTGCTCCGAGATGACGATGCCCTCCTGCGCGAACATGCCATCGCCTGGGTCAATGCGATCGCAGACCGTTCGGGCGGAGTGGTTCGCCGAAGCGAGCTCGAGAGCTTCGAGTTCCAGGGTGTCCGGGTCCCCCTGATCGCTCGGCAGCAAGGGATCTGGAAACCGCGGCAGCTCGACGCTGCGCTGAGCTTCCTCACGACGTGGACCCGGCCTGGCCATCCGCCGCCGTACGAAGACGAGATCGGAGATGACGGCTACCCGCGCTACAAATGGCGCGGAACCGATCCGGATCATCGAGACAACGTGGCGCTCCGCCGGGCGATGGAGCTTCAGAAGCCGCTCATCTGGTACATCGGCCAAGCGCCCGGCCTCTTCACGCCGCTCGCGCCCGTATGGGTTGCTGGCGAGGAACCCCAGCGGCACGAGTTCGTGGTTTCGTTTGATGACTGGATGCGGGTCGGCTGGCGGCCGGGCCTGTCATCGACCTCGACGTTCGACCCGGTTCGTCGCTACGCCCAAGTGATCGTGAGACAGCGACTCCACCAGCGGCCGTTCCGCGATCGGGTGCTCCTGGCATACCAGGAGCGATGTGCTCTTTGCCGGCTTCGGCATCCTCCGCTCCTCGACGCCGCGCACATCAAAGAAGACGCGGACGGCGGTGAGCCGGTGGTCACGAACGGCATGGCGATGTGCGCGATCCACCATCGTGCGTTCGACGCGCACGTCCTTACCGTTCGGCCCGACTACCGCATCGAGATCAGCCCGAGGGTGCTGGAAGAGCAGGACGGACCGACGCTCCGCTACGCGTTGCAGAGTCTCCATGGCGAACCGATCACGCTCCCGCGTCATCGAGCGGAGCGGCCGGACCGGGACCTTCTCGAGGAACGCCTGCAGCGTTTCCGGGCGGCCGTGTAGCCGAGTGGCGACCAGCCTCGATCCAGATGAATGTTCGGCGACGCTCCGCCGGGCCGTCGTGCGGTTCATCCACGCGTCAGCACGACCGCCTCCCACGGCTCGAGCGGAGATCCCTCGCGGACCCGGGTTCGGTCCCGGGCCGGGTCGCTCGAGATCAGGACGAGGCCGTCCGAGCCGGGAAACGGTCGGGGATCGGATGACAAGTTCGCGGCGATGGTGAGATCATCGGAGCTCCACGTCCATAGGGTCCGGTCCCGGTGCAGCGTGCGGTACGCGCCGAGCCCCAGCGAGGCGGACGAGCGCAGGCCGATCAGCTCGCGGACCAGGTGCAGGGGGGAGTCCGGGTCGCGCTCCTGCGACGCCACGTTGCAGGACGCGGCGTCGCCGAGGGGGAGCCACGGCTCGACGCCCGCGGCGGTGAAGCCCGCCCCGGGACCGTCCGTCCACTGCATCGGCGTCCGGAACCGGTCCCGGCCCTCGTCCTCGGGCCACCGCGCGAGGCCGATCGGGTCCCGGAGCGATTCGCGGGGGATGGGCACCTCGGGCATCCCGATCTCGTCCCCGTAGTACAGGAAGGTCGTCCCCCGCAGCGACAGCAGCAGCACCAGCGCGCACCGGATGCGAGCCTCGTCGCCACCGCACCACCGGGTCGGGAACCGCCCGATGTCGTGGTTGGAGGCCATCCACACCGGCCAGGCGTCGGCGGGAAGCGCCGCCTCCGTCGCCTCGACCACGGTTCCCAGCTCGCCGGCGTCGAGGTTCGAGAACGCGAAGGGGAAGTTGAACCCGAGGTCCAGCTCATCCGAGCCGGTCCCGTAGAAGGGCGCGAGGCGCTCGACCCCGAAGACCCACGTCTCGCCCACCAGCAGCCGGCCGGGGCCGTAGGAGTCGACGACCCGCCGCCATCTCCGGAGGACGTCGTGCACCTCCGGGCGGTTCATGTTGTAGACCTCGCGGAGGGCGAGCCGTCGGACCACGGGGTGGTCGGCCTCCGTGGTCGGGGGATTGTCCCGGAGCAGGCGGTCCTTGACCATCGCGTGCGCGACGTCGATGCGGAACCCGGCCACCCCGCGGTCCAGCCAGAACCGCAGGATCGCGTCGAACTCCTCCCGGACGCGTTCGTCCCACCAGTTGAGGTCCGGCTGCTCGGGCAGGAAGTTGTGCAGGTACCACTGGCCCGTCGGCTCGTCGAAGGTCCACGCCGATCCCGCGAAGACGGACCGCCAGTTGTTGGGCGGCTCACCGCCCGGGTGCGGGTCGGCCCAGACGTAGAAGTCCCGGTGCTCCGCGTCACGGGCGGATCGCGCGTCGACGAACCAGGGGTGCCGGTCGCTCGTGTGGTTGGGGACGAGGTCGACCAGGATCCCCATCCTCCGACGCGCCGCCTCGTCGACGAGCCGGTCGAACGTGTCGAGGTCGCCCAGGTCGGGATGGACCGAGCTGTAGTACGAGACGTCGTAGCCCCAGTCCCGATCGGGGGACGGCATGATCGGGCTCAGCCACAGCCCGCGGATTCCCAGCCATTCCAGGTAGTCGAGCCGGCCGATCAGGCCCTCCAGGTCGCCGATGCCGTCGCCGTTCGAATCGGCGAACGACCGGACGTAGACCTGGTAGCACACGCCTCCACGCCACCACCCGGCGGGCCAGGACCGTTCCCGCCGGGTGGACACCGGCGCTCCGGCTATGACCGCTCGACGCCGGCCCGGACCGGCGCGGCCGCCGGTTCGAGCTCGCGGTGCTCGGGCTCAGAGCCCTCCACGCGGAGCTTGGGCAGCCACTCCAGCCACTTCGGCAGGTACCAGTTCCGGTCGCCCAGCAGGCGCATCGTCGCCGGCACCAGCAGCGTCCGGACGATCGTCGCGTCGATCAGGATCGCGACCGCCAGCCCGAACCCCATCTGCTGCAGCGGCCCCAGCCGTCCCGACGCGAACCCCGTGAACACAGCGACCATGATCAGCGCGGCGCCGGTGATGATCCCCGCCGTCGTCCGCAGCCCGTACGCCACGGCCTCGCTGTTGTCCCCGGTCTTGTCGTACTCCTCGCGGATCCGGGTCACCAGGAACACCTGGTAGTCCATCGACAGCCCGAACAGCACCGAGAACAGGAACAACGGCAGCCACGCCTCGATGGCCTCGGCCTGGTGGAACTGGAACCCGATCGCGTTGAAGAACCCGATGCCGACGCCCTTCTGGAACACGAGCGTCAGCGCACCGTACGCGGCCCCCACCGACAGCAGGTTCATCGCGATCGCCGTGAGCGGCACCACGACGGTTCGGAACACCACCGTCAGCAGGATGAACGACAGCAGCAGCACGACCACCAGCACGAGCGGCTGGTACTTGTCGATCACGTCGAGGAAGTCCGTGAACCGACCGGGATTGCCGCCGACCAGGACCTGTACGCCGTTCACGTCACCGAACGCCCGCGGCACCAGCGTGCTCCTGAGGTCGCGGACGCCCTGGAAGGCGGCGTCGTTGTTCGGGTCGCCCTTGAAGAACGCGTCGAGCTCGATCACCGACCCGTCGGGGCTGTGCAGGATGCTCGTCTGCGGGGCGAACACCGGCGTCGCGGCGATCTCGTCCTGCAGCTTGGCGATGGCGTCCTGCACGCCGGCGCCGTTCACGTCGCCGGTGATGGCGATGCGAACGGGGTTCGACTGCCCGCCGGCGAAGTCGCGCTCGAGGGTCAGGAACGCCTGCTTCGACGGGAAGTCGTCCGGCAGCGTGGTGACGTTCTGCGAGGTGCCGCGGTGGAGCTGGAAGTAGAACGACCCCAGGCCGCCCAGCACGATGACGCTCCCGACCAGGAACACCACCGGGCGCTTCATGACGCCGTTGGTGATCGTGTCCCAGAACCCACCGCGGGGGTCGTGCCCGGAGTCGATGCGGGCCCGCTTCGACAGGCGCGGCCAGTTCACCCGGTCACCCAGCAGGCCGACGATCGCCGGCAGCAGGGTCATCGACGCCGCGATGGCGGCAAGCGTCACGAGGATGGCCCCGGTGGCCAGGCTCCGGAAGATCGTGGTGGGGATGATGAACATCCCCGCGAGCGCGAGCACCACGGTCATGCCGCTGAAGAACACGGCGCGGTTGGCGGTGGCGCCGCTCGCCCCGATCGCGTCGAGCTTCGCGAACCCCTTCTTCCGCTCCTCGCGGTACCGGGACACGATGAACAGCGAGTAGTCGATGCCGACCGCCAGGCCGATCATCGTGACCATGTTCGTCACGAACAGGTTGAAGTCGACGAGCTGGCCGATCAGGGACACGAGGCCGAGCGCGATCGCGATCGCCACCAGGGCCATCACGACCGGGAGCAGCGCCGCGACGATCGCTCCGAACACGACGACGAGCACGATGAGCGCGATCCCGATCCCGATCGACTCGCCCTTCCGGAGGTCCTGCTCGGCGATCGTCGAGAAGTCCCCGAACAGCACGCCCTGCCCGGCGAGCAGCACGTGGAAGCCGGCCGGCGGGTTGTCGGCGATCACGCGGAACTTGTCCACGGTCGGCGTGGTCCGGTCCTTGAGGGTGGCCGTGATCAGCGCCGCGTGGTGGTCCTTCGAGACCAGCCCGGCGGCCTGGTCGGGGTTCTGCTGCAGGACGTCGTAATAGGAGGCCGGCTGCCCGACGAGGGTGTCGCCGTCGACCGCGGAGATCCGCCGCTTCATCTCGTCGACGGCCGCCCTGAACGCGGGGTCGTCGACCGTCAGCGCGTCCGACTGCACGATGACGAGCTCGTTGTCCTGCTCGGTGTTCGTGTGGAACGCCCTGTCCAGGACGAGCTGCGCCTTGACGGACTCGGGCTTGTTGGTGAAGTCGAAGTCCTGGCTGAGCACCCCCGAGAGCAGGACGCTCGACGTGTAACCCATGGCGACGATCGCCGCGAACCAGATCACGATCGTCCGCCACGGGTGACGGCTGCTCGCGCGGGCCAGCGTCTCCGGACTGAGCCTCATGGTGGTAGAACCTCCCCGGTCATCCTGGCGGGCCGTGCCTTACGCCATATGTTGACGGCGTAAGTTATCGCGCGTACGTTGTAAGCGTCAACCCGAGGGGGATGAACACAGCGTGAACGAACCGCAGACCGCGACGGACCCGGGGCCCGAAGTCACCTCGGCACCCGCCACGGTCGAGACGCCGGAACGCCCCCGCCGGGAGCCGCTCAACCGCGACCGGATCATCCAGGCCGCGCTGCGGGTCATGGACGAGGAGGGGCTCGACGCCGTCACGATGCGCCGGGTCGGCCGCGAGCTCGGGGTCGAGGCCATGTCGCTGTACAACCACGTCCGCGACAAGGAGGACATCCTCGACGGCATCACCGAGACGGTGTTCGGCGGGTTCCGGATCACGACGGCGGACGACTGGACCGAGTCGGCCCGGCTGGCCGCGCGGGAGTTCCGGCGGCTGCTCCTGGCGCACCCCAGCGTGGTGACGCTCCTCACCGAACGCGACAAGCCGTTCACCAATGCCGACTCGCTGCAGCTCTACGAGTACGTGTTCGACCTGTTCCGGACGGCCGGGCTGTCCGAGGCCGACACCGCGCGGGCGTTCCACGTGTTCGGCGGCTACATCCTGGGCTCGGTGACCATGGAGCTCGGGCTGATGGTGGGCTCACCGAAGGACGAGGAGCACCACCAGGAGATGGCCAGGCTCGTCGCGTCGGCGGACCTGCCTCGCATGCAGGAGGTGATGCCCTACCTCGTCGACTGCGACCTGGACGCGCAGTTCGACTTCGGGCTCGACCTCATGCTCGAAGGCCTCCGCAGCCGCATCGCCGAGACCTCCTGACCTTGGCGCTACTTCGCGGCGAGGACGTCGATCTGCTGGATGTCCGGCGGTGACGCGAACAGCTCGGATGCCCGCGCCATGAGCGCCTCGGCGACCTTGCCGTTGAGGTGGGCCTGACGGCCGTCCTCGTCGTCGAACGTGTCGAAGATCCCGAACTCCGAGGGGCCGAGCCGGACGGCGTACCAGGTGATGGTGCCGGGTTCGGCCTCGACGAGGGGGAGCGCGCCCTCGAGGAACGCGGCGACCTCGTCCTCCTTGCCGGGCTGGGCCTCCATGCGTGCCAGGATCGCCAACTTTGCCATGCCGGCCTCCTCTCGCTCGTGTCGCGGTCCGGTCCCGGGCCGCGTTCGCCAGGGTATGCCAAGGGGCTCCGTTCGGAGATTGCCCGACGGCGACCCGCGCTAGGATCCCTCTCGACGCGTTCGGGCTGATAAAGGAGATAGCGATGCTCGAGCTGGAACGGATCGACCTGTCCTCCATCTGCGAAGCCCTGGAGGACCATTCCCCCGAGACCACCTGGTATTTCGATCCCGACACCGGCGGGGCCGAACCCCGCATGGACGACGAGGTCCTGTCCCTCGAGACCTCCGACGAGGAAGAGGACGAGGACGGTCTGGGGCCGAACGTGGTCGTGATCGAGCCGATGGGTTCGCGCGAGGGCTACGGCGACATGGAGGACTTCATCGCCACGGTCCGCGATCCGCGGGCCCGCGACCTCCTCGACCGCGCGATCGCCGGGCGGGGGGCGTTCCGCCGGTTCAAGGACACACTGTTCGAGTTCCCCGAGCTGCGGAGGCGGTGGTTCGAGTTCCACGACCGCCGGATGGAGCGTCGCGCGATCGAGTGGCTGGCCTGGAGCGAGCTCATCGAGCAGGCCGCGGCCGACCGGGCGATCGAGGATCTCGACGGCCGAATGGACGAGTCGGACGAACCGTCGCCGGCGGCCCACGCGTGGCACCCCCAGCCGTCGCTGCTGAGCTTCACCTCGTCCGACGAGGCGCGTAACGCGCTCGAGGAGCTCGGTCGGGCGACGTGGGGGACGGCGCTCGACTACCTGTTCGACGAGGCGATGCGGCGCTCGATCGGAACGGGCCCCTATCCCGAGATCCGGCGGGAGTACTTCGGCCCGTCGCGCCAAGCCGGCCCGGCACCAGCCGAAGGCGTTCGGTTCGAGGAGGTGCTGGCGGAGTTCCGGGCGCGGATCGCGCCGTTCATGCTGAACGCGCACAACCCGCGGTCGCTGCCCTACTTCACCCCGCCCGCGCTGCCGGTCTCGGTGGCCGGCGAGACGCTCGCCCAGTGGACCAATCAGGGCGTCGACATCTGGTCGTGCAGCCCGGTTGGGTCGCTGGTCGAGGAGGAGATCATCCACTGGCTGTGCGACCTGGTGGGCTACGGCGAGGGGTCGTTCGGCGTGCTCACCTCCGGCGGCGTCATGGCGAACCTCATGGCCATGACCGTGGCGCGCGACGTCCACCTGCCGGGCCTGATGGGCGTGGACCGCACGCCGCGGGGCGGCGACCTCGAGGGCGTCCGCGTCTACGCGTCCGACCAGACGCACTTCTCGATCCGCCGGGCCCTCGACGTGCTGGGGTTCCCCCCGGAGACGATGCACGTCGTCGAGTCGGACGCGGCGTTCCGGCTGCGGGGCGACACGCTGGCCGCCGCCGTCGAGGCCGACCGGACCGCCGGTCTGCTGCCGTTCGCGGTGTCGGCGGTGACCGGTTCGACCAACACCGGCTCGATCGACCCCGTCGCCGAGATCGCCGGCGTGGCCCGGAGCGCCGGGATGTGGCTTCACGTCGACGCCGCCTACGGCGGGGCGGTCCGGCTGTCGGCGAACGCTCGGCACCTCGTCGAGGGCCTCGAGGTGGCCGACTCCGTGACCCTCGACCCACACAAGTGGTTCTTCCAGCCGCACGACATCGGCGGCCTGCTGGTGAAGGAACGCGACCACCTGATCCGGACGTTCCACGCCTCGCCCGAGTACTACCGGAGCGTTCCCGTCGAGGAGGAGCCGCTCAACTGGTACGCCTACTCGCTCGAGGGAACGCGCCGGTTCCGCGGGCTCAAGCTGTGGTGCTCGTGGAAGTTCCTGGGGACCGAGGGGTTCGGCCGGCTCATCGAGCACACGCTGGCGCTGGCGCGGCACCTCGTGCAGCGGATCGACGAGTCGGAGGACTTCGAGGCCGAACCGGCCGCCCCGGAGCTGTCGGTCGTGTGCTTCCGCCACCTGGTGGACGGGGTGGACGACGAGGAGCTCGACCGGCACCAGGACGACCTGCAGCTGGCGCTGGAGCGCTCCGGGGAGGGGTGGCTCTCGACGACGAAGCTCCGGGGCCGGACGTACCTCCGGGCCGGCATCGTGAACTACCTGACGACGACGGGCGACATCGACGCCGTGCTCGCGACGCTCCGCCGTCTGTCGGCGGACGCCTGACCGGGGCCGGGGCCTATCCCGGCGGCGTCCGGGGTCGACGTGGTCCGTCATGGTTCCTCCCGGAGGGTCGTTCGTCGAGCCAGGGCCGGCGGGCGGCGGCCACCCGCGTCCGTCAGGGCGTGCGTTCGTAGGCGCCGATGTCGCAGCGGGGGCCCTGGGGGCGGGAAACGCCGCGCTGGTCGACGTCGAGGGGGCAGGCGGACTTCAGGATCGCGTCGATCGCCGGGCTGCCGGCCTGCAGCGCCATCGTCTGCGTGGCGCCGCCGTTGTCGTGGAGCGGCCCGAGCTTCGCCGCCTTGCTCAGTTTGTCGTTCCCGACCTTCTGGAACGTGCATCCCTGGGTCTTCCCGACCAGGTTGTGGCCGTTGGAATGGACCGTGCCACGGCAGTCCGGCCCGGTCGGGGCGGCGTTCCCGGCGAGGATCGTCGTATCGAGCGTCACGGTGGCGGCCCCGATCACGGCGAGCCCGCCGCCCCGCTCCCCGGCCTGGTTCTTCGATATGGTCGAGTCCACGATCGCCAGCGCCTGGGCGGGCGATTCGATCCCGCCACCGGCGGCGAACGCGCTGGCCGCATGCGAGTTGGCGGCGTTCCCGGCGATCGTCGAGTTCTCGATGCGGTTCGTCCCTGGAGTGTCGATCAGCTCGATCCCGCCGCCGTGCGTCTCCGCGGTGTGCGATCCGGTCGCCGTGGCGGTGGCCGTGTTCCCGCTGACGGTCGACTGCCGCATCGTGAACCCGTTCGGCGGCGCCACCACCCCTCCGCCGGTGGCCGAGGCGTCATTCGAGCCGGACGAGGCGGTCGCCTGGTTCCCGCTGACGGTCGATCGGACGACGACGAGCTCGGAACCCGAGGTCACCCCGCCCGCCTGGGCGATAGCGGTGCCCGAGCCCGCATGGGCGACCAGGCCGTTGTTCGCGACCGTCGAGGACGTCAACGTCACCGTCGCGCCGACTCCCCGGAGTCCGCCGGCGCCCGCGCTGGCGGAGGTCGAGCCCGTGGCGGTGGCGTGGTTGCCGCTCACCGACGAGCCGGTGACGGTCAGGTCGCCCAGCAGCTCCATGCCCCCGTCGCCGCTCGTGGCGAACCCGTGCACGGCCCGGGCCTGGGCGTGGTTGCCGTTCACTTGGGAGAAGGAGACGACGCCGGGTTTCGAGAGTGATCCCCCCGACACTCCTTCGCCCACCGCGAGCGCGCTGCCGCCCGTTCCCGTGGAGACGGAGGTGGCGGTGTTCCCGTTCACCGTCGAGTGGGAGAGGGTCAGCGAGGCGACGAACATGCCGGCGAACTCCGCCTGCGCCGATCCAGCAGCCGTCGTCCTGGCACTGTTGGCATCGACGTGCGAGCTCGAGATGTGCGTGGTGGCGCCGGCGGCCACGTAGATCCCGCCGCCTGTGGCGAAGGCGCTGCCCGCGTCCGAACTGGCCACGACGCTGTTGTTCCGCATCGTGGACCCGGCGATGGTGAGCGTGCCCTTCTCGATCAGGATGCCGCCGCCGAGGGCGCTCGCCGTGTCCGAGCTCGACGCGGCGGCCACGTTGTTGAGGATGGTGCTCGACGAGATCGACAGCTTCTCGTTGCTGACGAAGATTCCCCCGCCCTCCGCCGCCGTCCCGATGGCGTAGTCGTCGCTGACCGTCACGTGGACCAGGAACAGCTTGCCCGCGGCGGCCTGGATCCCGCCGCCGCTCGTCGCCAGGCCGCGTGTGATGGTGAGGTTGGCCAGGTGCACGATGTGCGGGCCCGAGATCAGCAGCGTGCGGCCGGCCTGTTGCCGTCGAGCGTCGCGGCCGGGCTGCCCTTGATCGTGAGGTTCTTGCTCACGACGAAGTTGCCGACGCACGTCCCGTGCACCAGCAGGGTCGAGCCCGCCGGCGCTGCGTCGATCCTGGCCTGGAGGCTCTGCGTGGCGCAGTTGACGCCTGGCGCTGCGTCGGCCTCGATCGCGCCGAACGACCCGCCCACGACGATCGCCGCTACGGCGACGACCGCACGAGCTCGACGCCCCCGGCTCCCCATGGCCGGAACATCAAGACAGGACGCCGGGTCGGGCGCAAGTGGCCGTTCGGGCGTTCGCGCGCTTCGCTGAACGGTGGTTCAATATTCGCCTGCGGCCGCTGACGGGAGGGTTCTCGATGCGCACGACCACGACGACGCCCACGTCCACCACGCTGTACTTCGGTCCCTGGTACCGGCGGTCGCCGTTCTTCGAGGCCACGCTGCGGTCGGGGTGCACGGCCTATGACATCTACAACCACACGTACCTGCCGGCCTACTACGACGACCCCGTCACGGAGTACTGGGCCCTGCTGCAGAAGGTGACGATCTGGGACGTCGGCGTGGAGCGGCAGGTCGAGATCACCGGGCCGGACGCGATCGAGTTCACCAACATGCTGACGTGCCGGGACCTCACCACGTGCGCGGTCGGGCAGTGCAAGTACGCCCCGATCATCGGCGCCGACGGCGGGATCCTGAACGACCCCATCCTGCTCCGGGTGGAGGAGCGGCGGTTCTGGCTCTCGCTCGCCGACAGCGATGTGCTGTTCTGGGCTCGGGGCGTCGCGCTGAACTCCGGCCTCGACGTCGAGATCGGCGAGCCCGACGTCTGGCCGATCCAGGTCCAGGGGCCGCGGTCGGCCGACGTGATGTCGAAGCTGTTCGGCGACGAGGTCATGTCGCTCCGGTACTACTTCTGCGTCGAGACCTCGCTCGACGGGATCCCGGTCGTGGTCAGTCGGACCGGGTGGACCAGCGAGATCGGCTACGAGATCTACCTCCGGGACTCGAGCCGCGGCGACGACCTGTGGGAGCGCGTCATGGACGCCGGGCGGGAGTTCGACATCCGGCCGATCGCGCCCTGCGAGGCTCGGCGCATCGAGGGCGGGATCTTCAACTACGGCTCGGACTTCACGTGGCGGAACAACCCGCTCGAGGTCACCGGGATGGAGCGTCTCGTCGAGCTGGATCAGGAGGCGGACTTCATCGGCAAGGAGGCGCTGCGGCGCATCGCCGCGGAGGGCGTCCGGCAGAAGCTGGTCGGCGTCGAGCTCTCCGGCGGGCCGATGGAATGGGAGCTGACCCAGCCGTGGCCGGTCGTGGTGAACGGCGAGGCGGCCGGCCGGGTCACCGACGCGATCCACTCGCCGCGTCTGGAGCGGAACATCGGCTACGCGTGGGTTCCGATCGAACAGGCGGGGGAGCGAACGACGCTCCAGGTCCAGACCCCGGAGGGCGAGGGTACGGCGACGGTGACGAAGATGCCGTTCATCGACCCCGGGAAGCGCATCCCCGCCGCGCAGCCCTCGACCGGCGCCTGAACCACCCCCCTGTTTCGGGAGCGGGTGACATACTCGCGGGCCGTGCTGAGGCTCGGCATCGTCGGGAACCGAGGCCGAAGGGGAACGCTCACCGCCGCCCTCTCGGCGCTCGTCGTCCTCGCGCTCGTCGCCGTGCCGGCTCGACCTGCGTCGGCCACGGTCAGCTGTACGTTCGACGGGGCGCACACCGACACCGTGACGTCGACCAGCACCTCGGTGACGTTCAGCCGCGACGTCGACGATCTCGACGTCAACGGCTCGGCGTGCAGCACCGTCAACAAGGTCACCAGGGTGAACGTCGACATGGGCGCGGTGGACAACGCGTTCCTCACCCTCGACCTCGGCGGCGGGCAGTTCGCGCCGGACGTCAATCCGGCCGCCGAGATCAACTTCCAGGTGTCGAACTTCGGCTCGGGACTCCGGGCGAGCGTCGAGGGGACGAGCGGTCCCGACAAGTTCGCCGTCGGCGACCGGTTCTTCGCGGGGTCGAGCGTGACCGGCTTCGACCTCAACGGGTTCGCCGAGTCGACGCCGGGCGAGGACGTCGTCCTCCACGGGCGGGCCGGCGAGATCGGCCTCTCGGGCGAGGACGGGCCCGACGTGCTCACGGGCGCGGGGACGGGCACGCCGCTGTCGCACCCCACCACCACCAACATGGTCCTCAACGACGGTCGCGGCCTGGACACGGTCACGGGGGGCAACGGCAACGACATCATCGGGCCGCAGGAGGGCCCGGACGCGGGGGACGTCTTCTCGGGCGGGGCAGGGTTCGACTTCATCGACTACGAGGGCTGGCACCAGGGCGTCACGGTGTCGCTCGACGGAAAGGCGAACGACGGCGCGAACTGCCCGACCAACTGCGACGACGACAACGTGATGCCCGATATCGAGTCCGTCCGGGGGACGTCGTTCAACGACGTGCTCACCGGCGGTCCGGGACCGGATCGGATCGAGGGGCTCAGCGGCACCAACGTCATCCGGGGCGGTGCCGGCGACGACCAGCTGAGCGGTGGGTCCGGCCAGGACACCTTCCACGCCGGGCCGGGGTTCGACCTGGTGTCGTACTTCTCCGAGACCGATCCCATCACGGTGACGCTCGACGGCGTGGCCCACGACGGCACGGCGAACGAGCACGACAACGTGGAGCCCGACGTCGAGGAGGTGATCGGCGGGTTCGGGAGCGACCGGCTGGTCGGCGACGCCAGGGCGAACACGCTGATCGGCGGCCCGGGCGACGACGTCCTGAACGGCGCCAGGGCAACGACACGCTGGACGGCGGCGGGACCATCCCCGGGCCGGACGGCTCGGACGTGTTCGTCGGCGGGAAGGGGATCGACACGGTCGTCGAGGATTCCCCGCAGGGAGACCTCCATCTGTCCATCGACGGCGTGGCGAACGACGGCGTGCCGGGCGACCCCTCGCAGGGGGTCGACAACATCCGCACCGACGTCGAGAACGTGACCGGGGGTTTCGGGAACGACCGCATCGTCGGCGACGCGGCCGTCAACGTCCTGACCGGCGGGCCGGGGGACGACACCGTCGTCGGCCTCGGGGGGAACGATGTGCTCCGCCCCGGGGCGGGGACGGACACGCTGCAGGGTGGGCCGGGGCTGGATACGGCGTCCTACTCCGACGCCACCGCTGCGGTCACCGTCGACCTGCTGGCACAGACCGCGGACGGGGACGGCAACGACACGCTGTCGGGCATGGAGCGGGTGCTGGGGTCGCCGTTCGACGACCACCTGATCGGGTCGCAGGGCCCGAACCGCCTGACCGGTGGGTCCGGTGACGACACGCTGAAGGGACTCTCCGGCAACGACGTGCTGGCAGGCGGGCCGGGCGACGACCATCTCGACGGGGGGCCGGGCACCGACACCTGCCGGCAGGGCCCCGGCACCGGCCCGGTCGTGCACTGCGAGCGGTTCCCTAGCGCGATCGGCTAGGCGCCGAACCACCGCTGGAGGTGTTCGGCCTCGAAGGCGCGCTTCTCGCCCGCGTGTGTGGCATCCGGGCCGGTGATGGTGACTATCGGCTCGGGTTCGGCGTACCAGCGACCCTCGACGAGCGCCGCCGAATCCGACCCGAGCTCGACCGGGCAGAACCCCGTGCCGTCGAACGGCGCCGGCTGTTCCTGGCCGCGGATCTCCGCCGCGATGGCCCGGGCCACCCGGGTGCCCTGGCGTTCGGCCATGACGCCCGCCTTCGGGAACGGCATCCCGTTGGCCAGCGGGATCAGCATGTCGTCGCCAACGGCGTAGACGCCGTCCCGGGGCGTGCGCAGGGTGCCCGCGTCGACGGAGATCCAGCCGTGCGGGCCGGTGAGCCCGCTCGTCGCGACCACGTCCGGCGGGCGGTGGGGCGGGACGGCGATCAGCAGGTCGAACGGCACCTCGCCGCCGTCGTCCGCGAGCACGACGCGGCCGGGCTCGACTCGTTCGGTTGTTGCGCTCGTCCGCGTGGAGATGCCTCGTTCGCCCAGCTGGCCCTGCATCCACTCCGAGCCGGCCCGGCCGGCGTTCGGCATCAACAGCGGCTGGAGCGTGACCACGGTGATCTCCGCCCGGTCGCGGAGGCCACGGGCCCGCAGGCGCTCGTGGATGTAGATCGCACACTCGTACGGAGCGGGCGGGCACGGATACGGCGAGCCGGCGATGAGGAGCACGATCCGCCCTCCCTCGAAGGCGGCCATCGCCCCGGCTGCCGCCGGGACGGCGGCGAGCGACCACACGTCGTGCCCGTGCCCCGAGAGGCCCGGGACCAGGTCCGGCCGGGACACGGCGCCCAGTGCCACGACCACGTGGTCGCCCTCGAGCCGTCCGGCCGACGTGTCGGCGGCTCGTCCGGCCGGGTCGATCGCGGTGATCTCGGCCTGGACGAACTCCACGCCGTGCCGACCGAGCAGGGCCCGCTGCCGGGTCCCGTCGGCAAACGTCCCCTCGCCGACCAGTGCCCACACCTTCCGGAGGCCCATGGTGAATCCGGGATCTCGGTCCACCAGGACGATCTCGTGAGCGTCGCGGTCGATGACCCGCCGCAGCTCGACCGCGGTGGCGATGCCGCCGAACCCGCCGCCCAGGATCAGCGTGCGTCCGCTCACGGCGACCACGTCCGAAGCCTGTCGATGTCCTCGCCCACCATCGCCCGGCGATGGTACGCGTCGTGCCGACCGGTGCGCGCGGCCGCCGGGTGCCTTGACTCGGCCTCGCGCGGACGGGTCTACTCCGGAACATGCGCCGCCCTTCATTTCGCACCACGATCGCGGCCGCAGCGGTCGCATGCGTCCTCGCCGTGCAGGTGTTCGTGCTCGTCCCCGCGGCATCTGCGGGGGTGGTGTGCTCGCGTTGAACCACGTCGCCACCGTGACCGCGTCGGGGCCGGGCGCGTTCGTCGTGCGGGTCTCGAGCGACGGCTCGAACCTGCTGGTCAACATGGCCCCATGCGGCAAGGTGGGGCCGATCGGAGACCCGAACGCCGTCGACCACGTGAACACCGGGTCGTCGAAGGCCGACCACATGACGAGGGCGACGACGTGATCCGGGGGCTCGGGGGCAACGATGTCTTGCGCCTCCAGGGCCCGGGGACGGGCCCCAAGGCCTCCCGCGAACACTGACATCCGCACTGAGGGGGTGATCGATGGGCGACACGGTCGGCCCGTTGGGGACGCCCTCCCCGTGGTGCAACGTCTGCGGGCGCGACGCGATCCCCGGCTCGTACCTGTGTCCTGAGTGCTGGCGGCTGATGCACCGGCTGGAGACGCGCAGGAGCGCCGACGGGACTCCCCGCCACGTGGACCGCATGGCACGGCTGCACGCGCTCCGCGCGCAGTGGGACCCGGTGGTCGAGGCGTTCCGGTGCTTCTACTCGGACATCCCGCTGGTACTCGAACCCGGCACGCGCCGCTCGGCGACATGGGAGCACCGGACACCGAGGGACGAGTCGAGCGTGGTGCTCGTGGCCGACCTCGTGAACAAGATGAAGAGCGACATGACCGACGCGGAGTTCCGGCGCATCGTGCACGGCCTCGGGCGCCGGTTCGCCGGTGGTGTCTTCGACGAGGAGGAATTCCCACCCGACCATCCTCGGCCGGCACCCACCCCGTGAGTCCGGTGTGCGGGCGGGGGAGCGCGATCCGGCTCGAACGGTGATGGCACCGCCGGGACGGATCGGGCGCCGGGCCGCGACAATGGACTCGTGTCCAAAGGCGTCGAGGTCCTCGTGCTCGGGCCGCTCGAGGTTCGGCAGGACGGCTCGTCCGTCGCGATCGCCGGCGCCCGGGCGAGGACCCTCCTGACCCGGCTGGCGCTCGAGCCCGGGCGGGTGGTGCCGGCCGCCCGGCTGATCGACGCGATCTGGGGGGAGGAGCCGCCCGACGGCGCGACGAACGCGCTGCAGTCGCTCGTTGCGCGGGTCAGGCGAGTGCTGCCGGACTGCGTGGAGACGGATTCGACCGGGTACCGGCTGGCGATCGATGCGGAGGCCGTCGATGCGGTGCGGTTCGAACGGCTCGCCGCCGAAGGGCGCCGGCTGCTGGCCGATGGGGATCCCTCCGGCGCCGCGGCGACGCTGCGCGATGCGGTGGCGCTGTGGCGCGGGCCCGCGCTGGCGGATGCGGCCGATGCCTCGTTCGCGGTCGCCGCGGCGGCGCGGCTGGAGGAGCTCCGGCTCGGCGCGATCGAGGACCGGGGCGAGGCGTCGCTGGCGGGGGCCGACTCCGACGGGACGCTCGTGGCCGAGCTCGAGGCGCTGGTCGCCGAGCATCCCCTCCGCGAACGGCTGAACGGGCAGCTGGTGCGCGCGTTGGCGGCCGAGGGCCGGCAGGCCGACGCGCTTGCGGCGTTCGAACGGTTGCGGACCCGGTTGGCGGACGAGCTCGGCATCGACCCGTCGCCGGAGCTGCGGGAGCTGCAGCTCTCGGTGCTCCGGGGCGAAGCCGCGCGCTCGGCGCGCGCGCCCGCCGCCGAGCCGGCCCCCGCCCTCGGACCGGCCGCTCCGCGGACCAACCTCCGGGCGCAGATCACGACCTTCGTCGGCCGCGAGGCGGACATCGAACGGATCTCGCGCGCGCTCGAGGAGTCACGACTCGTCACGCTGGTCGGCCCGGGCGGTTCGGGCAAGACGCGACTTGCGAGCGAGGTCGGCGCGCGGCTGGTCGACGCGACGCCGGCGGGCGTCTGGATGGTCGAGCTCGCGCCGGTCGGCGATCCGGGCGAGCTGGCGCAGGCGTTCCTGTCGGTGTTCGGGGCGCGGGAGTCGGGCCTGCTGGCGCTCTCCACCGGCGCGGTCGGGCCCGAGGACCGGTTGGCGGAGGCGATCGGGGAGCGCGACCTGGTGCTCGTGGTCGACAACTGCGAGCACCTCGTGCAGGCGGTGGCCCTGCTGACGGACTCGCTCCTGGCCCGGTGTCCGTCGCTCCGCGTCCTCGCCACGAGCCGCGAGCCGCTCGGGATCACGGGCGAGGTGCTCCTGCCGCTCGATCCACTCGAGATGCCCGAGGCCGACGCCGAGGTCGGGCCGGTCGGAGCGGTGGACTCGCCCGCGGTGATGCTGTTCACCGACCGCGCGAGGGCGGCGCAGCCAGGATTCGTCGTCGACGAGTCGAACGTCCGGGCCGTCGTGGCCATCTGCCGAGCGCTCGACGGGATGCCACTCGCGATCGAGCTCGCCGCGGCGCGACTTCGGAGCCTCACCATCGACCAGGTGGCGGACCGGCTGGACGACCGATTCCGACTGCTCGGGGTCGGCGGCGGCGCGGCGCTGCCGCGGCACCAGACGCTGCGGGCGGTCGTCGACTGGAGTTGGGACCTCTTGACGGACGAGGAACGCACGGTGCTCCGCAGGCTCGCGGTGTTCCCCGGCGGCGCGACGCTCGAGGCGGCCGAAGCGGTCTGCCCGGGGACCAACGCGCCGCCCGGGGAGATCCTCTACCTGCTCGCCTCGCTCGTGGACAAGTCGCTGGTGAGCTCCACCGAGGCGAGCGGCGAGGTTCGCTACACGATGCTCGACACCATCCGGGCCTATGTGGACGAGCGCCGCCGCGAGGCCGGCGAGGACGACACGGTGCGCCGACTGCAGGCCGAGTACCTGGCGACGCTCGTCGAGGCTGCGGACAGACAACTTCGCGGCTCCCAGCAGATCGAATGGCTCCAGCGCCTCTCGGGCGAGCGCGACAACACGCACGCGGCCATCCGGTGGGCGGTCGACGCCGGCGAGAACGAGCTCGCGATGCGGCTCGTCGTGTTCCTCGGGTGGTTCTGGTTCATGCGGGGCGCGCGGTCGGAGGCACTCGAGTTCAGCGAGCTGACCCTGGCCATGAATGGCGACGTGGAGCCGGAGTACCGGGCCGGGGTGCTCGTCATCCGGGCGACGCTCGGGATGACCGGCGGGCGGAGCTTCGACGAAGCGCTCCGGCGCGGCGAGGAAGCGGTCGAGCTGATCCCGTCGGTCCCGGCGGAGCGGCTGGCGCAGCTCCCGATGCTCGACATGTCCGAGATGCTCGTGTCCCTGTTCCGCGCGGACGAGCGGCGGGCGCTCGAGCTCGCGCGGGCGCGCTTCGGCGGGCCCGACCGTTGGGTCTCCGGGGTCGCGCACCTCGTTGCCGGCCAGGTGCTCAGCAACCTCGGTGAGGGCGAGGAGGCCGCGGAGTCGTTCGAGGCGTCGCTGCGGGAGTTCCGGAGCGTGGGCGATCGGTGGGGGATCGGGAACGCGCTCGTCGTGATCGCCGACCTGGCGGCGATGCGGGGCGAACGCGAGGCGGCCGCCGAGGCGCTCGAGGAGGCGCAGGACGCGTTCCGGCTGCTCGAGGACCGGGAGGACACCGCGCAGCTGCTGATCAAGTCGGCGATCCAGCGGACCCAGGCCGGCGATCTCGAACGCGCCGCCGCCGAGCTGGACGCCGCGCAGCGCATCGCGGATGAGATCGGCGTCGAGGAATGGAAGCTGTTCGTCGCGATGGCCCGTGCGGACGTCGCCAGGGTGTCGGGGCGGCTGGACGAGGCGCGGGATCTGCTGGACGGCGCGATCGACGCGTTCGAGGGATACGGGCGCGCGATGTTCCCGCTGCTCGGATGGCTGCTGGTCGGCCGGGGGCGGGTGGAGCTCGCTCGGGGCGACCTGGCCGCAGCGCTCGAGTGCTACCGCCGGGCCCTGCGGACGGGGCTCGACGCGCCCGACTACCCGGTGGCTGCGCGGGCGGTGGAGTTCCGGGCGGACGTGGCGCTCATGGACGGAGACGCCGCCCTGGCGGCCGAGCTGCTCGGGATGGCGGTCGCGCTCCGCGGAATGGTCGACCGGGCCGACGTGGACGTGCTGCGCGTCTCGGCGGGCGCGCGGGAGGCGCTCGGCGACGAGCGGTTCGACCTCGCGTACCGGCGCGGCGTCGAGCGACCCCGACAGGAAGTGCTGTCCGAGCTCGACGCAGAGGCGCCGCCCACCGCGCGGGGCGTCACCGCCGGTGGCGGCTCCCCATGATCGACGCCGGCACGGTGACGCCGGTCGTCGGGACGACCTACGCGCTCCCCGAGGCCGCCGATGCCCTCCGCGAGCTCGAAGGGGGCCACGCCACCGGCAAGATCGTCGTGGTGGCGTGACCCCTCGAGTGCCTAGGCGCGACGGCGCAGCGCGCGGATGGCGAGCGGGGCGAACACCACCGCGAACCCCACCGCCCACGCGAGCGAGATCAGCGCCGGTTCACCCCACGAGCCGCCGGTGAGCAGCGCCCGGACCGCGTCGGCAAGCTGCGTGACCGGGTTCACCTTGACGAACCCCTGCAGCCAGCTCGGCATGGTCGCGGGCTGGACGAACGCCCCGCTCGCGAACGTCAGCGGGAAGATCAGCACGAACCCGAAGATCTGCACCTTCTCCGGCGAGTCGACCTTGATCCCGATGAGCAGCGGGAACCAGGAGAACGCGATCACGAACGTCAGCACCAGTCCGACCGCGAGCAGCGTCTCCGGGAGGCCCGTGGTGATACGGAACCCGATGAGCATCCCGACGCCCAGCAGGACCGCGATGCCCCAGACCTGCCGGACCACGTCCGCCGCGATCCGCCCGGCGAGCGGCGCGGACCGGGCGATGGGCAGGCTCCGGAACCGGTCGAACACCCCCTTGCCGAGGTCCGTGTTCACGCCCATGGCCGTGTACAGGCTCATGAACAGCGCGTTCTGCACGATGATCCCTGCCAGCCCGTACGCCAGGTAGGCCTGGGGCGATCCGGCCATCGCGCCGCCGAATACGAACGCGAACAGCAGGACGAACATGATCGGCTGCACGCTCACGTCGAGCAGCTCGAGCGGGTTGTGGCGGATCGCGGCCAGGTTCCTCCAGGCGATGGTGAGCGAGTTGCGAAGGACCTGGCGGGGCGGGATGCGGGTGGTCGGTGTCGTCGTGAGCCGGTCGGTCGTGGTGGCTTCGATCGTGGCGCTCATGCCGCGCTCCTTTCGGTGTCGTCGTCGTCCTGGGTTTCGGCCTTGTGCCCGGTGAGGGCGAAGAAGACCTCGTCGAGGCTCGGCCTTCTCACGGCGAACTCGGCGAGGAGGACCCGGTCGTCCGCGAGCCGCTGGTAGATCGCGGGTGGGATCGCCGGGTCGTTGATGGGCGTGGTGATCGCTTTCGCCTCGGTGTCCGGTTCCCGTCCTGTCAGGTCCCGGATGACGGCGGTGATCGTGGGTGCGTCGTGGTCGTGGACCGGGCTCACCTCGAGCACCTGCCCGCCGACCTGCTGCTTGAGCTCGTTCGAGGTGCCGGTCGCGACGACCTTGCCCCGGTCGATCACGGCGATGGCGTCGGCGAGCTGGTCGGCCTCCTCGAGGTACTGCGTGGTGAGCAGGATGGTCGTGCCGTCCGCGACCAGGCCGCGGATGGCGTCCCACAGGCCGTCGCGGGCGCGGGGGTCGAGCCCGGTGCTGGGTTCGTCCAGGTACAGGACCGAAGGGTGCCCGACCAGGCTGGCGGCGAGGTCGAGCCTGCGCCGCATCCCTCCCGAGTAGGTCCGGACCGGCCGGTCGGCGGCGTCGGCCAGGTCGAACCTGGCGAGGAGGCTCTTGGCCCGGGCCTTCGCGTCCGGCCGCGACTGGTTCAGGAGCCGTCCGATCATCACGAGGTTCTCGGCGCCGGTCAGGCCCTCGTCGACGGCCGCGTACTGCCCGGTCAGGGCGATGAGCTGCCGCACCTCGTGCGCCTGGGTCACGACGTCGTAGCCACCGACGCTTGCGTGGCCCTCGTCGGGCTCGGTGAGGGTGGCCAGGATCCGCACGGCGGTGGTCTTCCCGGCGCCGTTCGGTCCGAGGACGCCGAGGACGGTTCCCCGCCGCACGGCGAGGTCGGCCCCCGCGAGGGCGGTGGTCTCGCCGAACCGCTTGACCAGCCCCTCTGCTTCGATCGCGTAGGTCATGTCCGCTCCCTTCGTGTGTGTGTCGATGGGAGGGATGTTGGCGGGAGGCGCTGAGGCGCCGGTCACGCCGTGCTGTCATCGCGAGCACGTGACGATCACGGAGGTGGAGCGAGGGAGCTCGAACCCGGACGCGGCGATCGGGCGGGCAGCTCCGGGCGAAGCGCGGCTGGGGGACAATGCGAGCCTGATGTCGATGGCGGAACCGGCCGTGCTGGTCGAGGCGAGGCGAGCGCTCGACGACCACCGATGGGAGGAGGCGTTCGAGTCGCTCTCCCGGGCCGATGCCTCAACGCCGCTCGGCGGTGAGGACCTGGTGGCACTGGCCGAGGCGGCGTGGTTCACGGCACGGGCCGACGCGGCGATCGAGTTCAAGGAACGTGCGTTCCGGGCCCACAGCGAAGTCGGGGACGTGAGCCGGGCCGCGATCGTGGCGTTCGACCTGGCCAGGGAGTACTCGTTCAAGCGGAAGTTCTCGATCGCGTCGGCGTGGGCTGCACGGGGGCGCAAGCTGCTGGAGGGCCGGCCCGAGGGCGTCGCGAACGGATGGGCGGCCCTCTGTGAGGCCTTCATGCTGGAGGGAACCGGCGAGCTCGACGCCGCGATCGAGTTGGCGGGCGCCGCGATCGACATCGGGGCCCGGTACGGCGACGCCGACCTCCAGGCGATCGGCCTCGTCCAGCGGGGGTTGCTGCTGATCACCCTCGGCAGGACCGACGAGGGGTTCCCGCTCATGGAGGAGGCGACCATCGCCGCGGTGAACGGCGAGCTCGGCCCGATCGTCACCGGGGTGGCGTACTGCGCCATGATCGCGGCCTGCCGGAACACCACCGACTACCGCCGGGCGAGCGAGTGGACGGAGGCGGCGCACCGGTGGTGCGAACGCCAGTCCATCAACGGGTTCCCAGGCGTGTGCCGGGTGCACCGGGCCGAGATCATGGGCCTTCAGGGCGGACTCCAGGAGGCCGAACACGAGCTCACGCAGGCCACCCGCGAGCTCGAGAACTACAACAGCACGCCGCCGCTCGCTGACGGGTACTACTCGCTGGGGGAGACCCGTCTGCGAATGGGCGACCTGGCCGGCGCCGAGGACGCGCTGCGGCAGGCGCATGCGCTCGGGCGGTCGCCGCATCCGGCGCTCGCGCTGATCCGGCTGCGGCAGGGGAACATCCGGTCCGCCTCGTCGGCGATCGACGAGGCGGTGCGGGACGAGACCCTCGACCTGTGGCACCGGGCCCGGCTGCTGCCGGCGCAGGTTCAGATCGCGCTGGCTGCCGGGGACGCCGCGACGGCACGGCGGGCGGCCGAGGAGCTCGCGCAGATCGCCGCGGTGCACTCCTCGCCGGCGCTGCTCGCCGCGCGGCACGACGCGCTGGGGCGGGCGTTGCTGGCGGAGGGGGACTCGGAAGGCGCGGGGCGGGAGCTCCGGACGGCCATCCGGCATTGGCGCGAGGTGGGCGCGCCGTACGAGATCGCGGCGGACCGGGTGGCGCTGGCCAGGGCGCTGCGGGCCGCCGCGAACGACGACGCGGCCGACCTCGAGCTGGAGGCCGCGAAGGCGGAGTTCGAACGGCTGGGCGCGGTGCTGGACGCTTCGGAGGTGGAGGAAGCGATTCGGGCCCGGGCGGCCCGACAGGCGGCGCCGGCGACCACGCGCAGGACGTTCATGTTCACCGACATCGTGGGCTCGACGAACCTGGCCGAGGCCATGGGCGACGAGGCCTGGGAGCACCTGCTCCGGTGGCACGACGAGACGCTGCGGGGGCTGTTCTCCCGGCACGGCGGCGAGGTCGTGACGTCGACGGGGGACGGGTTCTTCGTGGCGTTCGATTCGGCCGATCGGGCGGTGGACTGCGCGTTGGCCGTCCAGCGGGCGCTCGCCGAGCACCGGCGAACGCACGGGTTCGCGCCGGGGGTGCGCATCGGCGTGCACGCGGCCGCGGCCACCCGGCGGGGTGAGGACTACAGCGGGGTGGGGGTGCACGTGGCCGCCCGCATCGCCGCGCTGGCCGAGGGGGGCCAGATCCTGGCATCGGCCGCCACCGCGGCCGAGGTCGGCCGGCCGTGCCCGATCACGGACCTGCGTTCGCTGACGCTGAAGGGCGTCTCGGCGCCGGTCGACGTCGTGACGATCGGCTGGGCTTGAGGGCGAGCTCGCGCTGGAGCATGCCCTCAGACGGCGCGGATCGCAGCGACCCGGAGCTTGCTTTGGTGGCAGAGGGTCGCTGTTCGCCGTGGAGGTCCCGGTGGCTCCTCGGTCCCGGCGCTCGTCACCGCGTGCGTTCGAAGGCGCCGACCTCGCAACGCGGACCCTGGGGGCGGGCGACCATGCGTTGGTCGGCGACGAGCACCATCACGGTCGCCGCGAGTCGTCCGGCTCTCATGCTGCCCCTTCCCTGGTCGATGCCGGTCGGATCGGGATCCTGCGACCGTTCTGTCGGAGTAGGCTGCAGCTGGCCCGAACCGCCTTCCCCGGAGAGGAACTCATTCGGCATGTCGAGCGAGGACGTCTTCGAAGACTGGGACCGTATGCGGGCCGAGCATGCCCGTCTGCTGGAGCGCTTTCGAGCGTGGGGTGCGTCGGCCGACGAAGCCGCGCACGCGGACGGCTTCCTCTCCTGGATGGGCCGGGTGACCGAGCTCCGGCCGAACGAGCGGGACGTCATCGAGTTCCTCTGGGGGTTCGTTCCGAGGAAGGTGCTCGGCACGGAGGACGTGCTGGACGAGGTGCGGGCGGCGGTGGCCAGGCTCCTGGAGTTCCTCCGATCCGATCCGGGCCTGGACACGGGGGCGGCGCTCGGCGTCGCCCGGGACCGGTCGACGTTCCTCCGTCGGGTGCGTTCGTTCGAAGGGAGCGGGTCCGAGTGGTTCGAGGAGCTCGGGGACTATCTGGGGATCACCGGGATGGAGCCGTTCCAGGTGCTGCCGGACGGGTTCACCTGGGGCGGCATCCAGGGTTGGAACGAGGCGCGCGCGTTCAATGAGCTCCGCGACGTCCTCGTGAAGGCGGTGGCCGACGGCCGGGTCGACCCCGATGCGCCCGGCTGGCGGGCGCGCTCGGCGGTGATCCAGCTCACCTGGCTCGACACGCCGTCCCCGATGTTCGATGGCCGGTCCCCGCGGGCGGTCATCGCGAACGAGCGCGCACACGCCGCGCCGACGTTCGGTCAGACCCTCGAGGGCGTGAAGTCGCTCCAGAAGGCGGGCCTGTTCCGGGGGATTCCGTTCGACGAGATCGACGGCGAACCCGCCCCGACGGGGGGGCGCGCGCTCGACGTGGGGGAGTCCGGGCCGCCGGTGTTCCCTCTTCGCAAGCTGCCGACGGAGAGCGAGCTGGTGACGGCGGCGGCAGGCTCGAGGCTGCTCGATGACGTTCGCGCGCTGCTGGAGCGGATCGGAACCGGGAGCAGGCTCACCCAGAAGGGGAACCTCAACCTGGCGGACGCCCGGGCGCTGGCGGTCGCGATCGGGGTGGGGGAGATGTTCGACCCTGAGATCGGCGGACAGCTGTTCCACACCAAGAGCTCGACGGAGATCCCCACCGTGCACCTGGCGTTCCGGGCAGCCAGGGCGGCGGGGTTCGTACGGGTGCAGCACGGCAAGGTGCTGCCGACGAAGCGCGCGTCGATGCTCGGACGGGACCCACTGGCGGACTGGGGGGACCTGTTCGAAGCGGTGGTGTGGAAGCTCCGGTGGCCGGTGCACGCGTACCCGGACGACCGCACGGCGTTCTGGGCCGACGACCTCGCCGACCTGATGCCCCGGCTGCTGGAGGGCCTGTACGCTGCGCCGCCCGAGGAATCCCTCCCGGTTCACCGGTTGTCCGCGTTATTGTGGGAGGAGTTCGAACGGATCTACGACCTCGACGGCCTCACTCCCGGCCAGCGCGAATACCTGCCCGGTCGGTTGATGTGGAACGTGACGCAGGCCGTCTTCGAACCGCTCGACCGGCTGGGCGCCGTCGAGCTTCGCATCCCGCCCGAGCCCGAGCGGCCGTCGTCGTGGACGGACGACGAAGCGACCCGGGCGTACTTCCTGGCCCATCGCCAGCGAGAACGAGGGATCGTCGTCCGGCTGACGCCGCTCGGCGCGTGGGCGGCGCGGGCGGTGATCGCGCGGCTGTCGGGTGGCACCGAACCGCCGGCCGCCGGCGACCTCGGCGCGCGGGCGCGTTCGGCCGAGGCGTTGGTGGCGTTGGCGCAGGAGCACGAGCTCACGCCCGACGAGGTTCGGGCGGAGGCGGCCGCGTTCCGGGAACAAGCCGGCGCCTCGGCGGCGGAGGAATTCGCGCGGATGCTGGCCGCCGGAGGTCCTACCACGCTGTTGGTCAAGGCGTGCATGGACGCGCTCCCGGACTCGGAGCTGGAGCCGGCGGTGCGGTCGGCGGCACTCACCGCTTCGTCCGGCGCCGGGGCGATGCAGTGCGTGGCGTGGCTGACCGAGCACGGGCTGGACGCGCCGCCGATCGCACCGAGCCACGACGAGCTGGTCGAGGCCACGATCTGGAGCGTCGTGGAGGTGGCCAGAGCCGACGGTCCGCAGGGCACGGCCGAGATGCTCGTCGTGCTCCCCGAGAGCGAGCAGCTCGAAGTGGCGGAATCCGTGGGGAGCTCGGCGAGCCCCTACGCGCTCGAGGCCGCGATGGCGATCGCGGCGGCGCCGCTGTCCTCGGCCGTCCGTAAGGCGGGCCGCCGCTCGATCCACCGGCTGCGGACCCGCGGCACCTGAACCCGTCGTCCTGTTGGCAGGCTTGAACCGAGTCCAACGGCGGGTTCGGCTACCCGATCCGGCGCAGGCGAACGAGCCTCAGAGGGCGTCGACCGGATCGCCCAGGACCTGGTCGACCGGAACGCGAAGCCCGGGAAGCGACGAGGAATCGATCGCCTCGCCCCGGTCGGAGACGACCGGCGGTCCGTAGCGGTCCCCGGCCAGCCGGTACACCTCGAGCCGGTCCACGTCGAGGTCCACGAACCAGTACTCGGTGACGCCGTATTGCTCGTAGAGCGACTTCTTCCTCGTGAGGTCGTCGCGTCTCGTGCTCGCCGAGGAGACCTCCACGACGAGGTCGGGCGGGACGCCGATGAACGGCTGATCGCCGAGCGACGCGACCCGTTCGGCCCGCACGAAGACGAGATCCGGCTCCACGACATCCACGTCCGAGAGCCGGACGTCGACGGGCGCGGCGAGCGCCTCTCCTCCGTGCTGCCTCGCGTATTGCAGCAGGAGATAGAGGAGATTCCCGGAGGCCCGCTGGTGCCGACGTCCTGGGGCGGGTGTCACCAGGAGCTCCCCGTCGATGATCTCCCGGCGGAACAGATCGTCCGGGAACTTCTGGAGGTCGTCGTACGTGAGCCCGCTCGTCTTCGGCTGCGTCGCCATCGTCCACCTCCCACGCGCGCGAAGCTATCGCGAGGGTACGACATCGCCGATCGGTGGGGTGCTCGCTACAACAGGCCGTTCACGACCAGGAAGCTCCTGGCGGCCGTGGCCAGGTCCTCGCCGTGGACCACGTGGCCGACGAGTGCGGTCACGTTCTCCGTGGTGAGGCGGGCGCTCACCGCGTCGAGCACGCGGCGGACCTCGGCGCTCAGCTTGGCCGTCCGGATCACGGGCGTGATGTTCTCGGCGTTCTGGAGGTGCCGGTCGTCCACCAGCGGGACGAATCCGTTCTCCCGGATGCTCGGATCCGTGGAGAACAGCAGGCCGACCTGCACCTCGTCGGTCTTCAGCGCGGCGATGGTCTGCGGCCCCCCGACGTCGAGCGGCTGGAAGTCGTCGAACAGGATCCCGTAGACGCGGTTCAGGCCCGGGAGGCAGAGCGCTCGCTGCGCGCATTCCGGCGGGCCGCCGAAGGTCAGCCGGTCCGCGACGGGGGCCAGCGAGCTCATCGTCGTCAGGTCGAATCGCCGGGCGGTCTGCGCGTTCACGACGAACTCGTTGGTGTCGTGGGCCGCCGACGGCGTGAGCACGGTGATGCCTCGCGACCGCAGCAGGTCGCGGTCGAGCCGGGCGACGCGCCCCGGGTCCTCGGAGGCCTGCGCGTTCGGATCGAGGAACAGGAGCAGCGACGAGAGGTACTCGGGCTCGAGGTCGATCTGCCCCGACTCCAGGGCGTTCTCGGAGAGCTCCCGGGACCGGAGGTCGAACTGCCGCTCGACGCGATAGCCGGCATGCCCCAGGACCTGCGCGTACATCTCGGCCACGAGCTGGTTCTCGGTGAAGGCGCCGGACACCCCGACGACGATCGTCCCCTGCTGGCCTCCGCGCGGGGTCGGGCCGGCACCCGAGGTGCCACAGGCCGCCAGAGCGGTGAGACACACGGCCAGCAGGAGAAGCCTCCTCATGAGCTCAGCCTCGGGCGGACCGGACCGAGACCTGCGCGTCGGCGCGGCGGCCCAGCAGCACGCGCGCCTGCGAAGGCCCCTTGCCCTTCAGGTCCACGACCCGCCTCGGCCCGAACTCGCAGGCGTCCTCGAGGTGGTCGGCCGTCGCCTCGGAGACCAGGGCCTGGCCGGGCTCGGCGCTCTCCTGGAGTCTGCTGGCGAGGTTCACGGTGTCGCCCCACAGGTCGTAGGCGAACTTCCGCTGCCCGATGATCCCGGCGACTGCGGGTCCCGTGGCGACCCCGATCCGCACGCGGATGGGGTCACCGGACGGCCACCGCACCTGGCCCGCTTCGTCGAGGATGTCGATCGCCATCGACAGGGCCGCCGCGGCGTGATTCGCCCTCGGAACCGGCGCGCCGGCCACGGCCATGTACGCGTCGCCGATCGTCTTGATCTTCTCGAGGCGGTGCCGGTCGGCGATCTGGTCGAACCGGCGGAACAGCTCGTCCAGTGCGCCGGCGAACTCCTCGGGGGTCGACCGCGCGCCCTGCTCCGTGGATCCGACCGCGTCGGCGAACACGACCGTCACCTGGTCGAACGCCTGGGCCACGTGCCCATCCGGGGAGATCTTGAGCTGGTCGATGACGGCCTGGGGCAGGATGTTCAGCAGCAGGCCGTCGGATCGCTCCCGCTCCTGTTGCAGCTCGCGCTCCCGCAGGAACACCTGTCGTGCGTACCGCTCCATCCGATAGGCCGCCATGCATCCCATGACCCCGAACGAGAGGAGGAAGAAGGCCGCGATGAGCTGGCTCACCTCGACGATGTATCGCGCCGTGTACGCATACGGGAGGTACGCGGCGATGCCGATCACGGTGACCAGCACGACCAGGAGGAACCGAAGCCGCAGGAGGGTGTAGGTGAACGCCGTGATGAGGAGGATCCCGACGTAGCCGTACTCGGCGGGCAGCGTGAGGATGTTCGAGGCGTAGTACACCCACAACAGCAGCGTCAGCGTCGCGATGACGACCGTCATCGATTGCCAGATCCGCCGGAACAGCGGGGTGAACGTCAGCCCGAAGCCGACGAGGAGCAACGGGATGAACACGCCGTACCGCATGACCGTGTCGAGCCTGCGGTCGGCCAGGGCGAGGATGTGGGGGTGCATGAGCAGGCCCCACGCGATCCACAGGCCGATCCCGGCCAGGAAGGCGAAGCGGATGTTCCCCACGTTGTGACGGAACCGGTCGTCCCGAAAGGCCGCCTCGAGGGCAGGGTCGCGGAACCGCAGCCGCAGCCGATCCAGGCTGAGCGTCGAGCGCTCTCCCCGTTGGTTTGGTGTATCGGGACGATCCATCGTGAGCTCCCCCCGGAGTGCCATGTCCCAGACAATGATGACCGCTTGGGAGGTGGCTTGTCAGCAGAGGAACTCCGGCGGGCCGTGGCCTTCGACGGAAGGTTGTATAGGGAAGAAGGGCCGGGTGCCGATACTGCTCGTATGAAGCTCGGACACGCGCTTGCGCTCTCGCTGGCCGCGCTGGCCGTGGGGGCCGTCGCGGTCCCCTCCGCCCAGTCTGTCGAGTCTCGCGCCCCCGTGCGAGGGTTCCCCGACACCTCGCGCGGGATTCACGTCTTCGAGGACCAGCTGGCCGACCCACTCACGCCCGGGTTGCTCCGGTTCGCCGCGACGCACTACGATGGCAGCCAGAAGCAGCGCCGCTCGATGGTCGACGCGCTCCACGGCAGGAACCCCGCGTTCATGGTGCTGCAGTACCGGCTCGGTCTGGGGCTCGGCTACCGGGCCAGTGCGACGGGGTGCAACCACGACGGCGACTGGCTGTACGTCATCGACGGCGACCGGTGGGTCCGCGAGTGGCCGTCGCATCCGGACGAGCGGTGGCTCTTCCACCGCAACGGCCATCGCGAGTACATGTGCGACTGGGGCTGGTACTTGACCAACCCGGACAGCGCCGCGTGGCGCAACTGGTTCCTGTCGAAGCTTCGCGGGCAGGTCACACGGACCCACGCCGATGGCGTGTTCCTCGACTCGGTGAGCGTCCCGAACGAGTTCGGCGCTTCAGCGTGGGATCCGCCGCTGCCGGCGGTCGACGCCGGGTTCGAGCGGGCGTGGTCCCGGCGGATCGAGCGGTGGCTGCCGGTCGTGCGGTCCGCCGTGGATCGACCGGTCGTGGTCAACGCGGGATCGTGGATCACCACGCGCGACGTGACGAACTACTCGGGGGCCTCGGGCGTGATGATCGAGGGGTGCGCGCAGCCTTCGTCTGGCGGCTCGTACGCGCCGGAGGACTGGGTGCTGCAGGCGAACCGGGTCATCGGCCTGGTTCGCCTCGGCCGGATCGTGATCTGTCAGGCCTATCCCGACCCCGGCGACGTCCGCATGCGCATGTTCGTGCTCGGAACGTCCCTGCTGTGGCAGGGGGCCCACACGTTCCTCAACCTCGAGATCGGCATGGATCCGGAGTGGTTCCCGGAGTACGGCATCGACCTCGGCGCCCCGGTCGGCCCGCTCCCGTCGACCGTCGCCGGGTTCCGGCACGGAGGCGTCTACGTCCGCCGCTTCGAGCGCGGCCGTGTCGTCGTCAACCCGACCGAATCGACCCACACGGTCACGCTCCCGGGGACGATGTTCCGTGTCGTGCCTCATGGGGGAGGGTTCGTCCCTCCATCGGGAACGCTTCCCGCCACGTGGAAGCTGTCATACGCGCCGGTCGATTCGGTCACGCTCGGACCGAGGGATGCAGTCGTCCTGCTGATGTCCCGTCCGTAAGACGTCCTGATCACGACCCTCCAGGGCGAGAGGAGCGTAGGGGTAGCTTGCCCCCGAGCCGGCCGAGGGACGTTGCGCGAGCGCTGCCGCCCACTCAGGTGGTGCGTTCGAATGCGCCCACGTCACAGCGCGGGCCGTGCGGCCGTGCAACCAGGCGCTGATCGTTCGCCGCCATGTCGTGGCAGATCCCGACGGGGATCCTGTCGATCGCCGGGCTCCCGGCGAGAAGCGCGAGGGTTGGTGTCGGGCCGCCGTGGTCGGCCAGTGACGACAGCTTGGGTGCCGGGACCGTCCGATCGCTGCCGAGCGGCGCCACCGTGCAGCCCGTCGTGTTCCCGTACACGTTGAACCCCTCGCTGGTGAACTGGCCGATGCAGTTCGGGCTGGTCGCGCCAGTGTTCGCGGCCAGGATGGTCCCGTGCAGGAACGTGGTTCCGTCCTCGATGTCCATGCCGCCGCCTCCGGCGAACGCGCTGGTGCCGGATGCCTCGACGTCGTTGCGGGCGAAGGTCGACAGCCGAACCAGGAACCCGGTGTTCACGATCTCGGCGCCGCCTCCGGCTGCGACGGCGTTCGTCCCGTTGGCCGAGGCGCTGTTGCGGGTGATGGTCGAGTTCACCACGATGTCGGACTCTCCGGCGGATTCCAGGTCGAGGCCGCCGCCCACCGCGGTCGGTGTGGCGGCCGACGCGTTCGCGGTCACCTGGTTGTTGCTGACGGTCGAGGTCCGAAGGGTCAGGGCGGCGGCCCCACGGCCCTCGTAGCCCCCGCCCCCGGCGGTGGCAGTCGAGTGTTCCGACTGTGAGTTCACGACGTTGCCGTCGATGGTCGAGGTCGCGACGGTGAGCAGGGTCGGGCCGTGGGCGTCGATCCCACCGCCGGTCGCGAGCCCGGTGTTCGAACCGGAGTGCGCCACAACCGTGTTGGTAGACACGTTCGACCGGGTGAGGAGGAACGTCCCCTGGCCGAGCGAGAGGCCGCCGCCGGCTGCCGTGGCGGTCGTCGAGCCGACGACGCCCACCGTGGAACCGACAACGTCCACCGAGGCGAAGTGCGCCGTGAGGTCGTCGCCGGCAACGTCCAATGCACCCCCGAAGGCCGTCGCCGATCCGACCGACGAACCGGTGACCCGGTTGTTCTGGAAGACGCTGTCCGAGATCGTCGCGTCCACCGGGTTGGATCCGCTGCTGATCTTCACGGCGCCCGCAAGCGCGGTGAGCGAGTGCACGCCGGTGACCGTGCCGTCGACCACGTTGCCCCCGAACGCCGACCCCGTGATGGAGAAGTCGTTGGCCGGGCTGGTCTGGTGGAAGATCGCTCCGCCCTGCGCGCTCCCCGAGCTCTCCGAGACGCTGATCGCGCGGTTCCCCTGGAAGCGGGACGAGTTGATCGTGACCGCGGTGTCGAAGAGGAAGGCGGCTCCTCCCGCTGCATCGGTGACGCCGGCCGCGGCCTCCGCCCTGACCTTGTTCCCCTGGAACAGGGAATCGGCCACGGTCAGCGTGCCGTCCTGCATGGAGAGCCCTCCGCCGTGGCTGCCGGCCACGGTGTCCTTGATGGCCACCGCTTTGTTGGCAACCACCTGGGAATCGCGGATGGCGACGGTGGAATCCTCCACGTAGATCCCGCCGCCGAGGGAGAACCCGTTGGAGTCCTGCGCGGCGACGTTGTTCCGGACGGCCACATGGTCGAGCGTGAGGACGCCGCCGTCGGCCATGCCGATCCCGCCGCCCCTCTCGCCGAGGCCGCCGGTGACGACCAGGGACCGGAGGTGGATCACCCTGGTGCCGGTCACGGTCAAGGTGGTCCCGGCCCCGCCGCCGTCCAGCGTGGCCGTGGGGTTGCCCTTCAGCGTGAGGTTCTTGGCCACCAGGAAGTTCCCGTTGCACGAGCCCTTGACGAGGATCACGGTCCCGGGCGAGGCGTTGTCGATCTTGGCCTGGAGCGACCCGGTGGCGCAGTTGACCGCAAGAGTGCCGGCAACCGCCGCCGAAGAGTTGAGCGGAAGTGCCAGTGCGGCGACGAGCGCCATCACGGCCGCCGCGAGTCGTCCGGAACCCATGGTGCCCCTTCCCTCCCTGGTCGAACGGGGCTGGAGGCATCCTCCTCCCTTTCCGGTCCGGATGCAGCGTGCGTCGGGTCCTCAGCGCTCGAGCGCCGGGAGGGGCGCCTCGCACTTCACTGGAGCGGCGTGAGGTACGGGGACGGGATCACCGAGACCTCGGCGGGGCCGACAGGGTCGCCGGGCGACGTGATCCGCCTCTGCGTTGATGATCATGGCTCGGAGCGCTCATGCTTCGTGCCGTGATAGTGGACGCCGGCGTTGTCGTCCGACCGGCGGCGATTGCGCCTGTCCGAGTCGGAGCCCGTCGATCGGTCCAGCCGGTCCACAGCCGGGTGTTCGGCGTTCGATGACCAGGCCCCGTACCGCCTACGCCTACGACGGTGGAGTGGCGATCGCCTACCAGGTCGTGGGGTCGGCCGGCCCGGACCTGCTGTTCGTGCCCGGGGGGTTCACGCACCTCGAGCACCAGTGGGAGGAGCCTCGTGTCGAGCGATTCCTCTCGCGCCTGGCGGGATTCTCGCGGCTCATCATGATGGACCCCCGCGGGCTCGGGCTGTCGGATCGCGTCACGACCGTCCCGACGATGGACGAACGGGTCGGCGACCTGCTGGCCGTACTCGACGGGGCCGGCAGCGAGCGCGCCGTCCTGTTCGGGAACGCGGACACGGGCCCGCCGTGCATCGCGGCCGCCCTTCGGCACCCGGACCGCGTCGCCGGCCTGGTCCTGGTCGGCACCTACGCGGCGGCCACGTGGAGCGAGGACTACCCGCTCGGGTGGACCGAGGAAGCCTGGCGGGAGTTCCGCGAGAACGTGCGGGGACGCTGGGGGTCCGTCGGCGCGTTCGAGAACGCGGCGCCGTCGGCGGCCGGGGACGAGGCGTTCCGGCAGTGGCAGGCCACGTTGTTGCGGCTCGGTGCGAGCCCGAGCGCCGCCATCCTGCTGGGAGAGATGACGCGGGCCACCGACGTCCGAGAGCTGCTTTCGAGTGTGGCCGTTCCCACGCTGATCATGCATCGCGCAGGGGACCGGGTGAACACGGTCGGGCACGGCTGGTACCTCGCCGAGCACATCCCCGGCGCGCGATGGGTCGAGCTTCCCGGCGAGGACTTCCTCATCTGGGCGGGCGACACGGACGCGATCGCCGACGAGGTGGAGGAGTTCCTGACCGGTGAACGCTCCGGCCCGGAGCCGATGCGGGTCGTCGTGACCGTGATGTTCACCGACGTGGTCGGTTCGACGGAACGGGCCCGCGTGCTCGGCGACCGGGCATGGGCGGACCTGCTGGAGGCGCACCACCAACGGATTCGGGCCCAGTTGCGACGCTTCGGCGGACGTGAGATCGACACGGCGGGCGACGGGTTCCTGGCGTCGTTCACGTCGCCGACGGCCGCGATCCGGTGCGCCCGGGCCATGATCGAGGCGGTCGGTGAGATCGGCGTGGACATCCGGGTCGGCCTGCACACCGGCGAGTGCGAGGTGGTCGGAGAGAAGCTCCGGGGGATCGCGGTCCACGTCGGGGCGAGGGTCGCCGCCAATGCCGGAGCCGGCGAGATCCTCGTGTCCCAGACCATCCGGGACGTCATGGCCGGAGGCGAGATCGAGTTCGCCGACCGGGGGACCCACGAACTCAGGGGCGTGCCCGGCGAATGGCGGCTGTTCGCGGTCGAGTAGGGGCCGGTCTACTGCTGCGGCGACGTCTGGTACACGAAGGGACGCTAGCGTCGTCGGGGACCATCCGGCGATCAGCTGCGGTCCATCGCGACCCGGACGGTGTCGTATCCGTTGAGGGAGCGGATTGAACCGGTCATGGTGGAGCCGAGATGACGCGTAACGTGCTCGAGCGCGCTCGTTCCGGGGACGAGATCGCCTTCCGCGAGCTCGTCGAGCCTTACCGCAGCGAGCTGCAGTTCCATTGCTACCGGATCCTCGGTTCGGTGCAGGACGCGGAGGACCTCCTCCAGGAGACGCTTCTGGCGGCCTGGCGGGGGCTCGACGGCTTCGAGGGTCGGGCCTCGGTGCGCTCCTGGCTCTACCGGATCGCGACGAACCGGTGCCTCAACGCGCTGCGCGACAGGGGACGCCGCCCGAAGGAGGTGCCGCCGATGGCCGAGCCACCGGAACCGACCCGACGCACCGAGCCCATCTGGCTCGAGCCGTACCCCGACGCGCTGCTCGAGGGGGTGGCCGACGCCTCGCCCGGACCGGAGGCTCGTTACGAGGCCAGGGAGACGATCGGGCTGGCGTTCGTCGCGGCGCTCCAGCATCTTCCCCCGAGCCAGCGGGCCGCGCTCGTGCTGCGGGATGCGCTCGGGTTCCGGACCGCGGAGGTCGCCGAGATGCTGGACGCCACGACAACCTCGGTGAAGGGCGTACTCCAGCGGGCACGGGCGACGCTCGAGGCACGGGTTCCTGCGGGCGGGCGGGATCGCGCGCCGGTGCCGCACTCTGCGAAGGAACGGGAGCTGGTGCAGCGGTTCGTCGACGCCGCCGAAGAGGGCGACACCGAACGGGTGGTCTCACTCCTGACCGATGACGCCTGGCTCACGATGCCGCCCGAGCCCTACGAGTACCAGGGACACGCGGCCATCGCGGCGTTTCTCCGGGACCGCGCGATTCGTCGCGGCGCCCCGCTCCGCCTGGTGCCCACCCGAGCCAACGGCCAGCCGGCGTTCGGCTGCTACCTCCCGGACGCGCAGGCGGCGATCATGCACGCATATGGGCTCCTGGTGCTGACGCTCGACGCCGAGCGGATCTCCGCGATCACCTGGTTCGTGGACCGGAGCGTGTTCTCCCACTTCGGCCTTCCCCGCACGCTTCCGGAGTGATCTCGGCGATTCCGCATCGTCGCCCACCCCGGTAGCACTCGCCTCCGATCGTCCGTTCCGTTCTCCTCGCCGGTGGTGTCTCAACCACCAGGAAGCAGCAACCGGGCGAGGAGGAAGGACATGGGAACGAGCGGGAGGTCGACCCCGTTGCTCGATCGGCGTCGGACGGCCGGGCCGCCGACTCCAGGCATCGCCGCATCGTGGAGAGGGCTGTTCGTTCCGACGGCGGTCGCGCTGGTGGCGACGCTCGGGCTCGCCGCCGCATCCTGGATCGTCGCGGTACGGCAGATGCATGGCATGGACATGGGCGTCGCGACCGAGCTCGGCTCGTTCCCGTTCTTCGTCGCCCTGTGGGTGACGATGATGGCGGCGATGATGCTGCCGGGTGCGGTCCCGGCAGCCGTGCGTCGTGCCGCTGCCGGCGCTCCAATGGCGGCCGGGCCCCGGTTCGTCGCGTCGTACCTCATGGTCTGGACGCTCGTGGGGTTCGTCGTGTACGCCCTGTACCGGCCCCACGGAACGTTCGCTGCGGGCGTGGTCGCGATCGCGGCGGGTGTCTACGAGCTCACTCCGCTCAAGCAGCACTCCCGCCGGGGGTGCCAAGAGAGCGTCCGCTCCGGGGTCGGGTTCGGTCTCTGCTGTGTGGGCTCGAGCATCGGGCTGATGGCGATGCTGGTGGCTCTCGGCGTCATGAGCGTCACCTGGATGACTGCGATCGCAATTCTCGTCCTCGCGCAGAAGCTCATGCCCCTGCGACCCACCATCGATGTGCCGGTGGCGCTGGTGATCGTCGGACTCGGAATCCTGATCGTCCTCGCCCCCTCGTCGGTTCCCGGGCTGATGCCACCGATGTGAGGGCCTCCCGGGGCCCTGCACCGACCGACTCGCGACACCAAGAAGGAGGAACATATGACCGATCACAGGATCGCTTCACGTGAACAGTGGGCGGCCGCCCGCGAGGAGCTGCTCGCCCGCGAGAAGGAGCACACCCGATCGGCCGACGAGCTGGCGCGGCAGCGGCGCGACCTGCCCTGGGTTCGAGTCGAGAAGGAGTACCGGTTCGCGACGGACGACGGCACGCGCACGCTGCCGGAGCTGTTCGACGGCCGCAGCCAGCTGGCCGTCTACCACTTCATGTTCGGCCCGAGCTACGAGGCCGGATGCCCGACCTGCTCGTCGATGGCCGACGCGGTCGACGGCATCGTGCCGCACCTGCACGCGCGCGACGTCACCATGCTGTTCGTCTCGCAGGCTCCGATCGAGCGACTGCAGGCGTACAAGCGGCGGATGGGCTGGAGCTTCCCCTGGGTGTCCGCGGCCGGCACCGACTTCAACTTCGACCTCGGCTTGTCGAGCAGCGTGGAGCAGACGCGCGAGTGGGTCGAGCCGATGCTCGAGCAGCTCCCGCCGATCGCCCAGCGCAACGCGAGAGAGAGCGGCACCGACGTGGTCGGCTACATGACCGAGACGTTCGGCTTCAGCGCATTCGTCCTCGACGAAGGGGCCGTGTACCAGACCTATTCGACCGGGGGTCGAGGGGTCGAGTTCCTGATGCCCTACTACCCGATCCTCGACCGCGTGCCGAAGGGCCGCGACGAGTCCGACGGGTTCCAACTCTGGATCCGCCGCCACGACGAGTACGACGCCGAGTGACCCGCGCGTGGAAGGAACCGAGATGCTGCTGAAGGACAAGGTTGCCGTGATCTACGGAGCCGGAGGCGCAATCGGCGAGGCCGTCGCACGCGCCTTCGCGTCCGAGGGGGCGAATCTCTTCCTCACCGGGCACCACCTGGCACCGGTCGAAGCCGCCGCCGGGGAGGTCGCCTCCGCCGGCGGATCCGCCGAGGCGGCGGAGGTCGACGCGCTCGACGAGCAGGCAGTGGACGATCATCTCCGAACCGTGATCGACGGGGCGGGACGCGTCGACATCTCGTTCAACGCGATCGGCCTCCCGAATCCGAAGACCCGTGTGCCGCTCGTGGAGCTGGACGTCGAGCAGTTCTCCCTGCCGATCGCGACCTACACGAGGTCGTACTTCCTGACCGCCCGATTGGCTGCCCGGCGGATGGTCGCGAACCGATCCGGAGTGATCATGACCGTCACCTCGACCCCGTCGCGGACGGGGGTCCCATTCGTCGGAGGCGGCGGTCCGGCGATGGCCGCGGTGGAGGCGCTCACTCGAGGGCTCTCCGCCGAGCTCGCACCTCAGGGCATTCGAGTGGTCGGATTGCGTCCACAGGGCATGCCGGAGACCGCCAGGATCAAGGAGAGCTTCGAGGGCTACGCCAGGGCATCGGAAATGACCTGGGAACAGTTCCAGGAGGCGCTCGCGAGCAGGACCCATCCGCGACGGCTCTCCACGCTCGAGGAGCTGGCGAACGTGGCGGTCTTCATGGCCTCCGACAAGGCGAGCGGGATGACGGGAACCATCGTCAATCTGGCCATGGGCAGCCTGGACGACTAGCGCCGACGCAGCGTCACGCGAGCGCTGCCGCGGGTTGGTCCACTCGGTCCGCCGGCCGGTGCGACGCGATGTGCTTGGCAACGTACTCGGCGTCACGCCCCACCCCCGTGATCACGTCGGAGGTCACGGAGTGCTGGAACTCGAGCCCCACGAAGTACAGGCCCGGCTGGTCGGCCACGATCCCGCGACGGTGCTCGAGCTCGCCGTCCTCGTCGAAGACCGGCAGCTCGATCCACGAGAACTCGGGCTGGAAGCCGGTGCACCAGATCACGTTCGCCACGTCCAGCACCTGACCGTCGTCCATCACCGGCAGCCCGTCGCGCACGCCCGCCACTCGGGGCACCCGCTGCACGCCCGCGTTCACCAGGTCCTTCGGCTTCACCCGGATCAGCGGGGTCGCCTTCGTCCGCATCTTGGGGAGCACCTTGCGGCCGATCGGGGTCGACCACGTCAGCACGCGGTGGCCCAGGAACCGGAACACGGGGACGGTGATCGCTCCTGCGCGCGAGTCGATGCGGACGGGGATGTGCCCCGACTCCTTGCCCGCGAGCCACGTCGGATGGGTCTGCACGACCTCCAGGGAAATGTCGGCGCCGGAGTTGCCGACGCCCACCACCAGCACGCCGCCCTCGCGCAGCTGGGAGGGGTTGCGATAGTCGACCGAGTGCAGCTGCACGATCCCGGGATCCAGCTCGCCGGCGAACGACGGGACCTTCGGGATGTGGAACGCGCCGGTCGCCACGACCACCTGGGCGGCCTCGAGCGTCCCCGCCGTCGTCCCCACCGAGAAGCCGCTCCCATCAGCGCAGAGCCGCCGCACCCGGACGCCGGTGCGCACCGGCAGCTCGAACCGGTCCGCGTAGGACTCGAGGTGCTCGGCCATCTGGTCCTTGGTCGGCGTCCAGTACCCGCGCCCCGGGAAGGGCATCCCGTGCAGGCCGTCGTACCTCCTCGGGGTGAACAGGCGCAGCGAGTCCCACCGCTTGCGCCAGGCGTCCCCGACCCGCTCGTTCGCGTCCAGGATCACGAATGACAGGCCGCGCTTGCGCAGGTGGTATCCGGTGGAGAGGCCCGACTGGCCGCCGCCGATGATCACCGTGTCGAACCGCTCCGCTCCGGCGTTCCCGTCCATCTCGGTTCCTCCTGTCGTCCGCGAGGTCGTTGCCTCGTCGCGTGGGTCGGAACGTAGGCGGGGCGGGTGGGCGGACGCATCGGGGAAACCATCCAAATGGCTCGGGATGGGTATGGGGAGTTCTATGTACGCGACTGCACCAGGCCGTGTTCGTACGCGTACGCGGTGGCCGCCGAGCGGGAGGACAGTCCGAGCTTGGTGAAGATGTTGCTCACGTGGCGGGCCACGGTCTTCTCGCTGATCACCAGCTCGCCGGCGATGGCCCGGTTCGACTTCCCCGCCGCCACCAGACGCAGCACCTCGACCTCGCGGGCGGTGAGCGGGCCCTGGGTTGCGCTTGAAGGATCCGCGTCCGGAATCGCTCGCGCGGCGGCCTCCACGTCACGGGCGGCGCCGAGTCCCTGGAACTTCCGGACGGCGGCTTCGAGCTCCATCCGAGCGGAGTCGCCGTCGCCGAGGGCCCGGCACGCGAGCCCGATCTCCACCCTCGTTCGAGCCGCCAGATACGGAGCGTCCATCTCGCCCCAGACCGTCATCGCCCGCCGTAGGAGACCGAGCGCCCCTCGCGGATCACCCATCGCCCGGAGCACCGTGCCGCCCGCATGGCCGGCGACGCCCCGGAGGTACGGGGCATGCAGCTCGTCGGCGGTCGCCGAAAGCTCCTCCGCCCCCGCGCGGGCGGCGTCCACGTCGCCGATGGCCAGCATGACCTCGACGTACGCGGGCAACAGGGCCGCCCGGGACGGCGGGTCCCGTTCCTCGTCCAGCTCCCGCCCGATCGCCGCCGCCGCGACTTCGGCGCGGCCCTGGGCGAGTCGCAACAACGCCAGGCCGGGCTGCGGCGACCGTCCCCGCTCCCCGGCCAGCCGATAGGCGTCCTCCGCCTGGTCGAGCTCGCCGAGCAACCGATGCAGCTCGGCCAGTCGGTAGAAGGCCGACCCCGCCACCTCGTAGTTCACCGGCAGCGAGGCCATGTCACACGCTGTTCGTGCCTCACCCACCGCCTCGGTCCACGAACCGTGGAGCTCGAACAACCGGGCCCGGTGGACGAGGCATTGGGCCCGGAACGGGACGATGTCGGGCTGGCTGTCCCTCCTCCGGGTCAGCGCCGCCGTCCACTCGTGGGCCCGGCGGAGATCGAACATGTACAGGCAGATGTCGATCACGGCGCAGTAGACGATCCCCGTGATGATCGGCGACGTCTCCCCCGTGGTCACCGCGATCATCGCCTCGTCCAACCACGGGACCCCCTCGGCGGTCTCGCCGAGTCGTACGAGCGCGTCCCCGCGACCGAGCCGGGACATCGTGAGCAGGTCGGGATCGCGGAACCGCTCGGCGAGCTTGCCGGCCTGTTCGAAGAGGCCGTACGCGGTTCGGTGATCCCCACCGCTGGCGGCCTGGAGCGCCACCGGGATCAGGAGGTAACCGTGCTCGACGCACTCCTCCTCGGCCTCGTCCAGGGTGCTCTTCGCTCGGGCGAGCCAGCCTCGAGCCCGCGCCGGCTCGCCCCGATTGAACAGGCTCATGCCGAGCCAGAATGCCGCCCTCGCTGCCGCGCGTTGGTCGCCGAGCCGCAGGAACTCGTGATGGGCGCGCGTCGCGAAGTGGTCGGCCTCGTCGTCCTTGCCGATCAGCGCGGCTGATGTCGCCAGCAGCTGCAGGTCCTCGGGCCCGAGCGGTCCGTCCGCGTCGGCCGCCGAGAGCTCGGCGAAGGCCGCACCCCAAGCCTTCCTCGTAAACGACTCCCTGCCACGCTCGAGGGCACCGTCCATGTCATCGGCCGCCCTGTGGAGGCATGAACCGAGTGTAGGCCAGCGTGTATGAGCTCGGTCGAGCGGTCCTCATTCCGGTCGAGGACGCCGAGGACATCGTGTTCGCCAACGCGGGCGAGTTCATCCGGATGCGGCGGGTGCCTGTCGCGACGACCCGGCCGCGTCGATCACGGCGATCCGGTGGTGACGATCGCTGCAATTCATCAGGCGGGTGCGTTCGTCAGCAGCCACTGGCTGACGAGCACCGACCGATCGGCGAAGGTCAGCTCGTCAGGGTCGATCGGTACCTCGGCGCACAGCTCCGGGAGGTCGTCCCCGAACCGTCGGAACCGACGCCAAATGATCGATCCGCCTGGGATGCGCGTCCGACCGGAGCTCGATCGCAGCCAGTCCCGCACGCGACCAGCGGCGCGCTCCGGGTCTCCGCCATGCTCGGCAATGTCCTGTCCGGCGATGTCGGAGAGGAATCGCTGGTAGCGATAGCGATCGGTGTCGAGGACCAAACAGCGCTTCTGACGGTCCCGCGCCGATCCGAAGCGCTTGCACCCGAGGTAGAGGCCGAGCTCGAACGGCATGTTGAAACAGGGCAAGCCGTCGCTCTGCTCGACTCGCGAGATGTCGTGGATGCCGTTCCTGCACTCACCGACCACTCGGAGGATCTTGTCGAGTCGCGTCTCACCGGTGTCCAGCACCTCGAGTGCGGACTTGCGTAGAAGCCACAGTCGTGAACCGCGAAGACGACGGCCTCGAGCGTTGGTCGGTACTGCTCGTCGAACGGGCAGTTCACGAAGACGTTGTCTTCGTATCGAGCGGAGCTGCCGAGCCTACGTGGACTTGCGGGCGACGACGGCTTCAACTGCTCGACGAGCTTGGGCGGGGGTCACGCGATCGTGCCGAGTGGACGTCTTGACGACGCGGCCCTTCGGGGGGGTGGGCTTCTTTGGTCTTGCTGACTCGAGCTTCTCCGGCATGTTCCGCCTCCAAGGGGAGTATATGGACGACGCTCGGCCGGCTCTCCGGCGGGGGACTCGAACGCTAGCAGGAGGCTCTGACATGCCCGCTCGGCCGTGGTGCCCGCGGGCCCACACGGTGGGACAGAGGCGGTTCAGGCCGACGGGTCATCCAGCCGGCGCCGGAAGCCGGGCCGGGGCCACGTTCGCGTCGAGATTCCTGGCGCATTCGGCCAGCCCGTCGTCCACTCTGCCCGTCAGCCGCGGATGCGGCGGCTGGGGCCAACCCTGCCGACGTTCGTGTAGATGGTGAGTCGATCGGCGGTCACCCTGGCGAAGTCGATATCCGTCGTGACGACGACGGGAGCTCCGGCGAACTCGGCGGTCGCGGCGTGGACGGCGTCGTAGGAAGCGAGCCCGAACCGGTCCATGAGCTCGCCGACGCGATCGCCGACCTCGTGTAGCTCGATCAACAGAGCGTCGAAGCCGGCGATCAACTCCTGCCAGGCCTCGAACGTCTCGGCTGCAAGCCTGCCGGCTCGCGCAAGCGACCTGCCGTCGTGACGACGGCGCCGCCAGTCCTTCGGGTACCGCTCCTTGAGCGCGATGCGGAACGCGGCCTCGCGCAACTCGAGCTCGAGGAGTCGATTGAACACGAGGCTGGTTCCGGCGTCGGCCAGCTGGTCGGCGAACGCCCTCGATTCCTTGTGGTGCTGTTCTCGAGGCACGAGGACGTTGACGACGAAGCTGGTATCGATCGTGATCGCCGGCGGCGTGACCAAGAGCGGGTCCTCGAAAGAGTAGACCCCGCGCGACGCCGCCGGCCGGCCTGGCCGGGCCACCGGTCAGCCGCGGAACGAGTTTCCGATCGGCACCTTGGTTCGCACGCGAGAGGTTGCGCGCGCGATCGCGGCGTGCTTCTCCTCGAGCGTCAGCGTGGACTTCACTGTCCGTCGCGCCTTCTCGCGGGCCGAGAGCGTCTTCGGTTTCGGTGTCCTGCCCATGTCTCCCCCCATCGATCCGGATTCTAGTCGTCTGATTTCTGCCCGGCCCCGCGTTCGGCCTTCGCGATCGCCCGTTCCGCCTCGCGGGTGGAGAAGCCCGCCAGCAGCGCGGCTCGGAGCGCCGCCGCGCGGGTCATCCCGCGACGTTCGGCGTCGACGTCGGCACCGGGAGCGAGCAGCGGCCAACGGTCGGCGCCTTCCTGAGCGAACAGGAAGTACCGCTCGCCGGTGATCGTGCACTCCAGTTGCATCCGGGCCTCGCGACGGTGCCCGGAGGTCAGCAGAAGGAACCTAGCAAGGGGTACTGACATGGTCCGCGGAGCGTAGCGTCGGGACCCTCGCGAGGCATATCCTCCGGCCTGCATGGAGGCGGTCTACCTCCACAATCGCGGGCGTTCGGTGGGCTCGGCCGCCGCGGAGGCGCTCGGGTCGGCCTCGCGGGTGGCCATCGCCGCCGCGTACTCGTCGCCGGACGGCGTGGGGCAGCTCGAGGACGGGCTCGCGCACCTCGGGGAGCGGGGCGGCTCGGCGCGCCTGCTGACCGGGCTCGACGACTTCATCACGGACCTGCGCGGCGTGCACCGGTTCGCGGAGCTTCCCGGCGCCGAGTGCCGGGTTCCTGCCGACGGCGGTCGGTGACCGGGCTCGGTTCCACCCGAAGCTGTACGTGTTCGAGGGCCGCGAGGAATCGAGCGTGATCGTCGGGTCCGCGAACCTCACCGGCGCCGGCCTCGCGACAAACCACGAGGCCTCGCTCTGGCTCCGGGCGGCGCCGGACGAACCGATCATCGGCGCGATCGCGGACTCGTTCGGCCTGCTCTGGAACAGCCCACGAGCCGTGCCGCTCACCGAACCGGTCGAGCGCGAGTACGAACGAGCCCGCCGCGCCCGCCGGGACGCCGTGGCGGAGGTCACGGAGCTCGAGGCGTACCGCCGCTGGCGCGAGACGGTCCGGAGCTCGGTCGCCCGGACGCTGACCCGAGCCGGCGGGCGGAAGTGGCTGATGATCACGAGCCCGTCCAACTTCCGGATCTGCCTGGCCTGGAACCGCTGGGGCGACGAACGCTGGAACCGCATCGCCCAGGTCCAGCCCGGCGACGGGATCATCTTCTACATCACCGGCGAACACACGCTCGGTGGTGTGGCGCTCGCCGCGGGTCCGGCCCGCTCGTCGCAGGAACGACCGTGGCCGGACCGGCCGTACCCGTACCAGATGGACATCCAGTTCCTCTCGGTTGTCGACCCACGGCCGTCGATCAGGCCGCTGGTCGAGGAGCTCGATCTCTTCGGCCGAACGCAAGCCGGGTGGGGCCAGCGCCTCCAGACGACACTCCGAGAGCTGAGCGAACGCGACTTCGGATTGCTGGCCCGAGCGGTCGGCCTCAGTAGCGCCACTGGTGAGGTGGCCGAATGAGCATCGATGAAGTTTGGCGTTCGATCCAATCCTGACTTTGTGACGCTCCCGGCCGCCCGCGGGGCCAGCATATGATGCGCCGCCGGGGGCCGTATCCGGAATTGGCTGGTCCTTGAGAGACAGAGGAACCTTGTCCGGTGGCTGAGCGGGAACTCGAGCCAGGGCTCTATGAGGCCTTACTGACCGGCGCGCTCGAAAAGCGGCTTGCGCGCTTGGTCGTCGCCGCAGTCGACCCCCGCCGGCACGAACTTGCCGACTCAGAGGCCGCCGATAGGCTCTCACGACACCTCGCCGCGGTCGTCACGCGGGCCATCGAGGCTATTCCTGAGGAGGGACGCGCGCAGACCGGCGCGAACATTGTCGAGAAGCTGATCGAACTGCTATCCAACGTAAGCGATGCCGTCGACCGAGACGTAGACGCGCCCCTCAATCCTGTGCGCGTCTTGTACGCAATCCTGCGCCGCCAGCCGGCCGGATCGGCTGAGGTGCTCGAGACACCGTTGACGCCGCTCCTTGACACCACGCTCTTGACGAACGCGCCTGGGGAACCGGCCGTTGGTCACGAGCTTCGTGCGGAAGTTCACTCTTCGGACTCGATCGACGTGGTGATGGCCTTCGTTCGGCTAAGTGGGATCAATCCGATGCTCGACGCTCTGCGGCGTCATTCTCGTGAGGAGAAGCCAGTCCGGATCGTTACTACGACGTACACGCAGAGCACTGAACTTCGCGCGCTGGAGGAACTGCAGCGCCTCGGAGCCGAGATCAGGGTTTCGTACGACACTGCATCCACGCGACTTCATGCCAAGGCCTGGTTGTTTCATCGAAGGAGCGGCTACTCCACCGCGTACATCGGATCGTCGAATCTGACGCATTCGGCAATGGTGACCGGACTCGAGTGGAACGTGCGCATTTCGGGGGCGCAACCCTGACGTCGTAGCGAAGATGAGCGCGGTCTTCGAGTCGTACTGGGCGAATGGCGATTTCGTTCCGTTCCATTCCGATGAGTTCCGTGAGCGGAATGCTGTAACCGAGCCCAACCTGGCACTTCGGTTGAGTCCTGTCGAGATCACGTTGCTCCCGTTCCAGGAACGCCTACTGGAGCAGGTCGAGTTGGCGCGCACCCAGGGCCGACACCGGAATGTGCTCGTCGCGGCGACCGGGACAGGCAGGACGGTCATCGCCGCGATCGACTACGCGCGACTTCGGGAGGAACTGCCGAGAGACCGGCTTCTCTTCGTTGCGCACCGCGAGGAAATCCTGGAGCAGAGCCGCGCGAGATTCGCGCACGCGCTCCGCGACGCGAGCTTTGGGGAGTTCTGGGTTCGCGGCAAGCGTCCCTCTCGCTTCGAGCATGTCTTCGCGTCGATCCAGAGCCTGAATCGCTCTGGACTTGAGTCGGTTGATCCCGAGTATTTCGATGTCGTGATCGTCGATGAGTTCCATCACGCAGCTGCGCCGTCCTACCAGAGACTGCTTGAACGACTAGCGCCCATAGAGCTTCTCGGCATGACGGCGACGCCGGAACGAGCCGACGGCCTCGACGTGTTGCGCTACTTTGGGGGGCGTATCGCGGCCGAACTTCGAGTGTGGGACGCGATCGACCAGCAGTACCTCGTGCCCTTCTCGTACTTCGGTGTGTACGACGGAACCGATCTTACCGGCGTGCCCTGGAAACGTGGTTCCGGTTACGACCCGAGCGCTCTCACCAATGTTCTCACCGCCGACCATGCGTGGGCGAGAAGAGTCGTGGAGCAGTTGCGCCTCAAGACGAGCGATCCGACAACAATTAGGGCACTCGGCTTCTGTGTCACGGTCGGGCACGCCCGATTCATGGCGGAGCAGTTCCAGGCGGTCGGGATAGCGGCTGTCGCCGTGTGGGGCGACAGCCCGAGGGAAGAGCGAACCGCGGCGCTGCGTAATCTCGCCGCCGGTCGGGTCAACGTGGTGTTCACTGTCGACCTGTTCAACGAGGGTGTCGACGTGCCGAACGTCGACACCCTGCTGTTCCTGCGCCCAACCGAGAGCGGGACCCTGTTCCTACAGCAACTTGGACGTGGCTTGAGACGCGTCCACGGCAATAAGGCGCTCTGCACCGTTCTCGATTTCGTCGGCAACCACCGACGCGAGTTCCGATTCGATCGACGCCTGCGCGCGCCGCTCGGCGGCAGCCGGCGTGACGTGGAACGCCAAGTCTCGCACGACTTCCCGTTTCTGCCAGCTGGTTGCCACATGGAACTCGACCCCGTCGCACGCGAGATCGTGCTCCGAAGCATCCGCGAAGCGACCCCGTCTGACTGGAAGGCACGGCGCGAGGAACTGCAATCGCTCGGCAACATCCCGCTCGCGAAGTGTCTGGAGGAGACGGGCATCGAACTCGAAGACGTCTACGCGAGCAATCGCAGCTGGAGCGAACTCCGTCGCGCGGTCGAACTACCGACAGAGCCTGCGGGCCCACGGGAGGTCCCTCTCCTCCGCGCGGTCGGGCGGCTCCTGCATGTTGACGACCGCGAGAGAATCGATGCGTACCGATCGCTCGTCCAACAAGCAGGCCCTCCCGATCAGGCTCTCATTAACGATCGCGAGCGGCGCTTCGCGCGCATGCTGGTCGGTTCACTGACGACCCTGAAGACGTCCGCCTCGCTGAACAAGGGTCTCGCGGAACTCTGGAACCATCCACAAGTCCGGGCAGAGCTGCTCGAGCTTCTGGATGTCCTCCCCGAGCGCGTGGACCATCTTCACGCGCCACTGGGGATTCCCAACATCCCACTGGCAGTCCACGCTCGGTACACGAGGACCGAGATCCTCGCGGCGTTCAACGTCGGGACTGGCGTGAAGCCGATTAGGCCTGGGCAGGAATAACATTGACCTAGGGAGCTCCGCGGCTATGCTTGCCCCGTGGCCGTCGATGAGGCGATCTTGGCGCGGAAGTTCGCGCTGTTGTGGCCGCACCTGAACGAGCGGCAGCGTCGGCTGGTGCTCGGTGCGGAGGCCGAGGCGCTGGGGCGAGGGGGGATCGCCGCCGTGGCCCGGGCGGCTCGCGTGTCGCGTCCGACGGTGACGAAGGGCGTCCAGGACCTACGGCATCCGAGCGAGCCGATGGGGCGAGCCCGCCGGCCGGGCGGCGGACGCAAGCGCCTTGCGCACAAGGACCGGGGGCTGCTGGGCGCGCTGGAGGCCCTGGTGGACCCGGCGACCCGGGGAGATCCGGAGTCGCCGCTGCGATGGACCTCCAAGAGCACCCGGGAGCTGGCCGATGCCCTCACCGCCGCCGGGCACCCCGCCAGCTACCGCACAGTGGCCGACCTGCTGCACCACCTCGGCTACAGCCTGCAGGCAGGCGTGAAGACACGGGAGATGACCGCCCATCCGGATCGTGACCTCCAGTTCCGGTACCTGGCCGATCAGGTCCGGGACCACCTCGACGGGGGTCAGCCCGTGGTGTCGGTGGACACCAAGAAGAAGGAGCTCGTGGGCAGCTACAAGAACGGAGGACGAGAATGGCAACCCACGGGCACGCCCGAGAAGGTGAACGTCTACGACTTCATCGGGGAGGCCGGCAAGGCCGTTCCCTACGGCGTGTACGACGTGGCGGCCAACGCGGGATGGGTGTCGGTGGGTCGCGACCACGACACCGCGACCTTCGCCGTGCAGACCCTGCGGCGGTGGTGGCAGACGATGGGCTTCGTCTCCTATCCGGGGGCCGATCGCCTGCTGGTGTGCGCCGACGGCGGAGGGAGCAACGGCTACCGGGTGCGGCTGTGGAAGGTGGAGCTCGCCGCCCTCGCTGCGGAGACCGGCCTGCGGATCACGGTGTGCCATCTCCCACCAGGGACCTCGAAGTGGAACAAGATCGAGCACCGCCTGTTCTCCCACATCTCCATGAACTGGAGAGGCCGACCCCTCACCAGCCACGAGGTCATCGTGGAACTCATCGGCTCCACGACGACCCGGGCCGGGCTGACCGTCCGCGCCGAACTCGACCCGGCCGCCTACCCGAAGGGCGTCAAGATCACGGACGAGGAGTTGGTGGCTCTCCCCCTCGTGCATCACACCTTCCACGGTGAGTGGAACTACACGCTCCACCCGCCCCGCGCCCCCGAATGACAACGTTGTAATTTCCCGAGCCCTTAGCTGGCAGTCAGGCGTCTGGTGGGACGAGAACAGCCGCAGCGACCTCTTCGCGTTCACGCTCGACAAATCGTCCGGCTCCTTCTCCCCCACGACGCGTTATCGCGACTACGCGATCAGTCCCGAGTTGATCCACTGGGAGAGCCAATCAGGGACGGCGCTCGACAGCGACACCGGCCGGCGCTACATCAGCCAAGCTCAAGACGGCACCAATGTGGTGCTCTTCGCTCGACTCAGCACCGCTGATCGGGCCTTCTGGTGCCTCGGACCGGCGACGCACGTCTCGCACCAGGCGAGCGACCAATTGCGTTCACATGGCGGCTCCAGTACCGCCTCTCGGGCGACCTCTTCGCCCAGTTCGCAGCTGCAGTCGCGTGAGCGGCGAGCGTGGGGACGATGGCGTAGTGACAGTCGCAGAACAATTCGTCCAGCAGGCGCACGCGCTGCAGCGGACGCCGGCACCTTGATACATCCGCACTCAACTTGGGAATAGCTCTCCTCCGCCTCTCGTTCTATGAGGCAAACAGCCAGATGAGGAGCTCGAAGGTGCCTGAGCAGCTTGACACACAGATTCTGCCGCTCCTGCCGCTGACCTCTGGGGTCGTGCTGCCGGGGATGGTCATCACACTCATGCTCGAGACGGCGGAGGCCAAGGCCGCCGCCACCGCGGCCCGCGAGCAGGGCGACATGCTCGTGCTCGTCCCGCGCACCGGGAACCGCTACGCGGCAGTCGGGACCGTGGCCAAGATCGAGGACTCCGGACGCCTCCAGAACGGCATGGAGGCCCTGGTCATCCGCGGTCTGCACCGCGCGGTCGTCGGGACCGGCGTGGCCGGTACCGGGGACGCCACCTGGGTCAACATCGAGGACGCCCTCGAGACCAACGAGAACACCGAACACGCCAAGACCCTCGCCCGCGAGTACCGCGGCACCGTCGAGAACATCGTCGAGGCCAGGGGGGTTCCCCAGGTCGCAGAGGTGCTTCGCGGCATCACCGACCCCGGCGCGCTCGCTGACATGGCCGGCTACTCGCCCGACCTCAGCCTGGAGCAGAAGATCGAGGTCCTCGAGGCCCTCGACATCGAAACACGGCTCGAGAAGGTCCTGAACTGGGCCAAGGACACCCTCGCCGAGGTCACCGTCAAGGACAAGATCCGCGAGGAGGTCCAGGAGGGCCTCGACAAGCGCCAGCGGGAGTTCATCCTGCGTCAGCAGATGGACGCTATCCGCAAGGAGCTCGGCGAGGACGAGGAGAACGTCGTCGAGGACTACCGCAAGCGGATCGACGAGGCGAACATGCCCGAGGACGTCCGCAAGCAGGCCGAACGCGAGCTCGGCCGGCTCGAGCGCATGTCCGAGCAGTCGCCCGAGCAGGGCTGGATCCGGACCTACCTGGACTGGCTGCTCGACGTCCCGTGGGACGTTCGAACCGAGGACAACCTCGACATCGACGAGGCCCGGCGCATCCTCGACGAGGACCACACCGGCCTCGAGGACGTGAAGGACCGCATCGTCGAATACCTCGCCGTGCGGAAGCTCCGCAAGGAGCGCGGCATGGCGGAGTCGGAGTCCGGTCGCGGTTCCGGCGCGATCCTCACGCTGATCGGCCCTCCGGGGGTCGGGAAGACAAGCCTCGGCGAATCCGTGGCCCGCGCCCTTGGCCGCCGCTTCGTCCGGGTGGCCCTCGGCGGCATCCACGACGAGGCCGAGATTCGCGGGCACCGGCGGACCTACGTCGGCGCCATGCCGGGCCGAATCGTCCGCGCCCTGAAGGACGCCGACACGAAGAACCCGGTGATGATGCTCGACGAGATCGACAAGGTCGGCGCCGACTGGCGGGGCGACCCGTCCTCCGCGCTGCTCGAGGTCCTGGACCCGGCGCAGAACCACACGTTCCGCGATCACTACCTCGACGTCGACCTCGACCTCTCCGAGGTCCTGTTCGTGGCCACCGGGAACGTCTTCGAGACGATCCCCGGGCCGCTGCTCGACCGCATGGAGATCATCCGGCTCGACGGCTACACCGAGGAGGAGAAGGTCGCCATCGCGCGCGACCACCTGCTCGAGCGCCAGCTCAGCAGGAACGGCCTGTCCGCAGACGAGGTCACCGTCACCGACGACGCCCTGCGGGTGATCGTCGGCGACTACACCCGCGAGGCGGGCGTCCGGAACCTCGAACGCGAGATCGGCAAACTCCTACGGAAGGTGGCGACGAGGGTCGCCTCCGCGTCCGTCGAGACCCCGGTCACCGTCGACGCGGGCGACGTCCGCGAGCACCTCGGCCGGCAGAAGTTCTGGTTCGAAGCCGCGGAACGCACGAGCGTCCCGGGCGTCGCGACCGGCCTCGCCGTGACCGGCGTGGGCGGCGACGTCCTGTTCATCGAGGCGACCCGAATGGACGGAGAGCCCGGCCTCACGCTCACCGGCCAGCTCGGCGACGTGATGAAGGAGTCCGCCCAGATCGCGCTGAGCTACATTCGCTCCCACGCGGACGAGCTGGGCATCGCCAAGTCACAGCTCGAGGGCAGGTTCCACGTCCACGTCCCCGCGGGCGCGGTTCCGAAGGACGGCCCGAGCGCGGGCGTCACCATGACCACCGCGCTGGCCAGCCTCCTCACCGGCCGAACGGTCAAGCCCACCGTGGGCATGACCGGCGAGGTCACGCTCCAGGGCAAGGTCATGCCGATCGGCGGCCTGAAGCAGAAGGTCCTGGCCGCCCACCGAGCCGGCCTCAAGGAGGTCATCCTTCCCAAGCGGAACGAGGGCGACCTCGACGACGTCCCCGAACAGGTGCGCAACGAGATCGAGTTCCACATCGCCGACCGCATCGACCAGGTCCTCGACTGGGCCCTCGAGCCGGCCGACGACACGAAGCTCGCCCCTGTGCCCGCCGCCTGACAACCCCCCAGGCGAACCGACGGGCCCCGGCGCGAAGCGCCGGGGCCCGCTCGTGGACTGGCCGATTCAACCGATGGCCCTGCCGAGCCGATGTTGGCGCTAAGATGTCGTTCGGTCACGACAAAGGAGCGCCATGAGCAGGCAGCGGCACACGGCTCTCGACGCGGCCCACCTCGAAGGTCAGATCCGGGAGGCGAACGACGTCCTGTCCCGCAGACCCGAGGTGACGGACGAGGTCAGGAACACTATCGAGCAGGTCGTCGACGCGATCCTCGCGGCTCCGGAGGCCGACCTCGTCGAGTTCGATCCGTACCTCGTCGCCGCATTGCAGCGGGGCGCCCTGGGCGCGCTCCGAGCACTCACCATCGAGGAGCCGGGCGCCCGGCGAACCACGCTCCGAGTCAGTCTGGAGCAGGCTCGACAGGCGCTTCGCGACATCGCCGAGGAAGCACCCGTGGCGCCGGAGACTGAACCGAAGGAGCTGGTTCGCTGGCTCAGCTCGGTCGTCGATGCACCGCAGAGGACCATGTCGGATCTACTGCACACGAGTCCCCGCACCTACCAGCGATGGGTCTCCTCGAGCGATCCCGCGGCACCGCGAGGCCAGGAAGTGAACCGGGTCCGCATGGTGGCGGCGATCGTGAATCAACTCCGGCACGCGATGACCGGGAGGGGCGCCATCGACTGGTTCTCGCGACCTCATCCGGAACTGAAGGGGGAACCGCCTGCAACCCTGTTGAAGAAGCTGGACTCCCTGCCGCTGCTCCACCGGCTCGCCGCGGCGACGAGATCCAGCGGGGCGACGTGAGTGGTCGAGGTCGTCGCGTACCGGATCGCCAACTGGGATACACCGCTGTGGGTGAACCCGAACCGATGGGCTCGCCGGTACAACAGGGCCGCCTCTGGGCCCACCCAATACGTCTCGCTCCATCCACTGACGCCGTGGGCCGAGTACCTCCGCGGTGAGGATCGTCGAACGCCGGCTGATGCCGCCGATCTCCGACTCCGGATGTGGGCGCTCCGCATCCGTGCCGATGATGCGTTCGACCTCAACTACGACACGGCTGGCTCACTGGGACTCGAGCCGCATCATCTGGTCGCCGAGGACTACGGGCCCTGTCAGGACCTCGCCGAACGTTTGCGCGCGGATCCCGCGCTTCCCCAGATGATCCGGGTCCCGAGCGCCGCCCTTCCGGGAACCCCGAACATCGTCATCTTCGGACCTCGGGTGTCGGCCCCGTACCTCGTCGATCCGCTCGGGCCCGTGGACGTTCCGGCATCCCTCGTCGCCGACCGGGCGAGGCCGCCCGACGCGCTCTTCCCGCTCGTCCGGTTCCAGGGAACCGCCCACGCGGAGTTCGAAGCATGGACCAAGGGCGAACCCTTCGATTTCGCTGAGCCCGCATTTCCCGCGTAAGGAGTCGGCGCAGCATCGCGCGACCACCATGTCGACGCTCTCGATGTTCGAGGTGGTCGGGCGGCGACTCGCCCGATGCTCGGTGGATCTCACTCGCATCATCGAAGAGGAGCATCGTCGAGAGCTCGCCAAGGACGATCGTAGCGAGATCGAGTTCGGGCGTTGACCTACTGCCTCGAGACGTGGGCGGTGATGGCCGTCTTTCGCGACGAGGAGCCAGCCGCGTCCAGGGTCGAGGAGATCATGGGCACACGGCCCGTGATGCGCTGGATCAACGCTGGCGAGGTGTTCTACGTGCTTGCGCAGGTGGAGGGCGAGGCCGTGGCGCGTGAGGCCATCCGGGACCTCGAGTCGTCCATCCAGGCTGGAGCTTCCAACCGAACAGCGGGTCATGCAGGCCGCCTCGATCAAGGCGGGCCACCGGCTGTCGTACGCGGACGCGTTTGCCGTGGCAACGGCGCTCGCCCATCGGAGGACGCTGGTCACGGGTGATCCGGAGATCCTCGAGGCGGGGGGCGGCTGGCCCGTCCTCGATCTTCGCTCCTGAATGCGGCTCCCCCCGACTGGCGGTCGATCGGTGGCGATCAGCTGTCGAGGAGTTCGACCCGCCGGCTCCAGGCGCTCCAGCGCGCGTCGGCGGTGATGACGCTCTTCGCGTTGCTCAGGTCCGCGTGGGCGAGCACGAGCGCGTCCGGCATCCGCAGCGCGCTGCCGTGCCGGGCGCGGAGCCTGGCCGCGGCGACGGCGACCTGCTCGTCCACCGGGTCGACGGCGATCTCGAGGCTGGCGACCAGCCGCCTGGCTTCGCGCTCCTTGCCCGCCCGGGCCGGGTGCACCAACGCTTCCGCGAGGGTGTGTGCGGCGATTCGCAGGTCGTCGTCGGCGTGCGCCTCGAGCGCCGTCCGGGCGGCCTGATGATGGGCGTCGTTCGGGTCGAGCAACGCGATCAGCACGCTCGCGTCGAGCGCGGTCAGCGCCACTCGTCTCGCACTTCGTCGAGCGCGCCCGGAGGCCAGATCCCGGGCAGCGCCCCGGCGGCCTTCCGGAGCGCCCGCCGCCGCCGCTCGCCGACGCCTTCGCCAGCGGGGCGGGAGACGATCACGCGCCCCTGCTCGTCGGCCTCGACGGCGAGTTCCTCCCCGATCTCGAGGCCGGCCTGCTCGACCACGGCGAGTGGCAGCGTGATCTGCCGCTTCGGAGAAAGGTGCGTGAAGCCGCTCTTTCGCTTTACTCGTTCGACCATGAGTAAAATCTAGCAGGTCCCATTGCGACGGTGAAGTGCGCGGGTGCGCCTGTTCATGTCGGTTCGGTGGCCTTCCCACGATCGTGTCGGAGGGCCCTCCCATACTCGGCACGGTCATGGAGCCCACATCGACGCCCGATGACCATGACCACCGCGCTGGCCAGCCTTCTGACCGGCCGAACGGTCAAGCCCACCGTGGGAATGACCGGCGAGGTCACGCTCCAGGGCAAGGTCATGCCGATCGGCGGCCTGAAGCAGACGGTCCTGGCCGCCCACCGAGCCGGCCTCAAGGAGGTAATCCTCCCCAAGCGCAACGAGGGCGACCTCGACGACGTCCCCGAACAGGTCCGCAACGAGATCGAGTTCCACATCGCCGACCGCATCGACCAGGTCCTCGACTGGGCGCTCGAGCCCGAGTCCGAGCCGAAGCTCCAACCCGTCCCGACCGAGTAGATACGAGGATCACCAGCCACGACCGAGCCCCGGCCTTGCGTTGGGGCTCGTGGTCCTGATCGCCGTTTCGTCTCACGAAGCCGTGCATCGAGATCCGACACTTTCAGCCCGCTGGCGGTTTGGACGAGGCCTGCTGGCCGCCCGGATTTTCGAGGGCGTCCCGCCGAAAGGAGGGAGCGACCTCACTGTTGTACGCCCAGCATGGGCGTGGACCAAGGGGTGAGAGTCCCCGAGGGGAAAGGCAGCATGAACCCTGTAGCTGAAGGCAACGGCGTCGTCGTGAGGCGGGGTCGGAAGGAAGCCGGAGGCGAACCCGCGAGCCGAGGAACACGAACCGCGTACGGAGGCCAGGTCGTCCGGGCGAGCCTGCAACGCAAGGCGAAGCCCGAGCTGCCAAGGGACGGTCGGGGTCAACGCGGCGGTTGTGCGGGGAAGGCCCACGCTCTTATCTGGGGAGACCTGTTGGGGTGCCGGGACGGGGCTGCATGCCGAACCGGCCACCGTCCCGGTGACGGGGCGGCGGATCCGGCCAGGGGTCAGCAGAGGCCGTAGTACCGGCGGGACCTCAACCCGTCGGGAAGGGCCGAACGCGAAGCCGAGGGCGAGTGGCCACGGCTCGTGGGACGGAAGGCCGCAGCCAACCCACCTGAGGGGTGGGCCTGGCGGGGGAGGACGGCGGTGAAGCCGCCTGGGACCCCGCCAGAGCGGAGCGCGTCCCCGGCGCCCGACCAGCAGACCCTCATCCCGCCCGTTCCCCCCTCCCTGTGGGAGGCCGCGTTCTCGCCCGAGAACGTGGAGCGGGCGCTCCGACGTGTCGAGCGCAACGGGGGAGCACCGGGGACAGACGGCATGGCCGTCTCCGAGCTCCGGACCCACCTCTCCCGGGCCTGGCCCACCATCCGGGCGATGCTCGACACGGGCACGTACCGACCCTCTCCCGTTCGCAGGGTGGACATCCCCAAGCACGGCGGCGGGACGAGGTCCCTCGGGGTGCCGACGGCGCTGGACCGGATGATCCAGCAGGCCCTGTTGCAGGTGCTCACCCCGGTGTTCGACCCGCACTTCTCAGCATCCAGCTACGGCTTCCGTCCGTCGAGGAGCGCCCATCAGGCGGTGCAGGCCGCCCGGGGGTTCATCGCCGACGGAGCCAACTGGGTGGTGGACGTCGACCTGGACCGGTTCTTTGACCGGATCAACCACGACGCCCTGCTTGCGCGGGTGGCTCGCCGAGTTACCGACCGCCGTGTCCTGAAGCTCGTCCGGGCCTTCGTCGAGGCCGGTGTGATGGTCGACGGGGTGAGAGTGCGAACGCCCGAGGGGACCCCTCAGGGTGGACCGCTCTCGCCGCTGCTCGCCAACATCATGCTGGACGATCTCGACTGGGAGCTGGAGGCGAGGGGACACCGGTTCGTGCGCTACGCCGACGACCTGATGGTCTACGTGGCGAGCGAGCGGGCCGGACAGCGCGTGTTCGGAAGCATCGACCAGTTCGTCGAGCAAAGGCTCAAGCTCCGGGTGAACCGGGAAAAGTCGGCCGTGGCTCCGGCGACTCGCCGGACGTTCCTCGGCTTCGGCTTCTTCCGCCGGAACGGGAAGGTCAGCCTCCGGGTGGACCCCAAGGCCCGCATGCGGGCCAAGGACCGCCTGCGAAGGATCACTTCCCGTCGGTGGGGGATCTCGATGTCCCGTCGCATCGACGTGGCGAACTCCTTCGTCCGTGGATGGACCGGCTACTTCGGGCTTGCCGACACCCCGAGCATCTTCGCCGAGCTCGACGAGTGGCTGCGGAGGCGGCTCCGGCAGGTCCGATGGAAGGAGTGGAAGCGGTACCGCACGAAGGTCCGCAACCTCGTGGCGCTCGGCATCCCCAGGCACATGGCCCGCGAGTGGGCGGGCACACGCAAGGGGTACTGGCGTCTCGCGGGGTCCGCTCCTCTCCAACGCGCCATGCCGAACGCCTACTGGCAGCAACACGGCCTTGCCGGTTTCAACGACTCCTACCGTCGCGTTCGGGATGCTTGGCGAACCGCCGGGTGCGGACCCGCATGCCCGGTGGTGTGGGAGGGGGCGGCTAACCCCGCCCCCTACCCGATCAGGGGCGTCCTCGACTCAACGACGGCCAGCAGGCTCCTTACCCGGTTGTGCCAGGAACTCCGCATCACCGCCCCTGTGCCACCGGACCACGAGAAAGCCGTGCTCGAGCGCGCCGACGAGGAGATCCCGGTCGACCTTCTTGTCGGGGCCGACGAACGGGATGAAGGAGGCGACCCGGGGGTTGACCTCGATCATCCGCGCGAGGAGCCGCTCCACCTCGTCGGGGGTTCGAACGAGCTCTGGGATCAGAAGGACGTCTCGACCCCGCATGCGCGCGGTCACCGGCTCTCCGTCACGGAGGTTCAGCTTCCAGTTGCCGCCGCCCGGCGTCAGCAACGTGTCGCCGTCGATCACGTAGCTCACCGGCTGCCGGTAGGCCCGCCCCGACCTGCGCCCCGTGTACGACAGGAGCATGAGGTTGCGACTGAGTGGGGTCGGAAACGGAAGACCCAACAGCCGGCGCATGACGACGTTCACGGCGCGGAACATCCGGGCGCGGCGGCGCATCTTCCGACGTGATGGTGGGGATCCGACCGAAGTCGTGTCGCCGACCGGCGTCGTGGATCCGGAGGTCCCATCGGTGCCCGCGGCCCCGCCATCCCTCGATGGCGGGCGCTGGGAGGGAACCCTCAGCATCGCAAGGCCGCCGAGGCAGACGGCCGTAACGCCCGCCACCAGGGCCCAGCGGGCGCCCGTCACCCCGGGGTTGGTTCTCAGGATCGTGCCCAGCACCGCGACGCCGAGCACCGCGCCGATCGAGTTGTTGGTGGCCGCGATGCCACTCGCGCTCCCGGCCAGCGGTCGGGGGACCTCGGAGAGGACCATGTTGGTCAGCTGGGAGCTCGCCAGGCCTCCTCCGACGCCGAATACCGCGGACGCGACGGCCACCCACGCGAATGGGACGGTTGGACTCAGGGTGAGCGCCAGGATGCCGATCCCGAGCGCGGCGACCGTCATGCCGAGACGAACCACCAGCGTGGGGCCGATGACATTCGCGAACCGCCCCCCGACCTGGGCGCCGACGAGCACGGCAAGGCCGAGCGGCACGAGCCAACCTCCCGCGTCGGCGGCGGACAGACGGATGACCGTCTGCAGGAACACCGCGAGGACGAAATAGGTGCCCGCCTGTGCGGCCACGAGGAAGGCCGCGCCCAGGAGCCCATACCGGAAGCTCGGCTGCCGAAGCGACCCGAAGCGCACGAGCGGCTCCCCGCCGGCGCTTTCGTTCCGCCGCTCGAGTGCCCAGAAGGCGAGCAGTCCGAGAACCGACGCCGCGAGGGCCAGCGGGATCGGGGAGACCGGGGCGGACCCGGACCACACGACAGCTCCTGCAACCGTCAGGGGGCGGGCAGCGATCCACCAGCCGTAGGTGGGACCCTGGCTGATGCCGAAGACCAGAAGGAACAGGGCGATCCCCACCGTCAGGGCACCCACGATGTCGAGCCGGAGGCGGGCCCGGCCCCGGGCGACCTTCGGGAGCACCAGCACCGAGATCAGCGCCGCGACCGGGGCGACCACCACGTTGAGGCGAAAGCCCCATCGCCAGGACGCGTGGGTGGTCAACCACCCGCCGATCACCGGGCCCAGGGCTGCGGCGGCACCGGCGGCACCGCCCCAGAGCGCAAAGGCTCGGGCCCTGGAGCGACCCGCGAAGGACATCGACAGGGTCGCGAGCGAAGCCGGCAGAAGCAGTGCGGCGCCGACCCCCTCGATGATCGCTTCCCCGAGGAGGAGCGCCGTGACCGAACCAGCCGTCGAGGCCAGGAACGAGCCGAGGGCGAACAACAATGCCCCCACCACGAACGTGCGACGGGTACCGACCAGGTCGCCGAGACGCCCACCGATGATGAACAGGCAGCCCAGGGTGAGCGAATACCCCGTGATGACCCACTGCAGGCTGAGGAGGTCGGTTTCCAGGTCGCGTCGGATCGTCGGGATCGCGACGTTCAGGATGGTGGTATCCAGTGTCACGATGACGACGGCGGCGGTGACGGCGAGGAGGATGAGCGACGCGTGCGGTGGTCGGCCGTCCGTCTCGTGTGTCGCAGTCGAGGCTCCGATGTTGGTAGACATGCCCCAAGTATAGGGTTACTCTAAGAATATGGCAACCCCAAACTTATCTCACGACGCCGAGCCCGGACTCCGCGAACGAAAGAAGGAGCAGACGCGGCGTTCCATCAGCGAGGCCGCATGGCGGCTGTTCGCCCAGCGAGGCTTCGAGCGGGTCACCGTCGCGGAGGTTGCGCGGGAGGCCGACGTCGCGGAGGCGACCGTCTTCAACTACTTCCCGACGAAGGAAGACCTCGTCTATCACCGAATGGAGGACTTCGAGGAGGAATTGCTGGCCGCCGTTCGCGATCGCGACCCGGGATCATCGATCGCCGAAGCCTTCGGGCGCTTCGTTCTCGAGCCCGGGGGGTTCCTCCGAGAGGGTGGACAGCCTCCAGGGCAGCCCCCGGAGGTGATCGTCCGCGTGATCACGGACAGTCCGTCCCTGCTCGCCCGGGAACGCGCGATCATGGCCGGCTACGCGGAGAAGCTGGCCGAGGTCGTTGCCGTGGAGCGTGGACTCGCGGCCGATGCCGTCGAGGCCCACGTCATCGCGAACGCGCTCGTGGGCCTGCACCGGGCGCTCCTCGACCATGTTCGTCGGCGCGTGCTGGCTGGGGTGAGCACAAGGCGCGTGGCTCAGGAGATCCGAGACGCCGGCCAGCGTGCCATCGCCCTGCTGCGACAAGGGGTGGAGTAGCTCACTCCGTCGTCTAGCGGCCGGTCCCGCTCCAGTTCCGGGGACCGACCCCGCGACGGTGCTGATGGCTCTACCCTCCCGCTCAGGGACTACAGAGGGGCCCTATGGTTCGGTCGTGACCTGCTGTCGGCGCGATGATTCGCCAGGTTCGCTCGGCGGACTAGCCAGCGTCTCCCGCCGCGACCTCGGGCGCGTCGACTGCCCGCCTCCTTGTGCGTTCTCGCCTGGGGTGCCACGTTGCAGCGTCGTCGACTTCAGGGGGGGAGCAATGCGCACCGTTCGAAGGATCACGCTCGCCGCGAGCATCGTGGCTATGGTCGTCACGGGGATCGCGATCGGTCACACGGCAGGGGCGGCTCCACGGGCCTCGACCACCACGCACTCGATCACCATGCGTGGCGTCCAGTTCCGTGCGCTCGACTTCCGGATCACGCCGCAATACGTCCAGAACACCGGCGGGGGGGTCTACCCACAGAACGCGGGACCTTCCCTGGAGCACGTCTACCTGGAGGCCGACATGAACCTGCCGGCCGGCTCGCTCGTGAACCAGGTCACGTTCTACTACCAGGACTGCGGGGGCGCGGGCGACCCGTTGGGTCGGTGGTACTTCGCCGTCTACGACCCGGCGCACGCGTCCGGCGGGTTCATCCTTCCGATCGCCAACTCGCCGTCGGGGACGCTCGACTGCCACACGCACGCGTTCGTCCGGAGCGTCGCACCCGCGGTGAAGGTGGTCGCCACCAAGGACTACGTGGCAGGGGTGGACAGCAGGTGGACCAACGGCGGAAGCGAGCCCACCTCGGCTCCGAACCTGGTCGTCATCGGCGCCAAGGTCAGGTACACCTGCCCGAACGGCTGCTGAGCCCGCCTCAAGCGTTCAGTGGAGCGAAACCGTCTTCGATGAGCGCCTTTGCGAATGCGTCCTCCCCGCGCTGGTTGAGGTGCGTGGCGTCCGCGGGGTTGAGAGACGGCTGCGCCGACCGGAGCCCGTTCTTCCCGTTGAGGAGGTGGTACGTGTCGGCGCACTTCGCGCCGTGCGCCGCCGCGACCTCGCACTGCGCCCGTCCCATCACGGTCACGGCGTAGTGGAGGGCGCGATCGCGGCGGGGGAGTTCCAGGTGGGATCGACGCGGTCTCCGATCACCGAGTTGTAGACCGTGGTCACCCGCACCATGGTGGGACGACACGACGTATGCCGTGGGCGACGCGAGGACCGATGGCGAGGTCGACGGAATGACGGGCGCCGAAGGGGAGGCCGAACGGCCGCCCGGCTCGACCGAAGCCGACCGGGTGATGGCCGGGGTCGCCGAACCATGAGCGGAGCACGCCGCGAGCAGGACCGTCGCCCAAAGGGTGGCCAGGGCTCGAGCCGCGGCTTCGCGGAATCGACTCCGATCGCAGGTGCGTGACGTGAGCATCGAAACCACCTCTGCCCATTTAGAACACGAACACAAAGAAGGGCGCGTCCGTGAACTGGGCGAAGTTCGCTACGTCGTGGTTGCTGGAGTAGAAGGTGCTGACATCCCAAGCGGTGTCGCTATAGGTGTCGAGCTCTGCGCCGATGGTGCCGCCCGAGAAGAGCGGCGTCACCATCACAAAGCGGTCGCTGACCCTGAAACTGAAGTCGACAATGTAGTCGCCGAGCCCATCATGGTTCACGCTGAACCCGCACCCACCGGAAGACACGGTCGCGCCCGTCGCTTGTGAGTTGTAGCACCGGCCGATGGTGCCATTGACCGTCACCAGCGCCATCGCCTTCACCCATCCGCCGCTGGCCCGGGACTGGGTCGTATTGCCCGCAGCCTGCATGGCGAATCCATTGGCGCTGTCGCCCAGGACGCCGACGCCGTTCGGCGATCGGCCGGCCACGCCGTAGCCGCCGCCATTGTTCTGTCCGTACACGCCGCTCGCGGTGCCGCTCGCGCTCACGCCCTGCACGCCGTTGCCCCTCGTGCTCTCTCCCTGCACGCCGTTGCCCCTCGTGCTCTCTCCCTGCACGCCGTTGCCCCTCGTGCTCTCTCCCTGCACGCCGTTGCCGCCGGTCGAGCCACCCTCCACCCCGTTGCCGGTGGTGGACGCGCCGAACACGCCCTTGCCGCCGCCGGTGTTGTTGCCGAACACGCCGCTCGCACCGGCCCCGCCGGTGACGCCCTGCACGCCGTCGCCGCCGCCGGAGTTCTTGCCGTACACGCCGACACCGGAGGGACTCCCCGTCCCGGCCAGCACCCCGTACGTGGCGCCGCTGGCGTCGACGCCGATGCCGTGCGCGCTCACTCCAGTCACGCCGTGGCCCGAGCCGTTGTTGTCGCCCACGACTCCGCTCCCGAGGGAGGAGTTGACCTCGCCGATCACCCCGGAGGCCGTTCCGGTTCCGTACACCCCGGCCGCGCCGGCGGAGGAGTTCCCGTACACGCCGTAGCCATTCGCGGCCTGGCCGTGGATCGCGGCGCTGCCCCCGGACGTCCCGGCGTTCGTGATGGAGAACGCCGGGCCGGTGCTCTGGACGGCCTCCGACAGGGGCAGCCTCACCCCGAGAGCGTACGGCGCTGCCAGGAGCTCCTGCCTGGGCGAGAGCGTGCTGTAGGAACCCGTCGAGGAGCCGCCGCGCCAGGCCACCTGCAGCCACCTGGCCGCGCCCGGGAGCGCCCCCGCCCCGAAGTCGAGCGCCACCGTGTATCGCGTCGCCGCGACCGGCACGTCCCCCACGACGAGGGTCGACCCAACCTGGGCCCCTCCGGTGAGGTGATCGAACAACTGGAACCGGAAGTCGTAGGTCCCGTTCGGGCGGGCCAGTTGGCCGTCGTACCGGAAGGCGTTGGCCGAGCCCGGGCTGGCGCCGGTGACCGCGCCGACCCCCGTGGCCGCCATCATCGTGATCGAGACGATCAGCGCTCCGACCGTGAGCCGCTTCCGCTTCATCGCTCCTGCCTCCCTTCCAGTCCGGCCGGTCCCGGGCTCGGTCCGCACGACGACGTCGCCGGCCGGGTCAGCCGATCTCGATCGTCAGGTCGCTGGTCGAGTCGTTCACGTCGTGGATGGCGATCTGGCCGCTCGCGCCCCGGTAGGCGCCGGTCCCGCCCACGACGGCCCACGTGTGGTCGTCGTCCGACTGCCGCGAGAAGCCCTGCGCCGTGATGGAGCCGTCGGAGAGCCGGCCGGTGCCCGTGCACTCCTCGTTGGCGTTCCGGCCGGTGGTCAGGAACTCGCAGACGAACCCGAACCGCCCGACGGCCTTGGTCCCGCGCAGCAGGGTCCCGGCGACGACCTGCTGGTCGCCGGCACTCGGGCCCTGGGGGGCCGCGTCGACGAGGGCCGCGTGCACGAAGTGTGCGGTGAGGTGCAGGGTGGTGGCCCGCGCCCGGGTCGCGGCGGACGCCCGCGTCGCGGCCGGGGACGACGCGAACGCGCCCGCCGGCCCGAGCAACGCCGCTGCCGCGATCGCCCCGACCGCGATCCCGGTGATGATCGCCTTGCGCATGGGTTCCTCCTTCCGTCTCGTCCGCTCGCCGGTCGAGCGGTCGACCGGGTGCGACGCTAGGCAGCCTCGTCCGCACGGCCATCAGGGGAGGCACCCGAACCTTCTCCGTGCTGGCCCTGAGGGCACGTCGATCGCCGATGGCCCTTCTGACGCCCGGGCCCACCCGGCACCAGGTGCCGTTTGCGCAGTCCGGTTAGGCGCGCACCGCGACCCCGGTCCGGACGTACGCGCCGACGCGGTAGATCTCGACCCGGTCGGGACCGTGGAGCAGCGAAGGGTCCTCGCCCGGGAGCAGCTCGGTCGCCTCCACGGTGCGATTCCCCGCCTCGATCGCGTCCGCGGAGGTGCAGAGCACCAGTTCGAGCGCCGAGTCGTTGGCCAGCGTGCGGAGCGAGTACGCGGCCACCAGTCCAGGCAGGCCGGCGGTGGCCGGCCGGATCCGATCACGTCCAGCGCGGTCGTGGGCCGTCATCTCGGCCTCGGTCAGACCGTCGAAGTACCCGACCCACGCCATCGCCGGGTTCGAGCCGCCGTCGGGCCCGGTGAACGCGTCGATCACCTGGTACGCGTCCTTGGCCTCGACGGTGAACGGGGGCGGCCCGATCTCCTGCAGCCGCTCCTCCATCGACTCGACGGCCTGCACCGAGTCCCACACCGAAAGGAACATGCCCTTGCGCGTTCCGATCTGGGTCTGCAGACACACCGCCTGGAACCCCGGGACCGACCGCAGCAGGTCGATGAGGCGCTGCTCCTGCCCCTCCGAAGGGAAATCTGGAGGGAGCAGTGCGATCTGCACATTCGCGAACATGGTCCGACCTCCTTTCGCTCTGCCCGCGGGGTGCGGGCGAGCGATCGAAGCTTGGGCCGGACGGCCTGCGGTTCCATCGGGGGAACTACTCAGCCGGTACTCAATTCCCGTCGGTCGAGGCCAGCCCTTCGGCCACGGCCCAGGCTGCGATCTGGGCCCGGGAGTCGAATCCCAGCTTGGTGAGGATGTGCTGGACGTGATTCTCCGCGGTCCGCTCGGACAGGTAAAGGGTTCGCGCGATCTCCCGGTTGGAGAGGCCCCGGGTCACGAGCGTCGCCACCTCCCGCTCCCGCGGGGAAAGGGCGAGCGGCCCGGAAGCCGATGTCAGCTCAGTGACGAGCGCTTCGGCCGAGGCCAGGAGCACCCGCATCCCGAGGGCCCTGGCCGTGTTCGCGGCACGCTCGGCCAGATCGAGGGCCGTCCTGCGGGGCGACGCTCCACGGCGGCGAAGCAGCTCGGCCAGCGTCAGCTCCGCCCGGGCCTTCCAGGGACGCGCCCCGGCCGCCGCGTTCCGGTCGATGGCCCGACGAAGATGGCCCTCGGCCTCGTCCACGAGCCCCAGGGTGGTGGCGGCCATCCCCAGGAACAGCTCGATCGATCCCTGGCAGGCGACGGTTCCCCCGCCGCTCGCGGAGAACCGATCCCGGTACGGGATGAGCTCCCGGTGGCAGACGGCCGCGGTGTCGCGGTCGTCCAGCTCGAACGACAGGTGTGTGAGCAGCACCGTGGTGATCATCCACCGCGCGTCCCGGGGCACACGACCGGCGCTCCCCCGCGCTCGTTCGTAGTACACGAGCGCCTCGTCGCGACGCGCCGCCGACAAGAGCGTCCAGGCCATCGTGGTCAACGACAGGATCGAATGACGGGCCTCCACCAGCCACCGATTGGCGTGCATCCACGTGAACGCACCGACATCGGCGTCGATCGCGGCCATGAGCGTGACGTGCAGCACCCGGGCCATGAAGTTCTCGGACGGGACCTCTGCGGTCGCCTCCTCCGACAGCTCCGCGGCATCCGTGAACCGCCCCTCCATCAACGCGCGAGCCGCCCGGAACCGCTTGACGTGCCACCGGACGATGGGGTTGCGCAGCGAATGGGAGAGACCCGCCAGCCGTTCGATCTCGGCGTCGACAGCGCCGACGTCGCCCAGCTCCCAGAACGCGTCGGTCCGCCATACCCGGGCCCACATCTCCTCCATCGGGGCGTCCAGCGAACGGGCCAGTTCGAGTCCCCGCTCGGCCAACGCCAGCCGCTCGAACGGCCAGTCCGGACCGGCCAGCGCCAGGTGCCGCGCCGGCAGGATCGCGGCCACCAGAGAGGGATCAGCGGAACCCTCCGCCAGTTGCAGGGCACGATCGCTGTCGGGCAGGGCGTCGTCCATTCGTCCGGACTCGCACAGGGCCACGGACCGCTGCGCCTGGAGCCGGGCTCGGACCGCGTCGTCCATTCCGGCGTCGTCGGCCAAGATCGCATCGCATGCCCGGAGCACACTCGCGTTCACCTCGGGGTCTCCGATGCCCTGAACGATGAGCGGCGCATCGGCGAGCAGGTCGGAGCGGTGCGATCGCCGGGCGAGTTCGGCAGCCTCCACAAAGGCCTCCATCGCCGTTCGGACGTTGCCGCTCCGGTATTCCGAGGTGACCACGCGCAGGAGGAGATCCGTTCTCGTTGCTGCGTCCATCCGGCTCCCCTCGGCCTGACCCAATGCCACCCGGTTCAGGCGGGCGGCCTCCTCGTACGCAAGCTGCCTGCTCGCCTCGTCCCCTGCCGCCGTCGCGTACCGGATCGCACGTCGTCCGTCGCCGGCCTGGAGCCAATGCCAGGCGAGCTCGCCGAGGCGGGCCTGGCCCGGCTCGTCTCCGGCCCCTCCTCCCTCCAAGGCTTGGGCGATTCGGCGATGGCCTCGGAGGCGCTCGGGGGTTCCCATTCCCCCGGAGAGCGCCTCCCTGACCAGCGCGTGGGGGAAGTCGAACCACCCCGGCCCGCTCCGGTGACGATTCCACCAGATGCGCGCGCACGGCTTCATCGAGCGCCGCGAGGACGTCATCCGGATCCGCGGCACCGACCTGTGCAAGGAACTCGAACGAGAACCCGGTGCCGGCGAGCGAGGCCATCTCGAGCAGGGTTCGAGCCTGCGCGCTCAGCAGGTCCACCCGCCTCCTGAGGATCTCGCCGACGCCCGGCGGAACGCCGAGCGGTCGATCGGGCAGCAGGGAGCCGTAGTCCGCGAGACGCCCCTCCGCCCGGAGCATCCGGACGACTTCGGCGGCGAAGAAGGGATTCCCCGCCGTTGCCTCGTGCACCCGGTCGGCCAGCGCCCGAGCGGTCGGCCCCCCGACCAGGGCGGCCAGCTGCCGGGCGGTGTCGGTTCGGTCCAGCCCCCGCAACCGGATCCACCTGGCCCCGGAGGCGCGAGCGAGGTCGGCCAGTGTGGCGGCCAGCGACCCACCGGTCTCGACCTCCTCCTCCCGAACCAGCACCACCACGAGCACCCGGGCCGGTCCCAACTCCCGGGCGACATGCCGAAGCAGGAGCACGGAGGAGGTATCCGCCCATTGGGCGTCGTCGAGCACGACCACCAGGCCCCGTTCCGCACCCGCGGCCCGGAGGAATGACGCCATGACGTCGAACAGCTGGAACCGGGCCTCGCCGGCGTCGATCGTTCCCCGGTCCGGCGCCGGAGTCGGTGCCGGGTCGGGCGACGCCGGCTCCCTCAGGCGAGGCACCAACGTCTGAAGCCATTTCGTGTGGGGCTCCAGCTTCCTCCGGTCGGCACCATCGGACGCGGAGAGGTGGTCGCGAAGGATACGGATCCACGGCCAGAACGGCGGCGCCCCCGGGTCCTCCGATGCCCGACCCCACCGCACCGGCACCCCGAGAGCTTCCGCCTGCCGGGCCAGGAAGGTCGCCAGCGTCGTCTTCCCGATGCCCGGCTCGCCGGTGATGAGGACGACCCGGCTCGCCTCCTCGAGGGCGTCGGACAGCGCAGCCTGCAGTTCGCCGAGCTCGATCGACCGCCCGACGAAGGCCTGTCCCAACGCCGACGCCACGTCCACTGCCGGGCCTGAATCTACTGCGCATCAGCTTCGACGACGTGGCCGATCGCATCCGCGCCATCCCGATGCGCGTCCGAGTCTCGTAACGCGAAGCCCTTTGCCCCGACCCGGTGGATCGTGGAAGGTGCGGGCGCTACACCTGCCCGAACGGCTGCCGATCATCGCGCCAGCGTGCGACATCACCGACCACCGAGACATCGAAGAGAGCAGCGCCCCGATGCTCGCGAGCGACCCGATCGAGAACGCCGACCCGAACGACCCGATCGAGCCGATCGACAGGAACGACCCCATCGACCCGATCGACAGGATCGAACGCTTCGACCGGATGGACAGGATGGAACCGGTGGACCGGATCGAAAGGATCGACCCCCGCGACCGAACCGAGCGAATCGATCCGTCGTCCGAGATCGGCGAAGCCCGTTCCATGGCGGCCATCCATGAACGAACCCGATCGCTACCGGGTCGGAGCGGGTTGCTCGGCGGACGTCAGCCGCTCGAGCATTGGCCGCGCACCGAGGCCTTCGAGGGTCTCTCGAGCGCGTTCCACGACGTCCGCCGGCACCGACGACTCCGGCGACACCGTGATCGCGTCGATCGCGCAGAACGCGAGGTCCAGGGGGAGGTCGAGCTCCGTCCACGTGTCGAACGCCGCCCGGAAGCCCGCCGCGGCTTCGCCGAACCGTTCCGCCAGCGCCGCCCGGGCGGCGTCGATCGTCTGCCGCACCGCGTCGATCCAGCGGCCGCGCAGCGGACCGGCGGCCTCCACCACGAGGTCCAGCCTGCCGGCGTCCCGCAGCCACATCGCGGCCTGCGCGGCCGCCCACACGGCGAGCGGTGCGTTCATCCCGGCCGGTTCCGCGTCCACCGAACGCATGGCCTCGTCGTACGCGGCCTCGAGCTGGCCCTGCATCAGCCGCACGACAGCGCGGGCTCGCAGGTGCCAGGTCCGCTCGGTGACCATCTCGGTTGCCAGCCTCGGCGCGACGCCATCGATGAGCTCGTTGGCCGTGGCCAGATCACCCCGGAACGCCGAGAGCATCGCCCGGCCGAACTGCAGCGCGGCGCCGAGGAACGTCGCGGGGTCGACGTCCCCGAGCCCGGTCAGGGCCCGGTCCGCCTCGGCCCACTGGCCGACGTCGATCGCAGCCTCCGCCGTGTTTGCGTACCCGAGCACCTCGAGGTCGCGGATGCCGGCCCGCCGGGCCGCTTCAAGGGAATCGAGGAATGCCTGCAGGGCGGCCTTGGGGTCGTCCTCGGCGAGGAGGACGCCGAGGTTCGTGTAGGCCAGGGAGAGCGCCTGACTGTCGCCGACCTTCTGCATGAGGTGCAGGGAGCCGATCGCCAGCATCAACGCCTCTCGGTGACGACCGACGTTGAGAAGGGCCACGCTCTTCCAGCCGATCGTCTCGGCGACCACCTGGCTCATGTCGAGCCGTTCGGCGAGTGGGAGCGCGCGTTCGGCCCACATCAGCGCGCGTTGGGGGTCGCCCGTGAAGTTCGTCTGGCTCGCCAGGCTCGAGTAGAGCTCCCCCCGGACTTGATCATCGCCCTCGTCACCGAGCGTCTCGAGCGCCGCCTCCATCCGTGCGATCGACTCGAGCCGATGGTCGAGCACGCTGAAGGGCCTGGTGATCTTCGCCGTCGCGCGAGCGGCGGATGTGGGGTCGCCCAACCCGCGGTACAGGCTGATCGTCTCCTCGAGATACGCCACGGCCGCCTCCGCCTCGCCGGCTCGGAACGCGGCCTCGCCGGCCAGGTCCAGCACGTTCCCGCGCTCGGCGCCGCCCGGTGTGATCGCCAGGGCCTGCTCGACGAACACCACTGCCTGTGCGGGCGAGCCGAGCGAGATCGCGCGTTCGGCTGCCTGCTGTAGCCAGTCCCGCGCCCGCGCGGCGAGCGCGTCTGCCTCCGGCCCTTCCGGTGTCGCCCGATAGGCCTCGACGTAGTGCGTCGCCACAACCCCTGCCAACTCGTCGTCGCCGATCGACTCGAAGTGGTGGGCCGTGGCCAGGTGCTTCCGCCGGCGGTCCACCTTCGACAGCGTCGAGTACGCCACCTCGCGGATCAGGGCCTGGAGGAAGGCGTACTGTCCGCGCTCGGGTGAGCGCGGGTTGAGCTCCTGCAGGAGGAACTCCCGCCGGGCCAGCTCGTGGAGCTGGGGTTCGAGCGTCTCCTGGTCGACGCCCGTCACCGAGGTCAGCGATTCGATCGTGAAGCTCTTTCCCAGCACCGAGGCGTCCTGCAGCAGCACGCGGGACTGCGGCGTCAGCCCGTCGAGCCGGGCGGCGATCAGCGCGTGCAGAGAGTCGGGGATGTCGAGATCGCCCAGGTCGCCGACCAGCCGGTAGACGCCGCCGCCGGCCTCGAGCACGCCGCGATCGGCCAGCATCCGCACCGTCTCGACCGCGTAGAGGGGCACCCCCTCCGCGCGCTTGACGATCTTGGCCACGCCGTCGGCGGGCAGACCCCGGACGAACCCCTCCACCAGCTCCGCCATCGCCGGTTCCGGAAGCGGCTCAAGGTGCAGCGAGGTGAAGCTCCGCTGACCGACCCCCCAGTCCGAACGACGGTCGATGAGCTCCGGGCGGGCGAGCGTCACGATCAGGATCGAGTGCGAGCGCGACCATTCCAGGATCGACTCGATGAAGTCGAGGAGGCCGGGGTCCGCCCACTGGAGGTCCTCGAACACGAGCGCGGCGGTACCGCGCTCGGCGATCCGTTCGAAACAACGACCGCCACGCGGAGAACAGCTCCTCGCGCTCACCGGGCGGACGCTCGTCGAGGCCGAGGAGGTGGGCGAGCCGGGGAAGGATCCACCGGCGTTCGTCCTCGTCGCGCACGTACCCGTCGACCATGGCCGCGAGCTTTGTCCGGGACTCCGCGGCGTCGTCCGTCTCCGCGATGCCGGCGCGCATCCGGACCATCTCGCCGAGCGCCCAGAACGTCACGCCGTCGCCGTAGGCCGGGCATCGTCCCTGGTGCCAGTACACGTCCGCGGCCAGGCCGTCGACGTACTTCAGGAGCTCCCACGCGAGGCGCGACTTGCCGATGCCCCCGATGCCGGTGACGGACACCAGCCGGGCCTTGCGCTCGCGACCCGTCGCGTGCAGCAGCTCCTTGATGAGCCTGAGCTCCTCGGTCCGCCCGACGAACGGCGGGTCGAGCCCGGCGGAGCGGCCGGCACCGCCGCGCTGGCCGATCACCCGCACCGCCCGCCAGGCGTGGACGGGTTCCTCCTTGCCCTTCAGCGTGAGGTCGCCGGCGTCGGCGAACGCGATGGCCTGCTCGGCCGCGCGGTGCGTGGCGTCGCCCACCAGCACGCTGCCGGGCTCGGCGGCCGACTGCAGCCGCGACGCCGTGTTGACGAGGTCGCCGGCCACCAGCCCCTGCGACACGGCGCCCACCGTGACGGCGGCCTCGCGGGTGAGGACTCCGGCCCTCGCCTGAAGGTCGAAGCCGACCTCGCGACCGAGCGCCGCCACGGACTCGACCAGCTCGAGGGCCGCTCGGACCGCTCGTTCGGCATCGTCCTCATACGTGATGGGGGTTCCCCACACCGCCATGACGGCGTCGCCGACGAACTTCTCGACCAGGCCGCCGTGTCGTTCAACCACCTCGCGTCCGGTGTCGAAGTAGCTCGAGAGGAGCTCGCGGAGGTCCTCGGCGTCGCGGTGTTCCGAGAGCGTCGTGAACCCGACCAGGTCGGCGAACAAGACGGAGACCAGCCGCCGCTCCGTCACGGCCGAGGGCGTGGACGCGGGCTGGCGTGCCGGGGTCGCGCGCGGCTTCGCGTTGGACTTCAACGGCGCGCCGCACTCGCCGCAGAACAGGCTGTCGGTTGAGTTGGCCGACGAACATGACGGGCAGAGCAGAACGAGCCCGGCCCCGCAGGCCTTGCAGAACTTCCGGCCTGGCTCGTTCGCCGTGCCGCACGCCGCACAGTCCATGGATCGCACCCCGGTGAGACGCGTCGTCCCCGCGTACCGAAGGTTACTCGCAGCGTGCTCTTTCGGAAGGGGCGACTCGAGCTCGAGGCCGCCGCGAGGATCGCGGACGACGATCCCCGCGCCGGCCTCGGCCCGGTCGGTGATCTCGATCAGCCCAGCTCGATCGTCACGTCGCTGGTGGACTGGTTCACGTCGTGGATGAGCGCTTGGCCGGTGGCGTCGCGGTACACGCCGGTCCCGCCCACGACGGCCCATGTGTGGTCGTCGCCGACCGTCCTCGCTGCGCCCTGGAGTGTGATGGTCCCGCCGGACAGCGAGCCGGTCGCCGAGCATTCCTCGGGGGCCTTCGGCGCGCCGGTCAGGATCTCGCAGACGAACCCGAACCGCCCAGCCCTGGCGGTGCCCTTGGTGAGCGTTCCCACGACCACCTGCTGGTCGCCGGCGCTCGGACCCGCGGGGGCGGCGTCCACCAGCGACGCGTGCGTGAAGTGGGCCGTGAGGTGGAGGGTGGCCGGGCGGGCGCCCGGTGAAGCGAACGCGCCCGCCGGACCGATCAGCACCGCCGCGGTGATCGCGGCCGCGGCCCCGGCCGCCAGGATCGATCTGCGCATTGTGGTTCCTCCTCCCGCCGCGCCGTTCGCCGATCGAACGGCCAATGGCGGCGACACTAGGCGTGACCCCCCGGAGGACCATCCGTGGAGCCACTGGAACGCGCTCCGTGCCACCACGCGTGTACGCCGAACCCGACCGTGGCACCATCCCAGCCGTGGCACCGAGCGCGCTGATCGTCGACGACCACGACGGCTTCCGGGCGGTTGCCCGGCGGCTGCTCGAAAGCGGAGGATTCGAGGTCGTGGGGGAGGCCGGGGACGGGAATGCCGCCCTGGAGGCGGCGCGCGAGCTGCGGCCCGATCTGGTCCTGCTGGACGTCGGGCTGCCGGACGTCGACGGCTTCGTCGTGGCCGAGCGCCTCGCGGCCGAGTTCGATCCGCCCACGGTGGTCCTGACCACCGGCCGCGACCCGGCCGACTACCGGGGCCGCGTGTTCTCGGAGATCGTTGCCGGGTTCGTCCCCAAGGGCGACCTGACGGGGGCGCGCCTCAGGTCGTTCGTCGAGGAACCGCGAGCATGACCGACGCAGCGGCGGTCGGGGCTGCGCCCGCCTCCGCTCCCGGCACGCGGGCCTGGCGGCCGGGGCTGTTCCCGTGGTTCGTCGCCGCCGGGGTGTTCGCCACCGGGTTCATGGCCGTCACGCTCGTCCGCCCGAAGGATGGCCCGCCCGAGGGCGTGCGGCTCGTCCACTTCATGGTCGTCGCGGGATTCGTGTGGGTCGGGATGTTCGCCTGGCGGCGCCGTCCGGAGAGCCCGATGGGCGCGATCATGGCGGGGGTCGGGCTCGCCTACTTCCTGGTCCCTCCCCATCTGTCGACCGCCGCGTCGGCGTTCACGTTCACGCTGTCGAATGCCACCCAGTCGCTGTACCAGGCCGTCATGGCGCACCTCGCGCTGTCGTTTCCGACCGGCCGCCTCGGATCACGCCGGGACCGGTGGATCGTCGTGGGGACCTACATCTGGGTGATCGGGAACACCACGGTCAGTCAGATGTTCTGGAACCCCGCCACGAGCGGATGCACCTGCCCACGGAATCTCCTGCTGGTCGACTCGAGCCAGTTTCTGGACAACCTGATCAACGTGGTGACCAGCGTGATCGGCGTCCTCGTCGCGATCGTCGTGCTGACGGCGATCGTGCAGCACTGGCGGGGGATCGGCGTCCGGGGGCGGCGGGCATTCTGGCCGATCACGCTGGTGGCGGCCCCGGCCGTGCTGCTGATCATCGCGCAGAACATCGCCGAGGCGGCGAACGCCGGCTACACCGCGTGGTTGGTGCTGTTCGGGTATGGACCGGTGGTGTTCCTCCTCCTCCCGGGGGCGTTCCTGGTGACGGTGCTCCGGAGCCGGCTCGATCGGTCGGCGGTCGCGGACCTGGTGGTCGAGCTCGAAGACGGCGTCCCGGCCGGCGAGCTCCAGACCGCGATCGGACGGGCGCTCGGCGACCCGGCGGCGCGGGTGGCGTTCCTCCGCACCGATGGCGATGCGTACGTGGATCCGGACGGCCGCGCCGTGGACGTGCGACCCGGTGCCGGGGTGACGTTCCTGGACGGCGGGCACACCATCGCGCTGCTGCACGACGAGGCCCTCGACGACGAACCCGACCTGCTGCGTGCCGTGGGCGCGGCGGCGCGGATGGCCCTGGAGAACGAACGCCTCCGCGCGGAGATCCGGGCACAGCTCGAGGAGGTCCGCGCCTCGAGACAGCGCATCGTCGAGGCCGGCGACGCCGAACGCCGGCGCGTGGAGCGCAACCTCCACGACGGGGCGCAGCAGCGCCTCCTGACGCTCTCGCTGTCGCTCCGACTCACGCTGGAACGGCTCGGCCCGGACGCGGACCCCGGGCTCCGGACCGAGCTCGACGAGGCGGCGGAGGAGGCGGCCCGGGCCGTGGAGGAGCTCCGCGAGCTCGGCAGAGGGATCCACCCGGCCGTGCTGACCGGGTCCGGCCTCACGGCGGCACTCGAGTCGCTGGCCGAGCGTTCGGCGCTGCCGGTCGCCGTCGACGCCGTCCCGAACGGCCGTCTCCCGGAGGCGGTCGAGGTGACGGCGTACTACGTCGTCTCCGAGGCGCTCGCGAACTGCCAGCGGCACGCGGGCGCGTCGGGGGTTCGCATCGCGACCGAACGGCGCGGCCCGGACCTGATCGTCACGGTGTCCGACGACGGCGTCGGCGGGGCGGCGGTGGGGGCGGGGTCGGGGCTCCGCGGCCTGGAGGACCGGGTGGCCGCGCTCGGCGGGCGACTCACCGTGGAGAGCCCGCCCGGCGCCGGCACGATCGTCCGCGCGGAGATCCCCTGCTCGGAGGACCGAACCCGTGTCGAATGACGGGGGCGGCCCGCTGCGGGTGGTGCTGGCCGACGACTCGGTCCTGTTCCGGGAGGGCGTGGCCCGGCTGCTCGCCGAGCACGGCCTCGAGGTGGTGGGGCAGGCCGGCGACGCCGAGGAGCTGCTGTCGCTCGTGGCGGCGCTCGGGCCGGACGTCGCCGTCACCGACATCCGGATGCCGCCGACGTTCACGACGGAGGGCATGGCCGCGGCGGTCCGCATCCGCACGGACCACCCCGGGACCGGCGTGCTCGTCCTGTCGCAGTACGTGGAGACGCGGCAGGCGCTCGAGCTCATCGGGCGCGAGGCGCGCGGGGCCGGCTACCTGCTCAAGGACCGTGTGCTCGACCTGCCGGAGTTCGTGGCCGCGGTGCGTCGCGTGGGGACCGGCGGTTCGGTCGTCGACCCGGACGTCGTGGTGCGGCTGCTCGGCCGGACCGAACCCTCGCGGATCGACCGCCTGACCGAGCGGGAGCGCGAGGTCCTCGAGCTGATGGCCGAGGGCCGGTCGAACCAGGCGATCTCGGAGCGGCTCTTCCTGTCCGAGCGAACGGTGGAGACGCACGTGGCCGCGATCTTCACGAAGCTCGACCTCCAGCCCGCGCCGGACGACCACCGCCGCGTGCTCGCCGTGCTGGAGTTCCTCAGGGCTCCCGACCGCAGTCACTGACGGCCGACGGCCGCTGAGCGCGTCGGGTCCGGCCGGCCCACCTTCCCGCTGACCCCGGCAGGTTCTAGAGTCCCCGCTCGACACAACGGTCGTCCGCTCGCTCAGGGAGGGGGAACAACGATGCGCTCAGCTCGAATGTTCGCGCTCGCCGCCGGGATCGTGGCCTTGGTTGCTGGGGCCGTCGCCGTGGCGCAGGGAGCCGGGGCCGCACCCCGTGCCGCCGCGGTGCAACGCTCGGTCACCGTACGAGGCGTGGAATGGCGCTCGCTCGATTTCCGGTTCTTCCCGCAGTTCGTGCCGAGCACCGGTGGCGGCGTCTACGCGCACGTCGCTGCCGGCCACTTCACGCCGAACGACATCTTCCTCGAAGCCGCCATGCCGGTGCCGGCCGGGGCGATGATCAACCAGGTCACCTTCTACTTCCAGGACTGCGGCACCGACGTCCCCTCGGCGCTCGGGCAATGGTATTTCGCCGCCTACGATCCGAGGCACGCCAGGGCGCACTTCATCCTGCCGGTCCGCGACACCCCGCCGTCGATGCGGGACTGCGACCTCCATTCGTTCGTCCGGACCGTCTCGCCCGCGGTGAAGGTGCTGGCGACGACGAAATACGTCGCGGGCGTCGACACCCACTTCGTGTCATCCGCCGACGCGCCGACGACCGACCCCGACTTCGTGGTCGAGGCCGCCAAGGTCAGATACACCTGCCCGAACGGCTGCTGACCGAATGCGCTCCGCTTGACTCTCCCGGGGCGGCTTGTCACGGTCGCGCGGCATCCGCCGACAGGGAGGGAGGACCGGATGTTCCGTTCGCTGCGCCGGCACGGGACGACCGTGCTCGTTGCCATGCTCACCGCCGCGCTGACCGCGGCCGCCCCCGCCGTGGCCCGGTCCGCATTGGACGTGATCAACGCCGACAAGGTCGACGGCAAGGACGCCGTCGGCTCGGCGGCTACCCTTGCCCATGCGGCAGGGAAGCTGGTCGCCCACAACAATGCCGGAGTCATCCCGAAGCGCTTCGTGCCGATGGCGGGGAAGGCGGACACGGCAACCAACGCCGGTCACGCGGCTGCGGCCGGCACGGCCGCGCACTCGGCCAACTCGGCCCTGCTCGACGGGCTGGACTCGACGGCGTTCCAGCCGCACTATGCCCGTACGATCGTCGTGCCGCCGGGCGCAACCCCGAGCGCCGGCGGGCAGGCCCTCCGCGACGCGCTCGCCTCCATCACCGACGCGTCGGCGTCCAGTCGCTACCTGATCCACCTCGAGCCCGGGTCGTACAGCCTGGGTTCGAACGGCATCGCCATGCTGCCGTTCGTCGACATCGAGGGGTCCGGACGTGACGTCACGTTCGTGAGCTGCACCTGCGGAGGAGCGAGCGACGCGAATCCGGGCGCCGCATCCGCCGTGGAGGCCGCGAACCAGGCGGAGCTGCGCTCGCTCGCGGTCGACAACTTCGACTTCTCGTCGCCCGTCGTCCACGCCGTTTCGGTCCGGCTCGGGTCCTTCCCGCGGCTGGTGGACGTCGAGCTCGAGGCCGCGGGCAACGGCTCGGAGATCGCCGCGGTCGCGTTGATCGGGGGGAACCAGGCCGGGCCGACGCTCGCAATCGTGGGGAGCCATGTCCTTGCAGTGGGCTCCGGAACCGTGCTCGGCCTGACGACCCAGGGCGGCATCGTCGACGTTCGAGACACCGAGATCGAGGTGCGCGGCAACGGGGCCGGGACCACCACCGGGGTCGGGATCCGGGCCGGCGGACACCTCGACGTGGCGGACAGCACCGTCTCCCCGACCCTCCTCGACGACGCCCTCGGCCTGGAGGTGCTCCCGGGCAGCACGACGGAGGTTCGCGGAACGAACGTGGACGTCAGCGGCAGCGTCTCGGGGACCGCCGTCCACAACAGCGGGGTTCTGACCCTGCTGTTCGACGATCTGCGCGCCTTCGGACCGACCGTGGCGGGGGTCCACAACGATGCCGGCTCCGCGGACATCGGCCACGGGCGGATCGAGGTCTTCAACTCCAGCCAGGGGGCCGTGCTGCTCAACGACAACGCTCCGGTGAACACGACCCGCTCCGTCCACGTCGACGGCACCGAGCTCGTCGGAAACGGCCGGACCACGGTCTCGAATGGTGTCGGCTACACGACGAGGATCGGCGCCAGCCAGCTCGAGGGCGCGGCAGTCGTGAACGCCGGCACGCTCACCTGCGCCGGCGTGTACGACGAGGCATACGCGTTCAGCGCGAGCACCTGCCCGTAGGGTGGCTCCGAACGGCTGTTGACCGGATCGCACCGCAATACGTGCAGAGCACGGCGGCGTCTCCACGCACCAGGTGGGGACCACCAACCCGGACCACGTCGACCTGGAGGCGACGAGGACCTGCCGGCCGCTCGGTTCCGCTCCACGGTCCGAACGGCTGCTGAGCCGAACCGCGGAACCGGGTACGCTCGCCGGGTCGTGGAGCTCGACCATGTCGTGATCGCAGTCGGCGACCTCGAAGCCGCCGCCCGGGAGTACGCCGACCGGCACGGCCTGGACTCGGTCGACGGGGGCCGGCACCCGACGCTCGGGACCGGGAACCGGATCGTCCCGCTCGGCGAGACCTACCTCGAGCTGGTCACCGTGGTCGATCCGGAGCTGGCCGCCCAGAACCCGTTCGGACGCGCCGTCGGGTCGATTCGCGGATCGGCCACTCGGCCGATGTGCTGGGTCGTTCGGACGAACGAGCTCGACGACGTGGCAGACCGCAACGAGCTGCCCGTCACCGACGGGTCCCGCACGACGCCCGACGGGCGGGTCCTCCGGTGGCGCATGGCCGGCATCGACCGCGCGTTGGCCGAGCCGTCTCTGCCCTTCTTCATCACGTGGGCGCCGGGGACGCCGTACCCCGGCCGGGAGCCGACCACCAACCGGTGGCGCGTCGCGGAGATCCGCCTGCGGGGTGAGCCCGACCATCTGAAGGCCTGGCTCGGCGACCACTTCCTGCCGATCTCGGTCGAGCCCGGCGAGCCGGCCGTCGCGGGCGTCGTGCTCGTGGAGGGCGCGGAGACGACCGTCGTCGACCTGGCGCGGACGTGACGGCGATGGGCATCCTCGACCAGAACGACGAGGCGCACCGGCGAGCCGACGAGCGGCTCCGGCAGGACGTGGTCGTCTGGCTGACCACGGTGGAGCCCGGCGGGCAGCCCCAGTCGACGCCGGTGTGGTTCCTGTGGGACGGGGACTCGTTCCTGATCTACAGCCAGCCCGCCGCCCGCAAGGTCGCGAACATCCGCGGTCGGCCGCAGGTGTCGCTCCACCTGAACTCCGACCCGGAAGCGGACCAGGCCGTCATCGTCGAGGCCACAGCCCGATTGGCGGGCGACGAGCCGCCGGCCGACCGACAGCCCGCGTACCTCGAGAAGTATCGCGAAGGCATCGCCGGCATCGACATGACGCCCGAGTCGTTCGCGGCCGACTACGCGCAGCCGATCCGAGCGGTCCCGACCCGCATCCGGGCCTGGTAGCCGGGTTCAGTGAGTCGGCGCAGGTCGCGCCATCACCCCGCGCGACCGCCGGTGCGACAGCACCGACCACCACGACATCGACGACAGCAGCGAGCCGACGCTCGCGAACGACCCGATCGAGAACGCCGACGCGAAGGACCCGATCGATCCGATCGACAGGAAGGACCCCACCGAGCCCACCGACAGGATCGACCCCTTCGACCGGATGGACAGGATTGAGCCGGTCGACCGGATCGACAGGATCGAACCCCGCGACCGGATCGAACGCACCGATCCCTCCGAGCGGACCGACCCGTCGTCTCTCACGAGCACATCCTGCCCGATCCCGGCAGCGTGTGGAGGGCGGGAAGCGACGGCGCCCGACGCCCGCTGGGAGACTGCCGTCCCGGAGGTGGGTGCGATGGCGAAGCTGATCTACACGGCGATCACGTCGCTGGACGGGTACGTGAACGACGAGACCGGGGGCTTCGACTGGGCCGCGCCCGATGAAGAGGTGCACGCGTTCGTCAACGACCTCGAACGGCCGGTCGCGACCTACCTGTTCGGCCGCCGGATGTACGAGGTCATGCGGTTCTGGGAGACGGCCCACGAGCCGCCGGACCAGCCGGAGATCGTGCTCGACTACGCACGGCTGTGGCAGGCGGCCGACAAGGTCGTGTTCTCGCGGACCCTGCCGGAGGTCACGACCGCGAGGACGCGGCTGGAGCGGGAGTTCGACCCCGAGGCGGTTCGCCGCACGAAGGCCGAGGCCGACCGCGACCTCAGCGTCGGCGGTCCGGGCCTGGCGGCCGAGGCGCTCCGGGCGGGGTTGGTCGACGAACTGCAGGTGCTGCTCACCCCATGGGTGATCGGGGGTGGGACGCGCTGGTTGCCGGACGGCGTTCGCCTCCGGCTCGAGCTGCTGGACGAGCACCGCTTCGCCGGTGGAGTGGCGTACCTGCGCTACCGCGTCACGCCGGACTGACGTGCGGGTGACCCGCCGGGAACATCCGGCTGCAACGCTCCGTTCCCCGTGATGGACAGAACCCTCCAGAAGGAGGCTGATCGACATGACATCCAAGATCGAACGGACCGAAGGGGAATGGCGCGAGCGACTGTCGCCCGAGCAGTTCCACGTGCTCCGCGAACAGGGCACCGAGCGGGCGTTCACCGGCGCCTACTGGGACGAACACGACGACGGCGTGTACCGCTGCGCCGGATGCGGCGCGGAGGTGTTCCGCTCGGACACGAAGTTCGAATCCGGAACCGGCTGGCCGAGCTTCTTCGAGCCGGCCTCGGCGGACAGCGTCGAGCTGCTCGCCGACGACAGCTACGGAATCCGCCGCGTGGAGGTGCGCTGCGCCGCGTGCGGCTCCCACCTCGGGCACGTGTTCGACGACGGCCCCCGGCCGACCGGGCTCCGCTACTGCATCAACTCGTGTTCGCTCGACCTGGAACGCTCGGAGACGTGAGCGCGCGGCTCAGGTCGTCGTCGTGATCTGGATGCCGATCGGCTCGACCGTGATGCCGCAGCTCACGAGCTCCAGGTAGTACGCGAACTGGCTCGGACTTGCGATCGCCCCGGTGATCGTCGTGTCGTCGAACCGCCGAACGTTCGTCATCACGCTGCCCGAGCTGTGGGCCGTCGCCATCACGGTGTAGCCAGCGTCCTTCGGCACCCCGGTCTGCAGCTTCTTCCGAACGAGGTAGACGTACACGTCCACCTGCGCATCCTGGTCGACCGCGAACAGGCGCAGGCGGGTGACCTTGGCGCCGTCCGGGAGCTGGACGGGGAGCAGCATCCCACCCTCGAACTGCAGGAGCGCGCCCTTGCCCTCCCCGTCCGCCTTGTCGATCGTCACCGGATCGGCGCACTGCGTCGCTGTGGCGGTGTGCGTCGTGGTCTGCTGCTGCGCGCCGCTGTCGTTGTCCCACGCGGTCAGCGCCGCCGCGTCGTACGAGAGCGTCCTCGTCTGGGCGCCCGTGGCCGCCTGGGCCCCGAAGAGCACGATCGCCATCCCGACCGCGACTCCCGCGACCGGCCATCCCCAACGTCGCATGCCACACCTCCCCGTCCGGTTGTGGGCGTGAATGCTGGCCCCATTCCGTCGCGGAGGCAACACAGGGCCGGTCCCGTGTCGGTGGGTCGTGCCACACTCCGCGTCGACGTGGAACGGGCGCGGCGGCTGCTGCGGGTGGGCGCGGCCGGACTGGTCACGATGGCGCTCGTCGTCGTGGCATGCCGGTCGGGTGTCCGGCACGAGGCGGCCCGGGGGCCGTGCCCGGCCGGCGACCCGCTGGCCGGCGTGTACCACCCGGACCGGCTGCGGGTGCTCGCGCCCTGCGTCCGCTACTCGGGCACCGTCCGCGACCTCCGCCACGAGGCCGACGGCGACTACCACCTGTACGTGATCCCCGACGGCAGGATGGAGCGGTTCCTCGACCCGCGAAGCGTCCAGTTCGGCGACCTGATCGTCGAGTTGCTCCCGGGCCAGCCGCTCCCGCTCCCGCACCCGGGCCAGCACGTGGCGTTCATCGGGACGTGGAACTACGACCGCGACCACGACTGGAACGAGATCCACCCGGTCTGGGCCGAGCGGCTGAACGGACACTGGCTTGTCGGCCGGCCGCCGGTGCCGCCCGAGTACCACGGCTCGTCCACTGCCTGAGGGGCTGCCCGACCGGCCCGGCCGGATCGGGGTACCGTCGTCGGCCATGGCGAGCCGACGCCGTCTGATCGTCGACGGGATGAACGTCATCGGATCACGGCCGGACCGGTGGTGGAACGATCCCGACCGGGCGGTGCATCGTATGGTGAGCTCGCTCGCCGTGTTCGCGGAGCGCACGGGCGACGAGCTGACGGTCGTGTTCGACCGGCAGCCGCGCGACCTCGAGCCCGGACGCCACGGCGCGGTGGCGGTGGCGTTCGCGCAGCGGAAGGGAAGGGACGCGGCGGACCATGAGATCGTTCGGATGGTGTCGGAGGACCCCGACACGTCCGCGATCACCGTGGTCACCTCCGACGAACGGCTCGCGGAACGCGTCCGCGAGCTCGGCGCACACGTGACGCCGTCCGGGGCGTTCCGGCGGCGCCTGGACGGCGCTCCGCGCTGACCCCGGACGCGACCGGGGGGCCACGTTGTGGGCCGAACGCCACCACCTGCTGGCCCGCGACCGGGCTACGTCAGGGGGTGCGGCAGGCGGGTTCGTTCGAGGAAGTGGGGGTCGCCGTCCAGGTAGGAGGAGTCGGCCCACGCGGGCGTCGGGTCCAGCTCTAGGCGCGGCTCGATCGTCCCCTCGGCCGACGAGGTCCCCAGCCCGTCCGGCGTCGCCGCCTTGCTCACGTTGTAGCGGAACCGGTAGTGGTCGTACCACCGGAACAGCTCGCACAGGTAGATGTCGGCCACCCGCGTGTCGCCGTGGATCACCAGGGCGTTCTCGTCGTTGTGGTACGACGACGAGTAGCTGTAGTTCGCGCTCCCCGTGATCACGGTCGGGTTCGCGGTGTCGAAGTCGAGCAGGATGACCTTCCCGTGGATCAGGATGCTCCCGTCCTGCCCGTGCGAGGTCTCCGGGATGAACCCCTTCGGCGCCGAGCGCAGCGATCCCCGCGCGGTGAAGCTCCGGTCGTGCGTCCGGTCGTAGCCGGTCACCCGGCTCGACGAGTTCTGCAGGCCCCACCGCAGGACGCCCTGGTTCCCGGTCTCGCCGGCCAGCGCCGCCAGCAGGCTCTCGTACAGGTCGAACGCCGTCATGAACAGCACGGTTCGTTGGGCGCCGTCGATCAGCGACACGTACCGGGCGAGGTCGTCGGTGCCCGATCGCGGTGAGAACAGCAGCTCGATCGCGTCGCCGGGGCCGACCGGGTCGTTCGCCACGATCCACGTGCGCGTGGCATCCGGGTCCACGCCGTCCCACAGCTGCTCGAACAGCGCGAGGTACCGCGCGGCGAGCGCCGGGTCGTCGATCGCGTGACCGACGTTCGCCTGGTAGTACAGGCCGTTCAGGGTCCAGTTGGTCGAGCCGGTCAGCACCGCCAGTGGCGTCCGGTGGTCGCCGTCGAGTTGCGACAGCACCACGATCTTGTGGTGGCAGATCTTCTCGGTGACGCGGGCGTGCATGTAGCGGGCGAACCCGTCGGCCTTGAGGTTGGTCTCGTTCGTCGTGGTCTGGGGGTCGCCCGGCTGCGCGTGATACACGACACGGACGTGCACGCCGCGGTCGTGGGCCGCCCGGAGCGCGTCGCGGACCTCGGCCTGTTCGTACTCGTACACGCTGACGTCGAGCGCCCAGCCCTCCCCGGTGGCGCGTTCGAAGAAGTCGCCGATGAACTCGTCCAGCCCGTGGCCGAGCCACTGCCGGGCCAGGCTGTTGTCGGTGGGGTCGGCGCCGTCGAACCGCCGCCCGAAGGCTTGGCTCGCCGCCACCGCGCGGTTGAACGCGATCCGGTGCTTCGAGTCGAAGTCGTACGGCCACTCGGTGGTGACCTCCGTGGTCACCGACGGCTTCGCCACGAGCGCGTCCGGCGTGCCGCCCATCGGGATCACCTCGTAGCGGTACGTGGTCCCCGGGTACACGGTGTAGTCGCCCCACCGGAACGCCTGGATGGGCGCGACGTTCGTGTCGAGGAAGAACCCCGGAGGGTGGTCCTGCCCCGGGAACGCGATCCCGCCCTTCAGGAACACGCCGTTCGGATAGGTGCCGCCGAACCGCTTGACCGCGAACCCCAGCAGGTCGTCACGGAGCGACCCGTCGAGGTCCCAGGCCAGGTGGGTGCCGGTGGTCCCGGCGTAGACGGTGAGCGTCAGGCCGTTGTCCGTCTCGGTGCGACGCATGCGCGCCTCCTCCGCCCGCGCGCGACGGCGCGCATCGCCCCTCGACCGGTCCGTGCGTGGCCGAGGATACGCCGCGGGGCCCGGCGCTGCGTCAGTCGAGCCGGGCCAGCAGCTCGGCCCGGTGGCGTTCGACCCGGTCGATCCGCGACCGGACGTCGTCCAGCGCGTGCTGCAGGCGGGCCACGTCCTTGCCCGACTGCCGGGCGTCGAACCGGTCGGCCGGCTCGTCGCTCACCGCGGCGTCGCGCCGGTGGTCGTCGAACAGGTGCGAGTGCATCTCGAGCTCGCCGCGGGTGAGGTCCTCCTCGCGGCGGAGCCGGGCGAGCTCCTCGTTCAGCTTGAACAGGCGGCGTTCGGTCCGGCGCACGGGCACCAGCATGGCAGGACGGTCACGGCGTCAGCCGGTACGCCGACACCGTGTCGTCGTCGAACTCCGCTACCCACAGCTCGTCGCCGACGGGGACCAGGTCGCGGGTGCCGGCGCCGGTGACGAACGCGCCGTCCACGGCGCCCGTCCCCGGGTCGATCCGATACACCTCGCCGGCGTCCGCGCTGCCGGCCCACATCGACCCCGCGGCGGCGACGAGCCCCTGGACGTTGCTCGCCGGCAGACCGGTGATGGCGACGACCGTGTTGGTCTTCGGATCGATCCGGGACACGGTTCCGTCGCCGAAGTTCGCCACCCACATCGAGCCGAACCCGGCCGCCGGCTGGAACGGCTGGTCGCCCAGCGGGATCCGGGCGATCACCTTGCGCGTGTCCGGGTCGTACCGGAGCACCGCGTCGCCCGAGGCGTCGCACACCCACACGCTGCCGAAGGCCGTGGTCGCGAAGAACGACTCGTCCGTCGGAACCTCGATCGTCTCGACCTCGTCGGTCCCGGGGTCGATCAGCGAGGCGGTCCCGTCCGGTTGGTTGAACACCCAGACCCTCCCGCCGGCGACGGTCATGCCGTCGGGCTGGTTCCCGATCTGGACCGTGTCGACGACCGTGTTCGACCTCGGGTCGATCTTCGAGACGTCGGCGCCGGCGAAGTTCGCCACCCACAGGAACCCGCCGGCCGCCTCCGACAGCAGCGGCGAGAAGTCGGTCCGGATGCGGGCCACCACCTTCCCGGTCGCCGGGTCGATCCGCCACTCCTCGAGCGAGCCGTAGTGCGAGACCCAGATCGAACCGAACGCGTACGTCAGCCCGTCGGGCTGGTTGTCCACGTTCGTCCGGTGCGCGAGCTTCGCGGCGACCGGCAGCGAATCGCGGGGCGGGGGCGAGACGACGGGCGGAGCCGCCGGTGACCCCGCCGGCGGGGACTGCGCCGGGGGCGAGGTCGTGACGGGCGGTGACGAGGGGGCGACGGTGACCGGGGATGACTGCGGGCGCGTCGGCGTGGGTGGCGTGTGCGTGCCGCCCCCGCACGCGGCCAGGGCGACGACCACCGCGACGACGAGCACCGGGCCGCGCCACCCCTCGCCGTGCGACCATCCCCGCCCCCGCGGCATCGAATGTCAGTACGCGATCCGCCGGCGGATGGGATTGCACCGCGTGACGGCCGCGGCCGTCGGCCCGAGTTGCACGGCGGGCCCCGGTCGGCCAGTCTCCCGCACATGTCGCCGCCGGTCGTCCGCATCAAGGGCGGATTCAAGGAGCAGGTCGCGTTCTTCCTCGTGGAGCATCGCGGGGTGCTGTCGCTGATCGACACCGGCACCGCGGGCTCGGCCAAGCGCGCGCTCGACGCGATCGCGAAGGCCGGTCACAAGCCGGAGGACATCCGTCAGATCGTGCTGACCCACTGCCACGGCGACCACACCGGCGAGGCCAAGCGCCTGCGCGAGGCCACCGGGGCCATGGTGGTCGCGGGCGCCGAGGACGTCGGCCCGATCGAGGGAACCGCGGCCTACCCGGGCCCGCCGGGGCGGATCTCCGGGCTGGTGTTCGCCGGCCTGGCGAAGTTCGCACGGCTGCCGGTCGACCACGGCGTGAGCGACCGGGAGCACCTCGAGGGCGGCCTGGTGGCGCTCCCGGCCCCCGGCCACACGGCCGGCCACATCGTGGTGCAGGCCCCCGACCTCGACACGATCTTCGTGGGTGACCTGGTGTGGCACCTGGGGCCGGTGAAGCCGTCCTGGGAACCGCTCACCCAGGACGTGGCCCGCAACGCGGAGTCGATCCGGGAGATCGCCGCGCTCGACGTCGCGAAGGTGGTGGTCGCGCACGGCTCGCCCATCACGGGCGAACGGCTGAAGGAGCTGGCCCGCAAGGTCCGCCGGAGGTAGGCGTCCGGTCATCCGGACGGGCCCTCGCCGAGAACGCATCTCGGGGGGTTCCGTTGGGGACGTCGCTCGGCCTACCATCCCCGGTGGGGAGGAACGAGACCATGAGCGCACGGCCCACGCCGCTGACGATCGCCGACGTCCGCGAGGACCCGCAGGAACCCGAGATCCTGGCCGACCGGCTGGATCCCCGTCGGAACCGGACCCAGGTCCTCTCGCGCCTGAACGAGATCTACCGCTCGGGAACCGCGCCCGACCCGCTGCCCGACGGGTTCATGCCCGGGCGGCTCCTGGCCATGTCGGTGCAGCCACAGCTCGACGCCACGGTTCGGCGCATCGCGTCGCTGTGGATGCCGTGGCAGGGGAAGGTGTTCGACCCGGACGCCATGACCGGCGTCAACCGGTTCCTCCCGAACTCGCGGATCCCGATGAAGGTCGTGTTCCCGACCTACACGCCGGAGACGGTCACGGTGAGCAAGATCGAGGCGTTCCCGTTCCGGAACCGCGTCGCGCCCGGCGCGGTCGACCCCGACCTCGAGACGTTCAAGATCGACTACGACTTCGACGCCAACCCGGGCTTCCTCATCCGGCGCATCCTCGACGAGGTCGTGCAGATCGCGCCGGGGCGGCTGCTGGGCAAGATCCTGTTCCGGGTGGGGGACCGGTTCCACCTGATCGGGTACTTCGCGCTGCGGTCGGCCTGAGCCCTCACGCGGTCGTCTCCGAGCGGATCCAGTCGAGGTAGTCGCCCGAACCGCCGACGATCGGCACGGCGGTGACCTCGGGGACCTCGTAGGGGTGCATCGCGCGAACGCGTTCGGTCAGCTCGGGCAGGTGATCGACCCGGGTCTTGGCCACCAGCAGGAACTCTCTCGCCGTCTCCACGGCGCCCTGCCAGCGGTAGGTGCTGGTGACCGGGCCGCCGACCTGGACGCAGGCCGCGAGGCGTTCGTCCACGATCCGCCGCGCGATGTCGATCGCGTGTTCCTCGGTGTCGACCGCCACCACGACCTGCACGCATCCGGTGTCCATGCTGATTTCATCCTCCTCTTCGCTCGCTCCGAGATTGTGTTCCGTTCACGCCGGTCGCGTACCCTTCCGCTCCCCATGTCCATCGCCGAACCCGTTCCAGTCCCTCCCCGCCGCGTGATCCTGTGGGACGTCGACGGCACGCTGATGTCGGCGGGGCCCATCGGCCGGGATGCGTTCTTCGCGGGCGCCTCGGAGGCGCTCGAGCGCAAGGTCCGCGACGACGGCTCGGTGCAGATGAGCGGGAAGACCGACCCGCTGATCGCCGTTGAGATCCTCGAACGCGCCGGCGTGCACGGTGACGAGGCCCGGGCGGCGCTGCCCGGGGTGCTGGAGTGCCTCACCAGGAACCTGGCCGACGGCGCCGCTCGGATCCCCCGCGAGGGCCGGGTGCACGCCGGCGTCGCCGAGGTGCTGGCCCTCCTGGACGCCGAACCAGACGTCGTCCAGACCGTCGTCAGCGGCAACCTCGGCGTCAACGCGCGCATCAAGGTCGGGGCGTTCGGGCTGGAGCGGTTCCTCGACCTCGAGGTCGGCGCGTACGGCAGCGACGCCCACGACCGGGACCGGCTGGTGCCGATCGCGCTGGAACGCGTCCGGGAGCGCTACGGCCACGCGCCGGCGCCGGGGGAGGCCTGGGTGGTCGGCGACACCGCGCGCGACCTGGCGTGCGCCCGCGCGGCCGGCGCCCGCTGCCTGCTGGTGGCGACCGGGCGCATCCCGTTCGGGGACCTCGAGCCGCTCGGCGCCGACGTGGTCCGAACCGACCTCTCGGACGCCGGGTCGGTCGCGGCACTCCTGTCCGCCTGACGCCCCGCGACCTGCGCGGATGCGTCAACTCCCGACCTGCGGGAAGGTGGTGTCATGCAGCGCTTCCCCCGTTCCGAAGGGAGCATCCGATGACCGACCACGACCTGCCGGCGACCGCGGGGGGAACCGTCACCATCGGCGACCTCACCGTCAACCGCATGGGGTTCGGCGCCATGCGCGTCACCGGCGACGGGATCTGGGGCCAGCCCGCCGACCACGACGAGTGCATCCGGACGCTCCGCCGGGTGGTCGAGCTCGGCGTGAACTTCATCGACACGGCAGACTCCTACGGGCCGAAGGTGAGCGAGGAGCTGATCGCCGAAGCGCTCCATCCGTACCCCGATGGGCTGGTGATCGCGACGAAGGCGGGGCTGGTCCGGCCCGGCCCCAGCCGGTGGGTGCCGAACGGCCGCCCCGACCACATCCGCACGGCGTGCGAGGGGTCGCTGCAGCGACTCCGCGTGGACCGCATCGACGTCTACCAGTTCCACCGACCGGATCCGAAGGTGCCGTTCGAGGACTCCCTCGGGACGTTCCGGGAGCTCCAGGACGAGGGCAAGATCCGTCACATCGGCCTGTCGAACGTCAACGCGAAGCAGCTCGAGTTCGCCCGGGGGATCGTCGACGTCGTGTCCGTGCAGAACCGCTACAACATCGCGGATCGCCGCTCGGGCGACGTCCTGGACGCGTGCGAGCAGGCGGGGCTGCCGTTCCTGCCGTGGCGGCCGGTGATCGGGGGCGACGCGTTCCGCCCAGGGACGCCGCTCGGCGAAGCCGCCGAGCGGCACGACGCCACGCCGGGCCAGCTGGCGCTGGCCTGGCTGCTCCACCGTTCCCCGGTGATGCTGCCGATCCCCGGCACGTCCAGGGTCGACCACCTCGAGGAGAACGTCGCGGCCGCGGCGATCTCGCTGGACGCCGACGACCTCGCCGCGTTCGCCGCATGACCGAACGGTGCCATTTCGGCGTATGGTGGTGTCCGGATTGGGACGGTTTCGACCCTTGAGCGAAACCACGGTGCCGGGCTATCCTCCCGTCCGCACAGATCCGGGGGGAGAGTCGGTGGGGAGGACCGCATCGGCGACCACACCGGTCGCCGGAGCCACGACGGCGCCGCCACGCGCGGCGTCGTCGCGTTTCGGCTGGATCTACGGGGCGCGGGCCGACCTGTTCATCGCGTTGTGCTGGGTGCCGATCTTCCTCGCCGCGCACGTCCTCACCGGTCAGCACGGGAACGACCACCTGCTGGGCGTCCTTTTCAGCGGGGCGTTCGTTCTCTCGCTGCTGCACCAGCCGCTCACGCTCGCGCTCGTGTACGGCGACAAGTCGCAGTTCGCGCTGCGGCCGAAGCTGTTCACGTGGAGCCCGGTCGTGGCGGTCGTCCTCATCGTGGTCGCCGTGATGCTCGACCTGTGGATCATCGTGCCGATCGCGGCCATCTGGAACACGATCCACACGCTGCAGCAGCGCTACGGGCTGTCGCGGATCTACGGGCGGAAGGCCGGGTTCGGCTCGGCGCGGCTCGACCGCGGGGTGCTGTTCTCGTGGATGGTGGCGGCGCTGCTGATCGTGGGGTCGACGCCGAGGGTGCTCGACCAGTTGGCGCGGGTCATGCTCGACTCGACCAACGCGAACGGCGTCCGCGACCTCGCCTCGGTCCGGCCGTACGCCATCTGGCTGCTGGTCCCGGCGCTGGTCGTCGCGGCAGTGTTCACCACGATGGTCGTTCGTCAGGAACGGCAGCACCTCCCCGAGGCGAACCACGCGAAGTGGGTCTACCAGGGAACCTCGTTGCTGCTGATCGTGACGATCGCGTGGGACCCGCTGGCGGGGTTCATCGCGTACGTGGCGGCGCACGCGATCGAGTACTTCGTCGTGGTCTACAAGACCATGCAGAGCCGGTACGGCAAGACCCACGACCGAACGAGCCTGCTGGGCAGGATGGTGAACACGACGTGGGGCCGGGTGTTGTTCCTGCTGGCGTTCCTCGGCGTGATCTACGAGGTGGACCAGGGCCTGGGGACCCATCTGCCCAACCACGCGTACCTGATCATCGTGTACTCGCTCGGCATACTCCACTTCTGGTACGACAGCTTCATCTGGAAGCTCCGCAAGCCGACGGTCGCGAAGGCCTTCGACCTCGAACAGCCGGCGCGGGCCTGATCAGCCCGAAATGTCGCTTTGGCCGGCATGCATCCCGGCCGATGGAATGAGGTAGGTCGTTTGGCCAAATCGATCGGCCGACCGAGCCCCTCGAGAGGGACGGGCGGCCGTTTCGGAACAGGACGGCGTCTTGCTTCAATCCGGCCGGGAACAACGCTCGATGGCCTCCGCGAAGCTCGTGGAGTGATTGGCCATGGCCCAAGCTCGACCACCCACCGCCCGACACGACGCGGGCATGCCGACCGTGCTCATCGTCGACGACGACCCGGACATCGCGCTCCTCCTTCGCTTCGCCCTGGAGGAGGTGGGGTACTCGACGCTCAGGGCCGCGAACGGCGAGGAGGCACTGGACGTCATTCGATCCCGGCATCCCGACGTCGTTCTGCTCGACGTGATGATGCCGCGCATGGACGGCTGGACCGCCCTCGAGGAACTGAAGGCGCTCCCATGGAGACCCCGCGTCATCGTCGTCAGCGCGCGCAGCATGCTGCAGGACAGAGCCCGCGCCCTCGAGCTCGGCGCCGACGCGTTCGTCGCCAAGCCCTTCGCCCCCGAGGACATCGTCGACAGCATCGAGCGTGCCTTCGGGTACCCCTACCGCGATGCAACTCCCACGGACAGGGTGTCGACTCCCTCGACCCGACCGGTCGACGAGGGGTAGTCGACCGGGGTCCTACGCGAACGAACCGGTGACGATGTCGCCCGCCGGCTCGTAGACGCCCATCACGACCCCCGACGGGGAGACCGAGCTGGAGACGAGCTTCAGCGTGGCGGGGACGGCGCCGTCCGCGAACAGCCGCTTGCCGGGGCCGACGACGACCGGGTAGACGAGCAGCCGGAACCGGTCGATCAGCCCGTGGCGCAGGAGCGTCTGGATGAGGTCGGCGCTCCCGTGGACCTGGAGCTCGGGCCCGTCGCCGTTCTTCAGATCCGCGACGGCCTCCGCCACGTCCCCCTCCAGGAGGACGGCCGGCCCCCAGGGCAGCTCGGGCTTCCCCCGCGACGCCACGTACTTGGTGGCGTCGTTCAGCGGCCTGCCGCCGGCATCCTCGGGGGCGTTCGGCCAGAACGAGGCGAACAGGTCGTACGTTCGACGGCCGAGCACCAGGTCGAACGGCTTGCCCATCAGCTCCGACATGAACGAACTGACACTGTCGTCCCAGTAGGGAACCGACCATCCGCCGAAGGCGAAGTCGCCCTCGACGTCCTCGTTCGACCCGCCGGGGGCCTGCATGACCCCGTCGAGGGTCAGGAACGTGCTCACCACCAGTTCCCGCATGACATCCGTCCCTTCGCTCTCTATCGGTCTTACTCGCCACGCCCCCGGCTGTCCACTCTGCCCTGGCGGGGTTGAGCGCCTCCGAGGACCGCCGCCGATAGACTCGTCACGGTCGGCCGACCGCGAGGAGCGACGGGTGGGGTTCCAACACGAGCGGCTCGGGCCCCGGCTCGTCGCGGCGGCCCGCTCGGGGGAGCGGTACCGCGACGCCCACATGTTCCTCGGCGGGACCGGCGCCGTCGGTGGCACCGCGCTCCTGCAGATGCTCTCGATGTACGAGGAGATGTTCGCCGTCTCCCCGCCCGAGCCCGACGACGTCCCCGTCCTCGTCGCCACCGGCACGACCGCCGCCGAGATCCAGGCGTTCACGCGCAGACTGTTCCGGTTCGTCGAGTCGCGGGACGGCAGCGACCATCTGCCCGAACGCGTCCGCAACGGGTTCCTGACGGCCTCCGGCGTCTTCGTCGCGCTGGAACGCTTCGAGGTGAGCGCGGTGCCGGGCCTGCGCCAGATCGCGCAGACGCCGCCGGACGACCGCCGCGGCGTGACGGCCGAGTTCCTGCACTCGATCGGCACCGGCATCGCCGACGACCCCGACGCCGTCGACGAGGCCATCGCCAAGACGGTCGCCAGCGCGCGGCCGTTCGGCGAGTTCCTCCTGCGCTACGTCCGCACCCACCTGGCCGACCGGGGCGTCGGGAGGTTCCGCTCGGTGATCATGGGCATCCCGGTGCCCAGTCTCGTGGCGTACCACCAGGACGAGCTGGCGCTCGCCACCGGGTTCGTCGAGGGGTTCGACGGCGACCGCCTGGAACGGCTCAAGCAGCGGTTCGTCGAGGCCATCCGCGACGACCTCGTGGACGTGAAGCAGGACCTCGCCGACGAGGTGCTGATCGCCCACACCACGGGCGTCGGCGGCATGTACGACGACGACCCCGACCATCCACAGGCGCCGCCCGAGATCCGGATGGGGTTCAGCCACGCCGCGCAGGACACCCGCCTGGCAGAGAAGGCGCGGTTCGCGCAGGAGCTCACCCGGAAGTACTCGGAGGCCGGCCTGAAGGTCCTGATCACCGCGGCGGCCATCGGCATCGACGAGGTCCGCGTTCGCGAGGAGATCCCCCTGCACCGCGGCGTACGCCGGCTGCTGTTCGAGGCCGACCGCGAGGTGTTCCCCGGCTCGAAGGAATCGCAGCCGGCCGAGTCCAGGGCCAGCCGCGCGGCCGGGCGGCCGGTGCCGGCGCGGCAGGTCATCCGGGTGTTCGAACCGGTGACGGTCCCGTGGGACGACCCGCCGTCACATGAGGCGTCGTTCGAGCGCGGCGAGCCGGTCGTTCCCGGCTATGCCATCCGGAGCGGCGAGAACGGGTTCTTCAGCGTGGCGAACGCCGACGCGCTGTACCGCGTGATGCGCGTCGCCAGCGCCAGCGAGCTCGGTCTGATGCTGGCCACGGTCGGACTGCTGGGCGAGGACCGCCTGAAGCCGTGGTTCCCCGAGGGCGTCTGCTACTACACCGAGACCGAGAACACCCGCGAGGTGGCCGTGTTCCTGGCGCAGCCGGCGCTGCGGGCCACGCAGCTGTCCGGCCTGGAACCCATGGCGCTGCAGGACCTCGGGTCGGCGAAGCACCAGGCCGAGCTGCACACGCTGGCGCTGCTGATCCTGATGCACCGCGTCCGGACGCTCGACGTGGACGCGATCGACCCGTACGTGGACCTGGAGCGGTTCGACCCGGTGCGGTACTTCGGGCAGCAGTCGAGGCCGCTCACGTTCGAGGACGTGGCGGCGTGGGAGCTTGGGGCGCTGCACGACGACCTCGTCGCGCTGGTCGGCGCGGACTCGCCGGAGGACCTGCTGCGGCTGACCCCGCCGCGCAAGCACTCACTGTTCCCCAAGCGGCAGCGAGCCCTGCTGGCCGTGCTGGAGGAGGTGCTCCGGGGCGTCCGGCTGGTGACGAGCCTGGGGACGCCGATCCTGTACGAGTCCCAGGGACGAACCTGGCTCCGGTGCGGCTACTACGTCGCGCCGCTCGACCTGCTGGTCACCCACGCCTCGAGCGTCGACCGGCACCTGCGCGACCGGGCCGAGAGGACCGGGAACGACCCCGGGACCGTGCGCGACTACCACGTCGCCGTCGGCGGGTTCGTCGACCTCCGTCCGCACGCGATCGTCTGCACGGCCCACGCCGACGACGATCCGCAGCTCGCGGCCAAGGTCGCCACGTTCGACGACGAGGATGCCCTGCGGAACCACCTGTTCACCCTCGAGCCGTACTCGTTCTTCGCGACCTCCGGCCTGGTCGCGGTGCTGTACCGCCTGCGCGCGCTGTGGACCGAGCTCCGCGAGGCCATGCTCGAGCTGGGAACGCTGCACGAGTGGCGGTGGCACATGCCTCAGGACCGAACGGGCCACACGGTGCTCGTCCCGGGCGTGGTCGAGGCGTTCCGGCTGATGGCCGAGGGCCTGGAGAAGACCACCGGGACCGAGCGCCTCGCCGGCCAGTGGGGCTACGAGCGGAAGCCGCCGCCGGACCGCCGCGGCGCCATCCCCGGCGTCTCGAACGGCGCGTCATGAGTCCCCCGAAACCCGGGAGCGCCGCCCGTCCGTAGACTGTGGCGAACGGGAGGAGCACCAGGGATGCTCGACGAAGGAACCGTCGCGCCCGACTTCACGCTGCCGGATCAGACCGGCACGCCGTGGTCGCTCGCCGGCCACCGAGGCGAGTGGATCGTCCTGTGGTGGTTCCCCAAGGCGTTCACCAGCGGCTGAACGACCGAAGGGCAGGGGTTCCGTGAGCGAGCCCCCCGGTTCGTCGAAGCCGGCGCCCTGATCGTCGCGGCGTGCTTCGACACGCCCGAGGACAACGCGGAGTTCGCCCGGCAGGAGGGCTTCCCGTTCACGATGCTGTCCGACGTCGACCGGGCGGTGGGCACCGTCTACGACACCAAGCGCCATCCCGACGAGTCGAGCCCGGAGTACGCCAAGCGAAGGACGTACCTGATCGATCCCGAGGGCGTGATCCGCAAGGCCTACCGCGTCCGGGACATCCCGGCGCATCCCGACGAGGTGCTCGAGGACCTGCGCCGGCTGCAGTCCGAACGGTGAGAGCTACTGCGCGGACGGCCCCGGCATCGGCGGGAGGGTGGCCGGGACCGTCGGTTCGGCTCCCGGCTCGGCCGAAGTGTCGTCGCCGGCATGGCCGGGCCGTTCGGTGAACCCCCGTGCCAGCCAGACCTGCAGCGCGTCGCCCCGCTTCTCGTAGCGCTTGCCGAGGTACAGGTACGCGGTGCCGTTCAGCTTCCAGCCGACGGCCTCGATGGCGGCCGACCCTCCGTCGTCGAAGAAGATCGTCTCGCCGACGTCGGGGAGGCGCCGCCACTCCGCGTCCTGCAGCTCGAGGTCGAGCGTCTTGAACGCGCCCTCCGTGCCCGCCGGCCCGCCCTGGCCCTCGGTCCACGGGTACCAGACGAGCGTCATCACCATGTCCATGGCGGGGAACTGTACCCAGCGGAGCCGGGCTCGCTAGTCGACGTACCCCTCGACGGTGGTCTCGTCGCGCACGCGGGCGTCGCCGGGGTCGAGGCCGGCGTTCCGGCGGGCCCGTCGCTGGTGCAGCAGGTCCCAGCACTGGTCGAGCTGCACCTCGAGGAACTTCAGCCGGTCGTGCTCGTTCCCCGAGAGGCCCTCGTCGGTCGACGCCTTCTCGAACAGCGTGTGCTCCTCGTGCGCCAGCTGGTTGATCCGGTCGATGACGTCCTGGTCGTCCATGACGGTTCCTCCTCCACGCGCGCGGGCACCATTCTGTCGCGAACGAACGATCGCCGCCCACAGCCGCAGTCCTCACGGCAACATCGGGTGGCGATCCGTCGATGCGAGGAGGGATGGCGCACATGGCGAGACTGTTCTCCATCAAGCCCGCGATCACGATGCGGGGACGGCGGTTCCGGGGCGTCCGGGGGTGGGCCGGCAAGCCGTCGCACCCGCCGTTCACGGACTTCCCCGTCGTGTCGTACGTGTTCGCGGCCGCCTTCGACCTCATCTCGTTCTTCACCTGGAACCACTCGGGGAGGCTCGGCGAGATCGGCGCGCAGGCGTTCGTCGCGGCGACGTTCGTGATCATGGGAGGCGCCGTGGTCTCGCTGATCACCGCGACCACCGGCGCGTGGGACTGGTGGAAGGGCATCGACCGCGACCACTCCACCGGTCCGATCGGCCGCGCGAAGCACACCCAGGTGTGGCGGACGACCAACTGGCACGCCGTCGTGATGCTCACCGTGACCGCGATCGTGATCGTCGACATCGTGGTCCGGCTGTCCGGCTACGGAACGCACCACGCCACGCTCGTGGTGATGCTGCTGTCGGTGGTCGCCGGAGCGCTGGTCGCGTACGGCGCGGTGTACGGCGGCTCGCTCGTGTTCGACTACGCGTTCAACGTCGAGGGGCAGGACGACTCGACGGTGTGGGCCGAGACCGAGCAGGACTTCTTCCCCGAACAGCACTCCGGCTCGGAGCCGTAGACGGCCTCCTAGAATGACACCCGGCCGAGCCCGGCGCTAGCCTGCCGACTCGCGTTCAGGGGAGCAGATTCATGGCGACGACCGAACTCGCGATCCAGGTCGAGGGCCTCCGCAAGTCGTTCGGCAAGGTGATGGCGCTCGACGGCATCGACCTCCAGGTCCCCGCCGGTTCCGTGCTCGGGCTGCTCGGGCCGAACGGCGCCGGCAAGACCACCGTGGTCCGCATCCTGACCACGCTGCTCTCGCCCGACGGCGGCCGTGCGGTGGTGGCCGGACACGACGTCGTCCGCGACGCCGAACGCCTCCGCGCGGCGATCGGCCTGGCCGGACAGTACGCGGCGGTGGACGAGACGCTCACCGGCCGGGAGAACCTCGAGCTGGTCGGGCGCCTGTACCACCTGCCCCGCGAGGTCACCCGCGAGCGCGCCGAGAAGCTGCTCGCGCAGTTCGAGCTCACGGAGGCCGGCGACCGGCAGGTCAAGACGTACTCGGGCGGCATGCGTCGCCGCCTGGACCTCGGGGCGAGCCTGGTGGCCGACCCGGAGGTGCTGTTCCTCGACGAGCCGACCACCGGGCTGGACCCGGCCGCCCGACGCGGGCTGTGGGACGTCATCAAAGGTCTCGTGTCGGGCGGCACGACGCTGCTGTTGACCACGCAGTACCTCGACGAGGCCGACGTCCTGGCCGACCGCATCGCGGTGATCGACCACGGCCACATCATCGCGGAGGGAACCTCCGACGAGCTGAAGTCGAAGATCGGTGGCGAGGTGCTGGAGTTCCGCGTGGAGGACACCTCGCGGATGACCGACGTCTCGCGCATCCTCGTGGAGGTCTGCGAGACCGAACCTCAATACGAGGTCGAATCCGGCCGCGTCGCGCTGCAGGTCGGCGGCGACGGTTCGGGCGTGCTGTTCCGGCTGGTGCGGGCGTTCGATCGGGAGCACCTCAGGATCCACGAGCTTGCGCTCCGCAGGCCGACGCTCGACGACGTGTTCCTGTCGCTGACGGGGCATGCGGCCGAGGAACCGATCGGCGAGGCTGCCGAGCTGGCCGAGGTCGCGGCCGGCCGGCGCGGACGCCGGGGAGGTGGTGGTTGATGGCGACGACGACGACGACCGTGAAAGCGCCGGCGGTCGACCGCATGCCCCTCAAGTGGGTGGTCCAGGACGCCCTGGCGCTGACCTGGCGGAACCTCCTGAAGTACGTGCGGGTCCCCACCCTGCTGGTGTTCTCGACGATCCAGCCCGTGATGTTTGTCGTCCTGTTCGCCTACGTCTTCGGCGGCGCGCTCGGGAGAGGGCTTCCGCCTGGGATCGACTACAAGAACTACCTGATCCCCGGGATCTTCGTGCAGACGGTCATCTTCGGGTCCACCCAGACCGGGGTCGCGCTGGCGGAGGACCTCACCCGGGGCATGATCGACCGGTTCCGCTCGCTCCCCATGGCCCGCTCGGCCGTGCTCGCGGGCCGCACCACGGGCGACACCGTTCGCAACACGTTCGTGGTCCTCCTGATGACGGGCGTCGGCTACCTGATCGGGTTCCGGTTCGGCGGTGGGTTCGTGTGGGCGGTCCTCGCGATCCTGCTGTCGGTGTTCTTCGGCCTCGCGTTCTCCTGGATCTCGGCGAACATCGGCCTTCGGGTTCGCGACGTCGAGTCGGCGCAGGCGGCGAGCTTCGTGTGGGTGTTCCCACTGGTGTTCGCGTCGAGCGCGTTCGTACCGGTGGCCACCATGCCGTCGTGGCTGCAGGGATTCGCCGCGCATCAGCCGATCACCGTCGTGATCGACGCCGTCCGGTACCTGGTGCTGGGAACGGACAACTCCCATCTGGTCGCGCTCGCGGGGTCGGTGTGGAGCTACGTCATTCCGGCGCTGCTATGGATCGCGGGGATCCTCGTGGTGTTCGTTCCGCTCGCCGTGAGGAAGTATCGCCGGATCACCTAGTCCTGCTTGCCGTAGCGGCCATCTTCGCGGAAGATGGACGCACGGGAGAAAGGAGGTGGTCCAGCTGCCAGATAGCGATGCGACCCTCGAGGTGACTGGCTGCTGAGCCGTCGCCCGCGGGTTGGGGTCTGACCACCTCACCCGTAGCCGGGCCTGGCCCGGCGGAATCCAACCAGTTCACCGACCTCGCGGCCCCGGACATGGTCGCACCGGGCGGAGCGCCTGAGGGACGAACGAACCCAGGCGAGCCGAAGCACCCCGCGAGGCGATGTAGATGGCAACTGAACGAGGCCGGGCTCGCTTCGCGAGCCCGGCCTCTTCGCGATCCGACCGGCCGCCGCTGGACGGAATCGTGCGGCGGTTCCATCATCCTTTCCGGGCACGATGATGCGGACGCTTCCCTCGGGGACCGTGACCCTCCTGTTCACCGACATCGAGGGCTCCACCAAGCTCCTCCGCGAGCTCGGCGACGTATATGTCGACGCGCTCGCGTCGCACCGTCGCACGCTGCGTGACGCTTTCGACCGACACCACGGCGTCGAGGTGGACACGCAGGGTGACGCGTTCTTTGTCGCCTTCGCCGATGCGTCAGAGGCGACGGCCGCCGCCATCGAAGCCCAGCAGGGGCTCGCTGAAGGGCCGGTGCACGTCCGGATGGGCGTGCACAGCGGACGCCCGACGGTCACCGAGGAGGGGTACGTCGGCCTCGACGTCCACAAGGCCGCCCGCATCGCAGCCGCCGGCCATGGCGGGCAGATCGTGGCCTCGGCCGACACAACGGCGCTGCTCGGCGACGCCGCGCTGGTCACCGACCTCGGGGAGCACCGGCTCAAGGACTTCGACGAGCCGGTCGCCCTGTTCCAGGTCGGCGACGGCCTGTTCCCGCCCCTTCGCACCATCTCGAACACGAACCTGCCGCGCCCGGCGAGCGCCTTCCTCGGTCGGGAGGGCGAGGTCGCCGACGTGCTCCTGCTGTACCGGGACGGTGCCCGCCTCGTGACACTGACCGGGCCCGGTGGCTCGGGCAAGACGCGGCTCGCCATCGAGGCCGCCTCCGAGCTCGTGTCCGAGTCCCCGGCCGGGGTCTACTGGGTTCCGCTGGCGCCCATCGACGATCCCGAGCTCGTCCTGGAGACGATCGCCCAGACGCTCGGGGCGAAGGAGGAGCTCGGCCGGCACATCGGCGAGCGGGACATGCTCCTGCTGCTCGACAACCTGGAACAGGTCGTGCAGGCGTCCGCTCCGCTGTCCCGGCTGGTCCGGAGGTGTCCGAACCTCCGCCTCCTGATGACCAGCCGCGAGCTTCTCCGGCTGGACGGCGAGTTCGAGTACCCCGTGCCGCCACTCGCCCGACAGGACGCGGTCCGGCTGTTCTGTCTCCGTGCGCGGGTCGAGCCGACTCACGACATCGCTGAGCTCTGTTCCCGATTGGACGATCTCCCGCTCGCCATCGAGCTGGCGGCGGCCCGTGCGCGGATCCTGTCTCCCGCTGAGATCCTCGAGCGGCTCTCGCGGCGCCTCGACCTGTTCCGGGGCGGCCGGGACACGGAGCCTCGGCAGCTGACGCTCCGAGCCACGATCGAGTGGAGCCACGGTCTGCTGAGCGACGACGAGCGGAGGCTATTCGCCGGGCTGGCGGTCTTCGTCGACGGATGCACGCTCGAGGCAGCCGAAGCTGTGTGCGATGCCGACCTCGACGTCCTGCAGGCGCTCGCCGACAAGAGCCTGGTTCGGCGAACCGGTGAGCGGTTCTGGATGTTGGAGACGATTCGGGACTTCGCGATCGAGCGACTGGCGGAATCCGGCCACGCCCGATCGCTCGAGCAACGGCACTTCGAGTTCTTCGGCGCGCTCGCGGAGTCCGCCAACCTCGCGGCGGATGCGGAGGGGCCGCAGCGTCACGACCTCGTCATCCCCGAGTTGGGGAACCTCCGCGCAGCGCTCGACCAGATTGGGGAGTCGGACCCCGAGGGGGCCCTCGGCCTGGCCATCGCGCTCGAGAACGCCTGGGTCACCCAGAACCCGTCCGAGGGGGCCCGGCGGATCGGATCGCTCCTGGCGGCCGGCCGGGACCTGCCGGCACCCCTCTTGGCGAGGGCCTTCCGTGCGATGGGCGGAACCACGGAGCCCACCGGCCAGATCGACGCGGCCGAAGCTTGGTACCGCAAGGGCCTGGCACTCTGCCGGGAGCTCCGGGACGACGTCGGCGTGGCGCGCCTGCTCCACCGGATGGGCTCGGTCGCCTTCAAGCGGGGCGACCTCGGTTCGTCGCGGTCGTTCCTCGAGGAGAGCCTGGAGCTCACTTCGCGCGCGCGTTCGCCCCGGATCGAGGCGCAGGTGCTCACGACGCTGGGACATGTCGAATTCGGCGAAGGCAACCACGAGCTCGGGCTGCAGCTCCTTCAGCGGGGCGCCGCGATCTGCGCGGAGATCGGGTTCGTCTGGTGGCAGGCGTCCGCTCTCCAGGGCCTCGCCGAGTACGGCGTCCAGCTCGATTGGGTGGAGGAGACGGAGAGATGGTCGCGCGAAGCCCTTGGACTGTTCCACCGGATCGGGGATCGCGAAGGCATCGTCTACTGCCTGGCGGCGCTGGCGTGGGTCTTTGGAGCCCGGGGGTCACCGGAGCGAGCCGGACTCCTGTGGGGGGCGATCGAGGCGGAGGAGTCCCGCGAGTCGTTCCCCAGCTGGCAGGCCGACCGGGACGGGTACGCCCGGGCGATCCAGGAGCATGCGGGGTCGGCGTTCGAAGGAGGCCGGGAGGCGGGACGGCGCCTCCCGTTCGAGCGAGCGGTCGAGCTCGCGCTGGAGGCTGCTGGCCCGGGCCCCGACCGAGGCCGACGAGTGCGGCCTCGCGGGCCGGGCTGACCGCTGCACCTGAGGGCCGGATCAGCGTGCGTCGAGCCAGGACTGGAGGCGGTCCCTGAGGCCTTCGCCTCCGCGCGGCGGGGGCTTCGGGTCGAGCCAGGACGTTCGCTTCTTGTCGTTCTCCAGCAGGATCCACTCGTAGCCGTAGGAGCGTGGCCCGGCCCAGAATGGTTCGGCGAGCCACGACTCGTGCTGCAGCCTCGCCACGGCCGCGTAGCCGTAGCGCGGCCGTCCCGTCCAGAACGCGTCGAGTTCGTGGAGCGGCCCGGCGGTTCGGGCGCGCACCTCGTCCACGCTCGAGTACTCGCCGACCCACCCGATCACGATCCGGGCCTTCGCCACGAACAGCCCCCCGTCGAGCTGCACCCACACGACGTCGTCCGGCGACGACCCCTCCTTGTAGGCAGGGCCCGGCCGGTCACGCGTCTCCACGGCGAACCCCACCGCCGGCTTCCCGGCATCCCCGGTGAGGTGTCCCAGCGAGCGAACAACGACGTGATCCATCGATCGTTCAGCCTCTCACGACCTCCCCCGAGACGCGTCGATCGTCCGGACGTCCTCAGGGACGAACTTCGCGGATGCGCTCGGCGCCGGCGTCCACGACGAACAGGTTCCCCGCACCGATCGCGACGCCTGCGGGGCCGAGGAAGGATGCGGACAGCGGAGGCCCGCCGTCCCCCGAGAACGCGAACACGCCGTTCCCGGCCACCGTGTAGATCTTGTTCGGCTGCATCGCCACGTGGTCGAACGTGCCCGCCTTCACCGCCACCACGCGGATCAGGGCGTGGTCCTCGATCACCAGGTTGCCGGTCGCGTCGACCGTCACGGCCGCCGGCGTTCCGGGGATGACCGACGCCTGCCGGGCCGGCGTACCGTTCGGCGATGCGTCCGGGTCGCCGGTCCCGTCGCCGGCGACCGTGTACACATGACCCGAGTGCATGGACACGCCCCAGAAGCTCCCCGTCTTCGCCGCGACCACCCGGATACGGTTGTTGCCGGAGTCGCCGATCACGACGTTGCCGGCGTGGTCGAGCGCCACGCCGCCGATGCGGGAGAAACAGGCGCTCATCGCCGGACCGCCGTCCCCCAGCGCCCCGGACGAGGGACAGTTGCGCCCGGCGATCGAGTACACGTCCCCGGCGTGCATGGAGCGCCCGTAGAAGGTGCCGGTCTTCTCGGCCACGACGCGCACGGCATCGATCGACGTCGACGGTCCAAAGACGTCGGTGTTCCCCTCGGTGAACAGGACGTTCCCCGACGCGTCGACCGCGGTGGCCACGGGGAGGTCGAGCTTCGCCCGGGTCGCCGGCCGGCCGTCGCCGGCCGAACCAAACGCCCCGGTCCCGGCGATGGTGCAGATGTGCCCGGCGGTCATGGCCTTGCCGTAGAAGCGGCCGGAGTGCGATGGCACGACGACGAGGCGGTTGGCGTGCGGAATCGGGATCACGACGTTCCCGGCGTGGTCGAGCGACATCCCGTCCATGTAGTACGTGAACGCCCCGACGCCGTTGAACGGGTCGAACAGCGCCACCGAGGCCGCCGAGGCCGGCCCTCCCTCGCCCGAGTACGTGGCCTTCCCCTTCCCGGCGAACGTGTACACCTCGCCCGCCTTCAGCGACCGGCCGTAGAACGTCCCGGTCTTCCCGGCCAGGATGCGGACCCGTTGGTTGGTCGCGTCGGCCACCAGCAGGTTCCCGAACGAATCCACCAGGGCACCGTCCGGGAACTGCAGTTGCGCGTGGGCGCCCGGGCCTCCGTCGCCGGAGAACCGCTCGCTCCCGTTCCCCCCCACGGTGGCGATGTGGTTGGCCGTCCTCCCGGACCGGAACGCCACCTGGAGCGGGGCGAACGCCACCGCCGTCGCCCGGGCTGGCCCGCCGACGCCGCCCACCACGGTCGTCACCGTGTGCGGCGGGGGAGCGGCGTCCGAGACGGCCGCGGTGCCGACCACGAGCATGGTGACCGCGATGGCGGTCACGAGCGAAGGGCTGCGGAACGGTCGCGGGCGGCGGCCGGTCACGGCCGGTCCGATGTGGCGGTGCGGCGCATTCGTGCCCCCTCGAAAGCCGTCGTCAGCGCCCCGGAAACCGCGGTCGGCGCGACGTCCTCCCGTTCCTATCGCATCGGGTGCCGAAATCGCAAGACCCGGCTCGCGGCGCGCGTGGCCTTGCCGACTCCCCGCCGCCCGCCGGAGGGGATCAGTCGGGAGATTCGGCGGCCGCGCGGATCGCCTGCGCGGCGGCCGGCGGGTCGGGCTGGAGGAAGATCGCGCTGCCGGCGACCAGGACGTTCGCCCCCGCGCGGGCGGCGAGCGGCGCGGTCTCGACGCCGATCCCGCCGTCGATCTGGATGTCGCACTCGTAGCCGTTGCGATCGATCAGCTCTCGGGCGCGTTCGACCTTGGACAGGACCGAGGGGATGAACGACTGCCCGCCGAACCCCGGGTGCACGCTCATCACGAGCAGCAGATCGATGAGCTCGAGATACGGCTCGACCGCCGAGACCGGCGTCGGCGGGTTCATCGTGAGGGCGGGCTTGAGGCCGAGCGAGCGCATCCGCGAGAGGAGCGGCTTCGGGTCGCCGAGCTCGATGTGGATCGTGACGCCGTCGGCGCCGGCGTCCGCCAGCGGTTCCAGCAGGGAACCGGGGTTCGTGACCATCAGGTGGCAGTCGAGGAACAGGTCCGTGTGCTGCCGGAGCGAACGCACGACCGGCGGGCCGATCGTGAGGTTGGGGACGTAGTGGTTGTCCATCACGTCGACGTGCAGCAGGTCGACGAACGGCCGGACCCGCGCCACGTCGTCGGCCAGCCGTGCGTAGTCCGCCGACAGGATGGACGGTGCGATCTTCACGCCCACGCCCGCGCTCCTCTCCCGTGCCCGGAGCGCGGGCGTGCGGCTGGTCCCGGATGCGCGATCAGGCGGACGACTTGCCGAGGATCCGCATGACCTTGGTGCCGCACACCGGGCAGGTGCCCTGCGCCGCCTTGCGGCCGTTCTTGAGCTCGACCTCGGTTCCCTCGAACTCCCGCTTCGCGCGGCATTTCACGCAGTAGGCCTCGTACGTGGCCACCGTGCCTCCCTTCCCAGGGGCCGGATAGGTTGCGAGGCCGCTCGCGCGGCCTCCCAGGCACGAATCTTTCCCCGTCCGACCGGGCATGCAAGCACATTCGGCCACATCCTGCGGAAGAAATAGGGATGAAACGGTCTAGTTCGTCAACCCAAGCATGGGCGCACGCACGCTTGCCGAGCGGGCAGGAGAACCTCGCAGGGATGCCTGGTGGCGGCATGTTCGGGACATCCGGGCCGCCCGGCCGGTCGTAGACCCTTCGGATCAGGCGAGAGGGAGGGAGTTCATGCGTGGTGTTCGCGGACTGGTGGCGGTGGCGACGGTCGCCCTGAGTCTGTTCGCCTTCGTCCTGCCCGCGCAGGCCGCGACGACGGTCCGTGGCACGTGCTCGCTCACGTGGTCGCCGTCGTCGGTGACCATCTCGAAAGGCGGCAAGGTCACGTGGAAGGCCGTCTCGTGCGGGCCGCACACGGTGACCGCCTACTCGGCGAACTGGACCAAGAACACGACGATCCCCACGGGTTCGTCCACCAGCAGGGTGTTCACGAAGAAGGGCGTCTTCAAGTTCCGGTGCCGGATCCACTCCTCGTTCGTGAATGCGGTGTGCAGCGGCATGTGCGGAACCGTGAAGGTGAGGTAGCAGGCGTCGTCCGCGTTCCGCGCCCCGGTCACCCCCCCTCGACCGGGCCGCGGGCGCGACGGCCGTGTGCGGGGCCGGTCCGACTCGGACCGGCCCCGCCGCACGTCCGGACGTGGGAATCCGGGGCTTGACCCGCTCGGCGCGGACGGGGCAGCCTGTGCGGGAACGGCGCCGCCCGTTCGGGCGGCGCCGGGGCGTGAGGAACGGCATGCGTCGAGTCCTGGGGGTTGCCGTGGTGACAGCGCTGGTCGTCGGCCGAGCGACGCCCGGGAACGCGGACGCCGTGCGCCCCCGAAGCGTCGTCGTGGCAGGAAGCCGCCTGGCGGCCTCGATCAGCGCGCCCCGGGCGGCCTGGGTGGTTCGCGAGAACCTCCGGCCGGGAACGACCGACTGGCGCATCGCCCGAGCGACCCCGCGAACGATCGAGGGCTTCGCGAATCGCGTCAGCGCCCAGCACGGCGACACGGTCGTGCTGTTCGTCTCCACCCCGGCGGCGAGCTTCCAGGTGAAGGCGTTCCGGATGGGGTGGTACGGAGGCACGGGCGCCCGCCTGGTGTGGGCGTCCTCGTCCGTCCGCGGTGGTGTCCAGGCCGCGGCCACGGTGCGTGGGTCGGTCCACCTCGTGGAGGCGCCGTGGCGCCCGTCGCTCCGGTTCCGGGTGACGAACGGCTGGCCGGAGGGTGTCTACCTCCTCAAGCTGATCTCCGGGTCCGGGGCCCAGGGCTTCGTCCCCCTCACGGTTCGCAACGACGCGAGCCATGCCGCGCTGGTCGTCCAGAACGAGGTGACCACGTGGGAGGCATACAACGACTGGGGCGGCTACAGCCTCTACGCGGGTCCGGGTGGCGCCGCGGCGACGCGGGCGAGCATCGTGTCGTTCGACCGGCCCTACGAGGAACGCCGGGGTGGCGCCGGCATCCTGAACGGCACCGAACGTCCTCTCGTCGTGCTCGTCGAGAAGCACGGCTACGACGTGACCTACTGGACCGACGTCGACCTGCACGAGCGTCCGGCGTTGCTGTTCCACCACCGTGCGCTCGTCTCCCTCGGTCACGACGAGTACTGGTCGTCCCGGATGCGTGACGTCGCGCTGGTGGCCAGGCGGTATCGGGGAACCAACCTCGCCTTCCTGGGGGGCAACGCCGACTATCGGCACATCCGGCTGCAGCCGTCACCCCGCGGTTCGGATCGTCGGGAGGTCAACTACCGCGTGGCGGCCAACGATCCGTTGTTCGGCGTGAACAACGCGGAGGTCACCGTCAACTGGCGCGATCCGCCGATCCCGAGGCCGGAGAGCGTGCTGAACGGCGACTTCTGGACCTGTTACCCCTCCTCACATGGGCTGCCGATGAAGGTGGTCGCCGACGTGCCATGGCTGTTCGCGGGGACACGCGTCGGGCGGGGGAGCGTGGTGCCGGGGCTCGTGCTCGGGGAGACCGACCGGGTCGACCCCGTCGTTCCCACACCGGACACCGTCGAGGTCGTGGCCCATTCGCCGGTCCCCTGCGGCGGGCACCCGACGGACGCCGACGTCACGTACTACACGACCTCGAGCGGCGCCGGGGTGTTCGACACCGGGACCATCGGCTGGACGAACGCCATCAAGTGCGACCGCCCGCTCGCCAGGTTCGCCTGCGATCCCAGGATCCTGCGGGCCACCCGGAACCTCCTCGACGCGTTCGGGTCCGGCCCGGCCGGGCTGGCCCATCCGTCGGTCCCGAACCTGTCGCGGCTGGGGATCCACCTGCGCCATCCGGTGGGGGTCTGACGTGGCCGGCGTCATGTGCCGCCGTGCGAGTGGGAGGAGGCGGTCGTGCTTCGCCGTCATCTGTCGTTGATCTTCACGGTGGTCGTCGCGGCATCGTGTCTGGCGTGGACGGCGGTGGCCGCTCGCGCGACACCGTCGCGGCGAGGCGTCACGCTCCGCGCGGTTCGCATCGCAACCGGGCTGGCGGCTCCGACCGGATTCACGTTCGGGCCGGCCGGCGTCATCGTGTACGGGGAGCGCTTCACCGGCCGCATCCGGTTCTTCGATCCGGCGACGGGGACCGATCACGTCGTGTACCGCATCCCGGACGTCGACGGGTCGCTCGACCGGGGTCTGCTGGGGGTGGCCCTGCATCCGCGGTACCCGACCGTGCCGTTCGTCTACGCGTACGTGACGCGCCACACCGCCTCCGGACCGCGCAACGAAGTGCTCCGCGTGACGAACGACCACGGGCACGGGACGACCCCGAAGGTCCTGCTCTCCCTCGCCGCCGGGCCGGAGCACCAGGGTGGCCGCATCGCGTTCGGCGCCGACGGGATGCTGTACGTCGCGGTGGGCGACGGCGAGAATCGGGCGGCGGCCCAGGATCTGAAGGACCTCCACGGGAAGGTCCTGCGGATGACCCCCTGGGGTGCGCCGGCGCCCGGCAACCCCTTTCCCCACCGCCGGGTCTGGTCGTTCGGCCACCGCAACTCGTTCGGCTTCGGGTTCGATCCGCTGACCGGCCGCCTGTGGGAGAGCGAGAACGGGCCGCACTGCAACGACGAGCTCAACCGGATCGTGGCCGGAGGCAACTACGCCTGGGGGCCGCACGAGGAGGAGGACTGCTCGCCGGCGATGTCCGGCGCGCTCGAGACCAACCGGGACGGCCCGGCTCCCCGGCGCCTGCCAGAGGCATGGTGGACGCCCACGATCGCGCCCACGGGGATCGCGTTCTGCGACCGGTGCGGTCTCGGGCCGGGGTTTCAGGGCACCGCGCTCATGTCGGACTTCAACCGCGCGGAGCTGGTGAGGATCACGCTCACCGCGGACCGGATGCACGTCGCGGCGCAGCGGGTCGTGTTCCATGCGACGGCTGCCACGTCGGTCGAGGTCGGTCCCGACCACGCCATCTACATCAGCCAGCCGCACGTCATCGAGCGCCTCGAACGCGTGTAGGCGACAGATGGCGGTTGGGCTTGCCAATCCGGGAGCTCACCTCCTACACTTCGTTAGCACTCAGGTACGTCGAGTGCTAGCAGTCGTCAGCACAGGCTGAGAGGAACGCAGGAGGAGGGTAGGGATGGCTGCAAAGCTCATCACCTTCGAGGAGGACGCGCGGCGGGCGCTCGAGCGCGGCATGGACCAGCTGGCCAACGCCGTGAAGATCACGCTCGGGCCCAAGGGCCGCAACGTCGTCCTGGAGAAGAAGTGGGGCGCTCCCACGATCACCAACGACGGCGTCTCGATCGCCAAGGAGATCGAGCTCGAGGACCCGTTGGAGAAGGTCGGCGCCGAGCTCGTCAAGGAGGTTGCGAAGAAGACCGACGACGTCGCCGGTGACGGCACCACCACGGCGACCGTCCTCGCGCAGGCCATGGTCAAGGAGGGTCTGCGGAACGTGGCCGCCGGCGCCAACCCGATGTCGCTGAAGAAGGGCATCGAGGAGGCCGTCGAGAAGGCCGTCGAGGCCATCAAGAACCAGGCCAAGGACATCGAGACGCCCGACCAGATCGCGCACGTCGCGTCCATCTCGGCCGGCGACCCGGAGATCGGGGCGCAGATCGCCGAGGCCATGGACAAGGTCGGCAAGGACGGCGTCATCACCGTCGAGGAGTCGAACACGTTCGGCATGGAGCTCGACCTGGTCGAGGGCATGCGGCTCGACAAGGGCTACATCTCGCCCTACTTCGTCACCGATCCCGAGCGGATGGAGGCGGTCCTCGAGGACCCGTACATCCTGCTGGTGAACTCGAAGATCAGCGCCGTGAAGGACGTCCTGCCGGTGCTGGAGAAGGTCATGCAGACCGGCAAGCCGGTCGCCGTGATCGCCGAGGACGTCGAGGGCGAGGCGCTCGCGACGCTCGTCGTGAACAAGATCCGCGGGACGTTCCGCTCGGCGGCCATCAAGGCGCCGGGGTTCGGCGACCGCCGCAAGGCGATGCTCCAGGACATGGCCATCCTGACGGGCGGCCAGGTCATCTCCGAGGAGGTCGGCCTCAAGCTCGAGAACACCACGCTCGACCTGCTGGGTTCGGCCCACAAGCTCATCGTGACCAAGGACGACACCACGGTCGTCGAGGGCCAGGGCGACCAGGAGCAGATCAAGGGCCGGATCAACCAGATCAAGGCCGAGATCGAGAAGACCGACTCCGACTACGACCGCGAGAAGCTGCAGGAGCGGCTGGCCAAGCTGTCCGGCGGCGTCGCGGTCATCAAGGTCGGCGCGGCCACCGAGGTCGAGCTCAAGGAGAAGAAGCACCGCATCGAGGACGCCGTGCAGACCACCAAGGCGGCCGTCGAGGAGGGCATCGTGCCCGGCGGCGGCGTGGCCCTGCTGACCGCGCAGGCGGCGCTCGACAAGATCGACCTGGAGGGCGACGAGGCGACCGGGGCGAACATCGTCCGCCGGGCGCTCGAGGAGCCCCTGAAGCAGATCGCGACCAACGCCGGCCTCGAGGGCGGCGTCGTGATCGAGCACGTCCGTTCCGAGGGACCAGGCCGTGGGCTCAACGCGGCCAACGGCGAGTACGTCGACATGTTCAAGGAGGGCATCGTCGACGCCGCCAAGGTCACCCGGAGCGCGCTGCAGAACGCCGCCTCGATCGCGGCGCTGTTCCTGACGACGGAGGCCGTCGTCGCCGACAAGCCCGAGAAGAACGTCCCCGCCATGCCCGGCGGCGGAGGCATGGGCGGCGGGGACATGGACTTCTAGTTCCGGATCGAGCTGGGAAGCACCCACCGAAGGGGCGCCGGCTTCGCCGGCGCCCCTTCGCTTGCTCGCGGCGGCCGCTGTGGGAAGGTTCCCTCGTACCCGGACTCGAAGGAGCGAACGCATGACCTACGAGATCGAGCTGAAGGACCTTCCGGACCGCTACGTCGTCACGGCTCGGACCACCACGACGCCGGACAAGATCGGGGGGACGTTCGGCGAGCTGCTCCCGCAGGTGGACGCCGAGATCCTCAACGCCGGTGTCCGGCCCACCGGGCCGGCGTTCGCCATCTACCACGTGTACCGGGACGACGAGGTCGACATGGAGCTCGGATTCCCGGTCGACGAGCCCATCCCGACCACCGATCCGGTGATCGGCCGCGAGCTGCCCGCCACGAAGGCGGCGGTGACGTTCCACCATGGCCCGTACACGGCCCTGGGAGCGGCATACCGGGCCGTCGAGGCCTGGATGCACGAGAACGGCCGCGAAGCGTCCGGCCCGGCCTGGGAGGTCTACTGGGTGGGCCCGATGGACGTCGGGGACGACAGCTCGAAGTGGAACACGGAGGTCGGCTACCCGATCAAGGAGTAGTTCTCGGCTCGCGCCGGCGACGATTGGGGCTCCGTGACGGTTCGATGTCGGACCCGAGTGTCCCCGACCATCCCCTAGGAACACTGATCGCGGGCACGGACAGAACTTTCTTCGAACCGTCCGAACCCTCCGAACGGTGGCGTCGAAAGATGGGTGCAACCCCCCTCCCTGGAGGTTGTGAGGACCCCGGCGCCCCCGTCGGGGTCCTCAGCTTTCTGGCCCGCGAACGGGCCTTTCGTACACTCGCAGGCGATGCCGACCCCTTCCGCTGCGCTCGGCCGCGTCCTCGCCGGCGCGCTGGCCGTGGTGCTGCTGGCGGCCGTCGCCGCCCTGACCTGGCCGAACATGCCACCCGACCCCCGCCCGCCGGTGGTCGACGCGAGCCGGTTCGCCACGAAGACGCCCATCAAGCACGTCATCTTCCTGGTCAAGGAGAACCGGACCTTCGACCAGATGTACGGGCTGTTCCCGGGCGCCGACGGAACGACGACCGGCAGGATGGGCGGGCAGACGGTGCCGCTCACGCAGGGCATCCCCCAGCGCCTGCCCCAGGACATCGTCCACAGCTACGAACGGGCCCTCGCCGACTGGGACCACGGGAAGATGGACGGGTTCGGCTACAGCTCGTTCGCCCGCAGGGCCGCGTACAGCGAGGCGCTGCCCACGGACATCCCGAACTACTGGCACTGGGCCCAGGACTACGTGCTGGGGGACCGGTTCTTCGCCTCGGTGAACGGCCCCTCGTTCCCGAACCACCTGTTCACGATCGCCGCGCAGTCCGCGGGCACGCACGACAACCCCCGGCCGGACGACGACGCCGTGGTGCAGTCGGGGAGCGGGTTCCGAAAGGTCTGGGGGTGCGACGCCCGCCCCGGACAGACGGCCGACGTGGTGGATCCCGAGGGCTACGTCGCGAGCGTTCCGCCCTGCTTCGACATCCCCACCGAGGGCGACCTGCTGAACCACAGGGGCATCCCGTGGGCCTACTACTCGGCCTCCTACGTGCAGAAGGGCTACATCTGGTCGGCGTACGACGCCATCCGCCACATCCGGAACACCGACCAGTGGCAGCGCCACGTGTTCGGCACGGACGATCTGGTCCGCGACATCTCCGACGACCGGCTGCCGCCGGTGACGTGGGCGACGCCCCGCTACCAGCTGTCCGACCATCCCGAGTACAACTTCTGCTGGGGCGAGGACTGGACCACCCAGGTCGTGAACGCGGTCATGGAGAGCCCGATGTGGAAGGACACCGCGATCTTCATCACCTGGGACGACTGGGGCGGGTTCTACGACCACGTCCCCCCGCCGCAGGTGGACGAGTTCGGCCTGGGGATCCGGGTCCCGCTGCTGATGATCAGCCCGTACGCCAAGCGGGGGTTCGTCGACCACACCACCGGAGAGTTCTCCTCGGTGCTGAAGTTCATCGAGATGAACTGGGGCCTGCCCTCGCTGACCCGGCGCGACCGGTCGGCGAGCGACCTGTCGGAGGCGTTCGACTTCTCCCAGGCCCCGAGGCCGCCCGACCCCCTGCCGCTCCGCACAAACTGTGAGGGGTCGCCGATGGACGACGGGCCGGCACCCCGGCCGGGCGACGGGACCGGCGACGACGACGGCTGACCGGCGCCCGGGTGCTGCGTCGGCGGGGCGTGCAACAATCGCGGGGATGGCCGCGACCGGTCCTTTCGTGAAGCTGGAGCGACTCCACGCCGTCGTGGCGTCCACGGGCGGCGCCGTCGTGGCGTTCTCCGGGGGGACCGACTCCGCGCTGGTGGCGGCCGTGGCGGCTCGGGCGCTCGGCCCGAGGGCGCTGGCCGTGACGGCCGTGTCGCCGTCGCTCCCGCCCGGGGAGCTGCGCGAGGCCCGCCGCGTCGCCGGGGTCGTCGGCATCCGTCACCGCTCGGTGCGCACCCACGAGGTCGAGAACGAGGCGTACCTGGCCAACGGCGCCGACCGCTGCTACCACTGCAAGACCGAGCTGTACGGCGTCCTGGAGCAGGTGGCGGCCGCGGAGGCGCTCCCGGCGGTCCTGTCGGGAGCCAATGTCGACGACCTGGGGGACTGGCGCCCGGGCCTTCGGGCGGCCGCGGAGCACGCGGTCCGGCACCCACTGGTCGAGGCGGGGTTCACCAAGGCGGAGGTGCGGGACGCCGCGCGCCACCTCGGGGTTCCGACGTGGGACAAGCCGGCGTCGGCGTGCCTGTCGTCGCGCATCGAGCACGGAGTGAGGATCACGGTGGAGGACCTGACGCGGGTGGGGCGGGCCGAACGGGCCCTCAAGGAGCTGGGGTTCCGGCAGGTCCGGGTTCGCGTGCACGGCGACGTGGCGCGCGTGGAGGTCGATGCCGCCGACCTGCAGCGGCTCGCGTCGCCCGACGTCCGCGGACGAGCCGTGCGGACGCTCAGGGACCTCGGGTTCCGGTACGTCACGATGGACCTCGAGGGGTTCCGGTCGGGCAGCATGAACCCGCCCGAAGCCGGGAACTCAGCCGAGTGAGCGGCGATCGCCGGCCGGGGCCGCGGTTCCACCTGACGTTCCCCGAGCACCTCATCGACGAACCCGTCATCCACGAGCTGGGGAAGCGGTTCGACGTGGTGACCAACATCCGCGGCGCGAACGTCGACGAGCGCTACGCGTGGGTGATCGTGGAGCTCGACGGGACCGCCCGGTCGGTCGCCGACGCGGTCGCGTGGCTGATCGACCGGGGCATCACCGTGGAACGCCTGGGGGAGGGGTAGTGGGAAAGAAGCGGATCCTGTTCGTCGACAACCGGCCTGAGTTCATGCACCAGCCGGTGCTGCGCCTGCGGCTCGAGGGCTACGAGGTCGACGAGTCGACCTCGGGCGAGGACGGCCTTGCACGCCTCCGGGAGGACGGCTACGACCTGCTCATGCTGGACGCCGAGCTCCCCGAGAGCGACGGGTGGGGGACCATCCGCGCGGTGCGGGAGGACGCCTCCCTGCGGGACCTCAAGGTCATCGTGTTCATGGCGCCCCAGGGCGAGACGGGCAAGCTGGTGCTGGTTCCCGTGGACGGCGAGCTCCGCCGGCCGTTCAGCATGGCCCAGATGCTCGAGACGGTGGAACGGGTGATCGGCGGGCCCTGAGACGCCGGACTACGACGCCGGGCTACGACGCCGGGACCAGCACACGGCCCCAGGCGAACGTGTCCTGGTACCACGAGCCCTCGTCGGCGACCCGCGTGATGCTCACGCCGTTCGATCCCGAGTCCAGCGACCAGCCCCACCCGAGGAACAGGTCGACGTGGTCGATCGTCCCGTCGTGGTTGCTGTCGTAGAACAGCAGGTTGCCGGCCTTGGCCTTGTCGAACGGCACCCTGGCCTTCGCGCGGATCGCGTGCGCCATGTCGTTGGACGACCGCTCGTTGAGGACGTAGCCCTTGTAGGCCGGGTGGAACTTGGCCGCGTTGTACAGCGAGTCGCCCAGGCGGAGCACCCACCACATCAGCCCGGAGCAGTCGAACCCGCCCCGGGGCTGGGCGCCGCAGCAGTAGCCGGCCGGCGACTTCATGTACCACTCGCCGGCGTAGATGTACGGGTACCCGACGTACCGCATCGCGAACTCGACGACCGGCCGGAACGCCACCGGCACGGGCCCCAGGTGGATGGTCTTGTAGCTCTCCACCTCGCTCTTCACCCACGTCTCCGACGTGTCGATCACGTAGGCCCGGTTCAGCGAGTAGGCGACCTCCGCCCGGTCCAGGTGCGAGCTCGGACCGACGTCCATCGACTCGTCCGAGTGGTTGTAGCGCAGGCCGATCACGGCCCCGATCAGCCTCGTGCCGAACGTCGGCCCGTGCTTGAACACGTATCCGTCGGTCGTGTGGATCTTGTTCGCGCCGGACACGACGTCCGACAGTCCGAGCGCCCAGATCAGCGCGTGGTGCACGACCAGCGTGGTCACGGGGTCGCTCGGGTGGAAGTCCGACCCGTCGGCGAACATCCAGCCGTTCTTCACCGCGATGTTGACGTACGGCGCGTAGGGGTCGCGGGAATTCACGTCGCCGAACTTCAGGTGGGGGTCGGGCGTGCCGTTCGGATCGAAGGCGGCGACGACCGCCTTGGCGAACAGCTCCCGTGACTCGAGGTTGGCGGGCTTGAACGTCGATGAGCCGTAGTCGCGCATCCAGGTCTTCGTTCCGGCGACGTAGTTGATGGCGGAGCTGTCCCAGTACCCCGGCGGGACGTCGGTGAACCCGCTCCGCGCCGCCGCGGCCGATCCCGCCATGGCCGCAGCCGGATTGGGGTCGGTGGCGGGGTCGCCGGCGGTGACGCCGGTCGCGACGCGGCCGCCGGCAGCGGGCCGGTCGGATGCGAACGAGGTGCCGATCTGCGAGACGAGGAGCGTGGAGAACAGCGTGAAGACGGCGAGCATACGCCGCGAGAGGGGCCGCGGTGTCATACATCCGCAGTCGGAGATGGACCCCGGAACCTTGAACGGGGCCCCCGTGCGGAAGGGGGCAACACGCACCCCGGGACCCTACCGGCAGCCCTCGGGAGAGGCCAATCCACTGGTCAGAGGGGATGGGCTAGGACTAACGTCCCCCACATGGCCTTCTTCTGGCTCCTGTTGGACGCCGCCGGGGGACCGGCGGGGGAATCCGGGGAATTCGCCGATCGCGCGGCCGCCGAGGCCTGGCTCTCCGAACGGTGGGCCGACCTCAGGGATTCCGGCGTCGATGCGGTCGTCCTGCGCGACGGGGACGCCGAGGTGTACAGGATGTCGCTGGCCGAGGAGGCGTGACGGGAATCAGCAGACCTGGTTGAGGAACGGATACGGGTCGATCCCGCCGTTGATGACCGTGTAGCCGTAGACGCTGCGGTACGGGTTGGGCGGGATCACGTTCGGGTGCCACTCGAAGTGGTCGTGGGTGGGTCCGCCGGCCGCGTCGCCGGTGTTGCCCACGTACCCGATGATCGTCCCCGCGGAGACGCTTCCGAGCGTCCCGTAGCTCACCATGTGCGCGTTGTAGGTCCACCCCTCCGAGCCCGTCACGATGACCGCGTTGCCGCCGAGACCGTTGGGATCGGCCGCGGCCACACCGTCGAACGTGGCCCGGATCGGCGTTCCCTCGGGGGCCATGATGTCGTTCCCCGCATGCGGGTGGTAGCCGCCCGCGTAGCGGGGCGCGCCGAACGAGTCGCCGTATGCGTGGGGCTGGTCCACCGGGCAGTTCGCGAACGGCTGCCCGTCGACCGAGCCCCCCGAGCCGCCACCGGTATCGCCGCCCCCTGTGCCGCCGCCACCGGTGGTTCCTCCGCCGGTGTCCCCGCCTCCGGTGGTTCCCCCGCCGGTGTCGCCCCCGCTCTGCTGCTGTTGTTGGGCCTTGCGCGCCGCCTCTCGGGCCTGGCGCGCCGCCTCCCGGGCCGCGGCGAGCTGCTCGGCCTTGAGCTTCTGCTGGAGCTCCCCCACCAGGGCGTCGGCCTGGTTGGCCTTGGTCCGGAGGTCCGACTCGATGGCGGCGGCGTCGGCCGCCTTCGAGGCGAGGTCGGCGTAGATGCCCTTGGCCTCGTTGAACTTGGCGTCCAGGGCGTTCTGCTGGTCGCCGAGGTCCTGGAGCGCGGCTGCCTGGCGTTCGCTGATGTCCTGGAGCTGGGCCCGCTCGGCCGCGAGGTCGTTGGCGTGGTTCTGGACCTGCGCGGCGAGGTCGGCGTCGAGCGCGGACAGCTGGTCGACGAACTCCAGCCGGTCGGACAGCTGGCCCACGTTGGTGGAGCCCAGGATCACCCCGAGGCTCGAGGCGGGGCCCATCTCGTAGGAGATCCGGGCCCGTCGGTCCAATCGGTCCCGGAGGGATGCGTACTTGGCCTTCGTGGCCCGGATCGCCTGCTGCGTCTCGGCCATCTGGCCCTTGGTGGCGTCGTAGGCGTTCTGGGCGTGGTCGATCTTCACGGCGAGGTCGTTGAGCTCGCCCTGCAGCGTGGCCAGGCGCGCGCGCTGGTCGGCCTCCTGCTGCTGGACGGCCGCGAGATGGGCCTCCGCGGCCTGGATCTGGGTCTCGAGCGTGGAGAGCTGGCGCTTGGCAGCCTCGAGATCGCCCTTGGTGTCGGCGAGGGCGGGCACCACTCCCAGCAGGAGAAGGATGCCCACGAACGCGCCCACGAGACGGCGTGCAGTGGTCGCCGAGCGGCCCCGGTTCGCTCGCATGAGTCCTCTACCTAACCGGGTGATCCGCGAGTCGTCAACTCTCGCGGCCCCCGATGTCCGGATTGTCCCGACCGCTTCTCACTCGCGCCTCATCCTGCACCCGCCGGGCGAGCAGGGCCAGCGCATCCGAGATTTCTGGTTGCGGCGCCTCCGGGTCCTCCAGGCGGCGCGCCGCCTCGGGCAGCCGTCCGAGGTCGGCGACGAGCCGGTCCCGCGCCGCCTCGAGCGGCTCGGACGGCGCGCTGCGGGTCCCGCGGGCCATCGCCGGGACCAGCAGCGGCTCGGTCCCCTCGGGGGCTCGGGCGTCGCGCAGGTCGAGCACGTCGTCGCCCGGGGACCCGCCCCGGAACACCTGCTTTCGGCCGGGCAGCGAGACCTTGCCCGGGGAGAGCTTCGCGGTTGGCCGGCCGTCGAACTCGACCATCTTGTAGACCGTGTCCAGGAACGGGGCGTCGGCGGACACCCCCAGCCGCGTTCCCAGGCCGAACCCGTCGATCGGCGCGCCGGCACGGACCAGCCGGGCCACGTCCAGGTCGTCGAGGCCCCCGCTCGCGAAGATCCGGACCTCCGGAAGCCCGGCGTCGTCGAGCATCCGGCGCGCCTCTCGGGCCAGACGGTCGACGTCCCCCGAGTCGAGCCGGATCCCGAGCGGCGGCCCCAATCCCAGCTCGCGGATCACGGCGATCGCGTTGGCAACGCCGCGCTCCGTGTCGTACGTGTCGACGAGGAACGTGGCCCGGCCCGGGAAGTCCTCCGCGAACGCCCGGAACGCGTCGTGTTCCGACGGGAACGCCTCGACGTAGGAATGCGCCATGGTCCCGGCCGCCCGCAGCCCGAACCGCCTGGCGGCCGCCACGTTGCTGGTTCCGGCGAACCCGCAGATCGCGGTGGTCCGGGCCACGGCCATGGCGGCGTCCGGGCCGTGCGTCCGCCGGAATGCGAAGTCGAGCACGTCGCGCCCGTCGGCGGCAAGTACGCAGCGGGCCGCCTTCGACGCGAGCGTCGTCTCGAGCGTGATGCGGTTGAGCAGGAACGTCTCGGCGAGTTGGGCCTCGGCGACGGGCGCCGTCACCTCGAGCAGCGGTTCCCCCGCGAACAGGATCCGACCCTCCGGCACGGCCCACACGTCCCCGGTGAACCGGAGCCCCCGCAGGGCGTCGAGCGACGCGTCGTCGAACCCCGCCTGGGCCAGATACGCCAGGTCGTCGTCCTCGACGGCGAGCCCGTCGAGATACGCGAGGCACTCGTCCAGCCCGGCCGCCACCAGGAACCCCCGCTCCGGCGGCAGGGACCGGACGAACAGGCTGAACGTCGCCTCGGCGTCCATGCCCCGGCGGCGGTAGCTCGCCGCCATGGTCAGCTCGTACAGGTCGGTTAGCAGCGCACGGCCCATGGGTTGGCCCGGACGTTAGCGAAGCGTCCCGCCACGCGTGCGGGCTCGTCGTCGCTCGATACCCCTGGGGGGTATGCTGCAGCGGACGATGGTCGCATCGGTCTGGTCGTCGATCGGGGACGCGCTCGGGCTCTCGTTCGGGATGTTCTGGGAGATCCTGTGGGCGCTCATCCTGGGCTTCGCGCTGTCGGGCGCCGTCGAGGCGGTGGTCTCGAAGCACACGATGACCCGCCTGCTCCCCGACGACTCGCCGCGGTCGCTGGCCGTGGCGTGCGGGCTGGGCGCGGCGTCGTCGTCCTGTTCGTACGCGGCCGTGGCGCTCGCACGGTCGGTGTTCCGCAAAGGGGCCAACTTCACCTCGGCCATCGCTTTCGAGTTCGCCTCGACCAACCTGGTGATCGAGCTGGGTGTCATCCTCGCCCTGCTGCTCTCGTGGGAGTTCACGGCCGCGGAGTTCGTCGGCGGGCCGATCATGATCGCCGTCCTGGCGGCGCTGTTCCGGGCGTTCCTCACCCCGAAGCTGGTCGCGGCGGCGAAGACCCAGGCCGAGCTGGGCCGGCGGGGCGTGATGGAGGGCCACGCCGAGATGGACATGGCCGTCACGGGGGGCTCGCTGTGGTCGCGTCTGCGCTCGGACGACGGCCGGACCGCCGTCAGCCACTACTTCGTCATGAACTGGGCGTCGCTGTGGAAGGACATCGCGATCGGCCTGGTGATCGCCGGCGCCCTCGCCGCGTGGGTCCCGGAGTCGTTCTGGCAGGGGTTCTTCTTCGAGGGCCACCCGCTGGCCGCCCAGCTGTGGGGGCCGCTGATCGGGCCGCTCATCGCGATCGTGTCGTTCGTCTGCTCGATCGGGAACGTCCCGCTCGCCGCCGTGCTGTGGAACGGCGGGATGAGCTTCGGCGGCGTGATCGCGTTCATCTTCGCCGACCTCATCATCGTCCCGATCCTGAACATCTACCGGAAGTACTACGGGCGGCGGATGGCAGTGTTCCTGCTGCTCACGTCGTACGTGGCCATGGTCGCCGCGGGGTACGTGGTCGAGGTCCTGTTCGGCGTGCTCGGCCTGACGCCGACGCACGCGGAGGTCCAGGCGAAGGTGATCGACGCCCAGATCACGTGGAACTACACGACCGTGCTGAACATCGCGTTCCTGGCGCTCGCCGCCGTGCTGGTCGTGCGGTTCCTGCGGACGGGCGGGCCCGCGATGCTCCGGATGATGAACGACCCCGGCCCGCACGACCACGACCACCACGATCACGGCTGATCCCCCCCGCCTGTACGGCCCGGGCGCCCTGCTGCTCTATGCTTCGCGCGTCCGCTCGAGCCCCGGGTGGACGAACCGACAGGCAAGGGGGAAGCGCATGATGCAGGGGACGACCCAGTCGCGCCCGCCCGCCGCCGGAGGGATCATCACGGCGATCGGCGGGATCCTCGTCCTCGTGAGCTCGTTCCCGATCTGGGGGCGGGTGGCCGAGGCGAACGGGCCGCGACACACCGACGTCAAGGCCTCCGGGATCGTCCTGATCGCCGGGATCGTGATCCTCGCGATCGGCATCCTCATGGTGGCGATCCGGTCCAGGGGAGCGAGGATCGCCCTCGCGGTGATCGCGATCATCGGCGGGATCCTCGCGATCCTGGCCTCCGTTGCGTACGTGGGGACCAAGGACACGATCATCAACACGGTCGCGGACAAGGCGGCCGACGAACAGGGCGTCCCCCACAAGCCGGTCGAGGAGCAGCTGAAGCAGGCGGTCGACGCCGGCGCGATCAAGGTGTCGACCGGTCTCGGCGCCTACCTGGCGCTCGGGGGCGGCGTGCTGGCGCTGGTCGGAGGCATCGTCGGCCTGCGCAAGGGCCGCACCGCCGCTCCGGCGACGGCCTCCTACGGGTACGGCGGCGGCACGGCGACCGGGTTCCCACCGGCCTCCACGACCCCGCCGGCCGTTCCGCCCGCCGCGCCGCCACCCACCGGGCCACCGCCGTCCGCGCCGCCCGCCGGGCCGTCTCCGTCGCCGCCCGCAGGGCCCCCTCCGGCCGGACCGCCCGCCGGGCCCCCTCCGGCCGGACCGCCCGCCGGGCCCCCTCCGGCCGGACCGCCCGCCGGGCCCCCGCCCGCGGGACCACCGCCCGGGCCGCCGCCGGGTGCTCCGCCGCCGCAGCCGCCGCCCGCGGACGGCGGGGGTTCGTTCACCGGGTAGCCCGTCGAACGGGCGGGGCGGGATCCCCGGGAACACGAGCGGGATGCGGACGGAGACGTTCGAGGTCGACACGCGCGGCCGCCGCGTGGTCGACGTGACCGATGCCGTGGAACGCTTCGCGGAGGGCGCCGGGGACGGTCTCGTGCACGTGTTCGTCCCGCATGCGACCGCCGGCGTGGCGCTGATGGAGACGGGATCGGGCTCGGAGGCCGACCTCGAGGACGCGCTCGAGCGGCTGCTGCCCCGGGAGGACCGGTACCGGCACCGGCACGGCTCGACCGGGCACGGCGCCGACCACCTGCTCCCGGTGTTCGTCTCGCCGTCGCTGGCCGTCCCGTGCCAGTCGGGCCGCCCGCTGCTCGGGACGTGGCAGCGGGTGGTCGTGGTCGACCCGAACCGCGAGAACAACTCGCGGACGGTTCGGCTGACCTTCGTGCCGGCGTAGTCCCGGCTGGATCAGAGGTACTGGCCGCCGTGGTGCTCGCCGTCCCCGGCGGCCGGGGACGAGACGGCCTGCACGTCGCGTTCGCGAAGCAGGAGGAACTCGGCGCCGGAGATCTCGACCTCCAGGCCGACCTGGGGGAGGAACAGCACCCGGTCGCCCTGCTTGACGTGGCGGACGTCCGGCCCCACCAGGGTGACCTCGCCCCACACCAGCCGCTTGGGTGCGGTGGCCGCGGTGGCCGGGATGAGCAGGCCGCTGCGGGACCGGCGCTCGCCGTCCTCGGGCTGGACCACCACCAGCCGGTCGCCGGTCAGCCGGATGTCGTCGCGCTTCGAGGCGGGTGCCCGCCGCTTGCGCGTGGAAGCACGGGGCTTCGGTTCGGCTGCTCCCTGGGCGCGTGGCATCTCGAGCGATTCTATCGGGGGGTTCGCCCGATTCAGGAGCCCAGCAGGGCCGATGCGATGCGGGCGCGGTGCTCCTGTGGCCATCCGAGCATGGCCGAGGTTCCCAGGGCCCGCTTGTAGAAACGGTGGAGGGGGTGGGCCCAGGTGAACCCGATCCCCCCGTGGACCTGGATGGCCACCTCGCAGGCCAGGACGGCGGCCTCCGACGCCTCCGCCTTGGCCGCCGCGACGGCCTGGTCGGCGTCCGGGGCATCGTGCTCGACCGCCCAGGCCGCCCACAGCGCCAGCGACCGGGCGCCCTCGACCGCCACGAACACGTCCGCCAGGCGGTGGCTCACGGCCTGGTACACGCCGATCCGCCGGCCGAACTGCTCGCGTTCGTTCGCGTGCGCGACGCCCATCTCGAGGGCCCGCTGGGCCACGCCGACGGCCTCCGCGGCCAGGCCGGCCAGCGCGCGGCGGGTCAGCGAATCGACCGCGTCCTCGCCGGTGGCCGCCTGCGTGGCCGGCGCGCCGTCCAGCGTCAGCCGGCCCAGGCGGCGGGTCGTGTCCACGGTGGGCAGGGACTCCCAGGTGCCGGCGTCGCGTTCCACCACGTACAGGCCGGGTTCGTCGGGGGCCTCGGCCGCGACGACGACCACCTCGGCCGCGTGGAGGTCCGGGACGAACATCGCCTCGCCGGACAGCCGCCAGCCGTCGGGGTGGCGTTCGGCCACGAGGTCGGGCTCGCCGTTCGTCCGGCCCACCGCGAACGTGGCGGCCGATCGCCCGGTGAGGACGCGCTCGGTGAGCTCCGGCTCATCGCCGAGGGCCGAGAGCGCCGTCACCGACATCAGGTAGGGCCCGGGGTACAGCCCCCGGCCGAGCTCCTCGGCGACGACGGCCTCGGCGACGAACCCGATCCCCAGCCCGCCGGCGGACTCCGGCACTGCCACGCCGGTCCAGCCAAGGTCGGCAATTTCCTTCCACGCCGCGGCGTCGAACCCGTCGCGGTCGGCGATCTCCCCGACGCGTTCCAGGGGGAAGCGCTGCGCCAGCACCTCGCGAACGCTCGACTGCAGCGCCTGCTGGTCCTCCGACAGCGTGAAGTCCATCCGCTACCGGCCCTTCGGAAGCTGCAGAACTCGCTCCGCGATGATGTTCCGGAGGATCTCGGAGGTCCCGCCCTCGATCGTGTTCCCGCGGCTGCGGAGCTGGAGGTGCTGCCACCGGCCGTCCAGGACCGAGTGCTCCCCGCCTGCGAGTGCCGCGTACGGGCCCTCGATCTCGATGGCCAGGCGCGTGAGGGCCTGGTTGGTCTCCGACCACACGAGCTTGGCGATCGAACCCTCGGGGCCCGGCATCCCCGTGGCAAGGAACCGGGAGTACGCCCGGTAGTTGGTGAACCGCAGCGCCTGGAGCTTGGTCCACAGCGCCGCTATGCGGTCCCGAACGAGCGGGTCGTCCGCAGCCGCGCCGCCGATGCGCTTGGTGGAGCGGGCGAGCTCGACCAAATGGCGGAGCGCCACCTCCAGGCGGACGGTGAGCGCGACGCCCAGGGAGGCGCGTTCGTTCATCAGGGTGGTGATGGCGACCTGCCAGCCCTGGCCCTCCGCGCCGAGCACGTCGGTCGCGGGGATGCGGACGTCGGTGAGGAAGATCTCGTTGAACTCGGAGTCTCCGGTGATCTGGCGGAGCGGCCGGACCTCGACGCCCGGCGAGTGCATGTCGAGGGCGAAGTACGTGAGGCCCTGGTGCTTCGGCGCCTCGGGGTCGGTGCGGGTGACCAGGATGCAGTGATCGGCGACGTGGGCGAACGACGACCACACCTTCTGGCCGTTCACGACGTAGTCGTCGCCGTCGTGCACGGCCCGGGTCATGAGCGAGGCGAGGTCGCTGCCCGCCCCCGGCTCGGAGAACCCCTGGCACCAGATGTCCTCCGCCGTGAGGATCCGGCGGAGGTACCGGTCGCGCTGCTGCTCGGTGCCGTGCGTGAGGATCGTGGGGCCGGCCATGCCCAGACCGATCACGTTGGCGTGCTCGGGGGCCTCGGACCGCGCGAACTCCTCCAGGGCGATGACCTGGTGGGAGATGGGCTGCTCGTATCCCCCGTAGGCCTTCGGCCAGGTCAGACCGACGAACCCGGCCTCGTACAGCCGGCGCGACCAGTCCTTGTAGAACGCCAGCCGCTCCTCGCCCTCGGGCTCCTCGTGGCCGGGCGCCCCCCAGCCCTCCGGGATGTTGGCGTCGAGCCATTCGCGGAGGCCTCGGCGGAAGGCGGCCTCGTCGCGTGTGTCGCGGAAGTCCATGATGAGTGTCCGATCGTACCCCGACGCCGCTGACTCACGGTCAGCGACGGGCGGGCCGCCGGCCACCGGGTACGATGCGCGGCCGATGAACGGACAGGAGCTGATCGACGAGGCGGTCGACGTCCTCGAGGCGTCCGACGCCATCGACCACTGGCAGTCCGACCGGGAGCGCGTCGAGGCGGAGGAGTTGCTGTCGCACCTGATCGGCCCCGACTGGAAGGCCTCGGACGAGATCCCCGCGGACGCGATCCGGCGGTTTCGGAAGCTGGTCGCGCGGCGGGCGACCGGGGAGCCGGTTCCCTACATCAAGGGCTACGCGGAGTTCCGGGGGCTCCGCCTGATCGCGCGGCCGGGCGCGTTCGTACCGCGGGACTCGACGGAGTTCCTGGCCGAACAGGCCATCCGGCGCCTGCGGCGGCGTTCGAACCCGGTCGCGGTCGACCTGGCGACCGGTTCGGGGCCGGTGGCGCTGGCGGTGGCCAACGAGGTGCCGGCGGCCGAGGTGCACGGCGCCGACCTCCACGCCGGGCCCATCAGGGTGGCCCGGGAGAACGCCCGCCGGCTGGGGCTCGAACGGGTGCGGTTCCACCGGGGGGACCTGTTCGGCGCGCTGCCGCGGCGGCTCGCGCGCCGCATCGACGTGATCACGTTCCACCCGCCGTACGTGGGCGACAAGGAGGTCCGGACGCTCCCGGCGGAGGTGCTCGCCTTCGAGCCGCTCGAATCCCTCACCGACCACAGCCCGCTGGGGATGGACCTGATCGAGCGCGCGGCGGCCGAGGCCTGGGCGTGGCTCCGCCCGGGGGGGTGGCTGCTCACCGAGGTCAGCCCGGACCGCTCACGACGCGTCGCGGCGGTGTACCGCCGGGCCGGCTACGGGGAGGTGCGCAGCACGAAGGGAGGCATCGCGGTCACCCGCGTGCTCACCGCCCGAGCCGACCCCCGCTGACGGTTCGCTCAGCGCGAGGTCGCCGGACCCTCCTCCGCGGAGGTATCGGAGCCGGCCTGGCGCTGCATCGCCTCGAACTCCCGGTCGATGTCCTCGCCTGCGGGGCCCGGCTTGATCATCAGCATCGTCGCCAGGAACCCGAGCACCGACATCCCGGCGCCGATGAGGAACGCCGTGTGGTAGCCGTCGAGCGTCGCCTGCGCGGCCGCCAGGCTGTGCGGGTTCCGGATCCCCTGCGAGACGAAGAGGCTCGTCGTCCGCGAGACGGCGGCCGTCAGCAGGACCGCGACTCCCAGCGCGCCGCCGATCTGCTGCGAGGTGTTGATGAGTCCGGAGGCCACGCCCGACTGATCGGGTCGCACGCCCTGCAGCGCGGCGATGGCATCCGGCACGAACGCGAACCCCAGCCCGATCGCCCCGACGATGAACCCAGGGAGCAGGTCGACGACGTAGTTGCCGGAGACCGGCGTGCGGCTGAACCACAGCTGCGCCGCAGCCACCATGAGCAGGCCGGCCGCCATGACGGTCCGGATCCCGATCTTCGTCACCAGCACCTGCGATACGCCCGCCGCGACGATGATCACCAGCCCGAACGGCACGTAGTACAGACCGGTCTTGAGCGGCGAGTAGCCGAGGATGTTCTGCATATAGAACGATAGGAACAGGAACATCGAGAACACGCCGGCCCCCACGAGGAACCCGACGACGTTCGCACCGGAGAGTGACCGGTTGCGGAAGATCGACAGGGGCAGCAGCGGCTCCTTGCTCCTGGCTTCGTTCACCACGAATCCGACGAGCAGCAGGATCGCGGCGACGAACAGCAGCAAGCTCCGCGCGGACGTCCAGCCATGGTCGATCGTCCCGACCAGCGCGTACACGAGGATCATCAGGCCGGCTGTGACCGAGACGGCGCCCGCCGCGTCGTAGCGCCGGACGTCGCGTTCGATCTTGCTCTCGACCAGCACCCGCGCACTGGCCACCAGCACGACCACGGCCACCGGCACGTTGATGAAGAAGATCCACCGCCAGCTGAGCGATCCGACGAGGATTCCTCCGAGCAGGACGCCGGCCACGCCGCCGAAGCCGGCGATCCCGCCCCACACGCCCAGCGCGCGGTTCCGCTCCGGGCCCTCGGCGAACGTCACGACCAGGATGGACAGCGCCGCCGGCGAGATGATCGCCGCGCCGATGCCCTGGATCGCCCGCGAGGCGATCAGGAACCCGCTGCTCGGCGCCAGGCCGCACGCCAGCGAGGCCGCACCGAACACCACCAGCCCGATCAGGAACAGCCGCTTGCGCCCGAGCAGGTCCGCCGTCCGGCCCCCCAGCAGCAGCAGCCCGCCGAACGTGATGGCGTAGGCCGTCGTGACCCACTGGATGTTCTCGAACGAGAACTTCAGGGCCTTCTGGATGGTCGGGAGCGCGACGTTGATGATCGAGACGTCGAGCACGACCATGAACTGGGTGGCTCCCAGCAGGATCAGGGCCAGGAGCTTCCGTCGCTGCGTGAGCTCCGGTTGGACGGTCGCTTGCATCACTTCCCCCTTGATTCTCCCCGGTCTCCCCCGGCGTGGCGGCGCGAACGGCCACGATCATTCCTCAACCGGGTGACACGCGGATGCATTCCGCGGAGCGCGGATGCGTGGGGAAAACGCTACCGGGTGGTGCGGGTGCCCGTCTGGGAGCCGGCCCGCTTGAGCTGCTTGGCCCGGAGCACGGCGGGGTCGCGAGGATCGAGCGGGAGCGGGCGGGGGTGATCCTCCCTCCGCGTGGGGCGGTGCTGGATGTGCATGCGCCGCATGTCGTTCCCTCCGACCGATGTCAGGGTGGGCTTCCGTCCTCACCCGTGGATCGGTAGGAATGTCCCCCGCCTTGAGCCGGTGCACACGCCTTGTCGAGGACGCGTTCGGTCGTCAGGATTCGCCACATGGCCCGGTCCCGGCACACGACGTCGCGCCTCGCGGCGACCCTGGGCCTTGCCGTGGTGCTGTTCGGCCTGCTCGTGGGCTCCGCGGCCGCCTCGACGCCCAAGCCGGCGGGCACGACCATCGTCACACCTCCCGGCGGGGGGACCACGACGCCGCCCGGCGATGCGACCATCACCGCGAAGGGATCCGCCGCCGGGACCCTCGCGGTCGGATCCACCATCCACGTCCGGTTTCACGTGACCGACCCGCCGGCCTGGCAGCGGATCGACACGATCCACGTGTCGCTCGAGCTCCACGGCCAGCCGCTCGACCAGATCGAGATCGTTCCCACGGCGTTCTCGATCGCGGTCATCGGGTCCGCGGCGCCGGCGACCATCGGCAACCCGGGCGTCCTCAAGGGCACCTACCTGCGCGTCGACAACGGCCAGGCTGCGGTGAGCGCAGGGGGATCCACCTACGGGCTCACCTTCCCGCTCCGGCTCGCACTGGACCCACCTCCGGACGCCCGGCTCGTCCTCACCGCCGCCGACACGACACAGGCGTCGACCCAGATCGCGCTCACGCCGCCGGTAACGAAGGAGAGCCAGGGGTTCCCGTGGGGGACGATCGGCCTGGCGGTCGCCGCCGCCCTGTTCCTCGGCGGCTTCGTCGGGAACATGTTCTCGACCCGCCGGGCGAAGGCCCGGCCGAACGTCTACGCGACCCTCGCCCGGCGTCTCGACGAGGAACGGTCGAAGCGATGACCGAGGCTCCGGCGGCCACGACGTTCTACGACCGGCTCGAACGGGCCATCGCCGCCGCGCCCGAGCCCGAGCGCGACCTCTGGCGGCGCCTCGAGGACCTGGTCGACCCGTCGCAGTTCCGCCCGAAGCTCGCCCCGGACATCGAGCGCAAGGTCCAGCACCTCAAGTGGGGGAACTCCTACGCGGTGATCGCCAACCCCCGGGACCAGATCCACATCCAGCTCACCCCGAGGGACGTGGAGCTGCTCGACCTGATGGACGGCACGCGCACGGTCAAGGAGATCGTGTTCGAACGGTTCCGCGAGGAGGGGTCGCTCGAGCTCGAGAGCGTGGCCGACATGGTCCGGAGCCTGTACGAGTCGAACTTCCTCGAACAGCGCTACTTCGACGCCGATGCCGTGGTGAAGGAGGCGATGGACCCTGCGTCGACCGCGCGCAAGAAGGCCCGCATCTTCGCGAGGACGCTGTCGATCTCGTGGAACGGTGCCGACCGGCTGGTGCAGTGGCTGTACCGGTACGGGCTGAAGGTCTTCTTCAACCGCGTCGTGCTGGTGCTGACCGCGCTGGTCGCGGTCGGCGGGTTCGTGGCGTTCGTGGACCTGGCGAACTCCCACCGGTTCGGACTGGCCGGGCGGTCCCTCGCGCTGGCGTTCGTGCTGCTGCTGTTCCTCGACTACGTGATGGTGTTCGTGCACGAGCTCGGGCACGCGCTCGTGCTGGTGCACCACGGCCGCCACATCAAGAGCGCGGGATTCATGATCTATTTCGGCTCGCCGGCGTTCTTCGTCGAGAGCACCGACGTGCTGCTCCTGGACAAGCGGGCCCGCCTTGCGCAGTCGGCCGCGGGACCCTTCGCCGACATGTTCGTGGCGGCCGTCGCCTCGCTGATCGCGTGGGCGTACCCGCATTGGGTGTTCAGCGAGGTCCTCTACAAGTTCGCCGTCCTGAACTACATCTCGATCCTCATGAACCTCATCCCGCTGCTGGAGCTCGACGGGTACTGGCTGCTCGCGGAGGCCATCGACGTGCCGGACCTCCGGCCGCGCTCGCTGCGGTTCCTGCGCCACGACCTGTGGCACAAGATCAAGACGAGGGAACGGTGGTCACGCTCGGAGGTGGGACTGTTCTCGTACGCGGTGCTCGGGACGCTGTTCACCCTGTTCTCGTTCTACACGGCGTACTTCTTCTGGGAGACGATCTTCGGCGGGCTGGTGTCGCGCCTGTGGCACGGTGGGCTGGTCACCCGGATCATCCTGGTGGCCCTGGGGCTGTTCATCCTGGGTCCGGTGATCCGGGGGCTGCTCGGACTGCTGCGGTCGGTGTGGAAGCAGCTCCGGGCGCTGGGGCAGCGGGTCCGGTTCCGTCTGCAGCTGAAGTGGCGGGTCGAGGCGGCGGAGATGATCGACGCGCTGCCCGCGTTCCACGACATCCCCGGCGAGGTGCTGAACGACCTGGCCGGGCGCGTTCAGCTCAAGCAGTACCCCGGCGGGAAGGCGGTGTTCCGCCAGGGCGACGAGGCGGACGCGTTCTACGTCGTCCGCAAGGGCGAGGTCCAGATCGTCGAGGAGGACACGGCCGCCGGCACGGTCCGCGTGCTGAAGACGCTCCACCGGGGGGAGTCGTTCGGGGAGCTGGCCCTGATCATGGAGGCCGACCGCTCGGCGACCGCGCGCTCGACGGTCGACAGCGAGCTCTTCGTGGTGGACCTCGCGACGTTCGACCGCCTGCTGGCGGACATGGCCGAGGTGCCCGAGTTCCAGCCCACCCTGCAGCAGCTGGCCGAGCTCCGGGCCATGCCGGCGTTCGGGCATCTCGAGTCGGCGCAGCTGCAGGACCTCATGGAGCACGGCGAGTGGGTGAGCATCGCTCCGGGCGACGTGCTGATGTCGGAGGGCGAGGTCGGGGATGACTTCTATGCGATCTCCTCGGGCAAGGTGAACGTCATCCGGGGCGACGAGGTGGTCGACACCGCGGGGGCGGGCGACTACGTGGGCGAGGTGGCGTTGCTGTTCGACGTGCCGCGAACGGCCACGGTCGTCGCCTACACTCCCGTGCGGGCGTTCCGGCTGGACCGCGCCGGGTTCGACCGGCTCGTGGCGGCGCGGTTCCGCAAGGGCCTGCTGCAGCCCGCGATCAACGCGGACCGGACGCAGCACCACTAGAGGGGTTGACGGATGGACTGCTGGCACTGCAAGCGAACCGCGGTCGGCGTGTGCCGCTTCTGCGGTCGCGGCATCTGCGAGGACCACGTGCAGGTCCACCCGTTCATCCTCGACATGTTCAAGCAGCAGGACACGACGAAGGTCCTGGTCGTCGAGGACGCCCTGTACTGCGGGGCGTGCACCCCGCGACCCGATCCCCTCGACGTCCCCGAGCTGAACTGACGATGTGACGCGCGTCACATCGGGGGGGTGACCGGGGTCACCTTCGGTTCGTGACCGAGGACACCCGGGTTCCGGTGACGGCCGTCACCGACTCTGGGGGGCCCTGGGTTCAGGATGCCGCCATCGACGTGAACGGCCCCACGGGGCCCGGACACTCGGAGGAGGTGACACAGAATGGCGGACAAGAAGGTGACTCCGAAGGCCCCCTCGGCTTCGAAGTCCGAGAAGAGCGACGACAAGAAGCCGGCTGCGCGCGTCTCGCTCAAGAAGATGAAGAAGATGAAGAAGATGTAACGCCTGCCGCACCCAACAGCAGAGATCTTCCCGTTCGCGGGCCCGGAACCTGAAACCCCCTCCGGGCCCGCGACGGCGTTTCCAGGGGGAGCACGGTCCATGTCTCGTGAGGCAACGGTGACGGCGCAGTCCGGTCTGGCGAGGACGGAGCCCGGGCGCTACGCTCCGAACGTCATGCCACAAGGAGGGGGTTCCTCGCTCGATTCGCTGCAGCGCGCGATGAGCGCCACGCCGATCCTCGCGTCGGTCGAGCCCGGTACCGTCCGCGACCTCGCCGGCAAGGGAGCCGTCCGGCGGTACCGCCGCGGCACCTACCTGTTCCACCAGGGTGACGACGCCCCGAGCGTGTACTTCCTGGTCGACGGCCGCGTGGAGATCTCCTCGCTCTCGGTGACCGGCCACCGTCAGCTGCACACCACGCTCGAGGGGCCGCAGTTCTTCGGCGAGCTCGGCGTGCTCGGGCAGATGCCCAGGACCGCCACCGGCGTGGCGCTCGAGGACACCGACGTCTGGGCGGTCGAGGGGGAGGTGTTCCTCGACTTCCTGAGCGCCCACACGGAGGTCTCGAAGGCGCTCCTGCGGGTGCTGGCGCGGCAGGTGCACTCCCACGAGGCATTCGTCGAGGACCTGCTGTTCCTCGACCTCAAGGGGCGGGTGGCGAAGCGGCTCCTGCAGCTGGTGTCGCCGTCGCTCGACGACCTGCCGGACGACGGCGTGGTGCTGCCGTCGGTGGTCCGCCACGCCGACCTGGCCAGCCTGTGCGGTGGCTCGCGGGAGAACGTCACCCGGATCCTGTCGGAGTTCCAGCGCCGGGGGCTGGTCGAGAAGGACGACCGCCGCTACGTGCTGTCGAACGTGAACGGCCTGCGCAAGCTGGCCCAGCTGTAGCCGGGGTTCAGCCGCCGATCATCGACATGCTGCGCTCGGGCTGCACGAAGTCCGGGTGGTTGATGCGGTGGCCGGGCCACTTCCGCCAGACGCCGCCCCGGATCAGCCCCGCGAGTTCCTCGTCGTTCGCGCCGGCGCGGAGCGGCCCGCGGAGGTCGGTCTCCTCCAGCGCGAACAGGCACGAGCGGAACTGGCCGTCGGCCGTCAGCCGCAGCCGGTTGCAGGTGTCACAGAACGGCTCGGTGACGCTCGGGATCACGCCGACCTTGCCGGGCTCGCCGTCGGCGAACCGGTACGTGGTGGCCGGCTCGGGGCCGTGGTCGGGCACGAGCGGATGCTCGGCGTGGATGCGCTCCAAGAGGCGCGCGCTCGGGACCACACGCGCGCGTTCCCAAGCGTGCTCGGCGTCGAGCGGCATGTACTCGATGAACCGCACCTCGTAGCCCTTGCGCCGGGCGAGCTTCGCGAACTCCACCACCTCGTCGTCGTTCGTGCCGCCGATGATCACGACGTTGAGCTTGATGGGCGTCAGGCCGGCGGCCTCGGCGGCGTCGAGCCCCGCGAGGACGCGTTCGAGCGCGTCCCGCCGGGTCATCTCGGCGAACCGGTGCCGCAGGAGCGAGTCGCACGACACGGTTACGCGGTCGAGGCCGGCGCCGGCGAGCTTGCCGCTCAGCCGGTCGAGCAGCAGGCCGTTCGTCGTGAGCGACATGTCGACGTCGGGGTTCGCCTGGCGGAGCATCCGTACCAGGACGGCGAGGTCCGTGCGGACGGTGGGCTCGCCGCCGGTGAGCTTCAGCGAACGGACCCCGAGCGAGGTGAACACCCCGACCAGCCGCGTGATCTCCTCGAACGTCAGGATCTCGGGCTTGGGGAGCCACACCAGGCCCTCGGCCGGCATGCAGTACGTGCACCGGAAGTTGCACCGATCGGTGACCGACACACGCAGGTCGTCGGCCACGCGCCCCAAGGTGTCGAACAGCGGACCCTCGGTGGGCGCGGGGGTGGCCGGCGATGTCCAGGTTTCCGACGTCATCTCCAGACAAGGGTACGCCGTTCGGGCGCGACCCCGGAACCCCGTCCCGGCCCGAGCGGCGTTCCGGCGGGTGTTTGCCCGGCGGCGCGGCACAATAGGCCCATGACGAAGGCGGCGGTGGTGACGGTCTCGGACGGCGTGACCGCCGGGATCCGGGAGGACCGGTCCGGCGACCTCGCGGCCGAGCTGCTCGCTGCGGCCGGCTTCGACGGCGTCGCGCGCCACGTGATCCCCGACGAACGGGCACGGATCGAATCGCTCCTGCGCGAGCTGACGGCCGCGGGGAACGCGCTGGTGGTCACGACGGGCGGAACGGGGTTCGGCCCGCGGGACGTCACGCCGGAGGCCACCCGGGCGGTGATCGAGCGGGAGGCGCCCGGTCTCGCCGAGCTCATGCGCGCCGCGGGACTCGCGCACACCCCGCAGGCCGCCCTGTCCCGGGGCGTCGTCGGGACGATCGGCTCCACGCTGGTGATGAACCTCCCCGGCAGCCCCACGGCCGTTCGCGAGAGCCTGGACGCCGTCCTGCCGGTCGTTCCCCACGCGCTCGACCTGCTGGCCGGACGGACCGGAGCACATCCGACGGGCCACGAGGCGGAGCAGCCGGCCGGGGCGGCGCCCGCCCGGAACGAACCCCCGGCGCCGGCGCCGGGCCGATGGACCGTGCGCGCCACCGCCGTCGCCGCGCGGGGCAACCCGCCCTGCCGGGTCGGCCAGAAGCTCGCGGTCGGCCCCGGCGGCCCCCTCGAGGGAACGCTGGGATGCGCGGAGTTCGACTCCGGGGTCCTGGCGGACGCGCCCGGAGTGGCCGCCGGTGGGGGCCCCGTCACCCGGACCTACGTCCACGATCTCGGTGAGATCGACGTCTTCCTCGAGCCCGAGGCCGCGCGGCCGGTCGCCGTGGTCGTGACGGCCTCGCCGGTCGGGCTCGAGCTGCTGCGCGCCATGAAGGCCCTCGGCTGGCGGACCGTGCTCGTGGAGCCGCGGGAGGAGCGCATCCAGCCCGCCCACAGGGAGGCGGCCGACGTGGTCCGCGCCGAGCTCGAGGTCGGGATGCTCGACGCCGACACGTCGGTGGTCCACACCGACCACGACGCGCCCGGCGTGGTCGACTCGATCGCGGCCGCCCTGGGGTCGGATGCCGGGTTCATCGGGATCCTGGGGACCCGCCGGCACGTGGGCGTGCACGTGGAACCGCTGCGGGCCAAGGGGTTCGGCGACCCGGAGATGGCCAGGGTCCGGTCGCCGGTGGGGCTGGATCTCGGCGGGCGTTCGCCCGCCGAGATCGCGCTGTCGATCGCCGCGGGGCTCGTCGCGGCCCGTTCGGGCCGCGACGGCGGCTGGCTCGACCGCCCGGGCGACGGCGACGAGCCACGCCACGGAGCAGCCGGCCACGACCACGACCACCACGGCGGCCCGTGAGCCCCGGCGTCCGCATCGCCCTGTCGATCGCCGGGGTGTTGGTCTGCCTGACGGGGGGCGTGTTCCTGCTCCAGGGGATCGGGGTGCTGGGCGGCAGCTTCATGAGCAACACCGTGACCTGGACGGTGATCGGCGCGGTGATGGTCGCCGCCGGCGGGGTCCTGCTGGCCCTGGGCCGGCCGCGGCCCGGGGCCGGTTCCTAGCCGCGACGCCCGGTCGCGCCCGGCAGCCGGTCGAGCAGCGCCCCCGCGCCCCGCACCACGCACGACAGCGGCTCCGGGTCCACCCGCACCGGGATGCCCGCCTCCCGCTGCATCCGGACGGCCAGCCCGACCAGCAGCGCCCCGCCGCCCGTCAGCGTGATCCCCCGCGTCGCGATGTCGGGCACGATCTCCGCGGGCATCCTCTCGAACACGGACAGCGACGTGTCGACGATCGCGCTGACGGCCTCGGCCATCCCCTCGGCCAGCGCGTCGGAGTGCACCCGGACCGTCCGGGGCTTGCCGGTCGCGGTGTCCCGCCCCAGGAACTCGACGAGGGTGTTCCGCAGGCCCGGCGAGGCCGCCCCGCCGACCACCTTGAGCCGCTCGGCCGTTCGTTCTCCCACCGCGATCCCGAGCTCCTTGCGGCAGAACGCGATCACCGCCTGGTCGAGCGCGTCGCCGCCCACGGGGACGTTCGCCGTGGCCACCGTTCCCCCGAGGACGAACACCGCCACGTCGGTCGTCCCGCCGCCGATGTCGACCACCATCGAGCCGCGGGGCTCCTCGACCGGCAGCCCGGCCCCCACGGCCGCTGCCAGCGGCTCGGACACGATGGCCACCCGGCGGGCGCCCGCCTCGAACGCCGCCTCCTCCACCGCGCGGCGTTCGACCTGCGTCACGCCGGAGGGCACGCACACGATCACCCGGGGCCGGACGAACCGCCGCCGGTGGTGCACCCGCGCCAGGAACTCCCGCAGCAGGAACTGGGCGGCCTCGAAGTCGCTGATCACCCCCGAACGGAGCGGCCGGATGACCTCGATGGGCACGGGGGCGCGGCCCAGCATCTCCTTGGCCTCGGCGCCGATCGCCAGGAACCGCCCGGTCTCGGTGTCCACCGCGGTGAACGAGGGCTGGTCGAGCACGACGCCCAGCCCCCGGTCGAACACCAGCGTGTTGGCGGTTCCGAGGTCGACGGCCAGGTCGCGGCCGAGCGCGTTCCAGGCGCGCCCGAGCCGGGAGCGTCGCCGCGGTGGGGGAAGGCGTTCACCGAGGTCGAACACTGCGAGGACACCTTGGGGAAGTGGGGGGCGATCATAGGCCCGCCGTCCGGCCCCGGGTGGGATTTCGGCGGACGAGGCCTTGGATTGACGCGAACCCGACGGTGCGATCGGATAGGTTGGACCCGATGCAGAACAACCCCCTCTTCCGAGCCTCGGCAGGCCGCGGCCTGTCGGCCCGCCGCCGCGCCGCGCGCAGGCGGCGCAACGCGCTGTTCGGCGGCATCATCGTGATCGCGCTCGTGGCCGTCTGGCTCGGGCCGATCCACGGCGCGCCGATCTTCAACCACACGAAGGCCGAGGCCACCGGGGGTGCCGGCGGCGGAGGCGGGGGCGGCGAGTCGTCCTCGGCGGGCACCTCGCAGCTCCCGCCCGGCAAGAACCCGATCAAGCACATCGTGTTCCTGATCAAGGAGAACCGGACCTTCGACCACTACTTCGGCGCATACGGACACGGCGCCGTAGGCGCGACCGAGGGCGGGACGCTCGTGTGCACGGGCAACCCCAAGAGCTGCCACCCGGGCCCGACCTTCAAGCTCACCCCGGCGGTCGACCAGCAGCCCCACGACATCACGCACGGGTTCTCCTCGGGGCTGTACTCGATCGACGGCGGCCGGATGGACGGATACAACATCATCGGGTCGGGCGAGGACATGAGCGGCTACTCGATCATGGAACGCGGCCCGTGCGACGCCTCGAAGGGCCCGGGCGGCGAGGGGTGCATCCCGAACTACTACGCATACGCCGACCGGTTCGTGCTCGCGGACCACTTCTTCACGTCGATGTACGGCCCGACGTTCCCGGAGCACCTGTACACGATCGCCGCGCAGTCCGACGGCATCGTGGACAACAAGTCCACGACGGACCACCCGGGCTCGTACTGCACGGATCCGACGGAGTTCACGCCGCACTTCCCGCTGGCCGGTCCGGGCGCCCTCACGCCCGCCCAACTCAAGGAGATCATGGGGTACGAGGACCACGTGACCGAGGCGATCCCGGACAACCTCCTCAAGATCGCGCACTTCTGGAAGCAGATCCGGACATGCATCGACATCAAGGTGCTGGCCGACGAGCTCCAGAAGAATCACATCTCGTGGAAGTACTACGCCGAGCCCGACATCTGGCAGAACGCCATGCAGGCGATCAACCACGTCTGGAACGGTCCGATGCGCTCCCACGTGCAGGACCCCACGCACTTCGTCGACGACATCAAGGCGGGGAAGATGCCGGCGGTGTCGTGGTTGGTGCCGCCCGAGCCCTACAACGAGCACCCCGGCAGCAACGTCAGCGTCTGCGCCGGCGAGAACTGGACCGTGCAGCACATCAACGCGGTGATGCACAGCAAGTACTGGCGCTCCACCGCCATCGTCGTGGTGTGGGATGACTTCGGCGGGTTCTACGACTCGGTGAAGCCGCCCCACTTCGACGTGATGGGGCTCGGGCCGCGGACGCCGGCGCTCATCATCTCGCCCTACACGAAACAGGGGGACAACCCGGACGGCGGCTCCGTGGACCACACCGACTACGAGTTCTCGTCGGTCCTGGCGTTCATCGAGAAGGCGTTCGGGGTGCCGGCGCTGACCCATCGCGACAAGCAGGCCAGCCCGCTGGCGGGCGCGTTCGACTTCGCCCACCCCAACTTCAAGCCGCTCGTCCTCGACTACCGGACGAACTGCCCCTACGGCAGCGACCTGACGCCCGAGTAGCCTGCGCAGGGGACCATCGGGACCCCGTCAGCAGTTGAGCTTGTCGAGCGCCTTCCGAAGCGCCTGCTGGCCCTGGTCCACGCCGTGCTCCGTGAGGAGCGCGTGGCGGAGCTTGGCGGCGGCCGCCTGCAGCGCGAGCACCTTTGCCGCATCGGCCTTGTCCCCGGCCGACACGAAGGCCGCCCGGTCGATCTTCAGCCGGGTGATGAACCGCGTCATCGCGTCGGGCCGGAACCCGGACTGGATGAGCAGGATGTCCTGGCAGAGCTGCTCCAGGGCCTGGTCGGCCCCGCCGCTCCCCCCGCCCGAGCCGGACGTCGACGTGGGCTTGTCGCCGCCACCGCCACTGCACGCGGCCAGCGAGAGCGCGGCGGCCACGGCCACGAACGCGGAGCGGCGGCGCGTCATTCCTTCGTGAGGTCCGACCCATACGGACAGTCGGATCGGTAGTCGAGGTGCAGCTTCGAGTAGTCGGGATGCTGGAAGTCGAACGCCCCGGACAGGGGGTCCGCCCGCTTGTCCCGATTGGTCATCGGCGCCACGTGGAAGGTCTTCTCGATGAAGGCCAGCACCGACGAGAACTCGTAGCGCGTGTCGTCGATGAGGCCGCCCTGGGGTCCGTTCCCCTGCTTCGTCCACGGCGAGATGATCAGTGCCGGAACCCGCGGACCGAGGCCGAGGACGTCGTAGTGGGGCGGCGGCACGTGGTCGTAGAACCCCCCGAAGTCGTCCCACACCACGACGATCGCGGTGGACTTCCAGTACTTGCTGTCCATGACGGCGTTGACGTGCTGCACGGTCCAGTTCTCGCCGGCGCACACGCTCACGTTGGCGCCGGGGTGCTCGTTGTAGGAGTCCGGCGGGTTCAGCCACGACACGGCCGGCATGTGCCCGGCCTTGATGTCGGTGATGAACTGCTCCGGGTCCTGGACGTACTGCTTGTCCTTGCCGTTCCAGACGTGGTCGATCGCCTGCATGGCGTTGTAGATCTCGTCCTTCGGCGTGTAGTACCGCCAGCTGATCCCCTTCTTGTCGAGTTCGTCGGTGATCAGTGGGATGTTGAAGCACATCCGCTGCTGGTGCCAGTAGTGCGAGATGTTGAAGAAGGTGTCCGGGAAGTTCCCCGGCTGCCGAATGTCGTCCTCGGTTTGCTTGATCTGCTTGATCTGTGTTGGCGTGAGGTTCTGCATGTCGAACGCCGGCGCCGTCTCCGAGGGATCGTCGCACATCGTCGGGGTTCCGCGCGAGCTGTGGATGTTCTGCGGGTTGTCGACGATGCCGTTGTCCTGCGCGGCGATCGTGTACAGGTGCTCCGGCGTGGTCGGGCCGTACATCGAGCTGAAGAAGTGGTCCGCGAGGACGAACCGGTCCGCGTACTTGTAGTAGTTCGGGATGCAGCCGCTGCCGGGCTTCTTGGCGTCGGCGTCGCTGGTCGAGGCGTTCACCGTGCAGTTGCGGCTCATCACCGAGTAGCCCGACTTGTCGGTACCGTCGAGGATGGTGTTGAACCCGTCCATCCTCCCTCCGTCGATCGACAGGATCCCCGAGACGAACGCGTGCGTGATGTCGTGGGGCTGCTCGTCGATGCCCGGGGTGAGCGGGATGTCGATCTGGGTCTTGTTGTCGCTCCCGAGGCCCTTGCCGTCGGTCGTGCCCTCGGCCCCCGGGTACTGCCCGAAGTAGTTGTCGAAGGTCCGGTTCTCCTTGACCAGGAACACGATGTGCTTGATGGGGTTCTTCACGTGGACCGTGGACCGGGACCCGGTGGGGCTGGGGGAGTTGTTGTCGGTGGACGTCTTCTTGCCGTTGTCCCAGGGCTTCCAGACGAACACCACGATCAGTGCCGCTATCAGCAGCAGCGCGACGACGATCGTGCGCGCGCGGCGGCGGCGCATGCGCCGGGACATGCCGCGACTGCCGAACCCCCGAGGAATCTGCATGGCCGATTACCTTCTCATACCGATCGCGGTTCGGTGTCGGATCCGCTCGAGCGGCCTCACCGCGGCCGTCACGGCGACTCCGGGACGGGGAGGATGGTCCAGCCGGCACCGTCGCGGGCCTCGGACAGCGCGTGCCCGATGGGGGATCCGTGCCACTGGACGCCGGCGGCCCGGCAGTCCACCGGCGGGGTGCAGTCGACCGTCGTCAGCGCGCTCGAGGTCGAATCCGGGGGGGTCGGGGTTCGTTCCTCGGTCCACGTCGTGCCGTCCCAGGACTCCGCGAACGCGTTCACGCTCCCCTGCAGCACCGCCGTCCCGACCGCCGTGCACCGGTCGGGCGCCGGGCACGACACGTCGGCCAGCTCGGTGTCGGGCGACCCCTTCCCATCGACGGTGGGGAGCACGGTCCACGCGGTTCCCGTGTTGGCCTCGGCGAACGAGACGTACCTCCCGCTGGGCCGGCGCTGGTAGCCGACGGCGACGCAGCGGTCGGCCGTGACGCAGTCGATCGCCTGGAGCTCGGTGTCGGCCGACCCGGCGGGGTTCCTCGAGCGTTCCGGGCTCCACGTCGCGCCGTTCCACCGTTCGATCAGCGGGGCGGCGCCGTTGTAGAGCTCGTCGTACGAGTAGTGCCCGACGGCCACGCACGACGTCGGGGACGTGCAGTCGACGTCGAGGAGCGAGGTCTCGTCGGCGAACCGCAGCCGGGGCGGGAGGGCGAGCGTCCACCTCGAGCCGTCCCAGGTCTCGGCGAACGCGAGGTCCTGGCTGGCCCGCGTGCTGAACTCGCCCACCGCCACGCACGTCGAGGACGCGCACGAGACGCCGGTCAGCGACGAATCCGTGGCCGTGGGCGGGAAGGCCGCCGGCCGGGTCACCCACACCGTTCCGTTCCAGGACTGCGAGTACGGCCGGTCCCCGGACGACCGCGATCCGAAGAACGGGGTGGGGAGCTCCTGACGGCCGACCGCCATGCAGGAGGCGGGCGAGGGACAGGACACCGAGGCGAGCGTGGTGTCGCCGACCTGCTCGGGAGGACGCGGGGGGTGGGCGCTCCACGTGTCCCCGGAGGAGACCACGGCATATGGAACCGAGACCCCGTAGACGCTGCCCATCGAGCCCACGGCCACGCACCTGCCGGACGCGGGGCAGGCCACGCCGTCGAGGCCGCTTCCCTTCGCCGTGGCGCGCCGGGCGGGCGGGTCGCTCGTCGTGAGCCGGGCGACGACTCCGGCCGCGATCAGCGCCCCCACCGCCACGACCGGCACGACCCGGAACCAGGTCGATCCCCTGCCCGGGGGCCGCTGCGTCATCGGTGTCGCTCCACGTCCACGCTGCACCTGCCGACGTCGACGTCTGCCCTCAGGGAACGATCATGCAGCCGTCGAATGCGTACAGGGGGTTCAGCGCCGTGGCCCCGTCCGTCGTGCGGATGTGCTGTGGTCCGATCACCGACGGCGGCCCGTCGGCCGTGTAGCAGCCGTTCGGCTTCACCGTGAGCGTGTAGGCGGCGGAGAGCCCGCGGAGGTGGGGCCCGTCGACGTACAGCTGGCACACCCAGTCGTCGCCCGATCCCGAGCCGGTCCCCGTCACGACGCTCTCCCGCTTGCAGAACGGGAAGGTCCGGATCGCCTGCGCCCGGTCGCCCTGGCCGATCATGTCCTGCTGCAGCGCCACGAGGTTCCGGAACGTCGGGGCGATCGACCCCTCGAGCCGTTGCGAGGTGATCCACGTGCGGTCGAGGACCGCCGCCACGATCAGGACGCCGGTGACGCCCACGGCGACGAGCGATCCGCGGACGATCCTCGGCCAGGTCACCGCGCCGCGGCCCTCGCCCGCGAAGTCCCGCCGCCGGAAGGCCCGCCGGGCGATGTCCAGGCACAGGACCGCGTACGCCGCGCACGTGATGAGCCCCACCAGGAACGGCGCGGTCCGCGCCGGATCGACCAGGATGCCGTGCCAGGCCTCGAACGGGGTCGTCAGCAGCATCGACCGGACGATCACGCCGCTCCCCATCAGCGAGACCAGCACCATCAGCAGGCCGATGACCGGTGGGCCGAGCACGCTGACCATGCTGTTGCGCGTGGTGACCGACAGCAGGATCCCGACGCACGTGAACGCGAGCGTCGGGAACAGCGCCATGGCGAAGCTCTCCAGGATCAGGACGAACACGTGCCCCGTGGGGATCAGCTGCCCGGACAGGCCGATCAGCGGCTGGGTTCCGACGATCAGCACGCCGGCCAGCGTGCTGGTCACCGCGAGGAGGGCGACCATCACCGTCGAGTACGTCGCGGCCGCAAGGCACTTCCCGGCGAAGACGTCGCTCCGGGTGCAGGACCGGGTGAGCAGCGTCTTCCACGTCGAGCGGCCGTCCTCCCCGGCGAAGATGTCCCCGGCCACGATGCTCGTGAGGAGCGGCCACCCCGCGATGCCGGCGAAGTTCAGCACCACGAGCGGGATCGCGAACCCCGACGAGTGGACGTACCGGCCGAACAGCGAGTCCGCCGGCGCCGACGCCTGGGTGTTGATGAACACGGTGAACGCGAGGGGCCCCAGGATGCAGGCGACCGCGGCCAGCCGGGGCAGCAGCTGGGACGAGATCTTGGCGATCTCGACGCGGTAGGCCGTGCCGATGCCGGTTCGCCGCCGTTCGACCGCGACCGGGCCGGCCCGCGCCGCCGACACGCTCACGTCGACGCCCCCACCTCGTTCTGGTGGCTGTCCGCCGGGGGACGTTCGGCCTCGGTGCCGGTCAGCTCGAAGAACATCGACTCGAGGGCCGTCATCAAGAGCTCCAGCCGACGCACCGCCACGTCCGACCGCCCCAGGGCCATGACGTATCCGTCGAGCGCGTCGCGGTCCGCCACGACCGTGAGCCAGCCCTCCGGGTCCGGGACCACGCTCACGCGGGCCTGCGCGCGGGCCACCTCCATGGCTCGGGTGTCGTCGCTCGTCCACAGCCGGTGGGCGGGCGCCGGGGCCTCCCGGCGGAGGCGTTCCATCGATCCGTTCCAGACCGACCTGCCCTCACGCATCACCGAGACCCCGTCACACAGGCCGTCCAGCTCGGCCATGTTGTGGCTGCTCAGCAGCACCGTTCCACCGTCCGCGGCGAGGCCCCGCACCAGCAGCTGGACCTCGCGCGCGCCGGCCGGGTCCAGCCCGACCGTGGGTTCGTCGAGGAGCAGGAGCCGTGGGGAGCGCAGGAGCGCCGCCGCCAGCCCCAGCCGCTGCCGCATCCCCGAGGAGAACCCGCCCACCTTGCGGTCCGCCCGGTCGGTCAGCCGGACCGCCCCGAGGACGTCGTCGACGCTGCCGCGGTCGACGCCGTCGAGGTCGGCCAGCAGCTCGAGGTTCCGCCGCGCGGTGAGGTACGGGTAGAACCGGGGCTCCTCCACGAACCCGGCCACACCGTCCATCCCGGCCTCCGTCCCCCCGGTCCGCTCCCGGCCGAGCAGCGACACCGAGCCCTCGTCGGGCGAGACCAGGCCGAACAGGACGCGGAGGAACGTCGTCTTGCCGGCCCCGTTCGGACCGACCAGGCCGTGGACCTGCCCCGCATCGACGCGCATGTCGAACCCCTCGAGGGCGCGGACGTCCCCGAAGCGCTTGACGAGGCCGGTCGCGTCGATGGCCGGGTGTGCATCAGGCATGGTTCGGTTGTTCCTGGACGCGGGAAGCGGGTCGCAGTGTATCTCGACCGGCCGGATTCAGTAGGAGATCTTCGGCGGCCAGCCCAGGTCCCTCACATAGTCGACCGGTGGAGTCTCCGGGATCGGACCTGGAGCGAGGAGGGGGAGCGGGTCCGGTGCGAGCAGCCCGCTCGATTTCCGCCGGAAGTCGAAGACATGCTCGAAGTTGTGGGTGTTCCGGACCCGCTCGGTCAGGTAGTCGAGGCCGAAGTTGTCCGCGATGAACCTGTGCGGTGAGCAGAACTCGCCGACCTCGTGGTCGATCATGCCGCGGTTCGCCCACGGCGATATCAGCAGCATCGGAACCCGCACGCCGAGGCCGAGCGCGTCGACCTTCGGCGGCTCGAGCGGGTCGTAGCTCCCGCCCCATTCGTCCCATGTGATGAAGATCGCCGTGGTCGGCCACAGCGGGCTCGTCATGATGGCGTTGACGACCGTGGACGCCCAGTTCTGCGCCCAGATCGTCGAGTACGGGGGGTGGTCCGAGTTCTCGTACCGGGGGGTGACCCACGTGACGGAAGGCAGCCGGCCGGCCTTGATGTCGTCGACGAGGTCGTCGACGTCGCGGACGTGCTCGTCCCACAGGTGGGTGTGGAACACGTCGTGGACGGCGGAGTACGCACTCCAGATGTAGCCGGTCTCGTGCTCGTCGGCCGAGTAGAACGCCCAGTCGACGTGCGTGCGGCTGAGCTGCTGGCCCTGAGTGTCGAACGCGAAGCATGGCCGCGAGCTCCTGTAGGCGTCGGGGTTGGCGTCGCCCTTCTCGTAGTCGTACAGCTTGACGAACGCCCCGTCGATCGCGTCGCATCCCCAGGTCTTGGCGAGGCCCGGGCCGGGGCCCGTGTTGTCGTTCTCCGGGTTGTCGAACGCCCCGCCCGAGGTGCCCGCGATCATGTACAGGTGGTTGGGGTACGACGCGGAGCTCGCCGACGAGAACACGTGATCGCACAGCACGAAGTTCCCGGCCCAGTGCCACCAGTTCTGCATCGTGTCGAGCTCGTGGACCGACATCGAGTAGTCGATCGCCGGCACGCCCTCGTACATGGCGAACCCGTCCATCTTCCCGCCGTTGATGTCGTTGAGCGACGCCGCGCGGTCGTGGGGGAGGTCGCTGGGGAACCACTCGGGCGCCGTGATCAGCGGGACCTCCCGGCCGTCCACCACGCCGATCCTGGTCGTATCGGTTGTGCCCGGGAACAGGCCGAACATGTGGTTCAGCGAGCGATTCTCCAGCATCACGTACACGACGTGTTTGATCGGCCACCGCGTGTCGACGGCGAGCGGATGCTGTGTGGGCGACGCGGGCTCGGTCGTGACGCCCGCACCGGACGTCGGAGGGTGCGAGGTCGGGCCCGACGATCCGGCCTGGCTGGTCGGGCTGTGGTCGGGGCCCTTCGTGAGCTCGTGGATCCCGAGGCCGGCCGCGCCGGCCGCGACGACCGCTCCGCCCGCGACGGCGGACCGCTTCAGAAACGTGCGGCGTGACACCTTTCGGCGGTGCTCTGCCATGGCCGCAGAACCTATCAACCGAAGCTGAAAGCCGACCGTGAACGCGCGCCGCCTCGGGAGAACGCCCTGGTCTACGGTTGCACGGGCGGCCACCCGATGTTGTGGCCGGGCGGCACCGCCGGAAGGGGACCCGATTGCAGCAACGGGCGCGGATCGGGTGCCAGCAGGTCCCTGCGTGCGCGCGCGAAGTCGAAGACGTGCTCGAAGTTGTGCGTGGCGCGGACGCGGTCGGACAGGTACGGCAGGTCGAAGTTGTCGGCGATGAACCGGTGCGGCGTCGAGAACTCCCCGATCTCATGGTCGATCATGCCGGCTCGCGCCCACGGCGAGATCACCAGCATGGGCACCCGGACGCCGAGGCCGAGCGGATCGACGACCGGCGGCGGCACCGGGTCGTACAGGCCGCCCCACTCGTCCCACGTCACGAAGATCACCGTGGACGACCAGGCGGGACTCCGCATGATCGCGTTCACGATCCCGGTCGCCCAGTTCTGCCCCCAGGTCGTCGAGTACGGCGGGTGGTCGGACAGCTCGTAGCGGGGCGTCACCCAGGTCACCGACGGGAGCCGGCCCGCGGCGACGTCCGGGATGATGTGCTCGACGTCACGGATGTGGTCGGTCCACAGGTCCGTGTGGAACACCCCGTTGATCGACGCGTACGCGTTCCAGAAGTAGCCCGTGGTCCGGTTGTTCGCCGAGTAGTACGCCCAGTCGATGCCTCGCCGGCTGAGCTGCTGCCCTTGCGTGTCGAGCCGGAAGCACGGCCGTGTCCGCCGCAGCGCGCCGCCCGTCTTGTAGTCGAACAGCGTGACGTGCGCCCCCTCGGGCGCGTCGCACCCCCACGTCCTGGCGAGGTCGGGCGCCGGTGGTTTCCTGGCGTTGACCGGGTTGTCGAACGCCCCGCCGGAGGTCCCCGCGATCATGTACAGGTGGTTGGGATACGACGCCGTGGCCGCCGAGGCGAACACGTGGTCGCACAGCACGAAGCGTTCGGCCCAGTGCCACCAGTTGGCGACCGTGTCGCGTTCGTGGATCGACATGGTCCAGTCGAGCGCCGGGAACTCGCCCTTGTCGTACATGCCGAACCCGTCCATGCGCCCGCCGTTGATGTCCTGCAGCGCGGCCTCCCGGAAGTGCGGGAGGTCGCCGGGCAGCCATTCGGGGGCGACCCGCAGCGGCACCTCCCGGCCGTCCAACACGCCGACCCGGGTGGTGTCGGTCGCGCCCGGGAACGCCCCGAACATGTGGTTGAACGACCGGTTCTCGAGCATCACGTACACGACGTGCTTCACCGGCCACCTGGTCTCGACGTCGGCGGGGCGCTGCGTCGGGGGCGGCTCCTCGCCGAAGAACAGCTCCCTGGCGCCGAATCCGGCGGCCCCCGCCGCCACGACGGCGCCGCCGGCGACGGCCGCGCGCTTCAGGAACGTTCGTCGGGGGACGTGCCGGGAGGCCATGGCGGCCTGACGCTATCAAGGTCCGGGGACGGGGTCAGGCGTTCGCCGGCTGGAGCTGCCCGGCGCGGATGCGCTCGCGCCAGTACTCCTTGCCCTCCTCGGGCAGCGTGGAGATCGGGTCGTAGTACTCGTACCGGCGGGTGAGCGCCTCCGGGTCCTCGAACTCGATGCCCGTGCGGTAGTTCTTCGTCCAGTACGAGATGCCGCGTTCGCGGTCGTAGTCCTCGGTCTGGTGCACCCACCGCTTCCCCACGAACGGCACGTCGCAGATCATCCGCGGCGTGGCGAACCCGGGCAGGTATCCGAGGATGGAGTGCTGCAGCGCCTGGGTCTCCGCGACACTGGTCCGCCAGTGCTCGCTGTTGGGGATCATGTCGCACATGTAGAAGTAGTAGGGCATGACCCGGCCGTGGTCGAGCAGTGTGAAGCACAGCTCGAGCAGGTCCTCGGTCGAGGTGTTCACCCCGCGGAGCAGCACGCCCTGGTTGCGGACGTCGCGGAAGCCCATGTCGAGCAGGCTCTTCACGGCGCGCGCCACGAGCGGCGTCACCTGCTGGGCGCAGTTGATGTGCGTGTGGACCGCCAGGTCGACGTTCCGCTCGTCCGCCTTCTTCGCCAGTCGCTCGAGGCCCTGCTGAACCTCGTCCTGCAGGAAGTGCTGCGGGATGCCCATGAGGCCCTTGGTGGCCAGGCGGATGTCGCGGATGTTGTCGATGTCCATGAGCGCGCTCACGAACTGCTCGAGCCGCTTGATCGGCAGGTTCGCGACGTCGCCGCCCGAGACCACCACGTCGCGCACCTGCGGGGTCCTCCGCAGGTAGTCGAGCATCGCGTCCCACCGCTCCTGCTGCTTGACCTCGAACTTGTACTTGAGGAACTGCGGCGTGTCGTTGCCCACCAGGTCCATCCGGGTGCAGTGGCCGCAGTACTGCGGGCACGTGCTGAGCAGCTCGGCGAGCACCTTGGTGGGGTAGCGGTGGGTGAGGCCCTCGACCGCCCACATGTCGGCCTCGTGGAGCGAGTCGCGGGAGGCCATCGGGTGGTTCGGCCACTCGGGGTCGCGGTCGCTGTAGATCGGGGCCATGTACCGGCGGACGCGGTCGTGCCGGAGGTCGTCCACGTCCATCGTGTTGACCATCTGCGGGGGGATGAGCATGGACATCGTGGCCCGCTCCTGCTGGTCCCGCAGGATGTCCTCGTACAGCGCGTCGTCGAGGTGGTCCCCGAGGACCTTCTTGAACTCGATCAGGTTCTTCACCGAGTGGGCGCGCTGCCACTGCGCCGACTCCCACTGCTCGGTGGCCACGTCCCGGAACCCCGGGATCCGCCGCCAGTCGGGCTCGACGAACTCCCGTTCCAGCGGGTAGCGGAACGTCTGCGACGCCGCGCGGGCGCGGGTCTCCCGGTGGCCGGGGCGGTCGGGGTGGGCTCGCTCTGCCATGGCGGGTCCTTTTGGGGATTCGATCGAATGTCGTTCGGACGCATGGCCATGATATCGAGAACCGTCCGTCGAAATCCAGTCCGAACCGAAGGTTTGTTCGGTGCGAGGCCCGAAACCGGTTCGACCGCGTGGGGACGCCGGCCCCCGTGGAACGAGCGTTCGCGTCGCTCGCAACCTCGGATGCAGGTCCTGAGTTGACCCGCGGGTCCTCATCGGTAGGGTTGTCGCGATGGTTCCCGCGAGTCCACCGGAACTCCGTCCGACGCCGTTCGCCCCGGAGGGCCGGTAGCGGATGCTCGCCGCGCCGTTCTATCTGGCCGCCGGCCTCCTGATCGCCTCGGGCGTCGGCAAGATCGTGCGGCCGGCCCCCGCCGTGGACGCGCTCGCGGCCGCCGGGCTCCCGGGCCCTCCCGTCGCGGCGCGGGCGCTGGGCGTCGTCGAGGTGCTGACCGGGGCCGCCGCCCTGTGGCGCCCGAGTATCGCCACGGCGCTCGCCGTGGGAGTCCTGTACCTCGCGTTCGCGCTGTTCCTCCTCCGGCTGATCCAGCGTGGAGGGGCCACGACGTGCGGGTGCGTCGGCTCGGGCGAGGCGCCGCCGAGCCGGCTGCACGTGACGCTCGACCTGGCCGCCGCCGCGGTCGCCGCGGCCGTCGCCGTGTTGGGTGTGCCCTCCCTGGGGTCGGCGGTGGCCGCCTCGCCGCTGGCCGGCGTGCCCCTCGTGGTCGGGCTGCTGGGTGCAGCCGTGCTGCTCGCGATCGCGGTGGTGGAGGTCCCCCGGGCGTGGGGCTCGTACCGCCCGGGCCACGACGACCACGTCCACGCGACCCCGCCGGGTCCCCGGCCGATCGCGTTGGTGGAGCGGCCCCGGTGACCGAACGGCTCGCGCGCGCCGCGTCCCGGGTGCTCGCCCGGCGGACGTCCCGGCGGGGGTTCCTCACCAAGGTGGCGCTGGTCGGGTCGGCCATCGCGGTGGCGCCGGTGCGGTTCCTCACCCGGCCGGTCTCGGCGCGGGAGCTCGTGTACTGCCCCCAGTGCAGCGGGGGGCTGTGCTGCGACGGCTGGACGATCTTCTGCTGCACGATCAACGGCGGGTCGAACGAGTGCCCGCCCGATACGTACATGGGCGGCTGGTGGAAGTGCACCGACTACCGGGGGAGCGGCGCCTGCTCCGCCGAGGGGTTCCGGTACTACGTCGACTGCAACCGGACGCCGGGCGCGTCGTGCCCGCACGGCTGCCACTGCACGTTCGACGACTGCAGCCAGCGGAGGACGTGCTGCAACGTGTTCCGGTACGGCCAGTGCAACACCGAGGTGGCCGGGGTCACCGAGGTCGTGTGCCGGGTGGTCAGGTGCGAGAGCCCCTCGAAGCTGTACGTGACCTGCGGCAGCACGCTGAAGGTGGAGAACGCGGTGTGCAGCCACGAGGCTGGCTGCCTGTAGGAGGGTGCCTTCGATGAACGTCCTGGTGGGGATCGAGACAGTGCTGCTGGTGGTGGTCGGCCTCCTGCTGGTCGGGGTGCTCCGGAGCCACGCGGAGCTCCTCCGTCGGCTGGACTCCGGGCAGCAGCCGACGCCCGCGGGGCCCCGGCTGGTCGAGGGTCTCCCGGAGCCGCCGTCGCGCGATGCCGCTGAGGCGTTCGACGTCGCAGGCACCACGCTCGCCGGCGACGCCGTGAAGGTCGCCGTCGCCGGCGCGTCGGGGTCGACCCTGCTGGCGTTCCTGTCGAGCGGGTGCCTGTCGTGCGGGGCGTTCTGGGAGGCGTTCGGCTCGGGGGTCGAGGTCCCCGGCGGCGCCCGCGTGGTCATCGTGACCAAGGACACGGCGTTCGAGAGCCCGTCGAAGCTGCTGGAGCTGGCCCCGGACGGGGTTCCGGTGGTGATGTCATCGGAGGCCTGGGAGCGCTACGGCGTGGCCGGCTCGCCGTACTTCGTCCTGGCGGACGGCCCGAGTGGGCGGGTCCGCGGCGAGGGAACCGCGACCTCCTGGCCGCAGGTGGCCTCGCTGCTCCGGGACGCCATCACGGACTCGGCGCTGGCGGCCGGGCGTGCCGAGCGTCCGGCGGGCGACGCGGCCTCGCGGCTGGCCCGGGCCGACGGAGAGCTCGCGTCGGCCGGGATCGGGCCCGGGCATCCCAGTCTGTACGCCGCCGAGGGCGACGATGGGAAGCGGTGAGGCGCTGGTCGGGTTCGGCGTCGCGCTGGCGGCCGTGGCGGGCCTGCGCTCGGCCTGGTCGCCCTGAGGAGAGTCGATGCTGGGGAGCATCAACCCGCTCGGGGAGCGGGGCAGGGGATCGAGGTGGGGCGTGACGGCGTCGTGGTTCGCCGTCGCCTCGGTCGTTGCGGGGGCGGCGTTCGGGCTGGTTCTGGGCGCCGCCGGGTCCGTCGTCCTGGGGTCGGTCGACGCGGCCGTCCGCCTGGCCACGTTCGCCGTGCTGGTGCTCGCCGGGACGGCGCTCGACCTGCGCGTCGGGGGGCTGCACCTGCCGAGCATCCACCGGCAGGTGAACGAGGACTGGCTCGGCCGGTACCGGGGCTGGGTGGTCGGTGCGGGATTCGGCGCCCAGCTCGGTGTCGGCGTGGCGACGATCGTGACCACCTCGGCCGTGTACGCGACGCTCGCCACCGCCGTGCTGGTCGCCTCGCCGGCGGCCGGGCTCGCGATCGGCGCCGCGTTCGGCGCGACGCGGGGCGCGTCCCTGCTGGGCGCGGCCGGGGCGGACGACCCCGCGTCGGTGGCTGCGCTCGACGCGCGGTTCCGGCGGTGGGAGGGCCCGGCCCGGACGGCCGCGGTCGCCGCGCAGGTCACGCTGGCGGCCGGTGCCGTCGCCGTCGTGGCGGGGTCGCTGGGATGAGGCTCCGGGCGCACGCGCTGGCGGTGGACCTCCCGGCGAAGTGGGAGGGTCGGATCTTCCGCCACGCCGGCGGCGAGCCCACGATGCACGCCGCGAACTTCGCCCTGCCGTCCGAGGACGGCGACTACGGCGCCCGGGCGACGGGCGCCATGGGCCGGGGTGGGGCGTTCGTCGCCATCACGGAGTTCGAACCGGAGCTGGCCAACGAGCCGCTGTTCCACCGGGGCGGGTTGCCCCGGAAGCTCCACGCGGCGGATCTCCACCCGAGGTCGATGATGCGTCCCCGGCCGGGATTCGCCGGCGTGCAGCGGTTCTTCCATGACCGGGGGCGGGCGTTCTGCCTGTACGTGGTCGTCGGGAACGAGCCCAGCCGCAGCGGGCTGTGCCACGTCGTGAGCGAGGTCCTGGCCTCCGTGGAGATCGACCGGCGGCCGCAGACGTGAGGGTCGCCGCCCGTGCGGTGCTGGCGGTGGCGGTCGCCGCCGCGACCCTGGCCGCCGCGCCGTCCCACGCCGCGGCCACGAGCGGCATGATCGCGTTCGACGTCGGGACCGGAAGCAACTGGAACATCGCCGTGGCGCGGCCGGACGGCACGGGCATGCGGCTGATCACGTCGGACTCCGCCGACGACTTCAACCCGTCGTTCTCGCCGGATGGGACGCGTGTCGCGTTCGAGAGCCGCCGGAGCGGCGGAGGCGACATCTACGTGATCGGGGCCAACGGGTCCGGCCTCCGCCGGCTGACGGCGTTCGGCGGGTTCGACGGCCAGCCCTCGTGGTCGCCGGACGGATCGCGGATCGCGTTCACCAGCACCGCGGGCGGGACGCTCGGGATCTGGACGGTCCACCCGGACGGCTCGGGGCTCCAGCGGCTCACGTCGTCCGTCGCGGAGAACCTCATGCCGTCGTGGTCCCCGGACGGCGGGCGGATCGCGTTCACCACCAACCGCACCCTGTCCTCGGACATCGCGGTGATGAACGCCGACGGCTCCAACCAGCACCGGGTCACCGAGACGCCCGGCGCGGCCGACGCCGAGCCGACGTGGTCGCCGGACGGGACGAGCATCGCGTTCGAGAGCAACCGGAACGGCTCGTACGACATCCTGGCGATGAACGCCGACGGTTCGGGCCAGCACCGGGTGGCCGGAGGCTCGGCCAACGACACCTCGCCGTCGTGGTCGCCGGACGGGTCGGAGATCCTGTTCTCGAGCACCCGGACGGGGGGCGGCGACCTGTACGCCGTCCATCCCGACGGCGGCGGGCTCACCCGGATCACGTCGTCGCCTTCGACCGAGGACGACCCGGCGTGGGTGCCGGCCGTTCCGCAGGAGATCGCATTCTCGGGCGGCGCGACGGGCGGCGGCGACCTCTACGTCGCGACCGTCGGGGGCGGCGCGCGCCGGCTCACCACCGGCCCGACGCTCGACGCGCACCCGTCGTGGTCGCCGGACGGCTCGCGGATCGCGTTCGAGAGCCTCCGGACGGGCGCCGGTGACGTGTACACGATCCCGGCCGGCGGGGGGCCGGCGCACCGCATGACGCTCGGGCATTCCCTCGACGGCTCGCCGTCGTGGTCGCCGGACGGGTCGCGGATCGCGTTCGAGAGCGACCGGAGCGGCGGCGGCGACATCTACTCGATCGCGCCGAACCATTCGAGCCTCCGGCGGCTCACCGACGATCCCTCGTTCGAAGGCGACCCCGCGTGGGGGCCCGGCTCATCGGGGATCGCGTTCGCCGGCGACCGTCGTGGGACCATGGACATCTGGACGATGCGGGCGGACGGCTCGCACCGCCGGCAGCTGACGACCAACCCCTCCGCCGACTCCCATCCAGCGTGGTCGCCCGACGGCACGCGGATCGCGTTCCAGCGGGTCCACGACGGCAACACCGACGTGTTCGTCGTCACGGTGGCGACCCGCAAGGTGCGGCGGCTGACGACCGACGCGGCGTTTGACGGCGAGCCCGCGTGGGATCCGAACGGGCGCATCGCGTTCGTCAGCACGCGATCGAAGAACCGCGAGATCTGGAGCATCCAGCCGAACGGCACCGGCCTCGCCCCGGTCCTGCGACACACGGGCCCGGACGTCGACCCGGCGTGGGCGCCCGCTCCGTGAACCGCCGCCCGCGACGTTAGGCTCGGCTCCGCGATGCGGTGGGCGGCGTTCCGGGGTGCGGACGGCGAGGAGCGGCTGGGCGTGGTGCTCGGCGAGACCATCAGCGCCCTCGAGCCCGGCCTGCGGCTGACCGACCTGCTCGGAGACGACGGGACGCGGCTGCGGGAGGCCGGCGAGCGCGCGACGACCGACCCCGCGGGGACGTTCGCGCTCGGCGAGGTCGTGCTCCTGCCGCCGATCTCGAGGCCCCCGTCGGTCCGGGACTTCTACGCGTTCGAACAGCACGTGAAGACCGCCCGCCAGCGGCGCGGCCTGGAGATGGACCCCGACTGGTACGAGCTGCCGGTGTTCTACTTCTCGAACCCCGCCGCGGTGATCGGGCCGGACGACGACGTGGCGGTGCCCCCCGGCTCGTCGCAGCTCGACTTCGAGCTGGAGGTGGCGGCCGTGGTGGGCCTGCGCGGGAGCGACCTCCGGCCCGGGGAGGCCGAACGCCACATCGCCGGGTTCACCGTGATGAACGACTGGAGCGCGCGCGACGTGCAGCGTCGGGAGATGAAGCTCAGCATGGGGCCGGTGAAGGGCAAGGACTTCGCGACGTCGCTGGGGCCGTTCCTCGTCACGCCCGACGAGCTCGAACCGTACCGGAGCGGCCGCGCGTTCGACCTCCGGATGACGGCGTCGGTGAACGGTCGCGGGTACAGCGACGCGTCGCTCGCGGACATCTACTGGTCGTTCGGGGAGATTCTCGCGTACGCCAGTCGGGGGACCGAGCTGGTGCCGGGCGACGTCGTCGGGAGCGGGACATGCGGCACCGGATGCATCCTCGAGCTGTCGCTGGTGCACGGCGACGATGCGTACCCGTGGCTGCAACCCGGCGACGAGGTGACGCTCGAGGTCGAACACCTGGGCGCGCAGCGCTCCCAGGTCGTCGAGGGGCGGCCGGTGGTGCCGCTGCGGGAGGCGAGATGACGACGGGACCGGCGGAGGGATTCCTGGAACGGCTGGAGGCCGCGCGGGCGCACGTGGAACGCCTCGCCGAGGCGACCCCGCCGGCGGGCGCGCTCACGGATGCCGACGAACCCTCCGGCGAACGCTGGGAGTGGGGTCAGGTCTGGGGGCACACGGCCGAGTTCCCCGGGTACTGGACGGCCCGGGTCCGCGAGGTGCTCGCGCAGCCGGCCTCGGCCGACCCCGTCCCGTTCGGCCGGTCGCGGACCGACCCCGTCCGGCTCGCGGCGATCGAAGGCGGCCGTGGCCTGTCCGCCGAGCAGGTGATCGTGCCCCTGCGGGCCGACCTCGACGACGTCCGCGACCTGCTCGCCGACATGAACGACGCCGACTGGAAACGGCGCGTCCACCACCAGGTGCTCGGCGAGATGGACATGCCGCGCGTGTTCGAGGTCTTCCTGGTCGGACACCTCGAGGAACACGCGAACCAGCTCGACGGCCTGGTGGCCGGCTGACCCATGGAGTCAGCCGATTGTGCAGGGTCCCGCATCTCGGGACGCTCACCGCCGTCTGGAACGGCAGTCGCATCGACTTCCACCTGACGAACGCGAACGGGGGCTCGCTCGACCGAGTCTTCTCGGACGTCGGCATCGCGGACCGGCAGGCCATCGAGAGCGGTGACGACCTGTTGGGTCTCGGCGGGCAGTCCAACGACGAGCTCGACGTCCAGTTGGCCTGGGGCGGCGGACGCGCCGCTCACTTCGTCCGGTTGACGATCAGCTGGTACCTGCCGACGGGGAGCCCGCACGTGCTCGTGTTCGGCTACGCCCGCTGACGCGCCGACCGCTGCGGTTCGCGCGTTCCGCGCGAAGGCGAACCGGACGTTCGGCCGGAAGGAGCCCGGGCAGGAACTCGGATGCCGGCACCGAAGCGTCGAGCTCAGCTCCGGGATCGCCGGCCCGTGAACCGCTCCAGGTCGGCGTTCAGCGCGTCGCAGGTTCGCTGGACGGCCGCATGCTGGCCGTCCCGCAGCATGGTCGGTGACAGGTGGACGGTCCGGTCCGTGATGCTCATCGAGACGACCGGGCCGCCGTACCGCCCGCCGGGCACCACGCCCACGATGAACCAGTTGATCTCCGACCACGGGTAGAACGTCGTGTGCCCGACGAACGGGACGGACGTGACGCCCTCCCTCGACGCGATCACGCGGGATCGCTCGTTGCCGAGCAGGAGCGGGCCGCAGATGAGCACCCAGAATGCGAGGATCCCCGCGCCGACGCCCGGCTGCGAGACGGTGACGACGATCCCGACCGCCACGAGCGCCCCGACGAGGATCCGGAGGAACCACCGCGGCCGGTGATAGACGCTCGTTTCCGTGGTTCGTGATGGTGACGACATCCAGCTGCCTCCGATCGGAACCCCGGAATGATGGCGCCTCCGGGGTGAGAGATTCGAGTTCCGCGCCAGATGGGCGAGGGCCGCAACCGCGAGGGGAACACCCGCTACTGGATCGCGCGCGAGGTCGAGGACTCGCTCCGACGTCTGCAGACCGACCGCATCGACCTCTACCAGATCCACCGGCCCGAACCGGACACCGACCTCGAGGAGACGCTCGGCGTCCTCACCGACCTCCAGCGCCAGGGCAAGATCAACTACGCGGGCTGCAGCACCTACCCGGCATGGATGGTCGTCGAGTCGCAGTGGGTCGCGGAACGCCGCGGACTGACGCGGTTCGTCACCGAACAGCCGCCCTACTCCATCTTCGTGCGACACAACGAGATCGACCTGTTCCCGGTGACCCAGCGCTATGGGATGGGCGTGCTGTCGTGGAGCCCGCTCGCCGGCGGCTGGCTGACCGGGAAGTACCGGCGAGACCAGGACGTCCCCGAGGGCTCGCGCGCGGACCGGTACACCAAGCGGTTCGCCGGCTCGCCCGTGGCGCGGCGGTTCGACATGGGTCATCCCGACAACCAGCGGAAGCTCGACCTCGTCGAACGGCTGGCCAAGGTGGCGGCCGACGCCGGGCTGTCGATGGCCCACATGGCGCACGCGTTCGCGCTCAGCCACCCGGCCGTGACCTCGATCATCATCGGGCCCAAGTCGATGCAGCAGCTCGACGACGCGGTCGCCGGCGCCGACGTCCGGCTGGATCAGGCCACGCTCGACGCCATCGACGAGATCGTCCCCCCGGGCACCACGATCCACGACGCCGACCGCGGATGGGTCTCCCCGTGGCTCGACGCGTCGAGGCGTCGCATCACCGAGTAGCCCACAACGGGACGCAGCCCCCCGGACCGGCGATGCCGGCGGAGACCCGCGGATCCGGGGTCCCCTCTCCGGAGGGCCGTTCGTCCCTCGGGCGGGACCTGCCCGGACTCGATAACCCCCTGCAAGTACGGCGACATGCCGTTGGAGTTGTCCGGCCAGGGAGCGACCGACGTGAACCATCGACAGCCCGATCTCACCACCGAGGGTTCGAGGTACCTCGGGTGGTGCGTCTCGTGGCCGCCCCGCTGCTCATGCTCGGGGCCTGGTCCTCGACCACGGGCCCCGGCGCCCACGATCCGACCGCGCCCCGTGTCGTGATGGTCGCGTCGGCCGTCCTGCTCGCCGCGACGGCGGTCCTCCAGATCCGGTCCGCGCCGGGATTGGGGATCGGGCTCTCCATCGTGGCCGCGTTCGCCGAGCTGCACGGCGGCCGGGCCTGGGTCGAGGACCGCCCCGGCGGTGGCTCCTCGTTCCGCATCACGCTGCCCGGGCCCACGACCGAAGCAGCGACCCCTCCATCCGACGGGCCGGGCGTCATCGCCGCCTTCTACGAAATGGCCTCCTGACATGTCTCGCACCGGCATCCTCACGCTGGTCGCCCGCGTCTGAAGCGCTCTCGGGCGTGTGCGCGATCCCGGGAACGGGGAAGTACGCTTCCGCCGTGACCGTGCCGTCCACCATGCGTGCTCTGCGCAAGTCGGCGCCCGGGCCGGGCCTCGAGCTGGTCGAGGTCCCGGTCCCCACGCCGGGCCCGGGGGAGGTCCTGGTCGAGGTGGCGGCCGCGTCCATCTGCGGCACCGACCTCCACATCTACGAATGGAACCCCTGGGCGGAGAAGCGCCTCCACCCGCCGGTGATCCCCGGCCACGAGGTGGCGGGCCGGGTCGTGGCCACCGGTCCGGAGGTCCACCACATCACGCCGGGGGCGTTCGTCTCCGCGGAGGGGCACGTGTTCTGCGGGTTCTGCCCGCAGTGCCGCCGGGGGCGGATGCACACCTGCGAGCGCATGCGCATCCTCGGCGTGGACTTCGACGGCGGGTTCGCCCAGTACGTGGTGTTCCCCGAGCGGAACGCCTGGGAGGTCGACCGGCGGATCCCGCCGGACATCGCGTCGATCCACGACCCGTTCGGCAACGCGGTCCACACGGCGTTCGTCCACGGCGGCGCGGACGACATCGTGGGTTCGACTGTGGTCGTCCTGGGATGCGGGCCGATCGGGCTGTTCGCGGTCGGCGTCGTCCGGGCGGCCGGGGCACGGCAGGTGGTCGCCGTCGAGCCGAACGAGTTCCGGCAGGGGTTGGCCAAGCAGATGGGCGCCGACGTCGTCATCGACCCCCTGCACGAGGACGCGGTCGCCGCCGTGATGGAGGCGACCGACGGGCACGGCGCCGAGGTCGTGCTCGAGATGTCCGGCGTCCCCGTCGTCATCCGCCAGGCCACCGAGATGGTGTGCGGCGGCGGCCGGGTGGTCCTGCTCGGGCTGCCGACGGAACCCGTGCCGCTCGAGCTCACCGACCACGTGATCTTCAAGGAGGCCCGGATCTACGGCGTGACGGGCCGGGTGATGTTCCGGACGTGGGAGACCATGTCGAACCTCCTCGCGAGCGGCACCGTCGACGTCACGCCGGTCATCACGCACCGGTTCGGCCTGGATGAGTTCGAGCGGGCGTTCGAGGCCATGGACTCCGGGCGGTCCGGCAAGGTGCTGCTGCTGCCGAACGGAGACGCGGTCGCGCGAGCCTGATGGCTCGGGGTCGCACGCGGCAGGGGCCCGGTTCCCCGGGCCCCTGCGGCTCGATTCGATCTCGCTCGATCAGGCGATCAACCGGTCATCCGTCAGCGGCCGCTCACCCCCATGGTCCGGGTGTAGATCTCCTGGTCGTTTGCGAGGAGTCCATCCGGCTCGCTCGCCGTGCACAGGGCGGGGGGCGATCCGCACGTGAACAGATCGGGGTTCCGCGTGTCCATCCAGACCGGGTTGGCCGTGTTCACCGCGGTGATCCCGGTGTAGTCACCGTAGAAGACGCTGTTGCCCTGCGCGTCCGGGAATTGCGTGGGCACCGGCATCGAGGACGAGGTCACCCGGGCGACGTTGAAGGTGCTCAGGCTGCTCGATGACGACATGCTGATGTCCGACTGTCCCGTCGTCTCGTCGTTGCCGTAGGAACGGTCGAAGTACGAGACCGCCAGCTTGCCGCCGGACGTGAAGGCCTCCCATTGCCAGAACTGGTCGGTGCGGCTCTGGCCCCTCCCGGTGTTCACCGAGGCCATGTTCCTGGGATCCGTGGTGGTCCCGGTGAACGAGGTGCCGCCGTCGGTCGACACCGAGAGCAGGATCTTGTTGTTGCAGGCGCCTGCGGTCTTCACGCCGGTGAACCGGTTGGTGCCGAACGGCGAGAAGCCGGCGGGGACACACCCGTTGGATTCGTTCGAGTCTCGGTTGATGTACGAGCCGTAGGTGACGACCACGCGATGTGCGTTCCTCGGGTCGACGGCGCCGGATGGGAGATTGGTGGCCCGGAACACCGAGAACTCGTTGGCGCCCTTCTCCGGCACGCACGCCCGACCCGGGTCCTGACCACCCTGATAGGTGGCGCAATCGGGCAGGTCGTAGTAGCCGCCCACCAGCACCGGTGCCGAGAACGTGTCACCTCCGTCCGTCGACTTGGTGAGCAGGATCTGGTTGCGGTTGTCCGAGCCGGAGACGGTGTTGTTGAAGTTCGCGTACGCGACGTACAGCGCGCCGTCGGGGCCGACGAACGGGTCCGAGAACTGGTTCTCGTTGCACGTCCCGTTCGGCGTGGGAATGCCGAACGTGGTCGAGCACAGCGAGCTGGTCGTGCTGACGACGACCGGCGGGCTGAACGACTCTCCGAAGTCGCTGGAATGGGATTCGAAGATGTAGGCGGTTCCGTCCGCGTCGAAGAACGTCCACGTGACGTAGATGCGGTCCTGGAACGGACTCCCTTCAGTGTTGTCGATCGCCATGTACGGCTTGTCCAGCAGGCAGCATCCCGTTGCGGCCACGTCGTTGAACTCGACCACGGGCCGGGCCGGGAAGTTGAACGACGCCCCCCCGTTGCGCGTCGAGCGGAACACGTAGATGGCGCTCGACAGGTCCGGGTTGTTGGCGGTCGGCTGTCCCCGCATGAACATCTGACAGTCCAGGTAGGCGTTCCCCTGCGAGTCCCAGCCCACCGACGGGTCGCCTCCGGCCTGCATGTACTGGCGGGCTACCCCACCGAAGTTGGTTCCCCGGACGAACCCCATGGGCGGGGTGCTGTCGGTCCAGGAGTGGCCTCCGTTGCTGCTGTACGCCGTGTAACAGTTGCCGTCGCCTCGCCGGTAGTCGTTGTACGCGGCGATGAGGCTCGTGGGCCGGTTGGGATCTGCTGCGACGGCGGTCTCGTTCTCCGCCTGGCCCCGCCCCTGGAGATCGAGATCGGTGATGTTCAGGCAGTTCTGGTTGACCTTGACATTCGATGCGATGTTGCCGGTGCATCCGGTGAGGCCACCGTGATGACCGGCGTGGAGCTTCGCATGGGCGCCGGCGGCGGCCCCGCTCCGCCCGACCGTCCCCGGGCGGACGAGCTCGAAGCTGGCGAAGCCCGACAGGAGCCGTCGCTGGATCTTGTTCAGCTTCGAGAGGGGGGAAGCCGCCGCTCTGGGGCTCGCGGGGCGGGTTCCCACCAGGATGAGCGCAGCGACGAGGGCGAACGTCGCCGACGCGATGAAGAACCGTGATCGTCTCATCGGTCGCCTCCTCGATCGCGCAGAAAGCGCGGAGATGATGCGGGCAGGCAACCCCCCCTTGGCGCGGAGCTGGCGTTGCCAGCCCTCGGGTGACGTTCCGGGCATCACCCCCTTCGAGTCGGGTCGAGTCGCAGCATGCTAGGAGCATCGGCGCGAAAAGGCGAATCCGCCTCTTTCTCTCCGGCGGCCGGTCATCGACGGGGCAGCCGAACGACCTGCTCGGGACGGGACGTTCCACCGGGGCCATGGTCCCCCGGCTCCCGCAGACTTCGTGGATGGCTTCCCCGATTCCGCTCACCGCCAGCCCCCAGACGATCAGCCAATGGCGCGTCTGGTACGGCGACGCCTTCTTCCTCGTGTGGGCCGCCGACGAACGGGCTGCCAGGGAGCACGTGGAGGGGTTCGGCTACCCGGTCGGCCGGGTCGAGCCGGCGGCCGATCGCGAGGGACATCAACGACACGCCGCGAGGTGACCGGCACCTCCAATCGGACCCGAGGCTAGACTCGGTCGAGGTCACGCCCGTCCGCTGCACATTCGGATGCGAGGAGGCCCGAGATGGCGAACGATCCGCTCGCGTACCTGCAGGAACAGCTCGCCGAGCTGGAGGCGGCCGGTTCGGCCATCCATCCCCGGACGCTCGAGGGCGAACAGCTGCCGCGGGCGCGGTTCGACGGCCGCGACGTCATCAACCTCGCGTCGAACAACTACCTGGGCCTCGCCGCCGATCCGCGGCTGAAGCGGGCGGCGAGCGAGGCGGCCGCGTCGCTGGGAGCGGGAAGCGGGGCGGTCCGGACGATCGCCGGAACGATGTCCGCCCACCGCGAGCTGGAACGGCGGTTCGCAGCATTCAAGGGCGCCGAGGACGCGCTGATGTTCCAGTCGGGATTCACGTCGAACGCGGGGACCGTCGCGGCGATCCTGTCGAAGGAGGACGTGATCGTCTCCGACGAGCTCAACCACGCCTCGATCATCGACGGCGCCCGTCTCAGCCGGGCCGAGATCAAGGTGTTCCCGCACAAGGATGCCGAAGCCGCGGGCGATCTGCTGGAGGAGACCAAGGCGCCGGGCCGCCACCAGCTGCTGATCACCGACGGCGTGTTCTCGATGGACGGCGACATCGCGCCGCTGCCCGACCTCGTCGAGGTGGCCGAACGCCACGGCGCGATCATGATGATCGACGACGCCCACGCGTCCGGCGTGCTCGGAACGAACGGCAAGGGGACGGTCAGCCACTTCGGGCTGGATCCGCTCCGCGTCGACATCCAGGTCGGAACCCTGTCGAAGGCCATCGGGGTGCTGGGTGGGTTCATCGCCGGCCGTTCGCACCTGATCCAGTGGCTGGTGAACCGGGGGCGGCCGTTCCTGTTCTCGACGTCGGCGCCACCGGCCGTGACGGCCGCGTGCATCGCCGCGCTCGACGTCCTCGAGTCCGAACCCGACCGGGTGGAACGCCTGTGGGACCGGACGCGGTTCTTCAAGAGCGGCCTGCAGGAGCTGGGGTTCGACACGGGGGCGAGCGAGACGCCGATCACGCCGGTCATCGCCGGCGAGGACCGCGCGGCGCAGGACCTGTCGCGACTGCTGTGGGACGAGGGCGTGTTCACCCCGCCGATCGTGTTCCCGACGGTGGCCCGGGGGAAGGCCCGCGTCCGCACGATCGTCACCAGCGAGCACACCGAGGACGACCTCCGCGAGGCGCTCGAGGCATTCGAACGCGTGGGCCGCAAGCTCGGTCTGATCTGAACAGGTGGCGCCGGCGACCTCCGCGAAGGGCAGGCGGCACGGGGCCCGTTCGAAGGCGTACCTCGCCCTCCTGCGTGGCGTGAACGTCGGCGGCAACAGCCGGGTGGAGATGGCCCGGCTGCGGACGGCGGTCGAGCGGCTCGGGTTCGCCGGGGTCCGGACCTACATCAACTCGGGCAACCTGATGTTCGAAACGGCGTCGACCGACCGCGCGAAGCTCACCGAGCGCGTCGAGTCGGCCATCGAGCAGGAGTTCGGGTTGCGGGTGCCCGTGCTCCTGTGGACGGCGGACGAGCTGGCCCGACTGGTCGCCTCACTGCCGGCGGACTGGGCTGAAGACGAGTCGTCCCGGTGCAACGTGCTGTTCCTGTGGCCCGACGTGGACGACGGGGGTGTGCTCGGGCGGATGCCCGTGAACCCGGATGTCGAGCAGGTCCGCTACCTCCCGGGGGTCGTCATCTGGCGGATCGAGCGGGCGAAGGCCTCTCGGAGCCGCATGAGCAAGCTGGTCGGGACGCCGTTCTACCGGCAGCTGTCCATCCGCAACTCGAACACCGTCCGCAAGCTCAACGACCTGCTCCAGCGGAGCCGGACCGGCTGACGGGCTCGCGCATCGGAACCGGGCCCCTCCCGCATCGACTCATGCCGGAGGGCAACGCTCGGCCGCTACCGGGCGGCCCATTCGCCGCGCGCCGCGCGTCGGCGCGGTCGAGCATCACCGCGGTGTCCTCCGAGAGCAGCTCGCGGAGTGCATCCCTCGCGATCCATCGCGCACTGCGGGTGTCCTGCGCCAGCACGCGCTCGGCGCTGGCGACGGCCTCGGCGTGGAGCGCGTGGCCGTGCTTGCCGATCTGCCGGAGCGCCCAGTTCACGCCCTTCCACACGTACTTCCGGTCGTCCCCGGCCTCGCGCTCGATCAGCGGGAGGAACTGCAGGAAGAACGCGTCGTCGGCGTCCCAGTCGTGCCACGCGATCCCCGCGATCGTGGCGAACGCTCCGCGCTTGACGAACTCCGGCTCGGCGGATGCCCACGCGTGGATGCGGTCGACCGCGAGCTCCTTCGGCGTCCGGTCGAACAGCATCGTGCAGCACCCGTCGCACAGGTCCCATGAGTCGACGTCCGCCAGCCACGCGTCCATCTGCGAGGCGGTCACCGCGAGCGGGTCGTCGGTGAAGATCGCCACCAGCCGCGCCTCGTGCACGCCGGTCTCCCACAGCGCCAGCGCGAGCTCGTGGTCGGGCTTGAGCCCCTTCGCCACCGCCCGCAGCTGCGTCAGCCCGATGCCGCCCAGCGCCCGGTCGGTCCGGATCCCGAACCGCTTCATCCCCTCGAGCTGGGAGGGATCGGCCATCGACCGCAGCTCCGCGACCACGTCGCGCGCCCGCGTGCGAGCCGACCGGCGCCGGAGAGCCGGATCGCGGCCGGCCACTACCGGACGATGGGCGCGATCGACAGGCCCTTGGCCTCGATGCCTCGGATGATCTTGGGCAGGGCCGTCACCGTCGCGTCCTGGAACCCGCCGCCGTCGTGCAGGATCACGATCGAACCGGCGTGCACGTTCGAGAGCACGTTGTTCACGATCTCCTTCGCCGTGATGTCGTTCCGCCAGTCCTGGGGGTCCACCGACCACAGCACCACGCGCATCCCGAGCTCCTGTGCGATCCGCAGCTCGGTCGAGCCGTAGGTCCCGCCCGGCGGCCGGAACAGGTAGGGGTCCACGCCCTCCTTGCGCAGGGCGTCGAGCGTCTTCTGCATCTCGCTTCGGATCTTGGCCGGCGGCAGGTCGCGGAACGGCGGACGCAGCGGATGGTCCCATGAGTGGTTGCCGACCGTCATGCCGTCGCGTTCCTCCGCCTGAACCACGTCGGGGAACTCCGCCACCTCGAACCCGATCGTGAAGAACGTCGCCGTCACTCCGAAGTGCTGGAGGATCGCCAGGATCTGGGGCGTGTAGACGCGGCTCGGGCCGTCGTCGAAGGTCAGCGCGACCGCGTTCGGCGTGTCGGTCGGACCGGTCGCCTGGAACTTCGTCGACACGAGCTTTCCCGAGATCCTCCCCTGGACGACGATCATCTCGCCGGGCGTGCGCCCCAGGTAGAACTGCGGATTGCCCGGCATGCCGCCCGGGACCGACTCGACCGAGCGGACCGTCGGCTCCGTCCGGTCCTGCTCGTTCACCACGCGGATCGTGTCGCCGTCGTGCAGCACGTCGGCCGGGACGCCGGGCTCGCCGTTCAGCAGGACGGCCCCCGGGAACTTGTGCGCGTCGATGACGCCACCGTCCACGTCGAGCAGCGCGCCGTCACGGGCGCGCAGGTGGAATTGCTCGACGGCCGCCGCGAACGTCGTCCCCGGCCGCAGGTACACGTCGGTCGCCCGCACCGTGACGTCGATGGGGGGCACCAGGTCGCTGGCCCGTTCGGCCGTCACGAGCGGGAACGCCAAGGCCACCACCAGCACGATCGCCCAGATCTTGGCGAGGGAACGCAGGCGCGAGCGGGAACCCCTTCGCATGGCACTAGTTGTACGGCAATCCCGAGCGGTGTGAAAGGGAGGAGAGCGAGAAAAGGGCCATCGTGCAGGAAGACCCTAGGCGGCCGGCTCGTTCTGCTTCGGCGGAAAGCTCGGCAGCCACAGGCTGAACGTCGACCCCGCCCCCAACTGGCTCTCCACGTGGATCTCCCCGGACAGCGCCTCGGTGGCCCTCCGGACGAGGTGCAGGCCGAGGCCGACGCCGCCCACCTTGCGGTGGTCCGTCGGGTCCACCTGCGCGAACTGTTCGAACACCATCGGCACCTTGTCGGGCTCGATCCCGATGCCGCGGTCCTCGACCTCGAACCGCATCCCGCCGTGGCCGGCCTCGCGGGCGGAGATGGTCACGGGCCCGTCGGAGTACTTCAGCGCGTTGTCCCCGAGGTTGAACAGCACCCGGTACAGCAGCGTCCGGTCGGTGACGAGATCGGGGCGGCCCTCCACGTGCGCGAGCACGACCCGGCCCGGCGCCCGGAATCGGAGCGTCTCGGCCACCTCCTCGACGAACGCCCGGACGTCGATGGCCACCGGGCTGAGCAGCGGGTCGTCGCCGGCGAGCCGCGATTCGGCCAGGAGGTTCTCCAGGAGCTCCCCGAGGGTCTTGGCCTGGCGCTCGGCGGCGACCAGCAGCTCGCGGCGTTCCTCCGCGCCGAGCATGTCGCCCAGCCCGGCCACGGTCATGACGTTGCCGATGATCGCGGCGAGCGGCGTCCGCAGCTCGTGCGACACGCTGGCCACGAAGGCGTCCTTGTGGTGGTTCAGCTCCTCGAGCTCGTCGACCTGCTCGGCCAGCCGGCGGCGGTGCTCGGCCAGCTCCTGCAGCAGGAACGCCGACGCCGCGTGCTGCGCGAACAGCTCGGCCCGGCGGGCGTCCTCGGGTGCGAACGGCGCCTCGGTGGCGGCGCGCCGGAGGGTGAGCACCACCTTCGTCTGGTCCTCGACCACGACCGGCACCGCCATGACGTGCTCGTGGATCTGCGGTGGCTCGCCCGGGATGTCGACCCGGGCCTGGATCGACTCGCCGTCGTTGGCGATCACCGTCTGGCCGAGGAACACCGCCTGTCCGGTCGCCCCGATCCCGAAGTCGAACCGGTGCGCCATGACCGCCTCGGAGATCTCCGGTTCCGAATGGTGCACGGCCCGGATCCGCTCACCGGCGGCGTCGACCGTGAACACGGTGAGCGACTTGATGGGCACCACGGTCGCGACGCGTTCGGCGAGCACCGGGAAGATCTCGCCGGCGCCGCTCGCGGAGGCCGCGCCGAGCCGCTCGCCGATCGCCAGCAGCGACCGCCGCAGCGCCACCTCCTCCTCGAGCTCCTCGCGGAGCTCCCGCAATCGGCGCTCGGCCTCGATCTCCGTGGTCAGCAGGTGGTTCTCGATGGCGTTGGCGCCGACCACCGCGAAGAGCCGGATCAGCTCGAACGTCGCCTCGTCGGGGATCGCCTGGTCGACCGACGAGTCGATGGACAGGATCCCGACGATGCGTCCCGACGAGGTCCGCATGAGCACGAAGCACATGTCGAGGGGATGCCAGTGTCCCGGGCCGCTCCACCCGTGTTCGGGGGTGTGGACGGCACCGAGGGCATCGTCCGGGACGCCCGCCTCGTGCGGGATGAAGAACACGTCCCGGTAGATCTCGTGCTGGGGATCCAGCAGGTCCTCCCACGAGTCGGTGTGGGACCACGTGCCGAGCAGCTCGGCCGGCCCCGCGGTCGCGGCCCGCACCGTGTACCGGTCGTTCTCGGGATCCTGGAGGTTGACGACGGCCTCGAGGCCGAACGCGTCCTGCACGCCGGTCGCCATGGCCGCGAGCACGTCCTCGAGGTCACCGGTGGGCGCGGCGGCGCCGGCGACGCGCGCGAGCGCCTCCAGGCGCGCGGCCTCGCGGTTCTGTCCCCTCGTGTCCTCGGTTGGCCGAAGCATCAGATCCGCTTGTTGCATCGACCGTCGGCGCCCGGTGCTTGACGGGGACGGGCGCGTCCCGGCAGCGGACACCCGCGCAGGACGGATCGTGTCCGCTGCCGGTCAGAACCGGTCGAGGAGCTCGGTCTTCTTGGCCTGGAACTCCTCCTCGGTCAGCAAGCCCTCGTCGCGCAGCTGGCCGAGCTTGCGGATCTCGTCGGCGAGCTCGCCGGGGGAGTCGCCGGGCGGCGCGGGTGGGGCGGCGCCGGCCGCCGAGGGGGGCGTGCCGTGGGCGGCGGCGACCAGTCCTCGCAGCGTTTCGACGCGGTCGACCACCATCGACCCCGGCTTGGCGGCGAACGAGATCGCGTTCGGCGACTGCTGGGGGCTTCCGTGCCCGGCCGCGCCGTACCGCGCGATCGCCGGGTCCGGTACGTGCGGGTGGATGGTCAGGACACCGCTCTTCACGCCGACCTGCAGCTCGACGTCGGCGACCTCGGCGTACGTCCAGGATGCGATCTTCCGCCGCCACATGGACCCGGTCTTGTTGCCCGCCTTGTAGACGAACACCCGCCGGTCGGTGCCGACCACCGCCTGCTGGTAGGCGCCGTTGACGATGACGATGATGCGCTCCCCGGGCTCGAGGACGCCGTCCAGGCCGCCGAACAGCCTCGACTTCGCTTCGATGATCTCGTCCGATGTCATGGCCATGTCAGAAGACCTCTCCGCCGGCACCCTAGACCAGGATCCGTGCTTCGATCCACCGTCCCGCGCTCCGGACGCGAACGGCTGATCTCCGCTCGGGATCAGCGCTCGCGTGACGACGACGCGTCCCGCCGCCCCGATTCCATCCCGACTGGGTGATGTGGGCCGCGCTCGAAGCGGTTGCGGTGACGACCTGCCCGTTGCGTGGCGAGGGAGGAGTCATGGCGCAGGAACGTCGGCCGGGGACGCTCGGGCGGGTCGAAGCCTGGGTCCAGGAGGACATCATCCGTCCGCTGGAGGACTTCCAGGACCCCAAACAGGAATGGCGGCGGCTGTTCTCGGAGGTGCTCGGGACGTTCTTCCTCGTCCTGGTGGCGGCGGGCGGCGGGATGATGGGCCACGCCTTCCCCAACACGATCGACCGGAACGCCGCCGTGGTCGCGCCGGCGCTGATGGTGTTCGCCATCATCCTGTTCATGGGCAAGGTGTCCGGCGCGCACCTCAACCCGGCGGTGAGCATCGGGTTCTCGCTGCGAGGCGACTTCCCGTGGGGACGGGTGCCGGGGTACATCGTCGCGCAGCTGATCGGCGCATCCCTGGCGGCGTGGTTCCTCCAGGGCGTGGTCCACGTGTCGGCGACGTTCGGCTCGAACTACCCGGCGGCGAACTTCTCCGCCTTCGACGCGTTCCTGATGGAGACGGTGCTGACGTTCGGGCTGGTGAGCGTGATCCTCGGGACGGCCTCGGGAGCCCAGAACATCGGCATCATCGGCGCGGCGGGGGTCGGCTCCTACATCGCGCTGGCCGGATTGTGGGGGAGCCCGATCTCGGGGGCGTCGATGAACCCCGCTCGCACGTTCGGGCCCGACCTCGTGGGCGGGAACTTCACGGACTACTGGGTGTACGTGGCCGGACCGTTGTGCGGGATGCTCGTCGCCGTGGGGTCCGCGTTCATCCTGCGGGGACGGGGCGGCGGCCTGGCCGGGTCGGGGGCCGCGCAGGGCGCGATCAGCACGGAGGTCCGGCGGCCCGGAAAGGCCTGACCGAGCCCGTCCGCTCGTCCTCGGCGGTCGTCACGTCGCGGGCGACTCGCTCATGGACCGAATGTGGGCCAGCACCGCGCGGACCCGTCGATGCTCGTCGGCGGTTGGCAGGAACCCGAGCTTGGCGAAGATGGCTCCGATGTGGGTCTCGACGGTCTTCGGCGAAAGGAAGAGCCGCTCGCAGATGCCGCGATTCGAGTACCCCTCCGCCATCAGCGCCAGGATCTCCCGCTCGCGGTCGGTGAGGGCGGCGAGCGGATCGGGCGCTCGCTTTCGCCCGAGCAACGTCGCGACGACCTCGGGATCGATGACTGACCCGCCGTCGCCGACCCGCCGCAGGGCCGCCGCGAACTCCGAGACGTCGGACACGCGGTCCTTCAGCAGGTAGCCGACGCCCCCGCTTCCCTCTGAGTGATCATGGCGCTTGCGCGCCACCCGCATCCGATGAAAATGGGCGGGTCGTCCGGCGACGTCGGGCTGGCTTGGTGCTACGAGCCCGTCTCTGAGTGGGACGCGGGAGCCTCGGGAACCCACAACTGTTGCCTCGAGCACGAACCACAGACTCCGTGAGATGAGGCTCCTCCGGGCGGCATGGCGCTGCCCGCCCGAGGGAAGGAGGAGCAGTTGGACGTCCTCATCGAACGGTGCGCGGGCCTCGACGTCCACAAGGACACCGTGATGGCCTGCGTCAGGTACCCGGGGCCTGGCCGGGAACGCCTCCAGGAGGTCCACGAGTTCGGCACCACCACGCACGCGCTGCTCGCTCTCGCCGACTGGCTCGCGTCCTACGGCGTCACGGTGGTGGGGATGGAGTCCACCGGGGTGTACTGGAAGCCGGTGTACTACGTGCTGGAGGATGCCTTCGACACCCAGGTGCTGAACGCCAGGCACCTCAAGGCCGTCCCGGGGCGCAAGACCGACGTCCGCGACGCAGAGTGGATCGCCCAGCTCGTGGAGCACGGTCTGGTCCGACCGTCGTTCGTGCCGCCGAAGCCCATCCGGGAGCTCCGCAACCTCACCCGGTACCGCAAGGCCCAGATCGAGGAGCGGACCCGGGAGGCCCAGCGCCTGGACAAGATCCTGCAGGACGCCGGGGTCAAGCTGTCATCGGTGGCCTCGGACATCCTGGGGGTGTCCGGCCGGGCCATGCTCACCGCGCTGGTCGAGGGGACCCGCGACCCCGAGGTGCTGGCCGAGCTCGCCAGAGGACAGCTCCGCAAGAAGATCCCCGCCCTGAAGGAGGCCCTCACGGGGCGGTTCGGGTCACACCACGCCCTCATCGTGGGGACCATCCTGTCCAAGCTCGAGTTCCTGGAGGAGGTCATCGCTCACCTCTCGGCGGAGATCGAGGAGGCGATCGCCCCTTTCGCCCTCGCCGTTGAGGTGCTCCGGACGATCCCCGGGGTGGACCGGCGAACGGCCGAGACCATGGTGGCCGAGATTGGGGTGGACATGGACCAGTTCGGCTCGGCCGGGAGGTTGGCCTCGTGGGCCGGGATGTGTCCGGGCAACGACGAGTCGGCCGGCAAACACCGGTCGGGGAAGACCCGCAAGGGCTCGAAGTGGCTCCGGACCGCCCTGGTGGAGGCGGCAAAGGGCGCGGCCCGATCGAAGGGCACGTACCTGGCTGCCCAGCACGCCCGGTTGAGGGGCCGTCGCGGTTCACGCAAGGCCACCATCGCCGTGGGCCACTCGATCCTGGTCGCCGCCTACCACCTGGTCGACAAAGGAGTTCCCTACCAGGACCTTGGCGCCGACCACTTCGTCCGTCACGACCCGAAGCTCCACACCGCGCGGCTCGTCCGGCAGTTGCAGGCGATCGGCTACCGCGTCACCCTCGAGGAGGTGGAGGCCGCGTAGCCAACCGAGGGCATTTTCACCACAGAGCGGCGCGGTCCGTAAGGTGGACGCTGGCGGTGTGATCGCGACGGTGGCCGGCGCCGGGGTGCTCGGCTTCTCGGGAGACGGCGGGCCCGCCACCGAGGCGGAGATGAGCTCGCCCGAGGGTCTGGCCTTCGACGCGGCAGGGAACCTTACATCTCGGACTCGAACAACGACCGCATCCGGATGGTCGACTCGCACGGGATCATCAGGACCGTCGCCGGCACCGGCCAACCGGGCCACGCAGGCGACGGCGGACCGGCGATCAGGGCGGAGGTCGACGACCCGAATCGGCTGGCCTTCGATGCGCACGGGAACCTGTTCGTGGAGGACAGCGACGGCAACCTGGTCCGCATGATCGATCGCCGCGGGATCATCTCCACGGTCGCGGGGACCGGCCACGCCGGCTTCTCGGGAGACGGCGGTGCGGCCACGAAGGCGCGCCTGAACCAACCCGGCGGGTCGCGTTCGATGCGGCAGGGAGACTGCTCATCGCGGATACGGGAACTCCCGGATCCGCATGGTCGATCGCAGGGGCGTCATTTGGACGTTCGCGCCGCGGTCGGGGGACGCCTCCATTCCTCCTGGGGAGGGGTCAGCGACTCAGCCGCGGCCCGCGGCAGGCGGACCCGCCGCTCCGATGAACTGAAAGCTTCAGCCGACCGCCGGGCGGGGGCTTCCAAGAAGTCTTCCCCTCGTCAGCTCACTCACCAACGTCCGGGCGGTGGGTCATGAGCTCATCAGTGGCGAGCCCGACCTCTTGCGAGCGGCGGTCCTGCACTGGAACGGCACGGCCTGGAAGGTCGCGCCGAACCCGAGAGTGAGTGACGACTACGCCGTCACCGCCGTTGCGCCACCTCGCCGACCGACGCCTGGGCGGTGGGGTGGGAGTGGAACGGCACGGCGATCCAGACCCTGATCGAGCATCCGTGACCGCCACCTCCCCCACCAACGCCTGGGCGGTGGGAGTCGATGAACGTGGCGCGACGAACCGAACCCTGATCCTGCATTGGAGCGGGAAGGTCTGGAGGGTCCAGCCCAGTCGCAACTTGGGGACCTACGACGATGACCTCACGGCCGTTGTCGCTACCTCCCGGATGGACGCCTGGGCAGTAGAAGACGAGAATCGTGACCCGCACCATAGTTCACCGCAGCGGGCCCTGGCCCTGCACTGCTGCTGATCGGTGTCACGAGGCCCGACGCCGACCGTGCTCGGGAGATCCGGGTCCGAACGCCTCCCGATACGCGTTGGGGCTCGATCCCACACGTGCGATGAAGTGCCGGCGCAGGCTCGGGGCATCCCGGAATCCGGACCGGTGGGCGATCGACTCGATCGTCAACGTCGTCGTCTCGAGCAGCTCTTGCGCGCGAGCGACGCGCTGGGAGAGCACCCACTGCAGCGGCGTCGTGCCGCTCTCCTCACGGAACCGGCGGCTGAGGGTGCGAACCGACATCCTCGCAACCGAAGCCAGTCGGCCCAGGTCCAGCCGCTCGCTCAGGTGGTCCATGGCCCACGCCATGGTCGCCGCGACCGAGCTCCCCTGATCGGGTTCCCGGACCGGCTGGAGGATGAATTGCGCTTGCCCACCGTCGCGATGAGGAGCGACCACCATCCGTCGGGCGATCTCGGTAGCGACGGCGGCTCCATGATCGCTGCGCACCACGTGGAGGCAGAGATCGAGTCCGGCCGCCACGCCCCCGCTCGTCAGCACATCTCCGTCGTCGATGTAGAGCACGCCGGGGTCGACCTCGACGAGCGGGAACATCCTCGCGAGGTCCTCACACGCGGCCCAATGTGTGGTCGCCCGCCGCCCGTCGAGCAGCCCCGCCCACGCCAGCGTGAAGGCCCCCGTGCAGATCGAGAGGATCCGAACGCCCCGACGGGACGCGCTCCGCAGGGCCCGGAGCAGCGCCTCGGGGGGACGGCGCTCGACGCCCACGTACCCCGGGACCACGATCGTGTCGGCGTGGCGGAGGAGCCGCAGGCCTCCCTGCGTCGCGATGCGGACGCCCGTCGATGACCGGACGCTGCCTTCCTCCGTTCCCGCCAGGCGATGCCGGTATCGACCGTCGCCCTGGTAGTCGAACACGTGCACAGGGATGGCCACGTCCAACAGGACCGCGCCCCCCTGTGCCACCGTGACGACCCGATGTGGTCCCATTCGCTGAGACGTACGTAGATCGCGGGGATCGCGGTTGCGTCCGGAGGGACCGCCGGTCATCCGGCGGTCCCTCCGTCCCTGGACCTCGTTCACTACTCGAGTGAGGTGGGGTCGTCGATCCCGTTGTTCACCGCGATGTGACACCAGGAGATGTTTCCGGAGAACTGATCGAAGGTGTACTCGGTGACCGACGGGCTGATGACCGTGAAGTTGTTGCCCCACAGGTACGGGACCCACGGGATGTACTTGGTCATCAGGTCCTTGTCGAACTGGATCCAGCAGTTGGTCCGGTCGTCGCCGGAGAGCGCGTTGCACTTGGCGATGTTCGAGTCGACGTTCGGGACCTCGTCCTTCACCTTGTTGAACGCGGCCACCACGTCCGGACCGCACTCCTTCGCCTTGGCTGCGGTCATGCCGAACTCGGAGTAGTCGATCTGGCCTTCGCAGATGAGGCCGCTCGAGTCGAACAGGACCGCGAACGTCGACGGGTCGGCGTAGTCCTTGCCCCAACCCGGGCAGGCCGAGAGCGGGACGAGGTTCTTGACCGTCTGGATCGTGGTGTAGCAGGTGCCCGTGTCCAGCTCGCGGACCTTCAGCGTGATGCCGATGGACGACAGGGCATCCTGGATCGACGGCGTCATGTTGGACTGCGGAGGCGTCGTGCGGTTCAGGAAGATGACGTTCTTGCAGACCGATGCGTCACAGGTGCCGTCGTGGTTGGTGTCGTACTTCGACTTCGACATCGCCTGCTTGGCGAGCGATACGGAGCCGGCCTCGTTGGGCGTCTGGTACGGGTCGTAGGTCTGCCCGCCGAAGTCGAGCACCGTCGGAGGCATGATGTGCGTGGCGATGTCGCCGTGGGGCGGCCCGCCCCATGCCTTCTGCAGCGCCTGCTTGTCGATGACGTAGTTGAGTGCCTTTCGCACGTTGACATCGTCGAACGGCGGCGCGAGCACGTTCATGGTGATGTACCACGTCCGGTCGCCCGAGTCCGAGTGCAGCAGGCCCTTGAGGCTGGGGTCGGTCAGGTACTTCTGCTCCACCGGAGCCGGAGGAGTGGAAGCCCACGAACCGTCGAGCTCGCCGGCCTGGATCTTCGCGAAGATGTCGTCCGTGTTGGTGTCGATCGCGATGTGCACCCCGTTGATGTTGTTCTCACGGCTCGTCGGCGAGTCGGTCGACGGGTCGTAGTTCGGGTTGCGGACGATCGTCATCTCCTTCGTCGGGTCGAACCCGGAGATGGGCTTGATCGAGTCGCACGACGAGGTGTCGAGGTTCTGCTCGCCGTCGATCATGTACGGACCGGACGAGATGACGTCGCGGCCGTAGTCCCCCGCCTTGGTGAAGCACTTCCCGACTTCCGGCGGGATCGGCGCCGTGGCCGGCATGGCCAGCCGGTACAGCAGGTCGCCGGTGGGCTTCTCGAGGTGGAAGATGATCGTCTGATCGTCGGGCGTCTCGATCCCGGAGACCGGGGCCGGCTTGGCCGCGCTCCCGGTCATGCCCTTGATGACCCCGTCGTAGTAGAAGCCGTACTGGGCCACCAGGGACTTGGTGTTGATCCGCTCGAACGCGTACTCGATGTCGTGCGAGGTCACGTCCCGGTTGACCGGCGGGCCGAACTTCACGCCCGTCTTCAGATGGAACGTGTAGGTGAGCCCGTCCGCCGAGACGTCCGGGTTGGCCGAGGCGATGTCCGGGACCAGCGCGTCGCCCGCGGTGCCTCCGACGTGGTTGTACGACATGAGGGTGCGGAGCAGCATGTCGCTGTAGAGGCCCCAGGCCGCGCCGAGATACTCACCCGTCGGATCGAAGGCCCCGGTGAACCCGAAGTCCTCGATCGCGGTCCGGTACGTCCCGCCCTTGATCTGGGACCCGCCAGAGCTGGTCGGACCGGATCCGGTCGGCCCGCTGCCGGTCGGCCCGGACGTGCCGGTAGAGGTCGTGGTGGACGACGGGCCGGTCGTTCCCCCTCCGTTGTTCCCACACGCGGCCGCGAACAGCGCCAGGGTGCACGTCACGGCGAGCGCACCAAGGACATTCCTCTTCATCGAGTTCTCCCTTCCCGAATCGAGGAGAGGACGGGTGGATGAGGGGAAACGGTAGGACCTCGCCCGCCCGGTGCCTGCATGGACAGCGGCTTTCGGCCCACCCGCCCTCTTCCTCGGGGCGATGCTGTCGAGCCCTTCCACCCTGTTGATACGTGGGTGCGCACCGGGCCTCGGCGCCATTCTGGACAGAACTACGCGCAAATCCGGCCAGGCTCTCGTGGACGCGCTGCTGCTGGGGCCGGGAACCGCCCGGAGTCCATCTTGCGTGGCGGAGCCTGCGAGGCTTCGGGTTCGGTGAACTGATCGCGCTCGGGCGAAGGGCTGACCGTCGCCTCGTCGGCAGGACGGCGAGGCTTGTTGCTGAAGCTGGCCTCGGGTTCTGAGCTGACCTCCGCCGCGGGGTGATCGTCTATCGACAGGCGATAGCACCGGCCGTTGTCGCCGATCTCGCTACGCGGTCGCCGTCCGCTCTGCCGGCTCGGCCGGCTCGGCCGGGAGGCGCCCGAGCGGGCAGCGGACACCGAGCCGCGCGATCCGCGTGTCGCGGTTCCGGGGTCACGACGAACCGCCAGGACCTCCCGACCCGGCCGTCCGAGACGCCCCCGCCTGTTCCTGACGGAACACGGTCCCGGGCTCCCACGGCGTGCCGAGCTTCGGAAGCACGTACCGGTCGAGACCGATCCAGCCGGCGTTCCGCCAGGCGAGCACGATGAACACCTCGAGGACCAGGAAGATCGGGTTCACCCCGGCGATGCCGGCCAGCCCGAATGCGGTCGTGAGCAGGGCGCCGAGGAACGCGGCGATCCCGGTGAACAGCCCGAGGAACAGACACAGGCCGATCGCGGTCTCCCCGAGGGCGATGATCGGAGCGATCCAGCCGCCGCCGTGCTCCAGCCACCGCAGGAAGGCCGCGTACCAACCGTAGTTGACCGGCGCGTTCGGGCCCTTGGTGTTCGTGAGGGCGAACGCGGCGAATCCCTTCAGTCCCGCGGTCGAGCGGAGCCAGGACTCCTTGGTGAACCCCACGTGCCACGTCCAGGTGCCTCCTGAGGTCCCGGTGAGTTTCTCCCATCCGGCGTGCAGCCACAGGTACCCGAGATAGATCCGGACCAGGAGCCAGATCCACGCCGCGATGTCCAGCCTTACGTCATCCCAGAAAACCAACCAATCGGTTTTTGTTGCTCAAAGAGACGAGAGGACCAAAGCGAGGTCGAGGCCCAGAATCCCACTCTCCCCAGGTTGAGTCGAGGAGACGCATTTCATCAATGAAGCGGGGGATGTACGGAGCCTCCTGCGGCCCTGAACTTCGCCACCGCACGGGGGTCGTGCACATGGAAGAGGCGAAAGACATTCATCGCGTCACACGGGGGTGGTGAACTTCTACCTGGTCGAGGAGGCGGGCGCCTTCGTCCTCGTCGACGCCGGAACGCCGAAGGACCGGGAGGCCATGGTTGGTGAGCTCTCCTCGGCTCGGGGCGACGATCGATGAACTCCGGGCCGTGCTGCTGACGCACGCCCACGCCGATCACACCGGTTTCGCGGAGCCGGCGGGAACGACCGCCGGCCCGCGCGTGTGGGTACACCGGGGAAGACGTCGAGGTGGCCCGGGGTGCCAAAGCCCGGCAAGAACGACGGGGGCAAGCTCAAGTACCTGTTCCGTGCTCCGATCAAGGCCTGAACTGCTCGCCCTTGCGTCGCGACCTCGACGTGTCGAGACTGAGCTCGTCACCGATTCCCAGGGAGGTCTCCATGCAGGGGTTCCGCCGCCGCCTCACCTACGCGAACGTGATGGCCACGCTCGCGCTGCTCGTCGCGCTGGGGGGCACGGCCAGCGCTGCCGTGATCATCAGCACCAACCACCAGGTCGGCCAGCACACCATCTCCGGCCACAACCCGCCGGCCGGGGATCACGCCAACATCATCGCCCGGTCGGTGGACGGTGCGGATCTGGCGACGGCCGCGGTCGGAACCCAGAAGATCGCGCCGGGAACGGTCGGGGCCGGCCGGCTGAAAAACGGGGCGGTGACCCACGCCAAGCTTCGCCCCGACGCCGTCGCCGGTGACAACGTGCTCGACGGGTCACTCACCGGGGACGATCTCGCGACCGGGGCGGTCGACTCCACCAAGGTCGCCGACGGCTCGCTGACGGGCTCAGACGTCGCGAACCGCGGCCTGTCGGACTTCGACATCGGGTCGCCGGCCCAGGTGTCCAACGCCGACATCGGGAGCATCCCCGCCAACAGCTGCCTCCCCCTCCAGCTGAACTTCGGCAGCTGGACGGAGGTCGGTGAGCTGGTGTTCGTGAGCGCCCGCGATGGTCAGCTCGGATCCGGCGGACTCTTCTTCACCCCGCTCGTGGTGACGACGCCCGGAGCGGCGACCGGACGCGTCTGCAACGTGAGCACGTCCGCGAACGACCCAGCTCCCGAGGACATCCTGGCCTGGTCGGTGCGGCAATGAACGGTCGTGGGAGGACCGGGGCCGCAAGGACACGCGTGGTTCGGTCGTTCGTCCTGGCGGCGATCGTGTCGTTCGTCCTGCTGCTGGCCGGATCGGCCTTGGCCCGGACCGCCGCGCCGGTGGTGCTCGACCTCCAGCCGGTTCCCCCCTCGGGCGGCGTCGCCGGCGCCAGCGGAGCCGCGACCACACCGAGCGGCGCGATCACGTTCCAACTCAGCCCGGTCTCCCCGAGCGACCGCTCGACGGCGCCGATCCGGCCGGAGGTGCGGACACCGAAGGGAGCGGTGGTATTCCAGTTGAGCGAGATCGACTCCCGGAGCGCTCCCTGAATCGAACTGCCGTCGGTCGCCCAGGGCCGGGGTCGGGTCGAGCACGGAGGGCTCCACGGCGTTCGGCCGTCCTTCGTTCTCCCTCCCGACGCCCGGTCATGAGGGAAAGGATGACAGAGCGGGCGCACGAAATCGCCGGCCAGGGCGTCGGGAGGTTGCCCGCCCCGGATTCAACCGCTTGGTGATCACCCGGGGGCCGAGCCCACGACGCCGTCGACGAAACGGAGGACGGCAGGGTCTGCCGGACTGATCAGATGGCTCCCTCGGACGAAAACGTGTTCCGCTCGGGGAAGAGCGTGCGCGAGCCGTTCGTCCACACGACGGTAGGCCACCGCTGAATCGGTGGAGGAAACGATCAGCGCGGGCTGGCGGATCCCGGCGAGATCCTTCGTCGACAGGTCGAGGGTTCGTCCCCGCAACTCCGCTACGATCGCCGGACCGTTGGCGCGGAACATGTCCTTGATCTCCTCGGGGAAGGATTCCCAGGCATCGTCGCCGGCCACGCTTCGCAGGAAGAACTCCCCGACCGACGAGGGGTCGCGGTCGGCCAACTCGAGGACGCGCTGACGCAGGGACTCGGCCCACCCCTGCGCCTCGGGATCGAGCGCGAACATGGCCGGCTCCAGCAGCGCCATCGCCCTCACGTCCTGGGGGAAACGGCGGGCCATATCGAGCGCCACGAGCCCACCGTAGCTCCGGCCGATCACCACGGCAGGCGTTGCCGAGAGTGCATGGAGAAGTGCGAGGGCGTCGTCCGTGTGCTCGGTCACGTCCGTGGTCTCGTAGGGATCGGGCCGCTCGCTCCGAAAGCAGCCCCGGCGATCGTAGGCAAGACATCTCCCGTGCTCGGCCACGTCGTCCGTGGCTCGCGCCCACACGAGCGCAGAGCTGGACGTCCCGTGGATGCAGAGGATGGGCATGCCGGCGCCCTTGTCCTCGTAGTAGAGATCGACGCCATTTGCAGCCAACGTCGACATTCTGTCCACACCATAAGCGGAGCACGTCGCGCGGGACACCGGACGGTGGGGACGCTCGCGTCCCGGGTTCAGCCCCGATCGCGGCCGGTGTGGATGCCGCCAGCTGAGCCCGGGCCGCACGCCGCCGTGAGTGGGTGGTGGAGCTTCTCGCTCTCCTGCCGCCCGCCCTGGTTCCGCCCTCTCTCCCCCCGGGTTGGGTCTGGCCGGGCCTAGCCTGTCCGGTTCGCGGCCGTCCGGGGTCTCTCCCTTCTCCCTCCGCCCGCTCGGATTGACTGACCGCAAGGCGTCGGCGGATAGTCGCCACCTCAGCGGAGCGGGTTCGAGGGAGGGATCCAGATGACCGAGCAGGTTCGATTCGAACTGGGGACGGACGACATCCCGTCTGCCTGGTTCAACATCATGCCGTCGATGGTGCAGGCGGGGATCCAGCCGTTGCCGCCGATCCACCCCGCCACGCACGAGCCGATCGGGCCCGAGGCGCTGGCGCCACTGTTCCCCGAGTCCCTGATCATGCAGGAGGTGTCGACTGAGCCCTGGATCGACGTCCCCGGGCCGGTGCTCGACATCTATCGGCTGTGGAGGCCGACCCCGCTCGTGCGAGCGCGCCGGCTGGAGGAGGCCCTCGGCACGCCCGCGCACATCTACTTCAAGTACGAGGGCGTCTCGCCGGCCGGTTCCCACAAGCCGAACACCGCTGTCGCGCAGGCCTACTACAATAAGGAGGCTGGGATCCGGCGCCTCTCGACCGAGACCGGCGCCGGACAATGGGGCTCGTCACTCGCCATGGCATGCAGCTTCTTCGACCTCGAGTGCCTGGTGTTCATGGTTCGCGCGAGCTACGACCAGAAGCCGTACCGCCGCATCTTCATGGAGACGTTCGGCGCGACGGTGCACCCGTCGCCGAGCAAGGAGACGCACGCGGGCCAGCAGATTCTGGCCGAGCACCCCGACTCAACGGGTTCGCTCGGCATCGCCATCAGCGAGGCCACCGAGGTCGCGGCCACCAACGAGGACACGAACTACTCCCTGGGGTCCGTGTTCAACCATGTCCTGCTGCACCAGACGGTGATCGGACTCGAGACCCAGAAGCAGATGGAGATGGCCGGCGAGCAGCCGGACTTCGTGATCGGCTGCGTCGGCGGCGGCTCGAACTACGCCGGGCTGGCCTACCCGTTCATGGGCGACAAGCTGGCCGGCAAGCTCGACGCCACGTTCGTCGCGTGCGAACCGGCGGCGTGTCCGACGCTGACCAGGGGGAAGTTCGCGTACGACTTCGGCGACACAGCGGCCACCACGCCGCTGGTGCCGATGTTCACGCTCGGGCACACGTTCGTGCCGGCGCCGGTCCACGCGGGAGGCTTGCGGTACCACGGCGACGCGCCATCGCTCTCGCTGCTGGTGCGCGACGGGCACATGGAGGCGCGGGCCTTCACCCAGAACGCCATCTTCGAGGCCGCGATCCAGTTCGCCCGGGCGCAGGGGATCATCCCGGCCCCGGAGTCCGCCCACGCCATCCGCGCCGTGATCGACGAGGCGCTGAAGGCGAAGGAGTCCGGTGAGGAGAAGGTCATCCTGTTCAACCTCAGCGGACACGGGCACTTCGACATGACGGCCTACGACGACTACCTCAACCACCGGCTGCCCGAGGTGGAGTTCAGTGAGGAGGCGCTCGAGGAGGGCATGCGGTCGGTGCCGCCGGTTCCCGTGGGCTGACTGCCCCCGAACCGCATGGCGGGGCCGATCATCCTCCGCGGCGCCCGCGTCGTGCTCCGGCAGGCCGGACCCGGGGACGCCGAACGCCTTGCCGAGATCCTCGCCACGCCGGAGGTGGCCCGGTGGTGGGGGCCGTATCCGCTGGAGCAGGTCCGGCGCGAGATGGTGGTGCCGTTCGAGGACGAGCTGACGTTCGTCGTCGAGCTCGACGGCGAGGTGATCGGGCTGGTGCAGCGGTGGGAGGAGTCCGAACCGCAGTACCGCCACGCCGGCATCGACATCTCGCTGCATCCGGACTGGCAGCGCAAGGGGCTCGGCGCGGACGCCGTGCGGACGATGGCCCGGCACCTGTTCGACGACCTCGGCCACCATCGCGTGACGATCGACCCGGCCGCCCACAACGCGGCGGCGATCGCGTGCTACCGGAAGGTGGGGTTCAAAGACGTGGGCGTGATGCGGCAGTACGAACGGGCCCCGGACGGCACCTGGCACGACGGCCTGCTGATGGAGTTGCTCCGCGGGGACCTCGCGTGAGGTACGTCTACCTCGGAACCCCGATGACGGACCCCCGGTTGGTCGGCATGGAGTGCGATCCCGTGCGCCGCGCCGACGGCAAGATCGTTCGCGGCGGCGGCAACGCGCTCGTGGTGTTCGCCGATGGGTCGCGCCGGGTGGTCGCCGCCCGCCGGCTTCGGCTGATCGACCCGTCGCGCTGACGTTCAATCATCGACGGTCGGACTGGTTCGACATGCCGGGCTGCGCCGGCGCCGGTCGGGCGGCTTCGGAGCATCAGGTCATCTGGGCGCGGAGCAGGTGGACCGTCCCGGACACGCCCTTCAGCTCCACGGGGCCGATGTCGCCGAACGCGATGTCCTGCTCGTGCGAGGCATCCGCCACCGTTTGGCTGACCAGGACCTCACCGGCCCTCGCGAAGTCGGCGATGCGGGCGGAGAGGTTCACCGTCTGGCCGAAGTAGTCGCCACCCTGGAACAGCACGGGCCCCGCGTGCACCCCCACGTGGGCCGGCGGCAACCCCGCGCCGGCCAGGTCGTCCACCATCTCCAACGCGGCGCGCACCCCCGGGCCGGGGTCGTCGAAGTAGAACATCACCCCGTCGCCCAGCCACTTGATCGGCTTGCCCCCGCGCTGCACCGAGCGCCGCTGGACCAGGCGTGCGAGGGTCGAGGCCAGCTCCGCCGCGGCGTCGTCGCCCCGCTCCTGTGTCAGCCGGGTGTAGCCGGTGATGTCGAGGAAGCAGATGGCCGGGAGGCGCTCCAGGCGGCTGTGGATCCCGGCCTTCGCCAGGAGGTCCTCGAAGCCGTCGATGAGGTTGGCGGTCCAGGCTCGCGCCTGCTGCGCGTGGTACATCGCGAGGACGGCCTGCTCCGCCAGCGGGCTGATCCGGTTCGCGAGCTCCGGGTCGGCGATCTCCGCGAACCCCTTGCCCGAGGCGAGGGCCGGCTCGATCACCTCGGAGTTCCACCAGGCGGCCTCCGTCTCGGTGATCCGGCGGGTGGCCTCGCCGTCGACGCGAAGCAGGCGCTCGATCGCGGCCGGCCGGAATCCGGCGGCCAGCTGCAGCTCGATGAACGGAACGATCGCCATCTCGTCCTCGCGGAGCTGATCGTCCGGCGACGGCTCCCCCATGCCGATCGCCTCGCGGACGACCGTGAGCAGTTCGAGCGGGATTCCCGTCCGGTCACTGACCTGCCGGAACGTCTCCGGTGCGAGGGCCGCGAAGCGCTCGTAGCTGGGCGCGTCGAGGAAGTCCAGCGAGATGTCGCCGCTCTCGATGGCGGCGGCCACACCGTCGAGTTCCATCCCGGCGTCCTCGAGCGACCTTGCCATGCGCACCCGGCGAACGTCCCCCGGCGTGAACTGATCTGGCTGCTCGGGAGCGAGGATGCCGAGGTTCGTCAGCCGTACGAGATACTCGGGCTCGACTCCCGCTCGCCGGGCGGCGTCCTCCCGTGGGTACCAGGTCGCCGAGCCAGCCTATCGCCGCCCCGCCGCCCCGCCGCCCCCCGCTCGCGGCGGGTGCCTCGAGTATGACCCCTCATTGCACGACCGGCTCCGGCGGGCGGCCACGCTCACGGCGTACTCGATGTGGTTCGCGCACGCCCACCCACGATTCATATCCCCCGCTAACCGATTCGGCCCCAGAGCGGATGGGCGCCGCTCGATAATCGACGGGAGACAACCGGAAAGGGCTGCGTCGTGATGCGATTCCGAGGATCGGGCGAACGCGGTGGGGACTCCGCGACATGAGTCGCGGGAAGACCCGCCGCCGTCGCGCGCGGACGGTGGCCGCGGCCCGCCGGGCTCCACCCGCGACCGCCGTCGAGGCCGCGTCCGACGCGAGCGGACCGGCGCAGACGGGGGAGAACCGGGTCCGCTCGGCGCGCCGGCGTGCCCGGTTCGCGAAGGCCGTGCTCTGCACCGGCGGCGCGGCCGTGTTCGCCGGGGCGATGCTGCTCGCGCGAACGTCGTTCCCCGGACACGCCAAGGCGCCCACGACGCCGCTCAACGCGCCGCCGAAGTTCGTCAAGATCGTTCGCAAGAACCTGCTCCAGGCCGGCATCGTGGCGGCCCCCCAGGCGCCGCCCGACGCGACCACGAGCGTGTCATGAGCGCCCCGGCCGATCCGGCGATCACATGCCGGTTCAGTTCGATGGGGTGCGAGGTCGTCGTCGGCGGTGGTTCGCCCGCGGACCGCGCGGCCATCCAACGGCTCTTCTCCGAACGCGACTGGATCTTCAGCCGGTTCGTCCCCGACAGCGAGCTGAACCAGGTGAACGACTCGGCGGGGCGGTTCGTGCCGGTGTCCGACCTGTTCGCCGATACGCTCCGGACTGCGCTGCGCGTCGCCGAGGAGACGGACGGCGTCGTCGATCCCACCCTGGGCGCCGCGATCGAGTCCGCCGGCTACACGCGCGACTTGGCGACGCTCGAACCGGACGACCGGACCCCGGGCGCGCCGGCGCCCGGGACGTGGCAGCGGGTGCTGGTGTTCGACCGTCACGTCGGGAACCCCCTGGGCGTCCGGCTCGACCTCAACGGTGTCGTGAAAGCGATGGCCGTCGACGACGCGCTCGCGCTGCTGCGGGGCGACGGGTTCGTCTCGGCGGGCGGCGACGTCGCGGCCCGCGGCGAGCTCACCGTGGCACTGCCGGACGGCGGGGCGGTCGCCCTGCGACAGGGAGCGCTGGCGACGAGCGGCGACACCAAGCGCCGCTGGCTGCGGGGCGGCGCCATCCGGCACCACCTGATCGACGCCCGGACCGGCGAGCCGGCCGTGTCGCCGTGGTCGGAGGTCACGGCATGCGGGGCGACCTGCCTCGCCGCCGACGTCGCCGCGAAGGCCGGCTACCTCCTCGGGGACGACGGGCCGGACTGGCTCGACGCCCGGGCGATCCCCGCACGGTTCCTGCGGAGGGACGGCTCGGCGGTTCCCAACGACGCCTGGCGGCAGGGGACAAGGGAGGCCGCGCCGACGTGCACCTGACCTCGAGCCCCCTCGACTGGTACGTCGCGCGCGCCGGCGGGGTCGTCGCCTACGTGCTGCTCTCGGCGGTCGTCGCCCTCGGCCTGGCCATGGCCGGCAAGATGCGGCTCGACCGGTGGCCGAAGTTCGCCATCGAATCGGTGCACCGCTTCGGCGGGATCCTGGTCGGGGTGTTCATCGCGATCCACGTCGTCGCGGTTGCCATCGACGCCTACCTGCCGTTCTCGCTCACGTCGCTGCTGGTGCCGTTCACCGCGAAGTACCGGCCGCTGTGGATCGGGCTCGGGATCGTGGGGATGGAGCTGCTCGTGGCCCTCGCGTTCACGAACCACTACCGGAACACCAGGCTTTCCTATCAGACGTGGCGCCGGATTCACTACGTGAACTTCGTCGTGTGGAGCGCCGCGACCCTGCACGGCGTGGGGAGCGGCACCGACCGCAGCGCGCCGTGGCTGATCGCGATCTATGCGGTGGCCGTGGCCGTCGTGTGCGGCCTGATCGCGTGGCGGGTCGCGCGGCGATGGCGGCCGGCGGCGTGGGTGCCCCGCGTTGCGCCGATCGTCGCGGCTGCGGTCGCCGTTGTGCTCGTGGGCGCGGCCGTCCGCGGCCCGCTGCAGTTCCATCCGAAGCCGTGGAACCCGGCCTCGTTCCGCGACCGGCTCAAGGGGCAGATCCAGACGAACAACGGCGTCACGAAGGGGATCATCTCCCTCGCGGGGACGGGGGTCGGTTCGCAGAACGTGCTCGTCCGAGCGGACCTCCTCGTCAACACCAGGAAGCTCCTCTCCACGACGTTCCAGATGGAGTACCTGCCGAGCGGCGACGTCTGCCGCGGCAAGGTCTCGCACGTCCGGGCCTACGGGTTCCGGGCGTCGTGCCGGATGCCGGACGGCGCCCGGCGGTTCGTCGAGGCGGGCTGGAAGCCCAGCAACAGCCAGAGCATCCGGGCCGGCGTGATCATCTCGCACGGGTAGCGGTTCTTCGGGGCCTTCGATCGCGAAGGCCCTCCCCCGGATACACGACGAGCTCCGCCCGGATTCTCGGCGGGCGACGCCGAGCCGTCAGGTCATGTGAGCTCGGAGCAGGTGCACCGTTCCGGACATGCCCTTCAGCTCCACCGGACCGACGTCCGCGAACTCGATGTCCTGCTCGCGCGAGGCGTCCGCCACGGCCTGGCTGACCAGGACCTCACCGGCCCTCGCGAAGTCGGCGATGCGGGCGGAGAGGTTCACCGTCTGGCCGAAGTAGTCGCCACCCTGGAACAGCACGGGCCCCGCGTGCACCCCCACGTGGGCCGGCGGCAACCCCGCGCCGGCCAGGTCGTCCACCATCTCCAACGCGGCGCGCACCCCCGGGCCGGGGTCGTCGAAGTAGAACATCACCCCGTCGCCCAGCCACTTGATCGGCTTGCCCCCGCGCTGCACCGAGCGCCGCTGGACCAGGCGTGCGAGGGTCGAGGCCAGCTCCGCCGCGGCGTCGTCGCCCCGCTCCTGTGTCAGCCGGGTGTAGCCGGTGATGTCGAGGAAACAGATGGCCGGGAGGCGCTCCAGGCGGCTGTGGATCCCGGCCTTCGCCAGGAGGTCCTCGAAGCCGTCGATGAGGTTGGCGGTCCAGGCTCGCGCCTGCTGCGCGTGGTACATCGCGAGGACGGCCTGCTCCGCCAGCGGGCTGATCCGGTTCGCGAGCTCCGGGTCGGCGATCTCCGCGAACCCCTTGCCCGAGGCGAGGGCCGGCTCGATCACCTCGGAGTTCCACCAGGCGGCCTCCGTCTCGGTGATCCGGCGGGTGGCCTCGCCGTCGACGCGAAGCAGGCGCTCGATCGCGGCCGGCCGGAATCCGGCGGCCAGCTGCAGCTCGATGAACGGAACGATCGCCATCTCGTCCTCGCGGAGCTGATCGTCCGGCGACGGCTCCCCCATGCCGATCGCCTCGCGGACGACCGTGAGCAGTTCGAGCGGGATTCCCGTCCGGTCACTGACCTGCCGGAACGTCTCCGGTGCGAGGGCCGCGAAGCGCTCGTAGCTGGGCGCGTCGAGGAAGTCCAGCGAGATGTCGCCGCTCTCGATGGCGGCGGCCACACCGTCGAGTTCCATCCCGGCGTCCTCGAGCGACCTTGCCATGCGCACCCGGCGAACGTCCCCCGGCGTGAACTGATCTGGCTGCTCGGGAGCGAGGATGCCGAGGTTCGTCAGCCGTACGAGATACTCGGGCTCGACTCCCGCTCGCAGAGCGGCGTCCTCCCCTGGGTGGTAGATCACGCGGCCAGCGTACTGCGGCCCAATCCCCCTTCGACGGTGACGGCCGGCGCTCGAAGGCCCCGCCGCGCCGGACGCGCAGACGTGCCGCGGCCCGGCGTCGTCGGATCAGATCACCCAGAGCTGGTCGATGAGGAGCCCCCACTGCGGGCTGTGCTGGTAGTTCCCGGCGCGCTCCGATAGGAAGTCGACCGCGGCGGCGTTGATGAAGTCGACCTGGGCACCGAGATCCACGACGAGGTGGTCGACCTCCGCCCACAGCTCGCTCGCCTGCTCGGGCCGGGAGATCTGCGCCGCGGTGGCGCGTTTGATGGCCGCGTCGACGCGAGGCTCGCACAGCCTCGAGAGGCCCTGGGAGGCGCCGCACTCGAAGAGCGACATGAAGTTCGCGGCGGATGCGTAGTCCGCGATCCACCCGTCGATGGCCACCTGGACGCCCGGTCCCGGCGGGTATGCCTCCTTGAAGTAGCGCGACGTCTCCTGGCGAAGGACCGCGTGGTACCCGAGCTGGTTCAGCAGGCCGACCACGTACGGGCCCATTGCGCGGCGTAGGGTGCCGGCCGTGATTCTCATGGTGCCGTCCTCAAAGGCCTTTCGGTCTTGAGGTTGTCACATGGTAACCTCGCCGAGGTGAGCGAGGAGTTCGTGAGCGTCGCCGAGGCCGCCCGGTTGCTCGGCATCTCGCGTCAGGCGGTGCAGAAGCGCATCCGCCGGGGCCGGCTCGCCGCCGCCAAGGTCGGCCGGAACTACATCATCGCGAGGCACGCCCTTCGGTTGGACCCGGCCGCGGACGACACCCTGGCCGAGATCGTCCGCCGGCTGACGGCGGCGTACGACCCGGAGCGTGTGTACCTGTTCGGGTCGGGTTCGCGCGGCGATTCGGGTCCCCACAGCGACTACGACATCGCGCTCGTAGTGCCGGACGACGCACCGCCCGACCGTCTGCGGTCCCGGCGAGCCTACGAAGCGCTGTGGGGCCTGGGGGTGGCCGTCGACGTCCTGGTATGGCGTCGAAGCGCGTTCGACGCCCGCGCCACGGTGCGAACGTCGCTCCCCGCCGTCGTGCTCCGTGAAGGCGTTCTTCTGCATGCAGCCTGACGAGCGGGCGAAGGAGGTCGACGCATGGCTCGCCCGCGCCCGCCAGGACCTTCGCGCCGCGGAGGTGGATCTCGCCGCCGAACCTCCGTTGACCGGCGATGCCGCCTTCCATGCCCAGCAGGCGGTGGAGAAGACGCTCAAGGGTTTCCTCGCGCACCACGACCAGCCGTTCCGAAAGACCCATGACATCGGGGAGCTGGCCACCCAGTGCCTCGAGCACGACCCCTCGCTGCACGACCTCCTCCGGCGTGCGGCCCCGCTCACGGAGTACGCGTGGCGGTTCCGGTACCCGGCCGACGACCTCGAGCCCGATGAGGGCGAGGTTCGCGATGCGCTCGCCATCTCGTCGGAGGTCGTCGGCCGGATCGCCTCGCTGGTCTCGGGCTGAGACAGGGCTACCCGGTGGCGGCGACCCCGACCCTGTGGCCCTGGGCGTCTTCGAAGACCCCGAAGCTCGTTCCGGGAACCTTCTGCTCGGACTGGATGATCGTTCCCCCGAGCTCCTGGGCCTTCGCCAGGGTCGCGGCGACGTCGTCGACGGCGACGAAGAACAAGACCTCGTCCTCGGCACTCTGGCGCGGGCTGATCGCGACGTACGTCCCGCCCTCCGCGCCGGTGTCGATGAAGGTGTAGCCGGGGAACGCGCCTTCCGAGGCGACCTTCCATCCGAACAGATCGGCGAAGAACCGACGCGTGGCGTCGGGATCCTCCGAACGGATCTCGGCGTGAACGACTGGGTGGCCCATGGCAACGCTCCTCTCCGAAGCCGCCCGGGTGGCGGCCTCACCCCCTCGACGAACGGTGAGGACCCAGATCGACACCCCGGGTGATTCCTCTGAGTTGAGTCAGCCGGCGGTGACCTCGGCGAGACGGCGTTCGAGGAACCGTCGTTCGGCCGGGTTGGTGGCCAGCTCGAGGGCTCGCGCGTACGCGGTGGCGGCCTCGGCGTTCCGGCCGAGACGCCGCAACAGGTCGGCGCGGGTTGCCGGGAGCAGGTAGTAGCGCTCGAGGGCGCCGGTCTCGTCGAGGCGGTCGACCATGGCGAGGCCGGCCTGGGGACCGTCGGCCATCGCGACGGCGACCGCCGCGTTGAGCGCCACCACCGGGGATGGCTGGACGCGGAGCAGGGCGCGGTACCACCCGACGATGGCCGGCCAGTCGGTGGCGTCGACATGGGGCGCGCTGGCGTGCTCTGCGGCGAGGGCGGCCTGGATGGCGTACGGGCCGGCGATGCCGAGGGCCTGGGTCCGGGCGAGCAGCGAGCGGCCCTCGTCGATCTCCTCCGCGTTCCATCTCGCGCGATCCTGGTCCTCAAGGAGGACGAGGTCGCCGTCCGCGTCCGTGCGGGCGTCGCGGCGGGAGTGCTGCAGCAGCATCAGCGAGAGGAGCCCGACGACCTCCGGCTGTTCCGGCAACAGGGCGGCGACGACGCGGGCCAGGCGGATGGCCTCGTCGCACAGGTCGGTTCGGACGAGCGGCCCTGTAGTCGAGGCGTAGCCCTCGTTGAACACGAGGTACAGGACGCCCAGGACACCCTCGAGGCGTTCGGGCAGCAGGTCGGGCGGGGGGACGCGGTAGGGGATGCCGGCCTCGCGGATCTTCCGCTTTGCTCGTACCAATCGCTGGGCGATGGTGGGTTCTGTGGTGAGGAACGCCTTCGCGATCTCCCTCGTCGTGAGCCCACCGAGCGTTCGGAGCGTGAGCGCGACCTGCGCGTCGCGCGCGAGGGCCGGGTGGCAGCAGGTGAACACCAGCCGGAGGCGTTCGTCGGGCCAGGCGCGCGTGCGGAGCTCCTCCTCGTCGGGCAGGGCCTCCAGGCGTTGCAGCGACTCGACCAGCTCGGTCTTCTCGGTTCGCTTGCGTTCGCGGCGGATGCGGTCGATGGCGCGGTTCCGAGCGGTGGTGGTGATCCAGGCGCCGGGGTTGTCGGGGACGCCGAGGGTCGGCCACCGGTCGATCGCGGTGGCGAACGCCTCCTGGACGGCCTCCTCGGCCAGGTCGAAGTCGCCGAGCGCGCGGATCAGCGTCGCGAGCGCCCGCCCGTGCTCCTCCCGGAACAGGCGCTCGACGACTTGCTGGACGTCCTTCGATGCGGTGTTCGTCGGCTGCTCCTTCGGCGCGCGAGCGCCTCCGCGGCGCCGCTCACCCTACCGACGAACGCGGGCACGGCGAATCGACACCGGTCCGGCTATCCGAGGGCGATTCGGTCAGGCCGAGCTGGTCCGGCCCCACTCCGAGTCGCCACGATCGTTTCGTTCGGGCGCGCCAGCTGCTCGATACGCGACCTCGTTTCCGCCGCCGTCAGGGTGCGGACGGGACCGTGGTGGGTGCCGTCGTCGACGGCGACGTGGATGTCCCGGAGGCCGACGCCGAGGGTCCGCTGGGGCCGGACGGACCCGTCGGGCTCGGCGAGGGCGGTTCGGAGACCGTGGGGGCGGGGGACGGCACGAGCGTCCCGAACTCGTCCTCGACGACGTGGCGCTCGAGCCGTACGTCTCCGGACTCCGGGAACTGCTGCACCCGGTCGAAGCCGATCAGCGAGCCATCGGTCCGATCGAAGTACATGATCTCGGCGGCGAGCGGGATGCCGCCCTCCTGGGAAAACACCCCCGCGCCGGAGCCCCCCGTGCTCCCCACCCGCAGGAACAGGGTTCCGTCCACCTCGTGGGTCGAGAACTGGTGGTAGTGGCCCGAGATCACGAGCGGCGTCCACCCTGCCGCAGTGCTCGCCTCGACGTCGTTGTGGATCATCACGACGTCGGGGGGCTGGGGGAGGGCCTCGAGGTCGGCGAGCACGCGGCTCGCGGCGGCCCGGACGAGGTCCGTTCGCTGCTCCTCGTCGGGGATGTGGGATTTGTCCGGGGTGAAGAACACGTCCCCGACGCCGTAGACGGTGAGCCCGTCCACCGTCGTGGTGGAGCCGTCGAGCACCCTCACGCCCGCGATCCCCCGCAACTGCTGCACCAGCGACGCCGAGTCGTGGTTCCCGCGGACGAACAGGTACGGACGGCGGAACAAGGGGACCGAGCTGGTGATGAGGTTCTCGACGGGGGTCCCGAACGACGTGAGGTCTCCCGTGTCCATCACGAGATCCACGTCGAACGACCGAGCGATCTCGAGGGCGAACTGCATCCCCAGCGGGGACAGGTGGATGTCGGAGATGTGGAGCACACGGATCTCGTCTCCGGTGATCAGGGGGTTCGACGTGATCCTGGTGAAGACGCGGGTCGTGCCGTCGAGGATCCGCTGGAGTTCCCCCGAAAAGCTGTTGATCCGGTCCGTGGCGGTGCGGATCGGCCCGATCAGACCCGGGGCGAGGGCGAGCGATCCGGAGTACGTGGGGGAGAGGAGCGCGGTCGGCCGATAGGTCCCCCACGCGAGGGCCTCCCCGCCACCCACCGCGACCAGCGCGGCGATCATCGCCACGGCGACCCGGCGCCACCGCCTCCGGTACGCCACCAGCGCGAGCAGCAGCGCTCCGGCGAGGCCCGCCAGCAGGACGTGCCATGCGAACGGCGCCATGGCGTGCAGGACGTCACTCCGGACCTCCCCGACCACCTGGTCGGTGCTGTGCGACTGCACGTAGTCAACGAGGGCCGCGGCATCGACGCTCGAGAGCGTCGCGGCCACCTGGAGTGGACCGACGTGTGTGTCCGCGGAGAGGCGCCCGAGCGGGGGCAGCGATACCGTCGTCTCGCCCGGACCGAAGTTCGACGACAGGCGAAGCGTGAATGGACCCGATCGAAGGGTGTGCGAGCCCGCCACGGACATGCCGATCCACGCACCCGCCAGCCCGATCAGAGCCGGAATCAGGAGTCCTGCGGCGAGCCTTCTGGCCGGTCGGACGAACCCGGCGGGCCGAGCGTCGTTCGCGGCGCCCATCACACCCAGCGTAGCCGCGGCCGCGGCGGAGCGAGCCGACGCCGACACGCCCTGACGAGATCTGGAGGCTGCCGTTCAGGCACTGTCCTAGGCTGGGGCCTCGAGCGATGGAAGGAGGACTCATGCGGACTGTGCATTGGGCGCTCTCCCAGCGTGCCGTGCCCTCGGGGGTGCGAGAGGTCGTGGTCGTCGCCCTCGTTGCACTCGCGCTGTTCCTTGTCCCGGCCGGCGTCCGAGCGGCGAGCTCTCTCGTGACGATCGCGGGCCCCGGCGGGGTCGGGAAGGCGCATGTCGCCCACGGCAAGCTCCTCGTCGGGGACGGACGCGGACCGCTCACGATCGACGGCCATGTGAACGTGTCGGCGGGAGCGCCGATCCTGGTGACGGACGCCCCGTCGAAGCCCATCACGCTGGTGGAGAAGGAGCAGCTGCAGCCGAACACGGTCGCGACCGGCGGCATCGTCTACACGGTGCCACCCGGAAAGCGGTTGGTGGTCGAGACGGCCTCCGTGGAGTTCGACGTTCCGGCGACAGAGCATCCGAGTTCCTTTGTGGGCCTCACCCGTTCAGAGGGCCCGAACGCAACGTTCCGCCTCGAGGTCCCTCTGGTCGCCCAGGGACAACGAACGGGCACGTCGTTCTGGGCCGGGACCGTGAGCGCGAGGGTATATGTCGAGCCGGGCCAACAGGTCCTCAGCTCCTTCGGTCGCGATGCGTCGAGCGGTACCGCCGGAGCAATCCTCAGCGTCTCGGGATACCTGGTTCCGGCGGGACCCGCCTAGCGGCTACTCCTTCGGCGCGGGGAGGGTCATGCCCTCGGGGAGCTCGAGCTCCTGGACCGGGTGGACGCTTACCGCGCCGTAGCGGACGTCGGGGAGCCTCGCGGCGGCCTCGAGTGCCTCCTCGTCCGTGCAGTCGATCTCGTAGTAGCCGCCCAGGAACTCCTTGGTCTCGGCGTACGGGCCGTCGGTGACCTGGGTCTCGCCGTCGCGGACCCGGACGGTCTTGGCCACCGGCAGGAGCGGATCGCCCACGACGAACCACCCCTTGTCCATCAGCCACTGCGTGTACTGGAAGTACTCGGCGAACAGGCCCTGCTGCGCCTCCTGCGACATCTGCGCCCAGGCCTCGCCGTTCGTCCAGATGACCAGCATGTGCTTGCCCATGTCGGTGCTTCGCTCCTCTCGTGCAGTCAGCCGTTGTCCACGACCGGGCGAACCTCGATGGTGCCGCGCTGGGCGGCGGGGATGCGGGAGGCCGCCTCGATGGCCTGGTCCAGGTCGTCGCACTCGATCAGGTAGATCCCGCCGAGCTGCTCCTTGGTCTCGACGAACGGGCCGTCGGTGGTTGTCGTCCGGCCGTTCTCGACCCTGACGCAAGTCGCCGACGAGGCCGAGGCGAGCTCCTCGCCGCCGCGGTTCCAGTCGCGCTCGCCGAGCCACTCGCCGAACGCCCGGTACTGGCCGTAGACGGCCCGCTTCTCCTCGTCCGACACGGAGTCCCAGCCGCTCTCGTCGGCGTAGATGAGCAGTGCGTACTTCACGGCATCGCCTCCTCCCGAGCGGGCACCCCACCGGCGCCGCTCACCCTACCGACGAACGCGAGCTCGGGAAATCGACACGCGTAAGCGTCCGGATGGCCAGCGGCGAAGACCTCGTCAGCCGGCTCCTCGCCGCGAGCGCGTACGCCTGCGGCGGTAGGCTACGGATCGTGCCGAAGCCTCCTCTCGATCCGCTCGACTTCCTCGACGTCGACGCGCTGCTGTCCGACGAGGAACGCGACGTCCGGGACACGGTTCGCTCGTTCGTCCACAAGCGCGTGCTGCCTGGGATCGCGGAGTGGTTCGAAGAGGCGACGTTCCCGAAGGAGGTCGCGACCGAGCTCGGGGCGCTCGGGCTGCTCGGGATGCACCTCGAGGGGTACGGCTGCGCCGGTGCCAACGCCGTGCAGTACGGCCTCGCCTGCATGGAGCTCGAGGCAGGCGACTCCGGGTTCCGTTCCTTCGTCAGCGTCCAGGGGTCGCTCGCGATGTTCCCGATCTGGAAGTACGGATCCGAGGAGCAGAAGCGGCAGTGGCTCCCGCGCATGGCCGCGGGCGAGTTCGTCGGTTGCTTCGGCCTCACCGAGCCCGACTCCGGCAGCGATCCCGGTTCCATGCGGACGTGGGCGAAGCGGGACGGCGACGACTGGGTCCTGCAGGGCTCGAAGATGTGGATCACCTCCGGCGGCATCGCCGACGTCGCCATCGTGTGGGCGCGCACCGACGAGGGCGTTCGCGGGTTCATCGTCCCCACCGGCACGCCGGGGTTCAGCACCAAGGACGTCGCCAAGAAGCTCTCGCTCCGCGCCTCCGTCACCTCCGAGCTGATCCTCGACGGCGTCCGCCTTCCCGCCGACGCCGTTCTCCCTGGCGTCACCGGCCTCAAGGGCCCGCTGTCGTGTCTGTCCGAGGCCCGCTACGGCATCGTGTGGGGCGCCATGGGCGCCGCCCGCGCCTGCTTCGAGTCCGCGCTCGAGTACTCCAAGACCCGCGAGCAGTTCGGCAAGCCCATCGGCGCCTTCCAGCTCACCCAGCAGAAGCTCGCGAACATGCTGGTCGAGCTCAACAAGGGCGCCCTGGTCGCCCTGCACCTCGGCCGCATGAAGGACGAGGGACGTGTCCGACCGGAGCAGGTCAGCGTCGGGAAGCTGAACAACGTCCGCGAGGCCCTGAAGATCGCCCGCGAGGCCCGCACGATCCTCGGCGCCAACGGCATCACGCTCGAGTACCCGGTCCTCCGCCACGCGAACAACCTGGAGTCGGTCCTCACCTACGAGGGAACCTCCGAGGTCCACTCGCTCGTGATCGGCGAGGCCGTCACCGGCCTGCGCGCGTTCGACTGATGCCCTTCCGCGCCTCCGCCACGTTCACCGACGACTGGGAGAACTTCCGGTTCGACGTCGACGACGGCGTCGCCACCGTCACCCTCGACCGCCCCGAACGGCTGAACGCCCTCACCCTCGACGTCTACGCCGACCTCCGCGACCTGTTCACCGAGCTGCCCCACCGCGACGACGTCCGCGCGGTCATCCTCACCGGAACCGGCCGGGGGTTCTGCTCGGGCGGCGACGTCGAGGAGATCATCGGCGCCCTCCTCGAACAGGACACCCACCGCACGATGGAGTTCACGCGCATGACCGGCGCGGTCGTCCAGCGCATGCGGGAATGCCCCATCCCCATCGTCGCCGCGGTCAACGGCGTCGCCGCCGGCGCCGGCGCCGTCCTCGCCCTGGCGGCCGACTTCCGCCTGCTCGCGCAGTCGGCCGCGTTCGAGTTCCTGTTCACCAAGGTCGGGCTGGCCGGCGCGGACATGGGCGCGGCGTACCTGCTGCCGAGAATGATCGGCCTGGGCCGCGCCACCGAGCTCCTCATGCTCGGCCACCGCACCGATGCCGACGAGGCCTGCTCGATCGGCCTCGCCAACACCGTCGTCGAGGACGGCCGCCTGATGGACGAGGCCCGCAAGCTGGCCACCACCCTCGCGACCGGTCCCGCGGCCGCCTACGCCGCCACCAAGCTCCTGCTCACACGGGAACAGGACGTCGACCTCGGTAGCGCCATCGAGCTCGAGGCCGCCGCCCAGGCGCTGCTCATGCGGAGCTCGGACCACGCGGAGTTCCACCGCGCCTTCAGAGCCAAGCGCCCCCCGGAATGGACCGGCCGGTGACCGGCCCCCACGAGCTGGTCAACCCGCCGTCGCTCGCCAAGCCGTCGGGGTTCAGCCACGCGGTCGTGGCGGCCGAAGGCCGAACCGTCTACCTGGCCGGCCAGACCGGCCACCGCGCGGACGGAACGCTTGCCGGCGCCACGCTGATCGAGCAGTTCGACCAGGCCCTGCAGAATGTCGCGGCCGCCCTCACTGCCGCCGGCGCCGAGCCCGAGCACCTGGTCCGCGTCGACATCTACGTCATCGACGCGGCCGACTACCGCGGCCGCCTCCGCGCGCTGGGCGAATCCTGGCGAAGGCACATCGGCTCGCACTACCCGGCGGTGGCGCTGTTCGAGATCGCCGGCCTCTTCGACCCCGACGCCCGCGTCGAGCTGGTCGGGACGGCCGTCGTCCCGTCGGACTGACCGGCCCGGCCGATCACGGCCGGACGAATCTGCGTATAACCAGACCGATGCCGAGGAGGTCCCGCTCGTCCCGCCACACGCGGGCGCTCAACACGGGCGCGGTCCGGGTGCTGGCTACCGGCCCACGGGGCCTGGGCGGTACGGTGTGGTCGCCCGACGGCTCGCTCCTCGAGCCGCTCGGCTCGCGCGGCTCGTGGATCTTCGTCGACGGGAACGGGAATCGCGCGAAGCTGGTACCCGTGGACGACGAGCTGCCGTTCGACTGGGGGACGTGATGACGACGGTGGGGCACTGAGGATGGCCAAGGGCGTGAGGCCGCCGTCCGGGTCCTCGTACGGCCGTCCCGGGCGGGTCATGCAACCGGCCCGGCCCGGCTACGCGCGCACCACGACGGACCGGCCGGAGCCGCCGGAGGAGCTCTCCGGGCACGACCCGCACATGGCCCCGCGCAAGGGCCTCGGTCCGGGCGGCGGCGTCGTGGCGGCCGCGCGCACGCCATTCCTGCTGGCGCGGTTCCCGGGGATCGCGTTCGCGGTGTTCACGGCGGCGCTGATCCTCGGCGTGGCCACGGCGGCCAGTCCGCTGTTCCTGTCCTCGGCCTCGACGGCCGCGATCCGCCAGGTCACCGCAGGTTCGACGGCGATCCCGGCCCTGTCGATCTCCACCTACAGCACGATCGCCCGAGACATCGCCGACCTCCGGGACCGGCGGCTCGTCGCGCTGACCTCGAGGACCCCCCAGCTCGGGCCCCCGGTGGAGACCGTGGTCGGCGGCCGTCAGAACGTCACCAACCCCATCGCGCCCGAAGCGGGCGGGCCCACCACGGTGATCGCGCTCCGGACGGGCGCCGAGCACCATCTGCAGTTCGTCGCCGGCGGCCCCGGGAACGGCGTGTGGATGGCCGACTCGGTGGCCCGGCCCCTTCAGGTGAAGGTCGGCGACACCGTGGTGGTCGGCAGCAAGCCCGGCGTCCGGGCCAAGGTCGCCGGCATCTACCGGTCGCTCGCCCAGCTGCCCCGGGAGAACTACTGGGCGCCGGTGGCCGGCCTGGTCTACCCCGTGAATCCGGACGCCCCCTCGCCGCCGCCGCTGCTGCTGGCGCCGAAGTCCGAGTTCTACCGGATCGAGTCCACCCTGGGCGACCAGGGCCAGTACCGGTGGGAGTTCCCGCTGCGGTCAGGCGACATCACGCTGCCCGAGGCGCAGCACCTGTCGGGCGCCATCGCCGGGATCATCGCCGCGGTGAACGACCCCTCGTCCGACCTGGGGTCGGGGTTCCAGCGGCCGGCCTCGAGCTCGCCGGTGCCCGATCTCGTGGCCCAGGCCATGCAGACCGTCGGCGCCCTGGACGGCCCGGTCGGCTCGCTGGCGATCGCCGGACGGGTGGTGGCGTTCGCCGTGGTCGCGGCGGCGGGGCTGTTCCTGGTGACCCGGCGGCGGGTGGAGTTCACGTTCCTGAACGCTCGGGGAGTCGGGCGGCTCCGGCTGGCCGGGAAGTGCGTGGCCGAGGCCATCGTGCCGGCCGCGGCGGGCGCCGCGCTGGGGTGGCTGCTGGCGATCGAGCTGGTGAAGTGGCTGGGCCCGACCGACACGGTGACGTCCGCGGCGGTCCAGTCCGCCGCGAAGCAGGTGTTCTGGTCGACGCTGGCCGCCGTGCTGGTGCTCGGGCTGGTCGCGGCCGTCGCGGTCCGGGGCGAGAGCGAGGCCCGGATGGGCGGGCGCCTCCGCGCGGCCGCGGCGAGTTTCCCGTGGGAGATCGTCGTGCTGGCCCTCGCGGCCGCGTCGTACTACGAGGTGGTCACCCGGGGCGCCTCGACGGCGGCGCCGGGTTCGCCGACGACCCCGCCGCCCACCGTCGACCGGCTGCTCCTGCTGTTCCCGATCCTGTTCATCGCGGGGTTCGGCGGGCTCGCCGTGCGGGTGCTGCGGGGGTTCCTGCCCCGGCTGCACGCGTACGGGTCGTCGCTGCCCTCCTCGGGCTACCTGGCGATCCGGCGCCTGGCGTCGGTGACCAGGCTGGCCACGACGCTGGTCACGGCCGCCGCGCTTGGCGTCGGGATCCTGGTCTTCGCCGGCGTGTTCACGCAGTCCGTCGAACGCACGGCGAACACCAAGGCCCTGGTGTCGGTGGGGAGCGACGTGTCGGTGCCGCTCGGCGTGTACCCGGACACGCCGCCGAAGACGCCGTTCCCCTCGACCGCGATCGCGCAGGTCACGGGGTCGACGCTGCAGCCGGGTTCGGTCCAGGGGTACACGATGGCGATCGACCCCCGGACGTTCGCGAGGGCGGCGTTCTGGGACTCGAGCTTCTCGGACCGTTCCGAGGACGACCTGCTGCAGCTGCTGTCGAACGACAGCGGCGGGCGACTGCCGATCCTCGTGACCGGGGCCGACGTCCCGATCGGGCCGGGGTCGCTCGACGTGCAGAGCGTGACGATGCCGGTGGACGTCGTGGCCCACGCCGACGCGTTCCCCGGCATGCCGGCCGACCAGCCGCTGTACGTGGCGGCCGTCGACCCGCTGTCGAAGGCGCTCACCGGGGCCGGGTCGTCGCTGGGGGCGTTCGACGGGACGTACCAGCTGTGGGCGGAGGGCGACGCGCCGTCGCTGTTGCCCCAGCTGCAGCACGAGGGCTATCCGGTGGAGCTCGCGGTCACGGCCGACGCCGTGCGGCAGACGCCGCAGTTCCTGGCGCTGTCGTGGGTGTTCGGGTTCCTCGAGGCCCTCGGCGTGCTGGCGGGGATGGTCGCGCTGGTCGCGCTGGTGCTGTACCTGCAGGCCCGGCAGCGCTCCCGCGAGGTGGCGTACGCGCTGGAGCGGCGGATGGGCCTGCGGAAGGGTTCGAACTTCGTGTCCGTGGTGTTCGAGATCCTGGGGATGCTCCTGGCGGCGCTCGTGATCGGCGGCGGGCTGGCGGTGGCGGCGGCGTTCCTGCTGTACAAGAAGGCCGACCCCATGCCGGGCATCCCGCCGAACCCGCTGCTGCAGCTGCCGGTGGGGCTGTTCCTGCTCACCGGCGCGCTGCTGGCGGTGGCCGCGGTGGTGTCGGCGTGGTGGGTGCAGCGGACGGCCGAACGCGCGAATGTGGCGGAGGTGATGCGTCTTGCCGGCTCGTGAGGACTCGCCGTCCGGCGGCGGCACGGTGACGATCGGACCCGCGGTGGCGGTGTCGGACGACGGCCGCGACGCGGCCGCCGAGGCCAAGGGTCTGACCAAGATCTACTGGACGGCGACCGGGGAGGTCCACGCCCTGCAGGCGGTCGACGCGTGGTTCCCGGCGAAGGCCGTGACCGCGGTGGTGGGGCCATCGGGGAGCGGGAAGTCCTCGCTGCTCCGGATCCTCGCCGGGCTGGACCGGCCGACCGCCGGGCAGGTCCGCGTGGGCGGCGAGGAGCTGTCGAGCATCCCGGCCGGGCGGCTCCGCCGGTTCCGGCGGCGGGTGGTGTCGTACGTGTTCCAGCGGCCGTCGGACAACCTCATCTCGTACCTGACGGTCGAACAGCACATGCACCTGGCCGCCCGGCTGCGGGGGTCGCCCCGGGAGCTCGCGGTGGAGTCGAAGGAGCTGCTCGAGACGCTCGGGATCGACCACCGATTGCACCACAAGCCCCACCAGCTGTCGGGCGGCGAGCAGCAGCGGCTGGCGTTCGCCCAGGCCGTCGTGGGGGCGCCGGCGCTGGTGGTGGCCGACGAGCCGACCGCCGAGCTCGACTCGACGACCGGTCAGGCGCTGCTCGACACCGTGCACGCGCTGTCGGGACGGGGGATCGGGTTCGTCATTGCGACCCACGACGCGAGCGCGATGCGGGCAGCCGACCGGACGATCTTCCTCCGCCACGGGGCCATGGAGGCCGAACGCCACCTGGACGAACGGTCGCTGTCGGTCATCGACGGGGCCGGCCGCATCCAGCTGCCGCCGCAGGCGCTGCGGCTGTTCCCGGAGCGCCGCGCGGTGATCGACATCGACGACGGAGAGATCAGGATCACACCGCCATGAGTGACGAACGCACACGAGACGACGAACAGTGGCGCCCCCCCGGTCGTCACGCGGCCGCGGATTCCGAGCCGTTGGCGGGTGATCCGGGCGCGGTGGTCGAATCGGCACCGGGGCGCCACGCGGTCGCCGAGCCGGCGACGGCGTCGGTCGAATCGGCGGATCCCGAGGTCCGGGCCTCGGACGCGGCGGGGGAGGACGAGGTCAGGCCGCGGGGTCGCCACGCCACGCGGGAGCCCGAGCCGGCGAGCGCGGTGCTGATCGAGGCGCACGACGTCCGCAAGACGTACCGGCGCGGCCCGGAGGAGGTCCACGCGCTCGACGGGGTGTCGTTCCAGCTCCGAACCGGCGAGGTGGTCGGCCTGGTCGGGCCGTCGGGTTCGGGCAAGACCACGCTGCTGAACCTGCTGTGCGGCTGGGAGCACGCCGACTCGGGCGACGTCCGGTGGCCGGGCTCGGGCGATACGCCGGCCGAACGCCGCCCGTGGATCGACCTGGCCATCCTTCCGCAGTCGCTCGGCCTGGTGGAGGAGCTCTCGGTCCGGGAGAACATCGAGCTCCCGATCCGCCTCCGCCGCGAACGCGCCAATGGGACCTCGAACGGCAAGGAGGACGCGAAGGCGGAGAAAGCGGCGCACGCGGCCCGGATCGACGACCTCATGGACGCGCTCGGCCTGATCAAGTTCGCCGACCGGGGGCCGTTCGAGATCTCGCTGGGTGAACAGCAACGAACGGCGCTGGCCCGGGCCCTCGTGCTGCGCCCGAAGCTGCTGCTGGCCGACGAGCCGACCGGCCACCAGGACGCGCAGTGGGGCCGCGGCGTGTTCGGCGTCATCCGCGAGGCCGCCTCCCAGGGAACGTGCTGCTTCATCGCCACCCACAACCAGGAGGCGGTGAAGTTCGTGGACCGCATGATCGGGATCCACGACGGCCACCTCGCCGACGTGGACATCGAAGCCGTCCGCGCCGCCGTCGACTGAATCCTCGTCAGCGCGTCGAACGGGCGACGCGCAGCGCGTCCCGCAGGTTTGGTGGGCCTTCGAGGCGGAGCGTCACGTCGCCCCGGGTCCACACCAGTGTGTTGCCCGCCAAGCGGGAATGGTCGATGAAGTGCATGCCGTCGGGGTCCACGTAGTCGAGCTCGTGCGGGGCGCCCGACAGCCAGTAGCCGCGCTCGCCGTTCACCGTCACCGGTCGAACGTGGCCGCCTGCGAGCATGACCTTCTTGATGTACGGCTGGTACGGGTCGGCGTTGAACTCGGTGAGCAGCAGCTTCGGTTCGCCGTCGCGAACCCACACGAACGACACGCGCGTCACGACGTCGTCGTCGGCGAGGAACACCAGCGGGGGGCCGAACCCGGCGACCGGCGGCGGGACGGCCACCTGATGGCCGGCCGCCGCGCGTGCCGCGTCCAGTGAGCTCGGGTCACCGAGCTCCAGGCGGTCGCCCAGGCCGGGCAGCGTGGGGCTCGGGAAGGGTGACGGCGAGGTCGGTGACCCGGAGGAGGATGGCGAACCACCCGATGCGAACGGCGAGGGGCCGCCGCCGTTCCGGAACACGATCTCGATGCCCCGGACGCCGAAGTAGGCCGCCCCGGCGCCGATCGCGGTGAGGGCGACGACCAGCAGGGCCACCACGAGGGCGCGCCGCAGCCCGCGCGGGGGCAGGATGCCGCCGAGCCGTCTCCATGCACCCTCGAGCCGGCGCCCCGCCGGCCGTCGCTCACCCTCCAGCCGCCGGGCCACGACGGCCGCTACGTCCACCGGGGGGAACGCCAGCTCGGGCGCGAGCGCCGTCAGCGCCGCCCCGAGCTCCGCGTCGGTCATCCGCCGCAGCCGTTCAGCCATCGTTCGCCTCCGACACCGACTCCACGCCCGCCTCCGACAGCGCCGCCCGCAACCGCACGAGCGCCCGTGAGAGGCGCGACTTCACGGTTCCCGCAGGAACGCCGAGCGCCGCGACCGTCTCGGCCTCGGACAGCCCGAGCAGGTAGCGGTACCCGACCACCAGCCGGTCCTCCTCGCGCATCGCGTTCAGCGCCTCCACCAGCAACGAGCGTTCCTCGTCCAGCAGGACCGCCGCCTCGGGGGATGGGGCCGCATCCCCCGAGGGGCGGACCTCGGCGACGCGGAGCGTGAGGCGGTCCGACCGGGCGACGGAGCGCCGGCGGTTCTTCGCCTCGTTCGCGACGATGGCCAGCAGCCACGGCCGGAAGGGCTCACCCTCCCGGAACCGGCCCAGCGCGCGATAGGCCTTCACGAAGGCCTCCTGCACCGCGTCCTCGGCCTCGGCGGCGTTCCTCGTGACCAGCCACGCCGTCCGCATCGCGATCAGCTGATGCATCCGCACCAGCTCCCCGTACGCCGCGGCGTCCCCGGCCCGGGCCCGCCCGACGAGCTCGGCCTCCTCCAGTGGTTGGCCCTCCACGGAGTCCAATGATCGTTCGTCGAACAGGTACGCGGCGAGCGCCGTTCCGGTTCCGCGGGTCAAGAGCCAGAACACCCGGTCGTGCCGGGGGCAGCGGACGACTCGGCCGGGGTCGGGGTCAGTCGATGTCGGACGACGACCGATCGCCGACCAGCCGGGGAACGACCAGCCGGAGCGGCCAGGTCGTCATCCACAACGCCACGGCGGCGTAGGGCGCGAACGCGGCGACCGGGATCGACACGAGGAAGACACCCGGGCCGACCAGCGCGCGCAGGCGTCCGAGACGGATCCATTCGGGGTCGGTCGCCGGGTCGAGCAGCCCCCGCGGCCCCGAGACGTACCACCAGATGCCCGAGCTGAGGACGCTCGCCACCACCATCGAGCACGCGTAGAACACCGACGCCGTCGCGTTGCCGCCGAACTCGCCGAGCACGGCGGTCGGGAACGGCAGGAACGCCACCGCCATGAGCAGCAGGAGGTTGAGGATCAACAGGGTCGAGTTCGTCCGCACGATGCGCCGGAACGCGAGGCGGTGGATGAACCACATCGTTCCGATCGTGAAGAAGGTGAGCACGTAGGCGAAGTACTTCGGCCCGAGGTCGCGGAGGGCTCTCCCCAGCTTGCCGGCCGTGGTGCCCGCCGGCAGCGCGATCTCCAGCACCAGTACGGTCAGCGCGATGGCGAACACGCCGTCGGACAGCGCGAGGACGCGGCCGAGGTCGCTCCCGGTCTCGTCGTCCTCGACGCGCTCGACCGAGGCCGGGCCGGTCACCGGTACAGCTCGCGGGCCACGATCTCCCGCTGGATCTCCGTGGTTCCCTCGTACACGCGCGGTGCGCGGACGTCGGCGTAGAGGTGCGCGAGGCGGTGGGAAGCTTCGAGCGCGGCAGCGCCGTGGATCTGCACGGCCGAGTCGACCACCCACTGCGCCGTCTCGGTGGCGAACAGCTTGGCCATCGCGGACGCCATGGTGGAGCCCTCCCCGCGGTCGAACGCCGAAGCTGCCGCGTACACCAGCAGCCGGGCGGCCTCGGTGCGGGTGGCCATCTCGCCGAGCCGCTGCGACACGGCCTGGTGCTCGCGCAGCAGCTTGCCGAACGACCGCCGTTCGCCCGCGTGGGCGACCGCGAGGTCGAGCGCCGCCTGCGCCATGCCGATGGCGAACGCCCCCACGCTCGGCCGGAACAGGTCCAGCGTCCGCATGGCCACCCGGAACCCGCCGTCGCGTTCGCCGAGCAGCTGCGACTCGTCGACCGGAACCCCGTCGAACTCCAGCCGCCCCACCGGGTGCGGCGCGATCAGCTCGATGGGCTCACCCGAGAGCCCCGGCGCGTCGCCCGGAACCGCGAACGCGGTCACGCCCCGCGAGCCCGCGTCGGGCGTGGTCCTGGCGAACACGCTGTACACGTCCGCGTCGGGCGCGTTCGAGATCCACGTCTTCACGCCGGACAGGCGCCACCCCTCGCCGTCGGGTTCGGCCTCGAGCTCCAGCGCCGCCGCATCGGAACCGTGCCCGGGTTCGGACAGCGCGAACGCCGCCACCGCCTCACCCCGAGCGACCCGCGGGATCCACTCCGCGGCCAGCTCCGCCGAGCCGGCCATGAGGATCGGGTACGCCCCCAGGCCCTGCAGCGCCAACGCCGTCTCGGCCTCGGTCGACTCCTGCGCCAGCGCCTCGCGCAGCAGGCAGAGGTCCATCGCAGCGACCTGCCCGTCGTCCGGGAACACTCGTCCCAGGAGCCCGGTCGACCCCAGGGCGGTGACCAGGTCGCGGTTGACCCGTCCCCGTTCGCCCCCCGCGGCGATCCCGGTGAGCTCCTGACGGGCGACCGACCGCGCCCGCTCCGCAAGCGCCCGCTGTTCCTCCGTGAGTTCGAACGACATGCGCAGGTGATACCACGTCGCGGGCCATCGACGATGCGCCCCGCCCGCATCGGTCGCTACGATGCGGAGGAACGACGGGTGAGGGAGGTCTGCATGGCGGAGTCGCCCTACTGGAACCCGCGGCACGAGACCATGCCGCGTGAGCAGCTCGAGGCGTTGCAGGTCCGGAAGCTTCGGAACCTCGTGGAGTGGGCCGACGGGAGCGTCCCGTGGCAGTCGAAACGACTCCGCGACGCCGGCGTGACGGCCGAATCGGTCAACTCGCTTGACGATCTACGCAGGATCCCGTTCCTCACCCGCGACGAGTGGATGGACGCGCAGCTCGAGGATCCGCCGTTCGGGGCGATCCTCGCGGCGCCGCCGGACACGGCGATTCGCTACCACATGACCTCCGGCACCACCGGCAAGACGCCGATCCGTGTGCTCGACTCCATGAAGGACTGGGAGTGGATCGCGGAGATGTGGTGCTACGGGCTGTGGGGGTTCGGCGTGCGGCCGGAGGACACGCTGTTCGTGGCGTTCGGGTACTCGAAGTTCATCGGGTTCTGGGGACTGCACTACGCGGGGGAGAAGCTCGGGTGCCTCGTGCTCCCGGGCGGCGCGATGACCACCGACCAGCGCGTGAGGGAGATCGTCGAGATGGGCGCCACGGTGGTCGCGTCGACGCCGACGTACGCGCTGCGCATGGCGCAGGAGGCTCGCAGCCTGGGCATGGACCTCGCGGCCTCCAATGTCCGGCGAGTGATCCTGTCCGGCGAGCCCGCCGGTTCCATCCCCGCCACCAAGGCCCTGATCGAGGAACAGTGGGGAGCGAAGGCCGGCGACACGGCGGGCATGACGGAGCTCGGGACCATCATGATCTTCGAGTGCGAGGAACAGCCCGGCGGGACACACATCATCGAGGACCACTACGTCGAGGAGGTCGTCGACCCCATCACCGACGAGCCCGTCCCGTACGGCGAGATGGGCGAGCGCGTCGTCACGAGCTTCGGCCGCGGGTTCATCCCGGTGCTGCGCTATCGCACCAGGGACTTCGTGGTTCGGGTGCCGGGTTCGACGTGCAGGTGCGGGCGGACGTTCGACATCTACGAGGGTGGGATCCGGGGCCGCGTCGACGACATGAAGCTCGTGCGTGGGACCAACGTCTACCCGCGGGCCGTCGAGGCGCTCGTCCGGGAGCACCCGGAAGTGGACGAGTTCCAGATCCGGCTGTACACGGCCGACGGCATCCGCGACGAGATCGAGGTCCTCATCGAGGTGCCCGACGCCGAGGTCGATGCCGACGCGCTGTGCGCCGGGCTGTCGAAGCAGCTGGCCGACGCGCACGAGTCGCTGCGGTTCGGCGTGCGGAGCGTCGAGCTGGGGTCGCTGCCGCGGTTCGAGCTGAAGGCCAAGCGCGTCAGCGACGAACGCATCGTGATCGGCACCGAGGGCGAGCGGAGGACGATGTGACCACGGAGAACATGGCGGGCGAGACGCTGAACGAGGCCGAGGCCAAGCTGGTCGACGTCTACCGCGAGCTGCACCGGGTGATCGAGATGCACGGCGACGACCTGCCGCCGTTCGCGCTGCGCAACGCCACCAAGGCCCTCGCCGCCCTGTGGCAGGTCATGAACGGCCTCGACATGGATCCCGGTCAGCTGTACGACCTCGGCGCGTAACCTCTCTGGGGTTCGATCCGCCCGTCTCCAGAGAGGAACGCCACATGAGGAACCGAACGCTGTTCGCGCTCGCGTGCGTCGCCGTGAGCGCGCTGCTGCTGGCCGGCTGCTCCGGCGGCGGCGGTGGCACCTCCAACACGAACCTCGCGCAGCTCGTGGCCGACTCGGCCGTGAAGTCCACCGCGACCACCTCTCGCCTCGCCATCGACGTGACGGTGTCGCAGCCGGGCTCCTCGTCCGTCGACATCACGGGCAGCGGGGAGTTCGACTACGCGAAGCACACCGGCGTGATCACCGAGACCATCCCCAGCGTGTCCGGCAACCCCGGCGGCACGGTCGAGATCCGGGAGTTCGGCCAGACCGTGTACGTGAAGGTCCCGAACGCCACGGACCCGAGCAGGCCGTGGGTGAAGACCGACGCGAGGACGTTCGGCTCGCAGAACGGCGGAGCGGGAGCGTCCGACCCGTCGCAGTTCCTGTCCTACCTCCGCGGGGCGTCGAGCGGCATCACCGACGAGGGAGCCGACACGGTGAGGGGAACCCACACGCGCAAGCTGAAGGCGAACCTCGACCTGCGAAAGGCGGCGGCCAAGCTGCCGACCGACCGGCGCGCGGCCGTCGAGAAGGCCATCCAGCAGCTCGGGACGTCGACGATTCCCGCCGAGGTGTGGATCGACGACCAGGGCCGCCTGCGCAAGATGACGTTCTCCCTGCAGGTGAACGCCGGCGGGCAGGGCACCACGGGCTCCACGAGCGCAACGCAGACCGCCAGCTTCTCGCTGACGCTCGAGCTGTTCGACTACGGGGCGCCGGTCGACGTCAGCCCGCCGCCGTCCTCGCAGATCTCCTCGCAGGCCTCCTGAGCCCGCGCGGCGCCGTCAGTCCGCCTCCGGTTCTGTCTCGACCACGGCGGAGTCGTGCCCGCGGGGCAGCTGGTCGAACACGTAGTACGCGGCGACGACTCCGTGGAACGCGAGCGTCAGGGGCGCGCTGATGAACGAAACGCCGATGGTGAGCACGTAGACGATGTTCCCGAACCCGAATCGCCGGGTCTGAGACTTCGCCACCTCGGGATCGATGCTCTCGTGCAGGCGGCTCGCGTCGCGCAGGATCCAGAGCCACATCCCGTAGAAGGACAGTCCCATGCACAGGGCGTTCGTGCTGAACACTGCCGCCGCGACGTGCGAGCTCGCGCCTCCCTCCAGCATGTACTCGGCGAACAGGTTGGTCGCCCACGGGATCGCAGCCACGAACAGCAGCAGGAGGAGATTGAGGAACAGCAGCGTCCGGTCGACGACCGCGACGCGGTTCATCAGACCGTGGTGGTTCACCCAGATGATGCCGATGATCGCGAACGACACCACGTAGGCCACGAGTTGCGGCCAGTCGTTGCCGAGCGCCCACGCCAGGCCGTGGGCCTGCACGTCCGGGCTGCTCGGGAGCGGAAGGGGCAAGGTCAGGGTCAGCAGCGTGATCGCGATGGCGAGCACGCCGTCGCTGAACGCCTCGAGCCGTCCCTTCGTCATCCTCGAGTTGCCCCCAACCGGATCGAGCCGAAGGCTATTCCAATCCCGGGCCCCGCCGATTACGTGGTGCCGTCGCGGACCGTCGGCCGGGCGCCGATCCGGGGGTCGAGCACCACCAGGTCCGCCCGGCCGGCGGCGAGGATCGTGTTCGCCTCGTCGGCCGTCGTGAGGTTGCCGCTCGTCATGGTCGGGACGCCGACCTCGTTGCGGACGACGTCGCCGTACGGCACCAGGAAGAACCGCCCGTAGACCGGGCGCTGCTCGGCGACGGTTCCCCCGGCCGCGACGTCGAGGAAGTCGGCGCCGCCGGCGGCGAACGCGTGCGCGACCGCCAGCGAATCCGGCCGCGACAGGCCGCCGGGCGCCCAGTCCGTGGCCGAGTACCGAACCCCGAGCGGCCCGTCCCACGCCCCCCGCACGGCCGTGAGTACCTCCAGCGGGAAGCGCAGACGGGCCTCGACCGCCCCGCCGTGGTCGTCGTCGCGCCGGTTGGCGAGCGGCGACAGGAACGACGCGAGCAGGTACCCGCGCGAGCATTCCAGCACCACCGCGCCGGCACCGGCCCGCGCGGCGGCCCGCGCTCCCGACGCGAAGTCCTCGACGACCCGGTCCATCCCGGCGCGGTTGAGCTCCTTCGGCGTGTGGGCCCGGGGACCGAACGGCACCGCCGACGCGGACACCAGGTCCCACCCGCCCTCGCGGAGCGGCCGGTCGGCGCCGTGGCGGCGCGGCATTACCGACCCCCGACGGCCCGCGTGCCCGAGCACGACGCACACCGGCGACCGCTCGACGCCGGGCACGAACTCGGTCAGCTCGCCCGCGATCGGCGTCTCCGGCGTGATCCGCCCCTCGGCGTTCACCGCGACGAACGGGGTGAGCACCAGGCCGGGCGCCTCGACCAGCGCCGCAGCCACCGAGGGGACCAGCGGACCGGCGGCGGTCGCCCGCAGGACGATTCGGTTCTCGATGCGAACGCCGGCGAGGTCGAGCGGCGCCAGCAGCGGCGGCGGGGGAGTGGCCAGCGGGATGCGCGCGGTCCGCTCGGGCCGCGGCGCGCGCTGCACGGCGTCGACCCCGGACGCCCGCCGGGCGAACCACCGGTCCACCTCCGCCACGAACGCCGGGTCCCGCTTCTCGAGCTCGAGGTGCGTGATCCGACCGCTCCGCGTCAGCAGCTGGAACGCGAACGGCAGCGGGTCGAACGACGTGTACCGGATCACGTCCTCGAAGTACCGCGAGCTCTCCCGGGCGGCCTCCTGGAACCGCTCGACGACCGGCTGGCGTTCCAGCTCGTACTGCGTCAACGCGGCCTCCAGCGAGTCGGGAAAGATCTCGAGCGCGTTCGCCAGCGAGATGGCATCCTCCATGGCGAGCTTCGTCCCGCTGCCGATCGTGAAGTGCGCCGTGTGCGCCGCGTCGCCGAGCAGCACGACGTTCCCGTTGTGCCACGACTCGCACCGCAGCGTCACGAACGACACCCACAACGAGCGGTTCGACATCAGGCGATGGCCCTCGAGCTCCGGCGCGAACAGCTCCTCGCAGAACGCGATCGACTCCTCCTCGGTGACGCCGTCGAGCCCCGCGCGCTCCCACGTCGCCTGGTTGCACTCGACGATGAACGTCGACGTCCGAGCGTCGAACGGGTACGCGTGCACCTGGAACAGCCCGTGCGGCGTCGTCCGGAAGATGAACGTGAACGCGTCGAAGGGCCGCGTCGTCCCGAACCACACGTACTTCGACCGGTGCACGTCGAGCCGCGGACGGAACGCCTCCTCGTGCAGCCGCCGCACGGTCGAGTTCACGCCGTCGGCGGCGACGACCAGGTCGAAGCCGTCCGCGAAGCGCGACAGGTCCGGCAGCTCGTCGTGGAACGACATGTGGACGCCGAGCGAACGGCACCGGTCCTGCAGGATCTGGAGCAGGTGCTTCCGCGCCACCCCGCTGAACACGTGCCCGCCGGACCGCACGATCTTCCCGCCGTAGTGCACGTCGATCGCGCTCCACCGGGCGAACGACTCGGTGATGTCGAGGTACGACTCGCGGTCGGCGTCCCGCAGCGCCCCGAGCGTCTCCTCGCTGAACACCACCCCCCACCCGAACGTCGCGTCGGGCGCGTTGCGTTCGACCAGGTGGATCTCCTGCGAGGGATTCGACTTCTTGGCCAGCGCGGCGAAGTACAGGCCGGCCGGCCCGCCCCCCAGGACGCCGATTCTCACGATCCGACCACCTCGGCCAGCCGCGACGCCTGGTCGGCGTCCGACACCGTCGGCAGCAGGATCAGGTGGTCGCACCCCGCGTCCTCGTAGCCCCGGACGAAGTCCCGAACAGCGCCGGGCGTGGTCAGGTTCCCCGCCGCGATCCTCTCGGCGAATGGCCCCGTGAACGCGTAGTAGTCGCGGAGGTACACGGCGCCGCGTTCGACCACGTCCTCGTCCCCCAGCGCGAAGTACCCCTGCCCCCACAGCTGCGGGCGCCCCGGCCGTTCGGCATCGACCCACGCGGCCGCAGCGTCCGACGCGGCCCGGGCGAACGCCCGGGGCGGCCCGCCGCCGTGCACGTAGCCGCCGGCGAACCGCGCCATCCGCCACAGCGCCGAGCCGGCCAGGCCGCCCACCAGGATCGGCGGCCCCCCCGGCTGCACCGGCGGCGGGCACACGTCCGCGTCCTCGAAGTGGTCGCGGAGCGCCGCCAGCTGCTCGGAGAACCGCGCGGCCCGGTCGCGGGGGTCGGCGCCCGCGTACTCGTAGTCCTCGAGCCGGGCCCCGAGGGCCAGCCCCAGCACCAGCCGCCCCCCGCTCACCTGGTCGACCGACGCCGCCTGCTTCGCCAGCAGGGCCGTCGCCCGTACCGGCCCCACGGCCACCATCGTCACCACCCGGATCCGCTCGGTGACGGCCGCCGCGGCGGCCAGCGAGAGGAACGGGTCGAGGCTCCGGTAGGCGACGCGGTCCAGCACGCCCACCGAGGCGAACGGCCCCTCCTCGGCCGCCCGCGCCCAGCCCACGACGTCCGTTCCGCCCGGCACGGTGGTCGGAAGACCGATCCCGATCTCCATTCGACTGGAGGCTAGCGCAGGTCCGCGTACGCTACGGACCGTGACCGAGGGACCCGCTTCCATCACCATCCAGCGGCGCATCGAGTGGTCGGACACCGACGCCAGCGGCGCGTGGCACAACTCGGCGGCGTTCAACATCATGGAATCGGCCGAGGTCGCCCTGGTCGACGCGCTCGGCATGCGCGACGACGTCTACCGCCGGCACCCCCGGGTCCACATCGAGGCCGACTTCCTGGCTCCGCTGTGGTTCCGCGACGTGGTCGACTGCGAGGTCCGCGTCGCGACGGTCGGACGGACGAGCGTCACGTACGACGTGGAGATCCGCCGCGGCGGCGAGGTCTGCGTTCGCGGCCGGTTGGTGGCCGTGCTGCTCGATCACATCGGCGGAACCCCCCAGCCATGGCCCGGCGAGTACCGGCGACTGCTCGAGACGGCCGGCCCGCAGCCCGGCGAGCGGCTGGTCGCCGGGGGCTAGGATCGCGAACACGCCATGGCCGACGCCGACCAGCACGAGCCGCAGCGGCGCTCCGTCCGCCGGATGGGCCGCGTCTCGCCGGCGGACGAGGGCCTGTCGTACGGCTCGTACCTGAAGGTGCCCGAGCTGATCGCGCTCCAGCAGCTCCTGTCCGACCCGCCGGCCCACGACGAGCTGCTGTTCATCGTGGTCCACCAGACCTACGAGCTGTGGTTCCGCCAGCTGCTGTTCGAGCTCGAATCCGTGCGCGACCTGATGTTCGAACGCCGGCCGGAGACCGCGCGGCACTACCTGCAGCGCGTCCACACCATCGAGAACGTCCTCGTCGAGCAGATCGCCGTGCTCGAGACGATGTCGCCCCAGGACTTCCTGCAGTTCCGCTCGAACCTGTCGCCCGCGAGCGGCTTCCAGTCGGTGCAGTTCCGGGAGGTGGAGTTCCTGTCGGGGCTGAAGCAGCGCGGGTTCCTGGCACACCTCGGCGAGACCACGGACGAACGCGACCGCCTCGAGCGGCGCCTGACCGAGCCGACGCTGTGGGACGCCTTCTGCGACCTGCTGACGGCGAGGGGCCTGCCGATGCCGTCCGACGACGACGCGACCCGCCGCGCGAGCCTGCTGGAGATGGCCAGGGAACGCGAACGCCACGCCGAGCTGTGGTACCTGTCCGAGGACCTCCTGACCCACGACGAGCTGTTCTCGCTGTGGCGGTACCGGCACATCCTCATGGTCATCCGCCAGATCGGGTCGAAGACCGGGACCGGCGGCTCGTCCGGAGCCTCCTACCTCCAGTCGACGCTGGAGAAGCGGTTCTTCCCCGAGCTCTGGGCCATCCGCAGCGACCTGTAGCCGCCCGGAGACGGCGGTTCGGGGCGTCCCTCTATGCTGTCCCGCGAATCGTTCGGGGGAGGTCGCATCGTGCCGCAGCCGTCCACGTTCTCGATCGTCGCGGTCGATCCGGAGGCCGGCGAGGCGGGGGTCGCCGTGCAGTCGAAGTTCCTGGCGGCGGGCGCGATCGTGCCGTGGGCCCGGGGCGGCGTGGGGGCGGTCGCCACCCAGGCCATGGCCGAGGTGACGTTCGGTGTCCGGGGCCTCGACCTGCTGGCCGAGGGACTGGAGCCGCAGGCCGCGCTCGACCGGCTGCTGTCGGACGACGAGCGCCGCGAGCACCGCCAGGTCGGGATCGTCGACATGGCCGGGCGTTCGGCCTCGTTCACGGGCAGCGAGTGCTTCGAGTGGGCGGGCGGCGAGACCGGCGACGGGTTCTGTTGCCAGGGGAACATCCTCGCCGGGCCCGACGTGGTGGCCGGGATGGCCGATGCCTACCGGCTCGGCCGGGCCGACGGCGCGCCGCTCGCCGACCGGCTGGTCGAGGCGCTCCGCGCGGGGCAGGCCGCCGGAGGCGACCGCCGTGGCCAGGAGGCCGCCGGCCTGCTGGTGGTCAAGCCCGGTGCCGGGTACGGCGGGAACCACGACCGGTGGATCGACCTCCGCGTCGACCACGACGATCGGCCCATCGAGGAGCTCGCGAAGCTGCTCGAGCTCCACCGGCTGTACTTCGGCCGGCCCGTCGATTCCGAGCTGATCACCGTCGACGCCGCGCTCGCCGACGAGATCCGTTCCTCGCTGTCCTCCCTGGGCAAGCTGCCCCAGGACGCCGAGCTGTGGGACGCGCTCGAGGACTACATGGGCTGGGAGAACCTCGAGGAACGGTGGGCCGGTCCGGGCCGCGTCGACCCCCGCGTGCTGGCGTACCTCCGGGCCCAGGCGGCGCGGGGCGCGTGAGCCCGCTCGCCTTCGGCGTCGCCACGGCCGGGTTCCAGGTCGAGGGCGGCTTCAACGGGCCGGGCCAGCCGAGGAACAACTGGTACGACCGCGAGGCGGCCCACAAGGCGGAACCGAGCGGCGCCGCGTGCGAGTCCTGGAACCGGTGGGAGGAGGACCTCGACGCGGTGGCCGCGATGGGCCTCGACTGGTACCGGCTCTCCGTCGAGTGGCCGCGGCTGCAGCCCAGCCCGCGTTCGGACGAATCCTCCGAGCCGTCGTGGGACGACGAGGCCGTCGGCCGGTACGTCGCGATGCTGGCCGGGGCGCGGGACCGTGCGATCGAACCGGTGGTCACGCTGCACCACTTCACCCATCCGCGATGGCTCGGGCTCGACCTGTGGCAGCGTCCCGACTCGCCGCGGCTGTTCGCCCGGTACGCGGAGGAGGCCGCGCGCCGGCTGGGCGAGGGCCTGGTCGCCCGGAGCCAGGCGCCCCTCACCCGGTACGTGACCATGAACGAACCGAACGTCCTGGCGTTCCAGACGTGGGCCACGGCGATGTTCCCCGGCGGAGGACCGGGCCGGCTGCGGCCGATGCGCCGCGCGCTCGACCACCTGCTGGCCGCGCACGTCCTCGCGTACGCGGCGATCCACCGCCTGCATCGGAAGCGGGGCTGGCCGCCGCCGGTCGTGACGACCAACACCTACACGAACTCCGTCTACGAGCTCGACCGCGGGATCGTCGACACGCTCCTCGCGCCCCGCCGCGGCATCGCCCGTGACGACCTCCCCGGCGACCTCGCGATGCGCCGGAACGAGTGGTTCGCCGTCCGCCGGGGGCTGGCCGGCCCGGACCGTTCACCGGCCCAGCGCGTCGCCGACCGCGTCGGCCGGTGGGTGAGCGGGCCGGGCGGCGAGACGCTCGACGCGCTCTACGACGAGGCGCCCGGCGGCGCGCTCGACGTGGTGGCGATCGACCTGTACGCGTCGTGGGCGTCGGGCTACCTGCGGGTCCCCGGCCACCGCACGGCCGGCGGGCGGAGCATGATGCCGTACCGCGACCTGTGGGAGGACCCGCCCCGCCCGGCCTCGTTCGCGGCGTTCGTCCGGGCGGCAACCGACCACGGCCTGCCCGTGTGGATCCTGGAGAACGGGCTGTGCAACCGGGTCCGCGATGGCGTGGGCTACCCGCGTTCCGACGGCTGGACCCGCATGCGGTACCTCGACCACCACGTCCGGGCGGTCGCGTCGCTGGCGGAGTCGGGCGCGCCGGTCGAGGCCTACGTCCACTGGTCGCTGTACGACAACTACGAATGGGGCTCGTACGAACCGCGGTTCGGCATCCACGGCGTGGACCGCACGGCCGCGTCGCCGAAGCGGCTGGCGGTGGATTCGATGGGCGACGACTCCGCGGGGGCGTACGCCCGGCTGGTCGCCGAGCTCCGCGGAGGCTGATCTCGAGAGGTCGGGACGGCGGGATTTGAACCCGCGACCTCAGCGTCCCGAACGCTGCGCGCTACCAAGCTGCGCTACGTCCCGTCGGCCGGAGCGGGTCCGGACCGGCCACCAGTGTACCCACGGGGCGTTCAACTTCATCCCCCACGGTGAATCCACACGGAGGCGAGCGCGAGCGAGGGCGGCGTCGAGGCCCTGCTGTTCCGCGTGGGCTCCGGGGAGGTCGTGATCAACACCGACGGACCCGAACCGGGCTGATCCGGCCGGTCAGCGCCGGACGAACTCCTCCGCCAATCGGGAGGGGGCGCAGGCCAGCCATCCGTCGGTGATCGCCTCGCGCAGGGCCCTCTTCGTCACGGTTCGCACCTGGATCAGCACGGCCGCGTAGCCGTCGAAGTGCGGGATCGTGAAGACCGCACGCGGGTTCCCCGCCAGCACGGCCTCCTTCTCGGTGAGGTCCTCCACGCGCACAGCCAGGATCGGCCCGTCCGGCGGTGTCTCGTCGCCGAACCGCCGGAGGTCCGCCTTGCTGAACGGGCGTTCCCACGCGAAACCCTTTCCGGCCACGAACCACGTGCGGTTCCCGTGGCGGTCGGCCTCGGTGACCTCGGGCAGCGCCATCGCCATCCCTGCCGCGTCGTCGAGGGTCGCCATCGGCCGGAACCTCCCGCGGGGTCAGGGTCGGGAATCGGTCCGCCCGGCCAGCACGCCGGCCGCCGCGTCCTCGGGGCCGGTGGCCGCCGGCCGCAGCTCCAGGATCGACGCCTCGGGCCGGCACAGGAACCGGAACGGCGCGTACTTGCTCGTCCCCAACCCGGCGGACGTGTGCAGCACCGAACGCCCGATCCGCGCCACCCCGCTCACCAGTCGCCGCGGCATGTGCGAGTTGGTCACCAGGGCCCCGACCACCGGCATCCGCACCTGGCCGCCGTGCGTGTGCCCGGAGAGGATCAGGTCCCACCCCAGCGCGGCGAGCTCGGGCGCGGGGTCCGGCGAGTGCACCACCGCCACCCCGAACAGGTCCGGGCGCCGGCGGGTGGCCACCCGGAGATCGCCCCGGTGGATGTGCGGGTCGTCCAGCCCGCACAGCTCGACGTCCTGCGACCCCAGCCGGGAGACGCCGTGGACGTTCCTCAGATGCGTCCACCCCCCGGCCTCGAGCTGCGCGACGAGCTCCGGTGCGCGCCCCCGTCGCACCAGCCGTGCCTTCCCCGGCTGATGCGGCCGGAAGTACCGGAGCGGGTTCAGCGGCCTCGATCGGTAGTAGTCGTTCGATCCCAGCACGAACAGCGAAGCCAGCCGGCCGCGCACAGGGGCCAGCGCCGACACCAGGTCCTCGACCGCCTCGGGCTCGCCGACGAGGTCCCCGGTGGCCACGGCGACGTCGCATCCCGGCAGCGCCGCCAGGAACGCCCGCAGCCGCCGGTCCCGGCTGAGGAAGTGCAGGTCGCTCACGTGCACGATGGAAAAAGGCGTCGCCTCGGCCGGTAGGATGTCCAGGCGGTACCGCCGGACGCGGTACCAGTGGTGCTCGACGACGATCCCGTAGCAGACACACAGGAGCCCGGCGGCGAGCACGCCCATCACGATCCACAGCACGGAGGCCAGTGTAGCCATGGGTTCGCTGAAGGCCCGGATCGCCGAGGAGAGCAAGCAGGCCCTCAAGGGCGGGGAGAAGATCCGCCTCGGCACGCTCCGCATGCTCTCGGCGTCCATCAAGAACCGCGAGGTCGAGCTCCGCCGCGAGCTCACCGACGACGAGGTCACCGAGGTCGCGATCAAGGAATCGAAGCGCCGGACCGAGGCCGTCGAGGCCTACGAGGCGGCCGGGCGGGAGGATCTCGCGGCCAAGGAACGGGCCGAACGCGACGTGCTGGCCGACTACGTTCCCCGGGGCCTGTCCGAGGAGGAGACGGCCGCCCTCGTCGACGAGGCGATCGCGGGGACGGGCGCCACCTCGATGTCCGACATGGGCAAGGTCATGGGGTTCGTCATGGGGCGCGCGAAGGGCCGCGTGGACGGCGCGAGGGTCCAGGCCCTGGTCAGGTCACGGCTCGGCGGCTGACCAGAGCTCGCGGGACGAACGTCGGGCGCGGTCAGCGACCCCGGTGGGGCCGTTCGTGGACGACGTTGCCGCCGGCGAGATGGCCCTGCGACTTCGAGGGCTCGGGCGTGGGTGACGGCGGAGGCGTCGTCGGCGGCGGGGTGGTCGGCGGCGGCGTGGTCGGAGGCGGCGGCGGGGGGGTCGTGGGCGGCGGCGGCGGCGTCGCCTTGACGAAGTGCCCGACCGAGAGCGTCACCGTCGAGCCGAGCAGGGCCTTCGAGCCGCCGTGCGGCGCCTGCGCCAGCACGATGCCGTTCTTCGAGTAGTCCGGCGTGTCCACCAGGGTGATGGACGGCGTGAACCCGGCACCCGAGATGATCCCGGACGCGTCCGAGCTCTTCTTCCCCAAGACGTTCGGCACGATCGCCGTCGGCGGGATGCCGTCCGAGGGGGCCAGGTGGATCAGGAACCCGAGCTGCTCGGTCGACCCCGGCCCGGGGATCTGCTGCGCGATGTCGCCGACCGGGAGGATCGAGTGCACCGGCGGGTCGATCACGCCGACGAAGTTGGCCGTCTGGAGGGTCGCCAGCGCCTCGGACTGGCTCATCCCGATCACCGAGGGCACCTGACCGGTGGCGGGCGGGGGCGGCGCCGGGAAGTCCTTCGGCTGGTAGTGCGACGTGTACCGGGACATGACGTCGTGCCAGATCAGGGCAGGGATGTCCCCTCCGAACATCCCGCCGCCGAATCCCTCGACGTCGATCATCGGCCGGGGGACGCCGGGGTAGCCGATCCACACGGCCGTCGCGACCTGCGGCACGTACCCGCAGAACCAGGCGTTCTTGTAGTCGTCGGTGGTCCCCGTCTTGCCGGCCTCCGGACGGTTGTCGGGCAGGCGGGCGTTGGTCCCGGTGCCGTGGTCGATGACCCCGCGGAGCATGTCGGTGACCTGGTACGCGATGTCGCTCCGCACCGTCTGGTTGCAGGTCTGCTTGGGGATGTGCTGGTACAGCACCTTGTGCTTGGGCCCCGGGCCGATGATCTTCTCGACCCCGTAGTAGGGGCAGTAGAGGCCGCCGGCCGCGAGCGTCGCGTACGCGGTCGCCATGTCGAGCGGGCTCGTCGCGTAGGTCCCGAGCGTCACCGAGCAGTCCTGCTCGCCGACCGGGTGCTCCAGGTGGATGCCCATGTCCTCGGCGGCGCGCCCGATGTTCGGCGGGCCCACGTCCTTGGCCAGCCGGCCGAACACCGCGTTGATCGAGTCGGCCGTCGCCGTGTACAGGTTCAAGAACCCGAGGTCGCCGCCGCCCTCCGCGTTGAACGGCGCCCACCCGTTGCAGTCCTGCGCGAGGTCGGTGGCCGGGGAGTACGACGGGTACACCTGGCCCGGCGGGATGCCCTCCCGGAACGCCGCCACCAGCGTGAACGGCTTGAACGAGGACCCCTCCTGGTGGATGGCGTTCCACACGAAGTCGGTGTGGTTCGGGTCATGCGCGAAGTCGCGGCCCGAGGCGAGCACCCGGACCGCGCCGGTGCCGGGCTCCACGGTCGCGACGGCAGCCTCGGGGTCGGTCTTCTGGGGCAGGCGGTGGTTGATGGTGTCGATCGCGTACTGCTGCCACGCCGGGTTGATCGTGGTCTCGATGGTCAGCCCGCCCTGGAACAACGCCCGATCCCGCTGGGCCTGCGTCTGCCCGAGCACATCGAACTGCCCGTCCTGGTTCTGCTCGATCATCTTCCGGACGAACTGCACGAACAGCGGCTGCCGGTGGTTCGGGGGATGGCTCACCGACTTCACCAGGCCGAGCGGCTTCGCCTCGGCCACCTGCGCCTTGGCCTCGGGGACGAACCCGACCTTCGCCATCGTGGCGAGCACCGTGTTGCGCCGGCCCAGCGTCCCGTCCGGGTTGGCGATGGGGTCCCACTCGGAGGGGTTCTGGATCATCCCGGCGAGCATGGCCGACTGGGCGAGCGTGAGGCTGGAGGCGTGGGTTCCGAAGTAGGTCTCCGCGGCCGCCTCGAGCCCGTACGTGCCGTGCCCGAGGTAGATCTCGTTCAGGTACATCTCGAGGATCGTGTTCTTCGAGTAGGTCTTCTCGAGGAGCATCGCCTCCTCCGCCTCGCAGAGCTTCCGGCTGACGGTGTCGGCCCGTTCGTTGGTGATGACCTTCACCAGCTGCTGGCTGATGGTCGAACCGCCCTGCTCCGCGCGCCCTGCCCTGATGTCCGCGATCAGCGCCCGGGCGATGCTCTTCAGGTCGATCCCGCCGTGCTGGTAGAACTGGTAGTCCTCGATCCCGAGCACCGCCTTCTTGGCGACCGGGGCGATGTTCTCGATCTTCACCACTTTGCGGTTCTCGAGGTACAGGCGCGCGAGCTGCGTGCCGTCGCTCGCCAGGATCACCGAGCGCTGCGCCACCTTGGGCAGCTTGAGGGAGAGGTCCTGGACACCGCCCGGGCAACCCAGCTTGGTGAACTTCTGCGCGGTCTTGCCGATGGCCACCGCGGGCAGCAGGAGCATGGCCGCCACGGAGAGCGAGGTGAGCATCACCGCGCCCAGCAGCAGCAGCGGCCGGAGCGGCCAGGCATAGGTGCCCTCGCCCCACCGGCGCTTGCCGCGCACGCGGGGAGTCTTCGGCGATCGTTGATGGGGGAGCGCCATGACGTCGCGGCCCCTCCAAGGCCCGAGCAAGGATATCGGGGGAGGGCCGATGTCGAAAGGGCGTCCTCCCGGCGGGAATACGGCCGGGAGACTCCCCGGGTTCAAGCCTCGAGCAGGTGGGCGGCCACGAGGTCGACGCCGAGCCGATCGTGGACGTCGAGCGGCAGCTCGGGCACCGATGTGAGCGCCGTTCCGGGGTGCCGCCGTCGGAACTCCGCCACCGCCTCCGCGCCCCGCCGCTCGAGGCCGCGCAGCCGGCCGGCGACCTCGAGGCACGCGGCGGCCGCCCGCTGCTCCGTGGAACCGGTGCTGAGGCGTTCCCCGATCTGCGGGTCGACCTCCGCGGCGGGCGCCCGCCGGCACCGGTTGACGACGACCCCGGCGAGGTGCATGCCCGACTCGGACAGCCGGTCGACGAAGTGGGCGGCCTCGCCGAGCGACCCCCGGTCGGGCGCGGCCACCACCACGAACCCGGTCTGGTCCTCGCCCATCAGCGTCAGCACGCGCTGGGCGCGCTGCCGGAAGCCCTCGTACATGCCCTCGAACGCCCCGAGGAACTCCGCGGTGTCACGGAGCAGGTCGGCGCCGGCGATCCGCCCGACGGTGGCCGCGAGGGCCCGGGCCCCGAGGTTCGCCCCGCGCAGGCCGGCCCTGCCCGCCCGCCGGTACGGCCACAGCAGCCACCGGAACATCCGGCCGCCGAGGAAGTCGAGCAGCCGCCTGGGCGCGTCGAGGAACGACAGCGCGCTCCGCGTGGGCGGCGTGTCGACCACGATGGCGTCCCAGTCGCGCTCGGTGTCGGTCGCGAGCTCGTACAGACGTTCCATGGCCATGTACTCGTGGGTGCCGGTCAGCGAGTCCGCCATCCGCCGGTAGAACCCGTTTGCCAGGATCCGCTCCCGGCGATCGTCCGACCCGGCGTACCGGGCCACCAGGTCGTCGAACGTCCGCTTGGTGTCGAGCATGATGGCGTCGAGCCGGACGCCGTCGGCGAGGCGAACCGTGCGCTCCTCGCCCGGGGCCCGGGGGAGGCCGAGCGCGGAGACCAGCCGCCGGGCCGGGTCGACGGTCATCACCACGGTCTTGCGGCCCGCCCGGGCCTGGCCGACGGCCACCGCGGCCGCCACCGTCGTCTTGCCGACGCCGCCCGAGCCGCAGACGACGATGATCCGCCGCCGGGCGAGGTCGCCGCCGAGCCCGGTCGTCACGAGGCGGCCCCGCGCGGCTCGACCAGCGCCGCGGCCAGCCGTTCGACCTCGGGACGCCCGAACGAGGGCGTGGCCAGCAGGGGGAGCTCGGCGTCGGGAGGGCGGGGGAGCCGCCGGAGCTGGCGGCGTTCGGCCTCGAACCTGGCCTCCTCCTCGCGTGCCGCCGTGAGCAGCGGCCCCGGATCCTGGTCGGTCACCCCGGCGCCCGCGTCGCGCAGCAGTCCGGCCAGACGGCGTGGGTCCAGCCGCATCCCGGCCGCGCGGGTCCCCGGGGGGAACGCCGGCGGCCGGACCCGGTTGGCCAGGATCCAGGGGTCGGGGAACCCGGCGCCGTCCAGCGCCTCAACCGTCTCGAGCGTCTCGGTGACCGGGAGGTCCTCGGGCGTCGTCACCAGCGCGATCGTGCTCTCCTCGCGGAACAGGCGGTCGATGGACACCAGCTGCTGGGTTGGCCGGCCGCCCCGGATGATGCCGCGGTACGTCCCGGCGGCCCGCAGCATGCCGAGGACCTGCCCGGTGGGCGGCCCGTCGACCACGACGAGGTCGTAGGCCGGCCGGCGGCGGGCCTCGGCTTCGCCCGAGCTGCGCCGCCACGACGTGAGCTCGTACATCTTCCCCGCGACCATCAGGTCGCGGAACCCCGGCACGCCGTCGGTGACCGTCTCGACGACCTGCGCCCGGGCGAGCGTCCGCGACAGCGCTCCCATCCGGAAGAACAGCCACAGGTACTCGACCAGCGCATCCCTGGCGGTCACCGCGAGGATGGAGAACCCGAGCGCGGTGTGGCGTTCCTCGAACCCCGGGTTGGGGACGCGCAGCAGCTCGAACATGCTGCCCCGGCCCTCGACCTCGACGAGCAGCACCCGCCGGCCGCCGCGGGCCGCGGCGACGGCGCAGGCCGCCGCCACGGTCGTCTTGCCCGTCCCACCCTTGCCGGACACGATGAGGAGGCGCCGGTCGAACGGACCTGAGGCCGGCATGGCCCGGTAGCATACGCACCGCGATGCGCCGGCCCTTCCCCCTCGTCCTCCTGTTCGCGGCCGCCCTGTGGTGGGTTCCCGCTCTGGGCCACGCGGCCACGCCCACGCCGTCCACAGCGCCCTCGTCGCCCTCGATCGGCCCCGGGGAGCTGCCGCCGTCGTTCGACATCGTGAAGGTCAACGGCGTCATCGACCGGCCCATGGAGGACTACCTGCTGGGTTCGCTGCAGGACGCCGAGTCGCGCGATTCGGCCGTGATCATCCAGCTGAACACCCCCGGCTCGCTGGGGATCGACGGCGAGGCGCTGGCGGAACGGGTCTTCCGGGCCACGGTGCCGGTGATCGTCTGGATCGGCCCCACCCCGGCGCACGCGACGGGGACGGGGCTGCTCCTGGTGTACGCGTCGAGCTACGCGGTCGTCGCCCCGGGCGCCGGCGTCGGGCCCATCGAGCCGCCCGACCTGGCGCAGCAGCCGGTGCAGGGCCCGCTCTGCACGGCGGCCGACCCGTGCCCGGACGGCCTGGTCACCGACCGGTGGGCCGCCGCCCGGCACCGCGACCCCGCGTTCGCCCGGGAGAACGTCGAGGCTCCGGGCCAGGTGGTGCTGAACCGCCACGTGGTCCAGGACTTCGCGGCATCCTCCGACCAGCTGCTGCGCAAGCTCGACGGGGTCACGGTCCCCACCGCCGGCGGCGACGTCACGCTCCGGACCACGGGCCGGGGCGTCCAGCTGCGATTCCACGACCTCGGGATCAGCCGGCGGATCCTGCACGCGGCGGCCTCCCCGGTGACGATCTACGTGCTGCTGATCCTGGGCCTGATGGGGCTCGTGTTCGAGCTCACCCAGTCCGGGATCGGCGTGGCCGGGATCGCCGGCGCGATCGCGGTGGGGTTCGCGATCTACGGGCTGGTCGTGGTGCCGTTCAACCTGGTCGGGCTCGCCCTGCTCGTGGGGGGCCTCGTCATGCTGACCTTCGACGTGGTGCTGCACCGGCTGGGGTGGCTCTCGTTCCTGGGGATCGCCGCGTTCGTGGCCGGGTCGTACCTGATCTTCGGCGGGGTGGCGCCCGCCATCGACATCTCACCGTGGCTGATATGGCCGTCGGCCGTGGCCGTGTTCCTGTACTGGGGGTTCGGCATGACGGTGGCCCAGCAGTCCCGCGAACGGATCGTGAGCACGCAACGAGGCCTGGTGGGCCTGCAGGGGGAGGCCCGGGGCATGCTGGCGCCCGAAGGTCCGGTGTACGTGAAGGGGACCATGTGGCGGGGTCGGGCGCTCGACGGTCCGATCCCGCCGGGCACCAGGGTCCGGGTCCGGCGGGTGGACGGCCTCGTGCTGCGCGTCGAGCCCGACCCGGACGCGCCTCCCGGGCACGAGGACTGAGGACCACGACGGCCGGGGGCGGCCAATCTGAATGCCGGCTAAGAGTTGTATGTCGTTCTCATGAGAACGGAACCGCCCCAATCCTCCCCCCGTCATAGTGCGAACAACTTCAGTGAGAAGGAGGGAGGCTGCCCGCCGGGCGGCCGCTCGGGATGGACGAATGGCAGTTCGGCTGGCAGTTCCGAGCCGCGTGCCGCGGCGAGGACGCGGCGATGTTCTTCGCCCCGAACTACTTCGAGAAACGTCACGAGAAGGACGCCCGCGAGGAGCGGGCGCGTCAGTACTGCAACACGTGCGAGGTGCGTGAGCAGTGCCTCGAGTACGCCCTTCGGATCCGTGAGCCCCATGGGATGTGGGGCGGGCTGAACGAGGCGCAGCGCCGGGCCCTGCTCCGGGTCCGGGACCGCGAGGCCGCCGAGGCCCGCCGGGCCGGGTAGTGGTGGGCGTCCCGCCGGCCGACGCCGGCGGGACGCCCGGAGATCCCCCCAACGGAGGGGCGGCGTCCTCGCCGCCCCTCCCCCCTTTCCGCGAGTAGGCTGCGGTCCCTCGATCACCCGATCCGAAAGGACCGATCGCCATGAGCCGTGTCGACGACCGCCTCCGCGAGCTGGGGCTCGAGCTTCCGCCCCCCACCAGGGCGCTCGCCTCGTACGTCCCGGTGGTCGTCTCGGGGGGGCTGGCGTTCGTGTCGGGGCAGACGCCGTCGTTCGACGACGAGCCGATGTTCACGGGCAAGGTCGGCGCCGACGTCACCGTCCAACAGGCCCAGCAGGCGGCGGCGCGGTGTGCGCTCCAGGCCCTGTCGGTGCTCCGCGAGGCGCTCGGCGATCTCGACCGCATCAACCGGATCGTCGCGCTGACCGTCTACGTGGCCACGGCGCCGGGGTTCACCGAGCCCCACAAGGCCGCGAACGGCGCCAGCGATCTGCTGATCCAGGTGTTCGGCGACGAGGGCCGGCATGCCCGCGCAGCGATCGGGGTCGCCGAGCTGCCGCTCGGCGTCCCCGTGGAGGTGTCGGTGATCGCCGAGGTCAGCTGACCCCGGACGCCTCCTCGCGGAGCACCCGGACGTCGCCCCGGCGGCGCGTCACGCCTCGGGCGTCGAACCACTCGAGCAGCGGCAGGGCGTACTTCCGCGACGTCCCCAGCCGCTCCCGGAACGCGCTGACGGTGATCCCGTCGGCGCCTGCGGCGCCGACGGCCTCGCGCGCCGCGGCGACCAGCTCCGGCGTGAACACCAGCTCCGGGGAGACCCGCACCAGGCGCCCGGCGCGCGCCGCGGCCTCCACCACCTCCCGCGGGAACCCCTCCGCGCCCAGCTCGGCGATGGTGGGCGGGCTCGGTTCGCGTTCCGCCACGGCGGCCACCAGCCGTTCGACCTCGTCGGCGCGGTCCTCGAGGGCGACGCGGTGCGTCGACAGGCGGACCTCCGAGCCCTCCCGGACGATCAGGCCCTCGCGTTCGAGCGCGTCGAGCAGCGCGTCGACCAGGCCGGGGTCGGCGCCCCGTCCGGACCGTTCCACGACTCCGGCCGCCGACCGCCTGGCGTTCGCGAGGTCGTCGCCCGGCAGCAGCGGGTGATCCCGGTGGAACGCCGCGAGGCCCCGGTCGACGGCCCCGCCGACCTCCTCGAGCAGGTCGGTGGCCACCCACCACGCGCCGGACCTCGTCGCTCCGTCGACGGTGGCGGGGGCGTGGCCGGTCAGGACCGTGAGGTCGGTCGCCCGCACGGCGCCGCGCTCGGCGACGAGCACGGCGGGGAGGTCCTCACGGGTCGCCGACTCGCGCCGCCGCAGCCGCCGCACGGCATCCGAGCCCGGACGCGACGGCGGCTCGGTGTCCAGCACCGTCCCTCCCGCGACGGTCTCGCGCCGTCCGGACTCCCGCAGCACGAAGCGGTCGCCCGGCTCGAGCACGAGCGGCGCCGACAGCCGGACGCGGACGAGGGCACCGTCCGCGTCGCCCGGTTCCACCCTGGCCGCGCCCAGCGGGCGCATGCGCGCGTCGCGTTCGGCCGACCCGGCGTAGAGCTTGAAGGCCCCGCGGCCGGTCAGGGGATGGTCGAGCCGCCGCACGGGCCGCACCCGGCCTTCGAACACGCTGGTCGGGCGCCATGATCCCGGCCTGCCGAGCACGTCCCCCCGTTCGAGGTCCTCCCGTTCGATCCCGACCAGGTTCACCGCGACCCGGGCCACCGGCCGCGCCGTCTCGAGCGCCCGCTTGTGGCTCTGGAGCCCCCGAACCCTGGCCCGCCGGCCGGTCGGGAAGATCTCGACCTCGTCGCCCACCGCGAGCGGGCCGCCGGTGAGCGTTCCGGTCACGACCGTCCCGGCCCCTCGGATGGAGAACACCCGGTCGAGGAACTGCCGGACCCGGTCCTCCCGCTCCGGCGGCGGTGCGCTCGCCGCCATGTCGTCGAGGGCCGCCGCCAGCCGGTCGAGGCCGTCGCCGGTGGCCGCAGAGCACGGGACGATCGGCGCGTCCGCGAGCGCGGTCCCCGCCAGTCGTTCCCGCACCTCGAGCTCCGCGATCGCCAGGGTCTCGGCATCGACCAGGTCGGCCTTGGTGAGCGCGACCACCCCGCCCGCCGCGCCGAGGACGTCGACGATCTCGAGGTGCTCCTCGGATTGCGGCTTCCACCCCTCGTCGGCGGCCACGACGAACATGACCAGCCGGACCGGTCCCACGCCGGCCAGCATGTTGCGGACGAACCGCTCGTGGCCCGGGACGTCGACGAACCCGATCTCCCGTCCCGACGGCAGGGTCGCCCAGGCGAACCCCAGGTCGATCGTCAGGCCGCGTCGCTTCTCCTCGGCCAGCCGGTCGGGGTCGATGCCGGTCAGGCGCAGGATCAGCGACGACTTCCCGTGGTCGACGTGCCCGGCGGTGGCGACGACCTGGGGGAACGCCTCCGGCGCCCCCCCGGTCACGATGGTTCCAGGGCGTAGCGCACGGCTCGCACCAGGCGCTCGTCGTCCCCGGGCGGGACGGTCCGGAGGTCGAACAGCACCGCGCCCTCCCCGACACGGGCGAAGATCGTCGGGCGCTCGGTGCGGAGCGCCGCGGCCAGGGCGTCCGGCTTCGGCGTGTCCACGGCGACCGCCCACGACGCCAGCGAGTGGCCGGGGAGCGACCCCCCGCCGGGGGCGGACTCGACGCGAACCACGCGGCCGCCCAGCGCGACCGCGACCGCCCGGGACCGTCGCCGGATCGCCGTCGCCGGCGCCCGCAGCATCCGCCACACGGGGAGCTCCTCCTGCCGCCCGGTGGCGTGGAGGCGCAGCACGGCCTCGAGGACGGCCACCTGCATCTTGTCCACCCGGAGCGCCCGGGCCAGCGGATGGCGCCGCAGCCGCCCGATCAGGTCGGCCCGTCCGACCGCGATGCCGGCCTGGGGCCCGCCGAGCAGCTTGTCCCCCGAGAACGTCACCACGTCCGCCCCCGCCGCGAGGGCCTCGGTGGCGGCCGGCTCGTCGGCGGGGACCCCGGGCGTCCGATCGAGGAGCCCCGAGCCCAGGTCGTAGGCGAACGGCACTCCCGCCGTCCGGGCGATCGCGGCCAGGCCGGCGGCCGGCGCGGCGTCGGTGAACCCCACCACGCGGTAGTTGCTGGGGTGCACCTTCAGGATCAGGCCCGTGCGTTCGCCGAGGGCGGCGCGGAAGTCGGCCGTGCGGGTTCGGTTGGTCGTGCCGACCTCGACCAGCCGGGCGCCGCTCGCGGCCATGATGTCCGGGAGCCGGAACTCCCCACCGATCTCGATCAGCTCGCCCCGGCTCACCAGCACGTCGCGGCGGCGGGCGAGCGCGGCGAGGAGCAGGACGAGCGCCCCGGCGTTGTTGTTGACGACGAACGCCGCCTCCGCGCCCGTGAGCGCGGTGAGCAGGAGCTCCGCCCGCGAGGTCCGCGTTCCCCGGCGCCCGGTCGCCCGGTCCACCTCGAGGTCGGCGTACCCCTCGGCGGCGTGGACGGCGGCTCGCAGGGCGGCCGCCGGAAGGGGCGCGCGGCCGAGGCCCGTGTGGAGGATCACCCCGGTCGCGTTGATCACCGGCGTGAGGCCGAACGACGCGCGGGCGGCCCGTTCGACCGCGGCGGCCATGAGCAGGTCGGGGGGATCGGGAGCGCGGCCCCGCTCGGCTCCGGCCCGGGCGCCGGCCAGCACCTCGCGGACCGCCTGCTTCACGACCGTCCGCCCGAACTCAGCGCACGCCTTGCGGCCCGGTCCGGATCGCAGCAGCGCGTCGACGGAGGGCAGGCCGCGCCGGGAGGGTCGTTCTGGGGCCGCCATCGCGCCTGCGAGCGTACTCCGCAGCCGCCGGGAGCTCCTCAGGCGGCCTGGTGCTCCAGCGCGTCGGAGGAGGTGTCGTTGCGGATCAGATCGATGACGGCGGCCTCGATCTCGGACTGGACCGCCGGGTCGTCCTGACGGTCGATACCGAGGTCCTCGAGGACGCCCGCGATCGTCCACCCGGACCGGTACCGGTCGAACACGCGGGGGTCGATGTACGAGGCGCGGCAGACGGCCGGGGTGTTCCCGAGATACTGCGCCACGTCCTTCACGGCCCAGGCCATGGCCCGCTTCGCGGCGGTCCTCGACCTCGACGCCGGGGCCGCGACCGCCAGCGCCACCGCCGCGAGCACCGTTCCGTGCCAGGTGCGGAAGTCCTTCGCCGAGAACTCGTCGCCGGCGATCTCCTTGAGGTAGTCGTTGATGTCGTCGGAGCGGACGTCGTGCCACCGCCGGCCCTCCCTCCACGCGAGGAGGTCGGGGTCGCCCCGCCGCCGCTTCAGCCGGGCCACCACCTCGTGGACCTCCGGGTCGACGACCGACTGCTCCCGCTGCTTCGCGCCCTTGGCCGGGTATTCGAACTCCACCAGGCCGCCGTCGCCGAGACGGACGTGGCTGCACCGCACCGTCGCCAGCCCGTAGGTGCCGTGCGACTCCGCGTAGGACTCCGAGCCGATCCGGAAGAACCCCCGGTCGAGCAGTCGCGTCGCGCAGGCGAGGACGCGCTCGCGCGAGAGGTCCGCCCGGGCGAGGTGTTCGGAGGTGACCTGCCGAACGTGCGGCAGCCGCGCGGCGAACTCCAGCATCCGGTCGAACTTCTGCTGGTCCCGCCGGGTCCGCCACCGGTCGTGGTAGCGGTACTGGCGCCGGCCGGCAGCGTCGGTGCCCACCGCCTGGAGGTGGCCGAGCGGCAGGAGGCAGATCCAGACGTCCGTCCACGCCGGCGGGACGGCGAGCGCGCGGATCCGGGCCAGCGTCTCGGGGTCCCTCACGCGGTCGCCGTGCTCGTCGAGATAGGTGAACCCCCGCCCGCTGCGCCGTCGGGTGATCCCGGGCAGCGACGGATCGGACCGCCGGAGCCGTTGCACGGCTATCGGGATTCCCCGTGGCTCGGGGGGTCAACCACCGAACCGCCGACGGGGGCGGTCGATCGGAACATCCGGATGTCGCCCGCCCGGGTGGTTCCGTCCGGCATGGCTACAGCCCGAGCGACCGGGCGATGATCAGCCGCTGGATCTCGCTCGTCCCCTCGACGATGCGGAGCATCCTCACCGACCGGTAGATGCGCTCGACCGGGCCCTCGGCCAGCAGGCCCATCCCCCCGAAGATCTGCACGGCGCGGTCCGCGACCCGGCCGACCATCTCGGTGTTGTTCAGCTTCACCATCGACGACTCGCGGATGGGCTGCTCGCCCTCGTCCACCAGCCACGCGAGGTGGTAGGTCATCAGGCGCGCCGCGTGCACCTCGAGCGCCGAGTCCGCGAGCATCCACTGGATCGCCTGGTTCTTCCCGATCGGCCGGCCGAACGCCTCGCGGGCGGTGGCCTGCTCGGTGCACATGCGGACGAGATGCTCGGCGATCCCGACGCACATCGCACCGATGTAGGCGCGTCCCGCGTTGAGGAACCGCATCGCGGAGCCGAACCCGAACCCCTCCGCGCCGATCACGTGGTCGGCCGGGATGCGGCAGTCGGTGAAGACCAACTCGGCCTGGTTGGTGTCGCCGGCCAAGGTCCGCTGGTTCCGGCCGACGGTGAACCCCGGCGCCCCTCGTGGGACGAGGAAGGCGGTGATCCCGCCGCTCGCGCGGCGCTCCCGGTCGGTCACCGCGAACACCACGGCCACGTCCGCCAGCGCTCCGTTGGTGATGAAGTGCTTCGTTCCGTTCAGGACCCAGGAGTCACCGTCGCGCACCGCGGTCGTCGCGATCGCCTGCGCGTCCGACCCCGCGCCAGGCTCGGTCAGCGCGAAGCACATCGTCGTCTCGCCGCGCACGAGCGGCGGCACGTACTCGTCCCGGAGGCGCTCCGGGAGGTCCATGAGGATCGGGTTGGGCGCCGCCGGATTGGGCGGACCGAGTCCGAACGACGCGAGCTGCAGCCCGCTCGCCGCCCCCGCCTCGACGAGCAGCGTGTAGCCGAGGTTCGACAGGCCGCCGCCGCCGACCTCCTCGGGCATGTGCGCCGCGTAGAACCCCAGCTCGGCCGACCGCCGCCGGATGGCCAGGCCCTCCGCGTACAGCTCGTCGTCGAAGTCGTCGAGCCGGAGCCGTTCGGCGAACCGCTCCTCGACGGGACGGACCTCCCGGTCGAGGAACGAGCGGTACGACGAGACCAGCTCGGCGAGCTCGGGCGGAACGCGGAAGTCCATGTGGGACGAACTGTACCGGGCCGGCCGCTTCATTCGGTTGTCGCGGCGGCTCAGCCCGGCCATGATCCGGCCATGCGGGTGCTGATCACGGGCGGGACGGGCTACGTCGGCTCGCACGCCGTCGCGGCGCTGGCCGAGGCCGGCCACGAGGTCACGGTCCTGGCCCGTTCGCCCGACCGCGTGGCGCCGGCGCTCCGGCCGCTCGGCGTGGATGGAGTCGGGACGGCGGTGGGCGACGTCACCGACGCCGCGTCGGTGGAACGCGCCATGGCGGGCCAGGAGGCCGTGCTGCACGGGGCGAGCGTGTTCTCCATGGACGCCCGCAAGGACGACGAGATGCGCGCGGTGAACGTCGCCGGAACCGAGACGGTGCTCGACGCGGCGACGCGGCTGGGGCTGGATCCGATCGTGCACGTATCGAGCGAGCTGGCGCTCCTGCCGCCCGCCGGAGGGGCCGTTCTGACCCCGACCTCGCCGACGGGCGAGGCCCCCACGACCTACTGCCGGTCCAAGGCGGACAGCGAGGAGGTCGCGAGGCGGTTCCAGGCGAAGGGCGCGCCGGTCGTGAGCGTGATGCCGAGCGCGATCTGGGGGCCGGATGACCCGCACTTCGGCGAGGGCGTCCTGCTGTGCCGGAACGTGCTCCGGGGGTCGTATCCGTTCGTCATGGACGGCGGCATGCACATCGCGGACGTCCGCGACGTGGCGCGCGTGTTCCCCGCGGTCATGGAGCCGGGCCGGGGGCCTCGGAGCTACCTGGCGACCGGCCACTACGTCTCGATGAAGGGCATCCAGCGGACGCTCGGCGAGCTGACCGGCCGCCACCTCCGCTCGGCGACGCTGCCCCGGGGGTTCCTCGCCGGGTTCGGGCGCGTCGCGGACTGGTGCCAGCGGCGTGTGAAGACGCGCCTGCCCTGGACCTACGAGGGCATCTGGGTCCTCAACTGCGCCGCGCGATGCGACGACTCGGCCACCCGCACGGAGCTCGGGGTCGAACCGCGTCCGCTCGCCGAGACGTTCGCCGACACGGTGCGATGGCTCGTCTCGGTCGGAGAGCTCACGCCGAAGCAGGCGGGGAAGCTCGCGCGGCCGAGCGGCGCCGCGTGAACCGTCTCACCGCGGGCGTCCGGGCGTTCCGCGATCCCGTCGGCCTGGTCGCACGCGTCGGGCGTGAGGGCGCCCTGGTCAGGCTGACCGACGGCCGCAGGCCGACGTTCGTCGTCACCTCGCCGGACCTCGCGAGGGAGGTCCTCGAGACGAACGCAGACGCCTTTTCGAAGGCCGCCGGGTCCCGGGGGATCGTCCGGGTCCTGGGCCGGGGACTGCAGGTGAGCGAGGGGGCGCACCATCGGCAGGAACGGGCGCTGCTCGATCCGGAGTTCGCCCGGGGGCGGCTGGCCGGGTTCGCGGACACGGTGGTGTGGGCGGCCGACAGGGGGACCGCCCGATGGCGGGACGGCGCGGTCGTCGACCCGATGCCGGAGATGCGGGGGATCACGACGGCTGCGATCCTGCGGGCGCTCTTCTCCGACGCCACGGAACCCGACGTACGGCGGCTGACCGGGGACGTCACCGAGGTCGCCACCGGCCTGTGGCGGGCGATGGTGCCGGGCTCGGCCTCCTTGGAGCGGTCGATCCTGCCCGGGTTCCGGCGGTTCAGGGTGGCCCGCGAGCGGATCGACACCTACGTCGCAGAGGCCGTCCGGCGGCGCCGCGGTGCGGCCGAACCGCCGCACGACCTGCTGACCGAGATGCTGGCCGCCCGGCAGGGGTCGGCGGCCATGTCCGACGACGACGCCCGGGACGAGGTCGTCAGCCTGCTCCTCGCGGGCCGGGGCACCATCACGGCCGGGTTGGTCTGGACGTGGTTCCTGGTCGGAACGCACCCCGACGTCGAGGCCCGGTTGCACCGGGAGGTCGATGGCGTGATCGGCGACCGGCCGGCGCCGGCCGCGGCCGACGTCGAGCGGCTGCCGTTCGCCGCGGCCGTGTGGAACGAGGCCCTGCGCGTCTACCCGCCCGCGTGGATTCTTCGCCGGAAGGCGGGGCGGACGGAGGCCCTGGGCGGCGCGCAGGTCCCCGCGGGCTCCACCGTGCTGGTGAACGTGTTCGGCCTGCACCGGGACGCCGCGCGCTATCCGGACCCTGCGGAGTTCGACCCCGGGCGGTTTCTCGGACCCCACCCGCCGGGGCCGTACGGCTACCTCCCGTTCGGGGCCGGGCCCCGGGGATGCATCGGGTTCGACTTCGCGACGATGGAGGCGATCCTTCTGATCGCGACCATCTCGCGCCGGTGGCGGCTGGTCCCGGAGGACCGCGAGGCGCCGCGGTTCGCCCGCAGCATCACGCTGCGGCCGAACCGGCCGATTCGGATGCGCCTCGAGGCGCGCTGAGCGTGCTCAGGCCGTGAACGCCGGCGGCGCGGCCGGCTGGGCCGGCGCCGGCATCGGCGGGGCCTGCTCCAGCAGCGGGTGGCGCGCCTTGAGCGCCATCACGGTCCCGATCACGCCGAGGACGGTGACCCCGACCAGGAACGCCAGGTGCCCCCAGATCTGGAGGTTCCCGAAGTCGATCTGGCCGCCGAAGCGCGCGATCGCGATCAGCTGCACCGGCCCCAGCGCGGTGAACCCGAGCGCCGGCACCAGCAGGCGCCACCGGTCGTTCTCGTGCGCCGCCCAGGCCATCACCAGCCCGGAGGCGACGAACCACGACCCCAGCACCTGCGCGGTCAGCCGGGTGAGGGGCCACGACCAGATGTCGATCGCCGCGCTGGGCACGAGGAACAGGAACGCCCCCACCGCGATCGCGCCGATGCCGCCGGCCCACGCGCAGTTCCGCCACCAAGCGGGCAGTCGCTCGATGGTCGGGGGGTCGACACCGGGCATCCTCCGCTGCAGGAGCATGCCGATGGTGAGGCCGATCGGCTCGACGGTGTACGCGCCGATCCACAGGAAGAACTCGAAGTTCGTGATGCCCTTCGTGGCGTGGAGATGCTCGCGGAACGGCCCGAAGTTGTACAGGGTCGCGAGCTCGATCAGACACACCAGGGCGAACGTCCCCGGCACGGCCGACCGCGCACGGACCCACGCTCGCTGGGGGAACGCCGTCAGCGTGATGACCGAGGCCGCGAGGTAGAACGAGCCGAACACGGCCGCGGTGAGCGTCGAGGCGATCGTCCACGAGAAGAACTCGTCGGTCCGGCCGGTGAGGAACGTCAGCTCGATGAAGTCGAACGTGACGAACCCAAACCCGACGATCAGCATCAGCTTGATCAGCCAGTGCGTCCGTCGAATCTCGGTGGGCATGCGCAACTCCTCGGGAGGCCTCGGGCCGGAGTCTATCCCCGCCGTCCCCCGCCCGAGGGAAGGTGTCAGCTCCGGCGGACGGCAGCGGGCAGCGAGGGGACCCGGTCGACGAGGCGTGGTCGTCGGGCGCGGGAGCGCCCGACGGCGTACCCCACGCCGTAGCCGGCCGCGGCTGCCGCCGCGGCCGTCGCCCCCACCGCCGACCCCAGGAGGGTCCGGCGGCGCGACACACGGAGGTCGATGACCTGCCAGCCGTTCCGGCGGGCGACGCGAACCAGGTGGAGGTCGGGGTTCATGGCGACGGGGTTCCCCACGAGCTCCAGCAGGGGCAGGTCGTTGATGCTGTCCGAGTAGGCGAACGAGCGCAGGAGGTCGATGCCGCGTTCCTCCGCCAGCTCCTGCACGCGCCGTGCCTTCTCGTCGCGGTTGCACAGCTCGCCCTCGAGGTGCCCGGTGTAGACGCCGTCGGCGACCTCGGCCCGCGTCCCGATCACGCCGTCCACGCCGAACTCCTCCGCCAGGATCGACAGGAAGTCCTCGGGCGACGACGACGAGATGTAGACCTCCCGCCCGGCCCGCTTGTGGCGGTTCATCAGCTCGACGGCCTGCGGGTAGAAGCGGGGGAGGAGCTCCCGCTCGACGACCAGCCGGCCCATCTCCTCGACCTCGGTCGCCGGGCGGCCCTTCACGGCCGCGAGCGTGGTCTCGCGGGCCCGGCGGATCCTCTCCTTGTCCTCCTTGCCGGACAGCCGGTACATGATCTGGTCGGCGGCGATGCGCGCGATGTCCCGGTTGGTGAACACCCCCTGGCGGTACATCTCGCGGGCCAGCGGGAACAGGGCCGCGCCGGGCAGCAGCGTCTTGTCCAGGTCGAAGAACGCCGCCTCGCGGGGGGCTCCGGGCGGAGCTTCCGCGCCCGCGTCCCGGAGCGCCTCGGCCTCGGCTTCGGCCTCCACGTCGCCTCGGGCTTCGGACGTCACGTTCGAACCTCCTTCGGCGGCCCAGTCTATCGATCCCCGAGGGGGCGCCCGTGGGCGACCCGATGCGGGGTCGTGCACAATAGAGGTCCGCATGGACACCGAAGAGGCCAGGGTCTTCTCGTCGAACGCCGACCAGTGGATGGTCCGCGGCGGCGGCATGGACCTCGTGGTGGAGCAGCGGGGCACGTTCGCCACCGAGGAGATGACCCTCAACATCGGGCCGCAGCACCCCTCGACCCACGGCGTCCTCCGGCTGATCCTCGAGCTCGACGGCGAGGTCATCGTCCGGGCCGAACCGGTCATCGGCTACATGCACCGCGCGGCCGAGAAGCTGTCCGAGGTCCGCGACGCCCGCCAGGTCCTCGTCCTGATGAACCGCCACGACTGGCTCTCCGCGTTCAACAACGAGCTCGGCTGGACGATCGCGGTCGAACGCCTGGCCGGCATCGAGGTCCCCGACCGCGCGCAGTGGATCCGCACCATGCTCGCCGAGTGGAACCGCATCCTGAACCACCTGATGTTCTGCGGCTCGTTCTCGCTGGAGCTCGGGGCCATGACACCGATGTTCTACGTGTTCCGCGAGCGGGAGATGATCCAGGACCTCATGGAGTCCGCCACCGGGGCGCGGATGCACCACTCGTTCTGCCGGGTCGGCGGCTTGAAGGACGACCTGCCCCGGGGATTCCTCAAGCAGTCCGAGGACGTCATCGCGTGGGTGTCGAACAAGCTCCGGGACTTCGAGACGCTGATCCTCGGCAACGAGATCTTCGCGGCGCGGACGCGGGGGGTCGGGGTGCTGACGCCGGAGACGGCGGTCGCCTACGGCGCGTCGGGCCCGGTGCTCCAAGCGAGCGGCGTGCCGATGGATCCCCGCAAGGACTCGCCCTACGAGAAGTACGGCGAGGTGGAGTTCACCGTCCCGATCGGCGAGCATGGCGACTCCTACGACCGGCTGTGGGTGCTGGTCCAGCGGATGTGGGAGTCCCTGAAGATCGTCCGGCAGTGCATGGACAAGCTGCCCGCGGGTGCCTATCGGGCGGGATCGCTGCCGAAGACCGTCAAGATCGACGGGGAGATCTACCTGCGGACCGAGAACCCGCTCGGCCTGATGGGGTACTACGTCGTCGGCAACGGTGGCACGTCGCCGTATCGTCTGAAGATGCGGACGGCGTCGTTCTCCAACATCTCCGTGCTCCCCGAGCTGCTGCAGGGCCAGCTCCTGCCCGATCTCATCGCCATCATGGGGAGCGTGTTCTTCGTCGTCGGCGACGTCGACCGGTAGCCCGGTCTCACGGAACTGCCGCGTGGGGCGTTGCAACCGCGGATGAACCGGGAGCCCACGTGCCCAGGGTGAGCGCCGCCGCGGCGACGGCGGAGATCGCGCGGCGCGACCCGGTCATGGCCGGGCTCGTCGAGCGCGCCGGGCCGCTGCGCATCCGGCCGCCCCGCGACCCGGACCCGTTCGTCGACCTGGCGGAGTCGATCGCCTACCAGCAGCTCGCGGGGCGGGCCGCGGCCGCCATCTGGGCCCGGGTCGCGGCGCTTTTCGACGGGGAGATGACCCCCGAGCGCGTGCTGGCGACGCCGGACGAGGCGTTCCGGGCGGCCGGGTTCTCCGGTTCGAAGACACGGTCGGTGAAGGACCTCGCGGACAAGGTGCTGGCCGGCGTCGTGCCGCTCGACCAACTACGGCGGATGTCCGACGACGAGATCGTGGCCCGCCTGTCCGAGGTCCGCGGCATCGGCCGGTGGACGGCGGAGATGTTCCTGATCTTCACCCTGCGACGGATGGACGTGTGGCCGGTCCTCGACTACGGCGTTCGGAACGGTTACCGGATCGCATACCGGCTGCCGGCGCTGCCCACGCCGAAGGCGCTCGAGGCGGAGGGGGAGCGGTTCCGGCCGTACCGCACGGTCGCCGCGTGGTACTGCTGGCGGGCCGTGGAGCTGGGAGCGGCGGAGGGGTGAGCGTTCAGCCGGCTCGCCGGCCGCGGCGGGGGGCCGGTGCGCTGACCGGGGTCGCCAGCACGTTGGTGAGCGCGGCTTCGAACCCCGGCCTGGTGGGGTCGAGCACCAGGAGGTCGCCCGCCGACGCGAGCTCGCCCCGGTGCAGGACGACGACCGTGACGGCGGTGCCGACCGAGCGGACGAGGGCCGCGATCTCCGTGCCGGCGACCCGCTGGAGCTGCTGATCGAGGATCAGCACCTCGATCGATCGGGAGAACGCCGCCTCCATCGCGTCGAACGGCGAGTCGGACGCGACCGCGACGTCGTGTCCCGCCCCCACCACGATCGCCGCGATGCGTGCGGTGAGCGCGGGATCGGGCGTGGCCACCGCGACCCGGAGGCGGCGGAGGTTCACCATGCGAGCGTGCTCCCGGTGAGCCCGTGGTGGGCGCCGCCGTCACCGGCGACGCCCGCATCACGGTTGCGGGTCGGAGTGATCGGCTGGACGGAAAGGCCGACGAGCGAGCAGCTCTCCGCCGATCCATCCACCCGCACGGCGGTCCGGAATGAAGATGTGACCCACGCCCGGGTGGACGGCCTCGAGCGAGTCCGAACCGCGGATTGCAGTGGCTAGTGCCAAGGGAAGTTGGCGGTGCCGGCGATCGCCGACGCGGCCAACAGCAGGACGCCGGCGGCCGCAATGAGGAATCGCTTCACGGATGTCGCCCCCTCTCGGAGATTGGGTCGGGCGGTCGCGGCGGATGGTACTCATGACATGTACTTCTCGTCAATATGCTCAGTTCACTTCAGCGAATTCGGCGAACGTCCTGCAGTTTCGCCTCCGAGTGACCGATGCAGGGGAGCCTGAGCGCACGGGCCAGCCGGCCCGATCCCGGTAATTGAACTCATAGTGAAGCTGGTTGTTAACTGACAGTCCAATGACTAAGCTCGCATCCGTGAACGTCGGCGAACGGTTCCGAGACCTCCGAACCCAGGCGGGACTCTCCAAGACCGCCCTGGCGAGGGGCCGGTACACGGTCAGCTACGTCAGCCAGATCGAGGCGGGAAAGCGCACGCCCTCGCCCCACGCGATGGCGTTCTTCGCCGACCGGCTCGGCGTCAGCCCCCGGTTCCTCGCCACCGGCGTGCCGGACGGCATGGAGGACGCGCTCCGGTACCGCCTGGAGGAAGCCGTCCGGGCGACACGGGACCACCGGCTCGCCGACGCCGAGGAGGGCCTGCGCTCGGTGGTCGAGGAGGCGGACAAGTACGGCCTCCAGCGTCTCCGCGCCAAGGGCCTCGCGCAGCTGGGCGAGGCGCTGGCGCTCGCCGAGCGGCACCGGGAAGCGATCGACCGGCTGGAGGAGGCGCTCGAGACCGGGGAGCTCATGGAGCGTGACGCGGGGCTGGCGGTCTCCCGCCTGGCCCGGACGTACCGGTCGGTCGGCGACCTGACGTACGCCGGCGTCGTGGTCGAGAGCTTCCTGCGGCGGTCCGACCGGCCGCCGCTCGAGTCCGGGATTCTCGCCGAGCTCCAGTCCGTGCTCGTGTCCGTCTACTTCGAACGGGGCGACGTCCACCTGTCCGAGCAGGCCGCGCTCCGCGCCCTCGCCTCCGCCGGACAGGGAGCCCCGCCGGAGATCCGGGCGAACGCGTACTGGGACGCGAGCCGCGTGATGGCCGAGGTGAAGCGGTGGGACGAGGCGCTCGAGTTCGCGACGCGGGCGCGCGTGCTGATGGAGGAGCTCGACGACCGGCGGAGCGTCGCCCGGCTGCACAACGCGTATGCGTTCATCTGCCTCGAGGTCGACCCGCCGAAGACCGGGGAGGCCGCCCACCACCTCGACCTGGCCGAGGCCATGCTCGAGGAGGTCGGCGGGGCCATCGACATCAGCTATGTGCTCTCCGAACGGGCGCGGCTCGCGCTCGTCGAGGGCCGCCCCGCGGACGCGCTGCGACACGCTCAGCGCGCGCTGGTGCTGGGGGCCGACGACGAGAACGACCGGCCCAAGACGCTGTTCCTCGTGGGACGGGCCAACGCCGAGCTGGGGCAGCGCGCGGACGCCCGAGGCGCGCTCGTCGAGGCGGCCGCGCTGTTCGAGAAGCAGGGGGCGAGGCAGCACGTGGCCTCGTGCTACCGGGAGCTCGGCGAGCTCGACCTCGCGGCCGGGGACACGGAGGCCGCGATGGAGTCGTTCCGGGCGGGACTTGCGGCGCTCGATCCCAAGCGGATGAGCCCGTAGGACGCGGTCGCCCTCCGGGTCCCCCCTCGGCCGGAGGGCGATCGCAACTCTTCTACGGCGTTCAGGTACTGCGGCCGGGCCGCTCGTACAGTGGTCGAACGATGAAGGCCCGGTCCGCGACCGTGACGCCGCTCCCCGACTCCCCGGAGCGAACCAGTCCGTTTCCCGCGGCGCCGCCGCGCCACGCGCCGTCGCGCACGCTGGTCGAGGAGCTCCTCGTCGTCCTGTCGCTGTCGCTCCTCGCGGCGGCGGCAGACGCGGTCCTCTCGTTCACCGCGCACCCGGTGAACCGGTCGGTCTCCGTCGCGGTCATCCCCCAGACGCCCCGGCTGGCCGACCAGTTGGTGCCGATCGCGTTCGCGCTGGCGCCGGTGTGGCTGGTCTTCTACCTGTTGCGCCGCAACGACGAACGTCCCGCGACGATCGGCATGGCGTTCGACCGACCGGCGTTCGACGTTGGCGGCGGCGCGCTGCTGGCGCTCGTCGTCGGCGCGGCCGGGATCGTCATCTACATCGTGTCCGTCCGGCTGGGCCACAACCGGATCGTGATCCCGGTGCCGCCGCTCGGCCTGTGGTGGACGGTCCCCGTGCTGGTGCTGTCGGCGGCGCAGAACGCCCTGCTCGAGGAGACGGTCGTCCTCGGCTACCTGGTGACGCGACTCCAGCAGGTCGGAACCCCGGCGCTCGCCGCCATCGGCGCGTCGGCCGTGTTGCGCGGGAGCTACCACCTGTACCAGGGGTGGGGCGGGTTCACCGGGAACCTGCTGATGGGCCTGCTGTTCGGGCTGGTGTTCCTCAGGTGGCGGAGGACGTGGCCCATGGTGATCGCGCACACGCTGCTCGACGTGGGAGCCGGGGTGCTGTTCATTCTGTTCCAGAAGCAGATCCCCGGGCTGCTCGCCGGGTGACTCCGCCACACCGCATCCGCGCCGCGCTGTTCGACCTCGACGGGCTGGCGGTCGACTCCGAACCCCTGCACGTCGAGGCGTGGCGGCGGGCCATGGAGGAGTGCGGCGCCGGCTGGGACCCGGCGTGGATCGACCCGTACTTCGGGCAGCCGGTCAGCGCCACTGCCGAGGGCCTGGCCCGCGACCACGGCCTCTCCCTCGAACGCGTCGCCGCCGCCCGGGACCGCCACTTCGCGGAGCTGACCGCGAACGGCATCCCCCCGCGTCCGGGGCTGGCCGAGGCCGTCGGGATGCTCCGCGCGGCCGGCCTCGCCGTCGGGATCGTCACCTCGGGGACCCGTGGGTACGTCGATCGGGCGCTGGCCGGCATCCGAGACGTGACGTTCGACGCGACGATCTCGCGGGAGGACGTCCGCCACCCCAAGCCCCATCCCGAGCCGTACCTGGCCGGCGCTCTGGCCCTCGGCGTCGAGCCCGCGGCCTGCGCGGCGCTGGAGGACGCCCCGGCCGGCGTCGCGTCGGCCCGCGCGGCGGGGATGGTGGTGGTGGCGGTTCCCAACGAGCACACGTCCGGGATGGACTTCTCGGAGGCGACGTTCGTGGCCGGCGACCTCGCCCTGGCCGCGCGCCGGATCCTGGCCCTTCAGTAGCGGTCGATCTCGCGCAGCCGGTCGTCCGAGATCCCGAAGAAGTGCGCGACCTCGTGCTCGACCGTGTGGCGGACGTTGTCGCGGAGGTCGTCCTCGTCGCGGCTGATGCGTTCGATGTTCGAACGGAACAGCGTGATGCGGTCGGGCAGCACCCCGAAGTACCCGCTCGAGGTCCGCCTCGTCAGCGGCACGCCCTCGTACAGGCCGAGCAGATTGCGCTGTCCCGGCGGCGGACGCTCCTCGATCAGGACCTCGAGGTTGTCGAGCCGCTCGTGCACCCAGTCGGGGAGCCCGTCGACCGCCTCGGTCACCAGCTCCTCGAACCGCTCGGGCGTCACCCGGACCATGGCGGCGTCAGATCCAGCCGCTGAACCAGATCCGGGCCTTCCACGCCGAGACCGAGAGCGGGGCGCCCGACAGGACCGGAAAGAACCAGACCAACAGCACGACCGACACGACCACGAACGCCACGGCCACCGGCAGGAACGGCCGAGAGTACGACCCCTGCAATCGCATCCTCGCGAGGTCGCGGACCACGTACGTCGCGCCCAGGACGAAGAACGGCGCGATCGGCGTCGCGTAGAAGAAGAACTGCACCTTCTGCAGCGACACGTCCGGCAGGAACCAGAACAGGTACTGGAACAGGATGGCGAGGAGGATCAGTCCGGCTCGCCAGTCGTGTCGTCGTCGCCACATCACCGCGAGCCACGGGATCGCGATGAACTGCAACCAGAAGATCGCCGGGTTGCCGATGCCGAGCACCTCCCGCCGGGTCTCGTTCGGCTTCCCGGCGTTCTGCGCCTTGTAGAAGTAGGCGACCGGCCGCCCCATGGGGATCCAGCTCCACGGCCGCGACTCGTAGGGGTGGGCCGGCGTGTACTTCTTGGTCGTCGAGCTGTAGACCTCGTCCCGCAGGTTGTGGTGGAAGTTCTCCATCTGGAACGTGAGGTTGGCGAACCGGCTGGGGTGCGCCATCCACGAGTACCCGGCGCCCGGGAAGTACCGGTACGGCGGGTACGGCGAGCGCTCGATCCGCCCCGAGTACGTGAGCAGGTACACCACGACCGGGAGGAGGAACAGCCACACGATCATCGGGAAGCTCTCCCGCGCCACGCCCCGCCAGAACGGGTGGCGGACGTTGGCGCGCTTCCGGCGGCTTCGTTCCCACAGGAACACCAGCAGGATGCCGCCAGCGAGCGCCGAGAGCGCAGACCACTTCACGGCGATGGCGAACCCGAACGCGAACCCCGCGGCCACCCGCCACGGCCGCCAGAACGGCGACGGGACCTTCACCCTGGCTCGCACGAGCCCGGTGCCCGGGAAGGGCGCCACGGCGGGATCCTCGGGCGGGGCGAACGCCGTCGTCGGGATGGGGCCGGTGAGCCAGGGCGAGCCGTTCCCTCCGGCGAACCACGCGGGCGGCGGCCGCTCGGGCGGCGCGGGGTCGGCCGGGACGACGGGGGTTCTTCGTTCGATCCAGGACTTGTCGAGGGCGAGGAACAGGAACGCCGCCACCGTCCAGAAGGCCTGGAAGATGTCGAGGAGGGCGGTTCGGGACTGCACGACCAGCAGGCTCTCGGTCGCGGCGAGCAACCCGGCGACGAACGCCCACAGCGCGCTCCGCCACAGCACCCATGCCAGCATCGCGATCAGCACGCACGTGAGCGTCCCGATGAAGGCCGCCGAGACCCGCCATCCGAACTGGTTGTTCCCGAAGATCCGGATGCCCGCCGCGACCATCCACTTGCCGAACGGCGGGTGGACCCACGACTGCTCGTCGGCGGCGGCGAGGTCGCACTGCTTGTACGGGTAGCCGGCGTACAGGCATCCGTCCTTCGTGTAGTAGACCTCGTCGAACACCCGGCCGTGCGGCTCGGTCACGTGGTAGAAGCGGGGGACCGCCGCGATGATGCCGACCGCGATGAACACGAACACGGGCTTGCTGATGAACCCGACGAACCGCCGCCAGCCGTCGTGCTGCCGCGTCGGCACGGCGTGGCGGGGGCGGTCGGTGGCCGGGGGCTCGGGTTCGGGCTCGCGGAACGGGTTGGGCCCGGCCAGCGGGCGGCCCCGGACGATTGTCGGGGTCGCGGCCGTGGACCTCTCGGCCGTCGTGTCCTCGGGAGGAGGCGCGTGCACCGGTCGATGGTACGCGAGGGATTGCGCTTCCGGGGGGGTTCTCGCGCGGTGACTTCCGGCGCCGGAACGGGCACGCTGTTCGTCGTCGGAACGCCCATCGGGAACCTGGGCGACACGACCGAACGCTCGCGCGAGGTGCTGGGGTCGGTGGACGTGATCGCCGCCGAGGACACCCGGCGGACCGGTTCGCTGCTGGCGCGGCTCGGGGTGGAGCGGCCGCGGTTCGTCTCGTTGTTCGAGGGCAACGAGCGCGAGCGGACGGTCGAGCTGGTGGGAGATCTGCGGGCGGGCCGGTCGGTGGCGCTGGTTAGCGACGCCGGGATGCCGACCGTGAGCGATCCGGGGTACCGGCTGGTGCGGGCGGCCGCCGAGGCGGGCATCGAGGTGCGCGTCGTGCCGGGGCCGTCGGCGGTGGTGGCGGCGCTGGTGGTGTCTGGGCTGCCGACGGACCGGTTCGCGTTCGAGGGGTTTCTGCCCAGGCGGGCGGGGGAGCGGGCGGCCCGGCTCGCGGAGCTTGCCCCGGATCCCCGGACCCTGGTGCTCTTCGAGTCGCCGCGGCGCGCGGTCGACACGCTCGACGACCTGGCGGCGGCGTGGGGGGATCGCCCGGCGGCGGTGTGCCGCGAGCTCACCAAGCTCCACGAGGAGGTCGTACGGGGTTCGCTCTCCGAGGTGGCAGACGAGCTCCGCGACCGCGGCGAGGTTCGCGGCGAGGTCGTCCTGGTGGTGGGCGGTTCGACCGGGGAGGCTGCGGATACGCCCGGTCCCGTGGAGCTGGCGGAGGAGGCCGCTGCCTTGGTGGCCTCGGGCGTTCGTCGCCGCGAGGCCGCCGGGCGCGTTGCGCGTCGCCACGGCGTCGCGACCAACGAGGTGTACCGGGCGCTCCTCGCCCGCGACCGCGCGGGCTCCTGATGGCCGGCCGATCGACCGCCCGGGTTCCCGACCGACAGGGCTCAGGGGTGGACGCCCCCGCCGCGTTCATGTATCCGGTCCCTGGACCGTGGCATCGGTGCCGCGGTCGAGCGAAGGGAGGCGAGGATGCGAGATCGAAGGGTGGCCCTGATCCTGGCCGCTGGCCTGCTGGTCGGATGGATCGCGGGCCCACGCATCGCGAGTGCGGTGGGCAGCCTGGTCACGATTCAGAACACGGCGGGGACGAAGGCCGGCGTGACGAAGGCGCACCAACTGCAGGTCGCCGAGGCGGGGCCGGGGACGTTCCGGGAGTTCGCGATCTCCACGGCCGACCAGAACTGCCACGACGTCGTGGCGGTTCCATCGAACAGGAGCTTCGTGGTGAAGTCGCTCTCGTTCGTCGTGGACTCGGCCTCCTCGTCGGGGTTGCAGGTCGCGCTCGTGTACCCGAACGGCACGTGCACCGGGCGCGAGATGTATTCGGCGTCGACAGGTGTCCTCGGCAGCCACGACGTATCGATCGAGCCGGGGTTCGTCGTCGGGCACAGCGGGTTCCTCACGATCAAACAGGGCGGCGATGGAGTGATCGCGGTCTACGTGTGGGGCTACCTCGTGCCGAAGGCCGCCGCCCCGTCGACGACGCCGGTCGGATAGCGAGCTCGGGACGGCGGGCAGCCGACCGCGGAATCGGCCCGCATACAATGACCGTCCCATGGGCAGGCCCTTCTACGTCACGACGCCGATCTACTACCCGAACGACGTCCCGCACATCGGGCACGGGTACACGACGGTCGCGGCCGACTTCCTCGCGCGCTACCACCGCCTGAAGGGCGACGACGTCCTGTTCCTCACCGGGACCGACGAGCACGGGCTGAAGATCTCCCGCACCGCCGAGGCGGCCGGGCAGACGCCGCAGGAGTACCTCGACGCCATGGAGCCCCGCTGGCGCGAGGTGTGGGAGCGTCTGCAGATCTCCAACGACGACTACATCCGCACGACCGAGGACCGGCACACGGCCGCGGTCACCAAGCTCCTGCAAGCGGTCCACGACAACGGCCGCGACGACATCTACCTCGGCACCTACGAGGGCCTGTACTGCGTGAGCTGCGAGGCGTACTACACGGAGGACGAGCTCGACGCCGACGGCCTCTGCCCCATCCACCACCGCCCGGTGGAGCGGATGCAGGAGGAGAACTACTTCTTCGCGCTCTCCAAGTACGCGGACGCGCTCCTCGACCGCTACACCTCGCACCCCGAGACGCTGCAGCCCGAGACCCGGCGAAACGAGGTGCTCAGCCTGATCAAGGGCGGCCTGCGCGACTTCTCGATCAGCCGGACGTCGTTCGACTGGGGCATCCCGCTCCCGTGGGACCCGAAGCACGTCACGTACGTGTGGTTCGACGCGCTGACGAACTACATCACCGCGGCCGGCTACGGCACGGACGACGAACGCTTCGCCACCTACTGGCCGGCCATGCACCTGATCGGCAAGGACATCATCCGCTTCCACGCCGTGTACTGGCCGGCCATGCTGATGGCCGGCGGCGTCGAGCCGCCCCGGCTGGTGTTCGCCCACGGGTTCCTCACGGTCGGCGGCGAGAAGATGTCCAAGACGAACCTCACGGGCATCCACCCGTTCCAGCTGATCGATCTCGTCGGCGCCGACGCGTACCGCTACTTCTTCATGCGGGAGATCCAGTTCGGCCAGGACGGGAACTTCTCGCTGGAGGCGCTCGAGGAGCGCTACACGGCCGACCTCGCCAACGGGCTGGGGAACCTCGCCAGCCGCGTGCTGGCGATGCTCGCGTCGAACCTCGACGGGGTGATCCCCGACGTCGACCAGGCCGCCCAGGCGGGCGACCTGCCCGCCGTCGTCGCCGACGTCGCGCGGCGCTACGACGAGTCCATGGAACGCGTCGCCCCCACCCAGGCCCTCGCGGCCGTGTGGGAGATCGTCGACCGCGCCAACGGCTACCTGGTGGAGCGCGCGCCGTGGGCGCTGGCGAAGGACCCCCGGAAACGAACGGAGCTCGCGGGCGTCCTCGCGGCGAGCGCCGAGGTGCTCCGGGTCCTCGCCGTACTGATCTCGCCGATCATGCCCGACGCGGCCGAGCGGCTGTGGACCCAGCTCGGCATCGCCGAACCGCTGGCCGACCAGCTGCTCCCCGATGCGGCCGCGTGGGGCCGGCTGAAGTCCGGCACGCAGACGAAGCGCGGCGACGCGCTGTTCCCACGGCTCGACACGTAGGCGAGTCATGGGGACAAACCCTCGAGGCGCGGTGGAGACGGGGGCCGTCGACACCCACTGCCACCTGTTCCTGGTGGACGGCGAGCCTGGAGCCGCGGTCGAGTCCGCGCGCCGCGCGGGCGTCCAGCGGCTGATCTGCGTCGGCATCGACCCCGAGTCGAGCCATCGGAGCGTCGAGATGGCCGAGTCGTTCCGCGGTGTGTTCGCGACGGCCGGGATGCACCCGCACACGGCCGACGCGCTCGACGACGCGGCCGGCGCCGACATCGAGGAGCTCCTCGCCAACCCGCTCGTGGTCGGGGTGGGAGAGTGCGGCCTGGACTACTTCCGGATGAAGTCGCCTGCTGAAGAACAGCAGCGGGTGTTCCGCCTGCACGTCCGGTGGAGCCACGAGGTCGACAAGCCGCTCGTCGTTCACGTCCGCGAGGCGTGGGACGACGCGGTGCGGATCCTCGACGAGGAACGGGCCGAACGCGTGGTGCTCCACTGCTTCTCGGGCGACGCCGAGACGGCGGTCGCGTGCGCGGAGCGCGGGTGGTTCCTGTCGTTCGCCGGGAACGTCACCTACCCGAAGAACGAACACCTCCGGCGGGCCGCGAGCGTGGCGCCGCCCGATCGGCTCCTGGTCGAGACCGACTCGCCGTTCCTGTCGCCCCAGCCGCTGCGGGGCCGCGACAACGAACCGGCCAACGTGCTCGCCGTCGTCGAGGAGCTCGCCCGGGTCCGGGCGGTCGGCACCGCGGAGATGGTGCAGCTGACGGCGGGGAACGCGTTGGCCGCGTTCCCCGGCATGCGCTGACCGGCGGATTTCCACCGCGATCTGCACCGCGGTCCACAGCCCGGTCAAGTTTGCAGTGAAGGTTGAGGCTTTGCTAGGGTTCTCGACCGTTCCACCATGGAGGCTCTGGTCCGGCATCGCCGCTTCCCCTCAGGGCTTCCCTTCGTGAGGAGGGAAGGTGGGGACATCACCCACACGGGTTCGGCGACTGCGGGCTCGGCGGGCCAGACGGCGCGCCGTGGTCGCAACGGTCGCGTCCCTCGTGGCGGTGACCGCCGGCGCCCTGATCGTCTCCGGATCGAACCGCCCAGCGGTCCGCACGGCCGCTCCCAAGGGCGAGTCTCGACCGGGAGTTCAGGGTTCGACCTCCATCCGGACGGCGCTGCGCAGCGCGGTCCGGTCGCCGAGTCCGGTGCCGTCGATGTTCAGCGTCGACACGGCATCGGTGGCCGGCGTGGTGGAACCGGATGTGGGGGTCTGGGTGGCCGCGAGGCGGGGACTCGGCGCGCTCGGCGCGCTGAAGGTCTCCGCGGAGGCCGCACCCTCTGCGATCCCGCCGAGCTGGCTCGCGCTGCATCGGCCGGTCGCCGTGTCCGTCGAGGTGCTGGGGAAGGACCTCGACGGACTGACCAATGCGGCGACCGTCGGTCAGCTCCTCTCGGCCATGGGGATCGAGCCAGACGGCGATGATCGCGTCGCGCCGCCACTCCAGACCCCCCTTCATCCGCTGGAGGTCGTCCGGTTCGACCGGGTCGACCTCCGGCTGGTGACGGTCACCTCCGACATCGACTACGCCGTCCACACGACCACCACGACCACCCTCCCTGCCGGGCAGGCCCGGGTGGTGACGCCGGGGGTCGAGGGCTCCGTCGAGCGGACCTATCGGGTGCGGTACGTGGACGGCCGCGAGGCGTCGCGCACGCTCGTGTCCCAGACCGTCGCGCGTGCGTCGGTCGACGAGGTCCGGGAGGTGGGGGCGGCGGCCCCGACGCCCGGTCCGACCACGCCGGCTCCGACACCGCCGGGGCCGACCGGCACCTCGCACACTGAGACCGGGCAGGCGACCTGGTACGGGACGGGGACCCCGGGCATGTACGCCGCGCACCCCTGGCTGCCGTTCGGGACCCGCGTCACGGTGACCGACCTGTCGAACGGCCGGAGCGTCACCGTGGTAATCAACGACCGTGGACCGTTCGGCGGGCGCATCATCGACCTCTCGCCCCAGGCCTTCGGCGTCCTCGCGCCGCTCCCCCAAGGGGTCTGCGAGGTCCGGCTCTCCTGGTAGCGGCATCGGCGCGGCCGAGCTCCGCGCGCTCGCCCGCCGCCACGGCATCCGCCCGTCGAAGGCGTTCGGCCAGAACTTCCTGGTCGATCCGAACCTCGCCCGGGCCATCGTGGCCGACGCGGGGATCGAACCGGGCGACCGCGTGGTCGAGGTGGGGGCCGGGTTGGGGTCGCTGACGGTCGCGCTGGCGGCGGCCGCCGCCGAGGTCGTCGCGCTGGAGTCGGATCGCGCGCTGGTGCCGGCGCTCCGCGAGGCCGTCGGCGGATCGGACCGCGTTCGCGTCGTCCAGGGCGACGCGCTCCGGATGAACTGGCGTGCCGAGCTGCCCGGCACCAGCTGGCGCATGGTGTCGAACCTGCCGTACAACATCGCCGTGCCCCTGGTGTTCCGGATGCTCGACGAGGCCCCGCAGATCGACCGGTACCTCGTGATGGTCCAGCACGAGGTCGGCGAACGCATGGCCGCGGCGCCCGGCACCGAGCCGTACGGCGCGGCCTCGGTCCGTCTCGCATACCTCGCGGACGTGGAGGTGCTGCGCCGGGTGCCGGCATCGGTGTTCTGGCCCCGACCGAACGTCGAGTCGGTGCTCGTCCGGATCGTCCCCCATGAGCCGCCGGTCGACGTGGAACGCGACGCGCTGTTCGACGTCGTGGAGGCCGGGTTCGCGCAACGGCGGAAGACCATGCGCAACGCGCTGGTGCGACTCGGGCTGACGGCGACGGATGCCGGTGCGGCGCTGGAGGCGTGTGGCCTTGCGGCGGACGTGCGCGCCGAGCAGCTCGGGCTCGTCGAGTTCGCCTGCCTGGCCGGGACGGTGACGCGTGGCTGAGCCGCGCGCGGTGAGGGTCGGTGCGCCGGCCAAGATCAACGCGGTGCTCCGCGTGCTCGGCCGGCGGGGTGACGGGTACCACGACCTCGAGAGCCTGGTGCTCCCCGTGTCGCTGACCGACTCGGTCACGGTCCGCGAGGACGACCACGTGTCGGTCGCGATGTTCCACGCGGACGGGCGCCCGATGCTGCTCCCGGACCCGGGTTCCAACCTGGCGTTCGTCGCGGCACAGGCCTGGTTCGAGGCCCGGGCGGTCGAGGGCCGGGCGGCTTCGGTGGTGGTCGAGAAGGAGATCCCGATGGCCGCCGGCCTGGGGGGAGGGAGCGCCGACGCGGCGGCCGTCCTGATGGCGCTCAACCGGCTCTGGAGCGACGGCCTGTCGGAGGCACGGCTCGCGTCCGTCGCCGAGGGGATCGGCTCGGACGTGCCGGCCATGCTCCGCGGCGACGCCGTGATGATGCGCGGCCGCGGCGACGAGGTCGAGCCGGTCGAGGCGGCCACCACATGGTGGGTCCTCGTGCCGCAGCCGTTCCCGGTGCACACGGTCGACGCGTACGCGTGGTGGGACGAGGAGGGCGTCACGGCGAACGTCGCCCTGGACGACGCGCTCGACGCCGTTCGCCGAGGCGACCCCCACGAGCTGGCGAAGTGGCTGTGGAACGACCTCCAGGGGCCGGTGGCCCGGCGACACGCGCAGATCCGGGTCATCGTGGAACGGCTGCTCGACGCCGGCGCGCTCGGCGCCGTGATGAGCGGCAGTGGACCGACCGTGGCCGGCCTGGCCGCCGACGAGCCGGAGGCCGAACGCATCGCCGAGCGGATCCCCGGCGCGGTCGCGGTGTCGTCGCCGCCGCCCGCCGACGATCCGCCGACGGTGACGCCGCGTCCGCCATAATCGGCGGGTTCGGTCCGGGGTCGTCTAATGGCAAGACGGGGGCCTTTGGAGCCTCAAATGGAGGTTCGACTCCTCCCCCCGGAACCTCTGTTCATCCGTCCCGTGGGCCGGACGGGGGATCGGTCGGTGACCTCACGTCACTGCGGCCCCGCCACGTAGCGGGCCAGTGCGAACCTCACGAAGTTCCAGTCCCCTGCGACGACGATCCTGCCGTCCGCCTGGATGGCCACGCCTCGGGCCCCCGCCATACCCCTCGCAAACGCGGTCCACAGCTTGCCGTCGCCGCTGAACGTGGAGTCGAGGGTGCCGTTGCGGTTGTAGCGGGCCACGACGATCCCGCCGTAGCTGAGCCCGGAGTCGATACCGTGCTCGTACGGGATGGCCTGCCCGGCGGCCACGATCCTGCCGTCCGCCTGGACTGCCACGCCGTATGCCCAATCGGCTTCCCCAGACCAGAAGCTCGTCGTCACCACACCGTCTCCTCCGAAGGATCGGTCCGGTGAGCCGTCGGAGTTGTAGCGGGCCAGGGTGAACATGTTGTTCCAGGTCGCCGCCGCGACGATCTTGCCGTTCCCCGGCAGGACGATCGCCGACGCCCAAGCGTTGTGGAGGCTGGTGACCACGACGCCGTCGCGGCCGAATGACGTGTCGGGGGTGCCGTTCGCGTTCCACCGGGCCAGGACGAGCCCCTTCTCGGTGGAGCCCACGTCGACGATCTTGCCGGTCGCCTGGACGACGATCCCGGCGATGCTCAACACCTTCGTCGCGACCTTCCCGTCGTGGCCGAATGACGTGTCGAGCGAGCCGTTGGGGTTGAATCGCATGAGGACCCCCGCGCCCCCCGCCCGGCCCGCGGCCACGATCTTGCCGTTCGCCTGGAGGGCCACCGCGTTCGCTTCTCCCTCCTTCGCGAAGTCGGTCACAACCCTGCCGTCGCCGCTGAAGGACGTGTCGAGCGAGCCGTCGGCGTCGAACCGGGCCAGGGCGAAGGCGAACCGGGAGCAACACGACGTGCCACCGTTGCCGGCCCATCCTGCGACCACGATCCTCCCGTTGCCCTGAAGGGCCACTGCCTGCGCCCCGGCGTTTCCGACTCCCACGAAGCCCGTGGACACCTTGCCGTGGTTGCCGAAGGTGGCGTCCAGGCTCCCGTCGCGGTCGTACCGGGCCACGGCGAACCTCGTACCGGACGAGGATGTGACCTGTCCGACGGCGACGACCTTCTGATCGGGCTGGGTCGCGATGGCGTAGGCGCGAGCATCTCCGAGAGCGAAGCGTGTGATCACCGTGCCGTCGCCCCCGAACGTGCGGTCCAGCGCACCCGCTGCTGCCGCCGCGGGGCCCGCCGACATCACGAGCATTCCCACCACGGCAAGCGCCACCGTGCAACCCCTCCGCAGTCGGGGGAAGAAGCGAGGTCGCGTCATCGGACACCTCCTCGTTCGCTCGGGGGCCTCCGGGCAGCCAACGGGCTGGGGAGGGCATCTCGTACGACCACTGTGCGCTTGCCGCGAGGTGGTGAACGAGGCTGATAGCCCCCGAGTTGTCGGGACGGCCGGCGAGTGCGGGCTCACCGCGCGTGGAGGGAGCGCCACGCCATCAGCTCGCGATCGGCCGTGCCGACGATCTCAGGGCCCGACGATCTCGCCGTTGTGGAGCGCGAACGACAGGTTCACAACCTGTCCAGACGACCCGGTGTGAACCGGGTGGCCGTTCACGAGCAGCCCGACTCCTCCCGCGTTGCCGAGCGTCAGGACCAGCGTATGGTGGGCCTTCACGGCGCGGCTGCCCGAGGTCGACGTCCCCACGAGCACGGTGCGCCCGTCGGCCACGGCTCGCACCCAGCACGGCGCCCTGAACACCAACGCCGCCCGGATCATCCGGGGCACCTTCGGCGCGGGGGGATGCGAGACGGCCCGGCGCGACGGCGGCGGTGCCGGCGTGGCCGGAGCCGGAGCCGGAGCCGAGACCGAGGGCCGAGCCTCCGGTGCCTGCGGATGGCGGGCGGTGGCGTGGGCGGCCACGATGCCCCCAAGGGCTGCCACTGAGGCGAGGATGAGGAGGCGGCTCAGCCATCGCCTCGGCCGCGGGTACTCGTGGAGAACCAGCTCCTTGAACCCCTCCGCCTCGGGGACCTCGGCCCGCGCCAGCTCACGGCGCACGACCGGTTCGATGTTCGCCGCCTCCTCGGCCGCGGTCTGCACCTGCCGCCAGGTCACGAAGGTCCGCCCGTCGGCGTCTCCTGAGGCTCCCGTCCCGCCGCTCAGGACGTCGGCGCCCGCGGACCCACCGGACGCATCGCTCGCCGGACCGTCGGGTCCGACCGCCGGAGCCGAGGCCTCGGGGACGAGGATGTGCGACGCCCGGGCGGCCGGGGCGCCGCCCGGCCCGCTCGCGGGCAGATCGAACGGGGCCGTCCACTCATGGTAGGCAGCACGAACCGCCGCGCGCACGGTTTCGTGTAGGGGGGTCACGACACCAGCTCCTGCCCAGATGGCCCTCACGAGTATCCTCCTCCGGCCTCGATCGGGCCAGGGGGGAGGACGCGAAAACCCTGATCCCCCGGGAGACCTCCCGTCTTCGGTGACCGTCGGTCTCCTCGGACTGGTGTGACTCTCAGGTTCGGTTGCCCTCGAGCACGAGCCCGGTCTGTGTGGAACCCGAGTACGTGGCCTTCTCGATGCAGTTGACGACCGTGTTGTGCGTCGCTGCGACCTCGGTCACGGTCCGAGGAACAGGAAGGTCCGGCCGCCATTCGGCTTCGTGAGCAGGGCAGCACATTCCGGGCTACGGGGCATGTGCGACGTTGCCCAGGCGGACCTCGCCCAGCCCGCCCATGAAGACCTTCTGTCGAGGAGTTGCGGGTGATCACCACGTCCGAGATCGTCCCGGTGGCGGCCTGGACGTTGAAGTAGCAGTACCCGTTCTCACCGCCACCCTGGTTCCGGCAGGCGTTCCCGACGATGTGGACGTGGACAGTCCCGGGTTCGGAAAGGTTCACCGTGAAGGCGTGGTTCGCCGCGAAGGAGTCCCCAGCGATCCGCACGCTCGATGTCATGTCCGCTGCGGTGTTCCCGTCCGAAGAGAATCCGTTCCGCCCCGTGTTGGTGATCGACGAGTCGAGGATCTGGATGTGGTCGCCTCGGACGATGCCCGTGCCTTCCCGACCCGCTCCCGAGCAGTTCAGGCCCCTGACGGTGAGGTTGGAAGTTCCCGGCCCGGAGATGGAGGTTCCCGCGTACTCGCAGTCTCCCCAGGGATCGGTGACGGTGTTCTGATCCAGCAGCACGGGTTCAACGTCATCGACTCGACGGATGTGCTCGCATAGCCGCGCGATAGGAACTCCGGGACGAGGACCGAGTCAGGTCCTCGTCCCGTGGGCTCCGCTGCCGCGACGAGTCACCGATATCGGAGGTCCGCTCCCAACGGCCGAACGTCAGATGGTGATCGCGATCTTCCCGCGGGCGCGTCCGGCTTCGAGGTGGCGCATTGCGTCGGGGACCTCAGCCAGCGGGTACGTCCTGTCGACGATCGGGGCGACCTGGCCGTCTTCGATGAACTGACTTACGGCTTCGATGTGGGTGTGGTGCTCTTTGGAGGCCAGCATGGTCAGCCGCTGGCCCACGAACATGGAGAGCCCGACCGCCCGGATTTGGCGGCCGAAGCCGCCGGTCCACTTCCCGCCGTTCTCGCCGCCGACGATGACCAGCGTTCCCTTCGGGGTGAGTGCCTGCCGGAGCCGCGAGAGATGGCTGTTCCCGCCGATGTCGAGGATCAGGTCGTAACGCTCGACACCGTCGGCGAAGTCTTCTCGGCTGTAGTCGATGACATGGTCGGCGCCCAGCGAGCGGACGAGATCGATCTTCGTGGTGCTGCACACACCGGTGACCTCGGCCCCGAGGGCTTTGGCGATTTGCACGGCGTAGGTGCCGACACCCCCCGACGCGCCGATGATCAGCACCTTCTGTCCCGCCTCGAGGCGCCCGGCGCGGAGGCCCTGGATGGCGGTGCCTCCCGAGATCGGAACGACCGCAGCGTGCTCGAAGCTGAGGCCGGCCGGCTTCTGGACGAGCTTGTCCTCTCGTGCGGCCGCGTACTCGGCGAACGAGCCCCGGCTGATGCCGAACACCTCGTCGCCGGCTTCGAACCTGGTCACATCGGAGCCTACGGCGACGACCGTCCCGGCCACGTCCAATCCCGCGACGCGGTTCTTCGGACGGCGGAACCCGAAGCCCATGATCCGCATCAGGTACGGCTTGCCCGCCATGCTGTGCCAGGTGCCGCGATCCATCCCGGCTGCACGCACCTTCACGAGGACCTCATTGGCCGCGAAGACGGGCTTGCCGATCTCCATGAGACGCAGCACGTCGGCGGAGCCGTAGGCGTCTTGAACGATTGCCCGCATCACATCCGCGGGCGCAAGTGTCTTGACGCTATTGACCATGGTTTCCCCGTCCTTCCTCATGAGGGGGAAGCTCGAGGAGGCAAGGGCCGGGAGGAGAGGCTGCGGAGAAGAGCCTGCAAGTCGGGGTCGAAGCTACGAGAGCTTCCTGTGTGGCATCAACTCTATACCTACTGTCGACGACCCGACCGGTGGACGCGACACTCGACTTGCCCGGGGACGAGGAACTGAATCGGCTGAAGCGTCTACGGAAGCGCCGGCACTCCAGCCACGGGGCGACCGAAGCGCTTCGTCTTCCATCGTGGTTTCCACATCACAGGCCTTACAGCGTCCTTTGGCGTGTGACACCAGCCACAGAATGGCGAGGCGTTACCAGCGCGGAGCGCGTCTGACCAGTACCATCACGCTCGGGTTGGGCTCCTCGCCTTGAATGGCTGGTGGGTCCCCCTGTTGCGCGACGCCGCCTCGGGCGGGTACAACATCAATGCCTCCCCCGAACGTCCGGACGAAGGAACGCCACCGTGCCGCCGAAGTCTCATCGAACGCTCGCTGTCGTCGTGATGGCCGCCGGACTGGGCAAGCGGCTGAGGTCGGCCAGGCCGAAGGTGCTGCACGAGGTCCTCGGCCGGCCGGTGCTCTGGTACGTCCTGCGCGCCGCACAGGCGGCGAAGCCGAGCCGGATCGTCGTCGTCGTCCACCACGACCGCGAGGACGTCGAGGCCGCGGTCCGGTCGTGGGGCGTCGAACCGAGGCCCGTGTTCGTCGACCAGGAGAAGATGCTCGGGACCGGCCACGCCGTCCTCCAGGCCGAGGCGGCCGTGGGCCGGGTGCACGACGTGCTCGTGCTCCCCGGCGACGAGCCGCTGACCGACGCCGAACAGGTGAAAGGCATCCTCGCGCTCCACCGGCGCCGCGACGTCGCCGCGGTGATCCAGACGACCGTCCCCGACGACGCGCGCGGGTTCGCCCGGGTGATCCGCGACGGGCGCGGCGAGTTCGTCCGCCTCGCGGAGGGCTCCGACGCCACCCGGCAGGAGCTCGCCGTCACCGAGGTGGCCACCAGCGTGTACACGTTCCGGAGGGATGCGCTCTACGCGGCCCTGCCGCTGGTCGGGCGGGAGAACCGCCAGCGCGAGTACTACCTGCCGGACGTCCTCGGGATCCTGCACGAGAAGGGCGATCGCATCGCGGTCCAGCTGGTCGACAACGGCGGCAGCGTCGGTGCGAACTCCCGATCGGAGATGGCCGGAACTGCGAGCGTGCTGCAGCGTCGCATCAACGAACGCCACATGGCCAACGGGGTGAGCTTCGTCGACCCCCGGACGACCTTCGTCGGGCCCGAGGTCGCGATCGGGCAGGACTCGACGCTGTACCCGATGACGTTCCTGGAGGGCTCGACGCGGATCGGGCGCGGCGCGGAGATCGGGCCGAACGCCCGCCTGGTCGACAGCACGGTGGGCGACAGGTCGACGGTGCAGTTCGCCGTGGTCCGGGGCTCGACGATCGCCGAGGACGTGAACGTCGGGCCGTTCGCCAGCCTCCGGCCGGGCACGGTGATGGAGCGCGGCTCGAAGGCGGGGACGTTCGTCGAGATCAAGGGGTCGCGCGTCGGGCAGGGCTCGAAGGTGCCCCATCTGTCCTACGTCGGCGACGCGGACATCGGCAGCGGGGTGAACATCGGGGCCGCGACCGTCACCGTCAACTACGATGGGTGGGACAAGCACCGCACCGTGATCGGGGACGACGTGAAGATCGGCTCGGACACGATGCTCGTGGCGCCGGTCGAGGTCGGCGACGGCGCGATGACGGGCGCCGGTTCCGTCATCACGAGGGACGTGCCGCCCGGCGCCCTCGCCATCGAGCGCTCGGAGCAGCGCAACGTCGAGGGCTTCCGCGAGCGCAAGGAGGCGCTCCACCGCTCGCGCTCGAAGCGCGGTCGGTCGAAGGGTGAGGGCTGACAAGGGGGATCCGGTGGAGATCGTCACCAAGAAGCACCTCATGCTCTTCGCGGGGACATCGCACCCCGACCTCGCGCAGGAGATCGCCGAGGAGCTCGGCATCCCGATCTCGCCGTGCGAGATCCGGCGGTTCGCCTCGAGCGAGGTCTACGTCCGGCCGGTCGACAGCGTGCGGGGCGCGGACGTGTTCATCATCCAGACCAGCACGCCGCCGGTGAACGAGACGATCATGGAGCTGCTGCTCATGATCGACGCGATGAAGCGCGCGTCCGCGAAGCGCGTCACGGCGGTCATCCCGTACTACGGCTACTCCCGGCAGGACAAGAAGGCGCTGGCCCGGGAGCCGATCTCCGCGAAGCTCATCGCCGACCTGCTGACCGCTGCCGGCACCGACCGCGTGGTGTCGGTCGACCTGCACTCCGGACAGATCCAGGGGTTCTTCGACTTCCCGTTCGACCACCTGACGGCGCTGCCGATCCTGGCCGACTTCCTGCGCGACCAGACAGGGCTGTCCGGCGAGCAGATCACCGTGGTCGCGCCGGACGCCGGCCGCGTCAAGGTCGCCGAACGGCTGCAGCAGGCCCTGCACGCCGACATCGCGTACATCAACAAGCGCCGGTCGAAGTACGAGGCGCACAAGATCGAGGCGGTCGAGGTGGTCGGCGACGTGGACGGCCAGGTCTGCATCCTCGTCGACGACATGATCGACACGGCGGGGACCATGGTCCAGGGCGCCCAGGCGCTGGCGGAGCGCGGCGCGCGCGCGATCTACACGGCCGCGACCCACGGGCTGTTCAACGGCAAGGCCGTCCCCAACATCGAGGAGTCGCAGATCTCGCAGGTGGTCGTGACCAACACCCTCCCGATTCCCGACGAGCGGCAGTTCTCCAAGCTGAAGTGCCTGTCGATCGCGCCGATCATCGCTAGCGCGCTGCGCGCGGTGTTCGAGGACACGAGCGTCAGCGAGATCTTCCACGGCGAGAACATGCCGTAACGGTTCCAGGGAATGAAGGAGCCCGGCCGCTCCGCACCGCGGCCGGGCTCTGCTGCGTCCGCTACGGCGAGGGAGCCGCGCTCGGGTCGGTCGCGGGTTCCGTCACGGGGCAGAGGATGCTGACCGCATTCGGGATCGCCTCACAGGTCGCCGGGTCCGCCCCCCCGACCTGGCAGGCTTCCCGGGCGCCGGACCCGCTCGCGTCGGACGCTGGCGACGGGCACATCCGGGGCGCCGGGCAGGCGCTGTTCGTCTCCGTGGCGCCGTTCGTCGTCGTCACGTCGCGGCAGACGATGCACGTCAGCTCCGGCGGGTTGCCGGAGGTGTGCACGGACGGGCAATCGGGAATCGCGCACATGGCGTTGTCCGGGCAGTTGAGGCAGTCCTTGGCCGCGCCGTTGGCACCGCCGGCAGGGATCGTCGGGCATGCGGTCGGGATCGGCGGACAGGTCACGTCGGGGTTGGCGCCGCCGACGGCGCCGGGACATGCGATCGGCGGCCCGGGCTCGACCACGTTCCCGTTCAGGTCGTAGTCCTGGTGGGCGACGACGGCCCCGTCGGCGTCGAGCGCGACGACCTCGCCCTGCTTCGACGAAGGGTTGGGGAGCTCGGTCAGGAAGTAGCTCCGGTCGATGCCGGTCGCGGCCGGCGCCGGGAGGAGCGGCACGTCGACCGCGTCACCCCCGTCGGGCCGAACCTCGACCCTGGCCGCCGTGGCGACCACCGAGCCCACCACGACCGGGGGGGATTCCCCGGCGACGGTCGTCACGGTCGCGTCGAGGTCGGGCTGGGACGGCTGTTGGCCGGAGGCGCTGGCCGACGCCCAGCCGAACCCGGCGTTCGCCATCTCCACCTCCATGCCGCTGTTCTCGCCGTCGACGAGGATCACCCAATCGGCGCCGCTGTCGGTGGTCCCGCCGGCGACGACGGTGCTCACCGTCGTTCTGGCATCCGCCTGCGTCCCCGGCACGAGCGGCCCGGACGAGACGGTGCCACCCATGAACACACCGCGGCCGGCCTCGGGATAGGTGATCGAGTCGTACGCATCGAGCATCGCCCGGCGGTCGGCGTCGGAGACGCCCGCGCCCATCCTCGCCACCGCGTGGAACGTCATCGGCCCCTGCACGACGGCCCCCTCGTACGTCGTCGAACCGTCGGAGCACGTCCCGGCCGGCTCCAGGCCCTGCGTCGCGTCGCTCGCCGCCGGGTCCGGTCGGACCTGCATCGCGGCGTCGCTCGCCCCCACGTCGGTGCCGTCGCAGGTGAGGTCCATCAGGTGGTCGGGGTCGATGTTCGCCAGCTGGAGGTACGAGCCGGCGAAGGCGAGGATGGCCTTGCCCCGGACCGCCGTGTCCCCGCCGGCCGTTCCGCCCGAGGGATCCTTGCCGTCTCCGCTCGAACCGGTGGTCCCGCTTGCCCCGGAGGCTCCGGAGACGCCGCTGGTGCCGGAGACGCCGCTGGCGCCGCTCGGACCGCTGACGCCCGTGGGCCCACTCGTGCCGACCGGTGTCTCCGACGGCGGCGGCGCCGGGACCACCGGCCCGCCCGGGCCGACGACCGGCGGGATGGCCACGGTCGCCCGCTGCAGCGCCCAGTCGTAGGGGTAGGTGACTGTGTAGCCGTCGAGCGTGACCGTCCGAGTGGAGCCCGGCCCGCCCAGGGAGCTGACCTGCTGCCCGCGGCCGCGACCGATCGCCTGCACCCCGAGGATGGCGCCGCCGATCACGGCGATCGCGGTCACGCCCGAGACGAGCGCCGTGCTCACCTGCCTCCGGCGCGTCCGTCGCAGCACCCGGTCGGGCGCCTGCGGCGACGCGAGCGGCTGTGCGCCGTGGTCCTGGAGCGTCTCGTGAAGCCGTTCCTCGAACTCGTCGAACTCGCTCATGGTTCCTCGCTCTCGTCGTGCGGCCCGACTTCGGCCCGCAGCGCCTGCATCCCGCGCTGGATCAACGACTTCGCGGCGGCGTTCGAACACCGCATCGTCGTCGCGACCTCGCGCTCGGAGAGGTCCTCGTAGTACCGGAGCACCACCGCGGCGCGCTGGCGCTCCGGCAGGGTCTGCACGGCCCGCCACAGCTCGTCGCGCGATGCGACGTCCGGGTCCTCGTGGCTCGCCGGGGGCCTGGTGGCCTCTCGCTTCAGGTACGCCCGCTCCAGCCGCCGCCGGCGGAGCTGCGACGTGAACAGGTTCACCACGGTCCTTCGCAGGTAGCCCTCGAACGCGCCGGAGTCGCGGAGGTGCCGGAAGCGGCCGGCCACCCGTACGAACGCCTCCTGCACGAGGTCCTCCGCGAGGGAGCGGTCGCCGGTCAGGAGGTACGCGAGCCCCACGGCGGCGCCGGCGTGCCGCTCGTACAGCTCGGCCAGCCCGCCCTTCTCGGATTGCGGTGCGTCGGTCCGTTCCGCTTCACGGACCTCGATCATGGGTGGTTCCGGATCCATGGGCCCACGAACTATGGACGCACGAGGGGTCCGGGAGGTAGCGGCGCGCCGGTGCATGCTTCCTTTCGTCGAGGGGTACACAGGGTTGGAAGGCCGGAACCGACCGCGCGGTTCCGCCTGCCCCCCGAAAGGAGCGACGAGATGGCCGTCACGAAGCGCGCGAAGTCCGTCGTGGACCAGGTGGTCGGCACCGCCAAGGAGACCATCGGCCGCGTCACCGGCAAAGGCCACTGGTACGGCGCGCTCGACCGCCACGAAGGCGAAGGCGACGAACAAGAGCGCCCCCAAGAAGACGGCCGCCAAGGCCAAGGCGAGCGCCCAGAAGACCGCGGGCCGAGCGAAGGCCACGGCCGCGAAGACGAAGGCCAGCGCGAAGTCGCGGGCCAAGCGGGCCACCTGACGACGCGGCTTCAGATGTAGCCGAGCTCGGTCAGGCGCTGCTCGATCTCGGCTTGCTGCTCCGGCGTCGTGGGCTCGGCGGGTTGGTCCCACCGGCCCCACGACGCCAGCGCCATGTCGAGCTGCTCGCGGAGGCGCTTCACCGTCTCCACCCGGACCGCCGACAGATCGGTCTGCTCGAGTGGGTCGTTCGCCGTGTCGTACAGGGTCTCCGTGCCGTCCGGCATCCTCACCAGCTTGAACCGGCGGTCCCGCGCCGCGACCAGGTCCCGGGTCAGGCCGGCGAAGTCGTACGACGGGTTTCGGGCGGCCAGACGGTCTCGTTCTTGTTCCGTCCACGCCCGCCACTCGGCGAATGCGTACTCCTCGCCGAACGAGTCGCGCGTCGGTGACAGGAGGTCCCGGCGCCGGCCCTCGAGGTGCTCGGCCGGCGGCTGCCTTCCGAGGAACCGGGCGATCGAGGGGAAGACGTCCACCAGCTCGTACATGCCGCCGCGAACGCCCTTCGGAATCAGACCCGGGCCCCAGGCGACGAACGGCACCCGGATCAGGTGATCGTCGAGCGAGGCATGGTGGTCCGCCATGCCGTGGTGGCCGCCCGGCTCCCCCGACGCGCGGTGCTCGCCCAGGTGTTCCCCGTGGTCCGAGGTGACCATCACGAGCGCCCGTCCGTCGTCGGCGACGTGACCGGTCGACCGCAGGATGTCGAGCAGCTCTGCGAGGTGCCGGTCGGCGTTGGCCAGCTCGGCGTCGTAGTAGGTCGACAGGACCTCGAGGTCGTCGCGGCCGGCCCGCGCGATCGCCTCCCACGGGCCGACGCGCGCCGCGGTCCGGAGCCGGTACCGCAGGCCCTTCACCGGGCCGTACCGTGGGCCCTTCATGCGACGGGCCAGCTTCCGCGGCGGCGCGTACGCCCAGTGGCACTCGAGGTAGTTCACCAACAGGAACAGCGGCTTCCGCGCCTCGGGCAGGCGTTTACGCATCCACCGGTTCACGATGGTGCCGCCGGAATCGCCGCCGAACAGGGCCTTGGGGATCCGCCGGGCGGCCCGGCGCCAGCCGCGCTCGACGTCAAGCCGGAACGCGTAGTGGTCGAACCCCCGGGCCAGCCCGGTTCGCTCGGAGATCAGGCCGTTGTTCGTCACACACCACGTGTCGTAGCCGATCGACCGCAGCCACTCGGCCAGGGTGGGCTTCACGCTTTCCCGGAGCGCCGGACCCGTCTGCCACTGGCTGCCGTGCTGGCTGGGGTACAGCCCGGTGAACAGCGAACCGTGCGACGGCAGCGTCCAGGGGCCGTTGGCGATCATGGTCTCGGCGCGCAGCCCGTCGACGGCGAGGGCATCGACGGTCGGCGTGGTGGGGCGATCGTAGCCGTAGCACCCGAACCGGTCCCAGCGCGCCGTGTCGAACACGACGAGGACGATGTTCGGCAGCTCTCCCGAGCGCTCAGGCACGGCCCGAGGATAGCGGCGCGGCCCCGCCGAGAACCTCGGCGAACGAGTCCGCATAGCGCCTCGCGATCGCCGAGAGCTCGAACGGGGTGCAGGCCTCCCGGGAGGCCACCGACATGCGGGCCCGGAGGCCGGCGTCGGCCAGCAGACGACAGGCCGCGTCGGCCAGCGCGTCGAGATCGCCGGGTCGCACGAGCAGGCCGGTCTCGTTCCGCCGAACGACCGAGGACACCTCGCCCACGTCGAACGCCACCACCGGGACCCCGGCCAGGCCGGCCTCGACCAGGACGCCCGGCGCGCCCTCGATCCTGCTGGTCGACAGGAGGAGGTCGGACGCCGCGATGATCCGATCGGCGTCGTCCCGCGACCCGAGCACCAGCGCGCCGGGCCCGGCGGCGCCGGCGGCTCGTTCGAGTGGCCCCCGGAGCGGTCCGTCGCCGCAGAGCGCCAGCGAGCAGGGACCGAACCTCGACCGGATCACGGCGAACGCCTGCAGGGCGGCGCCGGGCTGCTTCTCGTCGGAGAGGCGGCCGACCCAGGCGAGGACCGGCCGGGCCGGGTCCTCGACGCCGATCGCGCGCCGGACCGTGGCGCGCTCGTCGGGATCGAGCGCGACCGGGGACCTCCGGGACGTGGGGATGACCACCACCCGTTGGGGGTCGACGGCGAACTCCTCGACCAGCTCGCGCTTCAGCTCCTCGGTGACGGCGTAGATCCTGGCGGGGCGGTCGTACATGCGCGCGAGGATGCGCTCACCCCGCCCGCCGACCGCGTGGCTGACCTTGCGGTAGACGAGCGGCACGCGGCCCAGCGGGTCGGCGAGCACGGCGTACTTCAGCGGTTCGCCACCGTGGGCGAGGACCAGCGAGGGCCGGAGCCGTTGCAGTCCGGCCCGTACCCGTGCCACCGCGCCGGGATCGACGCCGGTGCGGTGCTCGAGGCGTCCGGCCGGCCGCGCCCCCCGGACGACGCGCACCCGTCCGGCCGGTTCGCCCTCACCGGGCCCAAACAGCGGGAACAGCAGGTTCCTCGTCGACGGCTGCAGCGCCTCCGCCAGCTGCGCGGCGAACACCTCGGCGCCCCGGCGCACGATGCGGGGGACGACGTGCAGGATGCGAACCTCGGGTCCCATCGGCTCCCGCATCTTAGGGGCCGCTCCGGGCCGACTCGATGGGCCGGACGTGCCCACCACCGAGAAGGCGGTCGATCCGGCGAGGCCGATCAGCCGGCGGGCCGGCGGTAGTCGCTCGCGGAGCGGGGGACGTCGATCCCGGGAGCCAGGTCGGGTGAGGGGACCGGAGCGCCCGGCGTCTGCGAGAGCGGGAGCACCCCCGCCCACACGCCGAGGTCGAGGTCGCGTTCGTCGTCCTTCGGCGGGCCCGTCCGGATCTTCGAGGAGACCTCGTCGAGGGGGATCGCCATGATCGTCGTCTGGTCGAGCTCGCGCTGGTCGGGCATGCGCGCCTCGGCGCTCCGGCCCGGCACCACGTGGTCGACCAGCGCCCGCTGGGCGTTCCACTTCTCGTCGGGGTCGGTGACCTCCCGCGCCGTCCCGTACACCACCACGGACCGGTAGTTCATCGAATGGTTGAACGCCGACCGCGCCAGCACCAGGCCGTCCAGCAGCGTGACGCACACGCAGACCTCGGCAGCGCGGGCGGCGCGGAGGGTCCGGCTGGCGTTCGAACCGTGGACGTACAGCGTGTCGCCGACCCGGACGTGGATGGTGGGGACGATCCGCGGCGCCCCGTTCGCGTCCACCCACCCCAGGTGGCAGAACAGCGCCTCGTCGAGGATCGCGTCGGCCGTTGCGCGGTCGTAGACGCCCCGTTCGGGGTGCCGCCGGACCTGCGTCCGAGGGGTGGGCGGTCCCGCCGCGATCGCCATCGACTGAAGAGCGTACCGGCCCGCGCACGTCGCCCGATGGTGCCAGCCCCGCTCAGGCGCCCGGACCTCGTCCCGACCTGATGAGCCGGGGGGAGCGGGCCGGAGCCGTTATCCTCGCCCGGCCGTGGGCGGAGTCCTCATCACCGGCGGGGCCGGATTCGTCGGATCGAACCTGGCGCGGGCGCTGCTCGCGTCGGGCCACGAGGTCCGCGCGCTGGACGACTTCGGCGCGGTGCGCACCGGCTACCTCGACGGCCTCGACGTCCGCCGGACGAGCGGCACGATCGAGGACCCGGCCGTCGTGCGGCGCGCGGTGAAGGGCGCCGACGCCGTTGTCCACCTGGCGGCCATGTCCGGCGTCGCGCCCAGCGTCGAGCATCCCGAGCGCGACTTCGCCGTCAACGTCCGGGGGACGTTCAACGTGCTCGACGCCGTGCGGCGGGCCGGCGTGCCCCGAGTGGTGTTCGCCTCGTCGGGCGCCGTGCTGGCCGGCGCCGTGCCGCCCCTCAGCGAGGCCCAGGTCCCGAGCGTCCTGTCCCCCTACGGCGCGTCGAAGCTGTACGGCGAGGCGGCGCTGCAGGCGTTCCAGTCGGTGTACGGGTTCATCGGCATCACGCTCCGCTTCTCGAACGTGTACGGGCCGAACTGCGACCACAAGCGCAGCGTGGTGGCGGAGTTCCTCCGGCGGGCGCTGACGGGGCGGCCGCTGGTGATCTACGGGAACGGCCGCCAGACCCGCGACTTCCTCCACGTCGACGACGTGTGCCGCGCGGTCGCGATCTCGCTGCGGTCGCCGTCGAGCGGGGTGTTCCAGCTCGGGACCGGCGTCGAGACCAGCGTGATCCGGCTGGCGAACCTCGTCCAGAGGGCCGCCGGGCTGAAGCTCCAGATCGAACGCCGGCCGCCGAGGCCGGGCGAGGCGTCGCGGAACTACGTCGACCCCTCGAAGGCCCGCCGCGTGCTCCGGTGGGAGGCCCGGGTGTCGCTCGTGGACGGCCTGGGCTCCACGTACGCCTGGATGCGCGGGCGGTAGCGGGTCGCCCCGGCCACCGGCTGGCTACAATCGATGGCCGGTTCGTTCTCGTACCACCCCAATTGCCATATCGACGAGGAGAGGCTCGCGTCATGGAGATGAAGCTGAAGGCCGAGGCGAGGGAAGGCCACGGCAAGGGAGTCGCCCGCAAGCTGCGCGCCGCGGGCATGGTTCCCGGCGTCGTGTACGGCCACGGCATGGACCCGGTCCCCGTTTCAGTGGACGCGCGGGACCTGTTCCACATCCTCCACACCGACGCGGGCTCGAACGTCCTGATCGACCTCCAGGTGAAGAAGGACCATCACCTCACGCTGCCGCGCGAGATCCAGCGCGACCACATCCACGGCCGGTTCATCCACGTGGACTTCCTGGCGGTCCGCCGCGACGAGAAGATCACCGTCGACGTCCCGGTCGAGCTCGTGGGCGAGTCCCAGGGTGTGAAGGAGGGCGGCGTCGTCGAGCACCACCTGTGGGAGGTCAAGGTGTCGAGCTTCCCGCAGGACGTGCCCGACGGCATCGAGGCCGACATCTCCGCCCTGGTGATCGGCGACAGCCTCAAGGCCGGCGATCTGAAGATCCCGGCCGACGTCGACCTGGTCACCGATCCCGAGGCCAGCATCATGGCCGTCGTCCCGCCGCCGATCCTCCGCCTCGAGGAGGAGGAAGCGGCCGAGGCCGCCGAGGGCGAGGAGGCCGCCGGCGAGGCCGCCGAGGGCGAGGAGGCCGCCGAGCCCGGCGGCGACGCCGAGGGCGGCCCCGGCTCAGGCGACGGCGCCGACGCGTCCGGCGAGTAGCGATACCAGTGCCGATGACCTGGCTGGTGGCCGGGCTGGGCAACCCCGGCGCCGAGTACTCCGCGACCCGCCACAACGTGGGCCAGATGGTCGTGGACGAGCTGGCGATGCGGGCCGACACGAAGTTCCGCCGCCTCCGACCCGCGCCCATCGAGGCGGCCGAGTTCAAAGAAGGCCCCGAGCGCGTCATCCTGACCCGTTCGACCCAGTTCATGAACGAGTCGGGGCCGGGGTTCGCCTCGGTTGCGAAGAAGAACCACCTCGCGCCGCACCAGGTCATCGCCGTACACGACGAGATCGACCTGCCGTTCGGCCGTCTGCAGGTCAAGCGGGGCGGCTCGACGGCCGGGCACCACGGCCTGGACTCCCTGGTGGAGGGGCTGCGGTCGATGGACTTCTTCCGGATCCGGGTGGGCGTCGGCCGTCCCCCGGGCCGGCAGGATCCGGCCGACTACGTCCTCGAGGTGTTCGCCAAGAAGGAACAGGCCGACGCCGGCGTGCTGGTCCAGGACGCGGCCGACGCCGTCGTGGCGCTGATCCGCGACGGGTTGAACGCCGCGCAGGAGGCCTTCAACCGGGGCCCACGCCGGTAGGGCGGCTGCTACCAGCGTTGGTTGAGGTCGTCCGCTGGTAGCGACTCGCGAGATACTCGTCCACCCAATTCCTGGTGCTTCGCCATTGGCCACGCTCGTCCCGCTGCGCGCGGAGACGGCCACGTTCGGCTGCTGCACGGAGTGCCCGCACCGAGGTCTCACGACCGACGAGTGCCGCGAGCGGTACGAGTCGGTGCGGGCCGGCGATGGCGGGCACGATGAACCGCATGAGCGTATCGAGCACGGATCGGGCCAGGAACTCTCCCAATGGTCCGGCGTCGCCCGCGTCAGCGCGTCGAAGCGCCTGGAGGTATCGCGCCCGCTCCGCCTTCCGGATGATGGCCGGTGGGTAGCCGAGGCGGATGAGGAGGAGGTTGGTGAGAAGCCTTCCGGCCCTGCCGTTACCGTCGAGGAAGGGATGGATCCGCTCGAACTCCGTATGGACTCCGGCGAGTGCCTCGGGCATGGCCGCACCGTCCACCAGAGATGAAGCCCTCTTGACCCAATCGGCTGTGAGAGCCGGCACGTCCGTCCACTCGGGGGGCTGCATACCCCCAGGGAATGGATGGATGTTGTGTTGACGGAGGGAACCGGGCTTCTCCTCCGGTCCGGCGTCCGGATGAGGCGAGACGTCCCACACCATGGACATTGCGAGGGAATGAACGTGCCGGACCTCCGTGAGTGAGAGGAGGTCGCCTGTCGTCCAGTCGCCCGGAGATTGCCCTTGCTGATAGACCCACTGAGCTGCGTCGGCGTAGCCGCGGACCTCCATGTACTCGGCGAGTTGTTTGTCTCCGACTGCTCGGCCCTCCCGGAGCAGCACCTCAACCTCGCGGAGGACCAAGGTGTTGCCCTCGATCGCAGTGGAGTTGTGGGCCTCCCGGTACCAGATGTCTCCCCAGATGTCCTCAGCCTCGATCGGCGACGGCAGGCCCCCGAGGCGGGTCCGGAGTTCTTCCACGCCCTCAGACAGGCGCGCGTATATGGCCTCGCGCGACTTCCGGCCTCGTCGTTCCCGTCCGTCCATGAGCCCAAGGTATCAGGAAGTTGTGTCGCTGGCTGCCAAGAAGAAGTCACGACACAGATTCGAAGCCCAGACTTTGTGTCGGTTCGCCAAGAACAATTGGACCGACGCAACTCCGCGGCCTTGGGCCCGCGCGATTCGCCAAACCGGGCCCCGCTCATGACCGGGACCGTCACGACGAGCGTGCAGACTGGAGCTACCGCGCCGCTAGCTCGGGGCCCCGGCCGGCTCCCGCGTCCGCTCGACCGGCAGCTCCTCCTCGTCCACACGAACCTTGGGCAGGAAGCGCCCGAGCCCCCGCGGCATCCACCAGTTGGCGTCGCCGAGCAGCTGCATGACCGACGGCACGAGGACCATCCGGATCAGCGTGGCGTCGACGGCGATCGCCACGGCGAGGCCGAGCCCGATCTCCTTGACCTGCCGGATGTCGAACCCCACCACGAACGAGAGGAAGACCGCGATCATGACGAGCGCCGCGGCCGTGATCAGGCGTCCGGTGGTCGCAACGCCGTTGGCCACCGACTGCGCGTTGTCGCCGGTTCGCAGGTACTCCTCCCGGATTCGCGAGAGCAGGAAGATCTCGTAGTCCATCGAGAGCCCGAACAGGATCGTGAACATCATCATCGGGATCCACGACTCGATCGGGCCGGTGTGCTCGAGGCCGAACAGGTGCTGTCCCCACCCCCACTGGAACACGGCGACGAGGACGCCGTAGGCGGCCGCGATCGACAGCAGGTTCATCACGGCGGCCTTCAGCGGCACGATGACCGATCGGAACACCACCAACAGCAGCAGGAACGCCAGCAGGATGACCACGGCGATCATGACCGGCATGCGGTGCCCGATGGCCGTCGCGAAGTCGACGAAGATCGCGGTGAACCCGCCGACGTAGACCGGCGTCCCATCCTTCCCCATCGCCGTCGGGACGACCTGGTCGCGGAGCCGGTGGACCAGCTCGGTCGTGGCGGCGTCCTGCGGCGCCGACCCCGGGAACACCCGGATGATGGCGGTGTCCCCCGCCTGGTTGGGGACGACCGGCGAGACGGCAGCGACGTCCGTCGTCGAGCCGAGCGCGCGGTCGAGGCGCCCGAGCGCGGCCAGGTCCTGCGGCCCCCGGACCTCCGCCGCGAGCAGCAGCGGGCCGTTGAACCCCGGCCCGAACCCATCGGACAACAGCTCGTACGCGCGGTGCGTCGTGAGGTGGGCGGGCTCGTTCCCGGCGTCGGCGGCCCCGAGGCGCATCGAGAGCAGCGGGATGGCGAGGATCAGCACGATCGCGAGTCCGACGGCGCCGGTCACGACCGGGCGCGCCTGCACCGTGCGGCTCCACCGGTACCAGAACCCGCTCGTCGTCGTGTCCTTCTTCCCGAAGAACGGGATGTGGAGCTTGTCGATGTTCCGCCCGGTGAAGCCCAGCACGGCCGGGAGCAGCGTGAGCGCCGCGAGCATGGTGATGAACACGACCGCGGCACCGCCGATGGCGAGTCCCTGGAGGAACGTGAACCCCATCAGCAGCATGCCCAGGAACGAGATCACGACGATCGTGCCGGCGAACAGCACCGCGCGGCCGGCGGTGGCCATCGCGCGCATGACGGCGCCCTCCGGGTCGAGGCCCTCGCGGAGGCTCTGCCGGTACCGCGTCACGATGAACAGCGCGTAGTCGATGCCGACGCCCAGGCCGATCATTGCGGCGACCTCGGTGGTGAAGTTCGGCACCGAGATGAAGTTCGCGAACAGCAGGATCAGCGCGAGGCCGATCCCGATGCCGAACAGCGCGGTCATCACCGGCAGCCCCATGGCGAGGAGGGACCCGAACGCGATGAGCAGGATGATCATCGCCGCGATGAGCGCGACGCCGGTGGATTGACCGGGGGGCTGGAACTCCGCGTTCTCGATGACCGGCCCGCCGTACTCGATCTGGATCCCCGGGCCGGCGATCTGGCCGCCGAGGTGCCGGATGCGGTCGACGATCTCCTTCGGGACCTTGTTGGCCTTCACGTCGAACACGATGTCGGCGTACGCGATGTGGCCGTCGCGCGAGATCTGGACGGCGGCGGCGCCCGGTGCGTACGGGTCGGCCACGCTGTCGACGTGCGCCACCTGCTGGAGTTGGCCGAAGAGCCCCTCCATCTTCGTGCGGACCGCCGGGTCCGTGACGGGCTGGGTCGTCTTGAACACCAGCTGCGCCGAGTCGCCGGAGGCCTGGGGGAACCGGTCGTGCAGCAGGTCGAACGCCTTCTGGGAGTCGGCGCCCGGCAGCGAGAAGTCGCTCGCGTAGTCGCCGCCGGCCCTCGCCGCCGCGAACTGCGCCGCGAACAGCGCCACGATCCAGATGACGAGTGTCAGCCACCGCCGGTGGTAGCACCACCGGGCCACGCGTCCGAGCATGTGCGTTCCTCCTCCCGCCCCGACGCCCCCACGCCGGTCGTTCGTCCGATGCGGTTCCAACCACGGTACACGCGGTGGCGGATACGTCCCGGCCTGCGACGACCGTGCTGTCGGGGGAACCGGTGTGTCCGACGCCGTTCGTAGAATGAAGACGTACCGGCGCCCGTTCATGTGACGCCGAATCGCAAAGATGCTGGTCAGAGGCCTGGTGGCGACAGCCGGGCCTCTTCGTGCTGTTCGCGGTGGGAGTGAACACGTGACGGGATTCGACGATGCGCTCGACCTGCTGATCGCCTCGGAGGAGTTCGACCGGCTGCTGGCGTCGAGGCCGCGGGTGGCGCGGGCCGAGGCCGGGCAGGACTTCGCGATCGCCGCGCTGGCCCGGGCGCTCGACGGGCCCGTGATGGCGGTGGCGACAGGTCCGCACGAGGCCGAGTCGCTCGCGCGGGGCATCGGCGCGTACCTGGGCGGGAACCGCGTGGCCCTGTTCCCCGCGTGGGAGTCCCTGCCGTACGAGGGCATCAGCCCGGCGCCGGAGATCGCGGCACTCCGGGCGGCGGCGGCCCGGGCCATGCGCGGGGCATCGGGCGCGTTCGTGGTGGTCGCGCCGGCGCTCGCCGCGATCCAGGGCATCCCCCCGGACCTCGGCGCGCACGAGCCCCTCGTCGTGTCGAAGGGCGGGACGGTGGCGCCCGACGCCCTGGCCGAACGGCTGGTCGCCCTGGGCTACACACGGGCCGACGTGGTCGAGCACCGCGGCGAGTTCGCCGTGCGCGGCGGGACGCTCGACGTGTTCCCCGGTGTGGCCCGCCGCCCGGTGCGGGCGGAGTTCTGGGGCGACGACGTCGACTCGCTCCGGGAGTTCTCGGCGGCGACGCAGCTGTCGACGTCGGCGCTCGACCGCGTGGAGATCCACCCCGTGCGCGAGCTGCTGCCGACGGCCGAGGTCCGGGACCGGGCCGAACGCGCCGCGCCGAGGCACCTCGGGCGGTTCCGGGACGGGCTGGCGCGGCTGGGGGAGGGGCTCGAGTTCGAGGGCATGGAGACGCTTGCCGGGCTCGTGTACGACCGGCTGGAGCCGCCGGTGTCGCTGCTCCCGCGGGGGGCGTGGGTGGTGCTGTCGCCCGGCCGGCGGGTCGCCGATCGGGCCGGTCGTGTCGCCGAAGAGGCCGCGGCGCTGGCCGCGGCCACCCAGTGGCCCGCCGCCCCGTTCGTCACGCCCCTGGACGAAGCGGTGGGCGACCGGGCGGTGCTGCACCTGTCCGAGCTCTCCGAGGGGCTCGACCTCGGGCTGTCGTCGTGGGGGACGGCGGCCGGCAACCCGGCCGAGATGGCCCGGCGGCTGGCCGAGCTCGCGGGGACCGGGCATCGCGTGCTGATCGCCGCGGAGGCCCACGGGTCGCTGAACCGGGCCCGCGAGCTCGCGGTGGAGCGGGGCGCGTCCTCGGTCGAGACGGTCGAGGCGCCGGTGGGCGGGGGATTCGTGTTCCGGCCCGGCCTTCTCGCCGTCGCCGGCGAGGAGGACTTCTTCGGGGCGCGGCGGCACACCCGGCAGCAGCCCCGCGTCGCGAAGCGACGCGCGGACGCGATCGCGCTGGAGCTCGAGCTGGGGGACTACGCCGTGCACCACGTGCACGGCGTGGCCCGGTTCGGCGGGATCGTCCACCGGGAGATCAAGGGCAGCGCGCGGGACTTCCTGCTGCTGGAGTACGGCGCCGGCGACAAGCTGTACGTCCCCGCCGACCATGTCGGCGTCGTCGCGAAGTACCTGGGCGGCGAACAGCCCCGCGTCACCAAGCTCGGTTCGTCCGACTGGCCCCGGGCGAAGGCCCGCGTCCGTCGTGCCGTGCAGGAGATGGCCGGCGAGCTGGTTCGCCTGTACAGCGTGCGGATGGCGGTTCCCGGGCACGCGTTCAAGCCGGACACGCCGTGGCAGCGCGAGATCGAGGACGCGTTCCCGTTCGAGGAGACCCGCGACCAGCTCACGGCGATCGACGAGGTCAAGCGCGACATGGAGCAGCCGGTGCCGATGGACCGCCTGGTGTGCGGCGACGTCGGGTACGGCAAGACCGAGATCGCCATCAGGGCGGCGTTCAAGGCGGTGATGGACGGGAAGCAGGTCGCCGTCCTGGTGCCGACGACGTTGCTCGCCGAACAGCACTTCGTCACGTTCACCGAGCGGTTCACCGCGTTCCCGGTGAAGGTGGCGATGCTGTCTCGGTTCCTGTCGGTCGCGGAGCAGAAGGAGGTCGTGCGCGGCCTGTCCTCGGGTTCCATCGACGTCGTGATCGGGACGCACCGCCTGCTGAACAGCGACGTGCAGTTCAAGGATCTGGGGCTGTTGGTAGTCGACGAGGAACAGCGGTTCGGCGTCGCGCACAAGGAACGCATCAAGCAGATGCGGGCGCATGTGGACGTGCTCACGATGACCGCGACACCGATCCCGCGGACGATGGAGATGGCGCTGACCGGCGTGCGAGAGCTGAGCGTCCTGGACACCCCGCCGGAGGACCGGCAGCCGGTGCTGACCTACGTCGGGCCGTACGACGACGGGCTCGGGTTCGGCGCGGTGCGCCGGGAGCTGCTGCGCGGCGGGCAGGCGTTCTGGGTCCACAACCGGGTGCAGACGATCCACCGGGCAGCGGTCCGGCTGCAGCGGGAGGTCCCGGAGGCGCGCGTGATCGTTGCGCACGGGCAGATGGACGAGGACGCGTTGGAGAAGGAGATGCTGAAGTTCTGGGAGGGCGAGGCGGACGTGTTGGTGTGCACGACGATCATCGAGTCCGGGCTCGACGTCCCGACTGCGAACACGCTCGTGGTGGAACGGGCCGACCGGCTGGGACTGGCGCAGATGTACCAGCTGCGCGGCCGGGTGGGGCGTTCACGCGAGCGGGCGTTCGCGTACTTCTTCTTCCCGCCGCAGCAGTCGCTGACCGAGGAGGCGCACGAACGGCTGTCGTCGATCAGCCGGTTCACCGACCTGGGGTCGGGCGTGAAGATCGCGATGCGCGACCTGGAGATCCGCGGGGCGGGGAACCTGCTCGGGGCCGAGCAGCACGGGCACATCGCGGCGGTGGGGTTCGACACGTACATGCGCCTGCTGCAGGAGGCCGTCGCGGAGATGAAGGGCTCGCCGATGGCTGCGGAGCTCGAGGTACGGATCGACCTGCCGGTGCGGGCGTTCGTCCCGGTCGGGTGGGTCGGGCAGGAGGGGCTGCGGCTGGAGCTGTACCGGCGGGTGTCGAACGCGCGCGACCACGCCGAGCTCGACGAGATCGCGGTGGAGCTGCGGGACCGGTTCGGCGTCCTGCCGCCGGAGGTGGAGACGCTGTTCGGGATCGCGCGGCTGCGGGTGACCTGCACGCGGCTCGGGGTGACCGAGGTCGGGACATTCCGGCAGCAGGTGCGTATGAAGCCGCTGTCGCTGCCGGACCGGCTGCAACTGGACCTGGTCTCGCGGGTGCCGTCCGCCGCGTACCACGCGGTGACTCGAACGCTGAACCTGACCCCGGTCGTTCTGGGCGGCCCGAGCCTGCCCGGGTGGGTGGAGGAACAGCTGCTGGCCGCGGTGGACGAGCTGCCGGCGACGTAGGGGGTCCGGGCTGCGTTCGCCCGGGCCGCGCGACGGCGGTGGTCGAGCACGTCGCGGGCGCCGCGGGACGGCAGGTCGGGGTGGCACGCGTCCCCGTGCGTGCAGTGGAACCCCTCTGATGGCAAGGCTCCGGCTGCGGGCAACCGTCGCACTCCTCGCCGCGACGGCCGGGCTGTGGATCGACCTGACGTCGGGGGTCGCGGTTGCCCAACCCCGTCGCTCCGCGATGGGGGTCGCCGGCAACCCTGCCGGGGAAAGTTCGCCAAAACCGCCAAGGGTGTGACCAGCTTCACTGACAGGTCGAGCGAACACGTGTTCGAATGCATGTGTCATGAGCACGTTGCGATCCGGCCTCGACGAGCTTCGGGGAACCGAGCTCAGGCTCCTGTCCGAGGGGGATCTCGAGGGCCGTCTCGACGAGATCGCCCGCGCCTCGGGCGTGCTGGAGGCGGAACGGGCGCGGACCGTGGTCGAGATCGAGCGGCGCGGGATCCATGTGCTGTCCGGGCATCTGTCGATCACGTCGTGGGTCGAGCACCGGACGGGGACGACGTGGTCGGAGGCCGCGCGGCAGGTTCGAACGGCCCGGGCCCTGGAGGCGATGCCGGCGGTGCGGGAGGCGCTGTACGAGGGGGACCTCTCTTCCTCGGCGGTGGGGCAGCTCGTGGCGGCGCGGGATGCGCACCCCCAGGAGTTCGCCCTGGCGGAGCAGACCCTCCTCGACGCCGCGAGGACGCTCGGGCCCCGTGAGCTCCGGCGGGCGGTCGCGCACTGGCAGGACACGGTGGACTCGGACGCCGCGGACCGGGAGCGGTTCGATCGGCGGGGGCTGCACGTGTCGCCGAGGGTCGATGGCATGGTCCGCATCGACGGCGATCTCGATCCCGAGACCGGACAGACCCTGTTGACGGCGCTGGGGTCGATCACCGATTCCTGGGTCAGGGGCGCCTCGGAGGACCCCCGTTCACCGGCCCAGCGCCGGTGCGACGCCCTCGGCGAGCTGGCTCGGCAATGGCTTGACGGTTCGGACCGGGCGGTGATCTCGGGGGAGCGACCCCACCTCACCGTCCGGGTCGATCTCGAGGTGTTGCGCGGTGGGACCGGGCGAGGAGGAGACGGGGGCACCGCCGAGTTGGCCGAGGCCGGCACCATATCGGGCGAGACGGCGAGACGGATCGCCTGCGACGCCCGGGTGTCCCGGGTCATCACGAAGGGTTCGTCGGAACCGCTCGACGTGGGCAGGGCCACGCGCGTGGTCTCATCGGCGCTCCGGCGTGCAGTGGTGGCGCGGGATCGTGAATGCCGGTTCCCGGGGTGCGACCGTCCCCCGCCCTGGTGCGACGCCCACCACGTGGTGCACTGGGCCGACGGCGGGGAAACGAAGCTGCAGAACCTCGTGCTGCTCTGCCGCCGCCACCACCGGACGGTCCACGAGGGCTTCGGTTTGGAGATGAGCGATGCCGGGCCGGTGTTCACTCGGCCGGATGGCTCGGTGCTCGAGGAAGATCGGGCCCCGCCGTAGCGGTGGCAAGCGAGGTGCGTCAGCCGCGGTGCAGGAACTCAGCCGCCATGGATTGCTCGGTCGCCATGCGGAACTCAGCACCGACGATCGGGGGCGAGCGTGATCCATCGCTCGCTCGCGGCTGTTGACGGGCCGACAGCGACCCCGGGTGTCGGTAGGTGCGGTCACTCCCCCCGAGGACTGGATTGACAAACGGCTCTTCGCCTCTCATATTCCACTAGGGATCTAGGGAATTAGGAGGTCGGCGAGTGATCCAGTTTCGGCTCGATGCCCGGTCGGGGGTCTCGCCCTACCTCCAGATCGTCCAGCAGGTTCGGCATGCGGTTCGGCTCGGCATGTTGCGGCCGGGCGACCGGCTCCCGACCGTCAAGGAGGTGGTCGGGTCGCTCGCCATCAACCCGAACACGGTGTCGAAGGCCTACCGCGAGCTCGAGCACGAAGGGCTGGTACGGGGGCGGCCCGGGCTCGGGACGTTCGTGCAGGAGAGCGTCGGGGGACCGCCGCCGCGCAACCACGCGGCGATCCGCCGGGGGCTCGACCGGTGGCTGCAGGGGGCGTTCGCAGCGGGGCTCGACCTCGAGGACGTGCGGGCCATGTTCGAGACGTCGCTTCGCGACGCCGGATCGGAGGGTGTGGCATGAGCGCCGCCGTGATCGCGACGGGGCTCGGCAAGCGGTACCGGAGGCTCTGGGCGCTCCGGGAGTGCAACCTCGAGATCCCGGAGGGGCGGGTCATCGCGCTCGTCGGGCCGAACGGAGCCGGCAAGACGACCCTGCTCTCGCTCTGCGCGGGACTGCTGCGGCCGACGGCCGGCGAGGTTCGCGTGCTGGGCCGGTCGCCCGAACGCGACCTCGACCTCCTGCCCGACATCGGGTTCGTCGCCCAGGACGTGCCGCTCTACCGGTCCTTCGCGGTTCGGGACCTGCTCGAGATGGGCCGACGGACCAATCCGCGGTGGGACGGCGGGCTCGCGGCGGAGCGGGTCGAACGCGCCGGCATCGACCCCGGACAGCGCGCCGGGACCCTCTCCGGCGGGCAGCGGGCACAGGTCGCCCTGGCGATGGCGTTCGCGAAGCGACCCCGGCTGCTGCTGCTCGACGAACCGCTCGCGAGCCTCGACCCGCTCGCGCGACGGGAGTTCCTGCAGGCGCTCATGGAGGGGGTGGCGGAGGGCGGGCTCACGGTCGTGCTGTCCTCACACCTCATCGCCGACCTCGAGCGCGTCTGCGACCACCTGATCGTCCTCTCTGCGGCGCACACGCAGGTGGCCGGGGACATCGACGACCTCCTCGCGTCGCACCGCGTGCTACTCGGCCCCCGCCGCGACAACGGCCACCTCCCCGGGTTCGTGGTGCAGGAATCGCACACGGATCGCCAGTCGACCCTGTTCGTTCGGCTCGACGGGCCCGTCCACGACCCCGCCTGGTCGGCGCAGGAGGTCACGTTGGAGGATCTGGTGCTCGCCTATCTCGGCCGGCCCAACGCGTCGGCGCTGCCCGCACCGAGGCTCGCGGAGGTGCGGCGATGATCTGGCTCACCTGGCGGCAGCACCGCACGCAGTTCGTCGCCGGTGCCGTGGCGGTGGTCCTGCTGGGCGCGTTCCTCCTGGTGACGGGGGTCGAGATGGCGTCGAGATTCGTGTCGTCGGGGCTCGCGCAGTGCGTGGCCGCGCCCGGCAGGAACTGCGACAGCCTCCAGGAGCTGTTCTCGAACACCTACTCGGGGCTCTGGTTCACGATCCCGCTGTTTCTCGTGGTGCCCGGGCTCGTCGGCGTCTTCTGGGGGGCGCCGCTCGTGGCGAGGGAGCTCGAGGCCGGCACCCACCGGCTGGCGTGGACGCAGAGCGTCGGCCGGGTCCGGTGGGCCGGGACGAAGATCGCCGCCATGGCCGGCGCCACGCTCGTGGCTGCGGGGCTGCTGGCCTGGGCGCTCTCGTGGTGGAGCCAGCCCCTGCTGGCCGCCTCCGACCAGCGGTTCCGGCCGGGGATCTTCGACCTCCGGGGGATCGTGCCGGTGGCGTATGCGCTGTTCGCGCTGGCGCTGGGCGTGGTGGCCGGGACGCTCATCAAGCGAACCCTCCCGGCGATGGCCGCGACGATCGGGGCGTACGTGGCCGTCCGGCTGGCCGTCGACCTGTGGCTCCGGGCTCACTTCGCCGCGGCGAAGACCGTGAACTACGCGTTCTTCTCCAGGGATCCGTTGTCCGGGACGGGCGACTGGATCATGTCCACCACGACGCTCGACGGGGCCGGGCACGTGCTCGGGAACGGGCCGGTGCTGGATTTCGGGGTCCTGTCGCAGCGGTGTCCGAGCCTTGCCGGAGGTCCGCCGGTGATCGGGAAGCCCGGGAGCCCCGGCCAGCAGGCCATGGAGGCGTGCATCAGAAGGATCGGGCTGCACATCCAGGCCACCTATCAGCCGGGAAGCCGCTACTGGATGTTCCAGGGGATCGAGTCGGCGATCTTCGTGGTGCTCGCGGCCGGCCTCGTCGGGCTCAGCCTGTGGTGGGTGCGGCGGCGGCTCGCCTGAGCGGCCGCCGTCTCAACTGAGCTGCGCCGGTGATGGGCGCGCCGCCTCGACCGTCCGCCGCCAGGCCCGCTCAGGCGGTCGGTTCGTCTTCCGGCGGCTGGAACATGCGGTCGGGTTGTGCGGGACGGTGCCGCCGCCGTTCCGGCCGGCGCTCGCGGACGACAGCTCGGTCTCCGTATCGCCGAAACGGCGATACCGTTGTCGCCAGGGTGAGCGACCAGGGGTTCTTCGGCCCGGACTCGGTGTCCTGGCGCGTCCACCGCGAGGTCACCGTGCTGTTCGGCGGCGCGAGGGCACTGCTCATGCAGGCCGCGCATCCGCTCGTGATCGCCGGGGCCCGGGAGACCGGCTTCTACCAACGGGACCCGTGGCGGCGGCTGCAGCGGACCCTGATGCTGACCTACGCCTTGACCTTCGGGACGCGTGAGGAGGCCGAGCAGGCGGCCGCCCGGATCAACGCCGTCCATCGAAGCGTGCACGGCACGGACGAGGTCACCGGGAGGCCGTACGACGCGTTCGACCCCGACCTTTTGCTGTGGGTGCACGCCTCCCTCGTCGACTCCGCGCTGCTGTTCGAGCGGTACACGGTCGGCCGGCTCGACGACGCCGGGCAGCAGCGGTTCCACGAGGAGCAGATGGTCGCCGCCGAGCTGCTCGAGCTCCCGAGGGAACGGATCCCGCCGACGGTCCCCGAGCTCCGCGCACACATCGACGACGTCGTCGGGAGCGGGGATCTCCTCGTCACCGATGCCGCGAGGGACGTCGCCGCGATGTTTCGACATCCGCCGCCGGGTGCCGAGTGGCGTCCGGTCCTGAAGGCGGTGTCGTGGTGGGCGTTCGGCTCGCTGCCGGCGCCGCTGCGGACGCAGTACGGGGTGCGGTGGAGCCCGGCCCACGAGGCCGCCATGCGGGCCAATCTCAGGGTGGTGCGCCTGCTGCGGCCGGCCATCCCGCGGAGGTTCCGCTACATCCTCCCGGCGCACCAGGCGGCCCGCCGCGCCGCCACGTCGGCCTGACGGCGTTCCGCTCGTCGCCCGGCCCGCTCGTCGCCACGCTCGTCGCCCCGCAACCCCGGCGCGTTTGCCGCGGCGTTCCACCTGCGCGGAAGATGCCCGCAGCGTCCGGGACCGGAGGAGCGGTGGCGGAGTTCGAACACGACGGGTGGCGGCTCGGATACGACGACCGCGGTGCAGGGCCGGCCGTCCTGCTGATCCACGGGGTGCTGTTCGACGCGACGCAGTTCGAACCGCAGGTGGAGGCCTTGGCCGATCGGTGGCGCATGGTCACGCCCGACCTCCGGGCGCACGGGCGATCCGAGCACCGCCGGGCCCCGTACGACCAGTGGGACCTGATGGAGGATCATGTCGCCCTGCTCGACCATCTCGGGATCGACCGCGCCGTGTGGGGCGGGGTGAGCCAGGGCGGGTTCCAGTCGCTGCGGGCGGCCATGAAGCATCCGGACCGGGTGGCCGGACTGGTGCTCATCGACTCGCAGGCGGGGCCGGAAGACGAGGTCCGCGGGCCGATGTTCGAGGCGTCCGCCCAGGTCGCCGCCGAGTCCGGCTGGAACGAGGACCTCCTCGGCATCGCGACGCAGTTCCTGTTCGGCGAGAGCGCTGGCACCGATCTCAGGCGGCACTGGATCGAACGCTGGATGCGCCAGGACACCTCGGACGCGGTGGAGTTCATGCATGCGGTCACGCGCCGGGACGACGTGACCGATCGTCTCGGCGAGATCTCGATGCCCGCGGTCGTCATTCACGGAGAGGAGGACGTCGCGATCGAGATGGCGAAGGCTCGCACCATGGCCGACGGCCTCGCGGGCGATGTCGAGTTCGTCGAGGTACCCGGGGCCGGCCATTCGTCCACGCTCGAACGTCCCGACCTCGTGACCCCCGCCGTCGAGCGGTTCCTCGCCCGGACGTGAACGCCTCCGACCGGACACGCCACGCCCGGGGGCTGTTCGCCGGGATCGCCCCCGAGTACGACCGCATGGCCGAGCTACTGTCGTTCGGACAGAACGGCCGGTGGCGACGGTTCATGGTGTCGCGGCTCGACGTCGGTCCCGGCCGGCGAGTGCTCGACGTGGCCACCGGGACGGCGGGCGTGGCGATCGCGATCGCGGGCCGGACGGGCGCGCGCGTGGTCGGCCTGGACCAGAGCCCGGAGATGATGGCGGGCGGACGCCGGGCCGTCGACGATGCGGGCGTACCGGTGTCCTTCGTGCTCGGGCAGGGCGAACGGCTGCCATTCGGCGACGGCGCCTTCGACGCGGTGACGTTCACGTATCTGCTCCGCTACGTCGACGACCCGCCGGCGACGCTCCGCGAGCTGGCCCGGGTGCTCCGGCCCGGCGGGACCCTCGCGAACCTCGAGTTCCTCGTCCCGCCGAACCCGCTGTGGCACGCGGCGTGGTTGCTCTACACACGGGTCGGGCTGCCGGTCGGCGGCCGGCTCGCCTCGCGGGAGTGGCAGGCGACCGGGCGGTTCCTCGGTCCGTCGATCTCGGGTTTCTATCGGGAGCACCCGCTCACGGAGCAGGGAGGGTGGTGGCGCGGCGCCGGGATCTCGCCGGTCCGGTACCGGCCGATGAGCCTCGGGGGCGGCATCGTGATCTGGGGGTCGAAGTCCCGCGACCCGGAGCCGGTCGATGGCTGACCTCGAGCGGCGCCCCGACCCGGCACCGGCGCGCGCCGACCTGGGGCCGGGCCCCGGTCGCGACGATCAGCCCGGCCGTCCGGCCTTCTACGCGATGGGCTCGGGCGGGTGGCGGGAGTGGCTGACCCTGCTCCATCCCCCGTACACGGCGTGGCACCTGTCCTACGTCGTGTTCGGCGCTGCGATCGCCCCGGTCCTCGACGGCGCCCGGCTGGGGGCGACCGTTGTCGGGTTCTTCCTCGGCGTCGGGATCACCGCACACGCGCTCGACGAGCTGCAGGGGCGGCCGCTCCGCACGCGGATCCCGGCCGGCGTCCTGTGGACCGTCGCCCTGTGCGCGCTCGCGGTCGCCGTCGCGCTCGGGATCGTCGGGGCCGCCCGTGTGACGTGGTGGCTGCTCGCGTGCGTGGGGTTCGGCGCGTTCATCGTCCTCGCGTACAACCTCGAGCTGTTCGGCGGGCGGTTTCACGGCGACTGGTGGTTCGCGATCGCGTGGGGGGCGTTCCCGGCGATCACGGCATACCTCGCGCAGGCGGGGACGATCCGGGTGGAGGCCGTGCTCGTGGCCATCGCGTGCCTCCTCCTTTCGGTGGCCCAGCGAACGCTGTCGACGCCGGTCCGCCGGCTTCGCCGGCAAACCGCCACGGTGGCGGGGCAGATCGTCCTCGACGACGGCACCGTGGAGGCGATCGACGAGGACGCGCTCCGTCGCGCCCCGGAACGCGCGCTGCGGGCGATCGCCTACGCGCTGTCGCTCCTCGCCATCGGGCTCGTCGTCGCCCGCCTCACGTGAGCGCCCCGACCGAGCCACATGTGCGGCGGATGTTCGACGCGATCGTTCCGCGATACGACCTGGTGAACGACGTCCTGTCGGCCGGCATGGACCGGCGGTGGCGGCGGGCCACGGTTCGCGAGCTCCGCGCCGTCCCCGGGCTGCCCGTGCTCGACCTGGGGTGCGGCACGGGGCGCCTCGCCTACCGGGCCGCGGCGACCGGTCATCGCGTGGTCGGCCTCGACGTCAGCGGCCCCATGGTGCACGTTGCGCGCGATCGCGGGCTGCGCCGGGCGGTCCAGGGGAGCGCGTTCAGGCTCCCCTTCGCCAGCGGCGCGTTCGGCGGAGCGGCGAGCGGGTTCGTCCTGCGAAACCTCCACGATCTTCCGGCCGCGTTCGCCGAGCTGGTTCGCGTGCTGCGGCCGGGAGCGGGCCTGGCGATCGTCGACATCACCGAGCCCGCGGAACCGTTGCGGCGGAAGGTGTTCGACGCGTATTTCCGCGTGGCGGCACCGCTGGCGGGGGGGCTGGTGGGCCGTCGCGACGCCTACCGCTACCTGGTCCGTTCCCTCGCCCACCTGCCGCCGCCGGCGGTGGTCGCCGCGATGCTCCGCGACGCGGGAACCGAACGGGTCCGGTGGCGGGCGCTCGCACCCGGAATGGTTACCCTGTGGACCGCCCGCCGGGCGTGACCCGAAGGAGGAAGCGCAGGTGCTGAGCAGGGAGGTCGGGCTCGGCCTCGCCGCCCGGGGTTCGGTTTCGGGCGTGATCGGTTGGGCCGAACGCGCCCGGGGTGTCGGCCTGTCCTCCGTATGGATGCACGACTCCTACTTCGAACGCGACGCAGTGACCTACGCGTCGGCCCTCGCCTCGAACGTCGACGGGATCAAGGTGGCGCTCGGCGCCGTGAACCCGTTCACCCGCCACGCGGTCCTCCTCGCGATGACGGTGTCCGCGCTCGACGAGATGGCGCCCGGACGGATCGTTCTCGGACTGGGGTCGGCGCTCCCGCTCCGTCTCGCCCAGATGGGGATCCCGTATTCGCCGCAGGAGGGTCGCGACCGGGTCGGCGCCACGATCGACCTCCTGCGCGACATGTGGAAGGGGGAACGCGTTCCCCCCGGCTCCCCGGGCGTGCCGCCGGTCGAGCCGATGTTCGCCCCGCTCCACAACGTGCCGATCTTCGTCGCCGGGTACCGCACGCCCATGCTGGAGCTGGCGGGAGAGAAGGGCGACGGGTACCTGGCCCGGCCGCTCGAGTCGCTGAAGTCGTTCCAGGGAATGGTGCCGAAGATCCGCAGGGCGAGCATCGAGGCCGGGCGGCCCGCGGACGCCGTGCAGATCGCCGGCTACCTGTTCTCGCTGGTCGATACCAGCCGGCGCGCCGCCCTGAACCGGGCGAAGCGCGAGCCGTTCATCATCTACATGATGGCCATCCAGACCGACGTCGCGCTGCGGCGCGCCGGGCTGGACCTCGAGCTGCGCGATCGCATCCACGGCCTGTGGCGCAACGAGGACTACCACGAGGCCGCCGAGCTCATCCCCGACGAGATGATGGACGCTTTCGTGCTGTGCGGGACGGAGGAGGAGGTCGCCGCCCGGGCACTCGAGTACCACGCGGCCGGGATGGACATCCCGGTGCTGCAGCCCGTGGTCCAGGAGGACGACCAGGTCGAGGCGCTGTTCCGCGCGGCCGAGCTGTACGGCAACGCTAGGGTCGCCGGTGCCGGTGCCGGTGCCGGTGCCGGGGGTGGGGCGGCCGGGGCCGGGGGTGGCGCCGGGGCCGGGAGTGGCGCCGGGGATGGCGCCGAGGCGAGGGATGCGGCCGAGCCCCTCCCGGGAGGTGTCCACCTTCTGGACGGGGACCGGCTCCCGCTCACCACCCGCGTCCGGCGTCACGCCGGCGCGTGGCTCGAGATCGTGCGGCCGTTCAGCTTCACGGCTTCGTCGGTGCCCCCGGTCGCGGCCGGGGCGCTCGCGGCGCTGTACGGCGCGTTCTCGTGGCCGCTGTTCCTCGGCGCGTTGTTCGGGCTCGTGTTGCTGCACATCGGGACGAACGTCGCGAACGAGATCTACGACGTCCGCAAGGGGGCCGACAAGATCACGTCGCCCCGCGCGAGCCACGCCCTGCTGAAGGGGCGCATCACCGAACGCGAGGCGTTCACGATCGTGGCGCTGGCGTTCGCCGCCGCCACGGCCATCGGCGTGTGGCTGATCGTCGAACGGGGCTGGCCGGTGGTGGTGCTCGGGCTCGCCGGCCTGCTCGGGGGGTGGGGGTACTCCGCGCCGCCGCTCGAGTACAAGTTCCGCGCGCTGGGGCTGCCGCTCGTGTTCCTGCTGTTCGGGCCGCTCTCCGTGATCGGGTCGTACTACGTGATCACCGGGGGGTTCGAGTGGGCGACCGTGGCGGTGAGCATCCCCGTCGGGCTGCTCGTCACGGCGATCCTGCACGGGAACGAGTGGCGCGACATCTCCGAGGACGCCAGGGCCGGAGGGGTCACGCTGTCGATCCGCATCGGGCGGCGGTTCGCGCACTGGGTGTACCTGGCGCTCGTCGTGGGGGCGTACCTGGCGCTGGGCGCGGCCGTGCTGTTCGAGGCGCTCCCGGTGCAGGCGCTGCTGGCGCTGCTCTCCATGCCGCTCCTGGTGCGGGTGATCCAGGCGTCGGAGCTCGGCGCGATGGGGCAGCAGCGAGCCATCGCCATGCTGGACCTCGAGACGGCGCAGCTCCACGCGGCCTTCGGGTTTCTGCTGGCGGCCGGGATCGTGATCGCGGCGGCGAAGTGACCACGTCCGGCGTGACCGCCGGGGCGGACGCCGCCGTCGACGCGCCGTCCGCGCGCGATGCGCCGCCCGCCGTCCATGCGCCGTCCGCGGGCGCGTTGCGGCGACGCCGGTCGGACTTGGTGCTGGCGCTCGGCCTGGCCGGGGCCTACGGCGCGTTCGCGGCGACCTTCCGGGGCCCCCGGGACCGGTTCTGGCAGCGCATGACCGCGACCGGCGCGGCGCTCGGGACCCTGGCGCTCGCCGGCGACGCCGACCTCCGCCGAACCCGCATCCGGGCCCGCGACGTGGTGCTGGGCCTGGCGTCGGCCGCCGGGCTGTACGGCGTGTTCCGGGTCGGCGACCGGGCGGCCCGCCGGGTCATGCCGAGAGGCGACGCCGAGATCGACGAGATCTACGCGCTGCGCGGCCTGCGGCCCCGCGGGGAGATCGCGGCCCGGCTGGCGTTCGTGATCGGGCCGGCCGAGGAGCTGTTCTGGCGGGGGCTCGTCCAGCGCGGGCTGCAGCGGCGGCTCGGGCGGTGGCGGGGGGCGGTGATGGCGGCCGGCGGGTACGGCGGTGCGCACGTCGTCACGGGCAACGCCACGCTGGTCGGGGCCGCCTCCACGGCCGGCGCGTACTGGAGCGCCCTCGCCGCCGCCGGCATGCCCATGGGCGCGCTGGTGGTCAGCCACGTCGCCTGGGACGTGTGGATCTTCCTGGTCCGGCCCACCCAGGCAGTCGTCGGCCCGGCGGGCTGACCGCAGCCGGGAAGCCGGTCACCGGTCCCCTGCGGGCCGGGTCACGGCCCCGGCCGGGGGCGACCACCGGGGTGATTCGGTCCGTCCTTCGGCGCCATGCGCCGTCGACCCGGCGACGGCCGAGGGGTCGATGGTCCCGGCCATCCGGGGCCCCCCTGCCCGTTGATCGACACGCACGGACCGCAATGCTCGCATTGACCTGCGGTGGGAGGAGCCTGGTGATGAGCGGCCTGGACGGACAGACGTTGTCGATGACGCTTGAGGCGATCCGTGAATTCACGGCCGCCAAGCTGCCCGACCAGGTCCTGCTGGACCTCGACGAGCGCGACGAATGCCCGGAGGACGTCGTCCGGGCCATGAGCGGCGCGGAGCTCGGGATCTCGCTGCTGTTCGTCCCCGAGGAGTACGGGGGCATGGGCGGCAACTCGTTCGACGTGTACCGGGTGTGCGAGATGCTCGCGCGGGTAGACCTCGGGGTCGCGACGTCGCTGTTCGCGACGTTCCTGGGGAGTGACCCGATCACCGTCGGCGCGACGCCCGAGCAGAAGAAGGAATGGCTCGGCCGGATCGCCGACGAGGGGCTGCTGTTCGCGTACGGCGCGACCGAACCGGCGGCCGGGAGCGACCTCGGCGCCCTGAAGACGATCGCCAAGCCGATCGTCGAGAACGGCGTCACGGTCGGCTACCGGATCAGCGGCCAGAAGCAGTGGATCTCGAACGGGGCCATCGCCGACGCCTACACCATCCTGGCGAACGCGCCCGGCGGCCCGACGTGGTTCATCGTCGACCGCGGGGCCGGCGGGTTCACCTCGGGGAAGCCCGAGGACAAGCACGGGATCCGCGCCAGCAACACCGCCGCGCTGTTCCTCGACGACGTCGAGGTCGACCTCGACCGCGTCGTCGGCGGCGAGGAGGGCCAGGGCCTCATGCAGGCCCAGGCGGTGTTCGGCTACACGCGGCTCATGGTCGCGGCGTTCGGGCTGGGCGCCGGGTGGGCCGCGCTCGACCGGGCCATCCCGTACTCCGTGGACCGGATCCAGGCCGGGGGTCCCCTCTCGGAGAAGCAGGGTTACACCCACAAGCTGATCGTGCCGCACGCCTGCCGGCTGGAGGCCGGGCGCGCCTACGTCGAGGAGTCGGCGGTCCGGATCGACGCCGGCACCGAGGGCTCGCTCAACACCGAGGGCGCCATCGCCAAGTACGTGGCCACCGAGGCCGGTCTGGGGGCGGCCGAGGCGTCGATCCAGGCGCTCGGCGGCTACGGCTACACCAAGGAGTACATGGTCGAGAAGATCCGGCGGGACGTCCGGATCACCACGATCTACGAGGGCACCTCGGAGATCATGGAGATGACCATCGCCCGCGACCGCTGGCAGCAGCACCTCAAGACACGCGGGCAGCATTACCACGGCCTCGCGGCCGACGCTGAGGCGCTCCAGGAGACTCACCCCACCGTCGGCGCCGGGGTTGCCGCGCTGGCGTTCCACGCGCTCGCCGAGGTCATGGAGCGCGCCCGCGTCGCCCGGCTCACCAGGAACCAGCACGTGCTGCTGCGCGTCGGCGAGCTGGTGGCCGTGGCGGAGTGCGCCGGGGCGCTGTGCAGGCGGGCGGCAGCCGCGGCGGACGGCACCCTGATCGACAAGGCCGACCGGCGGTTCGACGCCGCCGAGCTCGCGGCCGTGGCCCGCGTCTACGCGCGCGAGGCGGCCTTCCGGGTCGCGCACGAAGGCCACCGGCTGGTGACCGGGGCCGACCCCGAGGGAGACGCGGACGCGCTGTCGGCCGCGGTTCGCACGAGCGAGATCGACAAGTCCCAGACGGGGCTCATCGAGGACATGGACGCGGTGCGGGACGCCCTGTACCGGTAGGAGGCGGGAGCGATGCGGTTCGGCGAAGAGCAGGCGGCGGTCGCGGTAGTGGGTGTCGGGGCGATCCTGCCCGACGCGCCGGACGCCGCGACGTTCTGGGAGAACGTGCGCACGGGACGTTCGAGCATCAGCGACGTCCCGCCGGCGCGGTGGGATCCGGAGCTGTACTACGACCCGGACCCGGCGGCGCCGGACAAGACCTACACGAAGATCGGCGGCTGGGTCCGGGAATGGACATGGGACCCGATGGCCTGGCGCATGCCGATTCCCCCGAGGGTCGGCGAGGCGATGGACGACGCCCAGAAGTGGGCCCTCGCCTGCACCCGGGCGGTCCTGGAGGACCACGCGTCGAACGGCGGCACGCCGGTCGACCGCGAGCGGACCGCCGTCATCCTCGGCAACGCGCTGTCGGGCGAGCTCCACTACATGACGTCACTGCGCATCTACTTCCCCGAATACGCGGAGGCCCTGGCGAAGGCGCCGACGTTCAGCGGGCTCCCGGAGGACATCCGGCGTGCCCTCCTGGAAGAGATGCACCACGAGATCGGCGTGCGCCTGCCGCGGATCACCGAGGACACCATGCCCGGCGAGCTCGCCAACATCGTCGCGGGCCGGGTTGCCAACGTCTTCGACTTCCGGGGGCCGAGCCTCATCGCCGACGCCGCCTGCGGGTCCGCCATCGCGGCGGTGGACTCCGCCGTCCGGGGGCTGCTCACGAACCACTTCGACGCGGCGATCACCGGCGGGGTCGACCGGAACATGGGCGCCACCGCGTTCGTGAAGTTCAGCAAGATCGGCGCGGTCTCGGCCAGCGGGAGCCGGCCGTACGCGGAGGGCGCGGACGGGTTCGTCATGGGCGAGGGCGCGGCGCTGTTCCTGCTGAAGCGCCTCGGCGACGCCGAACGCGATGGTGACCGTATCCATGCCGTGATCCGCGGGATCGCCGGCGCGAGCGACGGCAGGGGCAAGGGGATCACCGCGCCGAACCCGATCGGCCAGCGCCTGGCCGTCGAGCGGGCCTGGCGGAACGCCGGCCTCGACCCGGCCACGGCGCAGCTCGTCGAAGGCCACGGGACGTCGACCCGGGTCGGCGACGTGGTCGAGGTGGAGAGCCTGACCGAGGGGTTCGGGGGGACGTCGATCGCGACCGGGTCGATCGCGCTCGGCTCGGTGAAGTCGAACATCGGCCACCTCAAGGCGGCCGCGGGCGGCGCCGGCTTGCTGAAGACGGTGCTCGCCCTGCGCGACGGCGTGCTGCCGCCGTCGATCAACTTCCACGCCCCGAACCCGGCCATCGACTTCGCGCACTCGCCGTTCCGGGTGAACACCGAGCTCCGCGAGTGGGAGCGCCCGGCCGGCGGCCCCCGGCGGGCCGGCGTCAGCGCGTTCGGCTTCGGCGGGACGAACTGGCACGCGGTGCTGGAGGAGTACGTGCCCGGCGCGTCGCGTGGCGTCCGCTCGGGCGCCGCGACGGCCGACTCCGCGGCGGACCGCACTCCAGCCGCGACCGAGCCCCCGGTCACCCCTGCGGCCGACGCTGCTGTCACGCCTTCGGCCGCCGACACCGGGGGATCGCTTGGAGCCGTCGCGGAGCGTTCGCCGCTTCGCGGGGCACTCGTCGTGGGAGGGGCGACCACGGGGGAGATCTCCGAGCGTCTGTCGGAGATCGAGCGGGAGGCGACCGGGGGGCGCCTCCCGTCCGCCGCCACTCCTCGTCGGGAGGACATCGCCGCGCCCGAGCGGGTCGCGATCGACTACGCCGACGCCGAGGAGCTCGCTGCGAAGGCCAAGCTCGCGCTGTCGGCGCTCGAGAGCGACGCGCCGGCGACCTGGAAGGCCCTGAAGGGTCGCGGGATCTTCCGCGGATCCGGCCCGGCGCCCAAGGTGGCGTTCCTGTACCCGGGGCAGGGCTCGCAGTACGCGAACATGGCCCGCCGGCTGGCCGAGATCGAGCCGATCGTGGCCGACACGTTCGCCGAGGCGGACGAGATCATGACCCCGCTGCTCGGCCGTTCGCTGACGTCGTTCCTGTTCGTCGACCCGGAGGACAAGGCGGCGCTCGCCCAGGCCGAGGTGTCGCTGATGCAGACCGAGATCACGCAGCCGGCGGTGCTCGCCGTCGACGCCGCGATCACGAAGCTGCTGGCTGCATACGGCCTCGAGCCGGACATGGTGATGGGCCACTCGCTCGGCGAGTACGGCGCGCTGATCGCGGCCGGCGGGCTGTCGTTCCCCGGCGCGCTCGAGGCCGTGAGCGCTCGCGGGCGCGAGATGACGAGCCTCAGCATCGAGGACAACGGGAAGATGGCCGCGGTGCTCGGGCCGCTCGTCGAGGTCGAGCGCATCCTGGCCGGCATCGACGGCAACGTCGTGATCGCGAACGTCAACAGCACGTCGCAGGCGGTCATCGGCGGGGCGAGCGACGCGGTCGACCGGGCCGTGGCCGCGGTCACCGAGGCCGGGATGCAGGCGATCCCGCTGCCGGTGAGTCACGCGTTCCACACCTCGATCGTGGCGCCCGCGAGCGAACCGCTCCGCCGGTCGCTCCAGCGGCTCGACCTGCGAGCGCCGCGCCTGCCGATCGTCGCCAACGTGAACGGCGAGTTCTACCCGACGACCGGCGACGTGATCGAGCGGATGCTCGACATCCTTGCCGCGCAGGTGGCCTCGCCGGTGCAGTTCGTCAAGGGGCTCCACACGCTGTACGAGGCCGGAGCCCGGGTGTTCGTGGAGGTCGGGCCGAAGAAGGCCCTGCAAGGGTTCGTCGACGACGTGCTGGGAGGCGACGACGGCGTCGTGTCGTTGTTCACCAACCACCCCAAGGTCGGCGACGTCGTGTCGTTCAACCAGGCGCTGTGCGGTCTGTACGCGGCGGGGCTGGGAGGCCGGAGCTCACCGACGGAGGTGGTCCCCATGCAGACGGAACCGACGGCAGTCGCGCTGAGCGGTGACGGGTTCGAGGGTCTGGGCCGGGCCGTGGCGGCTCTGCTCGCCGCGCATCCCGAGATCGTGGGGTCGGTCCTCGCCGAGCGCGCCCCGGCAGCGACGCCGGCACAGGAACCGCCGCCCCGACGGCCCGTCGTCATCACCGGCGCCGGGATCGGCCTCCCCGGGACCGAGCACGTCTTCGACGAGGCGAACATCGGCCGGATCCTGAACGGCGAGGAGCTCATCGGCCAGATTCCGAGCCGCATCCGCCAGGCCATGGTCGACAAGCACATCACCCGGCTGGTGAAGCGGGAGAACGGCGACCCCTCGTTCGAGACGATCGACGACGAGTCCGAGGTGATCAAGCTCGCCGGGCGCGCGGGGGCCTTCGACCTCGAGAAGGAGTTCGGCGTTGCGGCCGAGCGGGTCCCGGCGCTGGACCGCTCGACCAGGCTGGCGATCGCCGCCGGGATCGACGCGCTGCGCGACGCGGGGATCCCGCTGGTGCTCCACACGAAGACGACGTCGAAGGGCACCAGGCTGCCCGAGCGGTGGGGTCTGCCGGCCGAGCTGGCCGACTCCACCGGAGTGGTGTTCGCGTCGGCGTTCCCCGGCCTGGACGCCTTCGGCGAGGAGCTCAACGGGTTCCACCGCGACCGGGCCCGGCGGGAGCGGCTGGCCGACCTCCGCGCCGTGCGCGCGCGGGTTCCCGAGGACGACGCCGTCGTGGCGGCCGAGATCGACCGGCGGATCGCCGCCCTCGAGGAGGAGCTCGCCGCCGAGCCGTACGGGCTCGACCGGCGCTTCCTGTTCCGGGCGCTGTCGATGGGGCACTCGCAGTTCGCCGAAGTCGTCGGCGCGCGTGGGCCGAACACCCAGGTGAACTCCGCCTGCGCCAGCACGACCCAGGCGATCGCGGTGGCCGAGGACTGGATCTCCGAGGGCCGCTGCCGCCGCGTGGTCATCGTGGCGGCCGACGACGCGACCTCGGACACGATGATGGAGTGGATCGGCGCCGGGTTCCTCGCCACGGGGGCCGCGGCGACCGACTCGGTGGTCGCGGATGCCGCCACCCCGTTCGACCGCCGCCGCCACGGGATGATCGTCGGGATGGGCGCGGCCGCACTGGTCGTCGAGTCCGCCGACGCCGCCGAGGAACGGGGCGTCCGTCCGATCTGCGAGGTACTGGCGGCCGTGCACGGCAACAGCGCCTTCCACGGGACCCGGCTGGACGTCCAGCACATCTCCGGTGTGATGGAGGCCCTCGTCTCCGAGGCCGAACGGCGATGGGGGATCAGCCGCGAGGAGATCGCGCCGGAGATGGTGTTCGTGTCGCACGAGACCTACACGCCGGCCCGCGGCGGGAGCGCCGCGGCCGAGGTGGAGGCGCTGCGGTCGGTGTTCGGACCGCTGGCCGACCGGGTCGTGGTCGCGAACACCAAGGGGTTCACCGGGCACCCGATGGGGGTCGGCATCGAGGACGTCGTCGCGGTGAGGATCCTGGAGTCGGGGATCGTTCCCCCGGTCCCGAACTACCGAGAGATCGACCCGGACCTCGGAACGCTCAACCTGTCGAAGGGCGGCGCCTACCCGGTGCGGTACGCGCTGCGACTGGCCGCCGGATTCGGGTCGCAGGTCGCGATGTCGCTCCTGCGGTGGGTGCCAACGCCGGACGGGTCACGGACCCGCCCGTCGGAGTTCGGGTTCGCCGGCAGGATTGCCGACGCCGACACTTGGAACGCCTGGCTGACGCGGGTGGCAGGGAGCGAGTCGCCGGAGCTCGAGGTCGTGCAGCACCGGCTGCGTGTCACCGACGAGCTCGAGGCTGCGTGGCACGGTCGGCCGGCCGCGGCGGTACCGATGGCGGTCGTGGAAGCCGCACCGGTGGTCGCGCTCGAGCCTGCCGTGGTCGAGGCGGCACCGGCGGTCGTGCCCGAGCCGCCGGCCACCGAGTTCGCCGCAACGGCGATCGAACCGATGGTCGTCGAGCCCTCGCCGACCCCGGTGGAGCCGGCCGCACCCCTGGCGTCGATTCCGGCCGAACCCGTGCCGGCCGAGCCGGCGTCCCCGGCCGCGCCGACCACGGCGTCGCTCGACGAGGACGAGGTTCGCCGGGCGGTCATGGACCTGGTGGCGGAGACCACCGGCTACCCCACCGACATGCTCGACCCCGAGCTCGACCTCGAGGCGGACCTCGGCGTGGACACGGTCAAGCAGGCCGAGATCTTCGCGGCCATCCGGTCCAGCTACGACATCGCCCGCGACGAGTCGCTCAAGCTCCGCGACTTCCCGACGCTCAACCACGTCGTGCAGTTCGTGATGGACCGCGCGCCCGGGTCGGTGTCGGAGCAGGAGGCGGAGCCGGTGCTCGTCGAACCCGCCGCCGCCCTGCCGGTCGAGACTCCCGAACCGAGCGGTGCGCCGACCACGGCGTCGCTCGACGAGGACGAGGTTCGCCGGGCGGTCATGGACCTGGTGGCGGAGACCACCGGCTACCCCACCGACATGCTCGACCCCGAGCTCGACCTCGAGGCGGACCTCGGCGTGGACACGGTCAAGCAGGCCGAGATCTTCGCGGCCATCCGGTCCAGCTACGACATCGCCCGCGACGAGTCGCTCAAGCTCCGCGACTTCCCGACGCTCAACCACGTCGTGCAGTTCGTGATGGACCGCGCGCCCGGGTCGGTGTCGGAGCAGGAGGCGGAGCCGGTGCTCGTCGAACCCGCCGCCGCCCTGCCGGTCGAGACTCCCGAACCGAGCGGTGCGCCGACCACGGCGTCGCTCGACGAGGACGAGGTTCGCCGGGCGGTCATGGACCTGGTGGCGGAGACCACCGGCTACCCCACCGACATGCTCGACCCCGAGCTCGACCTCGAGGCGGACCTCGGCGTGGACACGGTCAAGCAGGCCGAGATCTTCGCGGCCATCCGGTCCAGCTACGACATCGCCCGCGACGAGTCGCTCAAGCTCCGCGACTTCCCGACGCTCAACCACGTCGTGCAGTTCGTGATGGACCGCGCGCCCGGGTCGGTGTCGGAGCAGGAGGCGGAGCCGGTGCTCGTCGAACCCGCCGCCGCCCCGCCGGTCGAGACTCCCGAACCGAGCGGTGCGCCGACCACGGCGTCGCTCGACGAGGACGAGGTTCGCCGGGCGGTCATGGACCTGGTGGCGGAGACCACCGGCTACCCCACCGACATGCTCGACCCCGAGCTCGACCTCGAGGCGGACCTCGGCGTGGACACGGTCAAGCAGGCCGAGATCTTCGCGGCCATCCGGTCCAGCTACGACATCGCCCGCGACGAGTCGCTCAAGCTCCGCGACTTCCCGACGCTCAACCACGTCGTGCAGTTCGTGATGGACCGCGCGCCCGGGTCGGTGTCGGAGCAGGAGGCGGAGCCGGTGCTCGTCGAACCCGCCGCCGCCCCGCCGGTCGAGACTCCCGAACCGAGCGGTGCGCCGACCACGGCGTCGCTCGACGAGGACGAGGTTCGCCGGGCGGTCATGGACCTGGTGGCGGAGACCACCGGCTACCCCACCGACATGCTCGACCCCGAGCTCGACCTCGAGGCGGACCTCGGCGTGGACACGGTCAAGCAGGCCGAGATCTTCGCGGCCATCCGGTCCAGCTACGACATCGCCCGCGACGAGTCGCTCAAGCTCCGCGACTTCCCGACGCTCAACCACGTCGTGCAGTTCGTGATGGACCGCGCGCCCGGGTCGGTGTCGGAGCAGGAGGCGGAGCCGGTGCTCGTCGAACCCGCCGCCGCCCCGCCGGTCGAGACTCCCGAACCGAGCGGTGCGCCGACCACGGCGTCGCTCGACGAGGACGAGGTTCGCCGGGCGGTCATGGACCTGGTGGCGGAGACCACCGGCTACCCCACCGACATGCTCGACCCCGAGCTCGACCTCGAGGCGGACCTCGGCGTGGACACGGTCAAGCAGGCCGAGATCTTCGCGGCCATCCGGTCCAGCTACGACATCGCCCGCGACGAGTCGCTCAAGCTCCGCGACTTCCCGACGCTCAACCACGTCGTGCAGTTCGTGATGGACCGCGCGCCCGGGTCGGTGTCGGAGCAGGAGGCGGAGCCGGTGCTCGTCGAACCCGCCGCCGCCCCGCCGGTCGAGACTCCCGAACCGAGCGGTGCGCCGACCACGGCGTCGCTCGACGAGGACGAGGTTCGCCGGGCGGTCATGGACCTGGTGGCGGAGACCACCGGCTACCCCACCGACATGCTCGACCCCGAGCTCGACCTCGAGGCGGACCTCGGCGTGGACACGGTCAAGCAGGCCGAGATCTTCGCGGCCATCCGGTCCAGCTACGACATCGCCCGCGACGAGTCGCTCAAGCTCCGCGACTTCCCGACGCTCAACCACGTCGTGCAGTTCGTGATGGACCGCGCGCCGTCGAACACCGGAGCCACCCTCGACCCATCCGCCATGGCGCAGGCGGACGTGGAGTCCGGCACGGCGGCCCCGGCGACCGTCTCGACCCATCTGTTCGACGGCATCGAGGCCGCCGACGGTGTGCCGCGACGGGTGGCGGTCCCCGTGCTCCGTCCGGCGCTCGACCGCTGCGTCCCGACCGGCGTCGACATCGGCCCCGGGTCCCGGATCGCCGTGATGGCGGACCGCGGCGGCGTGGCCAAGGACCTTGCCCGGCTGCTCGAGCAGCGCGGCGCGGACGTGTTCACCATCGACGAACACCCCGCGGCCGGCGAGCTGGAGGCGGCCCTCGGACGGTGGCTCGAGGCCGGTCCGGCCACCGGGCTCTACTGGCTGCCGGCACTCGATCGGGACGAGGGGGCCGAGGCGTTCGACCCCGAGGCCTGGCGTGAGGCGCTGCGGGCTCGCGTGAAGCTCCTCGCGACCTCCGCCCGGTCCCTGTACGAGCTGTTCGCCGGCGTGGGCACGTTCCTCGTCGCCGGAACCCGGATGGGTGGGTTCCTGGGGATGGACGACGACGGGGCGCTCTCGGCGCTGGATGGCGCCGTGGTGGGCTTCACCAAGGCCCTCCGCCGGGAGCGGGAACACGCGACCGTCAAGGTGGTCGACGTCGAGGGCGACGCCACCGCCGCGCAGGTCGCGGAGGCCCTCCTCGACGAGACCCTGCGGGACCCGGGCTCCGTCGAGGTCGGACACCGCGACGGGCTCCGGTGGGCGGTCGGCCTGGAGGAACGGCCCATCGTCGACACGGACGTCAACGGCGGGCTCGCGCTGGGACCCGGGTCGGTGTTCGTCGTGACCGGCGCCGCCGGGAGCATCGTCTCGGAGATCGTCTCCGACCTCGCCCGGGCGACCGGTGCATCCTTCCACCTGCTCGACCTGGCGCCGGAACCCGACCCCGCCGACCCCGACCTCGTGGCGTTCGGCGAGGGCCGCGAGGTGGCCAAGCGCCTCCTGATGGAACGCGCCAAGGCGTCCGGCGAGCGGATCACGCCCGTCCAGATCGAACGCGCGCTGGGCGCGCTCGAGCGCGGATCGGCGGCCCTCGCAGCCATGCGCGCGGTCCGCAGGGCCGGCGGCACCGCCACCTACCACCGGGTCGACCTGACCGATCCGGCCATGGTGGGGGACGCCGTCGCGAAGATCCGCGCCGCCCACGGTCGCGTCGACGTCCTCCTGCACGCCGCCGGCCTCGAGATCAGCCGGTTCCTCCCGGACAAGGAACAGCGGGAGTTCGACCTCGTGTTCGACGTCAAGTCGAACGGCTGGTGCAACCTGCTCCACGCCCTCGACGGCGTTCCGATCGGCGCCGCCGTTGCCTTCTGCTCGGTGGCCGGCCGGTTCGGCAACGTCGGACAGACCGACTACAGCGCGGCGAACGGCCTGCTGGGCGCCGCGGTCTCGAACCTCCGCCGCACCCGCCCGGAGACCCGGGGCATCGCGATCGACTGGACCGCGTGGGCCGGGATCGGGATGGCCACTCGGGGTTCGATCCCGAAGATGATGGAGGCGGCCGGCATCGACATGCTCGCTCCCGAGGTGGGAGTTCCGCTGATCCGGCGGGAGCTCGTCTCGAGCCCGTTCCGCGGCGAGCTCGTCGTTGGGGGCCGGCTGGGGATGATGTTCGAGGAGTGGGCCGAGCTCGGCGGGATCGATCCGTCCGCGTTCGAGAAGGCCGACGGCCCGGTGGCCGGAACCGTCCGCTCGATGGGCGTCCACGAGGGCCTGCGGGCCGACGTCGTGCTCGACCCCAAGACGCAGCCGTTCCTCGACCACCACCGCATCGACGGCACGCCGGTCCTGCCGGGGGTCATGGGGATCGAGACGTTCGCCGAGGTCGCGTCCCGGGCGCTTCCCGGCTGGCACGTCGCCTCCGTCGAGGATGTCGAGTTCCTGGCCCCGGTGAAGTGCTACCGGGACGAACCGCGCACGGTGACGGTCGAGGCGACGTTCCACCCCCGAGGCGCCGACGTGGTGGCCGACTGCCGGCTGATCGGGCTCCGGCAGCTGCCGGGCCGCGACGAGCCGCAGGCGACCGTCCACTTCACCGGCCGGGTGGTGCTCGCGGCCGGGCCGGCGCCCGAAGAGCGGAGCGACGTCCCCGAGACCGCCGACGGCGGCGCCGACCGGGAGGCCATCTACCGGGTGTACTTCCACGGCCCCGCCTACCAGGTGCTCGACCGGGCCTGGCCGGCCGAGGCGGCGGTGGGACTGTTCCGCCAGGGCCTGCCGGCCGACCGCGACCCCGCGGACGCGCCCCTCGTCGCGGCGCCGCGACTGGTCGAGCTGTGCTTCCAGACGGCCGGGATCTGGGAGATCTGCCGGCTGGACCGGTTCGGCCTCCCCGCCTCCATCGGACGCGTCCGGTTCCCCGCGGAAGGCCCGGACCCGGTGTCTCCGATCCGGGCGGTGGTCCGCCACGACGGCGGAGCCGACTCGTACGACGCTGTGGTGGTCGACTCGACGGGCGCCGTGCTGGTCGGCCTGGAGGGGTACCGAACGGTGGAGCTTCCCGGCGCCATCGAGGCCGAGGCCGTCGCCGCGCTGCGTTCCGGACTCGATTGAGGCCGCCGAACGTGGTGGGATGGGGCCGTGAGCTCGAAGGAGGAGGACTGGCTCCGGGTCGCGGTTCTGGAACGTGACCCCCTCGCGGTCCGCGTCGTCGACGCGCTGGCCGCGGCCGGTCACCGTGCGGTCCTGATCCGGGGAACGGGCCCGCCGCCCGGCATGGCGGAACGGCGCCTCCCCGAGACCGTCTCGGTGGGAGTGGACGAATGGTCGACCGAGGGGGTCGCCGCTCTGGGTCGGGCCATCGCATCCGACCCCCCGGACGCGATGTGGACGGGCTGGTCGGGGTGGGATCACGCCCTCGCGGTTGCGGAGCTGTGCTCCGCCCACGGGATCCGCGGACTCGGCCCCGGCCCGCACGCCCTCCACGCGCTGCTCGACACGGAATCGTGCGCACGGATGGCGGGTCTGCACGTCGCCGCCGAGCGCCCGGCGACGGTCGTCGAGGCGGCGACGATCGCCACGGCCGGCGGGACGGTGCGGGTCCTCGGAGTGGTCGCGGTCACGCTGCGTGAGGGCCGGGAGGTCGTGCTCGCTGAATCGCCGGCGGGGCTCGGCGCCGAACGGGACGCCGACGTCAGGGCAGCCGCCACGAGGCTGCGGGAGGCGCTGGCCGAGCGGTTCGGTCCGGAGGCGGCCGCCGGAGCCGTCACCCTCCGGCTGGCGATCGAACCGGACGGACCGGCGCTGCTGGACGCCGTCCCGGCCATCCCGCCGTGGTTCGCCGCGGCCGAGGTCGCGGGGGGGTTCGACCTGGTCGCCGAGCGGGTCGCCGCCCATCTCGGCGGCGCCGAGCCCGATCGGCGACCCGGATCGGGCACGGCCGCCGCAACCGGCGTGCTTCGTGCGGAGGATCCCCTGGCCGGGTTCCTGCCCGGGACCGGGGAGGTGCGCTCCCTGCGCCTCGCCGCGGGGCCCGGCATCCGCCTCGACCCGGCGACGGCCGTGGGGGACCGGCTGGCTCCAACGGACGGGGAGGGCGCGACCCTGGCCCTGCTCACCGCGTCGGCGAACGAGCCAGCCGGCGCTCGTGCACTGCTCCGGCGGGCCCTGGCAGGGTCGGCGATCGTGACCTCGGGCGCGCCGACCGACCGTTGCACGCTGCTGTCGCTGCTGTCGGACGCCGGTGAAGACGGGGCCGACATCGACCGGACCGACCCCGCCGTCGGGGCGGGGGTCGCGCTGATCGATGCGGCCATCGCCGTCCACGGCGACCGCGAACGCCGACGCCGCCAGCGATTCGTCGCCTCGGCCGCCCGGGGGAGGGCGGAGGTCGGCGACGAGGCGTCCGAGCCCATCGAGCTCCGCCACGGCACCCGCGACGACACCCTGCACGTGCTGCACGTGGGGCCCGTCGAGTACGTCGTCCGGGTCGCGGGCCGGTCCATCCCCGTGCGGGTCGTGTCGCACGGCCCCTTCGAACGGCGCCTCACGCTCCCGGGCGGGGCGCACGAGGTCGTCCAGGTTCATCGCGACGCCGTTCACGTGGTCGAGGTCGACGGGGCGCTGCACCGCGTCACGGACGCGGCGGGCTCGGTGACCGTCGCGCCGGGTCCCGCGGTCGTCGTGCAGACGCTCGTCGCGCCCGGCGACGAGGTGGCGGCCGGCGACCCTCTGGTCGTCCTCGAGGCCATGAAGATGGAGATGACCCTGACGGCGCCCGCCTCCGGAGTCGTGCGGTACGTCGTCAGCCGGAACGTCCAGGTCGGTGCGGGGGAGCCCCTGATTCGCGTCGACGACGACCGGGCAGAACCGCTCGACGTCCCCGCGGCCCGGTTCGACGACGTCGCCGCCGCACCGGCCACCTCACCCGAGGAGGGGTTCCGCCAGGCCGCCGCCCGGCTCCGTCGGCTCATGCTGGGGTTCGACGTCGAGGCCGGTGCGGCGGGCGACTTGGCCGCCGCGTGGAACCGCTCGCTCGCCGGGTCGCCGCCCGAACGGCCGGACGTGCTGGCAGCCGAGGTGGACGTTCTGGGGACGTTCGCCGACCTCGCCGCGGTCGCCGCGGCCCGGCGGCCGTCCGGCCCCGAGGCCGAGCTGGTTCCGGCGCCGGCCGATCCGTTCCCCGTCTACCTCCGGACCCTCGACGCCGCGGAGGCATCGCTCCCCCCGACGTTCGTCGACGACCTCCGGAGGTCGCTCTCCCGGCACGGCGTCCACTCGCTGGAGCGAACGCCGGAGCTCGAGGAGGCGCTGTTCCGGATCGCGAGGGCCAACGCCCGGTCGGCCCTGCAGGGTCCGCCCCTGGTCGGCATCCTCGACCGCTGGCTGGAGCACGCGCGCGTGCTCCGGGAGGGCGCCGGCCCCGGGATCCGGGAGCTGCTCGACCGGGTGGCGACCGTGTCCCGGGCAACCCACCCCGCCATCGCGGACCTGGCCCTCGAGGTCCGGTACCGGTGGTTCGACGAACCGGTGGTCGAGCGCGCGATCGACCGGGCGTACGACGCCGTCCAGCGAACCCTGATCGGCCTGGCCCTGGCCCCCGACCGCCATCGGCCGAGGCGCATCCAGGCGCTGGTGAACTCCCCGCTCCCGCTCCGGGCCATCCTGATCCCCAGCGCCCTGGCCGCCGGGGAGCCCGCGGACGGCGCGCTGCTCGAGGCGCTGATCCGCCGCTACTACCGGATCCGTGACCTGGCGGACGTCGTGATCGACCACGAGGACGGTCGTCCCGCCATCACGACCTCATACGTCCACGACGGCGTCACGATCCGGCTGGTGGCCACCGTGGGCACCCTGCCCGAGGTCGCGGTCGTGGCAGGCATCCTGGCCCGGCGGGCCGATGCGCTGCCGGACGACGGCGACGTCCTCACCGACTGCTTCCTGCTGAGTCCCGAGTCTCCGCCCCCGGCCGACCAGCTCGAACCCCTCCTCCGGGGGGCGCTCGACGCCGCCATGCCGTCGCGCCGGGTCCGCCGCGCGGTGGTCACGCTGAGCGGTCCCCGGGCCGACCGTCGAACCGCGCGGGAGGAGCACTTCACGTTCCGGCAGCCGATCGCCGGCGAACCGTTCGTCGAGGACCGGCTGTACCGGGGGCTCCACCCGATGATGGGCAAGCGACTCGACCTGTGGCGGCTGTCGGAGTTCGACATCGAGCGTCTCCCGAGCGCCGAGGCCGTGTACCTGTTCCGGGCGGTCGCCAAGGAGAATCCGAAGGACGAGCGCCTGGTCTGCCTGACCGAGGTCCGCGATCTGACGCCGCTCCGGGACGGATCCGGCCGCGTCACCAGCCTGCCCCACCTCGAGCGGATGTTCACCGGGGCGCTCGCGGCGATCCGGCTCTACCAGTCGCACCGGCCGGCCAACCGCAGGATCCAGTGGAACCGCGTCCTCCTGAACGTCCGGCCGGTCGCCGACCTGGGCGCCGACGAGCTGTTCGGGCTGATCCGTCGGATGGCGCCGCTCGCCGAGGGCCTCGGCCTCGAGAAGGTCCTCGTCCGGGCCAACCTCCGAGACGCCACGACCGGCGAGGTCCGGGACCGCATCATGCACATCTCGAGCCCGGTCGGTCGGGGCCTGACGCTGCGGTTCGACGATCCCGCCGACCGGCCCATCCGGCCGCTCACGCCGTACTGGCAGAAGGTCGTCCAGGCGCGCCAGCGGGGGCTCGTCTACCCGTACGAGCTCATGAGAATGCTCGCGCCGGGGGACGGCCACCCCTCGGGGCCGTTCCCGCCGGGGACGTTCGTCGAGCACGACCTCGACGAATCCGAGACGCGGCTGGTGCCGGTCGACCGGCCGCCCGGTGCGAACACCGCTTCGATCGTGGCCGGCGTCGTCAGCAACGTGTCGGGGGCGTACCCCGAGGGGATGACCCGGGTGGCCATCCTCGGCGACCCGTCGCGCGGCCTGGGTTCCCTCGCGGAGGCCGAGTGCCGCCGGATCTGTGCGGCGCTCGACCTGGCCGAGGAGATGGACGTGCCGCTCGAGTGGTTCGCCGTGTCGAGCGGGGCCCGCATCTCCATGGAGAGCGGAACGGAGAACATGGACTGGATCGGACGGGTGCTCCGCCGACTGATCGAGTTCACCCAGGCCGGCGGCGAGGTGAACGTCGTCGTGTGCGGCATCAACGTCGGGGCGCAGCCGTACTGGAACGCCGAGGCCACGATGCTGATGCACACCCGGGGCATCCTGGTGATGACGGCGAACGGCGCGCTGGTGCTCACCGGCAAGGACGCGCTCGACTACTCGGGCGGCGTCTCGGCGGACGACAACTTCGGGATCGGCGGCTACGACCGCGTCATGGGCCCGAACGGACAGGCGCAGTACTGGGCGGCCGACGTCGCCGAGGCCTGCGGGATCCTGCTCCGCCACTACGAGCACACGTACCGCATGCCCGGCGAGCGGTTCCCGCGCCGAGTGGCCACCGACGACCCGTTCGACCGTGACGTCGGCCCCTCCCCTCACCGAGGCGAGGGCCTGGCCACCGTGGGCGAGATCTTCTCCGAGCGGACCAACCCCGACCGCAAGCGGCCGTTCGACATCCGGAGCGTCATGCGGGCCGCCGTCGACGCCGACCACGGCGTCCTCGAGCGGTGGGCGAACATGCGCGACGCCGAGACCGTCGTCGTGTGGGACGCGTTCATCGGGGGGTTCCCGGTGGCGCTGCTCGGCATCGAGTCCAAGCCGGTCCCGCGCCTCGTCCCGGGCGACGCCGACGGGCCCCAGGCCTGGACGTCGGGAACGCTGTTCCCGCAGTCGTCCAAGAAGGCCGCGCGGGCCATCAACGCCGCCAGCGGCAACCGGCCGCTCGTGGTCCTGGCCAACCTCTCCGGGTTCGACGGGTCCCCCGAGTCGATGCGGAAGGTCCAGCTCGAGTACGGCGCGGAGATCGGCCGGGCCGTCACCAACTTCCGCGGGCCGATCGTGTTCCTGGTGGTCTCTCGCTATCACGGCGGGGCGTTCGTCGTGTTCTCCCAGACGCTGAACGAGGCGCTCGAGGTGGCGGCCGTCGAGGGGTCGTACGCGAGCGTGATCGGCGGGGCGCCGGCGGCCGCCGTGGTGTTCGCCCGGGAGATCGACTCGCGGGTGGCGGGCGACCCGGCGATCCGGGACTTGGAGCAGCGCATCGCCGCCGCCGAACCCGAGGAACGGGCCCGGCTGCGGGCTCAGCTCGCCGACCTCCGGGCCGTGATCCACGCCGAGCGGCTGGGCGACGTGGCGGAGGAGTTCGACTCGGTCCACGACATCCACCGGGCGCTGAAGGTGGGGTCCGTGCACCGGATCATCGAACCGTCCCGCATCCGCTCGTACCTCATCGACGCCCTCGAGCGCGGCGTCGCCCGCGAGCAGGCATGATGTCCCGCGTGGCCGTGCTCCTCGCGGCCGCGTCGGACGTGCCCGGCGGCGAAGGGTGGCTCGATCCGCGGGAGGCCGCGGTGCTGGCCGGGCTGCGCGTGCCGAAGCGCCGCGAGGAGTGGCTGCTCGGGCGGTGGACCGCGAAGCGCGCGGTGTCGTTGTTCCTCGGTGACGACGTCGCGAGGGCACCGGTGTGCATCCTAGCGGCGCCCGACGGCGCGCCCGAGGCATGGACCGGGGCGGCCCGGGCCCCGTGCGTCATTTCGATCTCGCACCGGGCTGGCCGGTCCTGCTGTGCGATCGCCGGGCCCGCGACCGAGCTGGGCTGCGACCTCGAGCTGGTCGAGCCCAGGAGCGACGGGTTCCTGGCGGACTATCTGACCGAGGCCGAGGTCGACGCGGTCACGGGCGCGCCATCCCCGGAACGCGACCTGCGCGCCAACCTCCTGTGGTCGACGAAGGAATCCGTGCTGAAGGCGCGCCGGACGGGGCTGCGCGAGGACTCCCGGTCGGTGCGCGTCCTGCCGACCGGGGACACGCCGGCCGATGGGGCTTGGTCGCGCCTCGAGGCCGAGGACGCGTTGGGAGATCGGTGGGCGTGCTGGTGGGCGGTGCGGGATGGGTTCGTGCTCACGATCGCCGCCCGCCCGCCGTCCGACGAGCCCGTCGAGCTCTACCCCGACCCCACCACCTCGAGCACCTCGTCGCCGTAGCGGTCGAGCTTGGCCGGTCCGATGCCGGGCACGTCGAGCAGCTCGAGTCGTGAGCGCGGCTTGCGGTCGGCGATCTGCGCGAGCGTCGCGTCGTGGAACACCACGTACGCCGGCACGCCGTCCGCCTTCGAGCGCTCCAGCCGCCACTGCCGCAACCGGTCGAGCAGCGCCCCGTCGGCCGGCACGACGACCGGCCGCGCCGGCTTGGCGCTCGGGACCCGTGGCGGCTCCTCCCGCTTCCCGGTGATCTCGTCGACGAACGGCGATCGCCCGGCGCGCCCGTCGCGGGGCCACGACAGATACAGGTGCCGCCGGGCCCGGGTGATCCCGACGTACAGCAGGCGGCGTTCCTCGTCCTCCGGCGCCCTGCTCCGCCCCGACCGGAAGGGCAGCTCGCCGTCCAGCAGCCGCGGGAGGAACACCGCGTCGAACTCGAGCCCCTTGGACCGGTGGTACGTCAACAGGTTCACTCCGCGGCCCGTCTCCTCCGTCGCGAACCGCCGCGACAGCTCGGCCAGGAACGCCGCCACGTCGCCGTCCGGGTTGGCCGAAGCGAACTCCACGGCCAGTGCGCGGAGGCGTCCGAGGTCGGCCTGCCGCGTGGCCTCCTCGGCGGAGTCGAACTCCCCGCCGTCGGCCTGGTACCCGAGCGCGTCGGTGGCGCGCTCCACTTCCGCCACGACGCCGCCCCCGCCGCCGCGCTGCAACCGGTGGACGGCCGCCCGCGGCCCGGGACGCCGCAGGAACGAACCGTCGCGCACCTGATACGGGACCCGCGCCTCCGCGAACGCCTCCTCGTACGGCTCGGAGCGCGCGTTGATGCGGTACAGAACGGCCGTCTCCTCGTACGGGACCCCCTCCTCGTCGTGCAGCCGGCGGACCTCGGCCACCACGAAGGTGGCCTCCGCGTACTGGTCCGCGAACCACCGCAGCGTCGGCGCGGGCCCGGCCGGCCGGGTCGCGCGGAGCGTTTTGGGGAACCCGCCCAACAGCGGCACCAGCCGGTTGGCGATGGCCAGGACCTCGGGCGTCGAGCGGTAGTTCTCCTCGAGCGTCACGATCGTCGCGTTGGGGTACCGGTCCCGGAACCCCAGCAGGTGATCGGGCGACGCGCCGGTGAACGAGTAGATCGTCTGGTAGTCGTCGCCGACCACGCACAGCTCGTCGCGACCGCCCAGCCACGTCTCGAGCAGGGCCGCCTGGAGCGTGTTGACGTCCTGGAACTCGTCCACAGTGAACGCCGCGAAATGACGCCGGACCTCCTCGGCGGCGGCTGCGTGGTCCTCGAACAGCCGAACGGCCATCTCGAGCATATCCTCGAAGTCGATGCGGCGCATCGCGGTCTTCCGCCGCTCGTAGCCCTCGTACAGCCGCTGCATCATCTCGGGCGGGATCGGCGGCTGGTGTCCCGTCCCGCCCACCGCGTCGAGATACCCCTCGGGGGTCACCCGCCGGTTCTTTGCCCACTCGATCTCGCCGGCGAGGTCGCTCCGGGGCAGGAACTTGTGCGGCGGCGGCAGCCCGTTGGCGAGGGGCGCCACGATCCGGGCCTTGTGATCGAGCACCTCCGGCAGCCGCGAGCCGGTGTGGAGCTCCCACATCCGCCCGAGCTGCGACAACGCCGCGGCGTGGAACGTCCGGGCCTCGACGCCCCGGACGCCCAGACCGGCCAGGCGCGACTTCAGCTCGCGGGCGGCCTTCTCCGTGAACGTGACGGCGAGGATCTGGTCCGGCCGGAACGTCCCCGTGGCCGCCTGGTACGCGATACGCCGGGTGATGGTCGAGGTCTTGCCGCTGCCGGCCCCCGCCAGGATGGCGACCGGGCCCCGCACGGCCGTCGCCGCCCGGCGCTGGGCGTCGTTCAGTCCCTCGAGGATGGCCTCGGGGTGGGGTCCCGCGCCGCGGGTCCCGGGAGGCCCGGAGGACGGGTCGAGCTGGAGCTGCACGGGTTGCATCGTATCCGGACCCACCGACACCCCCCGGCCCACGCCCGCGGGTCGGTTGCGCTCCAGGGAACCCCGGGCCTAGAGTCGGCGGCGTCGGGTCCGGGAGTGGAGGAGGTTGTGATGCGCGGTGCCAGGGTGATGGTCGGGGTGATCGTCGGGTTGCTGCTCGTCGGGGGGCAGGCGATCCCCGCGAGCGCCACGCCCGCCGCGTTCGGGGCGAAGCTCACGCACTCCAGCCAGCCCACCCCACCCGAGAGGTGCGACCGGAACGCGGGCATCCCCCACAACGCCGTCTGCACGTGGGTAGCGACGACCGCGTTCGAGAACGGGAGCCACTTCACTGCGCCGAAGAACGGAACGATCAAGCAGGTCAAGCTCATCTCCTGCTTCTCGGGCTCGTTCCGGCTGCAGCTTGCCCGCGTGAAGTTCGCGCAGCACCAGGCGAAGGTCGCGCGGAACGGACCGGTCATCGACTACAACTCGGACCCCCGGCAGAACGACGGCAACCCCGAGACCGAGTGCGGCGGCCCGAACGGAAACGACTACATCATCCAGACGTTCGCCGTGAGCGTTCCGGTGACCAAGGGCGACTATGTCGCCGTCCGGGCCAGGAAGATCGGCTTCGTCCACAACTCCGGCGGCGGCAACGACTTCCTGTTCGCCCCGCCGCTCGCGCCGGGCGGCCCCTTCAAGGTCCGCCAGGGCAGCTCGAGCGCCGACCTGATGCTGCGGCTGGTGTACGGGTAGCCCTCAGCGGCAGGGGTGGCGCCAGGCCTTCAGCGACAGGCGCTTGCGCAGCGAGTTGAAGTTCAGGTTGTTCGCCTTCGGGCAGAACCGCGGCGGGTCGAGCTTGTACTCCACCTCGAACACGGCCTTGCCCGCCTGCAGGAACGGCTTCAGCTTGAAGCACTCCTGATACTGGAAGCACTGCTCGTCGAGCGCGAAGTCGAAGTAGGGGAGCAGCTTCCCGACCTGCCCCAGGTCGTTCTTCATCGCGACCGACAGCCTGTGGCGGTGGGCGAGGTTGGCGAGCCACACGTCGAACCGCAGCTGGTCGGCGGCCGTCAGCTGGAACCCCGTGTGGTTCGCGTAGCCGTCGACGTTGTCGAACTCCACCCCGTCGAACCCCTTCCGGTCGCACGACGCGACGCGCGCCCGCAGGATCGGACCGAGGACGTCCAGCCGACGGATGTCGAGCCACCGCTCGCCGGGCCAGCCGTTCGGGCGTCCCTTCACCGAGTGGGGGAACTTCGACGCATCCGGCCGGAAGTTCTCCCACGTCCCGGCGTCGACGTAGCAGAGGACGATGCGCCCCGCGCTGTGGAGGGACGTCACGGTCGAGGCGGGGGTCTCGAACATGTCCACGTCGTACATGTGCGCCCGCACCGATTCGTCGATCGTCCCCTGGAGCTGCCACTGCCACGACGTCAGGAGCGCCGGGTGCCAGCAGCCGTCGCACGGGACGGGCTCGGGCAGCCCCCCCACTGACGCGGCCCCCGGCGTCGCCAGCAGCCCCACCCCGGCCACGGCGAGCACGAACGTTCGAATGATTCGCACCGAGCCAGTATCGGCTCCGCGAGGCCGCGCGTTCAGGTGAAGTCGGATCGACCTTCCCGTTCGGCCCGCCGGGACAGGGCCGAGCAACCCCTTTCGTCGACCGGCGAGCAGGCGATGCTCGACCGAGGAGCCTGCGGAGGGAATGGGGGCCGAACGATGGGTCTGGATGCTGACACGCTCGACATGATCCTTGCGGCATTGCGGGAGTTCGCCGCCGATCGGTTCTCCGATCATCGATTGCTGGAGCTGGACCGCCTGGATGAGGCCCCCGTCGGGGATCTCAGGGCCATGTCCGGCGATGCGCTGGGGATCCACCTGCTGTTCCTCCCGGAGGAATACGGGGGGATGGGGGGCGGGTCCTTCGACATCTACCGGGTGAGCGAGCAGCTGGCCAAGATCGACGTCGGGATCGCCACCGGCGTGTCGGTCGGGTCGCTGGGAAGCGACGTCATCGCCCGCGGAGGGACGGCCCAGCAGCGGAAGGAGTGGCTGACCCGAATCGCGAACGAGGGCCTGCTGTTCGCCTACGGGGCCACCGAGCCGGAGGCGGGGAGCGACCTCGGAGCGCTCACGACGACCGCGGTGCCGGTCGTCGATGCCGGGGCCCTCGTCGGGTACCGGATCACCGGCAGGAAGCAGTGGATCTCGAACGGCGGCATCGCCGACGCGTATTCGATCCTCGCCAACGCGCCGGGTGGTCCGACCTGGTTCGTGGTCGACGCCGGCACGACCGGCTTCGAGCACGGGAAGCCCGAGGACAAGCAGGGCATGCGGACCTCGAACACCGCGGCGCTCTACCTCGAGGACGTCTACGTCGACGCCGACCGCCGAGTGGGCGAGGAGGAGGGCCGGGGCCTCGTGGTCGCCCAGAGCGTCTTCGGCTACAGCCGGCTCATGGTGGCGGCGCTGGGGCTCGGTGCGGGATGGGCCGCCCTCGACCGGGCCATCCCGTACTCGACGACCCGCATCCAGGGCGGCGGGCCGCTCTCGGAGAAGCAGGGGTACACCCACAAGCTGATCGTCCCGCCCGCGGTCCGGCTCGAAGCGGCCCGGTCCTACCTCGAGGAGTCCGCCGAGCGGATCGACGGCGGGGAGGGCTCGCTGAACACCGAGGGCGCCGTCGCCAAGTACATGGCGACCGAGGCGGGCCATGCCGCTGCCGACGCGTCGATCCAGGCGCTCGGCGGCTACGGCTACGTGAAGGAGTACATGGTCGAGAAGGTCACCCGGGACGTCCGCATCACCAGGATCTTCGAGGGGACCTCCGAGATCATGGAGATGACCATCGCCCGCGACCGGTGGCAGCAGCACCTCAAGTCGCACGGGCGGCACTTCCACGACGAGGCGGCCCGGATGGAGGCCCTCCACGCCGAGCACCCGACGGTCGGGGCCGACGTCTCCGCGATCGCGTTCCGCGCCCTGGCCGAGGTCGTGGAACGTGCCCGGATCGAGCGATTGACCCGCCACCAGCACGTCCTGTTCCGGCTGGGGAGGCTGATCGCCCACGCGGAATGCGCCGGGAGCATGTCGCGTCGGGCGGCCCGGGCGGCCGAGGGCCGTCTGAACCCCAAGTCCGACACCCGCTTCGGTCCTGCCGCGCTGGCAGCGATCGCCCGGATCTTCGCCCGGGAGGCCGCGCTCGAGGTCGGCGAGAACGGCCTGTGCTGGGTCGTCGGGGCGGTCTCCGGGGCGGAACCGGACGTCGCGGAGCTCGAGAGATCGCTCGGGCTCTCCGCCATCCACGCCGCACAGCGGGGCCTCGTGGCCGACATGGACATCGTCGCCGACGCGCTGTACGGCCGCTCGACCGACTGAGGGAACGAACCCGTGAGAGGTGAGGGAACCATGAAAGAGAGTCCGGGAATCGCCGTGGCCGTCGTCGGCGTGGGAGCCATCCTGCCGGACGCGGGAGACGCGCCCGCCTTCTGGCGGAACGTGAAGGAGGGGCGGTACAGCATCACCGAGGTCCCCAAGGAGCGCTGGGACCCCGATCTGCACTTCGACCCCGACCCCGCGGCGCCGGACAGGACGTACTCGAAGATCGGGGGGTGGGTGCGCGAGAGCGATTGGGAGTGGAACCCGATCGCCTGGCGCCTCCCGATCCCGCCGATCGTCGGCGCCTCCATGGAGGACTCCCAGAAGTGGGCGGTCGCCTGCACGCGCGAGGCGCTCACCGACTACGGCTATCCGGAACGTCCGCTGAACACGGAGCGGACGGCGGTCGTCCTGGGGAATGCCCTCGCCGGTGACCGCCAGTTCCTCACGGGCCTGCGGATCCTGTACCCGCAGCTCGCCGAGGAGTTTGCCCGCACGCCCGCCGTGATGGCCCTCCCGGCGGACGTTCGTTCCGCGGTGCTCGACGGCCTCCGCGCGGGGATGGGGAATCTGGTCCCGGCCGTCACCGGGGACACCGTCCTGGGGGAGCTCAGCAACATCCTGGCCGGGCGGGTGGCGAACCTGTTCGACCTGCACGGGCCGAACTGCACCATCGATGCCGCCTGCGCCTCCGCCCTGGCGGCCATGTACACATCCGTGAAGGGCCTGGTCGACGGCGACTTCGACGCGGCCGTCACCGGCGGGATCGACGGGAACATGGGCCCAACGCCGTTCGTGAAGTTCAGCAAGCTCGGAGCGCTGTCCGGCACCGGGACCCGCCCCTACGACGAGGGGGCCGACGGGTTCGTCATGGGCGAGGGCGCGGCGATGTTCCTCCTGAAGCGGCTGGCGGACGCCGAGCGGGACGGCGATCGCATCTACGCGGTGATCCGGGGACTGGCGGGATCGAGCGACGGGAAGGGCAGGGGCCTGACCGCGCCGAACCCCATCGGCCAGCGCCTCGCGGTGCAGCGGGCGTGGGAGCGGGCCGGGGTGTCACCCGCCACCGCGACCATGATCGAGGGCCACGGCACCTCGACGGCGCTCGGCGACCTCGTCGAGGCGGAGTGCCTGAACGAGGTGTTCGGCCCTCTCGGGCTCCCCGCGGGTTCGATCGCGTTGGGGTCGGTGAAGTCGAACATCGGGCACCTGAAGGCGGCCGCCGGTGCCGCGGGACTGCTCAAGACGGTGTTGGCCCTGCACGAGAAGGTCCTGCCGCCGAGCATCAACTTCGACCGTCCCAATCCGAGCGTCGACTGGGCGCACGCACCGTTCTCGGTCAACACCGAGCTGCGGAAGTGGGAGATACCGGCCGGCGGCGTCCGCCGGGCCGGCGTGAGCGCGTTCGGGTTCGGCGGCACCAACTTCCATGCGGTCCTCGAGGAGTACGACCCGGGCGCATCGGACGCGAACGGGCGCACCACATTCGCCGTCCCGGAGGGTCGGCCGGAGGCGCCGATGACGCTCCCGGGGGGAGCCGTCGCTCCGAAGGCGCCGCTGCGGCCAACGCTGGTCCTTGGGGCAGGCTCGACCGTCGAGCTGATCGCGGAGCTCCGCTCGATCCAGGCCGCGGCCAGGTCGGGGACGGTTCCCCCGGCCCGCCCGCCGGCGGAGTCGGATCTGCGGGCGCCGGAGCGAGTTGCGCTCGACTTCGGGGACGCCGCCGAGCTTGCCGACAAGGCCGCGCTGGCGCTCCACGCCCTGGCCGCGAACGATCCGGACGAATGGAGGGCACTGCACGCGAGGGGTATCTTCCGGGGAAGCGGTCCCCCGCCGAAGGTGGCGTTCCTCTACAGCGGCCAGGGCTCGCAGTACGTGAACATGCTGGCCACCCTCCGCGCCTCCGAGCCCGCGGTGGCGGACGTGTTCGACCGGGCGGACCGGCTGCTGGCCGCGGAGCTGGGGAGGTCCCTCTCCGAGTGCGTCTTCGTGGCCACGGAGGACCCGGCGGCCCTGGAGGCGGCCGAGGCGGACCTCGCCCGGACCGAGATGACCCAACCTGCGGTGCTCGCGGCCGACCTCGCGCTCAGTGGTCTCCTCGCCGAGTACGGCATCGCACCGGACATGGTCATGGGGCACAGCCTCGGCGAGTACGCCGCCCTGGTCGCGGCCGGCTGCCTCAGCTTCGAGCATGCCCTGCGGGCCGTGAGCGCCCGGGGCCGGGCGGTGTCGAGTCTCGATCTGGAGGACCCGGGACGGATGGCGGCGGTGTTCGCGCCGCTCCCCGAGATCGAGGAGATCCTGCGGGCGATCGACGGCAACGTGGCCGTCGCCAACTACAACAGCAATGGTCAGGCCGTGATCACGGGAGCCAGCGGGCCGGTGGCCCGCGCGGTCGATGCGTTCGAGGCCGCCGGACACCGGGTCGTTCCGCTTTCCATCAGCCACGCGTTCCACAACCCGATCGTCGCCCCGGCGAGCGAGCCGCTGCGTCGGGCCCTGGCCGAGCTGGACCTGCAGCCGGCCAAGCTGCCCGTCGTCGCCAACGTCACCGGGGAGTTCTACCCGACCGGGCCGGATGCGGTCCCCCGGATGCTCGACACCCTCACGGCGCAGATCGTCTCGCCGGTGCAGTTCGTGAAGGGCCTCGAGACGCTGTACGAGGCCGGCGCGCGGGTGTTCGTCGAGCTCGGGCCGAAGTCCGCCGCCCACGGCTTCGCCGACGACGTCCTGGGGCGTCGGGCGGACGTGGTCCCGCTCTTCACGAACCATCCCAAGACGGGCGACGTCGTCTCCTTCAACCACGCCCTGTGCGGGCTGTACGCCGCGGGGCTCGGGGTCGGCATCGCGGCGCCCGAGCGGCCGACCGAGCTTCCCACCGAGCGCGAACGGGCCCCGATCCCGATGCCGGCGCGGGCGTTGGCCGGCCTGGCGCCCGCCGATGCCCTTGCACGACGTGTTCCCGTTCCGGTGCTCCGGCCTCCCCTCGAGATCTGCACGCCGACGGGCGTGACGCTCCGATCGCCGAGCCGCGTGGTGCTCATGCCCGATCGAGGCGGCGTCTCGACGGAGCTGGTTCGCCTGCTCCGGGATCGAGGTGTGACGCCCCTGGTGGTCGACCACGACTCCGAGCCCGCGGCTCTACAGGAGCGGCTCGAGGCGTGGGCTGGCGAGGGCGCGATCCACGGCGTCTACTGGCTCCCGGCCCTCGACGCCGAGCCGTCCGTCGTCGCCATGACCCCGGGCGAGTGGCGGCAACACATCCGCCGCCGGGTGAAGCTCCTGTTCACCGCGATGCGGGCCCTCTACGAGTCGGTCGCGGGACCGGAGTCGTTCCTCGTGGTCGCCACCAGGCTCGGAGGGATGCACGGGTACGACGAGGCCGGCGCGGTCGCGCCGATGGGGGGAGCGGTCACGGGGTTCGCCAAGGCCTACAAGCGCGAACGGATGGTCCCGCTGGTCAAGGCCGTGGACGTCGAGGCCGCCGCCGACCCGGCGCGGGTCGCGGCCCTGATCGTCGACGAGACGCTGCGCGATCCGAACGCCGTCGAGATCGGCTACCGGGACGGGCTTCGGTGGTCGGTGGCGCTGCGCGAGCGCCCGGCGGACGATGGCAACCCGGGCCTCCCGCTCACCCCCCAGACCGTCTTCGTCGTGACCGGTGCCGCGGGAGGGATCGTGTCGGCCATCGTGGCGGACCTCGCCGCGGCCTCGGGGGGGACGTTCCACCTGCTGGACCTGGCGCCGGAGCCCGATCCGGACGACCCCGACATCGCCAGGTTCGTCGCCGACCGGGACGGGCTGAAACGCGAGCTGTTCGAGCGGATCAGGGCTCGGGGAGAGCGGGCCACCCCGGTCATGGCCGAGCGGGAGCTGCGCGCCGTGGAGCGGCGGCAGGCCGCCCTCTCGGCGATCCAGGCCGTCCGCGCGTCGGGCGGAACGGTGACCTACCACGAGCTCGACCTGACCGACGCCGGTCAGGTCGCGGCCACGATCGACGACATCCGCCGACTGCACGGCCGTATCGACGTGCTGGTGCACGCGGCCGGCATCGAGATCAGCCACGCGCTCCCGGACAAGGAGCCCCGGGAGTTCGACCTGGTCTTCGACGTCAAGGCCGACGGGTGGTTCAACCTCCTCCACGCCATCGGCGACATGCCGCTCGGCGCGACCGTCGCGTTCACCTCGGTGGCCGGCCGGTTCGGCAACGCCGGGCAGACCGACTACGCGGCGGCGAACGATCTCCTCTGCAAGCACACCTCGAGCCTGCGGTCCTCCCGCCCCGGAACCCGTGGGATCGCCGTCGACTGGACCGCCTGGGCGGGGATCGGGATGGCGACCAGGGGTTCGATCCCGCAGGCGATGGCGGCGGCAGGCATCGACATGATGCCGCCCGAGAACGGCATCCCCGTCGTCCGCCGGGAGCTCGTCTCCGGAGGAACGCGTGGGGAGGTGGTGATCGCCGGCAGCCTCGGGACCCTCACCGAGGACTGGGACGAGACCGGGGGGCTCGACCTCGAGCTCGCCGGAGCCGTTCTCGCACCGGCCGGTGCCGTGGGCCCGATGGTGGGGCGCGTCGCCGCCATGACCGTGCACGACGGGCTGACGGTGGAGACCGTCCTCGACCCCCGGGTCCAGCCGTTCCTGTTCGATCACCGCATGGATGGGACCGACCTGCTGCCCGGGGTGATGGGGGCCGAGGCGTTCGCCGAGGTCGCCGCCCTGGCGCTCCCCGGCTGGCGGGTCGCCGCGATCGAGGACATGCGGTACGAGGCGGCGTTCAAGTTCTACCGGGACGAACCGAGGACGCTCGTCCTGCGGGCCGTCTTCCGGCCCGAGGGCGACGAGATCGTCGCCGACTGCCGGCTGATCGGCCGGCGTACCCTGCCGGTTCGCCCGGAGCCGGTGGTGACCACGCACTTCACCGGATCGGTGCGCCTGACCCGCGCTCCGCTGGAACCGATCCGGGTGGCCCCCGTGCCGCTTCCGACGGACGGGTTCGTCGACGCGGCGGACATCTACCGCGTGTACTTCCACGGGCCGTCGTATCAGGTCCTCGAACGCGCTTGGCCGCAGGCCGCCGGCGGAGTCGCCCTCGGGCTCTTCCCGGAGTCCCCGCCCCCGGATCGCGCCCCGGCGGAGGCGCCCCTCGTCGCGTCGCCGAGACTGATCGAGCTGTGCTACCAGACGATCGGGACCTGGGAGCTCGGCGTGCTGGGGCGGTTCGGCCTCCCGCGTTCGTTCGAACGGGTCACGCTGCTCGGCGGGCAGGCAAGCGGGCGTGCCCCGCTCGTCGCCGTGGTGCGGCCGAGGGGGAACGGCGAGGCGTTCGACGCCGAGGTGGTCGACGCCGAAGGGCTCGTCGTCCTGCAGCTGAGGGGATACCGCTCGACCGAGCTGCCCGGGGCAATCGGCCCGGACCAGCTGCGGACGTTCCGGGTGGCAGCCGGCTGAGCGTCGCCACCGGCCGGTGGCGGTCGCGAAGGGGCGCCGGGTCGTCGGCGCACGCCCGGCTGCGGGCCCGCCCCCCGGTTCAGGCCGAGAACCTGCTGACGGTGAACGCCTTGTCCTGGGACCCGAACATCGGCTGGTCGCCGTAGCCCTCGTAGTGCATGGTGACGTTGCTGGCGAAGAGCTTCCCCCTGCGTTGCCTGCCGTTGCACTCGTCGCCTGGGACGGGCGCGAGCGGGGTCTCGGCCTGGAAGTCCGCCTCCCCCGTGACGAACGGCGCGAACGCGTCGAAGTCGACGCGGACCTGTTGCAGCTGGGGCGCGTCGTCCGTGACCTTCAGGAACCCGCCGGGGGCCGATCCCAGGACGCCGTGCGTGATCGACAGGTCATCCTGCCCGCTCGCGAACGGCTGGAACAGGCTGATGTGGCCCTTGCCGGCCGGGAGCGGGCGGCTGAGCACCAAAGACGAGTCCAGCGACAACCAGGAGCCGGACAACTGCAGGAAACCGCCGCACGGCAACGGGCCTCCGCCGGGGCAGTTCCGGTTGAAGTTCGTGGACTTCTGCGCGGTGGCGTTCAGCACGTGGGCGACGTGGACCGGCGTCTTCTTGTTCGTAACCTTGCCGAAGAAGTCGGTCAACGTGTCGATGGCCAGCGAGCCCGTCAGCGTGCCCTTCCGGGTCGTCGTTCGGCTGAGGACCTCGCCGGTCTTCTGGCACACGTCGTTCCTGGACTTCGGGGCGGCCTTGGGGTGGAAGGTGAGGTGGATCCTCCCGTAGCCGCCCATGTGGGTGCCGGTGTCGAGCTCGCACGACGTCAGGTCCCCGATGCAGTTCACCGTCGAGTTGGCCGCCGTGTAGTCGGTGAACACCGTGGGCTTGTTCCCCGTGGTGGTGGTGCGCATGAGCTGCACGCTGACCGTGTTGACGAGTGTGCCGAAGTGCGTCGCGTGGAGGTGGAGCCGGTAGGGCTTCGGCGTGCCCGACAGGGCGACGGTCGCATCGACCGAGAACGACGTGGACCCTCCCGCGTGCGCGGTTGCGGGCACGAGCAATGCCCCCAGAGCCGCTGTCAGGACGACGATCGAACGAATGCGAAGCGGCCGTGACGTCATGTGGCCTCCCCCTCCCGGTGGCTGGCGCAGACGATAGGAAAGTTGCCCCGATGCTGCAAGACCCCCCGAATCCGGGACCCGCAGTAGGCTGGCCGCATGACGCGTGCTGCGACGATCGGCGAGCTGCGAGCCTCCGGGTACCCGGACCGGACGGTGAAGGAAGAGCTCCGGGACAACCTCCTCCGCCGGCTGGAGGGCGGCGACGACCTGTTCCCGTCGCTGATCGGGTTCGACGACTCGGTGCTGCCGGCGCTGGAGCGCGGCATCCTCGCCGGCCACGACCTGATCCTGCTCGGTGAGCGCGGCCAGGCCAAGACGCGCCTCGTCCGCCACCTCGTCGAGCTGCTCGACCCCGAGACGCCGGCCATCGAGGGCTGTGAGGTCAACGACCATCCGTTCCACCCGATCTGCGCGCGGTGTCGCGACCTGGTGGCCGAACGGGGCGACGACACGCCGGTCGCGTGGATCCCCCGGGACCGCCGGTACGCCGAGAAGCTCGCGACCCCGGACACGGCCGTGGCCGACCTGATCGGCGACGTCGATCCCATCCGGGTGGCCGAGGGCCGGTACCTCGCCGACGAGCTGACCATCCACTACGGCCTGATCCCACGCACCAACCGCGGGATCGTCGCGATCAACGAGCTGCCCGACCTCCCCGAACGGATCCAGGTCGCACTGTTCAACATCCTCGAGGAACGGGACGTCCAGATCCGGGGGTACCAGATCCGGCTGCAGCTCGACCTGTTGCTCGTCGCCACCGCGAACCCCGACGACTACACCAATCGGGGCCGGATCGTGTCGCCGCTCAAGGACCGGTTCGGGACCCAGGTTCGCACGCACTACCCCGACACCCTGGCCGACGAGGTCCGGATCATGGACCAGGAGGCCCGACGGCCGGCCGGTGCCGTGCCGGTGCGGATCCCGAGGTTCATGGAGGAGATCCTGGCGGCGCTCACCGGCGAGCTCCGCCGTTCGCCCCACGTGAACCACCGCAGCGGCGTGAGCGTCCGGTACTCGATCGGCAACCTCGAGACGCTGGCCGCGGCCGCCGTGCGCCGTGCCGCGCGGGCCCGCGAACCCGAGGCCGTGCCGCGGGTGTGCGACCTCCCGGCCGTCGTCGAGTCCTCGCTCGGGCGGGTCGAGTTCGACACGATCGAGGAGGGCCGCGAGCACGACATCCTGCTCCGGGCAGTCCGGACCGCAGAGCTGGAGGTGTTTCGTCGGCGCCTCGCGGGGTTCGACTTCCAGCCGGTGCTCGGGCGGTTCTCGGACGGGTTCGTCGCCGAGAGCTACGACCTCATGCCGGCGGGGGAGTTCCTCGGGCAGTTCGGGGACCTGCCGGGTCTGGCCAAATTGCTCGACCGGCTGGGGGTCGAGGAGGAGTCGCCCGGCGTCGCGGCGTCGGCGATGGAGTTCGCGCTGGAGGGCCTGCACCTGTCCCGCAGGCTCAACAAGGACTCCGACGGCCGGGGCGGCGCGCGGTACGAGGCGCCCGAACCGGGCCAGCGCCGCTAGCCGCGCTCAGCGCCTCCGGAAGAGCTTCGCGAAGAACCGCCGCACCGGATGGCGATGCGGCACCGCGGCTTCGGCCATGCGCTGCTGCTCGGTGACGGCGTCGAGCTCCTGCTCGCGCTCCCGCACGGCGTCGTGCTCGTGCCAATCGGCGGGTGGTGCCTGTCGCACGACTCCTCCCTCTCGTCAGTCGTCGGGTTCGGCGTCCCCGGAGGCCGGATCGCCGAACAGCCGTCGCCACCACTGCAGGAGCCGGTGCCGCTCGAGCCGGCCCTCGTCGCGGCGGCGCGCCCAGTCCCGCTCCCGTTCCTCGTGGAGGGTGTGCGCGATCTCGCTCTCGACGCCTTGGGGTCGCGGGATCGGTCCGGGAAGCGGTGGCACGCGTCGAAGGTACGCCTGTCGACGGCAGCAGGCAACGGTCGGTCTGCTCAACGCCTGTGACGGAGCTTGGCGAAGAACCGTCGCAGCGGACGGTGGTGCGGGACCGCCTCGTCCGCGGTCCGGCCGCGCTCGGCGGCCTCGTCGAGCTCGTGTTCCCGCTCGTGCAGGAGGTCCTCGAAGAGCGGCTCCGGCTTCGGCCCGGGACCGGTTCCGAACACGGCACCCATGCTCGAATGGTACGCCCGGCGTCCAGCCCGGCGGGGGATCGCGGTTTCCCGACCACTCGGGTAGGATTTGCAGTTGCAATGATCCGGACTCGGTCGTGGGGGGACGTGGGACGCATGATCCCGTTCCGCGGGTGCTGTCGCGGCGCCCGCGCCGCGGCCGGCCTCCGATGTTCGCGGCGCAGCTGACCACTCCCCAGCGCCCGAACCACGCAAGGAGGCTCCCAGCCATGGCCGTTCACATGCTCGATGCCCGCGGGTCCGCGTGCCCCATGCCGATCGTGAAGACCTCGCAGGCGATCAAGACCATCGCCGTCGGGGACTCCCTCGAGATCCTCGCTACCGACCGCGGATCGCTCTCCGACGTCCCCGCCTGGTGCACGTTCACCGGCAACGAGCTGGTCGAACAGACGGAGGAGGGCGGCGTGTTCCGGTTCGTCGTCCGGAAGGTGGCGTGATCCTGATGACCGACGTGCAGACGAACCCCACCGACCTCGTCGACCTCCAGGCGTTGATCCGCGAGTCGGTGGCCGAGGCGAACCCGCCCAAGCGCAACGGCCTCACGATCATCGCGTGGTCGGGCGACCTCGACCGCGTCTGGCCCACGCTGATCCTGTCGACGACGGCGGCCGCGAGCGGCATGCAGGCCACGGTGTTCTTCACGTTCTGGGGGCTGTTCCAGCTGGTGAAGCCCGAGGTCCGCATCACGGGCGACCACTGGATGCAGAAGATGCTCTCGGTCATGAACCCGGGCGGCGCGCAACGCGGCAAGCTGACCAAGCTGAACTTCGCCGGCGCCGGGGCGAAGATGATGCGCAAGCTGGCGCGGGACTACAAGGTCCCCGAACCGCAGGAGCTGCTGCAGCTGGCCCAGGAGATGGGCGTCCGCCTGCTGCCGTGCCAGATGACCATGGACCTGCTCGGCCTCGAGCACGACGACCTGCTCGACGGCCTGGAGGAACCGGTCGGCGCCGCCACCGCCCTGCTCGAGATGAAGGACAGCGACATCCAGCTGTTCATCTGAGCTCGACGTCCACGAGCTCGAGACCGTCCACGCGGGAGAATTCGCGCAGATCTCTGGTGGCCAGCGGGAGATCGAATCGCAGACAGGTTGCTGCGAGCAGCGCGTCGTTGATGCCGATGGCGACTCCGGCCTGCCGAAGCCGGGTGAGCACGTCGCCCGCAAGGATGGCCGCGGACAGATCCAGCGACAGCGTCTGGTGGACAAGGAGCAACTCGATCGGGCCCCTCCTCGCGACGAAGTCCGCTCCGAGCCGAAGCTCGAAGGCGCTGATCGCAGCGACACGCAACCCCCCGTCCCGCAAACGTTCGCGAACCCACGTCGCTCCGGGGTCGGCGCCCCGCAGATAGTCGATGAGGAGGTCGGTGTCCGCGACTACGAGGCGGGCCGCCACGTCGACCACGCCTCGTCAATTCGCCGACGAATCTCGGCGGCGTCGTCGTCGGACAGGACGCCCTCGAGCGCGAGGGCATCCTCCACGCGGTCGCGGCGCCGTTCGTCGAGGTAGGCGTCGATCGCCTCCTCGATCAAGCGCGAGAAGCCGCGCAGTCCGCGCCGCGCAGCGAGTGCCGCCAACGCCGCGCGTTGGTCGTCACGGATCTGCACAGTCGTTCGCATGCATATGCATGCTAGCATCCGTTTTGCCTCCGAGGGGATCGCAACCGCCATCTCGGTCGTCGGCGTGGGACCATGACCGGCCGTGAACGGCCTCCACAGGGTCCTCGGGTTCGGCGTGGTCGGGGGGTTCTTCCTGATCATGGTGTGGGGCTTCGCGGCGAGGATCCGCAAGCGGGACCCGGGGGCGTGGTTCTGGCGGCTGCTCGCGATCGAGCAGGTCGTGCTGGGCCTGCAGATCATCGCCGGGATCATCCTGCTGATCATCAACGGGTTCAGCGCCAAGCCCCTGCTGCACTACCTGTACGGGTCGGTGTTCCCCATCACGGTGCTCGTGATCGCGCACGTGTTCGCGCGCGACCTGGAACGCGACCAGTACTTCCCGTTTGCCGTGGCGGCGTTCATCTGCTTCGGGCTGACATTGCGGGCGCTGATGACGGGGCTCGGCCTCGGTTGACCGGGCGGGAGCGCCGGGCTCGGGGCTCTCAAGCCGTCCCCGACGTCCGCCGATGCCCGAGACATGCCCGGGGTCGATGACGCACGTCCACCCGCCGCCTCCCCCGAACGCGAACTGCTGAAGCTCGACCGATGGAGCTTCCGCGTGCTGCCCGGCGACGGCGTCGGAGCCGACCACGTCGTGCTCGGTACGACCGGAGCGTTCGCGGTCGTGGTCGCCGGCGACGCGGTTCCGCAGGGGTTCCTGATCGAAGGCGTTGGACGAACCCGTCGGGCCGCCCGGCGCCTGCGGAGACACATCGGCGCGATCGGCCTCCAGAGCGAAACCGTCGCCCTGCTCTGTCCCCGGACGAGCTCGGTCTTCGCGCCGAGGACGGTTCGCGGCGTCCGTGTGGTCCCGCCGGTGCTGCTGGCGAGGGAGATCTCCCAGCGGAACCGTTCGGCCATGCCCCACCAGGTCCAGCGCGCCGCCGACTCCCTGACCCGGTCGCTGGCGCGGTCCCGCTAGGCTCGCCGGATCGGCGCGCCGAACCCGCCCTGCACGCCATCCTCGCCGCTGCACCCCTGGACCCCGTCGTACAGCCACCTGCCCTGGATCCGGAACACGTCGGTGTGGACGATGTTCCGGCCGTCCCGGACCAGCACGAACTCCGGACCGGCCTCGTCGGGGTACCCCACCCTGTCGATGACGTCGCCGGGCACGGCATAGCCGTCGAGCGCGTGGTGGACGGCTTCGTCCACGGACGCCCATCCGGCGCCGGGGGCGAAGTCGACGTTTCCCTCGAATCGCTCGTCGGATGTGCACTGGAGCTCGTTCGAGACCCAGTAGCCGTTCGGGTCGACCACGCGCAGCGTGGCGGCGGGAACGGTGTCGCGGTCGGCGGCGTTCGGCACGCACTTCACCGAGTAGTCGCCCGGGCCGAGCGCCCAGGCATGTGCGCCATCCGGACCCTCCAGCTCGTGCCGTCCGGGAGGCGCGTTCGTCCCGCCGAGGGGGTAGTCGAACCCCATCGCCTCGCCGCTCGTGTTGTCCACCTCGATGCGCACGCCGTCCCGTCCGGCCGCGACCGTGACGTCGGCCGGCGTCGTGGCCCGGCCGTCGCACGTGAACGCCGCGGCGGCCGGAGGCGACGGCTGGGCCGACGGAGGCGCCGACGTGCCTGCGCCGGTCCCGGCCGGCGGCGAACCCCCGAGCGCCGTCCCGGCGCCGTGCCGGAACGAGGCGAGTCCCACCAGCGACGCGGTCGTGACGCCGAGCGCGACGACCACGCTCGCGACGGTCACGGCCATCCTCCGGCGGTGGTGGCGGACGGCTCGGCCGATCGCCTCCTGGGGGTCGACGTGCCACGCGGGCGCGGCGTCCAGCTCCCGGCGGAGCTGTGTTCGGATGTCATCGTCGTTCACGTCGTCCGCTCCATCGTGAGCCGGGCGAGCGCCGCCCGGGCCTTGAACAGGTGCGCCTTCACCGCGCCCTCGCTGCACCCCATGGCCGCGGCCACCTGCGCGACCGGCAGGTCCAGTGCATAGTGCAGGACGGTCGCCTCGCGCTGGCGGCGGGGGAGCCGTCCCACCGCGGTCCACAGATCCGTCCGTCCGGCCACATCGACCTCCGGGGCCGCCCGGTCGGTGGCCACGCCCGTGGCCCTGCGGTCCCCGCTCCGGCTCCGTTTCACCACGTTCAGCGCAGTCCGCATCACCCAGCCCCCCGCCCAGTCCTGGCCCCGCAGGCGATCCCACCGCTCCAGCGCCCGCGCGAACGCCTCCTGCGTCGCGTCCTCTGCCGCCGCGCGGTCGCGCGCCAGCAGGAAGCACGCCCGCAGCACCGTCGGGTGTTCGCGTTCGTAGAGCTCCCGGAACTCCGGCTCGACGTTCACGTGGGCATGCTGGCCCTTCCTTCCCCGGCGCGTCGATCGCCCCTTCAAGCCTCGGGCAGGCCGCCGGGTTTACCCGTCGCCGGGGAAACGGCGGACCTGGCGTAGGCTGGCGACAGATGCGCTTCCGGTACTCGCAGTGGGACGACACCCAGGATCCGTTCGGTCCCGACGTGGCCGCCGGCGAACTGCTCGACGCGATGTCCGACGAGCTGCTCTCCGGCGAGGGGGCGGAGTTCGCGATGCGGCGCCTCCTCCGGCGCGGGATGCGGGGTTCGTTCAACGGGCTCGACTCGTTGCGCGCGCGCCTTCGCCAGCGCCGCCGCGAGGAACAGGACCGCCTCAACCTCGCCGGCCCGCTCGAGGAGGTCCGCCGCCGCCTCGACGAGATCCTCGAACGCGAACGCACCACCCTCAGCTTCGACCCGAGCGACGACGCCCGCATGCGCGAGTCGTTCCTCGACGCCCTGCCGCCGGACGCGCCCGGCAAGATCGGCGAGCTCCGCGACTACCGCTTCACCGACCAGCAGGCCCAGCGCGAGTTCGACGAGCTCATGGAGTTCCTGAAGAACGAGGTCCTGAACTCCTACTTCAAGGCCATGACCCGGGGCATGCAGAACATGTCCCCCGAGGAGATGCAGGCCCTCAAGGACATGCTCGCCGAGCTGAACCAGATGATCGAGGCGCGCGAACGGGGCGAGCCGTACGACTTCGACGGGTTCATGCAGCGCCACGGACAGTTCTTCCCGGGGAACCCCCAGACGCTCGACCAACTGCTCGAACAGATGGCCCAGCGCATGGCGGCCATGAGCAGGCTGCTGGCGTCGATGACGCCCGAGCAGCGCCGGGAGCTCCAGGCGCTCATGGAGCAGATGCTCCAGGACATGGACCTGGCGTTCGAGGCCGACCGGCTGGCGCAGAACCTCGAGGGGATGTTCCCGGGCATGCCGTGGGACCAGCAGGTCATGGGCGACGGCGACGAGGCCATGCCGATGTCGGCCGCGGTCGACGCGCTGGAACGCATGCACGACTACGAGGACCTCGACCGCTCGATGAAGGGCGACTACGCGGGCGCGGCGCTCGCCGACGTCGACGAGGAGGCGCTCCGCCGGACGCTCGGCCAGGACGCCGTCCATGACCTCCAGCGCCTCAAGCGGGTCGAACGCGCCCTCGAGCAGGCCGGGCTGGTCTCCCGGAAGGACGGTCGCATGGAGGTCACGCCGAAGGGCGCCCGCAAGCTGGGCGAACGGGCGCTCGTCAAGCTGTTCGAGCACCTCCGCAAGGACCGCGAGGCCATGCACGAGTCACGCGACCCCGGCGGGCAGGCCGAGCCCACCGGCGCCACCCGGCCGTGGCGGTTCGGCGACACCGGCCAGATCGCGGTGCAGCGCAGCGTGTTCAACGCGGTCGTCCGGGGGGGACCGGGCCGCTCGCCCACCCTCCGGCCCGACGACTTCGAGCTGATCGAGGCCGAGACGCGGACCGAGACGGCGACGGCGCTGCTGCTGGACCTGTCGTTCTCCATGCCGCTGCGGGGGCACTTCGTCCCGGCCAAGCGCATGGCCCTCGCCCTGCACGCGCTGATCGAGGGCCGGTATCCGCACGACACGCTGTACCTGATCGGGTTCAGCGACTACGCCCGGCGGATGCGGCCGGAGGATCTCACCGCGACCGGATGGGAGCGGGTGTATGGAACGAACATGCACCATGCGTTCCACCTGGCGGGGCGCCTGCTGTCCAAGCACCCCCGCGCCACCCGGCAGGTCATCATGGTCACCGACGGCGAACCCACGGCGCACCTCCACGGCGAGCAGGCCATCTTCGCGTGGCCTCCCGAGCCCGAGACGATCCGATTGACCCTGCAGGAGGCCATGCGGCTGGCGCGCTCCGGCGTGACGCTCAACGTGTTCATGCTGGAGGACTCGCCCGGGCTGGCCCGGTTCATGGAACGGCTGGCCCGGCTCACGGCCGGGCGGGTGTTCCTGATGAACGGCGACGCGCTCGGCGACTTCGTCGTCCGCGACTACGTCGCCCGCCGCGCGTCGTAGCCGCGGTGGCGCTCCCGGATCCCCGCGCGTACTTCTCCGACGAGGAGATCGAACGCGCCCGCCGGTACCACCGGCCGGGGTACCTGCGGGCGGTGATCGGGGCCGCCGCCTCGTTCGTCTACCTGGCGGTGCTGGCGTTCACCGGCGCGGGGGACGGGCTGGCCGACGCGGTCGGTTCGTCGGTGGCGTTCGTCGCCATCGTCGTCCTCGGGGGGTCGGTGCTGGGGCTGCCGCTTCGCGCGTGGGGGTTCGCACACGAACGGCGGTGGGGGTTCGCGAAGCAGTCGTGGCGGGAGTGGTTCGGCGACTGGGCCAAGGGCACGGCGGTCGGGCTGGTCGTCACCGGGGGCGTGTTGATCGGGTTCCTCGCGCTGGCGGACGCGTTGCCGGGCGCCTGGGTGTGGCTGGCGGCGCCGCTGGCGGCCGGCATCGTGTTCGTGCTGTCGTTCCTCGCCCCGGTGGTGTTCGAACCGCTGTTCAACAGGTTCCGTCCGCTGGAGGACGAGTCGCTGGCGGAGTCGCTCCGGGCGCTCGCGCGGGAGGCGGGAGTCCCCGTCCGAGACGTCCTGGTCGCCGACGCCAGCCGCCGGACGACGAAGGAGAACGCCTACGTCAGCGGCCTCGGGGCCACCCGGCGGGTGGTCGTGTACGACACGCTGCTGTCTCGGGGGTCCCCCCAGGAGGTCCGGCTGGTCGTCGCGCACGAGCTGGGACACCGGCGGGACGGGCACGTGCTGAAGGGGACCCTGACGGCCGCCTTCGGCGCCGTCGTCGTGGCGTTCGTGGTGTTCGGGCTGCTGCGCTCGGACGCGGTCCTGCACGCCGTCGGGGCGACCGGGCCGGGGGACCCGGCCGTGGTGCCGTTCGTCCTGCTCGTGGCCGCCGTGGCCGGCGCGGTGAGCGACCCGCTGGGGATGGCGGTCAGCCGCCGGTGGGAACGGTCCGCCGACCGGGCGTCGATCGAGCTCACCGGCGACCCGCGCGGGTTCGCCGACATGGAGCGCAACCTCTCGATCGCCAATCTCTCGGAGCTCGCACCGTCGCGGCTCGCGTACCTGTTCACGTTCAGCCATCCCGCCCCCGCGGAACGCATCGCCGCCGCCGGGCGGACGGCGCCCGCACGAACGTGAACGCAAGATGAACGCTGCGTGACCAAGGGGCGGCGGGTACCTCAAGAATGCCGTTTGTTTCCCGATCGTGTGCCGTAGATTGATCGCTCCATCAGGGGAGGCTCGAAACAGGGAATGCGGCGGACGGTCGGGATCGTCCTCGCGGCCGTGCTCGCGGTCGGGGTCATCGTCGCAATCGTGCTCTCCCTCGGAGGGGGCGGCGACAAACCGCCCGATCAGCGGGTCGTGGTCGTCCGCGGTGTCATCGGCTCGGAGAAGCAGCCGTTCTTCCAGGACCGCCGCGTCCAGGCGGAGTTCCGCAAGCGCGGCCTGCAGGTCGTCGTGGACACGGCGGGCTCACGACAGATCGCCACCACGGTGGACCTGTCGAAGTACGACTTCGCGTTCCCCTCGGGCGTGCCCGCCGCCGCGGCGATCAAGCAGAAGTCCGGCGCGGCGACCGTCTACAACGTCTTCTTCACGCCCATGGTGATCGCGAGCTGGCAGCCGATCGCCAGGATCCTCGAGAACGCGGGCATCGCCACGAGCCACGGCACGTACGACACGTTCGACGTCCAGAAGTACCTGGAACTCGTGAAGGCGAACAAGCGCTGGATCGACCTGCCCGGCGCGCGGACCGCCTACCCGGCCACCAAGAGCGTGCTGATCACCTCCACGGACGTCCGCACGTCGAACTCCGCGGCCAACTACCTGAGCATCGCGTCGTACGTCGCCAACGGGAACAACGTCGTGGAGAACGACTCCCAGGGCAACGCGGTCACCCAGCGGGTGGCGCCGCTGTTCCTCCGTCAGGGCTTCACGGCGACGTCCTCGGAGGAGCCGTTCGACGACTACCTGGCGATCGGCATCGGCAAGGCGCCGATCGTGTTCATCTACGAGGCGCAGTTCCTGGCCCACGTCTTCGCGAACGACGGCGCGATCACCGGCCAGATGCTCCTGATGTACCCGGACCCCGACGTCTACTCGAAGCACGTCGTGGTGCCGCTGGACGCGAACGGCGACAAGGTGGGCCGCCTGCTGCTCTCCGACCCCGTGCTCCAGCAGCTCGCCGCGGACTACGGGTTCCGGACGAACAACCCCGCGCCGTTCAACAAGCTCGTGCAGCAGCACCACGCCGCCATCGACCCCAGCATCGTCGACGCCATCGAGCCGCCGAGCTACGAGGCCCTCGAGAACATGATCGAGAAGATCGAACAGCTGTACGCCCAGAACCAAGGAGGAGGAGCGTCCCCATGAGCACGAACGAGACCGCCGGCGGCCTCGAGCCGCCCGCCGCAGCGCCCGCAGTCGCGTCGCCCGCGGACGGCGCGGGCACCCAGCTCGAGCAGCAGCAGCAACTCGCCGCGCCGGAACCGGTCGCGGCCACGCTGCAGCTCGCGCCGCCTCAGGCGGTGGCCGTCGTCCCCCAGAACCAGGTGGCCGGCATGGTTCCGCTCGACGACGCCACGAAGCAGCGCCTGGACGCGATGGTGGACCAGTTCGTGCAGGGCGCGACCGACCTCGACGCCCACTCGCCCGAGTACCAGCAGAAGTCCGATGCCGTCCGGGCGATGGGCGACAAGGAGATCCGCGACTCCGCCGAGGTGTCCAACCAGCTCCTGGACAAGCCCGTGGCCGCGATGGGCAGCGGCATCTTCGACAACAAGGCGCCGGTGGCGAAGTCCCTGATCGACCTCCGGCAGACCATCGAGGACCTCGACCCCGAGAAGCAGGGCCTCATGTCGAAGCACAAGCTGTTCGGGATCATCCCGTTCGGCGACCACCTGCGCGACTACTTCGACAAGTACAAGTCGTCGCAGAGCCACATCGACGCGATCCTGCACTCGCTCTACGACGGGCAGGACGAGCTGCGGCAGGACAACGCCTCGGTGGAACAGGAGAAGGTCAACCTGTGGACGACGATGCAGCGCCTCAACCAGTACCTGTACCTGGCGCAGCACATCGACGCGGCGCTCGAGGCCAAGATCCAGGCGATCGAGGCGTCCGACCCCGACAAGGGCAAGACCCTCCGCGAGGACATGCTGTTCCCGGCGCGCCAGAAGGTCCAGGACCTGCTGACCCAGCTCGCGGTGAGCGCGCAGGGCTACCTGGCCCTCGATCTGATCCGAAAGAACAACGTCGAGCTCATCAAGGGCGTCGACCGGGCGACCACGACGACGGTCTCCGCGCTGCGGACCGCGGTCATCGTTGCGCAGGCCCTCGCCAACCAGAAGCTGGTGCTCGACCAGATCAGCGCGCTCAACACGACGACCGGCAACATCATCGAGTCGACCTCGGAGATGCTGAAGGACCAGACCGCCGAGGTGAACGAGCAGGCGTCGTCCTCGACGATCGAGGTGGCCAAGCTCCAGGCCGCGTTCAACAACATCTACGCGACGATGGACGCGATCGACGGGTTCAAGCTCCAGGCGCTCGACACCATGAAGCAGACGGTGTCCTCCCTGGAGCAGGAGGTCGGCAAGGCCCAGCAGTACCTCGACCGCGCCCACCAGGACGCGCCCAAGGAGACGACGCCGACCGACCTCACCGTCCCGGCGGACATGTCCTAGCGCGCGAGAGGCGGACTTCACGATGCGAACCCACCGCCCGCGCGCCGCGACCGCGGTCGCGCTCGGCTTCGTCCTGGCGGTCACCGGGCTCGTGGCGTGCGGCGGCGGGCCCTCGGCCAACCCGGCCGACACGCTCACGGTCCTCGCCGGCTCGGAGCTGAAGGACCTCGAGCCGCTGCTGCCCAGGCTCGAGGATCAGACCGGCGTCCACATCCAGCTCGAGTACACGGGCTCGATCGACGGCGCGCAGTCCATCCTGAACGGCTCCCCGGCCGACGCGGCGTGGTTCTCGCTCGGGAACTACCTCTCGCTCGCCGCGAGCGACCAGCACAGGATCGTCGACCAGACCCGGATCATGCTGTCGCCGGTCGTGATCGGGGTGAAGCGATCGGTCGCCCAGCGCTTCGGTTGGGAGCACAACTCCGACGTCACCTGGGAGGACATCGCCCAGAAGGCCGAGGCCGGGCAGTTCCGCTACGCGATGACCAACCCGGCGGCGTCCAACAGCGGCTTCTCCGCGCTGGTCGGCGTGGCGTCGGCGTTCGCCGGCACCGGGAACGCGCTCACCGAACAGGACATCAAGGTCGACCAGCTGAAGCAGTTCTTCTCGGGGCAGCGGCTGACGGCCGGCTCGTCGGGATTCCTCGCGGACAGCTACGTGCGGTCGCAGAGCTCGCTCGACGGCATGATCAACTACGAGTCCATCCTCCTGGAGCTCAACAGGTCCGGGCAGCTCAACGAGCCGCTCGACCTGATCTACCCGAGGGACGGGATCATCACGGCCGACTACCCGTTCATGCTACTGAACGCCGCCAAGCGGGGGCTGTACCAGAGGGCCGTGAACTTCCTCCTCCAGCCCGCGCAGCAGCAGTGGATCATGCAGAACACCGACCGCCGGCCGGTGATCCCGCAGGTGAAGCCCGACTCGCGATTCCCGAAGCAGATCCTGGTCGAGCTGCAGTTCCCGTCCACCTTGAAGGTCGTCAACGCGCTGCTCGACGCGTACCTCAACGAGATCCGCCCGCCGTCGCACGCGATCTTCGTCCTCGACACCAGTGGGTCGATGGGCGGCTCCCGGTTGCAGGCGCTGCAGAAGGCGCTCACGGGGCTCACGGGGCTCGACGACAGCCTCACCGGGCAGTTCGCCCAGTTCCGGGCGAGGGAGGACCTCACGTTCATCACGTTCAGCGACCGGGTCCACTTCATCAAGGACTTCACCGTGGACACCACCGATCCGAACGGCCCCAGCATGACCTCCGTCCGCGACTTCGTGAACGGCCTGCAGGCCGGCGGGAACACCGCGATCTTCTCCGCGCTCGACACGGCCTACCATCAGTCCGTGGACGCGCTGAAGTCCGACCCCTCGCGGCTCACCTCGATCGTGCTGATGACCGACGGCGAGAACAACTCGGGGATCTCGTTCTCCCGGTTCTCCGACGACCTGAAGACGCTCGGGACGGCGGCGCAGCAGGTCCGGACGTTCCCGGTGCTGTTCGGCGACGCCGATCCGCAGGAGCTGCACGAGGTGGCCGACGAGACCGGCGGGGAGGTGTTCGACGGCCGCAGCGAATCGCTCTCGGTCGTGTTCAAGGAGATCCGGGGGTTCCAGTAGTGGGTTCGGACGACGCCGGAGCGAATGGGCCCGGACGGGTCGGGGAGTACCTCGGGAGCACCAAGAACATCGCCGGGTGCGTGCTGGGGGCGGGCGGCCTGGCGCTGCTGTTCACCGGGGTGGTCGCGATGCCGGTCGGCGCGCTCGTCGTCGGCGCGCTGTACGGCATCGGCGCCCTGGTCGCGCCGTCGAGGAAGAACAAGGACCTCGTCGCCGGAGGGTTCGACGCGGACCAGGTCGTGGACGCGCTCGCCGACCTCCAGAAGCAGATGCGGGGGAAGGTTCCGCCCGACCTCGAGGCGAAGGTCTCGAAGATCACGCTGTCGATCCAGTCGATCCTGCCCAAGGCCCGCCGGCTGTCGGGGGGGTCGCAGCACCTGTTCATCCTCCAGCGGACGGCGACCGACTACCTGCCGACCACGGTGCACGCCTACCTCGACCTCCCCCGCAGCTACGCCGATTCCCACGTGATCGGAGAGGGGAAGACCGCCCACCAGCTGGTGTCGGAGCAGCTCGACGTGCTCGCCTCGCAGATGGACGAGGTCGTCGACGCGGTGAACAAGGGCGACGTCGACAGCCTGCTGGCGCAGGGGCGGTTCCTCGACGAGAAGTTCGGCCAGCAGCCGCTGACGATCGAAGGGCCCTCGCCGGGCGGCGCGCCGCCGCCGCCGTCGCCGTCTCCGCCGGCGCCCGGTCAGAAGTCGGCCGGCGGCGCGCCGAAGGGTTCGGGAAGCGACAGGCCGCCGCCCGTCACCCAGTTCTGAGCTCGCGCGTCAGCCGCGCGGCAGCGTGAACCGGATCGTCGCGCCGCCGTCGGGATCGTTCGCCGCGGTGATCGTGCCCCCGTGCGCTTCGACGAGCGTTTTCGCGATCGCGAGCCCGAGGCCCGAGCCCCCCGTGTCCGCCGCCTTCACGTAGCGGTCGAACACGTTGGGGAGCTGCTCGGGTGGGATGCCGGCGCCGGAGTCGGCCACCTCGAACGCCACCGCGTTCCCCTCGCGCGAGGCCCGGACAATGACGGTCCCGCCCTTCGGCGTGTGGCGCAGCGCGTTCGACAGGAGGTTCGACAGGACCTCGCCGATCCGGAACGGGTCGACCTGAAGCTCGGGAAGGCGGTCTGCCACCTCCGTACGGAGGTCGACGCCCTTCTCCCGGGCCGCCGACGCGAACGCCGCGACCGAGTCGTCGGTCAGCCGGGCTGCGGCCGTGGGTTCGCGATGCAGCACGAGCTGGCCGGCCTCCGCGGTCGAGAGCGTCTGGAGGTCCTGCAGGAGCCGGGCCATGACCTTCGTCTCCTCCAGCAGCGTGGTGAGGTGCCGGCCGTCGGCGGGGTACAGGCCGTCGATCATGCCCTCGGCGTTGCCCTGGATCACCGAGAGGGGCGTGCGCAGCTCGTGGGCCACGTCGGCGAGCAGGGCGCGGCGGCGTTCCTCGTCCGAACCGAGGCGCTCGGTCATCTGATTGAACGACGCCGCCAGGCGTCGCATCTCACCCGGCCCGTGCTCGGCGACCCGGACCGAGTAGTCGCCCGAGGCCACGCGGTTGGCCGCGGTCATGACCTCCTCGACGGGCGCCGCCATCCGGCGCAGCCACCGGACGAACACGACGAACCCGAGCAGGATCAGCACCCCGAGCAGCGCGGCGAGCGGCACCAGCCCGTGGTGCGGCCGGACGCCGAACACGTCGGTGAGCACCCCGACGGCGACCGCGCTCGTCAGGAACAGGATCAGGAAGAACGCGAGGAACACGAACCCGATCCGCCGGCGGAAGGCGCGCGGAGCGTGCCGGCGCCACGCCCTGCGATCGGCCGGCGGGAACGGCTCGTCCTCCGGCCACCACGGGGGCCGCCTCCCGGGGCCCCGGCGCCCATCAGGCATCCGCGAACCGGTAGCCGACGCCGTGCACGGTCAGCAGGTAGCGGGGATGGCCTGGTTCGGCTTCGATCTTGCGACGGATGTTCTTCACGTGGGCGTCGACCGCGCGTTCGTACGACTCGAACGCAACGCCGTGCAGCGCCTCGAGCAGCTGTCCGCGCGTGAACACCCGCCCGGGCTCGCGGACCAACGCGCTCAGGAGCTCGAACTCGGTCGGGGTCAGCTCCACCGTCCGTCCGGCGACCGCCACGCGCATCCGGGGGAGGTCGACCTCGACGTCCGCCGCGCGAAGGACCTCGCGCCCGCCGGTCCCGGCGCCCGCCGAGTCGGTCCGGCGGAGCACCGCCCGGATCCGCGCCACGAGCTCCCGGGGGCTGAACGGCTTCACGACGTAGTCGTCGGCGCCGAGCTCGAGCCCGACGATCCGGTCGGCTTCCTCGCCCCGGGCGGTGAGGATCACGATCGGGAGGTTCGACGTCCGCCGGATCTCCCGAGTGACGTCGAGCCCGTCGCGGCCCGGCAGCCCGAGGTCGAGCACCACGAGGTCGGGCTTCGCCCCCCGGAGGCTCGATAGGGCCGACTCGCCGTCCCCGGCCACGATCACGTCGAACCCGGCGTGCTGGAGGTAGTCGCGCACGAGCCGCGCGATCTTCATCTCGTCCTCGACGACCAGAATGGTCCGCATGGCGTTCCGCCCTCCAGCGTGAACGAACGAACGGGGCAGGAGCAACCGCCCGGCCGCTCCCGCCCGTTCCGTCCGTGGCGCGTCCGTCAGGTTCTCGAGGGCTCGCCGCCCGCGTCCGAGCCGGTCTGCTGGTGCAGCCGCTCGTGCATCTCCCGGACGGCGTCCTGGTCCCAGCCCCACTTCCGGCCGGGGCTGCCCCCACTACCCATGGCCGCCCACCGGCGCCGCCGGCCGGCCGCCGCGATGGCGACGATCCCGAAGATCACCAGCGGGAAGACGAAGAACCCGAACGGAAACCCGCCGCCGTACCCGTACACCTGTACGATCCGTCCGGCCTCGCCGGCCTGCTGGATCCCGTGGTTCACCCCGGCGTGGTACGAGACCACGCCGATCAGGATCCCGACGGCCACCACGATGGCCGCAACGCCGATCCACACTCCGCGCCGCATGTCCGCCTCCTTCGTTGGTTCAGCGACTCCCACCATCGTGGCGTCGAGCTGTGAAGGAGACGTGAAGTCCCCGCGGAGGGTTCAGGCGTCCATCGCCGTGCAAGGATTGCGGCACGAGCGCCCACCGAGCCGGAGCAACGGCGGACCACGGAGAGGCCTTCGGACTCGAAAGGCCTGTTCCCACCGGTTCGCTCGCGCTACTTCACGACGAAGGTCCCGGTCATCTGGGTCGGGTGCACGTCGCACCGGAAGTAGTACGTCCCCGGCTCGAGAGCCCCCACGTGGTACGTGGTCGTCGTCGGCCCGGTCACGACCTCGCCGGTGAACAGCGCCTGCGTTGCGCTCGAGTCCGTGTAGATCGAGACGTTGTGGGGGACGCCGGGGTCCATGTTCATGAACTGGATGGTGAACGGCCTGTTCGCCGGGGCGGCCAGGCACGACGTGTCGAAGGCCGTGTTCTGCGCCATCACGCTGAGCGCAGCGCCCTTGGGCGCGCAGTCACCGGTCGCGGGCGGACCGGTCGCGGGGGGCGCCGATGGGGGTGCGGTGCTCGGCGTCGACCCGGGCTTGATCCCGACGACGCCGGCCACGGCAGGGGGCGGCGCGAACGGCTTGAGCCCCGCTGAGAACGGATCGCCCAGCGTCGGGTAGGAGGACGGCGGCGGCGGCGCGTCGGGATCGACCTCGATCAGCCCCAACGCGCCGCGTGCCGTGTAGGCGAACGCGTGCGTCACGAACGGGTACAGGCCGGCGTCAGGGATCTGGAGCTCGAACATGGCGGCCCCACCCGGGGGGATGCTGTACGTCTGGTCGCCGTAGACGGGGTTGGCCGGGTTCCCGTCCGAATACGAGTCGAACATGGAGCCGATCACGTGCCATGCGCTGGTCAACGTGGGTCCTGCGTTCACGACCCAGATCCGGAACTTCTCGTTCGGCCTGGCCGCCAGCGGGGCGGCCTTGTACTGGTCGGCAACACCGTTCCACACGACGTAGGCGGGGTCCGCCGCCGCCATTGCGTCGGGGTCGCCGTAATACACGCCGTGGATCGGCTTGGCCATCGGGTACAGCTCGCTGTTGACGAGCACGTACTCGCGCTCCTTCGGCAGGTCCTTCGGCTCCACGATGACGGCGCCGTACATGCCGTTCGCGATGTGCTCGAGGACCGGCGGGGCGCCGCAGTGGTACATGAACACGCCGGGTAGCGAGGCGACCCAGTCGAAGGTCTTGGTCTCACCGGGGTTAACCGGCTGGTAGTTGCCGGTCAAGGGTGCGCCGGGGGCGGTCGGCAGATTGGCCCACGGCGTCATGGCGGCGTGGAAGTCGATCGAGTGCTGCATGCCCATCGTGGTCGCGTTGTGGATCGTGAAGTGCACGGTGTCGCCGAGGTGCACCCGGATCACGGGACCGGGCGTTGTCCCGTCGAACGTCCACACGTGATAGACGACCGCCGGCGCCCCCGGCGCGGCGGGCACGATGGTCTGGTCGGTCTCCACAGTGGTGAGGTTCACGTTCACAATGTGCCCGTTCGCAGCGACCATGCCGTTCCCGGAAGGAACCGACGCCTCGTTGTTCGTCGAAGGGGATGCCTTCGAGCCGGAATTCACCGCCCAGAGGGCGACCATCGCGACGAGGGCGAGTCCCATGACGATGAGTAGGGTCGGGAAGATCCGGTAGAAGGCCGTGCCGAGCTCGCGGCCCAACGCCTCGTTTCCCCGTCCGGCGGCCGGACGCCCCGCATCGCCGTCGCGGCCGGTCTGGCCATCGTCGCCGGTCGACGCCCCACTCGCCCTATCGGGTGAAGACTTGATCGCCATTTCGACCCTCCTCCTGCGGCCCGCAGGCGCCATCGGAAACGTGTACCTGGGGACTCAAGGTTCGGACATGGCAACGGGGCCGGCGCGGGCCAAGGGCCCCGGTGATCTCGGGACCTTCGGCTCCGACGCCGGCTGGCGGGCGCGGGGCACACTGCCCGTTGTGAACCTCACGCTCAGCCGCCGCGCCGACTACATCCTGCGGGCCGCCATCTTCCTGGCCTCCTGCGCCGAGGAGCCCGGGTTCCGCACGCTGGACGACGTGTCGCGGGAGATGGCGATTCCCCGCAGCTACACGCCGCACATCCTTGGCGCCCTCGTCCGGGCGGGAGTCGCCGAGGCCCGGCCGGGGAGAGGGGGCGGTTACCATCTGGCATTCGCACCGGAAGACGTCTCCGTACTGGCCGTCATCGAGATCGGCGAGGGGGACATCCGGCAGACTCGATGCCCACTGCGCGGCGTCCCGTGCCATTGGGGGTCGACGTGCGCGATCCATCCCACCCTCGCGAAGGCGAGCGAGGCCATCCGCGCGACCCTCATGGCCACCTCCCTCGGCGAGGTCGCTCGCGAGGAACGGGAGCTGTCGGAGGCCTACCAACCGCTCCGGCGCGTGTGACCTTCCCCACCACTCGCGGATCAGCTCGGCCGGATGTCCAGAGAGATCGCTGGCCCTATGCTGCCGGGCGGTGTACGACCTATGGCTCTTCGTTCACATCGGCGGATTGTTGTTGTTCGTGGCGGGGCACGGGATCTCCGCGGCGACCGGAATGCGACTGCGGCGAGAGCGTCAACCGGCCCGCATGTCCGCGCTCCTCGACGCATCGGCCTCGGCGCGGCCGCTCACCTACGCGGGGATGCTCCTGCTCGGCGTCGGCGGGTTCGCCGACGCGACGATCGGGCACCTCTGGTCGGAGGCGTGGGTGTGGACGTCGATCGCGGTGTTCTTGGCCATGGCGGTCCTGCTGGTGGCGCTGGCGATCCCGTACTACCGCCGCCTCCGGGCGGCCGTGGCCTCCACGGACGCCGTGGAGATCGAGCGGGTGTCCGCGTCACCGGTCCCCGTCGCGATCCTCGTTATCGGACTGGCCGGGCTGGTGTTCATCCTGTGGCTCATGGTGGTCAAGGCGTTCTGACCGCGCGCCGTCTCGAGGCCGCTCCAGGGGGCGCGTGACGATGCGCCCGCGTCAGGTCATGGGGATGTATCAGACCCTGGCGCGCGTCTGGCTGACGGCGGCCGGGCTGTCGCTCCTGCTCCCCGCCTCGACACGCCTCGGGTGGTGGGTGCCGCTGCACCTCGCGCTGCTCGGGGCAGTCTCCGTCGCCATCAGCGGCGCCATGCAGAATTTCGTCGCCGCGCTCACGTCGTCGCCCCCGACGCCACCGGGGGTGGTGTGGGCGCAGCTGGTCCTCGTGAACGCCGGCGCCGCCCTGATCGTGGCCGGACGGGCGGCTGGAATCGAGCCGCTGATCGGGGCCGGCGGCACGGCGTTTCTGGCAGCGACCCTCCTGCTCGGTTGGACCGTCCTCCACGCCCGCCGCCGGTCCCTGCACCTGCGCCACCCTGTGCCGGTCGCGATGTACGAGGCCGCAGTGCTGTGCGTTCTCGCAGGAGGAGCGATCGGCATCGCGCTCGCAACGGGCGGCGTTCACTACGCGAAGTCGCTCGTCGACCTCCGGAGCGCGCACATGACGCTGAACGTCCTTGGGTGGGTCTCGCTCACGATCGCCGGGACGCTGATCACCCTGCTGCCGACCGTGCTGCGCGTGCGCATGCCGGCGTGGAGCGGCGTCTCCACGCGGTGGCTGCTGACGGGCGGTGTGGTCGTATCGGCGACGGGAATGGCCCTCGGTTCGGGACCGATAGCCGCGGGAGGAGCGGTCGCGTTCGCCTGCGGCGGCGCCGGGCTGTTCGTGATGGTGCGCAGGGCCGCCGCGTCGAGGCGCATGTGGCCCGTTCCGCTCTCGGCGAAGCACCTGCTGTTCGCACTGGCGTGGTTCGCCGCGGGGTCGGTGTGGTTCGCGGCAGCACTGGTCCACGGGGTCGACTGGTTCGCCGGCGCGACGAACGTGTTCGTCCTTGTGTTCGTCTGCGGATGGATCCTCCAAACTCTATTGGGGGCGTGGCTCTACCTGCTGCCGATGAGCCGCCCCGGTCATCCCGGCGAGCGCCGTGCCCAGCTCGCCGCGATCGAGTGGGGCGGCGCCGTCGAGCTCGTCGCATTGAACGGCGGCGTCGCGATGCTCGCGGTCGCCGCCGCGCTCCGGGGCGCGTCGGGAGTGGCGGCGGCCGGAGCCGTCCTCGCCCTGGCCGGCGCGGGGCTCGCGCTCGTCAAGGCCTGGGCGTTCCCGGCGCTTGGACGGGTCCCGGCGCTGGCCCGCCGCGGGCGCGCGGTCTGGGATCCCGCCGCACGGGGGTCGTGAGGAGCGTCCCCGGCGTCCCACCACAACGTGGTGACCGGCTGCACGCGGTGGCCGATGAACCACCGGCCTTCCGCGTCCGACCACAGGCGGTCGCCGAGCGCCTCGGCCACCTCCGGGTCGCGGTCGGGGGTCAGGCACAGCATCCGGCGGGCCGACGCGACGGCCTCCTCGCCGGGGCCGACGCCTTGGCGCTGCAGTGTCCAGTCCTCCCGCCGCACGTCGATCCCGAGGTCGCGGAGCACCTGCTCGGCGTCCTCGGAGGTCGGCCCGCCGGGCCGTTCCAGCGACCAGAACCGCATCCACAGGTCGTTCATCCACGCCCGGGGATGGTTCGCGGTCATCTCGATCACGACTCGCCGGCGGGCGTGCCCGCCCAGGGCGCGCGCGAACCCTGGGAGGTCCGGCGCGTTGTACACGACGTGGTGGCACACGACGACGTCGGCGGGATCGACCGAGCCGGCGTCCTCGGGCCACGATCCCTGCACCGCCCGGTGCTCCACGCCGGCGGCGGTCGCGAGCTCATCGAACGCCGCGAGCATCCTGTCCGACTGGTCGAAGGCCGTGAGAACGCCGGCCCGCGGCAGGAGCGCCAGGGACGCCGCGCCGGCGCCCGACCCGACGTCCAGCACGGACCCGCCTTTCGGAAGCGCCTCCAGCGCCCGCCCCGCCGAGACCGACGCGGCCGCCTCGTCCGCCGAGCGCTCGGCCCGCCGCCGGAACGGCTCCACGGGGAATCCCCACGGCGACTCCGGAGCCCGCTCGAGGATCTCGTCCGGGATGGCCCAGGCGGCCAGCTGCTCGACCCAGCCCTCCGCAGCGGTCGCCATCGCAGGACTGGTCTGAACCGGCCTAGTCGGTCCCGCCGCGGAACTGCACCCGCAGGACCTTCTTGTCGAACTTCCCCACGCTCGTCTTCGGAATCTCGGAGACCAACTCCACCCGGTCGGGCAGGCACCACTTGGCGAACTGCGGCGCGATGAACTCGATGAGCTCCTCGCTCGTGGCCGAGGCGTCCGGCCTCAGCACGACGCAGGCGAGCGGTCGTTCCCCCCATCGGTCGTCGGGCACGGCGATGACCGCGGCCTCGGCGACCGCGGGGTGGCCCATGAGGGCGGACTCGAGCTCGATCGTGGAGATCCACTCGCCGCCGGACTTCACGAGGTCCTTCGTGCGATCGACCAGCTGGAGGTACCCGTGCTCGTCAACGACCGCAACATCGCCCGTGCGGAGCCACCCGTCGACGAACTGCTCCACCGGCTCGTCGGGCCGGTAGTAGGCCTCGGCGACCCAGTTCCCCTTGACCTGGACCTCACCCATGGCCTTGCCGTCCCACGGCACCTCCTCGCCCGTCCCCACGTCGACCACCCGGACCCGGATGCCGGGGACCGGCTGTCCCTGGCGGGCCCGGACCCGGACGCGTTCGTCCTCGGGGAGGTCGTCGTGCGCGGGGGTCAGTCGCGACAGCGAGGCGAGTGGACCCGTCTCGGTCATGCCCCACCCCTGCCACACCTCGACCCCCCGCCGGGCGAACGCCTCGATCAGCGCCTTCGGGACGGCCGAACCACCGCCCACGACCGCCCGGAGCGACGACAGGTCGGTCTCGTGCCCGTCGAGGTACGCGAGCAGGCCCATCCACACCGTGGGCACCCCGGCGGTGAGCGTCACGCGTTCGGTCTCGATCAGGTCGGCCAGCGCCGCGGGATCCGCGCTGAACTGGCCCGGGTACACGATGCGCGCCCCGGCCATGGTCGCGGCGTAGGGAAGACCCCAGGCGTTGGCGTGGAACATCGGCACGACGGGCATCACCACGTCGTGCGGCACCAGGCCGATCGACGCCGCCTGGTTGACCATGTAGGCGTGCAGCACCATCGACCGGTGCGAGTACACGACGCCCTTGGGGTTCCCGGTGGTGCCGCTCGTGTAGGCCATGGAGCACGCGCCGTCCTCGTCGAGCTCCGGCCAGTCGAACTCCGGCGAGGCGTCGGCGAGCAGCGACTCGTAGTCGAGCGCCCCGGCGGGGGGCGCCGTCACGGGTTCGCCCATCACGACCACGTGCTCGACGCCGCCCAGCGCCGGCGCGAACTTCTCGAAGAGGGGCAGCAGCGAACCGTCCACGCAAACGACCTTGTCCTCGGCATGGTTCGCGATCCAGGCGATCTGGTCCGGGTGCAGGCGGATGTTCAGGGTGTGCAGGACCGCGCCCATGCAGGGGACGCCGAAGTACAGCTCGTGGTGCCGGAACGAGTTGAAGGCGAACGACGCGACGCGGTCGCCGGAGCCGACGCCGAGCGAACGCAGCGCGTTCGCCAGGCGGGCGGATCGCTCACCGACGTCGGCATGGGTCTCCCGGTGCATGCCGTCCGGGGTGCGGGTCGCGATCACGCCGCGCGGGAAGTACGTCGCGGCCCGCTCGAGTATCCGGGTGAGCACGAGGGAGTCGTGTTGCATCAGGCCGCGCATCGTGAGCCTCCTGGGCCGGGGCTGCGATTGTATGGGGCCGCGCCCCGGTTCCGCGAGGCCCGCGTCCGGGCCGCGCGGTCCCGGAAAAGCGAAACCGCCGGAGCCCGAAGGCTCCAGCGGTTCCAGGGCGCACTGTACGGTGGGCCACCCGGGACGGTCAAGCCGGGGATGCGATCTTGTCGCTCGTTCCCGCCGAGACGGCCGGTCGTGGAGGCCCGAGTTCCACGGACGATGGGGTGGCATCATTCCCTGAAGCGTCCTACCATTGGGCCGCAATGAACGAGGAGAGCCTTCGCCGGGCCAATGCCTTTCTAGCCGCAGTTGGGGAAACCACTTCGGTCGGGGAGGTTCTCACTGTGTCGCCGGCCGATGTCGGCAAGCGCATTGGGCTGCCCGACGCATTGTCGGCCGCCAGGGCGGTCAGGGCGCTCCTCGCCCGCAAGCGTCTCGAGATCGCCGACGGAACGTACCGGCTGATCGACCCCCGGCCCGTCGAGCCCGGCGAGCCCGAGGCCATCCCCCGGCGGCCCCGGCAGCGCAAGGCGAAGGCACCGTCCGCCACCCCGAGGGAGCGATCCTCCGAACCCGGCCGCCTCACCTACGGCGAGGTCGGACGCGCCGCCATCGACCGCCTGGTGGACCTCGGGCGGGAGGCGGGGACGCTCCGGGGGAACCTCCGGAGCCTCCGGGAGGAGGCCCGGGAGGCCCGCGAGGCCAAGGACGAGGCCGAGCGCCGGGCCGCCGCGCTGTCCGCCCGGGTCAAGGACCTGGAGGGCAAGCTCGAGATGGCGGAGTCGAACCTCCGCACCATCCTCACGGCCGCCCGGGGCAACCAGCGGGCCGAGACGGTCGGCGACGCCGAGATGGACGCCATCCTGTCGGTGCTGAAGGGCGCTCCGGGCGGCGACGGCTGATCCTTCCCCCGGCACGCGTGCTAGGGTTCCCCGGCGGAAACGCCGGCGCCCTGCTCGTCTCCGCCCGCGATGCCCGGTGATTCCCGTTCGAACGCACGGCCGCGCGCGGCCCGACGACGCCCGGAAAGCGAGGTGAGGACCAGATGATGCAGGAGGAGGCCAGACCGGTGTGGGACGGCCGGATCGGCGACACCACCCTGCGCGTCGAGGTCCAGTCCAACGGGCGCATCGTCGCGCTGTGGCGGGCCAAGGCCGGCGGCGACCGCCGCGTGGTCGTCAACACGGTGGAGGAGCTCGAACGCTCGGTCCTGTTCCAGCTGATGATCACCGCGCCGTCCGACCAGGCTGGGATCCCCGCCGAGATCAAGCAGGCGGTGGACCAGGCCCGCGTGGGGCTGCCCGACCCCACCACCATCCCTCGGGCCCCGCGCCGCAAGCGACCGCCGCGCCGCCAGGGCCCGCGCCCCCGCCGCCGCCGTTAGCTCGAGCGGGTCTCCCACACCTCGGGATTGAGCAGCGTCGGGGGTTTGCGCCCCTCGAGGCCGGCGATCAGGTTCTCGGCGGCCAGCATGCCCATGGCGTCGCGGGTCTCCACGGTGGCCGAGCCGAGGTGCGGGATCACGACGGCGTTCGGCTGCGCGAGCAGGTCGGGATGCACCTCGGGCTCCTTCTCGAAGACGTCCAGCCCGGCCGCGAAGAGCTCGCCGTCCCGGAGCGCCGCCGCCAGCGCCGCCTCGTCGACGACCGGGCCGCGCGAGGTGTTCACGATCACCGCCGTCGGCTTCATCGCCCGGAACTGGTCGGTCGAGAACAGGTGGCGTGTGTCCGGCGTGAGCGCCACGTGGATCGAGATGAAGTCCGACTCGGCGAGCAGCCCGTCGAGCTCGCGGTACTCGGCGCCCATGGAGCGTTCGACCTCCTCGGAGGGCCGGTACAGGTCGTAGTACACGATCCGCATGCCGAACCCCCGTCCGCGCTGGGCCACGGCCTGGCCGATCCGGCCGAACCCCACCACGCCGAGGGTCTTCCCGTGGATGTCCTGCCCGAGCATCATCTCGGGGCCCCAGATCCACTTCGTGCCCGCGCGCAGGAACCGGTCGCCCTCGGGCACCCGGCGGGCGGCCGCCATCAGCAGCGCCCACGCGGTGTCGGCGGTGGTCTCGGTGAGCACCTCCGGGGTGTTCGTCGCCATGACGCCCCGCTTGGTGAGCGCGGGCACGTCGATGTTGTCGAACCCCACGGCGTAGTTCGCGACGATGAGGAGCTCGGGCCCGGCCGCCTCGCAGAACTCGTCGTCGACGCGCTCCGTCAGCAGGGTGACCGCGCCGCGCTTGCCGGCCACCCGCCGGATGAGCTCGTCGCGCGGGATCACCCATTCGTCGTCCCACACGTCGGCTTCGGTGCGGGCGCGGATGGCCTCCATCGGTCCCTTCGGGAGGCGGCGGGTCACCAACACGGGCCAGCGTTCGTCGCTCACGGCGGCTCCTTCGTCGGTCGGAGGGACAGGATACGGTGCCCCGCCCGGCCGCCGCGACGCCGACGCCGGGTCGTGCGTCCGCAACCGACGGGGCTCACCGTCGCCGGGCTCAGCTCGCGGGCGCCGTGGCGCGCAGGCTCGGGAGCGACTCCTTCATCGCGTCGAGCGCGGCCTGCAGGTTGTCGATGGAGTTCGCGTACGACAGACGGAGGTAGCCCTCGCCGTACCTTCCGAAGGCCGTCCCCGACAGGCAGGCCACGCCGGCGTCGTCGAGCAGGTGTCCCTCGACCTCCTTCGACGTGACGCCGAGTTCCTTGATCGACGGGAAGGCGTAGAACGCCCCGCCGGGGGTCACACAGCTGATGCCGTCGATCGCGTTCAAACCGGCGACCACGATGTCGCGACGCTTGCGGAACTCGGCGACCATGTCCTCGACGGGCTGCCACGGCCCCTCCAGGGCGGCCTTCGCCGCCGCCTGGCTGAACGCCGAGGTGCACGACACCGAGTTGATGACCATCCGCGTGATCGGCTCGACGAGGTCGAGCGGGAACACCCCGAACCCCAGCCGCCAGCCGGTCATGGCGAAGGTCTTCGACCACCCGTCGAGGAGGATCGTCCTGTCCTTCATGCCATCGACCTGGAGCACGCTGCGGTGCTCGTCCTCGTACGGCATCGCCCAGTAGACCTCGTCCGAGAGCACGATGAGGTCGTGGCGCATCGCGATGTCGGCGATTCGCTCGATCTCTGCCTGCGTGAGCGCGCTGCCGCACGGGTTGTGCGGCGAGTTGAGGATGAGGAGCCGTGAGCGCTCGGTGACCAGCGACTCGAGCTCGTCGGGATCGATGCGGAACTCGTGCTCCTCGCGGAGGGGGATCGGCACCGGCGTGGCGCCCGAGAACGCCGTGATCGATTCGTACATCGGGAACCCCGGGTCGGGGTACAGGACCTCGTCGCCCTCCTGGCAGAGCACCATGATCGTGTAGAACATCACCGGCTTGGCGCCGGGCATCACGATGACCTGGTCCGGGGTGCAGTCGAGCCGGCCGCGATCGCCGAGGAACTTCGCCACCGCTTCCCGGAGCGGCGGGATCCCGGGCGCCGGGACGTAGTGCGTCTGGCCCGCGTCGAGCGCTGCTGCGGCGGCATCGCGGATGTGCTGCGGGGTGTCGAAGTCCGGCTCGCCGAGCTCGAGGTGGACGACCTTCCTGCCGGTCGCCTCCAGGGCGCGGGCCCGGGCGAGCATCTCGAAAGCGGATTCGGTTCCCAGTCGGTACATCCGGTCGGCGAGTCGCATATCGATCTCCTGTCGTTCGGGCGAGCAGCGGCCTGACCCGTTCGCGAGGCTACGACCGGGCGTTCCGGAGGGTCAAGCCGAACGACCCGGCGCCGGCGGTCCGTCGGCCCCTTCGCCTCCGACCCGGCTCGGCCCGGCGGGCTCAGAACTGAGCGAACCGCCCGGCGAATGCCAGGGCCACAGCGAGGGCCGACGGCAGTGCGGGCATGCGGGACCTCACGTGTTCGCGGCCATCCTGAGCGGAACCAGCTCGAACCGCGCCCCGTCCACCAGTCCGAGGTCGGTGACCTTGAGCTCGGGGATGACCGACAGCGCGAGGAACGAGAGCGCCATGAACGGCGCGTGGAGGGTCGCGCCGCAGTCGGCCGCGGCCGCCTCGAGCGCCTCGACCTGCGCCGCGACCCGGTCGCGGGGTTCCAGGGACACCAACCCCGCGAGTGGCAGCGCGACCTCGGCCAGCACGACCCCGTCGCGGACCACGACCTGCCCGCCCCCGAGCTCGGACAGCCGCGCCGCGGCGACCGCCATGTCGCGGTCGTTCGTCCCCACGAGCATCACGTTGTGTGCGTCGTGGGCGACCGTCGACCCGAGCGCGCCCTCCCGGAGGCCGAACCCCCGCACCAGCCCGATGCCCATGTGGTCGGTCTCCCGGTGACGCTCGGCGACGGCGATCTTGGCCAGGTCGCGGGCGGGGTCGGCGACGATTGCGCCGTCTTCGATGCGGGGTTCCGCCGTGAGCGAGCCGGTGACGATCTGGCCCGCCCGGACCTCCATCACCCTGACCGGGCCACCCGTCCCGGCCTCCACCCGGAGGCGTTCCACGGTCACCGGCCGGGCGTGCATGGTGTGCAGCATCCAGTCCGGCACCTCCGGCGCCCCGAAGTCGGCGACACGCTCGCCGTCGAACGCCAGCCGGCCCCGCTTCCACACGCGGACCGCGCGGAACTCCCTGAGGTCGGGGAGGGCGACCACGTCGGCAAGGTACCCGGGCGCGACCGCGCCGTGGCCCCCGAGCCGGTGGTACCGGGCCGGGTGGAGCGTGGCCATCGCGACCGCCTGCTCGGGCGGGCACCCCAAGGCGACCGCCTTGCGCAGCGCGTTGTCCAAATGCCCGTCCCGGAGGAGGTCGTGGGGCTCGCGGTCGTCGGTGACCAGCATGCAGTTCTCGGGACCGTGGTCGAGGACGAGCGGGATGAGCGCCTCGAGGTTCCGGGCCGCCGAGCCCTCGCGGATCATGATCCACATCCCCAGGCGGCGCTTCTCGAGCGCCTCCTCCAGCCGCGTGCACTCGTGGTCGGACTGCACGCCGGCCGCCAGGTAGGCGTTCAGTCCGGCGCCGGACAGGCCGGGCGCGTGGCCGTCGATGTGCCGGGGGCCGGCCGCCCGGATCTTGGCCAGCGTCTCCGGGTCGCCGGCAACGACGGCCGGGAAGTTCATCAGCTCGGCGAGCCCGATGATCCGGGGGTGCGCCTCGAGCAGCGACGCGATGTCGTTGTGGTCGAGCGTGTGCGCCGAGGTCTCGAGCGACGACGCCGGGACGCACGACGAGGCCATCGCGTAGAAGTCGAGCGGGCCGGGTTCGGCCAGGTCGAGCAGCGCCAGGATGCCCCTCGCGCCGAGCACGTTGCCGACCTCGTGGGGGTCGAGCACCACGGTCGTCGTCCCGTGGGGGAGCGCCGCCCGGGCGAACTCCGCCGGCGTCAGCTTGGTCGACTCGACGTGCATGTGCCCGTCGATGAACCCCGGGACGAGGATCGTCCCCGAGACGTCGTGGACGAGGTCCCCCCGGTACGTGCCGGGCGCGCCGAGGGCCGCCACGTGCTCGCCGGCGATGACGACGTCGGCCTCGAGCAGCTCGCCGGTGAACACCGACAGCACCCGCCCGCCGGCCAGGACGGCGTCCGCGGGGGCGTCCCCCCGCGCGACGGCGATGCGAGATGCCAGGTCACGCGTCCCCATGGATCGCGGCAGCATACGGGCAGTCCCGCACCCCGCGGAAGTCCCGGCGCCCCCATCCCCGGAGGATGACCGTCCGGGTGGTGGGAGCGCTACGAGGTGTCCAGTACGAACCGCACCACGCGTTCCGCGATGACCGAGCCCCGCTGCTCCTGCAGGAAGTGCCCGGCGCCCTCGACGAACTCCGCCGGGCCTGCGCCCGGGATGCGCGCCGCCATGGCCTCGGCCGCAGCCTTCGTGAACACCGGGTCGCCGTCGCTGAACAGCACCAGCGCCGGCTTGTCCCACCGCTTGATGCCCTCGCGAACCTCGAGCATCGCCGCGGCCGCCGGGTGGTCCGGCGACGTCGGAACCAGCTCGGGGAACATCACGACGCCGACTCGGGACTCGGGCACCGGGTGCGGCGCGTCGTACCCGGCAACGACCTCATCCGGCAGGGTGTTGCCGCAGGTCAGGTTCACCAGCTGTCCGGGCCGCAGGTCGAGGTCCACCCGGCGCACGAAGTCCCGGAACTGCAGCCACGCGTCCGACGGCGGCCGGCCGCTGAAGATGCCGGTGTTCAGCACGACGAGCCGGTCGACGACCTCGGGGTGCTCGACGGCGAGTCGGAACCCGATCGGCCCACCCCAGTCCTGCACGACGATCGTCAGCCCCGAGAGGCCGAGCCCCTCGACGAACGCCGCGATCGTCTCGCAGTGGCGGTCGTACGTGTACCAGCCGCGTTCGGTCGGCTTGTCGCTCCGGCCGAACCCGAGATAGTCGGGCGCGACCGCCCGGAGGCCGGCCGCGGCCAGCACCGGGACCATGTGCCGGTACAGGAACGACCACGTGGGCTCGCCGTGCAGCAGCAGCACGACGCGCCCGTCCCTTGGACCGTCGTCCACGGTGTGCATCCGCAGGCCGTCCACGTCCACGTAGTGCGGTTCGAACCCGTAACCGGTGAGGCCGTCGAACCGCTCGTCCGGGGTGCGGTACGTCACGGCTCGTGGGAGATGGGGCAGGCGTCGACGGTCACGGTTCGTCCTCGGGATCGGTCGAGATCAGGCCGAGATGCACGCCCTTCGTGACGGCCTCGGCCTTCGAGTGGGCGCCGATCTTGGTGAAGATGCGCTTCACGTGGCTCCGCACGGTGTGCTCGCTGATCTCGAACATCGCGCCGATGTCCTGCGTGGAGTGGCCGTTCGCGATGGCCTGGAGGATCTCGACCTCGCGGTCGGTGAGGGGGCCGGACGACCGCTCGGACCCGCTCGCCGGCGCGACCGGAGCAAGCGCCGCGGCGCCGGGCTGGTCCCACCGCCCGAGCGCGGAGATGGGCGGCGCCAGCCGCCCGGCGGGCAGGACCATGTTCCCCGACATGGCCATGGTGATGGCGCCGACGAGGGTGTCGGCGAGGTCGGTCTTCATCACGTAGCCGCTGGCGCCGGCCTTGACCGCGCGGGCCATGACGCTCGGCGCCTGGAACGCGGTGATCACCACGACCCGGACCTGGGGATGCCGTTCGCGGAGATGGGCGGTGACGGCGACCCCGTCGATGCCGGGGAGGTCGATGTCGACGAGCGCGACGTCCACCTCCATGGCGTCGCACATCTCGAGCGCCTCCTCGCCCGTCGGCGCCGACCCCACCACCTGGATGCCGTCCTCGCCGCGGAGCAGGAGCTCGAGCGCCTGCGCGAACATCCGGTGGTCGTCGACGATGAGCACCCGGATGGGGGGCCCGTCCCCCCGCGAGCTCATGCGGCGGTCCTCGGGAGCGTGAACCAGAACTCCGACCCCTCGCCGGGCCGGCTGTCGACGCCGATGCGACCGCCGTGCGCCTCGACGATCTGCCGGGAGATGTACAGCCCCAGCCCGGATCCCTGCACCGCGTCGGTGCTCGACCCGGGAAGCCGGGTAAACGGCCGGAACAGCAGCTCGGCCTGGTCGGGGTCGATGCCGGATCCCTGGTCCCGGACGGCGAACCGCACCTCGTCGTCGCGGGCGGTGCTCACGACCAGCTCGATCGGGGAGCCCGCGGGCGAGTACGCGGCGGCGTTGCCGAGGAGGTTCCGGAACACCTGCAGCACACGGACGCGGTCGGCGCGTACCGTCATCCCCCCGGCGACCTCCGGGACGTCGACCTTCAGGCGGCCGTCCATCCGGTTCGTCGCGTCCGCGGCCTCGTCCACGAGGTCGGACACCAGCTCCGCCTCGAGCGACAGGGCCGGGCCGTCCGGCTCGCCGAACATCACGGCCACCGACTGCTCGGCGAGGGCCTTCAGGCGGTCGGCCTCGCGTTCGATCCAGGCCGTGACCTCGATCCGTTCGTCCTCGTCCATGCGGTTCCACTTCGAGCGGAGTGCCGTGACGTAGGTGCGGAGCGTCGCGATCGCATGGAGGAAGTCGTGCGTGAGCACCTGGGCCACCTCGGCCTTGGACCGGTCGAGCCGCTCGAGCTCCGCGACCCGGCCGCGCTCGGCCGCGTACGCCGCCGAGAGCTCCTGCTGGGCCTCCTCCAGGGCGAGGCTCCGGAAGAAGCTCTGCCGGGCCACCGCGAGGGGGATGATCACGAAGGCCACGCCCCAGAACCCGACCCGCAGGTAGATCTTGGCCGCGGCGATCCCGATGATCCCGAGACCGACGTTCCCGATCAGGAACTCGAGCGGACGGCCGATCCGCAGCAGCCGGATCGTGGCGGGGATCGACTGATGCTCCCTGATGCTGATGCCGGCCGCGACCAGGCCGGCGTTCACCACATAGGCGGCGACGATGGCGAGGCCGCCGGCGATCGCGAGCCGCTCGACGCCGTCGTGCGCGTTGGCCACCGAGTGGAACGCAGCACTCGCCGCGAGGGCCGAGGCGGCCACGGCCGCGCGGTTGAACGCCGCCTGGATCACGCCGATCCTCCGACGGATCTCCTGCATGTCGAACGAGGCGATGAACAGCGCCGCGCACGCGACCTCGGGCTGGACCAGCATCGAGACGGCGATGAGGAGCGGGAAGTCGAGGAGCATCTCGACGCCGCGCCAGGGCACCACCGGGAGCAGGTCGACGGCCGCGATCAGCAGCATCCACGGGAGCGCCATGTGGGTCAGCACGGCGCCATGCCGGACGATGCCGACGACCACGACCGCCAGCACCGGGAGGGTCACGGCGAGCTCGTAGGCGGTGAGCCAGCCGGTGCCCGGACGCGTCGAGCCAGCGGGCTTCGCCTGCCCCGGGGTGTCCGCTCGCGTCACCTCCACAGGTCCTCGTCAGCATGCTGGACGACGGGACTGCGGCGCGTCAACGAGGGTGACCCGCGTCAATCGCCCGAATGGGGGACTCCCTCATCCCCATAACGGCCGACTCGAAATTCCCCCCGTCCTGCCGATACCCGGAATCGAGGACGTGCGGTTCCCTCTCATGTGTCAGGACCGCTCCCGTCGACCCGGTGAAAGGAGGGACGGATGAAACGGCTTGCACGCTTTGCGATGCCCCTCGCGTCGCTGTTGGCTGCTGTCGCGGCTGCGAGCGCCTCTTGGCGCATGCGATGACCGTGGTGGCCGACGCGGGTCCCTCCTCCCGCGCCGGGGTGGTTCGTTCGAGGTAGCCGATCCGCAGCCGGTCCAACCGCAGGTCTCAGGCGGAGTCGGCTCGTCCCGCGTCGATCATCGACGCGATCTCCGAGACGCGTTCTCGGGCGACGTCCGTCGCCCCGATGGCGAACCCGTTTCGTCGCTCCATGTCCTCGGCGATCTGTTCGTCGGCCGCCGAGAGGTCATCCGGGTCGACGTTCGCGTAGTCGATGACGCCCATGTCGACGAACGCTCGCTGGACCTTATCCCCGAACAGCCCGAGGTCCTTCACCGTGGGGACGATGCGGGAGAACAGCATCTTGCGGAACTCCCCGAGCATCTGGGATTTCTCCACGTACTCGATGCACTCCTCGGAGGGGAGGCCGAGGTACTCCCATACCTCGTCGCCCCGGAACCGGTCGCGCATGAGGTAGGAGGCGTAGACGATGAACTCCTCCCGTTCGTCGCGCTCGGCCTGGGTGAGCTCCGGGTAGTAGTCGCGGAGCGAGAGGCGGCCGAACGCCACGTGCCGAGCCTCGTCCTGCATCACGTAGGCGTTCAGCGCCTTGGCGAGGGGCTCGTCGGAGAAGTCCCGGACCACGGCGAACGCCGCGAGCGCGAGGCCCTCGACCATGATCTGCATCCCGAGGCAGGTCATGTCCCACCTGCCGTCGGACACGATGTCGTCCAGCAGGGACCGGAGGTTGGGGTTGATCGGGTAGGCGAGCTCGATCTTCTCCCGGAGGTAGCGCGAGTACGTCTCCATGTGGCGCGCCTCGTCCATCACCTGGGTCGCGGCGTAGAACTTGCAGTCGACGTCGGGAACCGTCTCGACGATCTTCGCCGTGCACACCAGGGCGCCCTGCTCCCCGTGGAGGAACTGGGAGTTCATCCAGCTGGACATGTGGTGCCGCAGCTGGGCGTGTCCCTTCTCGTCCATGGACTCCCACGTGTCCGAGCCGTAGATCGGGATGTAGAAGTCGGGGAGGTTCTCGGGCGACTCGGGGTCGACGTCGATCGACCAGTCGAGGCGCGTGTTGGTGTTCCACTGCTTCTCCTTGCCCTTCTCGTACAGGGAGAGCAGCCGGTCGCGCCCCTCGTCGTAGTCGAACGAGAACACGGTGGACGACTCGCCGGGGACGGCCCACCTGGTCTGGTCGACGGGCACGACGTAGTGCCGCGTGGTCATGGGGCGGCGGGCCTCCTCGGGGGGCGGTCGTTCGGGCGCGCCGCGGACGGCGCGGGAAGGAGCGACGCTCCGCCGCGGGCATCCCCGTCGGGGGCGGGGTCGCGGAGCGTCGCCATCAGCATCGCCGCCAGGTCGGCGGCGACCACGTCGTCGGGGCGTTCCGACGGCGTGAGGACGTAGGAGATGATCGCGCGCGTGGCGGCGTCGAGGGCGCCGCGCAGGGCCTCGGGCGGCGGGTGGGGAGCGCGCTGCCGCAGGAGCTCGACCATGGCCTCGCGGGCCCGGATCACGACGGGGAGCCCCCTCGTGGTGAGGTACGGAAGGAACGCGTCGGGGTCGGTCGTGACGAGCCGGTCGAGCAGGGGGTGCTCCCGAGCGAACCGGAGCACGAACCCGACGCCCCCCGCGATGGCGCGACCGAGGTCGTCGTGGCCCCCGACCGCCTCGCGGACGCCGGCGATGAAGGCCTCCTCCTCGCGCGCGACCAGGCAGACGATGAGGGCGTCCTTGCTCGGGAAGTAGCGGTAGACGGTCTGCCGGGAGAGCCCGGCACGCTGCGAGACGTCCTCGACGGTGGTCCGGGACAGTCCGAAGTCTTCGAGCGCGTCGAAGGCGGCGTCGAGGATGCGGTCCCTGGTGGCGAGCTTGAGGTCCTCGACGGTGACGGCCATGGGAGAATGCGACAGTACGACCCCTTCTGTCACACCGTCAAATCGGATGGGTGGGGCCCGTTCGGGCCCGGGGCCGCTGCTAGCATGCCGCGGTCATGGACCTTCCAGAGGAGCTCGCGTCGCGTCCGCCGAGGCCGACCGGAGAACAGCCGACGGCGACGCTGACCATCGACGCGTACAACCGGTTGAAGGGCGAGCTCGAGGACCTCAAGAGCGAGGGTCGCGAGCACATCGCCGAGCGGCTGAAGCACGCACGCGAGCTCGGCGACATCAGGGAGAACGCCGAGTACGACGCCGCGAAGAACGAACAGGGGCTCATGGAGGCGCGCATCCGGCAGCTGGAGCGCATGCTCCGCGACCCCGACATCGTCGAGGCGCCCATCGACGCCGACGCCGTCGGTCCCGGCATGCTGGTGACGGTGCTGCCGCTCGACGACGACGACCCCGAGGAGGAGACCTACCTCCTGGCCGACTCCGCCGAGGAGCGCGCGTCCGGCGTCCGAACGATCACGACGACGTCGCCGCTCGGCTCGGCGCTGCAGGGCGCCGAGAAGGGCGACGAGGTCGTCTACGAGGCCCCGGGCGGCAACTTCCGCTACCGCATCCTCGAGTTCCAGCCGCACGCCTAGCCGGCGCGAGCCGTCCGCTCGCGCGACGAGGGTCGCCCCGCTAGCCTGGGAACGGCATGGACCGGAAGGAGCACGCCGCCGGAGATGCGCCGAGGATCCGCGACGCCCCCGGCCCGCGGCGGAACCAGAGCATCATCGGACCGCTGTTCCAGAAGGTCTTCATGTGGCCGTACCGCGTCACGCTGGTCGGCCTGTACAGGGCGGGGGTCCGCCCGTGGCAGCTCACGCTGCTGTCCCTGCTGACGAACGTCGTCATCGGCTGGCTGCTGATCGACGGGCGTTTCTTCCTCTCGGGGATGCTGCTCATCCCGGCCGGGCTGTTCGACGTGTTCGACGGGGGCGTCGCCAGGCTTCGCGGGGAGGACAGCCGGCTCGGGGCGTTCCTCGACTCGACCCTCGACCGGGTCTCGGACGGGATCCTGTTCGGATGCCTGTTCTGGGCGCTGGCGGGGCAGGGCCACCACGCCTCGGCGATCCTCGCGCTGTCCACGCTCTCGATCTCCCTCGTGGTCAGCCAGATCCGGGCGGAGGGCGAGGCGCTCGGCGTGAAGCTCTCCGAGGGGGTGTTCCAGCGGCTGGAGCGCTACGTCGCGCTGATGGTCGGCCTCACCGCCCCGGGTGCGCTGCTCCCCGTCCTGGCGATACTCACCGCGCTGGGCGGCATCACCATCGCCCAGCGCGTGTGGTCGGCCTGGAGGGGCCTGTCGAAGCCCGTGCCGCCGGCCAACGGGACGATCCAGGCGGAGGCCCCGGCCTCGCCCTGATGCTCAGGACCCGGACGGACGCGTCGCCCCGGACGCCCGCCTGCGACGGCGCCACCACACGAACAGCACCACCGCGAGCGCGAGCAGCAGGATTCCCGCCAGGATCGCGGGCACGAGGTACTTCCTGAGCTTCTTGGCCTCACCGACGATCCCGCCGTTCGCGATCTTGCCCTCGAGCGCGCAGGTCAGCTGCGTCGACGCCGGATGCCGATTCGAGGAGGCGACCTCGAAGGGCGGGTCGTTGAACAGCTCGAACATGCACCCCACGGAGCCGCCCGGTAGCAGGACGTTATTCGCCGCCGTCCCGCTCGTGTGGTTGAGCTGGATGCGGGCCAGGATGCGGTTTCGCACGATCACGACCGGGCCCCGATCGAACGAGTTCCCCGCGCGCAGGAACGCGTCCCCGGGATGGTCCGGGTCGGTCTGGGTGTTGTGCTCGACGCGGACGTCCTTCCAGATCTCGCTTCCGCCGATCCCGGCGATCGCGTAGTTCCCGACCCACCCGAACCGGTCGTCCTGGACGACGGCGGTGTCGATGAAGCCGTGGTGGCGGGGTTCGAGGTCGACGGCCGTCGAGGCGATGCGGTCGAACTCGAGGCCCTGGATGCGCAGGCCCGTCACCGCGTTGGCCGACACCCCCTGGCGTCCGGCCCCCTCGCAGGTGAACGGCCGGCCGGGCGTTCCGATCAGGCGGACGTTGCCGGCGTCGTCCTTGTTCTGCTTGTCGACGTCGACGCAGTCGCCCGCGACGTCGGAGACGTGCAGCCCGAACAGGGTGACGTTCAGCGAGCCGTGGACCGCGATCCCGTGGTCGTGCTCGCGGGTGGCGTCGAACTGGGGGAGGCCGTCGACGTGCTGACCCCCCCGCACGGAGCCCCCCTCAAGCGTCACCATGTTCACCAGGTTGAGGGCCACCACCGGTCCGTTGCAGTCGTCGATCTTCCGGCACGACGGCTCGGTGGTCCGGTAGATCGTCGCGCCGCTCAGGTCGATGGTGGTCCGTTCGCGGTTCGACTGGCCGGTCGGCGGCACCCCGAGGTCGACCGTCCGGGCGACCTCGCACCTCGCGTCGGGGGGGAACAGGACGACGGAGCCGTTCGGCACGGTCGCCAGGAACCGCTCGATCGCCGGCGCGGAATCGCCGCCGGTCACGCATGCCGAGGCCGGAACCTGGAACTGCGGGTCCGCTCGGGCCGCGACGGGCGACGCCACCAACGCCGAGAGCAGTCCCGCCAGGGCGAGGACGCGCCTCACCGCGGCGGCTCCGGCAACGTCTGGCACGACGGGCAGAACCACGTCGTCCGTCCCGCGGCCACGGTCCGCTCGAGCGGCGTGCCGCATCGCGGGCACGCCGCGCCCGGCGCGCCCCGGACGTGCAGCAGCCACGAGCGCTTCCTCGGGATGTAGTCGCCGTGCACGGCCACCGACTCCCGCACCACCTTCCGCATCGAGTCGAACAGCCGGTCCCGGTCGTCCGCGTCGAGCGTCTCCAGCCGGCGCTTCGGGTGGATCCGCGCCTGCCACAGGATCTCGTCGGCGAGGAGGTTGCCGATGCCGGCCACGAACGTCTGGTCCATGAGCACGGCTTTCGCGCCGCCCCGCCGGGGCGCCAGCAGCTCCCGGAACCGCCGTCGGTCGACCGATAGGGCGTCCGGCCCGAGCCCGCCCGTGACGGCGTTCGCCTCGGCCTCGTCGTGCGCGAGCCACACCCCGCCCAGCTTGCGCATGTTCCGGTACCGGACCTCGCCGCCGCCATCGAGCTCGACGATCACCCGGTCGTGCCGATGGCGCGGCTCCGGCGCGGCCGGCGAGTCGCCCCACAGGAACCACCCGGTCATCCCGAAGTGGAAGGCGGCCGCCGGCCCGTCGGTCGTCCACGCGAGCAGCCACTTGCCGTGGCGGACCGCCTCGCCGAACGTCCTGCCCCGGAGCGCCCGGTCGAGCGCCCCCGGCGTGGCGTTCCGGACGATCGCGGCGTCCGTGGTGATCACCCGGCGCACCGAACGACGCTCGGCGTGTTCGGCCCAGAACCGCCTGTACCCCTCGACGTCGGGAAGCTCCGGCATGGCCGACCAGTCTCCACGATCGACGCGGGAGCCGCCCCCCCAAGGGGCTCAGGAGCTGTGGTCGTCGAGCCACCGGACCAGGTCGGCGAGGACCTGGTCCTGCTCGGGTTCGTTCATCGTCTCGTGGCGGAGGCCCTCGTAGACCTTCCACCGCTTGTCGGCCGAGCCGAGCCGCTCGAAGAAGTCCCGCGCGCCGTCCGGGTCGGCGATGCCGTCGTCCGACCCGTGGAACTGGAGCGTCGGCAGCGTGATGGACGGGGCCGACTGGTAGACCTCGATGGCGGCCTCCAGCGCGGCGGCCGTCGATTCCGCCGGGACCCGGTCGGCGAACACCAGCGGGTCGTCGTCGTAGGCGCGCTGGACCGCCACGTCGCGGGAGAGCGCCGAGGACGGGATGCCCTGGCCGTCGGGATCGCCCATCGACTCCAGCAGCGCGGACCCCGCCAGCACGGCCAGCGACGACAGGATCAATCCCCGGAGCCCGTCGCCGCCCGTCCTCGCGACGTACGTCGCCGCGACCAGCGCGCCGAGCGAGTGGCCCATGAGGAACACCGGCCGCTCGCCGGCCGCTGCTCGGGTTCGTTCGAGCACGGCCTTCGTGTCGGCGACCCAGTCGTCGAGCCCGTCCACCACCTCACCGGGCCATCCCGGCGACCGCCCGTGGCCCCGGACGTCGACCGCGACCACGGAGTAGCCGGCGGCGTTCAGGCGGGCGGCCACGTGGCCGTACCGGCCGGAGTGCTCGGCCAGGCCGTGGATCAGCGCGACGGCGCCCTTCGGTGCGGCGGTGGGCCAGTCGCGGAAGAACCGTTCGTCCGTCATCGGGGGAGATTGAACCGCATCGGGGTTCCGGCAGCCGTGTGCTAGAAACGCGCGACCGGTTCGACGGACCACATCCGGAAGACCACGCAGGGTGTGAAAGGGGCGGATGCGAATGGCGACCGACAGGCCGATGCAGCTCGGGATGATCGGGCTCGGGCGGATGGGGGCGAACCTCACCCGGCGGCTCATGCGCGACGGCCACCGGATGGTCGCGTACGACGTCAGCCCCGATGCGGTCCACCGGCTCGCGTCGGAGGGCGCGACCGGAGCCGAGTCGCTGGACGCGTTCGTCGCGGCGCTCGAGAAGCCGCGGGCCGTCTGGGTCATGGTGCCGGCCGGTGAGATCACCGAGAGGACGGTCGCATCGCTCGCGAAGCGGCTGGAGCCCGACGACGTGATCATCGACGGCGGGAACACCTACTACCGCGACGACATCCGCCGGTCGAAGGAGCTGGCAGGAAACGGCATCCACTACGTCGACGTGGGGACGAGCGGCGGGGTGTTCGGACTCGAGCGCGGGTTCTGCCTGATGATCGGGGCGGAGGACGAGGTGTTCGCCCGGCTGGAGCCGCTGTTCGCCTCGATCGCGCCGGGCATCGACAGCGCCGAGCGAACACCGGGTCGTACCGGCGACCCGTCGGCCGCCGAGCACGGCTACCTCCATTGCGGCCCGGTCGGCGCCGGACACTTCGTGAAGATGGTCCACAACGGGATCGAGTACGGGATGATGGCCGCCTACGCCGAGGGCCTGAACGTCCTCAGCAACGCGAATGCCGGCAAGGTGACTCGGGAACAGGACGCCGAGACCGCGCCGCTCGAGCAGCCGGAGTTCTACCGATACGACATCGACACGACCGCCGTGGCCGAGGTGTGGCGGCGGGGGAGCGTGGTCGGGTCGTGGCTGCTCGACCTCACGGCCGCCGCGCTGCATGAGTCGCCCGGCCTGCACGAGTTCTCCGGGCGAGTGAGCGACTCCGGCGAGGGCCGGTGGACGTCGATCGCCGCGATCGACGAGGGCGTCCCGACGCCGGTGCTGACGACGGCGCTGTTCAGCCGGTTCGCGAGCCGCGACCTCGACGACTTCGCGAACAGGGTGCTGTCCGCCATGCGCAAGCAGTTCGGCGGCCACGCCGAGAAGACGTCGTAGGCGTCGCCGGCGTGGCGGAGTTCGTTCGGATCGGGGCGGCGGCGAGCGTTCCCGATGGGGAGATCCGGGAGTTCGACTTGCCCAACCTCCGGCTGGCGGTGGCGTGCGTCGACGGGCGGTTCCACGCCTTCGGCGGTGAGTGCACAGTCGAGGGATGCCAGCTCGCCGAGGGGACGATCGAGGACGGGGAGGCCGTCGTGTGCCCGGACGACGGGAGCGCGTTCGACCTCGAGACCGGCGAACCGCTCCACGGTCCTGCCGAGGACCCCATCGCGGTGTTCGCCGTCCGTGTCGACCAGGGCTGGCTCGAGGTCGCCGTGGGCTGACCGAACCCGGAGCGTTCGACCGAACGCCCGTCGCCTGGGCAGAATGCCGCCGGAGCGGCCGCGACGGCGCCGGGACCGAAGGGACGACCGACAGCGGGAGGAGCACCCCACCATGCGGACCATTCCAGGAGCAGACCGACCATGGCGTCGCTGAAGCCGGCCGAACCGCAGGCGGCCGTCGTCTTCGGCGCGTCCGGGGATCTGACCCGGCGAAAGCTCCTTCCGGCGTTCTGGCACCTCTACGCGGAGGGCCTGCTGCCCGAGGGCATCGCGATCGTCGGCTACGCCCGGACCGACATGAGCGACGAGGCCTGGCGCAACTACGCCAAGGAGCAGGTCCACGAGTTCGCCCGCGAGCAACCCGAGGGCGAACGGTGGGATGACTTCGCCCGTCGTCTGTCGTACGTCCCCGGCGAGTTCGCGAACGAGATGGCCATGGAGCACCTCCGCGAGCATCTCGACACGCTCGACACGACGATGGGGACGAACGGCGGGCGGTTCTACTACTGCGCGACGCCGCCGGTGGCCTACCCGGACATCGTGACGAGGCTCGGCGAGGTCAAGCTCCACGAGGACGCGAAGATCGTCATCGAGAAGCCCTTCGGCCGCGACCTTCGCTCCGCGATCGAGCTCAACGCGAAGATCCACGATGTCTTCGCGGAGCAGCAGGTCTTCCGCATCGACCACTACCTCGGCAAGGAGACCGTGCAGAACCTCCTGGCGCTGCGGTTCGCCAACGGGATGTTCGAGCCGATCTGGAACCGCCGGTACGTCGACAACGTGCAGGTCACGGTGGCCGAGGAGATCGGCATCGAGGGGCGCGGCCAGTTCTACGAGCAGACGGGCACCATCCGCGACATGATGGTGACGCACCTGTTCCAGATGGTCACGGTCATGGCCATGGAACCGCCGGTGACGTTCGAGCCCGACCGCCTCCGCGACGAGAAGGTCCGCGTGCTGCGTTCGATGCAGCCGATCGACCCGAAGAAGGTGGTCCGGGGGCAGTACATCGGCTACCGGAACGAGCCGGACGTCGACCCCGAGTCCCAGGCCGACACGTACTCCGCCATGCAGGTGTACATCGACAACTGGCGGTGGGCCGGGGTGCCGTTCAACCTGCGGACCGGGAAGAACCTCCACCGCAAGATCACCGAGATCTCGATGTCGTTCCGACAGGTGCCGTACTCGGTGTTCCGGGGGACCGACGCCGTGCCCCTCGGCCGCGACGCGCTCGTCATCCGGGTGCAGCCCGACGAGGGCATCTCGCTGCACCTGAACATCAAGAAACCCGGGCTGGGGTTCGCGCTCGACCGGGCGGAGCTCGACTTCGACTACCAGAGCGCGTACCGGACGCCGCTCATCGAGGCGTACGAGACCCTGATCCTCGAGGCCATGGCGGGCGACCACACGCTGTTCACCCGCGCCGACGAGGTCGAACGGGGCTGGGAGGTCATCTCACCGGTGATCGAGCACCGGCCTCGGGTGCACTTCTACGAGAAGGGGTCGTGGGGGCCGGTCGCCGCGGACGAGATGATCCTCCCGCGCCATTGGCACGTCACGCCGCCCGCGGAGGACTCGGGCCACCACCACCAGCACACCGGGCCGGAGGCTCCGGCGATCTGAGCGGTACGCTGGTCGCCCGCTCAGCGCGAGCCGCACGTCGCGCGGGCACGATCCCGTAGACCGAACGAGGGAGGTTCCGACCGTGGCACGCGACGCCGACTGGGTGCTGTTCGAGAAGGCCGTCGAGATCACCGGTTCCGCGCTCCGCGGGACGATGGGGGCGGAGAACTCCAAGGAACCCGCATACGCGGGCGAGGTGTTCCGCGCGGTGTGGGAGGCCCTGAAGAAGGCCGCCGAGGAGCTGCCTGACAAGGGGACGATGCCGGGGTTCGGGCGCTAGGGCAAGGGTCCGGGACGGGCCGCGGTCAATCTGACCCGGCCACGTCGCGGAGGGACAGCATGCCGACCACCGCGTCGCCCTCGACGACCGGAAGGTGGCGGAACCCGCCCGCCAGCATCGTCTCGAGGGCCTGCTCGGCCGGCGCGCCGGGCCCGATGGTCGTCGGGTTGGAGGTCATCCAGTGGGAGACGGGGTGACCGGCCGCGTCGAAGTGCTCGCCGAGGGCGCGGACGATGTCGCGCTCGGTGAAGATGCCCGAGAGGCGGCCCTCCTCCATGACGAGCGCCGACCCCACGTGCTTGCCGCCCATCACGGTCGCCGCCTCGGCCACGGTGGTGGCCGGGTCGATCGCGATGAGATCGCGGCTCATGACCTCGCCGACGGTGGGCATGGCTCCGACGCGTAGCCTACCCGCCTCCACGGGGGAGGCAAATCCGCCCATCGCCGCCCTGCTGCGCTGGTACGGGCCGCGCCGGGCGGCCTACCCCTGGCGGGGCGCCGACCCGTACGGCGTGTGGGTCAGCGAGGTGATGCTCCAGCAGACCCAGGCGGCCCGGGTGGCGCCGGCGTACCTGGAGTTCATCCGGCGCTTTCCGGACGTCCATGCGCTGGCGGCGACGCCCAGGGCCGACGTCCTCCGGGCATGGGGTTCGCTCGGCTATCCGCGGCGGGCGGTCGCGCTCTCGGAGGCCGCCCACCGGATGGTCCGCGACCACGGCGGGCGGGTGCCCGACGACCCGGCGGTCCTGGCGGGGCTGCCGGGGATCGGGCCGTACACGGCCGCCGCGATCGCCGCGCTGGGGTACGGACGGCCGGTGGCCGCGCTCGACACGAACGTTCGCCGGGTCACGTCGCGGTCGCTCCTCGGCCGGGAACCGCACCACGTGGCCGCGCCCGACCTGGCGGCAGCGGCCGGCGACTGGCTCCGCGCGGGCCGGCCGGGGGACGTGCTGCAGGCGCTGATGGACCTGGGCCGGACCGTGTGCCGGCCGGTTCCGCGATGCGTCTCGTGTCCGTTGGCGGACGCGTGTCGGTTCCGGCTCGAGGGGGGCGTTCCCGAGCGCGGCCGGAGGCGGCAGCCCGCCTACGCCGGGTCGCTGCGGGAGGTCCGGGGCGCCGTCCTGCGCGCGCTGCGGTCGGGCCGGTCGGGCGGCGCGTCGATCTCGGGCCTCGCCGTGGCCACCGGCTTCGGGGCCGAACGGGTCACCCGCGCCGTGCGCGGCCTGGCCGCCGACGGCGTGGTCGCCGCCGGCCCCGGCGCGCTCGCCGGCCGGCCTCGGGGGCGGGTCGCCCTCCCGGGCCGACCGACTCCCGCCGAGACGAATCGAACCTGAGGGCCGATCCGGCCGTCCAACCCCGCGACGGTGTTGCCGACGTACAACGAGGCGAGCGGCGGGGCGCCCACGTCGGCCACAACGTGGAGGGGAGGCGGCCATGCAACGGACCGCACGATCCGCCATGTCGGCGGTGTGCGCGGCTCTGATCGCGGTGCTCGGCGTCGCGTGCAGCTCGTCGGGCGGGGCGAACTCGGCGGGAGGGGCACCGGCGGTCACCGGCGCGACGAGCGGGGCGGCAGTGTCGGGGCCCTCGGGGGTCTCGGCCGGAGGGCCCGTGGGGGGAGGGGCGACCGTCGTCGACGTCCCGGCGGTGCCCTCGAGCGTGGTGAAGGTCGCACACCTGTCGATCGAGGTCGAGAAGGACGGGTTCGAACAGGCCGCCCGGCGCGCCACCGAGATCGCTGGCGAGCAGGGCGGGTACGTCGAGTCCTCGTCGTCGCAGGGTTCGGACGTGGCCTCGGGGCGGCTGACGCTCCGGATCCCCGTCGACCGCTTCGAGACCGCGCTGGCGGACGTCTCCCAGCTCGGGCACATTCGGCTGCGCTCGGTGAGCGGGAAGGACGTCACCTCGAAGTTCGTCGACCTCGATGCGAGGATCCGCAATGCACGGGCCCAGGAGACCGTGCTGCTCGGCATCCTGCACGAGGCGACCACGGTGAACGCCACGTTGCAGGTCCAACGGACGCTGTCGGACGTCCAGTTGCAGATCGAGGAGCTCGTGGGGGAGGAGCGTTCGCTCCGCAACCGCGCGGATCTCGGGACGATCGTCCTGTCGCTGTTCGAGGTCGGACGGCCCGTGCATCACACGGTCGTCACGGCAGGCATCTCCAACCCCAGCTTGGGCGAGGCATGGACGCGGGCCAAGGCGACCTTCTTCGGGCTGATGTACGGGATCGTCGTGAGCCTCGGGGTGCTGGTCCCGCTCGGGCTGATCGGCGTCGCGGCGTTCCTCGTGTGGCGTCGGTGGCGCGAGCACCGGCTCCAGGCGGAGTCCGGACCGAAGGCCTGAGAACCCCGGTGGGACCGACCGGTCCGTCGGGGAATCGGCCGGTCGTCTCGGCCGTTCAGGCGATCGGACCGGCCCCGCGTTCGGGTAGCATCGGCGTTCGATGGCCACCCCCGCCCACGAAGCCGACGTCGCGCCCGACCCGGTCGCGCAGCCGTCCGAGTATCGCGACCTCCTGCTCGGTCTCCTCGGCGACGACGATCCCGCGTCCGTGCAGCGGGCGACGATCTCCCAGCTCCGCGGGCTGGTGTTCGGGGACTGGCTCGCGCTCGAGCTGCGCACGCCGCCCGCCGAGGGCGAGTGGTCGATGATGCAGCTCCTCGGGCACTTCGCGGACTCGGAGCTGGTGGTCGGGACGCGGTACCGGTGGATCGTCGCCCACGACACCCCGGCGCTCGCCCCGTACGACCAAGACCTGTGGGTCGACCGGCTCCACCACCAGCAGGCCGGGCCGACCGAGCTGCTGGACCTGTTTGCGGCGCTCCGCCGTTCGAACCTGGCCATGTGGGAGCGAATCCCGCCGGAGGAGCGGTCCCGGCACGGCGTGCACGCCGAACGGGGCGACGAGTCCTACGAGGTCACGTTCCGCATGCAGGCGGGGCACGACCGGTTCCACCTCGACCAGGCCCGGCGGACGGTCGAGGCCGTGATCGCCAAACGCGACCAGGCCGGCTGAGCGAAGCCGGCTCCGGCGCCTACGAGCTGTTGAGGGCCGGCAGGACCTGTTCTCCGAACAGCTCGATCGCCCGCGAGGCCACGTCGAACCCCATCCCCGGGTAGTGCAGCCGCACGACGAGGTGGAACTCCCGCCGGTCGCGGAACGGTTCGATCACGGTCCGGAGCAAACGGGCGATCTCCGACGGCGTGCCGGTGGGGTTCATGTGGCGGAGTACCTCCTCGGGGAGGTCCCCCAGGGAGAACCCGTGGCCGGGCGTGTCCGACCCGGCCGCCCAGCCGGCGTACACGCCGAGGTGGTGGGCCGCGCCGCGCTTGATCAGCTCCCAGCCCGATTCGGCGTCGTCCCAGGGGAAGGCGTTCTGGAGCTGCGCGTACCCGAGCGCCGCGGCGTCCTTCCCGGCCTCCCGGGCGCCTCGTTCGGCCAGGGCCACGGCCGCCGGCCAGGTGTCCGCGTCGCTCCGCGTGCGGATGTACCCGTCCCCGATCCGCCCGGCCCGCCGGATCGCCTGGTCGGACATGCCGCCGATGTAGATCGGGATGCCCTCCTCGGTGAACGGCCGGGGAGTCACCTGGACGTCGTCGTAGGCGAAGTGCCGGCCGGAGAACGAGAACCGCTCGCCCGTCCAGGCTCGGCGGAGGATCTCGACGGTCTCGGTGGTCCGCCGGAGGCGTTCGCGTGGGTCGAGGCCGAACATCCGGAACTCCTCCGCGCGCCACCCCAACGCGAGTCCGAGCAGCAGCCGGCCGCCCGACAGCTGGTCGACGAACGCCGCGTCCTCCGCGAGCCGCAGGGGGTCGTGGAACGGCGCCAGGACCACGCCGGTCCCCAGCTGGATGCGAGAGGTCACCGCGGCGATCGCCGAGAGCATCGGCAGCAGCGACGGGAGGTAGCCGTCGCCCGCGCCGTGGTGCTCGCTGACCCACGCCGAGTCGAACCCAAGCGTCTCGGCGAGGCAGGCCATCTCGAGGACCTCGCGGTACTCGCGGTTGAAGGTGCGCCCGGTCCCGGGCATGACCTCGCCCGTGAACAGCCCGATGCCCACCTTCACCGCCACGACCCGCGAACGGTAGCCGAGTGCGGGCGGAACGCTCAACCCGCCGTGTTGCTCATCGCCACCCGTCCGGGCAACATGCCCGGACATGGCGACGCTGCCCGAGCTGGCCGACGAGCACGACGCGCGGCACGGCGACTACGAGCGCCTGTTCTTCGAGGGGCGGTGGTGGTCGTCGTTCGAGCTGTCCGACCAGGCGAAGCGGTTCGCCGGCGGGCTGGTCCGGCTCGGAGTGGAGCCCGGCGAGCGTGTCCTGGTGATGCTGGCCAACGGGCCCGAGGTGGGGACCGTGTACCAGGGCGCCTGGCGCGCTGGCGCGGCCCTGACACCGGTGCTGTTCCTGTTGCAGCCCCACGAGGTGGCGCGGGTGGTCCGGCAGGCCGAACCCTCGGTGGTCGTGGCCGGGCCGGAGTTTCTGCCCGCGATCCGCGCCGCGCTCGAGGACGCGCCGCCGCCCCGGGCGGTGGTGACCACCGGACCGCACACGGCGGAGGGCGGCGTCGCGTTCGAGGAGGTGCTCGCCGCCGACCCGCTGGAACGGCCGGCGCCGGTCGGGGAGGACGACCTCGCCGCGCTGCTGTTCACCGGCGGGACCACGGGGGCGTCGAAGGGCGTGATGCTCTCGCACGGGAACATCGCGTTCGACGCGCGGCAGGCCGCCGCGGCGGCCGAGGTGCGGGACGGGGAGGTCGCGCTCACGGCGCTGCCCCTCGCGCACTCGTACGGGATCCTGGTTGCCGCGATCGGACTCTTCGTCAGGGGGCGGGGCGTGCTCCAGCGGTGGTTCGAGCCGGTCTCGTTCCTGGAGGCGATCGCCGAGCATCACGTGCAGCGGGTGGCCGTCGTCCCCACCATGCTGCAGTACCTCCTTCAGGCGCCGCTCGAGGACCACGATCTGTCGTCGCTGCGGTTCGTCGCCTCCGGCGCGGCGGCGCTGCCGCTCGAGGTGGCCCGGGAATGGGAACGGCGCACCGGGTCGCGGGTGCTCGAGGGCTACGGCTGCACGGAGGCCATGTCGGCCGTCTGCGTGACCCGGCCCTCCGACCCGCCGCGCGCGGGCTCGGTGGGCCGTCCGATCGACGGATGCGAGGTCCGCATCGAAGGCGATGACGGGAACGAGGTCCGGGACGGCGAGCCCGGCGAGATCTGCGTTCGGGGGCCGAACGTCATGCAGGGGTACTGGCGGCAGCCCGACGCGACGGAGGCCGTCATGGCGGGCGGGTGGTTGCACACCGGCGACGTCGGCCGGCGTGACGCCGACGGGTTCGTGTTCGTTCTCGAGCGGAGAAAGGACCTCATCATCCGGGGCGGCATCAACGTGTTCCCGCGCGACGTCGAGGAGGTGCTGGCCGAACACCCGGCCGTGGCGATGGCGGGTGTGGTCGGGAGGCCGGACGAGCTGTTCGGCGAGGAGGTCGTGGCGTTCGTCGTCCTGCGGGCCGGATCGGACGCCACCGAGGACGACCTGCTGGCCTTCGCCGCGGAGCGACTGTCGAAACCCAAGCGGCCCAAGGAGATCCGGTTCGTGCCACAGCTGCCGCTCACGCCGGTCGGCAAGGTCAACCGCCGGGAGCTGCGGGCCGACGTCTAGGGCCTCGCTCACCCGCGTGGCGCTCCAGGCCGCGGTCGTCGGTCTGCTCGCGGCGCCCATGCCCGCCGCGGGCGCCTCGGCGGGTCACCGGTCGATCGTCCCCACCTGCGACGGTCAGGTCGCGACCATCGTCGGCACCGAAGGTGACGACGTCATCAAGGGAACCGGCGGCGCCGACGTGGTTGCCGCGCTCGGGGGCGACGACCTGGTGTTCGGCTTCATCGGCGACGACGTCCTGTGCGGGGATACCGGCGACGACAGCCTCTTCGGCACGAGGGGGAACGACACATTGCTGGGCGGCATCGGAGCCGACGGGCTGTTCGGCGAGTTCGGCGACGACCTCGAGTCCGGCGGCGCCGGCGACGACATGCTCACCGGCGGCGGTGGCGACGAGGGCGTGGACACGCTCGAGGGCGGACCGGGGAACGACGTGCTCTCCGGCGGTCCCGGGGACGACCACCTCCGCGGCGACGTCGGCAACGACGTCCTGCACGGCTGGGACGGGGCGGACTCGATCGAGGGCGGGTCGGGGTCCGACCTCGCCGCTGGGGACCGGGACGACGACTCGATCGCGGGAGGCGAGGGGAACGACCTGCTGTGGGGTGGGAGGGACGACGACACGATCTCGGGCGACGACGGCGACGACGTGCTGTCCGGCGACGACGGGGTCGACACGCTCGACGGGTCCGGGGGCGCCGACGCCTGCGTGGCCGGCGAGATCGAGTCGAGCTGCGAGCCACCCCCGGCGGTTGTCCGCGGCGCACCCGGGGTTCCGAGGTGCGACGGCAGGGTTCCGACGATCGTCGGCACGCCCGGCGACGACATCCTGGTCGGAACGCGACGCGACGACGTGATCCAGGCCCTCGGCGGGAACGACACGGTCGACGGCCTGCAGGGGAACGACACGATCTGCGGCGGCGCCGGCGTGGACTCGATCGCCGGGGGGAGCGGCGACGACGTTGTGGCGGGGGCCGGCGGGGCCGACGGCCTGTACGGGGAGCAGGGGAGCGACGTCGAACGGGGCGGCCCGGGCCGCGACGTCCTCGACGGGGGCAAGGGGACGGGCATGGACCTCCTCGACGGCGGCGGTGGCGACGACCTGCTGATGTCGTTCGGAATCTCGATCCACTCCCTGGTCGGCGGCCCTGGCGACGACGCGTTGTTCTCCGGTGGGAGCGGCGACGTCCTGGACGGCGGGCCCGGCGACGACGCCGTCTACGCCGGCGAAGGGCGTGATCGCGTCGACGGTGGGCCGGGCGACGACCGCCTGTACGGCGGCGACGGATGGGATTCGATCGCGGGCGGTGACGACGACGACGTCCTCGACGGCGGCCGTGGGCTCGACGGGCTGGACGGGGGCGACGGGACGGACGCGTGCCTCGGGGGGGAGCAGGACTCGGCCTGCGAGGCCGGAGCCGTCGTCTCCACGGGCTGACGGGCCTCAGGCATTCGCGCAGTCCTCGCACAGCCCGATGAGGTCGAGGCTGTGCGTCTCCAGCGTGAATCCCGTCTGCCGGCCCGCGTCTGCGATGAGCTGGTCGAGGGTGCGTTCCAGCGCCGGGGACGTCGTGAAGTCCTGCACGCGGCGGCAGTTGGAGCACACCACGTGGTGGTGGTGCTCCGTGAGGTCCTCGGCCAGCTCGAACCGCCCCTCGCCCGAAGCGGTCGCGAGGCGCGTCGCCACGCCCGCCCGCTCCAGCACCACGAGGTTCCGGTAGGTCGAGCTCTGGGGCAGGTCGGTCCCGGCGGCGAGGATGTCCGGCACCGCGAGCGGGCGTTCGGCGCCCGCCAGGACCTCGACGATGGCGCGGCGCTGCCCCGTGTAGCGCTCGCCGCTCGACCGGAGGCGTTCGGCCGCGGTCGAGTGCAGACCCGCGAGGTCGCGGTCAGTGCCCATGCGAACCCTCCGTGGGCGCGCCCTCGCGCCACCCGACGACGTCGGCCGCGGGCCGCCGCCGGCGGATCGTCGTCCCCACCGAGATGCCGCCGAACACTCCGGCCGCGACCAGCACGATCGTCCCTCCGGGCGCGAGGCCCCACAACCGGGCCGCGACGAGACCCACCACCACCGAGGCCATGCCCACCGCCATCGCGCCCGCCAGCATCCCCCGGAACGTCCGGGCCACCAGCCGGCTCGCTCCGACCGGCAGTACCATCATCGCCGCCACCAGCAACAGGCCGACCACCCGCATGGCCGCGACGATCGTCACGGCGGTCAGCACCGACAGCATGGTGTTCAGCCCGTCGACGGGGATGCCGCCGACCCGGCTCGACTCCTCGTCCACGACCGTCGCGAACAGCGCCCGCCCCGTGAACCAGATCGCCGCCACGATCGCGGCGCCGCACCCGACCACCACCCACACGTCCCCGGGACGGACGGTGAGGATCGAGCCGAACAGGTACGTGAAGATCCCCGCGTCGAGCGACCCGGCCAGCCCGGTCAGCACCACGCCGGCCGCGATGCCGCCGTAGAAGAACAGCGCCAGCGCCAGGTCGCCGGATGTCCGGGCGCGCGTCCGCAGCCACTCCACGCCGACCGAACCGACCACCGCCACGATCAGGGCGGTCCAGACCGGATACACGCCGAGCAGCAGGCCGGCGGCCACGCCGGCGAACGCCAGATGCCCGATCCCGTCGCCCAGCAGCGACATGCGCTTCTGGACGAGGAACCCCCCGATGAGCGGCGCGCAGGCCCCCACGACCAGCCCGGCCACCAGCGCGAGCTGCATGTACTCCCGGTCGAACGGGTACGGCAGCGCCATCACCGCAGCCCCTCCAGCCACAGCGGGAGATCGTCGCGGTGGACCCCCAGCGAGACACCGGTCTCGGTCAGCTCGGCCGGCGTCCCGTCGAACAGGACGCGGTTCTTCAGCACGATCACGCGATCGATGTCCTGCGCTACGGCCCCCAGCTCGTGGGAGACGAGGAACACGGTCGCCCGGTGCTCGGCGATCAGGTGGGTGAGCGAGTCGCGGAACATCCGCTGCGACTCCGCGTCGACGCCGGCCACCGGCTCGTCGAGGACGAGCAGCTCCGGCTCGCTCGCGAACGCCTTCGCGATGAACACCCGCTGCTGTTGCCCGCCGGAGAGCTCGCGGACCCGGCGGCTTCGAAGGGGAAGGAGGCCGACCGACTCCATCGCGTGAAGCACGACCCTCCGGTCTCCGGCGCGGAGGCGCCGCCACCATCCGGTCCGGGACAGCCGGCCCGCCGCCACGACCTCCTCGACGCTCGCCGGGAGGTCCCGGTCGAGGAACGGCCGCTGCGGCACGTACCCGAGCCGCCACCGGTCCCGGAGCTCGCGGGGGTCCTCGCCGAACAGGCGGACCCTTCCGGACTGGGGTTCCGTCAGTCCCAAGAGGCACCGGAGCAGCGTGGACTTGCCGGAGCCGTTGGGCCCCACCAGGGCGACGAACTCCCCCCGCCGGAGCTCGAGGTGCACGTCGTCGAGGACGGGCTCCCGGCCGTAGGCGAACGACACCCCCTCGGCGATGAGCACCGGCGGGGCGGACACCGATTCGGCGGCCGCCGCGGTCATCCCGTGCACCCCAGCGCGCCGCGCAACGCCTCGAGGTTCTTCCGCATGATCGTGAAGTAGTTGTCGTCGTGGTCCCGCTCGGCCGCGGTCAGGCTCTCGATGGGGTCGAGCACGGCGACCTTCACGCCGGTCTCCCGGGCGATCGTGTCCGCGACGTCGGCGGGTACGAGCGGCTCGGTGAACACCGTCGTCACGTGGTCGCGCCGGATGCGGTCCTCGATCGCGGCCAGGTGGGCCGGGTCGGGTTCGCCCTCCGGGGAGAGTCCCGTCATCGGCTCCTGCGTCAGACCGTACCGGGCCGCGAGGTAGCCGAACGCCGCGTGGGTGGTGACGATCTCCTTCGAACGGCAATGGGCCAGGCGGGCCCCGTACTCGGCGTCGAGGTCGTGAAGGCCGAGATGCATTCCGATGGCGGCGTGGCCGTAGCCGAGGTCCTCCGGCGTCCCGTTCCTCATGTGGATCCCGCCGGTGGGGTCCGCCCGATCGAGAGCCCGGACGACGACGTCGACGACCCGGGACATCAGCACCGGGTCCAGCCAGACGTGGGGGTCGGCGGTCTCGTTCCCCTCCGCCACGCCCACACCCGGCGCGTGCACGGCCGAACCCAGGGCCTGCAGCACGTCGACCGAGACCAGATCCGACGACCGCTGTCGCACCGCCGACTCGACGGCCGGCTGGAAACCGCCCCCGATGTACAGCACGACGTCGGCGTCCAGGACCTCGTCGAGCTGATCCGTCGACAGCTCGAGGTCGTGCGGCTCGACGCCGGGCGGCGTGAGGTCGGTCACCTCGACCGCGGTCCCCCCCACCGCCCGGGCCGCGAACTCCAGCGGGTAGAAGCTGGTCACCACCGAGATCCGTCCGCCGGAGGCGGCCGAGCCCCGGGTACACGCGGAGAGCGAGCCCGAGGCGGCGACCAAGGCCACAATTCCAAGAATGAGAATCGTTCTTGTGCTCATTCCAGGGAAGGTACGCTTACCGGGGCGGTTCGTCAATCGGGAAACACCGGGCCCATACGGCTCCAACCCGGGCCGATGACCGGTACCATTGGCCGGGCTTCGGGCGGGGACGCCGTCCGCACCCACCCATCCCCCGACCTTGAGCACCGACCTGGATGAACACGGAACGACGCACATGGCGGTGACCACGCCCGCGCCCCCCGGTACTCCGGCACGCACCGACGACCACCCCAGGACCTGGCTCGCGAGCCCGTGGGTGCTGATCGCGGCGGCGCTGCTGGTGCTGGGGCTGTTCAGCTGGAACTTCCTGCTGCACCCGACGATCTCGGCCCCCACCCGCGACCCGGCCTGGTACACGTGGCGGGCCAACCTGCTCACGGCGGCGGCGCCCCTCAACGTCGTGAAGGAGTGGGGGCCGTTCGGGATGTTCTCCGGCGGCTACCGGGTCTCGATGCCGCTCACCGGCGCATGGCTGATCCGGATGGGCGGCATCCACCGGTACACGTTCTCCATCATCGTGATGGTCCTGCTGCCGCTGGTGGGCTCCCTGGCGCTGGGGGTGTTCGCGTGGCGGCACCGGCGGGACCGGGTCGCGCTGTTCATGACGTTCTTCGCCGCGGCTGCCCTGTTCCTGACGATCCCGTACGTCGGCTACATGGACAACCTCACGTGCCTGTGGATCCTGTCGCTGACGCTGCCGTTCATGAAGCCCGCACGGGAGGGCTCGTGGGGCGCCCGGTCGGCGATCGCGATGTTCATGTTCATGGCGACGATCACCCACCCCACGACCACGGCCATCTTCGTGGCGGTCCTGCTGGCTGGGGCGGGGCTCCACTTCCTGACCAGCCGGTTCTCCATCGGGGCCACCTGGCGGGCCGACGCCGCCGTGCTGATCTCGGCCGGGATCGGCGTGCTCATCGGGTTCGCCATGTGGAAGGTCGGGGCGTGGGGCGTGAAGGCGCCCTTCGCCGACGCGGCGCTGCCTCCGCCCTACCCGTCGTCGGCCTTCAAGGACACCCTGGGGGACTGGGTGGGGAGCCTGAAGCCCGCGCTGATCGGCCCGCTCATCGCCATCGCCATCGGCTCGGTCGCGTGGCGAACGTGGCGCGAGCGCGCGCGGGGCATCCCGATGGACGAGTACCCCCGGATGTCGCTGCTGTGGCTGCTGCCGCTGCTGGGGCTGTTCGGCTGGGTGGCCGGCCTGACGTACCCGTACTACCGGTTCTTCAACACGACGACCGCCCTGATGCTCCTCACCGGGATGGGGGCGTGGATCGCGACGCGGTGGGCCCAGCGGCGGAGCCGCGTCCTCGGCGGCGCGGTGGCGGTCGTCATCCTGGCGGCGTTCGCGTTCACCATGGTGCGGGGGTTCGACGAGTCGAACTGGAACTCCCAGGCCCTCACCGCGCGGTTCCTCGACCCCGGGACGCGCTCCGGGCTCGCCGCGGCGCAGGGGTACATCGCGAAGAGCGACCCCGACCGGCCGGTGGTGTTCGTCGTCGACTACCGGCACGGCGACCGGAAGGCCTGGGGGTGGGCGAAGACGTTCTCGAACGTCGCCCGGTCCGGGCTCGAGGGCGACGAGGCGCTCCGCACCGCGATCTACTTCGGCGACCTCCGGGACTTCCTGGCCGACCGGCCGACCGGGAACATCCGCCTGGCCGACTGCCACCCGGTGCCGCTGAACAAGGTGTACGACTGCGTGTCGGCGGGGTTCTTCGACGAGATGCGGACGCAGCTCGCGCCGTACCACGAGGCGCCGATCGCGTTCCTGGTCGACCGGTTCAACGCGGGGTCGCGGAACGAGAAGATCCCGGCGACCTACCGGCACGTGTCGCCCGACGTGGCGGTCGTGACCGGGCCGGGCCTGGCCCCGCTCGACCAGCACGCCCTGTCGGCCGGTCAGGCGGCGGGCGTCGCGGAGCGGAACGCGCTCGCGCACCCCTCGGGGCGGTTCTCCGACCCGCTGCACCTGCTGCGGGTGCTCGCGGTGCTGGCGCTGCTGCTGGTGGCGCCGGGGTTGATCGCCATGCGGTGGTTCCAGCTGGACGACTTCCCGTCGCGGCTGGCGCTCGTGCCGGGGATCTCGTTCGCCATGACCATCACGGCGGCGTTCTTCGTCAAGACGGTGCACCGGACCCCGTTCTCCGTCGCCGACGGCGTGGCCTCGGCGGTGGTGGCGTGCGGCGCGGCCGTCGTGCTGCACCTGCTGGCCCGGCGGCGCGACCGTGGCAAGGCGGCGGTCGTGCCGTTCGTCCGGCGTTCGGTGTCGCTGTTCTCGAACCGCGCGTTCGGGACGCTGATGGGGGCGGTGTTCCTCGCGGTGCTCGGCGACGGCATCGTGCAGGGGGCGCTCGCGAAGACGATCGCGTTCGGCGGCAAGGCGGGGTTCTCGCTGGACGAGGCGAGGTCGCCGCGGCACATCCTCGGGCTGGTGCTGCTGACCTACCTGCCGTACATGCTGATCAGCCCGTTCATGGGCGTGGTCATCGACCGGTTCGACCGCCGGAAGCTGCTGATCCTGGCGAACGGGTTCCGGGCGGTGGTGATCGCGTTGATCGCGTTCGGGGCGACCTCGCTGCCCGATCCCGTGCTGATCACCGCGCTGGTGCTCACGCTGGCCTCGACGCGGCTGGTGCTCGCGATCAAGTCGTCGGGCATGCCGACGGTGCTCCGGGGCCGGGACCTCATGCAGGGGAACTCGATCTCGCAGGCCGGGCAGGCGGTGTTCCAGCTGGCCGGCGCCGGGATGGCGCTGGTCGGGACCAAGCTCGTCTCGGCGGGCGTGGTCATCCTCGGCGGCGCGATCGTCTACGGGGTCGGGGCGCTGTTCGCGGCGCGGACCAGCAACCTGGCCGAGGGATCCCGGACCTCGCGCATCCTGGAGGAGGCCAAGCGGATCCTGCACGACATCGCGGAGGGCGTCCGCCAGATCCGCCGCCGTCCACCGGCCGCGCTCGGCGTCACGTCGTTCCTCACGCTTCGGACGCTCATCTCGTTCGGCTCGCTGGTGTTCGCGTTGCAGGCCCGCGCCATCCTGGGCGGGAAGTCGTCGAGCACCGCGGTGATCATCGCCGGCCTGGCCGCCGCGCTCGGCGCCGCGCTGGGGTTCGTGCTGGCCCAGATGCTGAAGGACCGCGTCGCGCCGCCACGGCTGATCGTCGGCGCGATGCTCGTCGCGGGGATCGGGTTCGTGGCGCTCGGCGGGATCAGGACGACGTTCGGCCTGTCGGTGGTCGCCTTCGTGGCCGCGCTCTCGTACTTCGTCGGGAAGATCTCGGCCGACACGATCATGCAGCAGTCCCTGCCGGACGAGTATCGGGGGCGGGGGTTCAGCTTCTTCGACGTGGCCTACAACCTGGCGTGGATCCTGCCGGCGCTCGTGCTGTTCGCGACGTGGACGACCGGTCGGGCCCGCCTGCTGATGATCGCGGCCGGGGCGCTGTTCCTGCTGCTCGGCCTGGTGACGTCGATGTGGTACCGGCGGCTGGGGCCGGAGGCGTTCGACCATCCGTCCGAGGAGGCGTCGAGGACCCTCGTGAACGGCGAGGGCGAGGTCACCATCGTGGACGCCCGGGAGCCGGAGTCCACCGAGCCGGCGGGGCGCCCGTCCTAGCCTCGCTCCGGCCCTGCCCGGCCCGTACCGCGTGGCTGGGCGCCGTTCGGTTTGGCGGTGCACCCGAAGCGGGAAGGCTCCGGACGTGAACGCCTTCAAGCGCATCGCCGCGTGGATTGACGGGTTCCAGCGCCGCCACTCGCTGTTCGGGTTCCCCTATGCGGTCGTGAAGAAGTACGGCGACGACCAGTCCGGCAACCTCGCCGCGCTGATCGCCTACTACGGGTTCTTCTCGCTGTTCCCGCTGCTGCTGGTGTTCGTGACGATCCTGGGGCTGGTCCTGAAGGACAACCCGACGCTGCAGGCGAAGATCCTGGACTCGGCCCTCGCGCAGTTCCCGATCATCGGCGACCAGATCGAGAACAACATCCACTCGCTGCAGGGGAGCGGGCTGACCCTCCTGATCGGCGTCCTGGTCACGCTGTGGGCGGGCCTCGGCGTGATGAACGCCATGCAGACCGCCATGAACGTGGTGTGGGACGTCCCGCGGCGCGACCGGCCGAACTTCCTGAAGGGGCGCCTGCGCGCGCTGCTCATGCTCGGCCTCCTGGGGACGGCGAGCATCGCGGCGGCCGTCGTCGCCGGCGTCACCGCGGCGGCGGCGAACTCCACGGTGTCGTTCGTCCTGGGACTGGTGCTGTCGTTCGCCCTGAACTTCGGGGTGTTCCTGCTTGCCTTCCGGATCCTCACCGCCCGGAAGCTGTCGTGGGGGGACGTGCTGCCGGGGGCCGTCGTGGCGGCGGTGGCGTGGCTGGCGTTGCAGCTGCTCGGCGGCTACATCGTCGGCCACCAGCTGAAGTCGGCCAGCCAGGTGTACGGGCTGTTCGCCATGGTCATCGGGCTGCTGGCGTGGATGGCGCTCGGCGCGACCGTCACCCTGTATGCCGCCGAGATCAACGTCGTCCGCAAGGAGCGGCTGTGGCCGCGCGGCCTGATCCGGCCGCCGCTCACCGACGCGGATCGGGCGGCGTACCGCCGTGCGGCGATCGCCGCCGAGCGACTCCCGGAGCAGTCGGTCGCGGTGCGGTTCGAACAGGAGTCGGACGAGCAGGCCACCCAGGCGGACCGCTCGGAGCGCGAGCGCATCCGCGACGTCGAGGAGCGCGGCGCGCCGGGGAGCCGCTAACCCCCGCCGAGCAGCGGCACGGCCTCCTCGGCCAGCCAGTCCATCGTGTCCAGCACGTCGGGGAGCACGAACGGCAGGTCGAGCACCAGGAGCGTCACCCCCGCGTCCTCGTAGGCCCGCAGCTCCGCGGCGACCTCCTCCGGCGGCCCCGAGATCGAACGGCGCTCCGGCAGGAAGTTCGACACCTCGAACGGCGGCACGAGGCCGCGCCGGACCGAGAGCGTGACAGCGGAGGGGTCGCGCCCGGCCTCCTCGGCCGAACGCGAGATCGCGTCCCGGCACGCCCCGACGCCGTCCAGGAACACCTCGAACCCCAGCCACCCGTCGCCCAGCCGGCCCGCGCGCCGGAGCGCGGCGTCGGTGTTGCCTCCCACCATGATCGGCGGCCCGCCCGGCCGCGAGGGGTGGGACGCCAGCACGATCTCGTCGAGGCGCCAGAACCGCCCGTCGAACGAGATGGGGTCGTCCGTCGCCCACAAGGCCCGCATGAGCGCCATGGCCTCGTCGGTCCGGGCGCCGCGTTCCCGCTTGGGGACGCCCACGGCGGCGAACTCCTCGTCCATCCAGCCCGAGCCGATCCCCAGGACGATCCGGCCCTCCGACAGCCGGTCCAGCGACGCGACCTCCTGGGCCAGGACCACCGGGTGGCGGTACGGGAGCACCAGCACGCTCGTGCCGATGACCAGCCGTTCGGTGGCGCCGGCCACGACGCCCATCACCGCGATCGGGTCCAGCCAGTCGATCCCCGGCGAGAACGCCAGCTCGGTCGTCGTCTCCGGGTAGGGGTAGACGCTCGTGCGCGTCCTGGGGAACGCGACGTGGTCCTGCGTCCACACGCTGTGGAACCCGTTCCGCTCCGCGCGCCGGGCCACGTCGAGGACGATGTCCCGCTCGCCGATGGGCCCGACCGCCGGCAGGGCGATCCCGATGTCCATGGCCCGGCAGGGTAGCCGGGCCCGGCCGCGTACGCTACGCGCGTTTCCCGATGCCGAGGAGATGAGGGTGGCGGAGGTCGAGAGCGACGGCGTGCGGCTGCACGTCGAGGTGGACGGCGAGGGCGATCCGGTCACCGTCCTCGCGCACGGCCTCACCAACTCCTGCCGGGAGCTCGCCATGCTGACCGGGCTGCTCGAGGGGACCAAGGTCCGGTTCGACTTCCGGGGGCACGGCCACTCCGGGGCGCCGGACGATTCCGCCCGGTTCACGTTCGCCGACATGGCGGGGGACCTCGAGGCGGTCGCGAAGCGCTTCGGCGCCTCCCGCGCGATCGGGACGTCCATGGGCGCCGGCGCGATCTGCCACGTCCTGTGCGACCGGCCCGACCGGTTCGAACGGATCGTGCTGCTGCTCCCGGCGGGGCTCGACCGGCCGTTCCGGAACCCGCAGCGCTTCCTGCGATACGCCGACGCCCTCGAGACGCTTCCCAGGGACGAGGCGATCGATCGCGTCCTCGACGACCCCGACCGGGTGGCGGTGTACGCGTCCTCGCCCTGGCTCCGCGACGTCGACCGCGCCACGTGGGACGACACGACCGACATGGCATCGCTGGCCCGTGCGATCCGGGGCATCGTGGCCGACTACCCGGTGCGCGACCGCGAGCTGCTCCGCCTGGTCGAGACGCCGGTGTTCCTCATCGCGAGGGAGGGCGACGTCATCCACCCGGCCGACCTGGCGAGAACGCTCGACGGGATCTTCCCCAACAGCGAGCTCGTCGTGCTCGGCGACGAGGCCGAGATGCTCGCCCAGCTGCCCATGCTGGTGCAGCGGGTCCGGGCGTTCCTGGCGGGGTAGATGGACGAGCTCGAGACCGCCGCCGGCATGGCCGCGGCCGTCGCGTCCGGCGAGGTGTCGCCGGTCGAGCTGGTGCAGCGGTCGCTGTCGCGGGTGCAGTTGTGGCAGGACCCGACCAACGCGTTCACCCAGCTGCTGTTCGGGGCGGGGCTGGATGAGGCCCGCCGGATCGAGGCCCTGGTGGCGGCCGGTGAACAGGTCGGGCCGCTGGCCGGGGTCCCGGTCGCGGTGAAGGACCTGTTCGACCTGGCCGGCCACGACACGACGGGGTGTTCCCTGGCGTACGTCGGGAACCGGGCGGTGGCCGACGCCGCGGTGGTCCGCAGGCTGAAGTCGGCCGGTGCGATCGTGGTCGGGAAGACGAACATGCACGAGCTGGCCGCCGGCGCGACCAACCTGATCTCGGCGTGCGGCCCGACGGCCAACCCCTGGGACCTCACGCGGATCACGGGCGGGTCGAGCGGCGGTTCCGGCGCGGCGGTGGCGTCGGGGATCGTCCCCCTCGCGCTGGGGAGCGACACCGGCGGCTCGATCCGGATCCCGTCATCGTTCTGCGGGATCGGGGGGCTGAAGCCGACGCACGGGGCGCTGCCGCTCGACGGCGTGATGCCGCTGGCGCCGTCGATGGACTGCCCGGGTCCGATGGCCGGCTCGCTCGAGGACCTGGTGCTCGCCTGGGACGTGCTGGCCGGGCCCGGCGAGGGCGGCCACCACGACGACGACCGGGGCCCCGCGTACGTGGGCGTGCTCGGGGGGTGGTTCCTGGAGCGCATCCAGCCGGAGGTCGTCGACGGCGTCCGGACGGCCGGGCTGACCCTCGAGCGTCTCGGCGTGAAGATCGAACCGGTGGACGGCTCCGGGCTCGAGGACGCGCTGCAGACGTGGACCGACCTGGCCTGGTCGCAGTTCGCCGAGGTCCACGCGAACCTGCTCGACCACCCCGAGCTGGTCGATCCGCTGACGTTCTCCTATCTCGAGCACGGCGCCTCGCTGACGGCGGGGAAACGGATGGCCGCGCGGGTCCGGGCCGAGGAGATCGGGCGGTGGTTCGCCGAACGCCTCCAGCAGGTCGATGTCCTGTTGTCGCCGGCGACGCCGTTTCCCGCGCCGCCGGCGGCGGCCGATGAGGTCGAGGTCCGTGAGGGCGTCATGCTGGGCGTGCACCGGGGCGCGCCGAGCGCGATGACCCGGCCGGTCAGCCTGAGCGGGCTCCCGGCGCTGGCCGTCCCGAGCGGGCTCTCCGGCGACGGGCTGCCGCTCGGGATCCAGCTGATCGCGGGCCGTCGCCGGGAACGGCTGCTGCTCACGACGGCCGCGATGCTCGGGGAGGCGGACTCGCGGTTCCGGCCGATGCGGGCCCCCTACCCGCCGCCGGGGCTGGATCATCCCGCGATGCCCTGACCCGACCGTTCCGCCCCGAAGTCTGGGTTGGACTAGCCGACCAGCTTGCGGGTGAGCTCCTCGTCCGAGGGTTCGGTCATGATCGTCCCGTCGGGGAACAGGATCGTCGGGACGACCCGCAGCCCGCGATTGATCCGGAGCACGCGATGGGCGGCGGCAACGTCCTCGTCCACGTCGATCCACCGGTACCGCGCGCCGTGGCGGTCCAGCACGCGCCGGGCGCGCCGGCAATCGGAGCACGTGGTGGTCGAGTACACGACGATCTCGTCGAGGGTCGGTTCCATGGGTCGGGCACCAGTCTTCCGGGTCGAAGGAGTGTTCGCCACTGGGGCAACGGCCCCGTGACCAGGAACATTCCCGCCGGCGTCGGCGCGGAATCCCGTCCGGCGCCGCGGCTACCATGCGCACCTCATGGCAGCCGGCCGCGAGCCCCGGAACGAGGACGCGTTCGGGGGCGCGCTCATCGTCCTCGCCAGCCTGATGTTCGGCATCGTCGTGGTGCTCGGCCGCATCGTCGAGCAGGGCCCGAGGGGGATGCCGGTGCCGATGATGCTGGCGATCCGGTTCGGCGGGGCCGCCGTGCTGCTCTTCGTGCTGCTGGCGGCGCTGCGACGGCCGCCGCTGCCCGCGCGGGGGGAGCGCCTCGGCCTGGGCGTCCTGGCGGTGGCCGGGTACGCGGTGGAGTCGTCGCTGTTCTTCCTGGCGGTGCAGCACGGCGAGGCGGCGGCGGTCACGTTGCTGTTCTTCACGTACCCGATCGTGGTCACCGCCGGGTCGATGGCGCTCGGGCAGGGCGCTCCGGGGCGGGTGGTCCTGCTGAGCCTGGCCTCGGCGATCGCCGGCTCGGCGCTGGTGATCCTGGCCGGCGGCGGGCTGGCCATCCAGGGGCTGGGCGTGGCGTTCGCCCTCGCGGCCGCGTGCGTGTACAGCTGCTACCTGCTGGGCGTCGACCGGGTCGCGCGGATGACCGAACCCCTCGCCGGTGCGATGTGGGTGAGCCTGTTCGCCTCGCTGGGGCTCGTGACGTACGCGGCCGTCAGCGGGAACCTCCAGGCGCCGGACGGGCTCCGGCAGTGGGCGCCGCTCGTGGGCATGGGCGCGGCGACTGCGGCGGCGTTCGTCTGCCTGTTCGCGGGGCTGCGGCGGCTGGGGCCGGTCCGGACGGCGGTGGTGGCGGCGACGGAGCCCCTCGCGGCGACCGTGCTGGCGTTCCTGTTCCTCGACCAGCCGATCCGGCCGGGTGTCGTGGCGGGCGGCGTGCTGATCCTCGGTGGGGCGATCGCCGCCAGCCTCGCGCGGGGTGGCGCGACGGCCGCGGAGCCCGAGGTCCCCTGAGGCCGATCGGCCCGACGGCGCCGCGGGGTAGGCTTGGCCGAGATGTCCGACCGCCGTCAGTTCCGCCTTCGCGACTACGTCGAGCACTACCGCCGGAACTGGGAGGAGAGCACCGACCCGCTCCCGGAGAAGATCGCCAAGGTCGTCAAGAACCGAACCCTGGCCACGTTCGTCAAGGGCGGCTGCTGCGGCAACCGCGGCGAACCCGGCTGCTGAATGCCCGCGAAGAAGGGTTCCGGTCGGGACCCCGAGGCCGAAGACCACGACCACGACCACGAGCACGTCGACCACGACCACGACCACGAGCACGTCGACCACGACCACGTCGAGGACGAGGGGCGCTCCCATCCGGACGATGGGTCGCCTGACCCCGAGCGACCCGACCCGGTTGCTCCGCCGGAACCCGGTCCGTAGCCTGGGCGGGACCCAGGGAGGAGCAACGCATGCGTTCTGTCGGAAGAGTGCTGGCCGGTCTCGCGTTCGCGTTCGCGGTCGTGCTCCCGTCCGTCGCGTGGGCGGCGCCGGCCGGTTCCCTGGACACCACCTTCGACACCGACGGGATGCAGACGGTGTCGACGATCGGGGGGTCCGACTCCGGCACCGAGGTGCTCGTCGTGGGCGGCAAGGTCCTGGTGTACGGCGCCAGCGACGGCGACCTGCTGATCGCGCGCCTGACCGCCGCCGGTGCGCCGGACCCGGGCTTCGGGGGCGGCGACGGGATCGTCACGATGAACGTCCTGGGCTGTGGTGAAAATGCCCTCGGTTGGCTACGCGGCCTCCACCTCCTCGAGGGTGACGCGGTAGCCGATCGCCTGCAACTGCCGGACGAGCCGCGCGGTGTGGAGCTTCGGGTCGTGACGGACGAAGTGGTCGGCGCCAAGGTCCTGGTAGGGAACTCCTTTGTCGAGCATGTGGTAGGCGGCGACCAGGATCGAGTGGCCCACGGCGATGGTGGCCTTGCGTGAACCGCGACGGCCCCTCAACCGGGCGTGCTGGGCAGCCAGGTACGTGCCCTTCGATCGGGCCGCGCCCTTTGCCGCCTCCACCAGGGCGGTCCGGAGCCACTTCGAGCCCTTGCGGGTCTTCCCCGACCGGTGTTTGCCGGCCGACTCGTCGTTGCCCGGACACATCCCGGCCCACGAGGCCAACCTCCCGGCCGAGCCGAACTGGTCCATGTCCACCCCAATCTCGGCCACCATGGTCTCGGCCGTTCGCCGGTCCACCCCGGGGATCGTCCGGAGCACCTCAACGGCGAGGGCGAAAGGGGCGATCGCCTCCTCGATCTCCGCCGAGAGGTGAGCGATGACCTCCTCCAGGAACTCGAGCTTGGACAGGATGGTCCCCACGATGAGGGCGTGGTGTGACCCGAACCGCCCCGTGAGGGCCTCCTTCAGGGCGGGGATCTTCTTGCGGAGCTGTCCTCTGGCGAGCTCGGCCAGCACCTCGGGGTCGCGGGTCCCCTCGACCAGCGCGGTGAGCATGGCCCGGCCGGACACCCCCAGGATGTCCGAGGCCACCGATGACAGCTTGACCCCGGCGTCCTGCAGGATCTTGTCCAGGCGCTGGGCCTCCCGGGTCCGCTCCTCGATCTGAGCCTTGCGGTACCGGGTGAGGTTGCGGAGCTCCCGGATGGGCTTCGGCGGCACGAACGACGGTCGGACCAGACCGTGCTCCACGAGCTGGGCGATCCACTCCGAGTCGCGGACGTCGGTCTTGCGCCCCGGGACGGCCTTGAGGTGCCTGGCGTTCAGCACCTGGGTGTCGAAGGCATCCTCCAGCACGTAGTACACCGGCTTCCAGTACACCCCGGTGGACTCCATCCCCACCACCGTGACGCCGTAGGACGCGAGCCAGTCGGCGAGAGCGAGCAGCGCGTGCGTGGTGGTGCCGAACTCGTGGACCTCCTGGAGGCGTTCCCGGCCAGGCCCCGGGTACCTGACGCAGGCCATCACGGTGTCCTTGTGGACGTCGAGGCCCGCGCACCGTTCGATGAGGACGTCCAACTGCTCCTCCTTCCCTCGGGCGGGCAGCGCCATGCCGCCCGGAGGAGCCTCATCTCACGGAGTCTGTGGTTCGTGCTCGAGGCAACAGTTGTGGGTTCCCGAGGCTCCCGCGTCCCACTCAGAGACGGGCTCGTAGCACCAAGCCAGCCCGACGTCGCCGGACGACCCGCCCATTTTCATCGGATGCGGGTGGCGCGCAAGCGCCATGATCACTCCGAGCAGGACTACGGCGCGATCGCGGCGGCCGGCGGCGGCAAGATCGTCGCGGCGGTGCCGACGGCCCCCTCCGGCGGGGGCCACGACCGCCTCGGCGTCGTCCGATTGACGTCCGCCGGGCTCCCCGACCCGTCGTTCGGCGGGGGCGACGGCAAGCTGGCCGTCGACTTCGGCAAGGCGTTCGATCCCTACGCGATGGTCGCGCTGCCGAGCGGCAAGATGCTCGTGAGCGGCGAGTTCTATCCGAAGCCGGCCGATTCCGAGTTCCTCGTCGCCCGCCTGTTGCCGAAGGGCACGCTCGATCGTTCCTTCGGGGGAGGGGACGGGTTCGTCACGACGCAGTTCGGGTCGCACAACGACGGCGCGTGGCGGATGGCGGTGGATGCACAGGGGCGGATCGTCGCGGACGGGTGGGCCGGCGAGTCCGGCACCGACTACGACCTCGCCGTCGCCCGGTACCTGTCGAACGGCAGCCCCGACCACTCGTTCAGCGGGGACGGGAAGCTCCGCCTGCAGGTGCTCGAGCACGGCGACGACTACGCCTATGGCCTGGGGCTCGCCGGGAACAGGGTGATCGCCGGGCTCCACATCCAGAACGGGTCGGCCTCGCAGGTCGGGCTGGCGAGGTTCAACCCCAACGGCGCTCTCGACCCATCCTTCGGTGGTGGCGACGGCGAGGTCATCCTCCCGTCCACGCCGACCGGTCTCGATCTCGAGGACATCGACGTGGACGCGGCCGGACGCGTCGTCGCGCTCGTCGCGACGGGCTCGCCGAAGCAGTTCGAGCTCGTTCGGTTCCTGCCCTCCGGGAAGCTCGACCACGGGTTCGGGACGGGTGGCTTCTCGGACCCCACGTCGTTCACGAACGACGCGTCCCCGGCGCGCGTGGCGATCGGCGGCCAGGGGAACATCGTCGCCGTAGGAGACTCCGAGGGCGACGTCGTCGTGGCCCGCTGGGTCGGGTGATCGGCTCGAGGAAGGCCACCGCGCTCCGGGTCTTGCCGTTCTCCTTCCCGGTCTGAAACACTCGAATCGCCGTGGGGGGTTTGTGCGGTTCGTCCGCGCCTCCCTCGAGCCAGCAACCCGGCGGGAGCACGGATGCAGTCACAGCCCGGACACATCTTGATCGTCGACGACGACGCGCTGAACCGCACCCTGCTTGCGAAGAATCTCGAGCACGACGGCCACCGGACCACCGCGGTCGACAACGGGTTCGCCGCGCTCGCGCTCCTCGAGGCCGAACGCCCCGATGTCGTGCTGCTCGACGTCGTGATGCCCGGCCTCGACGGCATCGAGGTGCTCGCGCGGATGAAGTCCGACGCGGACCTCCGCCACATCCCGGTCATCATGATCTCGGGCGTCGACGACGCCGAGAGCATCGTCCGCTGTATCGAAACCGGCGCGGAGGACTTCCTGCCGAAGCCGTTCGACCCGGTGATCCTCCGGGCGCGCATCGGCGCCGGCCTCAACCGCAAGCGCCTCCGCGACCTCGAGCAGGAACGCGTCCAGGATGTGTTCACGCGGTTCCTGCCGGAACCGATCGCGGCGGAGATGCTCGCGCGGAGCGACGGCGAGCCGGCGATCAAGGCCGTGCGGCTGTGGGCGACCGTGATGTTCGTCGACCTCCGGGGATTCACGGCCCTCGCCGAGACCCTTCCCGTCGAACAGGTGGTCGCGGTGCTCGGCCGGTTCCAGGGGACGATGGGCGACGCCGTGCTCGACCACGGTGGAACGCTGGTCGACTTCCTGGGCGATGGGCTGATGGCGGTGTTCGGCGCGCCGATCGAGAGCATCGACCACGCCGACCGGGCGGTGGCCGCCGCCCGGGACATCGCGGGCGCGCGCCTGGCCGGCTTCAACGCATGGGTTCGGGGCTCGGGGATCGGTGAGGGGTTCGGCATGGGGATCGGGCTGAACTCGGGGCGGGTCATGTCGGGCACGCTGGGGTCGGAGCGGCGGTTCGACTACGCCGTCATCGGCGACACCGTGAACACCGCCGCCCGCATCGAGCAGCTCACCAAGGACAGCGGCCACGCGATCCTGCTGGCCGACCAGACGAAGACGAACATGACCGGGCCGACCGACACGGTGGCGTTCGTCGACGAGTTCGAGATCCGGGGCAAGCAGTCGCGACTCAAGCTCTGGACCGTCGAGCCGACCGGGGGGCGGGACCCGTGACGGACACCACGAGCCCCGACGAGATCCGGGCGCTGCGCGAACGCATTGCGGAGCTCGAGGCCGCCGAGGCCGGGCGCGAACGGGCCGAGCAGGTCCAGGCCGCGCTGTACCGGATCGCCGAGACGGCCGGCCTGGCCGAGGACATGCAGGACTTCTACGAGAAGGTCCACGCGATCCTGCGCGGGCTGATGTACGCGGACAACCTGTACGTGGCGATCTACGACGACACGCGGGAGATGATCAATTTCCCCTACTACGTCGATGAGGTCGACACGGACCGCCCGGACCCGACGAAATGGGAGCCGTTCGGCATCGGGGACGCCGCCGGTGTGACGGCCTACATGCTGCGCGGCGGTGCGCCGTTGCTGATGACCGGGCAGGACTGGCACCAGATGGCGGACGAGGGCCGGATCGAGCGGCTGGGTGAGCCGTCCCTGTCCTGGCTCGGCGTTCCGCTGCAGTCGGAAGGCCGGATGCTCGGCGCGGTCGTCGTCCAGAGCTACCGCGAGGACCGACAGCACAGCGAGGCCGACAAGGAGCTGCTGACGTTCGTCGGCCGGCACATCGCGTCCGCCCTGGAACGCACGCGCCTGATCGACGAGACCCGCCAGCGCAACGCCGAGCTCGCGCTCATCACCGACGTCCAGCAGGGACTCGCTGCGAACCTCGACATGCAATCGATGTACGACCTGGTCGGCGACCACATCCAGGAGATCTTCGACGCGCAGGTCGTGGACATCGGGATCGTGGACACCGCGTCGGGCCTGATCCACTTCCCGTACACGATCGAGCGAGGCGTGCGGTTCCCGGACGAGCCCATCGGCATCATCGGGGAACGCAAGCGGGTGCTCGAGCGCCGGGAGCCGCTGGTCGTGAACGAGGATGCCGCGAAGACGTTCGCCGAATTCCCCGACCAGCCGGACGCGATCCAGGGCGAGGTACCCAAGTCGTTCGTGTTCGTGCCGCTCGTCGTCGGCGACAAGGCCACGGGCGTGATCTCGCTGCAGAACCTCGACCGGGAGCACGCCTTCAGCGAGGCGGACGTCCGCTTGCTGACGACGCTCGCCGGAAGCCTCAGCGTCGCGCTCGAGAACGCGCGCCTGTTCGAGGAGACCCGGCAGCGGAGCGCCGAGCTGGCGCTGGTGAACGACGTCCAGGCCGGGCTCGCGGAGAACCTCGAGATGCAGGCCATGTACGACCTGGTCGGCGACCGCATCCAGGAGATCTTCGACGCCCAGGTCGTGGACATCGCCGTGCTCGACCCGGCCACGAACCTCGTGCGCTTCCCGTACGTCATCGAACGCGGCGTCCGGCTGGAGGAACAGCCCATCGGCCTGATCGGCCACCGTCGCATCGTGGTCGAGACGCGTGAGCCGGTCGTGATCAACGACCGCCTGGTCGAGCGCAGCATCGAGGCCGGCCAGCCCCAAGTGCTGTCGGGGGAGACGCCGAAGTCGGCCGTCTTCGTCCCGCTGCTGGTCGGCGACCGCGTCACCGGCCTGATCTCGCTGCAGAACCTCGACCGCGAGCACGCGTTCGGCGACGCGGACGTCCGGCTGCTCGAAACGATCGCCGGGAGCCTCTCCGTCGCGCTCGAGAACGCGCGGCTGTTCGAGGAGACGCGCCAGCGGAGCGCCGAGCTCGCCCTCATCAACGACGTGCAGCGCGGCCTGGCCGAACGGCTCGACATGCAGTCCATGTACGAGCTGGTCGGGGAGCGCATCCGCGAGATCTTCGACGCCCAGGCGGTCGACATCGCGATGCTCGACGCGTCGGGCAGCCGCCTCGACATCACGTATGCCATGGAGCGTGGGAACCGTCTCCCCAACCAACAGCTCGACGTCTTCGGGTTCCGGAAGATCGTGCTGGAGACCCGGGAGCACGTCCTGGTGAACGAGGACCTGGCAGCCCGCGGGGAGGAGGTCGGCAATCCCACGATCGCCGGCGAGGACTCGAAGGCCGTCCTGTTCGTCCCGCTGCTCACCGGCGACCGCGCGACCGGCGTCATCTCCCTGCAGAACCTCGACCGGGAACATGTGTTCACCGAGCAGGACGTCCGGCTGCTCACCACGCTCGCGGGGAGCCTGGCCGTCGCCCTCGAGAACGCGCGGCTGTTCGAGGAGACCCACCAGCGGAACGCCGAGCTCGCCCTCATCAACGACGTGCAGCGAGGCCTGGCGCAGAACCTGGACATGCAGTCGATGTACGACCTCGTCGGCGACCGCATCCAGGAGATCTTCGATGCCCAGGTCGTGGACATCGGCGTGCTGGATCGCGAGGCCGGGGTGCTCCACTACCCCTACACGGTCGAGCGCGGTGAGCGATTCCCGGACGAGCCGACGCCGGTCTTTGGTTTCGGCGGCCTGGCCATCGAGACCGGGGAGCCGGTCGTCATCAACGAACGGATGGACGAGCGTGCCGAGGAGTTCGGCAGCCGCATCATCCAGGGCGAGTCGCCCCGCTCGGGCGTGTACGTGCCGCTCATCGTGAGCGGCGAGGCCACCGGCCGGATCTCGCTGCAGAACCTCGACCACGAGCATGCGTTCAGCGAATCCGACGTTCGCCTGCTGGTCACCCTGGCCGCCAGCCTCTCTGTCGCCCTCGAGAACGCGAGGCTGTTCGAGGAGACGCGTCAGCGCAGCGCCGAGCTCACGCTCATCAACGACGTGCAGCGCGGCCTCGTGGAGAACCTCGACATGCAGGCGATGTACGACCTCGTCGGGGAGCGCGTGGCCGAGATCTTCGACGCGCAGACCGTCGACATCGGAGTGGTCGACGAGAGCGCCGGGCAGATCTGGTTCCCGTACTCGCTCGAACGCGGAGCGCGGTTGATCGACCATCCCATCGACATCATGGGGTTCCGGAAGATCGCGCTCGAGACGCTCGAGCCCGTGGTCGTCAACGAGGACATGGAGCGGAGGTGCGAGGAGGCGGGGAACCCGGTCGCCATCGCCGGCGAGCCGTCCATGTCATCGGTGTTCGTTCCGTTGAGCGTGGGCAACCACGGGACGGGCGTCATGTCCCTCCACAACCTGGACAGGGAACACGCGTTCAGTGAGTCCGACGTGCGTCTGCTCACCACGATCGCGAGCAGCCTCGCGGTGGCGCTGGAGAACGCCCGGCTGTTCGAGGAGACCCGTCGGCGCGCCGGCGAGCTCGCCATCGTCAACAGCATCGGGCAGGCCCTCGCCGAGCAGCTCGAGCTCGACCCGCTGATCGAACGTCTCGGCGACCAGCTGCAGAGCCTGTTCGGCGCCGACATCGTGTACGTCGCTCTTCACGACCGGGCGACCGACATGATCGAGTTCGCCTACTACTTCGAGGACGGGCAGCGTGGAGGTTCGGCCCCGCTCCGGGTCGGGCAGGGGCTGACGTCTCGGATCATGCAGTCGCGGGAGCCGCTCCTGCTGAACCAGACGGAGGCGTTCGAGGGCGTCGAGATCGTCGGGACACCGGCACTCTCGTACCTCGGCGTCCCGATCGTCGTCGAGTCGCGGGCCATCGGTGTGATCAGCGTGCAGAGCACCAAGCAGGCCGGGCGGTTCGGGGAGAGCGACACGCGCCTGTTGACGACGATCGCCGCGAATGTCGGCGTCGCCATTGCCAACGCCCGGCTGTACCGGGAGACGGGCCGCCGGGCGAACGAGATGGCGGCGCTCGCGGAGCTGGGTCGCGAGATCGGCGGCGTGCTCGACCTCGGCGCCGTGCTCCAGCGGACCGCCGAGGCGGCCCGAGGGCTGCTCGAGTCCGATACCAGCGCCGTGTTCCTCGAGGGGCCCGACGGCCCCGAATTGATCCCGATCGTCGCGGTGGGTGAGCTGGCCGAGCTGATCAGGACCGATACGATCAGGCCCGGGGAGGGGATCATCGGCGATCTCGCGCAGCGGGGCGTTGCGGAGTTCGTGAACGACGCCGCCGCCGATGCCCGGGCGGTGCCGATCGCCGGCGAGGACATGGCCCCGGACGAACGCATCATGGCCGCGCCGCTGCTCGCCCGAGGGCGCGTGATCGGCGTCATGGCCGTGTGGCGCGGCCAGGGCAGCCAGCCGTTCGCCGACTCCGACTTGAGTTTCCTCGTGGGCCTGTCGCAGCAGGCCGCGATCGCGATCGAGAACGCCCGGCTGTTCCGCGAGGCCGACGAGGCGCGCGAGGTCGCCGAGGAGGCGAACGCCGCCAAGAGCGCCTTCCTCGCCGCGACCAGCCACGAGATCCGCACGCCGATGAACGCGATCATCGGGATGAGCGGGCTGCTCCTCGAGACGAATCTCGACGCGGAGCAGCGCGACTACGCCGCGACCATCGCCAACAGCGGCGAGGCGCTGCTCGCCATCATCAACGACATCCTCGACTTCTCGAAGATCGAGGCGGGGCGCATGGACCTGGAGCGGGCGCCGTTCGACCTCCGGGGGTGCATCGAGTCGGTGGTCGACCTGATCGGTCCGGTGGCCGCGCGCAAGGGCCTCGAGGTCGCGTACGAGATCGAACCCGGCACGCCCGAGACGGCCGTGGGCGACGTCAGCCGGCTCCGCCAGATCCTGCTGAACCTCCTGAACAACGCGGCGAAGTTCACGGAGACCGGGGAGATCGTCGTCACCGCTGCCGGAACGTCCTCCGATGGGTCCGTCGAGTACCACGTGACGGTGCGAGACACGGGCATCGGCATCCCGCCCGATCGGGCGGCGCGGCTGTTCCAGTCGTTCAGCCAGGGCGACGCGTCGACCAGCCGGCGGTACGGCGGGACCGGGCTGGGGCTGGCGATCAGCCGGCGGCTGGCCGAGCTGATGGGCGGGACGGTGTGGGTGGAGAGCTCAGGGGTCCCCGGCGAGGGGAGCACGTTCCACGTGACGCTCCTGGCGGGTGCTACCGACATGACTCCGACCGCGCTCCGGCGGGACGGCTCGTTCGACGGTCGGCGGGCGCTCGTGGTCGACGACAACGAGACGAACCGCAGACTGATGACCGCGTTGCTGGGCGCCTGGGGGATGGGCTCGGTCGCCGCCGCCGGGGCCGAGGAGGCACTGGCCGCGCTCGACGGCGGGACGGTGGACATCGCCGTGCTCGACATGCTGATGCCGGGGATGGACGGGCTCGACCTCGCGGCCCGGATCCACGAACGACTCCCGAACCTGCCGATGGTCATGGCGACCTCGATGAGCCAGCACGACGTCGCGGCCGACCCGCGGTGGACGGCATCCGGCATCGGCGCGGTGGTCACGAAGCCGATCAAGGCGTCGCCGCTCCACGGCGCCATCTCGGCGGTGCTCGGAGCGATGGCCGCGGACGCCGCGGCGGGACGGGACAGCGCACTTGACGAGGACCTCGCGTCCCGGCACCCGCTCCGGGTCCTCCTCGCCGAGGACAACGTGGTGAACCAGAAGCTCGCCATTCGCCTGCTGGAGAAGCTCGGCTACCGCGCGGACGTCGCCGCCAACGGCATCGAGGCGATCGAGGCGCTGGAGCGCCAGCCGTACGACCTGCTGCTGTCCGACGTGCAGATGCCCGAGATGGACGGCCTCGAAGCGACCCGGCGCATCCTCGAGCGGTGGCCGCAAGGGCAGCGACCGTGGATCGTCGCCATGACCGCCGAGGCGATGAGCGGCGACCGCGAGCGTTGCCTGGCGGCCGGGATGAACGACTACGTGGCCAAGCCGATCCGGGTCGACGAGCTGGTCGCCGCGATCAAACGGACGCCGCGCCGCGCCACCGCCGAGGCCGAGCGCCCTGCCCACGCGCACGCCGACGGCGCGATCGACCGCCATGTCCTGGAACGGTTGGCCGAGGGGGTGGGCGGCGACGCACAGTTCGTCACCGACCTGATCGCGCAGTTCGCGGACGACGCGCCCGGCCTCGTCGAGGCGGCGCGGGCCGGGCTCGATCAGGCCGACGCCCAGGCGGTTCGTCGCGCGGCCCACACGCTGAAGTCGAACGCCGCCACGTTCGGCGCCAGCGCGCTCGCGGATCGGAGCCGCGAGCTCGAGGAGGCCGCAAAGCGGGGCGCGCTCGACGAGGGCTCCGAACGAATCGCAGCGATCCAGCGTGAGCTCGACGTTGTGATCGAGGCCCTCCCGGGCACGTGGGGAGAGATGTCCGGCGCCGTCTGAACCGTTCGGCGGGGGCATTGGCGCCGGAACGCCCAGGGCATACGGTTACCCGAGATGGCTCCGCAACGGCTCTCCGGGCTCGACGCGTCGTTCCTGTACCTCGAACGGCCGGCGATGCACATGCACGTCGGCGGGGTCAGCGTGCTCGACCCCTCGAACCTGCCGGGCGGCAAGCTCGCGTTCGACGAGCTCGCTCGCGTCATCACGTCGCGGCTCCACCTCGTACCGCGGTTCCGCGAGAAGGTGGTCGAGGTCCCCTGGAACGCCGCCCGGCCCGTGTGGATCGACGACGCCGAGTTCGACGTGGAGTTCCACATCCGGAGGGCGGCGCTTCCCACGCCGGGCGGCCGCAAGGAGCTGGCCGACTTCGTCCAGCGGGTGGCCAGCCGGCCGCTCGACCGGTCGAAACCGCTGTGGGAGATGTACCTGATCGAGGGCATGGAGGACGGCCTCGTCGCCCTCCTCACCAAGGTCCACCACGCGATGATCGACGGCATCTCCGGCATCGACATCGCGACGGTGTTGTTCGACTTCTCCCCGGAGCCGCAGATGCCGGTTCCCCAGCCCTGGGTTCCCGAGCAGGAGCCCTCCCGGCAGCAGCTGTTCCAGACGGCGGTGGCGGAGCAGCTCCGGAACCCGCTCGCGCTGCTCGGTGAGACCATGAACGCGCTGGTCAGGACGCCCGTGCGGCTTGCGGGCGGCATCGGGCGGTCACTGGGCGGCGTCCGCGAGATCCTCGGCCTCGGTCAGCCGCCGAAGGGGCCGTTCGACGGCAGGGTCGGCCCGAACCGCCGGTTCGCCATGGCCGACTCGCCCGTCGAGCGGTTCAAGGCGATCAAGAACGCCGCCGGCGGGACGGTGAACGACGTCGTGCTGGCCGTGGTGGCCGGGGCGCTGTCGAAGCTCATGAAGGCCCGCCACGAGACGACGCGGGGGCGGACGCTCCGGGCGATGGTGCCGGTCAGCGTGCGGGCCGACGACGAGAAGATGGCGCTCGGCAACCGGGTGTCGATGATCTTCGTCGACCTGCCGGTGGGGCCGGTCGACCCCGTGAACCGTCTGCACCGGGTGTCCGCGGCCACCAAGGACCTCAAGGAGTCCATGATGGCCATCGGCGCGGACACCATCATGAACCTCAGCACCTACGCGCCGCCCACCCTGCACGCCATGGCCGCCCGGCTCGTGTCGCGCGGGCACTGGTTCAACGTGGTCGTGTCGAACGTGCCGGGACCGCAGGTGCCGATGTACATCGCCGGGGCGCGCCTGCTGGCCGCCTACCCGGTCATGCCGACCGCCGAGAACGTCGGCCTGTCGATCGCCGTGACCTCGCTCGCGGGGACGATGGGCTTCGGGTTCACCGGCGACTGGGACCTGGTTCCCGACATCGACTACCTGGCCGCGTCGCTCGAGGAATCGGTCGACGAGCTGGCCAAGGCCGCCGGCGTCTAGACGGCGTCCGCGCGGTCGGCCCGCGCGATCCCCGTCGACGTCAGCCAGTCCTCGACGGTCGTCACCCAGCGCCCGGGGACCTCCATCTGGGCCGCGTGGCCGACGTCGGCGAACTCCACCAGCCGCCAGTTCGGCCTCCCGCCCGCCGCGCGGCGCGCGAGGTTGACGTTCACCAGGCGGTCCTTCGCGCCGTGGATGACGAGCACGGGTTCGCGGACGCGCTCGATGAGCTCGTCGATGAACTCGCGGCGGTCCCCGGTTCGCATCATCGAGCGGGTGGCCTCCAGGAACGCGGGGATCGAGTCGGGGTCGTCGTGGTGCAGTCGGGCGGTCTCGACCTGCGCGGCGACGATCGCCGGGTCGACCCGCTCCGGATCGGCCATCACGATCCGGAACCCCTGCTCGATGAGTTGCTCCGGTCCCAGCCGGTGGTTCCGGGCCTTTACGAACCACTCGCCGAGACGCGGCATCCGGTACATGGCGAACGCGGCCAGCACGAGGCTGGACGGCATGCCGCCCCGTTCCCACGGCAGCGCGGGGCTGGTCAGGACCAGCCCGTCGACCGTGTCCGGCTCGTAGGCCGCCTGGAGCATGGCCATGGCGCCGCCCATGGAGTTCCCGGCCAGGATCACCGGCGGGTCGGCCATCTCGCGGATGAACCGCGACAGCATCGAACGGCTCGACGACAGGCTCGAGCTGCGCTCGGCGCGCGGTGTGTAGCCGAACCCGATCAGGTCGAGCGCCAGCACGCGGCCGCTCCGGGCGAGCCCGGGCGCGACGCCCATCCAGTTCAGGTGGGAGCCGCCCAGGCCGTGGATGCAGACGAACGTCGGGCTCCCCGGGCCGGCGTCGGAGGGCCACTCCCGGTAGGCGACGGGGCCGTCGAGGTCGACGGCCCGGAGCTTCGGCAGGTGGGCGAACGGGTCCATGCGCGTCACCAAGACTACCGCCCGAAGGGTGCCAGTCCGACCCGGCCCGGCATCCGGCCGGTGCCGGCCACGGTGGATTGGGTCGCGTACGTCAGAGGTGCGGGAAGAGGAACGGAGCCCCACTCGGAGCGTTGTCGATACGGAAGTCCGTCTCCGCGGCGTCCGCGGCATACACGGACTGCACGGCCCACCTGACGACGCCGCTCCGTCGCACGGACATCGCCTGCTTGGGGAACGCGCAGGTTGCGACGCGCCCGGAGGCCGAGTAGCCCACGACGCCGTCGTCGGACAGGATGATCTCGTTGGAGGAGTTCCTGAGCCAGCAGTGCATCCGACGGGGATCGCCGGGGAACTTCCTGCGGAAGATGTCGAGCCGGTAGTCGGCGGCCGACGTCGCCCGGGTGTCCATGGCCCACAGCAGGTCCGGGATGTGCAGCTTGGCCCAGGGCACCGGGTGGGCGAACACGACCTTGAACCTGACGATCTTCGCCGGGTGGCCGCCGATCGAACCCTGATCGACGCGGCTCGTCACCGTTCGGACGTCCATCTTCGTGTTCGAGTCCGCGGGATCGTTCGCCGAGTATGCAGCACGGGCCGGAGTGGACACGGCGAGGGTCGCGAGGACGACGAGCGTCGGCAGAACACGAGCGTATGTCCGTGCCATGGGCGCGCCCCACCAGGAGTGGTTCCGAATCCTACGCCAGAACCCGCCGCCCACACCCGGGGCAAGCTCGTCATCTGGGTCTGACCCGTTCGGAACATCAGGGCGGGAGATGCAGCCCGTTTCGAAGACGGAGCTGAGATCCCGGCGCCGGGCCCCTGGACAGGCGATACTTCCCCGGCCATGGATCCCGGCGCCGACCTCCGCTCGCTGCTGACCTCGCGGTACCCGCTGCTCATCGTGGAGGCGCGGGACGAGCCGCGGTTCCTCATCCTGGTGCGCGCGGCCGCCGACGCCGTGAACGCCCCGACCTGGACGTGGTCGGCCACACGCGGCCTCAACCGGATGGGGTTCCAGGCACAGTACGACACGGTGGACCCGAACAAGGCGCTGGCGTTCGTCCAGGCCCTCACCGATCCCGGGGTGTTCGTCTTCGAGGACGGGCAGCGGCTGTTCACCGACCCGATCTTCCTCCGCCGGGTGAAGGAGATCGCCCAGGCCGCGCGGCAGGGCCAGACCCTCGTGGTCACCGGGAGCGGCCACACCGTCCCGGACGACCTCGCCGACCTGGCCCTCCCGTGGATCGAACCGGCCCCCACGCCGACGGAGCTCGGGGGCGTCGTCCAGGGCGTGCTGAACGACCTCACGGCCGGAGGCGCGACGGTGAACGTCGGTCCCGACGACCTCCAGCGCATCGTCGAGGCCGTCCGCGGGATGTCGACCGGTGAGGCCGAACGACTGATCCGCCGCGCCGCCACGGACGGCAAGCTCGACGGGAGCGACGTCGAGGGCATCCGCAAGGACCGCGCCGAGACCGAGGCCGAGTCCGGGTCGCTCGAGATCGTCGACACCGAGGGCACGATCGACCAGGTCGGCGGAATGGAGCACCTCAAGGAGTGGCTCGCGGTGCGGGCGAAGGCCATGACGCCCGGTGCGGAGGCGTTCGGCATCGACCCGCCGCGCGGCATCCTGCTCACCGGCGTGCCGGGCTGCGGCAAGTCGATGATGGCGAAGGCCGTCGCGAAGTCCTGGAACATGCCCCTCGCCCTGCTGGACCCGGCGCGGCTGTTCGGTTCCTACGTGGGCGAGTCCGAGGGGCGCCTCGCGAAGGCCCTCGACCAGGCCGACGCCATGGCGCCCGTCGTGCTGTGGATCGACGAGATCGAGAAGGGGTTCGCGCAGGGCGGCGAGTCCGACGGCGGCGTCGCGCAGCGCATGCTCGGGTCGTTCCTGCGGTGGATGCAGGAACGCACCAGCGCCGTGTTCCTGGTCGCCACCTCGAACGACGTCTCGCACCTCCCGCCGGAGTTCCTGCGGAAGGGGCGGTTCGACGAGATCTTCTTCGTCGACCTGCCGGGCCCGGACCAGCGCGGGGCGATCTTCGCGACCCACTTGCAGCAGCGGCACCGGGACCCGGCGAAGTTCGACCTGAAGGCGCTCGCCGCCGCCAGCGACGGGTTCTCCGGCGCCGAGATCGAGGCCGCCGTCGTGGGCGCGCTGTACCGGGCGTTCGCCGGGAACACCGACGTCACGACCGACTCGATCGTGGCCGAGCTGAAGGCCACGGTCCCGCTGTCACGCTCGCGGGCCGAAGACATCGCCGCCCTCCGCCTCTGGGCCGGCACCCGTGCCGTCCCCGCCTGATCCCCTTTCGTATCGGCCCCGAAACCGAGCGATGAGTCCAGGTTCCGTCCGGAGTCGGTAGATTCGGCATGCCGGAACGAAGGGGAGAGGTCATGGCGAAGGTGGTGCTGCGTTCGCCGCTCCGCGACCTCGCGGGCGGGCGCTCGTCCGTGGACGTGGCGGGCGGATCGGTGCGAGAGGTGCTCGGGCGCCTCGAGGGCGACTATCCGCGGCTGGTGGGATGGGTCCGCGACGAGCAGGGTCATATCCGCCGCCACGTGAACGTGTTCCTGAACGGCGAACGCGTCCGCGCGGATGCCGCGGTCGGCGTGGGCGACACGATCCAGATCCTGCCCGCGATCTCGGGCGGCGCCGGCGCCAACGGCTCGGACGCCGAGCTGCTGGTCGGGACCCACAAGGGCCTGTTCGTCCTGCGCGGTGAGCGCGGCGGGGCGATGGATGTCGTGGCGCGGCAGTTCGAGGGGATCAACTGCGAGTTCGCGGTGCGCGACCCGCGGACCGGCACCTACTACGCGAGCGTGACGCACGGTCAGCACGGGCCGCGGATCATGTTCACCGACGACCCGGCGGGGGAGTGGGAGCAGGCCGAGGGGCCGGCGTTCCCCGAGGACACGGGCGTCGCCGTCGAGCGGACGTGGATCATCCAGCCCGGCGAGGAGGACGGCGTGCTGTGGGCCGGGGTGGCGCCCGCGGCGCTGTTCCGGAGTGAGGACGACGGCCGGTCGTGGCAGCTCAACCGGGCGCTGTGGGACGACCCCACCAGGCCGAAATGGAACCCGGGTGCCGGCGGCCTGGCTCTGCACTCGATCGCGCTGTGGCCCGGGGAGCCGGACCGTCTGGCGGTCGGGATCTCCGCGGCCGGAGTGTGGATCAGCGAGGACCGCGGGCGGTCGTGGCACCGCGGGGTGAAGGGGATCACGGCGCCGTACCTGCCGGCCGACCTCGAGGACCCGCTCGACCTGTGCGTGCACAACATGCACCGGTCGCGAGTGCAGCCGGAGACGCTGTACCTCCAGTTCCACGGCGGCGTGTTCCGGAGCGACGACGCCGGCGAGACCTGGAACGACATCGCTCCCGGCCTGCCGTCGAACTTCGGGTTCCCCATGGTCGTCCATCCCCGGGACCCCGACCGCGCATACGTCATCCCGCTCCAGGGCGATTACGACCGGGTCACGCCGGACGGCCGGGTTCGGGTGTTCGAGACGACCGACCGCGGCGCGTCGTGGACGGGCCTCGAGAACGGGCTCCCGCAGGAGGACTCGTACCTCACGATCCTGCGCCAGGCGTTCGGGCACGACGGGCGGGACCCGCTCGGGCTGTACTTCGGCGCGGAGTCGGGGGAGATCTTCGGGTCGGCCGACGGCGGCGCGACGTGGGGCGTCGTGGCCGACCACCTGCCGCCGGTCTACTCGGTCCGCGCGACCGCCTGACGGGGCCGGCGTCTCGGCGGCCGGTACCCTGCCCGGGCCGATGGACTCCCTCTCGCTCGATCGCGCGCGGCGGGTCGCACTGGCCGCCCAGGGGTTCGCCGACCCCAGGCCCACCGGGCCCGTGACGCGCCGGCACCTCCGGCGGATGTTCGACCGCGTGGGCCTCGTCCAGATCGACTCGGTGAACGTGCTCCAGCGCTCGCACTACCTCCCGCCGTTCGCCAGGCTCGGTCCGTACCGACCCGAGTTGCTCGACGACATGGCATACCGCCACCGCGAGCTGTTCGAGTACTGGGGCCACGAGGCGTCGCTGATCCCGGTTCGGCTCTATCCGCTGTTCCGGTGGCACATGGCGCGGGCCAGCCAGGGCGACGCGTGGGGCCGGATGACCCGGATGATCCGCGAGCGCCCCGACTACGTGCAGCGCGTGCTCGACGACGTTCGCGCGAACGGCCCCATGTCGATCAGCGAGCTCCACGATCCCGGCCAGCGCGCCGGCGAGGGCTGGGGGTGGAACTGGAAGGACGGCAAGGTCGCCATGGAGTACCTGTTCTGGGCCGGCGAGGTGGCCGCCGCGACCCGCCGACGGTTCGAACGCCGCTACGACGTCCCCGAGCGCGTCATCCCCGCGGAGTACCTGAACGCGCCCGAACCCACCATCGAGGACGCCCACCGGCAGCTGCTCGCGATCGGCGCGCGATCGCTCGGCGTCGGAACCGCGGCCGACATCGCCGACTACTTCCGGATCAAGCTGACGGAGGCTCGACCGCGCATCCACGAGCTGGAGGAGGAGGGCGTGCTCCGCCGGGTCGCCGTGGAGGGATGGAAGCAGCCGGCGTTCCTGCACCGCGAGGCTCGCACGCCTCGTGCGGTGCGGGCGACCGCGCTGCTGTCGCCGTTCGACTCGCTGGTGTGGTTCCGCGATCGGATGCTCAGGCTGTTCGGCATGCACTACCGCATCGGGATCTACACGCCGGCGCACCTGCGGACGCACGGGTACTACGTGCTGCCGTTCCTGCTGAACGAACACCTCGTGGCCCGCGTGGACCTCAAGTCCGACCGAAAGCAGGGCGTGCTGCTCGTGCAGTCCGCCCACCTCGAGGACGCGCGCGAGCCGCACGACGTGGTCGCGCCGCTCGCCGGCGAGCTCCGGGCGATGTCGGACTGGCTCGGGCTGGGCGGGGCCGTCAGGGTTGCACGCCGCGGCCCCCTGGCCCGCGACCTCGCCGCAGCGCTCGACGGCTGACGGCCGCGCCCCGGCTACATCACGTCCATGCCGCCCAGGTTCTTCATGAGGTCGCTCATGACGTCGGGGTCGGTGACGCAGTCGACGACGGCGACCGTGCCGCTGTCGACCGCACGCTGCAGGGCCGGGCGCAGATGCTCCGGTTCGGTGATGCGCTCGCCGTGGCCGCCGACTGCCTGCGCCAGCAAGTCGTAGCGCATGCCGGAGAGCACCGCGCCCGCGTCGGCCTCCTCCCCGTAGAACGCCCGCTGCTCGTGGCGGACGTCGCCCCACCCGCCGTTGTTCACCACCACGACGACGACCGGCAGCCCGTGGCGCTGCGCCGTGTCGAGCTCCATCGCCGAGAGCCCGAACGCGCCGTCGCCGGTGAACACGATCACCGGCTCGTCCGGCCGGGCCGCCCTCGCCGCGATCCCGAACGGGAGCCCGATCCCCAGGGTCCCGAACGCGCTGCCGATGTACATCTGCGTTCCCGGCCGGTGGGCCCGGAGGAACGCGATCCCCCACAGCACGCTGTCGCCGCCGTCGCTCACGGTGGTGCACGGGCCGAGCGACTCGGCGAACGCCGCCGTCTCCCGGGCCAGCCAGCCGGGGTGGATGCCGTTCGCCGGCCGGTCGCACTCGGCCGACCACTGCTGCATGGACGTCCGCGCCCCGCCACGTGCCTGATCGACCCAGGCGTCGTGCGCGGTTGCGTCGCCGGTCCACGCGCCGGCGAGCTGGTCCAGCACCACCGAGCAGTCCCCGGCGACCGCCACGTCCGGCAGGCGTTCCCCGCCGAGATGCTCGGGCCGAACGTCCACCTGCACCACCCGTCCCTCGAACGGGAACAGCGGGGCGCCGCCCCACAGCAGGTTCGCGTTGAACCGCGATCCCAACACCAGCACCGCGTCGCTGGAGGCGAGCGCGATCCCGGCGTGGACCAGCCCGCCCAGACATCGCGGGTGGTCGTCGTCGAGCAGGCCCCGCGCCGCGCTGGTGGTCATCGCCGGGATCCCCGTCCGTTCGACGAACCGACGGAGCGCCTCGCCGGCGCCCGAGAAGAACGCGCCCGAGCCCGCGAGGACCACCGGCCGCTCGGCGCCGGCGAGGACCTCCACGGCGCGATCGACCTCCCGCGGGTCGCCCGCCGGCCGGGCCGCGTCGGGGAACCCCTGCGGCCACGGTCTCACGGCCGGTTCGGCCTCGGCCCCGAACACGTCCTGGGGGATCTCGAGGTACGCGACGCCCGGCGCGCCCGACCGCGCGTTGATGCACGGCGGCGCGCACGTACCCGGGGATGCGTTCGGTGTGCAGGCACTGGTCCCGCCACTTGGTCATCGGTGCGACCGCCTCGAGTTGTTCGAGGTCCTGCACCGCCTCCCGCCCGCGCTGGCGGAGCGACGTCCGCCCCGAGATCACGACGACCGGCGCGCCGGCCTTGTACGCCTCGGCGATGCCGGGCAGCGCGTTGGTGAACCCCGGCCCCGCCGTCACGGACGCGACGCCGACGCCGCCGGTGGCCAGGGCCCAGCCCTCGGCCATCATCACCGCGTTCTCCTCGTGGCGGGTGTCGATCAGCCGAATTCCCACCCGGCGTGCCCCCTCGAACAGCGGGAGGTTGTGGCCGCCGGGCAGCGCGAACAGCGCGGTCACGCCGGCCTCGTGCAGCGCCCGCGCCGCCAGGACCCCGCCGTGCTCCGCCATGGGGTCCTCAGTCGAGGTCGAGTTCGTACGCGAACCACTCGGAACGGGTCGCGCCCGTTGCGTCGTAGACGCGCTGGGCGGTGGTGTTGTCCGGCGCGGTCTCCCAGGCCAGCGCGGCGCATCCCCTCGCCCGCCCGGCCTCCGCGCACGCATCGAGGAGGCCTCGGGCCAGTCCGCGGCCTCGGGCCCGTTCGGCCACGAACAGGTCGTTCATCAGCGCGATGTCGGCGACCCGGGTCGAGGAGAACGTCCAGTAGATGTTCGCGAAGCCCACCAGGTCGTCGCCGTCCCAGCAGCCGAGCAGCAGGCCGGCGTCGGACGGTTCGCAGAATCGCGTGAAGAACGCCAGGTTGGCCTCGTCGTTCGGGTCGGGAACCTCGTAGAAGCGCTGGTACCCCGCGAACAGCGGCAGCGCCCGCGGGACCTCCTCCGGGCGGATCGGCCGGATCTCCATCGACGCAAGCGTAGTGATGCTCAGGCGGCCCCGCTGCGACGGCCCTTCCAGCCGAGGTGCGTGTGCTGGAAGGAGTCCGGGTACTTCAGGCCGTAGCCGACCATGCGATCCAATCCGATGTGGCCGAACCAGATGATGGCCACCGACCACGTCATGCTGCTCCCGGCGAGGACGCCGATCGCGCCGAGGATCGCCGGCGGCAGGTAGGTGTGCATCACGTCATACGTCGCCGCCCCGATGCGGGTCCCGCGAACGTACCCCAGCGCTCCGAGATCGGGCGCCAGGAGCAGGACGGCGAACAGGATCCACGATCTCCCGAACTTCGCGTACAGCACGGTCGCGAGGCCGAGGAGCGCGGCCCCCTCCGTCCGGAGCAGCACCAGGGGCAGCCCCTTCACGATGCCCTCGGACGTTCGAGGCTGAGCGTCGGTCGCTCCCATGTTCGTCCCTCCTGGCCCGGCTCGCGCCGGTCGTCTCCGCCGGCCGTCTCGCCGGCCACCATCCTGGCGGCCGGGAGCCCGTTTGTCTGCGCCTCCTGCGCCATCGAGCGTCTACGATGCCGCCGTGCGGGCTGCGTTCTTCACCGGCTATCGCGCGTTCGAGGTCCGGGACGTGGAGACGCCCGCGCTCCTGCCCGGCGAGGCGCGGGTCAGGGTGCACTACAACGGCATCTGCGGTTCGGACGTGTCGCTGTGGAAGGTCGGCGTCATGGCCGGGGACGACCGCGTCCCGGGGCACGAGATCAGCGGGGTCGTGGATGAGGACCCGACCGGGACCCACGAGCCCGGGACCCGGGTCACGTACTTCCCGAGCCGTGGGTGTGGGGAGTGCCTGTGGTGCACCGAGGGCCATCCCCGGTACTGCCTGGACCCGCCGAATCACTGGGGCGGCTACGCCGAGACCGTGAACGTCCCGCCCCGCCTCCTCCTGCCGGTCCCCGACGAGGTCGACGACCGGGGCGCGTCGCTGTCCGAGCCGCTCGGCGTGGCGATGCGGGCGATCGAGGAGGCGGGCGTCGGCAACGGCGACCTGTGCTACGTGTCCGGACTCGGAGCGATCGGCCTGCTGACCGTGGCCGGCCTGCTCGACCGGGGCGCGCGGGTGGTCGGCGCGGACGTCCGGGAGGACCGCCGCGCCCTCGGCGAGGCGTTCGGCTGTGAGGCCACGTTCGACCCGGTGGCCGAGGACCCATTCTGGAAGCTCCTCGCCGTGGACCTGCACGGGCCTCGATTCGCCTTCGAGTGCTCCGGCGCGGCGGCGGCCGTCCAGTTGGCGTTCAACACGTGCGGCCACATGGGAACGGTCGCGCTGCTGGGGCTGCCGTTCGAGCCGGCCATGTTCATCCCCGCGGTGATGGCGGTGAAGGAACAGCGCGCGCTGGCCATCACGGGGCCGTCGATGGCATCGATGCAGGCCGCGCTGGATCTCGTGGCGCGCCGGCCGGAGACGACGCGTGTGATCACCGGCGTCCGGTCGCTGGGGGAGGTCCAGCAGGCGTTCGAGGACCAGGCCGAGGGAACCGGCGGGGTCAAGGTCCTGGTCGACCCGAGGGTCTGAGTACGCCGGATTCGTCACGCCGAATCGGGATGAACGATGTGCGAACGGATGTTGAACCGTTGCACTCGAAGGCTCTCCACGGAAACGCAACGCCCGGGGTGGGATTGTCGGGCTTGAGTTGGGGAACACTTCGTGCTAGCCTGCTGCCTCAGGTGGCCGCCCGAGGCCCGTTTCAGTCTGCCCAGGGGTAGCTGAGGCGCCCCGACCGGGAATCCTGGCTCGAACGGCGCTGTTGCACCTGGCGAAGACCGAACAAGAAGGGAACCCGAGAACCGACATGGCTGAACCCGCTCGCCCTCTGGGCACCGACGACGCCGACGATCTCCGCCTCTACCTGGAGGCGGCGGCCCGCGAGCCGCTCCTCACCAAGGAGGAGGAGGTCATGCTCGCCATGACCATCGAGAAGGGCAAGGAGGCCGGCGAACGGATCGAGGCCGGCCGCCTGCGCTCCGACCGCTCGATCATGAAGGCCAAGGCCGACATCCGGCAGGCCGAGGCGGCGCGCAAGCGGTTCATCATGGCCAACCTCCGGCTGGTGGTCTCCGTGGCCCGGAAGTACCAGGGTCAGGGGCTGCCGCTCCTCGACCTCATCCAGGAGGGGAACATCGGGCTCATGCGCGCGGTCGAGCTGTTCGACTGGCGCCGTGGGTTCAAGTTCTCCACCTACGCGACGTGGTGGATCCGCCAGGGGATCACGCGTGCGATCGCCGATCGCTCGCGGTCCATCCGGCTTCCGGTCCACATCCACGACCGCCTGCGCAAGCTCAACCGGACGCGGTTCCAGTTCGCGCAGCAGATGGGACGCGAGCCGAGCCGCGAGGAGCTGGCCAAGGCGCTCGACACGACCGTCGAGGAGATCGACGACCTCACCGAGATGGGGCGGCGCGAGCCGCTGTCCCTGCAGGCGCCGGTGGGGGAGGAGACCGAGCTCGGCGACCTGATCGAGGAGGCCGACTCCGAAGGCCAGTTCTCCGAGGTGGAGGACGCGCTGCTCCGCGAGGAGATCGGCGAGGCCGTGGACCGCGTGCTCGAGGAACGCGAGCGCCACGTGGTGGAGCTGCGGTACGGGCTGCACACGGGGCGTCCGCTCAGCCTGCGCGAGACCGGGAAGGTCCTGGGCCTGTCCGGGGAGCGCGTGCGACTGATCGAGCGCGAGGCGCTGCGCAAGCTCCGCGACTCCAAGGAGATCGCGGGCGCGGTCGCGCTGTAACCCGCGTCACACGACACGAACGAGGCCGGGTCCTTCGGGGCCCGGCCTGTTCGTATGTGGACCGTGGTGGCGACGACGACGGCGGGTGGACGGCCGAGCGCGCCCGGCGCCCTCGTATCGAGTCGAGGGGCGACATCCCGCCCCGGCACGACGCTTACGCCAGGTTCCTCCTCTCCTCATCGCACAGCGGTGGGGGGTGGCGAAGGTCCGATTCTTCGCGCCGTGGAGGCTCTGGTTCAAAGGCGGCTGGGGTTCGGGGACCGCTTCGTGTCGAACCAGGTCTGCTTCTCGAACGGGATGGCGCGAGTCCGATGCCGAAGCCCCCCTGACGGCGTTGAGTACGATCGACGGCGTGATGCGCCGCCTGACCGCCATCCTCGTGACGGTCGCCGCGCTGGTGACGGTCGTCCTGGCCACCACGCCGAAGGCGTGGGCATGGCCACCCGACGTCCGGGCTGCGAAGGGCTATGCGGCGACCCGGCAGGGCGAGGTGTCGTTCACCGTCATCGGGCCCAAGGGGAACGCGTACGGCTGGCGGGGCGACCGGGCGGTGCCGCTCGCCAGCACCGTGAAGGTGATGTTCATGGTGGCGTACCTGCGGATGGCGTCGGTGCGCGATCGCGATCTGCATCCGTCGGACAAGGCGCTGCTGGCGCCGATGATCGAGCGTTCGGACAACCTGGCCGCCACGCGGGTGTCCGAGATCGTGGGCGGGGGCCGTCTGTACGCGCTGGCGCACGTCGCGGGGATGCGCCACTTCCACTTCGTCCCCCACCCGTGGGGGCTGTCGAGCGACACCTCCGGCGAGGAGGCGCGGTTCATGTTCCACCTCGACCGGTACATCCCGCCGCGCCACGACGCCTACGCGCGGTACCTGCTCGCGCACGTCACGCCGTCGCAGCGGTGGGGGATCGGACGGCTGCACCACGACAAGTGGAAGCTGTTCTTCAAGGGCGGATGGGGGTCCGGGACCGGGGCGGTGGAGCACCAGATCGCGTTCCTGGAGCGTGGGGACCTCCGGATCGCGGCGGCCGTGATGATCACGAGCAGTCCGAGCCACCCGTACGCGGAGCAGACGCTCGAGGGCATGTTCCGGCGGCTGCTGCACCACCTGCCGAAACCGTCCTGATCGGGTCGGTGGCCTTCCGGCCGATGGACCCCCGACGGAAGTCCTGGGTCCCGCCATGGACCGACGGCCGGTCCGAACGGTCCGAACGGCCGTGGATGGCATCCCCCGATGCGTGCACCATGGTGGCGGAGCCGGATCCCGGGGGCCTCGCGTGCGGCGAATCGTTCCCGGCCCGGCGAATCCGCGCCCGCGCCATGCAGAACCCGGCTCGGCCTGTCTCCGGGGGGGAGCGGTCGGGCCGCAGAGGCCCGCGGCCTTCGGCCGCGGGCCTCACCTCCTCTCCTCACCGGCGGGCTCTGACCTCGGTCAGAGCCCGCGCGCCTCCGTCGGGTCCACCGGTTCCGACGACACCGGCGCCGGCCGCGGCATCGCCCGCATCAGCAGCGCCACGAGGGCGCACAGCAGGAGTCCGACGAGCAGGCCGACCGCCCAGACCCCGACCGAGACGTGCTGCGTCGCAGGCTCCAAGGGCGCCGGGTTCGCCACGGGGACGAGGTTCCGGATCCGCCACTCGTCACCCGACGGCCCCGTTCTCGACTTGGCCACCGAGACCGTTCCGGAGAACGAGTCGCCACTCGGGTGCGTCCCGCGACAGAGGTCGGCGACGTCGGTCGCGTACTCCACGTGGAACGGAACGGTCGCGAGCTCAGCCTGCGTTTCCCCACCGCGCGCGATGATCCGACTGCTCGAGCTCGCGCGACCGACCTCGATCGTGTCGAGCGCGCCAGGGTCACACGCACGCCACCCGGGGAGCACCGCGTTGGATTCCGCGGGGTTCGCGTAGCGGCCCGGCCGGCCCGCCGCGCCCTGGTTCAGGGATGTCAGCCACCGTTCCACGGCGCCCTCCGGACGGTCGGTGTGCCCGCACCCCGCGAGCAGCAAGGCGGCGATCCCCAGCGCCACGATGCGTCTCATGCCCGGTACTCCTCCGCGAGCATGTCCAGCGCGGACAGGTCGAGGTGGCGCGTCTCGGAAAGGTACCGCCACGCGATGAACGCGGTCGGCAGCAGCGTCGCGATGAAGAGCACGCTGGTCGCGTCACCGATCGAGCCGATCGGCCCCGTCTGGTGGTCGCCGAGGACGCCGATCACGAGCGGCCCGACGATCCCGCCGGGGATCTCGAACGCGTTCCGGCACCACGCGGCCGCCCGGCTGCGGACGTACGTCGGGAAGAACTCGGTCGAGAAGGCGCTGGTGACGGCCGCCGAGCCCAGCCCGAAGAAGATGGCCAGGCACAGGAACGGCAGCATCAGCCCCGGCGAGTGGATCTGGAACAGCGGCACGCCGAACAGCGCCGCCCCGGCCACGTACGCGATGAACGTCGGCCGCCGGCCGAACCGTTCCATCGACCGTCCGGCCACGACGAAGCCCACCGCTCCCGTCAGCCCGGCCACCCCGAGGTACAGGCCGGTCAGCGACAGCGACATCCCGGCCTCCGTCTGGGCGTAGTAGGGCCACCAGAAGGCCCCGCTCGAGATCGCCGCGAACCGGAAGAAGTGCATCAATCCCACGGCCAGGACGTTCCGGCGGAGCTGCGGACGCCACGGTTCGAAGATGCTGCCCTCGTCGTGGCGGCCGGCAGCCTTCGACGCCGCGCGGACCTCCGTGTACATCGGCGTCTCGCGCATCTTCCGACGCCACAGGGCCACGGCGATCAGCGGGACGATGCCCACGACGAAGAACGCCCGCCAGTCGAGCGGCGTGTTCTGCAGCCCGAGGAACGCCAGCACCCCCACGGTGATCCCGCCCAGGGTGTTCATCGACGTGACGATCCCGAGGGAGCGGCCCCGCCGGTGCACGGGGAACTCCTCGACGACGATGGTCACGGCCACCGCCCATTCGCTCGCCACGAAGATCTGGGCGACGAACTGGGCGACCGTGAGCCAGGCGAGGCTGAACGAGATCGCCGTCAGGAACGTCCCGGTCGTGTAGCCCACGATCGTGATGAGCAGCAGCCGCCGGCGTCCGATCCGGTCGGCCTGGGCCGCCAGCAGGAACCCCAGCACCGAGCCGATCCCGACGATCGCCCGGATGATCCCGGCCTCCGCCTCCGACCCGCCGAGGTCCGCCAGGACGAGCGGCAGCACGAGCGCCAGCACGAAGTTGTCGTATCCCTCGAAGAACGTGGCCACCGAGAGCATCCCGAGGAGGCGTCGCCGGTACCGGTGCTCCTGTTCGCCCTCGGAGGGCGTGTAGGGCCGCATCGACGGGGTCTCGTGGCGCACGGGCGCATTCTCGCCCAACGACGGGCGTCAGCGGCGGCGCCGTCGCGGGACCAGGACCGCGACCGGGAGCGTGCCGAACGCGTCGCGAACGCGGACGGCCCCACCCTCCGACGTGACCGGTTCACCCGTGAGGACGTTCGTCCACGCGACGGGGGCCCCGTTCGGCATGTGCACCACGGTCGCCGGCCAGGCGCGGGCCCCGAGGGGGAGGCGTCCAGCCGGCGTCGCGGCGGCCGCCAGCCGGGGCACGACCGACACCTCCCACGACCGGCCGAGGCGGCGGGCGAACGCGACCACGTTGGTCCGGCGGCGGCCGGTGACCTCCAGCGGCACGTACGTTCCCTCCGCGAACAGGCCGGGGTGGTGCCGGCGGAGCGACAACAGCGACCGCAAGACATGGAGCTTTACCCGTCCGTCCCGCCACGACGCCGTCAGCTCGCGCACGGCCCGCGGTCCGGGATCCAGGGCGTCGGGCTCGTCCAGCAGCGCCGCGCGCCGGCCGAAGTCGACCGGCCGGCGGTTGTCCGGGTCGACCAGCGAGAACGACCACAGCTCGGTTCCCTGGTACACGTCGGGGACGCCCGGCGCTGTCGCCCGCATCACCAGCCCGGCCAGCGAGTTGGTCGCCCCCGCGGCCGCGATGCGCTCGACGAAGGCCTCCAGGTCCGATCGGAACCGCGCCGAACCCAGCACGGCGCGTACCCACCCGCGGAGGGCGCGTTCGTGCGCCGTCGACGGGGCGAGCCACGACGTGTGGACCTTGGCCTCCCGGGCCGCCTTCACCGCTGAGTCCTGCACCCGTCGGACGAGGCCATCCTGCTCGGCGAGGTCGAGCGGCCACACCCCCACCATCGACTGGTACAGGTGCAGCTCGGACGACGGGTCCGGAACGACACCGCCTCCGCGAGGACGGCGGGCGTGCCCGGCGTTCATCCGGCGCCATCTGGCGAGCCGCGCCGCCCACTCCTCAGGGACCTCGGACAACACGTGCAGACGGGCCCGGACGTCCTCGCTGCGCTTGGAGTCGTGGGTCGATCCGGCGTTCAGCGAGCCCGGCCACCGCCGGCGTCGTTCTCGCATCCGCCGATGGAACTCGGAGGGTGCGGTCGCCGGCCGGGCGGGATCGGAGCCGACCTCGCTCCGCGACGACAGTCCGTCCCACCGGTACAGTGCGGTGTCCTCGACGCCCTTGGCGGCGACCGGACCGGTCAGCCGCTGCCACCGGATGACGAACCGAACCCGGTCGCGGACCTCGCTCGGATCCCAGTCGGTGTCGATGTCCAGGCGGAGCACCCGGCCCACGAACTCGACCGCCCGCCGGAGGTCGTCGTCCGCCGCCCGGGCCGCCGCCCGGACGGCCTGGTCGACCACGCGCCGGTCTGCGTCGGCCACCGCGGGCCCGGCGGTGTACGTTCGGTAGACGGGCAGCCACGCCATGACCTCCGCCAGCGCGGCCCGCAGATCGTCCTCGGTGAGGTCCCGGCCGTGGCGGTCCTCGAGGGCGATGGCGTGGAGGTGGGCGGCGAGCGTCCGCCCCTCGCCGGCGAACAGTAGGTCCAGCACCTCCCGCTTGCACCGCGCGGCGAGCTCGTCGAAGTCGTTGTCGGGGACCGCACGCCGGCGGCGCGACCCTGCGACGAACGCCGAGTGCGCACGGCGGAGGCGTTCCTCGCCCGCCGGGTCCACGAGAAGCCCGTCGATCAGGTCGGCCATCTCGTAGCCGGTCGTGCCGGCGGCCGGCCAGTCATCGCGCAGGGTCTCGTCGCGCCCGAGGATCTTCTCGACCACGACGTATCCGTCGCCGCCGAGGCGCGACTGCAGCCGCGCCAGGTACCCCGCGGGGTCGAGCAGCCCGTCCACGTGGTCGACCCGGAGGCCGGTCACCCGGCCCTCCCGCACCAGCTCGAGCACCAGCGCGTGCGCCGCGTCGAACACGGCCGGGTCCTCCGTCCGGAGCGACACCAGGTCGGAGATGTCGAAGAACCGCCGGTAGTCGATCTCCCGGGCGGCGATCCGCCAGTCGGCCAGGCGGTAGTGCTGGCGGTTCAGCAGCGCCTCCAGCACGTCGAACGACCGGGGGTCGCCGGGCGTGCCGTTCAGCGCGGGGAGGTCCTCGACGCGTCCCCCGAACGACCGCGGATCCACCGGGAACCGGTGCTCGTGGTACCGCACGACCGGTTCCCCGTCCTCCACCACGAGCGCGATCCCGCCGGCCTCCAGGACCTCGCCGAACGGCCCACCGAGCACCGGCAGCAGCACCTGACCGCCGCCGGCCGCCCAGTCGATGTCGAAGAACGAGGCGAACGCCGACCGCCGGCCGTGCCGCAGCACGTCCCACCACCACGGGTTCTGGCCGGATGCGGCCATGTGGTTGGGCACCACGTCGAGCAGCAGCCCGAGGTCCTGCCGGGCGAGCTCCTCCGACATCGCGTCGAACCCGGCCGCGCCGCCGAGGTCGTCGGACAGCCGGCCGGGATCCACGACGTCGTAGCCGTGCTCGCTGCCGCTCCGCGCGGCGAGGAGCGGCGAGGCGTACACGTCGCCCACGCCGAGCCGCCGGAGGTAGGCCGCGAGCCGCCGTGCGTCGGCGAACGTGAACCCGGGGCCGAACTGCAGCCGGTACGTCGAGGTCGGCACCCGCGCCGGGGCCGGCGAGCGCGCGCCGTTCGACGGGAGCGACTCGCCTCGGGGCGTCACGCCCGCGGGCCCGGCACGGCGATGCGGTCGTCGAACCGGAGCATGATCACCGAGTGCGCGGTGAGCGTGAGCGCTCCCTTGCGCACCGGGCGGGTCCCGATGTCGTGCCGGGACGTGTTCACGACCTCCTCCCACAGCCCGGCCCGTTCCATCCTCGGCAGCGTGAACTGCCGCGACCGGGCGCCGCCGTTCAGCAGCAGCAGCACCGTATCGCCGAAGACCGGCCGGCCCCGTTCGTCGACCTCGTCGGTGGCGCGGCCCGGGATGAGCATGCCGATGATCTGGTTGTCCGGGTCGCCCCAGTCGCCGTCGGTGAACTCCTCGCCGTCCGGACGGATCCACGACACGTCCTTCGCGCCGTCGGACATCATCGGACGGCCGGTGAAGAACGACCGCCGGCGGAGCACGGGGTTCGACCGGAACACCGACAACACGTACCGGGTGAACTCCAGCAGGCGCCGGTCGCGCCCGGACAGCTCCCAGTTCATCCAGGAGATCGAGTTGTCCTGGCAGTACGCGTTGTTGTTCCCCTGCTGGGTCCGGCCCATCTCGTCGCCCATGGAGATCATCCGGACGCCCTCGGAGAAGATCAGCGTGGCCAGGAAGTTCCGCTTCATGCGCTCGCGCATCCGCCGGACGTACGCCGACTCGGTGGGACCCTCCGCGCCCCAGTTGCGGGAGCTGTTGTTGTCGTCGCCGTCGCGGTTGCCCTCGCCGTTCGCCTCGTTGTGCTTCTGCTCGTAGCTCACGAGGTCGCTCAGGGTGAACCCGTCGTGGGCGGTGACGAAGTTCACGGTGGCGTACGTCCGGCGGCCGGTTGCCTCGTAGATGTCGCTCGAGGCGGTCAATCGGCTGGCCATCTCCGGCACCAGGCCGTGGTCGCCCCGCCAGAACTTCCGCACGGCGTCGCGGTACCGGCCGTTCCACTCGGCCCACCCGACGGGGAAGTTCCCGACCTGGTAGCCACCGGGCCCGACGTCCCACGGCTCCGCGATGAGCTTGGCCTGGGAGATCACGGGGTCCTGCTGGATGATGTCGAAGAACGTCCCCAGGCGGTTCACCTCGTACAGCTCGCGGGCCAGCACGGGTGCGAGGTCGAACCGGAACCCGTCGACGTGCATCTCGACGATCCAGTACCGCAGCGAGTCCATGATCAGCTGGATCGTCCGCGAGTGGAGCATGTTCAGGCTGTTGCCCGTTCCCGTGAAGTCCATGTAGTGCCGGGCGTCGTCGGGGACGAGGCGGTAGAACGCCGCGTTGTCCACCCCTCGGAGACAGAGCGTCGGGCCGAGCTCGTTGCCCTCGCCGGTGTGGTTGTAGACGACGTCGAGGATGACCTCCATCCCGGCCCGGTGCAGCGCCTTCACCATCGACTTGAACTCGTCCACCTGCCGTCCGAGCCCGGCGGTCGCGTAGCCCACGTCGGGCGCCAGGAACGACAGGGTGTTGTAGCCCCAGTAGTTGGTGAGGCCCATGTCGAGCAGCCGACGGTCCCGGACGAACTGGTGCACCGGCATGAGCTCGACCGCCGTGATCCCGAGCGAGCGCAGGTGGTCGATGATCGGGTCCGAGATCATGCCGAGGTAGGTGCCGCGCAGCCGCCGGGGAACGCCGGGATGCTGCATGGTCATGCCCCGAACGTGGCACTCGTAGATCACGGTGCGGTTCCAGGGGATGCGGGGCGGCCGGTCGCCGCCCCATTCGAACGCGGAGTCGACGACCACGCCCTTGGGCATCCCGCCGGCCGAGTCGCGTTCGTCGAAGGACAGGTCCCCGTCGGAGTGGCCGATCGTGTAGCCGTACAGGGCGTCGCTCCACTGGACCTGGCCCGAGAGCGCCTTCGCGTACGGGTCGATCAGCAGCTTGTTCGGATTGAACCGGTGTCCGTTGGCCGGGTCGTACGGCCCGTGCACCCGGTAGCCGTACAGCTGGCCGGGGCGGACGTCCGGCAGGTAGCAGTGCCAGATGAGGTCGGTCCGTTCGCGGAGTCGGATGCGGTGGGTCTCGCGTTCGTCCTCCGCGGCGTCGTACAGGCAGAGGTCCACGGCGTCTCCGTGCTCGGTGAAGATGGCGAAGTTGACGCCCTCGCCGTCCCACGCGGCGCCCTGAGGGTAGGGCGAACCCGGCCAGATCCGCATCGGCGCTCCCGAGCCTACCCGCTGTGCCGGATCCACAACGCGACCGAGCCCGGCGGGAGCCCCCCGGCGGTGCCGTCGCCGCCCCACCGTTCGTCCTCGGAGTGCAGGGCCGGCTCGAAGCCCACTGGTTCGTCGACCGGCTGCGGCTCCCCGCCCAGGTTGGCGACGAGGACGGCCTCGGATCCGCCGTGGGCCCGCCGCACCGTCAGGAGGCGGCGTTCCTCGTCGGCCTCGGCGGAGGCCGGCACGCCGCCCCGGAGGGCGGGCGTCGAGCGCCGGAGCCGGAGCAGCTCGGTCGTCCACGCCAGCAGCACGGCGTGCTCGCCCCGCCCCGCCGACTCCGGATGGATACGGGCCGACTCGAACGTCGACTCCGCCTGGGGGTCGGGCGGTTCGCCCCGCCAGCCGAACGACGCGAACTCCTCCCGCCGGCCCCGGCGCACGGCCTCCACCAGCTCTGGGTCGGTGTGGCCGACGAAGTATGGGAACGGCGCCGTCTCCCCGTACTCCTCGCCCTGGAACAGCAGTGGAATCCCCGGCGCCAGCAGCGTGAGCCCCAGCGCGATCTTCCGCAGCCCGAACGGCACGTCCGGCCGCTCCCCCCGCAGTCTGTTGCCGATCTGGTCGTGGTTCTGGGCGAACACGACGAACCGCTCCGGCGGCAGGTGCGAGCTGTCGCTGCCCTGACGCCGGTCGTGGAACCTCGAGTGCCGGCCCCGGTACACCAACCCCCGCTGGATCGCGTCGGCGAGCTGGTCGACCCGGCCGTAGTCCGCGTAGTAGCCGGTCCGTTCTCCCGTGAGGAGCACGTGCAGCGCATGGTGGAACTCGTCGTTCCACTGGGCGTCGAACCCGATCCCGCCCCGGTCGAGCGGCGTGACGGTCCGGACGTCGCCGAGCACGGACTCGGCGATCAGCCGGCGCGGCCGCCCGTCGCGCTCTCCGAGGTGCCGCACCGCCTCGGCGAGCTCCATCAGGAACGGCCGCGCCGTGGTGTCCAGGATGCCGTGGATCGCGTCGACGCGCAGCGCGTCGACGCCGAACTCCTCGAGCCACATCAGGGCGTTGCCTCCGAAGAACCGCCGGACCTCGTCGCTGCCGGGTCCGTCGAAGTTGATCGCGTCCCCCCACGGGGTCCGGTACCGGTCGGTGAAGTACGGCCCGAACTCCCGCAGGACGTTCCCCTCGGGGCCGAGGTGGTTGAACACGACGTCGAGGATCACGGCGACGCCGCGCCGGTGGCACGCGTCGACGAACCGAGCGAGCGCGTCCGGGCCGCCGTACGCATGGTGGACCGCGGAGGGGAACACCCCGTCGTAGCCCCAGTTCCGCGTTCCCGGGAACTCGCCGAGCGGCATCAGCTCGATCGCGTTCACGCCAGTGGCCGCGAGGTGCCCGACGTATCCCATCAGTCCGTCGAGGGTGCCGTCCGGCGAGGCGGTGCCGACGTGGACCTCCGAGATCACCCACTCGCGGAGCTCCGGCGCCTCCCACGCCGGGGGCCGGTCGAACGGTCGGACCACCTCCGACAGGGCGTGGACGCCCTCGGGCTGGGACCGCGAGGCCGGGTCGGGCAGGGCGCCGTCGCCGCCGGCGAGCACGAACCCGTACCGGGAGCCCGGCCCGGCCCCGGCCACCACGCCCGCGTGATGGCCCCCCGGTTCGGGCTCCAGGGGGTGTCGGATCCCGTCCACCTCGGCGGCCACCGACCGGGCGAACGGCGCCCACACCCGGAACCGCACGCCGCCGCCGGGCAGCGCCGACGCGCCGAGGGATCCCTCCGTCAGGTTTCGATACGAGTCGCCCACGATCATCCCCCGTACCCGCGTCGCGCCGGTCCCATGCGGGACGGGCCGATGCCCCCGCCATCGCCTTGCTGTGGACGGGTCCACTTCCCTAGCATCCGCGCGTGCCGATCACATGTGCCACCTGTGGCGGGGAGAACCCGGACCAGGCCAGGTTCTGCCTGGCGTGCGGCAGCCCGGTCGCCGCCCCCGCCGAGGTCCGCCGCGAGCGGAAGTTCGTCGCGATGCTGTTCGCCGACCTCGTCGGCTCGACCTCGCTGGGGGAACGCGAGGATCCGGAGGTCGTGCAGAACCTCGTGTCGAACGCGTTCACCCGGCTCGGGACCGAGATCGAACGGTTCGGCGGCACGGTCGACAAGATCATGGGCGACGCCATCCTCGCGCTGTTCGGCGTGCCGGCCGCGCACGAGGACGATCCGGAGCGCGGGGTGCGGGCGGCGCTCGAGATGCAGTCCGCGCTCGCTTCGATGAACGCCGAGGCCAGCTCGGCGGGCCGGCCGCATCTCCAGTTGCGGATCGGGGTCGAGGCCGGCGAGGTCATGGTGAACCTGGAACGCACGCCCGACCTCCCCGACCGCATGGTCACCGGCGACGCCGCCAACACGGCGGCCCGCCTCCAATCGGCTGCCGAGCCGGGGACGGTCGTCGTCGGGCCGGCGGTCTATGCCGCGTCGAACCAGGTCATCGACTACCGCGAGCTGCCGCCGGTGCACCTCAAGGGCAAGGCGGAGGCCGTGCCGGTCTGGGTCGCCACCGGAGTGAAGACCCGCCACGGGGAGCGCGCCCGGCTGGGCCTCGAGGCGTCGCTCGTCGGCCGGGACGACGAGCTCGCGTCGTTGAAGCAGGTGTTCCACCGCATGGTCTCGACCGGCCGCCCGGCGCTGGTCACGGTGATCGGCCCCGCCGGCGTCGGCAAGTCCCGCATCGCGTGGGAGCTGTCGAAGTACGTCGACGGGCTGCCCGAGCCGCCGACCTGGATGCGCGGCCGGTGCTACGCGTACGGGAACCGTTCGTACTCGGCGTTCTCGGAGGCGATGAAGGCGCGGTGCGGGGTCCGGGAGGACGAGGCACCCGACGCCATCAGGGACGACGTGCACCGAGTGGTCGGCGAGCTGTTCGAAGACGGGACGGTGGCCGCCGAGGTCGAGGTGTTGGTCGGCGGGACGACCGAGCGGGCGTTCCTCCGGGAGGAGCTGTTCGAGGCGTGGCGGCGGTTCCTGGAGCGCGACGCGGCCCGGCGGCCGGTCGTGGTGCTGCTCGAGGACATCCACTGGGCGGACGACGGGCTCCTCGACTTCCTCGACCACCTCGCCGACTGGGGGCAGGGACCGATCCTCGTGCTGACCCTTGCGCGCCCCGAGCTGCTCGAGCACCGTCCGGCGTGGGGCGGCGGCAAGCGGAACTACTCGGCGCTGTACCTCGACGCCCTCTCCGAGGACCAGAACGCGGAGATGCTCACGAGGCTGCTCGGCTCGAAGGCACCGGATGGGCTGCGGCAACTGGTGCTGGAGCGCAGTGAGGGCAACCCCCTGTTCACCGAGGAGATCGTCAGGTCGCTGATCGACCGCGGGATCCTCCGGACGCAGCACGCCGACTCGTGGGAGCTGGCCGCAGCCGTCGAGGACATCGAGCTCCCGCGCTCGGTGCAGGGGGTGATCGCTTCGCGGCTCGACGCCCTGCCCGCGGACGAGAAGCGCGCACTGCAGGACGGAGCCGTGGTGGGGCGGGTGTTCTGGCTGGGCGCGCTCGCGGCGCTCGGATCGGAGGGGGACGACGGCCACCGGGGCGTGGTCGGGAGGCTCCGACTCAAGGAGATCCTGATCCCGCGAGAGCCGTCGGCGTTCGGGGCGGACCCGGAGTTCGGGTTCCGCCACGTCCTGATCCGCGACGTGGCGTACGAGTCGCTGCCGAAGTCCGAACGGGCCGCGAAGCACGCGCAGGTCGCAGCGTGGTTCGAGGAGGTGGCGGGGGAGCGGGCGAACGAGTTCGCCGAGCGGATCGCCACGCACCACGTCGAGCGGCGCCGGCACCTCGTGGAGATCGGCGCTCCCGCGGCCGACCGGGAGGCGGCTGATCGCGATGCGCTCGAGTGGGCGCGGGCGGCCGCCCTGCGAGCGCAGGAGCTCCGCGACACATCGGAGGCCATCCGGTGGTGGGGGATCGCGGTGGAGGCCGCTCGGTCGCTGGGTCTTCTTCCCGGGGAACTCGCCGATCTGCTGGAGCATCAGGGCTGGATCGAGCTGAGCGGCGGGCAGGTCGCCGTGGGTGCCGACCGGGTGCGCGAGGCGCTCGTACTTCGCGAGGAGCAGGGGAGCGAGGCCGATGCCGGCCGCCTGCAGGCCCTGCTGGGCACGATCGCGTTCCAGAACGGTCAGACGGAGGAGGCGATGGTGCTCATGGGGCAGGCGTTCGGACGGCTCCAACAGGTGGGGGACGGGCCCGACCTGGCGTTCGCGCTCACGTTCATGGCGCTCGGGATCGCGCTCAGCGAGCAGCTCGAGGAGGCCGAACCCCACCTCCGTCGCGCCCTCGCGATGGCCGAGGCCGCGGCCGAGGATCCGGAGGCCGGCTACATCGTGCCGCACACGATCTCGCTCGCGAAGCTGTTCGTGGCCATGGGCCTGATCTACCTGGGCCGGTGGCGGGAGGCCGAGCCGATCGTGGGTGAGCTCGAGGCCCTGGCCCGTGCCACCGGCGACCTCGGTGTCTTCTTCCGCGCAAGGGGCATGACGGCGCTGTACCTCCACGACGGGGTCCCGGAGCTGGACATGCCACGGATCGACGCCGTGTTGGAGGACTCCCTCGACCTGGCGCGGAAGTCCGGCCGGTTCGGAGACGCCATCTACACGATCGACGCCGCGTGCATCTTCGCCATCCTCCACGGGCGCCTCGACGCCGCGGAGGCGTACGCACGGGAGGAGCTGGAGTGGTCGTCGCACGGGGCCGAGGCGTTCGCCGCCGAGGCGAGGCGGCGGCTGGCCTGGGTTGCCCTCCTGCGAGGAGACGTCGACGGGGCCGGCCATCTGCTCGAGGAAGCGGGACCGCTGACGGCCACCAGTCTCGGGCGCCTGGTCCCCCCGATCGTGGAGGCGGGGATCGCGAGGGCCCGGGGGGATGCAGAGCGGTCGGCCGAGATCCTCGCGGGGGTGGCGAAGGGCGTTCCCGCGGGGGCCACGATCGACATGTGGGAGCGCCTGCTGATCGAGGCGGTCGTGGTGCTGGCGGGGCTCGGCCGGATGGACGAGGCCCGTCCGCTGACCGAACGCCTTCGGAGGATGGCGGACGTGCGTGTCCAGTTCGAGCCGGTGGCCCGGTGGGCGGAAGGCCTGGTCGCGGCCGACGACCGGACGGCAGCAGCGGCCCTGGAGGCGGCGGTTGCCGGTTTCGCCGCACGCGAGCAGCCGATCGACGAGGCGTGCTGTCTGATCGCGCTCGCCGCCGTGCAGGCGAGGTCGGGTCAGAACCCGGCGCCGGTGCTGGAGCGGGCGCGGGACCTGCTGGAGTCGACCGGGGCCACCCTGTATCTGGCAGACGCGGAGGCCGTCGCGGCGACCTGACCAGATCGTGACAACCAGCTGCCACTGTCGAAGCCGCTCGCCCGCGTGGGTCCCCGGCGGCACACGCCGGTGTGGTCGTGCCTCGCGGTCGCGGGGGTGGCCGAAGAAGCGCGCACCGTTCAGTCTGGGCAGGTGGGGCATCGTCGTGAACATCCTCGGCATCCTGTGTGGCGCGGCGATGCTGGTGAACTTCCTGTGGTTCACGAACGACGACACGCTCCGCGTGGTGACGAACCCCAAGCCGAACCAGACCGACTACTTCGGGACGGGCCCGCTCGTGGACTTCAAGATCGCCTTCCTGAACAAGATCCCGGTCATCGAGCTCATCATCTTCGTGGTGCTCGCCGTCGGCGCGATCGACTACCTGGCCGCCCAGCGCAAGAAGCCGTTCACGCCCGTGGTGCCGCCGGACGAGGAAGCGCCGCTGCCGGTGGTGGCCACCGGGGAGTACATGGCGTAGCCGCGGGGGCCCCGGGAGCACGAACGTGAGGACGTCCGCCCGCGCCGTCGTGATCGGCGGCGGCGTGGGCGGGGCTTCGATCGCCTACTGGCTGTCGAAGCTGGGGTGGTCGGACGTCGTCCTGGTCGAACGCGCCGAGCTCACCAGCGGGTCGACGTTCCACTCCGCCGGGCTGGTCGGGCAGCTCCGGGGGTCGCTGTCGCTCACGAAGATGATGATGCGGTCGGTCGACCTGTACCGGTCGCTCGGCGAGGAGACCGGCCTGGATCCCGGGTGGCACGAGGTGGGGTCGCTCCGCCTCGCGTCGTCCGAGGAACGGATGCAGGAGCTCCGCCGGCAGGCCGGGTGGGCGAAGACGTTCGGCCTGCCGCTGGAGCTGATCTCGGCCGAGGAGGCTGCCGAGCTGTTCCCGGCGATGTCGACCCAGGGCGTGCTGGGGGCGGCGTTCCTCCCGACCGACGGTTACGTCGATCCGTCGGAGCTGACGCTGGCACTGGCGGCCGGCGCGCGGTCCCGGGGCGTCGAGGTCGTGACCGGCACCAGGGTCACCGGGATCGACGTCCGAAAAGGCCGCGTGCGCGGCGTCGAGACGCCGGCCGGCCAGATCGCGTGCGAGGTCGTCGTGAACGCCGGCGGGATGTTCGCCGGCGAGATCGGGCGGGTGGCCGGCGTGACGGTTCCCATCGTGCCCATGGCGCACGAGTACCTGATCACGAAGCCGCTCGGCCTGCCGCTGGGGATGGCGACGATGCGGGACCCGTCGCTGCTCGTGTACTTCCGGGGTGAGGGCGCCGGACTGGTGGCGGGGGGGTACGAGCGGGTGCCGGCGCCGTGGGGTCTCGACGGCATCCCTTCGGATTTCAACTCGCGGTTGCTGGCCGAGGACTGGGACCGGTTCGCGCCCTTGATGGAGAACGCCGTCCGGCGCGTCCCCGCCTTGGAGGACGCCGAGGTCGTGAAGCTGATCAACGGGCCCGAGGCGTTCACGCCGGACGGGGAGTTCATCCTCGGGGAGTCCGACGTGCGGGGGTTCTGGGTGGCGGCGGGGTTCTGCGCGCACGGGATCGCCGGCGCGGGCGGCATGGGTCAGCTCGTGGCCGAGTGGATCGTCGAGGGGCAGCCGGCGTTCGACGTGTGGGAGATGGACTCGCGGCGGTTCGGCCGGCACTACTCCGGGCTGGACTACCGGCTGGCCCGGACCATCGAGGTCTACGCGACCTACTACGACGTCCGGTATCCGGGGCAGGAACGCCTGGCCGGGCGGCCGCTCCGCGTGTCGCCGACGTACGGGCGGCTCTCCGAGCTCGGCGCCTCGTGGGGGGAGAAGTCCGGATGGGAGCGGCCGAACTGGTTCGAGCCGAACGCCGCCCACGGGGATCCGTCGCTCCGGCCCCGGGGGTGGGCGGGCGAGATCTGGTCGCCGGCCATCGGGGCCGAGCACGCCGCGTGCAGAGACCGTGCGGCGCTGTTCGACGAGACGTCGTTCGCCAAGATCGACGTGAGCGGGGCGGGCGCGGCGGCGTTCCTGCAGCGGCTGTGCGCGAACGACGTGGACCGCGCGGTCGGGACCGTCACCTACACCTCGATGCTGAACGAACGCGGCGGCATCGAGTGCGACTTCACGGTGACCCGGCTGGCCGAGGAACGGTTCCGGATCGTGACCGGAACCGCGTTCGGGCAGCACGACCTGGCGTGGATCCGGTCGCACGCGCCGGCCGACGGGACCGTGACCGTGGCGGACGTGACCTCCGCATACGCGTGCCTGGGGGTGTGGGGGCCGCTGGCGCGCGAGGTGGTGCAGCCGCTCGCCGACGCCGACCTGTCCAACGCAGCCTTCCCGTACATGCGGGCCCGCGAGCTGGCGGTGGGGCCGGTGCCGTGCCTCGCCCTGCGGGTGACGTACGTGGGCGAGCTGGGGTGGGAGCTGTACTGCCCGATGGAGTTCGGCCTGCGGCTGTGGGACCTGCTGTGGGAGGCCGGTAGGCCGCACGGTCTCGTGGCGGGAGGGTACCGCGCCATCGACTCGCTCCGACTCGAGAAGGGGTACCGAGTGTGGGGGTCGGACATCACGCCGGACGTCGCGCCGTACCAGGTCGGGCTGGGGTTCGCGGTGAAGCTCGGGAAGGGCACGGACTTCATCGGGCGTGATGCGCTGGTGGCCGCGCGCGACGGCCCCGAGCCGCAGGAACGGCTCGTCTGCCTGGTGCTCGACGACCCGCGGTCGGTCGTGCTCGGCGAGGAGCCTGTCCGCGTCGACGGCCGCATCGTCGGGCGGGTCACGAGCGGCGGGTTCGGCTACACGGTCGGATCGTCGATCGCGTACGCCTTCCTGCCGCCGTCCCACGTGGACGTCGGCACGCCGGTTGAGGTCGAGATCTTCGGCGAATGGATCTCCGGAACCGTCGCCGCCGAGCCACTGTTCGACCCCAAGGGGGAACGCGTCCGCGGGTGAGGTTCGACTCCCGTCAGGTCCACGTGCTCGACAAGGGAGGTGAGGCCGCCGCTTGAAGCTCACCCCCTGACGTCCGACACGTTTCGCTGTTCGAACCCGACACAATTGCTTGACCGCAGACAGGTGGCAACCGTCAGCCTCTCGGAGGTCCTCACCTGGCTGGTCGTCGCCATCCTCAGGCATTCCGCCGCATCGACGCGACAGGGCGCCAAGCGTCCCCCTCACCCCCTGGCCCAGAGAGCCACCACACTCGACGTGCGACCGCAACGCCCGCAAATTCCTTGTTCGTGAATCGACTCGGGAACCGAGGCGGCATATGCCGGAAGGGCCTGGACCAACGACCTCTTGCCCGGAGCGGCCGGCGATGCTCGTGGGCGCCTGCTCGTCCGCAGGGATGCTCAGGGGAGGACGGCCCCCGGTGCGTCGGACCTAGGTGACAGCCGAAGCTGCGAACGATCGATCCCAGTCTGTCGGCCGTCTTGCTGGACCCACGACGTATGGCACTCGTAGCAACTGGTGCGTTGTGGACCGATGACGAACACGACCTGATCTGCGAAACAGACCGGACACTTGACCATATCGACCTCCCCGTGATTCTCATTCGAGAGGGGCGAGGGGCCGGTGGCGAAGGTGCCAGTGGGCCACGAGTCGGTCGCTCGGCGCGAAGGGTAGGCGAAATGCCTACTCGAGTGAGCGTAACAGGAGATGTCCGGGCAGACCCGACGAGGCTTCGATCTCCCGACGCCGGCCCTGCCCGCAGCAAGCTCACCCTCACCCGCGAGGCCAACCCGACCAGGCGCGGTGGGGGCCGACGACCCCCACAACAAGTCGACCTGATTCGGGGTCGCCTGTGGAGCGATCGGACATCCGATTGTGCCCTCTACCAGGCCATATAGCCTGAGATTGTCAAGGACTGCGTGCCTCCTGCGGCATCATGGGCTGCGGCCTCCTTCCGGCTCGACGGTTGGCGCTTTCGAGACGGGAGGGTGGCCTCACCCTGCGGTCAGGTGTGGGATTTCGACCCGTTCGTCCGACACGTTTCGGTGACCGCGATGCGACACGTTTCAGTGTTCACCGACACCTGACGGACGTGTCCGCGGCCCCGTAGTAGATCCGCAGCCGGTCTCCGAGAGGACCCACTCGCACGGAAAGACGACATCGCCCACGTCGCCGATGCGCTCGTAGGACCCCGTCCACCGAGGGCGGCGCGAGGTCACCCATGAACGTGACGATCCCGCACCTACGGGGCACCTAGCTTCCCACCAGGCCGATCCTGCTAACGGGGACGCGTGGGGATGCGTCGGGGCGCTTTCTCGGGGGGAGGCCCGGGCCAGGCGAACGTAGAAGCGCGTATACTTACGTGTAGTTACGAGCAAGCGACGAGAGGAGGCGGCTGTGGATGCGAAGTTCGAACATGGGCTCGCGCTCATCCGACAGGGGCTGGCGATCCTCGAGAAGAGCAGCAAGGGCGAACCCATCGGCAGCATGGTCATGTCTCCTCGGGTGGCGAAGCTCGGGAGGATCGCCCACCTGCACCTGAAGGCTCTCGAGGACGGCGGCGGGCAGTTGACGCTCGGACAGTCGCGGGAGATCCGCCGGAGTCAATTGGGGCCGAAGGTTCGGTCGACGGCAAACCTGTTCGGAGCCAAGGACAGCGGCGCCATCCTGTACCGCAAGGCTCCCCCCGGCCAGCGGCCCAGGGACACCGACCCCATTCGGTTGACGAAGGAGGGCGAGCGCTTGGCCAAGGAATACCGGAGGTTGGAGGGGCAGGCAGCCTAACTTCGCGTCAGCTCGCGGATTCCGAGGGCGCCACCGTCCCCCGGAAGGAGAGAAGGGAACGAGATGGTCGGCACGGTCATCAACGAGCGGCCCGTCGATTCCATCCGGATCGCCGGCGAAGGTCCGGCGGGGCAGAAGGACCTCGAGGAGCTGCCTCCGGGCTCGGAGGAATCCTGCTCCTCATGCGGGGCCCGCATCGAGCACGAAGCCTCGCGCTGTCCGTGGTGCGGGCGGGTCGTGCTGAAAGACGCGGTCCTCGACTCGAATGGTGAGCCTGATTCGCCCCCGATGCTTCCCGGCCGCGAGTCGTTCGCACCATGCTCATCGACGCGGTGCACATAACTGGAAGGGATTCGACATGGCGATGACGATTCACGCTCCCACCCACAGCCAGCGTTTCACGGGATGGCTCTCACGAGACGGCACCTCGATCGTCCTCGAGCTCCCGGCATCGACGGAATCTCTGAGATTCCTGGGGACCGGGGAAGGGCCATCCGACGACTCGCACTGGTCGGTACTCGATCGGATCTTGCGTTCCACCGGCAGGTAGCCGGGCAGAACGCCGGTCGCCCTGCACAGGGCACCAAGGAAGGACTACCCCATGGGAAAGACGTTCGGATTGACCCCGCTGGATGACCGCATCGCGGTACTTCCAAGCGAGGACGAATCCACCACCGTCTCGGGCATCGTGATCCCGGACACCGCCAAGGAGAAGCCCCAAGAGGGCGAGGTCATGGCGGTGGGCCCGGGACGGTTCGAGGACGGGCATCGCGTCCCGATGGACGTGAGAGTCGGAGACACGGTCATCTACTCGAAGTACGGCGGGACCGAGGTCAAGGTCGACGGCGAGGAGTACCTGATCCTTTCCGCCCGCGACGTCCTCGCCGTCAGCAGCTCAGCGAGGAAGGCGTCATGACAGCGAAGGTGTTGAAGTTCGACGAGGAGGCCAGACGGGCCCTCGAGGCCGGCGTCGACAAACTGGCCGACGTCGTGTCCGTCACACTCGGCCCGAAGGGCCGCAACGTTGTGCTCGACAAGAAGTGGGGCGCCCCCACCATCACCAACGACGGCGTGACGATCGCCAAGGAGATCGAGCTGGAGGACCCCTACGAGAACATGGGGGCCCAGCTCGCCAAGGAGGTCGCCACCAAGACCAACGACGTCGCCGGCGACGGCACGACGACGGCGACGGTGCTCGCCCGGGCCATGGTCCACAACGGGATGCGCAACGTCGCCGCGGGCGCCAACCCGATGGCCCTCAAGCGGGGCATCGAGCGGGCCGTCGCGGCCACGGTGGAGCACATCGGCAAGCAGGCGCACGACGTCGAGGGCCGCGACGACATCGCCCATGTGGCCGGCCTGTCCGCGGCCGACGACTCGATCGGCGACTCGATCGCCGAGGCGTTCGAGAAGGTCGGCAAGGACGGGGTCATCACCGTCGAGGAGTCGCAGACCTTCGGGATCGAGCTCGAGTTTGTCGAGGGGATGCAGTTCGAGAAGGGTTACATCTCGCCGTACTTCGCCACCGACCCGGAGGCCATGGAGGCCCGCCTCGACGATCCGTACATCCTGCTGGCCAGCAGGAAGGTCTCGAGGATCCAGGACCTCCTGCCCGTGCTCGAGAAGCTGGTGGAGAGGGGCAAGCCACTCCTGATCGTCGCCGAGGACGTGGAGGGCGAAGCGCTCGCCACGCTCGTGGTCAACAAGCTCCGCGGCACGTTCACGGCCGTCGCGGTGAAGGCGCCGGGGTTCGGCGACCGCCGCAAGGCGATGCTCGAGGACATGGCCATCCTCACGGGAGGCCAGGTCATCTCCGACGAGGTCGGCCTCAAGCTCGAGAACACCACGCTCGACCTGCTGGGCTCGGCGCGAAGGGTCGTCGTCACCTCAGACGACACCACGATCGTCGAGGGGCAGGGCGAGCCGGAGCGGATCAAGGGTCGGATCGCTCAGATCAAGGCGGAGATCGACAAGACCGACTCCGACTACGACCGCGAGAAGCTCCAGGAGCGCCTGGCCAAGCTCGCCGGCGGGGTGGCGCTGATCAAGGTCGGCGCGGCCACCGAGGTCGAGCTCAAGGAGAAGAAGCACCGCATCGAAGACGCGGTGTCCGCGACGCGCGCGGCCATCGAGGAGGGCACCGTCCCGGGCGGCGGTGTCGCCCTGATCCGGGCCGAGGAGGCCGTCGACGTGGACGGGCTCGGTCTCTCCGGCGACGAGGCGACCGGCGCGTTGATCGTACGCAGGTCACTGCACGAGCCGGCCAGGCTGATCGCGGCCAACGCCGGCTTCGAGGGAGCCGTCGTGGTGGAGCGCATCCGCGGCGAGTCGAACGCCACGGGGTTCAACGCGGCGACCGGGGCCTGGGGGGACCTCAGGCGGGCCGGGATCATCGACCCCGCCAAGGTCACCCGCTCAGCCCTGCAGAACGCGGCTTCGATCGCGGCGCTCGTGCTGACCACGGAGTGCGCCATCGCGGAGATGGTCGAGGGCGAGGGACAGGGGATGGGGGAATACGGTCAGATGCACTGAGCGGACGGCTGGGCACGCGTGCGCTGTTCGAGCCATCCAGCGAGGGTCCGGGGACCGGGCCCTCGCATGGCGTCCACGCCGGGCAGCTCAACGTGTCCGCCACGGGCAGGGCTTGGCGCCTTCCTTCGATGTCTGCACCGAATCGCGGGCTTGAAGGCGTTCCGGATCACTTGTGCCGTTCGATGAGCTTCGCCGCCTCCTTCTCGGAGAGCCCGGTCGCTTCAGCGATCTCCGGTAAGGAGGCCCCGTGCTGTTCGGCGCTCCTCACGCGATCGCCCAGCAACGCGCGAGCGGTCCCCAGCATTCGCTCGAACCGTCGAACGACCTCGGCCTGCGTTGCTGCGTGCTCCAGGGCCAGCTTCCTGATGCCGTTCATGGGCATTGGACTCTAACGTCCTTGGTACAACATGAAGTTGGTCGCAGGACAGACGGTCTGGTGCGAATTGCCGGTTCGAACGCTTCCGCCGGAGCCACCGGCGTCGTGCCTGGAATGGGGAGCTTCCGCAAGCAGTACAGGGCTCAGGCCCCTGTCCGTTTTCGCACCAATTCGTCTATGATGGGTGAGGTGGGCTCAGACGTCGCCCTCAGAGTTCGGGCCAATTCCCGGATGGTTTGTCCGAATTGCCGGTTCGAAAACACTCCCATCAGGTCCACTGCGTTCTGGCACTACCAAGCCACTTCCGCAGGTAGACGGCTTGACTCGTGATCGGGTCGCGGGCTGTGGATCGCCTATCCTCGGGCGGACCATGCCCGCCGGTGGGCGAGCGCCGCTGCCCCTTCCGCGATCCGGACCTCGCCCGTGACACGGGTCCCCCGTCCACGACGCCATGTTCACCGCGCCCCCCGGCCAGCTGAGGCATCGGCATCTCGAAGACCCTTGCGTTCCGGGCCGGACGAACCCTGCAGCGGCCATGGCACGGTCCATGCTGAGGGCGAGGGCTCGGGGGAGTCGGACGGGAGGTCTTTCATGTCGGAACGCGGTCGACGACCGGAATGGCTCTCGATGGCATGCCTGTTGACGGTCGGCGTGTTGATCGCGCAATTCAGCCTTGCATCGCCCGCCCGAGGGGCTCCCGGCGACCTCGACCGCACCTTCGGCACGAGCGGGATCGTCCGGGGGTTCGGAGGAAACGCCATCGCGTTCCAGGCCGACGGCAAGATCGTGGTGGCCGGGGACGATGACCTTCGGTTCGCGGTGGCCCGGTACCAGCCCGACGGGACGCTCGATCGAACCTTCGGCGGAGACGGCATCGTATTCAATCGATTCGGTCCTGGCCCGCCCGGGTGCTCGGGAGGAGCCCTGGCCGTCGCCGTCCAGCGTGACGGGAAGATCGTCGCCTTCGGCCACTCCTGCCCCGGCGCGCTCACGGTCGCCCGCTTCAATGCGAACGGGACGCTGGATAGGAGCTTCGGCGACGGAGGAGCGTTCGTCACGAACGGCGGATTCGCCGGCTGCGACCTCGCCTCGTACGGCCTCGCGGGGGCGCTCGGCCTACGCGGCAAGATCGTCGCGGGCGCCTGGGGCGAGTGCCGGGGGAGGAGTTCCTTCGTCGTCGTCCGCCTGAACCGCGACGGGACGCTCGACCGGAGCTTCAGCGGAGACGGCTTGGCCAGGGCCACCGTACAGAAGGGCGTCTTCGGCACTGCCATAGGAGAGGGGCCGGTGGCGGGGGTCGCGGTGGAGCCGGACGGCAAGATCGTGATCGCCGGCTCGGCCGTCTACCGGACCATTCCGGACGCCGAGGCACTCTCGGACGTCGCGGTCGTCCGCTTCGGGCGCGGCGGCGGGTTGGATCCGACGTTCGGCGGAGGGGACGGGAAAGTCGCAACCAAGTTCCCCGGGGCCCGCTGCGGTGGGCCCGGCGAGGCCATGGGCCTGGCCATCCAGTCGAACGGCAGGATCGTGGTGGGCGGCATGGCTGGGTGCTCCTCCGGGCCCGGCACGCCATCGCACCCCAGGTGGGCGCTCATCCGCTACCGGGCGAATGGAACACTCGATCCGACGTTCGGTCGCGGAGGCACCGTCGTCTCGGTCTTCCAGCGGGAGGAGGGAGGCGACGCCATGTACGGGGGGCTCGCACTCCAGTCCGACGGGAAGATCGTCGGGGGCGGTGTGCTGTCAACCGCGACTGTCGGAGGCTTTGCGCTCGCCAGGTACCGGGCGAACGGGCGGCTTGACCGGACCTTCGGCACCGACGGCACCGTGGTGCTCTGGGAGGGCGCCCGCGGCGGCGGGGTCGTCTCCAGCGCCGACGCTGTTGCGATCCAGTCCGACGGCAAGATCATCGGGGCTGGAGCCGGCCGTCACACGGGGCTCATGGCCCGGTTCTTGGCATCTTGACGGGATGGGGAGGCGAAACAACCGAGGTTCACGTCTTTCGGCCCACGGAAGCTGCCGACGGCCGGCTGAATAAGCATCCTGGACCCTCATCATGTCGGTGGCGGATGCCTCCGCGGTGGGAGATCGCCGAACGAAAAGGTTGCGGCTGCTGTTGAGCGCCGGGGCTCAGGTGGTGTCGGCGAGCCTGCGTTTCTCCTCTGATCAGGATCCATGATGCCAGCGCGGGCCTCTGTTCAGCAGGCGTTGGACAGGTCGTGAATCGTGAGGCACCACGTCGGCGTCGGGAGATGGAACCTACTCTTCGGTAGGTTCGAATAGTGACCTCTCAGGTCCACGCTGCACCAGTGGGGGGCGCAGGAGGGCATCAGTACGGTGATCGGAGACCCTCGAACATGGGGAAGTGGCGGGCGTTGGTGGTGAGCAGGTCGGCCTGGAGCACGATCGCACTTGCGGCGATGAGGTAGTCGGCATCATCGATGCCACTGTGGCTGCGCCGGAGCCCCTGCGCGAGTCGCCCCGCGGTCCTGCTGATCTCCCGGTCGATCGGGGCCCACGCGACCGAGGAGAAGAAGACCTCGAGGTCATCGAGCTCATCCCTTCGGACGCCGGCGAGCAGCTCGAAGCGCGTCATCTCGCTGGCCACCAGCATCTCCCCGGCGGCGGTCAGATCCACGAGAAGCTCGGTCGCGGCAGGCGTCCCCCGAAGGTGGTCCACTGCGATCGTAGTGTCGACGAGCTTCACTCGAAGCCGACTCGCCGAAGGCGGTCGTTGAGGTCACCCCGAAGCGCATCGACGTATTCCGACCCGCTGAAATTCCGTCGCTTCCAGCTCCCGGCGCTTCTGCGGAGGGCCTCGAGGCGCGTCGCCTGGGACTGATCCCCGAACGTGCCCCGGATCGCCCGACGGATCAGCTCCGATCGCGTCGCACCGGTTTCGGCTGCCACGCGGTCGAGCAGCCCGAGTTCCTCCTCGCCGAGGTAGACCTGGGTACGGCCCATGGGGAGACACTATACACCACATGGTGTCCCATCTAGTCGGCCCAGTTGCCCTCCGAGAGCATCGTGTTCACGATCTCCAGCGCCCTGGCGGCGGTGGTTCCGCCGCCGCGTTCCGAGAGCTCCATCTCGAGCGTTCGCTTGGCGGACACGACGGGAACCCGGCGACTGCCATTCCCGAGCATGAGCGTCGCCGCCTGCTTCGGATCCATCCCCTCGCCGGCGAGACGCAGGGCCTGGTCACGGATCTCTTCACTGGTCGTCATCGGAGCTGTCCTTTCTCGTCGATACGTGATCACGGCGTTGGGGCCTGGAGTCCGTCCAGGCAGCCCTGGTACGCGGGCTGGATGTGATCGGGGCTCGCGAACCGGGCGTACGCGTTCGCGACCGTCGTCGGATCCGCGGCGTCGCCCCCGTAGTCCCTCGCTGCCCCGTCGACGCCCGAGATCGAACACTGGTCGAACGCGGTCCGGTAGATCAGGCGGTCGATCGGCGAGACGAAGGGGGCGCTGGGTGGTACGGGCACGGACGTCGTCCGAGCAGCGGACGGCCCGGGGTCCGGAGCCGTGGACGCCCTCGGCGGAACGCTGGGCAGGCCGCAGGCGGTCGCCGCCGCGATGAGCACGGCGAACGTTGCGAACCGGCGGCGGAACGCCCGCATGCGCGCATGCGGGAGGTGCTGGGTGCTCCCCACAGGTCATGGCTCCTCACCCGACGGCCGGTGGGCCGCCGTTGACTACGGGCTCACGAAGGAGGCCGCGGCGGGCGGAGGCCCGCGGGGAGCGAAGGCGATCCTGGATTCGAACCGGGCGTCGGTCGCCGGGGCGAGCGACTCGAGGACCGTCCACAGGCGCGGCTGCTGCGGGAGCGACCACGAGTGGACGTCCCGGTCGCCGAGCCCCCGGCTGTCCCGCTGATCCTCTGGCCTGGCCACCGGAAGACCGTCGTCCGTGATCCCGAGCAGGAGGATGGCGGCCCTGCGACCGCGGTCGACCGGGACCGCATGCGGGCCGCCGCCGGTACCGGTCTGGCCGGCGAGCGCCAGGACGCCGACTGTGACGACCGTCAGCGCCAACGCCGTAACGAGGGACCGAACCCTTTCGAACCGCACCTGTCCCGAAGGATAGTCAGCCGGTCCGTCGCGGTCGATTCCGAACAGGATCCTTGCCGCTACTGGGACGCCGCCGACAGCCAGTCCTCGAAGGCCGGGTCGGCGGCGGTCGCGCGGAGGCGTTCGAAGTGCTGGTCCGCGTACGCCACGAAGTCGACCTCGAGCTCGCTGATGCTCTGCTGGACCACGCCCCACATCGCCTCGCGGAAGTCGGACATGAACCGCATCAGGCGGAGGTTCGCCAGGTCGCGGTCGGTGGCCTCGCCGCCCCGGTACGCGGTGAGGAGCACGCGATCCTGTCCGGCACCCAGCTCATGGTTCACGCTGAAGTTCGCCAGGTCGAAGAACCGGTCGCTCATCCCCGAGTACTCCCAGTCGACGATGCGGAGGCGTTCGCCGTCGTCGATGAAGTTCGCGTTCAGCAGGTCGTTGTGGCCGGGGACGGTGGGCTGTGGGCCGCGCGCTGTCTCGATCTGGTCGGCGATTCCCCTGGCCCAGGCGTAGTCCGGCGGCGGCTCGACGCCGTGGTCGGACGCGGTGGCCGCGTAGGTCTCGACCACCCGGAACGGGTCGAACCGCCCAGGGATCAGCGGCGCGTCGTGGATCGTTCGCAAGGTCTCGGCCGTGCGGACGAGGTTCTTCGGGAGCCGCATGACCTCCGGCGGCACCGGAGAGCCCTCGATGAACCGCGTGATCAAGCAGCCGGCGACGAACGCGACCACCTCCGGTCCCACGCCGATCGACGCCGCCATCCGCGCGGCGGCCGACTCGACCTGCCGGTCGATGCCGAGCAGCTCCGTGTCCTTGCCCGGCGCCCGCACGACCACGGTCTCGCCATCGTCCCGGAACGTGACCTTGAAGTTGTGGTTGGTGATCCCGCCGCCAAGCGCCTCCATGTCGAACGAGCGTCCGGGCCACACGGTCGCGACGACATCCTCGGGGCGCATCCGGTGCATTGTGCGCGACCCGCCGAAGCGACACGACCTCGATACACTCGCTCTTCTCATGTCCTCCCCGTTGGTCGCCGTCCCCGCGTACCGCCTCCCCGCCGGCCGCGTCGCGAAGTGGGACGCGGGCGGGTTCGCCGTCCCGGACACGTACGTGCTCGCCGCACACCGAGCGGGGATGCGCGCATTGGCGGTCATGGAGTCGGAACCCGAAGCCGGCCTCGAGGTGCTCGACCACGTCGGCGGGCTGCTGCTGCTCGGCGGCGGCGACCTCGACCCGGCGACGTACGGCGCGGAGGGCCACGCGAAGGTCTACGGCGTCGACCGGGACCGCGACACCCTGGAGCTCGCCCTCGTCCGTAGGGCGCTGGACCGCGGGATGCCCGTGCTCGCGATCTGCCGAGGACTGCAGGTGCTGAACGTCGCCCTCGGCGGGACCCTGATCCAGCACGTCCCCGACCTCGGCGGGACCACCGAGCACGGCGTCCCCGGTGGCGGCGGAACCGTCATGCACGACGTCAAGGCCGAACCCGGTTGCCTCCTGGCGGAGGTCACCGGTGCGGAGGTCCTGGCCACCTCGTCGCATCACCACCAGGCGATCGACACGCTCGGGAAGGGGCTCCACGTCACGGCGCGGGCCGACGACGGGATCGTCGAGGCGGTCGAACACGACGGCCCGGGCTGGACGCTCGCAGTCCAGTGGCATCCGGAGGACAGCGCCGGCGCCGATCCGGCCCAGCAGGCCCTGTTCGACGGGCTGGCCGGGGCCGCCGGCCGGTTCGCCTCGCCTCGGGGCGCCTGAGCGTCGCGGCCGGGCGGCTGGCGCTGGTCGACGTGGGTCGAACGCGAACCGGGCGCGTCCTGCTCCTCGCGACAGTCGCGCTGGTGACGGCCGCGGCCTGCACCGCGCGGGGCGCACCCGAGAACAGCCCCGGCGACTCCCCTCGGCAGACGACGGCGCCGTCGACGTCCGTGCCGGCCACCTCGCCCTCACCCCACCCGCCCTCCTCGCCCCCGCCTCCGCTGCGGAAGCCCACCGCGGCCGAGGCGGCCTGCCTGGGCACCGATCGCCCCGTCGGCCGCGGTGCACCGAGCGATCGCCAAGTTCATGGGCGCGCCGCACGGCGCGGTGCCGTTGTCGACGGTCCACGAGGCCGGCCGGGCGCTGGGCCGGCTCGTGCCCGTGTTCCGGGCCCACCTCCGGGCGCACGGTCCGTTCCGCGGCGGCGACGAGTGCCTCGAGCCGGGCCGCCTCGGCGCTGGCGGCCGTCGGGACCGCGCTCGGTCCCACCGCGGAGATCCGCCTCGCGGCGCTGTGGTACCAGCTGCTGGTCGAGTTCTATCCGGCCTCGCCGCTGCTCGGCACGGCCGAGGAGTACCTGTTCGTCCAGGGATACGTGGTCCCGAGCCCAGGCTCGGGACTCGACCGGAACGTAGTCACACGAAGCGGGCGCCGGGATCCCGCAGAGATCCCGGCGCCCGTTCGATCAGGCCGCGAGCGCGGCCGGCCCTGATCAGGTCATCGGCTGCATCCCCGACGGCAGGTCCTCACTGATCTCCTTCTGGGCAAGGCCCTCGGCGATGAGGTCCTCGTCGCTCTTGCCCCTCCGCGCGGACTGCGAGACCAGGTAGATGAGGATCCCGGTGACGACTGAGACGAGCGTGATCCCGATCATCCAGGCGTTCCACGAGCTCAGCGTCCATCCCGTGGGGTTGTCCTTCGGACTTCGGATACCACGACCCCACGAAGATGAAGAACACGGCCACGATGTTCGCGATGGTTCCCACGATGCCGCTCGGTGTACAGGACCCACATCGGCGCGCGGCGTTCCCGTTCGAACACCTCGGGATTCGCTCGTTTCGCGAAGAAGATGTCGAGGAACAGCAGCGCGGTCGAGATGCACCACACGATCGTGAGCCCGGCGTACAGCGCGTAGAAGTACCGGTACGGGTCACTCGGCCCGCCGCCGAAGACGAAGAACACCAGTGCCCCGATGATCGCGCCGATGATCGACTGCACGACCACGGCCACCGCCGGGACCTTGTTCCGGTTGACCCGGCCCATCTGGTGCGGCAGCCGCTTCTCCAGTCCCGACACGAACAGCAGCCGGGCGAACGCGTAGTTGTAGACCACGGTCGCGGTGAGGAACACCCACGCGAGAATGGCGGCGACGAGGAAGCCGGCCCATTTGCCGATCGCGATCCCGACCGCCTCGCGCGCCACCGGTCGTGCCGTTCGCGCCGCCGGCCTGGATGACGACCATGTTGCCCCACGTGGTCCACAGGTAGGCGGCGATCACGATGATGCAGCCCCAGAAGAGGTAGGTCTTGATGGCCTTCTCGCCGCCCTTGACCTCGACGCCCATGTTCATCGGGCTCTCGATCCCGAGCATCGCGAGGATGGCGAACGAGAAGAACGTCAGGTTCGCCGGGAGGCCCAGGGCCGCGCTTGCCCGCGTTGTCGGTCCGGAACGGATTCCATCCGGTGCTGAAGTCCGTGGAGGACCCGTGGCCCTTGAGCAGCCAGACGACACCGGCGAAGCCGATCAGGAAGATGGCCGCGGCGTAGAAGAAGAACTGCACGTTCACGTAGTTCTGCGTCACCCGCATCCGCAGCAGCGACATCACCATGCTGAACGCGATCACCGCGAGGACGACGATGCCGATCTGCCAGTTCTCCGTGAGGATCGCGCACGGCTTGCCGTTGCAGGTGAAGAACGCCGCCGCCTGCTGGGCGAAGTTCGCCACCAGGATGCCGGCGGCCACGAGGACGATCGGCCCCGGCCACCACGCAACGAATCCGGCGAAGAACCCCCAGAACGAGCCGAGCACCTTGTGGGTCCAGACGTACAGCGAGCCCTCCTCCGGGAACATCCGCCCCAACTGGGCCGTGACGAACGCGCCGGTGATGAGGAACGTCGCGAACGCGAGGATCCAGAAGATGAACACCGACGGCCCGGCGAACTGGAGTCCCGCCGAGTTGTTGATGAACAGGACGATCGCGACGAATACGACCACGAGGTCGAACGGCCCGAGGGTCCTCGCGACCAGGGCAGGCGCGACCTTCTCCGAGACCATGGCCCGTTCGTGGTACATGGCCTGCAAGTCGCCGTCCGCCATGCCTCACCCCCTTCTGCCAGGAGGCGAAGTCCCCTTCGGTGCGGACCAGGAAGGGAGCGTCACCCCACTGCCCGATCGGAATCAGGAGGAATCTAGGGCGTGTGTGCCCGTGTGTAAAGCCGACGCTCCGACCTGCGGCGATGGGCTGTCGTGGGACGCTCCTGGGGGCACACAAGCGTCCGTCGTTAGGATCCGCCGATCTCCGACCGCACGGCCGGCGCGACGCGCTCCGCGAACAGCCGGGCCGCCCGGCGCATCGTCTCAACGTCCATCCCCGGGTAGTACAGCCGGGCGACGAAGTGCAGCCCGGGCCCGGCGGCGCCGGCCAGCTCGACGATCCGGGCGGCCACGTCGTCCGGGGTCCCGCACAGCACGATCGATCGAAGGGCCTTCTCCACCGCGTCGTCGAGGGGAGGCGGCATGGCCGGCGGCCCCGTCGGAGGACGCCGCTCGTCGATCGCGTCGTACTTCCACTCGACGTAGCGCGCGTGATCCCGGACCGCCGCCCATGCCCGGTCCGGGTCGTCGTCGACGAACACCGGCCAGTGGCCGGCGATCTCGACCTCGGTGTCGGAGCGGCCCGTGCGCCGGAGCTCGTCGGTGAGCCAGCCGACGGCGGTGCGCAGCGTGCCGGGGTCGGGACGGTTCGCCATCCAACCGTCGGCCAGGCGGGCCGCCCTGCGAACGGCGGGTTCGCGAATGGCGCCGAGCCAGATGGGCGGGCCGCCGGGTCGCGCCGGCTTCGGCGTCACGGACCGCCCGTCGACGAGGCCGGCTCCCCATGCCCGGCGGCAGGTCTCGATCGCCGCCTCGGTTCGGCCGGCCCGGTCCCGCATCGACGCGCCGAACGCCTCGAGCTCCCACGGCAGCCATCCGTGGCCGAGGCCCAGCACGAAGCGTCCGCCGGAGATCAGGTCGACCACCGCGGCGTCCTCCGCGAGGCGGATCGGGTGGTGCATCGGCGCCAGGACCAGCCCGGTCCCGATGTCGACGGTCGAGGTCCGTGCCGCGATCGCCGCCGACAGCGGGAGCAGCGACGGGACGTAGCCGTCGTCCCAGAAGTGGTGCTCGCTGGTCCAGACCGAGTCGAAGCCGACGTCCTCGGCGTGCGCGGCCAGCTCGAGCGCCTCGCGGTACAGGTCGGCGTCCGACCGGGCGTCGCCGGGGTACCGCTGGCAGGTGATCAATCCATAGCCGAACCGCACGGGGCTATCATCGCCCCGGGCCCGCGCCGGCCGCATCGTGCGTTGGGAGGGAGCTGACGATGTCCACCGAACTGCTGGTCATGGGGGGGACCGCCGGGAGGCGACCGAGGGCGGAACGTTCAGCGTCACGGAGCCGGGCACCGGCGAGCCGATGGCGGAGGTCGCCGAGGCGGGCCCCGAGGACGCGCGCCGCGCGGTCGACGTGGCCGTCCGGGCGTTCGAGGAGGGGTCGTGGCCGCGGACGTCGGCCACCGAGCGTGGGCGCGTGCTCCTCCGGGCGTCCACGCTGGTACGGGAGCGGCTCGAGGACATCGCCCGTGTCGAGGCCCGCAACGCCGGCAAGCCCATCGGCGACGCCCGCGACGAGCTGGGGTTGGTCGCGGGGACGCTCGAGTACTGGGCCGGCGCCGCGAACAAAGTCTTCGGCGAGACCGTTCCCATCCAGGACTCGGGGCTCGACATCACGCTCCGTGAGCCGGTCGGTGTCTGTGCGCTCATCACGCCGTGGAACTTCCCGCTGGTGATCGCCACCTGGAAGATCGCGCCGGCCCTCGCCTGCGGCAACGCGATCATCGTGAAGCCCGCCTCGTACACGCCGCTCTCGGTGCTGATGCTGGCCGACATCCTGCTCGAGGCCGGCCTGCCCCCCGAGACGATGTCGGTCCTCCCCGGGCCGGGTTCGGCCGTGGGGAACGCGTTGGTGTCGGATCCGAGGGTGAACAAGATCGGGTTCACCGGCTCGACCGAGGTCGGTTCGAAGATCATGGCCATGGCCGCCCAGAACATCACCCGGGTGTCGCTCGAGCTCGGCGGGAAGTCCGCCAACGTCGTGTTCGCCGACGCGGACATGGAGCAGGCCGTCGAACGCGGGGTGTGGGGGGTGTTCGGGAACACCGGGCAGGACTGCTGCGCGCGGAGCCGGGTGTTCGTCGAACGGCCCGCCTACGACGACTTCGTTGCCGCGATGGCGAAGCGAACCGACGAGCTGGTGGTCGGGCCGCCGCTCTCCGAGGACACGCAGCTGGGCCCGATGATCTCGGCCGGGCAGCGCCAGACGTCGCTCGACTACCTGGAGATCGGCCAGAAGGAGGGCGCCCGGCTGGTCACCGGCGGCGAGGTGCCGGCGGTCGAGGGCGGCGAGGGCGGGTACTACCTCCGGCCGGCCGTGCTCGCCGACGTCGACAACTCCTGGCGCGTGGCGCGGGAGGAGATCTTCGGGCCGGTGGTGTGCGTGATCCCGTTCGACACGGAGGAGGAGGCCGTCCGGCTGGCGAACGACACCGAGTACGGGCTGTCCGGTTCGGTGTGGACCCGCGATCTCGGACGGGCCATCCGGGTGTCGAAGGGCATCCGCACGGGCGTGATCAGCGTGAACTCGTCGCACAGCGTGCACACCGAGGCGCCGTTCGGCGGCTACAAGCACAGCGGCATCGGCCGCGAGATGGGCATGCACGCCGTGAACCTCTACACCGAGGTCAAGAACGTGTTCTTCTCGGAGTCGTAGCCTCGGTCCTGCAGATCTCGACGAGATTTCTTGCGGCCGGGTGTCGATTTCGGCGGCCTCGTTCGTCTTCATCGCGACCCCGTCCCCGAAGGAGGGAACGATGAAGTACATGCTGTTGATCCACCAGGGCACCACGCCGACGCCGGCGGACCCCGAGGCCTGGGCCACGCTGTCGGAGGCCGAGCAGCGGCAGGTATACGCCGACTACCAGGCGATCAACCAGACGCCGGGCGTCACGCCGGGCCAGGGGCTCGACGGGCCGGAGACCGCGACGACCGTTCGCGTGGAGAACGGCGCGACGCTCACCACGGACGGCCCGTTCGTCGAGCTGAAGGAGGCCGTGAACGGCTACCTGACGTTCGAGGGCGACGACCTCGACGCGGCGATCGCGCTGGCCGCCCGGATCCCGGCCGCCCGGATGGGCGGTGCGGTCGAGATCCGTCCCGTCAAGGAGTGGTAGCTCCCGACCTCGAGCAGGTCTTCCGCGACCGGTGGGGATACGTCCTCGCCGCCCTGATCGGCTTCCTCGGCGACTTCGACCTCGCCGAGGAAGCCGCACAGGAGGCCTTCGCGATCGCGGCGGAACGGTGGCCCAGGGACGGGATGCCCGACAGCCCGGCGGCGTGGCTGGTGACGACGGCGCGCAACCGCGCGATCGACCGCATCCGCCGCGACCGGTCCCTGCGGGCCAAGAGCCGCCAGCTCGCGGACGACGCGCTGCTGGCCGAACACGCGGAGCACCCCGTGGACCCTTCGACCATCCCCGATGAACGGCTCGAGCTCATCTTCACGTGCTGCCACCCGGCGCTCTCGCTGGAGGCGCAGGTGGCGCTGACCCTCCGGACGCTCGGCGGGCTCTCGACCGAGGACATCGCGCGGGCGTTCCTCGTTCCCGAGGCGACCATGGCGCAGCGCCTGGTGCGGGCCAAGCGCAAGATCGGAGCCGCGGGGATCCCGTTCCGGGTGCCGCCGGACTACCTCCTGCCCGACCGGCTGTCCGCGGTGCTCGCCGTGGTGTATCTGATCTTCAACCAGGGGTACGGCGGCCGGGTGGACCTCGCGGCGGAGGCCATCCGGCTCGGCCGGGCGCTCGCCGGGCTCATGCCGGACGAGCCCGAGGTCCACGGCCTGCTGGCGATGATGCTGCTGCTCGACGCCCGCCGCGCGGCGCGGTTCGACGGCGACGAGCTGGTGCTGCTGGCCGACCAGGACCCCTCGAGGTGGAACACCGATCAGATCGCAGAGGGGCGGGTGGAGCTGGACCGGGGCCTGGCCCTGCTCGGGCGCGGTTCGTACGTCGTGCAGGCGGCCATCGCGTCGCTCCACGCCGAGGACCCGCGCGACTGGGGGCAGATCGCCGCACTGTACGGGGAGCTGTCGCGCCTCACCGGCTCGCCGGTGACCGAGCTGAGCCGGGCGGTGGCCGTCGCCGAGGCCGAGGGCCCGGAGGCGGGGCTCGCCATCGTGGACGGGCTCGACCTCGAGCGCTACCGGTACTTCCACGCGACCCGCGCAGAGCTTCTTCGGCGCCTCGGCCGCATGGCGAATCCCGCGCCGCCTACGAGCGGGCCCTCGAGCTCGCTGGACGACGACGCCGAACGGCGCCTGCTGGAGCGCCGCCTGGCGGAGCTCGGCCGTTGACCAGTAGCATCCGCCGCGATCATGGGCTGGGTTCCTCCCGATGTGGGCGCGCGGGCGACGTGGACGAGAACCGTGACGGCGGAGGACGTCGAACGGTTCGCGGAGCTGACCGGCGACCGGAACCCGCTGCACTTCGACGAGACCTTCGCGTCTTCGACCCGTTTCGGACGGCTGGTCGCGCAGGGCGGGATCGTCGCGGGGCTGTTCAACGCGCTGGTGGCGATGGAGCTCCCGGGGCCGGGGAGCGTGTTCCTGCACCAGGAGTGGGACTACCCGGCGCCGGTGTTCGTCGGGGACGCCGTGACCGCGGAGGCCGAGGTGATCGAGTCCCGGGCGGACAAGCCGATCACGCGGCTGCGATGCGTCGCCCGCCGGCAGGACGGCCAGGAGGTGCTCCGCGGGGAGTGCCTCGTCTACACGATGCTGCCGGAGCGGGCACCGGGGACGACCTCAGCCGGTCGTTGATCGCCGTCAGACCGACCGCTCGTAGCGGTCGCGTTCCCATTCGGTGACGGTCTCGCGCCAGGCCTTGAGCTCCCAGGCCCGGGTCACCGCGAAGTACTCGCCGAACGCCTTGCCGATCGCCTCGCGGAAGGCGTCGTCGGCCTCGAATGCCAAGAGGGAGGCCTCCAACGAGCCGGGCAGCTCCGGGACGTCGGCCGCGTACGCGTCGCCCTCGAGCGGTTCCGGCGGCTGCGCCTCGCGCTTGATCCCGTCGGCGGCCGCGGCCGCGATCGCCGCCAGCGCCAGGAAGGGGTTGGCGTCCGCGCCCGGCCGCCGGCACTCGAACCGCCACAGGTCGGCGCGATCGGACCGGATCGCGCGCACGGCGCAGGATCGGTTCTCGTAGCCCCACGTCGCGTTCACCGGGGCGAACCAGCCCGGCACGAGGCGCTTGTACGAGTTGATCGTCGGGTTCAGCAGCAGCGACGCGGCCGGGAGGTGGTCCAGGACGCCGGCGATCGCAGATGAGAGCGTAACCGGCGCCGGATCGTGCGGCGATGCGGCGGCGAAGGCGTTCGTCTCGCCCGACCAGAACGACATGTGGACGTGGCCGCTCGAGCCCTCCTCGCCGGGGTTCGTCTTGGCCAGGAAGCTCGCCTTCATGCCCATCGAGGCCGCGAGGTCCTTCACGGCGAACTTCACCAGGGCGGCATCGTCGGCCGCTCGCAGACCGCGACGGGGGCCGAGGTTGAGCTCGAGCAGCCCCGGCCCCGCCTCGGTGTGCACGGCCGACAGCTCGATCCCGAGGCCCTCCAGCGCGGGGACCAGCCCGTCGACGAATTCGAGGTACCGGCCGATCTCCACCAGGCTGTAGCTCAGGCCGCTCGACAGCGGCCGGCCGTCCGCGTCCCACAGGCGGATCTCGTACTCGAGCGCGGCCATGACCTCGAACCCGTCGGCCGAGACGCCCTCGAGCACGCGGCGGTACACCTCGCGCGTCGCGAGCTCGCACGGCGAGCCGTCCGGCCAGGACGGCGTGGCCAGGCAGACGCTCCAGCCCGGACGCCACGCCAGCTCGTGCCGCGTGGACTCGTCCGGGCGCACGACGAGGTCGGCGGCGCCCGTCCGGATCCCGAACCGGTCGAAGTCCGTGATCGGCGCGTCGACCGGGTCGACCCCGAGCAGCAGGTCGGTCATCACGGTTCCCTGCCGCACGGCCGACTCGAACGCGTGCGGGCGGAGCGCCTTGCCCCGGATCGAACCATGCACGTCGGGGATGCCCAACAGCACGAACTCCGTCGGGTGGCTCACGGAAGCGCTCGCTCCAGGTGGGACTGCACCGCCCGCATGGCGGACGCGAACCGGTGGACCATCTCGGCGAGCTCCTCGTCGCTGCTGGTGAACGCCGGCGCGAGCAGCACCTGGTCGCCGGCGAACCCGTCGGCCTGCGGGTGGGTCGAGGTGACCAGGACGCCGTGCTCGAAGGCCGTGTCGTCGACCAGCGCCGCGACGTCCATGTCCACCGGCAGGAACGAGGAACCGTCGCGCGGGTCGACCAGCTCGACGCCCAGCAGGAACCCCCGCCCCCGGACCTCCTTCACGCATGCCAGCTCACCGACCGCGGCGGTCAGCTCATCGAGGAGCGACGGCCCCCGGTCGCGCACCCGGTCGACCAGGCCCCGTTCGACCATGAGGTCGAGGGCCGCGAGCCCGACCGCCGAGGGCAGCGGCGCCCCGTCCCACGTGTGCCCGAGGTCGAACTCCCGCGACCCGGTGTCGATCGCGTCGTACACGTGCCGGCGACACAGCACGGCCGCGAGCGGCGCGTGCCCGGCCCCCAGGCCCTTGCCGACCGCCACGACGTCGGGCTCCAGCGGCACCTGGTGCGCGGCCAGCCACGTCCCCGTCCGCCCGACGCCGGTGACCACCTCGTCGAAGATCACGAGGAACCCGTGCCGGTCGCGCCGTTCGGCGAGTCCAGACCAGAACGCCTCCGGAGGCGAGAAGGCGGGGAGCGCCGCCGCGCCGACCGGCTCACAGAGGAACGCGGCGACCGAGGGGCCGTGCTCGGCGAGGTGGCGGTCGAGCTCGTCCAGGGCTGCCTGCCCCGTCGGGTCGAACCGCCACGTCGGCGGTGGGATGTGGAGGTGTTCGGCGAGGTATGGGCCGTACGGCTCCTGCAGGTGCGGCCGCCCGTTCAGGGCGAGCGCTCCCATCGTCGAGCCGTGGTAGGCCTGGGCGGGGGAGATCACGCGCCACCGAGACTCGTCGCCGCGGTCGACGTGGTACAGCCGAGCCAGCTGCAGCGCGGTCTCGACGGCTTCGGAGCCGCCGGACACGAACCGGACCCGGGCCATCTCCGGCGCGACCACCTCGAGGACGCGGTCGGCCAGGCGCTCCTGCGGCTCGCTCGTGAAGTGGTGGTTGTAGAAGTACGCGATCCGCCCCGCCTGGTCGGCCGCCGCCGCGGCAAGCTCGGGGACCGCGTGGCCGAGACACGTGACCATGGCCCCGCCGCTGGAGGCGTCGATCACGCGTCGCCCGTCGTCGGTCTCCAGCCACACGCCGTCGCCGCCGACGACGTTCGGGTACTCGAGGTCGAGGAACCGCGGGAACACCGCCGTCTCGCCGGACCGGACCCCCATCAGGTGCCCCCGCCGAGCTTCGCGATGCGCTCGAGGTACCCGTCGAGGAGCCGCCACGACGTCCGTTTGTGTTCCTCCGCCTTGGCATGGGTCTCGTCGAGGAGCGTGTCGGGGTCCACGCCCTCCTGGTCGAGCTCGTGGCGGTAGGTCCGGACCCACTCGTCCATGATCTCGGGCGTCACCTCCGGGTGGAACTGCAGGCCGAGGCTCCGCCCAGCGACGAAGGCCTGCGCCCCGAGGTCGGTCTCGGCGATGACCTCGACGTCCAGCGGCGCCGTGATGACGTCGAAGTGCCACTGGAACCACGGCCCCTCCGGCACCAGCGCGGGATCGGTGGTCCGGACCGGCAGCCACCCGATCTCGCACTCGTTCCCCCGGTACACCTCGCCGCCCAGCACCCGGGCCAGCATCTGCCCGCCGAAGCACAGGCCGAGGACCGGAACCCCCGCGCCGACGGCCCGTTCCATGAACCGGTGCTCGCGGCGGACGAACTCGAGCGAGTCGTCGTAGGCGGCGAACTCCGAGCCGAGCGAGACCACGAGGTCGTAGCCGGTCGGGTCGACCTCACGCTCGTCGAGGTCGATCCGGTGGACGTCGAACTCGATCCCGTGGCCGGTCAGCCACTCGGTCACGTGGCCGGGCGGGGTGGGGTCCTCGTGCTGGATGATCAGCGCCCTCACCGCTGCTCCTCCGGGTATCCGGCAAGGTCGGGTTCGATCGCCCCGGCCACCTCGCGCACCGCCGCTGCAAACCGCGCCACCATCTCCGCCAGGTCGTCGTCCGGCGTCGGGAACGGCGGCGCGAACAGCGTCTGGTCGCCCGCGTACCCGTCCCTCGTCGGCTGGGTCGACAGCGTGATCAGCCCCCGCCGGAACGCCGCGTCGTCCACTCGGCCGCCGACGCGCAGCTCGCGCGGGAGCAGCGTCGTGCCGTTCCGGGGATCGACGAACGACACGCCGAGCAGGTACCCGTGGCCGCGGACCTCGCGGACCATGGCCACGCCGGCCAGCGCCGCCTCGAGCTCGTCTCGCAGCCGCGCGCCCCGCTCGCGTACGTGGTCGATCCAGCCCTCCTCGCGGAGCGCCCTCATCACGGCCAGGCCGACCGCGCAGGGGAGGGGTGCGCCGTCCCACGTGTGGCCGAGGGCGAACCGGCGCGACCCGCGAGCGATCGCGTCGTAGACGCGATCGCGGACGATCACCGCCCCGATGGCCGCAAAGCCGGCGCCGAGCCCCTTGGCGGTCGCGATCATGTCCGGCGGACAGGCCGTCTTCGCTGCCGCGAACCACTCCCCGGTCCGCCCCACCCCGGTGACCACCTCGTCGAAGATCACGAGGAACCCGTGGCGCTCGCGGCGTTCGGCCAGGCCCTCCCAGAACGCCGGCGGGGGCGTGTACCCGGGCAGGGCCGCCCCGCTGATGGGCTCGCAGAAGAACGCCGAGATCGGCGTCGACTCCAGGTGTGCATCGAGCGCGTCCAGCGACCCCTGCCCGGTTGGGTCGAACCTCCACGTCGACGGCGGGATGTGCAGGTGCGTCGGAAGGTACGGCCCGAACGGACCCTGCAGCCCCGGCCGGCCCGTGAGCCCGAGCGTCTGCATGGTTGGCCCGTGGTACGCCTGGGCCGGCGACACGATCTGCCACCGCTCGGGCTCGCCGCGTTCGACGTGGTAGCTCCGGGCCAGCTGGATGGCCATCTCGTTGGCGTCCGACCCACTGGTGACGAACCGGACCCGGGTCATGCCCTCGGGCGCCACCTCGATCAGCTCGCGGGCGAGCTGCTCCTGCCACGGATTGGTCAGGCGTTCGTTGTGGACGAACGCCAACCGCTCGGCCTGCGCCCGCGCGGCTGCGGCGAGGTCGGCGCGGCCGTGCCCCAGCGTGGCGGCCATCGACCCGCCGCTCATCGCGTCGAGGTAGTGGTTGCCGGCAGCGTCCTCGACCCACGCGCCCTTGCCCCGGGCGATCACCGGGTACCGCCGGTCGAGCTCCAGCGGGAGCACGTGCGTCCGGTCGCTCTCGATCAGCGTCTCCGCCAACACCCTCCCTTCGCTCCGCCCGGCCGGCGAGGACCGCGGCGGGCTCGTGCCCGGAACGGGCGGAGCGTACCGCGACAGCCCGATCGTGCGGAACTGCGGACTTCCACGAACTCCTTCGCCACCCGGCCAGGCTCAGGCCCCCAGTTCGTCGGCCGGAACGTCCTCCTCGTCCGCTGTGGGACGGGATCCCCGCGCGATCCGCTCAGAGGCCTCGTCGGCCAGCTCGGCCACCCGGAGGTTTGCGCTTGTGTGCTGGATGGCCGCTTCGATGAGCAGGGCGACGAGCGGCTCGGTGCTCCGTTCGCGTTTGAGGTTGCCCAGGGCGCCCAGCTCGGCGAGATAGGCCTCGCGCTGGGATCGGGCCACGGTCCGCACGCTGTCGGGACCGAGTCGCGCCGCCACGAACAGCTTCAGGAAGAAGTCATCGCGGTAGCTGCGTCGCCCTAGAGGCTCGGCCAACCACCGGTCGAGCTCGGATCTCCCGTTTCGGGTGAGCCGGTACACGACCTTGTCGGGACGGGCGCGTTGGGCGATGTCTCGCTTCGTGACCAGCCCGTCGCGAGCCAGCCGGTCGAGGACCTGGTAGAGGTGCCCGATGTTCAGCTCACCCCACTGGGGCCCGACCGCCTCCTCGAAGCTGGCCTTCAGCTCGTAGCCGTAGCTGGGTCCCTCGGACAGCAGCCCGAGCACCGCGTGATGGATCGGCATGAGTCGCTCCTCCGGCGCAAACCCCCCCGCGCCGATCTGCCGTATTGCATTGTGACAAGGTATACGGTCACGATGTATCGGCGGGATCGTACGGGAGCGGAGCGTGAGGCGTTTCATCTGGAGCGAGCTCCTCCACCGCCGGGGCCGGACGGTGACCCTGGCCCTCGGCATCCTGGTGGCGGCGGTGAGCTTCACCCTGCTGACCTCCGCCGTGTCCTCCAGCGCTCTCGAGCTCCGAGGAACAATCCACCGGAGCTTCCGAAGCGCGTATGACATCCTGGTGAGGCCTCGCGGTTCCTCGACGGCCCTCGAACGGGACGAGGGCCTGGTGCGCGACAACTACCTGAGCGGCACCTTCGGCGGGATCACGATGCGTCAGTGGCGAACGATCCTGCGGATCCCCGGTGTGGATGTCGCCGCCCCCATCGCGAACATCGGCTACATCCTCCCCCTCACGATCGTTCGATTGCCGGTGGGGCGCTTCCTCGGCGGCCGCGCCACGCGCCTGTACCGCATCGAGACGACCTGGGTCGCCCACCACGGGTTGTCTCGCTATCCAGGCGAGGTTCGCTACATCGCGGTCACCTCTCGCCAGGGTGGATGCAGGTTGCCGTCCATCCAGGAGCCCGAGGAGTCGGACCCCTACGCCCAGGCCGGCCCCTCGAACGCGTTCTTGACGTGCATCCATGTCGCACCAGGACGGATCCCCCGGCGGGCGGTTGCCGAGCTCGACGTGACGTTCCCGATCCTTCTTGCGGGGATCGATCCCAATCAGGAGAACCGCCTGGTGCGACTGGACCGGACGGTGGTCTCGGGCGCGCCGCTCGCCGAAGGCGATACGTTCTCGACCACGAGTCTCGGCTCCGACGTCCCGGTCATCGTCAGTACCCGGACGTTCGTCGATCAGGCTCTCCAGGCGCGCGTGCTCCGCGTCGCACTCCCGAAGGGCCGGTCCCTGTCCGAGGTTCTCCGGGGTCCCAATCGCCGCCGTGTGGCCCGGACGCTCCCCGGGACCCGGGTTGGCGCGCTCACCCTCTCCAGCCAGGCCCTCTATCGATCGGCGCTCAGCCAGATGCAGGCGGCTACCGTCCCCTACATCGGCGACTACTGGACGGTCTCGCAGGTCCGCTACCGCCCCTCATCGGGGGGCGGACTCCGACCGGAGACCACCACCAACAACCCGACCACCGCGTGGGGCGACCCGACCGGTTTCAGCGGATGGGCGTTCGCGCCGGCAGGGAGCAGCGACACGACGTTTCGTCGCGTCGACATCCACAACGTCGTTCTCAACGACCTGAAGGCAGGTGACGCCATCCTGTCGATCGAGGGACGGTTCGATCCGGAGAAGCTCCCCGGGTTCAACCCCCTGTCGAGAGTGCCCCTCGAGACCTACAACCCTCCGGTCGCGCAACCAGCGGACCCCGCCAGCCGGCGGGCGCTCCGCGGGCGGTCCCTCGAGCCGACCATGAATCTCGGGGACTACCTGCAGCAACCCCCGTTCGTGCTGACTACCTTGCAGGCGGCCCAGGGGTTCCTGTCGTCCAGGTTCTTCCACGGCGGCAACAACCGCGCTCCGATCAGCGCCATCCGCGTGCGGGTGGCGGGCGTCCGGGGGGCCGATCCGCTGAGCCTCGCCAGGATCCGCTCGGTTGCCCTTGCCATCAAGCAGCGAACGGGCCTCGCCGTCGACGTCACGGCGGGGTCGTCACCCGCTCCCGTCTTCGTGAACATCCCGCCGGGCGAATTCGGGCGGCCGATGTTGCTCGTGAGGGAGGGATGGTCGAAGAAGGGCGTCGCCGTGCTCACCCTGCGGTCGATCGACCGCAAGAGCCTGGCCCTGTTCGTGCTCGTCCTGGTCGTCACCGCCCTGTTCCTGGTCAATGGGGCGCTGGCCTCGGTGCGGGCGAGACGCGGGGAGATCGGGACGCTCCTCGCGGTCGGGTGGTCCCGGCGGAAGATCGTCCGGGCGGTCCTCGGCGAGATCGGGCTGATCGGACTGGCGGCGGGACTCGTGGGCACGGGATTGGCCGCGCTCCTCGTCCGAGCGCTCGACTTCGAGATCCCGCTGGTCCGTACGCTGCTCGTCGTCCCCGTCGCCGTGCTCCTCGCCGCGCTCGCCGGACTGCTCCCCGCGTGGCGCGCCGCCCAGTGTCTGCCAATGGACGCCGTTCGTCCGGTGGTGGCCGGCAGAGCGGTCCGCCACCGTGTTCGGAGCGTCAGTGGGATGGCCCTGGCGAACCTCCGGCGACTGCCTGGCCGGACCGTGCTCGCGGCTGCGGGGCTGTTCGTGGGCGTGGGGGCGCTCGCAATGCTCCTGTCGATCAACCTGGCATTCAGGGGCGACCTCCTCGGAACGGCGATGGGCGCGTTCGTCTCGATCCAGGTCCGCGGAGTCGACTACCTCGGGGTGGCCCTGGCTGTCCTCCTTGCCGCTCTCTCCGTGGCCGACGTGCTGTTCCTGAACATGAGGGAGCGGGCTCCCGAACTGGTCACCCTCCGCGCCACCGGGTGGCGGGAGCGGGAACTGGGGAGGATGGTCGCCCTCGAGGGCCTCGGGATCGGGCTCCTCGGCAGTGTCGCCGGCGCGGCGGCCGGGGTCGGACTGTCAGCGCTTGCGGGAGGATCGTCGGGCCGGATCGTCCTCGCGGGCGTGATCGCGGCTGCTGGAGGGACACTGGTCGCGCTCCTCGCGTCGCTGGTTCCTGCCTCGCTCGTGTCCCGGATGACCCCACCGGCCGTGCTGGCTGAGGAGTGATCCGATGGGATTCCGCGTCGAGATGAACGGGGTATCGAAGCGGTACGCGAGCGAGGGACAGGCCGTCGTGGCGCTCGACGGCGTCGATCTGTCCATCGACTCGGGCGAGCTGGTCGCCGTGACCGGACCCTCCGGCTCCGGGAAGTCGACTCTGCTCCACGTGATCGGGGCCATGGACCGGCCCGACGAGGGGATGGTTCGAGTTGGGCGGTCGGAGGTGACCTCCCTCACTCGGGCGCAGCAGGCCGTCTACCGGCGGAAGATCGGCTTCGTCTTCCAGCGGTTCCACCTGCTGCCCGCCCTGTCCGTCCGCGACAACGTGGTCGCTCCGCTGCTCCCGTACCGCACCGAGTTCGACAAGTTCGCCCGCGCCACCGACCTGCTGGCCTCGGTCGGGCTCGCCGGCCGGGAGCGTTCGCTCTCCTCCCGCCTCTCCGGCGGGGAGCAGCAGCGTGTTGCGATCGCGAGGGCGCTGATCAACGAGCCAGGGCTCCTGCTCGCCGACGAGCCGACCGGGAACCTCGACTCGGCCACCGGGACCGAGATCGTGCAACTGATCCTCGACCTTCGGAGCGCGAGGGCGATGACGGTGATCGTCGCGACGCACGACCCCGTCGTCGCGAGTCAGTGCGACCGGGTGGTCAGACTCAGGGACGGTTCGATCGTCGACGACATCCGGGTGGAGAGGTCCGGAGTGGGCGCCGACAGCGTCCTCGGCGACCTCGGCCGTCTGCACCCCGGCGGCTGACGTTCCTTTCAGGGACGTCGGGCATCCATGGCTGGCCATGCGGTCACTCGACCACCGTCAGACGCCCACGCAGCCCCAAGCCTCGCAGCGCCTTCCACCGGCGGTCGGTCGTGAGCAGGTGGTCGGCGTCGAGGTCGATCGCGGTGGCGATGACCAACGCGTCCGGCAGGCGGAGCGTCCGTCGCCCGGAACGCAACTCGGCCGCCCGGCGCGCGATCCCACGATCGGTGGGAGCGATCGTGACGCCCAACGCCTCGAGTGCGGCGTCGACCCGCGCAACGGATCTGGACCCCCGCCCCGCCGGCCGCACCAGGATCTCCGCATACGCCGGCGCGGGCATCACGAGGGCGTCTCGGCGGGCCTGAGCCTCGCCGAGTGCGCGGGCGGCCCCGAGATGGTGAGCGTCGTCGGCGTCCAGCCCGGCGATGACCACGCCGGCATCGAGGACCGTCACGCCCATTCGTCACGAAGCCTGTCGAGATCGAAGTCCTCGTACAGCCCGGTCACGGCGCCGAGGAAGGCGTCGAGCCCAATGGGCTCACGTTCGAGCACCACCCTGCCCCGCCCTTCTGCCCGCGCCCGAAGGCGATCGCCCGGGCGGAACCCGGCCTCGAGCATGGCGTCTGCCGGGATGGTGACCTGATGCTTCGAGCTGATCGCGGTCGTGCCGCGTCGCCGTCGATTCTTTACCTCGCGAGTCATGAGCAAAGAATAGCACCCCTCGATCGCCGGTCGCTTCGATCCCGACATCACGAACGGCACCAATGGCAGCAGGGCCGGTGGTTGGTGGGGGACGCTCCCCTCACCCACCAGTCCGGAGCGGACGCCGACAGCCTGCTCGGCGACATCGCCGCCTGCATCCGTCGGGGTGGTGTTCCCCGGAACAGCGGGCGTAGGGTGCGGCGGCGCGCCGGCGTTCCGGTCCCGCAGCGGTGAGGATATCCTGCTGCCCCCCGGGACCGCGTGGAGGGGCCGGGGCCCGGGACGTGGGAGGTGTCGGTGGCGACGATCGGTGAGGTCCTCGAGGGCTGGCAGGCGGACGGCATCGAGTGGGTGAGGTTCGAGCTCCCGGACATGCACGGGACCTCGCGGTCGAAGACGATCCCGCTCCGCCACGCGGGTTCGTACGCCGAGCGCGGGCTGAACATGTACGGCGGCGCCAGCGTGCTGGACTCGCGCTCGGATGTGGTGGGCGGGACGCTCTACCACGAGGAACGCAAGTACGGCGACCAGCTGCTGTTCCCCGATCCGGACTCGGCGACGGTGGTCCCGTGGGCCGACCGGACGGCCAAGCTCATCTGCGACGCGAAGTGGTACGACGGCTCGACGCTGGAGGCGACGCCGCGGGCGGTGTTCCGCCGCGTGCTCGACCGGTGCCGGTCGATGGGGTTCGAGCCGGTCATCGGGTTCGAGTACGAGTTCTACCTGCTCGACCAGGCCGGGGCGCCACTGTTCGAGGGGTACCACATCTTCAACACCGTCCGGAACGACTGGGTCCCGACCATCGGCCGGATCAACCGGCTGATGCCCCAGGCCGGCGTCGACATCATCACCTCGAACTGCGAGTACGCCGGCGCGCAGTGGGAGATCAACTTCGGGCCCGGCCGGGGTCTCGACGGTCCGGACCACGCGTTCACGTTCAAGAACGGGGTGAAGGAGATCGCCCGGCAGGACGGGTACACGGCGACGTTCATGTCGAAGCCGTTCTCCGGCGGGGCGGGGAGCGGCTGCCACACGCACATCTCGCTCGTCCACGTCGACAGCGGCGACAACGTGTTCGGCGACGCCGACGACGCCGACGGCATCACCGACGCGTGCCGGTCGTTCATCGCCGGGCAGCTCCGCTACGCCAAGGCCGTCGACGCGCTGATCGCGCCGACCGTCAACTGCCATCGCCGCCGCCGCAAGCACACGTTCAGCCCGACCAACATCTCGTGGGGGTACGAGGACCGTTCCGCCCTGGTCCGGGTGAAGCGGGGCACGCCGGCGTCGACGCACCTCGAGAACCGCGGCCCGAGCGGCGCTGTCCAACCCGTACCTGGCGGGCGCCGCGCTGCTGTCGGCGGGGCTGGCCGGGATCGAGCAGAGCCTCACGCCGCCCGAGGCCTCGGGCGACGTCCCGGCGGAGGAGGATGCCACGCTCGAGCCGCTGCCGACGTCGCTCCCCGAGGCGCTGGCCGCTCTCACGGCCGAGCCGGACACCGAGGAGTTCTTCGGGAAGGACTTCCTGACCGCGTACACGACGATGCGGAGCTACGAGCTGTCGCGGTTCGCCGACTCGGTCACCGACTGGGAGCGCGAGGAGTACCTGGAGCTGTTCTGACGCGAGGTTCATCGGAGCTCGCTGGTTCGATTCGAGGAGGTTCCGGTATGGACGACCAACGCAGGCGTGAGCTGATCACGCAGTACCGGGAGGGTCCGGACGTGCTGGAGGAGGCCGTTCGGGGGCTCTCCGACGAGGACCTCGACCGGGCGCCGGCGGACGGGGGCTGGACGGTCCGGGAGGTCGTGCTGCACATGGGCGACAGCGAGATGCGGTCGGCGGTCCGGGTTCGCCAGCTGCTGGCCGAGGACGACCCGGTGATCCAGGGCTACGACGAACCGGAATACGCGAGGCGGCTGCGGTACCGGGATCGCCCCACGGCGTCGTCGCTGTCGGCCGTGCGGGCGTCGCGGGAGTCGACCGCCGAGCTCCTCGACGGGCTGGCCGACGAGGATTGGTCGCGCTCGGGAACCCACACCGAGAGCGGCCCCGGCTACACGGTCGAACGGTGGCTCGAGATCTACGCCTCCCACGCCCATGATCATGCCGAGCAGATCCGCACGGCCGTCACCGGCACGGGCTGACCCGACTACCAGCCGGCGTACGCCGCGACGGCCTCGTCCGGCACCCTGCCCGCCTCGACGTCGCCGATCGCGCGGTCGAGCGTCGAGAGCGCGAGGTCGACCTCGTCCGGCGAGAGGGTGAGCGGCGGGGTCAGCTCGAGGACGTTCGAGTGGAGTCCCACGTAGAACAGCACCACGCCCAGCTCGAATGCCCGGAACACGACCTTGGCGGCCGCCACCGTGGCCGGTTCGCGCGACGCCGGATCGGTCACGAGCTCGACGCCGAGCGCCAGCCCCCGCCCCCGGACGTCCCCCACCAGCGGATGCCGCTCGGCCACCTCGCGAAGCCCCGCCGTGATCGCCGCTCCCGTGTCGGCGGCCCGCGCGGCGAGTTCCTCCTCCCGCAGGGTCCGGAGCACCGCGCGCCCGGCGCTCGCCGAGACCGGGTTCCCGGCCGTCGTGAGGATGGCGAACGCCGGCGCGACGTCCATGACCGTCGCCGGCCCCACCACCGCCGACAGCGGGAGCCCGCCGCCCAGGCCCTTGCCGAACGTCACGACGTCGGGTTCGACGGCGTCGGCCTGGAACGCGTGGAGCCATCCGGTGCGGCCCATCCCGACCTTGACCTCGTCGCAGACCAGCAGGATGCCGTGGCGACGGCAGCGTTCCTGCAGACCTCGCAGGAACCCGTCGGGCGGGACGATCATGCCGCCGTCGGCCTGGATCGGCTCGACGAACAGCGCGGCGACCTCCGCCGGGTCGAGTTCCTCCGCCAGCACCCGGTCGAGCTCGGTGAGGACTCCGGCGCCCGGATCGGGAAACGGCGGCCGGTACGGATCGGGGTAGGGGAGGAGCGACAGCCGCGATGCCTCCCCGCGCTCCAGGGCCGGGTGGCCTGACACGGCCATCGAGCCGACGGTCCCGCCGTGGTACGCGCCCACGAAGGACAGGAACCGCTCCCTCCCGGTCGCGCGCGAGATCGCGCGCACTGCGGCCTCGTTGGCGTCGGAACCGGAGTGCCCGAACCACACCCGCCGTTCGGCCGAACCGGGCATCGTTGCCAGCAGGTCCTCGGCGAGCGCCACGGCGGGTTCGTTGATCGACGAGATGACGCCGGCCGAGGCCATGTTCCGCGCGGCCTCGGCGACGGCCGACACGACCGCCGGGTGTCCGTACCCGAGCCCGGCCGCACCCCACGACGCCGACAGGTCGAGCAGCCGCCGGCCGTCCTCGGCGATCAGCCACGACCCCTCGCCGCCGGTGACCGCGAGCGGGAAGAACCGCAGCTTGAGTATGTCCGCGACGGCCCGGGCGTCGCGTTCGGGCAGCGAACCCGGCTCGGTCATCCCGACGCGGGCAGCGGGTAGATCCGGCGAGCGTTCCCCCCGGCGACGGCCTCGGCGATCCGGTCGGCCGTCGCTGCGTCGCAGTGGTCCTGGCCGATCCACCGGTCGAGGATCGCCCGCATCGCCCGGCGGTGGAGCACTGCCCCCAGGTGGTATCCCTCCGCCACCCCGAACGCATCCGAGGAGAACAGCAGCTTGGAGAACGGCGCGACCTCCATGGCCTCGGCCAGCAGCGTCGCCGACGACGGCCCGTGGAAATGCAGCGCCGACCCCACGTCGAAGTGCACGTTGGCGAACATCGACGCGAGGTACCCCGCCACGCGATGGAACGGATAGCAGTGCAGCAGCACCACGTTCACGCGTTCGGTGGCGAACGAGCGGATCAACCCGGTGAGCAGCGACGGGTTGGTCAGGTGCAGCGTCAGGTCGGGGTCGCCCCATCCGACGTGGAACTGGATGGGGAACCCGCGCTCCTTCGCGAGGCGCGCCCCGGTCCAGATCCCGAACCGCAGGAGCACCGGATCGGCGAGTCGGGGCCGCCCGTTCGCCGCCTGGCGAAGGAACGCTCCGGCGGCGCCGGTCACGTCGAGCCCGCTCGGCGGCTCGGGGTCGAAGTCGAACCCGCCCCGGTACGCGACGATCGTCTTCAGCCCGACGGCGTCGCGGCACTCGGCCTCCAGGGCCCCGGCGAAGGCTGCGGCGTACGACGCGGCCTCGACGCCCTTCATGGCGACGCGCTCGGCCACGGCCTCCAGGCGGACGATCTCGTGCACGGGGCGCTCCGACAGCCGGCGCATCCCGTCGAGGTCGTGCAGCTCCTGCGAGCGGTACCCGGTGTCGACCAGCAGCGACTCCAGCCCGGCCTCGGCGAGGAACCGCCGCGCCACATCGTCGGCGCCGAGCTCGGTCCGCCGCCGCACGTACTCGTCCGCCGGCGCGAACGGCTCGAGGTCGAGCACCGGCGCGCACCACCGCCGCACGGCCAACCCGAACGGCGAGTCGAACTGCGTCGTCCCGGCGGGCGGCGGATCGAAGCTCTCCGAGAGCATCCGTTCGAACGCCGGCCGGTCGAGGTCGTGCGTGACCACGCCGTGGCAGTGATGGTCGACGTACCCGACGTCGTCCACACCCATCGTCGTCCCCCTTCGGTTTCCCGGGGGAGCGCCACGTCGCCCCCCGGGCTGCGACGGAGCATAGTCTGAGCCACATGGACATCGGTCCGCTCGCGGAGCATCTCGAAGGCCGGCGCGCGGCGTTCGTCGAGGCGCTCACGGAGCTGGTGGCGATCGACAGCGGGACGTCGTCACCCGGCGGCGTGAACCGCGTCGCGGACGCGCTCGAACGGCGGTTCCGCTCGGACGGCTGGGATGTCGAACGCCGCCCCGGTGCCGCCGAGCGCCGCCTCGCCGACGTCCTGATCGCGACGACCACGGGAACCGGGACGCACCGCGTCCTGCTCGTCTGCCACATGGACACCGTGTTCCCCGACGGAACCGCCGCCGCGCGGCCGTTTCGCGAGGAGGACGGGCGGGGGTTCGGCCCCGGCGTATCGGACGCCAAGTCCGGGCTGCTCGCCGGGATCGACGCCGTGGCCGCCCTGCGGGCGACCGGGAACGACCGGTTCGGCCGGGTGACGTTCGTGTGCAACCCCGACGAGGAGGTCGGCTCGCCGTCGTCGCGCCCGGCCATCCGGGAGTTCGCGGCGGCGAGCGACGTCGCGTTCGTGCTCGAGGCCGGACGGGAGAACGGCGACATCGTGGCTGCCCGCAAGGGCGTGACGACGATCCGGGTCGAGCTCGCCGGGCGGGCGGCCCACGCCGGGGTCGAGCCCCACAAGGGCCGCAACGCAGTCCTGGACGGCGCCCTGAAGACGGTCGACCTCCAGGCCATGAACGGAACCGTCGAGGAGCTGACGGTGAACGTCGGCGTGCTGCACGGCGGGACCAGGGTCAACGTCGTGCCGGACTCCTGCTCCCTCGAGATCGACATCCGGGCGTGGGACGACGCCGCGTTGGCGGATGCACGCGACCGTGCGCTCGAGATCGTCCTCACGCCGCGCGTCGAAGGCGTCGAGGCCACGGTCCACGCCGACAACGAGAACGCCGCGATGCCCCGCCGCGAGTCGACCGAGCGGCTCGTCGGGCTGGCGAACGGGATCGCCGGTGAGCTGGGGTTCTCGGTCTCGGGCGCCGAGACCGGCGGCGTCTCCGACGCGAACGTGGTGGCGGGCGTCGGAACCCCCGTGTTGGACGGGCTGGGCCCGGTGGGCGGCGACGACCACGGCCCCGCCGAATGGGTGGACCTGGCCACCGCCCCGCGGCGGATCGCCCTGCTGGCCGGCCTCATCGCCCGCGCGAACGACGCCGTGGACTGAATGCCCGATCGAGCCGGGCCCTCCGGCCCAGACGAGCCCGATCGAGCGTCGCATGATGCTTCCGGGGAGGTCGGCGGAGGGTTTCTGCATGAACACCTCACGGATCGCGGCACGGGGCGGATCCACCCGCCGGGCGGCGGGCGCATCCGTCCTGACGATCGTCGCGCTGGTGTTGCAGGTCGGGCTGGCCTCACCCGCTCGGGCGTTCCCCGGCGAGCTCGACCACACGTTCGGCGCCGGGGGGATCGTTCGGGGGTTCAGCGGCGTCGCGGTCGCGTTCCAGCACGACGGCAGGATCGTCGTGGCCGGCGACCAGGGCCTCCGTTTCGCGGTGGCCCGGTTCAACGTCGACGGAACCCCTGACCGGACGTTCGGCGGGGACGGGATCGTGACCGAGCGGTTCGGCCCCGGCCCCCCTGGGTGCTCGGGACAGGCCTGGGACGTCAAGGTGCAATCGGACGGCGGGATCGTCGCCAGTGGGAACTCCTGCGCGGGGGCGCTCACGATCGCCCGCTTCGACGCGAACGGCACGCTGGATCGGACCTTCGGGCACGGCGGGGCGTTCTTCACGAGTGGCGCCTTCGCGCACTGTGACCTTGCCGGCTACAGCGTCGCCGGCGCGCTCGGTCGGCGCGGGAGGGTCGTGGCCGGCACGTGGGGCGACTGCCGGGGAACGCGGTCGTTCGTGGTGGTCCGACTCCGTCACGACGGATCGCTCGACCTGGGGTTCAGCGGCGATGGCCTGGCAGCGGCGACGGTCCAGAAGGGCATCGCCACGCCCATCGGGAAGGGGCCGGTGGCCGGGGTGGCGGTGCAGCCCGACGGCAGGATCGTGATCGCGGGGTCGGCCCAGTACCGGACACATCCCGAAGGCGAGGGCGACTCGGACTTCGCCGTGTTCCGGTTCGACACCGACGGCAGGCTCGATCGCACGTTCGGCGCCGGCGACGGGACGGTGACGACGAGGTTCCCGGCTCCACGGTGCGGCGGATCGGGGGAGGCAATGGGGTTGTCCCTCGAGCCCGATGGCGGGATCGTGGTCGGCGGCATGGCAGGCTGCACCGCCGGACCGGGAACCGAATCGCACCCCAGGTGGGCCCTCGTGCGGTACCGGCCGAACGGGATGCTCGACCGCACCTTCGGGACCGGCGGCACGGCCGTGTCGATCTTCCAGACCAACGAGGGCAGCGACGCCATGTACGGAGGCATCGCCCTGCAATCCGACGGGAGGATCGTCGGCGCCGGGACCCTGGAAACGCCGAGCGGGGAGGGGTTCGCGCTTGCCAGGTATCGCGCGAACGGGCGCATCGACCGTACGTTCGGCACCGGCGGGACGGTGCACATCGCCGGGGACGGGGCCTGGGCGGTCGGGGTCCAGCCTGACGGCAGGATCCTGGCGGCCGGTGACGGTTCCCACGAGGGCCTCCTGGCGCGCTTCCTCGCGACCTGACGGGGGCTGCCGGCATCGCGCCGTCGCCGGCGTGAACCTGCCCACGGCCCCGCAGCGGCTGCCCGGCCGCTGGCCGGCCTGATCGGGCGCGGATCCCACGGAAGTGGGGACCCGCCTGATGATGAGGCCGCCGTCAGCTCCGCGCGCAGGTCGCGGTGAGGAGCTGCCCGCCTCGCTCGTTCGTCACGCCGGCGTCGTGGAAGCCGGCGGCCCGGGCGAGCCCTGCGAGCTCGTCGTCGGAGTGGAAGTGGCCGCGCGACGCGAGGGGTTCCGGCGCGGCCGGCGTCCCCCGCAGTTCGGGACCCGTCGTGTAGACGGCGAGACGACCACCGGTGCGGAGCACCCGGGCACACCCTTCGAGCACGACGTCCGGTCGCTCGAAGAAGAAGAACACGACCGACATCGCGACCGCGCTGAACACGCGCTCGACGAACGGCAACGCCTCCGCGCTCGCCGACAGCACCTGCGCCCCGGGAGCGCGCTCCCGGGCCAGCGTCACCATGTCGCGGCTGTGGTCGACCCCGGTGGCCCGGGCACCGGCCGCGCCCGCTTCTCGCAGGAGGAGCCCGCCGCCGCACCCGACCTCGAGGAGGTGGTCCCCCGGGCCGAGCCGGAGCGCGTCGAGGATGGCCCGGCGCGCGAAGTCGTGGACGTCCTCGGCGCCGTAGATCCGGCGAGCCCGCTCGCCGGCGGGCCGGCGGGCGACCCGGTCGGTCAGCCAGTCGACGAACGCGTCGTCGCCGAGCCCGCTGTCCTCCCAGGCGGCGACGTCTTCGTCCTCCAGCCCGAAGGCCCGCAGCTGCTCGCCGTGCGTGATGTCGTCTCCCATGGTCAGGACGAGGATCGCAGGCGCCGGCCGAGCGGGGACGTGGGGGCCGGCCTCCGCAGCTCGCGTCCACCGTGGCATGATCTCCGCGATTCGGAGCCGTGTCGGACGAACGCCGGCGCTCACAGAGAAGGAGCCACCATGTCCACGCCTTCGATGGAGGACGACGCCCGCGCAGCTCACGCCCGGGAGCTGACGCAGTCCCTGATGACGAAGGGCGTCCGGATGGTCGCCATGAGCCAGGTCGACAACAGTGGGGTGACCCGGGTGAAGTCCGTGCCCGTCTCGCTGTTCGAACGAACGGTGAAGTACGGGGTCGGGATGTCGCCGGTGTTCGAGGTGTTCTTCGGGACGGACCTCATCACGTCGAGCGACGAGGTCGCCGGCCCCGTCGGCGACCTCCGCCTGCTCCCGGACCCGGAGGCCACCCACCTGCTGGCGGCGCAGCCGGGGTGGGCATGGGCGCCGGTCGACAAGTTCACCCAGGAGGGCGAGGTCTACGCCGGCTGCCAGCGGTCGTTCGCGAAGCGGATGGCGAAACGTGCGACCGACGCCGGGATCGAGGTCAGGATGGCGTTCGAGCTCGAGTGGTTCCAGGGGTCGCTGACCTCCGAGGTCGAGGAACCGGTGCACAACGGCCCCGCGTACGGCCTGCCCGTGCTGGCAACGGCCGGCGAGTTCGTCCGCGACCTGGTCGTCGCGCTCGAGGACGAGGGCGTCGGCGTCGAGCAGTTCCATCCGGAGTACGCCATGGGGCAGCTGGAGATCTCGGTGGCGCCGGCCGACCCCGTCGCGGCCGCCGACCGCTCGGTCCTGGTCCACCAGACCATCCGCGGCGTCGCGGCCCGGCACGGCATGCGGGCGTCGTTCTCCCCGGTCGTCGTCGCGGGACACGTCGGCAACGGCGGGCACGTGCACTTCAGCCTGTGGCGCGGCGGCGAGAACCTGTACCAGGGCGGCGACGGGCCGCACGGGATGACCGCCACGGGGGAGGCGTTCACAGCCGGCGTGCTCGAGCAGCTCCCCGCACTGGTCGCCATCGGCTCGCCCAGCGTGCCGAGCTACCTCCGCCTGGTCCCGCAGCACTGGGCCGGGGCGTTCGCCTGCTGGGGGCGGGAGAACCGCGAGGCGGCGGTCCGGTTCGTCACCGGCATGGTCGGCACCCGCCAGACGGCCGCGAACACCGAGGTCAAGTGCTTCGACCAGAGTGCGAACCCCTACCTGCTGGCCGGCGCCGTGCTCGCGGCGGGGATGTCGGGGGTCGAACGCGAGCTGCGGCTCCCCGAGGAGGTCACGGTGGACCCGGGCGGCCTGTCCGACGAGGAGCTCGCCGGCCGCGGCATCGCTCGCCTTCCGCAGTCGGTCGAGGAGGCCGTGGCCAACCTCGAGCGCTCGGACGTGCTCCGCGACGCCATGGGTCCGATGCTGTTCGGTCCGTTCGTCGCGGTCCGCCGCGCCGAGGCGGAGGCGTTCGCCGGGATGGAGCCGGACGACGTCGTGGCGGCGCACCGATGGCGGTACTGAACGGCGAACGCCCGCGCGTCCTCGTCATCGAGAACGAGGAGGGCGGGGGGCCGGGGCAGCTCGCGCACGCAGCGGCCGCCGCCGGGGTCGAGCTGGACGTGCGGGCCGCGGCCGATGAGGCGGTTCCGGTGCGGCTGGGCGACGCGGCGGGCCTGGCAGTGCTGGGGGCGAGCTACGGCGTCCGCGACGCCGAGCGGTTCCCGCACCTGTACCGGGTGATGGACCTCATCCGCGAGGCGGCGGCGTCCGGGCGTCCGGTCCTGGGGATCTGTCTCGGCGGCCAGCTCGCAGCCGAGGCGCTCGGGGGGAGCGTCCTGCGGGGCGACCGCGGCCCCGAGATCGGCTGGGTCACCGTCAGGGCCACGGCGGACGCGGGGGAGGATCCGGTCGCGGCGGCCGTGGGGGAGGGGACGCCGCTGCTGTCGTGGCATCACGACGTGTTCGTCCCGCCGCCCGGCGCGGTTCGGCTCCTCACGTCCGACGGCTATCCGGACCAGGGATTCCGCCTGGGAAGCGTGTGGGGAGTGCAGCCGCACCCCGAGGCCGACGCCCCGGTCCTGGCCGGGTGGTGCGGGTCACCGGGCGGAGCGGCCGACCTGCGCACCAACGGCGTGTCCGACGAGGACATGCTGGGGCCGGCGCCCGGGAACAGCCGGCGAGCCAGGCGCCTCCTGGACGCCTGGTGCTCGCTGGTCGGCCGGACCCCGGCCTCACGCGGCGCGCGGTAGTTCGGTGGGCAGCTCGACGACCTGCCCGGGGCTGTGCCCCGCGCGGGCGCCCCACACGGCGAACCCCAGCAGGACGATCGCCGCGATGCCCAGGACGACCGCCGCGATCACCGCGGTCCAGTCGCTCCCGCCGGTGACGGCGTTCCCGACCGGGGGAATCGCGATCCCAATCATGTCGATCACCTCCGAGCCCAGTCTCCGTTGGGCCCGACGAGGCGAAGAGGGCGATTCGACCTGCCCCGGAGGGGTCGTCCGGTCCGTCGCGGAGCGGCGGGGCTAGATGGACGTCGGTGCCTTCCTCGGACGCATCCCGCCGTTCGACGCGCTGGAACCGGCGGAGCTCGACCACGCCGCACGCGGCGTGCGCATCGAGTTCTATCCGGCGGCGACCACCATCCTTGTCCAGGGTGGGGAACCAGCTCGGCACCTGTACGTCGTCCGGCGGGGCGCGGTCGAGATGCTGGACGATGAGCACGTCGTCGACCTGCTCGGGGAGGGCGAGATGTTCGGGGACCTCTCCCTGCTGTCCGGGCTGGGGCCCACCGCCACGGTCCGCGCGCACGAGGACACGCTGTGCTACCTCGTCGACCTGGAGACGGCGCGGCGGACGTTCGGGTCGCCCGCCGGCCTCGCCTTCTCGTATGCAGCGCTCCGCCGGCGCCTGCTCCGGGTCCGGCGGGAGCGCGCGGGCCCGGACCCCCGCCTGGTCCGCGTCGGGGCGCTCGTGGCGCGACCACCGCTGACGTGCGACGAACACATGACCGTGGGGGAGGCGGCGGCGATCATGGCGCGCGAGCGGGCCTCGTCGTTGATCGTGGAGCGCCCCGACGGGTTCGGGATCCTCACGGACCGTGACCTCCGTTCGAGGGTGCTCGCCGCGGGCCGCGACGCGGGAACGCCCGTCGTCGAGGTCATGACTGCTCCGGCCATCGTGGTGCCGGACTCGATGACGGCGGGCGACGTGATCCTGCGGATGCTCGAGGGAGGCTTCCACCACATGCCGGTGATGGACGCGGCCGGTCGGCTGCTCGGCGTCGTCACCGACACCGACCTCATCGGGCTGGAACGGCGGTCGCCGTTCGCGCTGAAGAGCGCGGTGGTCCGGGCGGCCACCCCGGAGCAGGTGGCGGCGGCGGGCCGCCGGGTCCCGGAGATGGTCGGCGAGCTGGTCGACGCCAACGCGGACCCCGTGGACGTCGGCCGGTCGATCGCCCTCATCACCGACGCCCTGACAGTTCGGCTGATCGAGCTGGCAGCAGACGAGCTCGGTCCGGCCCCGGCCCCCTGGGCTTGGGTCGCGCTCGGGAGCCAGGCCCGGGGCGAACAGGCCCTTCGAACCGACCAGGACCACGCGCTGGCCCTTGACCCGTCCGCGCACCCGGACTCGTCGCGATGGTTCGGGGAGCTGGGGGGCCGGGTCACGGCCGGGTTGGAGGCGGCCGGCATCCCCAGGTGCCGGGGGGACGTGATGGCGTCGAACCAGGCGATGCGCCGGTCGCTCCCCGAATGGGTGAACGCCTACCGGGGCTGGATGCGCGACCCGGGCAGCGAGGGCAGCCGGTTCTCCTCGATCGCCTTCGACATCCGCCAGGTCGCGGGCACGCTCGAGGTCGAGGCCCCGCTCCGCGCGGCGATGCTCGAGGCTCGCGACCACCCGCTGTTCCTCCGGCACCTGGCCCGGCGGGCGCTCGATCTTCGGCCGCCGACGGGCTTCTTCCGGGACCTCGTGGTCGCGGGCCGCGGCGAGCAGGCCGGGAAGCTCGAGATCAAGAAGGGTGGGATCGTGATCGTCGGGGACCTCGCCCGGGCCTGGGCCGTCGAGGTCGGCGCGGCCGCCACCGGCACGCTCGCCCGGCTCGACGCGGCCGCCGCCGCGGGGCGGATCGACGAGGACACCCGGTCCGGCCTGGCGGAGAGCTTCCGGCTGCTGTGGGAGGTGCGTCTCGCGGAGCACGTACGCGCGTACCGCGCCGGGGAGCCGCCCGACGACTTCGTCGACCCGACCACGCTGGGCGCGCTGACCCGTCGTGAGCTAAAGGAGGCGTTCCGGATCGTCGCGTCCGCCCAGCGGACGCTCTCGGCCGAGCTCGGGGTGATGCGACGGTGAGCGAGGAACGGATGGGCCGACTTCCTCCGTCGCCGGCGGGGGCGTCGAAGCGGCGGCCGTGGACCGAGGTCGAGCTGGTCGCGCTCGACTTCGAGACGACCGGCCTCGACCTCTCCGCGGACAGCGTGATCTCGTGGGGGACCGTGCCCCTGGCGAACGGGGGGATCGAGCTGCGCGACGCGGCCTACCAGCTGGTGGCACCGCGGCGCCAGCCAGGCGTCGAGTCGATCCGGGTCCACGAGCTCCGGCCGGTCGACCTGGCTTCGGCCCCCCCGCTCGAGCAGGTCGCCCCCTCGCTCCAGGCGGCGCTCGACGGCCGGTTCCTCGTCGCGTGGGCGGCCGGGATCGAGACGGCCTTCCTACGGCGCATGTTCGGGGGGTCGAAGCGTGGGTGGCGACGGCGGACGATCGACGTTCGCGATCTCCTGCTCGCCGAGGCCGCCGGGGACCCCAACGCGCGACGGCTCACGCTCGAGGGCGCGTGCCGCCGGTTCGGCGTGCCGGTCGAGCGGACCCACCACGCGTTCGACGACGCGCTGATGACGGCGGAGCTGTTGCTCGTCCTGGCGGCCCGGCTCGGCCAGGTCCCGACCGTTCGGCGTCTCCAGCGCGCGGCCCGGGCGGGGTCCGCCCACCGCCGCTGACGCCGTTCACATCCGCTCGAAGTACCGGGCGAGCTCCCAGTCGGTGACGGTCGTGTTGTCGAAGATGATCTGCTCCTGGCGGGCCGTGTTCAGGAGGTGCTCGAACACGGCGTCGCCGAACGCCTTGCGGGCGACCTCGCTCCCCTCGAACTCCGCGACGGCCTCGTGCAGCGAAGTCGGGACGCGCGGCACGTCCTTCGACTCGTATGCGTTCCCCTTGAACATCGGCGGCGGTTCCACCCCGTGCTCGATGCCGTGCAGCCCGGCGGCGATCGTGGCGGCGAACGCGTAGTAGGGGTTGGCGTCGGCGCCGGGGATCCGCGACTCGATCCGCAGGCCCGCGTGCTCACCGACCAGTCGGAACCCGCACGTCCGGTTGTCGTGGCCCCACGCGATCGCGGTCGGTGCCCACGACCCCGCCTGGTACCGCTTGTAGGAGTTCACCGACGGGGCGAACATCCACGCCAGCTCGCGGGCCGTCGACATCAGCCCGCCGAGGTACGACCGGAACAGGTTGCTCATGTGATGCTCGCCGTCGGAGGAGAACATCAGCGACTCCGAGCCGTCCTCGTTCCACACGCTCGAGTGCAGGTGGCACGACGAACCGGCCTCGTCCATCGTCCACTTCGCCATGAAGGTCACGGCGCGCCCGAGCCCCGCAGCGATCTCCTTCACGCCGTTCTTGTAGACGGTGTGGCGGTCGGCCATGGTCAGCGCGTCCGTGTACCGGAGGTTGATCTCCTGCTGGCCCTTGCCGAACTCGCCCTTCGAGAACTCCACCGGGACGCCCGCTGAGTCCATGTGGTTGCGGATGGCCCGGATCACGTACTCGTCCTTGGTGGTCTGCAGGATGTGGTAGTCCATGATGTAGTCGGAGTGTGGCCGCAGCTCCCGGTACCCCTTGCCGGCCGCTTCCTCGAACGAGTCCTTGAACAGGTAGAACTCGAGCTCCGACCCGCACTTCACCGTGTAGCCGGCGGCCTGGGCGCGTTCGATCTGGCGGCGCAGGATCTGCCGGGGTGCCACCTCGACGGGCTCGCCGGACTCCTCGTCGAACACGTCGCAGATGACGAGCGCGGTCTTCTCGAGCCACGGCACGCGGCGGAGCGTCGACATGTCCGGGCGCATCGCGAGGTCGCCGTAGCCGGTGTCCCAGTTCGCGTACGCGTAGCCGGGGATGGGCTCCATCTCCATGTCCACCGCGAGCAGGTAGTTGCACGCGTGGATGGCGCCCTCGCCGCCCTCGAGCACGTCGTCGAGGAAGTACCGCCCGGTGAGGCGTTTGCCCATGAACCGGCCCTGCTGGTCCGGGAAGACCATGAGCACGGTGTCGATCTCGTCGCCGCGAATCCCCTCCGCGACCGTCTCCTGGTCCAGCATCCCCCGCTCCATGACCCATCCCTCCTTAGGCGCTTCGCGGTCGGGCGGCCGGCGATGGACGCATCCCCATGCGAGGACGCGGCGGGCACAACCTACGCCCGCCGCGTCCGCCCCGCCTCCCGCGTCGTCTACGAGACCGGCTCGGCCGGCTTCTCCGCCGGGGTCGCCCCCTCCGACACGTCCTCCACGTGGGTCGTCCCGTACCCCTCGCTCTCGGGGTGCCCGTGCTCGCCCTGCGTCATCGCGAACTCCTCCTCGGGGGACAGCACGAGCTTGTGCCGCCCGGCGATGGCGAAGTACAGGACGCCGAGGATGTAGTACACGGCCACGCCGTACACGCCCGGCCGGTACGCCGAGTTCAGGAAGATGGCAACCAGCGACACCGCTGCCAGGGCGCCCGCCACCACCGCCCCGGGAACCCCGACCGGGCTCCGGTACGGGCGGGCGATGTTCGGCAGCTTGCGGCGCAGCACGGTGAACGACGTCATCTGGAGGATGTAGGAGATCACCGCCGCGAACACGGCCATGTTCAGCATCGCGGCCACGATCTGGGAGCCGAGGTTCTTCTGCTGCAGGACGTACACGAGCACCGCGACGGCGTACCCCACGACCGCACCCGCGATCAGCGCCACGTGGGGGGTCTTGCGTGTTCCGTGCGTCCTCGACAGCCACTGCGGGAAGTACCCGGCCCGCGAGAGCGAGAAGGTGTTCCGGCCGTACGCGAAGATGATCGTGAAGAAGCTCGCGATGAGCCCGACCATGAACAGCAGGCCCAGCACGTAGGCCAGCTTCCCGCTCGCTCCGAAGATCGCCTTGAAGCCGTCCAGGAGGGGGAACCCGGACTGACCGTACAGGGCGGCGCCGCCGGGGAGCCCCGTGTTGAAGATCAGCGTCAGGACGGCCGCGATCAGCAGGGTGTGCATGGCGAGGGTCGCACCGCGAGGCACGTCGCGACGGGGGTCCATGGACTCCTCGGCCGCGAGCGGGACCTCCTCGATCGCTAGGAAGAACCAGATCGCGAACGGCAGCGACTTGAAGATGCCGGACATGCCGAACGGGAACGCGGGACCCCCGCCGCCCGGGACCACATGGCCGGTGCTCGAGATGTTCGTCCACAGGTGGAAGTCGAGCTTTCCGGAGAAGATCGCGGCGAGGAAGAAGAACAGCAGCACGCAGATCGACGACACCGTGATGGTCACCGTGAACCGCATGGTGGCCTCGATGCCGATGATGTTGATCCCGACGAAGATGATGTAGAACACCGCCCACCAGAACGGCAGGCTGTTCCAGAACGGCGCGCCGACCACGTTCCCGGCCTTGTCGAAGTGGCCCCCGGCGTTGAACAGCCCCACCACGATCTCCTGCCACAAAAGCCCCATGGCGCCGACGACGACGGCCGGCGTGATGACGTACTCCATGTTCTCGGCGAGGCCGGTCAGGAACCCGCCCCACGGGCCCATCGCCGACCGGGCGAACGAGTACGCGCCGCCGGTGTGCGGCAGGGCCGGCGACATCTCGGCGATCGAGTAGACGAGGCAGTAGTACATGATCGCCATGAACACGGCGGCGACCGCGAGGCCCCAGAACCCGCCCGTGCCGAGGCCGAAGTTCCAGCCGTAGTACTCGCCGGAGATGACGGCACCCACTCCGAGGGCCCACAGCGACCACATCCCCGCATGTCGCCTCAGGCCGCGGTTCTCGAAGTAGCTCTGATCCACCTCCCGGTAGGTGACCGAGCCGACCTTCCGCTCCTGCGCCACATTCCCTCCCCTCGAGAAGGCTGTCGGGCGGGGCCGATCTTGCAGCGTCCCTTCGCTCCAGTCAAGCCGAGTAGTCAGACAAGCCGCGACATGTCTCGTCCCTTTGTCTGACACAATAGGCGGCTCGGACGAACGGAAAGGGACGGCATGGCGAACCGCTCGCGGCAGCGTTGCGAGGCCGACGACGACGCGGGAGAACCTGCTCGCCTGGATCGCGAAGCGGTAAGGTCCGGCCGGGCGCGCAGCTCCCGCCCGAGCCGGAGCTCGCCGGCGAGCTCGGCATGTCGCGGCCCACCCTCCGGGAGGCCCTTCGGTCCCTCGAGGACGAAGGCGTGGTCACGCGGAGCCGCGGATCCGGCACGTTCCTCGTCGCACCGCCCTCGGCTGCGGAACAACCTCGACGTGAACTTCGGCGTGACGCGACGCGATCCGGCAGGCGGGGATGGAGCCCGGGCAGCGGAACGCCGTGACGAGCCTGGTGCGGGTGCCGGAGGACGAACGGGAGCGCCTCGGCTCGAGGCGCGGGGAGCAGGTCGTGATCGTGGAGCGCGATGCGCACGGCCGACGGCCGGCCCGGTGGTCGCCACCCGCGACGTTCTGCCCGTCCGTCTGCTGGACGGCCGGCCCGACGTCCTGCCGATGCTGGCGGGGGTTCGCTGTACGAGATCTGGAACGCGAGCTCGGCATCGCCATCCAGCACGGCGTCGCGAGCTTCACGCCGGTCCGCGCCACGAAGGCGCTCGCGTCCCAGCTGCGTGTGTCGCGCGGTTCGCTGCTGTTGTACCTGCAGCCAGGTCGACTACGACCGGAGGGGCGGCCGGTCCTGTCGTCGCACGAGCACCACCTGGCAGACGCGTTCGAGTTCACGGTGATCCGGCGGGGTCCGGGGAGGAGGTTCACGTGAGCGTGGGCAAGGCCATGCGGATCAAGCGGGTGATCGACGGCGCCGGCGTGTCCGTCATCTGTGCGCTCGATCACGGGATGACGTCGCCGGAGTTCCTCGAGCCGCTCGCCGACATCCGGACCCGGGCGGAGGAGGCCGTCGCCGGCGGGCGCAACGTCATCATGATGAGCAAGGGGATGATCCGGGTCGCGGAGCCCGCGTTCTCGCCGACGACGTCGCTCGCGCTGCTGCTGTCGGCATCGGCGAGCCCCGGCGGCGAGCGGCCGGCAGATCGTCCAGATCGCCGACGTCGAGGAGGCGCTCGTGCTCGGCGCCGACGCCGTCGTGCTGTTCACCGCGCTCGGCGGCGATACCGAGGCGGGGATGATCGACACGCTCGCGGAGGTCGGCCGGGAGTGCGCGCAACTGGGGATGCCGTTCATCGCCGAGGCGGAGTTCCCGACGACCTACGCGTCGGTGGAGGAGCTCTCGGCGCAGTACGGGTACGAGTACCTGCGCCGCAACGTCCGGTTGTGCGCCGAGCTCGGCGCCGACATCGTGAAGACCAACTGGCCGGGGTCGGGGGAGCAGTTCGGCAAGCTCGTCGAGGCGGTGAACGGCATCCCGATGGTGCTGGCCGGCGGCTCGCGACTGGAGGACGCCGAGCTGCTGTCCCGAATGGAGCAGGCCATGGCGGCCGGCGCGATCGGGTGCTCGGTGGGACGGAACATCTTCATGCACCGCTCGCCGGAGGCGATCACACGCGCGCTGTCCCGCGTCATCCGCGACCGATGGACTGCCGAGAAGGCGCACGACGCGCTGGTCGAGGAGCTTGGGTCGTGAGGGCCGCACGGATCCTCCGGGAGGGTTCGCGATGAGGGCCGCGTTCATGCTCGAGCCGAACGCGGTCGAGGTGCGCGAGGCCGAGGAACCCAAGCTGGATGCCTCGGGGGCTCTGCTCCGCGTCGAGGCGTGCGGCATCTGCGGGACGGACGCCCGGACGTTCTTCAACGGGGACCCCCGCGCCCCCGGGCCGTGGGTGCTGGGGCACGAACCGGTCGGCGTGCTGGCCGAGGTCGGTCCGGAGGCCGTGCTGCCGGCCGGCGTCGCCGTCGGTGACCGGGTGTTCCTCGGTTCGATCCTCACGTGCGGTGAGTGCCGGTGGTGCCTCGAGGGGTTCCAGAACCTGTGCGAGCACCACCTGCTGTATGGCTACGACCCGTTCCCCGGCGCGTACGCCGAGTGGGCGGCCGTGCCGCCGATCGCCATGAAGAACCTCATCCCGCTGCCGGCCGACCTGCCCAGCGACCTGGCCACCGTGGCGGACCCGTTCGCGTGCGCACTGAACGGCATGGAGGTGCTCGACGTCCGGATCGGCGACACGGTCGTGATCGTCGGTGGCGGGCCGATCGGGTGCTGGCAGGCCCTCATGGCCCGCGACCGCGGGGCGGCGCGCGTGTTCCTCATCGAGGCGTCGGCGGGCCGGCTCGAGCTGGCCACGTCGATGGTCGGCCACGTACTGGACGGCGCGTGGGTCGCGGGCGAGGACAACGGTGTGTCCGAGGTGATGGCCCGCACGGGCGGCCACGGCGCGGAGCGGGTCAGCGTGGCCGCGCCGTCCAAGCAGGCCCAGCAGGCGGCGCTCGAGATGGCCGCGAAGCGGGCTCGGGTCGTGTACTTCGCCGGCCTCCCGAAGCACGACCCGGTCAGCCCGCTCGACATGAACCAGCTGCACTACAAGGAGCTCGCCATCCTCGGCGCCTACGGGGCCACGCATCGTCAGTACCGGATCACCATGGGCTACCTCGACCGCCGCCGGGAGGAGCTCGCCCGGATGGTCACGCACCGGTTCGGCCTCGACGAGATCGAGCAGGCCTTCGAGACCATCCGGTCGGGAACCGGCCTCAAGGTCGTCGTCCTGCCGTGACGGGACCGTTCGTCATCGGCTGCGACGTCGGCAGCCAGGGAACGAACTCCGTCCTGGTCGACGCGGGCGGTGCGCTGGTGGCGTCCGCGTACCGCGCCTACGACGTGTCGTTCCCCCGGCCGGCGTGGGCCGAGCAGGACCCGCGGCTGTGGGTCGATGCCGTGGTCGCGACCGTCGGAGAGCTGGCCGGGTCCGTGCCGCGCGGCGCGGTGCGCGGGCTGTCGTTCGGCTCGCAGCTCGACGGGATGGTGGCCTGCGACGCCGCCGGCGAGCCGGTCCGTCCGGCGCTCATCTGGATGGACCGCCGCGCGGAGCCGCAGGCGGAGGCCGTCGCCGCCAGAGTGTCGCGGGAGGAGTTCTACGGCTGGGTGGGGGCGAACCTCGACTCCTCCCACGCGGCGTTCAAGGCCCTGTGGATCCGGGACGCCGAACCCGACGCGTTCGCGCGAACGACGCGGCTGGTGCCGCCCGGTTCGTACGCGCTGTCCCGTGTCGCCGGCGTGTGGGCCGTCGACCACTCGAACGCGTCCTCGCTGGCCCTGCTCGACCCCCGGACCCGCCGGTGGTCGGACGAGGCGCTCGCGGCGCTCGACCTCCCGGCGGCGATGCTGCCCGACCTCGTGGCGGCCACGGAGCCCGTCGGGACGGTGTCGGCGTGGTTCGCGGAGGCGACGGGCCTGTCGCCGGCGACGGTCGTCGCGGCCGGGTGCGGGGACGAGATGGCCGCGACGCTCGGGGCCGGCGTGTACGCGCCCGGCGAGGTGTGCGACGTGGTCGGAACCGCGGAGCCGGTGTGCGCCGCCTCCGCGGAGCCGAGATCCGACCCCACGATGCTGGTCGAGTGCCATCCGCATGCGGACCCGGACGCCTGGCTGCTCGAGAACCCGGGGTTCGTCTCGGGCGGCAACCTCCGGTGGTGGCGCGACGCGTTCGGCGCGGCCGAGCTGGAGGCGGAACGCGCAGGCGGCGGCGACGCGTACGACCTGCTGTGCAAGGCGGCGGCACGCGTTCCGCCGGGAGCGGACGGGGTGGTGTTCCTGCCATGCATGCAGGGGGCGATGGCGCCTGAGTGGAACGGCGCGGCCAGGGGTGTGTTCTACGGGCTCTCGCTCTCCCACGGTCGCGAACACCTCACTCGCGCGCTGCTCGAGGGGAGTGCGTTCGCGCTGCGCGACATCTGCGAAGCCATGCGCGGCGCGGGACTCGGCGTCCGCCGGCTGACGATCGTCGGCGGGGGGGCGAAGGGGCCGCTGTGGCGGCAGATCAAGGCCGACGTCACCGGGTTGCCGGTCCGAGTTCCCGAGTCGGTGGAGACGACGGCGACCGGGGCGGCCATCCTGGCGGCGGTGGGCGCCGGTGTCCACGCCTCGGTCGACCAGGCCGTGCGGGCGTTCGTGCGATTCCGGCCGGAGGAACACGTCCCGGACCCGGCCGCCCGTGAGGCGTACGAGGAGGCCTATCGCCGGTACCGGGACGTGTACTTCGCGCTGCGTCCCGTGTTCGCCGGCGGCTGATTCGGCTCGCGCCGGAGGTCGGGTGCTGGCGCGGCCCGGCGGTGGATCGACCTCAGGTGTCGTGACGGGCCCGGCGGTGGACGATCGAGCTCGCGATCGCTCCCGTCGCGATCGCCACGGCCGTGGGCACCCCGACGCCCCACGCCTCGATCGCCCCGCCCAGGAAGATCGCGGCGACGATGACCCCGAGGAGCACCGGCCACGTCAACCGGATCCCGAGCACCAGTCGGACGCCGAGCAGGGCGGCCACGATGATCAGCAGCGGCAGGAAGTCGAACCGTCCCTGCGTCGCCGGCGTCATCCCGCCCACGCCGATCATCGCGCCCATGTCCTGCATACGTTCCCCCTGTCCGCACGGATCGAACCACCGCCCGGACCCGGATGCACTCCACGTCCCGTGCAAGCTCGTCCGAGGACGGACGCTCCGCGTGTGGAGGCTCGCCGGAGGCCGCCTGCCGCCGCTACTCCGGCGTGAGGTAGGCCGCGGTGATGCCGCCGTCCACGACGAGCGCTGCGCCCGTCATCAGCGAGGATTCGTCCGAGGCCAGGAACAATGCGGCGCGAACGACCTCCTCGGCGCGCCCGAACCGGCCGATCGGGATGTGCACGAGACGGCGGTTGCGTTTCTCGGGGGTGTCGAGGATCTGCGACGTCAGCGGCGTCTCGATCGGGCCGGGGCAGATCGAGTTGGCCCGGATGCCCTGGCGAGCGTACTGCACGGCGATCTCCCGGGTCATCGACAGGACGCCGCCCTTCGACGCCGTGTACGCGATCTGGGGGTTGGCCGCGCCCATCAGGGCCACGAACGAGGCCACGTTCACGATCGAGCCCCCGCCCGAGTCCAACATCGCCGGGATGCCGTATCGGCAGCCGAGGAACACGCCCTTGAGGTTGATCGCGATCGTCCGGTCCCATACCTCCTCGGGCGTCGAGACCGGCGACTCGTCCTCCGCGTGCATGATGCCGGCGTTGTTGTACAGCACGTCGAGCGAGCCGTACCGGTCCATCGCCGCCCCGACCATCGCCTCGGCGTCGGCCCCGTTCGAGACGTCGGCATGGACGTAGACCGCATCCCCTCCGCCGTCGCGGATCCCCGCAGCCGTCTGCTCGCCCTGGTCGTCGAGCACGTCGGAGACCACCACGCGGGCGCCCTCGGCGGCGAACAGCTCGGCCGCGATCCTGCCCATCCCCCCCGCAGCGCCCGTGATCAGCGCGACCTTTCCCTCGAGGCGCATCTGATTCCCCTTTCCGATCTCGAGCGGGCGCTCGTTCGGGCGGAACGTATCACCGGGCGGGGCTCCGACCAGTTCCGTTGTCGGTGGCCGTGGCATCGTCTGCGACTCGGCGTGATAGCACATGAAGGGGGGTGCGCTATCATCCACGATATGCGGCAACTGATCTCCCGGATCGACGAAAGACTCCACGAGCGACTGAAGCGCGCCGCGAAACGGGAGGGTCGCTCGGTGAACTCGCTGGTCGTCGAATCGCTGACCAGGACCGTTGACGATCTCGAGGTCCCCGAGACCCCCCTGGAATGGAAGCAGCGAATGATCGCCGAGGGGCGGCTGGTCGTTCCGCCACAACCAGATCGACCGGTCGATCGAGACGCGGCGATCGCGTCGACCAGGGGTTGGGGTACGAGCGTGAGCGAGCAGCTCGAGCGGGATCGTGATCACTGGTGACCGTGACCTATGCCGATGCGAGCGTCCTCGTCCGTGCGTACATGCTCGACGAGCCGCTCCACCAGCGCGCCAAGGCCCTGGTGTTCGGCGGCAGGGGCGTCCTGTCCAGTGAGATCGCGGCCCTCGAGTTCACGAGCGCAGTCAGTCGCGCTGCGACTGGTCGCCGGGTCCGAACCCCGAAGCGGCTCGTCCAGGCATTCGAACAGGATTGCGCCGCCGAGGGGCCGATCTCGTTGCTGCCCTTCGAGCCGGCCCCGATCTTCGCAGAGAGCCGGCGGCTCGTTGCCGGTCACGCTCTGCGAACCCTGGACGCACTTCACCTGGCCGTCGCGCTGACGGACGGCCGAGCGGCCGCCGGTAAAGGAGCGCTCCTGTTCGCCACCTTCGACGCCGAACAGGCGAGGGCGGCCAGAGCGGAGGGTCTTCGCGTCGCATAACTCCGAGGGACCGTAAGGGCTTGCGTCTCAGGCTGGGCTGGGATTCGCTGGAATGGGGGTCGGATGTTGCCGAGGACCGTAGGTCGAGTCGCACTGGCGGCCGCGGGTGCGCTCCTGACGTTCGTGACGACCGCGTGTTCGAGGGCCGAGCCGACCGAACGCCCGGAATCCGTCCACGGCATTCCGGTCCTGTCGGTCGAGACCGCCGTCGACCAGGAGATTCGTACGCCCCGTGTCCTCATGGAGCCGATCGCGTCGGACTACGTTCCCGCGGTCGACATCAACGAGGCGGCCGATCTGGCGTTCGCGCAGCTCGGGCCCGCGGCCAGGCCGACCGGCGTTCGGATCTACCTCGGGATGGGCGTCGAGCACGTTCCCACCTGGGTGTTCCTGTGGGAGGGCGTGTGCGGCGCGGTCTCGGTCACGATGGGCGGCGACGGGCGGGATCGGAGCTGCGAGCTCGCTCCGAACACCAGCATCGATATCGACGCGGAAAGCGGGGTGTACCTCGGAGGGTCATAGCCGAGCTCGGCTGAGCGAACGTGGAACGATCGACGTCCGATGTTCGGTCAGCGTTCGCCGGGCTTGAGGACCAGCACGCTCAGCGGGGGGAGGGTCAGACTGATCGCGTGGTCGCGGCCGTGCGTCCCGAACGGCACGGTGTCCACGCCGCCCATGTTCCCCACGCCGCTGCCGCCGTACGCGTCCGAGTCGGTGTTCAGCACCTCGCGCCAGAACCCGTCGACCGGAACCCCGACCAGGTAGCCGTTGCGGACGACCGGCGTGAAGTTGCACACCACCAGCACGACACCGCCCTCGCGGTCCCGCCGGAGGTAGGAGATCGAGCAGGCCTCGTTGTCGTTCGCGTCGACCCACTCGAACCCGTCGGGGCTCGCGTCGAGCCGGTGCAGCGCGGGTTCGTTCCGGTAGAGCGAGTTGAGGTCGCCGACCAGCCGCTGGAGGCCGGCGTTCGACCCGCTGTCGAGCAGGTGCCAGTCGAGGCCCTGGTCGTGGTTCCACTCCCGCTGCTGGCCGAACTCGCCGCCCATGAACAGCAGCTTCTTGCCGGGCGTGCACCACATGTGGGCGAGCAGCGCCCGGAGGTTCGCGAAGCGCTGCCAGTCGTCGCCCGGCATCCTTCCGATCAGCGATCCCTTGCCGTGCACGACCTCGTCGTGGGAGAGGGGCAGGACGAAGTTCTCGTTCCAGGCGTACAGCGCGCGGAACGTCAGCAGGTTGTGGTGCCACCGGCGGTGGATCGGGTCCTTGTGGAAGTACTCCAGCGTGTCGTGCATCCACCCCATGTCCCACTTGAAGCCGAACCCCAGCCCGCCCACGTAGATCGGCCGCGACACCATCGGCCAGGACGTGGACTCCTCGGCGACCGTCTGCACGTCCGGGTGCTGGGCGTACACGCCGCCGTTCAGGTGCTTGAGGAACCCGATCGCCTCGAGGTTCTCGCGACCGCCGTGCTCGTTGGGGATCCACTCGCCCGCCTTCCGCGAGTAGTCGAGGTAGAGCATCGACGCGACGGCGTCCACGCGCAGCCCGTCGACGTGGTACGTGGTGAGCCAGTGCATCGCGCTCGACGTCAGGAACGACCGGACCTCGTTCCGGCCGTAGTTGAAGATGAAGGAGTTCCAGTCCGGGTGGAACCCCTTGCGCGGGTCGGCATGCTCGTACAGGTGCGTGCCGTCGAAGTTCCCCAGCGCGAAGTCGTCGGTGGGGAAGTGCGACGGGACCCAGTCGAGGATCACGCCGATGCCGGCCCGGTGCAGGTGGTCCACGAACGCCATGAACTCCTGCGGGGAGCCGTACCGCGCCGTCGGCGCGAAGTACCCGGTGGCCTGGTAGCCCCACGACCCGTAGAAGGGGTGCTCCGTGATCGGCATCAGCTCGACGTGGGTGAACCCCATCCTCGAGCAGTACTCGGCGAGCCGCGGCGCCAGCTCGCCGTACGTCATGAACCGCGACGGGTCGGCCGGGTCGCGCATCCACGAGCCCAGGTGGACCTCGTACGCGCTGATCGGCGCCTCCATCGATGCGGCGCCGGCACGGGACGACATCCAGTCCCCGTCCGCCCAGTCGTAGGCGAGGTTCCACACGATCGACGCCGTCTTCGGCGGCACCTCGTATGCCGCGGCGAACGGGTCGGTCTTGTCGGCGCGGAACCCGCCGCTCCGCCCCACCACGTGGAACTTGTAGTTGTTGCCATGCCGGAACGCGGGGACGAATCCCTCCCAGATGCCCGACGAGCCGCGGGCGCCGAGCGGATGGGAGCGCGGGTCCCAGCCGTTGACGTTCCCGATCACGCTCACGCCATCGGCGTTCGGGGCCCACACGGAGAAGTGCGTGCCCTCGACGTCGTCCACCCGGATGGGGTGCGCCCCGAGCTTCGCGAACAGCCCGGTGTGGGTTCCCTCGTTGAACAGGTGCAGGTCGCCCTCGCCGATGAGTGTCACGTCGTAGCGGACGGGGGGCGCGTCCCGGTGCGTGGTGCTCATGGGTTGGCCTCCTCGGCACTGCTTCGTCCGTGCCGCTCTCGGGCGCCCGCCTCGTCCCGGAGGCGGTCCACCTCCTCCAACCTACCCAGGATGGCGGGGTCCGACCGGAACGACTCGAACGTCCGTGCGGCGCGCCGGCGCCAATTGGGCCGTTCGCGTGAGGTTCCCGGGCGGTTCTGGGGCTCGGTCTCGCCCCACGTGTCCTCGAGGTTCACGACGACCATCCGGGCCCGTGAGCGGGCCAGGCGCCGGTGGGCGGCGTCGGCGGCCGACGGTGCGGACGCGGTCGCCGCGCGCTCGGTCCGGTCGAGCAGGCCCTCCCGACGGAACCCCTCCGTGAGCGCACCCTTCAGCTCTCGGCGTTCCTCCCACTCGCGCTTCGCCGCACGGTTGTCGGCCCGTTCGTCGACGTCGAGGCCTGCCCAGAAGCCGGCGAACGGGAACATGTCGTGGGTGTTCAGGCTCGCGAGCGAGGCGACCGGCGGCCGGGGAAGCACCTCCCCCCGGGCGATCAGCGCCTCCAGCTGGAGCACGTGGCTGCGCAGGACGCCGTGCCGGGTCATCGCCGCCCGAACCGAGCGCGGGACGGTGCCCAGGTCCTCGCCGACCACCGCGGTGCCCGAGCGGTGCGCCTCCTCGGTGAGGACGGCGTACAGGTCTCCGGAGGGGTACCGGACGTAGGCGCCCTCGGTGGCCGGGAGACCGTCCGGCACCCAGTACAGGCGGTGGAGCCCCATGACGTGGTCGATCCGCATCACGCCCGCATGCCGCATGAGGTGGCGCAGGCACGCGCGCACGTAGGCGAAATCGCCGGCCGCCATGCCCTGCGGGTGCAACGGTGGGAACCCCCACGCCTGACCTCCCGTGAAGAACGTGTCCGGCGGGGCGCCGCCCGACACGCCGATCGCGAACGCGTCACGGAACCGCCACGTGTCGAAGGAGGCCCCGTTCACCCCCAGCGGGAGGTCGAGGTACAGTCCACGGCCGGGTTCGGTCGCCCCGATCGCCGCCAGCTGCTCGTCGGCGACGAACTGCACGTACTGGTGGAACCGGGACGGCTCGACGTCGACGTCGGCAGGCGTCAGGCGGCCGGATCGCTGCCGGCCCGGCCACTCCTGCCAGGCCTGCTTGGTGCGCTCACCGAACGCCCGGAACCGCGCGTAGTCGTCGAGGTGGGGCCGCGTCCTCCGGAACCGTTCGAACGCCCCCCGCCGGGCGGGATCGGCTCGCGGACCGAACAGCTCCGCGGCCAGGGCCTCCAGCACCGGCCGCTTCGCCGCGTACGCCCTGCGGTAGTCGACCAGGCGCGACCGCGGTATCGCCGCCGACTCGGCGAGCCGGCGGGCGGCGCCGCTCCGGCCGAACTCCGGCGTCGCCGCCGGGTCCACGAACAGCTCGTTCCAGAACAGCCGGGAGGCGGGCGAGTAGGGCGAGGGCTCGAACGGCTCGCCGAGGAACTGCGCGAGGAGCGGCAGCGTGCCCACGGTCGAGCCGCCCAGACCGACGGTCCACCGGTACAGCTCGGCGAGACCAGTGAACGACCCGACGCCCCGGTCGTCGCGTGTTCGCAGCGCGTGGAGCGGGAGGAACACCCCCCACGACGGATACTCGACGCCCGGCATCACGGCCAGTGGGCCGTGCGGCCCCGTCGGCGCCGCGCCCCGACCGGCCGACCGCGCCCGACCGGCCGTCTGCGGCCGGTCCGCCGGGGGTCCCGGTCGCGAGGCCGGTGCAAGCTCGCGACCGAGGTGCTCCATCGGGTCGACGCCCAGCGCTGCGACCACGGCCTCCAACGCCGCCAGCGACGCTCGATGCCTGACGTGGTCGACGTCGCGATACGAGGTCTGGACGCCGTTCGCCAGCGCCGCACGCGCCAGCGCCCGCGAGGTGACGGTCCGGCTCATGGACGCGACCGGCGGACGCGCTCGCGCTGCCTGCAGGTGGCGTCGGTCGACTCGGCCATGGTGCCTTCCCCGGTGCGAGATCGGGCGCCGCCGTTCGGACGCCCGGCTGATCGAGCGGCGGGCCAGGCGATTGTAGGACCGGACTCCTGACCGGTCAGTCGCCCGCCTGGAGCAGGTCCAGGATCCCCCTGGCGGGGATGCGGATCCACTCGGGCCGCATGTTCGCCTCGTAGCGCAGCTCGTAGACCGCCTTGTTGAGCAGGGCCGTGTCGAGCACCACCTCGAGCTGGCGGGATTCGCCCGGGACGAACGCCGCGTCGCCCGCCGTCCGCAGGTAGCTCCCCAGGAACACCGCGCTCACCCAGCGGTACCAGAACTCCGCCCACGGCTCGAGCGGGCCGGGCTCGCCGGTCGGGCTCATGGCGGGTGCGTCCTGGGCGAGCGTCGTGTGCGCCGCGTAGTGGAACGATCGCAGCATCCCGGCGACGTCGACGAACGGCGTCCGCTTGATCCGGCGTTCCCCCAGTGGCACGGTCGGCTCGCCCTCGAAGTCGATCATCACGAAGTCACGCCCCGTCCACAGCACCTGCCCGAGGTGGTAGTCGCCGTGGATCCTGGTCCGGACGGCTTCGATCTTGGTTCGCAGCAGCTCCTCGAACCGGCGCAGGACGTCGCCCTCGAGGTCCACCACCCGCGCCACGAGCGGGTCGTCGAGACCGGGCGTCCGGCGGACCAGACGGAACGTCCGCAGCGCCAGCGTCCGCATCGACTGGTACAGGGCCCGCTGGTACAGCGTCGTGAACGGCTCGGGCGCGAAGGCCCGGTTCTCCTTCGGGGCCGAGCACAGAGCCAGGTGCAGCTCGGCCGTCCGCCGTCCCAGCAGCGAGGCCGAGCCGAGGTACGGACCGATCATCTCCTTGGCGAGCTCCGGCGGCTCGGCCCCGGCCATCTCCAGCAGGGTCGGCCGCCCCGGCAGGAGGCGTTCGACCTCCTCCGGGAGCCCATCGTCCCGCCGCGAGGCGGCCGCCTCGAAGAACCCCCCGAGCGCGTCGAGCGTGAACGTCCACGCGTCGCCCTCGTTGTGCACGTACTGCTGGAGCACCGCGATGGTCATCGGGTCGGCCGACCGCCCCCGGATGAACTCGGCGGCCCCGGCCACCGGGGGGACGTGCTCGAAGTGCGCCTCCCGTGTGAGGTACCGGCCGATCTCGAGGTCGGGGTTGAGGCCGGCCTCGGGCCGCCGGAACAGCTTCAGCACGCCACGGTCGCCGAACACGAGGGAGGTGTTGCTCTGCTCGGCCGAGAGCAGGTTCGGGGAGGGCACCCGGGCGCCGCCCAGGCGGAGCTCGCCGAACGTCGGCTCCGGCGTGGCGGTGAGCGTCCCAGCCGTGCCCTTCGCCCGGCGGCGGCGCGCGATGGCGGCCAGCAGCGCCCGGCCGAAGGCCGGTTCCCACGTCGCGTCCACGAGCGCCCGGTCGCCGTCGGCGGTCCGGAGCAGGGCCACCACCGAACCCGGGTGGAAGTCGACGAGGTCCTTGGCCCGGGCCATCCCGACGGCCGTGAGCGGCAGCGTGTACGTCTCCGGATCGCCCTCGGTGTACTCCACCCGCACGAACGCGAGGAATGCCACCGGGTCGCCGTTCGGGAGCTTCCCGGCGGGCGGGATCGGGATGGCCTCCGCGATCTCCACCGATGAGATGCGCCGGGCCTTGGCACCGAACCACCGGCGGCCCTGCAGGAACCCCGGCAGCGACTCGGCGAGCATGGCGCGGTGCCGCCTCGTCGTCAGCAGGTGCTCCCAGGGCTCGGTCGACAGGTCGATCCGGGGCAGCCGGTCGGACGGCGTGCCGTCCTCGGCGGGCTGGGGTTCGATCGAGAACCAGAAGAACTGGTGGGGCCCGAGCGTCACGAGGTACGGCAGGTCGCCGATCCGCGGGAACTCCGTGTGCCCGAACAGCTCGACCGGCACCGAGTTCCGGAACCGCGACAGGTCCATCTCGACGTACTGGGCGTGTCGCGACAGGTTGACGACCACCAGGATCGTCTCGTCCTCGTGCTGCCGCAGGAACGCGAGCACCTTGCGGTTGTCCGGGTACAGGAACTCGATCGAACCCCGGCCGAACGCGCGGTACCGCTTGCGCAGGGCGATCAGCCGCTTCATCCACCACAGCAGCGAGTTCGGATTGGCGTTCTGCGCCTCGACGTTCAGCGCCTCGTAGTGGTACTCGGGGTCGATTCCCACCGGGAGGAACAGGCGCTGGGGGTTCCCCCGCGAGAAGCCCGCGTTTCGGTCGCCCGACCACTGCATCGGGGTCCGGACGCTGTCGCGGTCGCCGAGGTAGATGTTGTCGCCCATCCCGATCTCGTCGCCGTAGTAGACGACCGGCGTCCCCGGCAGCGACATCAGCAGGCCGTTCATCATCTCGATGACGTCGCGGTCGTTGCCGAGGAGCGGGGCGAGGCGCCGCCGGATCCCGAGGTTGATGCGTGCCTGCGGGTCGTTCGCGTAGACCCGGTACATGTAGTCGCGTTCCTCGTCGGTCACCATCTCGAGCGTCAGCTCGTCGTGGTTGCGCAGGAACAGCGCCCATTGCGCGCCCTCGGGGATCGGCGGGGTCTGCTCGAGGATGTCGATGATCGGGAACCGGTCCTCCATCCGGGTCGCCATGAACATGCGCGGCATGACCGGGAAGTGGAACGCCATGTGGCACATGTCGCCCTTCCCGAAGTACGCCACGGCATCCTCCGGCCACTGGTTCGCCTCGGCGAGCAGCATGCGGTTCCGCCACCGGTCGTCGACGTGCCGGCGGAGATCACGCAGGTAATCGAGCGTCTCGGGGAGGTTCTCGCAGTTGGTCCCGTCGCGTTCGTAGAGGTAGGGAACCGCGTCGAGCCGGAGCCCGTCGACCCCCATCTCGAACCAGAAGTCCACCACGCCGAACATCGCCCGGCGGACCTCGGGGTTGTCGAAGTTCAGGTCGGGCTGATGCGAGTAGAACCGGTGCCAGTAGTACGCGCCGGCCTCGCGGTCCCAGGTCCAGTTCGAGTGCTCGAAGTCCTGGAAGATGATCCGGGCCTCGCGGTAGCGCTCAGGCGCGTCGCTCCACACGTAGAAGTCGCGCTCGGTCGAGCCCGGAGCCGACCGGCGGGCCCGCTGGAACCACGGGTGCTGGTCGGACGTGTGGTTCATCACCAGCTCGGTGATGACGTACAGGCCGCGCTCGTGCGCCTCCCGGAGCAGCATGCGGAAGTCGCGCAGCGTCCCGTACGAGGGATGGATGTCGCGGTACGAGGCGATGTCGTAGCCGTCGTCCCGGAGCGGCGACGGGTAGAACGGCAGCAGCCACAGCGCGGTCACCCCGAGGTCCTGCAGGTAGTCCAGCCTGGACGTCAGGCCCCGGAGGTCGCCGATCCCGTCGTCGTCGGAGTCGGCGAACGCCTTGACGTGCGCCTCGTACACGACGGCGTCGCGGTACCACTGCTCCTGCTCGTCGGTGGGACGGCTCGTCGCGGTCCGGCGTCGGCGTTGTGCCATGTCAGCGATAGGTCTCGAAATCCCGTTCGTCGCGGACATGCGGCCGGACGTGCAGCACGTGGGCCGGCAGCTTCTCCGGGTCGAGGTCCACGTAGGCCGACGAGCCCTGCCACACGTACCGGGCGCCCGTCAGCAGGTCGTGCACCTGGAACGGCCGGTCGTACTCGGCGATGCCGATGTCGGCCAGCCACAGGTGGACGAACCCCCGCTGCCTCGCCACCGGGTGGAGGTTGGCGATCACGAGAACGGCGTCCTGCCCGTCGGCGCTCTGCTTCGAGTACGCCAGCAGGTGGTCGTTGTCGGTCGGGTGGAACCGCAGGGTGTCGTTCCACTGCAGCGCGGGGTGCTCGCGGCGGATCTCGTTCATCCGGGCCACCAGCTTCGCCAGCGAGTGCGGCGAGTCGACGTCCCAGTCCCGGATCTCGTACTTCTCGGAGCTCTCGTATTCCTCCGATCCGGGGCGGATCGGCGTGTGCTCCATGAGCTCGAACGCCGGCCCGTAGATCCCGTATGAGGCGCCGAGCGTCGCGGCGAGGATCAGCCGGTGCATGAACGCCGCCCGGCCGCCGGTCTGGAGCTGCTCGGTGAGGATGTCGGGGGTGTTGGGCCACAGGTTCGGCCGGAAGTACTCCTTCACCTCGGTCTGGGTGAGCTCCGTGAGGTAGTCGGTCAGCTCCTGCTTCTGGGTCCGCCAGGCGAAATACGTGTACGACTGCGTGAACCCGAGCTTCGCCAGGCGCTCCATGAGCCGCGGCCGTGTGAACGCCTCCGACAGAAAGATCAGGTCGGGGTGCTCGCGCTTCAGCGAGTCGATGCACCACTCCCAGAACGCGAGGGACTTCGTGTGTGGGTTGTCGACGCGGAAGATGCGGACACCGTGCGCGATCCAGAACTCGAACACCCCCCGGAGAGCCGCCCACAGTCCGCGCCAGTCCTCGGTCTCGAAGTCGAGCGGGTGGATGTCCTCGTAGCGCTTGGGCGGGTTCTCCGCGAACTGGATCGAACCGTCGGGGCGGTGCCGGAACCACTCCGGATGCTCCGTGGCCCACGGGTGGTCGGGGGAGACCTGGAACGCGACGTCCAGGGCCACGTCGATGTGGTGCCGCTCGGCCTCGGCTACCAGGCGGTCGAAGTCCTCGAGCGTGCCGAGGTCCGGGTGGACGGCGGTGTGACCGCCGTCCACCCCGCCGATCGCCCACGGCGACCCGGGCGCGCCCGGCTCGCCCTCCGGGTTGTTGTTGCGGCCCTTGCGGTGCGTCGTGCCGATGGGGTGGACCGGCGGCAGGTACAGCACGTCGAACCCCAGCCGGGCGACGTAGGGGAGTGCGTTGGCCGCCGTCGTGGCCAGCGTGCCGTGTTCGGTTCCGTCGCCGGTCGAACGCGGGAACAGCTCGTACCAGGCACCCGTGCGGGCGCGTTCGGGTTCCACCCACACGGTGAGCTCACGCTCGTACGCCGTCGCGAACCGCCGGTCGGGGCAGCGGGCCATGGCCTCGACGAGCGCCGGGTCGAGCGCCGCCTCGAGGGCGCGGGTCCGGGCATCCTCGCGCGCCGCGCCGAGGAGCCCCTCGAGTGTCGCGGGGTCGGAGCCGTCCCGCATCGTCCTGGCCGCCGCGCGCAGCCGCTGCCGGTCGCGCCCCCGCCCCCGGACGACGGCGCGTTCGACGAGGTCGGCCCCGATCAGCAGGTCGACGGCGACGTCCTGCTCGGCCTCGACCTTCTTGAGGAAGCCGCGGTGCCAGGTCGCGAACCGGTCGATCCAGGCCCGAAGCGTGTACCGGTACCGCCCGAGCTCCTCGACCGGGAACCAACCGCGCCACCGGTCGTTGCCCAGCGGCGCCATCGGCACCTCCTGCCATTCGCGTTCGTCCTCGCGGCGCCACCGGAGCTCCACGGCGAGCGCGTCGTGGCCGTCGGCGAACACGTCGGCCTCCACGGCGACGCGCTCACCGGTCACGCGCTTGATCGGATACCGTCCATCTTCGATCTCCGGGGCGACGTGCTCGATCACGACGCGCCGGCGGCCCTCCCGAATCGGGACGTCGGTTTGGGCCGGGGGGACGGGCGCGAGGCGGGACGCCTCCGCGCGCTCCTCCGGTTCCTCGGCGGGCTTCACCCTGGCCATGGGCCTCCAGCGGTCGGTCGATCGTGCGATGGAAACGCCTGCGGGCCGTGCTCAAGTGTGATCGGGTCGAACTCGACCCAACCATAGCCCGACCCGTCGGGGAGGGCCACGCGAACGCGTGGCGATCGTGTATTGCCGGGCCAAACGCTCGCGCAGGGGCGGCGCGGAGCAGGGCCGAACGCTCGCGCACGAGTCGGTCCGCACGCTGGCGCGGGGGGCGGCGCGGAGCAGGGCCAACGCCCACCGTAGCTGCGAGCGCCGGGCGGCGGCTCATGGACGGCGGCCCTCCACCTCCGCCCTGGCCCGGGCGGTCTGTTCGGCGATGGCCGCCATGATCCGGTCGGTCAGCGCCTGCGCGTCGCCGGGTTCCTCCAGCCGTCCGGTCGGCTCGAGCAGCGGCCCGAACGCCACCACCACCTTCGGGCGAAGGGGCCTCGCCCACCGGATGCCCCCCATGGGCCACCGGGCCCGCGTTCCCCAGATCCCACAGGGAAGGATGTGCACCCCGCTCGCCAGCGCGATACGGGCGGCGCCGCGCTTGCCGGGAAGCGGTTCGCCGTCGGGGCTCAGCGTTCCCTCGGGGAAGATCCCGGCCAGCGCGCCCGCGCGGATCATCCGGGCGGCCTGTTCGAGGGCCCGGCGGTCGCTCGCTCCGCGCCGGATCGGGATCTGCCGGATCCGCCGGAGCCCCCACCCGATCAACGGCTTCCGGAAGAACTCCGCCGCGGTCAGGAACCGCACCGCCCGCCCCGTCGTGGTCACCGACATCGCGACGATCACCGGGTCGAGGACGCTGATGTGGTTCGATGCCAGGATGACGCCGCCCTCGGGGGGGATGTGCTCGCGGCCGCGGTACCGGATCCGGAACAGCAGGTGGAGCAGCGGCGCGATGAGCCGGTAGCCCAACGTCCACCACGGATCCCTGCTGGCCCGGTCGGGTGGGACCTCGGGGGACTCCTCGGGTGGCGGCGCCGAGACTGGCCCGGACATGTCGCCGGATGCTACGCGGTCGTCGCTGCGGAAGCGGCTCGTGAGTCGCATGCGCCCGCGCCGACGACGACGGGCGGTCTCGCGGGCGGCGGATTGACCGGCAGCCGGGCCCGGCCGGTCGGGGCGATTCCCCCGTGGCGGTCGCCCGGATGCGAAACTCCGCGCCGTGGGCGACGAACCGATCGGCACGATCGTGGGTGACTACCGCATCGAATCCGTCCTGGGCGGGGGCGGCCAGGGCATGGTCTACCTGGCCGAGCACGTCCATCTGGGGCGGAAGGCGGCCCTGAAGCTGCTGCGGCCCGAACTGGCCGCCGACCCCGAGTTCCGGGAGCGGTTCATCCGGGAGGCCCGGCTCGCGGCGACGCTCGACCACCCCAACGTCCTGCCCGTCTACGACGCCGGCGAGGAGGGCGGGATGCTGTTCCTCGCCCAGAAGCTCGTGCACGGGATGGACCTCGGCGCGCTGGTCGAGCGGGAGGGGCGTCTCCGGCCGGAACGCGCGGTCGAGTTGCTCGCACCGGTCGCCGGCGCCCTCGATGCGGCACACCACCGGAACCTCGTCCACCGCGACGTCAAGCCGGCCAACATCCTGATCCAGGTCGCCTCCGACGACGAGCCCGAGCGCGTGTACCTGTCGGACTTCGGCCTCACCAAGGACCTCGTGGGCGAGCAGGACCTGGGCGGGTCCGGGCCGCTCACCAAGGCGGGGTACTTCGTCGGCACCCCGCACTACGCGGCTCCCGAACAGATCGAATCGGACCCCGTCGACGGCCGGACCGACCAGTACTCGCTGACGTGCGTCCTCTTCCAGTGCCTCACGGGCCAGGTGCCGTTCCCACGGCCGTCCGAGACGGCCGTGCTGGTGGCCCACGTCGTCGACCCGCCGCCGGCCCCGAGCCACCTCTTGACGGGCCTGCCGGTCGGCATGGACGCCGTGATCGCCACCGGCATGGCCAAGTCCAAAGACGCCCGGTACCCGTCGTGCGCCGACATGGTGCGGTCCGCGCGGGCCGCGCTGACCGCGCCGCCGCCGGCCCCGGGACTCCCCACCCAGCCTCCGACGCTCCCGGTGCGGCCGGACGGGACACACCCTCCGGGCCCGCCGCCGCCACCCCCGCCTCCGCGGCCCGAGGCGGGCGCGCGACGCCGTCGAACCCTGATCGGCGTCGCCGCCGGCGTGCTCGCCGCGGCCATCGTGGTCGTCGTCCTGATCCTCGCGCTGGGCGGCGGGGGCGGCGGGGCCAAGCTCGGCGACGCCGAGATGGTCGTCACGCGATTCCAGGGCAAGTCGGACGACATCGTGGTGGAGACGGCGACCGGCACCACCGTCGGGAACCTGTCGCACAGCTCGGCCGAGGACTTCATGCCGTCGGTCTCGCGGGACCGGACCAAGGTCGCGTTCGCCAGCAACCGCGACGGCGGGGACGACGAGATCCTCGTGATCGACGCGGACGGCACCGGCCTGCGGCAGCTGACGTCGAACGCGAACGTCGACATCGAACCGGCCTTCTCGCCCGACGGCTCGAAGATCGCGTTCGCCAGCAACCGGGACGGCGACAGCGACATCTTCGTGATGAACGCGAACGGCACCGACGCGGTCGACCTCACCGACGACCCCGGCGACGACGAGACGCCGACCTGGTCCCCGGACGGCTCGCAGATCGCGTTCATGACCAACCGGCGGGACGGCTCGACGTTCGACGTGTTCGTCATGGACGCCGACGGGACGAACCAGCACCTGTTCGCCGGCGGGGCGACCAACGACGGCGACCCGGCGTGGTCGCCCGACGGAACCAAGATCGCGTTCTCGAGCGACCGGAACGGCACGTTCGACATCTTCGTCCGGGCGATCGGGTCCTCCGAGGACGTGCCGGGGCCGGCGACCGACGAGGCCGACCGGTTCCCATCCTGGTCGCCCGACGGGACCGAGATCGCGTTCGCCCGGATCGGGGCCGACCAGACCTCGAGGGTGGTGGTGGCGCCCGCCACCGGCGGCACCGGCACGGCGACGCAGGACGCTCGCGACGAGCGCGACCCGTCCTGGGGGACCTGAGCGGCGCTGTGTAAGCTCGCCGCTCGATGCCGTTCGACCTCCCAACCGTCCGTTCTGCCGTCGCCGAGGGCCTCGACGCCTACCTCGGGGACCTTCGATGGATGGTCGGCGTCGACTGCGGAACGCACACGCCCGCGGGTGTCAACCGCATCGCCGACCGCTGCGTGTCGCGCTTCTCCGAGATGGGATTCGAGGTCGAACGCCGGCGGCAGGACGGGGAACCGGCGCTCGGGGACTGCCTGATCGGCCGCCGAGACGGCGCCGGCCCCCGCGTCCTGTTGATCGGCCACATGGACACGGTGTTCGACAAGGGAACGGCCGACCGGCGCCCCTACCGCGTGGAGGGCGATCGGGCCTTCGGGCCGGGTGTGTCGGACATGAAGGGCGGGCTGCTCGCGGGGTTCCTCGCGGTCGGGGCGCTGGTGGCGGCCGGGGTCGACGTCGCCGTCACCTTCGTGTGCAACCCGGACGAGGAGATCGGGTCGGTGTTCTCGAAGGGGATCATCCGCGAGGCCGCCTCGGACTCGGACGCATGCTTCGTCCTCGAGTGCGCCCGGGCCAACGGCAACATCGTCTCGGCCCGCAAGGGCATCACCGAGTTGCGCGTCGACGTCGCCGGCCGGGCCGCCCACGCGGGGGTCGAGCCGGAGAAGGGCAGCAACGCCATCCTCGAGGCGGCCCACAAGGTCCTGGCGCTGCAGGGGTTGAACGGCCGGTGGGACGGCGTGACCGTGAACGTCGGCGTGATCGCCGGCGGCACCCGTCCGAACGTCGTCCCCGACCGGTGCTCGCTGCAGGTCGACCTGCGCTCGCCCCGCGAGGATCTCTTCGCCGACGCCGAGGCGGAGGCGCGCCGGATCTCCGAGACGAACTCCGTTCCCGGTGTGACGTCGACCTTCCGGCTGCTGGCCGAACACCGGCCGATGGAGCGGACGCCGGCCTCGGAACGGCTGGCCGGGCTGGCTCGCTCCGTGGCCGGCGAGCTGGGGTTCGACGTGGCCGACCAGGCGACCGGCGGCGCCTCCGACGCCAACACCACCTCGGCGATGGGCGTGCCGACGCTGGACGGGCTGGGGCCGATCGGCGGAGACGCCCACGGGGAGGCGGAGTGGCTCGACCTGTCGAGCGTCGTCCCCAGGACGACCCTGCTGGCCGGGTTGATCGCCCGGGTCGGCGAAGCGCTCGGTGACGGATCCCGTGCGGGCGACTAACCGGAACGCCGGCCCGGCAGCGGCCCTGCGGCATGCGCGGCGGCGCGCCTGGGAGCCCGCCTGGGAGCGCGATAGCCGGCACGTCCGGCCACGCGTTGCCGGGCTCGTCATACCGGTGATGGGGCTCATGCTGCTCGCGGCCGGCCCGGCCCTCGCCGCGTCGCCGTCCCCGACCGGCTCGCCTCCGAAGCCGGGCCACGGCGTTGCCGCATCGGTGCGGACCGGCGACCTGGTCGTGCTCTCCGGTGACGTGGCCGTTCGCAAGGACGAGATCTCCGGTGACGTCGTGGTGGTCCATGGTTCGGCCAGGATCGCGGGCGTCGTCCAGGGTGACGTCGTCGTGGTCGACGGGCCGATCGTGATCTCGGGCGTCGTGCGGGGGGACGTGGTAGCGCTGGACGGCGGCGTCACGCTGATCTCCGGCGCGCACGTCACGGGGGACGTCACCGTCGCGCACGGCGGCCTGGTCGTGCAGGTCGGCGCGCTGATCGGCGGTCGGGTCCATCGGGGCGGCCTGGCGTTCCTGTCGCCCTCGAAGCTGGTCACCAAGCTGGGGTTCTGGATCGCGATCTCGGTCTCGACGCTGCTGCTGGGCCTGCTGCTGCTGTTGCTCGCGCCGCGCGCCGGGGACGCGACGGGCCGTGCCGGCCGGGACGCCGTGGGGGCCTCGATCGGATGGGGGGCCGTGGCGGTGTTCGGGCTGCCGGTGTTCGCGGTTATCCTGCTCGTGACGCTGGTGGGGCTCCCGTTCGGCCTCGGACTGCTGCTGGCGCTCGCGCTGCTGGACTCCATCGGATACGCGTACACGGGCATCGTGATCGGGCGGCTGTTCATCCGGCCCTCGCGCCATGGCGGGCCCCGGCTGGTCGCCGCCTTCCTCGCCGGGTGGGCGATCCTGCGCGCCGTCGGGTTCGTGCCGGTGCTGGGCGGGGTCACGTGGTTCCTGGCGGCCTGGTACGGCCTCGGGGCGGCGACCGTGGCCATGTGGCGATCCCGCCGCCCGCCGATTCCGCTTCGGGCGCCCCGCCGGGAGCCCGGGTTCACGACGACCGCATCGGCGGAGGCCGAACCACGGCCGGACGAGGTCGCCGACATCCCCTCGGCGGCAGAAGGGCCAGCGGCGTCGGACACGCCAGCGCCGGAAACGCCGGCATCGGATCAACGGGCATCGGATCAACGGGCATCGGATCAACGGGCATCGGATCAACGGGCATCGGATCAACGGGCATCGGGGGCAGCGGGTGGCGAACCCGGGCCGCTGGATGGCCGTGCTTCGGACCCGCCCGACCTGCCCGGTTCAGGCCCGTCCCAGTCCCCGACCAGGGGGTGGTCCCCAGATCCGGAGGCTCCGCCGTTCACCGAACCGGCCCACTGAACGCGACCTATCCTTGGCCGGACCCCGACCGGGAGGTTCGGCCATGGACCTGCACGCCGTTCGCATCGACAAGCCGGAGGACATGAACTTCATCCTCGGTCACTCGCACTTCATCAAGACCGTCGAGGACCTCCACGAGACGCTGGTCGAGTCGTCGCCGACGCTGAAGTTCGGGCTGGCCTTCTGCGAGGCGAGCGGCCCCAGGCTGGTCCGCCGGAGCGGGAACGACCCGGAGCTGGTCGACATCGCCGTCCGCAACGCACAGGCGATCGGCGCGGGGCACTCGTTCATCGTGTTCCTGCGGGACGGGTTCCCGGTGAACGTGCTGAACGCTGTCAAGACGGTGAGCGAGGTCTGCCGCGTGTTCTGTGCGACCGCCAACTCGACCGAGGTGCTCGTCGCGGAGACCGAACAGGGGCGCGGGATCATCGGCGTCGTCGACGGGGAACCGCCGCTCGGCGTCGAGACCGACGACGACGAACAAGACCGCATGGACCTGCTGCGGCGGTTCGGCTACAAGCTCTGACGGCGGGCCGCCGGGACCGCTTCCAGGCGCTCCGAGAAGGACGCCGGCAACGACTTCGAGGGCACGACCCGCACCGGCGGAGACGTCGGTTGCAGCGGTGGCCGGGGCATGTCGGTGTACGAGGGGTGCGGCCCCGACCGGGCGAACGCAGTGGGCGTCCCGACCTCCAGCGCGCGCGACACGGTGCCGTCGCCGCCGACCGGCACCGGTCGCCCGCAATGGTGGGTGCGCTCGAGGTCTTCCGGGGCCGTCGTCGCGGCCGAGTTCCCCGTGAAGCAGTTGCCGGCGGCGGCGCCCGCGGCGAGCGCGAGGTCGGCGAGGCCGCTGCCGCGCACGCGATTGGCAGTGATCCGGTTGCCGGTCGGCGACCACCGTCCCCCCTCCGGCTGGATGGTGGCGAACACCGCGATCCCGTACCGCGCGGATCCGGTGACGAGGTTGCCGCCCACGACGTTCCGCCGGCCCCCGGCGACCCCGATCCCGATCCCCGTCAGGCCGTCGATGGGGTCGGTGGCGGGCGTCGGGACCGAACCGCTGCCCACCACCCGGTTGGCGGTGAAGGAGCTGTCGCGCTGGGGCGGGTCCGCCTCGTCGTCGAAGGAGTTCGGCAGGATGCCGGTGCCGTTCCGGTCGAACAGCGAATCCTCGACCACCAGCGAGCCGCCGGCATTCGTTCCCGAGTACCCGAGCCCCGACAGCATCGCGGTGTCGTCGTGAAGAGTGGCCTCGCACGGATGGCACTCGCCGACGTAGAACGCGGCGTCGCCGGCACCCGACACCAGCGAGCGCGCCACGACACCGCGCCGGCTGCCGACCGCGTAGATGCCGTAGGCGCCGACGTTCCACACGGTGACGTCGAAGGCGGCGTAGCCGGTCACGTGATTCCACAGCAGGCCGTTGCCCGGGAACGAGTGGATGGTGAGGTTCTCGACGGTGACGCCGTCTGCGGCGACGGTGATCGCGTTCGAACCCCGGTCGCGCCCGTCGAACACGACCCTGTTGCGGTCCTCGCCCCGGATCGTCAGGCCGCGGAGACCGGCGGGGACGGTGAGCCCGCCACGGTAGGTGCCGGGTCCGAGGACGATCGTGTCGCCGGGGCCGGCCATGTCGAGGGCCGCGGCCGGGTCGGACGCGTCCGCGGGAACGCTGATCACGCGACCGCCCGAATCACCCGGCGGCGTGGCGCATGCCGCGAGGAGGGCGAGGGGAAGGAGGGCGGCCGGCCACCGGCCGGCCGCCCCTCGACCGCACCGCACCAGGGCCGGTCGCCGCTATGCGGCGACCGCCCTCCTCCGCCGCTGCACGACCGCCAGCATCAGCAGCGCCGCCACGACGAGCGTCCCGATCGCGAGACTGACCGGCAGCCCGGCCGACGAGCCCACCGCCGGGGTTCGGGTGCCGGGAGCCTCGTGGGTCGCAGATTCCGCGTCCGTGACCGGCCGGGTGCCGGCGCTCGCCGCCGACTGCGCTCGCGCGGCCCCACCCGGACCGGCGGCGCGGGTCTTCGCCGGCCGGGCAGCCGGAAGCCCGTGTGCTCGTAGCATGCCGACCGTCGCCGAATCGAGGTGCCACCAGACGGGAGCCAGCTGCATCGAGTCGCAGAACGCCTGCCCGGGCGGCGTCTGGATCATCGGTCCGCCCTTCGCGTACGGAAACAGGCGCTGGGAGATCGTGCTGTGCCCGGGTCCGCAGCTGTACCGGAGGCTGACCTCGAGCGCCGGTCCCAGCTCGTTCGCCGGGGGATGGTGCTGGCGGACGCCCTGCAGGGCGCCCGTGTCCTCCAGCCATGTCGTCACGGACGGCCCGGCGATGTGGATCGGGGCCGAGAGGACGGTCGCGGCGCCACCGGAATCCGTCCCACCGTCCCCCCCGATTCCGCTCCCGCCGCCGCCGCTCCCGCCGCCGACCCCAGGGGCGTGATCGCCCGGGTTCGTGATCGTGACGGCCGTCGCCTCGCCCTTCGCCTGTGCGGGGACCGCCAGCGCGAGCACCGCGATCGCCGCGAGGGCGAGCACCCGGGTCGCCGATAGTCGTCCGATCCACCTGCGCATCCTGCACCTCCTCGCCGCGAGCCTCATGCCTGGTACACGGGCAAGTCCGATCAGGTTCCCGACCGCGGAAGGGAATGGATTGGCGCCCGCCCTGTCGTAGCCTGTTGGCCATGTCCGACGGCACCACTCCCACTCACGCTGCCCGAGCGCTCGCGGCACGGTACTGGGACGACCTGCTCTCCCTCGAACCGATCCTCTCCACCCAGGTCGGCGACGACCGATTCGACGACCGCCTCCCCGACACGACCGAGGACGGCATCGCGCGCTCCCGCGAGGTGAACGAATCGGCGCGGTCGCAGGCGGCCGCCATCGACCGCTCCCAACTCGATGAGACCGACCGCACCACGCTCGACGTGCTCGATGCAGTGGTCGACCGTTCCCTCGAGGCGATCCGCCTCCGGACCGACCGCCTGGCCGGTGTGACCCACCTCCTCGGTCCGGGCACCCTGTTGGTGCAGCTCGGCTCCCTCCAGCGCGCCGACACCCCCGATCGCGTCGACCGCTACGTGCAACGGCTCCGGAGCGTCCCGGCGTTCCTCGAAGGGATCCAGGCGGGAGCGGCGGCTGCCGGCAACGAGGGCATCACCCAGCCGCGCCTCGTGGTCGACCGGACGATCGGGCAGATCGAGCGCCTCCTCCGGATCCCGGCGGAGGCATCGCCGGCAGTCGCGCCCGTCGCCGACGAGACCCAGCGCGTGCGCGTGGTGGACACGATTCGCGACGTGGTCCATCCCGCCTACCGTGGGTTCCTCGACATGCTCCGCTCGTACCGCGAACGGGCCCGGGAGTCCGTCGGGCTCGGCGACCTCCCCGACGGCGCCGAGCGGTATGCGGTCGAGATCAAGTCGTTCACCACGATCGACATCCCGGCGGAGGAGGTCCACGGGGTCGGCCTCGAGGAGATGGACGCGATCGAACGCCAGAAGGCTCAGATCGCGAAGGGGCTGGGATTCGGCTCGGTGGAGGAGGCACTCGCGTCGCACGCCGAGGACGACCGGCCGTCGAGCCGCGAGGAGATCGTACGGCTGGCCGAGGACAGTGTTCGTCGGGGATGGGACGGGGCCATGCCGGCGTTCGGCCGTCTCCCCGTCGGCAAGTGCGAGGTCCGCCCCGTCGAGGAATTCCGAGAGAAGGACACCCCCTTCGCGTACTACCAGCCGGGTTCCGGCGACGGGTCGCGACAGGGGATCTTCTACGTGAACACCGTGGGCCATACGGACGTGAAGGTCCACATGCTCGCCGCGGTGGCGTTCCACGAGGCGAACCCCGGGCACCACTTCCAGATCTCGATCGAGCAGGAGCACACCGAACGCCCGCTCCTCCGCCGATTCGGGGGGCTGCTCGTGGGGAGCGCATTCTCAGAGGGGTGGGGGTTGTACTCGGAGCGCCTGGCGGACGAGCTCGGGCTGTACGCGGACGAGTTCGAGCGCATCGGGATGCTCGAAGCGCAGGCGTGGCGGGCCGCGCGGCTGGTCACCGACTCGGGGATCCACGCCCTGGGTTGGGACCGGCAGCGGGCGATCGACTACCTCGACCGGGCCACGGGCGGGCCGCGCCTGAACGCCGAGATCGAGATCGATCGCTACATCGCGTGGCCGGCCCAGGCGCTCTCGTACAAGATCGGCCAGCGCGAGATCGAACGGTATCGGGCCGAGGCAAGGCACCGGCTCGGCGACTCGTTCTCGCTTCGGGACTTCCACGACCGGGTCCTGGAGCTCGGCTCGCTCCCGCTGCCGGCGCTGCGGCGCGAACTGGCCGCGGAGGCCTGATCACAGGCACCCCCTGGGCTGGTTGGGGCGCTGGAATCCGCCGCAACAAGCGGAAACCGCCGGAACCCGAAGGTCCCAGCGGTCTCCGTCGCGAACCATAGGGGACGCTTTCGGAGCGGTCAAGCCGGAGGTCGTCTCTCGTCACTTCTTCCTCGTCGGTTCGGCGCTGCGTGCGCGGGTAGGGTTGCACGGATGTCCCAAGCGAACGAATCGCGCTGCCCGGTCTGCGGGAAGGGTGTGTTGCAGCACCTCGGTCCCGAGGACTCCGAACGCCTCCAGCGGCCGGAATCGCCGATCATCGAGACGTACAGCTGCGGGCACGAGGTGACCGCGGCGCCGCTCGCCACCGCCGACGCCGAGCAACTCGAGGTGGAACGCCGCGCCAGCGAGGATACGGTGAACGCCCAGGCCGACGAGGAGGACGCGGCCGAGAGCTCGGGCTGAGGCACGCCGAGCCCAGCCCGCCCCCGCGCGACTTCGGGCGCGGAACGCAGGTTTCAGGCCGTTCCGACGGCGACTTCCGGGGCCGCTCGCTGCGGTCCGGCGCGGGGTCCGGCTCGGGCCGTGATCAGGGTTCCGTCCGGCCGCCTGAAGGTCGGCAGCCCCTCGACGATCTCGATCCGGAACCCATCGTGCGTCATCGCGTGGTGTCGCCGGCACAGCAGGACGAGATTCGACGGCTTGGTTTCACCGCCGTCCGCCCAGTGCCGGATGTGATGGGCGTCGCACCAGCCGACCGGGCGGTCGCAGGTCGGGAATGCGCACCCACCGTCGCGAACCGCAAGGACGCGCCGAAGCGCCGGCGAGATCACCCTGGTCGTCCGCCCGACGTCGAGGGGCTCCGATCGACCGGACATCACGACGCGGGACACCGACGCATCGCAGGCCAGCCTCCTGACCGTGGCGACCGGCAGACGGATCCCCTCTGCGGTCGGCGCGGAGGGGAGCGACGCCGGGGGCGTTTCGCCCGACCCGGATCCGCCCTCCAGCGATTCGAGGTCGACGACCACGGTGATGTGCGGTCGTTCCCCGGCCACCGAGGGACGGGCCGAGTCGTCCAACCACCGCCGGCTGATCTCGCCGAGCGCATCCGCGCGGCGCTGGGCCGGGGACCGGACGTCGTCCACCGACCGCGCCCAGGCATCGGTGACTGATCGCAGAGCCGCCAGGAACGCTCCTCCCGTCTCCGGATCGAGGTTGCCGTCCACCCGCACCATGCCGTCGACGGTCGGCGTCGCATGCAACCCTCGCCGCTCGAACCGCTCGGAGTCCTCCCGCACGACCCGCTCGCGATCCGTCTCCGACTTCCAGTGCTCCACCGTCAGCCGGAGCCCGCGCGCCGGCATCGTTCGCGCCGCCGTCAGCAGCGCATCCGCCGATCGAGCGAACGCCTCCGGATTCGAATCCCGGGCGTCGACCAGCGTCAGCGCCGCCCACGTGGCCACCTCGCCGTCGGCGAGCGCCGCCTGAACATCCGGCAGCTTGCCCAGCCCCCGAGCGAGCCGGATGTCACGGGCCGCCTGCGACCACGTCTCCCCGAACCGCGACTCCACCCACGACGTGATCGAGAGATGGCCGTCGCGTTCGAACGACCGTCGGCGTTCGAGCTCGGCGATCCGCCGGGCACCCTCGGCCTCGAGTGCCCGGATCGCCGTCTTGATCTCGATGACGTCCGCCTCGATCGTGGCGTCCGAGCACGCTCCTAGATCCCCGTGAACTGCAGGTCCTAGATCGGCGGAGCGGTACTCCTCGAGGCCGGATCGAAGTGTGGACATGACCATGCCAGTATCGAACTTATGTTCGATCCAAGCAATGGCACGAACGAGTCATCTTCCGATCGGTCGCCCTCCCTGGAATCCATCACCAGTTCGGCTCGCTCAAGGCGGAACGTTCGCGCCCCGAGCCGCCTGGCTCCGACCCAGCGGGCTCGGGCTACGCGCGCTCCCCCCCGTGCGATCCACCCGCCGCCCGCTGCAACCGTTCCACCGGCCCGACCACCCGGTGCTCCCGCGCGAGCGCGTCCAGCCGTTCCGGATCAGCCGGCGCACGCGTCACCGAGACGTCCACGTCGGTCCTGATCGGAACGATCCGCCGCATCGCAGCCAGGTAGCCCCCGGAGTCGCGGAGCGTCGCCACCAGCCGCCCGGCCCCCTGCAATGGTCCCGGCGACCGCCGTTCCGCCCCGGCCTCCGCCAACAGGTGGTCGAGGTCGCGGTAGCCGTTCGTCAGCGCCCGGGCGGTCTTCTCGCCGACCCCCCGCACCCCCGGGAGCCCGTCCGACGGGTCGCCCCGCAGGATCGCGAAGTCCGCGTACCGCGACGCCGGCACGCCGTACCGCGCCATCACCTCCGCCTCGTCGAACTCCCGCAGCTCCGACACGCCACGCAGCGTGAACAGCACCCGAACGACCGGGTCCCGGACCAGCTGCAGGAGGTCGCGGTCCCCGGTCACGATCTCGAACCGGTCGCCGTGCCCGCCCAAGGCGGTCAGCGCGCCGATCGCGTCCTCCGCCTCCCATCCGGCGGCCTCGGCGTGCGGCCACCCGCCCGCGTCCAGCACCGAGCGCAGGAGATCGAACTGCTCCGGGAGCCCCTCGGGGTCGGGCTGCCGCTGCGCCTTGTAGCCGGCGTACTGGTCGACGCGCCACGCCGGCCGCCAGTCGTTGTCGAACACGTGCACGCAGTCGTCGGGCCCGAATCGGTCGATCAGCCGCGCGGTCATGTCGAGATAGCCGTGAACGGCGTTCACCGGGCGACGGTCGCGGCCCACGATCGTCGCCGGCACCGAGAAGAACGCCCGGTACATCAGGCTCGACGTGTCGAGCAGCAGGCTCGTCCTCATGGCGACAGCGGCGACAGCGGCCGGGCGGTTGACACGTCGCTCAGGACGGCCCGACCTCGGCGAACACCTGCGCGAGGACCGGCAGCGCGCGGTCGATCATCGCATCCGACCCCGTCAGCGAGATGCGGAAGTACCCCGGCGCCTCGAGCAGCGAGCCCGGCATGGTGAACACCTCGCGTTCGGCGAGCATCCTGACGAACTTCTCGTCGTCGGAGATCGGCGACCGGGGCAGCAGGTAGAAGGTCGCCTCCGGGACGTGCACCGAGTATCCGGCCTCGCGCAGCCCGGCCACGGTGCGGTCGCGGCGGTCCTGAAGACGGGCGACGTCGACCAACAGCCCCTCGAGCTCGCGGGTGGCGTGCTGGAGGAGGGCGTTCGGCCACATCCAGCCGTTCACCAGCTGGGCGACCGTGATGGCCTGGATCAGGTCCTCGCGGTGGGGCGCGTCCCGGCGGATCGCGACGTAGCCGAGCCGCTGACCCGGCGTCAGCAGCGTCTTGCCGTAGGTGTAGACGAGGAACGACGGTGCGTAGAACATCGCCGGGCTCTCGAACCGGTTCCCGTCGAACACGATCCGCTGGTAGGCCTCGTCCGACAGGAGGTAGACCGTGCGCCCGTTTCTGGCGGAGGCGGCCGTCAGCGCGGCGGCCAGATCGCGCAGGGTCGCAGGCGGGTAGATGCGGCCGGTCGGGTTGTGGGGGGAGTTCACGATGATGGCGCGGGTGCGCCCCGTGATGGCCGAGGCGATTGCGTCGATGTCGAGGTCGAAGTCGTCCTCGCGCATCATGACCCGAACCGCCCGGGCGCCGGTCCCCATGATGATCGGCTCGTAGAGGAAGTGCGGCGGGCAGATGATGATGACCTCGTCGCCCGGGTCACACACGGCGCGGAGCGTCACGGCGAGCCCTGCCATGGCCGCGTTGGTCATGAGGATGTCCTCGGGGCGGTAGTCGCTGCCCAGCACGGCGTTCAGCGACTCGGCCGCCGCGGCCTGCGCCTCGGGCAGGCTCATCGCGTACGCGAACCAGGTCGGGTCCTTCGATTCGCTGTGGTTCCGGAGGGCGTCGCCGTAGCCGTCGATGGCCGGTTCCTGCGGGTTGCCGGCCACGAAGTCGGAGCGGTCCGGCCCGGCCTGCTCGATCATCGGGCCGTACTCGGAGAAGAACTGGAAGAACCGGTGCGCGGTCGAGGCGATGCGGCCGATGCTCTCCGAGACCGGGCTGTCCGTCATGTTCCTCCCCTGGGTCGACGCCCGATCAGGGTAGCCGACGGAACCCCGGGGAGGGGATCGACGCTTCGGTCAGGCGAGACGGCCGCAGGCCGGGCACTCCGCCCAGCCGCCGCGCTCGGTCAGGAACTCCTCGCGCCTGCCGCACGACGGGCAGGTACGGACGTCGTGGTGCTCGAGGTTCGGTCCCTCCGGCGGGGGCTCGTCGCGCAGCTTGCGCAGGTATCGCGCGAGCAGGATGTCGGTGGTTCCGTTCGGGTCCGTGGCGGCGCGCAGGCGCCGGCGGTCGCGGCGCTCCGCGGCCTCCACGTACCGCGCGAGCATCGCGTCCTCGTCGATGAGTTGCTCGGCTCGAACTGCCATGGTCTCGCCTCCTTCCGAACGGCCCTCCGTCTCCTCCTACCCGCTGAGATCGGTCCGAACCGGCCCGAAGGAGTCCAGATCGCCGCCGCTCGTCGTGGCAAGCAGGAGGGGCACGGAAGCGGAAGCGAGGGGCGAGGGTGCCGACATCGGAGCTTGACAAGGAGGCGTCGGAGGGACCGGGGAGACCTCCGGACGGGAGGGGCGAGGCGGAACCCTGCCCCACAAAGCGGAAACCGCCGGAACCCGAAGGTCCCAGCGGTCTCCGAAACGGACGATAGGGGCAGGTCGCCTCCCGGTCAAGCCGAGCGGCGGTTCTTGTCACTCTTTCTCGCCGCGGCCGGCGCGCGCCCCGGTCGTCGGCAGCCTCCCGGCGACGGGAGTACGCTTCGGAGCACTCCAAGGGAGGCGCACATGACCACGGTCCGTGACGTGATGAACCCCGATCTGGTGGTCGTTCGCCCCGAGGCCACCGTGCAGCAGGCCGCGACCGGGATGTTCGCGAGCCGAACCGGCTCGGCCCTGGTGATGGAGGGCGACCGCCTCGTCGGCATCTTCACCGAGCGTGACATCGTGAAGGCGCTGTCGGGCACCTCCGATGCGGGGCGTTCGTCGGTCATCCGGGAGCGCATGACGGCCGACCCGCAGGTCATCGGCCCCGAGGCGACGATCGGCGAGGCGCTCGACCGGATGTTCGAGGGGGGGTTCCGGCATCTCCCCGTGGTCGACGGGGGGCGGGTCGTCGGCGTCGTGAGCATGCGCGACCTGGCAGAGGCCGCGACGCGTCACCACGCGACGCGCTAGGTGTTCCCCGAGGGAGCCTGGTCGTTCAGCACGTCCGCTGCGGCTCCCCGGATGATCGCGACCGCCTCTTCGATCCGGTCGCGGTGGGTCCGGTGGCTGACGATGCACGCGCGTAGGAACATCCGCCCCCCGATCATCGTGCTCGACAGGAAGATCCGACGCGAGGCGTTGATCCGGTCCAACAAAAGCCGGGTGCCGGCCTCGGTTCCCATGCGGAACGCCACGACCGAGAGCTCGGGTTCCCAGGGAACCTCGATCCCGGGCGCGCCGCGGATGCCCTCGTAGAGCACGCCGGTGAGGTCGAGCTTCTCGTCGAGCGCCTCGCGGAACGCGGTCAGTCCGTGGAGCTTGAGCGGCAACCACACGCGCAGGCCGCGGAAGTCGCGCGAGAGCTCGGGGGAGAGGTCGGCGAAGTCCGGGGCGGACTCGTTCTCGGCGAGGTCCTGGAGGTAGTCGGCCTCGTGCACGTCGTGGGCTTCGCGCAGGCGTCTGCCCCCCCGCACCAGCAGGCAGCCGGTTCCGTAGGGCAGGAACATCCCCTTGTGCGGGTCGAGCGTGATCGAGTCGGCCCGCTCGACGCCGGCGAATGCCGCGCGGCCGCGGTCGGTCAGCTGGAAGAACCCGCCGTACGCCGCATCGACGTGGAGCCACAGGCCCTCGTCGCGGGCGACGTCCGCGACCGCGGCGATCGGGTCCACGGCGCCCGTGTTCGTCGTCCCGGCGCTCGCCACGACGAGGAACGGCCGGAGCCCCGCGGCGCGGTCGGCCGCGACCGTCGCACGGAGGCTGCCGGGGTCCATGCGGAGGAGGTCGTCGGCTGGCAGCGCGCGGACGTTGGCGCGCGGGAGGCCGGCCAGCACTGCCGCCTTCATCGCCGAGACATGGGTCTGGTCGGTGACGTAGACGACGCCGCCCGCCAGGTCGTCGCCCAGCAACGCGCGGCGGGCGGCGACGACCGCGGAGAAGTTCGACATCGAGCCGCCGGAGGTGAGGATGCCGCTCGACTCCGCGGGATAGCCGAACGCGTCGGCCAGCCACCGGATCGCCTGCCACTCCATCTGGACGAACACCGGCGCGGCGTTCCAGACGCCGACGTAGCGGTTGAACGCGGTCGCCAGGAAGTCGGCGACGGCCGCCGACCACAGCCCGCCGCCGGGGATGTACGCGAGGTAGCCGGGCCCCGCCGTGTTGAAACCGCGGACGGCGGCCTCGCCGATCTGGTCGAGGAGCACGGCGAACTCCGACCCCTGCTCGGGGGGAGGTTCGCGGAGCGCGGCCACCAGCTGGCCGACGCCGTCGAAGTTGGAGGCAGGCTGGTCGGGCAGCGACGCGATGTGGTCGATCAGCGCGGCCGAGGCCCTGGCGGCCATGTCGCGCATCTCGTCTGGACCGGGTTCGAGGGGGTATGCACCACCGGTAGCCATGAGCGGCGAGGGTAGCAGCCGCACCCGGTCAGGCCGGGCCGCTCTCCCCGTGGGCGGCTCTGGCTCCCTCGCCGGCCAGCGTCAGTTGGCGTTCGTAGGGCCCATGGCCGGTCAGACACATGGCCCCGCATCGCGCGCCGAGCTCGAGCGCACCCTGGAGCGTCATGCCCGCCCCCAGTCCGTACGTCAGGCCGCCGGCGAACGAGTCCCCGCACCCGTACGCGTCGGCAACGGAGCCGGGGACCGGCGCCGGCTCCCATCCACCGGAGCGACCGTCGGAGGTGGACCACGTCCCCCCGGCCGAGCTCGCGGTCATGACCACCGTGTCGGGCGGCGGTTGGACCGGCTCGTAGACCTCGCCCCGGTCGCGCGCGCTGCCGATCACCGCGTCGAGCCGGACGCCCGTCTCGAGCAGCACCCGCTTCGCCCGGAGGGCGGCCACCACGACCCGGGCCGCTCGGGCCCGACGCAGGGCGCCGGCGTCGCCGGCAGTGAAGTAGACCGCGTCGTGGCCGGCCAGTTCGTCCCACGGGAGGTCATCGCCGCCGCTCGGCCCGAGGCGTTCGCCCATGACGGTGATCGTGCGTTCGCCCCGGTCGTCGAGGTAGGTGAACGCCCGCCGCTGCGGTTCGTCCCGGAAGCGCGCTTCGACGCGCAGCCCGAGGTCCCGCAGCCCCTGCAGCGTCCGATGGCCGAGCTCGTCGTCGCCGAGCGCGGTGAAGAACGTGCACGCCCCGGCCAGCTTCCGCAGCTGGACCGCAGTGACCGGCCCGCCGCCCGCGGGAACCGCGAAGAACGACGACGCATGCAGGATCTCCCCGGCCGCCGGCACGTGCGGAACCCGGGCGAACTCCACCCACTCGACGTGCCCCACGACCGCGACCCGAACGGAGCCCACGACCCGACAGTCTTCCATCCGGGAGGGACGACCGGACGACCGTGACCGACTATGTCGCGGAGACCGTCTCGCGGTTCGACAGGTGCAGGATCAGGTCGCCCACCAGGGCGGTCCAGCCGGTCTGGTGCATCGCCCCCAGCCCCTCGCCGGTGTCGCCGTGGAAGTACTCGTGAAACAGCAGCGAGTCGTTCCACGACGGGTCGGTCTGGAACTTCTGCATCCGCCCGAACGCCGGCCGCCGGCCCGAGGGGTCGCGGAGGAAGAGCGACACCAGCCGTTCGGCCAGATCGTCGGCGACCTCGCCGAGCGTGCAGCGCCGACCCGACCCCGTCGGGTACTCGACGGTGAAGTCCTCCCGCAGGTATCGGTGGAACCGCCGCAGCGACTCGATGAGCAGGTAGTTCACCGGGAACCACACGGGTCCGCGCCAGTTGGAGTTCCCGCCGAACACGCCCGACGTCGACACGCCGGGGTCGTATCCGACCCGTGCCACCGTCCCGTGGAGGTCGAGCTCGAACGGGTGCTCGAGGTGGTACCGCGACACGGACCGGATGCCGTGCGGGGACAGGAACTCGTTCGGGTCGAGCATCTTCTGCAGGACCTGCACGAGCCGTTCCGGCGAAACGATCGACAGCAGCCGCGCGACGCGGTCGTTGCCGAGATCGTCGACCGCCACCACCCGCGCGTACTCGTTGCGGTAGCGCAGGAACCACTGCAGCCGCGACGAGAACTCCGGCAGCTTCGCCAGCGTGTCCGGCCCCAGCGTGGTGGTCGCGCACAGCGGGATCAGCCCCACCATGGAGCGCACGCGCATCGGGATGTCCTCCGAGATGTCGTGCCGGTGCAGCACGTCGTAGTAGAACCCGTCCTCGGCGTTCCACAGGCCCTGGTCGTTCATGGCCGTGGCGACGTAGGTGAAGTGCTCGAAGAACTTCGTGCACATGTCCTCGTAGGCGGGCTGGTGCGCGGCCAGGACCAGCGAGATCTCGAGCATGTTCAGGCAGAACATCGCCATCCACGCCGTGCCGTCGGACTGTTCCAGGTGGATGTCGCCCGCCAGCTCCTGCGAGCGGTCGAACGGCCCGATGTTGTCCAGGCCGAGGAATCCGCCCTCGAACACGTTGTTGCCCTCGGCGTCCTTGCGGTTGATCCACCACGTGAAGTTCAGCGTCAGCTTGTGGAAGATCCGCTGGAGGAACTCGATGTCGCGCGACCCGTCGATCTCGAACACCCGCAGCGCCGCCCACGCGTGCACCGGCGGGTTGACGTCGCCGAACGCCCACTCGTAGGCGGGCAGCTGGCCGTTGGGGTGCATGAACCACTCCCGCGACAGCAGCATCAGCTGGTGCTTGGCGAACGCCGGGTCGACGTGCGCGAGCGCGATGCAGTGGAACGCCAGGTCCCAGGCCGCGTACCACGGGTACTCCCACGTGTCCGGCATGGACATCACGTCGAAGTTGTTGAGGTGCCGCCAGTCGGCGTTGCGGCCGTCGCGGCGCTGGGGCGGCGGCGGAGGCTGCGTGGGGTCGCCGTCCAGCCACCTGTTCACGTCGTAGAAGTAGAACTGCTTCGACCACAGGAGGCCGGCGAACGCCTGCCGCATGATCATGGCCTCCTCGTCGGTGGCCATCTCGGTGAGCGAGGCGTAGAACTCGTCGGCCTCCCGGGCGCGCTGGTCGTGGACGCGTTCGAACTCCAGCCCGAGGTCGCCGGTCGAGTCCGGGCCGGAGAACCGCAGCCGGATCTCGCGCGTCTCGCCGGCAGGCACCGTGAGCACGTAGTGGAGGGCGGCCTTCGTGCCGCGGTGCGCCAGGTTCACCGTGGGCGCGCCGCCCACGACGTGGTCGTTGATCCCGTCCTTGGGGTAGGGGGACGTGTTGCGGTTGGGCTCGCCGTACAGCCGCTCGACGTTGGTCTCGTTCTCGCAAAACAGGGGCTCGGGCGAGTCGCTCCCGGCGAGGCGCCGTTCGCCGAGCAGTCGGTGCATCGCGACCAGCGTCCCGTCGTCGAGGCGGATGTCCGGCCTGGTCACGCCCTCGTTCCACCACCACCGGTTGCGGAACCAGATCGTCGGCAGCACGTGGAGCGTGGCCTTCTCGGGGCCGGCGTTCCGCACGCGTAGGCGGATGCACAGGTCATCCGGTGTCGCCTTCGCGTAGTCGGCGGTGACGTCCCAGTACCGGTCGTCGTCGAAGACGCCGCTGTCGAGGAGGTCGAACTCGTCGTGCTCGACGCCCCGGGCGGCGTTCTCCTCGACGAGTCGGGCGTAGGGGAACTCCGCCTGCGGGTACACGTACCGCCACCGCATCCACGAGTGGGTCGGGGTCGAGTCGAGGAACCACCAGTATTCCTTGGCGTCCTCGCCGTGGTTTCCCTGGGCGTTGGTCAGGCCGAAGATCCGCTCCTTGAGGATCGGGTCGACCCCATTCCAGAAGGCGAACGCGAAGCACAGGGTCTGCTGGAGGTCGCAGATCCCGCCGAGCCCGTCCTCGCCCCACCGGTAGGCCCGCGACCGGGCGTGGTCGTGTGGGAGATACTCCCACGCCTCCCCGGTCGCCGAGTAGTCCTCGCGGACGGTGCCCCACTGGCGTTCGGCGAGGTACGGGCCCCAGGCCCGCCAGGGCATGTCCTCCCGCAGTCGAGCTCGCTCGGCGTCTTCCATCGGCGGAGAACTGTCTCACGTCGGTGTTGCGGCGGAACAGGGCCGGCGTGGACGACCGCCGTTCAGTCGGCGGCCAGGTCCGGCTGGTCGGCGCTCCTCGCCGCGGCGACGAGGGCGCGAATCGTCTTCACGGCCGTGAAGGCCCACAGCGCCAGGAACGCGCCACCGAGGATGGCCGCGAGCAGCTCCTCGTCGACGTTCGTCCGGCTGGCGACCGCGTGCGCCACGCCGCGGCCCGCCTTGCCCTTCACGCCGGTCAATCCCACCCGTCCCACTGCCGCCAAGTCCATGTCAGCCTCCTGTCCGCTGCGCCGATGTCGCTCGACGTTTCCCGCCGGGCGGTCGGGCGACCCGCCTCGATAGTCTGGCCCTCATGGAGGGATTTCACGAGCGCGACGGCACCGCGGACCCCGTCGAGCGGTTCCGAGCGTGGTTCGGCGAGGCGCGGGACCACGAAGGGGAGCGACTGCCCGACGCGATGGCGCTCGCCACGGCGACCCCGGAGGCTGTGCCCAGCGTTCGCATGGTGCTGATGAAGTCAATCGACGAGCGCGGACTGATGTTCGCGACGAACTTCGACAGCCGCAAGGGCCGGGAGCTCGACGACAACCCGCGTGCCGCCGCGACGTTCCACTGGGTGATACTGCACCGGGCGGTCCGTGTGGAGGGGCGGGTCGAACGCTGCACGGAGGCGGAATCGGACGCCATCTGGAACGCCCGTCCCCGCGAGGCCCGGCTGGCGGCGGCCGCGTCGGATCAGAGCCGGCCGATCCCCGACCGGGAGACGCTGGAGCGGGCGTTCGCCGAGCTCGACCAGCGATACCCGGGCGACGAGGTCCCCCGCCCGGCGACGTGGGGCGGCTACCGGCTGGTCCCCGACGTGTGGGAGTTCTGGCAGGGGCGCGACCACCGGTTGCACGACCGGTTCCGCTTCGTCCGGGACCGCACCGGAGCCTGGACGGTCGCCCGCCTCGCGCCCTGACGGCCCGGCCGGCGTCGGCCGAGCCGGGCGAGGTCAAAGGCGTCCCCAGATGAGGCCGAGCGTCCCGGGCGCGGGTGACTCAGGTTCCCCCGTTCGGGCGATGCGGATTCTCGCTGGCGTTCGCCGATATCAGGGGTGACGACCCCATGAGCATGATCGCGAACATCACGGAGCCCATCCGGCGAGAGGCCCGCCGGTCCGGCCTCGGCGACCGCGGGAACATCTCGATGCGCGAGGTCGAGCGCCGGCGGCTCGAGCTGTGGGGGATCGTCCTCGCGATGCTCACGGCGGTCTGCGCCGGCGTCGTCGTGCTCTCCGCGTGGCCCCGCCCGGCCGATTCGTCGTCGCTCCTGTCCGCCCCGGTGCTCCGGGCGGCGATGGTGCTGCTGGCGTTGGGGTTCGGCGCGTACGTGATGGAGAAGGAGATCCATCTCCGCAAGCTCTCCGGCCTCATCACGGACGAGCGGGTCACGATCGAGGCGCTCACCCGGCGGATCGAGGAGGACACCGCGCTCACCACGGCCGGCCGGGCCATCGGGGCCATGCTCGACGTGGAACGGACCATCGACCTGATCCTCGAGAGCGGCATCGACCTGTTGGAGGCGCAGGACGGCGCCGTGATGCTGGTGGACCGCCCGGGGATGCTCAGGTGCGTGGCCGCCCGCGGCATCGGCCGGGTCGGCGCCGCCGTGCCGTTCAACGAACGCGTCGAAGGGCGGGTGGCCGTCAAGCGGGAGTCCGTCCTCATCCCGGCCCCCCGACGGCCGTCGGTGCCGAACGGGTTCGACGCCGACTCGTCGGGCGACACGATGTGCGCGCCCATGATGAACGGGGAGGAGCTGGTCGGTGTGATCCGGCTGGACGCGCCCCGGGGGCGTTCGTTCGCCGAATCCGACCTGACCTCGCTGCGGGTGTTCGCGGAGCACGTCGCCCCGCAGGTGGCGAACGCGCAGATGTACCAGCGGGAACGCGCCCGCGTGGGCGAGCTGCTCGAGGTGTACCGGCTCAAGGCCGACTTCGTCTCGGCGATGGTCAACGAGCTCGCGCCGCCGCTTCGAGCCATGGTCGGGAGCGTCGAGAACCTGCGGGAGCTGGCGCTCACTCCGCAGCAGCGGGGCGAGGTGCTGGGCTTGATGGACCGGGAGGGGACGCGGCTGCTGCGACTGGTGGACCGCCTCGGCCGGCAGGGCCGGCACGGGAACCGGGGCGCGACGGTCGGCGACGACCACGTCGACATCGGCATCCTGGCCCGGGCCGTGGCGGCCGAGTTGGAACGCCGGAACCGCCCGGTGAGCGTGGTCGCCGAGGACGACTGCGTGGTGCTGGGGGACGAGGAGATCGTCCAGCCGGTGCTCATGAACCTCGTGGACAACGCGTACCGCCACGGCGCGCCGCCGGTGACCGTCCGGGTCGAACGCGACGGCGAGCGCGTGATCATGTCGGTCGAGGACCGGGGGCCGGGCGTCCCGCCCGAACGGCGGCAGGCGGTGTTCGCGGGGCTGCCGCCGGCGGGGGCGCCGCAGGGTCCCCGCGCCGGCGCGGGCCTGTCCATCGTGCGCGGCGTGGTCGCCGCGCTGCGGGGGACCGTCTGGGTCGACGACGTGCCCGGCGGGGGAGCGGCCTTCCGGATCGCGTTCCCCCTCGACGCGCCGGCCTGGTCGCCGCCAACCGATCCCGAGCAGCTGCAGGTGCTGGAGGAGGGCGTCGGCGTCCACCACGAACCCGGCGACCCGCAGCCTCCGGAGCGCGACTTCGTGACGGCGGCGTCCGAGCTGAGCGCCCTAGCGCTCGGGGACGACGAGCCGGGCGCGATGACTGGCATGGGGGCCCTGGCGATGCCCGGTCCGCCGGCGCCGCCACCCATGCCGAGCTGAGCCCGGCCTGAGCAGCGCCGTTCCCCATGCCGAGCTGAGCCCCGCCTCCGCACCGCCGTTCCGCGGGTCGGTTCCGGGAGGGCGTGCCCCGCTAGCCTGTCGGCGCGATGGACGACTCCTTCTTCGTTCCCGACGGCGACCGCTTCGTCCCGACCGAGCTCGCCAGGGGTCCGTGGAGCGCCGATGCGGCGCACGCGGGCCCGCCGGCGGCGCTGCTCGGCCGGGCGATCGAGCTGCTGGAGCCGCGCGACGGTTTGGTGGTGTCGAAGTTCGCCATGGAGATCCTCCGGCCGGTGCCGCTTCGGCCGCTCACGGTGACCACCGGGGTCGTCCGGCCGGGGAAACGGGTGCAGATGGCCGAGGCCGTCCTGGCCGACGGCGATGCGGAGGTGGCGCGGGCGTCCGCGTGGCGGATCCGTCCGCAGGAGGGGCTCGAGGGCGACGTCAACCTCGAACCCCCGCCGCTGCGAGGTCCGCTCGACTGCCCGGAGGTGCAGGGCTTCCCGATGCCGTGGCGTCCGAACTACTTCGACTCGATGGAGTGGCGGCACGCCGGTGGGAACTGGATCGAACCCGGCCCGGCCGCCGTGTGGATGCGGATGCGCGTGCCTCTCCTGCCGAACGAGCCGCCCTCGCCCCTCGCCCGCGTCCTCGCGGCGGCGGATTCGGCCAACGGCATCAGCTGGGAGCTCGACTTCGGGCGATTCCTGTTCGTCAACCTCGACCTGTCCGTGCACCTCGCGCGGATGCCGGAGGGCGAGTGGGTCTGCCTCGACGCGACCAGCCGGCTGGGGCGGAACGGGATCGGGTTCTCGCAGAGCGTGGTCTGGGACCAACGCGGCCGGTTCGGCGCGGGGGCGCAGAGCCTCCTCGTGTCGCCGATCTGAACGCCGGCCCGCCGTGAGCGAACCCGCACCCCGGGGTTCGTCGTACGGTCATGTGGACGAGGAGGAACTGCGATGGGGAACCGGGTGGTGTACTTCGAGATGGCCGGGCCGGACGCGGCCGGGCTCGCGAGGTTCTACGAGGAGCTGTTCGGGTGGACGACCCGGGAGATCCCGGGCGCCGACTACTTCCTGGTCGACACGAACGGCGGCGGCGGGATCAACGGCGGCGTGGGGAAGGTCGGCGAGGGCGAGGCGTTCGTGACCTTCTACGTCGAGCACGCCGACCCGCAGGCGCTGCTCGACCGGGCGACCGGGATGGGGGCCCGGGTCGCCGTTCCGGTCACGGAGACGCCGATGGTCACGTACGCGCGGTTCGTCGACCCGGACGGGCTGCACGTCGGGATCATGAAGGCGGCAGAACCGGGAGCCGACCGGCCCGGACCGTCGGCAGGCGGGGGCTCACCGGTGGATTGGTTCGAGGTGCTGGGATCCGAGGCGTCGTCGACGCAGGAGTTCTACACGGGGCTCTTCGGCTGGACGATCGACAATGCGGGCTTCCCGGGCTACGCGCTGGTGTCGGGGGCGGGCGAGGTCGGCGGAGGACTGGGGTCGGGCGACGAGGCGCAGTGGGCGACCGTGTACGTCAAGGTCCCCGACGTCGAGGCGGTGCTGGCGAAGGCGGAGTCGCTCGGCGGCCGGCGCGTCTACGGGCCGAACGCCGTGGACGACCACATGCTGACCGGCGCCCTGGGCGACCCCGCCGGCAACGTCGTCGGGGTGTACTTCCACCCCGACCACGAGTAGGCGTCAGGCCGGCGGGGTGATCGTTCCGTCGTCTGCGAAGCGGGCGGCATGCGGGCCGAAGTCCTCGTTCGACAGTGTGCGCACCAGCTCGACCGACTGCCGCGAGTAGTCGTGCAGCGGCCGGCCGGTGCCGCTCAACTTGACCGACACCAGGTGTCCGGAGGTGAACCAGCCCTTCGGTCCGACCGTGAGCTGGAGGATGCCGGACAGCCCGACGATCCCCGCAGTCCCGAAGTTGTGCCACGACGCGAAGTCGCCGAGCGAGTACGCGATCAGGCGGTGCCCGTAGAACTCCATCCCGCGCAGCACGTGGGGACCGCTCGCGAGCACGAGGTCGGCGCCGTTCGCCACCGCGAAGTGGGCGAAGCGCCTCGGGTTCCCGCGATCCTCGCCGTAGGCGTGCTCCTCGTGACCGGTGACGTGGGTCGCGCCCGCGCCCTCCGCGCCGGCATGCATGTACACGACGACGACGTCGGCCTCGTCGTCGGCCTTGTGGATGAGCGTCCTGGCCGTGGCGAAGTCGAGCAGGTAGTTCGTCACCCGGTACGGCGCGAAGCCGACGAACGCCACCTTCGTGTCGCCAGCGTCGACGACGGCGATCTGCCCAGGGAGCCCGGTCTGCGCGATCCCGTGGGCCTTCAGTGCCGCGGACGTCTGTGCGACGCCCTGCGACCCGAAGTCGTGGGAGTGGTTGTTCGCGCTGTTCAGGACCTCGAACCCGTCGCCTTTGAACACCCCGGCGTACGCGGGCGGGTTCTTGAAGTCGAAGCAGTTCGGCGAGGGGCCCGAGCCGCACTTCGACGTCGTGGCGGTCGTCAGCGTGCCCTCGAGGTTTCCGAACACGATCTGCGCGTGGCCGAGCGCCGCCTGCACGTTGTCGAGGTAGTGCGCGGGGTCGGGCGGCAGGTCCGGCGTGTCGCCGAGGATCGTGTCCCCGACGAACGAGATGCTCACCGAACCGGGCTTCGAACCGGGACGTGCCGGTGCCGGGATCGCTCGTGGGGCCCTGGTCGTTCCGACCGATACGAGCGCCACCCTGGTCGTCCCGACCGACGCGTGGGCGGCGCTCGCGTTCGCCGCAGGCTGGATCGACCAGGCGAGCGCGAGTCCGAGCAGCGCCGGGAACGTGACGGCGCGGGTTCGGGCGAGCTGCACGCTTCGAGCCTACCGTTCGGATCCGGGGATGGTGGGCGCGATCTCAGCGTGAGAGCCGGCGGGCCAGGTCGAGCAGCGCCGCGAGGTCCTCGTCGGAGAGCCCGGCGGCCGTCTCGGCGAGCTGGTCCATCAGCCGGACCCGATCCCGATCGTCGGCCTCGTCGCCCGGAGGCCCCTTCCCCGCCGCGCCCACCGCGGTCGCCGGCCGGGAGGGGGTTCGTTCGAACCACCGCCACCCGCCGGTGGAACCGGCCATCCGACCGGCGGGCGGGACCGAGGCCGCCGGCGGGGGCGGGGGCGCGGCGGCCGGCACCGCGCCCGGGCCGGGCGGCTCCACGACCGTCGCGGTGGCGGGCCGAGCGGGCGCGGTCCGGCCGCCGTAGCGGTCGCCCAAAGCCAGGACCTCGGACGGACGGACCCCCAGAGCCTCGGCGATGACGAACAGCGCCTTCGACGAGGGCCGCTTCCGGCCGGTCTCGATCTCGGACAGGTACGGGTAGGAGAGGCCGGCCGCCCCGGCGAGGTCCTTCCGCTCGAGGCCGCGCTCGGTCCGGAGCACCCGAATCGCCCGGCCGAGCGCCTCGTAGTACCGGGGGTCGTCCGACCCCGAGATCGCGCCGGGTTCGGTGTCGGTGGGCTCTGTCATGATGCAAGAGCCTAGCATCACGAGGCCGTGGGTTGACGTATCTACGTGTATAGCATAATCTTCACGCACACAGCAGAAGGAGGTTCGATCGATGAAGGCTTCGATCCGACTCGAGCACGAGCTCCTGGCCGTCGAGACCGAGCACGAGGTGAACGCCATGCTCGAGCTCACCGCTCCCTCGGCACCCGGGGGCGCGACCAGGCCGCCGCTCTCCCTGGCGGTGGTGATCGACCGCTCGGGGTCGATGGCCGGCCCCAAGCTCGACGTGGCGAAGGAGTGCGCCGCGTTCCTCATCCGCAGGCTCGCGCCCACCGACCGCCTCGCGGTGGTGGCCTACGACGACGGCGTGCGGCTGGTGGTGCCGTTCGGCCCGGCCGACCGGCAGGCCGCCCTGCACGCGGTGGCGGGCATCGGGGCCGGCGGTTCGACCAACCTCTCCGGTGGCTGGCTGATGGGCCTGGAACAGCTCCGGCGGGCGCCCGGCGACGGTCCGTCGCGGATCCTGCTGCTCTCGGACGGCCAGGCCAACGTCGGCATCGTCGACCGCGGGGAGCTGGCGCGGCTGGCCGGCTCGGCCGCGACCAACGGCGTGGGGACCACGACGATCGGGTTCGGAGACGGGTTCGACGAGGAGCTCATGACCGGCATGGCCGACGCGGGGCGGGGGCGCGGCTACTACGCCGCCACGACCGACGAGGCGCCGGGCATCTTCACGGAGGAGTTCGAGGGGCTGCTCACGCTGGTGGCGCAGAACGTCGGCGTCGAGATCCGCCCGGGTGGCGCGGTGGAGATGCTCGGCGTGCTGAACGACCATCCGAGCGTCCCCATCGCCGGCGGCGTGGTGATCCAGCTGGGTGATGCGTTCGCCGACGAGATCCGTCGGGTGGTGTTCACCCTCAGGATCCCGAACCTGGCGGGCCTGGGCGTCGCCAAGGTGGCCGACCTCGTCGTCAGGTACACGACCGTGGGCGATCACGTCGGGCTCCACGAGCTCACCGTCCCGGTCCTGGTGAACGCGGTATCGGCCGACGAGGCCGCCGCGGCCGGCCCGGACGCCGAGGTCGTCGAGGAGGTCCTGGTCCTGAAGGCGGCCCGGGCCCAGGGGGCCGCGATGCGCCTGGCGGACGACGGCCGGTTCGACGAGGCGCGCCGGCTGCTCACCGACGCCGCCGGCGATCTCCGGCGGGCCGCGCCGGCCAGCGCCCGGGCCGCCGACCTGCTGGAGCAGGCCGAAGGGATGGAGACCGTGCGGCCGATGATGGCGGCCGGTGCCTACGACGCGGCGACGCGCAAGCGGATGCACTACGAACGGCGCGGCCGCTCGCGCCGCAGCTCCCGCTGACGTCCTCACCTCCGTCGGAGGTTCTAAGGCCAAAGCCCGATTGGCAATCCCCCGCGCGGCGGGTGAGACTCCGGTGGACGGGGGACCCCCGTTCGACCGGCACGAGCCAGGGGGAACGGATGGAACTACACCGCATCACCATGGACCCATCGGCCGCCAAGCGCGCCTGGCGGGAGCACCGCCGGGCGGGCGGCTCGGGTGAGGACGAACTGCTCCGCGAGGGCTACCGGGCAATGTCGCGGGGCCAGCAGCTCATCTCGCTGTCGGCGATGATGCGGGCCGCCGGCGTCGACGAGGGCGGGCACCCGCGCCTCGCGGTCTGCCGTTCGGACGCGCAGTGGGTGTACACGCACGGCGTGGCGCAGGACGGCGGGGCGGTGTTCCGGATGGACAAGGTGTCCGCCGACCGCGACCCCCGCCGGCGCGTGAAGCTCCCGGCGGACACGTTCCCGCGTCCTCGCCAGGTGACCTGGCAGAACTGGGCAGCCATGGTGCCGAGCGTCCCGCCGCCGCTCCGCCCCAGCCGGCGGCTCGGCGACTACTTCACCCTGTGGGACGTCAACTGGCAGCTCATCCCGCCGGAGGACCCGGCGCTGCTGCAGCACGTGGGGGGCGACCTGTACGCGGTCGTGGCGGTGTGGGACCTCACGCCGCTCGAACGGGCCGTCCTGTCGAACCGGCTGCAGGAGCGCGAGCCCGGGTTCTGATCTAGCGCCGGGTCACCGCGACCCCGTCGATGACGACGGGCCGGTTGGCGCTCGTCGCGCGGATCCGGAGCGACCCGGTCGACACGGTCGGCAGGTCGATCTCGGGCATGAGGTGCCGGCGCTGCGTCGTCCTCGTCACGAGGTCGAACGCCCCAACGACGCGGCCGTGCCACATGACCTGCACGCGGCCGCACGTGGGGCACGTCTCGGCCAGGACGCGAATCCGGTGGGCCACGAGCCCGGTGTGCAGCAGCGAGGCGCCCCGGGTCGCCGTGGCCAGCGCGGCTCCCTGGAAGAAACCGTTCGCGCGCTGCCCGATCCAGCCCGGCGAGGCGGTGAAGGCGCGATCGTCGATGGGAACCGTCACGCACCGCTCGCCCGACCAGACCGACGTGTTCCCCCACCGGTCGGTGGCCGTCGCGACGAAGCAGTACGTCTTGCCAGGCGAAGCGGCGAACGTCGTCCGTGTGTCCGGCGTCGACGCGAACACATTCCGGTAGTTGCCGAACGACCCGACGGCGGCCGCGACCCGGACGCGGACGTGGTACGAGCCCACGCCGCTGCGGTCGTCGGTCGACGACCAGGCCACCGGCAGGGCGGTCGAGGACCAGTACGGCGCCGCCGGCGCGGTGAACACCGGCACCGACGGCGGTGTCACGTCGTACGGCTGCACGGGTCGGGTCGGACCACTCCGGGCGGTGGCGGTTCCCATGTGGTTGGTCGCCGAGACCTCCACCAAGACGAGCGTGCCGACGTCGGCCGCGCCCAGCCGGTAGGTCTCCGACCCGGCGCCCGGGATGTACGCACACGACCCGCCGCCGGAGTCGCACCGACGCCACCGGTACGTGTACGTGAGCGGCCTGGTCCCGCTCCAGGACCCCGGGGAGGCCGCGAGCGTCGAGGTCTCCTCGGCCCGGCCGGTGACGGTGGGCGGCGAGGTGTTGCCCGGGGGGACGCCGTACTCGCTGCCGGTGAGGTTCGTGCCATTGAACCTGTCCATGTCGGCGCACCCCTGGACGCCGGGCACGTGGCCGCAGTTGGAGTACTGCCAGAACGTCCAGCCGCGCCCGCCCCAGTTCTTCGCCGGGACGCGGGGCTGCGGCGCGTCGGTCCAGTGCGGGACCCACAGCAGCTTGTACCCGGCGTCGGCGTACTGGGTCGTGTCGCCCATGTACGTGGCCCAGAAGTAGTTCCCCGAGTAGATGATCGGTTTCTCGTGGATCCGCGCGACCATCTCGTCGAGGAACCCCCACGTCCACGCCTGGAGGCCGGCGATCGACAGGCCGCCCGAGGTCTCGAGGTCGAGCACCGGCAGGAGGTCCCCGGTCGCCGGCGACACCGTGTCGACGAAGTGGTCGGCCTCCGCCTTCGCGTCCGCCTTGATCCCCGACGACGTCGAACCGCCCGGCCGGGCGAAATGGTATCCGCCGAACGCGATATGGTGCGCCGCGGCGCCCGCGCGGTTCGCCGCGAACTGGGGATCGACGAACGTCGTCCCCTCCGACGCCTTGGCGAACGCGAACTTCATCCCCGCGTCCTTCACCTCGCCCCAGTCGATGGTCCCGTTGTGGTGCGAGACGTCGATGCCGGGGAGCATCGTCCCCGGCACGGCGCCGGCCGGTCGGCCGCCGGCCACGATCAGCGCCCCGGCCAGGGCGATCGCCGCCAGGGCGGACGCCGCGCGTCCCGGCCGGGAGGGGCGGCGGAGCACGCTCGGACGGGGTGCGCGAGCGAGCGGCTCCATGTGGATGGGATCGGCCGGGACGGAGGCGCGATTGAGCCGGACCCCCCCGGAAGGGGCCGGCCCCTCACCCGGCGATGCGTTCGGCCCGGTACAGGGTGAGCGGCACGGCCAGCCCCTTCAGCTCGAAGGCCCCCACCTCGGTGAACCGGGCCGCGCCCGCCGCAGCGCCCGCCACCTCGGCGGTCACGAACACCTCGTGCGGCCCGGCCTTGTCCGCCACCCGCGACGCGACGTTCACCGTCCGGCCGAAGTAGTCGCCGTCCCGGACCACCACAGGCCCCACGCTCACCCCGACGTGCGCCGGGGGGAGCCCCTCGCCGGGGGCCCGTTCGACCAGCTCCAGCGCGCACTCGACGGCCGGCGCGGCCCCCGGGAAGTGGAACATCACGCCGTCACCGAGCAGCTTCACCGGCCGCCCGCCGTGGAGGCGGGACGCGTCCTGCACGAGATCGGCCAGCGTCGCCGCCAGCTCGGCCGCGGCCTCGTCGCCGCGTTCCTCCGTGAGCCGGGTGAACCCCGAGAGGTCGAGGAACGCGATGGCCTGGTCGCGCACGCGCCCCCGGGCGGGGGCCTCGCCACGGAGGACGTTCTCCATGTGGGTGATGACGTCCTCGAGGATGGAGGTCTCCTGGTGGCGTTCGTACACCCACAGCAGGAGCTCCCGGAACAGCGGCCGCATCTCCTTGCCCGGCACCGTCGAGAGCTCCCATGCCTTCAGCGGGGGGACTCCCGCGTCGATCATCCCGCCGACGATGGACGTCGTGTAGAAGTGCACCTGTGCCTCGGCCAACCGCCGCAGGTTCTCGCCCATCACCCGCGAGAAGTGCGCGAGTGCGGCGTCGTCGAACCCCGCTCCCAGCGCGAGGGCCGCGAGAGGCATGTACCGCGCTTCGTCGGCCCGGATGGGGTCGTCGTCCTGCGGTTGGGGCAGGCCGAACCGCGCGTGCACATGCCGCACGAGCTCCATGGGGACGCCGTTCGCCGCCACGAACTCGGCCATGGTCGTCCCGGGCAGGTAGTCGACGGGCTCCGTGAAGAGGTCCCCGAGGAACCCGAACGACAGCCGCCCGTCGGCGATGGCCGCCCGGATGTCGTCGAGTGCGATGCCGGAGGCGATCAGCGAATCCGCCATGACGATCCGGTTGGTGTCCGCCAGCTCGAAGGGGGTGCCCTTGTCGCCCCCGGCGGCGAGGACCCCGGCGTCGCGGAGCTCCTCGACGTGCCCGGCCGTCACGCCCACGCGCGCGGCGAGCTCGGCGGCGGTGAGTCCCGGCATGAGGTTGCGATGGTAGCGGGGTTCGGCGTCGTTCCCGGAAAGTGTGCAGGCGCTATCCGAGCGCCTTGGGCGAGAGATGCCACCCCGCATGGAATTTCATCGCCCGGATCAGCGCCCCCGTGAGGATCTTGTTTCCGGCGGCCGAGAGGTGGATCTTGTCCGGCGCTCGCACGAGCTGGAGGTTCCCGTGCTTGTCCGGCAGGTAGTCGGAGTACCTCCCGTCCTTGTTGGCGAACAGCGGCCACGTGTCGAGGTACAGGACGTTCGGGTGCTTCGCCGCCTCGGCCTCGTAGATCGTGTCGAGGAAGTGGACGTTGTTGCTGTAGGCCTGGCTGCTCCCCATGACCGGCATCCCGATCCAGACGACGTGGGTGTGGTTCTGTGAGGCGAGGTTCATCATCTGGTCGACCCTGGCGCGATAGGTCTGCGGCCACTGGGGGTCACCGACGCCGAAGCCGATCCTCCCGCCGGAGAGCGTGTGGATGGTCGTCGGGTCGTTCCCGCCGAGCATCACGATCACGATGTCCGGGTGGTATTGCTGCATGAACGTGCCGAGCGCACTCGGCCACGGGTAGTAGTCGGGCCGCGACAGCCCGGTCGACTGGATGCCCTTCTCGATGATCCGGAAGAACGTCGAGTCGGTCGCGGGGGCCAGACCGAGCTCGACGTCCTGCGAGAAGCTGTCGCCGACTACCAGGACCCGGAGCGGCTTGGCCGCGGTGGGCACGCGGAGCGGTGCGAGCGTGGAGCCGCCGTGCCCGGTGTGCGTGGGGTGCGGGCTGGGGTGGTGATGCCCGTTGCCGTTGCTGTTTCCCCTCCCGTGCGGCACGCCGGTGTCGTGGGGCCCTGGGTGATGTGTCGGCAGCGGCGAGGGCGGAGGCGGCGCGGGCCCGCCCGGGGCGTCGGCGAGGCCGCCCGGCGTGACCCTGTCCGGGTCGCGGCCGACCAGTCCCTGGAACACGGCGGCCAGACGGTCGATGAACAGGACGTGCGTGAGCTCGTCGATCGGACCGAGCACGGAGAGCGAGACGGTCCGCCGCGCTCCGTCCGGCGCCGCCTCGGAGGCCTTGTGCAGCGAGTGCGCCGACAGCAGCGTCCACACCAGGAAGCACACGAAGATGACGACCAGCACCTGGCCGGCCGCGAGGCTGAACCGTCCGGTTCCGGCGATGGGGCGGTGTCGGTGGGTGAGGAACGGATGCCGGGCGGGCGTGCGGTGCCGGTGTGCCCGCGGCGGCTCCAGCGTGCTCGTCGCCAGCCGGGCCGGCGCGGGGACCGCGAACCCCCGCTCGGGGTCGACCGGCGAAGCGTGCTCGGTCGCGCCCGGCGACACGGTTCGCGTCGGGGGAGGGACGACGAAGCCCTGCCCCGGCTCCGGCGCGTCGGGGTGCGTCCCCGGGACGCCGGACGCGAGGCCCGTCCGGGACTTCCGCCCGCCGTCGCGGTGCTGGCCCCGGTCGTGCGTGCCATCCCGCCGGTCGGTGTCGCGCCGGTCCATGTCGCTCGTGCCGTCCTCAGATCCCTCGAGCCATCAGAACTGGAAGTAGATGAACGGGGCCACGCCCTGCGGCCCCAGCGTCGTGATCGCGAACAGCGTCAACCCCAGCGCCGTCCCCTGCGCGACCGGCCCCATGCGCGAGAGCGCCACCCGCACCCGCTCGCCCGTCCCCCGCGGCACGTACTGCATCCCGATCCCCAGCGCGATCGCGCCCACCACGAGCGGCGTGACGAGCGGCGCCGGGCCCCATGCCGTGGCCAGACGCTTCAGGATGGTGAACGCGGTCCCGATCGAGGCCGTCGGATCCGATCCAGCCTTGAAGAACACCCACCCCAGGCACACGATCTGGAACGTCACGAAGCGCTGCCGGACCGCGGCGAGCGGCGAGTCGTCCTGCGTCGGCAGCCCGGCCGCGATGCGCTGCTGCCGCCGGTACCGGCCGACGCACTGCCCGACGCCCTGGATCCCGCCCCACACCAGGAACAGCCATCCGGCGCCGTGCCACAGCCCGCCGAGCAGCATGGTCAGCATGATGTTCCGGTACGTCTGGAACTCCGTGCCGCGTGAGCCGCCCAGCGGGATGTACAGGTAGTCCCGGAGCCACCGGGAGAGCGTCATGTGCCACCGCCGCCAGAAGTCCTGCAGCGACCGCGCCGTGTACGGCCGGTCGAAGTTCTGCGGGAACTGGAAGCCCAGCAGCAGCGCGAGGCCGATCGCGATGTCCGTGTACCCGCTGAAGTCGCAGAAGATCTGGACGGCGAACCCGTAGATCGCGAACAGGATCTCCAACGAGGAGTGCTGGGTCGGTGCCTTGAAGACCGGGTCGACGATGGCGGTGGCGACGAACGACGACAGCACCACCTTCTTGAACAGCCCGCCCATGATCAGGTACGCGGCGCGGCTGGCGTCGATGTTCCTCGGGTCGCGCCTCGCCCGGATCTGGGGGACCAGCTCCTCGGCGCGCACGATCGGCCCGGCCACGAGGTGCGGGAAGAACGACAGGTACACGAACGCGTCGAGCCACGAGGCCGGCTGGGTCTCCCGTCGGTACACGTCCACGACGTAGCTGATCCCCATGAACGTGTAGAAGCTGATGCCGATCGGCAGCAGCACCGCGATGACCGGGAACGGCGAGTGGACGCCGAGCTTGTTCAGCCCGTTGTACACGTTCAGCGAGAAGAACTGGTAGTACTTGAAGTACCCGAGTAGGCCGAGCAGGCCGGCGACCCCCGCGATCATCGCCCACTTCCGCTGGCGGTCGTTCCGCGCGCGTTTGACTCCGAGCGCCCCGAGCTGCGCGATCGTCGACGACGCGGCCAGGAGCCAGACGTAGGAGATCGTGAACCAGCCGTAGAAGAAGTAGCTGGCCACGATCATGAAGATCTTCCAGCGCACCGGGTGCGGGTTCAGCAGCCAGTGCCCCAGGAAGACCAGCGCGAAGAAGATCGCGAACTCGGTCGTGGGGAAAAGCATGTGTGTTCAGTTGCCCCCGGCCATGGGATCGGCCGGAGTCTAAACGGCCGGACCGGGAATCGTGCGTCCATTCCGCTCATTCACGTCCCCCGTGCCGAGAATCCGTGACGAATCGTCCGGTCGTTCCGGTCCTGCGGCCGGTCCCGATAGCCTGTGACCGCGCCCATGGCCAGGAACATCTACCGTCTCGTGCCCGACGGCCACCTGTGGACCCTGCAGGTGGGCAAGCGGGTGCTGGGGCGGTGGCGATCGCGGGAGGGTGCCCTTCGGAGGGCCCAGGCCGTAGCCGCCGGCGATCAGCCGAGCCTGCTCGTGGTGCACGGGCCGGACGGCTCGGTGGAGCACGAGCAGCCGTTCGGGCACGACCCGCACCCGTCCGGCGGGTAGGCGGCGCGCGATGGCACAGCGCGACATCTCGTACCGGGTGGGAACGGCCGGCGCCGGCGTGGTGTTCGGGACGGCGTTCCGGGTCCGGCACTACGGGCTGCACCAGATCCCGGCCGCCGGCGGGGCGCTGATCTGCACGAACCACGTGTCCGTGCTCGATCCGGTGTTCGTCGCGCTCGGAGGGGCCAAGCGGGGGCGGCCGGTGCGGTTCCTCGGTCTGTCGGAGCTGTTCGAGTCGGGGTTCGTCGGGTGGGCCATGCGGACGACGCGGCAGATCCCGCTGCGACGGGGGACCGGCGACTGGGATGCGATCCACGCGGTGGCGGACGTGGTCCGCTCGGGTGAGGTCGCCGGGATGTCGCCCGAGGGCCGCGTGACCGACGGCGTCGAGGAGCTCGCGGGACAGAAGGGGGCGGCCCGGATAGCGCTCGACGCCGGCCGGCCGGTGATCCCGAGCGGCATCTGGGGCTCGAACTGGCGCTGGCCGAAGGATGGGCTGCACTCCCGGCCGCCATGGCGGCCGCCGGTGGTGGTGGTGTTCGGCACGCCGATCGAACCCGAGGGCGAACCCCGGAATCCCCGCGACGTCCGCGGGCTGACGGAGCGGATCATGGACGAGGTGCGGGCGCTCCAAGCGGTGGCCCGGGGGCGTGCGGAGTCGTTCAGGGCGCGCTGATCGCGGTACCGCCCGGGGACCCCCGGCCCGGAACGTCGGGGTCTGCGATGGTCGACGGGGCCGGGGGGCGACCCCTACACTTCCCGAGATGTCCGACGCCGCCACCGCCTCCGAACGACCCGTCCGCGACCCGTTCCGGTACCTGATGGGCCTGGCCCGCAAGCACGGGCCGGTCGCGCCGTACCGTGCGGGGACCGAGCGGGCGTTCCTCGTCGACGACGCCGACCTCGTGAAGCACGTCCTGGCGGACAACGCGTCGAACTACTCCAAGGGGACGTTCATCAACGAGACGTTCAAGATGGTCGTCGCCGACGGCCTGCTGACGCTCGAGGGCGCCGACTGGCGGCGGGAGCGGCGGCTGATGCAGCCGGCGTTCCACCTGGAACGGCTGAACGCGTTCGGGACGTCGATGACCGACGCCACGCTGGCGTTGCTCGAGCGATGGGACGGCCTCGCCGACTCGGGCGAGGCGGTCGACATGACCGAGCAGATGAGCCGGCTCACGATGACCATCACGGCGCGGTCGCTGTTCGGCTCGGACATCGCCGAGGACGTCGAGGAGATCGGCCGCAAGATCTCGGTGGGGCTCGCGGCGTTCGCGTCGCCTTCCAAACCGGAGGTGATCAGGGCGAGGGACGGGATCGTCGGCCTGGTCGCCAAGATGGTCGAGGCCAGGCGCCGCAGCGCGAGCGGCGAACACGACCTGCTGAGCATGCTCATGGAGGCCCGCGACGAGGACACCGGCGAGCCCATGACCGACCTCCAGCTGCGCAACGAGGTCGTCACGCTGATCCTCGCGGGCTACGAGACGACGGCGAACTCGCTGTCGTGGACGTGGTACCTGCTGTCGCAGCACCCCGAGGTGATGGCGGGCGTCCGGGCCGAGCTCGGCGCCGTGCTCGGCGGCAGGGCGCCGCAGTTCCGGGATCTCGGAGCGCTCTCGTACACCCGGCGCACCCTCGACGAGTCGCTCCGGCTGTACCCGCCGGCGTGGATCATGGGCCGCCGGGCGCTCGGCGAGGACCGCCTCGGCGACGTGCCCATTCCCGAGGGCAGCGTGCTGGCGCTGTCGCCGTACATCACCCACCGCAACCCGGCCTACTGGGAGGACCCCGAGCGGTTCGACCCGGAGCGGATGCGGGAGACGAAGGCGTCGCTCCGCAAGCCGTTCGCGTACTTCCCGTTCGGCGGCGGGCCGCGCCTGTGCATCGGGCACAACATGGCGATGCTGGAGGCGCAGCTGATCATCGGGACGGTGGCGCAGCGGTTCGACCTCCGTCTCGCCGAGGGCCACACGGTGGTGCCGGAGCGACTGTTCGTCCTGCGGCCGCGCGGCGGCCTGCCGATGACGCTGCACCGCCTGTCGTCCGCGGCGTAGGTCGGGCTCGCGCCCGGCGGCTGCTCCCGGAGGCGGTTCCTCAGATGCGGCCGATCGAGTGGATCCGCAGACGCGGCCCGAATCGCGGCGCGACGGTCCCCCCCGCCTCGAGCAGGCGCTGCACGCGGCCCCGCTGGCCCCGGTAGGGCTCGAGCAGCTCGAGCATCCGTTCGTCGGTCCCCCGGGGTTCGCCGGCGAGGTTCCAGGCGACCAGGTTCGGGAGGTGGAAGTCGCCCTCGGAGACGGCGTCGGGGTCGCCGAGCGCGACCCTGGCCACCTCGGCGGAGGTCCACCGTCCGATTCCCGGGATCGACTCCAGCGCGGTGCGGGCGGCGTCGAGCTCGGCACGCGACCGCGCCCGGGCCAGTCGCTCGAGCGACCCGGCGCGGGCCGCCAGGCGGCGGAGGAGCTCGGCGCGGCGGCGCTCCAGCCCGAGGGGGTGGAACGCGAAGTACGGCAGCTCCGCCACGCGCTCGGGCGCGGGGGGCAGCAGGAGCCCGAACGGTCCGGGGGCGGGTTCCCCGAGGGAACGGACCAAGCCGCGGTGGATCCGGCGAGCTTCCTTCCCGGCGATCTTCTGTTCCAGGACCGCGGGGACCAGGACGTCGAACACCGCGCCGGCCCGGGTGAGGCGCAGGCCGGGGAACGCGTGGGCCAGCCGGCGGATGACCGGGTCGGTGGGGGTCAGGTCGCGCGGGCGGTCCTCGAGCCCGGCCAGCCCGCCGGCGGCCTCGAGGGCGAGCTCCGCGCCCGGGCCGTGCGCCTCGGCGAGCAGCTCGCCGTCGCCGGGGACGAGCCGGAGCGCGGCCGGGCCGGCCTCCGTCCGCCACGCGCGCAGCACCTCGCGAAGGGCCACGCGCATCGTGGGGTCGCCGGCTCCCCGGCACAGCGGGGCGACGGTGCGGACGAGGTCGAGCCGGCCTTCGAAGGGGATCCGCCGCATCGCCGGGTGCATGCCGGCCGAAGCCTACCGGCCCGGGGTCACCCTGCTACAGCGGGTGGTCGTGGCGGCCCACCTGGAACGCCTGGATGGTCCAGCCCCGCTTCGAGGGTTGGATGTAGTAGGTACCGTCACTCACCACGACGGTGGTCCCGCCCTTGGTTCGGACGGCCTTCTCCGCGAAGCGCGCCCGGACGAGGGCCGTGACCGGGCCGCCCCCGGCCCCGATGAGGACGTTCACCTTGAGGGTCCCCACCTGCCCCCACACCGACGCGAACCGGTGCCCGGCGTCGGGGCCCAGCGTGAGCTTCTGGCGGTGCTCCGTGGCCGACGCGCGGACCCCTCCGCCGAAGAACCGTCGGAACGCCTCCCCGTATTTCGCCGACCTCCAGGTGGAGGGGTCGACGTAGGTCATGCGGAACAGGCTGGTGAACCGCACCCGGATCGCCTGCACCGACCCCACCGTGGCCCTGTGGACCTTCACCGAGCCGAGCCGGCCGGTCGTCAGCGTGTGGCCGACGTGCGCGATGCGGAACCGGAACGGCCGTTGCCGGTGGTGCTTCGGGGGCGGACCGTGTTTCGTCGGCTTGACCGAGCTCGGGGTCCCCGTAGCGCCCGGGCCGGGGGCGGTCGTCGCCGTGGGGCCCGCCGGCGGCGTACCGGTGGGCGCCGCCGCCGGGGAACCGCCGGTACAGGCGGCGAACAGGGCGGCCGCCACGAGGAGGGCCGCCGGCCGCAGTGGTCGAGGGGAGCTGGTCGGGCCGGACACGAGGCGGCAGCCTACCGGGCGGCTCCGCGGATCTTCAAGGAAATCGAGCCACGTGCGCTCACGCCTCGGTATGGATCAGACCGGAGCCGGTGTTTACCAGGACGATGCGGTCGGCCGGCCCGAGGTCGCGCCGTTCGACGAGCGCCCTCGCCCCCGCCACCGTGGCCGCGCCCTCCGGCGACGCGAGGATCCCCGTGGCGGCGGCCAGCTCGGACCGGGCCGCGAGGAGGTCGGCGTCGTCCACCGCGACCGCGGTTCCGCGGGTCTCCCGCACCGCCCGCAGGACCAGGCGGTCGCCCGGCGGGCCCGGCACGCGGAGCCCCTGCGCGATCGTCCGCGCGCCCTCCCACCGCTCAGCCGCCTCCGCTCCGCGTTCGAACGCGCGGACGATCGGGGCGCACCCCGTCGACTGGACCACGATCAGCCGGGGGGGCTCGCCGGCCACCCACCCGAGCTCCCGGAGCTGGGCGAACCCCCGCCACATGCCGATGAGCCCGACCCCGCCGCCCGCGGGGTACACCACGGCGTCGGGGAACCGCCATCCGAGGTCCTCCGCGATCTCGAACCCCAGCGTCTTCTTGCCCTCGATGCGGTAGGGCTCGCGGAGCGTTCCCGCGTCGTACCAGCCGTGGTCGGCGATGCCCGCCTCGACCACGCGCGCGGCGTCGGAGATGAGGCCGTCGACGAGGGTGAGCTCGCCCCCCACCAGCCGGACGGCGTCCGCGTTCGCGCGCGGTGCGTCGGCCGGCATGGCGACGTGCACCGCGATGCCGGCCGCCGCGCCGTAGGCCGCCCAGGCCACGCCGGCGTTCCCCGCCGTGGGGAGCCCCACCTCGCGGACGCCCCGCTCCACCGCCGCCGTCACCCCGCACGCCGCACCCCGCGCCTTGAACGAGCCCGTGGGGTTCAGGCCCTCGTCCTTCACGAACGCGGCCCCGACGCCGAGCGTCGCGGCGAGCCGCGTCGAGTCGACGAGCGGCGTCCCGCCCTCGCCGAGGGTGATCGCGCGCGAGAGGTCCTCCACCGGGAGCAGCTCGTGGAACCGCCACATCCCGCCGCCGGCCCTCGCCGCGACGGTGTCCCGGTCGACCGCGTGCCCGGCCGCGGCGAGGTCGTAGTCGACGAGCAGGGCGCCCCCGCATCCACACAGGTGGTGGACCGCCCGGTGGTCGAACGACGCCCCGCACCGCGAGCACACCAGACGCGAGACGAACGACCCCATCGGCGCCGCCGAGGTTACCCGTCGGGAACCGTCGCCGGGAGTCGTGTTCGCGCTGTGGGAACATCCGATCCGTGAGTTCCGCTCGCCGCGTCCTCGTGCTGCTCCTCGCGGCGGCGTTCGTCGCCGCGGTGCTCCTCGCGCTGACGTTGCAGCCGCCGGGGGCCTCCGCCGCACCCGCTCGTGCGACCAGGGTGCCTCGTGCCGTTCGTGTCCCCGCCCGGGCCCCCGACGCACCGAAGCCGCACATCGTCTGGAAGCGGATCCCGTTCGGCACGAAACGGCGAAACCAGACGGCCGCGTACTCGAAGCGGCATTACGGCGTGGCGGCATGGAGGCTGACCGACCCGAAGGTGGTCGTGGAGCACGTCACCGGCGGGACGTCGTTCTCCGCGGCCTGGAACACGTTCGCCTCGGACGCGAGGCACCTCGGTGAGTACCCGGGGACGTGCGCGCACTTCATCGTCGACACCGACGGGACCATCTACCAGCTGGTGCCACTCTGGATCCGGTGCCGCCACGCCATGGGTATGAACTGGACGGCGTTCGGCATCGAGCACGTCGGGAGGAGCGACGCTTCGGTGATGGGCGACGCGAGGGAGATCGAATCGTCGTACGCGCTGACGCTGTGGCTCGTGCAGCACTACCACCTGCAGGTCCGCAACCTGATCGGCCACGCCGAGACCCTGATGAGCCCGTACCACGTCGAGCACGTGGCGGCCGACCGGTGCCAGACGCACTCGGACTTCTCGCACGCGAACATGCGGGGGTACCGGGCGCAGCTCAAGCGCATGGCGTATCGGCACCACGTCCCCGTGGGCCCGCCGCCGGCCTGGGTGGACTCCGGCTGCTGAGACCCCGGGGTCCCTCGGCCGTCGGCTCGCCCGCCGTGGGGGAGGAACCGATGGCCGAACGGCTCATCCCGCGCGTTCTGGGTCGTGGTGTACTTACCTGGACATGCAGGAGACCGTCCCAGGACCGTCCCGCCCGCCCCGGCGTTCGGCGATCGGCGCCGCGCTGATCCCGGCCGGGATCGTGCTCATGCTGGTCGGCCTGGCAGGCGATCTCCTGGTCACGACGCTCGAGCCGGCCTCGGCGAACGACGGCCGGCTCATCAGCTTCTCCCACCCCAACCTGTGGCATCTGGTGATGTTCGCCGGCGTGGTCGTCACGGCCGTCGGGGGCATCCGATGGGCGAGTCGCCAGCGGAGCGAGCTCGCGGCACTGGTCGGCGGGCTGATCACGCTGCTGCTCGTCGCCACGGTGGCGCTCGGGGGGTGGGCGGCGATGCGGAAGACGAACGAGCCCGCCGCCGACCGGGGCATCCTCCCGGTGGTCGCGCCGGGGATCCACCATCACGGCGCCACCGTGACCGGCGAGGGCGACTCGGCGTTCGGCGAGCACGTCCACGGGACGCCCGGCCCGGTGACGGCCGCGCAGCGGGTGGTGCTCGACTGGCAGCTCGCGGAGGCCAAGACGGCGACGACCAGGTACAAGGACATCGACGCGGCCAAGGCGGACGGCTACATCCAGGTGACCCAGTTCATCCCGGGGCTCGGGTTGCACATGGCGAACCTGCGGATCCCCACCTCGACCTTCGACCCCGCGAAACCCCAGGTCCTGCTGTACGAGCCCGATGCGAAGGGGAACCTCCGGCTGGTGGGCGTCGCGTACGAGTTCCTGCACACGAACGACACCCCGCCGGCCGGGTTCGCCGGGGGTTCGGACGTGTGGCACTACCACACGAATCTGTGCTTTCAGAAGGGCGGGTCGGTGACGATCGCCCGGGACGACGTTGCGTGCAAGGCGGTCGGCGGTCTGGTCTTCCAGCGCCAGACGTCCTGGCTGCTCCACGCGTGGATCTGGAAGACCAACCCCGATGGCGTGTTCACCGAGGTGAACCCCCGGGTCGCCTGATCCGGGCGCGGGCCGGCGGGCGATCGTCCGGCGCGGGCCGAGCTAGTCGTCCGGCGTGGCCGCCTGCTTCGCCGTCGCAGCGGCCTTCTTCGCCCCCGACGCCGCCTTCCGCGCGCCGGCCGAGCCCGTCCCCGATACCCGCTTGGCGGCGGAGGCCGCGGAACCCGCCGCCGCCTTCGCCCCGGACGCGGCCTTGCCGGACGCCCGTTTGGCGGCTCCCCCGGCGGCCTTCGCCCCGGCGGCCGCGTCCTCCGCGACGACCTTCGCCGCGGCCGCCGCGCCCTGCGACGCCGCGGCCGCCTTCATCCCGGCGCCGGTCGCGGCGTCGCCGGCCTGCTTCGCCCGCCCCGGGATCCGCCCGGCGGTCGACCGGCCGACCTCGGCCACCTTCCGGCCGACGGCGGGGGCATTCTTCGCCACGGTCCGGCCGACTTCGGCCGCCTTCTTCGCCACCGCCGGCGCCTTCTCGGCAACGCCCTTCAGCTGCTTGGGGGCCTTCTCGGCCACCGACTTCGCCACCCCGGGCGCCTTTTGGGCCACCAACTTGCCGAGCTCCGCGGTCTTCTTCGCCACCGCGGGTGCCTTCTCCGCGAGCTCCGACAGCAGATCGGCCGCGGTCTGCGTGAAGCTCTTCGACTGCTTGGCCATGGTTCGCCTCCTCGGGTCCGAACGCCGGCACCGCGCCGAGTGTGGACCACGCCGGTCGGTCACCGCAAACGTCGGTCCCGCGAGGGTCCGAGGTAGGCCAACCGGACCTCGGGGCGCTCGGCCACCTCGCCGGGCGGCCCCTCGGCGATCACGCGGCCGGCGTCGAGGACGGTGACCCGGGATGCGACCGAGCGGACCAGCCGGAGGTTGTGCTCGACGAGCAACACGGCCAGGCCCCCGGCGGCCACCCGTTCCAGCACGGACACGAGCATCGGGAGGTCGGTCGTCGCCATGCCGGCGGCCGGCTCGTCGAGCAGCAGGAGGCGCGGGCCGGAGGCGAGCGCCCCGGCGATCATCAGCATCCGCTGCTCCGTGGAGGTGAGGCGTTCCGCGGGCGTCCCCGCCCGGTTGGCCAGACCGACGGTGTCGAGGGCGGCCATGCCCCGGGCCCGCGCCGCCCGGGCGCCGGCTCTCGCGCGAGGTGTGGCCAGCATCGTCCGGATCGCCCCGCCGTCGTGGCGGCCGCCCACTGTGCCCGTCTCGGCGTGCTCCAGCGCCGTCAGGGCCGGGAACACGCTGGTCGTTTGCAGGGTTCGGGCGACGCCCAGCCGGACGCGTTCGAGCTCCGTGGTCCGGGTGACGTCCGAGCCGTCGATCGAGATGTCGCCTGCGTCGGGGGCGAGGTCGCCGGCCAGGAGGCGCAGGAGCGTGGTCTTCCCCGACCCGTTCGGTCCGATCAGCGCGTACACCCGGCCGCGCTCGAGCCGGAGGTCGATCCCGTCGGCCGCCACGACGCCGCCGAACCTCCGCTCCAGCCCGTTCGCCTCGAGGATGAGTCCCCCGGCGCGCGCGGGCGTTGCGGCGAGCTCCGGACGCGCCGAGGCCGGCCCCGCCGAGGCCGGCCTCGCCGAGGCCGGTTCCGTGCCCGGGCTGCCCCGTCCCGCCGGATCCGACACCAGGCGCCGCCACCACGTCCCCGCAGCCCGGACCAGTCCGCCCCGGCCGAGCAGCAGCAGGGCCGCGAGGAGCAGCAACGCCGCCATCACCGGCTCGAACCGGACCTCGTCGACGCCGATCACCGACCCGAGGGCCGCCGACAGCCGGGGGAGCGCCGCGAGCACCGCTGCGCCCGCGATCGGTCCGAGCGTCGTGCCGGCCCCGCCAAGCAGCACCGCGACGAACAGCTCGACGGACCGCAGCGGCCCGTACGACGCCGGGTCGGCGACCCCGGCCGCCAGCGCGGCCAGGACCCCGGCCGCCCCGGCCACCCCGGCGGCCGCCACCACCGCCCCCCACTCCAGGCGGGGGCCCGGCACCCCCAGCGCCGCCGCCGCATCCGGGCCCTGCCGCACCGCCGCCAGTCCCAGGCCGGGGCGGTTCCGCGCGACGACACGGAACATGACCAGCGAGCACACGACGAGGAGCAGCGCGGTCTCGAACAGGACGGCCGGGGTTACGGTCACCACGGGTCCCACGCCGAACAGGCGGAACGGCAGGCTCCGCACGACCAGCCCCTGCGAGCCGCCGAACGGCCCGGCGAACGCGTCGAGCGCCAGCCCCACCAGCCAGGCCACCAACCAGGTGGCGACCGCGACGAACGCCGGCCGGAGCCGGGCCGCCACGACGCCGACCGCGGCCCCTGCGCCGAGCGAGAGCGCGACGCCGACCACCGCGGCGGATGCCGGATCCCACCCGTGCACGCCGGTCAGCCGTCCGACCGCGAACGCCCCCACCGCCATGAATGCCCCCTGGCTGAGGATGGGAATGCCGCCCAGCCCGACGGCGGCGTTCAGCCCGATCGCGGCGAGCACCGTGCACAGCCATCCGGCCGCATTCGCTGGTTCGGCCCGCGCCGAGAACGACCGGCGCGGCGAAGGCGGCCACGGCCGCACCGAGCCAGACCCACGAGGCCCGGGTCCATGCCCCGGCCAGGTCGCGCCCGGCCGTGCCGAGCGCCACCCGGACGTCGCGGGCCGCCGACCCGATCCGCCCGCTCACCCCCACGGCCTCGAAGCGCCGTGGGGGGATCCAGCGGCGGCCCGTCGGCGGCCCCGGCCCACGACGACCGCGACCACCACGGCCACCAGCAGCGGCGCCACGTCGCGCCACGAGGGGCCGAGCCGGAGACCCCCAACGTGCAGCGTCGTCACGGCCGCCTCCAGAACCCCGATGCCGAGCCCCGCAACGAAGGACCGCCACGGCGACCCGAACCCAACGATGAGCGCGGCGGCCAGGCCCTTCAGCCCGAGCAGCGCCCCCGTGTCGGCATTCACCGGCGATCCCGGCGCCGCGACGAGGGCCGCGAGCGCGGCGATCGCTCCGGTCCCGGCGAAGGCCAGCGCCAGCAGGCGGTCCACCGGGAGGCCCACCGTGTCGGCGGCGTCGATGTCCATGGCCACGGCCTGCAGCGCGCGGCCCTGCCGGCTCCGCCCCAGCACCGCGGCCGCGATCGCGGCGAGCGCCACGCCGACCGCGATGACGAAGAACGCCCTGACCTGCACCGTGGCGCCACCGCCCAGGGAGATCGCGCCCGCGTTGCCGATCCGGTCGAACGGCAGCAGGTCGGGAAACACATACGCCTGCCGCACGAACGCCGCCGCCACGAACCCGTGGATGGCGAAGGTGGCGGCGACCATTGCCCCGACCCACCCGATCACCGACCGCTGCCGGAGGAACGGCCGCACGGCGAGGACGTACACCAGCGCGCCCACGACGAGGGCCACCGCGAGGGCGGCCGCGATCCCGAGCACCGATCGCCACGCCGGGACGCTCGTGGCGGTGACCGGCCCGGCGCCGCCCTCCACCGCCAGCGCCGCCAGGACCGCCAGCCCGACCAGGTCCCCGAGGGCGAACGGCACGATCCCGGTGAGGCGGTACGCGAGGGAGGTCCCCACCGCCAGCAATCCGTACACCGCCCCCGCGGCCAGACCGGTCACCACCACCTGGACGATCAGCGGCACGAGCGCTCCGGTGTTGTGTTGACGGTGGGAGAAGGGTCGCCGGAGTATAGCCGTGCCGTGCTGCCCGATCGCAGATCCCAACGCAGCGCGCCGGGCTTCCCCTCCGTCCGCGCTTGGCGTGCCCTCGCCGCGGCCGGCGCGGTGGTGCTGCTCGCCGGGTGCGTTGCCCGGACGCCGGCCTCCCAGGGCGCGCAGGTCAGCCCGACGAAGCAGGGCCTCATCCAGGGCGGAGGCGTCAGCCGGCCGAACGGGCCTCCCCCCGGCGGCCGGCCGAAGTGCACCTATCCGGAGCGGGTCGCCACGCCCGAGTGGCTCCCGGACGACCTGCCGTTCCCGGCGGGGACGTACACGGCCCAGGAGCTCGGGGAGGATGCCGGCTACCACAAGGCGGTGATGGTCCTCCCGGGGACGCTTACGGCCTGGACCCGGTTCGTGCTCGACCAGTGGCCGAAGTCGGGATACATCCTCGGCCGGGGCGACTCCGAGGCGTTCGAGGTGGAGGACGTGTTCTCGAAGACGCCCACGGTCGGTGCGTTCAAGGCGGTGTCGGTGTTCTGCTCACCGGGGTACTCGAAGATGCTGCTGATCTTCGCGGAGCAGAGCCCCACCCTGCCGGTGCTGCCGAGCCCGTCGGGGACGCCCATCAACCCGAACGCCTCGCCGGCCCCCTGACGCTAGTGTCCCGCGTCGCAAGTCGCTTGACGCTTCCGGCGGTCGGCGGCGGCTCGGGTGGGTGTAAGCGGATTTCGGACGCGGGACACTAGCTGCGGCTCCAGACGACCACGGCGCCAAGCGCGAGCGCCACGGCGACGCCGACGCCCGCGAGCACTCCGAGGGGGCCGTCGGCGGGGGGTGGCGGCGTGGGTGGGACCGGCCTCACCGGCGCCAGCTGGAACCGGTACCCGCTCAGCGCCGGGCCGGTCGGGTCGGGGTTGCCGAGATACGCGTCGAACTGCCGCAGCCGGGCGATCCGCCACATCGTGTCCATGATCAGCGCGGTCATCGCCCGGGGGTCGAACGCGGCCGGCTCCGAACGCACCCCCGCAGCCCAGGTCGGGCCGGCGGGCGGCGTGAGCGACGCCGGGCTCGGCAGGCCCGAGCGGGCGTCGATCGTGATCGACGGCAGCCGCAGGCCCCGGACCCGCCCCGTGATGTCCACCGTGTGGGCCAGGGGGGATCCCCCGCCGAGCGTCGCCGCGAACCGCACCTCCCCGGAGGGCCCGGGCGGCGCGGTCCCGCCGGCGTGGTCGAGATGGAACTCCGGCGCCGGGACCGCGATCGTGCCGTCGATCGCGATGGGGGCCTCGAGGTCGGCGGTCCGGAACGACGTCCCGGTGAGGAGGATCGCCCCCGGAACCCCGCCCTGGCCGGGCACCGCCCGCTCCCCGGCCGCGAGGTGCGCGCGGATGGCGTCGAGGATCGCGGCGCCGCGACGGAGCCCGATCTCCCCGTCGACGACCTGGATCGGGACCGGCGAGTTGTTCGTCACGGTCAGGTGGACGTGGAGCCGCCCCGTGTACGTGTGTCCCGGCTGGACCGGCCGCCCGTCGACCGTCATGGCCAGGGACACCCGGATCGGCAGCCGGACCTCCTCCTGGCCCGGGATGAGGTCGAGCCGTGCACCGAGCGACTTCGTGTCGTCGCAGAACCCCTGCCAGATCACGGAGCCGATCCGCAGGCCGGGTTCCGACTCGGAGCCCGGGAGCGCCTCGACATCCGTCGCCGGCCCGGGGATCTTGAACTCGAAGTCGCCGAGCCCGTGCAGGAGGAGTCGCTGGTCGTCCGCGACGGCGACCGGCGAGCCGTCGGTCCCGAACGCGACGCGGACGCGTTCGTCGTCGGCCACCGGCCCGGGGAGCCGGGTCTCGATGCCGCGGGAACCGTTCAGGATCCGTTCGATGCTGACACCCACCGCCAGGGCATCGGTCTGGGTGGGGAGCTCGACGCGCGTGGCCTCGGCGGCGCGGGCGGGAAGGACCGGGGCCGCCGCCAGGAACGCCGCGGTGGCGCCGGCCACCATCCGTCGGGCGAGTCGAGCCGGTGCGCGCATCGTCCGTACAGTGTGCCGGTCGAAAGGCCGGCGCGCCCCCCACGGGCCGCCTCAGGTCTGGGGGATCGTCGGCAGGGTCGACGACAGCGGGTCGTTCTTCACGGGGGCGTAGGTCATGTCGTGGAACGACGCGAAGTACGTGTCGTCGTCGATCACGCCCTCGTGGTTCTTCTCGTTGAACCCGCGCTCGTCGCCGTTCACCCCGCGCGTCTCGACCTCGTTCAGGGCGTGCACCAAGGCCTCGCCGGTCCCACCGGCCGTCGCGACCAGGGCCGTGTGCAGCAGGTTCACGAAGTCGTCGGGGTACATCGCGTAGTCCGGCGGCTGGTACACCGTCGTGCCCTCCGCGGTCTTCACGCCGGTGTCGTCGCGGCCGAACGCATTCGCGTACGCGGCCTGGAAGGCGAGGAACGGCCCGGGGCCGCGTTCCGCCGTCATGCGTCCCGCGGCGAACGTCAGCCCGTCGACCCAGTCCGGGTGGTCGGCGAGCTGCTGGCGGACGAGCGGGTCCTCGCCCGAGGCCGGCGTGAACACCGGAACGTCCCATCCGCCCGACCGGGCCGCCCGGATGACCTCGGCCACCGCGGCGGCCCGGGCCCACACGAGGAGCGCGGTGGCGCCGGCCCGGCGGGCCTGCAGCACCTGCGGGGACAGGTCGGTCGCGGTGCTCGGCAGCTGGATCCGCGCCGCCACCGACTCCGGGATGTGGTCCCACGCGTCGTCCAGGGCGACCTGGCCCTGCCGGCCGTAGTCGGTGTCGTCGGTCATGAGCGCCGCCTTCAGCCCCTGCGGCGCCAGGAACTCCGCATACCGGAACGAGATCCCGTGGTCGGTCGGGGCGATGCGGAACACGTTCGGCCGCGCGGCCGGGTCGACCTGGCCCTCGCCGCCCTGGTACACGATGCAGATCGGAACTCCGGCCGCGTTCGCCACCTGCCAGGACGCGTCGATGCCGGTTCCCTCGTCGAGGATGGCGACGGCACCGTCGGCGACGGCCCGGCGCACGTTCGCCACGGCCCGCTCGGCCGACAGCCCGTTGTCGTACTTCTTGATCGAGAACGTGTACCGGACGGTCCCGATGGCGAACCCGCCTCCCCGGTTCCACCGGTCGACCGCGAGCTTCGCGCCCTGATAGATGGTCTGCCCGACGAACGCGTCCTCCGAGAACGGGGCGTTGACGGCGACGAGGAGCGTCTTGGAGCTGGTCGGCTCGGGATGGCTCGAACACGCCACCGAGGCGGCGAGCAGCAGCGGAAGGACCGACGCGAGGCCCCGGGTGCCGCGGGACATGGGCCCGAAGTGTACGACCCGACCCCGCTTCCGGAGGGACCGGTCTCCCCGTGGGAACGCCTCCCATGTGGTATTCAGGGCGGGCGAATGTCACAGCGTGGGGTGGTGCAACGGGGGCGTCGGGGGGCGCGCGGGCCGGCCGGACTGGTCGGCGGCCGCTACGTGTTCCGGTCGCTCGTCGGCGAGGGCGGCATGGCCGAGGTGTTCTCGGCGCTCGACACCGTGCTCGACCGGCCGGTGGCGGTGAAGGTGCTCCGCGAGCACCTGGCCCACGACCCCGCGGCGGTGGCGCGATTCCGTCGTGAGGCCAGGGCGGTGGCCGCCGTCTCCCATCCGAACATCGTCGCGATCCACGACGTCGGCACCGTCGAGCACGACGAGGTGGTCGACGGCCGCACGGTGTCGAAGGGGCGGCCGTTCCTCATCACCGAGCTCATCGTGGGGCAGCCCCTCGACGGGCTGCTCCGCCGGGACGGGCCGATGCCGCCGCAGCGCGTCGCCGAGGTGGGCGAGGCGGTCGCGGCGGCGCTCGCGTTCGCCCATGGTTCGGGCATCGTCCACCGCGACCTCAAGCCGGCCAACGTGATGCTCACGCCGTGGGGGCACGTGAAGGTGCTCGACTTCGGGATCGCGCTCGCGGCCGCCTGGACGCCGACGACCGAGGGCGGGCGCGTCCACGGCACGGCCGAATACCTCTCGCCGGAGCAGGCCCGGGGGTGGCCGGTGGACGGCCGTTCGGACATCTACTCCCTCGGCGTGGTGCTGTACGAGCTGCTCACCGGACGGGTGCCGTTCGCCGCGGATACCGCGGTCGCGGTGGCGTACCAGCATCTGGAACGCCTCCCGGAACGCCCGTCCCGGCTCCGCCCGGACACGCCGCTCGAGCTCGAGCTGGTGATCATGCGGTGCCTGGCCAAGGACCCCCGCGAGCGGTACGACAGCGCCGGCGCGGCCCGAGGGGCGCTGCGGTTCGCGCGCACCGGCCCCGGCCCCGGGGCCCGGTCGCCCTCCACGGCGCCGGTGGGGACCGTCCCCCTCCCGCCTCCGCCGCCGGTGGACGTCACGCCGGCAGCGTGGCCCACGGTGCCGCACACGGCGGCCGCGGGGTCGCCGACCGCGGTGGACCCGATGGCCGACCGCCCGCAGCCCGCCCGTCGAGTGCGCCGGCGCCGGTGGGCCCGAGGCGCCGGCCTCGGCGCGATCGCCCTCCTGGCCGTCGCGGCCGCGGTGGTGACGCCGTCGCTGCTCCGTTCGGGCCCCGCCGCCAACGGCGCCCAGCCTCCCCACGCGCCCGCGGCGCCGGCGGTCCTCACCGCGGAGGCGTCCTGTACCGGCTACCTCCAGATGGAGGTGAGCGTCCGGTGGACCCAGGTGGCCACCGGCGACGTCGCCGGCTACAAGGTGTACCGGATCGACGTCCCGGACTCCTGGCCGATCCAGGTGGCCCACCTCACCCGGCGGGGCGACACGCAGTTCGTCGACCGCACGCTCTGGCCGGGGGACCGGCCGACGTACTACGTGCGCGCACTCGGCGACGGGCTGGCGAGCGCCCCGACGTACTCGGTCCGGCCCCGGGTTCCCTCGTTCTGCCTGGGCTGACCCACCCGGTCGCGTCGGGCCTCCGTACACTGGATGCACCCCGCGTCCCGACCCCAAGGACTCCGCGTGCCCATCCGAGAACGAGACGACCTGCGCAACGTGGCCATCGTGGCCCACGTCGACCACGGCAAGACGACGCTCGTCGACGCCATGCTGTGGCAGACCGGCGCGTTCCGCGCGAACGAGAACGTCAACGAGCGGGTCATGGACTCCATGGACCTCGAGCGCGAGAAGGGCATCACGATCCTCGCCAAGAACACGGCGGTCCGCTACGGGGACGTGAAGATCAACATCGTCGACACGCCGGGCCACGCGGACTTCGGCGGCGAGGTCGAACGCGGCCTGACCATGGTGGACGGCGTCCTGCTGCTGGTGGACGCCTCCGAGGGGCCGCTGCCGCAGACGCGGTTCGTCCTGCGGAAGGCGCTCGAGGCACGGCTGCCGGTGATCCTCGTGGTCAACAAGGTCGACCGGCCGGACGCGCGCATCGAGGAGGTCGTGCGGGAGGTGGAGGACCTGTTCCTCGACCTCGACGCCGACGAGCACCAGATCGCGTTCCCGATCCTCTACGCCAACGCCCGTGCCGGGTGGGCCTCCACGGACCCCGAGACGCACGGCGCCGACCTCAAGCCGCTGTTCGAGACGCTCCTCGAGCACATCCCGGCGCCGGCGTTCGACGCCGACCATCCGCTCCAGGCGCTGGTGACGAACCTCGACGCCTCGCTCTACGTCGGCCGCCTCGCGCTCTGCCGTGTGCTGCACGGCACGATCACGAAGGGGCAGCAGGTGGCGTGGTGCCGGCGGGACGGTTCGATCGAGCGCGTCAAGGTCACCGAGCTGTACGTGACCGAGGCGCTGGACCGCGTGCCGGCCGACGAGGCCGGGCCGGGTGAGATCATCGCGATCGCCGGCATCCCCGAGGTCACGATCGGCGAGACCCTCGCCGACCCCGACGATCCGCGCGCGCTGCCCGTCATCAACGTCGACGAGCCGTCCCTTTCGATGACGATCGGCATCAACACCTCGCCGCTCTCCGGGCGCGACGGCGACAAGGTCACCGCCCGGCTGGTGAAGGGCCGGCTGGACCAGGAGGTCGTGGGCAACGTCTCGATCCGCGTGCTCGACGCCGGCCGCCCCGACGCCTGGGAGGTCCAGGGCCGCGGCGAGCTCCAGCTCGCCATCCTCGTCGAGCTGATGCGGCGGGAGGGGTTCGAGCTCACGGTCGGCAAGCCCCAGGTCGTCACGCGCACCGATCAGAACGGCAAGGTCCTCGAGCCGGTCGAGCGACTGTCGATCGACGTTCCCGAGGACTATCTCGGCGTGGTCACCCAGCTGCTCGCGCTGCGCAAGGGGCGCCTGGTTCAGATGGTGAACCACGGCACCGGCTGGGTCCGGATGGACTACGTGGCCCCCGCCCGCGGGCTGATCGGGTTCCGAACGGAGTTCCTCACCGAGACGCGGGGGACCGGCATCCTCCACCACGTGTTCGACGGGTACGAGCCGTGGCACGGCGACCTCCGGACTCGGCCGACGGGCTCCCTCGTGGCCGACCGGCTGGGCATGACCACGTACCACGCGCTGCTCAACCTCCAGGAGCGTGGGCAGCTGTTCGTCGGCCCCGGCGTCGAGGTGTACGAGGGCATGATCGTCGGCGAGAACGCCCGCGCCGACGACATGGACGTCAACCCGACCCGGGAGAAGAAGCTCACCAACATCCGCCAGTCGACGGCGGAGGAGCTGGTCCGGCTGGTCCCACCCCGCGACCTGTCGCTGGAACAGGCGCTCGAGTTCATCCGCGAGGACGAGTGCGTCGAGGTAACGCCCGGGAGCGTCCGCCTGCGGAAGGCGATCCTCGACCAGCTCGAACGGACCCGAGCCGCTCGCCGAAGCCGCGCACAGGCCTGAGCGTGGACCGGACGAACGCCGCGCGGTCTGAGTTCTCGGCCCCGGTCACGTCGCCGCAGCCGGCCGGCGGGTGAGGTGGTCGCGCGGAGTGGGAAGATGTCCGCTTCGTCCGCGCTGCCGCTCGAAGCGTCGTTCGTCGTCGGGGTCGGGGAGGAACGTCATGGCCGGAATGGAACCGGGGGACGTCGGTGAGCTGACCGGGGTGCAGGACCCCCGTGTGTCGCCCGACGGGAAGCAGGTCGCGTACGTGGTCTGGCGCATCGACCGCGACGCCAACCAGTACCGCAGCGCCGTGTGGATCGCGCCGCTCGAGGGCGACGGCGAGCCCCGGCAGTTCACCTCCGGCACGAAGCGCGACGGCTCGCCCCGGTGGTCGCCCGACGGCTCGCGCATCGCGTTCACCTCGAATCGCGAGAGCGACGCCGCGCAGGTGTTCGTGATGCCGGTCGCCGGCGGCGAGCCCCGGAAGCTCACCGATCTCAAGGAGGACGCGGCGCAGCTGGCGTGGTCGCCCGACGGCTCGCGGATCGCGTTCGCCTCGCGGGTGCCCGACGCCGCGTACGAGGAGCAGGACCCCCACAAGCGGACGCCGCGGCGGTTCACCCGGCTGCAGTTCAAGCTCGACAACGAAGGGTGGACGGGCGACCGCAGGACGCACCTGTTCGTGGTGGCGGCCGACGGGAGCGGCGAGGCTCGCCAGCTCACCGACGGCGACTTCGAGGACGACGGGCCGGCCTGGTCGCCGGACGGCTCGAAGATCGCGTTCGCATCGGCGCGGGACGAGGATTGGGACACCACTACGATCCGCGACCTCTACGTCATGGACACCGACGGCGGCGAGCCCGAGCTGCTCACGCACCAGGACGGGTACGCCTCGTTCCCGTCGTGGTCCCCAGACGGCGCCACGATCGCCTATCTCTACCGGCCGGGCATCTTCGACGAACCGCGCCACAGCCAGGTCGCGACGATCGCGGCCGGCGGCGGCGGCGAACGGCGCGTGCTCACCGCCTCGCTCGACCGCAACTGCGAGACCTACCCGACGCTCCGCGAACCCATCTGGGACGACGACGCGCTGCTGTTCACTGCCGAGGACGCCGGGAACACCCCGCTCTACCGGGTGCCGGCCGACGGCTCCGCCCAGCCGGAGTTGGTCATGGGCGGCGACCACATGCTCACCGGCTACGATTTCGCGGCCGGCCGTCTCGCCCACTCGGCCACCACGCCGACGAGCCTGTCCGAGCTGTTCGCGGGAGGGCGCCGGCTGACCGGGGTCGGCGACGCGTTCGCCGCGGCCCGTGAGCTGTCCGAGCCCGAGCGGTTCGTCGCGACCTCGGACGACGGCACCGAGATCGAGGCCTGGATCATGCGCCCGGTCGGGTTCGAGCCGGGCCGGAGATATCCGACCCTGCTCAGCATCCACGGCGGGCCGTTCACGCAGTACGGGAACAGGTTCTTCGACGAGTTCCACGTGGAGACCGGCGCCGGGTACGCGGTCGTGTACTCGAACCCGCGCGGGTCGTCGGGCTACAGCGAGGCGCACGGGCGCGCCATCCGCGGCCCGGTCGAGGGCGGCCCCGGCTGGGGGACCCGCGACTACGAGGACTGCATGGCCGTCGTGGACGAGGCGGTGCGGCGGTTCGACTTCGTGGACTCGGAGCGGCTCGGCGTGCTGGGCGGCTCGTACGGCGGCTACATGACGACGTGGATCCTCGCCCACACCGACCGGTTCCGCGCGGGCTGCAGCGAGCGCTCGTGCAACAACTTCCTGCTGGAGGGCGGCTCGGGGGACATCGGCTGGATGTTCAAGGGCGAGCTGGGGGCGTTCTGGTTCGAACGGCCGGACGCGTACCTGCAGGTCTCGCCCTCCACGTACGCGACGAACATCGCCACCCCCGTGCTGATCATGCACAGCGAGAACGACCTCCGGTGCCCGGTCGGCCACGCCGAGGACCTGTTCACGATCCTGCGCCTTCGCAAGCAGGAGGTCGAGCTGGTGCGGTTCCCCGAGGAGAGCCACGAGCTCTCGCGGAGTGGCTCGCCGGCGCACCGCATCCAGCGGTTCGAGATCCTGCTCGACTGGTTCGACCGGCACCTGAAGAAGGACTGACCGGGGTCCCGTCCCGGCGGCGCCCCTCCTCGGCCGCTGGGCCAGGGTCTGGATCACGGGTCTCCACGTTTCCTGGACGGCTACTCCCGGGGGTGGACCCGGGGCGTCCGGGGTACATCCCCGGGAGCAACCGGGCACGCCGACGTGCGCCGATGACGCGTCCGGTGCCCCGGCCTACGCTCGAGACATGCGCCCGCCTCGACGACCTCGTCTCCCAGGCCCAGGCCGCCCGCCTGGAGGTCCGGACCGAAACGGACGGCGAGGTCCGGCGGGTGCCGTTCGGCGTGGACGTGGCAGCGTTCCGGATCGTGCAGGAGGCGCTGACGAACGTGGCCCGCCACGCCGCCCCGGCCACGGCGGTCGTCCGCCTGTCCTACGGCGATCGCGACCTCACGGTCCAGGTCGACGACGACGGCCGGGGGAACGGCGTCCCGGCCCCCGCCGGCGGCGGCCGGGGGATCGTGGGGATGCGCGAGCGGGTGGCCGCCTTCGGCGGCGAGCTGGAGGCCGGACGGCGGCCGGACGGCGGGTTCCGTGTGCGGGCGCGGCTGCCGCTCGGGGAGGCCTCGTGATCCGCGTGCTGCTCGCGGACGACCAGGTCCTGGTGCGCGCCGGGTTCCGGGCGCTGCTCGACGCGCAGGACGACATCGAGGTGGTGGGGGAGGCTGCCGACGGCGACGAGGCGGTGAGGATGGCCGCCGAGCTCCGGCCGGACGTCGTCCTCATGGACATCCGCATGCCCGGGGTGGACGGCCTCGAGGCCACGCGCCGGCTGACCGGCGACGGACGCCTCGACCGGACGAGGATCGTCATCCTCACCACGTTCGACGTCGACGAGTACGTCTTCGAGGCGCTCCGGGTGGGGGCGGCCGGGTTCCTCGTCAAGGACACCGAGCCGGATCTCCTCCTGCAGGGCGCGCGAGCCGTCGCCCGGGGTGAGGCGCTGCTCTCGCCGCGCGTCGCCCGGTTGGTGATCGGAGCGTTCGCCCGCGGAAACGGCCCGGCGCTCCCGGCCGGGTCGGACGAGGGGCGGGTCCTCGCCACGGTGATGTTCAGCGACATCGTGTCGTCCACCGAGCGCGCGGCCCGCGTCGGGGACCGGCGGTGGCGCGAGGAGCTCGACCGTCACGACGAGGTCGTCCGCCGCGACATCGCTCGGCACGGCGGGGCGGGTGGTGAAGGCGACCGGCGACGGTTTCCTGGCGCTGTTCGACGCCCCGGCCAGGGCGATCCGGTGTGCCGTGGCGGTGAGGGCCGACCTTCTGCGTCTCGGGATCGAGGTCCGCGTCGGACTGCACGCGGGCGAGGTCGAGCTCCGCGGCGACGACGTGGGCGGGATCGCGGTGAACATCGGCGCCCGCGTGGTCGACGTGGGGTCGTCGGGCGACGTCGTGGTGTCGAGCACGGTGCGGGACCTCGTGGCCGGATCGGGGATCGGGTTCGACGACCGGGGCGAACACGAGCTCAAGGGCGTGCCGGAGCCCTGGCGGCTGTTCGCCGTGGCGGATCCGGTGCCCGAATGACGAACGCCGGTTCCGTGATCCGGGTGGCGCTCGCCGACGACCAGTCGCTCGTCCGGGCCGGGTTCCGGTCGCTCCTCGAGGGCGAGGACGACATCGAGGTGGTCGGGGAGGCTGCCGACGGCGAATCGGCCGTGCGCCTGGCGACCGAACTCGCGCCGGACGTGATGCTGATGGACATCCGCATGCCGGGCGTCGACGGGCTCGAGGCGACCCGCCGGATCGCCCACGACGAACGGCTCGGTGCCGTCCGTGTGGTGATCCTCACGACGTTCGGCCTCGACGAGTACGTGTTCGAGGCCATCCGGGCGGGGGCCAGCGGGTTCCTCGTGAAGGACACCGAGCCGGCGGAGCTGGTCCAGGCGGTCCGCGTGGTGGCGGGGGGGGACGCTCTGCTGTCTCCGAGCGTGACGCGCCGGCTGATCGGGGAGTTCGCCGCCCGGGCGAAGGAACCCGGCCCCGCCGACGGGCTCGACGAGCTGACCGAACGGGAGCGGGAGGTGGTCGCGCTCGTGGCCGAGGGGCTCTCCAACGACGAGATCGCCGCCCGGCTGTTCGTCAGCCCGGCGACCGCGAAGACCCACGTCAGCCGGGCCATGGGGAAGCTCAGAGCCCGGGACCGCGCGCAGCTCGTCGTGATGGCCTACGAGTCGGGCCTGGTCCGGCCGGGCTGGCTGGGCTGATCGACCCGCCCTGCTCCACCCGGCGCAGCCCGCCACCGGGGGGTACGACGCCGGGAGTACACGGGGTCGGGACCCCGCGCCGATGCCTCCGAGGGTCGACACCGCGACCATCGAGATGGGCATTCCAACGGCCCGCGGAGGTGGTCGAGATGATGGTGTGGTGGCACGCGGGGTGGCACGGGGCCTGGTTCCTCGTGTTCCCGCTCTTCTGGCTCGCCGTGGTGCTCACGCTGGCGATCGTGTTCCGGCGCCGGTGGTCGGGCCGTGGACCCAGCCGGGTCGCGGAGGACGCCCTCGGTGAGCGGTACGCCCGTGGCGAGATCACCGAACAGGAGTACCGCGAGCGCATGGCCGTGCTCCGGGTCGCGTCCCGGTGAGCGGCTACGACGTCGCCCTGTTCCTGCACCTGCTGGGGGTGACGATGCTGTTCGGCAGCATCGCCCTCCAGCAGGCGGCGGGGTCCCGGCTGCGTCGCGCAGGGACGTTCGGCGAGGTCCGGCAGTGGCTCGGGTTCGTCCGTCCGGCGGGAAGGGTGCTCCCGATCGCGGGCGTGCTGATCCTGGCGACCGGGCTGTACATGACCGCTCAGGAGTGGACCATCCGAACGCCGTGGATCGCGGTGGGATTCCTGACGCTGGCCGGGATGGTCGCGACCAGGGCCACGATCCTCCGCGGCGGCTACGCTCGGCTCGGCCGGGCGGCCGCCGGAGCGGACGGCGACCTCACGACGCCGGTGGTGCGGCTGGCTCGGTCTCCGCGCATTTGGGCCCCGCTCACCTCGGTCAACGCAGCGGCGATCGGCGTGCTGTGGCTCATGACCAACAAGCCGCGCTGGCCGGCCTCGCTCGGCGTGGCCGCAGGTTCGGCCGTCCTCGGCGCCGCGATCGGCGCCGCAATGGCGAGGCGGGCACGGAGCTTTCCGGGGGCCGAGCGCGGAGAGACCATTCCGGCCACGGCTCGTCGCTGACGTTCTGGCACGGAGCCGGATCCCGGGATCCTTCTCAGGGCAGCACCAGCACGCGACGGACGGATGGAAGGCCGCCCGCCAGCTCACTCCAGGTGGCTCCGGCGTCCTCCGAGGCGAACACCCGCCCGTCGGAGGTCCCGAACGCCGCGAACGAGCCGTCGTCTGGCAGCGCGTCGAGGCAGTAGGTGTCGATGTTGTCGTCGAACGACTCGGGCAGCCCCTCCCGGCAGCGTTCGAACGCGGCGTCGCCGCGGAGCTCGCCCCGATAGACGCCGCTCCGCGAACTCCCGCGGCCCGTTCGAGGCGGACAGCAGGACGAGGTCTCCGCACACGGCCACCGCCCGCGAGTAGGGCGCGTCGAGGCCATCCCGGCGAAACGTCCACGTTCCGCCGCGGTCGGCGCTCGAGGCCAGCCCGCCGGCGCACGCCGCCAGCACCAGCCCCTTCGCCGTCGCCACCTGGTGGACGTCCGCGTCGATGTCGATCGTGGGCGTCCAGGTCCGGCCGCCGTCGTCGGTGCGCGGGATGCCCGCCGACGTGGACGTTCACGTACACGTCGCGACCCCATTCCGAGAACGAACGCGTGTCCGGCGGCCCGCCCCAGGGCGTGTACCAGCGATCGCGCCCCTCGACCTCGTCGAACCCCGGCACGGGTTCCAATGCGTCTTTCTCCAGCCGGAAGAGCCGCGCCTCGGAGGTTCCCACGGTCAGCGCGTCGGTGAACGCGATGCACGTGGCCTCGTGGTCCGGCAGGGTCGCGCGATGCGTCCAGTCGACGCGCCCGACGCCGTGCCACAGCTCCCGCCCGTCGACGATCGCCCACAGGTCCTCGCGGTCGCCCACGAACGTCGTCACGCGGCGCCCCTCGAGGTGCACCGGTCCGGCGGTTCCCCCGCCGTCGAACGTCCGCAACCCGTCGTCCCCGGCGACCAGCACGCTCGTCATGAACCGATGGTCTCACGGTTCGCTTCTCCGCCGGTCGAACGCGCACGGCGCGGATGCGCGAGACTGCCGTCGTGACCCGGCCGTCGATGTTCGAGTTCGCCGGGGGCGAGGAGGCGTTCCTCGCGCTGGCGAGGGCCCACCACGAACGGTGCCTGGCCGACCCCGTGCTCGAGCACCCGTTCTCCCACGGCGTGAACCCTCAGCACGTCGAGCGGCTCGCCGCGTACTGGGCGGAGGTGTTCGGCGGGCCGCCTCGGTTCTCGGAGACCATGGGTGGCCACTCCGGCATGCTCGCCGTCCACGCGGGCCAGGGCGCGGAGGCCGACCTGGGGGAGCGGTTCGTCGAGTGCTTCGTCGCGGCGGCCGACGACGCCGGACTCCCGGACGACCCCGAGTTCCGCGCCGGGCTCCGCGCGTACATGGAGCGGGCGGTCGCCGAGGTCATGGACTGGTCGCCGCCGGAACGACAGCACGTGCCTCCCGGCCTGGCAACGCCCCGATGGGGGTGGGACGGCCTGGAGCGAACGTGACTCCACGACTCGACGACAAGGAGACGTGAGGATGCGGAAGATCATCGAGCAGGCGGTCGTCACCCTCGACGGCCAGATCAGCACGCCGCAGGACTGGCTCCCCACCCGGTGGGCCGGCGAGTTCGAACAGCGATCCAGGGACCTGCTCTTCTCCGTCGATGCGCTCCTCTACGGTCGGGTCAGCTACGAGGACCACGCCGAGGTGTGGCCGAGGCTGGAGGAGACGTTCGGTGACTACGCGGTCCGGATGAACACCATTCCCAAGCACGTCGCGTCGCGCACCATCACCGACGTGAAGTGGAACGCCACGCTGCTCGGGGACGATGTCGTCGGTGCCGTGCGCACGCTGAAGGAAGAGCCCGGCGGCGACATCCTCAAGGTCGGTACCGGCGGCTCGTTCAGCCGGACGCTGCTCGAGCATCGATTGGTCGACGAATACCTGTTCTGGCTCTTCCCGGTCATCGCCGGCAGCGGCGAGCGGCTCTACCGACGAGATCGACCCAACGGATTTCGACTTGATCGACGTCCAGCGGCTCGGCAACGGCATTCTCGGTCTCACCTACGTTCCGGCCACCCGCTGACATGGCGTCTCGGCCGGCCTCGTTCAAGGAGCACGGTTCTCCCGTTCGCGCTCGCTCGGCCCCGGCGTTCTTCGCGCTCGCGTCGCGAGCTCCTCATGCCGCGCCGGGAATCGGACGGCCTATGCCGCGTGGGGGGCCGAACCAGCCAGCGGCGTGTCATCGAGATACCTCACCTCGTAGACGCGCTCCGTGAACTTCCATCCGTCCGAGGTGCGTTGGTAGCGGTCGTGGTAGATGGAGTAGTTCAGCTCCGACCGGCCGTCGCGCATGTGGCCGGACTCCAGGACGTACGCACGGCCGATCGCGGTATCGCTCTCGAGCCGGATCGTCCCCGGGTGGGCGGTCTGCACGAAGTAGTCCCAGAGGCCCTGCATGCGCTCGATGCCCGCGCGGATCTCCTCCCGGCCGACGAGCTCGACGTCGATGTAGGGGATCCGCCACCCGCCGTCCCGAGTGAACAGCGATGCGAAACGGTCGTATTCGCCCACCATGATCGCGTCGGAGAACTCGCCGCGAAGCGCCTCGATCTCGATGCGATCAGCGGTGGCTTGGAGGTCGCTCATCGGTTGCCCCCCTCGTTTGTGGTCCGACGTGTCGACTTGACTGACGTACCCGCCGAGCGCCCTCCTGAGTCCCGAGGGGGGGCTCCGGCCGCGAGAGGGCCGGCTGCACATGCGAAGCCGCGGCGGTCCAGCCCGTACCGCCGCCGAGTGGCGGAGGCGGAGGCGGAGGCGGAGGTTAGACCATACGCACCAAGGCGAGCCCGGTCCGAGCCTCTGGGTGAGCGCTCGTTCTTGAGGGCGGACCTCTTGATGAGGTGAGCTTGGAAGCTGCTCGGTCTGCCTGCCACAATGAGGTCATGACGCCGGAAGCTGCAGATCTCATCGAGACCGACCCTCAGCTTCTTCATGGCCAGGCCCACATCCGAGGCACCAGGATCCCCGTGAGTGTCGTTCTCGATGCCATCGCAGCGGGCATGAGCGAGGTCGACATCCTCGAGGAGTATCCAACGCTCACGGCGCAAGGCATCAGGGCCGCGGCTGCCTATGGTGCCGAGTTGGCCCGGGAGGAGGTCCTGAACCTCCCATCCGGAGCTTCATGAGACTCAAGCTCGACGAGAACATCCCCCGTCGCGTTGAGCGTTTCCTTGCAGAGTCCGGCCACGACTGTTCGACCGTGGTCCAAGAAGGGCTGGCTGGAGCGAGCGACACCCGCGTCGCTTCGGCCGCAACCGCCGAGGATCGAATGCTGGTGACGCTCGATCGTGGCTTCGGTGATCTCCGCGCGTACTCGCCCGGAAGCCATCCCGGGATCGTCGTCCTTCACGTCACGGATCAAGGGCCTGGACTCCTCGCGGAACTCGTCGAAACGATGCTCTCGGAACACCATCTCGATTCGTTCAAGGGCTGCGTCGCTATCGCCGAGAGGGGCAGAGTCCGCGTCCGGCGGCCGCTCGAAGCCCACTGAGGGCTCAAGCGGACCAAGCGGAGGCGGAGGTCACACCATACGCACCAAGGCGAGCCCGGGCCACGACTGTGGGTCGACTCGCGATCGTGGGGTCGAGCGGCTTGAGTGCCTCGCATTTGATCCCCCTAGGCCAGCCCACTGCAGGCCGGCTCTGGACCGACGGACGGGTCAATGGATGAGGTCGCTTGACTTGTTGGTCGGCCGGTCAGTCAAGTCTCGGGCCTGTCCCTCGAACTCCCAACCGCGCCCCGTCGAGGCATAGTGCCGCCACCGGCTGAACTCCCAGCCCCCGAGCCTGGAGCCCATGGGGGCTGCGACGCCTGCACCGCTCCAGTTCCTCGCACGAAACCACATGCAGGCGCAGAATTTGACCAATCGCCGGAAAGGGAGTATGGAGCAAGGTTAGTTCCGAATCGTCATGGAGCGTGGGAAAAGGGAAGGAGGTGAGAGGTGGCGACCCAAAGATCGGTCCAACGCCGGATCCCGAGGAGACGCCGATCCAAGAGCACGCTCAAGGGAGCCCGCGTGGACTTACGCTGCTTGGTGACGTACGGGAACTCACGCTCGGCCACGATGGAGGCCCCTGCGACGAGCCCTCGTGCTTCACGAAGTTCAAGCGCTACGCGTAGCTGCGGCGTTTCGACGTGCGTGGGGGGCTCGGCAAGTTGTATCCCGCGGTCGTGCCCTCCACGGCGACTGGCAAATCGCCCCTTCTCTCTCGGAGGATCGGTTGGTCGATGACAGAAGCCCTTGGTTCGTCGGGAGCATCGGGGCTGTCGAAGGCTCTCCGGCACGCGATACAGGCGACACCCTTAGCCTGTCAGGGCCGCACAAGATTCGGCTCTCGCCAGGATGGCCCGCGGAGTGGCGCTTAGATTGGCGGAAGGCAGAGACCACCCTGCTTTTACTAGGTCCTCTCCTCGAGCCTCGCTCTAGCCTCGACAAAATCGCTAGAGACGCGATTGCGACGGGCTCATACGTAGACCTCATCAAGCTTGTCCCCTGTTGCACAGTCATCGTCGACGATGGGGACAAAGTCCTTGTCTCATCAGACATTGTCGGCCTGCGTCCCATCTTCGTCTGGCCAGCGGCTGCTGGGGCGATCTATTCTTCATCACTGAATCGGCTTAGGCGTATGGTCAAGGCTGATGTCTCGAATCAGTGGTTGGCCATTCATCTGGCGTGGTCCGACAATGCGATCCCGTCGCTCAGCCCCTTTCGCGGTATATACACGGTAGCTCCGGGACACTGGCTGAGAGTCGACGGGCGGACCCTAACCACGAGGCGCTTCTGGCGAGCGCCTCAAGGGACACTTGGCCTAAAGGAGGGGGCGGAGGCTCTTCGGGTCGAGTTGATCAAGTCGGTGGGGAAGCGGATCGAATACTATAGAAATGTATCGGCCGATTTGAGTGGCGGTTTCGACTCATCGACGCTGGCTTCCATTGCTGCAAAGCAACTGCAGTCGCAAGGCCGACGCCTGAAGGCGATCCAGGCGGCGTTCCGTTCGGAGAAGGGCTTTACCGATCGCGACTACGCGCAAGCCGTGACTGACAGCTGGGGCAATGTCGATCTCACCGTCCTCGACCTCGATACCCTCCCCGCGCCTCTATCAGAGGAGAACAGCCCTGTTCAATTTGAGGAGCCTGCCTTGGCGTTGGTCAGTCGATCTCGGACAGCGCAATTGTTTCGGTGGGTTCATTCCGTAGGTTCGGACGTACATATCAGCGGCGAGGGCGGGGATGCCGTCGTTGAGGTGGCGCGGTCGTCTTACCTTGCAGATCTCCTCAGAAGAGGCAAGGCTCGGACCGCACTGAAGCATTCGGTGAGAGCAGCGGGACTAATCCATGAGTCGGCTTCAGAAGGACTGCGGCGCGCGCTTAGGCTTAGCTTCATGGGCTATCGCAGCTGGATGAACCAAGAGGCACATGTGCTCGCGCGAGGGCAGTCCAACACAGCATACGGATGGGGCCCTCCGTTCCGCCGTCTACCCTGGTTGACGAAGTTCGCGAACGAGCTGACAATTCGTCACATCCAGCGCGCCGCCCTAGCGGAAACCCCCCACGCCGACCATCCAGGCCAACATACGGCTGTCTCATCCATGCTCATGGTTGGTCGCTCATGTCGCATCGGGGATGTGATCGCGCGAGCGGAGGGAGCGTGGGTCGATTATCCGTTCTTGGACCCAACCGTTGTGGAAGCCTGCCTCTCTGTCCGAATCGATGCGAGATCGGATCCGATTGCCCTGAAGCCCCTGTTAGTGGAAGCTTTTAGGGACTTGTTGCCTGCAGGGTTCTTCGACCGGACCCAGAAGTCGTCTCCTTGGTTCTTCAGCAGACAACTCTACAAGAGCTTCCGACGCGCGTACCCGTTTGTCGAGGAGGTGTTTCGGGCGCCTCTGCTCGCTGAGAGGTCGCTAATCCATCCCGAGCAATTTCTGTCGGCCGCGTACATGGTGGTTATGGCCCCACGGCTGATCCGCAGATGGGACACTGGCCGCGTATTGCGATGGGCCTGCGCTGGTCTCGTTCTAGCGCCCTGCGTGCTTCTACTCGCGCACGCCGGCGGAAGTCTGAAGCTGATCCTCCTATCGGTGGCCAGCTCCGGCATAATGGGTACTGCTGGGGGATTGGCATTTGGCCTCATCATGGACACGCTCCGTCAAACCACTTCCCAATCTAAGATGCTCGGCAGGATCGCGGCCGTCCAATCCGAGATCCTAGCTGGCGCAGCCGTTGCTGGAGCGCTCGTGGGGGGACTACTAGGAAAGCTGCTTGGACCATATCCGGGAATAGCACTGGGCGCTCTGTTCGAGTTCGCAACAGTGCCGTTGCTTCGCATGAGAGGGTTGGCAGACCCACTTGAGCATCGCACTGTTGTCGGATGAGCTCTTGCCGGGTGGCCGCTTACTCAGGGGGGCTGCGACGGCATCTCGGAGCGCAGTCTTGCCGGACAGCGCGCGCCCTCCCGTTGATGGTTGTTCCCACAGTAAAGTTCGGCCTACGGTGCCCGCCGTTCGGGAGCGACGAATAGTGCCGTCACTACTGCGGCGTGACTGGGTCTCTAAAGGAGATCGGTGCGAATGGGCTTTCGATTGACGCCTATTTGGCGAAAGGCGCCCTTCGTGCTTCAGCGCTTTCCGTGGCTGCTCGGTTCGATCGTGCTGGGGTCCCTGCTGCTCGCGCTCAGCGTCTCGCTCTATCCTCTCTTCATCTCGGCCACTGAGACCAGCCTGGTACGGGGTGCGCTGAAGAGTCCCCTTGTCACCCCATCCGGCGCCGGAGTCGAGTACCGGATCGAGAACCTGCCGATCCCGAGCAGGAAGTTCCCTCTCGGGCGGATCGGCGAGCGGTTCCGGGCGAGTGTGGCAGAGGAGCCCTTGCTGGGGCGAACCATCTTGGGGGTACTAGGGCCGACAGTTTCCGTCTCAGTGCGAGGGAAGACGACGGTAACACCAGCGTTGGGCCGGTTGTTTGGCGGGACGGCGGCGCGTCGGCATGTGCAGGTGGTGCGCACCAACGGGGGTCATGGCCTCTGGATCGCCGAGCTCACCGCAAGTGAGCTCGGTGTTGATCCCGGGGACGTCGTCTCGTTGTCGTACGAAGAGAATCGACCGATCGATGTCCCGGTGTCCACGGTGTACCAGAGCCTGTACGAACTTCCCTACGAGTCCTTTTGGCACAGATGGGATCCCCAAATCTACCCTCGATGCTTCGCTTGCGATCCCCCTCCTCCATTCGTGCTTGTCACTCCGCAACAAGTTATCGCAATGTCGATCCAACTGGGAAGCAACCATGCGACATTCTCTTGGGAGTCACCTGTCCGAGACTTTGATTCATTCACCCTGGACAACGCATTCGCCATCCAGAGGTTCACCAGCCGGTTCAGCGCAAGGATCAGCGACCCCCAGGGCCTCGGGCGAATCTTTCACTGTTGTCATCCCCCCCTCTTTGCTAGCGGAGTGGCCACGTCGCTGTCCTCGTCGATGCGGAGCGTGATCACCGACGCGGGGAGGAAGATCGCGCCCCTGCAAGAGCCGGGGCGGGTGTTGCAGGTCGCTGGCATCATCGTGGGGCTCGGAGTCCTTGCCGTCGCGGGGTGGTTCGCATCGGCCGGTCGACAGGTGGAGGAGCGGTTGCTCGCCGCGCGGGGGCGCTCGCCGGGCTTCGTCATGGGGAAGAGCTGCCTCGAGACGATTGTCCCTTGTGTCGTTGGTGGCGCCGTGGGGCTGGGACTGGCCTTCCTGTTCATCGCACTCACGAAGCCGGGGGGGTCCGTGGGTTCGAGCGCGATCCGTCAGGTCTTCCTCCAGGTCGGGCTGGCCGTCGCAGCCTCGGTCCTCCTGCTCGCGGCTACATCGACCATCTCGTACGTGGGGACCGGGAACTCGCAGCGAGGCGGGCTCGGCCGGCTCATTCGCATTCCGTGGGAGCTCGGCCTGATCGGGCTCTCCGTTTACGTCCTGCACCTTCTCCAGACGGGAGGGGCGTTCGTTTTCGACCGGTCTCTGCAGGTGAGGAAACCGAGCATCCTGCTGCTGTCGTTCCCGCTGTTGTCGATCTCTGGGCTCGCCATCGCGGGCGCCCGCCTGTTCACGATTGCGCTGCGGCGGCTCCGCGCTCATCGAGGAGAGGGGGCGTCGGCTGGGTACCTCGCCATCCGTCGTCTGACCGGGGCGTCGGGGCTTACCGCGTTGCTGGTCTCGGCCTCGGCTGTCTGTCTCGGGATCTTCGTCCAAGCGCAGGCGGTCACGCGCTCGCTCGAGACGACTGTTGATGCGAAGGCCAAGCTTTTCGTGGGGAGCGACGTCCAGGGCCAGGTCAACGACTTCACTCCGCTTCCGCGATCCTTTCCGTTCCCGATCACGAGGGTGACCGAGGTCCAGACGACCGGGACGCTTCCGAGCGGGGCCCAGTTCGATCTGCTGGCGGTGGACCCGTCCACGCTCGCCGCGGCCGCCTACTGGGATCCCGCCTTCTCTCGGTTGTCGATGCAGCAGATCACCGCGGCCCTGAGTCGATCCGGGCCGAGGGCTCCGATCCTCATCACCGGGGCGCCAAACGCCGCGCCCACTTCGATCGTGATCCAGAGCACGAGCATCCCCGTCCGGACCATCGGTGAGGCGAGCGCGTTCCCGGGCGTCGCCTCGCAACGCCCCTTGGTGGTGGTGTCGGAGGCCGCCCTTCGCCGGGTGTACTCGGGGACGGGACAGCTCCTCGGCTCACCCGAAGCGACCACGGCGTTCTGGGTGAAGGGGGACACGGACGCCGCCGAGAAGGCCTTGGCCGCCGTGAAGTACCCGCCGTCCCTCATCCTCTCGGCGAAGCAGGTCGCTGATATTCCGGAGATTCACGCGACCATCGACACGTTCCTGGTCATGAACGCACTGGGGCTCGTCACGGCGCTCCTCGTCGTCGGCGGGATCCTCATGTACCTCCAGGCCCGCCGACGCTCGGAGATCGTCTCTTACGGTCTGTCCCTCCGGATGGGCATGACCCATTCGTCCCATCGCCGGGCATTGGTCTCCGAACTCGGGTCGATGCTCGTCTTCGCCTACGGTATCGGGGTCGCGGTCGCGATCGTCGCCGCTGGGTTCATGATGCCGCACCTCGATCCGCTCCCAACGATTCCACCGATCCCGCTGTTCGTTTCGCCCACTCTCGTGCTGTCGGCCACCCTGGTGGCGGTCCTGGCCGTCTCCTGGCTCGGTGGATGGAGTACGAACCGACGGGCCGGCGCCGCCGATCTCGGGGAGGTGATGCGCCTTGCGGAATGATCGCCTCGCCGCGGAGTGCCAAGACCTCGTCAAGGTCTACCGGACGGCGGCGTCCTCGGTACACGCGCTGCGTGGGATCACGGCGCAGTTCCCCGGTGGGGCCATGACCGTCGTGGCCGGACCTTCGGGGAGCGGGAAGTCGTCCCTGATGCGCTTGCTGGCGGGGCTGGATCGTCCCGACTCGGGGACCCTCGTGGTCGACGGCGTGCGGATCGACCGGGGCTCCTCCCGGGCTCTCCGCCGGCTCCGTCGCAGGAGCGTCGGGTACGTCTTCCAGCGAGCCTCGGACAACTTCTTCCCCCATCTCACAGTGGGAGAGCACTTGGCCATGGCCACGAGAGGTTCGGGCCGACCGCCTGACATCGAGCCGGGGGAGATCCTCCAGATCCTGGGCATGAGCCATCGAGTCGATCATCGCCCGGCGGAGCTCTCGGGCGGCGAACAGGCCCGGGCTGCCATGGCGCAGATTCTGGCGGGGGGGTCCACGATCGTCGTGGCGGACGAGCCCACAGCGGAACTCGACTCAGCGTCGGCGGGCGGCCTGCTCCGGGCCGTCCGCCAGCTCATGGAGCGAGGAGTGACGTTCGTCGTCGCGTCACACGATGCGGCGGTAATCCGGCGCTCCGATCACCTGGTCGAGCTCGAACACGGACTGGTGCGAAGGAAGGTACGAACGCGAGGCGAACACGCCCCAGTCCCACAATTCCGCTCACTGGAGACCTCGGTGACGGAGGACGTCGATTCGGCTCGGTCGCGAAGCGCCGTCCTCGACGCGAGTTCGGTATCCAAGACATATCGGCGGGGTTCCGAGGAGGTCCACGCTGTCCGTGATGCAACGTTCAGCGTGTTCGAAGGGGAACTCATCGGGCTCGTGGGGCGCTCAGGTTCCGGCAAGACGACGCTGCTGAACATGGCTGCAGGATGGGAACGACCCGACGCCGGCCAGGTTTCGGTGGGCGGTACGGATCCCTCGGACGATATCCCCACCTGGGACGAGATCGCCATCCTCCCTCAGCGTCTCGGACTGATCGCCGAGTTCACGATCCGGGAGAACATCGAATACCCGGCCCGCTTGACGAAGCGTCTTTCTGCGGTGTCGTGGCTGATTGACGGGCTCATCAACGCGCTCGGGCTCACCGCACTGCAGGATCGTTACCCGAAGGAGACGTCTGTCGGAGAGCAGCAGCGTGCGGCCCTGGCCAGGGCGCTCGTGCTGTCGCCCAAGCTCCTGCTGGCCGATGAGCCCACCGGGCACCAGAACACGGAATGGGCCGAGACCATGCTCCGGGAGTTGCGAGAGGCCACGATGAAAGGAACTGCGTGCCTGGCTGCGACCCATGACGAGGCGCTACTCCGGTACGTCGATCGAGTGTTAGCGATGTCGGACGGGAGCCTGGAAGTCGCTGCGGGGGCCTGACAGTCTCCACCTCCGGGCACTTTCACCCTCGCCGTTGCCCGCTCTGCTCCGGGCCGTCGATGCTTTCCGACAAGGTGTAGCGGGGCGAGCGAGTTCTCGCGGGACCACAGGCTCCCGGCGTCGAGACGCGACAGGAGCCGGGGCTACAGCCTGTCGAGCCTCACGCTCCTTCGGACGGGTCGCCACCGCGCCGTCTCGAAGCTCAGGATGAGGTCCGCGCCGAGCGCCTGAGCGACCCGCTGGAGCGTGTCGAGTGTGATCCCGTAGCGACCGCTCTCGATCCGAGAGATCGCCGAATGGCTGGTTCCAGCCCGCTCAGCCAGGTCCTTCTGGGACAGCTTCCGCGCCTCCCGGTGGGCCCTGATGAGCTTGGCCAGCTCCTCGATTTGGCGCTGTCGGTGCCGCTCGTCTCGCTGGGCCCGGGTCGCGGCCCGGCGCGAGGCCTTCCCGGTGGTTCCGTTCGGCGTCATCGCAGGTTCTTCATCTCCTGCGGACCTTATCAGTTTCGATAAACCCAAGATCTTCTGAATCCAGCTCCTGAGCAGGGCCGACAAGCGTCGCTCAAGGCCGGGCGCGGATTATCTGCGCACTTCTTGCGCGCTTTCTGCGGACCCCGCTCGCTTGGATGGTCACGCCCGCGACTAGGCATTTGGGGCTCCGAGGCTCGACTGCCAGGTCCGTACCGGCTCGCCGCCAGTTCCTTGCCAGGTCCGAAGGGTGGAAAGGGCGACCAGGTGCGCCGTGAGCTCCTTGCGGAGCACGCCCCGGGCCTGCACCAGCCCCCCGCCCGAGCGCAAGGGCTTCTTCACCGACCGGGATGTGAGCCGGCGCGGCTCTGTGCTTCCGGTGTTCGAATTCGGGAAGGAACCCAGTACGGAGCCGTTGCCGGCGGTGTGACCTCGGCCTCGAGCGCGGACTGCAGGAGCAGCCGGGCCTCGAGGCGGGCCACCTGCTCCAGGGTCTCTCTGAGGTCTCCCTCGGAGGCGAACAGTTGGTCGATGTCGGCGCGGATGCGCTCGGTGGACGATACTCGTGCAGTCACGGGTGTGGGCCTCCTTCGGCTGAGTTGTCAGCTCTTCGGAGGAGCCTACGCCCGTGATCTATTTACACCGAGGATGGGTCGCCACCTCGGCGAGTTGCTTCTGCGAGAGCTTTCGAGCCGTCCGATGGGCTCGGATCAAGATGGCCAGCTCCTCGGCTTGGCGACGGCGGCGCCGCTCGTCGCGCTGAGCCCGCGTCGCGACTCGGCGCCGGGTCCTGCCAGTCCTAGTGGTATCCATCAGCCTCTCCCTCCATTGAGGACCCTTATCAGTTTAGGTAAATCCGCAGATCTATGAATTCGCTCTCTGACCAGGGACGACGGAGTAGAAACCGGGGCACGTACGCGTTACATGCGCGCTGAGTTGCGCGCTGCTTGCGCGCCCTTCTGGGCAAATTGCGGGCGGCCTTTCCCGGCTGCGCTGCCGGTCGCTTTGCCGCATCACCCGGGTGGATTGCCCGGTGGGCGGACTGGCGGGCCGCCCCGTCGCCCGTGCTCTGGGGAGTTGCCCTTCCGGTACCCCATCGGAGCGAGAGTCCTGGAAGAGGGCAGACGCGGCGCGGTCGACCCACACGTCGCTCGCTACTGATCCGCTACGTACCAACCCCGCTCCGCCCCCGGTCCGCGCCGCACATCCGTAGAGGGGAGGTTCCATGCCGAAGCTTCGATCCACGCCCAGCGAGGTCCTGACGCTCTCCGAGCGCGACGAGGCGCTTCTCGCCTCTCTCGCTTCCCACCAGTTCCTCACCTTCTCACAGGTCCGCCGGCTGCACTTCCACGCCCGCTCCGAAACACCGGCCCGCCGAGCGCTGTGGCGACTGGCCGACCAGGGCCTCGCCGGGAACGTATTCGAGTGGACGCCGTACGGTCGGCAAACGGTCTGGTACGTGACCGCGGCCGGCGAGGTGGCAAGCGGGCTTCGCCTTCCCGGTACCCGGCGGCGGAGGACCGCGCACCTCGGGCTCGGCAAGCTGGCGCACACCCTTTCGGTGAACGAGTTCTGCATCGGGCTCGTGGAGGAGGCCCGTCAGAGACGTGATCACTTCTCTTGGTCGTCCTGGCGCAACGAAGTGGCTCATCGGATCCCCAAGCAGGGGCTGCTCATCCCCGACGCCGCGCTCTTCTTCGAGTTCCGAGATGGAGGAGGGGCCCTTCGGTTCCTGGAGATGGACACCGGCTCCATGGCCCTCGATCGGGTGGGGGTGAAGTGCGGACGCTACCGGGTTCTGCATGACTCCGAGACGTGGCGGGGGACCTACCCCATCTTCCCCAAGGTGGCCACGGTGCTCGGGGGCCGCAACCAGGAGAACCGGCTGCGGTACCTGCTCGACCAAGCGAGTCGGGTCACGGGCTACGAGTCTCGGGGACCGAAGTTCCTGTTCGCCAAGGAGAAGGACCTCAAGGAGCACGGGCCGCTCTCCCGCGTGTGGTGGTGGTCGAGGCTCTACGCCGAGCCGGAGCGCTTGAACTTCTTCGAGGACTAGGTGTGCGCCCGGTGTTCGATCACTGGCCCGAATCCCTCGCCACGTGTTCGTTCAGGACGTTCGGGAACGACCCTCGTCCAAGGTCGTTTTCGCTGGTAGATCGATCGACATCTCCTACGGAGATACGCCTCCCCTCGGGTTCCCCTTCCAAGTCGCTCTCGGGGAGCGCATCACTTTCGTCGATTCGGCATCGTCCCTTCGCCGCTTGGCTCTCCCTGGACCCATCCCGAGAGCAGCCGGCTTCCTCCCTCGGCTTCGCCGACGCCGGCATCTGAGACGCCTCCCGGCTGAGCCGAACCCACCGCGCAGTTCCGACCACGGAGAACGAATGACCGAAGACTCCGCCAACTCCGCTTCGGGTCGCTCTTCGAGGCGCCACGTCGTTCGTCGTCCTGTCGCCGAGGCGATGCCCGACGAGGAGCGACAGCGCGCCGTCGACGCGCTTATGCGGTTGCTCGTGTCACATCTGGAGCGAACGCAGCCGGAAGTGTCAGAGGGCGGCGGTAGCATGCAAGCTGCGAGCTGACCGCCGGAGGTGATGCCATCGTGAAGGTCGCAACGTACTCCCGGATCTCCACCGACGAGGAGCGACAGCCGTTCTCGTTGGAGGCGCAGGCCGATCGCCTGTCTGGCTACATTGGATCGCAACCCGGCTGGAAGTTGATTCGGTCCTACGCGGACCAAATGACCGGCAAGACTCTCGATCGACCGGGGCTGCAGCAAGCGCTCGCCGACGCCCGAGCTGGCCGCTACGAGTTGCTCCTCGTGTTCAAGGTGGATCGCCTAGCCCGGTCCACCCTCGGTCTCGCTCGCGTTCTGGAGGAGCTCGACGGGGCCGGCGTGGCGTTCCGCTCCGCGTCGGAGCCATTCGATACGGGCACCGCGGCGGGCCGGATGATGGTCCAGATGCTCGGAGTGTTCGGCGAGTTCGAGCGCGAGATGATCGTGGAGCGGACCAGGATGGGGCTCGCCAAGAAGGCGTCGAAGGGGGAATGGACCGGCGGCACCCCACCCTTCGGGTACCGCTACGACATCGAACATAGGCTCCTCGCTCCGGTCGACGAGGAGGCCTCGGTCGTCAGACGAATCTTCTCGCTCTACGCCGATCGCAAGTGTGGCTCAGCGGAGATCAGCAAGCGGCTGAACGATGGGGTTAGAAAGACAAAGCGCGGCGCGCGTTGGAGCCCCAAGACGGTCCTCGATGTGCTCAGGAACCCGACCTACGTCGGCAAGCTCCCGTTCCGCGGAGATGTTCACGACGCCCCCCACGAGCCGATCGTCGATGCCAGAATCTTCGATCGCGCACAAGCGCTACTCAGAGAGCGAGGGGAGAACTATCCCCTGCGGTCCTCGAACGGCACCAGCTACCTCCTGACGAGCCTGATGCGGTGCGGCCGTTGTGGTCACGGCTTCATCGGCACCGGATCGCACGGCAGAGGGGGCGCGTATCGGTATTACACGTGCTTCTCGCGCCAGCGCCACGGAACAGGTCGCTGCGATCAAGAGCGGATCCCAGCGGATCCCCTTGAGCAGGCGATCGTCTACGAAGCACTCTCCGCACTCGATGACGGCTCGATCTTCGAGCAGGCCGCCCGCCGGGCCCTCGAGGAGTGGGACGCGGCGCACCCCGAGGCGGAGCGGGAGCTCGCGCGAATCAAGAAGCGCATCGGGGAGCGCACGAAGGCCATCGATCGATACCTCCGGGCCTTCGAGGCCAGCCGGCTCTCCGAGGAGACCTGCGGCTACCGGATCCGAGAAGTCGAAGCCGAGCTGGCCACTCTTGAGGCCGAGAAGGCCGTCCTCGAGTCGCAGCGGGACCCGGCGCCGTCGTCGGTCTCAGCGGCGCTGCTGGCGAATCTCCGGGGCACGATCGCGGAGGCCGTCGCCAACGGCGAGCCCGAGCAAGTCAAGGAGCTGCTCGCCTCGGTGGTCAGCCGGATCGTGGTCGAGTCCCGGGCTTCCATCCAGCCGTACTTCGTGACGCCCGGGGTTCGTATGGTTGCACCCTCGCGGAGGCGGACGGGAATCGAACCCGCCAGGGAGCTCTCGCCCCCTCACCGGTTTTGAAGACCGGGGGGCCCACCAGGCGCCCGGACGCCTCCGGCCGCGAGGATACCCGCTGGCCGCGAGCGGGCAGACCGTCGTCCCTAGTCTGAACCGGACTAGAACCCGTGCTACGGTCGCGTCGACGAACGAGGTCGGGGAGGCCGGACGTGGACGTGGCACGGGTGGACGTGGTGGTGCTCGGTATGCTGGCGGAGGAACCGCTCTACGGCTACGAGCTGATCGAGCGGTTCCGGTCGCGGGCGCTCGGACGGTGGACGGAGGTGGCCCGGGCGTCCGTGTACCAGTCGCTGAAGCGGCTGGAGGAGGACCGTCTGGTCGCGGGGAGGAACGTCGGCGGGATCGGTGGGCCCGACCGGCGGGTGTTCCGGATCACGCGTCCGGGCCGCGACCGGCTTCGGGCCGGTCTGCTCGAGCGGTTCGGTGGCGAGGCCGGCTACCGGTCGGACGCGGCCGCCGCGCTCGGCCAGATCCATGCCCTCACGGCCGCGGAGGCCCGGTCAGCGCTGGGGCACCGGGAGGCGGCGCTTCGTTCGCTGCTCGAGGGTGCGGCCGCCGACCGCGCCCGCCTGCAGTCGGCGAGGGGTCCCGCGAACCACGTCGCCCGCCGGATGCTGGAGTTGCAGGAACGCCTGGCCCGCGAGGAGCTGCAGTGGCTCGGGACGGTCCGCCGCGACCTGTCCCACATGGCCCGGTAGGCCGCCGGGCATTGCACGCGTCTGTCGTCGCAGTCGGTACCCAATGCTGGGGCGGGGGCGACGGCGTGCAATGGCCCCAATGGGTCGGCCAGCTGGGAGCTCTTGGTTCGCCGAAAATGGACAGGGCTCCTCCGGGGGGGTGTGGAGGAGCCTCGGAAAGGGCGCAGGGGGGGAGGTTCTTGGGTCTGCGCCTTGGGCACATGGGTACCCGGTGCCGCAGCGCCTAAACCACGAATCCGAACTTTTTTCTCGAGGATGTTTCCCTCGCCGCTCTGGTCGGGTGACGCCCTCGCCGCGGTCGAACTCCACGGTTGGTTTCCCGGGACAGCGTGCCTGGCTACCATGAGGGGTCATGGAGGCCGCGTTCTTCGATCTCGACAAGACGATCATCTCGAAGTCCAGCTCGCTGGCCCTGACGCGGCCGCTGTACCGGGCCGGACTGGTCTCGCGCTCGCAGCTGCTCCGGGGGGCCTACGCGCAGCTCGTCTACCTGCTCATGGGGGCGGACGAGAAGCGGATGGACCGGGCCAAGGAGGCCATGATGGCCCTGTCCACGGGCTGGGAGCAGTCGGCGGTCGAGGAGATCGTCCGCGACGTGCTGATCAACCTGATCGACCCGTACGTCTACCAGGAGGCGCTCGACCTGATCGCGCTGCACAAGGCGCTCGGGCGGGAGGTCTTCGTGGTCTCCTCGTCGCCGGAGGAGGTCGTCAAGCCGCTCGCTGAGCACTTCGGCGTGAACGGAGTGATCGCCACGCGGGCGGAGATCGAGGACGGGAAGTACACGGGCCAGCTCGAACGGTACGCCTACGCCGAGGTCAAGGCGGAGGCGATCGCCGAGATCGCGGGCGAACGGGAGATCGACCTGTCGAGGTCGTACGCGTACTCCGACTCCATCACCGACCTTCCGATGCTGGAGGTGGTTGGGAACCCCGTCGCGGTGAACCCCGACCGCGACCTGCGGCGCGAGGCCGAGAAGCGGGAGTGGCAGATCCGGTACTTCCGCCGCCCGGTTCGGCTCCGCAGCCGCCTGGTGCAGGCCGTGCCGCAGCCATCGGTGCCGGTGGCGGCGATCGCCGCGATCGCGGCGGCCGCGGTGGCGCTGGCCTGGATTCTTCTCCGGCGTCCGTCCGACGACTGAAGGACACAAGCGTCTTCCACCGGCCGGCGGGCGTTGCCCACCGGTTGTCCACAGGTTCTCGAGGTCGGATGGCCGACTTTTCCACACCGGGGCCGGGGTGTAGAGTCGGTCTCGGTCGCTGCGGCGGCCCTGCGAAGGGAGCAGATACCCACGCGCGTCGTGCCGCGGGAGGCATGCCCGGGTCCCTGGGGAGCGATCCCGAGGTATCCGGGCAGGAAGCAGACAGCGCATGCTCACTGCTCCCTTCGCCGTCTTCCGGGCCCTGTCAGCCGGAGCGCAGGTCGGCGATCAGGCGTTCGGTCCTGACCGCGGCTGTCGAGTAGCGGCCCAGCGCGACCGCGCCCCTCACCGCGACCAGCTCGCGGCGGAGCGCCGGCTCGTCGAACCCCCCGGTCTCCATCACCTCCTCCATGACCCCTTCGAGATGGGTGACCGCGAGCGCCAGGCGTTCGATGGGGGTGCACGGCGGCTGCACCGGGCCCGGCTTGGAGGCCCGGGCCCGGCGGAACGCATCGAGGGAGACGACATCACCCATGGCCTGCACGGTAGACGGGGGGTGTGACATGGACCGTTCGCGCGTGGCCGCACCCCTCCGCGCACCTAGAATCCCGTGCGTGTCGCGTCCTGAAAGCTGGACCGAGCCAGCGGGTGCAAGTCCCGCCCAGGTAAGCGCCGGAGCGCCTGGTAGCAGGCCACCGGCCGGCGTCGAGAGGCGTCCGGTCGAAGCGTGGCGTCAAGAGCCCCTCTGGGGGGAGCAAGAGCGCGGGCCGCAACATCAAGTGAATCCTGCAGCCTCGTCAGATTCACAACGGGAGAGCCGAGCCGCTCATGTCACGGCGAAGGCCACGTCTGGCGCTAGGACTTCCGGACCATCCGCGCCAGGTCTCCCCGGGGTACGGGGAACGGCACGTGCTCACGGTTCGGTTCGGAACAGGAGAGGCCCGTCTGCCCCGCCTGCGTCGGGCAAAGACCGCTTCCATAAGCCGACGGCGAAACGAAGCGGAGGGCAGCGGGAGTCCGAGGGGGTCGTAGTACCGCCGATCGCCGGGCAGCACAACCCGGCGGGAGGGAAGGACCCCTACTTTGGTCACGCCGGCCAAGGAGGTACGCGCGAGGGCATGGCCGGGGTCACCCCCCGGCCCAACCACCCCATCGGGGCACCCTCCGGTGACAAAGTGCGACGCCTCCAAGGCCGGCTCCAGGCATCAGCCAAGCGGTCACCTGGCCGCCGCTTCCACGCCCTGTACGACCGGATCCACAGGGATGACGTCCTGTGGGCGGCGTGGCAGCGGGTCCGGGCGAACCGGGGAGCCGCGGGGGTCGATCACCAGAGCCTCGCGGACGTGGAGGCCTACGGAGTGGAGCGGATGCTCCGAGAGCTCCAACAGGTCCTTCGAGCGGGCAGGTACCGGCCGAGCCCCGTGCTCCGCCGGTACATCCCGAAGCCAGACGGGCGGACGCGTCCGCTCGGCATCCCGACGGTCTCAGACCGGGTGGTCCAGGCTGCGACCAAGCTCGTGCTGGAGCCGATCTTCGAGGCGGACTTCTCGCCCGTCTCCTACGGCTACCGGCCCGGTCGCAGTCCCACCGAGGCCCTGGAGCAGATCAGGGTCGCCTTCATCCGGGGCTACGTCTTCACCCTGGACGCCGACATCACCGACTTCTTCGGGCAGATCTCACACGACTTGCTCCTCGAAGCGGTGGGGAGGCGGGTGTCCGACCGCCGGGTGCTGAAGCTGGTGCGCCAGTGGCTCAAGGCAGGGGTGATGGAGGAGGGGAGGCTCCGCGAGCCGGTCGCAGGGACCCCCCAGGGGGGAGTGATCTCCCCTCTGCTCGCCAACATCTACCTCGACGCTCTGGACAGGGCCTGGGCACGGGACGGGGAACGCCTCGGAGTCATGGTGCGCTACGCCGACGACTTCGTGGTCATGACCCGGACCCCCAACGCGCTGGAACGGGCTGATGGCCTGGTCGGGACGACCCTGGCCGGGCTTCACCTGAGCCTGAACCCGGACAAGACGCGGAAGGTGGACCTCCGCGAAGGCCGGCAGGGCTTCGACTTCTTGGGCTGTCACTTCCAGGCCCGGGTCTCGGGGCGCCTGCTGGAGCAGGGCATCCGCCGGTACTACCTGCACCGGTGGCCCTCGGCGAGGGCCATGAACCGGGTGAGGCAGCGGGTGCGCGAGCTCACCGGCCGGAACCGGGGTGGGGTGTCAGACATCCGGGTAGTCATCCGGGATCTGAACCCCGTGCTCCGGGGATGGGGGAACTACTTCCGCACCGGGAACGCCACGTACAAGTTCGTCTCCATCGACCGGTACGTGCAGCGCCGGCTCCGCCGCCTCCTGCTTCGGCGGGTGGGGCGCAACGTCCGGCCTCGCCACCTCGAGATGTGGACGAGCGACTGGTTCCGGGACCACGGCCTGCACCGGTTACGTGGGACCATTCGCTACCCAGGAGCCGCGTAGAGATGTCTCAAGGACCATCGGTAAGCCGTGTGCGGGAAAACCGCACGCACGGTTTGAAAGGGGGATGGGGAAACGGGTCCGCTCGTCGGACACCGCGCCCCTGACTACCAATGGACCGCGAAGCCGTGACCGAGCTGCTGGCCGCCCTGGACTACGGCGAGCTCGTCGCCGCCCGGCGGGCCCGGGACAACGCGGTGTTCGCCCCGGACGCCCGACGCCGGGAGGCGCAGCAGGGCGTGGCCGAACGCGAGGAGCGCAACCACCGGTTGATCGCCGCGCGGCTGGGAGAGTTCGGCGCGGAGTCGATGTCGGCGCGGTTCCATCCGTTCTTCGATCAGTTCTTCGTGGGGACGGAGCCGTCCGACTGGGTTGAGGCCCAGGCGTTCCACTACGTGGGCGACGCGCTCGTGTCGGACTTCGCGGAGGTGCTGGTCGGGGTGCTCGACCCGGTGTCGGCCGAGATCGTGCGGACGACGCTCGGGGAACGGGAGTGGCAGGAGTCGTTCGCGCTCGAGGAGCTGGTGCGGGCGATGGACGAGGATCCCGGGCAGCTCGAGCGGATCGCGGCGTACGCGCGGCGGATCGCCGGCGAGGCGCTCACGCAGACCCGCCGGGCGCTGCAGCAGGCCTCGCGGCTGCGGGAGGCCCTGGGCGGCGACGAGGGCGAGAAGCGCATGGTGCTCTCGCTGCTGGAACGCCACCGGGCACGGCTGGATCGCCTCGGCATCGAACGCGTCGAGATCGACTGATCGCGGGCGGCCGGCGTGGTCGGCCGCGATCGATGACTAGTCAACTCGAGTCATTCCCGGCTCACCCTCCCCTGGGGCGGAACCGTCCCCAGGCTCCTGTGGAAAACCGCCCGGCCCGGGGATTGGCCCCCGCTCCGGCCCGGGCTATCGTGGCCCCTGTCGCGACGGGCCGCCCGCACTAGGGGCCCGGCGTGGCGAGAGGGTCCGCAACCCCGCGGGTGACCCCGCCCTCAGCGGACCGACTCTCGACGGTTTGCCGGCCTCCCCCGGCCAGCGCTTCCCCGGAACTTCCCCTCGCAACGTGAGACGTGTGTGATCCGACCCGTTCCGGGCTCGGACCCATCGAAGGAGGTTCCGTGGAAGGCGTCGCAAGGATCGTGCTCGGCCTCGACTCGCCGCAGCTCGCCGACGAGGTCGTGGACTTCCTCGACCGCGGCGGCAGGGCACGCGTGGTCGCCTCCGCCGCCTCGCCGTCAGCGCTTGCGGCCGCGGTTCGAGAACACGACCCGAACGCTGTGGTCGGCTCCACCGCGATGGTGCGGTCGGCCGGCGGCGTGAACGGCAGCGCCTTCCTCGCCCTCGAGACCGGCGAGTCGCTGGTCGCCCTCCGGGGGGCGATGGAGCTCGGCGCGCGCGGGTTCTTCGTGTGGCCGTCGGAACGCGCCGCGCTGGCCGATGCGGCAGCCGGAAGCGCTCCGACCAAGACCGGGCCGCCGCCGCGGCGTGCGTCGGTCGTCGCCGTGTGCGGCCCTCGCGGCGGCGTCGGCGCGACATTCGTGGCGACGCATCTCGCGGCGGCGTTCGCCCGGTCGGGCTCACGGACCGCGCTCGTCGACGCCGACTGGCGTTTCGGCGACTGCACGGCCGCGCTGGGGGTCCCCGACGACGGGGGGCCGGTGAGGACGGTCGATGACCTGGTCGCGGTGGCGGGCGAGCTGGAGGACCGGCACCTGGAGGAGGTGGTCTGGCGCCATCCGGCCGGGTTCGACGCGCTGCTCGCCCCGCCCGCGATCGGTGGTCCGGAGGCAGTGATCGACGGCTACCGTGCGGCGACCGAGCTCGCCGCCGGGACCCGCGACGCGGTCGTCCTCCACGTCGGCCGGGGGTTCGACGTTGTCGCCGAGGCGGTGTTGCCACTCGCGGATCGAATCCTGCTGGTGCTCGCCCTCGACGTCCTGTCGTTCCGCGGGGGGCGCCGTGCGATGGAGGCGCTCGAGGCATCGGGGCTCGCGCCGCGGGTGGGGATCGTCGTCAACCGCATCACCCGCGCCGAGCTCACCCCGAAGGACGTCGAGCGCGTGTTCGGGTCGCCGCCGATCGCGGCGATCCCGGTCGACCGCAGGGTCGGCCGCGACCAGGATCGCGGCCGGTTGCTCCGGGGGCGGGGACGGACGGTTCGGTCTGTCGAACGTCTGGCGGGTCGCGTTGGTGAGCGGCGGGCGGCATGACCGGTCCGCGGCGCCACCCGAGCAACGGCCTCGGTCTCTCCGGGCGCCCGACGACGCCGGACGCCGGGCCCACGCCGGATCCGCTGGCGGGCGTCAAGCGTCAGTTGCACGACGCACTGATGCGGCGCGTCGCCGGGCGAGGTGTGGAGTCCCTGCACCCCGCGGCGCGGCGGCTGCTGATCCGTGAGGAGGCCCTCTCGGTGCTGCGGGAGGAGGGGCACCTCCTGCCCCAGGAGGTGCTGGCGCGTGTGGTCAACGACGTGTCCGATCGTGTCGTCGGCCTCGGTCCCATCGAGTCCCTGTTGCGGGACCCGGAGGTCAGCGAGGTGATGGTGAACGGGGCCGACGACGTCTACGTGGAGCGAAAGGGGCGGCTCGAGAGGGTGGGGCGCGGTCTGTTTGAGGGGGAGGAGGCCGTGCTGCACGTGATCGAGAGGATCGTGGCCCCGCTGGGTCTTCGGGTCGATGAATCGTCACCTTGGGTGGACGCTCGACTGCCGGACGGCTCACGGGTGCACGCGCTGATCCCGCCCCTTTCGCTCTGCGGTCCGGTGCTGAACATCAGGAAGTTCTCCCTGATCCCGTTCTCGGCCGGTGACCTCGTGGCCGATGGGACGCTCGGGCCGCGCATGCTGGAGTTCCTCGCAGCATGTGTCCGGGGCAAGGCGAACCTGGTCATCTCGGGCGGGACGAGCTCCGGGAAGACCACGCTGCTGAACGTCCTGGCGTCGTTCATCCCCGACGCCGAGCGGTTGATCACGATCGAGGACGCGGCCGAGCTCCGGCTCGGCAAGCCTCACGTCGTCCGACTCGAGGCCCGGCCGCCCAACGTGGAAGGGCGGGGGGAGGTGACGGTTCGACAGCTGGTTCGCAACGCGCTCCGCATGCGACCCGACCGGATCATCGTGGGTGAGGTCCGCGGCGCCGAGGCGCTCGACATGCTGCAGGCACTCAATACGGGTCACGAAGGTTCGCTGTCGACGGCCCACGCCAACTCGCCCCACCATCTCCTGTGGCGGCTGGAGACCATGGCGCTGATGTCCGACGTCGACCTCCCGGCATCGCACATCCGCGAGCAGGTTGCCGCCGCCGTCGACGTCGTGGTCCACATGGCGAGGCTCCGCGACGGGCGACGGGTCGCGCTGCACGTCAGCGTGGTCGAGGGCATCCATGACGGCGAGCCCGTCGTGCACGAGGCGTTCTCCTTCCGGCCGCGCGCCGGGAGTGGCTCGGACGGGGAGTTCGTCGCGACCGGGGTGGTCCCCGAGCTGACTGCGATCCTGGCCGAGCGGGGGGAGCCACTCCCGGCGCGCCTGTTCGACGAGGGACCGGACGGCGCCGGCACGGGCCGTCCGGCTCCCCTCGAGCGCGTTCGGATCGGCGGTCGGCCATGACGCCGGCGCTGGTCGGGCCGGCATTGGCCGCGGGCGCCGTCGTCGCGATGTCCAACGCCGTGGGGGAGCGGCATCGTCGCCGGTTGCTCGTCCGGGCCGGGGCGGCCGGGGATACGGGTGCCTCGAGGCCAGCGGGCCTCCGCGCCTCGTTCGGAACGCTCCGGATCGCGGGGACACGGTCCCGATTCGCGCTGCCCGCCGCGCTCGGCGCGGCCGGGGCCGCGCTGGGCGCGGCGCTCGCGGGCGTGACCGGCACCGTCGCCGGCCTCGCCGCCGGCCTGTGGGTACCGCGGTGGCTCGCCCGGCGCCGTACGGCGAAACGGGACGCGCTGATCGAACAGCAACTGGCGGATGCCATGGACGGGGTCGCGGCCGCGCTGCGGGCGGGGATGTCTCCATCGCAGGCCATCGCGTTCGCGTGCGAGGAGGGCGGGCCGCCGCTCGCCGACGGTCTCCGTGCGGTGATCGGGCGCGAGTCCCTCGGCATGCCGCTCGACGAGTCGCTCGAAGTGCTCGCCGGCGAGCAGGGAAGCGACGACGTTCGCCTCGCGGTCGCCGTGCTCCAGTTGCAGCACCGCGTGGGGGGCGACGCGCCGGCGGTCCTCGACGACGCGGTCCGCACGCTGCGTCAGCGGGTGGCCGCCGCCGCGGAGCTCCGCTCCCTGACCGCCCAGGCCCGGTTGTCGGGGACCATCCTCGGGCTGCTGCCGGTCGGGTTCTTCCTGTTCATGTCGTTCGTATCGCGGGGCGAGGTGTCCGGCGCGCTCTCCTCTCCGGTTGGCCTCGTCGCAATCGTCATCGGACTGCTCCTCGACGGCGGCGCCTTCCTGTGGATCCGCCATCTGCTCGGGAGCGGGTCGTGATCGCCCTGTTCGACGGGCTCGCGCCCGCGGCGCTCGCCGGCTGCGCGGCATCGGCCGCCGTGGTTGCGCTGCGCCGCCGGGACCCCAACGTCGCGGCGCGAATCCCTCGGCCGTCCACCGACGGCGTTGCGTGGCGCTTCGGTCTCCTGGACGCCGTCGGCAGCGCATCGTTGATCCGCCGGGTCGCGCGGGCAGACGTGAGTCGCGACCGGCTCGCTGCCTCGCACGTAGCGATTGGAGTGGACCGGTTCGTCGGGCTCAAGGCGGCCGCGGCGGCGGGTATTGCGGTCCTCTGCGTGCTGGGGCCTCCGCCGGTCCCGCTCATCGCCCCCGTCCTGGCGGCGGGAGCGTTGCTGCTTCCCGACCTCGCGCTGGCGAGGATGGCCCGTCGCCGGAGGGCCCGGATCGAGGCGCAGCTCCCCCAGTTTCTCGATCTGCTCGCGGCCGGGTCGACGGCGGGCCTCTCGGCCCTGCTGGCCCTCAGACGGGCCGCCGAGTCGGTGCGGAACCCGCTGGCCGAGGAGCTGCACCTGCTGCTCGAACGGGTCGACCTCGGGGCGAGGTGGCGGGAGGAGCTCCGCGACCTGGCGGAACGGCTCCGGCTCGGCGACCTCCGCAGGGCGGTCATGGCCATGACCCGGACCGAATCCCTGGGAACACCCCTCGCCGAGTCGCTCCGCCAGCACGCCGACGAGGTCCGCGAGGCAAGGCGAGCCGCCGCGGCCGAACGCGCCCGCAAGGCGCCCGTGAAGATGCTCTTCCCCCTCGTGTTCATGATTCTCCCCGCCTTCCTCCTCCTCACCGTGGTGCCGGTGCTGCTCTCGACGCTCCGGTCGGTCCGATGAGAGGAGGTGAACGCGATGTTGCTCAAGCTCTACGTCCGCCTGCAGACGTTGTTCGTCAGGGAGGAGGGGCAGACGACCGCCGAGTACGCCCTCGTGATCCTGGCCGCCGTCGCCGTGGCGGTGGTCCTGATCGCCTGGGCCAAGTCCAGCGGCAAGCTGCCGGCGTTCTTCGACAAGATCATCGACAGCGTGTCCGGCAACGCCTGACGGGTTCGAGCCGCCCGGTGTGGGCATGTCCCGCCGGCTCGCACCGGGAGCGGGGCTCCGCGACGCTCGAGTTCGCGATGGTTCTGCCGCTGCTGCTGATCGTCACGCTCGCGCTCGTGCAGGTCGGGCTGGTCGTCCGCGACCGGCTCGTGCTCGCCGACGCCGCCCGGGCCGGGGCCCGGGAGGCGGCCGTGACCGACGACGCCGGTGCGATCCGGGACGCGATCGAGCATGCGGCTGCGCCGCTCGCGACCGAGCGCCTCGAGGTTCAGGTCAACCGCGAGGGGGGCCGGGGGGCGGCGGTGACGGTCACGCTCGGGTACGCGGATCCGCCGTCGATCCCGGCGGTCGCCTGGCTGTTCCCATCCTCGATCCACCTGATCGCGTCGACCACCATGCGCCAGGAGTTCGGCGATGGGTAGCGGCCGGCTCTCGGCGCCCTCCGGTCCCCGGCCGGACCCCCTGACTCGTGCGGAGCAGGACCGGGGCTCGGTTTCCGTGCTGGCTGCGGCGGTCATGCTGATGGTGGTCGTCATGGCACTGGCGACGGCGGACGTCGCCCGTGCCCTGTCGGCCGCTTCCCGGGCCCAGGCGGCCGCCGACGCCGCCGCCCTGGCGGCCGCCCAGGAGATCGTCGAACCGTCGTCGTCCGGCGAGACCCCGTCCCAGGCCGCAGCGCGGTTCGCGGGAGACAATGGCGCGGAGCTCGTCCGGTGCGACTGCGAATCCGGGGGAACGCAGGCGGTCGCCACCGTTCGCGTCCGGATCGACGGGCTGCTCATCCTCCCCTCCGGCCGCGAGGTCACGGCCACGGCCCGGGCGGTGATCGACCTGACCGGCGAGTCCTGAGGCCCCTCAGGGGCCCTGCGGTTTCGGCCGGTTGGGGGGTGCGAAGCGGGGACCGGACCGTAGAATGACCGGACTGTGAACAAAGCTGCCCGGCCACCGAAGCCCCTCCGAGGGGCCCGCCGCCCGTTCGGCGCGGTGGACTACACGCTGGCCAAGCGAGCGCTGCTGCGGGAGTTCCGAACCGGGCTGCTGTCGCGGCTCGACGTCTGCGACGCCCATCCCGAGCTCCTCCGGGCGGCCAAGTACGTCGGTCACAAGACGGACAAGGCCTGCCCGGTGTGCGGGAAGGAGGACCTCCGTCTCCTGGCGTACGTCTACGCCGACGACCTCCGGGCGGACAACGGCCGGGTCTGGGAGCTCTCCGAGGCCCTCAACGTGGCGGCCGCTCACCGGGGCGGGGCCTGCTACGTCGTCGAGGTCTGCACCCGCTGCCACTGGAACCACCTCTCGCAGGCGTACACGGCCCGTCAGGCCGCGGCCGGGGGCCGCGGGTAGCGCCCCTGACGGTGCGGTTCGTCCGCCAGCCGAGGGACCTCCAATGACGTCGTCATCTCCACGATTCCATCGCACGGCTGCAGAGCTTGGTGACCATGGCCGTGGGTAGGATGGCCTGAACCGTGGCCCCCAACACGTCGTTCTGGCGCTCCTCACGAGGCAAGCACGCGGCCGGCAGGAATGGCGGATCCTCGCAGCCCTCCAGCGCCGGCTCGGCAAACGCGCGCGCCGCAGCCGCGCCGGGGCGCGTCGCTCCGAAGACCTCCGCCGCGAGCACATCGGCCCCCGCTGCCGCGAGCGGCGCCGCGGGAGCGAAGCAACCCTCGACCGGTTCGTCGCGCGGCGCCACCTCGGGGAGCGCTTCCCAGAGCCGGCGCGCGGGAACCCGGCGCGCATCCCCCACCAAGGCCCCCGCCGGCAAACCCGGGGCCGGCAAGACCGGCGGGGGAAAGTCCGCCGGCAAGCAGGGCCAGAAGGGTCCGGGTGGTCCGAAGGGCCCCAACGCAGGCAACGGCCGCGCCACCAACGGCAAGCGCACCGCCCGCCGCAAACGTGGGTTCTTCCGCCGGTGGTGGTGGGTGTTCGTCGCGGTCCCCCTGGTCCTGATCCTCGCCCTCGTCGGGACCCTGCTGTACGCCTACGGGCACATCCAGATCCCCGACGCCCCGCCGGCCGCGCAGACGACGTTCATCTTCGACCGGCACGGGAACAAGATCGCCGAGTTCCATGCCTCGGTGAACCGCACCAGCATCTCGTTGAAGCGGGTTCCGATCGCCCTGCAGAACGCGGTCATCGACACGGAGGACAAGGACTACTACCACCATGGCGGCATCAGCGTGACCGGCATCGTCCGGGCCGCGTGGGAGGACCTCGTCCACCACGGTGCCGTCCAGGGTGGCTCCACGATCACGCAGCAGTACGTGAAGAACGTCTACACGGGGGCCGAGCGCTCCATCTTCCGCAAGGTCAAGGAGGCGCTCCTCGCCATCAAGCTGGAACACAAGTACACGAAGCAGCAGATCCTCGAGAAGTACCTGAACACGATCTACTTCGGCCACGGCGCATATGGCGTGGAGGCCGCGTCGCAGACCTACTTCTGCCATTCGGCGGCGCAGGACAACGTGCTCGAGTCGGCCACGCTCGCGGCGATGATCGCCTCGCCGGGGACGTTCGACCCGATCGACCACCCCGACGTCACGCAGACGCGACGGAACTACGTCCTCGACCAGATGGTCCAGCAGGGTCATCTCGATTCGGCCAAGGCCGCCCAGCTCAAGCAACAGAGGGTCCACCCCTGCCGGAACAACAACCAGGCCACCCCGTACGCGTACTTCATGGACTACACGCGGCAGTGGCTCCTGCGGAACCCCGACTTCGGCGACCAGGCCACCTACGCCGGCGGGCTCCGCGTCTACACGAGCCTGGACCAGAACATGCAGAAGGCCGCCCAGGCCGCGGTGGCGGACAACCTGTCCTCCAAGGGTGATCCGAGCGCCGCGCTCGTGGCCATCGACCCCCGCACCGGCGAGATCCGCGCCATGGTCGGCGGTCCGGACCCCAACCAGCTCACGAACGACCAGAACCTGGCCGTCGCGCCGTCCCGCCGGCAGGCCGGCTCGGCGTTCAAGCCGTTCACGCTCACGGCCGCCATGGAACAGGGCTACAGCCTGTCCTCGTATTGGAGCGGCCCGGCGCAGATCACGATCCCCGACCGGGAGTGCTACACGACCGACCCCGACACCGGCCAGTACGGCCCGTGGACGCTCTCCAACGCCGCCGACGAGGAGTCGGGGACCTTCCAGCTGGCCGACGCCACCGCGTTCTCCGTCAACACCGTGTTCGCCCAGCTCGTCGTCGCGCTGAACAAGGGCCCCCAGGACGTCGTGACCGCCGCGCATGATCTCGGCATCGACAGCCCGCTCCACAAGGTGTGCTCGATCACGCTGGGGACGCAGGAGGTCTCGCCCCTCGAGATGACGCGGGCGTACGCGACGCTCGCCGACCACGGCGTCCGGCACTCCGCCACCCCCGTCTCGGAGATCCGCGGCCCCGACAACAAGCGGGTGTTGGAGACCGCCGACGCCAAGGGCGACCGCGCCATCCCCGCGAACGACGCCGACCTCGTCACCTACGCCCTGCAGCGGGTCGTCCGGTACGGGACCGGCACGGCCGCCTCGCTCGGGAGCCGGCCGGTCGCCGGCAAGACCGGGACGACGAACAACGAGTCGAACGCCTGGTTCTGCGGGTACGTCCCGCAGCTCGCCACGTGTGTGTGGGTCGGCTATCCCAGCGGGAACAAGCCGATGCACGACATCGAGGGCGTCTCCGACGTGTTCGGCGGCACGATCCCCGCATCGATCTGGCACGACTTCATGACGCAGGCCACGGCGGACATGCCCATCCAGGACTTCACCACGCCCAGCTTCAACGACAACCTGAAGCCCGGCCCGGTCTCTTCGCCGACCCCGACGCCCAGCCCCTCGCCGTCCCCCTCGCCCTCGCCGTCCCCCTCGCCCTCGCCGTCCCCCTCGCCGAGTCCACCGCCGCCCAGTCCCTCGCCCTCGCCGAGCCCCCCGCCGCCCAGTCCCTCGCCCTCGCCCCCGCCGACGTCGGAGCCACCGCCGACGTCGGAGCCGCCGCCGACCACGGCGCCCTCGCCCACCACGGCGAAGACACCGAGCCCCACGGCCAAGGGCACCGGCGGGGGAGGCGGGCTCCTGGCCGGCGGGCGGGCGCGGGCTCGAGCTCCCGGCCGCCGCTGATCCGGTCAGGCCAGCGCGCGCTGGTTCCTCGGCACGCCGGTGTCGATCGGCAGCGTGGCCACGATCGAGGTTCCCTGACCCGGAGCCGAGCGCACCATGAACGAGCCGTTCGCCAGCTCGGTCCGTTCGCGCATCGATGCAAGCCCCACGCGCCCGGCGCGCAGGAAGTCGCGGGCCCGGTTCGCGTCGAACCCGAGTCCGTCGTCCGTGATCTCGATGCGGAGGCTGCCGGCCACGGCCTCGACGTGGACGCTCAGCTCGTTCGCCTCGGAGTGCTTGCCGGCGTTGGTCAGCGCCTCCTGCACCACGCGGTACGCGAGGGTCTCCATGTCCGGTGGCACGTCGACCAGCGACCGCGCCGAGAAGCGGGTCTTCACGCCCGTCTCCCGCCCGAACCGCGCGAGAATCTCCCGGAGCGCCGGCACGAGCCCCCGCTCGTCGAGCACCGGAGGTCGCATGTCGGACATGAGCCGGCGGAGGCTCTCGCCCTCCTCGGCCAGCTCCTCACGGATCTTCTCGAGCGTGGCGGCCGCCTTCTCGATCTGGCCGTTGCGGATCATCATCAGCACGGCCTCCAGGGACAGCGACGCCGCCGACACGCCCTGGACTGGGCCGTCGTGGAGGTCCCTGGCCATGCGGTTGCGTTCGGACTCGATGGCGGCGTTCGTCCGCTGCAGCAGGCGGGTGCGGTCCTCGTCGCGGTCCTGCAGAAACTGCAGCAGCGAACGGATCGTCTGGTCGGCGACCCGGGCCGCGGTCACGTCGCGGACGACGAGGAGCTCGCCGTTGCCGGGGACCTGGCTGGTCCGTGCCTCGAGGTGGAGGTCCTGCCCCCGCCGTGGAAGCGTCGCCTTCCCCGTCTCGGGGAGATCGATCAGCGACTCGCCGCCCTCGACCAGACCGCCGAGGCGTTCCCATGCGGCGTCGATCACCTGGTCGTGACTGAGCCCGAGCATCGAGCAGAACGCCTCGTTCGCCCGCCGGATGAACCGGCCCTCGTCGAGCTCCACGATCCCGTCGGCGGCGGCCTCGAACAGCAGGCGGAGGCGTTCCTCCGAGGCCGACAGCGATCGGTGGACCTCGCGAAGGCGGGCGAGCGCCGCGTCGGCGTCGTCGAGCGCCGTCGCCTTCTCGGCGAGCGCGCGGGCGACCTCCTCGGCGTTGCGGGTGGACGTGATCTGGTTGAGCACGATGCGGGCGGCGACGGCGCCCCCGAGCAGGCCGATGGCGACCGACGTCTCCAGCTGGGTCGCCTGGTGGTGCAGCCCGGTGAGCGCGACGAACCCCAGGCTCGCGCACGCCGCCCCCACGGCGATGGCCGTCAGGAGCGCCCGCCCCCAACGGGAGGTCGGATGGGCGGGCTCCGCCGGGACGAGGCGCGGCTCCGCCCACAGCAGGGCCGCCAGGAACAGCGCACCGATCCCCACCGGGAGGTCGATGAGACCGTCCCCCGGGACGAACGCCCCCCGGAACCATTGGAACCCGAACCCCAGCCCGGCGGCGCCGAAGCTCGCCAGCGCGAGACACAGCCCGACGTGGACCGGCGAGGGGAGCCACATCGCGAGCGCCGTCCAGGCGATCATCCCGGTCATCACGACGGCGGTCCACACGATCACCGAGGCGGTGACCAGGGGGGTGACGGGCTGGTCGGGGCGCATCACCAGGTAGACCAGGGTGCCGAGCGCCGCGGCGAGCAGCACGACGTCGGCCAGCACGTCGCGCCGGTCCTCGGGCGGGAAGTGATCGGCCAGTTCGCTCCGGAACAGCGGGACCAGCAGGATCCCCATCCCGATCACCGCGACGTCGATCCAGCCGCTCGGTCCGTAGGCGGCGGTCGGAGAGTGGACGACCGCCAGGACGAGGAACCCGACCTGCACCAGCGCCAGGGCCGCGAGTGCGATGCCGAACCGACGAGTGGACGCCCACGCGTCCGACCGGCGGGCGCACCAGAAGACCACCCAGGCGGCGATGCCGGTCGCGAATGCGCCGCTCGCCGGCGAGATCACGGCGCGCGAGGCGATGTCGGACGGCATCCGTAGGTGCGCGACCACCAGGACGACCGCCCCGACCGCCAGCAGGGCGAGCGGCATGGGGGAGGGCGACGCACGTTCCACGGATGCCCCACTGTGCCGCCGCCAAGCGGCCACCGGCATCGGCTGATCGGCCTCCCCCTCGGGCGTTCCCCGTCGGGTCCCCTCGGGTGATGTGCGCATGGCTCGTTTCCGACTATCGGCGCGTGCCGTGCCCGGCTGGAGCCCCGGATGCGGCGCAGGCGTGCGCACGGCGGGGACGACGGGATGGATGCGCCTCAGGCGCCGGGTGTCACTCGATCAGGCGGCGGCGCAGCGCCTCGGCGACCGCGGCGGTCCGGTCGGACGCCCCGAGCTTCTCGAAGATGTGCTCGAGGTGCGTCTTCACGGTGTCCGGGGAGATGAACAGCTTCTCCGCGATGTCGCGGTTGGTGTGGCCGAAGGCCAGCAGCTGCAGGACCTCGATCTCCCGGGCGGTCAGCGAGTCGGCCTTGCGGTCGCGCTCCTTGACCGTGGAGAGCTCCTCGGCGAGGGCCACCACCAGCTGGGGGTCGATGACCATGTTGCCGCCGGCCACGAGGCGAACCGTCTGGATGAGGTGCTCGGCGTCGCGGGCCTTGAGGACGTAGCCCCGGGCACCCGCCCGCACGGCCTCGACCACGAACTGGCGGTCGTCGTAGGCCGTCAGCATGATCACGCCGACCGAGGGGAACCGGTCCCGGATCTTCCGGGCGGCCTCGAGGCCGTCCATCTCGGGCATCCGGATGTCGAGCAGAACGATGTCGGGGGTCTCGCTCTCGACGAGCGTGACGGCCTCCTCGCCGTTGGACGCCTCGCCGACGACGTCGATGTCGCCGGCCGTGTCCAGGTACCGGCGCAGGCCCTGGCGAACCAATGAGTGGTCGTCCGCGATCGCGACTCTGATCACGCGGGTCTCCTGGGGTACAGCGGGCTCGGCATCAAGCATTGTCTCGATCATGATTCTAGGTTCGGCACGCGACGCACGGAAGTTGAAGGCCATTTCGGGGAATTGTCACTCCCTGATCGGGGGTGTTCGAGCGGCTTCCGGCCGGTCGGCGGGCCCCGACGAGGGCCCGCCGTGGCTCGCGACGCCCGATCCGTCGCGATCAGAAGATGTAGTACCCCGACACGAACAGCGTGGTCAGCAGGGCTAGGCCGGCACCGGAGACCGCGAGGACGGCGGTCCGGGGGAGCTTCCCCCGCTCGATCAGGACCGCTCCGGCCCAGAAGACGGGGAACAGGGGCAGCACGAACCGCGGGTCGGACATCAGCGCCCGTGGCGGGAAGATCAGCGTGAGCGGCGCCAGCAGGCCGGCCCAGGCGTAGACGGAGTAGCCCGGCCGGAAGGCCCAGACGACGTACCCCGCCGCTAGCACGCAGGGGATCACGACCAGCCAGTCGACGAACGGGTACCCGCCGGGATAGGAGCCGGGGTTGGCGAACGCCTCGCGGGTGGCGCTGCCGATCGTCTCCCACGGCGGCGTCGAGACGCGCTGCCATCGCTGCTCCGCGTGCAGCGGGGCCAGCCAGTCACCCGTCCTCGCCGCCCAGTAGGCCATGTACCCGACCAGCCCGGCCACCGGCAGCAGCGAGCACGCCAGCGTGCCGACCAACCGGCCCGTCCCCACGACGGAGCCCCACTGCCCGTCGCCTCCATCGCCTCCGGAACCCGGTCCGCCGTCGGTCCGGCGCAGGAGGGCCCCGTCGGTCCACCGCCCCCGCTGCGCCTCGAGGAACTGGTGGACGGCCTCCGCGGCCAGGGCCGCCACCATCACGATCCCCACGATCCGCGTCGCGGCCGCGAGCGCCCCGAGCGCGCCGGCCAGGACCCACCGCCGCGACCGGGCGGCCGCGAACGACGCCACGGCCAGCAGCAGGAACAACGACTCCGACAGGGGCGCGAAGAAGAAGAACGACGTCGGGAACAGCGCCAGGACCAGCACCGTCGTCCGGGCCACGGGCACGGAGAGCTCCCGCTTCGTCAGCCGGTACAGCACGATCAGGGCCCCGAGGAACGACAGGTTCGACACGAGCAGGGCCGCGGGCAGCGGATGCCCGCCGAGCAGCCACGACACCGCCCGGATGGCGAGCGGATACAGCGGGAAGAACGCCGCGCTGCCGTCGGTCGCCCCGTACCCGCCGTCGGCGATCCGCAGGAACCACAGCCCGTCGGCCCGTTCCCACGCGGTCACCAGCAGGTGCAGGCTGCCGCCCGTGTACGGAGGGGATGGCCACCCCGGCGGCGACACGGGCGTCACCACGTGTGGGAGCGTCCCCATCGCCGCGAGCGCCAGCACGGTGAGCCCGACGCGGACGGCGAGGAACACCACCAGGCAGTAGCGGACGCCCTCCCACGCGCTCTCGGAGGACCCGGACGACCGCAGCCGCGAGGCCAGCCCGGCCAGCCGCCCGGGCGGGCGCACCTCCGGCCGGGTCGTCGTCACGCCGGCGCCCCCACGGCCGCGTCGCGCAGGCGCAGGTCGGCGGGTTCGACCATGGCCGGCCCCTCGAGGTCCTCCTGGGGCCCGGTCACCCAGGCCACCAGGCACAGCGCGAGCACGGCCGCCCGCGCCAGCACCGCCGCCTCGAACGACCAGAACGGCGCCCCGTGCCCCCCGTACTGGACGGTGTCGAACCACGTGAACCGCGTGACGAACACCGCCGCGTCGGTGATCTCGAACGCCACGAACAGCCAGAACGCCTTGATCCGCCCGAGCGCCGGCACCATCAGCGCGAACAGCGGCAGCAGCCACAGGCCGTACTGCGGCGAGTAGACCTTGTTCGTCAGCAGGAACAGCACCACGACCGGGAACGCCGCCGTCCAGGTCGGGAAGTCGGGCCGGCGCAACCGCCGGAGCCCCCACACCACCGCCGTCAGGCACAGGAAGGCCATGATCGCGCCCAGGTTCACCACGCTGATCGGCACACACCCATCGTGTCCGGCCAGGTGGCATCCGATGTACCAGAGGCTGTCGAAGTCGGCCCCCCGGTGGGCGTTGAACCGAAAGAACTCCGACCACCCCCGCAGCCCGAACAGCGCGAACGGGAGGTTCACGGCGAGCCAGGTCCCGGCTGCCGCCCACGTGAGGTGGATGCCGCGGTCGGGTTCCCTGGTCCGGAACCGCTCCGCGGCGAACGGGATCACGAGCAGCGCGGGATACAGCTTCGCCGCGGCGCCGAGGCCGAACAGCACCCCGGCCGGCACGTCGCGGCCCCGGAAGAACGCCAGCATGCCGGCCGTCGCGAACGCGACCGCCAGGAGGTCCCAGTTCATGAACCCGTAGATGACGAACGTCGGCGCCAGCGCGAACCACAGCGCCCGGCGGCCGCCGGCGATGAGGTACAGGCAGACCGCCGTCACGCCGGCGGCGATGGTGAGGATCAGCACGTTCGCGTAGAAGAACCCGCCGTAACCGTTCGACACCCAGGCGGCCAGGCGCATCGCGAACATGGTGAGGACGGGGTACTCGTCGCACGTCCCGCTCACCGGGCACCCGTCGAGGTACGGGAGGCGTCCGCCGTCGAGGTGCTCGGTGCCGAGCAGCGGGACGATGTCGCTGTAGCACAGGCGGGAGTACTGCTGTCCGTCCCACACGCCGTTCGCGCATTCCGCCTTGAACCCGTGGAACGGGTCCGGCTGGGCCTTCAGCCAGAACCCCACCAGGCAGGAGATCGCGAGCGCCACGAGGACCGGACCCAGCCACACCTCACGCCGGGCGTGGGTGGGTCGGTCGGCCAGGTCCCCGGGCGCCTCGTCCATCGCGCTCGATTATCGCCGCCGCCGGTGCCTCCGGCGGCATCTCGCGGGTCCGCCGGGTCAGTTCACCTGGACCTGGATGACGTCGTTGCTCGTCTTGATCGAGTTCCCCTGCTCGACGTAGAACCGCAACTCGAGGTTGCCGACCTCGGTCGTGGTGTCCACGAGCGACGACAGGTCGACCGTCGCCGTGGTCGTCGACGTGCTCCCGGCGGGCAGGGCGTAGTACGTCCAGGTGGCGCCGGCGTCGGGCGAGACCAGCAGCCAGAACGCCGTCGACGCGCCCGGCGCGGCCGACGTCTTGTAGATCACCGTCGCCTTCACCGACGTCACGGAACCGGTCGTCGTCGGGTTGACGTCGGTCTGGACGTGTTGGGGATTCGTCGCGATCCAGGTCGCGCCGCCGTCGCGGGTCAGCCACTGGTTCACGTCCTGGTTGTTCTGGTCGCTCGTGATCCAGGCGTTCGTCGTGCCCGTCGCGGCGACGGTCTGGAGGTTGTCCGTGTTCCCCGCCACCTGGGCGGTCCACGTGGTGCCGTTGGTCGTGGCGCGGACGGTTCCGGCGTTCCCCGCCGCCCAGCAGTGGGTGGCGTCCGCGCACGCCAGGCCGTTCAGGTTCGAGGTCGTGCCCGACGTCTGGGTCGACCAGGTCGTCCCGTTGAAGGTCAGGATGGTGCCGCCGTTCCCCGCCGCGCGGCAGTGCGTGGCGTCGACGCAGTCGACGACCGTGAGGGCGTTGCTGGTGGGCGAGGTCTGCGACGACCACGTGGTCCCGTTCCACGCCAGGATCTTCCCGGTGTTGCCCACGGCCCAGCAGTGGGTCGGGTCCGCGCAGTCCACACCGTTCAGCTGGTTGTTGATGGGTGTGGACTGGACCGACCACGTCGAGCCGTTGAAGAAGTCGACTTCCGCACCCGAGCCCACGGCCCAGCCGTGAGTGGCGTCCACGAAGTGCACCCACTGGAAGTTTCTGGTCGAGTTCGAGGTCTGGGCATTCCAGGTGGTCCCGCCGTCGGTCGTGACCCGGATGGTCCCGTTCGCGCCGACGGCCCATCCGTGCGAGGCATCGGTGAAGGCGATGCCCTCCAGGTTCGACGTCGTCCCGGACGTCTGCGCGGTCCAGTCGACACCCCCGTTCGTCGTCTCGTAGATGATCCCGGCGCGGCCGTCCACCCAGCCCTGGGTCGCGGAGATCATCGAGATGCCGTGGAGGCGGTTCGAGGCGAACGACGACGTCGTCGCCCAGTTCGTTCCGTTGGTGAACAGGCTGTTGTCCGCGGAGGACAGGCTGGTGAGGTTGCCGGCCGTGAGGGCAACGTTGCTCCCCGACGTCGTGTCCGTCCCCGAGGCGGGGGGCAGCGACAAAGCCATGTCCGCGCCGCCCGTCGCGGTCCAGGCCTGGTACGTGGCCACGACCTCGTAGAAGTACTGCTGGTCGTACCCGGCGGTGGTGTCGACGAACGAGGTCGAGAGGTTCAGGCCGTATCGCCCGATCCTGTTCCCGGTGGACTCCGTGAACCAGATGTTCCCGTCGGGACCGGCCGTGATCCCAGCCGGCCCGCTCGCCCCCGTCGGGATCGTGAACTCCGTGATCGTCCCGGTGGACGGATCCATCCTCGCGACCTTGTTTCCGGTGTTCTCGACGAACCACAGGTTGCCGTCGGCGCCGGTCGTGATGTCGGTCGGCGCCCCCGCCGAGGCGGTCTCGGTCACCGCGACGGAGTCGCCGGAGGGCGGAATCTTCCCGATCCTGTTGGCCGCGCTCTCCGTGAGGCGCATGTCCCCGGTCGACGCAGGAGTGATGCCCTTCGGGGAGCTGGCGGCGGTCGGGATCGTGTACTCGGTCACCGTTCCCGCGGTCGTGATCTCGGCCACTCGGTTGCCGGCGTTCTCGGTGAACCACAGCTCGTTGTCCGGCCCGGCCGCGACGCCGAACGGGCCCCTCCCGGCGGTAAGGGCGTACTCCGTGAAGGTTCCCGACGTCGTCACCTTCCCGATCTTGCTGGTCACGGTCTCCGTGAACCACAGGTTGCCGTCCGGGCCGGCCGCGATCCCGGTGGGCGAGCTCGCCCCGGTGGGGATCGTGTACTCGGTGAACGCTCCCGACGTCGTGACCTTGGCGATCTTGTTGGTCGCGGACTCCGTGAACCACAGGTTGCCGTCCGGCCCCGCGGTGATCCCTTTCGGCGAGCTGGCCGCGGTCGGGATGGTGAACTCCGTGACCGCTCCGCTCGTGGTGATTCGGCCGATCTTGTTCGCCGTGTTCTCGGTGAACCACAGGTTGCCGTCAGGGCCGGCCGCGATGTCCCATGGCGAGCCCCCCGCGGTGATGCCGGCCGAGAACTCCGTGAACCCGGTGGTGCCGAGCGTGATCGTCCCCACAGCCGAGTACGGTCCCCCGGGGGACGTCGCGCGCTGCACCGCGTAGCCCGAGACGAACCCGCTGGGCGAGCCCGTCCAGGTCAGGTGGACCATCCCACCCGTCGCGCTCTTGTGCACCGTCACCGGCGTGCCGGGAGCGGCGAGGGTCGTGGCGGTGAACGAGTTGCCCCCGTTCTGGGTCGTCTTGCTGAATGCCGCGAGCGTGCCGCCGGTCACGCTGCCGATGAGGATGCCGACGGCGAGGAGCAGGGCCCCGGCTCCCACGAGCCTGGCCCGGGAGGTCACGACCGGCTCCGGCCCGGCCGCCAGATCCGGCGGAGCTCGAGCAAGCCGAGCAGCACCCCGGGAACCGCGATGAGCGCGATGCGGCCGGTTCGGCCGGACGCCCACACCAGCGCGTAGCCGGCCTTCGGAACGTGCAGGACGACCACGCCGAGGCGACCGGTCACCGGGATCGACCACTTCTCCACCGTGTTGTTCGCGTCGCCCTTGGTCACGAAGTCCACGGTCCCGTCGTGGATCTCGAAGCTCCGGACGCGGTGGGTGATGAGCGTCGACTGGTCGGTCGGGTCGCGGAACGTGACGATGTCCCCCACGCGCACGTCGAGGGGAGCGACCTGCCGCTCCATCACCACGTCGCCGACGCCGAGGGTCGGCACCATGCTGCCCGACATCACCGTCAGCGAGCGGAACCCGAACGGGATCGACACGACGAACACCAGCAGGACCGCGGCGACCACGCCGAGCATGCCGGCGAGCGCGAACGCCCGCACCGCGCCGAGCGTCCGACGGACCCGGCCCCGCGGAGCGGCGGCCTCCGCCAGGTCATCCGTTCCTGCATCCTCGACGGCCGGCTCCGCATCGGACCGCCCCGCTTCGGCGGGCACGGTGTCGACGGGCGCGCCCGTCGAGGCGGCGAGATCGGGCATCGGCACTTCGACCGGTGCCGTGAGGTCCGTCGTGGGGCGCGTCAGCGTGGCGACGGAGCCCCCGACGGGGTCGGTAGCCGCCCGGACGTCGCTCGCGTGGCCGGGAGCCGGGCTCGACGCGGGAGGGACGGGCATCGGCGGCACGGCCACCGGTGCCTCGGGGAGGATCGCGTCCGGGGCGCCGGCGGCCGGGCGCTCCGCCGTGACGACCGCAGCCTCGAGGAACTCGAACCCGTAGGCGTTCCCGCTCACGTGTTCTGGGCCTCCCATGTGAACGTCGCGTTGGCGTTCAGGCCCTGCGCGTTGTTGTCGTTGGCGAGGCTGATCACGAACTTGTAGACGTGGTTGCTCGGGTTGGTCCAGCCCTGGGCCGAACAGGGCGGCGAACCGCAGTTCTGCGGGTCCACGATGCCGGCCGCGTAGCTCGACGGGTAGGCGGACAAAAGACCGGAGTAGACGACCCCCGCGCCGTTGCCGAAGTAGTTCGCCGTGTCGGGGGTGAACGAGGTGCACGACGGGAACGTCGACGACCCCGTGCCGCGGGTCACCGTGAGGTTCAGGTACGGCGCGAGCGACCCGCTCACCGACCCGTACAGGTGGACGACTGCCGCCAGCGTGCCGGTGTACGAGACCTTGATGCACCCGGTCGCCGTGTCGCCGGGCTTGGCCGTCGAGAGCGTGAGCAGGGTGCCGCTCGCGTCGTCGTCGGTCAGCACCACGGTGCCGGCCGAGAACGAGTTGCCGCCGTTCTGGGTCTGGCTCGAGAAGGCGGCGAACGTGCCGATGCCGGCGGCGGCGGCGACGACGCCGACCGCGAGGATCGACAGCAGGATCCTGCGGGCATTGGAACGCTCGCGGGGAGCTCGCGCGGCCCGGCGCCCGGTGCCGCCCGTGACCTGGTCCGTGCGGGGGCTCATGCTCCACCTATCGGCACCGAACGGAAGGCCAATGAGACGTCGTCGATGCGCCCGTGCGCCTCGGAGGAGGACCCCGCGGGGAGGTCGACCTGCACGCCGAGCGCCGTGGCCTGGCCCGAGGCCAGGTGGAACGGGTGGCTCCACTCACGGAGACCGCCCAGCGGGCCCACGTAGATCGGGCGGCCCCCGGCGGTCAAACTGACGCGGAGGACGCCGTCGAGGTCGCGGATCGAAGGAAGGACGCGGACGGAGACCGCCAGCGTCCGGCCGGTCTGGTTGCGCACCGGGAGGGAGCCGTCCGCGCCGCCGCCGGGCTCGAGTCCGATCCCCTTGACGAACGGACCGGTCGGGAGGTCGAGCTCGCCCGTCGGGGTCGCGACGAACGTGACGTCCGCACCCACGGTCCCGGTGCCCCGGCCGACCTGCCAGCCGGCCACCACCAGGGCGACCGTGGCCAGGCCGGCGGCGAAGCCCGCGACGCGGGCCCACCGGTACGTGCCGAGCGCTGCCATTCCCACCGACCCCCGATCGAAGACTGGAGCTGCCGCGGGGAGGTGGGCCGGCCTCGGCCGACCCACCTCGCCCCGACGGGACTACTGGTTGCGCGCCTCCCAGACGAAGGAGTGCGAGCCGGACTGCAGCGCGCCGGCGCCCTGGCCGTTCGCGGCGTTGTTGTCCTGCATGGACAGCGTGAAGCGGTACACGAGCGTGTCGTTCGCGTTCCACGCGGTCTGGCTGCCCGGGTAGACCGAACTGCCGTTCGCGTAGGAGCTGTGCGCAGTCGCGAAGCCCTGCAGCGTGCCGTTGTACACGGTCGCCTCGGAGGTGAACGTGCCGCAGCCGGGGAACGACGGGTTGCCGGAGGAGGTGCCCTTCTCGACCGTCAGGTTCACGTACTGCCCGACGGCGTTGATCGTGGACGGCGTGTACAGGCGGACGTCCGCGCCGAGCGTCCCGCCGTAGGTCACCTTGATACAGCTGGTCACCGTGTCGCCGGGCTTCTGGTTCGTGACGTTGTAGAGGGCCGAGCCGGCGTCGTTGTCCGTGACGTACACGGTGCCGGCGTCGAAGTTGTTGCCGCTGTTCGAGGTGCTGCTGCTGAACGCCGAGAGGGTCCCGACGCCCACCAGGGCGCCCAGGACGCCCACGATCAGCAGGGAGAGGACGATCCGCCTCGCCTTGCTGTCAGCTCGCTGCTCCATCTCCCTGCTCCTTCCGTGGCCCCGTGGGCCCTTCGTGCGCCTTCCGGCGCCTCGTCTTCGTGGTCACGTCCCCTGGCGGGGGCTTGCCGGTGCTCGTGACCCCTCGGTCGTCCCCGTCCTCCGGTCCGGAGTGCGGGTCCTGCTCGTTCAGTCACCCGTTACCTCGGCGGCATCACCGAGACGGTGGATGGGCCGAAAGGCCAATTCGGGGTGCCGGAAGTCGGGGCAGGGGCCCTACCCGAATCGAGGGATGCGACCGAACGAACGAGAACCCCCGCCGGATGCGCCTCACCCCGTATGTCCGAATCGGGATGGTTTGGCTGGCGGAGAGGCCGCCGCGATCGGCGCCGGAGCCGAGCCCGGGGCGCCCGCTAGACCTGGACGGCGCCGTGGCGAACGGCGAAGGAGACGGCCTCGAGCTTCGAGTGGACCCTGAGCTTGGCCAGGATGTTGCGCACGTGCGTCTGCACGGTCTGCTGGCTGATGAACAGCTGCTCCGCGATCGCCTCGTTCCGGTTCCCCTGGGCCAGCAGGCGGAGCACCTCGAGCTCGCGCTCGGTGAGCTGTCCGAGCAGTTTCTCGGCCTGCCGGCGAGACTCCCGGTCCCTGGCCACCTGTTGGAGCGCCTTCGCCAGGAGTGCGGGGTCGATCAGGACCTCGCCCTCGGCCGCCCCGCGGACGGCGGCCATCACCTCGTCCACCGCCTCCGTCTTGTTCAGGAACCCGGCCGCGCCGGCCTCGACGCCCGCCACGAGGGCGGACTCGTCGTCCGACGCCGTCATGATGATCACGTTGGTCGTCGGGCTGGCCTCCTTGATCCGCCGGGTCGCGTCGAACCCGTTCATCGAGGAGGTCTTGAACCCCACGTCCATCAGGACCACGTCGGGATGGTGGGCCCGGACGAGGTCGATCGCCACGCCGGGGTCGTCGACGGGGTCGCCGACGAGGACGATGTCCTCCTCGGCCTCGACCACCATGGCCAGCGATTCCGTGAGGAGCCGGTGGTCGTCGCAGATCAGCAGGGTGATGCGTTTGTCGGATCCGTCAGCCACGGTTCCTCCGAACGGCACGGCCGGTCAAGGGCCCCCTGGGGGCGAGTGTACCGAGGCCCCGGCGCGCCGTGGTGGATTTTCGGGCTCAGCGTCGTTCGGGCACCCGGAGCGTGAACCGGCTCCCGTGCTCCGTCTCGAGGGAGAACGAGTCCGCCACGACGCCCTCGTCGACGTCCACGACCAGGCCGTCGTCGCCGTAGAGCCGGGCCAGCCAGGCGTGCGCGAAGACGGGAACGCCGGCGACCTCCCCCACCGTCACCGCGTCCGCGCCCGGGTAGTACCCGCGGTCGAACAGGAACGGTGCCGTCGAGTCGCAACACCCCGTCCCGAGCACCATCACGAGGTCCGTGCGGCCCGAGGCCTCGACCCGGCGGACGGCCGCCTCCGCGCGTTCGGTCGCGGTGACGCGCACGCTTCAGACCCCCAGCACCTGGTACCAGAACTTCTGGTCCTTGGTGGCCTCCTGGGCGACCCGGATGTACTTGGTCTCGAGGTACTGGTGGAGGCCCCAGGTCCCGTGCTCCCGGCCGAGGCCGGACTGCTTGTAGCCGCCGTGCGGCGCGGCGGGCGACAGCAGGTGCCAGTCGTTGATCCACACCGACCCGGCCTTCAGCCGCCGGGCGATCGCGAGGGCTCGCGGGATGTCTCGGGACCACACGCCGCCCGAGAGGCCGTACACGGTGTCGTTCGCCATCCGGACCGCGTCCTCGACCGACTCGTATCGGATGACCGACAGGACCGGACCGAAGATCTCCTCCTGGGCGATGGCCATGGAGTTGTCGACCTCGCCGAAGATCGTGGGCTCGTAGTAGAACCCGCCGTCCGGGACGCCGTGGGTGATGCGGTGGCCGCCGGTGAGGAGCTTGGCGCCCTCGTCCTGCCCGACCCCGACGTAGCGGTCGATCGTGTCGAATTGCGTCCGGTTGAGCACCGGGCCCATGTCGGAGGCGAAGTCCTCGGCGCTCCCCACGTGGAGCGACTCGGCCAGCTCGACCAGCCGCGCGGTGACCTCGTCGTACAGCCCGGCAGGGGCGAACAGCCGCGTTCCGCTCGTGCAGAACTGGCCCTGATGCATGTAGGTCGCCCACAGCGAGCCCGGGATCGCGATGTCGAGGTCGGCGTCGTCGAGCAGGATGTTGGGACCCTTGCCGCCGAGCTCGAGCGAGACGTGCTTCAGGTTCCCCGAGGCGAGCTGCATGATGCGCCGGCCGACCTCCGTCGACCCCGTGAACGTGACCTTGTCGACGCGGTCGTCCGTGACGAGCGCCTCGCCGGCCGTGGGCCCGTGGCCGGGCACGATGTTCACGACGCCGGGCGGGATGTCGGTCTCCGCCAGCACCTCGGCCAGGGCCATGGCCGACAGCGGTGTCTCCAGCGCCGGCTTCAGCACGATCGTGTTCCCGGTGACGATGGCCGGCGGGATCTTCCACATGGCCATCATGTACGGGAGGTTCCACGGGATGATCGCGCCGACCACGCCGTACGGCTCGCGTTCGACCCACTCCCACGACTCGGTGGGAAAGCCGTACGGCTCGACCTTCTCCGTGTACGGGATGCGCCCACCGAGCTCGGCGAGGTACCGCCAGAACTCGTTCGCGTAGGGGACCGTGAACAGGTTCGACATCCGGACCGTGTGTCCCGCGTCCTCCGTCTCGATCTCGGCGAACTCCGACGCCTTCTCGAAGATCCTTGCGAACGCGTCGAGCATGATCCGGGAGCGTTCCCGCGGCTTCATCGACGGCCACGGACCCTCGTCGGCGGCCGTACGCGCCGCAGCCACCGCGCGCCGCATATCCTCGGCGCCGCCCACGGCGACCCTGCCGGCGGGCTCGCCGGTCGACGGGTTCGGGGTCTCGGTCGTCTCCCCGTCTGCGGCGTCGACGAATTCCCCCCCGATGAACAGCTGGAACTCGCGCATGTCGTGGCCTCTCAGGCAGTGGAGCGGGTCGCTCCGCTGCCGGAATGATCCCACTGACCGCGGGTCAGCGCGAATGTTCACCCTCAGGCGGAATCCGCGTGGGGCACCGCGATCTATCGGTAGGAGTGCTCCTCGTCGGGAAACACGCCCGCCTCGACGTCGTTCGCGAACGCCGTCACGGCCTGCGTGATGTCCTCGCGGAGGTGGGCGTAGGGCTTGGCGAACTTCGGGTAGTGGCCGCTGTTCAGCCCGAGCAGGTCCGTGATGACGAGGACCTGGGCGTCGCAGTGGGGCCCGGCGCCGATCCCGATGGTGGGGATGTCGAGGGCCTCGGTGATCTCCCGCCCGAGCTCGGAGGGGATGCCTTCGAGGACCAGTGAGAACGCCCCCGCCTTCTCCATGCCCATGGCCTGTTCCCGCAGCCGGTGGGCGTCCTCCTCGGAACGACCCTGGACGCGGTATCCCATCGCGTGCACGGACTGCGGGGTCAGGCCCAGGTGGGCCATGACCGGGATGCCGTGGCTCGACAGCTGCTCGGCGAGGTCGGGCATCCAGCCCTCGACCTTCACGGCGTGGGCGCCGCCCTCCTTGAGGAACCGGCCGGCGTTGGCCACGCCGTCGGCGAGGGATACCTGGTAGGACAGGAACGGCATGTCGCCGACGATCAGGGCGTTCTTCGCGCCGCGGGCGACGGCCCGGGTGTGATGGAGCATCTCCTCCATCGTCACCGGCAGCGTCGTGTCGTAGCCGAGGATCGTCTGCGCCAGTGAGTCGCCCACCAGCAGCACGGGGATCCCCGCCTCGTCGAGGATCTGCGCGGTGGGGTAGTCATAGGCGGTGAGCATGGCGAAACGCCTGCCCTGCGCCTTGAAGGTCCGAAGGTCCCGGACGGTGATGCCCATTGCTCGCGCCTCCCTTCCGTGAGTGCACGGCCTTTGGTTCCCTCCGAGTTTACCCTCGGTGCGAGGTTCCCATCCGGGCCGCGGCGCTACGATCGAGGCACCGGGCGGGGCGCCGCAGGCGGCACCCGCCCGTGGTCGGTGTTTGGGATCCGGGAGGTTGTCGTCACGTGCTCGGGATCATCGAGCGGCTGGTGGACTGGCTCGGCCCGGCGTTCGCCGTGGCCGGCTACTTCATCGTGTTCGCCGGGGTGTTCGCCGACCGGTCGGCGTTCCTCGGGCTGATCATCCCGGGCGACGTGGTCCTGGCGCTGGGCGGGGTGTTCGCCGCGAAGGGCGACCTGTACCTGCCGTACGTGATGGCGGTCGGCGCCGCCGCGGGCCTGATGGGGGAGTCGACAGGGTTCTGGCTGGGGAACCGGTACGGGCGGCGGCTGCTGACGCACATCCCGTTCCTTCGGCGGTGGACGGCCGATCTGTCGAAGGCCGAGGACTACTTCGATCGCAACGGCGGCAAGACGGTGTTCATCGGGCGGTACGTGTCGGTCGCGGGGACGTTCCTGCCGTTCGTGGCCGGCATGTCGAACATGCGCTACCGACGGTTCCTCCTGTTCGACATCCCGTCGGTCGTGATGTGGGCGGTCGGGATCTCGTTGCTCGGGTACTACCTGGAACACCAGATCGGAACCATCGACAAGGTCCTGTCGCGGTTCGGGTGGGGTCTGCTCGCGGTGATCGTGCTGTTCTTCGGGGGGCGGTTCGTCTACCGGAAATGGTTCAAGAAGGAACCGGCGAGCGCCTCGGCCGATCCGCCTTCCAAGTCGTCGAAGTCCAAGTCGTCCCGGCCGTCAGCGGGCTGAGGCTCGGATCCCACGGACCCGTCGCACGCCCTGGGCCACGGGGATCCGCCGCTGGTCGCTGCGGGCGGCGTCGCAGTTGTCCGCGGTCACTCGGTCCACGAGGAAGGCGGCGTGATCCAGGATCGGGACGGAGTCGACCACGACCATCGTTCCGCCGGAATCGACCGGGCGCGACACCGAGAGCTTCTGCGTGGTGTCGCCCGGGCGGGTGACGGCGTTCAGGATGCACCCGACGCGCGAGGGAACCCGGCCGTCGTTGTGGACCCGGTAGACGACGGCGATCCGGCCGTCATCGACCGCGTACCACCGCGTCACCGTGCCCGAGAAGGCCGGCCGGGAACCTCCGCACCCGGCGAGGAGCACGACCAGCGTCGAGGCTGCCAGAACGATGCGTCGCATGCCTTCTGGAGCTATCGGGCCTGCACCCGTACATCCTGAGCCGGACCCACTCCAGGGAACTCCATGTCACCCCCGGGTGTTAGCGTCGCGTTCGTCGGTGATGGACATGGGGCGATCTGTACACTGGGGGAGTCCACAACTCCTGCTCCTTCGGGGGCCGTCTCAGTCCACAGGAGGTGGCTGTGCGTCAGTACGAGCTCATGTTGATCCTGCCCGCGGAGAGCGACGAGGCCGTCGTGACCCGCGTGGTCGACCGGATCAACCAGACCCTCGCCGACGGCAAGGGCCAGGTCGGAAAGCTCGACCGGTGGGGCCGCAGGCGTCTCGCGTTCGAGATCGCCAAGCAGTCCGAGGGCTACTACCTGGTCGCGGACCTCGAGGCCGATCCCGCTGCGCTCACCGAGCTCGAGCGGGTCCTGCACCTCGCGGACGACGTGATCAGGTTCAAGGTGGTCCACAAGCCGGCGGCGTGACCGACCGGATGGTGCTTCCCCCCGCGCCCGGTATGCCATCGCCGGGTGGGGACGAGTTGGCGAGAAGGTGGTGGTTCAGATGGCGATGGGACAGGTGACGATCGTCGGCAACCTGACCGACGACCCCGAGCTGCGGTACACGCCCAACGGGGCGGCCGTGGCCAAGTTCCGCGTGGCGGTCAACCGGCGGTACAAGGACCAGTCCGGTGAGTGGAAGGACGGCGACACGTCGTACTTCACCGTCAACGCGTGGCGGACGCTCGCCGAGAACGTGGCCGAGACGCTCACCCGCGGGGCGAACGTGATCGTGGTGGGGCGCCTGCAGCAGCGGTCCTGGGAGACCCAGGACGGCGAGAAGCGAACCGTGATCGAGATCGAGGCCGACGAGATCGGGCCAAGCCTGCGATGGGCCACCGCCAAGGTGGAGAAGCAGGGCCGGTCCGGCGGCGGGGAGTGGAGCGCCGGCAGCGGCGGCGACCGCGTCTCCGTCGGCGTCGGCATGGACGAGGAGACGCCACTGGATGCCGGGTAAGTCGAGTTCAACGAGCCGGAAGCGTCCCCGCAAGGACGCGAAGGAAGACAAGGGCTGGGCCAAGCGCGGCAAGCGTAAGTTCTGCCAGTTCTGCAAGGACCAGGTCACGTACGTCGACTACAAGGACACCAACCTGCTCCGGAAGTTCGTCTCGGAGCGGGGCAAGATCCGGGCGCGCCGGGTGACGGGCAACTGCTCCCAGCACCAGCGCGACGTCGCGTCGGCGGTGAAGAACGCGCGGGAGATGGCGCTCCTGCCGTACAGCGCGCGGTAGGAGGCCTGGAGCGATGAAGATCATCCTGCAGAGGGAAGTGGAGAAGCTCGGCGTGCCGGGCGACGTCGTCACCGTTGCCGACGGCTACGCGCGGAACTACCTCGTCCCGCGCGGCATGGCCATCGTCGCGACCAAGGGCGCCGTCCGCCATGCCGAGTCGCTCCGCCGCGCCCACGACGTCCGAGTCAACAAGGCCAAGGCCGTCGCGGAGGAGTTCGCCGCGCGTCTGACGGCCAAGCCGATCGTGGTGAAGGCCCGCGCCGGCGAAGATGGGCGGCTGTTCGGCAGCATCACCACGGCCGACCTGGCCGAGGAGATCCAGACGCAGCTGAGCGAGAACGTCGACCGCCGCGACATCCATCTCGACGAGCCCATCCGGAGCCTCGGAACGCACGAGGTCACGGTCAGGCTGCACCCCGAGCTGGAGGCGACGATCTCGGTTCAGGTCGAGGCCGAGTCGTAGTCCACGCCAGCCCGGCCGCCTTGAAACGCTGAACGGCCGCCGGGTAGCCTCGGCCGTCATGGCCGAACATCGGCTGCCGCCCGGGCCCCGGTCGCGGCACTTGCCGTCCACCGCGACCGGGGCCGCGCGGTACCTGCCCGGCTTCCTCCAGCGTGTCGCCAGGGACCACGGCGACGTCGCGAGCATCTCGGCCGGTCCGTACCACGCCTACCTGCTCAGCTCGCCCGACCTCGCGCAGGACCTCCTCGAGACGAACGAGCACCGCTTCGAGAAGGGCCGGGGCGAGCAGCGCTTCGGGCGCCGGCTGCTCGAGGAGGGCGTCCTCGTCAGCGAAGGGGAGTTCCACCGACGGCAGCACCGGCTCCTGTACCCGGCGCTGCACGACGAACCCCTCGACCGGTTCGCGGACGAGATGGCCGCCGGCGCGGACCGGATGACCGCGGGCTGGCGCGACGGGGGGGTCGTCGACACGTTCGACCTCGTCTCGCGCACGACCACCGACGTGATGATCGAGGTCATGTTCGGCCTGGGGGTCGACGAGCCCGCCGGCCTCGAGCTCGCCGCCGCGCTCGCGGAGGCGGTCGATGCGCTGGAACACCTCCCGCTGCCGTTCCTGGCGGTGAGCGAACGGCTGCCGCTTCGGGCCAACCGCCGCTTCGACCGCGCCGAGGCCCGGCTCGACGCACTCCTCGCTCCGCTGATCGCGCGGGCCCGGGCGGCGGAGCACGCGGGAAGCGGAATGCTCGCCGACATGGTCCGGGCCCGCCTCGAGGACGGCCGGGAGATGGACGACGCGCAGGTGAACAGCGAGGCACTCTCGATCTTCCGCGGGAACCGCACGGCGGGGACCGCCCTGTGCTGGATGTGGTACCTGCTGGCACGCCACCCGCGTGTGGAGGCCGAGGTCCTCGGAGAGGTCGAATCGGTGGTCGGCGACCGGGACCCGACGGCCGCCGACTTCGCCGAGCTGCGGACCTGCCGGCGGGTGTTCGACGAGGCCGAGCGGCTGTTCCCGGGCGCGTGGCTCATCTCGCGGCGGGCGGTCGCCGAGCACGAGTTCGGCGGCTACGAGATCCCGGTCGGCGCGACCGTGCTCACGAGCCCGTACGTGATCCACCGGGACGAGCGGTTCCATCCCGAGCCGCGCCGGTTCGACCCCGGTCGGTTCCTGCCCGAGCGCCGCGCCGGGTGGCACCCGTACGCGTACTTCCCGTTCGGCGGCGGATCGAAGCGATGCCTCGGGGACGAGTTCGCGCCGTTCGAGGCCGTGCTCCTCCTGGCGGCCGCCGGCAGGCGGTGGCGGCTCCGGCTCGTCGAGGACCGCCCGGTCCGGCCGGCGCCCCGGGCGACCTTCAGGCCCCGCGACGGCATGTGGTTCCGGCTCGAACGGCGCTGACGCTCACGGTCGCCCCCGGCTCGCCACGTGGTCGAGCCGCCTGCGGAACCGTTCCGCCGCCCGGCCCCGGATCGGCGAGCCGTGCCCGAAGCACGCCACGTCGAACTCCAGCGCGGCGAGCTTGGCGAAGCTCGTCCGCGACGCCGCGTCGTCCTCGTTGATGGGCGCCACGTCGAGACGCCGGAACATGTTCACCGCGGCGTCGCCGACGAACAGCACCCGCCCCTCCGGCCACAGGTACGAGACGTGGCCGCCCGTGTGGCCCGGTGTGTGCACGCACCGGAGGCCTCCGGCCGCATCCAGCTCCTGCCCGTCGCCCACCTCGACGTGGACCGGCGCGGCCGGGGCGCGGCTCGACCCCTTGGCCATGGCCAGCATGACCCGGCCGAGGAGTCGGTTGGCGACGCCCCGGGGCCGCTCGGCGCCGTCGCGCACGATCCCCGCGTCCGCGGAGCCCCCGTACACGGTCACGTCCCGGGAGGCGACGACACCGGCGAGGTTGCCCGTGTGGTCGGTGTGGCAGTGGGTGAGGACCACGTGGCGAAGGTCCGCGCCCGGCACCAGGCCGGCGCCCGCCACCCCGCGCGGGCGGATCGCCTTCGTCACCAGCTCGAGGCCCTTCGGCGGGCCGCTGTCGACGAGGGTGGTCTCCCGTCCCGCCCGGATGAGGAACGCGTTGTTGTCGAGCCCCGGGAACCACATCCGTGCAACCCGGTCGGTGACCTCCGAGTACCCCACGTTCCTACCCGGGCGGGCGGGGCACGTTGGCGAACCGGCCCAGGATCCGTTCCGGCACCGTGTACACCGAGACGCCGCCAAGATGTTGCGGGCGGCCGAGCGGGGCGAAGACCAGGTCCCACTGCCCGGGCGTGCCGTCGACCACCACCACCCTGCTGATGTGGTTTGCGCCCAGGTACTCCTCCAGCTGCCGTTCGGTGGCGTCTCCCGGGTTCCCCGAGTACAGGGCGTTCATCGCCGGCCACGCGCCGAACTCCGGCGGCGGCCGCACCCCGACGTTTCCGACCGGCATCCGGAACCAGAACCCAGACTCCGCCTGCCAGAGCATGCTGTCGCCGAGCGGGCCGAACGGCACGATCAGCACGTTCGAGCCCTTCGGGATGGCCGTCCGGTAGTCGGCGGAAGCGAAGAACGACGGCCGGTCGACGGCGTTGTGCCACCACGGCCCCTTGATGCTCGGGAAGAGCATGGCCACGGCGAGCGCGGCCAGCACCCACCGGCCGTGGCCGGGTCCCAGGCCGAGCCACACCGCTGCCATCACGGCCGCGCCGAGCCACGCGTAGACCATGAACCGTCCCGGCAGCGCGTACTTGACGAGCGGCAGGTGCAGCGCGGCCTTCCACGGCAGCGTGATGGTCTCGGTGCCCGCGACGTGGAGCTTCGGACCCATGGAGCACAGGGCGACGACCGCCACGAAGACGAGCAGCCATCTCGCCCACCGGGCGCGCCAGCATGCGATCGCGAACCCGCCCACCATCAGCAGGACCGGCGGCGACAGGTACGCGGATTGCTCCGAGATGTCGCCGCTGAACTGCCCTGTCACCGTCGCGAACGCGGTCCCGCCCACGGCGGTGAGCGACGTCGGAATGGCGAAGTTCACCAGGTCGTTCGCGTAGATCGTCGGGTAGAAGTCGTAGATCGGCGCGTGATTCGACGCGGAGAAGAACGACACGAGCAGCGGCGACATCACCAGCGCCGCGATCCCGTACGCGGCCGCGAGGGCGCCGCCCGCGCTGACGATCTCCCGCCGGTGGGAGCGCACGAACAGCGCCGCGAGGCCCAGGGCCGCCGCTCCGAAGATGGCGATCGTCATAAAGATCTCGAGCGAGATCAGGAACTGCCCCACGAGCGCCCCGGCCAGCCACAGTGTGGCGCGCCGCCCGCTCATCTCCCCGCGGATCCGCCGCAGGACGATCAGCGCGCAGATCGGCACCAGGAACGCCAGGGCCAGGTTCGGGTGCCCCAGCATCTGCCCGGTGACGTAGACCGAGAACCCGAACAGCCACCCCCCGACCAGCGCCGTCGGGAACGACGGCGTGACCGCCCGGCACAGCAGGTAGGCGGCCCATGCGCACAGCACCGGCGGCGCGAGCGCCATGACGTTGTAGGCGACCACCGGGCCGAACAGCAGCGTCACCGGCATCAGCACCAGGGCCGGCCCGTACACCGCCGTCGCGTGGGTGAGGTTGAACCCCACAGGCGCCCAGATGTCGTGGGTCACGAGCGGGTTGATGCCGTGGAAGAGGGCATGTGGCAGCCAGGCCAGGTACCACATGAACGACGACGGGTCGGTTCCCCACCCGACGAACGTGGACCCCGGATGCCGCAGGAGGGGGGCACCGAAGATCGCGAGGCCGCCGGCCAGGTAGATCAGGAACGCGCCGGTGGCCCGGCCTCGAGCCGTCCGGCGGAACCACCGGGCCAGGCGGCCGGGGAGCGGTACCACGCGACGCCCGTGTGCCGCGGCGCCATCCGGGTCGACGTTGCGCGGTTGGGTGACGACCGCCTCGGTGGGGCCGGCCGTCGAGGCCGCGCTGGAGGTCCTCGGGCCGGCCATGGCCACCATTCCACCCGCGGCGGGAGGGGCCGTCAAGGAACGAGCCCCGCCGGCGGCGGGTTCGTGTCGGAGGGGACTTCTACATTTGTCCCCATGCTTCCCCACAGCACCGGCCGGCAGGTCGGGGCGGGTGTGACACGATTTTCGCCCGCCGAGGGCGCTCCCGACCTGCACGTCGCGTTTTCCCCAGGGAATTCCCGGGGCCTTTCCCCTTCCAGGATGTCCCGCGCGGGCCTACGGTCGGCCGGTCACGGGGACGGAGACTGACATGGCGCAGGCCACGGAGGAGATCAGGCGGGTCCGGAGCGACCGGGTTCCGCCCCACAACCTCGACGCGGAGGATTCGGTCCTCGGCGCCATGATGCTGTCCTCGGACGCCATCGCCGACGTCATCGAGATCCTCAAGGCGGACGAGTTCTACCGCAGGGCCAACGGCACGATCTACGAGGCGCTGCTCGCGATGTACGCGCGGGGTGAGCCGGTCGATGCGGTCACCGCGATGGAGGAGCTCAAGCGGCGCGGCCACCTCCAGAACGTCGGCGGGGCGCTCCGCATCCAGGAGCTCGTGGAACTGGTCCCATCGCCGGCGAGCGCCGCGCACTACGCGAGGATCGTCGCCGAGAACGCGTTGCTCCGCCGGCTGATCTCGGCGGCGGCCGATATCATCGAGCTGGCCTCCAGCTCGCCCGAGAGCCCCCGTATGGCAGCCGAGCAGGCCGAGGGCCGCATCTATGCGGCCTCGCGGCACGAGGACGAGACCGCCCTCGTCGCCCTGCAGCCGGTCATCTCGGCGGCAGTCGACGAGATCGAGCACATCCAACAGCGGGAATCGGCGCTGGCGGGTCTGGCGACGGGGTTCCGCGACGTCGACGAGCTGCTGTCCGGCATGCAGGCGGGGAACTTCATCATCATCGCGGCGCGGCCGGGCGCCGGGAAGTCCGCGCTCGCGGTGAACATCGCCCGCAACGTCGCGGTGACCGAACGCAAATCCGTCGCGCTGTTCTCGCTCGAGATGTCCCGGTGGGAGCTCGGCATGCGCCTGCTGTGCAGCGAGGCTGCGGTTCCGATGTCCAAGGTCCGGGCGGGGAAGATCGCGGCGGCCGACTTCAGCTCGTTCGCCGACGCGGCCGACACGCTGCACGACGCTCCGATGTACATCGTGGACTCGGGCGACGTCACCATCCTCGACATCCGGGCCAAGGCGCGTCGGCTGCGGTCGCGCGAGAGCCTGTCGTTGATCGTGGTCGACTACCTGCAGCTGATGAGCCCGCACCGCCGGGTGGACAACCGGCAGCAGGAGATCGCGGAGATCAGCCGTTCGCTGAAGCTGCTGGCCAAGGAGCTCGACATCCCGGTGATCGCGCTGTCCCAGCTCAACCGGGACCCCGAGCGCCGCGAGGGCGCCAAGCCGCAGCTGTCCAACCTTCGTGAGAGTGGAGCGCTCGAACAGGATGCGGACGTCGTCATGTTCATCCACCGGGAGAAGGACGAGGACGGGCACTGGGTCAAGGGGGAGGCCGAGCTCATCGTGGCCAAGCATCGAAACGGGCCCACCGGGACGATCAAGCTGGCGTTCTCGGACGAGCTGATCCGGTTCCGCAACCTCTACAAGGGGTGAGCTGGCAGCCCCCCGCCCCGACGCTCGTCCGCGAGGCCCACCGCAGGCTGGCCCGCCGCCTCGGCCCGCTCGATCCGCCGCTGCGGCGGGACCCGGTCGAGGAGCTCGTGCTCACCGTCCTGTCGCAGAACACCAGCGACACGAACCGCGACCGGGCGTTCGCCGCCCTGCGTGAGCGGTTCCCCACCTGGGACGCGCTGGCGGCCGCACGGGCTGGCGAGGTCGCCGAGGCGATCCGGCCCGGCGGGCTGTCGCAGGTGAAGGCGCCGCGGATCCTCGCGATCCTCGGAGAGATCCGCCACCGCGACGGGTCGCTCGACCTGGCGTGGATGCGCGGCGCGCCGGACGACGAGATCGCGGCCTACCTGACCACGCTCCCAGGCGTCGGCCCGAAGACCGCCGCCTGCGTGCTGGCCTTCTCGCTCGAACGGCCGGTCATCCCGGTCGACACGCACGTGCACCGGGTGGCGGCCCGGCTCGGCTGGATCCCGCCCGGAACCGGCGCCGACCGGGCGCACACGATCCTTGCGGACGTGGTGCCGCCGAAGCTCCGGGTGTCCATGCACGTCGGGTTGATCCGCTTGGGCCGGGAGATCTGCAAACCGGCCAGGCCGCGCTGCGAGGACTGCCCGCTGAACGACCTGTGCCCGACCGCCCCACGGTACCTGGGAGGAGCTCGATCCACCGTCACGCGCCGCGGGTGATCTGGATCCGCTCTCTCTCAGCTCGACCGGGAGTCAATGCATTCCGGCTGCGGGGTGGAACGCGGCGTCGGGAGGGGAGAGAAGAAGAGGGGCGTTCCCGAAACTCCATCGATGCAGGTCGGAGGGGTGTTCTGAGACAGGTGACAAGGAGTCTCCACAGGTTGAGTAGGGGAGGTCCACAACCGGGCTCGAGGAGCTTGTCGACGCTGACGCCCATCTGTCCTGGCCTCCTCACAGTGACGTCCATCGTCTCGTCTCCGCCGATTCCTGGGCACCCTGCCTGCGTCACGGTGAGTTTGGCAGTCGCCCTGCAATCATGAGCGGCGGTCCCGTGCATGAGCCGGAAGCGTCCGCCGACGAGCCGCCCGTGCTCCACCACGAAGCAAGGATTGACCTCCGAGCCAGGCCCCTGATGGGGGGACAGCACCTGATCACCGTGCCCTTGGCTGTCTGGCGCGAGAGGCATGGGTCGTGCAGTCGCTCGTTGCTCAGGTACACGATGAGGCTGGCCAGGCTCGAGGCGTCCGTTTGATAGCCGCGGGCGTGCCACGAAGCGGGATACCGAAATCTCAGTTCCGGGACGGCGCTTTGGACTCGCACACGGAACGGACCGCTCCGGGCCGATGCGTCGGTGAGCTGGCAGGAGCGTCGGTACTCACCGGGCGGGACGTCGTCGACGAACCGGCGGCCGAATCGGGGCCCTCGGTGGGGAAGTCGCCGTGCACGCCGAAAGCGAGCCGATGGCCGCGATCGCCGCGAGCGCGGAGCATCCTGTTCATCGAAGTCATCTGACGCCGCCATCCGCTTCGCGTTCAGCTCTTTAGATCCGAGAGAGAGCGCGCGGCGCGCGCGCTGTGCGAGCACCCACGCGAGCCGGCACGGCGGGAGGTGTCTCTCATCGTTGGGCTGATCGGCCGGTGGGACGCGCACGCTCCACTCCTATGACGAGCGGTGTTGGCGATGTCTACGGGTCGCTGCTGGTCCGAAGCCCTCAGCGCCGTCGGCGCATCAGGAGGAGCACCAGCACCACCACGACAAGGACAGCGATGATGACGATGGGGACTCCGATTGAGAGAGCAAGCACGACTGTTCCTCCTCTGGCCGCCACGCGGCCGATCGGATTCTGCCAGGTCCCGGGCCCGTCTGGAGTCCATTTGCCTTCTCGCCCGCTGCGCTCGTTTGCATGGCGGGTTCCATCCCGTGGTGTCTGCCATGTGCATACCCAGCGCAAAGTGGCTGCAATCGAGGTCGATAGGACCTCCGCGCCGCCGATGTGCCCTGTCGCCCGAAGCTACTGACCATCCATCACGCGGAGCAGCCCGGATCGCAGGATTGGATGGCGGCATGCAGAACAGTCAGGTCGACCAGGCAGTTCGTCCGGTCTTCGTCGGACCGGAGCAGGGAGAGGCCGTGTGGGCGATGTCCTCACTGTTCGACATCAAGCTCGACGGCAGCGCGTCTGCCGGAGGTCTCGCCGTGATGGAGGTGGTCCAGCCTCCGGGGGTGGCCACCCCCTGCACGTCCACCGCCACGAGGCCGAGGCGTTCTTCATTCTGGAAGGCACGATGACCTACGAGGCCGGAGGCGTGGTCCATCAACTCGAGCGCGGGAGCTTCACCTACCTGCCGAAGGACATCCCCCACCGGTTCAGGATCGGCGGGGTCGTCCCGGTTCGGTTCCTGGCCCTGATGGCTCCAGCCGGCCTCGAGGAGCTCTACCGATCCGTCGGGGGCCCCGCTTCCGAGCGCGTGCTGCCGGACCCGTCGCCGGATGACATTTCCGCAGAGATCGCCAGATGGGGCGCTGTCGCCCCGCACTATGGACTGGAGGTACTCGGTCCACCACTGCCGCCGTCGAAGGACTGAACGCTCGGGCGCACGTACGCGTTGGCGCGGGCTCGACAGCAACGCATGGCCCCTCTCCTCGCTTCGAGGGGGGTTGGACGGGGCACACCGACACGTCAACCGACGCCTCGGAGGACGAAGTACCTGAAGGGAGCTTTCGGAACACTACCCGGTGAGTTTCCCGAACACCCCAGAGAGCGGATGAGGGGAATCGAACCCCCGTCTCAAGCTTGGGAAGCTTGCGTTCTGCCATTGAACCACATCCGCGGAACGGCCTTCCGGCCGGTCGAGGGCGGCATTCTAGCAAGGCTGCCCGGGGCGCCCGAGGGCCCGCCGCGCCACCTGCTAGCGTTGCCGTTCCCATGAGCGGACCCTCCCCGCAGCCCGTCGCCCGGGCTCACGAGCCGGGCATCGAGCCGTCGCCGACGTTCTGGCCGAGCCTTCTCACCCGCCTTGCGTCGCACGAGTCGCTGTCCTCGGACGAGACCGCCGAGGCGATGCGGGCCATCATGGCCGGCCAGGCGACGCAGGCCCAGCTCGGTGGATTCCTGATGGCTCTTCGGACCAAGGGCGAGACGGCCGACGAGCTCGCCGGGCTCGCCGCGACGATGCTCGAGCTCGCCCAGGCCGTGGAGCCGCCGGGTCCCGTGATCGACACCTGCGGCACCGGGGGCGACCGTGCCGGGACCCTGAATGTCTCGACGCTCGGCGCCGTCGTCTGCGCGGGGGCGGGCGTGGCGGTCGCGAAGCACGGCAACCGCGCCGCGTCCTCGAGGTGCGGCTCGGCCGACCTCCTGGAGGCGCTCGGCGTGACGATCTCGCTCGACGCGGCCGGTGTTCGGAGGTGCCTCGAACAGGCGGGCATCGCGTTCATGTTCGCCCCGGTGTTCCACCCGGCCATGGCGCATGCCGGCGTGGTTCGAAGCCAGCTCCGCGTGCCGACAGCGTTCAACTTCCTGGGGCCGCTCACCAACCCGGCGCGGCCACACGCCCAGATCGTGGGCGTTTCCGACGCGAGGATGCTCCCGCTCGTGGCGGAGGTGCTCGCCCGCAGGGGAACCCGCGCACTGGTGTTCCGGGGCGACGACGGCCTCGACGAGCTCACCACCACCGGCCCCTCGCACGTGTTCACGGTGGCCGGAGGCCGGGTGGAAGAGGGGCAGCTCGCACCCGGCGATGCCGGGCTCGAGATCGCGGACGCCGTCGACCTCAGGGGCGGCGACGTCGAGCACAACGTCGAGATCGCCCGGGCGGTCCTCGCCGGCGACCCGGGACCGGCCCGCGACGTGGTCCTGCTCAACGCGGGCGCCGCGCTGTGGACCGCCGGCCATTCGACGGACCTCGCCGCAGGCGTTGCGGCCGCCGCCGGCTCGATCGACTCGGGCGCCGCAGCGGACGTGCTGGACCGGTGGGTCGCGGCCGCGGCGGGCTGACCCGCCCGGACCAGGACGCGTGACCTGATGGCCCTGGCGGCCGCGTTCGTTCTAGGTCTTCAGGTCTCAGCGGATATCCGCTTCCTCTCGCGAGACTCGGCCCGTCCGGACGATGAAGAGGGATCGGCCACGATGCGATACCCAAACATCGGTATCCGCGGCTGGCCAGGATCGACCAGAAGGATGACCCTCAATATGGGCAGTGCTCGCTCCCCGATTCTCGGTAGGACCCGGCGCTCCAGGCACGGTCGTGCCCTGCTGGGGGTCTCCCTCGTCCCCATGGTCGTCGCCGTCGTTCTGTCCCCGGCGGCGCATCCCCGGACGACGACGGCGAAGGTGGATCCCGGCCTCGCCCGCATCGGGGCGCGGCACGCCGGCGCGGGGATTCCGGTCATCGTCCGGGAGGCGCAGCCACTGACCGACACCGCCGAACGGCTGGTCCACTCCGTCCACGGGCGGGTCACGGATGAGCTGCCGATCGTCGGCGGGTTCTCCGCCGTGGTGCCCGGCGCAGCGCTGGGCCGGCTCGCCGCGTCGCCGGACGTGCTGCGCGTGTGGGACGACGGCCGGGTACACATGTCGGGCTACGACATGGATCGGTACGACACGTACCCGGTGAACACCGTGTGGCGTTCGGCGATCGGCCTCCTCCAGGCGCTGCTGAAGGCCAACGGCTCGGGTGTCGGGGTGGCCGTGATCGACACCGGCGTGGTGTCGGTTCCCGACCTGAAGAACCACGTCGCCTACCGGGTCGACTTCACGCCGGAACACGACGGGCTCGACCGCTACGGCCATGGGACGCACATGGCGGGGATCGTCGTTGGCGACGGCACCGCCTCGAACGGCCGGTACACGGGCGTCGCCCCGGGGGCGCACCTCATCTCGCTGAAGGTCGCCGGCTACGACGGCGCGACGGACGTGTCGGTGATCATCGCCGCGCTGCAGTGGGCGGTCCTCCACAAGGCGCAGTTCAACATCCGGGTGCTCAACCTGTCGTTCGGGACGGACTCGCGCCAACCCTATGTGATCGACCCGCTCGACTTCGCCGTCGAACAGGTGTGGCGGGCCGGCATCGCGGTCGTCGTCTCCGCCGGGAACCGCGGCCCCGGGGCCGGTTCGATCGACAAGCCGGCCGACGACCCCTACGTCATCACCGTCGGCGCGGTCGACACGAAGCAGACCTCGACCACCTCGGACGACTCCGTGGCGCCGTTCTCCGCACGCGGGCCGACCCACGACGGGTTCGCCAAGCCGGACGTCGTGGCCCCCGGCATCTCGATCGTGTCCACGCGCGACCCCAACTCGACGGTCGACCAGGAGCATCCGCTGGCGCGCGTCGGCGACTTCTACTTCAAGGGCAGCGGCACCTCCCAGGCGACGGCGATGGTGTCCGGGATCGTCGCCCTGATGGCGCAGACCAACCCGCTCCTCACCCCGAACCAGATCAAGGGCATCCTCATGCGGACCGCCACGAGGCTGCCGAAGCAGACCGGCTCGGGGGCGGGCGAGGTGAACGCCTCCCGGGCCGTGAATGCGGTGACGGACCTGCTCGGCCTCCTCGGCTCGGCCAACGGCGGGTTGGTTGCTTCCAGAGGAACTGGTTCGCTCGAGGCGTCCCGCGGCACCGACCACGTGTACGCCGACGCGAACGACGACGGCATCGTCGGTCTGCTCACCGGGGAGGTGACGGCGTACGGGACGCCCTGGACGACGAGGTCGTGGTCGACGAACGGATGGAGCGGCTTCCAGTGGGAGGCGAGGTCGTGGAGCGACGACTCGTGGAGCTCGAAGTCGTGGTCGGGGATGGAGTGGGACTCGGCGAACTGGTCGGAGAGCTCGTGGACGGGCAGCTCCTGGAGCTCGGCCGACTGGGATGAGGCGCAATGGAGCGCGAAGTCCTGGTCGGCCAACGACTGGTCGGCGAAGTCGTGGAGCTCGAAGTCGTGGTCGGCGGATACATGGGGGTAGGGGCAATCGGGGGACGGGAACGCGAGCAGGCACCCACCGGCGCCGAGCATTCGTCCGACGGCCCCGGGCCGACGTCGCCCGGAGCGAGGCGCGCGCGCCGCCTCGCCGAGGCGCTGATCCTGGCCGTCACGGCCGCCGGGATCGCCGTGATCGTCGGGCAGGTGGGGGCCGCGATCCGGTGGTCGGGAACGGAGCTCCTGGCGGCCGGCGCGCTGGCCGCCGCCACGCTCGTCACCGAGCTGTTCCCGCTCCATCTCCGCCACACGACGGAGACAGCGACCTACTCGGTCACGGACGTGGTGTGGACGGCCGCGCTCGTGCTCGCCCCGCCGTCGGTGCTGCTGATCGCGGTCGCGGCCGGCGTTCTCGCGGCGCAGGCGATCCGGGGCATGACGCTCCGGAAGGTCGCCTTCAACGGGGGGCAGTTCGTCTGCGCGATGTGGATCGCGGAGCTGATCTTCTCGGCCATCCCGCACGGGGGGCCGCTCGACGCCGCGACGTGGGCGGCGGCGATCGTGGCCATGGCGGCGAACTTCGTGGTGAACGAGGCGCTCGTCGGCCTCGTCATCAGCCTCATGGAGGACGAACCCCTCCGGTCGGTGGTGCTGTCGTCGTTCGGCCTCGACTGCCTCCACGCGATCGGGAACATCGCGATCGGCATCATGGTGGCGGTCATGTGGGCGCTTGCGCCGGGTGGCGTCGTCGTGGCGGCGGTTCCCGTGCTCCTTTCCTACATGGCCTACGCCGGCGCGCTGGGCAGCCTCCACGAGCGCGACCGGATGCGCGACCTCTACCGCGCCGGTCAGGTGCTGCTGCAGCGGCTGGAGACGGTCGGCGACTTCTCGCCGTTCCTCAACCTGGTGGCCCGCATGATGGACGCCACCGACGCCGAGATCGTGATCGTCCGCGACGGGAGCGCGGCCATCCATGGTTCGTCGGGGGTGGTGACGGTGGTCGCCGCGGCGGCGTCCGTTCCCGCGTCGATGGGCGCGTTCCACCGGGACCCGGAGGGCAACGGGGCCGAGTGGGCGGTCATCGGGGCGCCTGGCGAGGAGGTCGGGAGCCTCGCGGTGTTCCGCCGCACGCCGCTGTCGTCGACCGAACGCTCCCTGCTCGAGGCCCTCGCGGCCCAGGTCTACGTCAAGCTCCGTCACACCGCGGTGTTCGCCCGGTCGGTGGCGAGGGAGCACGAGCTGGCGCGGATCATCTCGAGCACGTCCGACGGCATCTTCGTGATCGACGACGAGGGCCGGATCGCGACCTGGAGCCCGGCCATGGAGCGCATCACCGGGACGCACGCCGGGGCCGCGGTCGGGCGTCTGCTGTGGGACGTCCTCCGTGCGCCGTCGGAGGAAGGCGAGGCCTGGGACCGCCTCCGGAGCCCGGACCGCCGGTCGGCAGACGGCATCGAGACCGCGTCGTTCACCCGCCCCGACGGGTCGGTCGGCTGGGTGCGCTTCTCGAGCGGCGCCCTTCAGGGGCACGATGGCGTGTCGTCGGGCGTCGTGGTGGTGGCCCGCGACGTGTCCGCGGACATCCAGGCCGAGCAGGCGAAGACGAACTTCATCGCGGCCATCTCGCACGAGCTGCGCACGCCGCTCACACCGCTCAAGGGGTACCTGTCCATGTTCGCGTCGGGGCAGATGGCGTCCGGGCCCGAGGCGGAGGAGTTCTTCCGCACGATGCTCCGCCAGACCGACCGGCTCGAACACCTCATCAACGACCTGCTCGACGCGAGCCAGCTGGAGACGGGCCAGCCGACGATCAACCGCGAGGAGGTCGACCCGTCCTCGCTCGTCGCCGAGGCCGTCGCCGAGTGCACCCCGGAGCTCGCGGCGCGAGTCGTGTTCGACCCCTCCGGCGGCGTGGCGCCCATCGTGGCCGACCGGTTCCGGGTGAAGCAGGTGCTCTCCAACCTGGTCTCGAACGCTGCCAAGTACTCGCCGGCCGGTACGCCGATCGCGATCGAGGCGTCAGCCGACAAGCGCATGTGCACGATCTCGGTGGCCGACGCCGGCCCGGGCATCCCGGCCGCGGAGCAGGCGCGGATCTTCGAGCGGTTCTACCGGGTGGACAACGGCACGACCCGGGCGACGGGGGGCGTCGGTCTCGGCCTGTACATCGCCAGAGAGCTGGTGGAGTCCATGGGGGGACGGCTGTGGGTCGCCTCCGAACCCGGGCGTGGTTCGACGTTCCGGTTCAGCCTGCCGCTCGTGCGCCGCGACGAGGCGGAGCCGCTGATCGTGACACCGGTGGTGTCGCCGGCGTGACCGGTGCTACCGGACGGTTCGCGGCCGGGGCCTGACCGTCGGTCGCCCCATGCTCGCGTACGTGAACCCTGCGGCGGCCATCGCCGCCGGATCCATCACGTTGCGGCCGTCCACCACGGCAGGGTGTGCCATCGCGTCGCGGAGCCGGCCCAGATCGGCGGTCGCGAACACGCTCCACTCGGTGCAGATGGCCAGGCAGTCGGCCCGGCGGGCTGCCTCATACGGGTCGGCGGCGAACTCGACGCCCGCGAGGAGCGGCTTCGCCGTCGGCATCGCGACCGGGTCGAACGCCGTGACCCGGGCGCCGCTCGCGAGCAGCCGCCGGGCCACCTCGATGGCGGGGGAATGGCGGAGGTCGTCGGTGTCCGGCTTGAACGCCAGCCCCCACAGCGCCACACGCTTGTCCTCGAGGTTCCACACGACTCCCCGGACCTTCGCCAAGAACGCGTCGATCCGCGCGAGGTTCACGCGTTCGACCTCGGTGAGCAGCCCGAAGTCGACCCCCAACTGGTCGGCCTTGTAGCGAAACGCGCGGACGTCCTTGGGCAGGCACTCGCCGCCGAACCCGATCCCCGCCCGGAGGAACGACGCCCCGATGCGCTCGTCGATGCCCATGGCCGCGGCGACGGTGTCCACGTCGGCGCCGGTCCGTTCACAGATGTCGGCAACGCTGTTGATGAACGAGATCTTGGTGGCGAGGAACGCGTTTGACGCGTGCTTGATGAGCTCCGCGGTCGCGAGGTCGGTCACGACGAACGGACAGCCCGTGGCGTCCACAATCGGCCGGTACACCTCGCGCAGGCGCTCGATCGCCCGCGGAGCGTCGCTCCCGACGACCACTCGGTCGGGCCGGAGCGTGTCCTGCACCGCCCGGCCTTCACGCAGGAACTCCGGGTTCGACGCCACGTCGAACTCAGCCCCGGTGGGAGCTTCCCGCTCGATCGTCCGCCGGATCCAGAGGCCGGTCTCGACCGGCACCGTGGACTTCTCCGCGACGACGGCGTAGCCCTCGAGGGTGCAGGCGACCATGCGGGCCACACGCTCGACCTGGACGAGGTTGGCTTCCCCCGATTCCCTGGTGGGCGTTCCCACGCAGACGAACACCACATCGCCGTGCTGTGCGGCCTCACGGGGGTCGTTCGACATCCGGAGGCGGCCGGCGCCGAGCCCCTCCCGGACCAGCTCGGCGAGGCCCGGCTCGTGGAACGGCACGTCGCCGCGGGCGATCGAGGCGGCCTTCTCGGCGTCCTCGTCCACCCCGAGCACGTCGTGGCCGACGTGGGCCAGGCACGCTGCGGTGGTCAGCCCGACGTGGCCGGTTCCGACGACGGAGACGCGCATGTCGTGGCTACCTTACGGGATGGAGCCGGCCCCATTGCCGACGCCCTCCGGGCGCGTGGCGAACGCCACGTCGGGCGTCCGGAGCAGCCGCCGGACGGACGTAAAGCCCACCGCCCAGGTCACGAGCGCTCCGGCGTCGAGGCCGATTGCCGCCGCCCATCCGACGGCGAGCTTCGCGAGCCCCACGGCCACCGTCCCGGCGACGGCCATCCCGGCCAACGCGCCGGCCAGGGGCACCCGAGGCGGGCCCATGGCGAACAGGATCGCCGCGTCGAGCGCCGCGCACGCTGCCACCACCAGACCCGGGAACACGACGGCGAACACCGCCGTGGTGTCGGCGGTGACGACGTCGGCGAAGGAGGTCGACGCGGCCGTGAGGCCGAGCATGATGGCGGAGCTCACCGCGGCGCCACCGACGGCGGCGGCCACCAGCCAGAGCGTCGCGCGGCGGCGGGCCGATCGGGCCTCGGCCGACATCCGATGCGCGGCCGTGAGGGGTGTGCGATCGGCCGCATCCCGGAGCGTCCCGACGAAGGCCTCCGCGACGGCCACCGCGATCGCGATGACGCCGGTCACGGCTGCCACGGCCCAACACCAGCCCGCCTCGACGTCGGGCCGCAGCGCCAAGACCCAGTCGTGCGGCGGGGACTGCGAATACCAGGTGGAGACCTGAGGGAGGAACAACAGCGCCGCGAACGCGGCACCGAACGACACCAGGCCGGCCGATGACCGCAGCCGGAGCCGGGGGCGGACCTGTCGGACCCCCGTCCCGCGGTCACGCCGCGCCGACGGCCACGAGGCGGCCACCACCGCGACGAACGCGGCGGCCAGGATGCCGGCCCGTTGCCCGGCGATCAGCGACACGTGCCCCGCAATCCGGAGCGCGATCGCCGTTCCGGCACCGGACGCCATGGCGACCGTCGCCCACGCCGCTCTCCCGGCCCCCACCGCGAGCCCCACCGCGAGCCACAGCGCCGACAGCAACGCGAAGTACTGCAGCGCCACGCCGACCTCCGCGGGCGGGACGAGCGCCTCGGCCGTCATGAGCGCCCAGAGCCCGAGCCCGGCGGCCCCGGCCGCCACCACGCCTGCGGTGGCCGCCCCCAGGGCGGCACGACGCCGCCCCGTGCGACCGACGGCGGCCGCCATGGCCAGGACGAACCCAACGGTGACGGTGAACGACGCGGCCGCCCCGATCCCCACCGCGGTGGCGCGTGCGATGGCCGCCTGGCCGCCGTTCCACAGGGTGCCCGTGAGGATCGGGATGGCCGCCAGCGAGGCGGCGAGCGGAACCGCGATCGCGATCGCGCCCGCCACGGGATGGGCTCCGGCCGGGGCGGTGCGTGCGCGACGCCGCTTGCGCTCCACCTCGGAGGCGGCACCCAAGGCGGGGGAACGATCCTGCTCTGCCACGACGTCCGTCGCCAGGCGGAAGACGTTCGCCCGCTCCATGGCCCGGGCCTGATCGTCGCCGATCCCCATGGACTCGAGCACGGCGGCTGCCTCGGCGGATCCCGACAGCCGTCCGGCGCGGCGGGTGACGTCGAGCGTGATCGCCTCGAGATCGGCGCTCACCGTGCACCGCCGTCGCGACGGCCCACGCCCGGCGTCACCGGTTGCGGCCCCGGCCGCCGCCGGGGCTCTGCCGCGCGATCAGGGCGGCGAGGGCATCGACGGCCGCTGCCCGGACCTCGGGGGAGGGGTCCGCTGTCACCACGTCGACGAGCCATCGCCCGGCCCGAGGGCCGTCGAGGCGCCCGAGGGCGCGGGTCGCCTCCTGCCGGACCAGGGCGACGTCGTCGGCCATCGCGATCGCCGCGGCGTCGACTGCCGCTGGATCGTCGAGGTCGCGGAGCACCGCGGCCCGAACCGCGGGATCCGGGTGGGCAAGTCGCTCGCGGATCCATGCCGGAGAGCCGGGCTCCGGCCTCGCGGACCCCGCCACCAGCTCGCGGTCCGGCCGGGGGCCGTCGCCGTCCCGCTCGCCGGACGAGGCGTCGGAGGGCTGGTGGGGGCCGCTGGGGGCGGGGTCCCGGGTCCCCGCCGTGGCGAGCCACACCTCCAGGCTCGACGCCTCCGCGCCCGGGGGGCCCGGCCGCGCTTCGGGCTCCGTCGAGGGGACGACAGCCCCCTCCGGTTCCGGCGCGGCTGCGGGAGGGATCGCAGGCAGGGCGTCACCGACGTCCGCCGGCGTCGTCTCGTCATTGGCCGGGTCGCCGCCGTCCGCGGCCTCGCCGGCGGCCACGTCCGGGATCACCACGACGTGATCGCGTGCGTGGTTCGGCACCGGTTGCGTCGCCGTGGCCGGCTCGGCGACGGCGAGCCCGAGCTCCGCGTACAGCCTGCGATGGTCTCTGAGGAACCGGCGCAGTCCGAACCTGGCCACGGCCTGATCGCGGGCTGCCTGCCGGACACGGTCGCGCTGCTCCGACGACACGCGCAGCGTGGCGGCGACGCCCTCCGCGAGGGCGTCGGCGTCCCCGACCGGGACGACGATCCCGGCGCCGGCGAGCGCCTCGCGAACCCCGCCGGTGTCGGTGGCGACGACCGGGACTCCGCACATGGATGCCTCGAGCACCGCGAGCGGCAGGATCTCCGACCGCGAGGTGACGAGCGCCACGTCGGCGAGCGCGAGGGCGCGCGGGACGTCGTCCACCGGACCGTTGAACCGGATCGTGTCGTCGAGCCCGCGCACATGTCGGAGCTCCCGGACCCGTTCCCATGTGGGCAGGTCCTGGATCGGCCCGGAGTGCAGGAACATCACATCGGGGATCTCCGCGCGCACGCGTTCGGCCACGCCGAGCATCGTGGCCGGGTCGGACTCCGGGCCGATCGGTGAGACCTGCACGACCGTGGGTCGCTTGGACCTGGGCACGTCGAGGCGCCGGTACCGCTCGTCGTCGAGACCCGGTTCGACCACCTTCGTCCGGCTCCGGGGCGCGCCGAAGGCGAGCTCCCACCGCATGGTGTGCCGGCACGCGGGGGCGAGCCGGTCGGCGAGTCGGTACACGGTGCGCCCGACCGCCCCGGAGACGTTGCCGGCGAACCGCTTCAGATGGAACGGCGCGCCTGCGGCGACCAGGGCCAGGTAGGCGTCACGAGGCGCGACGGAGTGCTCGGAGAGCAGCATCGGGGTGCCGCGTTCGACGCGTGCCAGGATGCCCGGGAGCGCGGAGAACCCGGCCGCGGTGGCGTGCACGAGATCCGTGTGCGGGGCCGTCAGGGACAGCGGAGCCAGCACCCGGCCGAGCCACGACAGGGCCTCGGCGGCCTCACCGATCGTGGGGAGTTCCTCCGAGGCCCAGGGCTCGCCCGGTCCCTCGACGGCATCCCCCCCCGGATCGGGGGTTCGAACCAGCAGGTGGTCGCGGACGACGTGCCAGGCGGCCCGCGATCGCCAGGTGACGACCGGATCCCATCGCACGAGCGCCTCCCGGAGCTCGAGCAGCGTCGCCGCCAGCCGCTCGCCCGGCCCGTCCGGATCGATGGTGGCCTCCAGGAATGCGCGCAGCGGTGGAACGAACTCCCGCTCGACCTCACGGGGGCTGGGCCTGGTGCGCCGCCAGCCGCCCCGACCATCGCCTGAGGCGGCGCTCCAGGTCGGCAGTGCCATCTCGCCGACGAGGTTGGGCGGCTTCGGAGCCCGGAATGGGCCGGAACCGGCCGACCACACGACGAAGTCAACGTCGGCCAGGCCGCGGACGAGTGAGTCCGCCAGCACCTCCGACGGGCCGGGCATGCCGGCGGGGGGCTCCTCGAGGGTCAGCAGGACAGTCGCGCGCGCCGAGGGGCCCCTTCCGGACGCCGGACGCGCCGGCTCCCGTGCTCGCATGCCCGAACACTAGGTCGGGTGACGGACAGCGGCATCCTCCGAATGGGCTACGGATCCCCCAGGGACGGGACCGATCTCACTAGGCCGGTGGGCCGATCACAATCCGGACGAATCGGGCAGGCGCAGAACGCCCGGTCCTCTGGCCGATGCCCCCCGCTATTGCGCCGGCGACCCGGGTTCCACGTTCGCCTGGAGGCGCTTCAGGGCCTCCTCCGCGGCCGAGACCACCTCGAGCACGGGGTCCGACAGGAACGCCTGCTTGACCGCCTCGAACGCCCGGTCGTCGCCGATCTCGCCCAGCAGGCCGACCGCTCGGACGCGGATCGACTCGATGGGGTCGGACAGCGCCCGGATCAATCCGTCGACGCCCCGCTCGCCGCGGATCGCGCCGAGGGCCTCGACCGCGCGAAGTCGGTCGCCGGCGTCCATCGACCCCAGCCGGGTGAGGAACACGTCGGGGCCCACCAGGCTCTCCAGCAAGTGACCGACCGTTCCGGCCAGCTCGGAGTCGTCCTCGATGAGGATGTCGACCAGCGGGTCGACCGCCGAGTTGCCCATCCGGGCCAACACCTCGCCGGCCGGACGGCGGAGCGACGGGTTCGTGAGCGCGAGCGCCAGTCGCCGGGCGACGGCGGGCGAACGCCACCGCACGAGCGCCTCGCCCGCGACGTCGCGGACGCGCATCTCGGGGTCCTTGAGGGCGGTGATCAGCGGGTCGAGGACGTTGTCGTCGTCGATCACCGACAGCGCCCGGACGGCCTCGACTCGAACCTCCACGTCGGGATCGGACAGCGCCCTGGTGAGCCCGGCGATCGATTCGCCGCTGCGGAGCGTCAGCAGGGCGGATGCCGCGGTCCGGCGGACCGTCGGCGCCGGGTCCTGCAGCGCCTGGACGATGCCGCGCACACACTCCGGCGTGCCTGCCCGCCCCGCGAGCGTGATGGCGAGCGTGCGTTCCGCCGCGTCCGGCGACGGCATGTGGTCGAGGGCCAGCATCGCCAGGCGTTCGGCGCTGTGGCGCTCCAGGGTCTCCACCAGGTGCTCTCGGCGGTTGGCGGGGCAGCGCTCGATGGCCTGCCATACGATGGACCGGTCCCGGTCGGGAACCGTGGCCAGATGCCGGATGGCGGCCTGCCACACACGCTCGTCCTGGTCGCCCAGGGCCTCGAGCAGCAGCTCGGCCGCCTGACGGCCCATGCCGGCCGGCAGCACCTCGACGGCGGTCGCCCGCACGTCGGGGTCGGGGTCGCCGAGCGCCTGCGCGAGTGACGCGGCGCGCTGGTCCAGCCCGGCCCGGCCGATCACCGAGATGGCCGTGGCCCGGACGACGGGCGAGGAATCGCGCTCCAGGACGTGCTGTGCGATCTCGATCGTCTGGGGGTCGCCGGATTCCCCGAACACCTCGAGCGCGGCCACTCGGACGGCGGCCGAGGAGTCGTCGAGCAGCGGCTGGACCGCCGGGAGCAGCGAACGGCCGCCCACGTGCCACAGCATCCGGACGCCCTCCGGCTTGTGCTGGCTGTCCATGCTGCTCACGAGCTCGACCAGCTGCTCCGGCGACAGCGAGAACGATGCCAGCGCCCGGGCGAACGGTCCGCGGTCCTCGGCGCTCACGGCGGCGCCGCGGGCGAGCACCTCGCCGGCGGTCTCGGAGAGTCCGGCCGATTCGGCGACCTGCGCCCCGAGCTCGACCTGCGAAGGGTCGTTGGAACCCATGGCCGCGAGCGTCCAGTCGATCAACGTGTCGTGGTCGATCGTGCGCAGGGCCTCGGCCGCACGGCTCCGCACGGCCTCGTCGGGGTCGCCGAGCGCGCGGGCCAGGCCCGACACCATCTCGGCCTGCGGACCCAGCTCGGCGTCGAAGGAGTCGACATGGTCCTCCTCTTCGCCCGCCGGTGCCGGTTCCTGCTCGGATGCGACCGGTTCCTCGTCATCGGGACCCAAACGGTCCGCTGCGGCGCGACCGAGGCGGGCCAGCTCGGGCTCGGGGTCGCGCGCGTAGGGGGCGAGGGCGCGCAGCGATTCGCGTGAGCCCTCCTGGGTCAGCAGGCGTGCGGCGCCGATCCGTGCGTCGCTCATCGAGTCGAGGGCGGACGCAAGGCGTTCGGTCCCGATCGCGACCGCGAGCGCCGTGAACCCTCCCCGCTCGGACGCGTTCGGCTCGGAGTCCATCGCCCCGATCGAGCGGAGCGCGGAGTCCAGGTCATCGTCGCCGATGCCGGAGAATCGGATCGCCCGGGGCAGCGAGTCGAGGGCGGCCTGCTGTGTCACCGGCCACTGCCGCTCGCCCACCATGGCGTACACCTCGGGCACGTCGTGCGCGGACCGGACGGCCGCCAGCCGAACCGCACCAGCGCGGACCTCGTCCGCGGGGTCGCGCAGGGCCTGGCGGATGGCCGGGGCGGGAACGGCGTCGGCAACGGGCTCGAGCGCGGCCAGCGCGGCCGAGCGGATCCCACGCTCCGGATCCTGGAGCAGGTCGGTGACCGACGTGACGTCGCTCTCAGTCACACCACGAGCAACGAGCTCCTCGAGCGCGCGCCTGCGGTCGGTCGCGACCCGCGACTGCAGGCCGGCGTACTCCTCGGGTGCCGGCGTGGCCGGTACGGTGGCGAGCTCAGGTTCCGGGGCCGGCATCGTCTCCTCCAGGGGTTCGGGTTCGTCGTCGACCTCGTCCGCGGTCGCGGCGGGGATGGCGTCCTCCGCGGACGACTGCTCCGCGGTCGGGGGCTCGGTCACATCGATCGTGGTCGCGCCGCCGGGCTCCTCGGTCATCTCGGGCTCGGCGGTAGCCACCGGTCCGGGCTCCGGCTCGGCCGGAGCGACCGGCTCGGCGGCGAACGCCTCGGCCACGGGCTCCGGTTCGACGGCCGGTTCGGACTCTGCTCCTGTCCCTTCGTCGGGCTCCGCCGTCGCCACCGGCTCCGGCTCCGCCGGGGCCTCCTCCGGCTCGAACGTCGCCACCGGCTCCGGCTCGACGAACGGCTCCAGCTCGGGCTCGACCGCGGCAACGGGTTCGGGCTCCTCGACGGGCTCCACCTCCGCGACCGGCTCGGCAGCCGACTCCTCGACGACCGGCTCCGGCTCCTCCGGCACGGCCATCTCGGCCGGCCAGCCCTGCTCGGGTGCCTCGAACGAGGTCTCCGACTCGGTCGGCTGGGTCCAGGCGTCGTGGGCGGGTTCCGGCTGGTACCAGGTCTCCGCAGAACGCGCCGGCTCCTGCCATGGCTCCGGCTCGGCCTCAGTGCTGGTCCCTGCCGGGGCGGACTCGGACCATCGGTCCCCGGGGTCGGCCCACGGGTGTTCGGGCTCGGCCTCGGCGGCCGAGGGCTCGGACGTCCCGGTCGTCTGGGCGTAGGACTGGATGTCGATGTCGACCTGCGACGCCTCCCAGGCCGAACCCTCGTCGACGCGCGCGCCGGCAGGCTGCTCGGGTGTCGACCATTGCGTGTCGGCAACGGGCTCCGGCTCGGACCACCCGTGCTGGGGATATGGGTCGCTCTCTGCCGGCCCGCCGGTGTCGAACGAATGCGACGGGAGGGAGGGCGCGGAGTACATGGGATCGGTGTGCGGCGGCGCCTCCCCGACCTGGGTGTCGGATGCGCCCGGGACCGGCGGCTCCCACGTCGGCCGCTCGGAAGCCGGCGCCTGCGGGGGGAGGGGAGTCATGGCGGCCGGCGGCTCCCACGTCGGCCGCTCGGAAGCCGGCGCCTGCGGGGGGACGGGGGTCATGGCGCTCGGCGGCTCGTCGGCCTTGGGCTCGGCGACCCACGCATCCGACACGAACGAGGGGCGCGAGGTGCGGGCGGTCGACACCGCGTACCAGCCCGGCTCGTACGACTCGCGGACGACGTTCCCGCCGAGGGACGTCGCCTCCTCGGACTGCTCGTCCATGTCGGCGGGACCGTGCTCGGCGGAGCTGCCGTGCTCGGCGGCACCGTTGGACTCGGCGGCAACGCTGGATTCGGCGGAACCGTTGGAGTCGTTGTTGGACTCGGCGGCAACGCTGGATTCGGCGGAACCGTTGGAGTCGGTGTTGGATTCGGCGGCACCGTTGGACTCGGCGGCACCGTTGGCACCGTTGTTGGAGTCGACGGCGCCGTTGGCTTCGGACTGGTCCGTTCCCGACCCCGCGACCTCGGCGGCGCGACGCTCCTCCGCCTCGGCCTGGGCGTCCTCGCCGAACAGGCCCATCAGGCTGGAGAGGATTCCTCGCTTCGGTGTCTTCTCACTCATGGTGGGGCCGCTCCTTGCTGTGGGGAAGTGCTAACTCCGCCAGGAACCGACCTGGCGCTGGCCGGCCATCGGCTCGTCGTCATCGTCCATCGCCTGCTTGCGGCCCGGGCCCATCCCCATGCTCACCGCAGCCATGGCAGCCTGCGTTCGGTTGGCCACGCCCAGCTTGCGGAACACCGCCGCCAGATGGGCCTTCACGGTCTTCTCGGACAGGAACAGCGCCCGCGCGATCTCGCGGTTGCTGCGGCCCTCGGACAGCAGGGCCAGGATGTCGGTCTCGCGCTGGGTGAGGCTCTCGGGGCGGACGGGCTGGTCCTTCTCCTGCTCGGCCTGCGACGAGCTCTCGAACAGTGACCGGATCGCCCGCGCGGAGAGCACGTTGCCGCCGCCGGCCATCGCCACCCGGATCGCCTGGTCGAGGTCCTCCGGCGAGGCGTCCTTCAGCATGTAGCCGTCGGCGCCGTCGGCCAGGGCCTGCTTGACGTAGGCTGCGTGGTCGAACGTCGTCAGCATGATCACGGGGACCTGCGACCAGTTCGCCTTGATCTCCCGGAGCAGCTCGAGGCCGTCGCGTTCGGGCATGCGCACATCCACGAGCGCGACGTCGACGACGTCCGCCTTCAGCAGGTCGATCGCCTCGTCGGCGCTCCCCGCCTCGCGGACGTCCGCGTCGTCGAAGCATTCCTTCACCAGCAGCGCGATGCCGTGGCGGACCAGCGTGTGGTCGTCGACGATCAGGACCTTCATGCGCTCAACTCCCTCGAAACTGGGAGGCGCGCCACGACCCTCGTGCCCTTGCCGGGAGCGGACCGGACGTCGAGCGTCCCACCTGCCTCCTCCACGCGCCTGTGCATCATCCCGAGCCCGAAATGGTGGCCGGGGCCTTCGTTCGGCGTGGCGTCGGCGGCGAAACCCCTACCGGTGTCGGCGACCTCGACCGTGAGGCCGTCCGACACGGCGTTGACCCAGACGCTGACCTGCCCGGCGCCCGCGTGCTTGGCTGCGTTCGCCAGACCCTCGCGGATCACCACGTAGGCCGCGCCGAGCGACGGCTTGGGGACCGCTCGTAGGTCACCCGTCACCGTCACTCTCGCCGGAAGTCTCCACCGCTTGACCACGTCATTGACGTATTTCGTAAGCGGTTCGTCGCTCCTTGAGTCCACCGACGAATCTCGTTGCAGGTCGAACAGCAGCGCGCGGAGCTCCGAGAGGGACTTCCGGATCTCGGACTTGGACGCCGCGAGGGCCTCGATGGCCGCCCGGGGGTCCTCCTTGATGAGGTTCTCCATGGCCTCGAGCTCGAGGACCGCGGTCGTCACGGCCTGCGTCAGGCCGTCGTGCAGCTCGTCGGCCCACCTGGTTCGTTCCCTGGTCATCATGGTGTCGACCGCCGAACGGCGGGACTCGATGACGGCCCGGGCGCCGGCGGCGAGCTGGGCCACCGAGCGCATGGCCGCGCTCGACAGGCCGGGTCCGCTCCGCCATCCGGCGACCAGCGCCTCCTGGGGCCGCAGCTCGCGGCTGAACGCCGCCGTGAGTTGGTGGCTGGTGGCGCCGAGGACGGTGCCGAGCTGGCGTGCCGTGGCCTCGTCCACCGGTCCGTAAACCGGCAGCGACCGCAGCGTGTCGCGGATCTCGCGGGGGATCCGGCGGGGCCACCCGGTCGCGGTCTCGGAGACCACCTCCACGTCGCCGGCCCGTTCCACCAGGTGGTAGATCTCGTCGGCCTCGAGCGCCTGGCGCAGCTCGCGCAGCAGGTCGTTCTGCGTGCTGGCCGGGTCCTCGAGCATCCGTCGGGTTGCGTCGGCACATCGTTCGACGACCGCGAGCTCCCGGGCCGCCCGCTCTGCGGTGGCCATCTCCGGTTCCGCGCCGACCGCGCCGATCATCGCGAGGTGCGGATGCGCCAGGACCATCCATTCGGCTTCGAGGTGGGCCGTCGACGAGTCGAGGACGATCCGGCTGTTGCCGTCCGATGCGAGCATCGCGAGGCTCGAGCATCCCAGCGCCGCGAGTCGCGGTCCGATCCCGGGGACGTCGTGGGCGTCGGCATACCGGACGCCGCCGTCGACCGGCCCCAGCCGCGACGGGTCGAGCACCGCGTGCCATGCCCTGGTCGGGCCGCCCCGGGCCGCGAGCTCCCATCCGATCCCGTTCGGCGTGAACATCGACGCCGTTTCGAAGCCGGTGTCTCGGGCGAGCGCAGCCAGCACACCCGCCAGCCCAGGGGTACCGGCTCCCTCCCACAGGCCGGTCTGCCCCACCGGATCGCCGGCGGCGGCCGGGCCCGCGGGCGACGGCTCGGCCGCCGCGGGGGCGCTACGGGCGGTCGCGGTGAGGACGCCGCCGGCCCCGGCCACCAGGGAGGCGGCCATGGCCCGCAGGACCTCGATGGCACGTTCGGGGGTCTCGGGCGTCGACCGGGCGAACACGGTTCCCCCCGACGCCGCGGTGACGAGCATCCAGCGGGGGTCGGTTCCGCCGAGCACGTCCTCCAGGCGGGAAGGCAGCGGGGGTCCCTCCGGCGCAGCCCACCAGGTCACCTGGCGGTCGGGGCCCTCCCCGACGGCGACCCCGACGGCGTCGAGGCGCAGGCGTTCGGCAAGGCGGCGACAGTCGTCGGCGACCGACGACGCGGCTGCCCGCATGGCGGGCGACTCGCTCACCAGATCCATCCTCCCTCCGGAGGTCGCGCGCGCGGGTTCCGTCGACGCGGCCGACGTGCCGCCGCGTCCCCTGCCCATGGGAATCCGCCGCGCTCGTCCGCCTCCGGGGATCGACACCCGCCGGCCTCGGTCGTTGGAAGGGTCATGCATCCCCCTTCGAACGCACCGGACGGCATCGAGCCCGGAGTCGGTGAACCGGGCGTAGCGGGGCATTCTCTCGCGCGCCCCCGAGGGCTTCAAGCATCCGTCCCCAATCCACTCGCATGGTCCCACGCCTGCCGGGCGGGCGTTTCCACCGCTGTCCCCCGAAAAGGCCACGACGAGGTGGCCCGAACGACTTAGGAAGAACATCGGAAGAAACGGACGATCGCTTGAGCGTCCGCGCGCGGTCAGCCCGCGGTGGGCGACGGCGCGTCCGTCGCCGGCGGTCCGGAATCGCCCGATTCGTCGCCGGGCGGCTCCGGGGCGGGCGTCGCCGCGACCGTCGTCCTCGTGCCGGTGGCGCGATCGACGATCTGGGCGACGTCGAGGACCTGCATCGCGCCGCCCCTCGCCTTCGCGCCATCGTCGAGCATGATCAGGCAGTACGGGCACGCGACGCCCATGGTGTCGGCACCGGTCGAGACGGCCTCCTCGGTGCGTTCGTTGTTGATGCGCTTTCCGAGGTGCTCCTCCATCCACATCCGCGAGCCGCCGGCGCCGCAGCAGAACGCCCGCTCCTTGTGCCGCGTCATCTCCACGGTCTTCAGCCCCGGCACCGAGTCCAGCACCTTGCGGGGCGCGTCGTACACGTCGTTGTGCCGCCCGAGGTAGCAGGGGTCGTGGTAGGTCAGCATCCCCTGGACCTCTTCGGTCGGCCGGAGCTTGCCCTCCTCGATCAGCTTCGCGAACAGCTGCGTGTGGTGGATGACCTCGTAGCTCCCACCGTACTGGGGGTACTCGTTGCGCAGCGTGTTGAAGCAGTGCGGGCAGTTCACGACCACCTTCTGGACCTTCTTGGAGTTGAGCGTCTCGACGTTCTGCTCGGCGAGCATCTGGAACAGATACTCGTTGCCGGCGCGTCGGGCCGGGTCGCCGGTGCACAGCTCCTGCGGCCCGAGGATCGCGAACGGCACCCCCGCGCGGTTCAGCACTCGGGCGACCGACTGCGTGATCTTCCGGGCGCGCTCGTCGAACGACCCCGCGCACCCGACCCAATAGAGGTACTCGGGCGCGGTGCCGTTCACCTGCGGGACCTCGAACTCCAGACCGGTCGCCCAGTCGCCGCGGCTCCCCTGCTGCATGCCCCACGGGTTGTTCGAGTTCTCGATGTTGCGCAGGAGCGTCCCGGCCTCGGCGGGGAAGCGGGACTCGGCCATCACGAGGTTCCGGCGCATGTCGACGATGTGGTCGATGTGCTCGATGTTCACCGGGCACTCCTGCATGCACGCGCCGCAGGTGACGCAGTCCCAGACGACCTCGTCCTCGATGACGTCCGGGTTCAGGGGAACGGGTTCGTGCTCCTCGTTCTTCTGTTGCGCCGCAAGGATCTTGGGGCCCTCCTCGAACAGGTGGTCGCGGAGGTTCATGATCAGCAGCTTCGGGCTGAGCGGCTTGCCGGTGTTCCATGCGGGGCAGACGTTCTGGCATCGGCCGCACTCGGTGCACGTGTAGAGGTCGAGGTTCTGCTTCCAGGTGAGGTCCTTCAGCGAGGCGGCGCCGAGCACCGGCATCTCGTCGGAGGTCTCGAGCGCCTCCATGTCGATCTTCAGCGGGCGCAGCGTTCCCCGGGGCTTCGTGTTCGTGAAGAACACGTTGATTGCACTCGTGATGATGTGGAGGTGCTTCGAGTACGGGATGTACACGACGAACCCCAGGATCAGCACGACGTGGGCCCAGATGAAGATGTAGTTCAGCGTCTCGAGCGAGCTCGCGGACATCCCGCTCCAGATGTTCGAGAGCGGGTTGGAGATGAAGTAGGCGGAGGCGTTCGGCACACCGCCCCCGGCGATGGCCGTCGACTGGATCCCGAACAAGGTCACGATGATCGCGAAGATCCAGATGAGGATGTAGTCGGCCTCGCGGAGATGTGAGCCCTTGAACCGGTCGGGCCGCTGGATCTTCCGGATGTACACCGCGATCCCGAGGCCGACCATGACGAGCCCGGCGAACAGGTCCTGCACGACGTGCAGCCACGCCGAGTCGCCGATCCAGGGGAGCGTCCATCCCCTGATGACGATCGACCCCAGCGCCTCGAGGATCGTGGTCATCAGGACCAGGAAGCCCCAGAAGATGAACGCGTGCATGAATCCGGGGAGCGCCCGCTGGAAGATCTTCCGCTGGCCGAGCACGACGGTCGCCTCGAGGCCGACGCGCTGGCCGATGTCGTCGAACCGGTCGACCGGCTGCCCCAGCCGGACCAGCCGGTACAGCAGCCAGGCGCGCCGCAGGAAGATCACGGCGGTCGCCAACAGCACGACGACGAGCACGATGGTCCCGACCACTGGCGTCTCCTCGAGTGGGTCAGGCAAGTCTAGGTTCGGCCTGGTCCGCGCCGCATCCTACCCCTCGGTAGGTTCCGTGACACCGGTCCACCATGGGGTTCCGCGAGCCCTTGTGCGAGGCGACGACATCGACGAATGGGCCGCCGTTGGACGGCGTGGGACGTGGCCGGTTCCCGGAATCAGCAAAGTTGACAGGAATACGCTCAGGGTTCTACTTTGTTCAACAGTCAGGCAACGAAGCTCCCGAGGAGGGAAAACGTATGGCACGAGCAGTGGGAATCGACCTCGGCACCACGAACTCCGTGGTCGCGGTGCTGGAGGGCGGGGAGCCGACGGTCATCCCCAACTCGGAGGGTGCGCGCACCACCCCGAGCGTCGTCGGCTTCTCCAAGAACGGGGAGATCCTGGTCGGCGAGGTGGCCAAGCGCCAGGCCATCACCAACCCAGACCGGACGGTCCGGTCCATCAAGCGCCACATGGGCGAGAAGGACTGGTCCCTCGACGTCGACGGCAAGAAGTGGACCCCCCAGGAGGTCTCGGCGCAGATCCTCGGCAAGCTCAAGCGTGACGCGGAGGCCTACGTCGGCGACAAGGTGACCCAGGCGGTCGTCACGGTCCCCGCCTACTTCGACGACTCGCAGCGCCAGGCAACCAAGGAGGCCGGGCAGATCGCGGGCCTCGAGGTGCTGCGCATCATCAACGAGCCCACGGCCGCCGCGCTGGCCTACGGGCTCGACAAGGGCGAGCACGACCAGACGGTGCTGGTGTTCGACCTCGGCGGCGGCACGTTCGACGTGAGCCTGCTCGAGATCGGCGACGGCGTGTTCGAGGTCAAGGCGACCCACGGCGACACGCACCTCGGCGGCGACGACTGGGACCAGCGGGTCATCGACTGGATGGTCGCCGAGTTCCGCAAGGCGAACGGCGTCGACATCTCCGGCGATCGCATGGCCATGCAGCGGCTCAAGGAGTCCGCGGAAAAGGCCAAGATCGAGCTGTCCCAGGTCACCGAGACGACGATCAACCTGCCGTTCGTCACCGCGACGAAGCAGGACGACGGCACGATGAGCCCGCTCCACCTCGAGGTGAAGCTCACCCGGGCGGAGCTCGAGCGCATGACGGCCGACCTGGTCGACCGGTGCAAGTCGCCGTTCGAGCAGGCGGTGGCCGACTGGGGCAAGAACCCCAGCGCGATCGACCACGTGATCCTGGTCGGCGGCTCGACCCGGATGCCGATGATCCAGGAGCTCGTGAAGAAGCTCACCGGCGGCAAGGAGCCCCACAAGGGGGTCAACCCGGACGAGGTCGTCGCCGTGGGCGCGGCCATCCAGGCCGGGGTGCTGAAGGGCGACGTGAAGGACATCCTGCTCCTCGACGTCACGCCGCTGACGCTCGGCGTCGAGACCAAGGGCGGCATCTTCACCAGGCTCATCGAGCGCAACACGACGATCCCGACCCGCAAGTCGGAGATCTTCACCACGGCCGACGACAACCAGATGCAGGTCGAGATCCACGTCCTGCAGGGCGAGGCGGAGACCGTCTACTCGCCGGCCGCGCGTTCGCTCGGCAAGTTCCAGCTGATGGGCATCGCGCCCGCGCCGCGGGGCATGCCGCAGATCGAGGTGGCGTTCGACATCGACGCGAACGGCATCGTGAACGTCTCGGCCAAGGACCTCGCCACCGGCAAGGAGCAGGCCATGACGATCACGGGCGGCACCGCGCTCGGCAAGGACGACATCGACCGCATGGTGAAGGATGCCGAGCAGTTCGCGGCCGAGGACCACAAGCGGCGTGAGGCCGCCGAGGCCCGCAACACCGCGGACAACCTCAGCTACCAGGTCGACAAGGCCCTCGCCGACTACGGCGACAAGATCCCGTCCGGCGAGAAGGACGACCTGGTCAAGGCCAACGACGAGGTCAAGGAGGCCCTGAAGGGCGACGACGGGGACGCGATCAAGGCCGCGGCCGACCGCCTGATGGAGGCCTACCAGAAGGTCGGCCCTGCGATGTACCAGGCCCAGCAGCAGGCGGCGCCGGGTGACTCCCCGGAGCAGTCGGCCCCGGCCGGCGATTCGACCTCCGAGCAGCCGAGCGAGTCCCCCGACGACGTCGTCGAGGGCGAGATCGTCGACGAGGGCGACGCCTCGTAACGGGCGGGTGACGGTTGCGATGACGAACCACGACCAGGACCGGAAACCACCGGCTCAGCGGGGTCCCGAGGCGACCCAGGGCGGGGAGGAGGCTCCCCGCCCAAGGGTCCGGGTGACCGACCGCCGGCACTCGGCACGGGCGGCGACCTCGACGCCGGAGGAACCGCCGATCGCGGATGACCGGCAGGCTGATGACGCGGCGAACGAGGTCGAGGTCGCCCGGCGCGAGGCGGCCGAGTATCGCGACCACCTGCTGCGACTGCAGGCGGAGTTCGACAACTTCCGCAAGCGCACGATGCGCGAGCAGACCGGGGCGCTCGAGCGGGCGGCCGAGCCGCTGATGCGCCGCCTGCTCGACGTCCTCGACGACTTCGACCTCGCGCTGATGGCGGCCGAGCGGACCCCCGACCTCGAGCAGTTCATGCGCGGCGTGGAGCTCGTCTACGCCAAGCTCAAGGACATCCTCGAGGCCGAGGGCCTGCAGCGCATGGACGCCGTGGGCCGGCCCTTCGATCCGGAGCAGCACGAGGCGCTCATGCACAGCGAGGGCGACGGCGACGGCGACCTGGTCGTCGACGACGTGTTCCGTCAGGGCTACACGCTGAAGGGCCGGGTCATCCGGCCGGCCGGCGTCCGGGTGACGAGGAAGTGATCGGGTGAACGGCGACATCCGCCGGGAGTGGGTGGAGAAGGACTACTACCACGTCCTCGGGGTGCCCAAGAACGCCAGCCACGCCGACGTCAAAAAGGCCTACCGCAAGCTCGCGCAGCAGTACCACCCCGACGCCAACCCGGGGAACGCCGAGGCCGAGGCCAAGTTCAAGGAGGTCTCGAGCGCCTACGACGTGGTCGGCGACGAGGAGAAGCGCAAGCAGTACGACCAGGTCCGGCAGATGGTGGGCTCGGGCGGCTTCGGTGCGGGCGCTGGCGGGGGGTTCCCCGGCGGCTTCCCGGGCGCCGGCGGCCGGGTCCGCGTCGAGAACATCGGCGACATCGGGGATCTGGGGGACCTGTTCGGCGGGTTGTTCGGCGGGGCGGCCGGCGGCGCGCGGACGCGGCAGCGGCAGCAGCGGGCTCGAGGCGCGGACCTGGAGACCGAGGTCCGGGTCGGTTTCCAGCAGGCCATGGCCGGCGCCAACGTCCCGGTCAGGGTTCGCGGCGCGAAGCGCTGCGAGACCTGCGGCGGCTCCGGGGCCGAACCGGGCACCAGCCCGATCACCTGCCCACAGTGCGGCGGGTCGGGCCAGGTCTCGGTGAACCAGGGGCTGTTCCAGATGGCCCAGACCTGCCCGCGGTGCGCCGGCAACGGCACCCTGATCGAGCATCCCTGCCACACGTGCCGGGGGTCGGGGTTCGTCCAGGCGACGCGGGAGTTCCAGGTGAAGATCCCGGCGGGCGTGCGGGACGGCGCGCGGATCAAGCTGGGCGGTCGGGGGGAGGCGCCGCGGGCCGGCGGGCAGCCCGGCGACCTGTACGTCGTGGTCCGGGTGCAACCGCACAAGGTGTTCGGCCGCAAGGGGAACGACCTGACGGTCGACCTCCCGGTGACGATCTCGGAGGCGGCGCTCGGTTCGAACGTCCAGGTGCCGACGCTCAACGGGCCGGTGACGCTGAAGGTCCCGGCCGGGACGCCGTCGGGCAAGACGTTCCGGGTGCGCGGCAAGGGCGCGCCTGCGAAGCACGGCTCGGGCGACCTGCTGGTGACGGTGAAGGTCGACGTGCCGAAGAAGCTCAGCCGGGAGCAGAAGGACCTGCTCCGGCAGCTGCAGGAGGCCGAGCGCGAGTCGCCGCGACGGGCGCTCGGCGTGGATGCGTGAGGGGTGAGCTTCGGTGGCGGACGAACGCGACGGTGGTGAGGATCGGGAGGAACGCGGCGTCTACATCATCAGTGTGGCGGCGGAGCTCGCCGGGATGCACCCGCAGACGCTCCGGATCTACGAGCGCAAGGGCCTGCTGCGCCCGGCGCGGACGGCGGGGAACACCCGCCGGTACTCCGAGCGCGACATCGAGACGCTCCGGGCCATCCACCAGCTCACGCACGAGGAGGGGATCAACCTCGCCGGCGTGAAGATGATCGTGGAGATGGAACGCCAGCTCGACGAGCTACGCCGAACCGTCGAGGAGCTGTCGGGCGAGATGGAGCGCGCCCGGCAGCGCACCCGCGCCCTGGCCGAGCAGGCCCGGCGCCAAGCCGAGGAACACGCCCGCCGGCGGGAGGCCGAGGAACGCCTCCGTCGCGACGCCAACGCGATCGTGCCCCGGTCCGCCTACTCGCACCAGCCCTGGCGGGGCGCGTGACGACCGGCGTCGTGGTCCGCGGGGACCGCGTGGTGCTCCGTCCCTACCGGCCCGACGAGATCGAGGCGATGGAGGCCGCGATGTCGACCGGCGAGGCCCGCCAGTGGCTGCCGATGGGCGCCCCGCCCCGGCACGAGCTCCGCCGCCGGGTCGATGCGGCCGGCGAGCCTTCCGACGGCCGCATCGACCTCGCGATCGAGGTCGACGGACGGATGGTCGGCGAGATCGACGCCCGGCATCCCCGGTGGGCGGTGCCGCCGGGCGTGTGGGAGATCGGCATCTCGATGTTCTCGCCCGCCGACCGCGGACGCGGACTCGGCGGCGAGGCGGTGTCGCTCCTGTGCGACCGGCTGTTCGAACGGGAGAACGCGCATCGCGTTGCCCTCACCACCGACCTCGACAACGCGGCCATGCGGACGGTGGCCGAGCGGTGCGGGTTCGCCTTCGAGGGCGTGCTCCGTTCGTTCATGCCGTCGGCGGACGGCCCGCGGCGCGACTACGCGATGTACGCGATCACGAAGGATGACTGGACGGCGCTCCGCGCTCGCGAGCGCGCGGACGATGGCGACCCCGACTGAGAGACTCATGGATCCCAACACGTTCACACTGAAGACGCAGGCCGCGCTGGAGGGCGCCCGGCAGCAGGCCGCGGCCCGCGACCAGCAGGCCATCGAACCCGAGCACCTGCTCCTCGCGCTCCTCGGCGACCCCGAGGGCGTGGTGTTCCCGCTGCTCCATCGCCTCGGCGTGCAGCCGCGGACGCTCCGCGACCGTGCGGCCGACGCGGTCGACCGCCTCCCCAAGGTGTACGCAACGCCGGGCGCGGCCACCGAGCAGCGCCTGTCGCCGGCGACGGCCCAGCTGCTGGACCGCGCGTGGCGCGAGGCGCAGTCGATGACCGACGAGTACCTGTCGACCGAGCACCTGCTGCTGGCGATGGTCGACCCGGCCACGCAGACGGCGGCCGGCCGGCTGCTGGCGGACGCCGGGTTGACCCGCGACGGCGTGCTGCAGGCGCTGCAGGAGGTCCGGGGGCGCCAGCGCGTCACCGACCAGAACCCCGAGGAGAAGTACCAGGCGCTCGAGCGGTACGGCCGCGACCTCACCGAGCTGGCGCGCGAGGGCAAGCTGGACCCGGTGATCGGCCGGGACGACGAGATCCGCCGCACGATCCAGGTCCTCAGCCGCCGGACCAAGAACAACCCCGTGCTGATCGGCGAGCCCGGCGTCGGCAAGACGGCGATCGTCGAGGGCCTCGCCCAGCGCATCGTCGCCGGCGACGTTCCGGAGGGGCTGAAGGGCAAGCGGGTCGTCGCGATCGACCTCGGGGCGATGGTCGCCGGATCGAAGTACCGCGGCGAGTTCGAGGAACGCCTGAAGGCGGTGCTGAAGGAGATCGCCGACTCCGGCGGGGAGATCATCACGTTCATCGACGAGCTCCACACGGTGGTGGGCGCGGGCGCGGCCGAGGGGGCCATGGACGCCGGCAACATGCTGAAGCCGATGCTCGCGCGCGGCGAGCTGCGCGCGATCGGTGCGACCACCCTCGACGAGTACCGCAAGCACATCGAGAAGGACGCGGCCCTCGAGCGGCGGTTCCAGCCGGTGCTGGTCGGCGAACCCACCGTGGAGGACACGATCGCCATCCTCCGCGGGCTGAAGGAGCGCTACGAGGTCCACCACGGCGTCCGGATCCAGGATTCGGCGCTCGTCGCCGCCGCCGTGCTGTCCAACCGCTACGTCACGGCGCGGTTCCTGCCGGACAAGGCCATCGACCTCATCGACGAGGCCGCCAGCCGCCTGCGCATCGAGATCGACTCGATGCCCGTCGAGATCGACGAGGTCGAGCGGCGCATCAAGCAGCTCGAGATCGAACGCGCGGCGCTGAAGAAGGAGACCGACGCCGCGTCGAAGGAGCGCCTGGAGAAGCTGGAGCGCGAGCTGGCCGACCTCCGCGAGCGGACCGCGGGTATGACCGCGCACTGGCAGCGAGAGAAGGAGCACATCGACCGCATCCGCCAGCTGAACATGGAGATCGACCGGGCGCGGTCGGAGGCCGAGCTGGCCGAACGCGATGGCGACCTCGAGCGCGCGGCCGAGCTCCGCTACGGCAGGATCATCGAGCTCCAGCGCGAGATGGAACAGGAGAACGCCGCCCTCACCGAGCTCCAGGCCGACCGCAAGATGCTGAAGGAGGAGGTCGACGAGGAGGACGTCGCCGAGGTCGTCTCCAAGTGGACCCGCATCCCGGTCAGCCGCCTCATGGAGGGCGAGATGGCCAAGCTCGTGCGCATGGAGGACGCCATCCACGAGCGGATGGTCGATCAGGAGGAGGCCGTTGCCGCGGTCGCGAACGCCATCCGCAGGGCCCGCGCCGGCCTGTCCGATCCCAACCGCCCCATCGGGTCGTTCATCTTCCTGGGGCCGACCGGCGTCGGGAAGACCGAGCTGGCCCGGTCGCTCGCCGACTTCCTGTTCGACGACGAGCGCGCGGTGATCCGCATCGACATGAGCGAGTACCAGGAACGCCACAGCGTCTCGCGGCTGATCGGGGCGCCGCCCGGATACGTCGGGTACGACGAGGGCGGGCAGCTCACCGAGGCCGTTCGCCGCCGGCCGTACGCGGTGGTCCTGCTCGACGAGATCGAGAAGGCCCACCAGGACGCGTTCAACGTGCTGCTCCAGCTGCTGGACGAGGGGCGGCTGACCGACGGCCAGGGCCGGACCGTCGACTTCCGCAACACGGTCGTGATCATGACGTCGAACCTCGGCTCGTACGTCTTCAACGACCCGACGGCCTCGGCGGAGGAGCGCACCGAGAAGGTCATGGCCGACGTGCGAGCGACGTTCCGGCCGGAGTTCGTCAACCGGGTTGACGAGATCCTCGTGTTCCAGCCGCTCGGCCGGGAGCAGATCGGGCAGATCCTCGACATCCAGATCCGGCTGCTGCAGGAACGGCTGGCGTCGCGCCGGCTGACCGTCGAGCTCACCGACGGCGCCCGGGAGTACCTGGCGAACAAGGGGTTCGACCCGGCCTACGGCGCGCGGCCGCTCAAGCGGCTCATCCAGCGCGAGGTGCAGGACCGGCTGGCCACGATGCTCCTCGGCGGCGAGATCCGGGACGGCGACCACGTGGTGATCGACCGGGGGGAGGCCGGGCTCGAGTTCCGGGTCGGGGTCGTCGACGCCGCGTAGCGGCGTCGACGACGTGCGGCGCGATCAGAACCGGGCGGGCCCGCTTCCGCGGCCCCGCCCGATTCCCCCGAACTAGCACTTCTTGGCGGAGTCGCCCGGGTCGACGGTGCAGGTGTTGTGCCCGCGGCCACCGTTCACGACGTCGCCCCCCGAGCCGTCCTGCGTGTTCATCGAGTCGTCGCCCGCCCCGCCCAGCAGGTGGTCGGTCCCCGACGTGTCGGTCAGGGTGTCGTTGCCGGCCAGCCCGTAGAGCGTGTCGCTGCCGCCCAGCCCGTCGATGTGGTCGTCGCCGCCCAGCCCGCAGATGACGTCCGGCCCGGGGGTTCCGTTCAGCGTGTCCGGCCCCGACGTGCCGACGAAGGTGCAGCCGCGGCCGTTCGGGGACACGGTGATGTTGTCGGTGTGGGAGTCGTTCGACGGGTTGGTGTCGCCGGGATCCTGGGTGACGGACGCCATGTTGTCGAACGACCCGGCCCGCTTGGGCCGGACCACGAGCTGGTACGTGGCCGAAGCCGACGCCGCGACGTTCGCCCAGCTGCACGAGACGGTGCCGCCGGATCCGACGGCCGGCGTGGTGCAGGAGTCGGCCGCGGTGCCCGAGATCAGGCTCAGCGAGACGAACGTGAACGAGGCCGGGAGCGGGTCGGCCAGGACGACCGTCGTGGCGGCCCCGGTTCCCGTGTTCGATAGCGTGAGGGTCTTGGTGAGGAGCCTGTTCACCTCGACCGGCTCCGGCGCGTGGCTCACGCCGACGCCGAGGTCCGGCGTTCCACCGGTAGTGAAGTCGAGGCACCAGCCGTTCGCGATCGAGCCGCCGGTCCCCAGCGCGTCGTCGATCACGTACAGGGCCCACGTGCCGTTGGGGTTCGTGGTGTCGAACGTCGAGAGCGCCGTGGCCCCGCTCGGGCTCGGCGCCGGCGACGGGAACGAGTCCGCCGGCGTGTAGTCCGTCGGCTGTGCCGTGGCGGGCGAGGTCCCCCAGCCGCCGGTGTCGGGCAACTGCGCTCCCGCGGCATCGTCGAACGTCACGTCGAAGTTCGACACGGGGGTCGACCCTCCCGCGTCGGACAGGACGATGAGGTTCGCGCCCGTGGGTCCGACCAGCATCGCGTCGATGTCGTCCGGGTTGGCGTGGGTCACGCCCTTCAGATCCAGGTTCACGTCCGTGATGGTCCCCGTGAGGCTGCTGACGAACACCCGGGAGGGGTAGGGCGTGGCGGGTTGGTTCGCCTGCGACGCCGAGTTGATCGCGACGTTCCCCGGATTGCAGAACTGGTTGCCGTTCACGGTCGTGTGGTTGTTCACGACCTGCGTGATGCTGCCGTTGCTCGGGGCGAAGTTCGCCGTGCCGTTGTAGAGGGCCTGGACGGTGTGCGTGCCCTCGGCGAGGGCATTGGTGGTGAAGGAGGCCGTCCCGCTGCTCACCGGGTTCCCCGCGGAGGCGGTCGTGCCGTCCACCTTGAAGTCGACCGTTCCCTCGTTGACGGCGGAGGTGCTGCTCACCGTGGCCGTGAACGTCACGCTGTCGCCCGTGAACGACGGGTTCGCGCCGGATGACACGACCGTGGTGGTGGCCGCCGCCGCCGCCGTGGTGACGTTCAGGCACCACCCTCCCGCGATGGATCCGGCCCCGCCACCGAGCGAGTCGTCGACGATCCACAGGTTCCAGGTCCCGTTCGGGGCCCCGCCGTCGAAGGTCGACAGCGCGGTCGCGGACGAGGGCGACGGCGCCGGCGACGGGAAGGCCTCGTCCGCGGTGGCGTCGTAGTCGACCGGCTTGGAGGTCGCCGGCGAGGACGGCCACGCCGTGGAGTCGGGCAGCATGGAGGCCGCCGCGTCATCGAGGGTCAGGTTGTAGCTGCTCACGGCGTTCAGGCCGCCGGAGTCGGAGAGCACCAGGAGGTTCCCCCCGCCCGGCGCCTGGAGGATGACGTCGAGGTCGTCGGTGCGTCCCTCGTTGATGCCGTTCAGGTTCAGCGTCACGTCGGAGATCGTGCCGGACAGCCCCGAGACGGTGAGCGTGGAGGGGGAGGGGGTCGCCGCGTTCGGCGGCTGTGCGACCACGCGGTCGTTCAGTGTGATCGACCCCGTGTTGCAGAACGCGGTGGCCGCGGACGCCACCCCCGCCGTCGCGGCGAGGACGACCGGGACCAGGGCCGCGACGACCACCATCGAGGCGAAACCGCTCACCGCACGCCGGCGGGCTCGTCCGCCGGTCCCGGCGGATCGGTCACGGAACGGTCGGTGCATGGTTCCTCCCCTTGTCGTCACGGAGGGATCGCGCCTCGGTGTCGCTCGTCGGCAGCCCCGCGATCCGTCCACGGTCAGTTGAAGATCGCCTCGTACAGCAGCCCGTCCTCCCGATCCCTCCCCACGGGGACGATCAAAAGCTCGACCGCCGGGAGCCGCGGGTGCTCGATCCCGAACACGCCCTGCCCGAGCGACGGGTCCCGGGGCCCGACGAGCAGGACGGAGAACGCCTCGGACCGGTCCCAGCCCGGCCCCCGGGCGTCGACGGATCTCACCGTGAGCATCACCCGGAGACCGTCCGGCCCCAGCACACCGACCTCGTCCCCGACGCACGCCTCGAAGTCCGACGGGCCGAGGTCCGCGAGGTCGCTCATACGGGTCGTTCCATCGACCGGTACACGCCGTCGTCCGCGACCTCGACGAATCCCAGCCGCTCGTACAGCGAACGGGCGCGGTTGTCCCGCTCGACGTGGATTCGCACCGGCCGGCCGGTCCTGGCACCCTCCGCCACGAGATCGGTCACCAGGCCATTCCCGATGCCCCGACCCCGGAAATCGGGCAGCAGCGCGACGTCCACGACGCGGATCTCCGTCTTGTCGCGGTGGACGTACAGGCGTCCGACCGGCCGATCACCGACCATGACGATCGATCGCTCCGCCTCGGGGAAGGCCGCCGCGTAGTGTCGGTCCTGGAACTCGTATTGCATGCCGACGAACGCGTCGATCTCCGGCCGGCTCCAGCCGGTGCGGGCGAGCTCCTCGCTGCGGGTCGAGGCGTACACCTCGACGAGGAACTCCCGGTCGCCGGGCGCGGCCGGCCGGAGGGTTGCGGACCGGTGGGGGGACTCGACCGTCACCGGGCTCAGTTCCTCGACGGGAAGATGCCCTGGAGCGCGATGCAGTAGTTGAGGGTCAGAAACGGCTGGACGATCGTGTGGGGCTGGTTGCCGCCCGTCGCGCCGACCGCCTGTCCGCTCATGGTCGTGCTCGGTGTGGAGGTGTAGCCGCCCGACGGGATCACCGCCGGCACGTTCCCGCCCGGGGCCGCATCGGTGGCATCGTTGTTCGAGGCATTGAGGACGTGGGTGTGTTGGGGCATCTGGGTGTTCAGCAGGGTCACGTTCTCCACGCCGCCGACCTCGCCGAGGTCGTACTGACTGAGGCCGGGGCCCTGCCCGGAGCTGACCGCGAGCCGGCCCCGGAGGTCGGGCAGGGCGAAGGTCGTCTGGCCGTTGCCGCCGTACGTCGTTCCCAACAGCGAGAACAAGGCCGTGTTCTGCGCGATCGACAGGATCTGGCCGTTGCAGAAGGCCCAGCCCCGCGGCGCGAAATTGTACGGGAACAGACGGATCTCCCCGAGGAACGGCTCGCTCATGGTCCGTGCTCCTTTCGTGTCGAGCTCAGGCTCGGTTGACGATGATCTGGTACCGGCGGGCCCTGACGCCGCGGTCGACGGGGACCACGAGGAGCCGGACGGTTCCGATGGCCCGGTGGTGGAGGTCGTAGGTGCCCTGTTCCCATGCGGTCGACCGGTTGCCGCGCAGGAGCAGGGAGAACTGTCCTTCGGACGACGCCCCGGCGCCCGGCAGGGCGGCGACGTGCTCCAGGACCAGGGGCTGGGATGCCGCGCCCTTCAGCAGGCGGAACTTCGACCCGACCAGTGGCGCGAACGCCGATCGTCGCAGCGCCGCCACGGCCCTGTTCACGGCCGCGCTCCCTGCGGCGCCCATCGCACCCGTCCGGGCCGCGCCCCCGGTCGCACCGAACGCGCGGTTCGCCCCGGCGAGCACCGTCGCGGCACCGGCCGCGCCGGTCGCCGCGAGGAACGCCCGCCGCGAATATCGTGTGGTCATCCGTCCTCCTCGGTGGCAGCGGTCGACGCGCCGACCCCGACGGCCGGGCGCGCGCCCTCCTCCAGCATCCCCGTCAACCATTCGTTCACCGTGCAGTCGACCACGAGGTTGACGCGCGGTTCGGTGCCTCGGTTGGTCACGGCATGGGTCTTCGTGAAGTCCATGTACCAGCACTCGCCCGGCGCCATGTCGACGAGCGTCCCGTCGTGCAGGAACTCAACCCCCGGGTCCGTCGTGATCGGGACGTGGAGGCGGACCTCCCCGTCGCCGAACGACAGCCGGTAGTCGTCATGGGGCCTGATCGCGGACCCGGCCCCGAGACGGAGCAGCCGGGCGGACTGGAGCGGGCACTCCAGTCGGCGGAGCGCCGCCTCGACGTTCGGGCACCGCGCGAGGTGCTCGGTGTCGGCGAACTCGTCCGTCCGCGAGGGATCCGGATAGATCGCGATCGTCCCGCCGACGGCGCGGAGCGCCACCCCACTCCACTCGCCGTCGTAGATGCGGGTGTTGAAGTGGGGGATCCAGGCGTCCTCGGGGAGCGCCCCGAGGTCGGCGGCCAGCGCCCCGGCGTCGAAGCGGAGGGGCAGGAGCACCCGGTCGGGGATCGTCACGAGGCGCGCCCCGCGACGGTCCGCAGGCGCGCGGACGTTGACGCCAGATGTTCCTCGGCAGCACGCCGGATCCGTTCGTCCACCGCGCCGTCGCCGGCGGCATGGCCGCGGCGGAACGGCAGCGCGGGCGTCTTCGCGTCGGAGCGGGCCCGCTCGAGCATCCGGCGGCGTTCGGGGGGCGGGCACGGGATGCCGAACCACGGCGCAATCGCGTCGGGCACGGCATGAGGCAGGCACGAGTGGTCGACGAACAGGCCTCCCTCGTCGGCAGCGTCGATCGCCGCCTCGCAGACCCGCGCGAGGATGCGGGCGCAGAGCTCCTCGGGCGGCATGGACACGGCACGCTCCGCGGAGATGCCGGTCAACGACTCCGGCATCGCTCCCGGGACGAGGTACGACCCGCGTTGCCGCAGCTGCGACGAGAGGACCCGCACCGGGTCGCGGAACAGGAAGACCCAGGGCACGTCCGGGAACGCCGCGCGGATCCCCGGCAGGTGGAACACGGCCCAGGCATCGAGCTTGACCACGAGGTGCCGCTGGCCGGGCGTCCGGCGCTGTCCGAGCGCCGCCACCATGCCTCGAAGGACGTCGGGGTCGGCGCCGAGCACCGCGTCGAGCGGCGCCGCCTCCGACACGACGATCGTGTCGTCCCGCGCCGCGAGCATCTGCGCCGCCAGCGTCGAGCCGCACCGTGACATGTGGAACACGAACCCCGAGGGCTCGACCGAATCCATGGTCCCGGCCACCCGAGCGAGGTCCTCGAGCGCCGTCTCGCGGGCGAACAGCAGCCGGAACGGGTTCCGCATGGTGCGCTCCATGGTCTGTTCGAAGAACGGGTCGCCGAACCCGATGCCCGCCGTGTACCGCCACTCCACGAGGGGTCCCTCGTCCCGGGAGCGCACGGCGAACGGCGTCCAGCCGGCGAGGTCCAGGGCGGTCACACCCATCGCTCCACCCATCGACGCCTCGCGTCCGACAACAGCGCCTCGACCCGCTCGGACGGGAGGTCCAGACCGTGACGGGCCGCGAGGGCCGCGACCGCGGCGCAGAACTCCCCGCGGTCCTCGACGGCGAGGAGCAGGTCCCTGACGCGCCCGTCACCGAACACGATCGGCGTGAGCCGTTCGAGAGCCTCCGAATCCAGATCGAACCGGCCCGAGTCGGGCGCCCCCAACCGATTCGGGCGGCCAATGGGGGCGGGGGTGGCCGGGCCGATCGGCATCGACGTGAAACCAAGCGCCTGGGGGGACGGCGAGGGCATGGGCGGCTTTCGGTCGGGAGGACGAATCATGCCGCCCGGTGATACCCGGGTCAATGGTTCGACCACTGTTTCCCACCGAATCCGTCTGGGCGCGCGATGGAAGTCGCGAGGCGGTGTAATCTTGTAATCAGACGGATCCACGGCGAGATGGGAGGTTCGCAATGACTGAACACGACGACACGTTGAGCGGCTGGTTCGCCGGGAGGCTCCCCACAGGGTGGTTCACCGGCGCGCCTGAGGTCACGTTCGACCGCGACGAGATCTTCGTGGTCGGGACCCTCGCGGACGTCGAGGCCAGCGAGGACGCCAGCGAGGAGACGAAGGAGGGCGCCAGGGAGGGCCGGGTGCGGCAGTTCCGCGAGGACACGCGCGAGCAGCGGATGCGGATCGCCCGCGAGGCCGAACGTCGGTACGGACGGAAGGTTGCGTGGGGCGTCGAGATCGGCGGGGACCGCCGGCTCTTCACCACGATGTCGGTGCCGGTGATGACGCGGCTGCGGATGCGGGAGCGCGAGGTGCTGGACACGCTGGTCGACGCCGGCGTCGCCCGCAGCCGGAGCCACGCCCTCGCGTGGTGCGTCGCGCTGGTCGCGGACAAGCAGGGGGAGTGGCTGTCGAACCTCCAGGAGGCGCTGGTCGCCGTCCAGAAGGTCCGCGCCGAGGGCCCGGACGCCGGTTCGTCGTAGGGTGGGCGCTGGCGCCCGTCCAGCGACCGATCGCAACAGGAGCCGGCAAGCATGGAGATCGGACTGCAGGTCCCGTCGTTCACGTGGGGCGAAGACGCCGAGATCGGGCCGACGCTCGGCCGCATCGGCGAGACCGCCGACCGCAGCGGGTTCCACTCGCTGTGGCTGATGGACCACTTCTTCCAGATCCCTGGCGTGGGCGACCATCGTCAGCCGATGCTCGAGGCGTACACGGCGCTCGGGTTCCTGGCGGCCCGGACGGAGCGACTCGGCCTCGGGACGCTCGTCACCGGCGTGACCTACCGGTACCCGGGCCTGCTCGCCAAGACCGTGACGACGCTCGACGTGCTGTCCGGCGGGCGGGCCTGGCTCGGGGTCGGCGCCGCGTGGAACCAGCACGAGCACGAGGGGCTCGGGGTGCCGTTCCCGCCTGTCGGGGAGCGGTTCGAGCAGCTCGAGGACGCCCTGCGCATCGCACTGCAGATGTGGAGCGAGGACGAGGGGCCGTTCGAAGGCAGCCGGTTCCACCTGTCCGAGACGGTGAACCGGCCGCAGGCGCTCCAGCGGCCGCGTCCGGGGATCCTGATCGGTGGGAGTGGCGAGCGGGTCACGTTGAAGCTGGTCGCCAGGTACGCGGACGCGTGCAACCTGTTCGGCGACGCGACGACGGTGCGTCACAAGCTCGGCGTCCTGCGGGAGCACTGCGAACGCGAGGGCCGCGACTACGACGCCATCTGGAAGACCGTCTACTACCGTCTCGACCCTGGGCGCGACGGCGTGCGGGTTCCCCAGATGCTCGACGAGTTGGGCGCGCTCGCCGGGGCCGGCGCCCAGGCCGCGATCGGGGGCTGCCGGGGCGTGCAGTACCTGGAGCCGCTCGAGATCGTCGGCCGCGAGGTCATCCCGAAGGTCGCCAGCCTGTAGGCCGCCGGCTCATTCCGGGAGCCCGAGCCGGCGCGCCTCCTCCGGGCTCACGATCTCCACGGCGCTCGAGTCGCTGAACAGCAGCGGCGGCACCGTGGCGGCCGTCCACTGCCCCGAGGCGTCGAGGAACCCCGCCGACGGCACGGGCCGCGAATGGTCGATCCGCCGGTACTCGGGACCCGACGCGGAACACGACGACACCGCCGGCCGACGGCCGGTCTTCCTCGGGCACCCGCGACCCCCCTCGTCTCGACGGCGGACGCCCACGTATTCGCGGCCGGACGGCGGCCGGATCACCCGGATTCCCCCGAATCGGTGGCGGGAGGGCCGCGGCCCGTGAATACTGGTGGTCATGGGAGTCGCGCTCCTCATCATCGGGATCGTCGCGGTGCTCATCCTGGCGGCGTGGTACGGCTGGTGGGCCAAGAAGAAGCGCCGGCAGGAGCTCGCGCTCGCCGCGCAGCAGCTCGGGCTGCAGTATTCGCCGGAGGACACGTTCAACTGCCTGGGGCTGCCGTTCGGCCTACTGCGCAGGGGCGACGGACGCGGCACCGAGAACGTCCTGTGGGGCACCTGGCAGGGCGTCGACCTGCGGGAGTTCGACTACTGGTACTACGACAGGACGACCGACTCCAAGGGCCAGACCAGCAAGACCTACTACCACTTCTCGTGCGTGGTGACGGAGATCCCGATCACGTCGCCGGACCTGTCCGTGACGAAGGAGAACATCTTCACGCGGTTCGCCGACCACGTCGGGCTCCGCGACATCGAGTTCGAATCCGAGGACTTCAACAGGGCGTTCAACGTGAAGTCGCGCGACAAGAAGTTCGCGAACGACGTGATCGACGCGCGGATGATGCAGTGGCTGCTGCAGTCGGGCGAGGGGTACGCGTTCGAGATGAACGGGCCGTTCGTGCTCGTGTACTGCAAGCGGCTGCGACCGGGCGAGCTCACGCCCCTGCTCGGCTCGCTGAAGATGTACGTCGACCACATCCCGAAGGTCGCGTACAGCCTGTACGGCGACCCCGCGCGCGCCGCGCAGCTGTACCGCACCGCGCCGCAGCAGGCCGCAGCGCCGGGCGGTGTGATGCCGCCGGAGGGCACCCCGTCGCCGCCGGCCCCGGGGCCGGTGCCTCCGCCACCGACCGGGCCCTTCGCCCCGGGAGGCGGGGGGTTCCAGCCCTGACGTGCCTATGACCGATTCGCCGGTTCCGATAGGGTTCGATCGAACGATGCACACTCATCCTGCTCATCCGGGAGAAAGGAACTCGCCGTGATCGTCCTGTGGATCGTCCTGGGCGTCGTGGTGCTGCTGCTGCTCGGCGCCGTCCTTTCCTACAACCGGTTCGTGAGCCAGCGGAACCTCATCCGCAACGCGTTCGCGAACATCGACACCGAGCTGCGCCGGCGGTACGACCTGATCCCCAACCTGGTCGAGACCGTCAAGGGCTACGCGGCGCACGAGCGCGAGGTCTTCGAGGAGGTCGCGCGGACTCGCGCCGCGGCGGCCGCTACGAGCGGCCAGTCGCCCGCCGCACAGGCCCAGGCGGAGGGGCCGTTCGTCCAGGCCCTGGGCCGCCTGTTCGCCGTGGCCGAGAACTATCCCGAGCTCAAGGCGAACCAGAACTTCCTGGCGCTGCAGGGGGAGCTGACCAACACCGAGGACCGCATCCAGACGAGCCGGCGCTTCTACAACAACAACGTGCAGGACTATAACCGACGGGTGCAGTCCTTCCCGTCGAACGCCATCGCCTCCATGTTCCACTTCAAGGAGGAGGAGTTCTTCGAGATCCCCGACCAGATCCGCGACGCCGGCCCGCCGCAGGTGAGCTTCGCGCCCGGGTCGCCGGGCGTCTCCTTCGGACAGCCCGCGGGCGGGGGCTCGGTCGGCGGCGGCGCCGGCGGCGCGAGCACCGCTCCGGCCCCGGTTCCGCAGGCGCCTCCCGAGCCTCCACCGGCGGGGGGCGGCGCGCCACCCGGGGGCGGCGGCTTCACGGGCTGACCGCCGCCCGGCCCCTTTTCGGAACGTCTGGACTCCTGTCTCGACGCGGTCGATAGCATGACGACCGTGGCTGGCGCGGCGGGCTCCGAGCGGACTGCGGATGGCGGGCAGGTCCGCCTCGACGAGGACGAGCGCCTGGTCGTCTACTACACGGCCCTGCTCGTCAACGTGGGCTGTCACGCCGACGCGCACGAGCAGGCGAAGTGGTTCGGCGACGACATCTCGTTCAAGGCGACGAAGTACAAGTACGAACAGCGGAGCATCCTGGGGGCGGCGGCCTCGCTGCGCCGCCTCGGGTCCGGGAACCCCTCGCACACCGGTTCCGTCTGGGGCTCGAGTTCGCCGCGTCCGGCCACCGCGATTTCGACGGGATGATCGCTCGGCACACCGCCCTGGCCAGGATCCTCGCCGAACGTCTCGGGCTCCCCGACGGCGTGTAGCGCGCGGTCGGCGCGTCCTACGAACGGTGGGACGGGAAGGGGTGGCCCGGCGAGCTGCGTGGCGAGGAGGTGCCGATGGCGGCGCGCCTGGCGATGGTGGCCGAGTTCGTCGAGGTGGCGCACCGCGTCGGAGGCACGCAGGCGGCGACGTCGCTCGCCCGCCGGCGGGCCGGATCGCAGTTCGACCCGGATCTGGCCCATGCGCTGCGCGGGGACCCCAACGGGATCCTCGGCGGTCTCGAGTCGGCCCGGACCTGGGATGCGGTCATCGCGGCGGAGCCGGCCCTCGGGGTGCGCCTCACCGGGGAGCAGTTCGACCTGGCCCTCGAGGCCGTCGCCGACTTCGTCGACCTGAAGTCGCCCTTCATGCTGGGCCACGCCCGCGCGGTCGCGGCGCTGGTCGCCGATGCCGGCGGACGCCTGGGCATGGGCGAGGCGGAGGTCGCGACGCTTCGCAGGGCCGGCCTGGCCCACGGCCTGGGGCGGCTGGGGGTGTCGAACTCGATCTGGGACAAGCCCGGTCCGCTGGGGGCCGGCGAGTGGGAATGCGTCCGACTCCAGCCCTACCTGACCGAGCGGATGCTGCGGCAGTCGGCCTCGCTCGCCCCGCTCGGGGCGGTCGCCGTCCAGCTCCGCGAACGGCTCGACGGCTCGGGGTACCCGCGGGCGCTGTCCGGTGGGGCGATCTCGCGGCCGGCGCGGGTGCTCGGGGCCGCCGACGCCTACCAGTCCATGCGGGAGCCGCGGCCCCATCGCCCGGCCCTCGCCCCCGAGCAGGCTGCGGCGGAGCTCCGCGCGGAGGTGAAGGCCGGGCGTCTGGACGCGGAGGCGGTCGAGGCCGTGCTGGCGGCCGCGGGACATCGCGTGCCCCGACGCCGCGAAGGGCCGTCCGGGCTTACCACCCGCGAGATCGACTTGCTCCGGCTGCTGGCCCGCGGGCTGTCGAGCCGGGAGATCGCCACGCGCCTGGTGATCTCGCCGAAGACCGCTCGCAACCACGTCGAGCACATCTACGTGAAGATCGGCGCATCCAGCCGCGTGGGCGCGAGCCTGTTCGCCATCCAGCGCGGTCTGGTCCCGGACGAGGTCGCGGCCTGCTCGTGAGCCCGCCCGCTGGAGGGTGAGTGTTCGCCCCCCGCGGCGGGATCCCCAGCCTCGCCTCGAGTCAGTTCGGGATCGTCAGCGCGCGAAGGTTGCCCGAGAAGTCGGTGCAGCTGGTCGCGTCGTACAGCAGCTGCACGCGGCTCCCCTGCAGCGGCCGGGCCGACGTGAACGACAAGTCGGTGTGCGCCGGTAGGGCGGCGACCGTGACCGGGTGCCCTCCGGGCCGGTACCGGCGGATGCTCACGCCGCCGCATGCCGAGTGGCTCTCGGCGAACCACACCGAACCATCGGAGGTCACCGACGGCGCGTACTGGAAGTGCCGGTCGGGGTCCGGCACGAACCACGTCTGCCGCGTCGAGATCCGGTACTCGAACACCTTGCAATAGGGCGTGCACACCTGCCACGTGGCGTAGTCGCCCGCGACCTGACCGCTCTGGGCGAGGCGGGCGAACGGTCCGCTGACCCGATCGAGCGTCCGCATCCGGCCGGTGTCCAGGTTGTACAGCAGCACCCTCCACGCCGCTGGCGCCGCGAACTGCCGCGTGAACAGCAGCCACCGGCCGGACAGCGACGGGCCGAACTGCTCGGCCGCGCTGTTGACCGGCCCGGGCGCCGGCCGGCTGACGCCGGTGACGAGGTCGTAGAAGCGGATGCCCGAACGCTCACCGCCCACCGACTGCTGATAGACGAGCGTGTCGCCGTCGATGCCGCCCGCGTAGGCGACGCCGGCGAGCGGCGTCACGCGCATGGCGTGCTGGCCGAGCCGACGGATCCACACGCTGTACTGCTGCGGATGGCCGGGCCGGTTCTCCGACCAGGCCAGGTAGCCGGAGCCCTCGACCGGGGTTCGTTCGTCGAGGGGCGACGAGCGGACCGGCCGGTCGCGGACCGATGCGGCGGCGCTCGCCGACGGGACGCCGCCCGAAACGACGACGACGGCGAGCGCCAGGGCGAACAGCATCGCTGCCCGCGCCCGGCGGGTGGGCGTGATGAACATGTGGACCCCCTCGATGGATCCGCCCGCTCGACGGCGGGATGGCTCCCAGCCTGCCGGTACGTGGCGCACATGCAAGCACTCGGCGCCGACACGGTGGCGGTTGAGGCACGAACCTGGACACAAGTGCCCGAACGACGCCGGCGGGTCGAGCCTCCGGTTCAGGCCGGCGGACCCTCCTGCATCGACCCGCTCGACAGGTGCCGGCGGACCCGGCGCGTTCCCAGCCACCACCCCGCCGCGAACAGCAGGCCGACGCTCGCGAACGCGATCATCGCGTGATGCGGGCCGAGCGCCTCGGCAGCCCACCCGCTCACGAGGTTCGACACCATGATCGTGAGCGTGACCAGCGCGAAGTCGAACGCGAACACCCGCCCCCGGATGCGGTCCGGGACGATCGCCTGCAGCCCGTACGTCGAGAGCGTCCACTGGGCCCCACCGCCGAGGTGCGCCCCCAGCGAGCACAGGCCCGCGAGCAGCAGCGAGGGCATGAACGGGAACACCAGGTAGAACACCCCGAAACACGCGAGCGCCAGCCCGATCGCGGTGAACAACCCACGTTCGGAGTTCCCCGCGATGCGCCGGCCGAGGAACGGCCCGATCAGGGCACCGACCCCGCGCATGCCGTACAGGATCCCGGTCCCGACGTCGCCCTGGTGGAACACCCTCGTCGCGAACAACGGCAGCAGCACCAGGACGCCACCGGCCAATCCGAACCCGCCCTTCACCGCGAGGAGGGCCATCACCCGCCCGTCCGAGCGCGCGTACCGGACCGTCTCGACGGTGGCCTCGACGAACCCGACGTGCGCGTGGTGCTCCTCGCGTGGCTCGGCGAATGCCCGGTGGATGCTCGCGAGCAGCACCCCGGACAGCAGGAACGTAACCGCGTCCGCCACGTACGCGGCATCCCGCCCGGCGACCGCGGCGAACACCCCGCCGATGCCGGCGCCCACGGCGAGCATGACGCCCCACGCCGAGCCCACCAGCACGTTCGCCGTGGGCAGGTCGCTGGGCTCGACCAGGTTGGGGAAGGCCGCGTTCGACGTCGGTTCGAACGCCGCGGAGAACACCGCCATCCCCGACAGCAGAGGGTAGATCACCCAGATCATCCCCGGGCCGGCGAGCAGGAACCCCAGGCAGAGCACCGACCTGGCGAGGTCGCAGATCACCATGAGGACCTGGCGATTCATCCGGTCGGCGAGCGCGCCCCCGATCGGCGCCACGAGGAACTGCGGCGCCAGCTCGGCGACCAGGATCAGCGACGCGAGCACCGCGGAGTGCGTCGTGTCGAGCACCAGCCCGTACAGGGCGACCAGCAGGAACCAGTCCCCTGCGAACGAGATGAGCTGCGCGAAGTAGAACCGCCGGAAGTCGCGATTGCGCCGGAGCAGGTCGACCGAACGCCTCGCCCCACCGGCGGGACGCGGCCGCGGCGTCGCTCCGTGAGCAGCCGAGTCGCGCGTTCTGGCCATTGGCGCCAGACTACGAAACGGAATTCGATCGGCCCCTGGTGGTGCCCGGCTTCTCCGCGTCGGGCGTGAGGAGTGATCGCGAATGTTGGATCGGTTCACCTGGTACCGGCAGTCGGCCTACCTGTGGGAGGGCGACGGAATCAACGTCTACATCGACCCGTGGGGCGTCACCGGCGACCCGCCGGCGGACGTCGTGTTCATCACGCACGCGCACTCCGACCACTACGAGCCCGACGACCTGGCGAAGGTGGTTCGGGAGGGCTCGACGAAGCTGGTGGCGCCGCACGACATCGCGGCGGAGCTGCGGGGCGACGTCACACCGGTCGCGCCCGGCGACTCGGGCGAGGTTGCCGGGATCAGGTTCCAGGCGGTGCCGGCGTACAACGTGGTCGAGGAACGGCTCGACAAGCACCCCCGGTCGAACAACTGGGTCGGGTACATCCTCGACCTCGGTGACTTCAGCTACTACCACGCGGGCGACACCGACCACGTGCCCGAGCTGGACTCCGTGAAGGCGGACGTGCACTTCATTCCGATCGGCGGTACGTACACGATGGACGTCCCGGAGGCCGCGGAGCTGGTCAAGGCGCAGTCCCCGAAGCTCGCTGTGCCCATGCACTACGGGTTCGTCGTCGGGACGCCCGCCGACGCCGAACGCTTCAAGCGGGAGGCGGCGCCGGTCGAGGTGCAGACGCTCGAGCCGACCAACCCCTTCGAGAAGACCGAGTAAAGAGCGGGCGGCTGGCGAGCCGAAACCTTTCCCAGGTGCCGGGCGGGCCCTACACTGATCCGGCACAAAAGGGGACACGAGAAGGGGAGGTTCGACGCCGTGCCGACGCCGGTTCCGTTCACCGACAACTACACCGACCACTCCACCGAGGCGGGGTTCCAGTTCGAGTTCTTCTGCGAGCGCTGCGGGAACGGCTACAAGTCCGGCTTCAAGGCGAACCCGCTCGGGATGGGGGCGAAGGTGGCCCGCGGCCTGGGCGGCATGCTCGGCGGGCGGTTCTGGAACGCCGGGTACGGCGCCGACCAGCTCCACGACATGACCGAGTCGTCCGCCAAGGACAAGGCCCTGCAGGCGGCGGTGCAGGAGGTCGCGCCGCTGTTCAACCAGTGCCACCGGTGCGGCCAGTGGGTGTGCAAGGAGATCTGCTGGAACACCGAGTTCAACATGTGCGTGAACGACGCGCCCAAGGTCGAGCAGGAGATCGGGGTCATGCAGTCGCAGGCCCGCCTCGAGCAGCTGAAGACCAAGGTCGACGCCGCCGACTGGACGGGCGACATCAACGCCGAGCAGAAGCAGGTCGCGCTCTGTCCGCACTGCGGCGTCGAGGCCTCGCCGTCGGGCAAGTTCTGCGAGAACTGCGGCCAGAAGCTGACGATCCCGGTGGTCTGCGCGAAGTGCGGGACGGAGTCCGAGCGCGGGACGAAGTTCTGTCCCGAGTGTGGGAACAACCTGTTGCAGCAGGCCTAGCGGCTTCGTTCTTCGGATCGCTCGTGGCGTACCGTGGACAGCTCGTCGTCGTCGAACGCGACGGCTCCGCCGTGCCGCCGGTCGGCGTGTCGGTGGAGGTCGCCGACGAGTCGGTGACGCTGGTCCCCGACTCGGGGTCGCCGATCACGCTCGCGTACCTCGACGTCGACGACGTCTGGGACGACGACTACACGCTGCACCTCACCGACTTCGCCGGGCGGCGGTACGACCTGTCGATGCTCGGCAAGGCGTACGGGCAGGTGCTGGCCGACGTCCGGCGCCTGCGGAACGACCAGCTCCAGCACGACCTGCTGCTGACCGGGGTGAACCTGCAGGACACGTTCCCGTCCGCCCGGTGGTTCCCGGGCGGCGCGGCCTCGCCGATCGTGTGCGAGATGCGGGTGTTCGAGGATCTGATGGTCGTCGTTCCCGAGCGCGGGGTGATGTGGGGGCTGCCGTACTCGTTCGTGGAGGACGTCCGGTTCGACTCCGACCTCTATCAGGTGCACGTGTCGGTGGACGACGGGGCGGAGCACGTGTTCGGGATGCTCGGGAAGCGCTCGGAGGAGTTCGTGAACGAGCTGCGCCGGAACATGGACGCGCTGGCCGCGCGGACGGCGCGGTCCCTGGGGTTCCTGGTTCCGGGGCTGGAGCCGGCGGTGATGTCGCGTGTGGCGGCGCGGATGCGCGACGGGCGGGCGGTCCAGCAGCACGAGATCGACGACGTCGCGCCGGGGGTGTGGCCGCGCCTGGTGAACGCCGTGATGGGAACCCCCGACCTCCAGTCGACCTACGCGAGGCTGACGTCGATGTGCCCCCCCGGGTGGGCAGCGCTCGGGGTGAAGGCGGTGCTCACCCAGGAGGACGACTCGTCCGCGGCTTCGGGCGAGCAGTGGCAGCCGGCCGGCGACGGCTCTTCGGAATCGGCTGACGCGGAGGAGAACGTGGCCGGCGTGACCGAGGACGAGACCGGCCGCGACCGGACCATCCTGTGGTTCTTCATCCCGCTGGCGGACGGCGAGCGGCCCCTCAACGCCGTCGCGCAGGAGATCACCTCGGAGAAGGGCCACGCGACGTACGTGTTCCGACTCATGCCGCCCGAGCAGTTCGAGACCGCGCGGCAGGCGGGGGACGCGGCGCTCGCCGGCGCGGTCACGGCCGCGATCGCCCGGCTGAACCGGGCCCTGCTCACGCTGAACTTCCGCCGCGAGCCGATCTACCTCACCGACGACCAGATCGCGACGGGCCGGTGGGCTCGCTACCGGGCGGCCGTCCGCAAGCTCGACTACCTGCAGTGGGCGCGGACGGCGTTCCTCGGCCGCGCGATCCACAACACGACCTGGGAACAGCAACTCCTCGACCTCGCCAAGCAAGCCTGAGCCCCGGCTTCGGCCGGACGATGTCACCCCTCTGGTCTATCGTTCCGAGGTGGTCGACCGTCCACCCCGGTGACCCAGCGGAAAGGACACGTTCGATGGGCGAAGCCGCTCGCAAGAGGCGTGCATTGCTCAGCGACGAGGAGTTGAGGCGTCGTGCCATGGCCTCGCCGGCGGTGCAAGAGCGAATCGCCGAGATCCAGGCGGAGATGAGGGCTCAGACGGCTCCCCTGCCCCCCGGTCTCACGAAGGAGGACCTGGTGGAGATCCTCCGTGAGCGGGAGTAGTCGCTGGAATCTCAAGCCGGACTGCTTCTATCGAGCACTCGCCGAATGGCGAGCAACCAATCCTGATCCCGAGACGAGCAGTCATGTCCACGATCGACTGATCGATCTGGCGGACGACCCCCTGCGCATGGGTCGTGAAGACCCGGATCATCCCGGAGTCCGTCAGGTCCGTGTCCAGGGTGCGGACGTCATCATCGTCTTCGTCCTGGACTTCGAGAACCGCTCGGTGTGTGTTGCCTCCATCTTCGAAGCCAGCTGAAGTCCGCCGGACTCATCGTCCCGCTGGCGGCCAAGTCGGTGTACTTCCTGTCGTTCAACGTGAGGCGGGACGCTCTTCCACAAGCCAGGCGGTGCCCGGGTCACCGGCGCCTGTCGCCGTCCAGAACGGTTTGCTCGCGCAGAGGTTCTCGGAGACACGGCATTCGACGAGGGCGACCGTGTCAGGCGTGGGCTCGGTCATTACGAGGATGACGGGAGCGCCCGCGTCTGACCCTTTCCACAGCGTCTGGAACGCCCCGTCGACACCGGCTTCACCGCCGAGCTGTGAGGTCGTCCCCTGGAGCACGAACGTCGTCGGGGCGGTTCGGTCCGGCGATGTCGTGAGGATCCCCGACACCGCTTGGCCATTCGACTGGAACGAGGCCTGAAGGATCCCGCAGCCATGTCCCGCCTGCTTGCCGGATCCCATATGCCCGCCGGAACCGCTCGACACGATGGGCACGATGACCCAGCAGCGGCCGTCCCCCTCGGTGAGCACGGCGAAGCCTCTCGTCGGGTCCGTGGCGATCGCGCTTCCGTAGCCGTCGAGCCGCTGGAGGGACCGCTGTGACTCTGACCACACCGCGGCGGAGGCAGCCGCACCGTCGCCCGTGGAGACAAGGAGATCCATCCCGATGAAACCCACCACGTGGACGTAGGCATCGACAGGGGTGTTGGTCTTGATGCTGACCGTGCAGCAAGGGGATAGTGGTCGTATCCGCATTACGGATGCGGTCGAGTTTTCGTTCAGTGTCGCATAGGCGACCCACTTGCCGTCAGCGGAGATCGCGAACCCGTCGGTGTGGGAAGCGAGGAGGCGCGCCTGTCCTCCTCCGGCCGGGATCAGCCACAAGTGGGTCTCGCGCCCGGCCCGGCCGCCGAGCACGACCACCCCGTACGGCGTGGAGACCGGTGGTTGCACGGCAGTATCGTCCGGCACGATCCCCACGACTGCCGGCTGCGGACCGCCGGGGAAGAACCGATACACGACGCCGTCGACGAACAGCATCGTGTCGTTCGGTCTGGTCCACGGGGCGAACGAAGGCGCCGGAATGGGGCTGGGTGTGCTGGTGACGGGCGCGCTGGTCGGCGGGATGGTCGTGGACGGTGCGCTCGTCGGGACCGGCGACGGGCCGGTGAGCGAGCCGATCGGCACCGGTGTGCTGCCGTTCCCGCCGGTCAGGCCGTACCCGGCCACGACGCCGCCGACCACGAGCACCACGGCGACCGCAAGGACGGCGGAGTTCCTCGCCACCCGGCGGCGGGCGGACGCGAGCACGCCCGGCGGCGCCTTCGCCGGAGGTGCGGCCTCACCTGCGAGGTCCTCCAGCGCGTCGCGAAGCTGCTCGTCGTCGAAGTCGTCGGGAGGCTCAGGCATCGTTCGTTCCCATCGTCGTTCGGAGCGTTTGCATGCCGCGCGAGACCAGCGAACGGACCGTGCCCGTCCGGCATCGAAGGATCTCGGCGGTCTGGTGTTCCGAGAGGTCGAGGTAGAACCGAAGGGCGATCGCCGCGCGCTGGCGTTCCGGCAATGCGAGCAGCGCCGAACGCAGCGCGTCCCGGTCGACCACCGTTCGTTCGGCCGACGGCTCGGCGGGAGGAACCGTCGCCCCTCGCTGCACGAACGCCCGCTCGCGCGAGCGCCCTCGGAAGTAGTTGCGGGACAAGTTCACCACCGAGCGCCGGAGGTACGGCCCGAAGGCGTCGGCCTCCCGGAGGTGCGCCAGGCGCCCAACGGACCGCACGAACGCCTCGTGCGCGAGGTCCTGCGCGGCCTCCCGGTCGCCGGTCAGCAGGTACGCGAGACGAACCGCGTCCGGCACGTTGCGCTCGTACAGCTCGGCGAGTCTGCTCGACCGTTCGGTCACCCGGCCCCCCAGGCCAACGAGTGCATCCTGCTCCACCATGCATGCAAGACACCGCAGCCCGCGGGAACGCTGCGGCTATCTGGCGAAGAAGTGCAGCCCCAGCCAGGCCCACCCGGCCATGAGCCCGACCCGGCCGGATCGGGTTCGCATGACGTTTCGGAACAGCGTCGACAGTGACGGGATGCGCGAACGCTTCCGCCGGCTGAGCAGCTCGAGCAGGAACGCCGATGCCCCGATGGCCGAGTACACGAAGATCGTGAAGTCGCGCGAGCTCATCGCCGGAGCAGCCCCCATCCGATCCGGAGCCACAGCAGCAGCGCCAGCCACCGCCCGATGTGCGTCCCGAGGAAGGGGTCCGACAGCACGCTGATCGTCGGGTGGCGGTAGGAGTCCGTCGACAGGTTCGGCTGCAGGAACAGGTTGGTCAGCTCCCAGATCGACAGCGCCACGATGACGAGCATCCACAGCACCTTGCCCGACCGCTCGACCGGCTCGAGCGGCTCCTCGCGGAGCGGGCCGTGCCACGACAGGGCGATCCCGACGGCCCCAACGGCCGCCACCGCCAGGGAGGGGACGACCGAATAGCGGGCGAACCACCCGAAGACCAGCGCGAATCCGATCGCCGGGATCAGCAGGAGCGGGATCGACGACCGTGCGAGCACCGAGCGAATTCCGGCCAGGAGCTCCGGTGGGTCGCCCCACAGGCCCACTGGACGTTCGGCGGTCCCGAGCGCCACCCGCTCCCGCGCCCGCGTGATCGCCAGCGCGACGGCCGTCCCCACGAGGATCAGGAAATGCAGGGGGTTGCCGGAGAGCTCGTCGAACAGCGCGGCGACCAGCAGACAGATGATCACGGGCTCGTGAACGCCCGCTCGGACGGTGTCGGCCACGCCCACGGACACGGGTTCGTCCGACAGCCGTCGCGCCCTGATGTCCCGATCGGGTTCGCTCACCGCGAATCGCCTCCGAGTCCCCGCTGCATCCAGCGTATCGCCGAGGCAGCATCCACGTGACGCTGGGCCCCGCCCGCGGGGGCCGCCCGGCCCGATGCCGCACCCGGGCGGGGATGGAACAATGTGACACCGAACGGATCACGATGTGCGACGCCCGCCATGGCGTCGTCCGAAAGGAGAACCGACATGGAACTCGGCTACGACAAGCCCCTGTACATCCTGGCGTTCGACCACCGGGGGTCGTTCCAGAAGAAGTTCTTCGGCATCTCGGGCGAGCCGTCGCCGGAGCAGGCCGAGCGCATCGGCGACGCCAAGATGGTGATCTACGAGGGGTTCCGCAAGGCCGTCGAGGGCGGCGCGCCCAAGGAGGCCGGCGGGTTCCTGGTGGATGAGCAGTTCGGCGCCGACATCGCCCGCACCGGCAAGAAGGAGGGCTTCCAGTTCGCCATGCCGGTCGAGAAGTCCGGGCAGGACGAGTTCGACTTCCAGTACGGCGAGGACTTCGGCCGGCACATCGAGGACTTCGACCCGACGTTCTCCAAGGTGCTCGTGCGGTGGAACCCCGAGGGCGACCAGGGCATGAACCAGCGCCAAGGCGCGCGGCTGAAGCGGCTCGGCGACTGGCTGCACGCGAACGACCGGAAGTTCCTGTTCGAGCTGCTGGTGCCCGCAGAGCCGCACCAACTCGAGGCCGTCGGCGGCGACGCCGGCCGGTACGACACCGAGGTCCGGCCGGGGCTCATGCGCGCCGCGATCGGGGCGATCCAGGACGCCGGGATCGAGCCCGACATCTGGAAGATCGAGGGCATCGACGCGCGGGAGGACTGTGAGCGGATCAGCGAGCAGGTCCGCCGCGACGGCCGCGACGGCGTGGCCTGCGTGGTGCTCGGACGCGGCGCCGACGACAACGCGGTGATTCACTGGCTGCAGACCGGTTCGGGCGTCCCCGGGTACATCGGGTTTGCCATCGGACGGACGATCTGGTGGGACGCCCTGAAGGGCTTCGTCGACGCCACCTCGACCCGCGACGCCGCGAGCGACGCGATCGGGGCGAACTATCGCCGCATGATCGACGCGTACAACGGGACCGCGTAGGCGGGCCCGCGCTCAGAACCGAACGTCTGCGGCTGGAAGGGAGCTTGCTGCGATGTCCGTCATCAAGACGATCGACCTGGTGGGCGTATCCACGGAGTCCTGGCGCGACGCGGCGGCGCAGGCGCTGGCCGAGGCGTCCAAGACGCTGCGCAGCATCGAGGCCATGGACATCCTCGAGACGAGCGCGACCGTCGAGGGCGACCAGATCGCCGAGTACCACACCCACGTCAGGATCCGGTTCCGGATCGAACGGTAAAGGACCCTGAGGCCGCGGGACGGTCCTGGTCAGTCGCTCGGGTAGACGAAGACCGGCGTGCCGATCGGCAGGCGGTCGAACGCCCAGTTCGTGACGTCGTCGGTCAGGCGGACGCAGCCGTGGCTGGCGGGGAAGGCCGGGACGGACGGCGACCCGTGGATCGCGTAGCCGCCGTAGAAGTACGACGGCCGCCACATGTCGCCCAGGTAGCTGGTGTGCGGTCCGTCGATCTTGCGGTCGATCGCGAAGTGGCCGCGCGGCGTGTGGGCGAGGACGGTGTCGCCGGACGAGTTCTGGAACGTGCTCCCGCTGCCGGTCGACGTGTCGAACACGTGGGTGACCTCGCCGTTCCAGACGAACATCAGGATCTGCCGGTCGATGTCCACTTCGACGTGCCTTCCCGGCGAGGTGTCCTCGGGGACGAGCGCCGCCGGATGCGCGAGGGCCTTGCGCGTCTCCGGACCCACCGCCCCGTCCACACCGATGCGGTTCGCCTTCTGGAACGCCATGACGGCGTGCAGGGTGTCGTCGCCGAACTCGCCGTCGACGTCGAACACGAAGAACCCCATCGATGCCAGCTGCTGCTGGAGCTGTTCGACCTCGGGCCCCTTGTCGCCGACGCGCAGGATCACGGGCTCGGGCGGCGTCGTCGGCGAGGGAGCGGTCGTCGGCGATGGGTCCGAGGTGGGGGACGGAGGCACCGAAGGCGAGGGTTGCCCGGTCGGTGACGGTTCGACCGACGGCTGGCTCGACGCGGATGGCGAGGGCGCAGCCGACGTCGACGGAACGGTCGAGGGCTGTGTCGTCGGCGGCGCGGGCGCCGAGCCGGCCGGAACGGACGGCGAGCCGCCGTTGGCGGACGTCCCCGACGCCGAGCACGCCGCCAGGCCCAGGCAGAGCACGGACGCCACCACCCGGGCGCGGACCACCGTCGACCTCACGTTTCGCTGCCTCCTCTCGACGACGCCGGTATCGGCTCGAATCGAGGCTCGTTGATGCGGGACGCCAAGTTTCGCACCCGAACAACGTCTCCGGCAGGGAATCCGTCGGGTTCTTCCGGCCCGGCCGGGCCAGCGGGCCCGCGTGGGAGAATTCCGGCGATGCCGGCAACCATCCTGGTCGGGACCCAGTGGGGCGACGAGGGCAAGGGCAAGGTCACGGACTTCGTGGCCGACCACATGGACTTCGTGGTCCGCTACCAGGGCGGCAACAACGCCGGGCACACCGTCCTGGCGGGCGACCAGCTGCTCAAGCTCCACCTGATCCCGAGCGGCATCCTCTACCCCCACATCACCTCGGTGATCGCCGACGCGGTGGTGGTCGACCCCCGCGTGCTCATCGAGGAGATGGACAGCCTGGAGGCGCGGTCGATCGACACCTCCAAGCTCGTGATCAGCGGGAACGCCCACCTGATCATGCCCTACCACCTCGAGCTCGAGAAGGTCACGGAACGGTTCCTCGGCCGCAACGCACTCGGGACGACCAAGCGTGGCATCGGGCCCGCGTACGCCGACCGCGCCGCCCGGATCGGCCTGCGTGTGCAGGACCTGTACGACGAGAAGATCTTCCGGGAGAAGCTCGAGGTGGTTCTCAAAGAGAAGAACCTCGTCCTGACCAAGGTCTACGGTCGCCTGCCGCTCGAGGCCGATCGGATCGTCGGGGACTACGCCGGCTACGGGGAACGCCTGAAGCCGCACATGGCCGACACGTCGAAGCTGCTGTTCGAGGCCCTGCGGGCCGGCAAGCACGTGATGCTGGAGGGGGCACAGGGGACGCTCCTCGACCTTGACCACGGGACGTATCCGTTCGTCACGTCGTCGTCTCCCGTCGCGGGCGGTGCGCTCGCGAGCGCGGGCCTCGGTCCGAGGGAGGTCGACCGCGTGATCGGCGTGACGAAGGCGTACGTCACACGTGTCGGCGCGGGGCCGTTCCCCACCGAGGACACCGGCGAGGACGGGGAACGGATGGGGGAGCGGGGACAGGAGTTCGGCACGACGACCGGGCGGAAGCGCCGGTGCGGCTGGTTCGACGCCGTGCTGCTGCGCTACGCCGCGCGGGTGAACGGCCTCACCGAGATCTTCCTGACCAAGCTCGACGTGCTGAGCGGGTTCGAGAAGGTGAAGGTGTGCACGGCCTACCGGGCCGGCGACACCGAATACGACGACGTCCCACCCAACCAGTCGCTGTTCCACGCGGCGAGGCCGGTGTACGAGGAGGTCGACGGCTGGGCGGAGGACCTCAGCGAAGGCAGGTCCTTCGACGCGCTTCCCAAGGCCGCCCAAGCGTACGTCGAACACCTCGAGGACCTCGGGGGCGTCCGCGTGAGCGCGGTGTCCGTGGGCCCGTCCCGCGAACAGACGCTGGTTCGATAGCGCGGAGAACCGACTCGAGCCGGTAGCCGCGACCTGCCGCGGCGAACCGGCGGCCAGACAGCGCCGAGAATCCCAGCGGGCCGGTCAACGAATCGGCTCGGATCGGCCCCCGTCGTGCGGGAGGGGTCGCTCGTGGACGAAGCGGTGGGCGAGGCCGAACACGCGATCGCGGCCCTGTACCGCGACGAGGGCGATCGCCTCTGGCACGCGATCTACGCGTCTCCCGCGGCCGTTCGATCACCGACGACGCCGTGGCCGAGGCGTTCGCGCAGTGCATCCGTCGGGGTGACGCGGTGCGGTCGCCCCGCGACTGGGTGTGGGCGTTCCGAATCGCGGCAGGCGAACTGCGGGAATGTGGCCTGAACGGTACTTGGGTCGATCAACAGGACTCCCCGCGATCTGACACTTCGATGAACTGATCGGAGACGCGGCCGATGTCTCACCGTTGCGAAGCGGTGGGTCTGGGGTTCGGCTGCGAAGTTCCGTACGTGTCGAGCGCCACCTTCGGGATGTGATCGACGAAGTCGCGCAGCAATCCGAGCATGGACTGGATGCCGTCGAACTGGGCGTGCATTATTGATCGGACGGCGAGCCAGTCTTCGGCCAATCCGAGATGGAAGAGGTACGGAGCGCCCGCCAGCAAGATCTGCATCATCCGTTGGTCGATCACGGTCGTCGCGAACAGGGGATCGTCGCTCACGACGTTGAAGCGGCGATTGAACTCCTCGACCTCGAACTGCACGTCGCGGAGCCCGATGCGGTCTTCGACGGCGGTGACGACCGATTCATTGGTGAGGACAGGCACTTCCCGGGGAACGGCGAGGAGGTCACGACGCCGGTGAACGTGTGCACTCCTCTGACGCTTTCCTGGTCGATCGAGTCGAAGTCGAACACCGCCACATCGATCCCGTTCCACTTACCCCGCAGGACGTTCCACACGGAACCTTGATCCCCCGGCCACATGTGATGGTCGCCGAGTCGTGGTTCGAGGCTGGTGATGTCCTTCTCGGCGAAGCTCAGGCCGAGCCGCGTGGCGGCCGACCGCATCGTTCGGGCTCGTTTCCGTTGCACCGAGTTGACGAGCGCGGTGGCGCCCCAGCAGAGCAGGCCGAGGAGCGTGAGGCCCACGACGAGGAGGACGATGGTCAGCCATGTCGGGAGGGGCCAGTCGCTCTCCGCAGGAACGAAACGGGCAAGGCGGACATCTTGCTTCACTCTACCCGGCGGGGAGTCGTCCGGTCCAGGGCGAGGTCAGCACGAAACCGACTCACCACGGGTTCGATGGACCGGTGTATTCCTGCACTCCCGTCAGCCCGGGGCGAGCACCTCCACATCACCGCCCCGCGTCCGCTCCTCGAACACTCCATCGGCCGTTGCCGTTCCGGTCGTGGGCCTCCAGTTGCACGATGACGTCGAAGGACGTTCCGCCGGTTCCGGACAGCGCCAGTGTCCAGACGGACGATCCGGTGCCGGGGAGCGCGGGATCCGGTGAGGAGATCAGGGTACCCCGCCGGACGGAGCGGGATGCCCAGGTCCTGGACGTCCAGGGGCTTGGACAGCCGAAGGGCAACGCTGGCCACATCTCCCCTGGAGACCCGGTAGTCGAACGACACGTGCACCACGATCAGGACCTTGTTGGCTCCTGACGGGATGCGGCTCCGGGGTTGGAACGGGTTCCCACCCGACGCCGAACGACTGGTCGCCGCGCCCTGCCGTTCGCAGGAGAACGACCATGCCGAATGGCGGGACTGCGCCCCTTCGACCAGGAGCGTTCCCGGGGGAACCGGCCCGGCCCGGCGGAGGTCGGTCCGGAGAGGGCGAGCGCGAACAGGCCGATGGTGGCCGTCGCGATCCATCGATTGCGCATGTCCGTTCCTCCTCCTTCGGGCGACCGACTCACCGTAGGCAGGCGGAAGGCCCCGACGCGCGGCGGGCCGACCCGGGTACAGTTCGGCCTCGATGAAGGTCCTCGTCGTCGGGCAGGGGGGGCGGGAGCACGCGCTCGCGTGGAAGCTCGCCCAGAACCCCACCATCGACCGGCTGTTCGCCGCGCCGGGCAACGCCGGCATCGCGAACGTGGCCACCTGTGAGCCGATCGCCGCGGCCGACGTGCCCGGCCTGGCGGAGTTCGCGGAGCGGGAAGGGATCGACCTCACCGTGGTCGGCCCCGAGGCGCCGCTCGTCGCCGGGATCGCCGACGAGTTCACCGAACGGGGCCTGACGATCTTCGGTCCGGACCGCGAGGCCGCGAAGCTCGAGGGATCGAAGTCGTGGGCCAAGGACCTGTGCCGCCGGCACGGCATCCCGGCCGGTCGCTCGCAGGGGTTCACGGACGCGCAGGCCGCGATGGCGTTCATGAACGAGCTGGGCCCGCCGTACGTCGTGAAGGCCGACGGGCTGGCGGCCGGCAAGGGCGTGACCGTCACCCGGGACCGCGAGGAGGCCGAACTGGCCGTCGAGGCGTGCCTCCTCCAGCGGCCCGGCGACCCAGTGCAGCGCGTCGTCGTGATCGAGCAGTTCCTCGAGGGACGCGAGGTCAGCGCCATCGCGCTCACCGATGGCCGCACGGTGCTGCCGCTGGCGTTCTCGCAGGACTTCAAGCGGATCGGCGAGGGCGGCACCGGGCTGAACACCGGCGGCATGGGTGCCTACTCGCCGGTGCCGTTCATCGACGACACCACCAGGGACGCCATCGTCGGCGGCATCCTCGAGCGGACCGTGCAGGCCCTCGCCGCCGACGGCGTCCGGTACCACGGCGTGATCTACGCTGGCATCATGCTCACGGCCGAGGGGCCGCTGGTGCTGGAGTTCAACTGCCGGTTCGGCGATCCCGAGACCGAGGCGGTGTTGCCGCGGTTCCGGAGCGACCTGGGCGAGGTGCTGCTGGCCTCCGTCGAGGGGAACCTGGCGAACTACCGGGCCGAATGGACCGACGAGGCGTGCGTGACGGTCGTGCTGGCCTCGGAGGGCTACCCGAACGATCCCAAGACCGGCCAGGAGATCCACGGGTTGGCCGACGCCGCGACGATGGACGGCGTCCACGTGTTCCATGCGGGGACGGTCGCCCGGGACGGTAAAGTGCTCACGGCCGGCGGGAGGGTGCTGACCGTTTCGGCGCTCGGCGCCTCCCTGGAGGACGCCCGCGGCCTCGCGTACGAGGCCTGCGGACGGATCTCGTTCGACGGGATGCAGGTCCGGCGCGACGTCGCGCTGGGTGTGGGATGAACCGGACGGCGATCCGGTTCCGGAGGAACGAGCACGGTGGCTGAGGAGGGACCGAGCCCGCTGGTGGGGATCCTGACCGGGTCCGCCTCCGACCTCCCCGTGATCCAGCAGACCGGCACGATCCTGGACAAGCTCGAGATCCCGAACGAGATCCAGGTCATCTCCGCGCACCGCAACCCCGACCAGGTCGACGAGTACGCGCGCGTGGCCGAGGACCGCGGCATGAAGGTCATCATCTGCGGCGCCGGCCTGGCGGCGCACCTGGCCGGTGCGGTCGCAGCGCGGACGGTGCTGCCGGTGATCGGGGTTCCGATCTGGTCGAAGTACACCGCCGGCATGGACTCGCTGCTGTCGACCGTCCAGATGCCGCGTGGCGTGCCGGTCGCCACCGTCGCCATCGACGGCGCGACCAACGCGGCCATCCTCGCCGCCCAGATCATCGGCGTGGGCGACGAGGAGGTCCGGCGACGCCTGCGCAAGTTCAAGGAAGACCTGGCGGAGGGCCTCAAGCTGTGACCGGTCGGCGGGAGGCCCGGTCCTCGGTCTTCCCCCGATCCGCATGCATCCGTCCCGGGGAGCCGCCGCCGTGATCCCGCGCTACTCACTTCCCGAGATGGCGGGCGTGTGGTCCGACGAGGCCCGCCTCCGCCACTGGCTCCGCATCGAGATCCTGGCCTGCGAGGCATGGACGCGGCTCGGGCGCATCCCCGAGGCCGACATGGCCGCGATCCGGTCGAAGGCGTCGTTCGACATGGCGAAGGTCGCCGAGGTCGAACGCGTGACGAACCACGACGTGGCCGCCTTCGTGCAGGTCGTCGGGGAGTCGATCGGGCCCCAGGGGCGTTGGGTGCACTTCGGGATGACGTCGTCGGACCTGCTCGACACCGCGCTGGGACTGCAGCTCCGGGAGGCCGCGGACCTGCTGCTGGCCCGGCTGAAACGGCTGATGGCCGTCGTCCGGGCTCGGGCGCTGGAGCACCGGGCCTCGGTGATGATGGGCCGGACCCACGGCGTGCACGCCGAACCGACCACGTTCGGCCACAAGCTGGCGCTGTGGACGTTCGAGCTCGACCGCGACCGCGAGCGGCTCCGGCGCGCCCGCGAGGTGGTGAGCGTCGGAAAGATCTCCGGCGTGGTGGGGACGTACGCCAAGGTCGACCCCCGCGTCGAGGAGTTCGTGTGCGCGGAGCTCGGCCTGCGGCCCGCGGAGGCGTCGTCGCAGATCCTCCAGCGCGACCGCCACGCGGAGTTCATGACGGTGCTCGCCATCACAGCGGCGTCGCTCGAGAAGTTCGCGACGGAGATCCGCCACCTCCAGCGCACCGAGGTCCGAGAGGTGGAGGAACCGTTCGCCGCCGGCCAGAAGGGCTCGTCCGCGATGCCCCACAAGCGGAACCCCATCATCTGCGAACGAATCTGCGGACTGGCCCGGGTGATCCGGGGGAACGTCGTTCCGGCATTGGAGAACGTCGCCCTGTGGCACGAGCGCGACATCTCACACTCGTCCGCGGAGCGAGTGATCCTGCCCGACTCGACGATCGGTCTGCACTACCTGCTGCATCTGTTCACCGGGGTGATGGAGGGCCTGCGGGTGTTCCCCGAGCGAATGCGGCAGAACCTCGACCTGGGCGGCGGGCTGGCGTTCTCGCAGGGAGTGCTGCTCGCGCTGATCGGCACCGGACTGTCCCGCGACGAGGCGTACGGGATCGTGCAGCGGGCGGCGGCCGCCGCGTGGGACGAGGGCGGCGACTTCCAGGACGCGCTGCTCCAGGACAACGACGTCAAGGTCCGGCTGTCGCCGCAGGTGTTCGAGTCGCTGTTCGATCCGACGGAGTCCGTGAAGAACCTCGACGCCGTGTTCGACCGACTGGAGAAGCTCGAGATCGCGGGGTGATCTGCTCGTGGGAGTGATGGCGGAGCTGCACGGTCGCGGCAAGGTTCGCGACATCTACGAGGCGGGAGACGACCTGCTGATGGTGGCGAGCGACCGCATCAGCGCGTTCGACTCGGTCCTGCCGACCGACATCCCGGACAAGGGGCGCGTGCTGACCGCGCTCACGCTGTTCTGGCTGGACCGGACGTCCGACATCGTGCCGAACCACCTGATCACGGCGGACGCGCACGAGTTCCCGGCGCCGTTCACCGGCGACCCGGAGCTCGCCGGGCGGGCGATGCTCGTGAAGCGGGCCGACATGGTCCCCGTCGAATGCGTGGCGCGCGGGTACCTGAGCGGGTCGGGGTGGAAGGAGTACCGGTCGTCGCGGTCGGTGTGCGGCGTGGAGCTGCCCCAGGGCCTCGTCGAGTCCGACCGCCTGCCCGAGCCCATCTTCACGCCGGCCACCAAGGCCGAGTCCGGCCACGACGAGAACATCTCGCTGGAACGCGCTGGGGAGCTGATCGGGGAGGGCCTGGCACAACGCCTGAAGGAGCTGACGATCGCCGTGTACGAGCGCGGCGCGTCGGTCGCCCGCGAGCGGGGGATCATCGTCGCGGACACGAAGTTCGAGTTCGGGTTCGCGGGCGGCGAGCTGATCCTGTGCGACGAGGTGTTGACGCCCGACTCGTCGCGCTTCTGGCCGGAGGACTCCTACTCGCCCGGCGGGGCGCAGCCGTCGTTCGACAAGCAGTACGTTCGCGACTGGCTCGATGCGAGCGGGTGGGACCACGAGCCCCCGGCGCCCGAGCTCCCCGCCGAGGTCGCCGAACAGACCGCAGCGCGGTACCGCGAGGCGTACGAGCGCATCACCGGCGAGCCTTGGTCTGACTACATGGCCAGGATGGGCGCCGCGTGAGGCTCCACGTCGAGGTCGTCGTCCGGCTGAAGGAGGGGCTGCTCGACCCGCAGGGGAAGGCGATCGAGGATGCCCTGCCGCACATGGGCTGGACGAACGTCTCCGACGTCCGCGTGGGCAAGCACATCGAGCTGACGGTCGAGGCCGACGACCTCGAAGCTGCGCGCTCGCAGGTCGAGGAGATCGGGAACCGCCTCCTGGCGAACCCGGTCATCGAGACCGTCGAGGTCCGGTTGCGGGACGACGATCGCGGCGAGGTTGGGGAGGCGGTTCGCGGATGAGGCCGCGCGTCGGCGTGGTCACGTTCCCGGGCTCCCTCGACGATCGGGATGCGCTTCGGGCGGTCAAGGCCATGGGCGGCGAACCCGTCCCCGTGTGGCACGGCGACGCGAGCCTGCCGCCGCTCGACGCGGTGATCCTGCCCGGTGGGTTCTCTTACGGCGACTACCTCCGGACCGGGGCGATCGCGCGCTTTGCCACGGTCATGCGCTCGGTCCGGGACTTCGCGCACGTCGGTGGCCCGGTGGTGGGCATCTGCAACGGGTTCCAGATCCTGTGCGAGGCGGGGCTGCTGCAGGGGGCGCTGATCCGCAACCGCTCGCTTCGGTTCGTGTGCCGGGTGGTGAACCTTCGCGTCGAGACCTCGCTCAGCGTGCTCACGTCGGGTCTGGTGCCTGGCGAGCTGCTGCGCATCCCGATCAAGCACGGCGAGGGGCAGTTCACGGCCGGCGCCGACGAGCTGAACCGGATCGAGGACGGGGGCCTGGTGGTGTTCCGCTACACCGATCCCAAGGGCGAGGCGGACGACGCCTCCAACCCGAACGGCGCGGCGAACGCGATCGCGGGCCTCCGAAACGACAAGGGCAACGTGGTCGGTCTCATGCCCCACCCGGAGCACGCCGTCGACCCCGACACCGGCCCGACGGGCGGCCAGCCGCTGTTCCACTCGCTGCTGGAACGGGCGCTCGAACGCCTCGGCTGACCGCGCCCGACGCTCAGCCCGCGAGGCCGTTGCCCGGCGGGAGCCCGGGGATCTCGAGCTCCCAGCGGGGCCCGGCGGAGCGCTCGACGCGGAGGTTGGGGACCAGGTCCGCCACGCGAGATCGTTCCATCAGCAGCCGGGGCAACCCCGACGCATCGCGGAGCACGAGCGTGCCCCGGACCCAGGCCGCCAGCCCGATCAGCGCGTCGAGGCCCTGGCCGTCCATGTACCGCAACCCGGCGAGGTCCAGCAGCAGGTCGCCACGCTGGCTGCGGGCCATTGGGACGAGCAGCTCGCGCACCCGCACGGCGCTCGCCACGTCGAGCGTCCCTCCGAGCGCGAGCAGGGGAGGAGGTCCTGGGGAACGAACGTCGACCTCGAGCGTCGGCAGGGGGCGCCTCCCTCAGTGGGTTGGGGGCTCCGACAGACCAAGCCTAGGAGACGGTGCGGATTCGGGCCAGGGTCACTTATGGCCTATTCCGGACGAATGGCGTTCGTCAGGCTCCCGACTTCGTCCGCGTGCGGAGCCCGCGTTCGGGATCCCACATCGAGACCGTCTCCCGCTCGTCGGCGAACGACAGCACGGCCGCCCGCTCCACGTCGAGGGCGAACAGGTGGAAGTTCGGCTCATCGGGCGCCCAGTCGATGCGCGCCCGGATGGCCTCCCGGAACGCCTCGCGGTCGTCGGGGTCGGAGACGTCCACTCCTCGGCCCGCGAGCTTGATGTCGGGCTGCGTGGCGTGGCGGTCCGCCTGAACGCTGTGCACGACCAGCGGGCTGCCCCGGAGGAGGTCGAGCGCCTTCGGCGAACGCCACATCATGCCCATCACCAGGTCGTCGCCCACGAAGTCGAGCTCACACGGGCTGATCCGGGGCCAGCCGTCCCGGGTGAGGGTTCCCAGCAGCACGAGCTCGTCGCGGACGAACCGCTCCCTGGCCGGAACGGCGATCTCGGGGCAGGCATCGGTGAACTCGTTCCAGCGCACGGCAGCCTCCTCCGGTCGATCCGGCGCCGACTATCCTTCAGGCCGGACATGACCCTACCCGCGCCCACCGACACGTCCGACGGGGCCCGCTGATGGCCGAGGCGCCCCCCGCCGAGCCGCTGCACCGGACGCTGGGGCTCACCGACGAGGAGCACGAGAAGGTCGTCGCGACCCTCGGCCGCGAGCCCAACCGCGCCGAGCTCGCCATGTACAGCGTCATGTGGTCCGAGCACTGCTCGTACAAGTCGAGCAAGGTCCATCTGCGGAAGCTCCCCACGGAGGGCCCGGCCGTCCTGGTCGGCCCGGGCGAGGACGCCGGCGTGGTCGACCTCGGCGACGGCCTGGCGGCCGTGTTCAAGCTGGAGTCGCACTCCCACCCGAGCGCGGTCGAGCCCTACCAGGGTGCGGCCACCGGCGTCGGCGGGATCGTCCGCGACATCCTGTCGATGGGCGCGCGGCCGGTCGCGCTGCTCGATCCGCTGCGGTTCGGGCCGCTCACCGAGCAGCGGAACCGGTGGCTGTTCGGCGGGGTGGTCGCCGGCATCGGCGGCTACGGGAACTGCATCGGCGTCCCCACGGTGGGCGGCGAGATCGCGTTCGCCGACTGCCACAGCGCCAACCCCACGATCAACGTGATGTGCGTCGGCCTGGCCCCGGCCGACCGGCTGATGCGCGGCCGCGCCGAGGGCGAGGGGAACCTCCTGGTCCTGATCGGCGGCCGGACGGGCCGCGACGGCATCGGCGGCGTGAGCGTGCTCGCGAGCAGGACGCTCGAGGAGGACGGGGAGGACAGCCGCCCGAGCGTGCAGATCGGCGACCCCTTCACCGAGAAGCTGCTCATCGAGTGCTGCCTCGAGCTGATCGAGGCCGGCCTCTTCGTCGGTCTGCAGGATCTCGGCGGCGCGGGGCTGACCTGCGCGGTCAGCGAGTCGGCCGCCCGGGCCGGCATGGGCGCCGACGTCGACCTCGACGCCGTCCCGCTCCGGCAGGCAGGGATGGAGCCGTTCGAGATCCTCACGAGCGAGTCGCAGGAGCGCATGCTCGCCGTGGTCGCGCCGCCGAACCTCGCGGCGGTCACCGCCGTCTGCGACCGGTGGGGCGTGCCGCCGGCGGTGATCGGCAGGGTGGCGTCCCACGGAAACGTCCGGGCCACCCGGGGCGGCGCGATCGTCGTGGACGTGCCCGCCGCCTCCCTCGCCGACGACGGACCGGTCTACCACCGCCCGATCCGAGAGCCTTCCGAGCTCGAGGCCCTCCACGAGGACGACCCCACGTTCGCCACGGTGTTCACCCCGCCGGGGGAGGCCTTCCTCCGCTTGCTGGGCTCGGAGAACGTCGCCAGCAAGCGGTGGGTGTTCGAGCAGTACGACTCGTTCGTCGGGGGGCAGATCGTCCAGGGGCCCGGCCACGACGCCGCGATCGTACGGATCGAGGGGACCCTCAAGGCGATGGCCCTCTCGACGGACGGCAAGGGCCGATTCGGCTCGCTCGATCCGTATCTCGGCGCGGCGCACTCGGTGGCCGAGGCGGCGCGCAACGTCGCCGTGGTCGGGGCGAAGCCGCTCGCCATCACCAATTGCCTGAACTTCGGCAACCCCGAGCGGCCGGACGTCATGTGGGCGTTCTCGGAGGCCGTGCGGGGGATGGCCGACGCCTGCGCCGCGCTCGGCACGCCCGTGACCGGCGGGAACGTGAGCTTCTACAACGAGTCCGGCGCCTCGGCGATCTGGCCGACGCCGGTGGTGGGGATGCTCGGGCTGCTCGACGACTACCGCCTGGCGGTCGGGTCGGGGTTTCCACGGCCCGGGCTGTACGTCTACCTGCTGGGCGAGACGCTGGGCGAGTTGGGGGCGACGGAGTTCGCCGAGGTGATCCTGGGCAAGGTGTCGGGCCGGCCTCCGACGCTCGACCTCGAGGCCGAGGGCGGCCTGCTGCGCCTGCTCCAGCGGGCGGCCCACGACGACCTGCTGGAGTCGGCGCACGACTGCAGCGACGGCGGACTCGCGATCACGCTGGCCGAGTCGGCCATCGCGGGCGACACGGGGTTCGCGGTGTCGCTGCCCGGCGACCTTCCGCCGCACGTCACGCTGTTCGCGGAGTCGGCGTCGCGGGCCGTGGTCGGCGTTGCACCGGAACGTTCGTCGAAGTTCCAGGACCTGGCGAGCGCGCTCCACGTGCCGTTCGCCCGGCTCGGCGAGACCGGCGGGCCGCGGATGGTGTTCGACAGCCTGTTCGAGCTCACGGTCGCCGAGGCCCGCGCGATCTACGAGAACGCCATCCCGAACCTCCTCGGGGCCGACTGACCACGACGCCGCTCTCAGGGCTCGAGCTCGAACGCCCCCTCGTCGCACCTCGCGCCCTGCGGCCGGGGCACGCCCCGCTGGTCCTTCGTCACGATGGCCAGGCATGGGGCCTTCGCCACCTTGTTCAACGCCGGGCTCCCGGCGAGCAGCTTGATGGTCGCCGTCGGCCCGCCGTTCTGGGCGAGCTGGCCGAGCTTCGGTGCCGGGGTGACCTGGTCCCGTGAGGTCGGCGTCATCGCACAGTCCTGCTGGGTCCCGAGCAGGTTGAACCCCTCGGACGTCGCGTTCCCCAGGCAGTCCGGGCCCGCGGCCGCGGTATTGAGCGCCAGCACGACCCCCTCCGAGTGCGTCCCCGTGCCCGTCTCGTCGTAGCGCCCGCCGCCTCCGGCGAAGGGCGACGTCCCCTGCGCGGTCGCCGAGTTCCGGACGACCGTGTCGAACCGCAGCGTCAGCAGCTTGTCGAGCACGTATAGTCCCCCGCCCGCCGAGTCCGGTCCGTTGCCGCCGTGCGCCTTCACGGTGTTCCCGGCCACCGTGCTGTCGATCACGAGGTCGCCGGGCGTCGTGTTCTTCCCGAGCAGGTCGAGCCCGCCGCCGAGCGCCTCCGACGACGCGACGAATGCCTGCGAGGTCACGCTGTTGTTCGAGATCGTCGAGCTGCGGACCGTGAACGGGTCGAATCCGTCGGCGAGGATCCCGCCGCCCCCGACCGAGACGGCGCTCCCGTCCGACGTTGCGCCGACGCCGTTGCCGTCGATCGTGGACGAGACCACGTGGAACGGGTCGCGAGTCGCGAAGCTCAGGCCGCCCCCGCCGCCCGTCGCATTGCCGCTGCCGGCGTGGATCGTGATCGAGTTGTCGAGCAGGTGCACCTTGGTGAGACCGCCCGACCCGAACAGGTCGATGCCCCCGCCGCCGCCCTCCGCGGTGGTGTGGCCGGTCGCCGAGACGGACGAATTGCTCACCGTGGAGCCGCTCATGTGCAGGACGAGGTTGAAGTCGTTGCCCGTCCCGTAGACTCCTCCGCCCGCGGCCTCGGCCTCGGCTCCCGACGACGTCGCGACCACCTGGTTCCCGTCGAAGGTCGTGCCCCGGATGGTCACCGGCTCGGCCTGGTCGTTCAACAGCCACAGGGCCCCGCCCTCCGCGTGCGCCCCGCCGTCGTTGCTGATCTGCGCGCGATTCGAGGCGAACGTGGAGTCGACGATCGATACCACGTCGTTCCGGTCCCCGCTCCAGAAGAGGCCGGCCCCACGGGCGCTGGCGAAGTCCGCCCCCTGGCCGCCCGCCGCGTTGTTGGCGATCCTCGTCCGGGTCATCGACAAGGTCCCGAACACGAACACGCCGGCGCCCTCGCCGATCCCGGCGTTGTCCGTCGACGCCGCAGAGGCCGTGTTCCCGTTGACGACCGAGTCGACGATCGTGAGCTGGCCCTCGGCGTAGATGCCGCCGCCGTCCGCGAACCGCCCGGCAGTACCGGTCGCGGTCACGTGGTTGTTCGCGATGGTGGAGTTCGTGATCGTGACGAACGACGGCGAGGACACGTCGATGCCACCCCCGTGCCCGAATCCCTGGTTCGGGACGCCGGTCGCGGAGTTCCCGGAGACACGGACGTGGTCGAGCGTCAGCCGTCCACCCCCGAACAGGATCCCGCCCCCGCGGTCGTCGATCCCGCCGGTGATGGTGAGGTGGCGGAGTTGCACGTCGTGGAACCCGAAGATCAGGAGCGTCCGGCCGACGCCCCCGCCGTCGAGCTTCGCGGTCGGCGCGCCCGCGAGGGTGAGATTGCGATCGATCGTGAAGTTCCCGGTGCACGTGCCGCTGACCTGCACGGTCCCGCCAGAGGGCGCGGCCGCCAGGGCGGCGGCGAGGTCGTCCTGCGGGCAGTTCACGTGGATCGGGGCGGCGGACGCGGGGGCCGCCGTCGAAAGCAACGGCCCGAGGAGCAGGCCGGCTCCGAGCCCGGCGACCGCGCGGAGCAACGTTCGGTGTCGTTGCATGGATCCCTCCCTGGAGATATGGCTCGAGTTCGAACGCTCCCTCGTCGCACTTCCGGCCTCCGACGACGAGCCGAACGCTGCGACTCCACGTCGTTGTGGCTGGTCGTGGAGGATCGGACGTTCACCGGCCGGAGCCGGCCGCGAACAGGCCGCCCCCCGAACGTCGCCTCATCGAACCTTCCTCCCTGGCGCGATCCGCCCGGCCGGGGGGCGACGATGACCGGACGCACCGGGACAACGAGTGTGGTCGCCTTCCTACCGGAGGGACGCGGCGGCGCGCAAGAGACCAAGTGGCGGAACTTCCGGGGGAGCCGTCGAGGCCGGTGCTAGCATCCGGTCGATGGGCGAAGGCGAGGGCCCGCGGGAAGCCTGTGGACTGTTCGGCGTCTGGGCGCCGGGCGAGGACATCTCCCGGCTCATCTACTTCGGGCTCTTCGCGCTCCAGCACCGCGGCCAGGAATCGGCCGGCATGGCCGTCTCCGACCTCCGCAACATCCTCGTCTACCGCGAGCTCGGGCTGGTCTCGCAGGTGTTCGACGAGGCGACCCTGTCGACGCTCCAGGGCGACCTCGGGATCGGGCACACGCGGTACTCGACGACCGGGTCCACCACCTGGGAGAACGCCCAGCCGGCGTTCAAGACCGACGGCGTGCTCGGCCTCGCCCTCGGGCACAACGGCAACCTGGTGAACACCCGCCGCCTGACCGAGGAGTTCGGCCGGGCGACCCACCGCGGTTCGACCACCGACTCCGACCTGGTCGCCTCGATGCTGGCCGAGCACATCGAGGACGGGATCGAGGAGGCCGCGCTGCGCGTCCTCCCGCGCCTGGAAGGGGCGTTCTCGTTCCTGTTCATGGACGAACGAACCGTCTACGGCGCCCGCGACCCGCACGGGCTGCGGCCGCTCGCGATCGGGCGGCTGCCGAGCGGGTTCTGCTTCGCGAGCGAGACCGCCGCGCTCGACATCGTAGGCGCGACGTTCGTGCGGGAGGTCGAACCCGGCGAGCTGGTCATGATCGACGACCGGGGGCTGCGCAGCGTTCGCTATGCCGAGTCGCCACGGAAGGCGCTGTGCCTGTTCGAGTTCGTCTACCTGGCCCGGGCCGACTCCCGGCTGTACGGGCGGACCGTCCACGTCGCTCGGGGCGAGATGGGCCGCCGGCTGGCCCGGCAGTCGCCGGTCGAGGCCGACGTGGTGGTCCCCGTCCCGGACACGGGTCACTCGGCCGCGCAGGGGTTCGCCGCCGAGTCGGGCATCCCGTACGGCGAGGGCCTGATGAAGAACCGCTACGTCGGGCGGACGTTCATCCAGCCGACGCCGTCGCTTCGCCAGCGGGGCGTGAAGCTGAAGCTCAACCCCATTCCCGACGCCGTGAGGGGCAGGCGCGTGGTGATCGTCGACGACTCGATCGTCCGGGGGACCACCACGCGGCAGATCATCCAGATCCTCCGCGAGGCGGGCGCGGCCGAGGTCCACGTCCGCATCACCTCGCCGCCGATCCGGTGGCCGTGCTTCTACGGCATCGACATGTCGACGCGGCAGGAGCTCGTGGCGAGCGACCTGTCCGTCGAGGAGGTCAGGGCGTTCGTGGGCGCCGACTCGCTTGCATACCTCGACCTCGACGACCTCGTGGAATCCACGGGGAGCGGGAGCGGCGAGTTCTGCCGGGCCTGCTTCGACGGCGAGTATCCGGTGCCGATCCCGGAGCGGGAGCCGACCAAGCTCCTGCTCGAGCAGCCGTCCGGGCAGTAGTGGAAGCGACCCCCGGCTCCGAGGCGTACCGGCGGGCCGGAGTCGACCTCGACGCAGCCGCCAGGGCGGTCGACCTGATCGCCGACGTCGCCCGGCGGGCGTCGCGGCCGGAGGCGGTCGACACCGTGGGGGGGTTCGCCGGGTCGTTCGACCTCGGTGAAGGACGCCATCTCGTCGCCGCCACCGACGGCGTGGGAACGAAGACCGAGATCGCCCGGGCCGCCGGCCGGCTCGACACGGTGGGGATCGACCTCGTCGCCATGTGCGTGGACGACGTGGCCTGCACGGGCGCCGACCCCTTGTTCTTCCTCGACTACCTGGCCGTGGGGAGGGTGGTGCCGGAGCGGGTCGCGGCCCTGGTGGAGGGCGTGGCGGAGGGATGCCGGATGGCGGGGTGCGCGCTCCTCGGCGGGGAGACGGCCGAGCATCCCGGGATCATGGCCGAGGACCAGTTCGACCTCGCGGGGTTCTGTGTAGGGATCGTGGAGGACGATCGGTGTCTGGGTCCTCACCGCGTGCACGACGGCGACGCCGTGATCGGCCTGGCGGCGTCCGGCCTGCACGCCAACGGCTACAGCCTGGTCCGCGACGTGATCGCGCGCGCCGGCCTGGAGCTCGACGGGCACACGGACGAGCTCGGCGGCCGGTCGCTGGCCGACGAGCTGCTCGAGCCCACTGCGATCTACGCGCCGCTGGTGGCCGGCCTGGCCCGCGCCGGACTCGTCGGAGCCGCCGCCCACGTCACCGGCGGCGGCATCCCGGAGAACCTCCCGCGGGCGCTCGCGGCGGGCCTCGGCGCGGACATCGACGCGGGAGCGTGGACCCGCCCGGCGATCGTCGGGCTCATCGGGCGCGCCGGCGGGATTCCCCCGGACGACCTGTGGTCGACGTTCAACATGGGAATCGGCATGATGCTCGTGGTCAGGCCCGACCTGGCGGCCGAGGTCGTCGCCCGGAGCCGGGCGGCGGGGCACGACGCCCTCGTCGTTGGGCGCGTGTCGCACCCGGAGGGCGTTCGTCTCGGAGGACTCGAAACCCCATAGCGGAGCGCGCAGATGCAGCCCCCCCAGCCGGAGGAGCCCGCGGCGTCGATCCTCGTGATCGAGGACGAGGCCGACCTGGTCTGGGTGGTGCGGTTCAACCTCGAGCTCGAGGGCTACCAGACCTTCGTCGCGCCCAACGGACAGGCCGCGCTGGAGCTGCTCGAGGAGATGACGCCGGACCTCATGCTCCTCGACCTGATGATGCCGGCGATGGACGGGTGGGCGGTGCTGCACGAGGTGCGCCGTCGCGGCCTCACCTCGAGGGTGATCGTCGTCTCGGCCCGGGCCAGTCAGATGGATCGCCGCCGGGCCGAGGACTACTCGGTCGACGCCTTCGTTCCGAAGCCGTTCGACATGGACGAGTTGCTCGCGACGATCCGGTCACTCCTGCCGCCCCCTCGTCGGCAGGAGTGACGCCCGGATCGGCCGGCGGCTTCGAGGCCCCGACGTCCCCTCGGACGGCGGGACCCTCGGCATTGGGCGCGGGCCGGCCTTCCCCTCTACCAGGCCCCCTTGCGGGACAGCAGGGCGGGAAGTGTCTTGGCCAGGATGAACAGGTCGAAACCGATCGACCAGTTCTCCACGTAGGAGAGGTCGAGCCGCATGTAGTCGCCGAACGACAGATTCGATCGCCCGCTCACCTGCCAGAGACCGGTGATGCCGGGAAGGACCTCCAGCCGGTCGAAGTGCCAGTCGTGCTCGTAGGCCTCGACCTCCTCCGGAAGCGGCGGCCGCGGGCCCACCAGACTCATGTCCCCGCGGACGACGTTCCAGAGCTGGGGAAGCTCGTCGAGGCTCCACCGGCGGAGGACCCTCCCGGCGCGCGTGACCCGAGGGTCGTCGCGCAGCTTGAACAGCGGCCCCGAGGCCTCGTTCAATGCCCGCAGCTCGGCCAGAACCTCCTCGGCGCCGTTCGTCATCGTCCGGAACTTGTAGACGGTGAACGGTTTGCCGCCCCGGCCCACGCGGATCTGGCGGAAGAACACCGGTCCGTGCGAGGAGACCTTCACGGCGACCGCCGTCACCAACCACAGCGGCGCGGTGACCAGGATCGCGCCGATGGAGAGCGTGAGGTCGAGCGCGCGCTTCACGAGGGCCTTCGGCCTCGACAGGCGGACCGGTTGCAGCGAGAGCGTCATCAGCCCCGCGAACGGCTGGATCGAGAGGCGTCCGGTGGAGAGCTCGGGGAGATTCGCCGAGACGCGGACCTCGACGCCGTTTCGTCGGGCGAGCTTGGTGACGCGGCGCATGTCCTCGTCGCGGACGGCCGACGAGGCCACGAACACGCAGTCGGCCCGGGTGGCGCGGGCGACCTCCGAGAGGTCGGCGAGGTCGCCCACCACGGGCACGCCATCCAGGCCGGGCTGCGAGGTCATCGTCTCGACGTGGCCGATCAGGTCGAGCCCGCTGCCCTCCGGGCTCACCTGCTCGGCGAGGCGCTGTGCCTCCTCGTTCGTCCCGACGATGAGTGTGCGAAGCGTGAGCTCGCCAGCCTCGTTGGCACGTCGGATGAACCGGTGCCACCCGAGGCGCGTCACGAGCACGAGCAGGATCGCGAGGATCCAGGTCACGACGAGATACCCGCCAGAGAGCGCCGCCTCGGACCAGAGCGAGGTCGCCACGACGAACATCACGCCCACGCTCACCGCGGCGAGGATCCGGCGGAACTCCTCGCTGGACGCATGGCGGTGGATCGCATACAGGGCGTAGGCGGCGAAGACGCCGATCCACAGCGGCACGACGGTCGCGCTCGTCAGCAGAAACGCGGTTGTCGGGCCCTCCCAGCCGAACCGGATCCGGTAGGCGAACAGCATCGCGGCGACGATCGCGATCGCGTCCGTGCCCATCATGAGGTACCCGATCCGCCGGTACCTGTTCGACACGGCCGGTGCGCGCACGGCCACGTCGCCGGCCGCCGGCCGGCCGAGCGCGGCTGCCGTCCGGCTCACGACGCCGAGACGGGGGGTTGCGCGATCCACCGAGAGACTTCCGGGGGGTTGGAGGGGCGCGATCCCGAGCCGCCGGGACACGACGGCATCGAAGCGGTCGATTCCCGGGGGGACGGCGTCATGGAGAGAGCCTAGGAGCCCCAGGTGGGTGATACATCGGGCGAAGGGTCCGACATCGATCGGCCCTCAGGATCGTCGGCGCCTCGGCCTTCCGTCGTAGGTCATCCGCGCTTGGCGCCCGGTGCTCCCCGGCGGGATGCTTCACCCGACCGGCCGGCCGGTCGCCGGCCCTTCAGCGGGTTGGTCGGCGCCTACGACACCACGCGGCCGAACCGCACCCGGATGGCCGGGACGCGGACCAGCTCCCCGGCGCGATCGCGGACCATGAAGGTCTGCGCGGCCCGGTCGTAGTCCTCGAGCTTCCCCACGACCTCTCCGATGAACCCGTTGGGGAGCTCGAACTGGAACGAGACGCGCCGTCCGACGTCCCCCGGCGCGACGAAGTTCTGACGTGGCCCGGTCATCGCGACGACCAGCCTAGCGACGGACCCGGACGATGGCGCCGCCGGGCGGCTCCGGGTAGGCGTCGGGATGGACGGCCCAGGCCATGATCTCCAGGCCGTCGACGATGCGGGGCCCGGGCCGGGAGAAGTAGGCCGACGCGTCCACGGCGAACACGCTGCCCTCGCGGGCCGCAGGGGTCGCCGCGAAGTCCGGGTTGTCGTACAGCCGGAGCGCATCACTCCTCGGCCTCCTCGAGGTAGGAGCCGCAGGGCATGAACACGACGACCTCCGGCGTGGCGTCGGCGATCTCGCGCCACGTGACCTGCCGCGATGCCTGTCCCTTCTCTGCGAGGAGGTTGGTCCCCCCCGCGGCCTCGACCATGTCCGGAACCCAGTGGCCGCCGGCGAATGGCGGATCGGACCACTCGAGCGCCAGCACGCGGATCGACGGCAGCCGGAGCGCGGTTCGCCTGACGGCGTCGACGCGAGCCCGGAGGTCGGCCGCGATCTCGCGGGCGCGCTCCTCGGGGCCGAGTACCTTCCCGGCCGTCACGATCGACCCGATCACCTCGTCGAGGGTGTTGGGATCGAGCGACAGCACCTGCGCGTCGACGCCGAGCTCTTCGAGCGCCTCCTGCACCTGGCCGGACGGGACGGCGCACACTCGGCACAGGTCCTGGGCGATGATCACGTCGGGCTGGATGCGCTGGATCAGCGCGCGGTCGAGGAGGTAGAGCGGGCGTTGCTGGCCCATCCGCTCGCGGACCGCATCGTCGATCTCCCGGCTGGAGAGCGGCCGCCCGGTGGGGAGGGCGCTCCGGGACACGACCGGCTTCTTCGTGGCCTCCTCCGGGTAGTCGCACTCGTCGGTGACCGCCATGAGGTCGTCGCCCAGCCCGAGCGCGTAGACGATCTCGGTCGCCGACGGCAGGAGCGACACGATCCTCATCGGCGACACCCGGCGGCCGTCATCGAGGGAGCCGTCCCAGCTCGAACGGGCTCTCCAGAAGGTCGGCCAGGTCCCGCATCGCGCGCCCGGCCTGCGCCCCGTCCAACAGCCGGTGGTCGAACGACAAGGACATGGTCATCGCCGGTCGCGCCACCACCTCGCCGTCCACGACCAGCGCCCGAGGCTCGATGACGCCGGTCGCCAAGATCGCGGACTCCGGGTGGTTGATGATGGGTGTCCCGTACTCCGCGCCGAAGGTCCCGACGTTGGAGACGGTGATCGTGCTGCCGCCCATCGCGTCCGGACCGATCGAACCGTCGCGCGCGGCGTTCGACAGGCGCGCGATCTCGTCGGCCATGGCGAGGATCCCCTTGGACGTCGCGTCCCGGACGACGGGAACCATCAGGCCGCGCTCGGTGTCGGTGGCGACGCCGACGTGGACGGCCCGGTGGACGACGATCTCGCTCGCCTGGTGGTCGAACGACGCGTTCAGCAGGGGATGGCGGCCCACCACCTCGACCAGCGCGCGCACCACGACCGCGAGCGGACTGACCCGGCGGCCGTTCCGACGTTCCATCTCCTCGCGGAACGCCGAGAGCTGTGAGCAGTCCACCGTGAGGAACGTCGTGACGTGCGGGATCTCCCGGACCGACCGGGCCATCTTCTCCGCGACCAGGCGGCGAACACCCCGCACCGGGATGCGCTCGACGTCGCCCCCCGTCCACGTCGGCGCGGGGCCGGCCGTGGCGGCGCGTTCGACGTCCCCCCGGGTGACGCGGCCGTCCGGGCCGGAACCCGCCACGGCCGCGAGATCGACGCCGAGGTCCTTCGCCAGCCGGCGGACCGGTGGGGTGGCGGGGACGGGACCGGGCCGTGCCGGCGGGGCCGGAGCGGGATCGGCCCCCTCGTCCTCCTCCTCGGCGACGCCGTAGCCGACCAGCACCGCCCGACGCCGCGGGCCGACGCCGTTCGCGCCGGGCTCGCCGTCGGCCGGTCCCGGTGCCTCCGCTCCCGCGTCCTGTGGCGATGTCTCCATCGAGGCCTGGACGCCGGCCTGCGCCCCGGCCGGCGCCTCCGCCCCGTCGGCGGAATCCACCTCGAACGTCACGAACGGCGACCCGACCGCAACCACCGCTCCGGCCTCAGCGTGGAGCGCGGCGATCCGCCCGTCGAACGGCGACGGGATCTCGACCAGGGCCTTCGCGGTGTTCACCTCGACGAGGGGCTGGTTGAGCTCGACCGTGTCGCCCTCGGCGACGAGCCACTGCACGACCTCGGCCTCCTCGAGGCCCTCGCCGAGGTCGGGCAGGACGAAGACGCGTTCGGCCATCAGTACTCCACGGTCCGCCGGACAGCGCGGACGATCCGTTCCGCCGAGGGAACGTAGTGCTCCTCGAGCGTCGCAGGCGGGTAGGGGATGTCGTAGCCGGCCACCCGGGCGACCGGGGCCTCGAGATGGTCGAAGGCCTCCTCCATGATCCGGGCCGCCACCTCCGCCCCGAATCCAAGGGTGAGGGGAGCCTCGTGCACGACCACGGCGCGACCCGTCGCGCGGACCGCCGCCCCCAGCGCCTCCACGTCGAGGGGCACGAGCGACCGCAGGTCCAGCACCCGGCAGTCGATGCCCTCGTCGGCGAGCCGGGCGGCCGCCGAGAGCGATCGCGCCACCATCGCGCCGAACGAGACCACCGTGCAGGAACTGCCGTCACGGACCACCCTGGCCCGCCCGATGGGCTCGCCGGTCGCCGGGAGGTCGCCCTGCTCCTTCGACCAGTAGCGGCTCTTCGGCTCCAGGAACACGACCGGGTCGGGGTCGGCCACCGAGGCCCGAAGCAGCGCGTACGCGTCGAGCGGCGTCGAGGGGACGACCACCTTCAGCCCGGCGGTGTGCGCGTAGTACGTCTCCGGGGAGTCATTGTGGTGCTCGGCGCCGCCGTACCCGCCGGCGAAGGGCATGCGGATCACCATCGGCATCGGCTGTCGGCCCCGAGAGCGGTTCCGGTACTTGGCCACGTGGCTGATCACCTGGTCGAGCGCCGGATAGGAGAACCCGTCGAACTGCATCTCGACCACGGGCTTCCACCCGGCGATGGCGAGCCCCACCGCGACCCCGGCGATCCCGGCCTCCGCGAGCGGGGTGTCGAACACGCGCTCCGCGCCGAACTCGTCCGCCAGCCCGTCCGTCACCCGGAACACGCCGCCCAGCTTCGCGACGTCCTCGCCGAACAGCAGGGTGCGGTCGTCGTCGGCCAGCGAGTCGCGCAGGGCCCGGTTCAGGGCCTGGACCATCGTGACCTCGGCCACCTCAGGCCTCCCCCCCGGGGCGCGCCTCGCGGAGCAGCTCGTCGCGCTGCCGGGCGAGGGCGGGCGGCAGCTCGTCGAACACCCACTCGAACAGCTCCGGCAGCGGCCGGGGGCCGGACGCGATCACACCGTTCCGGACGCGTCGGCCGAACGCCTTGGCGTCGGCCTCGGTCGACTCGACGAACGCGTCGTCGGCGAGACCCCGGTCGCGGAGGAACCGCTCGTATCGGGCGAGCGGGTCCCTCGCCCGCCACGCCTCGACCTCCTCCTTCGGCTGGTACCGACCGGCGTCGTCCGCGGTCGAGTGCGGTCCCAGCCGGTAGGTGAGCGCCTCGATCAGCGTCGGGACGCCGTCGGTCCGGGCCCGTTCGGCCGCCTCCTTCGTCACCTGGTACACGGCGAGGACGTCGTTGCCGTCGACGCACACGCCGGGGAACCCGTACGCCCCGGCCTTCCGCCAGATCGGGGCAACCGTCTGCTGCGCGAGCGGCACGGAGATGGCCCACTGGTTGTTCTGGCAGAAGAACACCACCGGAGAACGGAACACCGCCGCGTAGTTCCAGGCCTCGTGGAGGTCGCCCTCGGACGTGGCGCCGTCGCCGAAGTACGCCACGGCGATGTCCGGCCGGCCGTCCTTCCGTGCGCCCATCGCCCACCCGACTGCGTGCAGTGCCTGCGATCCCACCGGGACGCTCACGTGCCCGAACCGGTGCTCGTTCGCGTCGTAGGTCCCGCCGTGCCAGGTGGCCCGGTAGAAGTGGAGGTACTCGACGAGGTCGACGCCGCGCACGACCGCCGCGCCCAGCTCGCGGTACGACGGGAACAGGTAGTCGCCCGGCTGCACGGCGAACGCCGATCCCACCTGGGCTGCCTCCTGGCCGATCAGCGGCGGGTACACGGCGAGCTGACCCTGGCGCTGGAGCGCGGTGGCCTCGACGTCGGCACGCCGCACCCGCACCAGCAGCCGGTACAGCTCGCGGAGATCCTCGTCCTTCAGGCCGAGATCGGCCGGCGCGACCAGCGGCTCGCCGGCGCCGTCGGGAGGCAGCACGCGGTACGGCTCGTCGGGGTCGGCGGAGCGGGTCACCGCCTTCTGGGCGCGGGTCGGGTCGCTCACCAGACGGCGCGGGGTCCGGCGGCCGAACGCCCGGGCACCCAGTATCGGCGCAGCCGCCCGACCCGGTCGATGCGGGCCTGCGCCACGGCGTCGGCGGCCCTCGCGGTCGAGACGCCCCGTTCCCGCGACACGAGGAACACCTCGCGCAGCGTCCGGTAGATGCCCTCGACCTTGGCCATGGCCCGGTCGCGGTCGTAGCCGCGGAGCTCGTCGGCCACGTTGATCAGGCCGCCCGCGTTGATCACGTAGTCCGGCGCGTACAGCAGGCCCATCTGCTGCAGGGCCTCGCCGTGCTCCTTGCGCTCCAGTTGGTTGTTCGCGGAGCCGGCCACCACGCGGCACTTCAGCTCCGGCAGCGTGTCGTCGCGGATGATCCCGCCCAGTGCGCACGGCGCGAAGATGTCGCACTCGGCGGCGTGGATCTTGTCGGGGTCGGCTGTCTCCACGTCGAACTCCCGCACAGCACGGGCCACCGCGTCGACGTCCACGTCCGAGACGACGATCTCGGCGCCGGCGTCGCGCAGGTGCTTCACCAGCCAGTACCCGACCTTGCCGACACCCTGGACGGCGACCTTCCTTCCGGCCAGGGATGGATCCTTCCAGGCCTCCTCTGCGCACGCGATGAGGCCCTGGTACACGCCCCACGCGGTCACGGGGGACGGGTCGCCGGAACCGCCCAGCGCAGGCGACACGCCGACCACGCTACGGGTCTCGCGGCGAACCATGTCCATGTCGTCGCCGGTGGTCCCCACGTCCTCGGCCGTGATGTAGCGCCCCCCCAGCGTGTCGAGGAACCGCCCGTAGGCCCGGAACAGCTCCTCGGACCCGAGCCGGTGGGGGTCGCCGATGATGACGGCCTTGCCCCCGCCGAGGTCGAGCCCGGCCGCGGCTGCCTTGAACGTCATCCCCCGGGCCAGGCGGAGCACGTCGTGCAACGCGTCCTCCTCGCTCCGGTATGGATAGAAGCGCGTCCCGCCGAGCGCCGGCCCGAGCTGCGTGGAGTGGATGGCGACGATGGCCCGGAGCCGGGAGGGCCGGTCGTGGAAGAACACGACCTCCTCGAATTCGTCCCCCAGCGCCGAGAAGACCCCCATCAGCGGCCCCCGCTCCGGCGGGCGGCGTGCATGCGGGACGTCACCGTGGTCACCCTCCTGATCGCGGGAAATCGACTATAGCATCGGGCCCGTTCCGGCCTTCTGGCGGGGCGTCGCCACGCGGGACCGGGCTTCCGAAGCTCGTGGAGCCGGGGGATAGAATCCCGCTCGCGATGTTCCCCTGCGCGTACCTGCGCGTGTTCCAGCCGCTCGCGGCGTTCCCCACGCACGAACGGGCTCACTGGGAGCGCTACATCATGGCGGGGGGCCGGACTCCGCCGCTTCGGCCCATCTACCGGGAGCGGCCGACCGTTCCCGAGGGCCGGATCGGTTTGCTCTCCTCCGCCGAGGGAGACCACGCGGACATCCGGACCGTGGACGGCGAGGTGTTCGTCTGTCCCTGGCGTACCCGCCTCCGGGAGCTGGCGAGCCTCCTGTCGCTCCGGGAGTCGACGGCGCCGGAGATGGTCGACGCGTTCGTCCCGGAGTCCGAGGCCCGGCGAGCTGCGCGCGAGCTGGCCCGCCTGCGCCGCCGTGGCCCGGCCGCGGTGCCGTTCCTCCTCCAGAGCCCCTGGCACGTGCCCATCCGGTGGTTCGCGCTGGTCGACGGCGAGGAGCGCGTTCTCGTGGAGGATCCTGAGTTCGGGTACCGCCTGCTGTACCGCACCGACGTGACCAGGGCCCGGAAGCGGGCCGAGGTGGCGCTGGTGGCGCTCCGCCGGTCCGAGCTGTCCCCGCTCGCCGACCTCGCGGGGGACCTGTCCCGATGGCTGGCGGCGTTCGACCCCCGATCCGTGCTCGAGCTCGACTACGACGGCGTGTCGGCGCTGTTCAGCTGGGACGAGCTCGACAACGACCACAGCGCCCAGGAGGTGCAGGAGTCGGTGCGGTCCCTGTCGGAGGGTGACCTGGCCAGGGCCGTGGAGCTGTACCAGACGGTGTCCAACCGGTGGGCCGAGGTGCGGAGCCACGAGTCCCTGAACTGAAGCCGTGCGCGTCCGGCGCCTCGCCGTCCAATGGGCGCGGGCGGCAATGTGCCGTTTTGTCCCTTGCCCGGTGCATCCCGGACCCCCATAATCTGCGCAGATAGCGATACAAGCAGCCACAACACCATGGTGAATCGAAGGACCGACGACGAAGGGGGGGAACGATGACCAAGGTCCAGGAGGACACCGAGCGACTCCTGACACCTGCCGAGGTCGCGTCCATGTTCCGGGTCGACCCCAAGACCGTGACCCGGTGGGCCAAGGCGGGGAAGCTGTCCTCGATCAGGACCCTCGGCGGTCACCGCCGGTACCGCGAGTCCGAGATCCGCGGGCTGATCGAGGGATCGAACTCGAGGTCTTGACGCTCCGGGCGGAGCGTTCCTCGCCAAGGGGGGTCGCCGGGAACGGCGACTGGGTGGCGAGGGACGGGATCGAACCGCCGACACCGCGGTTTTCAGCCGCGTGCTCTACCAACTGAGCTACCTCGCCCGACGACGGCCGGGCTCGCCCGCGAAGCCGTCAGGTTCCGAACACGCCCCGCGCCCGCGCTCGCTGCCGGGCGAGCGTGGGCACGGGGCGTCCGTTCCGCGGTCCCGACGGGATTCGAACCCGCGACCTCCACCTTGACAGGGTGGCGAGCACGGCCAGGCTGCTCCACGGGACCATATGTGTGTTGCCGCGCCGCCCGGCACCGCCCCGGCCGACGACGGGTACCCCCAACGGGATTCGAACCCGTGCCGCCACCTTGAAAGGGTGGAATCCTAGGCCGCTAGACGATGGGGGCACGTGCATCGCTCCCCGCTGTGGGCAGCCGACAGAGTATAGCGTCGCCGACCCGGACGTCCGACCCCGCAGGGAGCTCCAGCACGGCCCGCACGCCCGGTCCGGGGAGCATCGCAATCCGCCCCGGCGGCATCGTTCGCACCCGCCGGACCACCCGGCGTCCCTCCCGGTCCGCGCGGCCCAGGAACACCGCGTCGATCGGGAACCGCATCCCGATGGTGTGGACCGAGCCAGCCCGCTCGAAGAGCATCCCCGTCCCGGGCTCGAGGCCGTTGCGTCTGAGGAGCCCCCGCCGGCGTTCGGCCCTGCTCTCCGGAATCTCCACCCGCCAGCGGCGACTGCGTTGATCGACGATCTCGCCGTGCCGCACCCCGTCCCCCTCGCGCCGGACGGTAGCACCCGCCGCCGACATCCTCATCGACCACGAGCCAGCCGGGCAACCTCCTCGCGCCGGTCGTCCTCGAACCACGGCCCGTCGCCGGCTGCCGCGTTCGACCGGGCGTGGCCGGGGCTGGACGTCGCCGGGATCGCCACGTGGATCCGCCGGTCGGAGAGGCACCACCGCAACAGCGCCTCGGCCCACGACGCCACGCCGAGCTGCGCCAGCCGCTCCGCAGGCGGACCCGGGAGGAGATGCCCGGCGCCGAGCGGACGCATGGCGATGACGCCGAGCCCCAGCTCCTCGGCGAGGGGCAGGACGCGCCGTTCGACGTCGCGCTCGGCGGGGTTGAACGGGACCTGGATGGCCTGGATGCGTCCGGAGCGCATGACCTCCTCGAGCTCGCCGAACGCGGCCGCGCTGTAGTGGGTCGCGCCGAGCAGCCCGATCCGTCCGGCGGCGCGTTCACGTTCCATCCAGTCGAGGTGCGGGCGCCAGGCGACCAGGTTGTGGACCTGCTCCACGTCGACCCGCCCACCGAAGAACGCCAGCTGCTCGTCGAACTGTCGCCGGCCCTCCTCGACCGAGGGCGTCCAGATCTTCGTGGCGACGAGGGCCTCGGGCCGGCGCCCGTCGAGCGCCCGGCCGAGGATCCGTTCGGACCTGCCGTACATGGGCGAGGAGTCGACGAGTCGCGTGCCGCCGGCGAACGCCGCCTCAACGACGTCGTCGGCCGCGTCCTGCAGCCGGTCCGGGACGTCGAACACCTGCCACGTTCCGAGGCCGATCACCGGGATCTCCACCCCGGTCCTGCCGAACGCACGCCGTTCCATCGCTGCCGAGAGGGTAGCGGCGCGTCAGGCGGCCGATCGCCGGACGCGCTCCGCGGCGGGCCCGCCGCGCGCAGCCGCCTCGGCCGGGATGCCGAGCCGCAGGATCCTGCCGCCGAACGCCACCGCGCACACCGCGAACCACGTCCACCCCAGGATCAGCCCGCCCACCACGTCCGACGTCCAGTGCGCGCCGAGGAACACCCTGGAGCAGGCCACGGCGGCCGCGATGGCCGCCGCGGCCCCGGCGAGGACGGCGCGCCGCGGGACCCGGGCCCCCCGGCCGAGGACGAGGGCGATCGCTGCCCACGTGGCCGCCGCGGCCGTGGCGTGGCCGCTCGGGAACGACGGGCCGGCCAGCACGTGGAACGGCGGCGCGTCGGGGCGGATCCTCCCGACCGCGGCCTTGACGACGTTCGACAGGACGAACTGACCAACCACGACCACCACCAGAAACAGGGCCGGGCTCCATCGGTGCCATCGGCGCACGGCGAAGGCCGCGGTCGCGAGCGCGACGACCACGATGACGATCGTGTTGCCGGCCCGCGTGATCCACCCGACCACGGTGAGCGACAGGCTCGTCGCATTGGCGGCCGCCCATCGCGTGACCGCGACGTCGACGTTCACGACGCCGTCGCCCTGACGGATCATCACGATGAGCACGCCGAACACGACCCCCGCAGCCGCCGCGGCCAACAGGGCGAGGCTCAGCCCGAGTCCGGTCGCCGCCCCGGGATCGAGACGCGCCCGGAGCATCCTGCGTACGTCCCGGCGACCGCCCAGCTGTTCGCCGATGCGCCGGCTCATCCGCTCCGCGGGGTCCCCATGCGGGACGGCGCGCACCACGAGCGTCCAGGCGACGCCGACGACGAGGCTGACCGCGGCCAGGAACGCCAGCTCCAGCACGTTCGCTCCTTCGTCGATCAGGTCGGGCGGGCGGCGGTCCCGCCTCCTGCGCGTGTACCCCGCCTCCGCGGAGGAAAACCGCGTTTATTCCCAACCCCCTGCAGGGAATCAACGGGAGGCCCGCGGGAGGAGGGATCGATGAGGAATGACGACGCCGACCCCGTGTTCACGCCTGCGGAAGGGACGCTCACCCGCCGGGTTGGCACCCGGATGCGGGCCCGTCGTCCGATCGTGGCCGGGCTGGCCGTGTGGCTGGGGGGCGTTGTGGTCCTAGCCGCCGTGATGGTCGGCCTCGGTTTGCTGCTCACGCACGTGCTGCTCCCGGCCGGTGTTGGCGGGTTCGACGGGAGCGTCAGCAGGTGGTTCGTCGGGCAGCGGACACCGTCGCTCGACACCGCCTCCGCCATCGGCTCCGATCTTGGTTCGACCGTGGTCGTGCTCGGCGTGGCCGCCCTTGCCGTCGTCGTCCTCGCCATCGGGAGGCACTGGCGCCAGATCGGGTTCCTCGTCTGTGCCCTGACCGTCGAGTTCACAGTCTTCCTGACCGCGACCCTGTTCGTCGATCGCCACCGCCCAGACGTGCCACGACTGGACGCGACTCCGGCGACGTCCAGCTATCCGTCGGGACACACCGCGGCGTCGATCGTCCTGTACGTCGGCCTCGCCGTCGTGATCTGGTCGCTGGTCCGGTCCACGGCGGTGAGAACGGTCGTCTGGATCGTCGCGGTTGCGGTGCCGGTCTTCGTCGGCCTCTCTCGCCTGTACCGGGGGATGCACCACCTCACGGACGTGCTCGGCAGCGTGATGCTGGGGTGCGCTGCGCTGGTGGTCGCGCTCCTCGCCACCCGGTCGGCCGTCGCGGCCGCGGAGGCGCGCGCACGAGAACCCGTGCCGCTGCCCCGGTCCGAGACCAACCTGGGGATGGCCTCGTGACCTCGGTCGGCGTCGTCGCGCACCAGAAGAAGACGCTCGGCGGCGGGCTCGACGCGCTGCGGGAGACGCTCCGACGCCACGGCGTCGACCCGGCCTGGCGCGAGGTCCCCAAGAGCAAGTTCGCCCCGAAGCACGTGGACGAGCTGATCGCGGACGGCGTCGACCTGCTGTTCGTGTGGGGCGGCGACGGCATGGTGCAGCGTTGCATCGACGCCGTCCGGATGGCGCCGGTCACCCTCGCCATCCTCCCCGCCGGAACGGCCAACCTGTTCGCGTCGAACCTCGGCATCCCGAAGGACCTGGAGCGGGCGGTGCACATCGGGCTCCACGGGGACCGCCGGACCCTCGACATCGGCTCGATCAACGGGGAGCGGTTCGCCGTGATGGCCGGGACTGGGTTCGACGCGTCCATGATCCGCGACGCCGACGGTGGCCTGAAGGACCGTTTCGGCCGGCTGGCCTACGTCCTGACCGGCGTTCGGGCCGTCCGGCGCGATCCCGTCAGGACGCGCGTCGAGGTCGACGGCCGGCGGTGGTTCGACGGCAAGGCGACCTGCGTGCTCGTGGGGAACCTGGGCGAGGTCATCGGCGGGATCGCCGCCTTCCCCGAGGCCCGGCCCGACGACGGCCGCCTGAACGTCGCCGTCGTCACCGCGAAGAGCCTGCTGGACTGGGCCAGGACGATCTCGAAGACGGCGGTGGGCTCGGCCCACACGTCGCCGTTCGTCCGGACGACCACCGCGAGGAAGATCGACGTCCGGCTCCACCGGAAGGCCCCCTACGAGCTGGACGGCGGCGACCGGTCCCCCGCGAAGCGGCTCAAGATCCGCGTGAAGCCCGCGGCGATCACGGTCTGTGTACCCGAGAGGAAGGACGAATCATGAGCACGGCCAACCCGGTTCCCGAGACCTGGGAACTCACCGGCGACGACGCGAAGAAGACGCTGGAGCACACCAGCCGCTCCGCGCTTGCGAAGGACGCGTTCACGCGGCTGCGGATGTCCGACGGGTTCAGCCACGCGCGGTCCATGGGGTTCCTCGTGATCCTCGTGTTCGTGCAGGTCGTGATCGGCGCGGTGGGAATCGCGAGCGCGATGGGCAGCGGGAAGTTCAGCAGGGGCATCGTGAGCGCCCTCCACTCGCTCGTGCCGGGTCCGGCGGGGCGGGTGCTCACCCAGGCGGTGCGCCAGGCGCACCAGGCCAGCTCGTCCGGGCAGTGGATCGCGATCGCGGTCGGCACGATCGGTGCGGTGGTGACCGGCACGACGCTGATGGGCCAGATGGAGCGCGCCCTCAACCGCATCTACGGGATCGAACGAGACCGGCAGGCAGCCGCGAAGTACGGGCAGGCATTCCTGCTGACGATCTCCGCCGGGCTGCTCGGGCTGCTCGGATTCGCGGCGCTGGGGCTGGGCGACGCCATCGCCTCCTCGTTCGCGGGAAGCACAGCCGCCACGATCTGGAACGTCGGCCGGTGGCCGGTCGGCATCGGCCTGCTGATCGCCTCGAGCGCGATGATCATGCGGTGGTCGCCCCGGCGCCACCAGCCGGCTTGGTCGTGGCTCTCACTCGGGGCCCTCGCCGGTGTCGGGATGGTGGCCCTCGTGACCCTCGCGCTGAACCTGTTCTTCCAGTTCAGCACCACGTTCGGTGCGACGTACGGACCGCTCGCCGGCGTGATCGCGCTGGCGTTCTGGGGGTACTTCGCGTCGGCGGGGTTCCTGTACGGCGCCGCGCTGTCGGCGCAGCTCGAGGCGGTGCGTGCCGGCGCCGCCGAGCCGCTCAGCGAGCGGAAGGCCGTCGAATCCGATCCCAGGACGACCACCGCGAGCTTGCCAACCGTCGCACGGGCGTCGTGACGTCAGTGACGCTGACCGACACCGCCGGCCCGGACACGACGCAGCGGATCGCGCGGTTCCGACGTGCACTCGAGGGGATCCTCGGCGTGCCGGCGACGGAGGGCAACGAGGTCGACGTCCTCCGCAACGGCCGCGAGATCTTCCCCGCGATGCTCGACGCGATCCGCGGCGCAGAGAACACCATCGACTTCCTGACGTTCGTCTACTGGCGGGGCGACGTGGGGACGGAGTTCGCCGAGGCTCTGTCCGAACGGGCCCGCGCCGGTGTCCGGGTGCGCGTGCTCCTCGACGCCTGGGGCGCCCACCCGATCGACCACGACCTCGTGTCCTCCATGGAGGAGGCGGGCGTCCGGATCCGGTGGTTCCGACCCCTGACCCGGATGCAGGTGCACCGGATGAACCACCGCACCCATCGCAAGGTCGTGATCGTCGACGAATCGATCGGGTTCACGGGCGGGGTCGGCATCGCCGACGAGTGGTCGGGCGACGCCCGCAACGAGGGCGAATGGCGCGACACGCACTTCCGCGTGCGAGGCCCGGCGGTCGACGGGCTGCGGGCCGCGTTCCTCGACAACTGGATTGAGGCCGACGACGGCCTGTTCGAGGCCTCAGTGGACCGGTTCCCCGACCAGCCGCAGCCCGGTTCGACCATCGTGCAGGCGGTTCGCGGTGCGTCGGAGGCCGGCGCGAGCGACATCAACACGCTGTTCTTGGCGCTGCTGCAGCTCGCGGAGGAACGGGTCCGGATCGTCACCGCGTACTTCGTGCCGGACACGCAGCTGACGGAGCGGCTGTGCGAGGCGGCCGAGCGTGGCGTGGGTGTCGAGATCCTGCTGCCGGGGCCGCACGCCGACAAGCGGTTCGTGCAGCTGGCGGGCGAGGCTTCGTACGAACCACTGCTGGCGTGCGGGGCGAAGATCTGGGAGTTCCAGCCGTCCATGCTCCACGCCAAGATCATGACCGTGGACGCCGTGATCGCGAACATCGGCTCGGCCAACCTGAACGCGCGATCGAAGGAACTCGACGAGGAGATCAACCTGGTGGCGTTCGACCCGGAGCTCGTCCGGGTGCTCGACCGCCAGTTCGACGAGGACCTTCGCCGGAGCGAGTTGGTCGAACCGGGGCGGTGGCGGGACCGTGCGGTTCTCCGGCGCGTCGTCGAACGTGGCGCCGGGCTGCTCCGCCACCAGGTGTGACCGGCCGGCGATCCGTGGGCTGATCCCGCCTCGGGATATTCCGATTCATCCGTGCGACAGTGTGGAACCGGTGACTGCTCCTCGCCGTCGCACCTTTGGACAATCCAGCCTGGGGGGGCCGACATGCACGCGATTCGAACCTTCCGGCGCGCGACGCCGTTCGCCATCTCCGCGCTGCTCATGGCCGCGGCGCTCGCCCCGACGGCCGCCGTGGCGGCGACCGGCAGACCGACGCTCCGGCTGCTCACCGCCGAGTCGCGCGTCGTGGTCGCACGTCCCGGTGACTCGCGGTTCTTCGTCGATCCCGGGGTCCTGGTGTCCCCCGAGGGCGGGGCGTTCGAGCTGGAGCTCCGCAGGTCGTCCATCGGCGGCCCGATCGCTCTCACCCAGGTGTGGACCGACTCGACGGGCACGCACACGCGGACCCTACCCTCGGACGCGCTCAAGGGGTGGAGCGGGCTCCGGGGCTTCTTCCACGTCGCGGTCCACGATGCAAAGGGCAAGGTCGTCCACCGCGAAGTGCGGCCGTTCTGCCCGAACTCCTACGCTCCCCAGCGCGTCAAGCCCGACTCCCCGCCGCAACCAACCTTCCCGGCGTTCTGCGGAGTGACGTTCAACCCGTTCCTCCAGGGCAACCTGTGGGGCATCGACCACGGATGGGCCGCCAGCGCGCTGTCGTCGAGCGGCTTCTTCGTCGGGCCCGGCCCCATCTTCGGCGACGGGCTCCGGCTGAAGCTGCCGAACGGCACGTACCAGATCGAGGTTGCCGTCTCGGACAGGTACGTGGGGATGTTCGACATGGATCCGGCGCGCTCGGTGGCGACCGTGGGGCTCACCGTGAAGACCGGGTCGCAGGGCTGTCGCGACATCTGCCCCGGTGGTGGCACGCCGAGCGGGGCCCGCGGCCGCGGGCTGCCGCAGCTCCCCGCCGTGGCGGACTCCGGGCCGCCGGCGACGCAGTACCTGCCCGACCTCAACGCGCTGCCGGCGTTCGGCATCTCGACCTTCCACCACGGCGACAAGGACTTCCTGGCGTTCGGCGCGACCGAGTGGGTGGGCGGCGGGTCGAGCCTCGACGTCCAGGGGTTCCGCCGGCACAACTCGAACACCATGGACGCGTACCAGTACTTCTCCAAGGACGGCCAGGTCGTCGGGAAGGCTCCGGTGGGGACGTTCGAGTTCGACACCCGGCACGGGCACGACCACTGGCACTTCGAGCAGTTCGCCCGGTACTCCCTGCTGAACAGGGACAGGTCGCTGGCCGTGCGGAGCCACAAGCAGTCGTTCTGCATCGCCCCGACCGACGCGATCGACCTCACGATCCCCGGCGCGGCCGCGATCCCCGACATCTTCGGGTTCGCCGGAAACTGCGGCTCGCCCACGTCGGTGTGGGTGCGCGAGAGCATGCCGCTCGGGTGGGGCGACACCTACCTCCAGAGCGTGGGCGGGCAGGCGTTCGACATCACCGGCCTCCAGAACGGTACGTACTACGTCTCGGTCCAGGTGAACCCGCTCGGGCAGCTGTACGAGCAGTCGACGACGAACGACACCGCGCTGCGGCGCGTGATCATCATGGGGCACCCGGGGCATCGCACGGTGTGCGTTCCGGCGATCGACGGGGTCGACCGCGAAGGCAACTGCAAGGCCTGAACGGCGAGAGGTCGGAACGGCGAGGGCCAGAACGTCGAGGGCCGGGCAGGCTTCGAACCTGCGACACGAGGGTTAAAAGCCCCCTGCTCTACCCCTGAGCTACCGGCCCCAGGGCCCTCAGAGCATAGGGAATCCTGCTGGCCGGGTGAGGCCCGCCGTCAGGTGTCCCGGGTGGACGTCGGGCCGCCCGCGCCCTCCGGGGCGCCCGGCGTCCGGCGGTAGCGGTTGGTGATCGGGAGACGGCGGTCCCGGCCGAACGCCTTCGGCGTGATCTTCACCCCCGGCGGGGCCTGACGTCGCTTGTACTCGGCGCGGTCGATCATCCCGACTATCCGGTCGACGACCGCGGGGTCCGCGCCCTCGGCAACGAGATCCTCCGGCGACCGGTCGTCCTCGACGTACGCCTCGATGACCGGATCGAGCTCGTCGTATGGCGGGAGCGAGTCCGTGTCGACCTGGCCGGGGCGAAGCTCGGCCGACGGCGGCTTGTCCACGATCGCCTGGGGAATGGGCTCCCGCTCCCCGTTGCGCAGCGCCTGTTCGTCCCGCCACCTGCACACCTCGTACACCAGCGTCTTCGGGACGTCCTTGATCGGCGCGAACCCCCCGGCGAGGTCGCCGTACAACGTCGAGTACCCCACCGCCATCTCGCTCTTGTTCCCGGTGGCGAGGACCAGTGAGCCGAACTTGTTCGAGAGGGCCATCAGCAGGTTGCCCCGGATGCGGGCCTGGAGGTTCTCCTCGGCGACGCCCTCCTCCGTGCCCTGGAACAACGGTCGCAGCGCGTCGCGATAGGCCGCGAAGACCTCGTCGATCCGAACGACGTCCAGCCGGATGCCCTGCCGGTCGGCCAGCTCCCGGGCATCGGCGACGCTGCCCTCCGAGGAGAAGGGCGACGGCATGGCCAGCGCCCGCACGGCGTCCGGGCCGAGCGCGTCGACGGCGAGCGTCGCCACCAGGGCCGAGTCGATCCCGCCGGACAGCCCCAGCACCACCTCGGCGAACCCGTTCTTGCGGACGTAGTCGCCGAGCCCGAGTAGCAGCGCCTGGTACACCTCCTCCGGGCCCTCCGGCCAGTCCGGGCGGTGGGGGTCGGGGAGCGGCGGCTTCGTCGCCGTCGCGCCGTCGACCGCGGGCCCCGGATACGAGTCCGGGACGGCGTCCACGTCGAGGTCGACGACCAGCAGGTCCTCCTCGAACGTGGCGGCGTGCCAGGCGAGCGTGCCGTCGGGCGCCACGACCATCGACCCGCCGTCGAACACCAGCTCGTCCTGCCCGCCGACCGCGTTGACGTACACGATCCAGGCGCCGGTCTCCTTGGCCCGGTCCCGGACGACCTCGAGGCGTTCGGCCGTCTTCCATGTGTGGTGCGGGGACGCGTTGATGTTCGGGATCACGGCCGTTCGAATTCGTTCGTAGTCGGTCCACGGCCGTCCCGGCCACCAGGCGTCCTCGCACACCGACAGCCCGAGCGCCGACGACGCCAAGCGGACCGGGCAGGCGGCGTCCCCGGGAACGAACGTCCGCGCCTCGTCGAACACGCCGTAGTTCGGCAGCTTGACCTTGTGATACCTCGCGACGACCTCGCCGCCGGCGAGCAGGGCGGCGGCGTTGTGCAGGCCGCGGTCGGTTCGGTCGACGAAGCCGACCAGCACGGCGCATCCACCGGCAGCGACCTTCGCGAGGTCGTCGAGGGCCCGCAGGTTGTCCCGGACGAACTCGGGCCGCAGGACGAGGTCCTCCGGCGGGTAGCCGGTGATCGCGAGCTCGGGGAAGCACACGAGGTCGGCGCCGGCGTCGGTCGCCTTCGCGGCCCAGGCAGCCATCAGCGAGGCGTTCCCGTCGAGGTCGCCGACGGTGGTGTTCACCTGGCCGAGCGCGATCCTGACCATCTCCGGCAAAGGGTACGACCGGGCCCCGGACGTCGCCCTGCGCGCCGCCGATGGTCCCGCCACGGGCGAGACCATCGGCGCGGGGTTTCGTTGACGGCGCCTCGGGATGGTCGCTATCGTTCCGCGTGTCGGCTGACTGGGTCCGCCCAGAGGCTGGCGTCTAGCGCTCATTTTGCCGGGTGGTGACCTGAGACCAGGAGCCTCCAGGCGTCTCGTTCGGTTGACCGGACCACCGGAGACCGCGTCCACACGGTTCTGGTCCGACCTCGTGTCGACCGAAAGGAGCGCGCATGTCCACCCGGTACCGGCGACTCGCCGTCGCCGCCGTCTTGGTCCTGGCCCTCGTGGCCGCAGCCTGTTCGAAGTCGTCACCCTCGGGCTCGACCAACCCCAGCTCGAGCGTGGTCGGCACCAGCTGCAAGCCCGCGGCCTCACCCGTCATCACGCTCGCCGCGTACAGCAACGTCTACGACGTCTACGGCAAGCTCATCTCGAACTTCCAGTCCGACTGGAAGGACCAGCACGACGGCCAGCAGGTCATCTTCCAGACGTCGTTCGGCGGCAGCACCACGCAGGCGACGAACGTCGTCAACGGGTTCCCCGCCGACATCGTCGCGCTGTCGCTCGACCCCGACGTCCAGCAGATCCAGGACGCCGGCCTCATCACCCACGACTGGCAGGGCGACGCCGACGGCTCGCACGTCGCCACGGGCGCGGTCGTGTTCGACGTGCGGAAGGGCAACCCCAAGCACATTGAGAACTGGAACGACCTCACGCAACCGGGCCTGCAGATCCTGACGCCGGATCCGGCGCAGTCGGGCGGAGCCAAGTGGAACATCGTCGCCGCCTACGGCGCCGCAATGCGGGGCAAGGTCTCCGGCTACGGCGTGAAGAGCCAGGCCGACGCCCAGAAGCTCCTCACCGGGATCTTCGGCAACGTGACCGTGCTCGACAAGAGCGCGAACGACTCGCTCAAGAACTTCCAGTCCGGGAACGGCGACGTCGCCATCAACTACGACTACGCGGTCCAGGCGGCGATCAACGCGGGCGGCGACGACCAGATGATCGTTCCCCCGTCCACCGTGGCCATCCAGACGCCCACGGTCGTCGTGGACAAGAACGCCGAGGCGCACTGCGTCGAGGACATCGCGAACGCCTTCGTGCGGTACCTGCATACGCCCGACGCGCAGGATGTGTTCCAGTCGGTCGGCCTCGAGCGGCCCATCGACGTCACCTCGGCGCAGAAGGGGACCGACGAGGAGCCTCCGGTCAAGGACTTCTTCACGACCGACGACCTCGGCGGTTGGGACGAGATCGAGAAGGACACGGTGTTCGGGCCGAACGGCGCGTTCACGCAGGCCTTCAAGGACGCGCAGTAGGCGATGGCCGACGCCGCCCTCCCCCGGACGGGACCCCGCACCCGGCGTGAGCCGGGTGCGGGACTCGGCCGGTTCGCCATGCGGGGTGTGGCCTGGGTGTACCTGGGCCTGATGATCCTGCTCCCGGTGGCGGCCATCCTCAAGGTCGGGTTCTCCCAGGGCCTGTCCTCGCTGACGGCGGCCATGTCGTCGTTGGGGGCCTGGGCGGCGATCCGGCTCACCCTCGAGATGGCCCTGCTGACCGCCGTGATCAACGGCGTGCTGGGGACGCTCCTCGCGTACGTCCTGGTGCGGATCCGGTTCCCCGGGCGGGGGGTCCTGTCCACGATCGTCGACCTGCCGTTCGCCGTTCCGACGCTCGTGGCGGGCGTCATGCTCCGCGCGCTGTACGGGCCGAACTCCGCGATCGGCGGTTTCCTCGCCAAGCACGGCGTCCAGGTCATCTTCACGCAGATCGGGATCCTGCTGGCGCTGCTGTTCGTCACGCTGCCGCTCGTCGTGCGGACCGTCGAGCCCGTCCTCCTGGAGCTCGACCCGGCCGAGGAGGAGGCGTCCCGGGTCCTCGGGGCCGGGCGGTGGACGACCTTCCGGCGGGTGATGTTCCCGGCCCTGTTGCCGGCGATCGCCGCCGGGATGCTGCTGACCTTCGCCCGGTGCCTCGGCGAGTTCGGCGCGATCGTCATCGTGTCCGGGAACCTCACCGGCAAGACCCTCACCGCGCCGGTGTTCATCTTCCAGCTGGTCAGCCAGTTCCAGTACCCGGAGGCGGCCGCGGTGTCGGCGCTGCTGTTCGGGATGGCGTTCGTGCTGGTGCTCGTGACCGAGCGGCTGGTGTCGAGGCGGACCGCGGGGTACACGGGATGAGCGCCGTCCGCGAGCGAACGCCGGAGCTGGATGCCCTCGACCTCGACGCGCGGTCCGGGAGCCGCGACGCGAAGCGGGGCCGGCGCCTCCGGGCGCTGATGCTGGCCGTAGCCCTGCTGTACGTGCTCGTGCTGCTATTGGCGCCGCTCGCCGGGATCGTGGCGTCGGCGCTGAAGGGCGGCGTCGGGAGCTTCCTGAAGACGTTCTCGGACCACGACGCCCTCCACGCGTTCATCCTGACGTTCCTGATCATGGTCGTGACCGTCGTGGTGACCACGGTGTTCGGCATCGTGGTCGCGCTGGTGCTGGCGCGGGACCGGTTCGTCGGCAAGCGGTTCATGTCCGCCCTGGTCGACCTGCCGCTCGGGGTGTCCCCGGTCATCGTCGGGCTGATGGCCGTGCTGCTGTTCGGCCGCGGTGGCTGGTTCGAGTCGTTCTTCGCGGCGCGCGGCATCCAGATCGTCTTCGCGCTCCCGTCGATGATCCTGGTGACGATCTTCATCTCGATCCCGTTCACGATCCGGGAGGTCGTGCCCGTCCTCCAGGAGCTCGGGACCGAGGAGGAACAGGCCGCCTGGACGCTCGGAGCCTCGCGGTTCCAGACGTTCCTCCGCGTCACCCTGCCGAACATCCGGTGGGGCCTGTGGTACGGCATCGCCCTGTCGGCGGCCCGGGCGATCGGCGAGGTGGGCGCCGTGCTCATCGTGGCCGGGCCCATCCAGGGGCAGACCGAGACGTCGACGCTCTACATCCTGCGGGTGTTCGACCAGAGCCACTCAGCCCTGCAGGACCAGGCCGGGTACGTGGTCGCGCTGACGCTCGCCGTCTTCTCGATCGTGCTCCTCGTCGGCATCGAGCTCTTCAAGCGCAGGGAGATCAAGGAGGCTGCAACATGACCACCGGCGCACCGAACGTCGACGTGGCCGTCCCACCCGGTTCGTCGACCGGGCAGGGGATCGAGGTCGAGGGGCTGACGAAGCGGTTCGGCTCGTTCCTCGCGGTCGACGACGTCACGTTCTCCGCCGTCGACGGCCGGATCACAACGCTGCTCGGCCCGAGCGGCTCGGGCAAGTCGACCGTCCTGCGGATGATCGCCGGCCTCGAGCGGCCCACGGCCGGGCGCATTACGATCGCCGGCGAGGACCAGACCGAGGCGTCCGTGCAGGACCGCCGGGTCGGGTTCGTGTTCCAGCACTACGCGCTGTTCCGGCACATGAGCGTGCGGGACAACGTCGCGTTCGGCCTGTCCGTCCGCAAGATCGGGAAGGTCGATCAGCGGAAGCGCGTCGACGAGCTCCTCGAGCTGGTGCAGCTGGGGCCGTTCGCCGACCGCTATCCGCACCACCTGTCGGGGGGCCAGCGTCAACGTGTTGCGCTGGCGCGTGCGCTGGCCCCCCGGCCTCGCGTCCTGCTGCTCGACGAGCCCTTCGGGGCGCTCGACGCGCGGGTCCGCCAGGATCTCCGGCACTGGCTCGACAAGCTCCACCGCGACCTCGGCGTCACGTCGCTGCTGGTCACCCACGATCAGGAGGAGGCCCTGGAGCTCGCCCAGACGGTCGTCGTCATGCACCGCGGCAGGGTCGAGCAGGTGGGGTCGCCGGAGGCCGTCTACAACGAACCCGCCACGCCGTTCGTGGCCGGCTTCGTCGGTGCGGCCAACGTGCTGACCGGGCGGGTCCGCGACGGGCGACTGCGGTTCAACGGCGAGCAGGTCCTGTGGGACGCGTCCCACCTCGACGACGGCAGCGAGGCGCACGCCTTCATCCGCCCGCACGACGTCCGGGTGTCGGGATCGCGAGGGAACGGCGGGTCGCTGGCCGGCGTCCTGGAGCGGTCGAAGGACCTGGGCTGGATGTCGAAGCTCACGGTCCGGCTGCCCGACGGCCAGGTCGTCATCGCCCACATCCCGAACGAGGAGCTCGGGCCGCACGAGCCCGGCGACGAGGTGTGGGTCGACCTGCGCAACGCCAAGGTGTTCGCGCCGGACGGGAGCGACGGGCCGGGCCTGGCCGATCCGAACCTCTCCGCGGACGACGCGGAATCGGCGGCGGCGGTCTCGGCTGCGGGGTAGCCTGAACCCCGATGCGACCCGAGGCCGCGCGGATCGTGGTGGGAGGCGGCTCCACATGAGGCGTGGGACCGCACAGCTCGACCTCGTGCCGGATCCGGAACCCTCCGAGCCCAAGCTCTCGCTGCGCGGCGTGCGCAAGTCGTTCCCCACCCAGCGCGGCGGCCGCGTCGTGGCGCTCGAGGACATCACGTTCGACGTGGCGCCGGGGGAGTTCGTCTGCGTGCTCGGGCCATCCGGCTCCGGCAAGTCCACCGTGCTCAACGTCCTCGCCGGGCTCGACGTGCCGGACTCCGGTGCCGTCGTGATGAACGGAACGGCGATCACCGGACCCGGCCCGGACCGGGCGGTGCTGTTCCAGGAGCCGGCGCTGTTCCCGTGGATGACGGTGCTGGGCAACGTGGAGTTCGCGCTGCGAATGGTCGGCGTCCCGGCGGGGGAACGTCGCGACCGCGCGATGCACTGGCTGTCGAAGGTCCATCTGACGCGGTTCACCGACGCGCAGCCCCACGAGCTGTCGGGGGGCATGCGGCAGCGGGCGGCGCTGGCCCGGGCGCTGGCCTGCTCGCCGGAGGTGCTGCTGGCGGACGAACCCTTCGGCTCGCTCGACGCCCAGGCTCGCGAGGCGCTTCAGGGCGAGGTCCAGAAGGTGTGGGGGGAGACGGGGACGACGTTCGTGTTCGTCACCCACAACGTTCGCGAGGCCGCGCTGCTGGCCGACCGCGTGCTGCTGATGTCGGCCTCACCCGGCGTGCTGCTCGAGGAGTACCGCATCCGGGCGCCCCGGCCGCGGCAGCTCGGTGACGCGCTGCTGTCGCGGGTGGTGGTCGACATCCACGACCGGCTGGCGGAGGAGGTGAGCAAGGTTGAGGCGCGCGAGACCGGAGAACGAACCGACGGTTGAACCGGCCGGGGGCGGCCGGACGCTGTCCCGCACGGGGGGCGCCCTGATCGCTGCGGGCGGGGTCCTCCTCGTGTGGTGGCTGCTCACGGCGACCGGATGGGTCTCGCCGCGCAACCTGCCGAGCCCGGCCACCGTGTGGTCGACGCTCTGGCACGGGATCACCGACGGCGTCATCCCGACCGCAGTTTCGCGGACGTTGATCCGGCTGGTGTTCGGGGTGGGGGTGGCGGCGGTGTTCGGGACGCTGATCGGCGTGGGGATGGCGGCGTCGCGGAACTTCCAGCGGACCGTCGGCGCGCTGGTGGCCGGGTTGCAGGCGCTGCCGCCGATCGCGTGGCTGCCGCTCGCGGCGCTGTGGTTCGGGTTCTCCGAGCGGGCCGTCGTCTTCGTGGTGATCGTGGGGGCGTTCCCCTCGATCGCCATGGCGACGGCCGCCTCTGTCCGGCACGTGTCGCCGCTGCTGGTCCGGGCCGGGCGGACGCTGGGCGCCGAAGGATGGGAGCTGTACCGGCACGTCGTGGTGCCGGCCGCGGTACCCGGGTACGTGGAGGGCTTGCGTCAGGGATGGGTGTTCGCGTGGCGTTCCTTGCTGGCGGCCGAGCTGATCATCCAGGGCGGCAAGGGGCTGGGGCATTCGCTGACCGCGGCGGGCGCGTCGCTGGACGCGGCGACCATCCTCGCCCTGATGATCGTCATCGTGGTGATCGGGATCCTGATCGACGCCGGGTTCGCCGCGCTCGACCGGCGCGTGCGCAGCCGCCGCGGGCTGCTGGTGACGCCATGAACGAGCCCAAGCCGGCGGACGACGCGACGATCTCGGCCCTGGCCGGGCTGTCAGCCGACGAGCGCCAGGTGCTGCTGAAGGTGTCGGAGATCCTGAAGCGGCTGCAGTTCGGAACCGTGCTGCTGGTCGTGCAGGACGGCAAGGTCGTCCAGATCGAGATGGCCGAGAAGTTCCGCCTCCGCTGATCGTTCGAACGCCGCCGCCTGGAATCGTCGGTCATTCGTGTCCTACGATCGCGCCGTGGGAGCGCCCCAGTTCCCGGATGACCCGAGAGTGCACCGGGTCCTGTCCGTCTACGACGCCTTGCAGCGTCGGGACTGGTCTGCGCTGCAACGGGAATGCGCGCCCATCGCCGTCCTGCGGATCGGCGGCCATTCGCGGTACGCGGGCGTCTACCAGGGTCTGGGCCAGCTGGTGGCGCTGGCGGTCCAGTTCGAGGAACGCATCATCCCGTTCCGCTCGGAGATCGACTCGCTCACCCTGCGGGGCGGCAAGGTCCACGCGCTCGTGACGGTGTCGATCCGCGTGCCGCCGAACGACGTCTTCCGGGCGCAGCTCCGCGAGACGTTCGCCTTCGACGAGGAGGGCTGGGTGGCCGAGCTTTCGCTGCGCGGCGTCGACCAGCGCAAGCTGGACCGGTTCCTCGGGTGAGGACGATCAGTCGACGCCCGCGCCGGGCGGCGGGGCGATCACCATGAACACACTGCCTTGGACGCGCGGACCTGCCTCGGTGGTCGCGCTGATGTCCGTCCTACCGCAGCGGGAAGCGGGCGAGATTCTTCCTGAACAGTCCGGAGGCGCCGCGCCGTACTGGGTTGCCGTGGCCCGTGATCGCCACCTCGAACTCGAGCGCCGCCAGCTTGTGGAACGATCGCACTGCCTCATCGAGGTCCTCCGTGAACATGCCGAACAGCGCCCCGATCGGCGGACCGACCTTCGCACCGCGGGCGCCGGCTGCGTCGGCGGCAATCAGCACGCCGTCGCCCCGTTCCAGCAGGAACGACGTGTGGCCGGCCGTGTGGCCGGGCGAGGTCACCACTCGAATTCCTCCGGCCATGTCCAGCCGGTCACCGTCGTTCAGTTCGGCGTCGACCCTGCAGACGGGCTGGAGCGGGGCGATCCGCTCGGCAATGGGGCCAATCGTTCGGCCTGAGAGCTTCGCCCGGTTCGGCCCCGGCGGCTTCGCCTGGCCGCGGATCACCGGCGAGTCGACGGCCGGGGCATGGACGGTCGCCCCGCTCAGCTGTCTGAGCGCCGTCAAGGACCCGACGTGATCGACGTGGTGATGGGTGATCAGGATGTTCCGAATCTCGGCGGCCTCGCGTCCCATGCCGCGGATCGACTCCTCGATCCGGCCGGCTTTCTTCGGCATTCCGGTGTCGACGAGCAGGAGCCCGTCGCCCTCGATCACGTACGCGTTGACGTAACCCTCGAGCACTCGCCACACGCCGTCGGTGATGGGTTCGGCCTTCATCGAGAAGACCCTAGCGAAGGGCTACAGGACCGGCAGGTAGCGTTGCAGCTCGAAGGGCGATACGTAGCCCTTGTAGGCGTCCCACTCCTCGCGCTTGTTCCGGATCAGCCACTCGTGGACGTGGTCGCCGAGCGCGTCGCGGAGCACCTTCGACTCCTCGGCCGCGTGGGTCGCCTCGTGGAGGTCCTGGGGCAGTGAGTCGATCCCTGCCGAGCGGCGCTCGGACTCGGTCATCTCGTAGATGTTGTTCGAGGCCTCGGGCGGGAGCTCGTAGTCACCCTCGATGCCGGCGAGCCCTGCCGCGAGCATCGTCGCGAACGCCAGGTACGGGTTGCACGCCGGGTCCGGCGAACGGAACTCGATCCGCGCAGCCTCCTCCTTGCGCGGCTTGGACATCGGCACACGGACCAGCGCGCTGCGGTTGTGGCGCGCCCAGCACACGTACACCGGCGCCTCATACCCGGGCACGAGCCGCTTGTAGGAGTTCACCCACTGATTGGTCACGAGCGTGATCTCTCGCGCGTGCGCCAGCAGCCCGGCGATGTACCCCTTGGCCGCGCGCGACAGGTGGTATTCGTCCTGCCCATCGAAGAACGCGTTCCGGTCGCCCGCGAACAGCGACTGGTGCGTGTGCATCCCGCTGCCGTTCACCCCGGCCACGGGCTTCGGCATGAACGTCGCGTACACGCCGAACTCCTGCGCGACCTCCTTCACCGTCAGGCGGTAGGACATCACGCTGTCGGCCATCGCCATCGCATCGGTGAACCGGAGGTCGATCTCGTGCTGCGACGGCGCGACCTCGTGGTGGACGTACTCGACCGGGATGCCGAGCTGCTCGAGGTACTGCACGGTCCGCTTGCGGTAGTCGGTCGCCACGTCGAGCGGTGTGAGGTCGAAGTACCCGCCCTGGTCGAGGAACTCCGTTCCGCGCGAGTCCTGGAAGTAGAAGTACTCGAGCTCCGGTCCGACGTAGAACGCGTATCCCAGGTCGGCCGCGCGCCGGAGCTGCCGTCGGAGCACGTACCGCGGGTCGCCCTCGAACGGCGTCCCGTCGGGGTTGAGCACGTCGCAGAACACCCGCGCCACGTTGTGCTCCGACTGCCACGGCAGGATCTGGAACGTCGACGGGTCCGGCAGGGCGACCATGTCGGACTCCTGGACGCGCGAGAACCCGTCGATCGAGGAGCCGTCGAACCCCTTGCCCTCGGCGAATGCGTCCTCGAGCTCCTGCGGCGTGATCGCGAACGACTTCAGCGTGCCGAGCACGTCGGTGAACCACAGCCGGATGAACTCGATCCCGCGCTCCTCGACGGTGCGCAGGACGAACTCGGCGTCCCTGGAGAGCCCCACGTGTTCGAGGGTACTGCCGGGGGGTTACGCGCCGGTTAACTTCGTCGGCGACGTGGCCTAGGCTCTCCGGCACCGAGGGCAGGAGGAGGCGGCGATGGCGTTCCGCGGATGGAGCGACGAGGCTCTCGAGTTCTTCGAGGGCCTGGAGGCGGACAACTCCAAGACGTACTGGCAGGCCCACAGGTCCGTGTACGACGAATACGTCCGCGCGCCGATGGAGGAGCTCCTCGCCGAGCTCGAGCCCGACTGGGGGGAGGGCCGCGTCTTCCGCCCGTACCGCGACGTTCGGTTCAGCAAGGACAAGTCGCCGTACAAGACGAACATCGCCGCCATGCTGGGCGAGGGCTACATCTCGCTCAGCGCCGACGGGCTCGGCGCGGGATGCGGCATGTACCAGATGGCGCCCGATCAGCTGGAGCGGTACCGGGGCGCGATCGCGGCCGAGAAGACCGGCCGGGAGATCGACGCGATCGTGGCGAAGGTTCGCGCGGCCAAGATCGAGGTGACGGCGCACGACACGCTGAAAACCGCGCCGAAGGGCTATCCGAAGGACCATCCGCGCATCGACCTCCTGCGGATGAAGGGCCTCATCACGTGGAAGCAGTGGCCGCCGGCCCCGTGGCTCACCACGAAGAAGGTGAAGGACCGCGTGGTCGAGTTCCTCGAGGTCTCGAAGCCGCTGAACGCGTGGCTCGAGCGAAACGTCGGACGGTCGACGCTCCCCGAGCGGGGCCGCTGACCTCGTTCCGGGTCCCCGCGCGATTCGCGGGATCGAGGCGAACTGCCGCCGTAGCATCGACATCGTGCTGAGCCCCGAGATCCTCGGCCGCGCCCTGGCCGACGCGCCCGATCCTCACCTCGCCCGGCTCCAGCTGTCTCGGGTGGGGGAGCGGGCGGCCGCGCGCGCGGTGCTCGAACGGCCCGAGGTGCTGCCGGTCGCCGCCCGGCTGCTCGGCTACTCGACCGCGGCGGCCGACTTTCTGGTCGCCCACCCCGAGGAGGCCGTCGCCCTGGCGGACCTCCGACGGCGCACCCGCGACGAGTTCGACGAGGAGCTCGCGGCCGACGCCGGGCGCCTCCGGGACCGGGGCGCCGCGCTCCGGCGGTTCCGCCGTCGGGCCATGCTGCGCGTCGCGGCGCGCGACCTCGGCGGGGCCGCCCTCGAGGACGTGGTGGGCGAGATCTCCGACGTTGCCGATGCCTGCCTGGCCGAGGCCGCCCGCGACACCGGGCTCGCCGTGATCGGGCTCGGCAAGCTGGGCGGCGCGGAGCTCAACTACTCCTCTGACGTCGACGTGCTGTTCCTCCACGCGGGCGACGACCACCGGCAGGCCGAGCGCAGCGCCGTCGCCGTGGTCGGCCTACTCTCCGAGCCCACCGCGGAGGGCATCGCCCTGCGGGTCGACGCCGACCTCCGCCCGGGCGGCCGGTCGGGAGCGCTGGTGAGGTCGCTGGACGCCACCGTCGAGCACTACGAACGCCATGCCGCCGCGTGGGAACGCCAGGCCCAGATCAAGGCCAGGCCGGTCGCGGGCGACCTGGCGCTCGGCGCCGCGTTCGTCGAGCGGATGACCCCGATCGTCTACCCCGACGAGCTGTCCCCCGGAGCCATCGACGAGGTCCGGCGCACCAAGGTCCGGCTCGAGGAGTACGTCCGGGCCCGGGGCAAGGAGGCCACCGAGGTCAAGCGGGGCCGGGGCGGCATCCGCGACGTGGAGTTTGCCGTGCAGCTGCTGCAGCTGGTCCACGGCCGTCGGGACGCGCGCCTCCGGGAGCCGAACACCCTCCGCGCCCTTCACGCCCTGGCAGAGGACGGCTACATCGCCGAGCCCGACGCCCGCGACCTGGCCGACGCGTACCGGTTCCTCCGCCGGCTCGAGCATCGGCTGCAGATCGTCCGCGACCTCCAGACCCACGAGCTGCCCGAGGACCCCGACCAGCGCAACCGGCTGGCCCGGGCCATGGGCATGGCGAGCCCCACGCAGCTCCGCCGCGTGTACGAGCGCGAGACCGAACAGGTCCGCGGCCTCCACGAGCGGCTGTTCTACCGGCCGCTGCTCGAAGCGTTCGCCGGGCCGTCGCGGCAGGAGCTCCGCCCCGGGCTCGGCCGGGAGGCCACCGAGGAGCTGCTGGCCGGCCTCGGGTTCACCAACCCGGCGGCCGCGTACGACGTGTTCGAACGGCTGGTCGACCCCGCGTCCAGGATCGGGAAGGTCCTGGCGAACGTGTTCCCGGTGATGACGCCCGCCCTGGCGCTGGCGGCCAATCCCGACCAGGCGCTCACCCGGCTGGAGCGCATCGCGGCCGCGCTGCGCGACAAGCCGGTCGCCGCGGACGCGCTGGCGGCCGACCCCGCGGCCGCTCGGCGGCTCGCCCAGGTCGCCGCGGCCAGCACGTTCGCCACCGACCTGGTGGTGGCGACGCCGGCGCTGGTGTTCGCCCTCGGTGGATCGAACGACGAGGGTGACCCGCGCGCCGGACTGGTCGCCGCCGTCGCCGGGTACGCGTCGCGGGAGCTGGACGTCCGGGGCACCGGCCAGGCGCTCGCCGGCGTCGCGGCCGTGGTCGTCCGTCGCGCCCTCGCCGAGGCGCGTCCCCGTGTGCCGCTCGCCGTGATCGGTCTGGGCAAGCTGGGCGCCCGGGAGCTGAACTTCGCCTCGGACCTGGACCTGGTGTTCGCGTACGAGGGCGAGGGGAGCGCCGACTTCGCCGAGGCCGTCCGCGCGTCCGAACGGGTCCTGGCCGGTGTGCGCGGGCAGGGGTTCGAGCCCGACGCGGACCTCCGGCCGGAGGGCCGGAGCGGCCCGCTCGCCCGGAGCATGGCGGCGTTCCTCGAGTACTGGGAGCGGTGGGCCGAGCCGTGGGAGTTCCAGTCGCTGGTCCGGGCGCGCTTCGTGGCCGGTGACGAGGGCCTCGGGCGGCGATTCGTGTCGGCCGCGTCGGACTTCGCCTATCCGGAGGAGCTCCCGCCCGGGTGGGTCGCGGCCATGCACCGCATGCGTCAGCGCATCGAGAGGGAACGGATCCGGCCGCCCGAGGCGGCGCGGTTCGCGTTCAAGCTGGGGTTCGGATCGCTCGCCGACGTGCAGTTCGCCGTGGAGCTGACCCTGATGCGCCACGGCGGTCGTCATCCGGAGGTCCGGCGGCTGGGGACGCTCGAGGCGATCGAGGCGCTGGCCGAGGCCCGGCTGCTGGAGGGGAGCGTCGCCAGGACGCTGGGGGAGGCGTTCGTGTTCCTGTCGGACGTGAAGGACGCGCTCGAGGTGGACCGGCGGCTCCACGCCGAGGTGCTACCCGCCTCGCCGGAGGAACAGCGCGCGCTGGCCCGCCGGCTGGGGTACGAGGAGTACGCCCGCCAGGCGTTCCTCGACGACTACCGCCGGATCACGCAACGGGCCAGGTCGGCCATGGAACGCGTCTTCGCCGAAGCCGTCTCGTAAGGGGGCCGCCCCACCGGCACGGGCCTCGACGGAACGAGACAGGCCGGGACCGCACGGCCCCGGCCTGTTCGTCGCCGTGGTGTTGATCAGATGTCGTAGTACAGGGCGAACTCGTACGGGTGCGGGCGCAGGCGCACCGCGTCGAGCTCGTGCTCCCGCTTGTACTCGATCCAGGTGTCGATGACGTCCTGGGTGAACACGCCGCCCTCCAGTAGGAACTGGTGGTCGTTCTCCAGGGCGACCAGCACCTCCTCGAGCGACCCCGGCACCTGCTTCACCAGCGCGGACTCCTCCGGGGGGAGGTCGTACAGGTCCTTGTCGATCGGGTCCGGTGGCTCGATCTTGTTCTTCACGCCGTCGAGGCCCGCCAGCAGCATCGCGCTGAACGCGAGGTACGGGTTGGCCGTCGGGTCCGGCGAGCGGAACTCCAGCCGCTTGGCCGCCGGTGAGCGGAAGAACACGGGGATCCGGATGCACGCGCTCCGGTTCCGCTGCGAGTACACGAGGTTGATCGGCGCCTCGTAGCCCGGCACCAGACGTCGGTAGGAGTTCGTCGTCGGCGCACAGAACGCGAGGAGCGCCGGCGCGTGGGCCAGCAGCCCGCCGATGTAGTACCTCCCGACGTCGGAGAACTGCGCGTAGCCGACCTCGTCCCAGAACAGGTTCTCGCCGCCCGACCACAGGCTCTGGTGGGTGTGCATGCCCGAGCCGTTGTCCTGGAAGATCGGCTTCGGCATGAACGTCACGGTCTTGCCGGCCGCCCGCGCGGTCTGCTTGACGACGTACTTGAACTTCATGACGTTGTCGGCCGTCTTCAGCAGCGTGTCGTAGCGGATGTCGATCTCCGCCTGCCCCGCCGTGCCGACCTCGTGGTGCTGGACCTCGACCGTGATGCCGACCCTGTCGAGGTTCATCGCCATCTCCGACCGCAGGTCCTGGTAGTGGTCCATGGGGGGCAGGGGGAAGTAGCCCTCCTTGTACCGCGGCTTGTACCCGAGGTTGTGGCCACCCTCCTCGGCGCCGGAGTTCCACACGCCCTCGACGGCGTCGATGTGGTAGTAGCCCTCGTGCTGGTTCTGGTCGAACCGGATCGAGTCGAAGATGTAGAACTCGCACTCCGGTCCCCAGTACGAGGTCTCCGCGATGCCCGTCTGCGCAAGGTAGGCCTCCGCCTTCTTGGCGACGTATCGGGGGTCCCGGGAGTACCACTCGGTCGTGACCGGGTCCTTGACGAAGCAGTTCAGCACCAGCGTCGGGTGCTCCAGGAACGGGTCGATGTATGCGCCCTCGGTGTCCGGCACGAGCAGCATGTCGGACTCCTGGATCTCCTGGAACCCCCGGATCGACGACCCGTCGAACCCGAACCCGTCCTCGAACGAGGACTCGTCGAGTTGGGCGATCGGTACCGAGAAGTGCTGCATGAGGCCCGGCAGGTCGCAGAATCGCAGGTCGACGATCTGCGCCCCGCCCTCCGTGGCCAGGGCCAGGACGTCCTTGGGCGTGGTCATGGTCGAGTACCCCCTTCGCGCGGATGGACGCGAGCGAGGCTACCGCCGGCGGGGTGTCCCGGCGGTTTCGGCGCCGTTAACTCTGGGTTACCAACCTCGCCTGAGGGCCGCGGATGACGTGGTCCTAGAGCTTCAGCGAGTGCAGCAACCCATAGACCAGGTATGCCGGCCAGACCAGCGCCTGGAAGACGCCGTACAGGCCGTCCCAGAACGAGTTGGCACTTCCGATGAAGTACACCAGCGCTCCGATCAGCCCGAGGCCGTACACCGCACCCCCGCCCGCTGCGCCGGCATGGCCACTGCGACTGCTGGACATGTCCTCTCCTTCGCGAGATCGTCGGACGAACCTAACCAGAGTTGGAAGCCGAACAGCCCGGATACCTCCGAGACGGAAGTGGGGATAGACGAACGGGCGTCGCGGGCGCACCATTCATCTCGACGGACAACTGGATGCACGGTGTGGCCCGGAACGAGGAAAGGGCTCCGCTCTTCCCCACGGTTCCTGCCGGTTGGGCAACGAAAGTCGCCTGTGCGGGGCGATCGAGTCAGACCGTGTCCGTCTGAGGACGATGTGTAGGGGGTGTGGCGTCCTCTCGAAGACCCTCGCTTCGGCGGGGGTTTTCGATTTCTGGTTCGTGGGAGCGGATCGGGCTCGAACGCTCGAGCGGACTGCCGCCCTCACCAGGAACGCCGGCACGAGTGGACCCCGGCCGAGGAAGCCGGCGCTCGACGAAGGGGCGGGGCCTGTCGGCCCCGCCCCTGGACGATCATCCGGCCGGCGATTCCCTACGGCAGGAAGTAGTTCGGGTTCGGCAGCTTGAACGTGCGGTCGGTGGAGCCGCCCACCAGGTCACTGAACTGGTCGCCGAAGTCGGCGACGATGTCGTAGCCGAGCGACTCGATGTGTGCGCGTGTGGCCGACTTGTAGTGGATCGTGGTGCAGGACTTGGGGGGGCTCTGCGCGAGCTCTGCCGCGCAGGCCGTCTGGAGATAGTCCGGGTAGTCGTCGATCGCCGGCTTCGTGAACAGCCCGTCCTCGTTGTCGTTGAGCGTCGTCGGGTCCGGGTACCCGGCGTCCACGCCGGTCCCGTCGGAGGTCAGGTTGCCGAGCGTCGCCGGCTCCTGGGTCGCCGGACGCCCGGTGAGGAAGATGATCGCGTAGCCCTCCTTGGCGGCCTTCGTCACCATCTTGACCATGCCGGGCACGGCTGGGAACGCCTGGTCGGTCACGAATTGCCCGTTGGTCGTGAGGCTGAACGCCCAATTGCTGAAGATCTCGTAGTTCCAGGTCGCGAGCGTCGTGTCGTCCACGTCCAGGATGATCGCCTGGAGCTTGCTCGGGTCCCGGTCCCTGGCCAGCCAGTCGGCCCCATCCTGCGCGACGCTCCTGGCCTCCTTGGCGTAGTAGCTGTTGTTGCTGAACGTGCCGGTGCCGAGTGGGTCACCGTAGTAGTTCCTGATCTGCTGGCGCAGGACATCCAGGTTGGTGATGTCCCGCTCGTGGTGCGGGGTGAACGTGTCGATGGCGGGCTGCGGCTTCGCGGCGATGGCCGCGGTGACGCCCACCAACGAGATGACCAGGGTGGCGATGGCCACCTTGGCCGGCTTGCCCCGCAACCGTGGGAATGAGCGGCGCAAAGCAATCTCCCCCTTTCGCGCACGGCACGACGACCCGTCGCGCCTCCGGTGACGGTCCTCCTATCAGCTTCGCACGTTTTCTGTCAGCAGTTCGATCAGCATCGAGCAGGCGGTCTCGACGAGATCCCCCCACGGCAGGCCACGGGCGTCCGCGCCGGGTTGCGATCCCGCGAGCGGAACGTTTCGGTGATGCTCAGGCCCGGCGGCGGGTGGCGCTCGTGTCCACGACCTTGGGGAACGTGTCCGGCTCCCAGTCGCGGATGATCTCCGCCAGCTTGATCAGCACCGCGGCCCCGCCGGCGAACTCGATCAGCCGTCCGACGGGCGACGCCTTCAGCAGCCTCATCCGGAAGATGAGCGGCGAGGAGACGATCATCACCCGGGCGAACAGCTGCCGGAACCGCCGGCCCTGGGGCGTCGCGAGCCACGCCCGGAGCGCGTCGGCGCCCGAACCCAGCACCTCCCGCGCCTCCGCGAAGAGCCGCTGCCCTTCGCTCAGCGCCCGCTCACCCAGCTCCACGGAACCAATGTACCGTGGACCGGGGTTCGTTTGAGGAGGTTGCGCCTGGGAACAACCCCACCGGGCAGAATTGTCGTACACGATCCGCAGGCGACACCGCACGCCGAACGAGTCGGATCGGGGAAGGAGCGAGCCGTGACGAGGAGGAACGACCGCACCGCAGGGGATTCGGCCTGGTTCGGATGGGCCGCCTCGGCCCGGCCGACGGACCTCGAGATGCGTGGGATCCTGGTCGACCAGCTCCGCGAGGATCCGTTGACCCGCCGGGAAGCCATCCACGTGACCGTCTCGGAGGCGGTGGTCACGCTGACCGGTTCCGTGACGTCCTCTCAGGCCCGGCGGGCGGCCGATGACGACGCTTGGGCGACGCCGGGCGTCAGGGACGTCGAGAACCATCTGCGGGTGACCCTTCGCCCCACCCACGACGGGCCCCGCGCGGCCTAGCGGCGTGAGCGTCAGCGGTCGGACGGGACGTCCGCCGCCCGGTAGCCCACGCCGCGAACGGTCTCGATGAGGTGCTCGTGCTCGGGACCGAGCTTGGCCCGCAGTCGCCGGATGTGGACGTCCACGGTGCGGGTGCCGCCGTAGAAGTCGTACCCCCACACCTCGCGCAGCAGCGCCGCTCGTGTGAACACCCGCCCGGCCCGCGCCGCGAGGAACCGCAGCAGCTCGAACTCCTTGTACGTGAGGTCGAGCGGCCGCCCGTCGACCGACACCTGATAGGTCTCGGTGGACAGCTGGAGCCGTCCGAGCCGGATCAGGTCCTCGGACCCGGCGCCGGCCCGCCGTCGGAGGATCGCGAGACGAACCTCCAGCTCGGGGGCCGGGGCCGCGGGATCGAGGAAGTCGTCGACCACCTCGCCCCACGGCACGCGCTCGAGGTCACGGCGGGCGACGACCGCCACGACCGGCAGGCGGCCGCCCGCTGCCGCCAGCGACCGGAGGATCGCGTACGCGTGGGGGGCGTTCTCGGTGGCGTCCACGATCACCGCCCACGGCGAGAGGTGCGGGAGGTGGGCGAGCGAGTCCGGGGACAGGGGCTCGGCCTTCACGTCGAGGCCGGTGGCGGCGAGTGCCGGGAGCACCTGGTCGGGCGATCGATCGGAGAGCAGAACGAGTCTGGCCACGATGCCCCGCGAGGGTAGCAGACCGCCCCGGCCGGGCATCCGGTCGGTCCCGCCGGCCGCGGTATCGTGAGGCCCGTGTCGCCCCCGCCTTCCCCGCTCGCGCGCATCATGTCGCACCGGTTCGGCGTCGCCACCGAACCATTCGTCGTGCGGTCCTCCGACGGTCTCGATCTGCTGGGGGCTCGGCTGGGGGAGGCGGCACCGGCCATGGTGCTCTGCCACGGGTTCAGCGGCTGGCACACGAAGACCAGGTACGCGCTCATGGCGGAGGAGTTCGCCAGGTGGTTCACCGTGTACGCCTTCGACTTCCGCGGCCACGGCGGGTCGCAGGGAGAGTCGACTTTCGGCGTGCTCGAGTTCCTCGACGTCGCTGCGATGGTCGCACGCGCCCGAAAGGACGGCCGCGAACCCGTCGCCACCGTCGGCGCCTCGATGGGCGGCGTCGCCGCCATCCGGCACGCGGCGCTCCTCGGTGGCTCGGATGCCGTGGTGGCGATCTCGGCGCCGGCGCGGTGGGACGGCTACGACTCGCCGGGTGTTCGACGGATGGCCTGGATGGCTGCGTCGCCCCGGGGCCGGCGGGTCGCGCGAAAGGTGCTCGGCGTCCGCATCGCGGACCGGATCGATCGGCCGGAATCGCCCGAGGGGGTCATCGGGAAGGTCGCGCCGGTCCCGGTGCTGATCGTCCACGGACGCGACGACCACTACTTCGGCGAGGAGGAGGGCTGGCGGCTGTACCGGCGCGCCGGCGAGCCGAAGGCGCTGTGGCTCGCCGCGCGGTTCGGCCACGCCGAGGACGGGTTCTCGGACCTCCTGGCCGAACGCATCGCCCGCCACCTGTACCGGACCTGGGGGCTCCCGTGGCCCGGGTGAGGCTGTTCGCCGCCCTCCGCGAGGCCGCGGGCGCAGCCCGCGTCGATGTGGACGGCGCGACCGTGGACGAGATCGTGACCGCGCTCACCGAGCGGTTCGGTCCGAAGTTCGGGGAGATCGCCCGCGCGGGGTCCGTGGTGGTGGACGGGGAGCGGGCCGGGTTCGACACGACGCTCGCCGGCGACGAGGAGGTCGCCCTGCTGCCGCCGGTGTCGGGCGGGATGGGCGCGCGTCCCCGCCCCCAGCGCGTGCTGCTGGTGGCCAACCCGGTCGCGAGAACGGTCTCCAGGCCGGTGCTCGACGTCATCGAGAAGGCTCTCGCCGCCGACTTCAAGCTGGAGGTCGACGAGACGCGCCGCCGGGGCCACGCCACCGAGATGGCCATGGAGGCCGTCCGCGACGGCTACGACATGATGGTGGTGTTCTCCGGCGACGGAACCATCAACGAGGCGGTGAACGGTCTCGTCGGGAGCGACGTCGCCCTGGGCGTGCTCCCCGGCGGGGCGACGAACGTCCTCGCCCGGGTGACGGGCATGCCCACCGATCCGGTCGAGGCTACGTCATGGCTGATCGCCGCGGCGTTGCAGGGGCGGGCCCGGCGGCTCGGCCTCGGCCACACCGAGGACCGATACTTCGTCCTGAACTGCGGCGCCGGCATCGACGCCGAGGTGATGGAGAAGGTGGACGAACGGCAGGCGGCGTCGCGGTCCCAGTACGAACGCGCCGCGCTGTCGGCATCCGTGCGGGCCGTCCTCGGCCGGTACTCCGGCCGGTCGCCCTTCCTCAGCGTCAGCGTGGACGGGGCAGAGCCGGTCGAGTCCATCACGGTGTTCACCGGCCGCACGGACCCCTACACGTTCTACAGGAAGGCCGGCCTCCGGTTGACGCCGCAGGCCCGGCTGGACGGCGGGCTGGACGTCACCGTGGTCGAGCGGCTGTCGCGGTGGACCGCGCCGGCGCTGGCCCGGCAGGTGTTCTCCGGCGGCCTGATCAGGAAGCGGGGCGTGCGGTACCACCACGACGCCAGGTCGGTCGAGGTCGTGGGGCACGGGCCGTTCCCCGTGCAGGTGGACGGCGACTACATCGGCCAGCGCGACCGGCTGTCGATCGCCCTCCGCCACGACGCGCTGTGGCTGGTGGCCTGACGCCTTCGGGGGGATGATCCCCGAATGACCGTCGGGGAGGGGGATGATGTCGCGATGGTGATGTCGCGGCGCGGTGCGTTCTCGAGGAGGCGGTCGCCCAACCCGTTCACCCCGGCCCGGTCGGACGGGGGGATCATGCGGACCCTCGGCCGAATCCTGATCGTCGTGATCGTCGTCGCGGCGGTCTACCTGGTGGTCGACTTCGCGGGACGGGTGTGGGCGGAGGCCTACGTGGCGAACGAGGTCCAGCACGCGCTCGGCCTGTCCACCAAGCCGGACGTGACGTTCGGTGGGCCGCTGTTCGTCCCCCAGCTGTTCAAGGGGGAGCTGTCGTCGGTGACGGCGAGCGCCGAGGACTTCACCTCGAGCGACGTCTCGTTCACGTCGGCGGACCTCGCGCTCGACGACATCCAGTTCTCGCCGGGCAAGCTGCTGTTCCATGAGGGCTCGACGATCGTGGCGAGATCGGGCACGGGCTCGGCCTCGCTGACCGACGGGCAGCTCACGGACGCGTTCCACGCCCAGGGCCTCCCCATCGACGTGCGGTTCCTGTCCGACGGGACCGTCCGGGTCTCGGCGAGCCAGTTCCCGGGGAGCGTCGTCGTGAGCGCCACCGTCGACCACGGCGCCCTGGTGCTCCGGCCGGTGCGCAAGCCGTTCGACCGGTTCTCGTTCACCCTCGGCCTGCCGCCCCTCGTGCCCGGGCTCACCTACACCGCGATCGACTTCGACGGGACGCTCGGAACGCTGGCGTTCACGATGAAGGACGCGACGTTCTCGGTCCCTGCATCCTGACCGGGCGGGAGTTCAGCGTCCGGCGGCGGAGGTCTCCGTCGGCGGCTCGACGTGGATGCCGCACTCGACCTTCTGGGAGCCGTCCCACCTGCCGGCGCGTTCGTCCTCGCCGACGAACACCCGCCGCGTGCAGGGGGCGCACCCCACCTGGGCGTAGCCGAGGTCGTACAGGGGATTGTGCGGCAGGTCGTTCTCCCGCAGGTAGTCCCAGGCCTGCCGGCGGCTCCAGTTGGCAACAGGGTTCACCTTGATGATCCACCGGCCGGGCTCGAGGCAGTACTGCTCGACGATCGGCACGGCGGCCCGGCTCGGCGAGGAGTCGCGCCGGAGGGCGGTTCCCCAGCAGTCGTAGCCGTGCAGCGCGAGCGAGAACGGATCGACCTTGTTGATCCTGCAGCAGAGGTCGGGGTCGCGTTCGTACAGACGCTCGCCGAATGTCTCCGCCTGCGACTCTACTGTGTGCTCGCTGACGAGGTCGACCACGTTCAGCCCGAGCCGTTCGGTGAGCTGCTCCTTGAACGCGAGCGTCTCGGCGAAGTGGAACCCCGTCTCGAGGAACAGGATCGGGATCTCTGGCCGGAGCTTCACCGCCATGTCGATCACGCACGTCCCCTCGGCCTGGAACGACGACGCCACGGCGACGCGCTCGAGGTCGGAGTCGACGAGCGCCCAGCGCAGGATCTCGCGGGCCTCCTCGTGTTCGAAGCGGGCGTTCAGCCCTTCGATGAAATCGACCGTGAACGGAGGCGGCATGGGTTCCTTTCCACTCCGGCCACGGCCGGAAGTCCGGTTCGTCCGGCCCATCGGCCAGGTCGCTTTCGCGGAGCTTGGCCGAGTATAGGCGGGGTGGCCGGACGCCGTCGCTGCGGTCACGTCCGGACGCGCTCGGCCAACGAGGTTGTCGGCGCCCGCTCGGCGTTCCGGTCCGGAGGGTCGAGCAGGCGTGCCAGGATCGGCCCGGCGACCGCGAGCATGAGGACGTACGCCACCGTGAGCGACGCGACGTCGGGACCCAGCCCGCCGGTCGTGGCGAGCCCGGCGATGGCGATCGAGAACTCGCCCCTGGCCACCAGCGTCGCGCCGGCCCGGACCCGGCCGTCCCGCCCGACGCCCGCCATCCGGGCGCTCCACCATCCGGTCAGGAACTTCGTGGCCCCGGTGACCAGGGCGAGCACTGCGGCGGGGAGGACGAATCGGGGCAGCCTGGCCGGGTCGATGCCGAACCCCACGAACGCGAAGAAGAAGGCCGCGAACAGGTCCCGCAGGGGCGCGAGGAGGCCCCGGGCCGCGTGGGCGGCCGGTCCCGAGATGGCGATCCCGGCCAGGAGCGCGCCCACCCCGGCCGAGACCGATCCCAGCTGGGCGATGCCGGCGACGACCAGCGCGAAGCCCAGGATCGAGAGCAGGAGGGCCTCGTCCGACCGGCTGAACACGACTCGGGACACACCGACCTCGACCCGGGCTGCGACCCTCAGGAACACCAGCACTCCGGCCAGGGCGCCGATCGCTGTAGCGACTCCGCCGACCGTGACGCCGCCGGCCAGCAGCACGGCCAGGGCCGGCAGGTACATGGCCATGGCGAGGTCCTCGATCACGAGGATGCTCACCACGACCGGCGTCTCGGGCGAACCCATCCGGCCGAGATCGTGGAGGAGCTTCGCGGCGATCCCGGACGACGAGACGTAGGTCACGCCGCCCAGGAACGCCGCCGGGACCGGCCCCCACCCCAGCGCGAGCCCGGCCAGGAAGCCGGGCGGGAAGTCGAGGAGGAGGTCGACCAGCCCCGACCGCCACGAGGAGCGAACGGTGGCCCGGAGCTCGGACGCGCCGTACTCGAGCCCCAGCATGAACAGCAGCAGGATCAGCCCGATCTCAGCCCCGGTCTTCACGAACGCCTGCGTCGTGACGAGCGGCAGTACGCCGCCGTCGCCGAACGCCAGCCCGGCCAGCAGGTACAGGGGGATGGTCGACAGCGAGAACCGGCCGGCCAGACGGGCGAGCACGGCGAGGACCAGGACCACGAGGCCCAGCTCGAGGAGCTCCATGGCCCTTAGTGGGCTTCGTGCGGCGTCCGGCGCGTCACCCGGACCGCCGTCCGGTCTCGACGGCCTCGTCCGCCTCGCGCCGGGGCTTCGGCGGCTGCGTCGGGGCCCAGATCACGGCCGCGGCGACATAGAGCGGGGCGCCCACGAGCAGGGCGGCGACGACCGCGGACAGGATCCCCCCGAACGCGCCGAGGGTCGGCGAGGTGATGCGGTAGGCGAACCAGGCGGCGAGGAACGCGACGAGGGCGCTCCCCGCGAGGAACAGCGCGCGGGTCCCGCGCGCACGGGTGGTGGACATGGAGTGGCTCCTTCCGGATGGATCCGACTCGGGGCGCCTGGCCGAGCCGCGACGACACGGCTCGGTACCGAACGGAACTTGGCCGTCGTGCGTGGCGGTGCAGCCGGGCGGGTGAGGTCAGCCCAGCGCAGGCGGTGCGCGCGGCGCGACGAGCGGCAGCGGGGCCGCGGGAAGCGCCGAGGAGTCGAACTCCGGAAGGAGTGCGGCGAAGCGGGCGGCGGCGGGGGCGGCGGGCGCGCCGGCGGAGGCGGCACGGTGGGTCGTCGGCCGGTCGCCGAGGTGGTGCGACGGAAGCACGGCATCCGCGAGCGACGGCCGGATCGCCGCGACGACCGACGCCGGCTGGTGGGGGGTGAGGTCCGCCTGCCGATGGCCCGACAGCGCCTCGACGGCCGCCACGACCAGCACGGCGAACAGCGGCAGCGCGAGGAGATGGCGACGACCCAGCATGCATCCACCCTAACAGGAGGCACGGGCCCGCCCGGTGGGGCCACCCTCCGGTCTCGTATCCTTGCCGCGTCACCCGACCCGAAAGGTCTGATCCACCATGTCCGATCACGAGACGATCGCCCCCCACGGCGGCAAGCTCGTCGACCTGCTGGCCACCGGCCCCGAGGCCGAACGCCTGTCGCAGGAGGCCGCCAACCACCCGAAGCTCCAGGTGAACGAGCGCGAGCTGTCCGACCTCGAGATGCTCGCCGTCGGCGCGCTGTCGCCACTCACGGGGTTCGTGGGGGAGAAGGACTACCACTCGATCCTCGAGACCATGCACCTGCAGGACGGGCTGCCGTGGACCATCCCGGTCACGTTGTCCCTCGCCGAGGACGACGTGAAGCGGGTCGGCGGGGCCGAGGCCGTCACGCTCACCGGCGAGGACGGCGTGCCGCTCGCGGTGCTCGAGGTGGGCGGGGTGTTCCGGCGCGACCGCGAGAAGGAGGCGAAGGCCGTCTTCGGCACGGAGGAGATCGAGCACCCCGGCGTCAAGGCGCTGCACGACGCGGGCGACTGGTGTCTCGCGGGCGACGTGCGGGTGTTCCGGCTCCCGGAGCACGGCGACTTCACCCGGTACCGGCTGAGGCCGGCCGAGACCCGGGCGGAGTTCGCGAAGCGGGGATGGAAGACGGTCGTCGGGTTCCAGACGAGGAACCCCATCCACCGCGCCCACGAGTACATCCAGAAATGCGCCCTCGAGATCGTGGACGGCCTGCTGGTGCATCCGCTGGTCGGGGCGACGAAGGCCGACGACGTGCCGCCGGACGTGCGGATGCGGTGTTACGAGGTGCTGTTCGCCGACTACTACCCGAAGGACCGGGCCATGATCTCCGTGTTCCCGGCGGCCATGCGGTACGCGGGGCCGAAGGAGGCCATCTGGCACGCGATCGCGCGCAAGAACTACGGCTGCACGCACTTCATCGTGGGGCGTGACCACGCGGGCGTCGGGAGCTACTACGGCACCTACGACGCCCAGGCCATCTTCGGCGAGTTCGAGCCCGGCGAGCTCGGGATCACGCCGCTCAAGTTCGAGCACTCCTTCTGGTGCCTGACCTGTGAGGGGATGGCGTCGCCGAAGACGTGTCCCCACGACGACGACGTGCGCGTGATCCTGTCGGGTACCAAGGTGCGGGAGATGCTGCGGAGCGGGCACAAGCCGCCGCCGGAGTTCTCCCGTCCCGAGGTCGCGGAAATCCTCATCGAGGCGATGCGGGGCCAGTCCGAATAGGCCGTTCTTCCCCGATTGACCGCCCGGTTCGGCGGGTATCCATCCAGCGCAACCTCGAGGCGGGCGGCTGCATGCCCGCAGGGAGGAGGGGTTCGATGAGCACCGCCGAGACGCTGTCGGCCCGGGCGCTCGAGCTGGCCGGCGGCGGCATGGACACCGATGAGGCCGTGGCGGACCTGCTCGGCTGCTGCGCGGACAAGCGCGTGTCGGTCGTGATGGCCAAGCGGTCGATCGAGGAGCGCATGGGGGAGGGCGCGGACGACCCGACGCTCCCGCGCGCCGTGGAGCTCCTCGACGAGACGCTCCACCGGGGACCCTGGGGCGAGGCGGCCTGACCGCGAAGGTTGCTCCATCGTGCATCCGGGCGGTGTTTGGTGGGTACGACATTCATGACGGACCCGACACGAGGAGGATCGACGTGGGTGCCACGAAGGATAAGGCCGAGGGCGCGCTCGACAAGACCAAGGGGAAGGTCAAGGAGACCGCCGGCAGGATGGCCGGCGACCGGGACACCGAGGCCGAGGGCAAGGCCGACCAGCTCAAGGGATCGGGCAAGCAGGCCATGGGCCACACCAAGGACGCCGCCCGCAACGTGAAGGAGGGCGTCAAGGACGCACTCGACCGCGACTGATCATGACCGGCTCACCGACGAGGGCCCCCGAGGGGGCCCTCGTCGTCGTTCAGGCCCCACGCGTTCGACTTGTCGTGGGGGATGGTCGTGAGATCGCGGTTCGGTTCCTCCGGGACCTAGACTCGCGCCCTGATGCCGGCGCTCACCTGTCCGAGCTGTGGCCGAGAGAACCCCGAGAGGTTCGCCTTCTGCGGGTTCTGCGGCGCCGCGCTCGGAGCGGCCGCCCCGCCCTCCCGGGAGGTCCGCAAGACCGTGACGATCGTGTTCTCTGACGTCACCGGGTCGACCGCGCTGGGGGAGCGGCTCGACCCCGAGACGCTCCGCCGGGTGCTGTCGCGGTACTTCGACGCCATGCGCGCGGTGATCGAACGCCACGGCGGCACCGTGGAGAAGTTCATCGGCGACGCCGTCATGGCGGTGTTCGGGATCCCGGTCCTGCACGAGGACGACGCCCTGCGTGCCGTTCGCGCGGCGTGGGAGATGCGCGACGCGCTGGGCGCACTCAACGACGAACTCGAACGCGAGCGCGGCGTGACGATCGCCGTGCGGACCGGCGTGAACACGGGCGAGGTCGTGGCCGGCGACTCGTCATCCGAGCAGACGCTCGTCACCGGCGACGCGGTCAACACGGCGGCGCGATTGGAGCAGGCCGCCGGGCCCGGGGAGATCCTGCTTGGCGACGTCACGTGGCGCCTCGTGCGCGACGCCGTCGAGGTCGAACGGGTCGAACCCCTCGACCTGAAGGGCAAGGCCGAACCCGTCCCCGCCCACCGCCTGGTCGACGTGACGCTGGAGGCCGCGGGCCACGCTCGCCACCTGGATTCTCCGATGGTCGGCCGCGACCGCGAGCTGGCCCTCATCCGAGAGTCCTTCGACCGCACCGTCTCCGAACGGGAGTGCCACCTTTTCACCCTGCTCGGTCCCGCCGGCGTCGGGAAGTCGCGACTGGTCGAGGAGTTCCTGAGGACCGTGGTGTCGGGCGCTGTCGTGCTGCGCGGCCGGTGTCTGCCGTACGGGGAGGGCATCACGTTCTTCCCGGTGGCCGACGTCGTGCGGCAGGCCGTGGGTGAGGGCGACGTCGACGCCGGCGTGCGCCGGCTGGTCGAGGACTCGTCGCGCGCGCCGATGGTGGTCCAACGACTGGCGGCGCTGCTCGGCACCGATTCCCGCCCCGTGGTGGCCGAGGAGACGTTCTGGGCCGTTCGCACGCTGTTCGAGGGCATCGCGCACCGGAACCCGCTCGTGGTGGTGTTCGACGACATCCACTGGGGCGAACCAACGTTCCTCGACCTCGTGGACCACGTCGCCGACTGGACCCGCGACGCGCCGGTGCTCGTGCTGTGCGTCGCCCGTCCGGAGCTGCTCGACCACCGGCCGATGTGGGGTGGCGGCAAGATGAACGCCTCGTCGATCCTGCTGGAGCCGCTGTCCGAGCGGCAGGCGGCTGCGCTCATCGAGAACCTGCTGGGGTCGGCTGGGCTCGCGCCCGCGGTGCGGGCGAAGGTGACCGAGGCGGCGGAGGGGAACCCACTGTTCGTCGAGGAGATGCTCGAGATGCTCATCGACGAGGGGCTCCTGGTCCGGGGGTCGGAGGGGTGGCTGCCGCCGGACGGGGTGGACCTCGGAGCGGTGGCGGTGCCGCCCACCATCCAGGCGCTGCTGGCGGCCCGGCTCGATCGGCTGGACGGCACGCAGCGTTCGGTGATCGAACGTGCCTCGGTGGTGGGCAAGGAATTCTGGCGGGGCGCGGTGGAGGAGATGTCGCCGGAACCGGAACGCATGGCCGTGCCGGCGAACCTCATGACGCTCGTCCGCAAGGAGCTCATCCGGCCGGGGCGCTCCACCCTGGCGGGCGACGACGCGTTCCGGTTCCGGCACCTGTTGATACGCGACGCCGCGTACGAGTCGATGCCGAAGGAACACCGCGCCGACCTCCACGAGCGCTTCGCCGCCTGGCTGGAGCGCGTCTCGGGCGACCGGGTCGCGGACTACGACGAGATCCTTGGGTACCACCTGGAACAGGCGGTCCGGTACCGCCGGGAGATCGGGCCGCTCGACCGGAGCTCGTCGCCGCTCGGCGAGCGCGCCGGTGCCCGCCTCGCCGCCGCCGGGTACCGCGCGCTCGACCGAGGTGACAGCCCGGCGGCCGCGAACCTCCTCAATCGCGCCACTCGCATGCTGGAACCCGGCACGCCCGGGCGTCTGCGCATCCTCCCCGACGCCGCGGAGGCTCTCGAGCACTCGGGCGATTTCACGGGAACCCGTGTGGCCGTGGACCAGGGCCTCGCCGAGGCCCGAGCGGCCGGCGACCGGGTCGCTGAGCTCCGGATGGAGCTCGTGGACGTCTCGCTCCCGCTGTCGACGGACCCCACGATTCCGCAGCACGAGGCCGTGCCCCGCATCGAACGCGTGCGAACGGAGCTCCAGACCCTGGGGGACGAGGAGGGGGCGAACATGGCCTCCTTCCGGCTGGCCGTGGTCCGGTTCTGGCTCGGGCGGGCGCGCGAGGCCGACGAGCTGATGCGCTCGGTGATCGAGTACGCGCGGCGGGTGGGCAACCGGCGACTGGAGGTGGCCGGACTGCAGGCCTCCATGGGCCCGCTCACATGGGGCCCGATCGACGTCCGGGAGAGCCTGCGGATCTGCGAGGAGATCCTGACACGGGAGGAGGGGTTGGCCGTCTCGGCGTTCGCGAACGGGACGGGTGGCTACATGCTCGGATTGCTCGGACGCTTCGACGAGGGACGGGCCATGTTCGACGAGAGCGTGGCGGTGATCGACGAGCTCGGGATGGGCTCTCTGGGGGCGACGTTCCGCGCCCAGGTCGGGGTGTGCCTCCTAGCGGCTGCCGGGGACCTCGAGGGGGCGGTCGAGGTCGGCATGCCCGGCCTCGAGCAGCTTCGGGCGATGGGGGAGACCGGATTCCTGTCGACCTCCGCCGGGTTCCTGGGCGACGTCCTGGCTCGGCTCGGCAGGTTCGACGAGGCGGAGCGCATGGCCGACCTCGCCGAGGGAGCCGCGGCGCATGACGACTTCTCCTCCCAGGAGCTGTGGCGCCGGACCCGCGCGCGGATCGCCTCCCATCGGGGTGACCACGACCGCGCGGTGGAGCTCGCGCGCGCCGGGGTGGCACTGTGTGCCGACACCGACTACCTCACCCAGCACGCCGAGGCCCGCATGGCGCTCGCCGACGTGCTCGATGCCGCGGGCCGTCGGGGGGACGCCCTGGAGGAGGCGCGCCGGGCCGAGCGGCTGTACGCGGAGAAGGGCGCGACCGGCATGGTCGAACGGGCTCGCGCCCGCATTGCCGAGCTGACGGACGCAGCCTCGGCGAGCCCGGACTGACCGGCGGTCAGTGGGGTACATTCCCCGGGCGATGCTGCACCCGTTGTTCACCCCCGCGCACGAGGAGCTGCGCGCGACGGTCCGGCAATTCGTCGAGACCGAGCTCGCCCCCCATGCCGACGAGTGGGAGGCCGAGGGCCACTTCCCGGACTGGGTGTTCAAGCGCATGGGCGACCTCGGGCTGCTCGGCATCCGGTACCCGGCCGAGTACGGCGGGCAGGACGGCGACTGGGGACACGCGATCGTGGTGGCGGAGGAGCTGGCCCGAATCGGCTCCGGGGGGGTCGGGATGGCCATCGCCGTGCAGAGCGAGATGGCCACGCCGCCGATCCACCGCTACGGCACCGAGGACCAGAAGCAGCGCTACCTGGTCCCCGCGATCCGGGGCGACCGAATCGTCTGCCTCGGCATCACCGAGCCCAACGCCGGCAGCGACGTCGCGAACATCGAGACGACCGCGGTGCGTGACGGAGAGGGCTGGGTGATCAACGGCCGGAAGATCTTCATCACCAACGGCGTCCGGGCGGACTTCTGCCTGCTGGTGACCCGCACCGACCGGGCGCAGGGCTACGACGGGTTCTCGCTGTTCCTCGTCGACTCGGACATCCCCGGCTACTCGGTCAGCCGGAAGCTCGACAAGCTCGGGATGCGGTCATCCGACACGGCGGAACTCGCCCTCGACGACGTGCGGGTCCCGGAGGAAGCGCTGCTCGGGACCGAGGGCAAGGGCTTCTACCAGATCATGTGGGAGCTGCAGGGCGAACGCCTGATCGGCGTGGCCGGCAGCGTCGCCGGCGCGCAGCTCGCCATGGAGCGGACCCTGCGGTACGCGAAGGAGCGTCACGCGTTCGGCCGGCCCATCGGCTCGTTCCAGGTGACCCGGCACAGGTTCGCCACGATGGCAACCGAGCTGGAGGCCGCGAGGCAGCTCGCGTACGACACCGCGCTCGCCTGGGAGCGGGGCGAATACCCCGTCAAGCAGATCTCGATGGCCAAGCTGTACGGCGGCATCGTCGTGAACCGCGTCATGAACGACTGCCTCCAGATCCACGGCGGCATGGGGTACTCGAGCGATCTGTGGGTCGAGCGGGCCTGGCGCGACTCGCGGCTGCTCCGCATCGGCGGCGGGACCGACGAGATCATGCGCGAGGTCGTCTCGAAGACGATGGCGCCCGGCGGGTCGCCGTTCGCGCCATGAGCTCCGCAGTCGAGCGCGACGCGGGCGGGGGCCGGGCGCGGTTCGCGCACGTCCCGCGGTTCGGGCTGTTCAAGGAGGATCACGACGCGCTGCGCTCGACCGTTCGGGACTGGGTGTCGCGCGAGCTCCGGCCGCACGCGGAGGAATGGGAACGCTCCGGGGAGTTCCCATACCGGTCGGTGATTCGGGAGGCGGGGTCGCTCGGCCTGTTCGGGGCGAAGTACGGCGAGGCCGACGGCGGCACCGGACCGGACCTGGTCGCCGACGCCGTGATCACCGAGGAGCTCGCGAGGTGCGGGAGCGGCGGCGTCGTGGCCGCGCTCGGCGCGCACAAGGACCTCGGTCCGTACTACGTCGGGCGGTTCGGGACGGACGACCAGCGGGGCCGGTGGCTCGGGCCGGCGGTCCGGGGCGAGTGGATCGGCGCGCTCGCGGTCACGGAGCCGGGCGCGGGCTCGGACGTGGGCGGCATCTCGACGCGGGCCGACCGGGACGGGGACGTGTGGCGCCTGTTCGGCGAGAAGGCGTTCATCACGAACGGCTCGATCGCCGACTTCGCGGTGGTGGCCGCCAAGACCGACCCCGCCGCCGGCAACCGGGGGATCACGCTGTTCGTCGTGGACTCGGCGCTCGACGGGTACTCGTCGACACGGATGTCCACGCTCGGATGGCGAACCTCGCACACCGGCGAGATCCACCTCGACGGCGTCCGGGTCGGCGACGACGCGCGGCTCGGGGAGGTGAACGGGGGGTTCGGCCTGATCATGCGGAACTTCCAGTGGGAACGGCTGGCCATGGCGCTCGGTGCGGTGGCCGGCGCCGAGGAGACCCTCCGCCTGGCGATGACCTACGCCGACGACCGGACGGCGTTCGGGCGGCCGGTGTCGAGGTTCCAGGTGTGGCGGCACCGGTTCGCCGATCTGGGAACGGAGATCGAGGCCGCGCGGTCGCTCACCTACCACGCGCTGCGGACGATGGTCGCCGGCGAGGACGCGACACGCGAGGTCTCGATGGCCAAGTGGTACACGAACGACCTGGCCTGGCGGGTCGCCGACGAGGCCCTGCAGGTCCACGGCGGGTACGGCTACATGATGGAGTTCCCGGTCCAGCGGGCGTGGCGCGACGCCCGCCTCGGCCCGATCGGCGGCGGCACCACGGAGATCATGAAAGAGGTCATCGGCCGCCTCATGGGCCTCTAGATATCACATTTGATATCGTTGGAGGGGTGAGAGCCGCGCCGATCCTCCGCAGGGCTCGTCGGCGTGCAAGGTTGACCCAGCGTGAGCTCGCGCGCCGAGCCGGCGTTCCGCAACCGTCGATCGCACGAATCGAGTCCGCGGCCGTGTCACCCACCATGGATACGCTCGCCCGACTTCTCGAGGCGTGTGACTTCGAGTTGGAGGTCGTGGATCGGTTGGGAGACGGGGTGGACCGAACGCTGATACGTGAGCTCCTCGACCTGTCTCCGCTCCAACGACTGAGGCGCGCCGAGGAATCGGTAGCATCGATGGAACGGCTCCTTGCGGCGCGCGATCGGGGGCGAGGGCGATGATGGACGCGGTCGGCGCCTTCGAGGTGCTTACCCGACACGGCGTCGACTTCCTCGTGATCGGCGGGATGGCCGGGCGGTTGCTCGGCTCGCCGACGTTCACCGACGACATCGACATCTGCTATTCCCGCGCCGACAACAATGTCGAACGTCTGGCGGACGCGCTTCGCGAACTCGACGCCAAGCTCAGGGGGCCGGGAGTCCCGGACGGTCTGCCGTTCGTGCTCGATGCGAGCTCGTTGCGCCTCGGCGACACGTTCACTCTCTCAACGCGCGTCGGCCCACTCGACATCCTGGCGACGCCGTCGGGAACGAGGGGATTCGGAGATCTCGAACGCGATGCCGTCCTGATGCCGCTCGGCGAATTCTCGGTTCGTGTCGTCTCGATCGACGACCTCATTCGAATGAAGCTGGCCACCGGGCGGGACAAAGATGTGATCGAGGCACATGTCCTCGGGGCGCTCCGCAACGAGATCGAGGAACGAGAGCAGCGGTCCTGACCGACCTCGCTTGCGGCGCCCATGCCCCGAGTGTTGGATACGACCGTGAGTGATCATGTGATCGGCGACCTGGCCGAGGTGCTCGACAACCTCGGGGTGTTCGGCGCTCATCCGGCAGACCTCGCCGAGCTGTGCCCGACCGGGTTCCGGCGCATCGCCATCCAGACGGGGTCGGACTACTACATCTCGCTCCAGGCGTTCGGGCCGAACCAGACGGCCTACGCGCACACGCACCCGGATTCCGAGGAGTGGGTGGTCATCCTGGGCGGGTCGGGCGAGGCGCATTTCGGGCCCACGCCGGTGCCCCTGCATCCCGGCGTCGTCGTCGGCCGTGGCGGCGGACACCCGCACGGGTTCCGATCGACCGAGGAACCCATGTACCTGCTCTCCATCCAGCTCCCCCGCCCGGCCGAGGGCATGACCACCTGGGACGAACCGGGCACGACAACGGAACCGGTCGACTGCGTGAGCGGTGGCCGGTGCCGCCGGTGCGCCCGGTGCGGCGGCCACGGCGCGGTCGGCCCGACCGGCGCCTGGCGCTGTGAGAACTGCAACTTCCAGTTCTGACCCGCCCCCGGTGACGTGGCCGGGCGGGTCGCTGGGCCATAATGGTGAACCGTCCGTGGAGGAGCGCATGAGCGAGGCACAGCCGAACGGGAACCGCCGCATCGACCGCATCACCGCCCCCGGGTTCGTCGAGGGCCTGCAGGAGCTGTCGCTCGCCGAGCTCCGGAACCGCCGGGACGAGTGCCTCGCCGAGCGCGAGTACCTCTCACTGTTGCGGCGACTCGTGCAGGGCCGGCTGGACATCGTGCGCGCGGAGGTCGAGCGGCGCCGCTCGGGGGGCGACCCCGCCACGCTCATGGACCACGTCGCCAGCGCGATGTCCCACGAGGAGCACCCAGCGGGGGCGTCCCGCGGCGAGGCGGTTCGGCTGCTGGTCCCTCCGGACGAGATGACGCTCGCCAGGCGACGGGTGGAGAGTCTGGTGGCCGATTCGGCGCTGTCAGACCCCCGGACCCTCCAGGACGAGGACCTCGGCGATGCGATGCGCCGGCTCGAGGCCGAGGAGCTCACGGTCTCCGCCGATCGCAAGACCGTGATCGGCATCCACGATCTGTTCCAGGACGAGCTGAAGCGGCGGTTCAAGGAGAACCCCGCCGAGGCGCTCGCGCCCTGATCGGCCGGGGCGTCCCGTGACCGCCGCGGCCCCGCTGGCCCGGGTCGTCCGGTCCGGCCTCCAGGAGTCGACACACACCGGCGACGTGGCCGTGTGCGACGCGGACGGCGCCGTCGTCGCGTTCGCCGGCGATCCCCACCGACCGCTGTTCTCGCGGTCGTGCACCAAGCCGCTCCAGGCCTCCGTCTCGCTCTCCGCGATGGGGGACGAGGCCCTGCCCGAACGCCAGCTCGCCGTGATGAGCGCCAGCCACAACGGCGAACCGGTCCACGTCGAGACGGTCCTGGCGCTGCTCGAACGCGCGGGCCTCGGCGAGGACGATCTGCGGAATCCGCCCGACTACCCGCTCGACCGCGATTGGGCGGCCGCGGCCGAGCAGCGCCGCCGGATCACGCACAACTGCAGCGGCAAGCACGCCGGGAAGCTCCTGGCGTGCGTGCGCCGGGGTTGGGAGACGTCGAGCTACCTGGATCCGTGGCACCCACTCCAGCAGCGGATCCTCGAGGCCGTTCGGACGGGGACGGGGATCGCCGAGCCCACGATCGGCGTGGACGGGTGCGGTGCCCCGGTGCACGGCGTCACGCTCGCCGGCATGGCTACGCTCTACGCCCGGCTGGCCCGGCCGGAGCGGCTCGGCGACCTCGCGCCCTCGGTCCGGCGGACCACGATGGCGATGCACGCACAGCCGTACCTGGTGGCGGGGAGGAACCGCCTGGGGACCGCTCTCATGGAACGCTCGACGGACCTGATCGAGAAGGGCGGCGCCGAGGGGCTGTCGTGCGCGGCGAGCCTGGGGGCAGGGCTGGGCATCGCCGTGAAGACGTCGGACGGCTCGCACCGGGCCATCCCGCCCGCCGTGCTCGGCGTCCTCCGGCAGCTCGACCTGGTGGACGACGAAACGGTGCAGGCGCTCTCCGTCTTCGCGCGGCCGCCGGTGCTGGGCGGTGGCCAGCCGGTCGGCGAGATCGAGCCGGTCGTCGACCTCCAGCGGCCCTGACGCCGCCAACCGTCGAACGCTCGTTCCCACTGCGAGCGGGATGATGCTGACAGCATCCAAGTGTTTGCAACTGTTATACACGCGGTGGTAAGGTGAGGGTGCGATGAAGGTTCGACAGCTCGGCGAGTACATCCGGAACCAGCGCAACGGCGCGCACATGTCCCTGCGCCGCCTGTCGATGCTGGCGGGGGTGTCGCTGCCGTACCTGTCCCAGATCGAGCGCGGCCTTCGCCGGCCGAGCGCTGAGATCCTGCAGGCCATCGCCAAGGCCCTCCGGATCTCGGCGAACACCTTGTACGTCCAGGCGGGCATCCTCGACGAGCACCCCAGGCCCGACGTGCACGCGGCCGTCATGGGCGATCCCGGGCTCACCGAGCGTCAGAAGGAGGCGTTGCTGTCGGTGTACGCGAGCTTCCGCGAGGAGACCGCCCGGCGTCGGGCCGCCCGGAAGGGCCTCTCCCAGGGCGAGGAGCCGAACGGGGCGACCGCGCTGCTCGAGGAGGCGGTCGTCGCGCCAACATCCGCGAGGAAGCCAACATCCGCGAGGAAGCCCGCATCCGCGAGGAAGCCCACGAGCCGCCCGAAAGCGACCGGGGCCGCCACCACCGTCCGCCGGGGAACCGGGTCCACGAGGCCCCGTTCCACCGTGCGGAAGCGATCGAGCGGGAGGTCGGAGACGCAGGCTGAAACGAAGCCCTCACCCGGCTCCCCTTCGGCCTCCCGCTCCCAATCTTTCGAGCCGACGAAGGGAGGTGCAACGAGATGACGATCCAGGACACTGCCACGAAGACGTTCGACGCCGCGATCGGCGCGAGCGACCTCGTCGTGGAGAAGGCCAAGACCTTCGCCGGCGGGTTCAAGGAGTTCGACGTCAAGACCGCCTGGGACAAGTACCAGAAGGAGGTGGCGAAGAACTTCGACCAGCTGGCCGTGCGGGGCGCGCACCTGCGCAAGGGCATCAAGGACTCCGCCCCCGCCAAGCGCGCCGTGGCGCAGACCGGCCAGGCCAGGCGCCAGGTGAAGGCGGCGGCGACCAGCGTTCGCAAGGCCGTCACCGCCAACGCCGGGGCCACGAAGTCGGCCGCCAAGAAGGTCGGCTGACCACAATCGAACAGCGGTCACCTGCGAACGATCCGCCCCGGAAGGGGCGGATCGTTCGCGTCCGGGCCCGAACGGACGGCGGGTCCGCGGCGAATGATCCCCGTCGGGAATGGGAAGCAATGCACCACGGTTGTAGCCGAACGGTGTGAGATCGATCCTCGCGTACCATCGAAAGGCCAGATGACCGAACGACAATTCGCTTCCCCGGGCGATCGCCCGCGGGTCGCGGTGCTCAGCTTCCACACGTCGCCGCAGGACCAGCCCGGGACGGGCGATTCCGGCGGGATGAACGTCTACGTCCGCGAGGTCGCCGAACGGGTCGCCGAACGGGGAGTCGACGTGGACGTGTTCACCCGGTGCGCCGGGCGGGACGTTCCCACCGTCGAGGACCTCGCCCCTGGCAACCGCATGATCCAGGTGCCGTCCGGCCCGTGCGCGGCGGTGGACAAGCAGGACCTCCATCACCTCGTGCCGGGGTTCCTGAGCGGCGTGCTCGAACGCCAGCAGACCGAGGGGGCGCGCTACGACGTCGTGCACAGCCACTACTGGCTGTCCGGCTGGGTCGGCGACCGCATGAAGGAGATCTGGGGCGTTCCGCTGGTCGCGTCGTTCCACACGCTGGGCCGGGTGAAGAACCGTTCGCTGGCCCGGGACGAGGGCCCGGAGCCCGAGGCGCGCCTCGAGGGCGAGGCCCGTGTCGTGGCGGGCGCCGACCGCATCCTCGCGCCGACGCCGGCCGAGGCCGCCCACCTGGTCGGCCTGTACGGCGCCGACCCCGACCGCATCCGCATCGTCCCCGGCGGCGTCGATCACGAGGTGTTCTTCCCGCGGGCCCGGGAGGAGGCCCGCCGTCGCCTGCATCTCACGGGCGTCCGTCTGGTGGTGTTCGTCGGACGCCTGCAGCCCCACAAGGGCCCGGACGTGGCCATCCGCGCGCTGGCGGAGGCCGTGGCCCGCGCTCCGGAGGCGACCGGCGACCTGGTGCTCGCCGTCGTCGGCGGCCCCAGCGGGCGGTCGTCGGCGGGCGACGAGGTGGCCCGGCTGATGGACCTGGCGGGTGCGCTCGGTGTGGGGGAGCGGGTCGTGTTCTTCCCGCCGCAGCCGCAGCGGCGCCTGGCCGACTTCTACGCTGCAGCCGAGGCCGTGCTGGTCCCCTCGCGGTCCGAGTCGTTCGGCCTGGTCGCCCTGGAGGCCCAGGCCTGCGGGACGCCGGTCATCGCCGCGGACACGGGGGGCCTTCGGTTCGTGGTCCGCGACGGCGTGACCGGGTACCTCGTACCGGGGCACGACCCCGGCGACTACGCGGACCGTCTCCTCCGCGTCCTGTCCGACCGCGTCGGCGCGCGCCGGATGAGCGACGCGGCGACCGTGCACGCGCTGCGGTTCTCGTGGGAGACGACGGCCGCAGAGATCGTCGACGTGTACCGCGAGGTGGTCGGCGTGGAGCCGTCCCGCCCCCTCGACCGCGAGGACGAAGCTTTCCCTCCCGTCGCCGACGCGCGGTGATCCGGACCGCTCGGGGCGCTCGCCACGAACGAACGGCGATGGAGATCGACGGCCCCGGAGTCCCGAGCGCTAGCGCTCCTTGACGGTCGCGTACCACACCCGGTCCGCCGCCTCGGTGAGGTCCTCGCTGATCCGGGAGAACCGCCGATACAGCTCGCGGCGGGCCATGACCTCGCGGAGGTCGTCGACCTGGAGCAGCCCCGACATCGCCAGGCGGTAGGTTTTCTCGACCCTGCGCTGGCTCGACACCGCCGCATCAGCCGACTGCGTCGCGGACGAGCGGTCGTCGCGGTCGGTGGATCGCAGGCGGTGAAACGCCTCGGCCAGCTGGTCGACGCCCTCGGCCAGCAGCTCGGCCATCGTCCCCATCGCCTCGTCCGGCGGGATGGCCATCACCTCCGCTTCCCGCACGGTGTCCTTCGCGCCGTTGAGCACGGCGTCGACGCGCTCGGACATCACGTAGATGTCCTCGGCGTCGAGCGGGGTGGTGAAGGCGACCGTGAGCGCCCCCCGGAGCGCGCGTTTGTGCTCGTCGGCGCGGTGCTCGCAGGCTCGAACCGTCTCCGCGGCGCCCTCGTTCCCGCGAGCCCACTCCACCAGCGCGCGCATCCCCTCCGCCGTCACCTCGGCCTGGGCACACAACATCCCGATCACGTCGGGCGTCTGAGGCAGGAACCAGGTCCGCTTCACATCAACCACCTCCACAGGGGCAGCGACACGATGGCGAGCAGCGCCGCAGCGGGCATCGTCGTGAGCCATGCGACGAGGATCTCTCCGATCACGGCCCATCCGACGTGGCGGTAGCGGCGGCGGCCGGCGCCGATCCCCACCACGCTCGAGGACACCACCTGGGTCGTGCTGACCGGGGCCCCCACGATCGACGCGCCGAGGATGACCCCCGCCGATGAGCCCTGGCTCACCAACCCGTCGAGCGGCCGGAGCCGGAAGATCCGTCGCCCGATCGTCCGCACGATCCGCCAACCGCCGAGCGCGGTCCCCAGCGTGAGCGCAGTGGCGCAGGCGACCTTGGCCCAGGTCGCGGCCCCTCCGGCATCGGGGTTCCTCGCGAGCTGGAGGGCGAACACGATCCCCACCGCCTTCGAGGCATCGTTCGCGCCGTGGCTGAAGGCGAGCCACGCGGAGGTCACCCACTGTGACCTCATGACCGGACCGAGGAACCGGGTGGTCGCCCGGCGGAGCGCGCGGATGGCCAGCCGCTCGACCACGAGCGCCGAGAGGAAGCCGAGGATCGGCGCGACCGCCATGGCGACCAGCGTCCCGACCACGCCGACCGGGCGGATCCCCTGCATGCCACCCCAGTTGACGGCGTGCGGACCGATCTCGACGATCGCCGCGCCGACGAGCCCGCCGATCAGCGCATGCGCCGAGCTCGACGGGATGGCCCTCCACCACGTGATGAAGTTCCACGCGACCGCCCCCGTGAGGGCGGCGCCGATCACGATGATGTCCTCCTGACCGCCGGGGATCTCCGAGGATGCCGGCGATCGTGTTTGCCACCGCGGTTCCGAGCAGGAGCGGCCCCAGGAGGTTGAAGACCGCGGCGAGGACGATGGCTTGGCCGGGCCGGGCCGCGCGGGTCGCGACCAGGGTGGCGATGGCGTTCGCCGCATCGTGGAACCCGTTGGTGAACGAGAACGCCAGGGCCATGCAGATCGCGAGCACGTATCCCGCGTCCACGTTCCCCACCCCCGATCGACCCGGGCGGATCGTAGCGGGTTCCGGCCCCGGAGTGAGGCCGAGAAGTTGGATGCGGGCTCTCGAAGAGGGGCGGAATCCCGGCGGATTGGGCGCCTTCTTGTCACTCTTTCTCGCACACCATCTACCAGCGGTTATGTGCTCTGACCTGCAGTCTTGCCGCCTTGACCTCCCACCGGGGCGCCGCTACATTTCGCCTCGTTCCGAGGAGCTGAAGGGCTCCGAGGAGAGGTCCCGAAGGGGACCCCTGGGAAAGCCGTAAGGCCGACTGGGCGCACCTGCTCTACCGTTAGGGGAGGCCACCTTGGCGGATGGGTGGGGAGGTTCGGGAGGCCCCAAAGCCCAACGAAAGGGAAGCCGGACGGAAAGCTCCCCTCGGTGGGCCGGTAGGTTGCTCGGAACACTTGGGCCCGAGAGGCCGAAGGTGACCGCAGGCTTCGGCAGGCGGTGAGCCGGAAGTCTCTCGGGCCCTCTCGCATCTCGGGGATCGGCTTGCCGGCGTGACTCCTACTCGACCGTCACCGCACGCAGGACGTCCAGCTTCGCGGCCCGCCGGGCCGGCCACACGGCCGCGAGGATCCCCGCCAGGCCCGCGAGGACCAAGTAGATCACCAGCTGCCCGACCGGGATCGCGAACACCGTGATGCCCTGGTCCTTCAGCGCCTCGACCAGTGCCCACCCGAAGAAGATCCCGAGGGCGACCCCGAGCACCGCGCCGAACACCGCGATGATGACCGCCTCCCACCGGATCATGCCCCGCACCTGTCGCCGGCTCATCCCCACCGCCCGGAGCAGCCCGATCTCGCGGGTTCGTTCGAAGATCGAAAGGGCGAGGGTGTTCACGATACCGACCAGGGCGATGATGATCGCCAGCAGCAGCAAGGCGGTGACCAGCCCGAGCAGCGTGTCGATCTGGTCCTCCTGCTGCTGACGGAACTGGGCCTGGTCCTGGACCTCGACGTTCGGATACGCCTTCATGGCCTGGTCGATGCCGCCCCGGACGGCCGTGAGCGAGGCACCGGGCTTCGCGACGATCAGCACCTGCTGGTCGAGCTGCTGGGTGAACTCCTGCTCGAACGTGTGGACCGACAGCAGGTAGTCGCCGACGAACGTGTTGGCATCGAAGATCGCCACGAGCGGCAGCTGCCGCACGCCGCCGGTGGGGAACCGGACGGGGATGTCGTCGCCGAGCTTCCATCCGTTGGTGTCGGCCGTCTCCCCCTTGATCGCGATGCCGCCCGACTGCAGGCCGGCGAGGGAGCTCCCCGGGCGGAGCTCGAGGTTGATGACCTTGCCGATCGTGGCCGGGTCGACGCCCGACGGGAAATGGGTCTTCCCACCGATCTTGACCTGGGCGTCCTGGCCCCCCCGGAGCTCCGACACGATCCCGACTCCCGGCACGCCGCGCACGGCCTGGGCGGCCGCCGGCGTGAACCCCGCGAACTGGCTCGTGGACAGGATGAAGTCGGCGTTCAGCGTCCGGTCGAGCAGGTCGGCCACCGACGCCTTCAGCGACTGCGCGAAGATGCCGGTGAACGCCACCAACGCGAGCCCGATCATGAGGGCGGACGCGGTCGACGCGGTCCTGCGGGGATTCCGGGCGGCGTTCTCCCGCCCCAGGCGTCCCGGCAGCCGGAACAGCGCGGCGAACGGCGCGCCGAGGGCCCGAGCCAGCGGCCGGGCGATGAGCGGCGCCAGCATCGCGACGCCGACGAAGATCAGCGACACGCCCAGCCCGACGTTGTTGATCGGCGTCTTGACGTTGCCGAACAGCCCGAAGAACAGCTCGGCCAGGCCGATCACCGTGACGACCGTTCCGACGATCGACCGGCGGCGGAGCGACGCGGCCGGCGGCGGCACGTCCCGCATGGCGGCGATCGGGGGGATCGAGGCCGCGCGGCGGGCCGGCGAGAACGCCGCCACCACCGTGACGATCGTCCCGATCAACAGCGACACCCAGATCGTCCGGGGCAGGAACACCAGGCCGGACGACGGCAGCGAGATCCCGAACCCCTTCAGCAGGCTCTGGAGACCGATGGCCATGAGCACGCCGAGCCCGAGCCCCAGCGCGGAGGCGACGAGCCCCGTGATCAACGCCTCGACCAGCACCGACGTGGTGACCTGGCGCCCGGTCGCCCCGAGCGCCCGCAGCAGCCCGAGCTCGCGGGTTCGCTGCGCAACGATGATCGAGAACGTGTTGAAGATGATGAACGTCCCTACGAACAGGGCGATTCCCGCGAACACCAGCAGCGCCGTCTTGAAGAAGCCCAGCCCGTCCTTGACCTGCTGCGCGTTCTCCTGGGCGGCCTTCGCGCCGGTGATGGCCTCGACGCCGGATGGCAGGACGCCCGCGACGCGGTTGCGTAAGGCGATGTCGGACACCCCCGGCGACGAGGCCACGTCGATGGCGTCGAACTTGCCCCTGGCGTCGAGCACGTCCTGTGCGGTGGCCGTGTCGAACGCCGAGATCGTCGCCCCGGCCAGGTTGTCGGCCGTGCCGAACCCCGTCAGCCCGACGATCGTGTAGTGCCGCGGCGGGCCGAGGAACAGGATCTCCACCCGCTCGCCCAACTCGAGGTTCGCCTTGTCGGCCGTCCCGACGTCGATCGCCACCTCGGTGGGGCCCCGCGGTGCCCGGCCCGAACGGAGCGTGAGCGGGTTCTCCGGCGCGTCGACCCAGTTCACACCGATCGTCGGGGCGCCCCCGGTCGACACGGCCTTGCCGTCGGATCCGACCACCTCCGCATAGCCCTGCACGATCCCCTCGGCGCGCTGCACGCCCTCGACGCCCTTGACGGTCGGGAGCAGGGACTCGGGGATCCGGCCGTGGTCGCTGCCGAAGTTCGACTTCGCCCGGACGGTGACCGCCACGCCCTTGGACACCTGGGCGAACAGCTGGTCGAACGTGTGTCCAAGCGTGTCGGTCAGCACGAGCGTGCCGGCCACGAAGGCCACGCCCAGCACGACCGCGAGCGCGGTCAGGCCCAGGCGCAGCTTGTGGGCGATGAGGCCCTTGATGGTCGCACGCCACATGGTCCGATCAGCCTCCGAGTTCCTTCATCCTGTCGAGCACCCTGTCGGCCGTGGGCCCCCGCATCTCCGACGCGATCGCGCCGTCGGCGAGGAACAGCACCCGGTCGCTGTAGCCGGCGGCCGCGGGGTCGTGGGTCACCATCACGATGGTCTGGCCGAACTCCCCCGTGGCCTTCCGCAGGAACCCGAGCAGCTCGCCCCCGGCCTTCGAGTCGAGGTTCCCGGTGGGTTCGTCCGCGAAGACGATGTCGGGCCTGCTGACCAGGGCCCGGGCCGCGGCCACGCGCTGCTGCTGGCCTCCCGACAGCTCCGCCGGATGATGCTCGAGCCGGTGCTGCATGCCGACGGTCTCGACGACGGTGCGGATCCAGCCCTCGTCGGGCCGCTCACCCGCGATGTCCAGGGGGAGGGTGATGTTCTCCCCGGCCGTCAGCGTCCCGACCAGGTTGTAGGCCTGGAAGATGAACCCGACCTTCTCCCGGCGCAGGAGCGTGAGCTTCTTCTCGTTGAGGGTTCCGAGGTCGACGTCGCCGATGAACGCCCGCCCGCTGGTCAGCCGGTCGAGCCCGGCGAGGCAGTGCAGGAGGGTCGACTTGCCGGAGCCGGACGGCCCCATGATCGCGGTGAACTCGCCCTTCGGGAACTCCGCAGTGACGCCGGCCAGCGCCTGGACCTCGGCGTCTCCCATCCCGTACACCTTCACGGCGTCGACCGCCCTGGCCGCGACCGTGGTCGTCGTGGGCTGCTGGGTCTCCGTGCTCATCGTCCCTCCGTCTCGTCCGTCCCGGTCGGCGTCGTCATCGTTCACGGGCGCCCTCCAACCTACCGGCCTCGGTGCGGGGCGGCCATGAAGGTTCCGTGAACGAGTCGTGGAGGCTCAGCCCGATGCCGCCGTGCCGGGCTCGGATGCCTCCCGCCACGCCTGGCGGAGCTTGATGCGGGGGCCGGTGCGCAGGATCGCATGGGCGTAGATCCGTCCCGCGAGCCGGATCAGCCACAGCGTCGCGGCGAGGGTGAGCGCGACCGAGATCGCGATCTGCCACCAGGGGACGTTCCCCGAGATGGCTCGGACGCCCATGATCATCGGCGCGGTCGGCGGGAAGAACGAGAGGACCTGGATCAGCGGCGCGTCGGGCGTGCTGAGCCCCGTGAAGATCGCCAGGAGGTACACGAGCAGCAACACGACCTGGAGCGGCGCCGCGACCGCCTGGGCGTCCTGGGACTTCGAACCGAGGGAGCCCGCCGCCGCGTACATGCTGGAGTAGAACGCGAACCCCACCAGGAACCACATGAGGGCGGACAGGATCGAGAGCGTCGATCCCGAAGGGAGGACGCTGCTCCCGACGGCGACCGCGGTGAGCAGGGCCGCGATGGTGATGCCGGAGAACTGCACCAACCCGCACACCCCGATCCCGATGACCTTGCCCGCGAGGAGGGTGGCCGGACGGACGGCGGAGAGCAGGATCTCGACGATCCGGCTCGACTTCTCCTCGAGCACTCCGACGGCGACCCACCCCCCGTAGGTGACCAGCGAGACGTACAGGAGGATCAGGCCGGCGAACGCGATGGCCCTGCGCTTGGCGAGGTCGCTCGCCGCGTGCTCGACGGTTCCCACCGGCAACGGGGGGGCGTTCAGGGCGCGCTCGGTCCTGTCGGGCGGGAGCCCGGCCTCCGACAGGGCCCTCGACAGGCCGATGGCGCGCGAGAGGCCGGCCGTCAGGCGACCCAAGTTGGACGTGGGCTGGTCGATCGTCGATTTCACCAGCAGCCGGCGTCCGTCGACGACCGCGAGGTCGAGCCCGCCGGTGCGGAGGGCCTGTTCCGCGGCGGACAGGTCGCGTTCGTGGTGGAGGCGGACCCGGACGCCGACCGTTCCCCCCACCTCCGTCATCGTCTGCTGCAGCACGGCCGGGTAGGAGCCGACCAGCCCGACGTCCATGAGCGGGGGCTTGGAGTTCGACGTGGCCGCGGGGATGGCCACGGCGCCGATCCCGATCGCGATCAGCACGACCGTCACGATTCGGAACGACCGCGACCTCGTCCGTTCGCGGATCTCCCGGGCCGCGATCATGCGGATCCCCGCGCCGGCGGGGAGCGCACCGGCACCGGCCGGGGCGGCGCGGTCGCCGTCGTTCGTCGTGCTCATGCGGCGACGGCCTCGAGGAACAGCTCGGACAGGCGGGGTTGCTCGACCGCGAAGCGCGCTACCCTGCCCGCCGACTCAGCCGACCTCAGGACGCGCTGGGTGTCGACGTCGTCGTCCAGGCGCAGCACCACGCGGCCGCCGCGGCGCTCGAGGACCTCCGCGCCCGGCAGCCCGTCGGCCCAGTCGGTGCGCCCGTTCCCCAGCTCGACGACCAGCCGGCGCCGGCCGGACGAGCGCAGGTCGTCCAGCGGGCCGGTCATCACCAGATGGCCTCGGTCGATGATCGCCACCGAATCGCACAGGTGCTCCACCAGGTCGAGCTGATGGCTCGAGAACAACACGGTGGCGCCCGCCGCCGCGTGCTCCAGAAGCATCTTGCCCAGCGTGTCCACGGCGATCGGGTCGAGGCCCGAGAACGCCTCGTCGAGGACCAGCAGGTCGGGTTCGTGCACGAGCGCCGCCGCAAGCTGCACGCGCTGCTGGTTCCCCAGCGAGAGCTCCTCCACCTTCGAGTCCGCACGCTGCGACAGCTCGAACGTCGCGAGCCACCGGTCGGTGTTCGCCTGGGCCCGCGCCGTGGACAGACCGTGCAGCCGGGCCAGGTAGACGAGCTGCTCGCGGACCTGCATCTTCGGGTACAGGCCGCGCTCCTCGGGCATGTACCCGAATCGCACGCGGTCGTCCTGGGTCACCCCGTGGCCATTCCACCGGACCTCGCCGGCGTCGGTGGCCGCGACTCCCATCACGATCCGCATGGCCGTGGTCTTGCCGGCGCCGTTCGCCCCCAGGAAGCCGAACATCTGCCCGGGGGCCACGGAGAAGGTCAGCCCGTCGAGCGCCGTGACGGCGCCGTAGCGCTTGGTCAGATGGTCGAGCTCCAGCATGCAACGTTGCCTTCCGGGAACGAGCGTAGGCGGGTCTCCACAGTAGCGCAGGCCGCGCTCCCTATACTCGGCGCGGTGGACGCACGCCGAGGTCGCCCGTGAACGGCCCGATCCTGCGCGCGCCGGTCCTGTGGGTGACCGGGCAGGGGTGGTTCCGGTCGCTGATCACCGAGCACTCGATCGGCCGGAGGGTGGCCCTGCGGTTCGTCGCCGGCGAGGCCCTCGAAGCGTCGATGGAGGCCGCGCGCGAGCTCGATCGGCACGGGATCGCCACCATGCTCGACCACCTCGGCGAGAACGTGACGTCCAAGGAACAGGCCGCCGCCGCCGCCGACGCCTACGTGGAGGCGCTCCGGCGAGTGCACATGGCCGACGACCTCGACGCCAACATCTCCGTGAAGCTGACCCAGCTCGGCCTCGACCTGTCCTACGACCTTGCCCTCGAGAACGCCGAACGCGTGCTCCAGGAGGCGGTGCCGCGCGGAACGCTCGTGATGATCGACATGGAGGCGCACGAGTACGTCGAACCCACGCTCCGGGCGCACGCCGAGCTGCGGTCGCGGTTCGACCATGTCGGGCTCGCGATCCAGACCTACCTGTACCGGACCCGGGTGGACGTCGAGTCGCTCCCCGAACGGTCCACCGTCCGGCTGGTGAAGGGCGCGTACCTCGAGCCGCACGACGTGGCGTATCCCGATCGCGTCGACGTGGACCGGAACTTCGCCCGGATTTTCGCGACGCTCATGGCCCGCGGCCACGCCGTGCACGTCGCGAGCCACGACCCCCGGATGACCGAGGGGGCGAGGCGGTACGTCGAGTCGCGCGGGATCGATTGGGGACGTGTGGAGTTCCAGTTCCTGTACGGGATCCGCCGCGACCTCCAGGCCTCGCTGGCTCGGAACGGCTACCCGGTCCGGGTGTACGTGCCGTACGGCGACGAGTGGTATCCATACCTCACGCGCAGGATGGCCGAGCGTCCTGCCAACATGTGGTTCTTCGTGTCGCAGTTCCTGCGGTTCGGCTCGAGTGGGGTGAGCGTGTGAGCGAGGGACGGAACGTCGCCTTCCTGGGTGGCGGCAAGATGGGCGAGGCGCTCGTGTCCGGTCTGATCCGGAGCGGCGCGCGAAAGCCGGAGGAGCTCATGGTCACGTGCCGGCGCGAAGAGCGCGCGCACGAGCTGGCCGAACGCCACGGCGTCGCCACCGGCACGTCGAACCCCGACGCGGTCGCCTGGGCCGACACGCTGGTGCTCATCGTCAAGCCCCAGGACATGGAGACGCTGCTCGGCCAGATCGCCGTGCACGTCCGGTCGACGCAGCTGGTGATCACGTTCGCGGCGGGCATCCGCACGACGTTCATCGAGAGCCGGCTGCGCGAGCAGGCGCCGGTCGTCCGCGTCATGTCGAACGTCCCCGTGCTCGTGGACGAGGCCATGTCGGTGGTGTCGCCGGGCTCCCGGGCGGGGGACGAACACCTGGCCGTGGCCGAGGAGCTGCTCGGTGCGGTCGGTCGGGTGATCCGGCTGCCGGAGACCCACCAGGACGCCGTGACGGCGACGAGCGGCTCGGGGCCCGCGTACTTCTTCCTCCTGGCCGAGGCGATGATCGAGGCCTGCATCCTTCTCGGGTTGTCGCGCGACGTGGCGAGCGACCTGATCATCCAGACCATGCTGGGCTCGGCGAAGATGCTCCGGGATACCGGCAAGCACCCGGTGGAGCTGCGCGAGATGGTGACCTCGCCGGGCGGAACGACGATCGCCGCGATCCGCCATCTCGAGCAGGCGGGCGTGCGGGCGGCGTTTCTCAACGCGATCGACGCGGCCCGCCAGCGGAGCGCCGAGCTCGCCCGCGGCGACGAGCCCGAAGCACGCTAGGAAGCGCGCGCAGCGCTTCGCAACGTCACGCCGAGGCGAGTCCCGTGGGGCCTCCCGACATCCCAACAGGCCGGAGCGGGGGGCATCCCGACTTCCCGGCAGGCCAGAGCGGGGGCATCGGGTGGACCCACGTCGCCGAACGTTGACTTGGGAAGTCGATGAACGTTGACATCGCTCGGGAGACATCGACGGTCCGGCTCTGCGAATCGTGCTCACCGCCATGGCCCAGGCTCGGGTCATTGTCGTCGAACGGTGACACCCGATGTCGAAGAACGACGACGTGCCCTCGCGGACATCGACCGACGAGACCGACCGCTCGAAACCCCATGCATCGTGCGGCGTGGCCGCGGCGCGGTTCCTTCCGTAGGCTTGCTGTGAGTCGGCTGCGCGGGTCAGGTGGCCGCGGAACATCCTTCGAAAGGAGCACCGCGTGGGACGTGGGGACAGGAACAAGGTCCGGTGGGCGCACGATCGCGAGCGCGCGCACAAGGCGCGCGAGGCGCGGAAGGCCGAGGCCCGGAAGGCAGAACGGAAGGCGGCCGGGCGAGCCGGGCGGACGTCGCGGGCGTCGACCTCGCGGGGGCGCGCGTCGTCCGCGACCGCGGTGACCGAGGCGACTGCGGTCGCCGTGGTCGAGGCGGAGACGCCGGCCGTGGCCACCGAGGCGCCACCCGCCGTGGTGACTCCCGAGGCCGCGGCCGCCCCCGAGGAGACCGCCGCCCCCCAGGAGACCGCCCCGCCCGAGGAGACCGGCGACGGCGCGCCTCAGCAGGGCGGCCCGGCAGCCGAAGGGCCGACCCCGGACGAGCCGGCCCCCGCTCCGGAGGCGGAGGAGTCCGGCGACGAACCCTCGGGTGACGCCTCGACCAGCGCCGAGGCCACGGTCCAGGCGAACGTCGAGCAGGAGGTCGCCGACGCCGAGAACCCGGCGGAGGCGGAAGCGGGACTGAGTACCACCGCGGACGAGCTGGCCAAGGAGTCCTAGGCTCTCCGAGGCACCGGCGGTTCGTCGCCGAGCCGGGTGATCGGGAAGGGGTGACCGCGATGTTCCCGTTGTCCAAGGGACAGGTGGCGAAGCAGGCCCACGTCGGGCTGCCCGACGGCACCTACGAGGAGGAGCACGGCCGGGAGGCGTTCGACGGCCGTGCCTCCCACCTGTACCGGACGCACTTCCCTACGGCGTGGGTCCGGATCGACGGGCCGCTCAAGCCGCGCGCGTACGACCTGAACGGCATCAAGCCGGCCGACCTCACCGATGCCGGCGGCGACTGGCAGCGGATCCTGCACAACGACGACCTCGCCGTGTACGTGTCGCGCCGGGCGGAGGCGGCGCCGTGGTTCCTGCGGGACGCCGACGGCGACCTCTGCTATTTCGTCCACCACGGCGGCGGGACGCTCGAGACCGACTACGGGCCGCTCCGTTACCGCGACGGCGACTTCCTCGTCCTGCCCAAGGGAACCACCCACCGCGTCGTTCCCGACTCGTCGGAGGAGACGTTCCTGTACGTCGTCGAGTCGAAGGGCGAGTACCGCCTGCCGGACAAGGGCATCCTCGGCCGCCACGCGCTGTTCGACCCCGGCGTCCTCGAGACGCCAGAACCCGATCCGCACGACGAAACGGGGGAGTTCGAGGTTCGCGTGAAGCGGGGCGGCGAGTACACGTCGCTGACGTACCCGTTCCACCCGCTGGACGTGGTGGGGTGGCAGGGCGACCTCTGCCCGATCCGCATCAACCGCGGGGACTTCCGGCCCGTGGTGTCGCCGCGCTACCACCTGCCGCCGTCGGTGCATGCGGTGTTCAAGTCCGACGGGTTTGAGATCGGGCTGTTCGCGCCCCGGCCGACCGAGACCGGCGACCCGACGGCGCTCCGGGTGCCGTTCTTCCATTCGAACATCGACAAGGACGAGGTGCTCTTCTACCACCGGGGGGAGTTCTTCTCGCGGGCGGGGATTGGCGAGGCGTACATCACGCACCACCCGCAGGGGCTGCACCACGGACCGCAGGCGCCGGCGTTCGAGGCGGGCAAGACGAAGGAGTTCGCGGACGAGTACGCGGTCATGGTGGAGTGCGACCTCCCGCTGGAGCGCGACGAGGCTCTGGAGGCCGTGGAGATCGACGGCTACGCGACGTCGTGGGCTCGGGGCCTCGGCTATCTGAAGGAGTGACCGCGTCAGCGGTCGACCGTCGCGACGGCCATTGCGAGTGGCTTTACTGGCCGACGTGGAACGCCGGCAGCGCGATGCCGGACACCTCGAACTGGCGGGGGGAGAGCGTGACCCCGCCGTCGTGGCGGATGGCCTCGCGGGCGGCCTTCGTGATGAGGATCTCGTGACACTCGGCGAGGTCCTCGCCGAGCTTCGAGGCCAGGTTCATCTCGTCGCCCCAGGCGTCGTCGGGCCCGACCAGCAGCAGCTCGCCGTAGCCGATCCCGATCGAGACGCCGACCTCCTCGTCCGCGGGCATGGCCTCGTTGGCCGCCCGGACGTCGCGCTGGATGAGCTGCGCCGCCCGCAGCGCGTGGTCGGCCGTGTCGAACACGGCGTAGAGGTTGTCGGCCTCCCGGCGGAGGATCCGCCCGTGCTGCTCCTCGACGCAGGGCCGGACCAGGCGTTCGAGGCGTTCCAGCAGGGCCAGGAAGTGCACGATGCCGCGTCCCTTGACCGTTCGGGAGAACCCGCACGCGTCGAGCACCAGCACCGCGACGTCGCGGCGGAACCTCGCGTCGATCTCCGTCAGCACTCGCGGCCGGCGCTCGGGGTGCTCGTTGTACTCGTGCAGCAGCGGCCGGAGCTCCGACCGGTCGGGCATGGGCAGCTCGGTGGGACGTCGCGGCTCGTCGCTCACGACGTCGATTGTCACCGCCCACGCACCCCGCCGTCACATGCGGACGAGACCCGGGGGCGTCAGCCCGAACAAGGAGGTGCTTGGGTGAGGGATCGAGGTGATCTTCTCCGCGTCGAGCCAGGACCTCAGTCGCTCATGGTCGTGCGGAAGGTAGGTCCTCCGAGGATCGCTGCCGCTGGGAAGATACTCGGCGCCATCGACGTCGGCCCGGCCCGCGCTGATTGATCGTTCGTTGGTGCGAAATTCGAGCGGCGACCTAACGAGGTCCTTCAGATGCGGAGAGATCGCGCAGGCAACTCGAGCAGAGCCCGAACGCATCCAGCCGATGAGAGTCGACCCTGAAACCGGCCCCGCCGGCGACGTCCTCCAACGCGGAACGTACCGACCGCTCGAGCTGCAATGGGATCTCGATGTCCTCGGCCGCGCCACAGGACTCGCAGACGAGGTGGTGGTGATGCCGATCGGTCAGGTCCTCCGCCAGTTCGTAACGAGGAAACTCATGATCCGTGGACACGCGTCGAACGGCGCCGGCCTGCTGGAGGATCGCCAGATTTCTATAGGCGCTGCTCATCGGAAGGCGAGGCTCCTCCTGCAGGATCTCCGCGATGGTCACCGGCCGGCCAGCCCGCACCAAGGCGCCGAACAGGGCACGGCGTCCCGTGGTGAACCGTTGGCCCATGCTGCGGAGCCGTGCCTCGACCACCTGTTCGGTCTCTCGTAGCACGAGCCCAGAGCTTAGACCGTGGCCCGGCGGCCCTGACCCTGCCACGGCCCCGGCGTCCGGATCCTCACCCTGTTTGCGGTTAGGAATCATTCTCAGTATCGTAGCGCCATCGGCACTCGGTGCAAAGAGTTGGCTCGGAGAACGGATGGGCAACAACGGGAAGGCCTGGAGGCGGGGGCGGGTGATGTGGGCCGTGGCCTGGACGGCCCTGCTCCTGGTGGCGTGCTCCACCGGAGGAACGGTGGATTCCGGAGGGAAGCTCACCGTGGTCGCTGCCGAGGACTTCTGGGGGAGTATCGCGTCGCAGCTCGGCGGAACCAAAGTGGCTGTGACCAGCATCATCACGAACCCCAGCGCCGACCCCCATGACTACGAACCGACCGCAGCAGACGCACGGCTCATGGCCGGCGCCGCGTACGTGATCGTCGACGGGATCGGCTATGACCCGTGGAGCCAGAACCTGCTCGACGCGAATCCCGTGAGTGGCCGGGACGTGCTGAACGTGGGGGACCTGGTGGGGGTCCCGGTCGGCGGAAACCCCCACCAGTGGTACTCACCGACCAGCGTTCGGCGGGTCATCGATGCGATCACCTCGGAGTACGCCAGGCGCTCGCCCGGCGACGCGAGCTACTTCCGATTGCAGCAACGGCGGCTCTTGACCCTGGGGCTGAAGGACTACTTCGCCGTCATCGCCGAGATCCACCAGCGGTATGCGGGAACGCCGGTGGGGGCCTCCGAGAGCATCTTCGCCGAGATGGCACCGGCTCTCGGCCTCGACCTCATCACCCCGGCGTCGTTCCTGAAGGCGATCAGCGAGGGCACGGAGCCGACCGCTGCGGACAAGTCGACCATCGACTCGCAGATCCAGGGCCATCAGATCAAGGTGTACGTGTACAACTCCCAGAACGCAACCCCCGACATCCAGCGGCAGATTGCCGAGTGCCGGACGGCGGGGATCCCCGTCACCACGATCACCGAGACCCTGGTCCCGGAGGGGGCGAGCTTTCAGCAGTGGCAGGTCCACGAGCTTCGGGGGATCGCCGCTGCGCTGGCGCAGGCGGTGGGCCCATGACACGGCCCCCCGAGACGGTCCGGGTCGCGGCAGCTCGGGCTGCCGCTCGGCCCTCGGGTCCGGTCGTAGTTGGGCGCGGGGTCTCGGTGTCCGTCGGGGGCCGGGCGGTCCTCTCCGGTGTCGATCTGGAGATCGCTCCGAGCACGTTCACCGTGGTCCTGGGACCGAACGGCGTGGGCAAGTCCACGCTGCTGAAGGCCATGCTGGGCCTGCTCCCCATTTCGAGCGGCGACCTTCGGGTCCTCGGTCAGCCGGCGGGGGCCGAGCGGAGGGCGATCGGGTACGTCCCGCAGAGCGGCACCTTCGATTCCTCGGTGCGCGTTCGCGGTCTCGACGTCGTACGGCTGGGGTTGGACGGCAACCGGTTGGGGATCACGCTGCCCGGGCGGAGGTCCCGGGATGAGTGGGCTCGGGTGAACGAGATGGTCAGGTTGGTGGAGGCGGAAGGATACGCCTGGCGCCCCATCGGTCAACTGTCCGGCGGCGAGCAGCAACGGCTGATCATCGCCCAGGCCCTGGCCCGCCAGCCCCAGCTGCTGCTGCTGGACGAGCCGTTGGACAGCCTGGACCTTAGCAGCCAGGGCGCCGTGGCCGCCCTCATCCAGCGGATCTGTCGAGGATTGGGCGTCACCGTGGTCATGGTGGCCCACGACGTGAACCCGATCCTCCACTACCTCGATCAGGTCATCTACCTGGCGGCGGGCGCCGCGGTGTCCGGGACCCCCGAGTCCGTGATCACCAGCGACACGCTGAGCGCGCTGTACCGGACGAAGGTCGACGTCCTCCGGGCCTCCGACGGGCGCCTGGTCGTGGTCGGCCAGCCCGGGGCCTGGGCCCACCACATCGAACGCCACAACCAATGACGTCCGTGGTGGGAGGCCTGTTCTCCTACCCCTTCATGGTCAACGCCCTTCGAGCCGGGACCATCGTCGCCGTGACCGCCGGGGCGTTCGGGTGGTTCATGGTCCTCCGGGCGCAGACCTTCGCCGGGCACACCCTGTCCGTGGTCGGCTTCCCCGGCGCCGCCGGGGCCACGCTCATCGGACTTCCCGCCTCGATCGGGTACTTCGCCTTCTGCACGGGAGCTGCCGCGGTCATCGCCGCGACCCCCCGAACCGCTTCGGCCCGGGGGTACAGCGAGGAGTCGGCGGTGATCGGCTCGGTGCAGAGCCTGTTGCTCGCGAGCGGGTTCCTGTTCGTGAGTCTGTACGCGGGCAACCTCAACGGGCTGACCGCCCTGCTGTTCGGAAGCTTCCTCGGCATCACCTCCGGCCAGGTGCTCGTGTTGTTTGCGGTGGCGGCGGCATCCCTCGCGGTGCTCGGCGTCATCGGTCGGCCGCTGGTGTTCGCGAGCCTCGACCCCCAAGTCGCCGCCGCCGCGGGCGTGCGGGTTCGTCGGCTGTCGGTCATCTACCTCGTGCTGCTGGGAGCCGCGGTGGCCGAGGCGAGCCAGATCACCGGGTCCCTGCTGGTCTTCGCGCTCCTCGTCCTGCCACCGGCCACCGCCCAGGCGCTCTCCACGCGCCCGGCCGTCGGCATCGCTCTGTCGGTGGGCATCGGGGTGGCGGTGACGTGGGCCGGCCTGACCCTGGCCTACTACCTGCCCTACCCCACGGGGGCGTTCATCACGAGCCTGTCCTTCGCCGCGTACGTCTTGGCCCGGGCCGTCCAGGCTGTCCGCGACCGCCGGGGCCGGCGCGCGACGGTCGTGCCGCTCGAGGTGGCGCTCCGCTGATGCGGATGCTCGTCAGCGTGCCCCTCGACACGGTGGCGTCGATCTTCTCGCACCCCTTCATGCGGTACGCGTTTCTCACCGGCACGGCCGTTGCGGTGGCGTGCGGACTGGTCGGGTATTTCGTGGTGCTCCGGGGGCAGGTGTTCACCGGCGACGCGCTGAGCCACGTGGCGTTCACCGGAGCGCTCGCCGCGCTGGCGATCGGGATCGACCTGCGGGTCGGGCTGTTCGTGGCCACGGTCGCGGTGGCCGTGGGGATGGGTCTCCTGGGCAGGAGCGGACGGGCGGACGACGTCGTCATCGGCAGCGTGTTCGCGTGGGTCCTCGGGCTCGGCGTGCTGTTCCTGAGCATCTACACGACGAGCAGGAGCGGGGCGGCGGGGGCGAACGGCGCCGCCGGGGTGAGCGTCCTGTTCGGGTCGATCTTCGGGCTGTCGGCTCGGGATTCGTTCGTCGCCACCCTGATCGCGGTGGTTGTGACGATCCTGTTGCTGGGTATCGCCCGGCCCCTGTTGTTCGCCACCCTCGATGCCGCGGTGGCCGCGGCCAGGGGGGTGCCAGTCCGAGCGCTGGGGATCGCGTTCCTTGCCCTGGTGGGCCTCACCGCCGCGGAGACGACCCAGGTGGTCGGGGCCCTCCTGCTGGTGGGGCTGCTCGCGGCACCCGCGGCCGCGGCGCAGCGATTGACCGTCCGGCCGTTCGTCGGGCTTTGCCTGTCCCCGCTGTTGGCCGTTTCGGCCACGTGGATCGGACTGTGGCTGAGCTACGTCATCCCCCGGGTTCCTCCGAGCTTCTCCATCATCGCCACGGCCGTCGCAGTCTTCGGCGTGGTGCGTGTCGGCGGGTCAGCATGGGAGCGACGACGCGACGGATCACGAAAAGCCACCTCCATCATTTGATCCAACGTGCAGTGTCCTGGTCGAATGGGGATGGTGGTCGAATCACCAGTGTGGTGTATTGCGTTGGACTTGCCTGAACGAGACTCCTACCATCGGCTCGACACCAACCTCAGGGTGTCTCCCCATGGATCCCGGCCGCCGTGGACCCACCCACCCTGCCTTGGCCGCCGGGATCCCCCCGGGGAGGCGGCCTTCGATGCGTCGGTGGAGAGCGAGATGGTGGCCCCATGAAGCGAGGTGCGCTCGCGGTCAGCGTCATCGTGGCGGCCGCAACCGTCGCCGCGGCGTGCGGGACCTCGCCCCTCTCGGGAACGCGACAGCTCGAGATCGGAGCCGTCTACCCGATGAGCGGTCCAGACGGGACGGCCGGCCTCGACGAGCTGCGGGGCGTTCGGCTCGCGGCGGAGTTCGTGAACCAAGAGGGCGGCGTCCTCGGCCGGCCGGTCAGCTTGGACGCCATCGACACGCCCACCGGCGACGCCGTTCCGGACGCCATCGCCACCCTGCACGCGCGCGGCATCCAGGTGGTGCTGGGGAGCAACAGCAGCGACATCTCGGCCGACGCCGGCCAGCTCGCCACCCGCGACCGGATGGTGTTCTGGGAGACCGGAGCGGTCGGGGAGATGAGCGGGGACGCGACCGGGGGGCTGGCTTTCAAAGTCGCCCCGAGCGGCCTGGTGCTCGGGAGCGCCGGGATCGCGTTCATCGCCAACGAGATGGCGTCTCGTCTGCATCGGATCCCGAACGATTTGCGGTTCGCAGTCGTCAACGTGACGGATCGGTACGGGGCCGCCGTCGCGAGGGGCGCGCTCAGGGAGATCGCCCGGCGCCATCTGCATCTCGTGGGCCGGTTCAGGTACCCCCCGACTGCCCTGCCCACGCCGGCGCTCGTCAGCAGGATCGCGGCGGCCCATCCAGACGTGCTGTTCGTAGCGTCCTACATCCCGGACGGCGTGGCATTGAATCGGGAGCTCGCCCGGCAGCACGTTCCCCTCCTGGCCAACATCGGAACGTCATCGAGCTACTGCATGCCGGGCTTCGGGGACCGGCTGGGATCGATCGCCGTCGGCTCGTTCGCCACCGACAAGCCCGATGGCGAATCGCTCAACGCGAGCGGCCTGACGCCGGGAGGCCGTGCGCTGCTTCGTCGAGCGACGGGCGCGTTCCGGACCCAGTTCGGTGACGAGATGTCGGCACCTGCGCTGGCCGGATTCTCCGCCGCGTGGGCGCTGTTCCACGACGTCATGCCGCGAGCCGCCACGTCCTCGGCGCGTTCGATCGCCGCCGCGGCGCTTCGGGCCCGACTGCCGATGGGGACCCTGCCGAACGGTAGTGGCCTGGCGTTCTCCGAGCCGGGCACGGCACATCCGGGGTCGAACCTCCGGGCGCTGAGCGTCATCTGGGAATGGGTTGGTGTGCGGCAGCGTGCGGTCGTCTGGCCGCCCCGGTACGCGACGTCCTCGATCCGGGCAATCCCGCTCGCCGTGTGAGGCGGGCGATGCCGGGTTCGGGGCGGGATCCCGCGTCACGGCGTCGGCGAGCCGTCCTGTTCGGCCTTGTGGCGGCCGCCGCGTTCGTCGCCGGTGCGTGGATCTCCGGATCGATCAGTCCGTTTGCGCGCCGCCCGATCCTCGACGGGGGCGCCACGCTGCCGTACCGCTGGGTCTCGCCGCCTGCGGACCTGGCGAGCACCAACAAGACGCCGTACTCGGCTCGGGCCACGCTCTCATTTCAGGGCGACAAGTCGGACCCGGACGTCGTCAACACGAACGACCAGCAGGCGGAGGTCGTGCTCGCGCTCGGCGCCATCCCGAAGACGCCGGGCGCGGATTCGGTCACCGTGACCATCGACGCGGTCGACCCCTCCACCATCGGCTTGCCCCCGGATCACCTGTCCGTGCTCGGGAACGCCTACCGATTCCGGGTCACGTACGAGCCGTCACGGGTTGCGGTGTCCACCTTCCGAACGCACCCGCAGGTGTTCCTCATGTGGCCGGCGGTCGGCATCCGGGCTCACGACCGCACGATCATCTACTCGCCGGACGGAACGTCCTGGACGAGCTTGAAGACTGACGCCGACCATTCGCTGCTGACGGCGATGGCCGAGGCGTCGTCGGTCGATGGTTACTTCGAGGTGGCGACGACCGGCCACCTTCCCTCGCCATCGCCGGTGGGGTCAGGCGGTTCTACTGGGGGCCAGGGAGGCGGCGGAGGCGGGTCAGTCATTCCCTGGGTGGCAGTCGGCGCTGCCGTGGTCGTCGCGGCCGCATTGGTGATCGCGCGGATGCGCTCCCGGGCCAGGGAGCGTGAGTTCCAGTCGTATGAGCGGTACCGCGAAGTGGACGCGCCCTCAGCCATTTCGCCAGGAGACGCCGACGCTCCGGATGCGACCCGGCGGGGAAGCACGCACGCAAAGGGTGCCCATCGACGGCGACGCCGCCGTTGAGGCGGTGGGAGGAACAGCGTGCCTACCGAGGAAACCCCCGCCCGTCAGCCGTTCAGGTACGGGTGCTTCGGCCGGGGGATCGAGGTGATCTTCCCGGCGTCGAGCAGGATCTCGTCCTGCAGGGGGTACAGCGCCCCGGTCACCGTCACCCACTGCCCCGACTTGTAGGGCCCGCCCGTCACGTCCACCACCCGGACCAGTGCGTTCAGCGCGTCGGCGATGCAGCACGTCACGACGAACCGGTTCAGCTGGAACTCGTCCGACAGGGTCCCCGCTTCGTGGGTGACGAACCCGGTGAACGTGACCTCGTCGCCGGCCCGCTTGGCGAGCGCCTTCAGCACGTCCGGCTCGTAGAGCGCGGCCGACACGGCGATCTGGAGCTGCGGGTCGTTCGCGGCGCCGATGTCGGTGACCGACACGCCGCCCGTGTACACGCCGCGGCGGGCTGCCGCGTATGTCCCCAGCGCGGTCGACGGCATCGCGAGAATTATGGCCACGGGGACCGCGAGCAGGGCCAGGGCGGCCGCCTGCCGGGTGGTGAACCGCGACCCGTGCGACCGACGCGCCCCGATCAGCCGGCCGATCGCTCCGGCGGTCAGCACGATCGCGCCGAACGGCACCACCCAGAAGATCCGCGACGACACGTGCAGGGCCCACCCGCCGGAGACCCACAGATACCAGAAGACCCCCGCCCATGCGGCCAGGACGGCGACCGTCCACAGCGCGCCGGTGTCCCAGTGCCGCTGCGGGCTCGTGGGCGCGTTGTTCGATTCCGTCGCTGGATGGTCCATCGCGTCGGGCGGCTTCATTTCACCAGCGCCCCGATCCACATCGTCCCCGCGAACGTCACGGTCGCCGCAACGATCAGCACCACCGTCACGAACCCCCGCCGGAACGTCCCCACGTACATCGACGCGAGCTTCAGGTTGAGCAGCGGCCCGAACACCAGGAACGCCAGCTGCGGCCCCGGCCCGAACTGCACGAAGGACGCCGCCACGAACGCATCCGACTGCGAGCACAGCGACAGCAGCCCGGCCAGGCCCATCATCACGACCACGTTCAATCCGGTGGCGCCCGAGAGGGAATTCATCGCCGACGACGGAACGAAGGTCTGCAGCACGGCCGCCACCGCCGCGCCCAGCACCAGGTAGGTCGACATCGACACCGCGTCGGACGCGAAGTGGCCGAAGAACGCCCCGAACCGGTCGCCGTGATGGCCCGTGTCCGGCCCCTCGACGTCGAGGTGCTTCAACAGCTGACGTGACGATCTCCCGCTCACGGCCCACCCGACGCACATGGCGGCCAGCAAGCCCAGCCCCACCCGCCCGAGCACCATCGCCGGCGCCGTCGGCCGTCCGCGATAGGCCACCGCCGTCGACAGGATGACGATGGGGTTCACGATGGGCGCGGCCAGCATGAACGCGACCGCCGCTCCCGAGGACACCCCCCTCGATGCCAGGCGGCGGGCGACCGGCACCGAGCCGCACTCGCACACCGGGAATGCCAGCCCGGACACGCCGGCGATCGGCAGCTGCAGCCGCCGGGGGACCGCGGCGAACCGGGTGAACACCGATCCCGGGACGAACACCTCGATGGCCGCCGACACGAGCGCGCCCACCAGGACGAACGGGATGGCCTGGATCAGCAGCGAGGAGAACAGCAGCAGCAACGTGGACAGCCACGCGACGTGGTCGGCGTGGAGCAGCCGGAGCGAGGCGCCGACTGCGGCGACGATCAGGATCAACCCGCCGGCAACGACCCGGTTGATCCCGGGGAGCGGGACCGGGGGGCCCTCGACCTGCGGGAGCTCGACGGCGGCCTTCACTGGCAGTACTTCCCGAGGGAGACGGCGAACGAGTCGAACGAGTCGCGCATCAGCCGCCCGCCGGTCGGAGCGCGCATCGCGAGCAGCGCCTTGACGATGTCTCGCCCGCTCACGGTGGCGTGCGCGGTGGCCTGAGCGAGGTAGATGCCGCCGGGCACGACCGCCTTGATCACGCCGGCCGCGGCCGGCAGCCGCTGCGTCAGCGCGGAGGCCGCGTCGGCTCCCGCCATGGAACCCGCCGGAGCGGTCGTCGTGGATCCTGTCCCGGCGACCACTGCCAGCCAGCCGCTGCCCTCCGCCGCTGCGGCGTTCGCCAGCACCTGCCGGGTCTCGCGGTCCAGGGTGGGGACCGTCCCCCGCAACACCACGCCCAGCACGTCGGTGGTTCCGTGCGACCCGAGCCCGTCGTGCAACAGCTTCCGGCTGGCCGCCACCTCGCGGGCCGGGGCCACGACGTCCACGACCGGCTTGCGGTGGTCGGACACGAAGTACTCGGTGCCGACCAGGCCCTGATCGCTCACGGCGGGCTCGACCAGTGCCACCCTGGACGATCCCTTCGTCACGTGGATGAGCTCCTGCGCGAACGTCGGCAGCTCGGCGGGGGGTCCTGCCGTCCCGCCGGCGTGCACGAGCGAGCCGCCGTACGGGGAGCGGAGCCAGGTTCCGGTGATGCCGTGCTGGGAGGGGAGGCTTCCGGTTCCCATGGTGGCGAGCACCGCCGCCGGGTCCACCGGCAGCGACCCGGTGTCGGCGTCGAGTGTCCCGGCCCCGGTGCGCAGCAGCGAGTGCAGCTCCGGCGTCGCCGCGCCGGCGAGGTCGGCCGACCCCACGCCCTCCCACGCCACCAGCACGACGAGGCGTGGGGGGGCACCCGAACGCTGCACGGCGACGAGGTCCTTCCCGGTGCGGAGCCGCGACGGCGGCGTGATCCCAGCGAGGCGATCGAGGGTCGGTTCGACACCGTCCAGGCCCGTTTCCGATGGCAGCGCCGCCGGCCGGATCCCCGGCCCGGCGAACACCAGCGGGACCCGCGCCGCCGCCGGCCCGTCCACCGACAGCCAGGGAACGGTGAGGTCGCCGGGCCGATCGGTGGTCGACCCCACGATCGGTGTCCCGGCCGAGACGGCGAGGAGGTCGGGCGAGCGGCCGTCCTGGTAGCCGGCGGCGATTCGTGTCCGGACCTCGGACGGCAGCGAACAGAACGGCACGGAGCTGTGGGTCGGGGGTCCCGAGTCGCACGTCGCGCCGGAACACCCGCCGTAGGCGACCACGGCCGGGATCGAAGCCGCCAGGACCACGACCGCGAGGATCAGCGCGCGTCGGATCGGGCTCGAGCGGGCGGGCTCGGCGTCCGCGCCGGGCCGGTCGGACCCGACCTCGGGGGAGTGCATCGCTGGATTATCTCGTCAAGCTCCGAAAAAGCCGAGCCTCAGCCAAACCGCTTCGGGGGCCTGGTTGCCGCGACCGTCCCGGTGAGCGTCCCGAACCCCTCGGCATGGGCCTCGACCACGGCGCCGCGGTCCAGGCAGGGAGCCCGACCCATGTCGCACGGGTCGGCCACCGCCCCCGCCATCACCACGTCGCCCGGGCACAGGTCCTGGGCCTTCGACACGTACGCGAGCATCTCGGGGAACGACCACCCCAGCCCGGAGAGGTCGCCCGACGCGCGCTCCACGCCGTCCACGCGCAGCGTCAAGGTGAGCGCGGCCGGGTCCGGAAGGTCGTCGACCGTCTCCACGACCGGCCCGAGCGCCGTCCCGAAGTCCCGGGCCCGGGCCGGCGCCCCCCCCGCCGCCATCTCGCGGCGCTCCTCGTCGCGGGCCACCCATGCCAGCGCGAGCGTGTACCCGAGGATCGATCGAGACGCCTCGGCCACCGTCAGCTCGCGCCCCCACCGGCCGACGACGCACGCCAGCTTCAGCTCGGCGTCGAGCTCGCGGACGAACGGCGGTGGTTCGATCGCCGCACCGGGACCGACGGCGGAGCGGTGGTTCACCGTCCGGTAGGTGCGGCCGACGCCGAAGTCGCGGATCGACGACGGCAGCAGCGGCGCCTGCAGCCGGGGCGCAGCGACGGCGAACGACAGCACGTCCTCACGGGTGAGGGCCTCCCGGGCGGCCTCCAGCACGGTGCCCCGGTCCGACGCGACGAGCGTCTCCATGGTCACCGGGAACACGGGGTGTCCGACCGCCTCGGCCAGGTCGACGACGCGCTTGCCGACGACCGCCCCGAGCCGCCGATCCCCTTTCCGTTCGAAGGTGGCGAGCTTCACAGGGAGCGCGATGCTACACCCGGGCCTCGCCGATTCCGGGGATTTCGCCGAGACCTTCGCCCGTCCTTCAGGGCGAGCCGGCAGCGAGGGCGCGCATGCCCGGCAGCCACGTCCCCGGGAACGACGTCAGCAGCACCTTCTTGTCGGCCGCGGCCCCGCTCACGGAGTTCGGATGGACCGTCGACTGGAGCTCGGTCAGCCCCCGCATGTTGTTCGCGATCTCCTCGAGCGTGAAGTTCTTCGACTCCATCTCGCCCACGTCGACGAACGACCACCCGGGCCGGACCCGCGCGACCACCGGGTCCTTCCTGCTCCCGCTGGGGAACGCCGAGTCGAGGTGGCTCTCCACGGCCTCGACCTTGATGTTGAACCCACCGCTCACGTCGCGGGCGGCCGAGTGCCCGTGGTCGGCGGTGACCAGCAGCACCCACTGCCCCTTCCCGACATGGGAGTCCAGGAAGTCGATGAACCCCGGCAGGGCCGCGTCCTGCGCTTTCACGCAGTCGCCCATCTCCTGGCTCGACGCGGTGAACAGGTGCCCGACCTCGTCGATGAGCTTGTAGTTGATGAACATGAGATCGGTGCCCTCATGGTGGCCGAACCCCTCGCGGGCCATGACCTCCTGCAGGGCACGTGTCTGGTACGGGATGCGGGCCGGCGAGTCGAACCCGCCGCGGAGCTCCTTGGAGTCGTGGCCGCGCCACTTCCCGTCGAGGATGCCGTCCGCCGCGTCGGACACCTGCCAGTAGCTGGTCACGTCGGGGAAGTCGTTCACGTAGTCGGGGAACCGGTAGTACTCGGCCTGCGTCGGGCTGAGCCCCCACGACACACCCTCGGCGCCCTCGCCACCGCCCTTCTCCCGGAGGACGGCCAGCTGGCGCTTCCCGCCCGGGAACACGGTGCTGGTCCCCATCATCCCGAGGTGCCAGGAGAGCGTGGCGAACAGCCCCATCTCGACCCTGTCGCCCATCTCGGCGCCGTAGTGGTCGGCGAACGTCGGCACCAGCATGGCCTTCGGGCCGGGCGTCCACGGGTCGTGGAGCTGCCCGTCGGAGAACCGCTGGATGTTGTCGAGGATGCCGTGGCGGCGGGGGAAGGCGCCGGTGCCCATCGTGGCGTGCACGGGGGCGGTCGACGACGGAGCCGAGCCGACTGTGGCGTTCGCGTAGCTCACGCCCTCCTGCATGAGGCGGTGGAGGTTCGGCCAGTTCTTCGGCCACAGGCCGAGGACGTACATGCCGCCCGCGTCCCACACCAGCGTGACGATCAGCTTGGGCTTGGGCGCGCCGGGTGAGATCACCTCGTCCATCACGACGCCGTCCGGCGCCTGGAAGTCGGTGAACCCCGTCAGGGCGGCGAGCGTGGGCGCCTGGTCGGCGGAGGTGACCGCCCGTTCGATCCGGCCCCGCTTCGGGACGATGCCCGGCCCGTACCAGACCATCGGGACGTGCTGCGTGTAGGGCCACGGCGTCGAGTGGCTGATGCCGCCGTCGAAATAGTTGTAGCCGAGCGGCACCGTCACCACGTCGCCGGACATGCCCGGGAAGTACCCCTGGTAGACGCGCTCGAGGACCTGGGGAGGCGTGGCCTGGAGGATCGCCTTGGCCTCCTCCGGCAGGACCGCCGGCGGGGTGACCGTCGGGAACGGCGTCGACGGTCCGATGCTGTCGGGGGCGGACGTCCGCGGGTGGCCCTGGCCGCCGGACGTGCAGGCGGCGAGGTACACGGCGAGCGGCGCCGCGGCCGCGCCCTTCAGGAAGGCGCGCCGCGAGATGGCCGGGGATCGGGGGTCGTCGTGGTCGTCCATCGTCCTTCTTCGGGCGGGATGCGGCGGCCCCGGGGAGGCCCCCGACAGGGCGCGCATTGTACTCGGACCCGCCGGAAACGGGAATCCGTCGATGCGGCCGGGCCGGCCTGCGACCAACTGGCGCGGGGATGCGTTTGCGCTGCTCCCAATGGGTGCGGACGATCCCTTGGGGCGCCGCTACCATGGATGCAACCGGGTCCGAGGGAGGCGAGATTCCATGGCGGACACCACGTTCCGCATCACGTACGCCACGATGTCGGCCGACAACGAGGAGCTGCACCGCCGGTACGAGGAAGCGGTCGAACGGGCCCGTGGGTGGCTCGGCCAGGAGCACCCGTTCTACGTGGACGGCGAGGAACGATGGGGGACCGGCTTCCACGAGGAACGCTCCCCGATCGACTCGGAGATCATGGTCGGGAAGTTCGCCCAGGGGACGAAGCAGGACGCCAAGGACGCCATCGCGGCCGCCAGGGCCTACGCCCCCACGTGGGCGGCGACCCCATGGCAGGAGCGCGTGGCCATCATGCGGCGCGTGGCGGACATCATCTCGGAGCGGGTGTTCGACTACGCGGCCCTGATGGCGATCGAGGTCGGCAAGAACCGGCTCGAGGCCATGGGCGACGTGCAGGAGACGGCCGACCTCATCGAGTACTACTGCGACTCCATGGAGCGGAACGAGGGCTTCGCCAAGCCGATGGGCAAGCTGTCCGACTCCGAGAACAACTCCGACGTGCTGCGTCCGTACGGCGTCTGGGCGGTCATCAGCCCGTTCAACTTCCCGATGGCGCTGGCGGGCGGTCCCGCCGGGGCGGCCCTGGTCACGGGGAACACCCTGGTGCTGAAGCCGGCGTCGACGGCCGCGTTCACGGCGCACAAGCTGTACGAGGCCCTCCGCGACGGCGGCGTGCCGACCGGTGCGATCCACCTGGTGACGGGCCCGGGGAGCCAGGTCGGCCAGGAGATCCAGGACAGCCCCGACGTGGACGGCATGACGTTCACGGGGTCCTACGACGTCGGCATGGGCATCTACCGGACGTTCGCCAAGGACTACCCCAAGCCGGCGATCTGCGAGATGGGCGGCAAGAACCCGGTGGTCGTGTCGGCCAAGGCCGACCTCGACAAGGCGTCCGACGGCGTCATGCGGTCGGCGTTCGGGTTCGGCGGGCAGAAGTGCTCGGCCACCTCCCGGGTCTACGTGGAGCGGCCCGTGTACGAGGAGTTCGTCGCCAAGCTCAAGGAGAAGGCCGAGACCATCAAGGTCGGCAACCCCCTCCAGAAGGAGAACTGGCTCGGCCCCATCATCAACGAGGAGGCGGTGGCCACGTTCGAGGAGGCCGCCGAGGAGGCCCGCAAGAACGGCACGATCGTGGCCGGCGGGTCCCGGATCGAGGAGGGCGACCTCGGGCGCGGGACGTTCGTGCGGCCCACCGTGGTCGAGGTCCCGATGGACAACTGGATCTGGCGCAAGGAGCTGTTCGTGCCGTTCGTCGCGGTCGGGCCCGTCGACTCCATCGACGAGGGATTCGAGAAGGCGAACGACACCGAGTACGGCCTCACGGCCGGGTTCTTCAGCGAGGACCAGGCCGAGGTGGACCGGTTCCTCGAGCGGATCCAGGCGGGCGTCGTCTACGTGAACCGTCGCGCCGGCGCCACCACCGGCGCGTGGCCGGGGTACCAGCCGTTCGGGGGGTGGAAGGGCTCGGGCACCTCCGGCAAGGCCGGCGGCGGCGACTACTACGTGCAGCAGTACATGCGCGAACAGTCGAGGACGGTGATCTCCGAGTGACCACCGCGCCGGTGACCTCGACCTGGGACGACCTCGCGGCTGCGTCCGGGCCGCGGCTCGTCGGCGACGTTCCCGGCCCCCGGGCCCGGGAGATCATGGAACGCGACGCCCGCGTCACCTCGCCGTCGCTCCCGCGAGCGTATCCGCTCGTGCCCGCCCGGGGGGCGGGATCGCTGGTCGAGGACGTCGACGGGAACGTGTTCCTCGACTTCAATGCGGGGATCGCGGTGTGCTCGACCGGGCACGCGCATCCCGCGGTGGTCGAGGCCGTCAAGCGGCAGGCCGACACGCTGCTGCACTACTCGGGGACGGACTTCTACCTGCCCGTCTACTCCGAGGTGTGCGAGCGCCTCGACTCGATGACGGTGGTCGGCGGCCCGGCGCGGTCGTTCCTGACCAACAGCGGCACCGAGGCCGTCGAGGCCGCGATCAAGCTCGCGCGCCACCAGACCGGACGGCAGTACGTGGTTGCGTTCCTCGGGGCGTTCCACGGCCGGTCGTACGGCAGCGTGTCCCTGACCGCCTCGAAGTCGCTGTACCGGGCGACGTTCGGGCCGCTGCTGCCCGGCGTGATCCACGCGCCGTACGCGAACGCGTTCCGACCCTACAAGACGGGTGGGGACGCGTTCGAGCTGGACGGGCTGGACTACCTTCGCGACGTCGTGTTCCGGCGGCTGGTGAAGCCGGACGAGATCGCGGCGATCGTGCTCGAGCCCGTCCAGGGGGAGGGCGGGTACGTGGTGCCGCCGGCCGAGTGGGTGCGCGGGCTGCGCGAGCTGTGTGACGAGCACGGCATCCTGCTCGTGGCCGACGAGGTGCAGTCGGGTATGGGCCGGACCGGCCGTATGTGGGCCATGGAGCAGTTCGACGTGGTGCCGGACATCGTGCTGGCGGGCAAGGGCATCGCGAGCGGGCTGCCGCTCGGCGCGATGATCGCCCGCCAGGATCTCATGACGTGGACGACCGGCATGCACGGCTCGACGTACGGCGGCAACCCCCTGGCCTGCGCGGCCGCGCTGGTGACGTTCGACCTCATCGAACACGAGCTGGCCGGCAACGCAGAGAAGGTTGGGGGGCTGCTGCTGGACGGGCTGCGCGGGCTGGCCGCCCGGTCCTCGCTCATCGAAGAGGTCCGTGGCATGGGCCTGATGATCGGGATCGAGTTCGCCGACCACGACACCGCCCTGGCCGTGGAGGAGGCGTGCTTCAGCCGCGGGCTGCTGGTGCTCGGCGCCGGCGACAGCGCGCTGCGGATGTCGCCCCCGTTGGTGCTCCGCGAGGACCAGGCCGAGACCGGCCTGCGCATCTTCGAGGAGGCGCTCGGCGAGGTCGAGGGGCGCGGGGTCCCGGCGCTGGCCGAAGAGGGGCGCGAGCTCGGCGACGCCGCCGAGGGCAAGTAGTTCAGTGACGTCCCCGGGGGGGTCGACGGAGGCCGGCGCGTCGGGCCGCGGGGTGCCGAAGGTCGCGTCGATGCGTGACGCCGTCGCGTCGCTCGTGCACGACGGCGATACCGTGGCGATCGAGGGGTTCACCCATCTGATCTGCTTCGCGGCCGGCCACGAGATCATCCGGCAGGGCCGCCGCGACCTCACCCTCTGCCGCATGACCCCGGATGTCGTGTACGACCAGATCATCGGTGCCGGCGTCGCCTCCCGGCTGGTGTTCTCCTGGCTGGGGAACCCCGGCGTCGGGTCGCTCCACGCCATCCGGCGGCGGATCGAGGCCGGCGAGCTGGAGATCGAGGAGTACTCGCACTACGGGATGGTGTCGCGGTACACGGCGGGCGCGTCGCGACTGCCGTTCTTCCCCCTGCGGTCGTACGAGCACAGCGACCTCCCGAAGGCGAACCCGCGCATCGTTCCGATGGCGTCTCCCTACGACCCGTCCGACGTGGTGTACGCGGTGCCGCCGCTCAATCCGGACGTGGCCATCGTGCACGCCCAGCGCGCCGACGCCGAGGGCAACACGCAGGTGTGGGGGCTGCTCGGGTGCCAGAAGGAGGCCGCCTTCGCATCCGATCGGGTGATCGTGGTGTGCGAGGAGCTGGTGGATTCCTCCGTGATCCGGGCCGACCCCAACCGGACGATCATCCCGGGGCTCATCGTGGACGCGGTGGTCGTGCAGCCGGGGGCGTGCCACCCGTCGTACGCGCAGGGGCACTACGACCGCGACAACCGGTTCTACCGGGCGTGGGACGAGGTCGCGCGGGATCCGGATCGGCTGGACTCGTGGCTGCAGGAGTGGGTATTCGGGCTGTCGACACACGATGAGTACCTGGCGAAGCTCGGCGACCGATGGGAGGAGCTGTGCGAGGTCGGCGACGCGCCGAGCGGCTCCGTGAACTACGGCCGCTACGACTGAAGGGCATACGGCTCGGTCCCGACGGTCGTGTAGTAGTATGCAACTACTATGCTGACGGTTCCGGAAGCCGCTCGTCGGGTGGGGCGCGACCCGGAGACGGTTCGCAGGTGGATCCGGAGCGGCAAGCTCCGGTCGCAGCGGGTCGGAACGCAGCACCTGGTGGAGGAGCGGGACCTCGAGGCGATCGTCGGGGACGAACCCATGTCTCTGCCGTCCGCATGGCACACGACGTGGACCGGCGAGCCGCACCTCGGCGGCGGACGGGCCGTTCGGCGATCGCGAGCAGCCCACTGATGCTGGTCGTTGACGCCACGGTCGCGTTCGACGCGGTCCAGGGCCCCAACGGATTCGATGTATTCGAGGCCGAGGAACTGGTGGCGCCCCCCCTGATGTGGTCCGAGGCGCGCTCGGCGCTCCACGAGGCCGTGTGGCGTGGGGAGATGTCGCGGGAGCTGGGCGCGCGTTCCCTAGAGGCGCTCGAGACCGTGCCGGTGAAGGCTCGGACGCACCGCAGGCTCGGCCCTCGGAGCGTGGAAGTTGCCGACCGGTTCGGGTGGGCCAAGACCTACGACGCGGAATACCTGGCGCTGGCGGAGCTCCTTTCGTGCCGCGTGATGACCACCGACGGTCGTCTGTATCGCCGGACCCGTCACCTCGGGTTCGTCGTGACGCCCCAGGACGTCCTGGAGGGCCGATGAGTCCGGTGTTCCATCGATCGACCGATCCGCTTCCGACGGCGGTTCGGGCCGAGGGTTCGTGGATCGAGGACGCCGACGGGAAGCGATATCTCGACGCTGCCGGAGGGGCGATCGTCGTGAACGTCGGGCACGATGACCCGTCGGTGGTCGCCGCCCTGTCGGAGCAGGCGGGGCGGGTCGACTACGTGCACGGGACGCAGTTCACGACCGCGGTGCTCGAGGCGTACTGCGACGAGCTGGCGTCGGTGCTGCCGTTCGAAGATCCGTTCGTCTATCCGGTCAGCGGTGGCAGTGAGGCGGTCGAGACCGCGCTGAAGCTCGCCCGCGCGTACCACCTGGCCCAGGGAGACTCGGGGCGACATCGAGTGATCGCGCGCGGCGGCTCGTATCACGGGAACAGCCGCGGGGCACTGGACGCCTCCGGCAGGGAGCCGCTTCGCCGGCCGTATCAGCCCTGGCTCGGCCTCACGTTCCACGTCCCGCCGCCGTACGAGTACCGCTGTCGGCTCGACGGCCACCCGTCGGGGTGCGGCGTCGCCCACGCCGAGGCGCTGGAACGGGCGATCGTCGAGGCGGGGCCGGAGACGGTGGCCGCGTTCATCGCGGAACCGGTGGCCGGCGCGACGCTCGGCGCGGCCGTTCCGACCGACGATTACTGGCCCGCCGTCGCCGACGTGTGCCGCCAGCACGGCGTGCTGCTGATCGCCGACGAGGTGATGACGGGGTTCGGCCGGACCGGCAGGTGGTTCGGCGTGGACCACTGGGGCGTTCGGCCGGACATCCTCACCGCCGGCAAGGGCGCCGCCGGCGGATACTGGCCGCTGGGGCTCTGCGTCGCGAGCGGGGAGGTGCACGAAGCCGTTGCGGCGCAAGGGTTCGTGCACGGGTTCACCTACTCGCACCACGCGGTCGGCGCGGCGGTCGGGCGCGCCGTCCTCGCCAGGCTCCGCGACGGCGACCTGGTCGAACGCAGCCGCGAGCTGGGGGAGCGCCTGCTGAAGGACCTCACGGCCGCTCTCAGCGTGTCGCCCCACGTCGGCGACGTCCGCGGGCTTGGCACGATGATCGGCATGGAGCTGGTCGCCGACCGCGCCACCAAGGAACCGTTCCCCCGCGCCGAGAAGGCGACCGAGCGCGTGGTCGCGAGCGCCAAGGCCGGGGGGCTGGTGATGTACTCCAGCACCGGCTGTGCCGACGGGACCGATGGCGACCTCGTGATGATCGGGCCGCCGTTCACGCTCACGGACGACGAGGCCGACCTGCTCGTCGAACGCACCGCGGCCGCCATCGGTACGCTCGCCGAGTGAACGCCACCCCGACCGGCCGGTGAGCGACCGGGTCTCGCTCGTCGTCACGCCCGAGGCCCGCGCGTACGACCACGGCCCCCAGCACCCCCTGCGCCCCGACCGCGTGCTGCTGACCTGGGATCTCATCCGGGCGTATGGGCTCGACTCGCGCGCCAACGTGGACGAGGTTGCCGGCCGAATGGCCACCGACGGCGAGATCGCGCTGGTGCACACGGACGACTTCGTCGACGCGACGAAGCGGGCCGGGCACGGCCAGCGGGGCAACTGGAGCCGGTTCGGCTACGGCCCCGGCGACAACCCGATCTTCCGGAACATGCACGAGGCCGCGGCGGCGGTGGCCGGGGCGTCGATCGTGGCGGCGGAACGCGTGGTGCGGGGCGACGCGGAGCACGCGTTCAACGCCGCCGGCGGCCTGCACCACGCCATGCCCGACCGCGCGAGCGGCTTCTGCGTCTACGACGACCCGGCCATCGCCATCCGGTGGATGCTGGCGAACGGGGTCGAACGCGTCGCCTACGTCGACGTCGACGTGCACCACGGCGACGGCCCGCAGGCGATCTTCTACGACGATCCCCGCGTGCTGACGATCTCGATCCACGAGTCCGGCCGGTACCTGTTCCCCGGCACGGGATTCGAGAACGAACGCGGCCGCGGCGACGCCGAGGGCACCTCGGTGAACGTTCCGCTCCCCCCGAACACCGACGACGACGCGTGGCTGGCCGCGTTCCGCGGCACCGTCCCGGCGCGGGTGCGGGAGTTCGGGCCGGACGTGCTGGTCACCCAGCTCGGATGCGACACGCACGCCACCGACCCGCTCGCGCACCTGCAGCTCTCCACTCGGGCGTACCGGGAGGCCGCCACGATCCTGCACGAACTGGCCCACGACGCCTCGGACGGCCGGTGGGTGGCCACCGGCGGGGGCGGGTACCAGTGGGCTCGGGTCGTCCCGAGGGCGTGGACGATCTACTTCGCCGAGATGGCCGGCGCGACCGACCTGCCCGATCGCGTTCCGCAGGCGTGGCACGAGGAGGCTGTGGCCCGGGCCGGCCAGGGGGTTCCCGACACGCTCACCGACACCGGCGCCGAGACGCCGGAGCACGCGTGGTGGTGACCGGGTGACCCCACCGCCGCAGGGCGCCGAGGGACTCAGCGCAGCGCGCAGCAAGCTCATGTGCACGCTGGGTCCGGCCACCGCGGGCGTCGATGCCGTGGTGGCCCTGGCCGAGGCCGGCACGGACATGTTCCGCGTGAACTTTTCCCACGGCTCGCCGGACGACCACCGGCGGGCCGTCGAGGACGTCCGCGGCGCCGAGGAACGGGTCGGCCGTCCCCTGGCCGTGCTGGCCGACCTCCCCGGGCCGAAGGTGCGGGTGGGGAGGATGCCCAAGGGAAAGGTGGCGCTGTGGTCGGGGAACGAGTTCGTCCTGCGGCCCGGTTCGGCCGAGGACGAACCCGGCGACGAGCACGGTGCCGCGGTCACGTACGACGGCCTGGCGAAGGACCTGTCCGACGGCGACCGCATCCTGCTCGCGGACGGCGCGGTGGAGCTGCGCGTGACCGGGGTCGAGGGCGCGATCGTACGAACCACGGTCGTCCGGTCCGGACGGGTCGGCTCGGGCCAGGGGGTGAACGTTCCCGCCGAGAAGCTCGGGCTGCCCGGCGTGACCGACCGCGACCGCGAGGGGCTGCAGCACGCCATCGGGCTCGGCGTCGACGGCGTCCTGCAGTCGTTCGTCCGGAGCGCGGCGGACGTCGAGCAGCTCCGCGGCCTGATGGGCCCCCGCCCATTGCCGATCATGGCGAAGATCGAGACCGGTCCCGCGATCGCCGCGTACGACGACATCCTGGCCAAGGCCGAGGGGATCATGGTCGCCCGCGGGGACCTCGGCGTGGAGCTGCCCATGGAGGAGATTCCGATCCTCCAGAAGCGCCTGATCCGCCGGGCCCGGCGGCGCGGCGTCCCGACCGTCGTCGCCACCCAGATGCTGGAGTCGATGCAGCATTCCGAGCAGCCGACGCGGGCCGAGGTGACCGATTGCGCGAACGCCGTGCTGGACGGCGCGGACGCGGTGATGCTGTCCGCGGAGACGGCGGTGGGGGAGTTCCCCGTCGAGGCCGCCCGCGCGGCCAGCCGCATCGCCGCGTACGCCGAGCAGCGCGGCCGCGCCTATCTCCAGCAGGGTCCAGAGTGCACGCACGAGGACGCCGCCGGCGCGATCGCCCACGCCGCCGCCGACGTGGTCGCTCGCCACCCGGACGTGATCGCGATCGCCTGCTACACGAGGAGTGGCGGCACACCCCGCCTGCTGGCCCGGGAGCGGCCGTCCGTCCCGATCTTCGTGCTGGTCCCCGACGAACGGGTCCGCCGCCGGCTCTGCGTGATCTGGGGGATCCAGCCGCTCGCGGCGGAGGTGCCGCAGAACACCGACGAGATGATCCAGCGCATGGACCGCGCGCTCGTCGAGCGCGGGCTCGCCGCGGACGGTCAGGCGGTGGTGATGGTCGCGCCCGCGCCGCTCGGCAGAGCGCACACCAACCTGCTCAAGATCCACCGCCTCGGAACCCCGTCGGACTGACCCGTCCGACGGCAACTGCTCAGCCGACGAAATAGGTCCACGGAGCGTGGCCGGGGACGTTCCCGCCCTTTCCGTTCCACCGGAGCATCACTCGATAGTGCACACCATGCACGACGCCATCGGTCAGCGTCACCGCCACGTGGCCCTTGGCGTTCAGGTTCACCCCGCCGGCAAGATAATGAACCCATCGGCGCGAGCTCCGCTGCTGCCAGACGAACGTGACGGTGCCGTCTGGCTGCGTGGGGTGGACGTAGCCCACGTACGTGGGATCCCCGTTGCCATTGAGGCCGGTCATGTGGCCGCCGGACACCGCCTTGACGCTGACCCTCTGCGGGCCGGACTTGACGCCCTCGAAGCAGTTGTCGACCGTGATCGCGGAATACCACGCGTTCCTCGCGGGCCGGATTCGGATTTCGGCGACGTGGGTCTTGGGGTCTGGGTGTCGGGACCCGAGCAGCTTGGGCGCCTCGCCGGGGCCCCGGGCGAAGAACTTCACGACAGCGTTCGCCGAGAAAGCCCGGACATGGGCCTTGACGGTCACGAACTGGCCGAACCGCACGGAGTGATTCGAGATGGCGAACGTCATCTTCGTGGACTTGAGGGGCGTTTGAACCGCAACGGTGACCGTGGCAGGTGGGCTCGCCAGGGCGCCATCCCATGCCGTGTACGTGAACGAGTCGGATGCGTTGCACACGCCAGTGTTGGGTGTGTACGTGAAAGAGCCATCGGAGTTGAGGTCGGCCTTGCCGTGCTTGGGCTTCGTGGCGTTCACCGCGGTGAGCGGGTCCGGACCACTGTCGGGGTCGGCGTCGTTGTTCAGGACGCCCGGGGCGGCGACAGAGAACTTGTGCCCTCGGGTCGTGGGCGTCGATGAGTAGTCGTTGGGATCAGCCACGGGCGGGGCGTCGTTCTTCACCCTGATGGTGTCCGTGACCGGCGCGCTGGTCTTCGGCCCGTCATCGGCCTGATATGCGAAGTGATCGTTGCCCACGAACCCGGCGTCGGGGGAGTAGTCGAACGACCCGTTGGCGTGCAGGGTCAACGTCCCATGGGACGTGGTGGTCACGAGGTCGGCGGTGAGGGAGTCGCCGTCGGCGTCGGTGTCGTTGGTGAGGACCCCGTTCGCCGCATTCACCGTGAGGGCGGTGTCCTTCCCCGTGGAATACGACTCAACCCTGGCAACGGGAGCGGCGTCCGTACGGGTCACCGTGATCGTGTCGGTGACCTGGTTGCTGGTCTTCCGCCCGTCGTCGGCCTGGTACACGAAGTGGTCGCTGCCCACGAACCCGGCGTCGGGGGAGTAGTCGAACGACCCGTTGGCGTGCAGGGTCAACGTCCCATGGGACGTGGTGGTCACGAGGTCGGCGGTGAGGGAGTCGCCGTCGGCGTCGGTGTCGTTGGTGAGGACCCCGTTCGCCGCGTTCACCGCGAGGTCGGTGTTCTTCGGGGTCGAATAGGCGCTCTCGGGATTGGCAACTGGAGCGGCGTCCGTGCCGGTCACCGTGATCGTGTCCGTGACCTGGTTGCTGGTCTTCAGCCCGTCGTCGGCCTGATATGCGAAGTGATCGTTGCCCACGAACCCGGCGTCGGGGGAGTAGTCGAACGACCCGTTGGCGTGCAGGGTCAACGTCCCATGGGACGTGGTGGTCACGAGGTCGGCGGTGAGGGAGTCGCCGTCGGCGTCGGTGTCGTTGGCCAGGACCCCGTTCGCCGCGTTCACCGCGAGGTTGGTGTTCTTCGGGGTCGAATAGGCGCTCTCGGGATTGGCAACTGGAGCGGCGTCCGTGCCGGTCACCGTGATCGTGTCCGTGACCTGGTTGCTGGTCTTCAGCCCGTCGTCGGCCTGATATGCGAAGTGATCGTTGCCCACGAACCCGGTGTCGGGGGAGTAGTCGAACGACCCGTTGGCGTGCAGGGTCAACGTCCCATGGGACGTGGTGGTCACGAGGTCGGCGGTGAGGGAGTCGCCGTCGGCGTCGGTGTCGTTGGCCAGGACCCCGTTGGCCGCGTTCACCGCGAGGTCGGTGTTCTTCGGCGTCGAATAGGCGCTCTCGGGATTGGCAACGGGCGCGGCGTCCGAGACCGTCAGACTGACCGTGGCGGGGTTGCTCGAGACCGGCCCGTTCACCGGATCGACGTCCTCGATGTGGTACGTGAACGAGTCGGGTCCCACGTAGCCGGCCTGTGGCGCGTAGCTCACGGACCCGTCCGGGCCGAGGGTGAGCGTGCCGCGGGCCACGTCCTGATCCAGGACCACCTGGGGATTGCCGAACGTGTCGGTGTCGTTAGCCAGCACGCCGGGGGCCGCATCGGCGAGCGGCTGGTCGTGGGCGGTCGAGTAGCTGTCGTCGACCGCAGCGATGGTCCCGTCCGCCCTCGCTCCCGTCGCGACACCGAGTGTCACGACGGCCACCAAGAACGCGACGATCGCCGAGGGAAGGGGCAGCGGACGCATGGGCCTATCCGGCGGCGGCCAGCATCGCGAGCACGTGTCGAACCAGGCCGAGCACGCCCAGCGAGATCGACGGGGATGGCGCCGGGGCCGAGGTGCTGATGCTGGGTTTCGGCGGCGGGGTGGATGTCTTGACCGAAGGCGAGGGGGCCGGCTTGTGAGTCGAAACGCTCGGGTGCGGCGCCGGCGGCGACGGGTGAGGTGACGGCGGTGCCGGATGCGAAGTCGGGTGCGGCGAAGGAGCAGGCGGCGAAGGAGCGGGCGGCGGCGGTGCCACGGTCGGCGCGTGGGTGGTGCCGCCGGTCGGCCGCCCCGTGCCGTGCGTCGGGTGCGCCGTCGGCTTCGGGTGCCGTGTGCGCGAGTGGTGCGTGGGCTGCGGGGACGCGTGATGTGACCGCGAGGGTCGCACGCTGGGGGGGACCACCTGGGGGTGGGATGAGGCCGACGGGATGGGGCCGGTTCCGGCGTGCGGCGACGGCAACGGTGCCCGGGTCGCGACGGGATCGGTCGCATTGGCGTGGTGGGTCGACGCGTACACGACGACGAGCAGCAGCAGCACCGCTGCTCCGGTGAGGATCTTGAAGATGGTGTTCTCCGAGGCCAACAGTCGGATCTTGAGCGGCTCGTGATACCTGGTGCGCCGGCGTCGATCCGCTGACTTGCGGGGCGGAATCCCTCCCAGTGGCGCCGGCGGCACGGGGGGTACGGCGGGGCGCGCGAGTTTCCGGTCCGCGACCGCCTGGGTGAGCGCGGCTGCATCGGCCGCCGCATCGCTCGGGAGGGGCGCCACGATCCGGGGACCCCCCACGAGGTCGACCACCAGCTCGGTTTGCTTCCAGGAGCCCACCTGGCGCGCCCTCACCGAGACCAGCTCGATCTGCTCGAGGGTGAGCCGGCGCCCATCGACCACGATGTGGTCGTCGAACACCTTCACGGCGGCCTTCGGGATATCGTCCGGCTCCGGGAGCCGGTGAAAGAACCCGATTCTGCTCACCGCTTGGTTTCCTCCCCCTCGGTAGCCCGGAAGGGCCGCTTGGCGCTTGTCCCAAACCTTACCGTGGCGGGGCCCCGTTTGGGTAGGTCCTCCTTCCCCGGAGGGCCTAGGCTGGACGGCCCCTCACCCCTCGATCCCGGGCGGGCGTCCCGAACCGGCTCGTGGCCAGGGTCATCCCCCACCGGTACAACGGAGGCGCCAGGACACGGACCGCCTGGAACGGGGCCGGCCACCGCGGGATCGAACGCTCGGGAGCGATGCCCCGCTCGATCACCGTGACGATCCCGGCCGCGACGCGCTCGGGCCCCATGACGAGCGGTCCGGGGACCTCGTGATTCGGGAACCCCTCGGTCGAGACGAACCCCGGGTTCACGGCGGTGACCAGCACGCCGAACGGCGCCAGCTCGTAGTACAGGGACTCGCTGAACGCCACGACGGCATGCTTCGTGGCCGAGTAGACGGCCACGCTCGGCGTCGCGTACCGGCCGGCCAGCGAGGCGACGTTGACGATGTGCCCGCTCCCGGCGTCGAGGAACGCTGGCAGGAAGGCCTTCGTCGCGTGGACGACCGCGCGGAAGTTCACGTCGATGGTGCGGTCGATGCGGTCGAGGTCCACCTCGGCGAACGGCCCGCCGCCGGGGACGCCGGCATTGTTCACCAGCGCGTCGACGCGGCCGTGCGCCTTCAGCGTCTCGTCCCGGAGCCGGGCGAGATCCCGGTCGTCGGTGACGTCGGCGACGACCGGGAGCGCCCGGCCGCCGAGCTCGCTGATGCGTTTGGCAAGCGACGTCAGGCGGTCCTCGCGGCGGGCGGCGACCACGACGGCGGCCCCCTTGGACGCGAGGCCGAGCGCGGTCGACCTCCCGATGCCGGACGAGGCGCCGGTGACGACGACGACGGAGTCCTTGAGTTCCATGCGTTCGGTCTCCTCGAGGCGGGGGCGCCCCCGGCCATCCCTAGAATGGCTGGCCGCATGGCTATCGAATCACAGGAACGCCACCGCGGGTTCGACCGCCGGTGGACCCCGGGGCGGTTCGCCGAGGAGGAGCTCCTCGACGCGTGCCTCCGCGGCGGGATGGCAGGGGTCGTCACCCATCCCATGGACAACGTCCTATGGAAGGTCGGGCTGCTGTGCGACGGCGACCCGGACTCGCAGTTCGGGCTGTCCGGCGTCGACGTCATGAGCGAGAAAGGGGTCCTTGCGCTGATCGGCGGGGCCAGCGGGTTCGACCCCGATCCGTACGTGCGGTGGGGGCCGGTCCGGGTGCAGCCGGAGCCGATCCTGGCCGAGTGCCGCCGGATGGGCGACCGGCTGGCCCAGGCGGTCGCGCGGAGCGAGCGGGTGCTCCTCGCGACCGGGCACCCGACCGGGCTGATCCAGCTGTACGCCGAGATCGGTCGGGTGCTGGCGGGGCTGGGCTGCGAGATCCTGCGGCCGGCGGACGGCGTTCGCTGGGAGGAGCCCTCGAAGCGCCAGCGCCACCACGAGATCCGCTACGTGAACGGCGTCGCGGTGCTGACCGACCGCGCGTCCGCGCGGCACACCCACAGCCCGCGGGCGATGCAGACCATGCTGAAGGAGGCCACCCCGGATCTGGTCGTGGCCGACCACGGGTTCGCCGGCGCCGCGATCGAGGCGGGCGTCGACACGGTGAGCGTGGCCGATGTGAACGACCCCGCACTCATCGTGGCCAAGGCCCAGGGCCGAACCGACGTCGTGGTGGTGATGGACGACAACGTGAGCCCCGAGGCCTACTGGCCCTGCTTCCAGGCCGTCTGCGAACGCCTCCCCTTCGACCGCGACCCGGAATAGGTCGTTCGGCTCACGGCCGTCGAGTCCTGACGCTACCGTTCGCCTCAGGTGATGGAGCCGAGCGACTGGCCCCCGTCCACCACCAGCACGGATCCGGTCACGAACGACGCCGCGTCAGAGCACAGGAACAGCGCGGCGGCGGCGATCTCCTCCGGCCGCCCGAACCGCCCGAGGGGGGTCCCGCGTGTGATCTCCTCCTCGAACCCCGGGATGATCCGGCGCGGGGCCATGCTCATCGGCGTGTCGATCCAGCCCGGCGCGACGGCGTTCACCCGCACGCCGGACGCCCCCCATTCCCGGGCGGTCGTCTTGGTGAGCTGGATCATCGCGGCCTTCGCCGATCCGTAGTACGACACCCCCGGCGTCGCCGACAGCCCGGCGATGCTCGCCACGTTGAGGACGCAGCGCCCCGGCCTCGAGGAGTTCATGAACACCCGCGCCGCCGCGTGCATCGCGTACACCGCCGAGAAGTAGTTCAGCCGGAAGTACTTCTCGAACCCCTCGATCCTGGTGCTCTCGAACGACGACATGAACGGCGCCGCACCGGCGTTGTTCACCAGGATGTCGAGTGCTCCCAGCCCGGAGACGGTCGACTCCACCAGCGACTCGATCGCAGGGCGATCCGAGACGTCGGTGGGCACGACGAGGGCCTTGCGGCCGAAGGCGGCCACCTCGGAAGCGAGGGCCCGAAGTTGCTCCTCGCCCCGGGCGGCGAGGGCCACGTCCGCCCCCGCCTCGGCGAAGAGCAACGCGATCGAACGCCCGATCCCCTTGCTCGCCCCCGTGATCAGGGCGACCCGGCCTTCCAGCGAGAACGGCAGCGTCATCGGCCTTCACTCCTTCGAGGGTTGGACGAGCGGCCATGGAACCACAGGTCGGGTCCCACCCGCCCTCCGCGCCTGAGTAAGATTCCGCCTGACAGCAGCCCGGGAGGGCGTGTCGCGACCACGAAGCAGCCGCTCCGGCGACGGGGCGACCGACACCGAGACCGTTGTCCGAGGAACGAGACGAGCGAGGAGTGAGCACGAACCGGCAGGCGGAGGCGGGCGACCGCCGGGGCGCGGGAGCGTTCCGGCGACGTGCGAGCGCCCGGCCGCACGCTCCGGCGAACGACAGCGGCTGAACGGCGGCAGGTCACCGGTTCTCGCGGAAGCGACACGCTCCGAGTAGCCATCGGAGGCGTGGTGGACGACTATCAGGCGCTCGTCGAGCGCGCGGTGTCCGGCGCGCGCACGGTCGTCCTGTTCGGCGGGATCGACTCTGGCAAGACGACGACGGCCACCGCCATGGTCCGCGCGGCCCTCCACGCGAACAAGACGCCCGCCTACCTCGACGCCGACCCCGGCCAGAAATCGATCGGTCCGCCCACCACCATCGGGCTGAAGATGATCAGGTCCGAGGAGGACCTGCGCCCCGACCGCCTGTACGAGTCCGACGCGCTGGCGTTCGTGGGGGCGACCACCCCTCAGGGCAACCTCCTGCCCCTCGTCACCGGCGCGAGCCGGCTGCAGCAGCTGGCATTCGAGCAGGGGGCCGACTTCGTCGTGGTCGACACGAGCGGCCTGGTCTCCGGCGTCTACGGCCAGCTGCTGAACTACCACACGGTCGAGATGCTCGCACCCGACCTGGTCGCCGGCCTCCAGCGGGGCGAGGAGCTCGAACCGCTCCTTGGGATCGTCCGGAGGTTCTTCGACCGGCCCGTCGTCTCACTCCCGGTCCACCCGGACGTCCAGCCGCTCTCGGTCGAGCAGCGCGCCTCCAACCGGGAGGCGGCCATGGCCAGGTACTTCGTCGAGCCCCTCCAGCGGTGGCGGGTCAAGCCGACGGTGTTCATGCCGGCGCTGCCTGCGTTCTTCGACCTGGTCGAGCTGGAACGCCTCGTGGTCGGGCTTGCGGACGGCCACGGCGGCTACTTGGGGATCGGCTACCTCGAGCACAACGGCGAGGAGGGGATCCTCCGCCTGATCTCGCCGGTGGCCGACGCGCCGAAGGCGCTCCGCCTGGGCTCCGTCCGCGTCGACGAGCAGTTCCGGGCCAAGCGCGTCGACCTCCTGAACCTGTTCGGAACGGACTAGGGCTCATCGTCCGATGGGCGTGCGGATTCGTCCGGCGACGAAGGGCGAGCTCGACGAAGCCGCGGACCTCCTCGAGGACGCCATCGGTTGGGCCGCCGAGCGGGGGTTCGGCTCGTGGACCGCGGGAACCTTCCGTGATCCGGACGGGTGGGGACGGCGAGTGCTCCGGGAGGCGCTGGAGGCGGGCGGGTTGTTCCTGGTCGAGCGGTCGTGGGGGATCGTCGGAACGCTGTCGCTCCTGCCCGCCGACGAGCGGTTCTGGCCCGACGCGCCGCCCGACGGCCTGTACCTGCACCGGTTCGCCGTGCGCCGGTCGGCGTCGGGGGCCGGCGTCGGGGCCGCCGCCCTGGCCTGGTGCGAGGAGGAGACCTTGCGCCGGGGACGGCGGTTCCTCCGGCTCGATTGCCTCACCGCAAATCCGGGGATCCGGCGCTACTACGAGCACGCCGGGTTCCATCACCGGGGCGACGTCGCCGTGAACGGGATCGAGCTCAGCCTGTACCAGAAGGTTCTCGCCGGGTCGCCGGGGCCGTGAACGGCTAGACTCCCTCGGCCCGCACGCACCACTGTCGATGAGCAAGGAGCTGGCCGAACCCGTGCCCTCGCTGGTCAAGAAGCGCCGCAAGAAGATGCGGAAGAAGAAGCACAAGAAGCTGCTGAAGCGCACGCGCCACCAGCGGCGGCAGCAGGGTCGCTAGGCGGGCCCACAGCCCCCTTGAGCCGTCCGATCGTCTTCCTCACCGACTACGGGCTCGACGACGAGTTCGTGGGGATCTGTCATGGGGTGATCGCCCGGATCGCGCCGGACGCCCGGATCATCGACCTGGCCCACGGCATCCCGCCGCAGGACGTGCTCCGCGGCGCTCTGGTGCTGGCCGGCGCTGTGCCGTACATGCCGTCCGACGCCGTGTACCTCGGGGTCGTGGACCCTGGCGTGGGCGGGCCGCGAGGTGCGATCGCGGTGGCCACCGAGGCCGGGCAGCTCCTCGTGGGGCCGGACAACGGCCTGTTGTCGCTGGCTTGGGCCGAGCTCGGCGGAGCGATCGGCGCCGTGGAGATCTCCGCGCCCGAGGTCCTGCTGCAGCCGGCGTCGGCGACGTTCCACGGGCGTGACGTGTTCGCCCCGGCGGCGGCCCACCTGTCCGCGGGTGCCGACCTCGAGCAGCTCGGCCCCGGGGTCGACTTCGCGACGCTCCAGCACGTGCACGTCCCGCCGCCGGCCGTCGCCCCGGGGGAGGTGGCCGCGGTCGTCCTCGGCGTCGACCGCTTCGGGAACCTCGAGCTGAACGCGACCCCCGACGACCTCGCCGAGGCCGGCATCATCGGCCTGGCCCGGCTGCTCTTGCGCCACGCGGGCGGTTCGGCGGAGCTTCAGACGGCGCGGACGTTCGCAGACGTGCCGCCGGGCGAGGCCGCCCTGATCGAGGACTCCTCGGGGTCGCTCGCCGTGGTCGTGAACCAGGGGAGCGCGGCGAGGACGTTCGGCCTCGGGCCGGGCTCGTCGCTCACGCTGCTGGCGAGGGGCTGAACCAGAACCGCGTTCAGCCCATCGACTGGCCGAACCGGTCGCCCGCCTCGGCGGTGTCCCCGAGTCCGCCCGACCCCTGCCGCAGGATCACGCTCCCGGACCCCGTCGGCCCGGTCGGAGTGCCGAACACCACGCTCACCGCGCCCGCGCCCGAGTCCTCGCCCGGCGCGCCGATCGCGAGGTCGCGCGTCGCACCGTTCCCGAACTGACCGCCCGCCAAGCTCCCACCGAACCCGTCGGAGATCTCGGACGAGTCGAGCAGCCCGTTCACCCCCTGGTTGAACTGCGTCGACCCCGTTCCCGTCAGGCCTGACGGCGAGCCGAAGATCACGTCCGCCGCGCCAACGGCGGGGAGCACCACCAGGCCCGAGCCCGGGATGCCGACCACGAGGTCGGCCCGGGAGCCGTTCCCGACGTCGATCCCCAGCAGCGTGCTGCCGAACCTGTCGCCGGGCCCGCCGGTCCCGGACACGTTCGGGTCGTCGCGGCTCCACAGCTGGTTCCCGGTCGCCGTCAGCCCGCCGGAGGCGCTCCCGTACAGCACGTTCACCGCGCCCTGGTCCCGGACCGAGAGGTTCTCGCTGGGCACGCCGATCGCCAGGTCGGCCGGGCCGCCGTTGCCGAAGTCCGCCGCCGCGAGCGCCGACCCGAACCCGTCGACCGGGTCCACCTGGTCGAGCACCCCCGGCGTGTTCTGTGTCCACCGTTGCGAGCCCGCCTTCGCGAGGCCCTTAGCCGTTCCATAGATCACGTGGACCGCTCCGCCGTCCGGGTTCGGCCCGATGTCCTCGCCGGGGGCGCCGATCGCCAGGTCCGCCTGCGTCGAGTGCCCGAGGTTCTTCGCCGCCAGCGCGAACCCGAAGGCGTCACCGGGCTCGGCCGTGTCGGCGATGCCCGTCGTGTTCTGGCTCCAGAACTGGTTCCCGGTCGTTGCGAGGCCCGTTGAGGAGCCGTACAGCACGTTGACCGCGCCGGCGCCGGCCGCGGTGCCGATCCCTTCGCCCGGGACTCCCACCGCGAGGTCGGCCTGCGAGCTCTTGCCGAGACCAGCCGCGGCGAGCGAGGCGCCGAACCGGTCCCCGCGCTCGGCCACGTTCGCCGCGCCGGGCGTATCCTGGGTGAACAGCTGGTTCTTGCCGCCGCTGCCGAGGCCCGACGCCGTCCCGTAGATCACGTTCACGGCCCCGGCGTCCGCGACCGACCCGACGTCTTCGCCCGGAACCCCCACGGCGAGGTCGTCGCGGTTGTCGCCGTTGAAGTCCCCGGCCGCGAGCGCCGAGCCGAACCCGTCGCCGGCCTCCGGCGTGTCCTTCACTCCGTTCGATCCCTGCGTAAGGATCACGCTCGCCCCCGTGTCCAGCCCCGAAGGCGAACCCGGCACCACGACCACCGCGCCGGCGCCCGTCGCGAACGTCAGCCCGGGCGTCTCGCCCGGCACGCCGATGGCCAGGTCGTCGAACCCGTCGCCGTTGAAGTCGCCCGAGACCGCCGCCCCACCCGCCACGACCGCGCGGACGCAGTTCGAGAACTCGGATGTGTTCCCCGCGTCGTCGGTCGCGGTGGCCGTGATGATCGCGCCGGGGTCGAGCGGCTCGAGCGACGCGACGAACGCCGCGAACCCGCCCGCGCTCGCCGTCACCGAGGCGCCGCCGATCAGCTTCGCGCCCTCCCCGTTCCCACTCGGATCGCACGAGGAGGAGGCGTAGAAGTCGATCTGGAGGTCGGCGTTGGGCGCCCCCTGGAACGACCCTTGGACGCTCGACCCGATGCCGTCCGAGACGGCCCCGGAGAGGTCGGGGAAGTTCTGCCTGTTGTTCGGACCGGTGTCGGAGTCGTCGCCGTCGTTCGGGGTCACTCCCACCGGCGACAGGTCGATCCCCAGGCCGGCGTTGTCGCTGATCGAGTTCCCTTCGATGCCGTTGCCCGTGCCGGCGATGACCTGCACCCCGGCGCCCTGATTGACCTCGATCGTGTTGTTGGAGCCGATCGTGTTGCCGTTCGCCTGGATCTCGACCCCGTTGCCGCCGTTGCCCACGCCGGCCAGCGGGAACCCGGCCCGGTGCGCGGACACGCCGATGTGGTTGCCCTGCACGAGGTTGCCGTCGGAGGTCAGCTGGACGCCGTCGTCGCCGTTGCCGGCGATCGTGTTGCCGTCGCCCTCCTCGCCGCCCCCGATGACGTTGCCGGCCGCGCCGCCGAAGATCTGGACGCCGTCGGTCGAGTTGGCGAGCGCACCGCCGCCGAGGCCCTCGCCGATCCGGTTGCCGACCACATGGGTGCCCGTGGCGCTCGAGCCGTGGATCTCGACGCCGGTGTCGTTGCCCGAGATCACGTTGCCCGGCCCGACGACGAGGTCCTGCGCGTCCGAGATGCTGACGCCCTCGAACCCGTTCCCCCGGTCGAGGAACCCGGTGACGTCGGTCCCGACGAAGTTGCCCAGGATCGTGTCGTCGTGGGAGTCGTTGAGGGCGCGCAGCCCCTCCTGGCCGTTGCCGGAGAGCACGTTCCCCTCGCCGGGGCCGGCCCCGCCGACCGTCATGGTGTCCGCGCCCGACAGGTCGACGCCGATCAGCGCATTCGGGACGGCCGAGGCGCCGGCCGCGTCGAGGCCGACGAGGTTGCCCTGGATGGTGACGTCGTGCGAGGAGATCACCTGGATGCCGGTGAGGCCGTTCCCGGACACGACGTTGGTCTGCGACGGCCGAAAGCCGCCGATCTGCACCTGGCCGGAGCTCGAGACCTTCACGCCGACCTGGTTCGGGATCGCGGTCGAACCGTCCGCGCCGACGCCGATCAGGTTGCCCTGCACCGTGTTCGGGGTGCCCGTCCCGGGCGTCTGCGCGATGTCGATCCCGGCGAGCGTATTCCCGCCGATCACGTTGCGCTGGATCTGATTGGCGATCCCCGAGTCCGTCAGGTGGACGCCGTCGAGGCCGTTCCCCAGGTCGGCCGTGCCGGCCGCGTTCGTGCCGATCCGGTTCCCCTCGACGGTGTTGATGTTGGTGCGGAGCCGGACACCGTCCAGGGTGTTCGCGGAGATCACGTTGCCGAGCGGGCCGGGGCCGCCGATGTGCTCGAGGTGCCCGTCGACGTGGACGCCCTCCCCGCCATTGCCGAGCGCCTGCGTGCCGGTGACGTCGGTCCCGATGAAGTTGCCCTGGACGCTGTCGATGGCGCCGGCGAGCAGGACGCCGTTGGCGCCGTTGCCCGAGATCACGTTCCCGACGCCCGGGCCGCCGACCGTGTTGACGGCGCTCACCACGCGGACGCCGTTCCCCCCGTTGCCGCGGTCGAGGGCGCCGGTGGCGTCGGTGCCGAGGAAGTTCTGCCACACGACGCTGCTCGAGCCCTGGGCGACCTCGATCCCGTCGCCCGGGAACCGGTTGATCGCGAACCCGCGAATCCGGCTGGAGCCGGCCTGGACGACCAGGCCGTCGGAACCCGCGCCCGCGCCCTGCCCGTTGATCTCGACGAGCGGCGTCCCGGCGAACCCCGGCTGGGTGGTCGCGTCGAGGTCCGCGATCTCGGTGATCGGGGGGAGCGCGCTGGCGGGCGTCAGCGTGTGGACCCCGGCGCCGGGAATGGCGAACGAGATCAGGTCCTCGCCGGGGGCGGCGTTCGCCTCCTGGATGGCCTCCCGCAGCGAGCAGTGGTTCGCGCCGTCGTTGCAGGCGCCGTCCGGCGTCGCGTCCCCGTTGTCGGCCGTCGTGTTCACGACGAACGTGTGCGCGAAGGGCACGGTGAAGCAGGCCGAGAACTCGGACGTGCCGGCCAGGGAGACCGGGCGGGCCGTCGCCGTCACCGCATCCCCACCGTGCAGGGGCCCGTTCGTCACGTCGAACGTCGCATGGCCCGAGCCGTTGGTGGTGACGGACGCGCCCCCGAAGAAGGCCGCGCCCTCGCCGTTCCCCGACGGGTCGCATTCGGGCGAGGTGAACAGCTGGATCGCGAACTGTTGGCTCGGCTTCGTGTCGAGCGTTCCCTGGATCTCCCCGGCGCTCGCGGACGGCGTCGCCCCGGTGATCACGGGGAAGTTCTGCAGGCCGTTCGCCCCGCCGTCGCCGTCGCCGGCGTCGTTCGGCGTGACCCCGTTGGGGCCGAGGTCGATGCCGAGCCCCTCGTTGTCGTGAATGGCCGTCTGGTCGACGTTGTTCGAGGAGCCCGAGGCGATCCCGACCCCGTCGGCCAGGTTGAAACGCAATCGCGTCGTCGAACACGTCGACGCCCTTCGTGCCTCCGACGATGGCGATGCCGTCCCGGGCATTCGGGAGCGGCTCCACTCCGGAGGCATCCGTCCCGATCTGGTTGTGGACGATCAGGGCACCGTCGGCGCGGAGGCCCGAGCCCGACTGGACGCGGATGCCGTCGCGGGTGTTGCCGGAGATGAGGTTGCCCGCGCCGCCGGCGCCGACGAGCGTGTTGGGCGCCTGGATGAACAGACCGTCGACGTTCCCGATGGCCGTGGTGCCGACCGTGTCGGTGCCGATGCGGTTCTCGCCGATGGTGTTCCCGGTCCCGTTCCCGACCACCCGGACGCCGGCACCGTTGTTGCCGGAGATCACGTTGCCGAGCTCGAACCGGGCGCCGTTGTGGGTTCCGTCATCGCCGATCACGTTGTTGGACGAGTCGGCGATCGAGATGCCGTCTTCGTTGCCGAGGCCGACCTCACCGCGGGGGTCGGTGCCGATCGAGCTCGAACGGACGACGTTGCCGTCGCCGTCCTCGAGGAGGATGCCGTCGCCGTTGAAACGGTTCACCGTGATCGCCTTGACGTTGCTCTTCCCGGCCGTGATGGTCAGGCCGATGGCGGCGCCGGCGTCCTCACCGTCGATCTCGACGATCGGGATGCCGCGGTAGCCGGGTTGCGTGCTGCCGTCGATGAGCAGCGGCGCCGTGATCGCCGGCAGCTCGCTCGTGGGCTTGATGGTCGTGTCGCCCCCCGTGATGTCGAACGCGATCGTGTCCTTGGCCGGGGTGGCGTTGGCCTCCTGGATGGCCTCGCGCAGCGAGCAGGACGAGAGCTGGAAGCACTGGCCGTCGGGCGTGGGGTCGCCGAAGTCCTGGGTCGTGTCGACGGTGAACGTGACCCGGGTGGGCGCCGTCTTCGCCCGTGCCTCGGGCTCGACCCGTGCGGGCCGCGCGGGCTCCGGGGGCCGAGTGCGCCGCGACGGGCGCGAGAGCCGCGACCACGATCACGGCAAGGAGCAGCGGGACGGCTTGCCGGCGTCGCGAACCCATTTCGGACCTCCTCGTCGAACCCAGGACTGGCGCGGACGCTATCCCAGGCGCGGACGCGCCGGCATCATGGATTTCCGTGAAGAAAGAAGAGTGACAGAATCGAAATTGCCCCTTGACCGCACGTCGCGGCAGGGTGGAGAATATTGTCTGAACACCGCTGGAGCCTTCGGGTCCCGGCGGTGTTCGCTTTTTGGGCCATTTCGGGACGCATCGCCCGCGCGGCGAGCAGGCTCGCCGGGACCGGTCGTCCGCCTCAGCAGTGCCCGAGCCCGCCACCTGGATTCCGATCCCTGCCCGTCCGGTAGGCTGCACGCACATGGGTCAGCGAGTCCTCATCACCGGCGTCTCGCGGTACCTGGGGGGGAAGCTCGCCCAGGATCTGGAGAAGGACCCGGACGTCGACTACATCGTGGGGGTGGACCTCGACGAGCCCGAGGTCGACCTCGACCGCACGGAGTTCGTGCGTGCGGACATCCGCAACCCGCTCATCGTGAAGGTCCTGCAGACGACCGAGGTCGACACGGTGGTCCACCTCTCGATCGTGACCACGCCCACCCGCGTCGGCGGCCGGACGAACATGAAGGAGTTCAACGTCATCGGCGCGATGCAGCTGTTCGCGGCGTGCCAGAAGGCCGAATCCGTCAAGCGGCTCATCATGAAGTCGACGACGGCGGTGTACGGCAGCGACCCGCGCGACCCGGCCGTGTTCACCGAGTCGGACCAGTCGCGGAGCGTTCCGCGAACCGGCCTGATGAAGGACGCCGCCGAGCTCGAGCGCTACGCGCGCGACTTCGGTCGCCGGCGTCCGGACGTCGACGTCACGATCCTCCGATTCGCGAACTTCATCGGCCCGGACATCGAGACCACGCTCACGCGGTACTTCTCCCTTCCGGTGATCCCGACGGCGATGGGCTACGACCCGCGCATCCAGCTGATCCACGAGGACGACGCGCTCGAGGTCCTGCGCCGGGCGGTGCGGGAGGCGCACCCGGGCATCTTCAACGTGGCGGCGGACGGGGTCGTGTACCTCTCCCAGGCGGTCCGGATCCTGGGCCGGCCGTCGCTCCCGATCATCCTGCCGCTCGTGACGCCGGTCGCGAACCTGCTGAAGCGGACCGGCCGGGTCGACTTCGCGACCGACCAGCTGCAGTTCCTGCTGTACGGGCGGGTGGTCGAGACCACCCGGCTGAAGAACGACTTCGGGTACACGCCGGCGCATTCGACGAAGGAGGCGCTGCGGGACTTCGTGACGGGGCGGCGCCTTCGGCAGGTCGTGAGCCCGGAGCAGGCGGAGCAGTGGGAACGCGACGTGTACGCGTTCCTGCGGCGCAAGGGCCAGGAGCGGTTCGAGGAGGCGAAGGCGTGAAGGGGGGCTCCCGATGGCGCAGGTGATCTCGCTCGAGGACGCACGGCAGCGTTCGGCCCCCACCCAGTGCCAGGCCATGACGGCGACCGGCCGGCGGTGCCGGCGACGCGCGGTCGGGGGAACGGGATTCTGCAGCGTGCACCTCCCGGCCGAGCCCGAGCGGATCGGTCCGTTCTCGGCGGATGCCGTCGAGGACGTGCTCGACTTCATCCGACGCCGGGTGACGGGGGACTACGAGGTCGACGAGTTCGGGTTCGACCGCGAGCTCACCGAACGGCTGGCGCCGCTGTTCCGCCCGATCGGGGACTACTACTGGCGGATCGACTGGCGCGGCCTCGAGAACATCCCCGCCCACGGCGCCGCGCTGCTGGTGGCGAACCACGCGGGCAGCATCCCTGTCGACGCACTGGTCGTGAAGTTCGGGATCCTGAACGAGCACCCGGCCCGGCGGCACGTCCGGCTGCTGGCCGCCGACCTGGCGTTCCGGACGCCGTTCTCCGGGCCGATCGCCCGGAAGATGGGCAACACGCTCGCGACCCCCGACGACGCGCTCCGGCTGCTCCGCAAGGGCGAGCTGGTCGGGGTGTTCCCGGAGGGGTACAAGGGCGTCGGGAAGGGCTGGAAGGAGCGGTACCGGCTGCAACGCTTCGGGCGGGGCGGGTTCATCGAGCTGGCCCTCCGCGCTCGTGTGCCGATCATCCCGGTGGCGATCGTGGGCTCGGAGGAGATCTACCCGATGATCGGGAACGCGCGGCTGCTGGCGCGGCTGGGTGGGTTCCCGTACTTTCCGATCACGCCGTTCTTCCCGTGGCTGGGGCCGCTCGGGGCGATCCCGCTGCCGTCGAAGTGGATCGTGGAGTTCGGCGAGCCGATCCCGACCGACCACGTCGACGATGACGCGTGGCAGGACGCGATGCTGGTGTTCAACGAGACCGACCGCATCCGCGACCAGATCCAGCAGATGCTGTACCGGAACCTGATGTCCCGCCGCTCCGCGTTCTTCTGATCGGGCTCGGGATGATCGGATTGCTGGAATCGCTCGGGCTGTTCGAGATCGTGGTCATCCTCGTGGTCCTTGCCGTGGTCGTCGGCGCCTTCGTGCTCGGGGGTCGGTCGGCCCGGCGGACGCAGTCGCCGCCGGGTCGGGCGCTGCCGCCCTCGACCGTCGCTTCGGCGGCGCAGAAGGGTCCGCAGTGCCGGTGGTGCGGCTCGCCGCTCCGTTCCCTCGCCGATGGTCGGCCGGCCCCGGTGTGCGCCACCTGCGGCCGGGATCAATAGCAGGCGCCACGACCCGCCCAGTGTTCGTCTCCGGTCGCCCTCAGCGCGGGCCCGGCTGACGATCGGATCGCAGCAGTGCGAACTGCAGCTGGTCGCGCGGCTCCCGCCCGGGCATCACCTCACGCTGCCGCAGCGTCGCTTCGAGCGCGAATCCGAGGCGCTCGGGAACGGCCCGGCTCCGCGCGTTGTCGACGGCACACAGGATCAGGACTCGATTGAGGCCCAGCTCGTCGAACGCGAACCGGACGAGCGCCTCGGTCGCTCGCGTGATGATCCCGCGGCCCTCGGCAGCCTCGGCCAGCCAGTAGCCGATCTCGGCCTCGTTCGCCATGGCCTCGACCCGAAGGCCGATCGCGCCGACGAGCTCGCCGCCCTCGAGGATGCCGAAGCCATACTCGCGACCGTCCGCGAAGTTCCGCTGGACCTCGCGAAGGTACGCCCGCGTGTCGTCTGCCGACCTCGTCGACTCGAGCCACGGCATCCATCGGCCGAGGTGGTCCCGGTTGGCGTCGGTGAGGCGGAACAGTTCCTCGGCATGGCGCACCTCGTGCAGCCGGAGGAACACCTCGTCGTCGACCCGGATCCCGATCACGGCGTCAGTCTATGGGCGGGCGGCCGCTCTGATCCTCCACCCGCTCCTCCGAGTGCCGGTACGGTGCTGACTGATCGGAGGTGCTCATGTCGAACGACATCGGATGGCCGAACTGGATCGGCATCGTCTGCGACGACCTGGCGGCGCAGCGTTCGTTCTATCGGGACGTGCTCGGGATGCGGGAGGCCGCCGAGGGGGACGGCTGGGCGCAGTTCGAGTTCCGTGAAAGAGTTCTCGAGCTCATCCAGCGCGACGACAGCCCGCAGTACCAGCGGGCGCGGTATCAGGTCGGGTTCGCAGTCGGCGACATGGAGACGGCCTGTCGGCGGCTGGTCGAGGCGGGAGCGGAGCAGATCTCCGACGTCGAGGGGGGAGCCGACTCGTCCGGCCGGTGGTGCTACTTCCGCGACCCCGAGGGCAACGTCTTCGAGCTCAAACAGTCGAGCTGACACCGCTCGACCGCAAGCGTGCTTCCACCGGATCTCCTACGGCCTCGAGGAAGGGGTGTCGCAGGCGCCCGGGGTCGGTTGGGCCCCGGCCTTCGTCGGGCCGCAGAAGCGCGGGACGTTCTTGTTCCCCAGCGAGAACTGGTAGACGGCCGCCCCGATGAGCAGCAGGAACAGCACGATCACCGCGATGAGGGTCCCCTTGCGCACGAGCCCGAGGCTAACAGCCGGTCATTGCCCGAACCGGAGGTCGTGCCAGTGGGGGATCAACACCGTGAAGAACACGGCCAGCCAGACCAGGCCCATGGCCAGGCCGACCCACCCCAGCACGACGCCGGCCACCGCCAGGCCCCGGCCGGTCTGCGTCCCCTGCGACTCGTCGATCTCGCGCATGGCCCGGTAGCCGAACACCAGCGCGAGGATCGACCCGACGAGCATGTTCACGATCCCGAGCACGAGGGATGCGACCGCGAGCGGGTTCGTCCTCGGCGGCGTGAGCGGGTACCCGTACGGCGACGGGCCAGGCAGCGTGTTCGTCCGGAGGTCGTAGTGGCAGTACCGGCAGATCACGGCCTCCCGGCGGATGGGCTCGCCGCACGCCGGGCAGGTCCGGTACGCCGATTCGCTCGGGAACGGGCCCTCGCTCATGACGCCACGGATGCTGGCCCGGCCCCTGCCGGTCGTCAACAGCGGCTCAGCGGTCGGCGGGCTGCAGCCCCAGCGCGGCCTCGCTGAACTCGCGGTTGCGGACGAGCACCTCGGTGACCGCGTCCTCGTCCTTGATCCACGGACGGAGGTCGAGCTCCAGGGCGATCGAGCCGGCGAAGCCGTCCCCGGCCACCGTGTCGAGGAACCTCCCCACGTCGAGCACGCCGTTCTCCGCGTACACCGGCAGATGGGAGTCCCATCCCTTGCCGGCGTTGTTCGACAGGTGGACGTGCACGAGCTTGTCCCGGTACCGGCGATACACGTCGACGATGTCGATGCCGGCCACGGCCGCGTGCGAGGTGTCGAGCACCATGTACGGGTTCCGGTCGAGCTCCTCGAAGTCCTGGGCCGAGTGGAACGACATCCCCCGTTCGCCGGGCAGCTTCACCGGGAACATGTTCTCCACCGCGATGGTGACGCCGGTCCGGGCAGAGAACTCCGCCAGCTGCTCGGTGATCCACCGCCGGTACCTCACCTGCCACCGGTACGGCGGGTGGACCACGACGAGCCCGGCGCCGACCTCCTCGGCGAGCTGCGCCGAGCGGTAGATCTTGCCGAGCGGGTCGGTGCCCCACACGCGCCGCGTGATCAGCAGGAACGGCGCGTGGATCGCCTCGATGGCCAGCTCGTTCGCCTCGGCCGCCTCGAGCATCAACCGGGCGTCCTGGGTCGCGGGGTCGTTCGTGACCATCACCTCGACCGACCGGTAGCCGGCCGCGCTCACGATCCGCATGGCCTCCCGGAGCGGCAGACGGTAGAACGGCGCCGTCGACAGCTGGAGCCTGGGCACACCGTTCACGAGGAGGGTCCTTGGAGTCCGGACGTGGGGCGCATGTGCCCAATTCTATCGGCGGCCCTCCGCGGGCCCGAGGGACGGGGACGTGAAGATTCGGTGACCACGAGGCGGTCTCGGCTATCCTCACCGGCGAGTCGGGTGGGGCTCGAGCACGGGAGGATCACGCCATCGAGCGCGACAACGCGCCCGCGTGGGACGGCAAGCCGGGCCACTACGAGGTCTGGTTCCTGACGCTCTCGGACGGGCACACCGCCTACTGGATCCGGTCCACGCTGCACGCACCGACCGGAGCCCCACCGGAGGGCCGGGTGTGGTTCGCCAGGTTCGACCGGGACCGGCCCGAACGCATCCTCGCCATGAACCGGGCATGGCCGATGGGGGCCGTACAGGATCGCCCCGACCCGTTCGAGGTTCGCATCGGCGACGCCGAGTTCGCCTCCGGCCACGCCCGCGGGCGCCTCGAGGGCTCGGACCACACGGTCGAGTGGAACCTCACGTGGCCCACCGGCGAGGAGACACTGCGACTGCTCCCCGATGCGTTCTACCGGGGTGGCCTGGCCCCCACCAAGCCCTTCTCACCGAACCCGAGCACCCGGTTCAGCGGCACGGTGACCGTGGACGGGGAGGCGGCCACGGTCGAGGAGATGCCCGGCCAGCAGGGCCACCTGTTCGGCACGAAGCACGCCGAACGGTGGGCGTGGGCGCACTGCACGAGCTTCGAGGGGGACGACGACGCCGTGCTCTCCGCGCTGACCGCCCAGGGCAGTCGGGGGCCGGTGCACACCCCGTTCACCACGTTCGTCTCGATCCGGCTGAACGGCCGGTGGATCCGGATGTCCAAGGTGTCGCGGAAGCGCCAGACCACGCTCGGGGCGTGGCGGATCGACCTCGCCGACAAGCAGTTCCGGCTGACCGGGCGCGTCGCGGCCGATCCCGCGTTGATGGTCCAGGCCCGCTATCTCGACCCCGACGGCACCCCCCGGTGGTGCCATAACAGCGAGGTCGCCTCCAGCAGGCTGGTGCTGTTCGAGCGCCACGACGGCGGCTTCGAGGAGATCGCCAGCCTGTCCTCGGTGGGCACGACGCACGCCGAGTGGGCCGGACGGACCCCGGCGCCCGGCGAGTTCGTCGAACACCTCGACCTGGGCCGACCGGGACAGCACGCGTGAGAGACTCGCGCCGGTCATGAACGTCTCCACCCTGCTGGCCGAACAGGCCGCCCGCCGCCCCGATGCGACCGCACTGGTGTTCCACGGCAAGGTCATCACGTACGCCGGGCTGGACGACGCGGCGGGCCGCGCGGCGGCGGCGTTCCGGAAGGCCGGCGTCGAGCCCGGCGACCGCGTCGCCCTGGTCGTCGGGAACGTGCCGGAGTTCGTCTCGGCGCTGTACGGCGCGTGGCGTGCCGGTGCCGTCGCGGTTCCGCTCAACGTGATGCTGACCGCCGAGGAGCTCCGCTACATCCTCGCGGACGCCGGCGCGAAGGTCGTCGTCACCCAGATGCAGCACCTGCCGAACATCCTCGAGATCCAGGAGGGGCTCGACCAGCTCGAGACCCTGTTCGTGGTGGCCGGGCCGCCGGTGCCCACCGGGACCGTCAGCTTCGAGGCCGCCACGGGGGCCGAGCAGCCGGTCGCCGAGGCCGCCGACCCCCCGGACGGACTGGCGCTGATCCAGTACACGTCCGGCACGACGGCCGACCCCAGGGGTGCCATGCTCGGCCACGACAACCTCCTGGCGAACATGGACCAGATGGAACAGGTTCCCGCGATGCGGATCGTCTCCGACGACGTCGTGCTGCTGGTGCTGCCGGTGTTCCACATCTACGCGCTCAACGTGATCCTCGGCATGACCGTCCGCGAGGGCGGAACCGCCGTGCTCGTGGAGCGGTTCGATCCGACGGAGACGCTGGACATCGTCGAACAGCAGGGCGTGACCCTCCTGCCCGGGGCGCCGCCCATGTACGTCGAATGGCTGGACCAGCCCCAGGGGCGCAAGAAGGCGTTCGCGACCGTGCGGATCGCGGTGTCGGGGGCCGCGCCGCTGCTGCCGGAGACGTTCCAGCGGTTCAAGGACCGGTTCAACGTCACGATCTGGGACTCGTACGGCCTGACCGAGGCCGGGCCGGCCGTGACGTCGAACGCCGCCGGGGATCGGGCCCGCGGAGGCTCGATCGGGCTGCCGATCCCGGGGCTCGAGGTCCGGCTGGTCGAGGAGCGCGCCGAGGGGCTGGAGGACGTCGAGGAGGGCGACCCCGGCGAGATCGCCGTGAGGGGGCCGGCGGTGTTCCGGGGGTACTGGGGGAAGCCCGACGCCACGAAGGAGGTGCTGACCGAGGACGGGTGGCTGCGCACCGGCGACGTCGCCTACGCAGACGAGGACGGGTACCTGTACCTGGTCGACCGGACCAAGGACCTCATCATCGTGAGCGGGTTCAACGTGTTCCCGAGGGAGGTCGAGGACGCGCTGGTCCGGCTGCCGGGCGTCGCCGACGCGGTGGTGATCGGGGTGCCCGACCGGCGGACCGGCGAGGCCGTGAAGGCGCTGGTGGTACTGGAGCCCGGAGCCGAGGCCACCCCGCAGTCGCTGATCGACGGCGCCCGGCGGTTCCTCGCGCGGTTCAAGGTTCCCCGCGAGGTCGTGATCGTCGACGACCTGCCCCGGCACCCGACCGGCAAGGTCCTCCGCCGCGCGCTCCGGGGCGAGGAGGTCCTGGGCGGCGGATCGGGGCCGTCGGAATCGCCCCGGGCGTGAGATTCACCTTCCCCTTCCGCCCCGCCAAGGACGTCGGGAACCACTGATAAGCCCCACGCCCGGCCGACACCGGTGGCCAGCGGTCGGCCTGCCCGAGTCGGTCACCGTCCTGCAGCGACGCGAGGCCACGATCCGCAGCCCCTCGCGCCACCGGCGGAGGGCAACGCGCCCCGGTACGTAGTCTGGGACGTCCCCGGCCACCCCAGGCTCGCATACGACGCGCCGAGCGTGAAGACCTCGGGGTTGGTGGGTTCGTATCTGCTCCAGATGGTCGATGCGTCGAATGTCGGGTCGTTCAGCAGCGTGGGATCGAAGCCGGGGTCGACCTGGAGGCCCCGCCGCTCCCAGTTCAAGCCGGCCGATCGGAAGGCGGTGAGCGAGCGATAGCTCCTCCCGTTACCGAATTGGTAGAGCAGCTTGTATCGCGTCGTTGGGCTCGCGGACTCGCGCCAGAACACGTCGCCGTCGTACTGGGCTCCCGACTCGATCGAGTCGTCCCGGAAGATGATCCGCGCGTCGAGCGTGTACCAGATGTTGTTGTACACCAACTTGTGTCGGCTCGGAGCTATCGCCGGTGCCGCACCGTTCCAGTGGTAGGCGGTGGAGCGGCGAGTCACGATGGTGTTGTTGTAGAAATCCCACCATCCGCGCAGTGAGGGGCCGTGGGTCGAAGAGGGATCGAGCGTCATCCATGGCACCCAGTTCGACGACTCCCGATTCCCCGGCCGCCCGCCCCGCTGGAGCGCGCTGTCGTCGATGACGTTGTGATGAATGTACACCGGTCCGGCGGGAACCATCGGCGAGGAATCCCCCGTTGAGATCCCCGACGCGACGTGCCAAAACATGTTGTGGGCGATCTCCACCTTGCCACCGGCTCCCTCACTGATCTCCATCCCGTCGTCGTGGATACGGACGAAGAAGTTGTGGGCGATGAGATCGTTCTGGCTGCCGTTGCTCAGGTGAACGCCGTCGAAGCTGTCCCGGAAGGTGTTGCCCGTCATGACGAAGCCGCGCACCGGTCCGTCGTCGCTGATTGCCTCGGACTGGAATTCCGGGTAGGCCTCATCGATGCCGTCGGTGTCCTTCACATCCGTCCAATACAGCCAGCCGGGAAAGCCGTTGTCCCACTCATCGTCCGTGAAGGACCAGTTCGCGGCCCCCGACCGAACGACGATCCCGTACGTCCCGAAGAGCATCGTGCAGTGGCCGACCGTGATGTCCTTCGCCCTTCCATCGAAGATCCTCACCGATCCCTGGAAGCGCAGATTCTGGAACGAGAGGAATCGAGCATCGTCAAATTTCACCACCGAATCGGACCTGAAGATCGACATCGGATGATCATTGGGGTTGGTATCTGCCGGCGTCGGCGCGATGGTCTCGCCTCCGGCGTCCGAGAGATCGTTCGGATTGGCTGTCAGGCGGATATACAAATGCCCGTCGTCCTGGCGCTCGATCCCGGGTCCGATGTACTCGGGAGTTCCCGGTTTCTCGGGGCCGTAGTAGGTCGACGAGAGATTGGCGAACGAGGAGTACTGGACAAGTTGGATATCGTCGTCGAGCAACCACGCCCCCCACGACGAAGCGGCGGGGAACGTCCGGACGCTCCGGTAGAGTCCGGTCGAGGAATCGACGAGCTGCCAGTTGCTGTTCGGCGCCCGAGCGAAGCCCGGTACCCCTCCGTCGATCACCGCGTTGTCGCCCGGATACGACGAGATGGTGATGGGAGCCGTGGAGGTCCCTCGGGCCGAGACGGGAATCTTCGATTCGAAGTAGGTCCCGGATCGCAGATACAACGTGCTGCCGGGCGTGAGCTGCGTGAGCGCGTGGCGCAGTGTCCTCCAGGGTGCATCGATGGTCCCCGCATTGGCGTCGGACCCTGAGACCGAAACGTAGTAGGTCGGCCCCACGGTCGGCGAGGCGATGGCCCCGTCCGGCACGCCACCAGCCGCCCCGGCGAGCAGGAGGGCCATGCCCGCGACGAGCAGGGCTCGGGCGCGGCGATTGACGGGTGGCACCATCCGACCTCGGAGGATCTGGTCTGTCCCCGGGCCTGAGGATCCACGAATCATGGTCTCGGGATCGGATCGTGCCCGGGGGACGTCGAGAGCTGAGCCGGCCGGGTCGGCGCGGAGGGGATGGGCATCGACGGGAGCGTACACCGCGAGCATTCATGCCGGAACCCAGAGGCACCCCCCGGGTGGATCCCCCGGCTGCTGGACTGCGCCGAGCCGGTGCCGCGTCCTCGTCGTCGCGATCACGCCCGTAGGATGGCTCCCATGGCGGTGTTCCCCCTCGCGGCGACCCTCGTTGCGCTGGCATTCGCCGGTTTGGTCAGTCGGGCCTTCGTCACGCGTCGACGACCGTTCTACGCGTATTGGACGATCGCGTTGCTGATGTTCGCTGCCGCGTCGTTCGCGGCGTTCCTCGGCATCCTGAACGGCTGGACGGCGACCGGATTCCGCGTGTACTGGCTGTTCGGCGCGGTGCTGAACGTGCCGTTCCTGGCGGCCGGTGAGGTGCTGCTGCTGTTCCGGCAGCGTTGGGTGGGCACCGCGGTCCTGCTGGTGATGCTGTTCGTGACGGCGTTCGCGTTCAACGTGGTCCGGACCGCCGACGTGAACCCGCTTGCCCTCCGTCTGCACGACCTGCCGCTCGGCAAGGACGTCTTTCTCGTCGGGTACCACCTTGAGGGGACCTGCCCCGGCGTGCTCTCCACATGCTTCCCAAGCACGAACCCGATGGCGTATCGGCTCGCGCAATACCTGTCGTATCCGGCGTACGCGATCCTGGTCGCGGGCGCCATCTGGTCCGCGATCCGGATGCGGGGCCGGCCGGAGCTCCGGGACCGGTTCCTCGGAACGCTCGGCATCGCGGCCGGCGCGACGATCGTCGCGATCGGGAGCGGGGTCGGCGCCGGCCTCGACGTCGCGCCGGTGTTCTCGATCTGCCTGGCCCTCGGAATCGCGGTGATGTTCTGGGGCTTCCTCCGCGTTTCGCGAACCTCGGTCGCGACCGGCACGCCGGCGGCCAAGCAGGCCGCGACGTAGGGCATTTCCGTCGTTCGCTGATCCGATCCCGGGGCGGCCGCGAACCATGCGTGCCGTCGGGATCGACCAGATCGAGATCGCGACACGTGGGGAGGTGATGCGAAACCCTGCGACCGGACGTCGAGCGCCGGCCGCTTCTTCCCCGACGGCGCCAATCATCGGATTGCAGGAAGGAGTCACCTGTGAGCAAGCGATTCCGCAGGGCGGCGATCGCGGCAGGAGCCACCATGGCGCTCGGGGGAGGCCTGTTCGCGGGCCTCGGGCCGATCGCCGGCGTGGCATCCAGCCACCGCGAGGCGCCATTGGTGGCGGCCGACCCACAGGTCGACGGAACGGACCTCTACGCGTTCCGGAGTCCTGACAAGCCGAGCTCTATCACGTTCGTCAGCAACTGGATCCCGTTCGAGGAACCCGCCGGCGGGCCGAACTTCTACCCGTGGGCCGACGGGGTCCACTACGACGTCAACATCGACAACAACGGGGACGCTCAGCCGGACATCACGTACCGGTGGACGTTCACCAACCACTACCGGAACAAGAAGACGTTCCTCTACAACACCGGCGTCGTGAACTCGCTCTCCGACACGACGCTGAACTTCTACCAGACCTACGACCTGGAACGGATCAGGCATTCGGGTACGCACGTCGTGGACAAGATCCTCGTGAACAACGCCATCTCGGCTCCGTCCGACGTGGGTGACGCGTCCATGCCGGACTACGACTCGCTCGCCGACTCGGCCATCACGACGTTCGGGCCCAAGAACGGTTCGAAGGTGTGGGCCGGACAGGCCGACGACCCGTTCTTCCTCGACCTCCGCGTGTTCGACCTCGGGTACGGGGCGAACCTGTCCGAGGTGGGCCACGACACGCTCAACGGGTTCAACGTGAACTCGCTGGTGCTGCAGGTCCCGAACACCACCCTCGGGGGCACGTCGTCGGTCATCGGCATCTGGACGACGGCCGAACGGCGGTCCGTCCGGGTGGAGGACTCGAACGGCACTGTCAAGACGAGCGGCAAATTCGTCCAGGTCTCGCGCCTCGGCATGCCGCTGGTGAACGAGGTCGTCGTCCCGGTGGGACTGAAGGACTTCTTCAACGGCTCCCAGCCGAAGGACGACGCGCAGTACCTGCCGGCCGTCCAGGACCCGAAGCTCCCGCACGTGCTGCACGCCATCTACGGTCTGCCCGTGCCGGACTCGGATCCCGGAACTCCCGGCATCCAGCGTTCCGACCTGATCTCGGTGTTCCTCACCGGGCTCTCGGGCCTGAACCAGCCGCCGGGGGGCCAGCCCTCCGAGATGCTGCGGCTGAACATGGACACGCCGCTCTGCACGTCGGGCTGCAGCACGCTCGGCGTGATCGGCGGCGACAACCAGGGGTTCCCCAACGGGCGCCGTCTGTCGGACGACATCATCGACGCGGCGCTGCGGGTGACCGAGGGCGTGCTCCTTCCGGGGCACCCCCCGATCGTGGACTCGCTCGGTGACGGCGTGGACGCCAACGACCTCCCGTTCCAGAGCGATTTCCCGTACATCGCCTACCCGCACAGCGGTTCGGACCCCAACCCGCACTACTCCTAGCGGCGGAAGGAGCGAACGAGCATGGGCGCGATCGGAGGGGTCCGGTCCGGGACCGAATCCCGGAACGGCGCGGGCCCCTCCGCGCCCGTGTCCCCGGAGCCGCGGCGCCGCCGGGGCTTCCGGCGGGCCGCGACGGCCGTCGGGGTCGTCGCGCTCGCCGTGACCCTGCTGGTGGTCGGGGGCCTCGGCCTGTTCCACGGCGGCGGCGACCGGGGCGAGCAGCCGGTGCCCGGGACCGTCCCCGCCGGGTCGCTCGATGAGCACCCGGTGGTGCTGTCGGGCTCGCTCCAGCAGGCCGTGGAGAGCCTCCAGGCCCGGCTGCAACAGCTTCCGGAGGACGCCGACTCGTGGGCGACGCTCGGCCTCGCGTACGTGCAGGAGGCCCGTGTCACCGCCGACCCCAGCTACTACCCGAAGGCGGAGGGCGCTCTGCGACGCTCCCTGAAGCTCGAGCCGTCGAACAACTTCGCCGCCGACACCGGGATGGGCGCACTGGCTGCGGCCCGCCACGACTTCACCGGCGCCCTGTCGTGGGGCGAGGAGGCCCGCGAGATCAACCCGTACAACGGCAACGTGTACGGCGTCATCGGCGACGCCCAGGTCGAGCTCGGCAGGTACGACCAGGCGTTCACGACCTTCCAGCACATGGTCGACGTCAAGCCCGACCTCGCCTCGTACGCCCGCGCGTCCTACGCCCGAGAGCTGCAGGGCGACCTCTCCGGGGCGATGGCGGACATGCAGCTGGCGCTCGACGCGGCCGGGACCCCCGAGGACCGCGCGTTCGCCGCGTCGCAGCTGGGCGACCTGGCGTTCAACAGCGGTGACCTCCGCGGGGCGGAGCACTCCTACAGGGAGGCCACCGTGAACGCGCCGGAGTACATGCCCCCGCGAGCCGGCCTCGCCCGCGTGGCGTGGGCGAAGGGCGCCGTCGACGGCGCCATCCGGCGGTTCACCGACATCGTGGCCGCCTATCCGTCGCCGGAGTACGTGATCGCGCTGGGCGACCTGGACTCGATCGCGGGACGAACCGGCGAAGCGGCGGCGCAGTACGCGACCGTCCGGGTGGAGGAACGGCTGTTCGCCGCGGCCGGCGTCGACGTGGACCTCGAGCTGGCGCTGTTCGACGCCGACCACGGCAACCCCGCCCGCGCCGTGCGGGAGGCCACGGACGAGTGGCACCGGCGCCACAGCATCCTGGTGGCCGACGCGCTGGCGTGGTCGCTGTTCAAGGACGGCCGCGCGGCGGCGGCCCTCCCCTACGCTCACTTCGCCAACCAGCTCGGCTACCGCAACGCCCTGCTGAAGTTCCACCTCGGGATGATCGAACGCGCGATCGGCGACATGGCCGGCGCGATCCGCGACCTGGGCCTGGCGATCTCGTACAACCCCCATTTCTCGATCCTGTACGCCGACACCGCGCGGCAGACGCTCGACGCGTTGCAGAAGGGGGACGCGTGAGGGCGGTCCGCCGGCTCCTGGCGCTCACGGTGCTGGGGCTGGGCGTGCTGGTCGTCACCGCGGGGGGCGCGTCCGCGCACCCCCTCGGGAACTTCACCATCAACACGTACGACGGGGTCGTCGTGCTGCCCGGCGAGATCCGGGTGAACTACGTGCTGGACATGGCGGAGATCCCGACCTTCCAGCTGGGCGGGAGCCTGGACGCGAACGGCGACGGAACCGCGAGCGCCGCCGAGCTGTCCGCGTTCGCCCGTGCGAAATCCCGCGAGCTCCTGCCGTCGGTCCGCGTCGCCCGGGACGGGCGGCCGGTGCCGCTGGCCGTGCGGTCGGCCACGGCGATCCTCCGGCCGGGGCAGGCCGGGCTCCACGTCCTGCGGGTGGAGGTCGTGTACACGGGCCGGATCGTCCGCACCGGGACGGTGACACTGAGCGACGGCACGTACGCGGACCACATCGGGTGGCACGAGATCACCGCCGTGGGTGCGGGGGGCGCCGTGCTGTCCCGCTCGGACGTGCCCACGAAGACGATCAGCGACGCGCTGCTTCGCTACCCGAAGAACCTCCTGGCGAGCCCGCTGCACGTCACGACGGCGCGATTGTCGTTCCGCCCGGGGGCGAGCGGGTCGGCGCCGGCGGTGCCGAACGGCGCGATCGGCGGCCTCCGGCCGGGGATCACCGGGGGCGCCTTCGCCCGGCTCGCCACGTGGACAGGGCTGTCGGTTCCGGCGCTGCTGCTCGCGCTCTTGCTCGCCGCGGGGTTCGGGGCTGCCCACGCGCTCCTGCCGGGTCACGGCAAGACGCTGATCGCCGCGTATCTCGTGGGGCAGGGCGGCCGGTTGCGGCAGGCCGCCCAGGTCGGCGTGGCGGTGGCGTTCATGCACTCGGCGTCGGTGCTGGCGCTGGGCCTGGCGATCTTGGGGCTGCAGGTCATCGCGCCGGACCGGATCTACCCGTGGGTCACGCTGGCCACCGGGCTGCTGGTGACCGGGATGGGGTCGGCCCTCGTGGCGATCCGCATCCGAGACGCGCGGCGGGGTTCCACGCAGCACCATCATCATCATCCGGGGCCCGAGCACGGCCACGTCCACGAGCCGGTGCCGGAGGAGGCCCGGGTGCCGGCCCTGGCCGGGGTGGGCGGGGGACCGGTGGCGTTCGCGCCCCCCGTTCCGGAACCCGTCGAGGTCCACGCCCCGGGCGCAGGGCACGGGCACCGTGACGACGGCCCGGACCACGGCCACGCCTCGCACGACGTCCTCGCCTCGCACGATCACCCGGGATCCACCCCGGCCCTCGACCGACCGCTCTCGCGAAGGGGCATGGCCGGCCTCGCGGTGGCGGGCGGCATCCTGCCCTCGCCCACCGCGATCGTCGTGCTGCTGGCGACGTTCTCGGCGCACCGGGTCGGGTTCGGACTGGCGCTGATCCTGTCGTTCAGTGTCGGAATGGCCGCGGCTCTGGTGGGGGTGGGCGCCGTGGCCCTGCGGGCCCGGACCGCGGTCGCGCGGCGCATGTCGGGCCGTGTGCTGGGGGTCCTGCCGATCGTCACCGCGCTGGTGATCGTCGGCGTCGGCGCCTACCTGGCGATCAGGGGCGTCGGCGGGATCTGACGGCCTCGCCCGGGGAGCTCGAGCCGGCCGTTCACCGGGATCGCGTCGCGGCGCCGGGCCGGGACAACGCTCAGGCGGATTGGCGGTCCGAGGTCACGGGCTGCTGCCGGCGGAGGAGCGCCGACCACTTCTGGTCACCGGCGGGTCGGACGGCGGCGGTGCCCGCGGGTTCCTCGGTGATGAGGATCCGGTCGTATTCGTGGGCGTCGAACTCGAACACCAGTGCCACCACGCCCTCGTTCGGCACGAAGTCGCCGACGTGCTCGAAGTGCCCGCCGTCGTGGCCCAGCCACAGCCGGTAGATGTCGCCCTTGGCGGGGGCGTCGACGTCCGAGCCGAACAGGGCGACCTGCGCCTCCCGGTACCCGAGCAGCACGTGGGCCCGGGTGTGGACGCTGTCGAGCGTGACGCGCCTGGCGTCGGGCTGGGAGATGAGGTTCGTCACCCTCGTGATGTCCTGCTGACGCCCGGACAGCTGGCCCAGGCGGACGTGGAGGAACGCGTTCCACAGCACGAGCCCGATGAGCACGAGGGCGGCCGTGGCCGACAACCAGGAGCCGATGGCGCGCCGCGGTCGCGACGGGCGGGGGGCCGCCTGCGCGTCGACCGGAACCGCCATGGTCTGCATCCGCAGCCGGGGGAGGAGCATCTCCGGCGGAGGTGCCGGCCGCGACCCCAGCGCGAGGTCGGCCGTGATCGAGCGGAAATGGTCCGCCGTGGCTCGGCACCGCTCGCACGTGGGGAGGTGCACGGTCAGCACGAGCTCGGCGAGGCGGAGGTCCTCGCCGTCGAGCGCGTGCAGGGCGTGGGCAGCCAGGAGCTCGTCGATCCGCTCGTGGTCGACCTGACCGGCCGACCACAACGCGTCCGGGGCGGGCTCCTCGCGCTCCCACCAGGCGCCCCCGGGCTCGGGGCCGTCGGGCTCGTGTTCGTTCATCTGTCGTCCGTCTCCAGGAATCGCCGCAGCTTCTGCATCGCCGCCAGGGTCCGGGTCTTCACCGTGCCGAGCGGAATGCGCAGCTCGTCGGCGATGGCGGCCTGCGTCATCCCTCCGAAATAGGCCATCTCCACCACTCGACGCTGCTCGTCCGGCAGCTCGGTGAGGGCCTTGCGGACCTCCGTCCGGCGATGGGCGATCCAGGCTTCCTCGACCACGTCTTCCGCTATGTCTTCGCCAGCGAAGGGTTCGAGGTTCGCCGCCCGGTCGGTTCGGGTGCGGAGGCGCTGCTCGCGCCGCACGGTGTCGACGGCGCGGTGGTGGACGAGGGAGAGGAAGAACGACCGGAACGGCCCCCGCGACGGGTCGAACGCCTCTGGGGCCCGCCACAGGGCCAAGAAGGAGTCGTGAGCCACCTCCTGGGCCAGGAGCTCGTGCCCGGTGACGCGCAGCGCGAGGCCGTAGGCCCCGGGGGCATACCGCTTGTAGAGCTCCTCGAACGCCAGCGGATCGCCCGCCCGCAGCCGGTCGTGCAGCTCCAGGTCGAGCCGGTCCAGCTGCTCGCGCTCTCCCACGCGACACATTGTCCAATGGAGAGGCAATGGCGGCACGGTACGATCGGTCGATGCCATCGGATCGCGCCGTGCCCCAGGTCCTGATGTTCTCCCGCAGGACGTGCGGGCTGTGCGACAAGGCCAGAGCGATCGTCCTCGCCGAACGGGAGCGGACGCCGTTCGACTTCGACGAGGTGTGGATCGACGGCGACGACGCGCTCGAGGACGCCCACGGGCTCCGGGTGCCGGTCGTGGAGATCGACGGCGTGGAGGAGTTCGAGACGTTCGTCGATCCGGAGCGGTTTCGGTACCTCGTGGGGGGACGGAGCTGACGCCATTCCCGTGCTCGCGGGCGGGCTGGTTCAAGGTTTCACAATCGCGCTAGCATGGTCCGCGATGCCCCCCGAGCGACGCGATCGCGCGTGAGAGAGCGCCCCATCCCCGAGGCGACCGTGGGCCGCCTGCCCGTCTACCTTCGCGTCCTGCTCGAGATGGCCGAATCCGGGATGATCACGGTCTCGTCCGAGACCCTCGCCGAGGCCGCCGGCGTGAACTCCGCCAAGGTCCGCAAGGACCTCTCCCATCTGGGTTCGTACGGCACGCGCGGCGTCGGCTACGACGTGGCCTACCTCATCCATCAGGTCCGGCGGGAGCTGGGGCTCACCCAGCACTGGCCGGTGGTGATCGCCGGCATCGGGAACCTCGGCCACGCCCTGGCGAACTACCGGGGATTCTCCGAGCGCGGCTTCCAGGCGGTCGCGCTGGTCGACTCCGACGCGGCGAAGGTGGGGGAGCGGGTCGGAGGCATTCCGGTCCAGCACATCGACGATCTCCCGGCGATCGTCGGCGAGCACGACGTCGCGATCGGCGTGGTGTGCACCCCGGCCGCCGCCGCCCAGGAGGTCGCCGACCGCATGGTGGCGGCGGGGATCCGTTCGATCCTGAACTTCGCCCCGGCGCTCGTCACCGTGCCGGCAGGCGTGTCGCTGCGCAAGGTCGACCTGTCGATCGAGCTGCAGATCCTGGCCTTCTACGAGCAGCGCAAGGCGATCCTGTCGGAGGTTCGGCGGGGACGCCGCGCGCCGGCTCCCGGGGCGCGGTCGGACGCCGCCGGCGAGCAGCTCGGCCTGGCGCGGGCGGGGAGCTGAGGCGTGCCGGTCCTGGCCCTCGGGGTCTCCCATCGCCGCGCGCCGATCGAGCTCCTCGAACGGCTGTCGTTCGGCCCGGAGGACCTGCCGAAGGCGTACCACCACCTGATGGCCGACGACTCCGTCCGCGGCGCGGTGGTGCTGTCCACGTGCAACCGGGTCGAGGTCTACGCGGAGGTGGACGCGTACCACGCCGGGTTCCAGGCGCTGAAGGGGTTCCTGTCGGACTCGCGCGAGGTGGCGGCCGAGGAGTTCGGTGAGCCGCTGTACTCCCACTACGAGGACCAGGCCGCGGAGCACCTGTTCAGCGTGGCGGCGGGCCTGGACTCGATGGTGCTCGGCGAGCCGCAGATCCTGTGGCAGGTCCGGCAGGCGTTCCGCGCGGCGCACGCCGAGGATGCCACGAGCCCGACGCTCGCGCAGCTGTTCCGGCGGGCGGTCCGGTCGGGCCGGCGGGCCCGCGAGGAGACCGCGATCGGGGCCAGTCCGGCGGCGTTCGTCCAGGCCGGCGCGTCGCTGGCGGCCGAGGCGCTGGGCGGTCTGGAGGGCCGGAGCGTGCTGCTCGTCGGCGCCGGGATGATGAGCGAGCTGGCCGTGTCGGTGCTGCGGGAACGTCGCGTCGGACCGGTGGTCGTGCTGGCTCGGAAGGAGGAACGGGGGCGGCGCCTGGCGGCCTCGGTGGGGGGCGAGACGCGGGGGATGGAGCGCCTGCGATCCTCACTGGGCGAGGCCGACCTCGTCGTGAGCGCCACGGGCGCGACCCGCACGATCGTGTCGCGAGAGGACGCCCTGGCGGCGCAGCTGGTCCGGGGGGGAAGGCCGCTGTTCCTGCTCGACCTGGCCGTGCCCCGGGACGTGGAGCCCGCGGCGGCCCGCGTCGAGGGCGTGGCGCTGGCCAACATCGAGGACCTCCGCGACGTGGTCGTGCGGGCCCCCGAGGCCGAGGTCGACCGCGTCCGAGCCATCGTGGGGGAGGAGGTGGCCGGGTTCCGGACCTGGCGGCGCGCCGTCCGCCTGGCGCCCGTCATCCAGGGCATCTACGACCAGGGCGAGCGGGTGCGCGCCCACGAGGTCGAACGCCTCCGCGCTAGGCTGTCGACGCTGTCGCCGGAGGAGCTCGCTGCCGTCGATGCCGCGACGAAGGCCATCGTGGCGAAGCTCCTGCACGGGCCGGTGACCAGGGCGAAGGCCGGCCACCCCCAGGACGCCCGGGCCGCCGCGCTGGCGGACCTGTTCGGCCTCGATCTCCCCCCGGCTTGACGGCCACCTCCGGGGGCGGGCCCCGTTCGGCGGAGCTGTTCGCGCGGGCACAGCGGCTGATCCCCGGCGGTGTGAACTCGCCGGTTCGCGCGTACCGCTCCGTGGGGGGCACGCCGGTGTTCGTCGAGCGCGGGGAGGGGGCGCACGTCGTGGACGTCGACGGGCGGCGGTACGTCGACCTCGTGATGTCGTGGGGGGCGTTGCTGTTCGGGCACGCCCGCCCGGAGATCGTGGAGGCCGCGGCGAGGGCGGCGGAGCGCGGGACCTCGTTCGGCGCCCCCACGGAGGCCGAGGTGGAGCTCGCCGAGCGCATCCTTCGGATGGTGCCGTCGATCGAACGCGTGCGCCTGGTGTCGTCGGGGACCGAGGCCTGCATGACCGCGATCCGCCTGGCGCGGGGATTCACGGGCCGGGACGCGGTCGTCAAGTTCGCCGGCTGCTACCACGGGCACTCCGACGCGCTGCTGGCGACCGCCGGGAGCGGAGTGGCGACGTTCGGGCTGCCGGACTCGCCCGGGGTCACGAAGGCCGCCGCCGCGGACACGCTGGTGGCGCCGTACAACGACCTCGAGGCCGTCCGGGAGATGTTCGCCCGCCGGGGAGAGGACGTGGCCTGCGTGATCGTCGAGCCCGTCGCCGCCAACATGGGCGTGGTCCCCCCGGCCGGGGGGTTCCTCGAGGGCCTCCGCGACCTGTGCGACCGCGCCGGGGCGTTGCTGATCTTCGACGAGGTCATCACCGGCTTCCGGCTCGCGCCCGGCGGGGCGCAGGAGGTGTTCGGCATCCGGCCCGACCTCACGACGCTCGGGAAGATCGTCGGGGGAGGGTTCCCGCTCGCGGCGTTCGGGGGCCGGGCGGACGTCATGGATCACCTCGCTCCGGCCGGACCCGTGTACCAGGCCGGGACCCTCAGCGGGAACCCGGTCGCCGTCGCGGCCGGCATCGCGGCCCTCGACCTGATCGGACGCGAGCCGCCGTACGCGGTCCTCGAGCGGCACGCGGAGCGCGTCGCGGGCGTGCTCGCCGGTGCCGGCACCGTGAACCGCGCGGGCTCGTTGTTCAGCGTGTTCTTCGGCGGACGGCAGGTGACCGACTACGTCTCCGCCGGGCGGGCCGACCACGCCCGGTACGCCGCGCTCTTTCACGGGATGCTCGGCGAGGGCGTCCTGATGCCGCCGAGCGGCTACGAGGGCTGGTTCCTCTCGGCCGCGCACGGCGACGCCGAGGTGGATCGGATCGTGGATGCGGCGGAGCGGGTTACTTCGCGATGGTGATGAACAGCAGCACCGCTACGATGATGATCATGATCCCGAAGATGATGAACTGGACGCTGCCCGAGTCCACCAGGGTCGTTCCCAGCACGATGCGCACCCCCTCCCGCTAGGCCGGTCCGGTGAAGGTCGGCGGCTTGCCCCCCGTCAGCACGGCCTTGCGCTTCCGCTCGGCCTTGTCGAGGAACGGCACGTGGATCAGGAACAGGATGATCGACGCCCCCAGGAACGCATAGCTGTAGACCGGCACGTTCCCGGAGTCGTGGTACAGGAACACCGTGACCCTCGGGCCGCCGCCCGTGTAGAACGCCTGCGCGGCGGCGAGCGACGTCCCGTTGACGCTCGTGAACTCGACGTTGGTTACGTTGATGTCCTCGGGCAGGACGACCGGCTCCTGCCCGGCCTTCACGAGCGCGGCGTTCGCCTGCGCCGAGAGCTCGTCCTGCACGGAGGTCGTCACCGTGCCGATCGACGCGGTGCGGGGGTCGTCAGAGCCGGTGGGCGCCTCCCACGGCGCGCCCGGGTAGGACGCCACCACGGGGTAGGTCTCCGACGCCACCTGCACGCCGGTGCCGACGACCTGCCAGTGCGGCTCGGTGCCCCGGGGCCCGAGGTTGGTCGGCGTGGCCAGCCCCTGGGACCAGAACCCGAACGCCCACAATGACGACAGGATCATCATCCAGCCGAACAGCGCCACCGCCATGACCAGGTACCCCATCCGGGGGCCGAACACCGCCGCCAGCAGCAGGTACACGCTGCCGACGAACAAGATGAACCCCATCAGGACCGTGAGGTATCCGACGACCGAGTTGCAGGTGAGGCCCGGCCCGCAGGAGATGTCGGCGAGGACGTTCGTCACGGCGATCACTGGGCCGGCTCCGACGGTGGCAGGTAGCCGGGCGCCTTCGGATTGATGCAGACGTTTTGCTTGAACGTCACGCCCCCGTCGGGCTGGATGGAGACGATGTAGTTGAGGATGTCCTGGATCTGCTGGTCGTCCAGCGCGCCCTGGAACCGGACACTCCACGACGGCATGTCCGTCCCGGTCCGCCCCCGCATGATCGTCTGGCGGACGTCGTCGAGGTTGTGGATGGCCGAGTGGATCGGCGTGCTCTTCCCGCCGCACACGTTGTTGAGCGGCGGCGGGTGCACCAGCACGCCGTTGTAGATGTTCGTCCCGCCGCCGAGCACCGGGTTGTCCCCGTGGCACCGCACGCACCCGATGCCCAGCTGGTTGTCCTCCGAGAACAGCTGCACGGACTGCGCGCCCCGCTCGATGGACTGCTGGAGGAGCGCCTCCTGCTGGGACTTGTTGTTCGAGGGCTCCTTCAGCCACACCAGCGGGATCATCACGGCGAACAGCACCACGAACGCGACGCTCCACCCCTGGAGCTTCTCCAGCCGGGGCTTCTCGAGGTCGGCGTCCGACGGGCCCGGCTGCATGCCCGGCGGGATGTCGGGCGCGCCCCTCGGCTTCCCCCGCCCCTTGGCCTGCCAGGCGATGAAGAACGCGCCCAACGGGACGATCAGGGCGACCGCCAGGAACACCACCAGCTGCGCCCCGCTCATCGCCACCATCGCCCGCATCTCGCTACGCCCCCACGCAGAACGGCCCCTGGGGCGGCTCGTGGATCGTGTCCGTGCCGCGGGGCGGACCGGGGTTGAGGGTCGAGGTGTCGACCAGGAGGTTGTTCTGGGCGTCGACCGAGATCGGGAACCGCTGGAGTCCGGTCGGGGCCGGCCCCAGCTCGTACTCGCCGGCCTTGTTGTACTTGGAGCCGTGGCAGGGGCACTCGAACCACTGCGACGTCTGGCAGTACGGCACGCGGCACCCGAGGTGCACGCAGCGCTGGTACAGCGCCATCAGCGGGACGCCCTTCACCAGGTAGCCCTCGGTGTAGTAGTCGACCCCGGTGGCGTCGTCGGCGCCCGAGCCGTTGTACGGCACGACGTAGAACCGGCCGGCGCCGTAGTAGAAGGGCTGGTTCGTCTGCTGGATCTGCTGCTCGATGTCGTTGACCGACCCGGCGTTGATCTGCGATCCGAACCCGCCCTTCAGGTTCGGCCACAGGAACGCGATCGACGCGCCGCCGAACTCGGCGCCGAAGACCACGAGCGAGGTGACCAGCGAGCGCCGGAAGAAGTCCCGCCTGGACAGGGGCGCGGTCTTCGACGACCCGGCGCGTTCGGCGCTGACCATCCTGGGAGCCTCCTCGGGCCCCTCCCACAGCGCGGTGCCCGACGTCCCCCGCCGCGTCCGGAGCAGCGACACCGTCAGCAGCGTGACGAACAGCACGCCGACGATGATCGCCACCAGGAAGGCGGTCTTGCCCTCGGAGAGCGCAACGACGAGTGCCGTCATAGCTCGAAGAACAATCCCTGGCTCCACGGCCACACCCAGTTGAACCCCGGGCCCCGGAAGAAGCACCCGATGATCGTGAGGACCGCTCCGAACATGAACAGCATCGTGAACAGCGTGATCGCGAGCTTCCGGTCGCCCGGCTTCGTGGCCGGGTTGCGGTCGACGTAGGGGACCAGCGCCAGCCCGACCAGGATGAACGTCGGGATCATCACGCCGGCGATCGTCGGGTGGAAGTACCGCAGCAGCTCCTGGAGGGCGAGGAAGTACCACGGCGCCTTCGACGGGTTGGGCGTGAGGTTGGGGTTGGCCAGCTCGCGGAGCGGGGCGTTCACGAAGATCGAGAAGATCACCAGGCCCGCGCTCACGACGAGCAGGGCCACGAACTCCTGGACCATCAGGTGGGGGAACGTGTTGACGCGGTCGCCCTGCTCCCGCTCGACCCGCTGGACGCCCTCCGGCGCCACCAGGGCCAGCAGGCGGTGCTTGTCGGCCTGGCCCTGCTTCGGCGCGGGGACGCGGCCCGTCGGGCCGGGCGCGAGGAGCGTCGGCGCGGGGCCGGTGGCCGTTCCGCCGCCGACGGCGGCGCCGACACCCACCGGGACCGGCGCGGGCTGGCCGGCGCCGTTGCCTCCCGCCCCGTTGCCGCCGGCCGACGGAGCGCCGGCGGCGGGGGCCTTGGGGGGCTTCGGCCCGGGCTCGCCGTGGGCGGCGCGGAACGCCTTGATGGCGGCCGAGCGCGCGCGGCCCTCGGCCACGCGCTGGCTCGTGCCCTTCCCGAGCTCCTCCGCGAGGACCCGGTCGAAGGTCTCCTTGTCGATCTCGGATTCGTCTCGTGGCATGGCTTACAGGGGTCCCGAGATGCCGCCGTCCTTGCGGATCCGCCAGAAATGGACCGCCAGGAAGATCACCAGCACGAACGGCAGCGCCAGCACGTGCAGCACGTACCACCGGAGCAGGGTGTTCGGGCCGACGTTCACGCCGCCCAGAAGAAGGAACTGCGTCTGCTTCGCGACGAGCGGCACGTAGCCACCGAGCGACGTGCCCACCGTGACCGCCCAGATCGACAGCTGGTCCCACGGGAGCAGGTAGCCGGTGAACGACAGCCCCAGCGTGAGGAACAGCAGCAGGACGCCGACCACCCAGTTGAACTCGCGCGGGGGCTTGTAGGCCCCCGTGTAGAAGACCCGGCCCATGTGCAGCGTCACGGAGAGCACCATCAGGTGCGCGCCCCACCGGTGGATGTTGCGGACCAGGTCGCCGAAGAAGACCGTCGTCGAGATCCGCTGCATGTCCGCGTACGCGGTCGCGCCGCCGAGGTCGGCGGCCGGCCGGTAGAAGAACATCAGGAAGATCCCGGTGATGGTGAGGATGATGAACAGGAAGAACGAGATCCCGCCCAGGCAGAACGTGTAGGTCAGCTTCAGCCCGTGCCGCTTCACCTTCACCGGGTGCAGGTGGAACAGCACGTTGTTCATCATCGCGAGGGAACGGTCGCGCGACGTGTCCTTGTAGCCCCTGCGGAAGATGGAGCCGGGCCGGAAGACCGACTTCCACACCTCGGTGTCGCGGACCTTGTCCAGCAACTCCATCGGTGACGGTGGCTTGAGCTTCACTCCGGCGTCCCCCGCTACGCTTCCGCTTGCTGCTGCGACATCGGAACGGCCCCCATCGAGCGCGGGCCGGAGGCCGCGCGTTCGTCGGGCAGGCGCGCATAGTACAGGCAATCGCTCGGGCACCGTTCCACGCACACGGAGCACCGCGTGCAGGCGTTGTCGTCGACGACGAAGATCGCGAACGCCTGATCGACGTCGGACTGCTCGGCGTCGTTCTCGGTTCCCTGGACGATGCCTGGGTCCAGCATGTAGATGCAGTTCCAGGGGCAGACGTCCTCGCAGGCCCGGCACAGGATGCACGGCTCGGGGTCGAGCATCAGGTGCTTGGGCGACTTCACGCCCTGCGAGAGCCACGTCGTCTCGACGGCTTGGACCTGGTAGTCCGTGTGGATGTCGACCTCGGTCTTGTTGAAGGGCATGGTGGTTCGATCAGCTCGCTTTCGTGCTCATCGGTAGCCCCCGGAGGGGCGGGTCTCGCCGCCGACGCCGCGGAGCTTCTGGCGCTGCTTCTGAAGCAGGTACGCGGCCAGGAAGAAGATGCCGAACCACGTCGTGATCCAGCCGGCCGCGAGGGCCTCCTTCAGCTTGACCAGCCAGAACGTCTTCCACCGGAGCGTCTGGTCGGCGAAGTACAGCCAGAACGACGGGACGACCGCCAGGACGATGATCGAGATGAACGCGAGCGCGACCGAGAAGACCACGGCGGTGGTCCAGGTCCACTCCCAGTCCTTGAGGAACCGGTTGGTCCGCTCCACGATCGGCACGAGCCGTCGGGGCATCTTCATCTGGTGCGGTCCTCGGCGTTCACAGGCAGCCGCATCCTACCGCCCACAGGCACGGGTGGCGCAGGTCATCGTGTCCCTCGGTCGAGTTTGTGAAGGCGTTCACAAGCGTTCGGCACAACTATCCGACGGATGGCGCCCTCACCGCAACTCGCGACGGCCGACACGGGAGGCCTCAGGCGTCGGGTGCGTCCCCGTTCGGGGCCGGGGCCTCGGACGCCTCGGGGGTCTCGGCGGACTTGGAGCCGGTTTCGGACGGTTCGTCTTCCTCCGAGCCGGAGAGCCCGTCCCGCAACGCGTGCATCGAGCGGCCGAGGGACCTGGCCATCTCGGGGATGCGCTTGGGCCCGACCACCAGCAGCGCGACGGCCAGGATGATCAGGAGCTTCTCCGGTCCGATTTCGAACATGGGCCTCCACTGAATCATTCGCCGCCGACTGGCTCAGGTATCGTGCCGTCCGGGTCCGCGGTCGCGGGCGACCTCCGCGCGATCTCGGGGCGCTCGGCGACCAAGCGGGAGGTCGGTTCGTAGACTTGGCGAAGGATTGCGCGGAGCCGCCGCGCTGCTCACGCCCATGATCGCCGACGTCACCCGAGGTCTCTCCCAGTGGTGGGCGCCCGTCCTCGCCTTCGTGGCGGGGGTGGTGTCGTTCGCCTCGCCCTGCGTGCTCCCGCTCGTGCCGGGCTACCTGGCGTTCGTCTCGGGGACCGACGAGCTCGAACAGGAGCGCGAACGCGCTGCGGCGGCGGCTCCGGCTTCCGAGGCCGCGGCGGCGTCCGATGGCGGAACGGTGGCCGTTCAGCAGCGGCCGGCCACGCGGACGCAACCGCGCGCCCGGCTGTTCCCGATGCTGATGTTCGTCGCGGGGTTCGCCATCGTGTTCACGGCGTTCGGCGTGGTGGCCGGGCAGATGCCGGGCGGGTGGCTGGACCGGCAGCTGCACTCGGAGACGCTGCTGCGGATCGCGGGGGCGTTCGTGATCCTGTTCGGCGTCGCGATGATCCTGTACGCGTTCCGGATCGGACGGGCGTCCTGGTACGCGGAGCGGCGGCCGTTCCTGTCGAAGATCAAGCCGGGGCCGGCCGGCGCGCTGCCGCTGGGGATGGCGTTCGCGCTGGGGTGGACGCCGTGCATCGGGCCCGTGCTGGGGGCGATCCTGGCCATCGCGTCGACGCAGGGCGGGGCGCTGCGGGGGGGCGGGCTGCTGCTGCTGTACTCGATCGGGCTGGGGCTGCCGTTCGTGCTGATCGGGCTCGGGATGCAGCGGCTGGTACGCGTGATGAACGTCATCAAGCGGAACTACCACTGGGTCGCGGGCATCTCGGGCGCGATCATGGTGCTCATCGGGTTCCTGCTGGTGAGTGGACTCTGGGCAAGCTGGGTGACTCCCTGGCTGAACAGCCTGTCGCGAATCACCCCGCCGATCTGATCGGCGGAGCTCGTGCGTCCTACGAAGCGGACCTCCAGGGAACGGTCATCCCGAACGGGGCTGTCGGCGTTGGTACGGAACCGGGGCATCGAGCGGACGGCCGACCACCGGTGGTTCCTCGTCCTGGTGCCGATCGGCCTGATCGGGGCGTGGATCTCGCTCCGCCTGTCGTCGACGATCGAGGCAAGCCGTCAGCGGACCAGTCGGAGCGACAGGATCGTGTCGAGCGGGACGTCTGCTCCCTGCGGGCCTCGTCGGCCGCCGATCAGCAGCGCGCGGTCCGGCCCGAGGGGGACCGCCGCCGCGTCAGCCACCGTGCCGTGGAGGGATTGGACCGTCCGCACGGTGCCGGTCCGCGGGTCCACTCGTTCGACGGTCGCGACCGTCTGTCCGGACGCTCCCTCGCCCCCCAAGACGAACACCGCCCCGCCCAGCTCGACCGCAGCCGCGTGGGCGAGTGGCTGGGGCAGCTTTCCGATCGACGTAACCGAGCCCGTCCGCACATCGATCCGCAGGACTGTCGCCACGGATCCCGCGGGGGTAAGCCCCCCGGCCACAATCACTGTGTCCGGCCCCCCGGGCGCCACCGCTGCGTACCGGAGCCCCACCGGCAGCGACCCGATCCGCCGGAACGTCCGACCATCCCGGGTGGCCAGCACGCTCGTGAGGAAGCTCGAACCCTCGTAGCCACCGACCAACACGATTTCGCCGCCCGTCGCCGCCACGCCCAGGTCGGACGTCACGGTGGGCAGGTGCCCGATCACCCCGCCGGGCAGCGCCTGCACCAGGTCAGTGCCCGACGAGGGCCCGCCGCCGAACACGACCAGGCGCCCGCCGAGCAAGGCGGCCGCAGCGTCGTGGAACGGCGTCGCGAACGTCCCCGCCGGTCGAACGGCCCCGGTCGCGGGCGTGAGCCGGGACGCCGCGCCGGTCGAGGTCCCCGACGAACGCAGTCCACCGGCCACGAGCACTTCGCTGCCGTCGCGCACGGCGACCTCGCGCTGCACGGCCACGGGGAGCGAGAACCCCGCCGGCCGGATCTCGAGGTGACGACGCCCCTCAAGGTGCCGAGCTGAGGGACTCGGTCGGGCGAACACCGTTCCACGGACGCCCTGTGGTGTCCGCCCGACCGCTTGGCCGGGCGCGTGCGCCGAGCACCCGACCAGTAGTACGACCGCCGCACCGACGGCCGTGCGCCTAGCGATAGACACCGTTGTGGCCGATGCTGTACCGCCCCGGCTCGGGGAAGTAGCAGAGCCCGTGCGGCCCACGGCCCACGGTGATCTGTTTGATCACTCGACCGGTCGCCGTCGAGATGACCGTGACCGTGTTCGCGAAGCGGTTCGTCGTCCACAGCTGCTTGCCGTCCGGCGACACTTGCAGCATGTCCGGCGAGCCGCCGACATTCCAGATCGCCGCGACTTTGCGCGTCGCGAACGGGATCACCGCGACCGTCCCTTGAATGCGGTTCGACAGGTAGAGCCTCGTCCCGTCGCGGCTCACCGCGAATCCGTGGGCCCCCATCCCTGTGTGGATGAACCCGATCTCCTTCATCGTCTTGGGATCGACGATCGACACGCCGGAGCGGCCCTGATTCGCCACAAAGAACACACTCCCGTCCGGAGCGACCTTTACGTCCACCGGCTTGCCGCCCACGTTCAGCGTGCCGGTGACCTTCATCGTCTCGGTATTCACCCTGGTCACGATCCCGTCGTACTCGTCGCTCACAAGCAGGAACTTCCCATCGGGGGAGAAGTCCATGTGGTCGACCCCGTGGCCCGGAATGTGGAGCGTCGACAATAGCTTCCAGGTGTGGGGATCGCGGAACTCGATCTCTTGGTAATACTCCGCGACCACAAGCGCCTTCGTCCCGTCGGGCGTGAAGTACAAGTTGTAGGGGCTCGCCACCTGGATCGGCCGGACGAACCTCCCGCTGTGCGGGTCGATGACGTCCAGGGTCTCGTTCCCGGGGTTGTCGACGTACAGATGTCGCAGGTTCCAGGACGGCGTGACGTGGTGGGGCTGCCCGCCGACGGTGATGGTCTTCACCACCTTGAAGGTCCGGGGGTCGATCTCGCTCACGGTTCCGTCGAGCGTGTTCGGCACGTACACGCGTGGCGGGACGCCGCGGACGGCCGGGTTGAAGTTCCCTGCCTGGTCCCCCGCATAGACGTTGTGGGGGTCGACCAGCAGCGGCATCTCCGGAGTGTTCGGCCTTTCGCCGCCGGACCGCGAGGACGAGGGGGACGACGGGGACGACGGGGACGGATGAGCGTCGGATACCGGCTGACCGCCGGCAGCCGGTCGGCTCGGCGACGCTTGTGGCGGCTCTGTCCGCGTCGCTCCGCCCGCAGCGAGGTGGACGCCGATGGCCACCGCGAGAACCAGGACCACCACGCCGATCACTACCGTTGCGAGCCGTCGCTCGGAACGCGAAGCCAGGTGCGATGGAGAGGTCCGGGGGTCGGGCACGGTCAGAGCTCCCTCATGGTGTTCGAGACCGAACGCCCGGCGGCGCGGATCGCGCCTACCCCGGCAGCAACGGTCGCCGCCACCACGGCGGCCAGGACGAGAGCGAGGTACGGCCAGGGCAACTCGAGATGCTGCGGTGGCGGATCGAACACCCCGCTGAGGATCTTCACGACCACGAACGCCACACCCCACCCGGCCAACGCGCCGAACAGCAGCCCGCCGGCGACGACGAACGCGGCCTCGCTCCAGACGAACGCGGCCAGGTGCCGGCGCCGGGCCCCGAGCGCGTTCGCGATCGCGAACGTCCGGCGGCGTTCGGCCAGGCCCAGCGCCAGCACCAGGCCCGACGCCCCCGCGGCGAGAACCACCGCGAACAGCAGTTGGAGCCTGGTCAGTCCGGAGAGGTCAATCGCGGTCAGTGCGGACAGGGTGACCCGCGTCTGCGACACGATGTCGGTGACGGTCGCGCCCGACGCCGGTCCGAGCATCGCGCGCAGCCGTTCGGCCACGGCGGGAGGGCTGGCTGACGTCCGAACCAGCAGCGTCTGCGCCGCCGCGCTTGCAGTGCGCTGCGCGACGTACGCGCCGTTGGCCACGATGAAGGAGTCTCGGGGTGCCGTCGGGAACTCCCGAACGATGCCCACGTAGTGAAACGGCACCACGTGATACCGATGATCGACTCCCGACTGGAGCCGGAGCCGCACGAGGTCGCCCGTGTGGAGCTGGAAGTCGTGGACGGTCTCGTCGGACACCAGCACGGCGTCGGGCCGGGCGGCCAGCGTTGCGAGCAGCGAGTCGGCGGTGCCGCCCGCGAAGAACGCGTCCGACATGTTCGTGACACGGCCGACAGTTCGGGGGTCGATCCCGTAGAGGTCCTGGAGGTCCGTTCCCACGTACGCGAACCGGTGCTGCATGGTTTCGGCCGCGGTCACGCCGGGGATCGTGCGGGCCTCTCCGGCGATCCCGGCGGGAAGTCCGGTGGTCGCGGTAGTCGTGGCGGTGACGTCCGCGCCGTTCGTCAGCTCTGCGTCGACCCGCGCCTGGGCCCGGTAGGTCGAATCGAACACCGCCGTCGACATCGCGAACGCGCCTGCCAGCGCCACCAGCACCAGCCCACGAGAGAGGACCCGGCGCTGCCGTGTCATGGCCGCCGCGACCACGCCGGCGAGCCGGCCGGCGATGGGCCGCGACGCGCCGGCGATCGCCCGGCGCCCGCGGACGAGACTTGCGCGCGCGAGCCGCCACGTGAACAGCGCTGCGCCGACCCACAGGCACAGGGGGGCGAGCAGGGTGAAGAACGACACCGAGATCGTGGGGACCCCTTCGGGGGCCAGGACGACCAAGTAGCCCGAACGAACCGCCTGCCAGAAGAGCAGGCCTGCGACCGCGAGAAGGACGAAGTCGACGTAGGTTCGCATCCAGACGGGTGGCCGAGCCTCCCGGATCTGCGCCCGTGCGGTGGTCACGCTCAGATGCTTCGCGTCCCGTCGTGCGGGAAGCACGACCGTGACGAACGCCAGCGCGAGCCCGGTGGCGGCTGCTACCGCAGCCCAGGCGAGGGACTGTCCGGCGGTCGCGCCCAGGCCGTTCGCGCCGAAGAGCGCCCTCCCGAGGACGAGAGCTACGCCGATCCCCAACGCCGACCCCACGACGCCGACGAGCACGGCCTCCGACGCAGCGAGTCGACCGATCCTCCGTGGCGTCGCTCCCCGGATCCGCAGGAGGGCCTGCTCCCCGCGGCGCCGCTCGCTCCCTGAGGCCGCAACCGCTGCGGTCAGGAGCGCCGCCACGACGACTCCGGGCAACCCGAGGAACAGGAACAGCAGCTCGGCGTACGCCGCGTCGCTCCGCCCAGCGTCGAGCTGTGCAGCCAGGTTGTCGCCCACGACGCCGACTCCCGCGAGCCGGGCCTCGAGGTTCCGCGCCCGTTGCAGCACCTCCGCGAACGCCGCACCCGGGTCGGGCGGGAGGTCCGGGGCGAGGTTCACGTGGATCTGCTCGGTAACGACGTCCGGCCGCATGCCGGCGACGGGGTCGAACGCCCGGTGCCATTGCTCTGAGGGGAGCAGCACCACGTTGTCGGGCGGCGCCGTGGGGCCGGCGCCTGGCGCCGCCCCGATCGTCTGGAAAAGCGAGTCCGCACTCGGCAGGTCGATCACCCCGTCGACCAGCAGCTGGACGGGAGGCATGCCCGGGCGGGCCATTCGGAACGTGGACCCGACGGTCGCGCCGAGGTTCGCCGCGGTCTGCTGTGCAATCAGTACTCCAGAGTCGGCGTCCACGAGCGGCCGGACTACGCCCGGGAAGTCCCGTTGGTACCCGGGCGGCAGGGCGAGCGCCATGCCGGAGCCTGTTTCCTGCACCGTCGGCCCGGTCGCGGCGGTGAAGTGCGGCACCTCCGCGTAACCGACTGGGTCGGCGGTGACCACACCTGGGCTCTCCTGCACGATCCGGAGTGCCGTGTCGGGGTTCGCCTTCGTGGAAAGCTGGACCTGCCAATCCACTGCGACTCCGCGAGTCGCCTGCTGCGTCATGTGGGCTCTGGTCGAGGTGAAAAACGCACCGAGCGAAGCCAGGAGGGCGACCGAGAGCGCAACGCCGAGCGCAAGGCCGGCGGTCCGCGCCGGCCGGCGCGTCACTAGGCCCCGGACCCACCTCACCGCGAGGATACGACCGCCCCCGCGGCGAGCCGTCCGTCGCGCAGCTCCCATTGGACGGGGAACCGTTCGGCGACCATGAGGTCGTGCGTCGCCACGACGACGGCCGCGCCCACCTTCCCGGACCATGCGAAGATCGACTCGACGACCCGCGCCGCCGTCTCGTGATCCTGCTGACCTGTGGGCTCGTCGGCCAGCAGGAGCCGGGGCGTCACCGCGACCGCGCGTGCCAGCCCGGCACGCTGCGCCTGCCCGCCCGAGATCTCCTCAGGGAGCTTCCGCGCCACCTCAAGGACCTCGAACCGCGAACACGAGACCATCGCTGCCCGAGTGGCTGCGATCTCGTCTTGCCCGGCGAGGAGGCAGGGCAGCGCCACGTTCTCGAGGACGGTCAGGGGCGGAAGCAGTCCCGAGGATTGGAACGCTAGCCCGATCGCCCCAGGGCGGAGCGTGGCGCTGGGGGCCAATCCGGGCCATTCGAGGGTTCCCATGGACGGGGTTTCGAGCCCGGCGAGGAGGTGGAGCAGGGACGACTTCCCGCTCCCGGACGGGCCCACCACGGCGATCCGCTCGCCGGGACGGATCACAAAGTTCGCCGCCCGTAGGGCGTCTACCATCCGTGCCCCCCGGCCGTAAGTCACCGACACGTCGCTTCCGATGACGAGGGGTGTCTCCTCCGCGACCACGGCCACCATCACGGCACCAACCCTCCGTCCACGATGTGCACGACCCGGTCTGCCGCTTCCGCGACCTTCGGACTGTGCGTCACGACGACGACCGACCCGCCCTCGTCGGCGCGCCCACGGAGCAGGCCCAGCACGACTTGTTCGGCCGCGTCGTCGATCTCGCCCGTCGGCTCGTCTGCCAGGAGCACGGGCGGGTCGTTCGCCAGGGCCACCGCGAGACCGGCACGCGCGGCCTCGCCCCCAGAGAGCGTCGACGGCCAGGCCGCCGCGCGGTGTGCGATGCCGAGCGCCCCGAGCACCCCGCTGGGCGATGCTCCCCGCCGGCCCGACAGCGTTATCGCCGCTCGGACATTCCCCTCGACGGAAAGGTGCTCGATCAGGTTGCCGGCTTGCAGCAGGATGCCGACCGAGCGCGCTCGCATCCGGGAGCGAACCGCCTCCGGCCGCCTCGTCAGTCGCTCATCGGCGATCTCCACATGGCCGCCGTCCGGTTCATCGAGGCCGGCCAGACAGTGCAGCAGTGTCGACTTCCCGCTGCCGGACGGCCCCACGACCGCCACCATCTCGCCCGGCCCGACGTCCAGCGAGACGCCCCGGAGCGCGAACGTCTCATCGTCCTCAGTGTGGAAGAACCGGTACAGGTCGACCGCGCGGATCATCGCCACCGGAAGCTCTCGGAGATCAGCTTCCACGCGTCCACGTTGTCCGACCCCACCGGAGACGCAAGGTCGATGCTCGCCTCGCGACCATTCCGGAAGAAGTCGAACCGGAGCACGTCCAGCCGGTACTGCTTGCCGGTCACGCGATTCGGGTCACTGTTGGCATGGAGATCGACCTGGATCGCCGAACCTCCCGACAACTGGACCGCCCGCACTTCGACGAGCTCGAACGCGCGGAACGCCCGCTTGAGCTCCGGCACCTCGGATCGCTTGACCGCAGCAGCGGTGGGCTGGATCGAGGTCTGACGCCAGCTCACCGAGATCGTGTTCAGCTTGCTGGTGAAGCTGACCTGCGACGACGTGCTTCGGCGCGACCAGCCCTCTGGAGCGCGAATCTCGAACCCGCCCCCCGTGGAGCGGTAGGGGACGAACTGCGTACTGTCCGGGATGTCGCCAGGGGGGTTGCTCTCGACGGGGACGGGTGACTCGGTCGGTATCGGCGACTCCGACGGGGGAGTGTGGGTCCGAGGGGGTGACGACGGAGCTCCGGTCGTCGAACCAGCTGTTCCACTCGCCGACCCGACCGGCCCGGTCGTCGGCCGGCTCGTCCTCGGTAGGGTCGTGTTCCCGGGCGCGCCTCCTGAACAGGCGGCGAGTCCGACGGCCGCGATCGCCGCGAGCACTGCGTTTCGGCGCACGGTTCTCCTTTCGTCGGGTTCGCATCCTTGTTACCGCGGAGCCGATGAGAAGACCGTGAGCCAGCACACCTCTCACGCCGCTCTCATGAGGGCGATGTCGCGATTGCGCTCGTGCGCGTACTGGAGGACGAACCGAAGATGTGCCGGGACGGGTCTGCCGTGTGCGCCGGACCGGACCTCCCGGGGCTGTTCGCGGGAGGACCCAGGTGATCACCTACTTCCAGGCGCTGGTGATGGGGGTCGTCCAGGGAGTGACCGAGCTCTTCCCCATCTCCAGCTTGGCCCAGGCCGTGATCCTTCCGACTGTGCTCGGCTGGGACAACCTGACTCGCGTGCAGTCTGCTCGTGGGGAGCATCGCCGCGGGGATCGCGGCCTACCTACCTGTCGGTTCGGTTCCTGATGAGGTTCTTCGAGACCCGCACGCTCGCTCCGTTCGCTGTGTTCTGCTTGGTGGAGGGTGCCGTCTGTACCATCGGATTCGCTCTCACCGGCCACGGGTTCTGAGCGAGGGGGCTTCGTGGAGCGCCCCTCATGGACCAGTCGGATGTGGCCACGCTGACGCTTCCCGAGCTTGCGGGATCTGCCCTGGATCCCAGTCTCGAATGGCCTCAAGCGAGCTTCCTGGTTCCGGATGACATCTCTGAAACAGCGACACCTCTCACGCTTCTCTCATGAGAGCGGTGCCACGATTGCGCCCGTGCGCGTGCTGGTCGTGGAAGATGAACCGAAGATGGGCCGGGCGCTTCGGCGCGGGTTCGAGCAGGAGGGATACGCGGTCGATGTCGCGGCCGACGGCGAGGAGGGACTGTCGCTCGCGAGCGGGCGCGAGTACGACGTGGTGGTCCTCGACGTGTTGCTCCCAGGGCGGGACGGATTCGCCGTGTGCAGCGAGCTTCGGGCGCGGCGCCGGTGGGCGCCGGTCGTCATGCTGACGGCTCGCGATGCCGTGCAGGACCGAATCCGCGGGTTGGACGTGGGCGCCGACGACTACGTCGTGAAGCCGTTCTCCTTCGACGAGCTCCTGGCCAGGGTCCGCGCGTTGGTCCGGCGGGGGCCGGTGGAGCGCCCCACTGTCCTTGAGGTGGACGACGTCGCTCTCGACCCGGCCACCCATACGGTCACTCGCGGAGGATCCCGGTCGAGCTTCCGCGCGGGAATCTCGCTGCTCGAGTTCGATGCGACATCCGGGAGAGGTGGTCTCCCGAGGCCCGAATCCTCGAGCACGTCTGGGACTACAATTCCAGCGCCTTCTCCAACGTCGTCGACG
>CAVYXG010000006.1:0-9572 GCA_963772375.1 uncultured Actinomycetes bacterium
ACCGGGACACCAAGTTCACCCGGTCCTTCGACGAGGTGTTCCGCTCAGAGGGCACGAGGATCGTCCTCACCCCGATCCGGGCCCCGAACGCCAACGCCTTCTGCGAACGGTGGGTGGGCACCGTGCGAGCCGAATGCCTGGACTGGACGCTCGTCCGTGGCCGACGACATCTGGAGCGGGTCGTTCGGACCTATATCGATCATTACAACGAGGCGAGGCCGCATCGCGGGCTCGATCTTCGGACGCCGACCGGGAACCCGTCGGCCCCGGTGGGACATGTGAAGGCCGCGAACGTCCGCCGGCGGGACGTGTTGGGCGGCCTCCTCCACGAGTACCGTGCCGCGGCATGAGTTTCTGTACCCGACGGGCTCGCCGAGGAGGCCCCGATCGTCGGCCTCGGCGTCGAGACCGTCGGCACCGACGCGGGACGGGCCCACTCGTTCGACCCGCCGTTCCCGTGCCACTCGTTCATGCTCGGCGCCGGCAAGTACGGCCTCACCCAGCTCGCGAACCTGTCGATGCTCCCGCCGGCGGGCGCGGTCCTCGTCGTCGCGCAGCTGAAGATCGTGGGCGGCTCGGGCGGCTCGGCCCGCGTCCTCGCGCTCGTCCCCCGGTAGCCGCGCGGCCGTGGCCGCAGCCTGGCCGGAGCGCCCTACGGACAGGGTCGGGTCTCGGCCTCGTCGTCCATGCCCGGCTCCGCGGGCCCGTCGTCGATCGCGAAGGCGAGCTTCGCGTGCGCCCGGCGGAGCGCAGCCTCGACCTCCCCGGGCGTCCCGCCCCGCGCGAACAGGAACCCCAGGTACCGGTCGCCCTCCGGCAGCGGGACGACACGGCCTCCCGGGTGGGCGGTGATCTCGAGGCCCTCCACACCGTCGACCGCCCGCGCCTCCTCCGCGCCGCGGACCTCGCGCAGCACGCCGGCCCGCGGGATCGGCAGCATCATCACGCCCGAGGCGGCCCGTTCCCGGGCGAGGCCGCCCTGCGGCAAGCCGAGCGCATGCCGGATGATGACCTCCTCCAGCGTCGTCCCGACGCCGAACCGCAGCGCCCGTGAGCACAGCCCGCCGATCGAGCGGGCCGCAACCTCGAGCACCCACACCCCGTCGCCGTTCAGCCGGAGCTCGGCGTGGACCGGCCCCTCGGCCAGCCCGAGCGCGGCCGTCGCAGCCGCCGCGGCCTCGCGAACGGCCGCCTGCGTCGGCTCCGGTAGCCGTGACGGGGTCACATAGAGGGTCTCCTCGAAGTACGGCCCCTCCATCGGGTCCGGCTTGTCGAAGACGGCCAGGACCTCGAGGCGGCCCCCCCGGAGCAGCCCCTCGAGCGAGACCTCGGTCCCCGGGACGTAGCGCTCGACCAGGACTGGACCGGCGGGGTCCTCGCCGACGGCGACCAGGATCCGACGGACCCGCGCGGCGGCGGCGGCGGCATCCCCCGGGGTATCGGCCCGGATGACGCCGCGGCTCCCCGACAGCCCGACCGGCTTCACCACCACCGGCGGGCCGAGGCCGCGGGCGAGCGCGGCGACGTCGTCGTCCTCGAGGGCCACCCGGAACGCCGGCTGCCACACGCCGGCCGCCTCCAGGGCGCCTCGCATGACCGACTTGTCCCTGGTGGCCGCGGCCGCCGCGGGCGGGTTGTGGGGCAGGTCCAGCCGCTCGGAGGCGATCGCCGCGACGGCGACGCCCTGGTCGTCCACGGCGACGACGGCGTCGAGCGGGGTCCGCGAGGCAAGGTCCACGACCGCCGCCGCGGCCGCCTCGGGCCGGCGGAGGTCGAGCCGGAGCGCCCGCTCCCCCATCACCCCGGCGAGCGCCTGGCGGCGTTCCGAGGCCACGACGACCTCGGCACCCACGGCCTCAGCCGCCCGCAGGAAGTCCTCGGCCCGGTAGGTCGAGGTCGGCAGGATCAGGAGGACGCGAGGCACGGCTCGCGTATCCTAGTCGCGGCCCGGTTCGCCACCGGATCGGGCAGGACTGCGCCCGCCCGAACGGGCGAGGATTCGACAGGGGAAGCGCGTGCAGAGCGAGTCGCCGGAGAGCCCGCCCGTCATCACGGTCACCGACCGAGCCCGCCGCCGCCTCGCGGCGATGCTGGCCGACGAGCCGGAGCCCTCCTCGATCGCGCTCCTCGTCGAGGTGACCGGCGTCGCGGACGGGGAGTTCACCGTCTCGATGGCGCTGCAGCCCCGCGCGTTCGCCCGGCCCGGCGACGCCGTCCAGGAGTGGGAGGACCCCTCCCTCGGGGCGATCGTGTCGGCGGAGAGCGTCGAGGCCCTGCGCGGCGCCGTGGTCGACCTCTCCCGAGACCTGCTGAACCCGGGCTTCGTCATCGAGAACCCGAACAGCCCGAGCCCCGCGGTCGGCGCCTCGGTGCCCGAGGGCCTCGAGCTGACCGGCGACGTCCCCGAGCGCGTGCAGGCCGTGCTGGACCGTCAGATCAACCCCAGCATCGCCGCGCACGGCGGGCGCGCGGACCTCGTCGGCGTGGAGGGCGACACGGCCTACCTGCGCCTGTCCGGTGGCTGCCAGGGGTGTGGCATGGCGTCGGTCACCCTGGGCCAGGGCATCCGCGTGACCCTCCTCGAGACCGTCCCCGAGATCAAGCAGGTCGTCGACGTCACCGACCACGCCTCCGGCACCAACCCCTACTTCGAGCCCTCGAAGAAGTAACTGGTCTGCACCCCAGGAGCGGCCCGCACGGTGGAACGGCCTCCCTCGGCAGTGTCCTGCCGAGCACCTAGTGTCCTGAGTCAGAAGTTCACAGGATGTTCACGAGGATGTCCCCAGGCATGGCTCGCGTCGTGCCAGGATGCGGTATGGCCCGAGGACGACCGCTCCAGGAGCTCGCGGTGAGCGAGGAGGACCGGCAGGTGCTGGAGCGGTTCACCCGCCGGACCACCACGTCGCAGGCCCTTGCCCTGCGATCGAGGATCGTCCTGCGATCGGCCGAGGGCGCCACCAACCGGGAGGTGGCCCGGCAACTGGAGGTGACGCCCCAGACCGTCGGGAAGTGGCGGGCCCGCTACATCGAGCGAGGCGTCGAGGGCCTCCTGGACGAGCCCCGGCCCGGGGCTCCCCGGAAGGTCACCGACGACAAGGTGGAGGAGGTCGTGGTGAAGACCCTCGAGTCCAAGCCGACCGACTCCACCCACTGGTCCTCAAGGGACATGGCCAAGCGAGTCGGGCTGTCGCAGTCCACCGTGGCCCGGATCTGGCGGGCGTTCGGACTGCAGCCGTGGCGGAGCGAGTCCTGGAAGCTCTCCACCGACCCCCAGTTCGTGGAGAAGGTCCGCGACATCGTGGGGCTGTACCTGGACCCGCCGCACAACGCGCTGGTGCTGTGCGTTGACGAGAAGTCCCAGATCCAGGCGCTGGACCGGACCCAGCCCATCCTGCCGATGCGCCCGGGGACCCCGGAGCGATGGACCAACGACTACGTTCGCCACGGCACCACGTCGCTGTTCGCCGCGCTCGTCATGGCCACCGGCGAGGTCATCGGCCGGATCCACCGCCGCCACCGCCACCAGGAGTTCCTGCGGTTCCTCAAGGCCATCGACGCGGCGACGCCGGAGGACCTCGATCTGCACCTCGTCCTGGACAACTACGGAACCCACAAGACGCCCGCGGTGCTGCGGTGGCTCGCGCACCACCCCCGGTTCCACCTCCACTTCACCCCGACCGGCTCCTCCTGGCTCAACCTCGTGGAGCGGTGGTTCGCGGAGCTCACCCGCCGCCAGATCAAACGCGGCGCCCACCGGTCGACCCGGGAGCTGGAGGATGCGATCCGGCACTACCTCAAGATCTACAACCTCGATCCCAAGCCGTTCGTGTGGACGAAGTCCGCCGACCACATCCTCGAATCCGTTGCCGCATATGCTCAACGGATTTCGGACTCAGGACACTAGTGCTCCGTCGTTGATTTGATCTGGTGGAGGGTGGCCCGCCCGCGCTGGACTTTCTCGATGATCTCCTGAGCGGTCTTGTGCCAGACGAACGGCTTGGGGTCGTCGTTCCAGTGACGGACCCAGGTGGCGATGGCGTCGGTCAGATCGGCCACGCTCGTGAAGACACCCCGGCGGAGCCGCTTGTCGGTCAGTTCCTTGAACCACCGCTCCACCAGGTTCAGCCATGAGCTCGACGTCGGCGTGAAGTGCAGGTGCCAGCGGGCGCGGCGGGGATGGGCCAGCCAGGTGGTGATCTCCGGGGCCTTGTGCGCGGAGAGGTTGTCCAGCACCACGTGGATCTCGAGGCGCCGGTCCACCGCGGCGTCGATGCGCTTGAAGAACCGCAGCACGTCTGAGGCGGCGTGGCTCTGCTGGTAGTCGGTGAGGACCTCACCGGTGGCCACGTTGAGCGCGGCGAACAGATCGACCGTGCCGTTGCGGCGGTAGTCATGCGTCATGGTGCCGGCCCGGCCAGGCCGCATCGGCAGGCTGGGCTGGGTCCGGTCCAGGGCCTGGACCTGCGTCTTCTCGTCGAAGCTGAACACCGCGGCGCGCTCCGGGGGGTTCAGGTACAGCCCGACGACGTCGACGAGCTTGTCCTCGAAGTCGGGATCGGTGGAGACCTTGAACGTGTCCACCTTCCAGGGCTTCAGGTGGTGATCGGACCAGATGCGGGCCACGGCGTCCTTGCCGATCCCGAACCTGCGCGCCAGCGAGCGCGTCGTCCAGTGCGTGGAGCCGTCGGGAGGTTTCTCGTGGCAGGTGACCCGGACCACCTCGGCCACCGTCCCGTCTTCCAGGGCCGGCTTGCGCCCGCGGCCCTTGGCGATGGCCCCCACCCCCGCGGTGCCCTGACCCGCGAACCTGACTCGCCACCGGCGCACCGTGTCGGAGTCCACCTCGCACCGCCGGGCGATCTCCTCGTTCCCCACCCCCTCCGCCGCCCACAGCAGTGCCTTCGCTTGGACGACCGTCCGGTGCGGGAGCGACGTCGACGACGCCAACCTCTGCAGGTCCCTGCGCTGTTCGACGGTGACCGGCAGAGCCGGAGCCGTCATGATTGCCATGACGACTACCATACCAGATTATTTCACAGACAGACCACTAGAGGCGACGGTCAGCTGGGAAGCAATCGGTTCGGCGACACGTCGAGCGAGGAGCGATCCGCTCGATACCGATTTCCAGCAGCATCGATCATGTCGAGCTGTCCCGCGAGCTCGAAGCGGGCGGCGAGGGCCAGGCGCCCCAACACGGTGTCGAGCGCGGTGGGGTTCGATGCGGCGAGTGGCACCATGCGCTGGACGATGCGGACTCGGTCCCGGGGACCGAGTCCAGGGGCGATCAATGCCTCAGCCGCGAGCCTGGCGGCCGTCAACGGGATGACCTCCGGATCAGGGATGCGGACGATGGTCCCATGCGCCAACTGCGTCCGAGGGTCGATTTCACCGTTAAGCCGTGCGATCTCCGACAGCGGCCGCTCGTACACCTGGGCGAGATCCGCCAGCGTCGCGGCCTCGCGCGTGAAGGGCGGCAGCGGCACCGACGCCTCCGTTCCTGCCCGGCCCTCGTAGGCCTCGCCAACGACGTGCGTCGAGGTGAAGCGGCGCGCGTTCGGTTGAGTGGCGAACTCCTCTGCGAGGGCAGGGAGCGGCTCGGGCAGCGGCCACCACGCGTGTTCCGCCAGCCGAACCCGGGAGGTCAGCCGGACGCACAACAGGGGATCCTGCACATTGTGGGCCGCCGCGAGCGCCAAGTGGACGAGCCGCGCCGATTCGGCGGCGCCGACGGGCCGGCAGATCCGGACCGACTCGGCGAGCGTCAGGCAAGCGGGGCCCTGGAATCCGGCGAAGCCGAATGGGAGGCCTCCCGCGAGCACGAGCAGGGAATCGGCGTCGGCGATGCGACTGAGGGCGACGGCCAGGCCCTCGGCGAGGCCACCCAACAGACGCTTGTGCGCCCCCCAGGAGTCACCCTCGGAATCCGGGCCTCCCCGAAGCTGTGATGCGGCAGCAACCGCCCGGCTCTGCTCGGCCTCCAGGCGAGACAGGGCGCCGGCGTCCCTGGTCGCACGGACCGCCAGGGACTGGATGCGCAGGCATTCCTCAAAGTCGAGGGCGTTGCCGGCCAGTGCTCCCGTGACGAGTTGCTGCAAGGTCTCGCCCACCCACGGGTCGGATGGATGGCGGAGCGCCGCCCCGAGCAGCACCATCAGGGACCGGTTCCGGTAGTGAACGTAGGTGTTGGATGCGTGCAGCGAGACGTACTCGCTGAAGAGTCGATCGCCGGGGTCGGGATACGCGGCGGCGAAGGCCACGAGCGCCGGCCCCTCGTGGTCGGCGGCGAGGACGACCTCGGGGGACGTCCCGAGAGCACCCTCGGAGCCGCCCTCCATCCCCGCCAGGATCTCCCCGCCGGTCACGAAGTGTTCGGCCAAGACGCTGGGGCTGGTCCGCAGGTCGGTCCCGCCCAACCGATCGACGATGGCCTTCGCGACGAAACCAGGGGGCGGAGGTCCGGGGTTGACGGCCGGAGGGGGCTCCACGCCCAGAACGCCGGCAAGACGGGTGGCGAGCAGGGCCAGGTTCGGAAGGTGACCCACGCGCGGTCGAATCGTATCGAGGACCCGATGCGCGCCGGCCGGGTCGGAAGCGGCGGCCGCCCAGGCCAGGGACAGACGAGCCGCGTCCCGGACCACGTCGTCTGCCGGGTACGAGTCCAGCCGCCGCAGGGCGGCCGCCAGATCGCCCGTCAACGCCAGCTCGAACAGTCTCGCGGGCTGCAACCGTCCCCGCCGAAGCGCGGTCAGACCGAGCGCGGCCTCGATGGCCTCGGCGACCGCGGCGGGAGCGTCGTCCATGGCCAGGGTGACCACGGCGAGGTCGGCGTCGCGCACCAGTGCGGCGGGGTCGTCGAGGCGGTCCTCGTGAGCCTGCTGGAACGAGGGGTCGAGCACCACGTTCCTGAGAGCGGATGCCAGTTCGTGGCGAATTGGCTGAGAGTTCGCCACCGCCGCCGCGGCGAGGTGGGTGGCGACGTGCCGCACTCCGTAGTCGTCGTGCACCAACTGCCACGACCTCGAGTAGCTGTCCAGGTACCGACGGGCGATGCGGGCGTGGGCGTCTCCGAGAGCGACGGGGAAGCGCTGGTTCCGATCCCCGTCGAACAGGAACTCCCGGAAACTCTGGTGATAGATGCCGAACGGTCCGTCGGGCCGCCGGCCGCCGAGATACTGCTCGCACATCCGAAGCGAGTCCTGCAGCCGGTCGTCGTCCGTCGCGAGAATCCACCTGAGGGCGGGAGAGCCGAGCCTTTCCTGCGCCGCCCCGACCGTGGCGAGGAGGGGCCGGGCCTGATTCTGCCAGCGTCCTTTCCCGTTCTCCGCCCCGTATTCGCGCTGCAGGAAGAGGGCGTAGATGGAATCCAGGCCGGGGGGCAGCTCGAGTTCCTCGACGGATGCGAGCTCACTCAGCCGAGGCAGCCAGTAGTCCAACGCCTGCTCCACGTACAGGAAGTTCCCGCCGCTGGCTTCGGCGATCTTCTCGGCGAGCCCAGGGTCGGCGGAGGGGGCTCGCTCCGCGATTCGAGCTCTCACGTATGCAAACACGTCGCGGGCATCGCTTGGGGAGTCACGCACGAGGTCCCAACGGAACCGCTCGGGAAATCGTTCCACCACATCCGGGTCAGGGCGCGAGGTCACCAGGAACCGGAGGTTGGGCGGTGCATCGGCCCCAGACCCAGATGCCACCAGCTCGACGATGCTGGGAACCGAGGGCCACAGCCCGGCCTCGTCGAGCGCGTCGACAAGGACCACCACGCTACGTTCCGGCTGTTGGGAGGCCAGCGTCTTGAGCGGGGTACACACCACGTTGAAGAGCGAGGCGGCATCGCCCAGGTTGATCGTCCCGATCTTCGGACCGATCTGCGTCCCCACGGACCCTGCGAGCATGCTGATGTTCACTCCGGGCAGGAGGTCGGCGAGTGTTTGGCCGTAGACAGGATCGAGAGAGGAGAACTGCCGAGCGAGATCCTGCGCGAAGAGCCACGGGTCCAGCGAGGCGTCGGTGCCGCTCGTGGTGGAGACACAGAAGTGGGTGGCGTCGATCGCGGATGAGATTCGGGATCGGAGTGCCGCGTCCTCCGGATTCGCGGGAGGCGGTCCGAACCCGACCAACCAGGCCATGAAGGCCGACTTTCCCGTGCCAGGTTCGCCGGTCAGACAGAGGAGGGGTTCATCCTGACCGGCGTCCAACCAGTCTGCGATTCGCCTCAGACTCGCGCTTCGTCCGACGAATTCATCGGCCCGCTTACGCACCGAGGAAGGGACGCTCGAGTCGCGGGCGGACTCGACCGAGTCGGCTGACGACGCTACGACCTCACGCTCATCCGACATCGCCGATGTCGGGTCCTTCCTGCCAATCACCCTTCTCGAGCGTCTGGTCGATGGTCACCCGGCCTCGGCGGATGTCGCCGATCCTGGGCCCCTTCTGGACCCTCACCTCGCCCGCCTCCATCGTGATCACGACCGTCGGACCGATGTTCCTGATGGCGTCCTGGACCAGCACAGCGAGCTCACCATCCGTTTCCAGCCTGGCGGCAAGCGTCTGTTCCAAGGGCTGCTGCCCGGCGTCCGGTTCTCGTTCGAACCGATCCAGGGCCTTGGACGCCTCAACGTCGCCCGCCCACCGTTGACGAAGTGCCTTGAGGAGCCCTGACACCTTGTCCACAACGGCCACGCCGACCTTCTTGGCGAATTCCTCCGCGCCCTGGAGGACGAGGGGTTTGAAGAACCCGACCACCCGTGCGGCCGCGGCAACGATGATGGGATCCATGAGACCCCCTTTCCACCTGCGTGGAGCTTACGCTCCGACTTCACGCTCGCATAGCCCCAGACCGAACAGCCGTTCCTGCGTGACGCTCGAGGCTCGCCGACGAGGAGGCCGCCGCCCAACGCGCTTCTCGCGAACGAATGGACGGCAATCCCACTGGCGTGATCGACAAAGGGTGTATCGCCAACCCGAGACCCCGTGCCGTGCCTCGACGCAGTGCGCGTCTTCAGGCTCGAGCCCGCATCCGTAATGGCCGGCCGGAGCAATGCCTCCTTGGGGCGGCGTCGCTCGGGACCGTGACTCCCGCGTCCGGCCCTCCTGGTTGATGGCCTTGGCCCGGATCGCGGCGTGGACCGCGTCTCCGTCCTCGAGGGATTGAGCCATCGGCTTCATCACGGATCGATGGCGGAGAACGGGCGACGAACCTGCGTCCTTACGCCATCTTGAATCTAGACAAGGGCTGACAAGTGACGAAGGATGTCGCACAGGTTGAACCCCGCGCCTGACGGAGGGGGCGGCGCGGGGCGAGTCCGGGGAGGGAGCCGTGGGCTTGTCTGGCAACTGGCGGCCGAGTCGCGCACGCCGGCCGGGGATCGCATCGTTCCTTCTCATGGCGGTGATGGGCGCACTCCTCGCCGCCGCGTCGCCGGCGTCCGCGGAGACCATCAACGTCAACTGTCCGGCCCAGGACCTGCAAATCAAGATCGACACGGCGCCGGCCGGGTCGACACTGCTCATCAAGGGGACCTGCGTCGGCAACTTCTTCATGGACAAGAACCTCACGCTGAAGGGGAACTCCAGCA
>CAVYXG010000007.1:0-277674 GCA_963772375.1 uncultured Actinomycetes bacterium
AACGACTCTTCCATTGATCAGGAACATGGGTTGAGACGACACCCACGGTGATCACATGGGATGACTCCTTGAGGTTGGCGGCCCGCTCGGCTTGCCCGATCCTGAAGCGTCAGTAGGAAGCGACAGGGGCCCTCCCGCCTTCTTCGGCAAGAACCCGGAAGGGCCCCCCGACGCAAGTGCGGAGGTACCCGCACCGGTGTTGATGGTAGAGCCCCACATCCGCGGCGTCGACGCCCGGCTGCGCGGCGGCGAGCTCGAGTGCCCATCCTGCTCCGGCGAGCTCCGGCCGTGGGGGTTCGCCCGAGCGCGCACGCTCCGGCGCCTGGCCGGCACCACGACGGTGCGCCCCCGGCGGTCGCGGTGCCGGGCCTGCTCGAGGACCCACGTCCTGCTCCCGGTGAGCACGCTCCTTCGACGGATGGACGTGGCCCAAGCGATCGGCCGGGCCCTCGTCCTGGGGGCCCGGGGGTGGGGCCACCGCCGGATCGCCGCCCGCTACGGCCGACCCCCTACCACCGTGCGGGAGTGGCTCCGCCGCTTCGCCCGCCGGGCCGAGGCGATCCGGGCCCACTTCACCGCCCTGGCCTACCGGTTGGACCCCTCCCTCGGTGACATCGCGCCGCGAGCGTCGCCCACGGCCGACGCGGTGGAGGCCATCGCGGTGGCCCACCGGGCGGCGGTGACGAGGCTCGGTCCCTCCCCGGTGTGGGCGTTCTGCTCGGGGGCCACGGCCGGACTGCTGCTCGCCAACACCACCTCGCCCTTCCCGGCGCCGTGGTGAGCCGGAACGATGGCCACCGCTTCCCCAAAGGACTGCCCGACGCGGCCAACGGGAGGGCTCATGGACGATCGACGACGAGACGTGGCGCTGTTTCGGTACTCCCTCATCCGGGAGGCGGCCGACCCTGCGCTCGCTCCCCGGCAGCGGGGGCAGATGCTCAACTTCCTGGCATCGCGCGACCACATCGGCCCGGATGGGGAGCGTGTCCGGGTGTCGGCCCCCACACTCCGCCGGTGGGTCCGGGTCTGGAGGGATGGAGGGTTCGAGGCCCTGTACCCGGCGCCCCGGTCATCCCAGCCCCGGACGCCCGCCGAGGTGCTGCAGATCGCGGAGGCCCTGAAGCGGGAGGTTCCCGCCCGAACCGCCGCCCAGGTCCGGGAGATCATGGTGCGCTCCGGCCACCCGGCCCCCAGCGAACGAACCCTGCAACGGCACTTCGTCCGGCGGGATCTTCGCCCGAAGGCCGGTGCTCCCCGCATCTACGGGCGCTTCGAGGCCTCGGCCCCTAACGAGCTGTGGACCGGCGACGCGCTGCACGGCCCCGTCGCGGCCGGTCGCAAGACCTACCTGTTCGCCTTCATCGACGACCACTCCCGGGCGCTGGTGGGCTACCGGTGGGGCGAGGCGGAGGACACCCTGCGGCTGGAGGCGGCGCTGCGCACGGCGCTCGCGGCCCGGGGCGTACCGAAGGCCTGCTACGTCGACAATGGATCGGCGTTCTCCTCCGGGTGGCTCCTACGGGCCTGCGCGGTCCTCGGCATCCGCCTGGTGCACTCCGCTCCGGGGGAGCCGGCCGGGCGGGGCAAGATCGAGCGGGTGTTCCGCACCGTGCGCGGGCAGTTCCTGGTGGAGGTGACCCACCGCGGCGTGGGCTCGCTGGAGGAGCTGAACCGGCTGTTCGCCGCGTGGGTGGAGCAGGTCTACCACCTGAGGATCCACGCCGAGACGAACGAGCCGCCCCTCGAGCGGTTCCTGCGTCCCGGCCCTCCTCGCCTGCCCACCCCAGCCGAGCTCCGAGAGGCCTTCTTGTGGTCGGAGCACCGCCGGGTCGCGAAGACGGCGACGTTCTCCCTGTACGGCAACCGCTATGAGTGCGACCCGGCGCTCGCCGGGCGGACGGTGGAGCTCGTGTTCGACCCGTTCGATCTCACCGACATCGAGGTCCGCTACCAGGGCCGGTCCATGGGCAAGGCCATGGCGCACGTCGTGGGGCGCCACGTCCATCCCCGGGCCCGTTTGCAGGACCCCCCGGCCCCGCCGCGCACCGGCATCGACTACCTGGGCCTCGTCGAGGCCGAGCACGACGAGGCGACCCGCCGACGCATCACCTACGCCTCGCTCGAGGAAACCGCGACCGAGGAAGGAGACCACACGCCATGACCATCGAGCGCCTCCAGGCCCACTACGGGTTCACCCGCATGCCGTTCGGCAAGGACATCGCGCCGCAGGCCCTGTTCGCATCCACGGCCCACGCCGAGGCGGTCGCCCGCATCCGGTGGCTGGTCGGGGAGTCCACCATCGGGGTCGTCACTGGGGAGGTCGGGGCGGGCAAGACCGTGGCCGCCCGGGCCGCCCTCGACGCCCTCGACGCCTCGCGGCACACGGTCATCTACCTGTCGAACCCCGCGGTGGGGACCCGCGGCATCTACACCGAGATCGTCTCCGCCCTCGGTGGGACGCCGCGGTTCTACAACGCCTTCCTCATCCCGCAGACCCAGGACCTCCTGGCCACCGAGCACGCCGAGCGGCACAAGCGGGTGGTGGTGGCAGTGGACGAGGCCCACCTGCTGTCGGCCGAGCAGCTCGAGGAGCTCAGGATGCTGACCAACGCCGACATGGACTCCCGGTCACCCCTGGCCCTCGTCCTGCTGGGGCAGCCCACACTGCGCCGGCGACTGCGGCTGGGGGCCTTCGCCGCGCTGGACCAGCGGGTCGCCCTGCGCTACCACCTGGACGGCATGGACCTCTCCGAGACCGCCGGGTACCTAGCCCATCACCTCAAGCTGGCGGGCAGATCCGATCCGCTGTTCTCCGATGACGCCGTGGCTCTCGTCCACCAGACCGCTCGCGGCATCCCCCGCGCGGTGAACAACCTCGCCGTGCAGGCCCTGGTCGCCGCCTTCGCCGAGTCCAAAGGCATCGTCGATCAGTCCTCGGCCCAGGCCGCGGTCACGGAGGTGACATCAGAGTGAAGCCAACCGCCGACGCGGGCAGGTTCATGATCACTAGGGCTGTCGCCAACGCGATCATCGAGCGTGTCGCGCAACATCAGGAGCGGGCATCGTGACCACCGAGCCCAGCCCCACCGCCGAGATGGACGACCGCTTCACCGCGGACGACATGCCGCCGGGCATGACGAGCTTCACCCTGGTGCTGCTTCGCCGCCCGGAGACCGCACCCGACCTGCCCGAGGAGGAGCTCGCCCGTCTCCAGGCGGGGCACCTCGCGCACCTCGATCGCAATCGGGCGGATGGCTCGATCGCGGCGGCCGGCCCCTTCTCCGATCAGGGCGACCCGCGGCTTCGCGGCATCGAACTGTGGACGCTTCCGGTCGACGAGGTCCGCAAGCGCTGTGAAGAGGACCCCTCCGTCCAGGCCGGCCGCCTCGAGAAACAGGTCATGCGCTGGTGGTTCCGCGAAGCGGACCTTCCGATCACGAGGGCGACCGCCGAACCCGGGGCGAACGGAACGGTTCGACCCAACGGATAGTCTGCCGGCGTGTGCTTCGCACCGCAGGCCGACCTGGTGGGTGGGCTCGTTGTCGGTGCCATCGGGGTCGACGCCGTGCGACACGTCGACCACCGTCCCGGGCACGTGGCGCTGGCGTCGGTTCCGCTGGTCCTCGGAGCGCATCAGGTGGTCGAGGCGTTCGTGTGGTGGGGACTGCAGGGCAAGGTTCCCCAAGGAGTCGGGCGCGCCGCCCTCTGGATCTATCTGCTGATCGCGCTCGTGATCCTGCCCGTGTATCTGCCACTCGCCGTCTTCATGCTGGAACGGACGCGGTCTGCGAGATCGAGGATCGCCCCGTTCGTCGGCCTGGGAGCGGCGGTCGCGGTGACGTACCTGATCGGCATGGTGCGGGGGCCGATCGCCGCCACCCTCGCCCCCTACCACGTCGAATACTTCTTCGGCCGAAGCGGGGCGTCCGGGGCCCTGATCGCCACGCTCTACGTCATCGCCGTGTGTGGGTCCCTGCTGCTGTCCGGCCACCGGATCCTGATCATGTTCGGGGTGGCCAATCTGGTCGTGCTCCCGCTCATCCTGCTGCTCACGGTCGACGGGTTCGCGTCCCTGTGGTGCGCCTACGCCGCGCTCGCGAGCGGCGTCATCGCCCTGTACATGCGACTGGGGAGGCGCTCGTTCCCCACCGGAGAACCCGGAACCTCATCCCTCGCGACGTCTCCCTCCCCGCTCGACTAGCAGGAAAGGGCCCGTCGCCTCAGGTCGTCTCGCGCACCGGTCCTAGCGGGTCCTGCCCAGAAGGGCTGGATAGGGTAGGAGGACGCGTGCCCGATGCCGCAGGATTCGAGGCTTTCTATCGGGAGAACTTCGCCCGCATCGTCCGTGCGTGCGTGCTCATGACGCTCGACTCCGCGCTCGCCGAGGACATCGCAGCGGTGTCCTTCGCCCGTCTGTGGTCCCGCTGGGCAGCCATCCACGGGGACGACCACGCCGGCGGATACGTGTTCAAGACCGCCATGCGGCTGAGTGCGAGGGAACTTCGGCGTGGTCCCCGGCGCGGCATCGACGCGCCCGTGGCCAGGGACGGGATCCAGCTTGCCCTCGACCGGCAGGAGGTGATTCGCGCGCTTCGCCAGCTCCCTCTTCGGCAGCGCCAAGCCGTCGTCTTGCGTGACTGGGGCGGGTTCGAAACAAGGGACGTGGCGAAGCTCCTGGGCACCCGGGAGAGCACGGTCCGGGTGCACCTGGCCCTTGGGCGAGCGACGCTCCGCCGGGCGCTCGCAGTCGGGGAGCGTGAACCGTGAGGACGGATGAGCGCGACCGGCGGCTGGCGGACCTCCTCGATCGCGTGGTCGCGCCGATCGACCCGGAACCCGAGGCGCGGCTCCGCCAGATTCGTCATCGAGGCACCCGCCGCCGAGCCGTGGAGATGATCGCGGTCGTCGCCGCGGTCACCGTCTTCGTCGGCGCCGTGGCCGTCGCCGCGACGAGTATCCGAGACCATCAAGACACGTCGGAACGGGGACACCAGAGCTGGACGCAGCTTGGGGGACCTGGCGCCGGCTGGAGCATCAGATACCCGGCCTCGTGGCACGCTGACCGGCTCGACGAACAGCAGTGCTCCCCCGCCCACCTGCGACTGGGGGCGCTGATCTCCAGCGTCCCCTTCCGGTGGCACCATCCCGACGGGGCGACCGAAGGCCAGTGCTTCGGGAGTCGCTGGGTGTTCGCCGGCTTCCCGAGAGACGGCATCGCCATCCAGATCGAACCCGTCGGTGGCAGGATCGGCATCGAGCAGCCGCAGCCGGACACTCGGTTTCCGATCCGAAAGACCGACTTGCAAGTGACCAACGATATCCGCGGAGGCCCGGCCTATTCCTACCTCACCATTTGGCATGGGGGCGAAGAGCTGGTGGATGTCGGCATGTACGTCGGAGCCGGCGCCAGTCGAGCCGACCAGGCATCCGCTGAACGAACACTCGAATCTTTGCGTCTCCGTCTTCCGCGTAGATAGTCGCCGCCGAACCTGACGGGGCAGCGCATCCGCCGACGTCGCCCGGGAGCAGAATGGCGACAAGAAGGATCGCGGCCCCAAACGCTCGCCCCTTCCTGACGCTCAGAGCGTCGAGGATCTCACCGCGATGCCGACCTCGGCGAGGGAGCGCTGAGGTCGAGACAGTCACCCTCCCGGACTGCGTCTGGCCGAGGTGCCCAACCGGGCGCTGGTGGCCGGGGAAGTGATTTGGTGTCCGGAAGCCTTCGTGGGGGCATGCCGCTGGCGGGTCGTTACAGGACCCGTGTCAGCGGGCGTGAACCGAATACCGCCGAGGTGACGGCCTGGAAGTCGATCGGGTCGCACGCTGCTGGCACGTTCGACGCGATGTTCGTCAAGGTGAGATCGGTGGCGGTCGCCGACCAGGTAGCGGACCAGGTGCCTCCGAAGGAGCACGTGTCGTCGAGGATCTCGAGCGTGATCCGTCTTCCGGAGACCGTGTACGTCCCGACCTGGTCGTCCGTACCGCCGTCGGCGCGGCCCAGGTGTAGGCGCCAGGCCCCACGTACCAGCGACAGGGTGTACGCGCCGAGGCTGTTCGGGATCTCCGACCGGTTGATCCCGGCGCGCTGCAGGTCGGACCGCGCGATCGTGACGCGGAAGGCCCCCTCCGGCCCGTACAGCGGGGGCACTTCCTCCTCCGAGGGTGTCGGAGCGGGGGCCGGACCAGCAGGGCACGTGGCGACGTGGAGGTATTGCCTGCACTCCGCTTCGGTGAACCCGCGGGTCAGGCGGGATTCCGCGATCCGCACCAGCTGATCGACCGGCAGCACGTACACCCGCAGCGTCCCGTCCTGACTCGTGGTGGCCAGCCTGGTCCCGTCGGGACTGAACGCGACGCCTGTCAGCGAGTCGGTGCGGCCGGTGAGCGTGAGCAGCTCATCACCGGTCGCCGCGTCCCAGATCCGCGCGGTCCCGTCGTCGCCCCCCGTCGCCACCTGCTTCCCATCGGGACTGAACGCGACGGCGCCGATGGCCCCGGCTCCCGACAGCCTGGCGACCCGCCGCCCGGACGGGATCGCCCAAACGCTGGCGCCGTCGGCGCCGGACGTGACGAGGCGCGACCCCTTCGGGCTGAAGGCCATGCTTCGTGCCTGGCCCGTGGAGACCCGCCCTTGGACCAGCGCCGTGCCGGTCGCGACGTCCCACACATCAAGCGTCGCCCGACCGGTGAGGCCCGCGAGCAGGGAACCGTCAGGGCTGAAGGCTTCCTGGATGAAGGTGTCGTCCGGGCCCGCCGGTCCAAAGCTTCGGACCCGCCGCCCGTCGGACGTCCACACCACGATCGATTGCCTTTGCCCGCTCGACTCGGCGATCAACGAGCCGTCTCGAGCGTACCCCAGGCCGAAGGCTCCTTTGGTCGGGACGTCGTTGAGGCTGCTGACCGGGGAGCCGGGGCGCGCGATCTCCACGCGGTCGCCGACAAGCAAGATGGACCCGTCGGCCGCGAGCTCGACGTCGTACACGTCCCGGTAGCCTCCGATTCGCCGGCCGGTCGCGGCGTCCCACCGCCACGCACCCTGCCCTGGGCCGAAGCCGGTCGTGAGCAGGCTCCTGCCGTCCGGGGCGTAGGCGACGCCGAACATCGGGCCCGGCTCGGCGTCACCGAACCACTCCGCGGTCGCCGCGGGTGACACGTCCCAGACCCTGGCCGTGCCGTCGCCGCCGCCCGTGACCAGCCGCGTACCGTCGGGGCTGAAGGCGACGTTCGCAACGAGACCCGAGTGGCCGGCGAGCTCCAGGATCTGCTGCCCGGTCGCGGCGTCCCAGATCCGCGCGGTGCCGTCGTTCGCACCGGTGGCGATCCGGGTGCCGTCCGGGCTCCAGTCGAGCCCGATGACGCTGCCCGTGTGGCCCTGGAGGCGCTCCACCATGGTCCAGGTGCGGGTGCTCCACACGGTGACTCCGTTGCCGTTCGTGCTGGCCAGCTCACGGCCGTCTGGTGAGAACGCGACGTTGCAGCTGCCACCGGGCTCAGGCTCGGGCAGGGAGTGGATCGGCGCTCCCGTCCGGGCGTCCCAGATCGGCACGCCGTTCGCTGCAGGGGCCGCGATGAGGCTTCCGTCCGGGCTGAAGACCGGCGACTGGCACAGATTGCTCTCCGCACTGAACTCCCCCGACCGATGGCCGGTCGATGCGTCCACCACCTCGACCGAGCCGTCGCTCGAACCGAGGACGATCCGCCGTCCGTCGGGGCTGAACGTCCCCGCCCCGTTCTGGACGTGAGGAATGGAGAGCAGCCGCGCTCCGGTCCGGGTGTCCCAGACGATCGCGCGGTCGTCGTCCCCCGTCGTGACCACGCGCGACGAGTCCGGGCTGAACGCCACGTAGCCGATATCGCCCGTGTGGCCCTTCAGGGTCAGGAGCTTGGCTCCCGTACGGGCGTCCCAGAGGAGCACGTCGTCCTCGTCGTTCCCGCCCACCGAACCCCCGGTGGCGATGAGGCGGCCGTCGGGACTCCACGCGACGTTCGCGGTCGAGGGGTCACGGATTGTCAGGATCTGGCGGTCGGCGGCGATCGCTGCGTGGAGGGCGTCGACGGCCTCGGGGACCACTGTCCCGTCCTGCCGGGTGGTCGCTACGGCCTGCAGCGCGAGCAGGATGCTTCGCTCCGGGTCCACGTCCAGGTTCGCCTCGGCGGCAGAGGCGAGCTCTCGGGCGGTGGCCACCCGTGCGACCCGCTGCGCCTTGCTCCGCTGCCCGACCGCGATGATGGACAGGACGCTCGCGATCAGGGCCGCGATCGTGAGGATCGCGATCAAGGCCCGGAGGCGGATAACCGAACGGCGCTCCAGGGCCGCCTCCCGCGTCTTGCGAACCGCATCATCGGCTCGCTCCACCTCACGCTGTGCGAGGCCGGACTCCAGGTACCTGCGCTCGCGGTCGGAGAGGGCGACGTCGGTCGCTGCACCCCAGGCCTCGAACTGCCCGAGTCGACTGCCGCGCAGCAGGAAGCTGGGGTCCTCGCCCGACTTCGTCCACTCCGCAGCGGCCGAGTCCAGCCGCCGGTGCATGCGGAGGTCCTCGCGGGCCCCTTCGACCCATGCGCGGAGGCGACCCCACTGCTGGAGCAGGGCCTCGTGGGCGACCTCGACGGTCGGACCACGGGTCACCGGGTCGCGATCGAACGAAAGGAGCCGATGCTCGCCGTAGGCGCCGATCACCCCTGTCATGGCGTCGCGGTCCGCCTCGAGGGAGGCGAGTTCCTCCAGCAGCACCCGGCGCCGGGTGTCCTCGGCTCCCTCCTCGCCGACCGCGATCAGCCGCAGGAAGAGCTGCCGAACAGCCGCGCGGCCGTCACGTCCCTGCGCGTCGTACAGCGCGTCGGCTCGGCGAGCGATCGCGCCCGTCACGCCGTCGATCCGGTGGTACGCCTCCAGCGTGAGCACCGAGTCCCGGCGCTCCGCGAACAGTTCCGTGAGCGCGTACTGCATGAGCGGCAGCGCCCCCGGCTGGTCGGCGACGTCGCTGAGGATCTCGGCCACCACCCTCGGCTCCACGGTCACGCCAACTGCCTCCGCCGGTCCGGTCACAGCTCGCTCGAGCTCCTCGATGCTCGGCGGAGAGACGATGAGCGTCCTCGTCGACAGGAGCTGGGCGAAGTTCCGGTACTGGAGGGGGCGGTCGTAGAAGTCGGCCCGGAGCGTCACCACGACGCGCACGCGGGCCCGGGGGTCCGAGACGGCCGCGACGAGGCTCGCCAGGAACGCGCTCCTGCGCGCCTCGTCCGTGACGAGGGTGAACAGCTCCTCGAACTGGTCGATCACGATCAACAATTCGCTGTCGTCGTTGGGCAGCACCCGCTTCACGGCTCGGAGGAGTCCGAACTCGTCCCGTTCGAGCTGCTCCATGAGGCTGGCGGGGGGGTTCACCGCGACTCGGAGGAGCGCCCCCTCCAGCTCTTCGAAGGGGTGAGCTCCGGGGAGCATCTCCACGACGAACCACCGCTCGGAGCTCGGGAGCGCGCCACTCCGCACCGCCGGCACGAGACCGGCACGGACGAGCGAGGACTTCCCGCTCCCGGAAGGCCCCACCACCGCGAGGAACCTGGGGCCCCGCTCGGACATGGCCCGAACGAGCTGTTCGGTAAGGGCCTCGCGGCCGAAGAAGTCGGCGGCGTCGGCCTCGAGGAACGGGCGGAGCCCCTTGAACGGGTTCCGGGCCTCGACGTCCGACGGAGCCCGGCGGGGGCCGCCCCCGAGCGCCTCGCGGAGTGCCGTGGCGATCGCCGGCGGGTTGGGGTAGCGATCGCCCGGGGCCTTCGCCGTCGCGCGCGCGATCACATCGTCCACTTCCGGCGGGAGGTCGGGCCGGGCGTTCAGCACCGACCCCACCGGCTCGTCGCGTTGCTTCCACAGCTGCGCCGCGTTGAACTCGGCGGGGTAGGGCTGCCGGCCGGTTATGGCCTCGAACACGACGAGCCCGAGGCTGTAGACGTCGGTCGCCGGCGTCACGGATTCGCCCCGCACCTGCTCGGGCGAGATGTACGCGGACGTGCCGAGCATGGCTCCCGGCCGGGTTTCGCCCCCCTCCGCCGAGACGACGTCCTTGGCGATCCCGAAATCGGCCAGGTATGCGTTCCCGTCGTCGTCGAACAGGATGTTCTCGGGCTTCACGTCCCGGTGGATCATGCCGCCCCGATGCGCGGCGTGGAGCGCCTCCGCCACCTCATCCACGATGCGCATAGTGGTGGCGTCGTTCACCGGACCGCCCGCCAGCCGGTCCCGGAGGCTTCCCCCGCGGAGGTATCGCATGACGATGTACGCAGCTCCGGGCTCCCGCCAGTAGTCGTAGATCGGGACGATGCGAGGGTGTTCCAGGCGGGCAACGAGCTGCGCCTCCGCCTCGAACCGCCGGACGAACTCGGGGTCGTCGGCCATCCCGGGCCTGATGGCCTTCACCGCCACCTCCCGCCCCATTGGCGGCTGGAAGGCACGATGCACCGTGCTCGAGGCCCCCTCCCCGATGCGCTCCAGGAGCCGGTAGCCTCGCAGCGGCTCGCCCTGGAGCTCGAGCAGGGGGTCCTGGCGCAGGACGCGCTCGTGGAGCCGCTGCAGATCCGGGGACGGGTCGATGCCGAGCTCCCCGGTCAGCACCTCCCGCGCCCGGCGGTACGCGTCGAGGGCCTCGGCCTGCCGGCCCGTCCGGTACAACGCAAGCATCAGCTGGCCCCACAGCCGTTCCCGCAGCGGATGCTCCACCGTGAGCCGCTCCAGCTCGGCGACGTCCACCGGCCGGCCCAGCTCCAATGCCGCGTCGATTCGGTCCTCGCGGGCGGCGAGGAGCAGTCCCTCCAACCGAGCCACTTCGGGCGCCAGCGAAGGCTCGTCGGCGAGGTCGGCCAGCGGCGGTCCCCTCCAGAGGCCGAGGGCCTGGTCGAGCAGGTCGGCCGCCCGCGTCGGATCGCCACCCTCATGGTCGGCAGCCCGTTGTACGAGGGACTCGAATCGCGTGGCGTCGACCTCGTCGGATTCTGTGCGTAGGACGTAGCCGGGAGGCCGTCCCTCGATGCGTCCGTCCCCCAGCGCCTTGCGGAGCCGCGAGACGTAGGCCTGGAGGGCGCTGCGGGCGGCCTCCGGTGGCTCCTCCCCCCAGATCTCCTCGATCAAGGTGTCGGCGGGCACCAGCCGGTTCGCCCGGATCAGCAGGTGTGCCAGGACGAGACGCTGCTTCGGCCCCCCCAGCCCCACGGGCCGGCCCTCCCGAGTGACCTCGAGCGAACCGAGCACCAGGAACTCCATGTCCGGACCGTACTCCCCGCGTTTCGTGCCTGGAAGAGACATCTGCACGCCGCAGCGTGCGCGCCGCGCCTTGCAAGCCGCTTGCAAGCCGCCGGGGACGGCGTTGCAAGCCCCTCCCGGCAGAGTCGCTTGCAGCGAGAACGAGATCCGGGGGATCGGCCCCCGGGTCGCGGAGGAAGGGAGGAGACCATGAACGGGATCGGACGGTCGCTGCGAGCGGTGGCGACGATGACGCTCGCGCTCATGATCGTCGTGGGAGCTGCCTCGGCCGCTCTGGCGGACGGGGGGCCCGACCGCGTCCTGCCGGCCGGCTCGGTCACCACCCCCAGGCCGGGGTTCGGCGACCACATCCAGCCCCCCAGGCCGGGGTTCGGCGACCACATCCAGCCCCTTGCGCCTGCGGAGCAAACAGCGGCCGGCTCGGTGGTCGATGTGAACGGACAGGCGGCGAACGGACAGGCGGGGAGCGGTGGGACGTCAGAGGTGTGGGTCTGGTTGCTCGTCGGGGTGACGGTCGTCGCGGCCGCCGGCGCGTGGGCCGCGACGATGCGGCGTCGCCGACCGCGGCTGGCGGGCTGACCTCTGCCCGCCGAGCTCAACCACTCGAGCAGGTACCCCCGTCGGGTGACGGGGGTACCTGCATCTCCCGTGCCAGTCAACATTGATCCGTCTTGACCAGATGAAGGAAGGTCCCTCGCCCGTCCGCCGGAGGGTGGGATGAACGCCGCCATCAGTCCTCAACTTCCCTTCCGAACGATCTCGATGACGTAGGCGGCCAGGTTGCTCAGGGTCTGCTGGCCGCCCTCGATCGCGTGGTACTTCTCGACCGCCTCGTCGCGCAGCTCCCTGGTGGGGAACACCGTGCGCATCTCGATCCGGGTCGCCGCGCCGTCGGGCGCGAACGTCAAGACCGACTCGAAGGCGTTCGGGTCGCCGCGGGACTCACCGTGCAGCAGCGCGATCCGCTCCGGCGGGGCGATCTCGGTCCAGGAGATCCACTCCTGGTAGTCGGTCCCGTCCGGTCCGTGCATCACGAAGTCCCACTCCCCGCCGACGCGGAACTCGAACGCCCGCGTGGTGGTGGTGAAGCCCTCCGGTCCCCACCACCGCGACAGGTGCCGGACCTCGGTGAACGCCTCGAACACCACCTCCCGTGGGGCACTGATGACCCGGGAGATCACGATCTCGCGGTCGGCCGTCGCGGACTGCGCCGGCGCTCCTCGTCCCGTCGCGCTCATCCGCTACTCCTCCCGCCGTGGCAGCTCGAGGTCCTGCACGTACTCGTCCAGCCGGTCGAAGCTCTCGTTCCAGAACCGCTCGAACCCGCCGGTCCACTCGTGGACCGGTCGCAGCCCGCGGGCGTCAAGGCCGTACAGGCGTTGCTTGCCTGCCTTGCGGTCCCGCACCAGTCCGACCTCCCGGAGCACCCGCAGGTGTTTGGACGCCCCCGGCTGGGTCATCCCCAGCTCCTGGGCCAACTCGGTCACCGGCCCCTCACCCGCCCGCAGCAGCACCAGGATCTCCCGGCGCTGCTGCTCGGCGATCGCGTTGAAGACGTCCGACGTCGTCGCTGCTCGTGCCATGGCGTCATCATATGCCGATATCGGCATGCGTCAAGCCGGAGGAATCTTCAGTTCTTCGTGACGTCCGCCACGCTGGCATTCACTGACCCGAGCAGGTCCGACGCGCCGAGGTGGATGTTCACGCCTCTCGCTCCCCCGCCGATGGCCACGCGGCCGAGCACTGCAACGCTGGCGTCCGCGATCACCGGCCACGGGGCCGTCGCGCCGAACGGCGTGATCGCACCGCGCTCGTAGCCGGTGGCCGCGCGGGCCTCCTCCTGATCCGGCAGCGACAGCCGGCGAACCCCGAGGTGAGCGCGGAGCTTCGGCCAGTCGATCTCCCGGCCGCCGGGCACCAGCACGAACACGTAGTCGTTCTCCCCGCGCCTGATCACGATCGTTCGCAGCAGCGAGCCCGGATCGATCCCCTGCAGGCGCGCCGACTCCTCGACGCTGGAGGGGCGTTCGGTTCGGACGATGTCGAACTCCACGCCCGTCTCGCGCAGTGCGCGAATCGCCGGCGTGTCGACTTCGTGTTCCGACATGGGCGGGCAAGCCTACCGAGCGCAAGAGTGCTTGCCGTCTTGCCGGGCGCCAAGGAAGCTCTCAGGGAGCTCCAAGGTTCGGCTCCTACGTTCCCTTCAGCGGTCGCACAGCCGGCGGGAACGGGGACGGGAGACATGCAGGCGATGGCGGAGGAACGGGCGGACGGGAGAGTCACCGGCCAGCGGGTGCTGGTGGTCGACGACGAGGCCAGCATCACCGATCTGGTGGCCACGGTCCTCCGGTACGAGGGCTTCGAGGTCGAGGTCGCCGGTAACGGCTGGGACGCACTGCGCAAGGCGCAGTCGTTCGTCCCGGAGCTCGTGATCCTCGACCTGATGCTGCCCGACCACGACGGGTTCGAGGTCCACCGACGCCTGCGGGACCGTGGGGTCAACGCGCCCGTCATCTTCCTCACGGCGCGGGACGCGACCGAGGACAAGGTTCGCGGACTGACCATCGGCGGCGACGACTACGTCACGAAGCCGTTCAGCCTCGAGGAGCTCGTCGCGCGGATCCGGGCGGTGCTCCGGCGCTCGGCCGGCGGCGGGCGCGACCAGGCGCCGTCGAGGCTGCGGTTCGAGGACCTGGAGATGGACGAGGACTCACACGAGGTTCGACGCGGCGACCGGGTGCTCGACCTCCGGCCGACGGAGTACAACCTGCTGCGGTTCCTGCTCCTGAACTCGCGCAGGGTGCTCTCGAAGCAGCAGATCCTCGACCACGTGTGGCACTACGACTTCGGCGGCGAGTCGAACGTCGTCGAGACGTACATCAGCTACCTCCGCAAGAAGGTCGACTCGGTCGATCCCCCGCTCATCCACACCGTTCGCGGCGTGGGCTACGTGCTGAAGCTGCCGTCCGTATGAGGTTCTCGCTCCGCACCCGCGTGCTGGCCGCCACGCTGATCCTGGTGGCGCTGGGCCTCGCGGTCGCGGGGATCGCCACCTACAGCCTGCTCCGCAAGCAGCTCATCGACCGCGTCGACCAGCAGCTCCAGGATGCGACCCACCCGATCGGCGACATCGTGTCGCACGGAGGGGATGACGGGTTCGGGCCGGGGTTCGTCCCGCCGGACATCCCCGAGGGGACGTACGGGGCCTTCCTCGACGCCTCCGGTCACACGATCCGGTCCCGCTCGTTCACGTACGGAAGCACCACGACCGCGCCGGTCCCGAAGCTTCCTGCAGGGTTGCCGGGGTCCACTGCCGGTGGCAGCGATCCCGCGAGCACCACGTTCACCGCGTCGGCGATCCCCGCGTCCGCCCCGCCGTTCCGGGTGTCCGCGAACGCGGTGCAGCTGGATCGCCAGCCGGCCACGCTCGTGGTCGGGTTCCCCCTGACCGAAGTGCAGGCCACGCTGCAACGGCTCGTCGTCATCGAGTTGATCGTGGTCGGCGGCGTGCTGCTGGCCATCGGGCTGCTGTCGTGGTGGTTGGTTCGACTCGGCCTTCGGCCGCTCGACCGGATGGCCGAGACGGCCGGCGCCATCGTCGGCGGCGACCTGTCCAAGCGGGTCGAGCCCGCCGACGACCGAACCGAGGTCGGCCAGCTCGGGACCGCGCTCAACACCATGCTCGGGCGCATCGAGACGTCGTTCGACGAACAGCGCGCCAGCGAGGCCCGGCTCCGTCGGTTCATCGCGGACGCGTCGCACGAGCTCCGGACGCCCCTCACGTCCATCCGCGGCTACGCGGAGCTGTTCCGTCGGGGCGCAGCCGACCACCCTGAGGACCTCGAACGGGCCATGCGCCGAATCGAGGACGAGGGCGCGCGGATGGGCCTGCTCGTGGACGACCTGCTGCTGCTGGCCCGGCTCGACCAGGGCCGACCGCTGGAACGGACTCCCGTGGACCTCACCGCCATGGCCCAGGATGCGGCCGACGACCTCCGCACGGCCGACCCCGACCGTGAGGTCACGCTCGACGCCAGGCCGGACGTCGTGGTCGAGGGCGACGAGCCCCGGCTGCGCCAGGTCGTGGCGAACCTCCTCGACAACGCCCGGACCCACACCCCGGCGGGAACGCCGGTGACGATCCGCCTCGCGGTGGAGGGCGAGGGGGCGGTGCTCGACGTCGCCGACCGCGGCCCCGGCATGTCCGACGAGGATGCCGCGAGGGTGTTCCAACGCTTCTACCGGGGCGATCCGTCGCGGTCCCGCGAGAGCGGCGGCACCGGCCTCGGCCTGTCGATCGCCGCGGCCATCGTCCGCGCCCACGGGGGAACGATCGGGGTGTCGGCCGCCCCCGGCGAGGGGGCGACCTTCCGGATCCGGCTTCCGCTGCAACCGGCGCCCGCGGCGGAGCCCGAACCGGCCGATCGCGCGCCGGAGCCGGAGCCGGCCGACCCCGAACCGCAGGCGGATCGGGTCCGACCTTGAGGTTCGCACAGCAGGTTCTTCGCAAGCCTTCAGCGTCGTCTCGGGGAACGTTGAGGTTCGTCGGGCACGATGCATGCCGATCGGTCGGAACGCCCTGCGGGGGGTTGCGCCGAAAAGTTGGATGATGGAGGCGCCGCGTGCCTCCCACGAAGGGACGCGAGGGACGATATGGCTGACCACGACCAGGAACACGACACCGAGGAATTCGAGCTCGAGCCTGCGGCAGGAGAGCCGGCCGGCGCGCCCGAGCCCGAGCACCGCGAGCCGGCCCCGCAGCCCGACCCGGCCGCCTCGTTCCGTCACGACTCGTTCGTGGCCCCGGACGATCGCCACGGCTTCCGCGCAGCGGCGGCGCCCGGACAGCCGCGGTCCGCGCCGCCTCCCCGCCCTGCCGAGGACCGATCGGACGACTGGTTCTGGTGGACGGACGGCGAGACCCACCGTCCCGTGACGGCGATCCCGCCCCGGCCGGACCGGCCGGCGGGTCAGCCTGCCTGGGGCGGCGCGACGCCCAACGCGCCGTGGTCCCCGACCCCGATCGGCTGGCACGGGCCCCAGCACGCGCAGCCCCGGCGCGGCCGGGCCGGCGCCATCGTCGCAGCGGTCGTCGCCTCCGCCGTGCTCATCGCATCCGGCGTCGGCATCGGGTGGGGCCTGTCCCAGCCCGGTTCACGCTCGGGAGCGTTCACCAATCCCCCGCTGAGCGGCAACGTGGGCGGTGGCAACCCCAGCGTCGGCGGCGGCACCACGAACCCCGGCGGCGGCTCGAGCTCGAGCGGCAGCACGGGGAACGGCAGCACCTCGAACGGCACGGGCGGCTCGGCCGACGCGCAGCAGGTGGCCCAGGGCGTCCTCCCGGCGCTGGTCGTCATTCGCACGGAGATCGGCTCGGGCGCTCCGGGCATCGGCCCCGAGGGCGCGGCCGCAGGCACCGGCATGCTCCTCACCTCGAACGGCGAGGTGCTCACGAACAACCACGTGATCCGCGGCTCCACGAGCATCGAGGCAACCACCTCGAACGGCCAGACCTTCGACGCACACGTGATCGGGGCCGACCCCGGAGACGACGTCGCGCTGATCCAGCTCGAGGGCGCGTCCGGGCTCCCGACGATCAGGACGGACACGGGCGACGTCACCAAGGGCACGCCTGTCGTCGCGATCGGCAACGCCTACGGCACCGGCAACCCGTCCGCAACGACCGGGACGATCACCGGGCTGGACCGGACCATCACGGCCGGGGACCCGGGCAGCCCGTCCGAGCGGCTCCACGGCGTCCTGCAGACGAACGCCCCCATCGCCCCCGGCGACTCCGGCGGCGCGCTCGTCGACACGCAGGGCGAGGTCCTCGGCATGATCACCGCGGCCACGCAGACGTCGGCCTTCACCAAGACCTCGACCGAGGGCTACGCGATCACGATCGGCGACGCGCTCGACATCGTGAATCTGATCCAGACGGGCGACACGAACGGCGGCGACATCATCTACGGACGGCCTGGACTGCTCGGCGTGCAGGTCCGCAACCTGACCGGCTCGGCCGCCGCCCGGCTCGGCGTGTCCTCCGGTGCCTTCGTGATCCAGGTGGTCCCCAACACGCCGGCCGCGGGTGCCGGCATGCGGAACGGCTCGGCGATCACCAACATCGACGGACACGCCATCGGCTCCGCGCAGGACGTCACCGACGTCATGCACTCCACGAAGCCCGGCGACACCGCGAGCATCACCTGGGTCGACGCCTCCGGTCAGCACTCGGCCACGGTGCAGCTGATCGAAGCCCCCGCCGTCTAAAGCCCCTTCCACTCGCCCCCGGCCGGCCCCGACCACCACGATGTCGGTGCCGGCCGGGGTGCGACCGCCCCCGTTCAGCGCTTCTTGGCCTGTTTCGGGGGGAGCTCCTCCGCCCAGTCGAGCGAACGGCCGGCCCACTCGCGAACCCGCTCCGGGTCGCCGCGCCAGGACTCCGGCAGCACGACGTACTCCTTCATCGGCCGTCCCGGCATCGGCGAGAACGGCGCCCCGCCCTCCGCGGCCAGCGCGTCCCGGTCCCCGTCGGGCAACCGGACGAACACGTCCTGCCCGAACAGCCCCATGAACAGGTTCCCGTTCACGAACGCGGCACTGTTGCCGAACATCGGCCGGATCCGCACCTCGGGATGGTCCGGGACGACCGATTCGAAGAACGCCTTCGCCTCCTCGTCCGGCTTGGGGATCGGGGGCATCGAGGTCGGACTCATCGGACTCCTCCGATCGCCGTCTGATATGGACGGCCGACCATAGCGCGACCGGGTCCGGGTACGCTCCGGTCGACGGGAGGGTGGAACGGTGGCACGGATCGGCGTCGTCGGGAGCGGCACCATGGGCTCGGGGATCGCCGAGACGTGCGCTCGGGCCGGGCTCGAGGTCTCGGTCCTCGTGCTGGACGACGCCCACGAGGAGGCGGGGGGGGCGAGGATCCGGGCCTCGCTCGACCGGGCGTTCGCCGACGACCGCGTGGTGGCGGCCGAGCGCGATGCCGCGCTCGGACGGATCTCGTTCTCGACGTCGATCCGTGAGCTCGCGGAAGCCGCCATCGTCATCGAGGCAGTGCCCGAACGCCTGGACCTCAAGCGCGAGGTCTTCCGCGAGCTCGGCGCCGCCTGTCCGGGCTCCGTGCTGGCGACGAACACCTCGTCGCTCCCCGTGATCGAGCTCGCCGCCGCGTCCGGGATGCCCGGCCGCGTGGTGGGGCTCCACTTCTTCAACCCGGCCCCGGCCATGCCCCTCGTGGAGCTGGTCACGACGATGGCGACGGACCCGTCGGCGCGGGACGAGGCGGCGGCGCTGGTCGACTCGCTCGGGAAGACCGCCGTGGCGTGCCGCGACCGGGCCGGGTTCATCGCCAACCTGTTGCTGTTCCCCTATCTGAACGAGGCCGTCCGGCTGCTCGACGCCGGTGCCGCCACCCGCGACGACATCGACACCGCGATGCGGCTCGGCGCGGGGCACCCCATGGGTCCGCTCGAGCTCATCGACCTCATCGGGCTCGACGCCTGCGCGGAGATCCTGGAGTCGCTGCACCGGCAGTTCGCGGAGCCCCGGTTCGCCCCGGCGCCGGCGCTTCGCGAACGGATCGCGGCGGGATTCACCGGCCGGAAGGCCGGGCGCGGGTTCTACGTCGAGGGCGAACCGGCCGCCGGCTCGAGCTCCGACGTGGAGGACGTCGGTTCATCGTTCGAATCCGCAGTGCTCGGGGTGGCCGGGACGGGGATCGTCGGGTCGGGTCTGGCCGAGACCGCCGCCCGCGCGGGCCTCGACGTCCGGTGCTGGGGCAGGAGCGACGAATCCGCCCGCCGCGCCCTCGAGGAGGTCCAACGGTCCACGGCCCGGGCGGTCGAGCGCGGCCGCATGGACGACGCGGCGCGGGACGAGACGCTGGCACGGATCGCCGTCACCTCGGACCTCGACTCGCTGGCGGGGTGCGGGTTCGTCGTCGAGGCGATCGCCGAGGACCTCGACGCGAAACGCGACCTGTTCGGCCGGCTGGACGCGCTCGCGCCCGCGGGGGCCGTCCTGGCGACGGCCACGTCGTCGCTCCCGGTCGTGCAGGTCGCCGCCGCCACGGGGCGGCCCGAACAAGTGCTGGGATTCCACGTGTTCAACCCGGTGCCATCGATGCGTCTCGTGGAGCTGGTACGGACGGTGGCCACCTCCGATGGGGCCGCGGCGGCCGGCGAGCGTCTGGCGAGACGCCTCGGCAAGACCGTGGTGCACTGCCGGGACCGGGCCGGGTTCATCGTCAACCGCCTGCTGTTCCCCTATCTCAACGACGCCGCGCGCATGGTCGAGGAGGGCTATGCGAGCGTGGACGACGTCGACACGGTGATGACGCTCGGATGCCGCCATCCCCTCGGACCGCTCGGGCTGATCGACCTCGTCGGCGTTGACGTCACCGTGGAGATCATGCGGAGCCTGCATCGCGAGCTGCTCGAGCCGGCGTACGCGCCCGTCCCGATCCTGGAACAGATGGTGGCCGCGGGCTTCCTCGGCCGGAAGTCGGGCCGGGGGTTCATCACACCGGACTGATCGGGCCCGCGAAACCCGTTGCGGCGCATCCTGTCCCGGGGGGCGTTCGGCTGGTACGCTGGGTGCACGGGTGGCGAGGCCACCCCGTGAGGTTCGCGGTTCCGGTTCCCCTTCTTTCAGCGGCGATCTCGGCGAGTCGAACTTCCCCCGAGTGAAGCCGTGTCGCGCCCGCAAGCCCGGCACAGCAGAAGGAGTTGAACCGATCGTGTCCGAATCCACTTTCGCCGGCCTCGGCGTGTCGGCGGGCGTCGTCAAGGCGCTCGCGGCCCGGGGCATCGAGCGACCGTTCCCCATCCAGACGCTGGTCATGGCCGACGCCCTCGCCGGGCGTGACGTCCTGGCCAAGTCCCGGACCGGCTCCGGCAAGACGCTGGCGTTCGCGCTGCCGCTCGTCGAGCGTGTGCTGGCCAACGGCCGGAAGCCGTCCGCCCTGGTGCTCGTCCCCACCCGGGAGCTGGCGGTCCAGGTCGCGGACGAGTTCCGCGAGGTCGCCAAGGCCAAGAACCTCAAGGTCGCCCTGGCGTACGGCGGCACCCGTGTGGTCGAGCAGGGCAAGCGCGCCGCGACGTCCGACATCCTGATCGCCACCCCCGGACGCCTCGAGGACCTCGCCCAGCGCCGCATGATCTCGCTGGACGGCGTCTCGATGCTCGTTCTCGACGAGGCCGACCGGATGCTCGACATGGGGTTCCAGCCCCAGGTCGACCGGATCGTCAAGCGCCTCGGCGCGAACCGTCAGACCATGTTCTTCTCGGCGACGCTCGACGGGCAGGTCGGCCGGCTGGCCCGCGCCTACACGCGCGACGCCCGCCTCCACGAGGTCGAGTCGCCGCGCGAGACCGTCGACGAGGCCGACCACCGGTTCATCCCGGTGACCGCCCAGGGCAAGGTCGACGCGCTGATCGAGTTCCTCGGCGAGGACCGCGCCAAGACGCTGGTGTTCGTCCGGACGAAGCGCGGCGCCGACCGCCTGGCCTGGAAGCTCCGCCAGCAGGGCATCAAGTGCGTCGCCATGCACGGCGACCTCTCGCAGCCCGTGCGTGAGCGGGCGCTCCGCGACTTCGAGTCGGGCAAGACCGACGTGCTCGTCGCGACCGACATCGCCGCGCGCGGCCTGGACCTCGAGCGCATCAGCCACGTCGTGAACTACGACCCGCCGGAGGACGACAAGGCCTACGTCCACCGGGTCGGCCGCACCGCGCGGGCCGGCCGGACCGGCACGGGCGTCACGTTCGTCACCCCGGAGCAGCAGGGCGACATCGGCCGCATGGCCGCGCGCCTCAAGCTGCACGAGGACTTCGAGGCCGAGGGCATGAAGGTCGCGCCCCCCCGCATCGTGTTCAGCGGCAAGTCCGGCCGCTACTCCAACCTCCGCCGCCAGCGCGCCCGCCGGTAACCGGAGGGCGCGCCGGCGGGGGCGCACGGAACTACGACGGGTTGGTCCCCTTGATCCCCCAGCAGAAGACGGTCACGTTGCCGCCCTCGAAGTTGTAGTAGCAATGCACCCAGAGCGACGCCGCCAGGCTCGCGGAGCCCGTGTTCGTGACCAGCATGTCGAGGAAGTCGACGCCGGTCCCGGTGGCGGGCCCCACGACCTCGCTGGTGCCGTGCAGGACCCCGAACGAGGCGCCCGCGCCCGCCAGGGTGAACGGCGTGCCGATCAGGTTGCCCGTGCCGTTCGTGTTGGTGATCTGGAGCTGGGTGTGGTTGGTGCTGTTCCCGGCCGTGAACAGGTTCAGCCCGATGGCCGGGTCGGAGAACAGGAACTGGGGGCTGGCGGTGTTGGCGAGGCCCGCGCCGAACAGGACCCGCGTCGAGCGCTCGAATGCGGACGGGAGCAGGCCGTTCAGCTCGAGCGCGTTGTCCGCCGTGGCCGCCGCGGGCACCTTCCCCAGCGTGGCCTCGTCGATGTCGTCGCCCTTGAGGGAGTTGTCGACCACCTTGGCGCCGGTCACCGAGTTCGAGTGCAACTTCCCCTGCGTGACGGCGGTCGCGTGGATCTTCGGCGTCGTCACGGCGCCGTCCTTGATGTCGTTCGTGCCGATCAGCCCCGCCGCGTAGCCCACACCGCCCAGCGAGATCACGAGGGCGATCGTCGCGACCACCATGGCCGGCGACGGCCGCATCCTGCGGATGTCCATCCGATCTCCTCCTCCCGGTGCTCCGGACAAAGTGGCAAATCCTGCCACGGGGGATGGAGATATTGCGAGTGGGGGTTGGGATCAGTCGCCGGTCGCCACCACGCCGGCCGTCTCGATCATCAGCAGGGCGCTGCGGATCGGCACGACCGGGCGGTGCAGAACGCCCTTCGGAACCGTGAACGCCTGACGCGGCTTCAGCTCGACCGTGCGGTCCTCGAGCTCGATGTGGAAGTCGCCGTCGAGCAGGAGGAAGAACTCGTCCTCCTCGTCGTGCTTGTGCCAGTGGAACTCGCCGTGCAGCACGCCGAGCCGGATCAGGCTGTCGTTCACCCGGCACAGGGTCCAGTTGACCCAGGGCTCGGTCGTGTCGTCGATGACCTTCTGGACGTCCATCACTTCGAGGAGGCCGAACAGCGGCTCCTCGTGGATCTCGTATTGGGTTCCCTCTTCGGCCATGGGCGATCGACTCCCTTCGGAGGTGGACGGGGGCGCCGCTCCCGATCCGGCCGTGGGGACGGCGTGGCGCTCGGGCGATTGGACCACGGGAACGGCGGGACCCGCCTCGGAACGTCAGTCGGCCAGAGAACGGGCCACCGGGAGGACGGCGGAGCCGGTGTCGTTCGCCATCGAACGCAGCAGGCGGTACGTGTCGTTGGCGCCCACCGGCCGGCTGTACAGGTAGCCCTGGCCGAGGCCGCACCCCAGGTCCCGGAGCATCCGGGCCTGCCCCGGGTACTCGATCCCCTCGCCGACGGTGACGAGGCCAAGCGATCCTGCCATGCGCAGGATGGCATCGACGATCGTCGTGTTGGCCCCGACCCCGACCAGGCGGTCCACGAACGGCTTGGGGATCTTGACCATCTCGATAGGGAACTCGGCGAGCCTCGCGAGCGACGAGTAGCCGGTGCCGAAGTCGTCGATGGAGAGGCGGATCCCCAGCTCGCGCAGTCTTCGCATCGCCTCCAGCGCGCCGTGCTCGTCGCGGATCACGCTCGACTCGGTGATCTCGACCGTCAGCCGGCGGGCGTCGAGGTGCGTACGGGTCAGCGCGAGGGCGAGCTCCTCCACGAGCCGGAGGCTGGTCAGCTCGTCCGGCGCGATGTTCACCCACAGGCCGAGGTCCGCCGCGCCCGGGAGGAGAGCTCCCCACGAGCTGGCGCACGCGAACGCCTGCTCGCGCACGCTCGCGCCGATCGCCGAGATCAAGCCGGTCTCCTCGGCCACCCCGAGGAAGTCGTCCGGCCGGAGCAGGCCGCGCACCGGGTGCTGCCAGCGCGCCAGCGCCTCGAACGCCTGGATCGCCCCGTCGACGAGCGAGACGACCGGCTGGAAGTGCACGATGAATTCCTCTCGTTCGATCCCCCGTTCGAGCTCGAGCGCCAGCTCGCGGCGCCGGCGGAGGCGATCGTGGAATGCCGGGAGGTACAGGACGGACCGGTGCTCCGAGCTCTTCGCCGTGTACATCGCGATGTCGGCGTTCCGGAGCAGTTCGTCGGCGGTGGCCTCGCCCGTCCGGGCCGCCGCGATGCCGATGCTCGCATGCACCATGGCCTGATGCCCCGACGAGAGCAGGAACGGCGCGTCGATCGCGTCCGCAAGGCGCTGGGCGGTGCGCTCGGCGCCTTCGGCGTCGGTGTTCGGCAGGAGGACGGCGAACTCGTCCCCGCCCAGCCGGGCTGGCGTGTCCCCGGGGCGCACAGTGTTGCGGATCCGCTCGGCCACCTGGGCGAGGAGGTCGTCGCCCGCTGCGTGACCCCAGCTGTCGTTCACCAGCTTGAAGCGATCGAGGTCAATGTACAGGAGGGCGTCTGTCGACTCCCCGCGCTCGCGTGCGAGCGCACCGGCGACCATCTCCGAGAAGAGCCGCCGGTTCGGCAGTGCGGTGAGGGTGTCGTAGTGCGCCTGGTGGCTAAGCTCCTCCTTCAGCTCGGTCACCTGGGCGAGGGACCGTTCGAGCCGCCCGTTCTCGAGGAGCACGGCGGCGTGTCCCCCGAAGGTCTCGAACAGGGACAGGTCCTCCTCCGAGAACGTGCTGACGTCGCTCACCCGTCCGCCCACCACGAGGAGGCCGAAGACCCGCTCCTCGCCACGGAGCGCGCCGACCACGGCGTCCTCCAGCCCGCGAACGGCCAGGAAGTCGTCCAGCGGATTGGGCCCGCGGCGACGTGGAAGGAGCGCCGGGCGGTCCGCCGCGCCCGTTCGCCCGAGCGCGTCGGCGTCCACGGGCGTGAGCGTCTCCGGCACCATCAGCGTCTGGCCCGAGGAGCCGCTCACGCTGCGAAGGACCGGCTCACCGGGGGTCGGCGACGACAACAGGATCTCCGCATAGTCGGCCCGCAGGAGCCGCCGGGCCGCCACCAGCAGCTCGCCCACCGCGAGGCCGAACTCGGGCGCGCCCTGGGTCGCACGCATCGACTCGTACAGGAACTCGAGATGCTCGCGGTGCTCCCGCTGCCGCATGTAGCCTCGGAAGGCCAGTCCGCACGCCACCAGGGGCAGGACGAGGAGGAGCGTCGCCCGAGGGTCGCTGTTGATGAGCTCGACCGCGAGCAGGCCCAAACAGGTCGTTGCGGTCACCCCCACCAGGGACGTGAGAAGTGTCCGGGGCAGCTGGGGAGCCGAGAACCTTCCCTCCGCGACCGCGATCACGGAGGACACCAGCAGCACCCCGGCGACATGCGCCGATCCCGCCGCCACGAGCGCGAGGACCCACGCCCCTTCACCGACGCGGCCCGGGACGAAGAAGCTCCGGAAGATCAACACGGCCAGCGCGGTGCACAGCGGGATCTCGGCCATGTTGAAGGCGAACTTGATGGGCTTCTGGCGGCGGTGGACCGCGAGGGCCAGCCCCGCCCCCGCCATCTGGGCGGTCAGCAGCACCGCCGGCGCTGCGAAGAACAGGCCGAGCACCAGGCCGATCTCGGATGCCGACAGGGTGTGCGCCTGCTTGCGGAAGTGCAGGTGCGCCACGAACGTCTCCGCAAGGTAGAAGGCGATCGCCAGGACCAACCAGGGAATGAGGGTCGCTCCTCCCGGCGCGCCGAAACGAAGGAGGACCACCGTCCACAGACCCGCGGCGACGAGCCCCACCGCGCAGATGAACCACCACACACGGGCGGTGCCGGACCGCACCGTCGAGCGCGTCAATTCACCAGTTGCCGCGTCCACAACCCTTCTCCGTCATCGACCCCGCAGCGGACACGCCGCGAGCGGCTCAGCCCCAGGTGGCACCCTGCCAGGAATCGCTGGCCCAGACGCTCGTGGACCACGAGTTGCCACTCCACGTGTTGCCGGACCAGGTGTTGCCGGACCAGGTGTTCCCCGACCAGGTGTTGCCGCTCCACGTGTTGCCGGACCAGGTGTTCCCCGACCAGGTGTTGCCGCTCCACGTGTTCCCGGACCACGAGTTGCCGGACCACGAGTTGCCGGACCAGGCGACGCCGCTCCACGTGTTGCCCGACCAGGTGTTGCCGGACCACGTGTTGCCGTTCCAGACCCCGCCCGACCAGGTGTTCTCCGCGGCCATGCGGAGCGCCATCGCCACCGGCCGGTAGCGATGGCCGAAGATGTCCTGATCGCCACGCAGGACGTCGCCATCGTCGCTCAAGTGGTTTCCGCCGCGTGACCCCTCGAGCGAGCCGATCCCCAACGCGGGGAGGGCGTTCTGGGTCCAACGGGGCAGCGGGGTGTCCAGGGCCTCGTCGAGATGGAGCTCGCCGCCGCCGATGGCCTGTGGCGGGCCGTCCACTCGGTAGCCCGTGCTCATCAGCAGCCGCTTGACCTGATCGGGCGTGGCTTCCGGGTACTTCTGCAGGATCAACGCCGCGGCTCCGGAGACCAATGCCGTGGACTCGGACGTTCCGCTCCCGCGGAAGTACCGGTCGTCGATCGCTCCGCCGGGGTTGTGCTGATCGATGTACGACCCGGGAACCCGAAGGCCCTGGAGGTGCGCGCCGGGGGCGAGGAGATCCACCCCCCTCGCGAGTCCCCCATCGGGCCATGGGGAGAACGACGCCACCTGGTCGTCCGCCATGCTCGCGGTCCCCATGGAGTCCGACGAGCCGACCGCCATCAGCGTGGGGTCGAAGGCCGGATCGGCCAGCACGGGCGCGTTGCTCTCGTGGCTCTGGAACCCGAGGTTGCCCCCGGCGGCCACGACCACGATCCCTTTCCGCCACGCCTGCTCCGCGGCGAACGCCAGTGGGTCCAGGAGATAGTGCTGCACGCCGTTCGTCCCGAAGGACAGGTTGAGGACCCGGATGTTCATCCCGTTGTCGTGGCGGTGCTGGATGACCCAGTTGATCGCCGCGATGACCTGGGACACGTCGACGGCCCCGTCTGCGTCGCCCACCTTCACGCTCACGATCCGCGCGTCGGGCGCGACGCCCCGGTACGCGGAAGGCGGCGCGCTCGAGTAGGGGGTCGTGAGCGTCGGGTCGTGGCCGGCGATGAGGCCGGCCATGAACGTCCCGTGCCCATTGGCGTCGAGCCTCGTGAGGTTGGGCGCCTGCGACTCGAGCGACAGGTCGGGCCCGTAGATGATCTTGTTCGGCCCGTCCAGGCCCGGAACCGGCGTCACCCCCGTGTCGATGAGGGCGACGTCGACGCCCGCCCCCGTGGAGCCGGCGTCCCACCAGGCGGCCGCACCGGAGTACAGCGTGGTGTTGTACATCGAGTTCATGTCGGTGGCGGGGTCGTAGGTCGCGGCCCCCGCCGGCGTGGCGACCACGGCCATCCCGGAGACGGCGAGCACTGCACTCGCGACCGTCGTGGCGGCCACACGGCGGACGAGTCGTCGTCCGAACCGGGGTCGGCGGGCCGCGGGCCGCATCGCGGCGCCGTGGCTTCCGGACCGTCGGGGCTCGATGTCGTCCATCTCGTCCATATCTCCCCTGGGTGTTCGCGCATACCTCGGCCGCGTACCGAGAACTATCGGGGACGAAGGTGAGCCACTCATCGGGCATCGGGGTCGAGTTCATCCACCGATCGGATCGAAAGCGACGTGCTGGGGGGTGAGGGATCCGCGCCGCGCCCGGCCTAGGGCCGACGCCGCGGGTCCCCCGAAGAGCCGACGGAAGCCGACACCGATCAGGACAGACGGGCGGCGATCTTCTTGGCGGCCCTGTTGGCGATGCCGTAGATCGTGAGCATGGGGTTGACGCCGGAGGCGGTGGGAAACGCCGACGCGTCGGCCACGAACAGGCTCTTCACCTCGTGGGTCTCGTTGTTCGCATCGATCGCCGACGTCGCGCGGTCGACCCCCATCCGGCACGAGCCCATCTGGTGGAAGGACACACCGGTCACCTTGCCCCGCAGTCCGGTCGAACGGAGCTCGGCCGCCCACCGGTCGTGCGCGCCCGGTCCCGGCCGGTACTGCAGCGGCGGAGCGTGCAGGGTGAACAGCTCGCGGGCGCCGGCCGCCTCCATGACCTGCCCTGCGGCGACCAGCCCGTCGACGATGCGGCGTTCGTCGTCTGCGGTCAGCCGGTACCGCACCGCCGGCGAGCCGTCGCGGCTCACCGTGATCCGCCCCTCGGTCCGGTCGCGCGGGAGCACCGCGCAGAACCCCAGCCGGGAGAAGCTCCCCATCAGCTCGCGGTGCTGGGCGGCCGACACCCACGGCATCGCGCTTGAACCGAGCCCCGGGTGGATCGGCACCGTCTCGAAGATGGGCCCGTAGCCGCCGTCCCGGTCGCGCAGCTGCCGCGAGTACCGCGCCTGCAGCGTCCCGGTCCACATCCGGACGTCCTCGTCGAACACGCCGAAGGTCGCGAACCCCGGGTGGAGGTGGAGGTGGCGGCCGACCTCGCCGTCCAGGCCCGACCGCAGCAGCAGCGCCGGCGTCTCGATCGCGCCGGCGGCCGCGACCACGGCCTTCGCCCGCACGTGGACCTGGTGGCCGTTCACGTACGCGCCGACGCCGTGCGCCTTCCCGTCGCGGACGAACACCTTTCGCACGTCGGCGTGCACCAGGATCCGGGCGCCGGCCGCCGAGGCGTCCTGGAGGAACGTCCGGGACGTCGACTGCTTGGCCCCCACGCGGCATCCGAACCCGCAGTACCCGCACTGGTCGTCCTGCGTGCAGCCCCGGACCGCGCGCGGCAGCACGTCGACGTCCCATCCGAGCTTCTGGAGGCCCTCCTCCATCAGCTCGTCGCGGCGACCGGGCCGAACCGAGTCGGTGTTCACGTTCACCCGCTTCGCGACCTCGTCGAGCGACTCGGCGAACTCACCGTCGGAGAACGCCCCGATCCCCGTCTGCCGCGTCCACTCCTGGAGCACGAACTCGGGCGTGTGGAACGAGGTCGTGTAGTTCACGACGGTCCCGCCGCCCAGCGTCGAGCCGGCGACGATCAGGACGCCGAGGTCCGTGGTCGTGAGCGCCGCGCCGTACAGGTACATGTCCGAGACGGCCGGCGACTCGAGATGGTCGAAGCTCGCCTCGGTCCGCATCCCGCCCCGCTCGAGGACGATCACGTCGAGGCCGGCGCGGGCCAGCCCGGCGGCCACGCACCCGCCGCCGGCGCCCGATCCGACGACGACCACGTCGCACCGGAGCTCCTCCGGCTCGGTGATCTCGACGAGGTTGAGCGCCGGCGGATCGACGGGGTCGGCCGTGTCCAGCGGGCCCGGGTAGCCGATCCGCGTCCACTCGTCGCCGGGAAACCCGTACAGGGCGGCCGTCGCGAGCGCGATCACCGCCGTGGCCAGCTGCCGCTTCGCGGGAACCCGGCTCCGCAGCAGGGCCTGGAGGAGTCGTTCCGCCTGATCGGGAGCCAGGCCAGATACCGGCGTCCGCCGACCGGTCAGCGCGAGCGCGCCGGCGGGTGTGTCGAGCGAGCCGAGCGCGCCCGTCAGCTTCTTCGCGACCGGTGCGGGGAACTCGTCGAGCTTGGCGCGCATCCGGCCCGGGACCTCGTCCACGTATCCCTCGCCGAGTGCCCCATGGGCGAGCGCAGCCAGCACTCCGGTCAGATCGCGCTGGCGACGACGCCTCCTCGCCACGGCCGAATCCTACTCCCGGGTAGGAAATCCGCTCCGACCGGGTCGGCTACGATCCCGGTCCGGCGGAGGGCCGGTGGCCGGAACGCGTGTACCACGACGCCCAGGAATCCTCACGATGTGCGGTCGCCGCTCGGCGGTGCCGACGCCGCCATCCTCGACCAGCCCGTGATCCGGGCGATCGCCGAGCACCGCGCGGAGAACCGCGCGGCCACGGTTGGGGCGCCGTAGAAGGCCCCTCCTGGGGGACCGTCCAGCCGAGGATCAACTGCGTCAGGGCCGCCGGGTGACGCCGCGGTCGACCAGCGCCCGACGCCCGACGAGCACCGCGAGGTCGAGGCTCGAGATCTCGCTGAACGCCCCCTGCCACCGGGCGAACGGCGACGAGAACAACCCTCCGAGGGGATGTGGGCGCGCTCGTACCTCACGGACCGCAAGTTGGCGCATCCGGCCCTCGCAGGAACCTCCAAGGACGGCCACAGTTCGATCCAACGCCCGGGCGCGATCGTTGCCGGCATGACGACGACGACGGCACGACCCACCCCCGGCGTCCCGTCCGGATCCGAGGCCCTCGCAAACCGCATGGAGGTGCCCGCCGCCCCGGACGTCGAGATCGTGGTCCCGGTGTTCGACGAGGAGGCGGATCTCGCCCGGAGCATCCGGCTCCTGCACTCGTTCCTGCGAACCTCGTTCCCGTTCTCGTTCCGGATCACGATCGCGGACAACGCGAGCGGAGACGGCACGTGGGACGTCGCCCGGTCGCTGGCGGACGGCATCCCCGGCGTCCGGGCGGTCCGCCTCGATGAGAAGGGCCGGGGCGGGGCCCTCCATGCCGTGTGGTCGGCGAGCGACGCGGCCGTCCTCGCGTACATGGACGTCGACCTGTCGACCGACCTCGCGGCGCTCCTCCCGCTGGTGGCCAGTGTGCTCTCCGGGCACAGCGACCTGGCGATCGGCACGCGGCTGTCCCGATCGGCGAGGGTCGTCCGGGGGCCGAAGCGCGAGCTGATCTCGCGGTGCTACAACCGGCTGCTCCGGACGGCCCTCTCCGCGCGGTTCTCCGACGCCCAGTGCGGGTTCAAGGCGATCCGCGCCGACCGCGCCCGGTCGCTGCTGCCGCTCGTGCACGACACCGGGTGGTTCTTCGACACGGAGCTGCTCGTGCTGGCCGAACGCGCGGGCCTGCGAATCCACGAGGTGCCGGTCGACTGGGTGGACGACCCGGACTCGCGCGTCGACGTCGTGGCGACCGCGGTCGCCGACCTGAAGGGCGTCGCCCGGCTCGCCCGCGGCCTCGCGACCGGCCGGATCCCGGTGGCGGCGCTGCGGAAGGAGCTGGAGGGAACGCCGGCGGCCCGGAGGCCGCCGGGGTTCACCGGGCAGGTCGCCCGGTTCGCGGCGATCGGCGTGGCGAGCACGGCGGCCTACCTGGCGCTGTTCCTCGCCCTGCGAACGACCATGCCGGCGCTCGTCGCGAACGCGGTCAGCCTGTTGGTGACCGCGGTGGCGAACACGGCGGCCAACCGCCGGTGGACGTTCGGCGTGCGCGGTCCGGATGCGATCGGCCGCCACCACACCCAGGGGTTGCTCGTGTTCGTCGCCGCGCTGGCCATGACGACCGGCTCGCTGGCCGCCCTCCGGGCGATCGACCCGTCGCCTCCCCGTGCTGTGGAGCTCGCCGTGCTGGTCGCCGCGAACCTCGCCGCAACCGTGGTGCGGTTCGGCCTGCTCCGGACGTGGGTGTTCCGCGCGCACCGGCGCGGTCCCGTCGGTGCCGACGCGGGAGGCGCAGCATGAGCGCCGCCGTCACCGACCGCGTCGAGCACCGCGCGGCTCCTTTGCCGCCCGCGCCGCTCGTTCATGACCCATGGTGGCGCCGCGCCGTCCGAGGCCGGGCGGACGACCCCGCGTGGGCCCGCCCCGCGCTCCTGGGGCTGCTGGCGCTGACCGCCCTGCTGTACCTGTGGGACCTCGGCTCGTCCGGCTGGGCGAACAGCTTCTACTCGGCCGCCGTCCAGGCCGGAACGAAGTCGTGGAAGGCGTTCTTCTTCGGGTCGTTCGACTGGTCGAACGCGATCACCGTCGACAAGCCGCCCGCGTCGCTCTGGGTGATGGAGCTCTCCGCTCGGGCCTTCGGCGTGAACTCCTGGAGCATCCTCGTCCCCCAGGCGCTCGAGGGTGTGGCCGCCGTGGGGTTGCTGTACGCGACGGTCCGGCGGCACTTTTCTCATGGCGCCGCGCTGATCGCCGGGGCCGTGATGGCGCTCACGCCGGTCGCGGTGCTGATGTTCCGGTTCGACAACCCGGACGCCCTGCTCGTGCTGCTGCTGGTCGGCGCGGCGTACGCGCTGACGCGTTCGCTGGAGCACGCCCGGACCGGGTGGTTGGTGACGGCGGGGGCGCTGGTGGGGTTCGCATTCCTGGCGAAGATGCTGCAGGTGTTCGTCGTGGTGCCGGGATTCGCCCTGGTGTACCTCGTCGCCGCGCCGGCCCATCTGCGTCGGCGGTTGTGGCAGACGCTCCTGGCGGGCGTCGCGATGATCGCCGCCGCCGGGTGGTGGGTGGCCATCGTCACGCTGTGGCCGGCGTCGGCCCGGCCGTACATCGGCGGCTCCCAGCACAACAGCGTGCTCGAGCTGGTGTTCGGCTACAACGGGCTCGGACGGCTCTCCGGGAACGAGACCGGCAGCGTCGGCGGAGGCCCCGGCGGCGCGGGCGGGTCGGGTATGTGGGGGCCCACCGGCTGGTGCCGGATGTTCAACTCGCAGTTCGGCGGTCAGGTCGCCTGGCTGATCCCGGCGGCGCTGATCTCGATGGTCGCGCTGCTGTGGTTCTCGCGACGGGCGTCGCGGACCGATCGCCGCCGCGCCGCGGTCCTCCTGTGGGGGTCGTGGCTGGTGGTGACCGGGCTGGTGTTCAGCTTCGCCAGGGGCATCATCCACCCCTACTACACGGTGGCCCTGGCGCCGGCGATCGGGGCGCTCGTGGGAATCGGTGCGGTCACGATGTGGCGGAACCGCGACCGGCGTGCCGCGCGCGCGGTGCTGGCTGCGGCGGTCGCGGGGACCGCGGTGTGGTCGTACGTGCTGCTCGACCGGAGCCCCTCCTGGCTGCCGGGGCTCCGGACGCTGGTGCTGGTGGCCGGACTCGCGGCTGCGGTCGGGCTCCTGATGACGAACCGCCGGGCGCCGCGGATGGTGGCCGTGCCTGTGGCAGTCGCGGCGCTCGTGGCGGGCCTGGCCGGGCCCGCCGCGTACGCCCTGGACACGGCAGCGACCCCCCACACGGGGGCGATCCCGTCGGCCGGCCCCGCCGTCGCCGACGCCCGGGGATTCGGCCGGCCGGGCGGGTTGGCCGGCCCTGGACCGGGCGGGTTCCCGGGGGGCGGCGGGTTCGGCCTTCCGGGCGGGAACGGGATCCCCGGTGCGCCGCCCGGATCGGGCGGCGGGCTCAGCCCGGGGGGCGGGTTCCGTCCAGGCGGGATCGGGCCCGGCGGCGGTGGCGGCCTGGGCGGGCTGCTCGACGCCGGCACGCCGAGCCGGGCGTTGACCAGGCTGCTCCGGCAGGACGCCCGCTCGTACGACTGGGCGGCCGCGACCGTCGGGTCGAACGGCGCGGCCGGGCTGCAGCTCGGGTCGGACGAACCCATCCTCGCAGTGGGCGGGTTCAACGGCAGCGATCCGTACCCGACGCTGGCGCGGTTCGAGGCCATGGTCCGCGCCGGCCGCATCCACTGGTTCGTCGGCGCGGGCGGGTTCGGCGGACAGATGGGCGGGAGCCGCTCGAGCGACCGGATCGCGGAGTGGGTGCAGTCGAACTTCACCGCGCGGACGGTTGGCGGCGTGACCGTGTACGACCTCACGCGGCTTGCGACATGATGGCCGGACGAAGCCGACGACTGAACCGTTCACCGACGTCGCGATCCGGCGGCGCCGGGTCGCGTCGCAGCTGCTCCATCGCCCGAAGCGCTCGGGGCCGGCCGCCCTGGTCCGGCACCTCACCGGCGTGCAGGCACAGGTGCCGCCGGCCGCGGCCCTCGCGCTCCGGGCACGGGCGGAGGGCATCACCGCGACCGGCGTCGACCGCGCACGAGTCCGAACGCGTTCGATCGTCCTCACGTGGGCCATGCGCGGGACGCTCCACCTGATCTCCGCAGCCGACCTCGGGTGGCTCGTGCCCCTCACGACCGAGCCCCGCCTGTCCAATGCCCGGCGCCGGCTCCGTCAGCTGCGGGTGCGGCCGGGCGACGAGGACCGGGCCGTTCGGCTGATCGAGCGGGCGCTCGGGCGCGACGGGCCCTTGCCCCGCGCCGAGCTCGCGGAGCGCCTCCAGCGGGCGGGGATCCAGACCGAGGGACAGGCCATCGCCCATCTGGTGTGGTTCGCCGCGGCGGGGGCCACCGTCTGCCGGGGCCCGGACCGCGATGGAACACCGACGTTCGTGCTGGTTCGGGACTGGCTCGACGGGACGCCCGTGGACCTGGAGCATGACGCGGCGCTCGCCGAGCTGGCCGTCCGGTACCTCCGCGCGCACGCGCCAGCCACCCCGGCCGACCTCGCCGCGTGGTCGGGACTGCGGGCGGGGGACGCGTCGCGGGCGTGGCGCTCGATCGCGCCGAAGCTCCTGGAGACGCCGACCCGCCGCGGCCCGATGTGGTCGCTGCGGTCGTCCGGCGCGGACGAACCCGAGGACGTGGTTCGTCTGGTGCCGTCGTTCGACGAGTTCCTGCTGGGCTGGAAGGACCGCGACCTCGCCGCGTCGGCGGCCGACTGGCGGCGCATCAACCGCGGCGGCGGGTGGCTGCACCCCGTCCTCCTGGTCGACGGTCGCGCCGCGGGCACCTGGCGCCGTGCGGACGCCGGCCAACCGGAGGTCCTCCCCTTCCGGACGGTGCCCCCGAGGGTCCGGGCCGCGATCGCCCGCGAGACGGCGGACGTCGCCCGGTTCGGCGCATGAACCGGCAACTCCGCGGACCGCGCCGCCCGGACGGGGCCGCCCGAGCACCGACGGGTCGAGCGACCCCCGGGGCGGGGGACCATCGCCCCAGTTGCCCTCACGAGCCTCCCCCGCATGCTCCTCGCAGGGAGCGATCCGAGGGGACGTGCCGAGATGGGAGCGGGTGAGGCTTCGGTGGGTGTCCGGACCGGAACGTCCCCGCCCGGGGACGAGCCCCCCGGGGGGGCCGGGAGGAGACGCCTGCGCCCCGGCGGGGTGCACCGGTGGATCAACTGGTTCGCGCTCCCCCTCGCCGCGCTCGCCGCGCTGATCGTCGGGGGCTTCATGCTGTGGGCGCTCGGCGCGAACCCGTTCGAGGGGTACCGGGCGCTGCTCCAGGGGGCGTTCGGCAGCCTCGACAGCCTGGTCGACACGGCCGTGAAGTCGGTGCCGATCCTGCTGGTCGGCGCCGGCATCTGCATCGCGTTCCGGGCCAACATGCTGAACATCGGCGGCGAGGGCCAGCTCGTCATGGGCGGGCTCGCCGGCACGGTGACCGCGCTCGCGTTCCCGAGTCTTCCCGGCCCAGTCCTCATCCCGCTCGTGCTGTTCGCAGGACTGGTCGGCGGCGCGCTGTGGGGCGCGATCCCCGGCGCCCTGAAGGCCTACCTGAACGTCAACGAGATCCTCTCGACGATCATGCTGAACATCGTCGCGGTCCAGCTGATGAACTTCCTGCTGGCCCACCCGCTGATCGACAACACCCAGTCCGACGTGTTCGCCCGCATCCCCCAGACCCGCCGGCTGTCGCCGAACGCCGACCTCCCGATCCTGATCCACGGCACCCAGCTCCACCTCGGCGTGATCGTGGCCGTGCTGGCGGCCGGCGCAGCGTACGTCCTGCTGTGGCGGACCGGACTGGGGTTCCGGCTGCGGGCCGTCGGCCTGTCGCGCGAGGCCTCGAGCTACGCCGGGATGCCGGTCAAGCGGACCATGACGCTCGCGATGGCGCTCTCCGGCGCCCTGTGCGGGCTGGGCGGCGCGATCCTCGTGTTCGGGAGCGCCTCGCACCGGATGGTCACCGACGGGACGGCGACCGGGTTCACGGGCTCGGCGGGGTTCAACGGGATCGTCGCGGCGCTGTTCGGCGGCCTGCATCCGCTGTGGACGATCCTGTCGTCGTTCGTGTTCGGCGGGCTGCTGGTGGGGGGCAACACGCTACAGATCGCCGTGCAGGTGCCCACCGCGCTGATCGTGGCGCTGAACGGGCTCGTCGTCGTGTTCGTCGTCTCCATCGAGTACGTCCGGCGGCGGTCGCGCGAGCGCCTCGAAGCGGCCGGTCCGCTCACGCGGGTGCTGGCGGCCTCGCCGGTGAAGGTTCGGCCGCGGTCGACGGCGCGGCCCCTTTCGACGCCGGGCGCCGATCGCGCCGCCCCGCCCCTCGACCCGCCGCCCGCCCCGGAGGTGGAGCTGGAATGAGGCAGTTCTTCACGCTCTCCGTGCTGACGGCCACCGTGGCGTCCGGCATCCGCCTGTCCACGCCGTTCCTCTTCGCTTCGCTGGGCGAGTCCGTGGCCCAGCGGAGCGGCGTCCTCAACCTCGGCGTGGACGGGATCATGCTGCTCGGCGCGTTCGGGGCCTACTACACGCAGCTGCAGACCCACTCCCTGCTGCTCTCGATCGTGGTCGGCATCGGTATCGGGTGCCTGCTGGGCCTCGTCACGGCCGTCGTGAGCGTGACCCTCAAGGCCGAACAGGGCATCAGCGGGATCGGGGTCTTCCTGTTCGGCCTCGGGATGAGCGACCTGCTCTTCCAGAAGCTGGTCGGGACGCCCGTCCCGGTCGACACGCTCCCGGTCGTGAAGATCCCCGGCCTCGGCGACATCCCGACGATCGGGAAGATGTTCTTCCAGGCGAACGCGCTCGTGTACCTGGCGTTCCTGCTGGTGCCGGTCATCACGTTCATGGTGAACCGGACGACGTATGGCATGAAGATCCGGGCGATCGGCGAGAACCCCGCGGCCGCGGACAGCCTGGGCGTCCGCGTCAACCGGATCCGGTACTCGACGGTGCTGCTCGGAAGCACGCTCGCGGGGCTGGCGGGCGCGTCGCTCGCGCTCGAGCTCGGGATCTTCCAGCAGAACCTGACGCAGGGGCAGGGATTCATCGCGGTGGCGCTCGTGTACTTCGGCGCCTGGCGTGCGTACGGGGTGCTGGCCGGGTCGCTGCTGTACGGGATGATCGCCGCGATCGTCCTGCAGTGGAAGTCGCTCGGGATCATCCCGCCGAGCGTCTCCGACCTCGCCTCGATGGCGCCCGCGGTGATCACGGTGATCGCGCTCGTGGTCGTGGCTCGGCGGTTCCGCCAGCCGGCATCGCTGGCCAAGCCCTACGAGCGAGGGGGGTGAGCGCATCCGGTTCGAACGACGGAACACGAACGCATTCGGGAGCGATGCGGTGGAAACGGAGAGGGAGCACGAAGCCCGAAAGGGGGCAACCATATGAACACTCGGATCAGGTGGACCAGGATCCTGGCGGTCGCCGCCATCCTGGCCGTCGTCGGGGTCGCGTGCGGGAGCAGCGGCGGGGGATCCAACCCGACCACCGGCACGCAGACGTCCGGCACGCAGACCACGGGGACCCAGACGAGCGGGACGCAGACGAGCGGCACCCAGACCAGCGGCTCGGCCGCAACCCCGCTCAAGGTCGCGATCGTCGCCCCGTCGGCGACGAACGACCTCGCCTTCACGCAGTCGATGGTGGACGCGGTCAACAGCCTCAAGACCTCGGAGAACCTCGACGTCGCGATCTCCGACAACCTGTTCGTGGTCGACGACGCGGCCAGCGCGATCCGCAACTACGCCAAGCAGGGCTACGACCTGGTCATCGCACACGGGTCGCAGTTCGGCGGATCGATCCAGCAGATCGCGCCGGAATACCCCGACGTCTCGTTCGCGTGGGGGACGGCCGGTGACACGTTCGGCCTTCCGAACGTGTTCGCCTACTCGGCCTCGGCCGACGAGGGCGGCTACGCCATGGGCGTCATGGCGGCGGCCCTGTCCAAGAGCAAGAGCGTCGGGATCATCGGCCCGATCGAGGTCGGCGACGCGCAGCTGTACGTCGACGGCTTCAAGGCCGGCATCGCCGCTACCGACCCGTCGGTGAAGGCGAACGTGAACTACACCGGCTCGTTCAGCGACGTGGCGCTGGCGGCCGAGGCCGCGCGGACGTTCCTCGCCCAGGGCGCGGACGTCATGACCGGATCGGCGCAGATGGTCGTCGGAGCGGTCGGCGTGGCCAAGGGCGCGAACGTGCCGTGGTTCGGCACCCAGTCCAACCAGACCTCGCTGGCTCCCGACATCGTCGTGGCCTCGCAGGTCTACCACTGGGAGGTCGTGCTCAAGGACATGATCGACAAGATCCGCGCTGGCACGAAGGGCGGACAGAGCTACGACATCAACCTGAAGAACGGCGGGGAGGTCGTCGAGTACAACCCGCAGTTCAACCTGCCGTCGGACGTGAAGGCCAAGGGCGACGCGGCCGTGGCCGGCATCATCGACGGTTCGATCAAGACGGGCGTCACCGAGAAGACGTCGTAAGGGGACGCTCAGCATGGACGCGAACACGCCGGGAACCGCTTCGACGGGCAGGGAGGGCGACACCCCCATGCTCGTGATGCGCGGGATCACGAAGCGGTTCCCGGGCGTGCTCGCCAACGACGCGGTCGACTTCGACGTGCGGGCCGGCGAGGTGCACACGCTCCTCGGGGAGAACGGTGCCGGCAAGAGCACGCTGATGCGGGTCCTCTACGGGCTGTACCAGGCCGACGCGGGCGAGATCGTGCTGAACGGCGAACGGGTGGCGATCTCGTCGCCGTCGGTCGCCATCCGCCACGGCGTCGGGATGATCCACCAGCACTTCATGCTCGTGTCGTCGCTGACGGTCGCGGAGAACGTGGCGCTCGGGCTGAAGTCGTCGCGGGGGCCGCTGACGGACCTGGATCGCGTGTCCGCGCGGATCCGCGAGCTGTCGGAGGCCTACGGGCTGCAGGTCGACCCGTCCGCGTACATCTGGCAGCTCTCCGTCGGGGAGCGCCAGCGTGTCGAGATCATGAAGGCGCTCTACCGCAACGCGACGCTGCTGGTGCTCGACGAGCCGACCGCCGTGCTGACGCCGAATGAGGTCGATGACTTCTTCGCGATCCTCCGGCAGATGGTCGACGACGGCCGGGGGCTGGTGTTCATCTCGCACAAGATCCGCGAGGTGCTCGCGCTCTCCGACAGGATCACCGTGCTGCGGGACGGGCGAGTCGTGGGGACCGTGTTGCCGGGGGACGTCACACGGGGGGACCTTGCGAACCTGATGGTCGGCCGCGACGTGGAGGGTGTCCCGCGGCCCGTCGATCCGCCGGGTGCGGAGACGCGGCTGTCCGTGCGAGGGCTGACCGTTCGCGGCGACCGGGGAACCGAGATCGTGCACGACGTGTCGTTCCAGGTGCACGCTGGCGAGGTCGTGGGGATCGCCGGCGTGTCGGGGAACGGGCAGCGGGAGATGGCCGAGGCGATCGCGGGTCTGCGGCCCGTGGTGTCCGGCGTCGTCGTGGTGAACGGCGAGGACGTCACCGGGCGGGGGCCGGCCGGGGTGCGCTCCGCGGGGTTCGGCTACGTGCCGGAGGAGCGGATGCGCGACGGCGTGATCGGTGAGTTCACGGTGGCCGACAACCTGATGCTCGTCGACAGCACGAACCCCGTCTACCAGCGGTGGGGATTCCTGCGGTCGCGCGACATCCGCCGCCGGTGCGCCGAGCTGGTCGAGGCGTTCGGGGTGAAGACGCCGGGGCTCGACACGCCCACGCGGAACCTGTCCGGCGGGAACATCCAGAAGCTGATCCTGGCGCGCGAGCTGTCGGCCTCGCCGCGGGTACTGTTCGTGTCGCAGCCGACGCGAGGGGTCGACCTGGGCGCTGCCGAGTACATCCACTCGCGGCTGATGGACCAGCGAACGTCGGGAACGGCCATCCTCATCGTGTCCGAGGACCTCGACGAGGTGCTGGCGCTCTCCGACCGCATCCTCGTGATGTACGAGGGCGAGATCGTGGGCGAGGCCGACCCCGCCACGACGAGCCGCGAGACGATCGGCCTGATGATGGCCGGCGTCCACGCCGACAGCGAAGCCGGCTGACACGAACGCTGACCGCCTGCGGGTGATCGTTACAGCGTCGCGCGGGAGCGGGTGAGCTCCTCGACCAGCTGGCCCACCACGGCCTTGGCATCGCCGAAGATCATCGTGGTCTTGGGGTTCACGAACAGCTCGTTGTCGATGCCCGCGAAGCCGGGCGCCATGGAGCGCTTGATGACCATGATGGTCTGCGCCTCCTCGACGTTCAGCACCGGCATGCCGTAGATCGGCGAGCCCGGCGTGTTCTTCGCGGCGGGGTTCACGACGTCGTTCGCCCCCACCACGAGCGCGACGTCCGCCCGCGGGAACTCGGCGTTGACCTGGTCCATGTCGAACAGCTGGTCGTACGGGACGTTCGCCTCGGCCAGCAGCACGTTCATGTGCCCCGGCATGCGCCCCGCCACCGGATGGATGGCGAACTTCACCTCGACGCCCCGCTCCACCAGCGCGTCCGACAGCTGGCGGACCATGTGCTGCGCCTGCGCCACCGCCATCCCGTAGCCCGGGCAGATGATCACGAGCCGGGCGATCTTGAGGATCTCGACGGCCTCCTCGGGGGTCGCGGAGATCACGTTGCCCTGCACCGCGGCGCCGGCATCGGTCTGGAGCTTGCCGAACGCCCCGAACATCACGTTGCGGAACGACCGGTTCATGGCCCGCGCCATGATCACCGCGAGCAGGAACCCCGACGCTCCGTCCAGCGCGCCGGCCACGATCAGGATCTTGTTGTCGATGGCGAACCCCATCGCCGCACCCGACAGCCCCGCGTAGGAGTTCAACAGGGCGATCACGGTCGGCATGTCCGCGCCGCCGATCGGGATGATCAGCAGCACGCCGAACACCAACGACAGCGCGACCATCACCGGGAACAGGGCCTTCAGCGAGGGGTCGGTGACCAGCACCACCACGATCGCGAGCGCCACTGCGAGGATCGACAGGTTGATCACGTTCTGGGCACGCCACGTGATCGGCCGCTGGGGCAGCACCTCCTGGAGCTTGCCGGCGGCCATCAGCGAGCCGGTGAACGTCAGCGACCCCAGCACCACCTCGATCCCGATGGCCGTCATGGTCGTCTTCGGAAGGTGCGGGGTCCGGAGGTAGAACTCCGCGATCCCGACGAGCGCCGCGGCCAGGGCGCCGAACGCGTGCGACAGCGCGATCCGCTGGGGCATGGCCGTCATGGGCACGAACAGGCCGAGCGGGATCCCGATGGCCGTCCCGATGAACAGCCCGATGAGGATCCATTGGTACGTGATGATCTCGGCGCGCAGCAGCGTCGCCACCACCGCGACGACGAACCCGATCTCCCCCGCCAGCACGCCCCGGCGGGCGGTCGGAGGCGACGACAGCCACTTCAGCGCGAGCACGAACAGCACGCCCGCGACCAGGTAGGCCAGCTGGATCGCGTGCTCGTTCATGACGCCGCCTTCGGGTCAGCCACTGGGTGCGGAGCCGACCCCTGCCCATCCTTCGAGGTCGCAGCCGCGGTGGCGGGGGCGGGGGTGCCGGTCGTCACGGGCCCGCCGCCCGAACCGCCGCCACCGCCGCCCGGCGCACCGGGTCCGGCAGGGCGGTCGTCCCGACGCTTGAACATCCGCAGCATCCGGTCGGTGATCAGGAACCCGCCGACCGCGTTGATGGTCGAGGCCGTCACTGCGATCACGCCGAGCGTCGTGGCGAGGGTCCCCTGGTTCGAACCGGCCAGCACGACTGAGCCCACCAGCGCGATCGCCGACAGCGCGTTCGTGAACGACATCAGCGGCGTGTGCAGCAGCTTCGGCACGCGGCGGATGACCTCGAACCCGAGGAAGGCCGCCAGTACGAAGATGAACAGCGAGTTGGTGAGGGCCTCGTTCATGCCGGCGTCCTCTCCGAGGCGAGGGCGTCTCGCACGCGGGGGTGGGTGACCTCGCCGCCGTGGCACACCAGCGTTCCGGTGGCGATCTCGTCGTCGGCGGCGACCCGCAGCTCCCCCTCCGTCACGACGTACTGCAGGAAGTTCGCGAGGTTGCGGGCGTAGAGCTGCGAGGCGTGGGTCGGGACGGTCGACGTGATGTTCGCGGGGCCGATCACCCGGACGCCGCGGTCGGTCACGACCACCTCTCCCGACCTCGTCACCTCGCAGTTCCCACCCTGTTCGCACGCGAGGTCCACGACCACCGCGCCCGGAGCCATCCCATCGACCATCTCGGCGGTCACGAGGACCGGAGCCTTCCGCCCGGGAACCTGCGCGGTGGTGATGACCACGTCGGCACCGGCGACCGCGGTCGCCATGAGCTCGCGCTGGCGGCGGAGCGTCTCCTCCTGCATCTCCTGCGCGTACGCTCCCGACCCCGAGCCCTCCCCGCCGGTGTCGAGGGAGATCTCCAGGAACCGGGCCCCCAGCGACCCGACCTCCTCGCGGACGGCCGGCCGGACGTCGTACGCCTCGACCACTCCCCCCAGCCGGCGGGCGGTCGCGATCGCCTGCAACCCGGCCACGCCGGCCCCGACCACGAACACCCGGGCGGGGGTCACCGTCCCGGCGGCGGTCGTGAGCAGCGGGAACATCTTCGGGAGCGCCTCGGCGGCGAGCAGCACCGCCTTGTACCCGGCCACCGTGGCCTGGGAGGAGAGCACGTCCATCGGCTGGGCCCGCGTCACCCGCGGGAGCAGCTCCAGCGCGAACAGCGTGGCACCTCCACGCGCCACCGCTTCCACATCCTCGGGACGGCCGAGCGGATCGCCCAGGCCGACCACGACCGCCCCCTGCCGCGGCTCCGCGCCCTCGGGCCAGGACGTCGCCCGCACCCGGAGCAGCACGTCGGCGCCCAGGGCGGCGGCCCGGTCGACCAGGCTCGCCCCCGCGCCGGCGTAGGCGGGGTCGGCGTATCCCGCGTCCACGCCGGCCCCGGACTCGACGCGAACGTCGAAGCCGGCCTTCACCAGCAGGGACGCGGAGGAGGGTGTGACGGCCACCCGGCGCTCGCCGGGGAGCGGTTCCCGGATCGCCCCGACACTCGATGCACGGGCAGCGAGGATCGGGGCGTCCGTCCCGGGTTCGGGATCGGTCACGCGCATAGTCTGCCCGAGGCGGCCCGAAGCTGCCGACGCAGAAGACCCGGTATCCCCCCGGTCCAATGGCCCCGACCTCCAGACGACTGATTCGGCCGGCCCCGCTCCCTGCCCGATGCGTGCCGCCGCGGCGGGCGTCGCGGCGGCGGACGGCGGGGCGCAGGCAGATGCGGTGAGGATGCGGTGAGGGGGAAGGGCCGCGGGCACGGCCTCGGCCTCGCGGGCGAGGCCACCCTTCCCCCTCCCCCCCTCACGTGGGGCCCGCGGCCCGACCGTCGTCGGGTTCGCACCGGACCCTCTGGAGTGATCGCATTCATTCCCGGCACTCGTGAAGCGTCCGTGGGAATCCGATGAGAGAGCTCTCATCCAGGAAGACGCGAATGCCGGATCGGGATCCGGAGGTCGGGGGAGCGACCGCCTTCGCCGATTCAGCGCTCGGCGACCAGGCGGTACCCGGCGCCGCGAACAGTCTCGATGTAACCGTCCCCGAGCTTGCGCCGGAGGTAGCCGACGTACACGTCGACCAGGTTCGACTGGGGGTCGAAGTCGTAGCCCCAGACTCGAGAGAGCAGCTGTTCGCGAGAGAGCACCTGGCCCGGGTTCCGCAGGAAGGTCTCGAGCAGCGAGAACTCCCGGGGGGCGAGGTCGACGGAGCGCTCCCCCACGGTGACGCGGCGGGTGCGGAGATCGAGCTGCACGTCGTGGAGCCGCACGGTCGTCGCGTCGCCGGACGGACCCGGCCGCAGCCGCGCCCGCACCCGCGCGAGGAGCTCGTCGAATGCGAACGGCTTGGTGAGGTAGTCGTCCGCGCCGAGTTCGAGGCCCTCGACGCGGTCGCGCACCTCGCCGCGAGCTGACAGGATCAGCACGGGCGTCTCGACGCCCCGCGAGCGCCACGCCCGCAGGACGTCGCGGCCGTCTGCGTCCGGCAGCCCGAGGTCGAGGATCAGCAGGTCGAACTCCCGCGAGGCCGCCCGGGCCGATCCCTCCGCGCCGGTCGCCACGCGCTCCACGGTGTAGCCGTGTGCCGCGAGCCCCTTCTGGACGAACGACGCGATGCGGTCCTCGTCCTCCACGAGCAGCAGCCTCACCGGCGCCCCCACACGACGTTCACTGTGGCAGACGGATCCAGAACCGCGATCCGCCGCCCTGCCGTTCGTCCACGCCCGCCGAGCCACCGTGTGCCTCCGCGATCCCCCGGACGATGGCGAGGCCCAGGCCCGTGCCGTCCGACCCGCCGCCCGTCCGGAACGGCTGGAAGATCGAGGGGACGTCCTCGGGCGGGACGCCCTTCCCACGGTCGCCGACGTCGATCCGCCACCAGCCGGGCTCGTCGCCGACTCGCAGGTCGACGGGCCCGGAGGCGTGGTCGGCGGCGTTCTTCAGCAGGTTCAGCACGGCCTGCGTGAGCCGCTGCGGGTCGGCCTTCACGAGCGCGCCACGGCGCGGCCGGCGCACCCGCAACCTCCGCCCCAGGAGCGGTTCGGCCTTGGCCGCGACGTCGGCCGTGAACTCGTGGAGGTCGACCTCCTCGGGCCGCAGGAATTCCGGGTCCTCCGACCGCACGAGCACCGTCATGTCGTCCACGAGCCGGCCCATCCGGTCGAGCTCGTCGATGACGAGCGAGGTGGTCTCCCGCAGCTCCTGCTCGCTCGGCCGGTCGCCCAGCACCTCGACGTGTCCCCGGACGATCGTGATCGGCGTCCGGAGCTCGTGCGAGGCCGAGGACAGGAACAGGTTCTTCATGTTGTCGACCGCGCGCAGGCGGGAGGCCACCGCCCGCTCCTCCTCCAGGGCGCGCTCGACGTGGAGCAGGCGCCCCAGCACCCACGAAAGCGACTCCCCGACCAGCACGCAGACCGGGATGGCGACGGCCGCCGAGCCGATGGCGGTCGAGAGCGTGCTGTCCGCGAACGTCAGCAGCGGCAGCACGTAGGCGATCGCCGCGAGCGGCGCGAAGGCGAGCGACGTCCAGCGGGGGTGGCAGAGCCCGATCCATACGAACACCACGACGAAGTACACGGCGAACGAGAAGGGGTCCGATCCCCCGTACACGTTCGTCAGGGCGATCAGGCCGAACGCCGGCGGGACCAGCCAGAGCGTCCGCGAGCGGGGCCACCGTTCCCACGGGGAGGCCAGGACGGCGCCCCCGATCGCCACGGCGACGACCGCGATCAGCAGCAGGGCGGGCTTGTTCGCGTCGGAGGGGGTGAGCGGGATGGTGGCCGCGCCGAGCACGCCGGTTCCGACGAACAGCAGGCCGGCCAGGCGGCCCTGCAGACGGAGCCGCGCCTCCCGTCCCCCGCGGACGTGGTCGATCACGGAACTCGTCCTCGGCCGGTCACCGCATGGTTGTACACCTGCGGCGCCGCTTCGAAACGCAAGGGAGCAGCGCGCCCGGACGCCGCGGCTACTGACGGGCCAGGTTCGGCGCGCCCCGGCGGAGCACGTACTTCTGGATCTTGCCGGTCGCCGTCTTCGGCAGCTCCTCGACGAACGTCACCCCGCTCGGCGCCTTGAAGTGCGCGAGCCGGTCCCGGACGAACGCGATCAGCTCCTCCTCGGAGGCCTCCGCGCGGGGACCGAGCACGACGTACGCGTGCGGGGACTCGCCCCACCGTTCGTGCGGCAGCCCGACGACGGCGACCTCCTGGACCGCCGGGTGGCGCAGCAGGCAGCCCTCCACCTCGACCGAGGAGATGTTCTCGCCGCCCGAGATGATCACGTCCTTCAGGCGGTCCCGGATCTCGGCGTAGCCGTCGGGATGGATCACGGCCGCGTCGCCCGAGTGGAACCACCCGTCGCCCATCGCGCGTTCGGTCGCCTCGGGGTCGTGGTAGTAGCCGTCCATCACGACGTTCCCCCGGACGACGATCTCGCCGATCGTCTCCCCGTCCCAGGGGACCTCGTTCCCGTCCTCGCCGTGGACGGACAGCTCGCCGGACGTGATCAGCTCGACGCCCTGCCGGGCCTTGACCTCCGCGCGGGCGGCGAGGTCGAGGTCGTCGTGCTCGGGGCGGGGCTCGCAGACCGTGATGAACGGCGCCGTCTCGGTGAGGCCGTAGACCTGCGTGACGTCCCAGCCGATGTCGCCCTCGAGGCGTTCGATCGTGGCGGCGGCGGGCGGCGCGCCGGCGGTGGCGACGTGGACGCCCGGCGGCACCTCGCCCCGGTCCCCCGCCGGGCAGCTCGCGAGCGAGATCAGCACGGTGGGGGCGGCGCACATCCAGGTGATGTGCTCGTCGCGCACGAGCTCGAACACCTTCGGCGGCTCGACTCGTCGGAGGCAGACGTGCGTCGCGCCGGCGGCCGTGACCGTCCAGGTGTACGTCCATCCGTTCGCGTGGAACATCGGGAGCGTCCACAGGTAGCGGTCGCGGACCGACATCGGCAGGTGGAGCAGGGTCCCGATGACGTTCATCGCCGCGTTGCGGTGGGTGATCATCACGCCCTTGGGGCGGGCCGTGGTGCCGCTCGTGTAGTTGATGGTCAGCAGGTCCGACTCGGCGATCGGCGGGCGTTCGAACGACGGGTCGGCGCTCCCCAGCGCCTCCTCGTGGTCGATCCAGCCGTCGCGCGGCCCGCCCTCCAGCGCGACGAAGTGTCGGGCCTCGGGCAGCTCCGATCGGATGCCGTCGACGGCGTCGAGGTAGTCGGCGTGCGCACAGACGACCGAGGCACCCGAGTGGCCGAGGATGTACGCGAAGTCGTCCCCCGTGAGGCGGTAGTTGACCGGCACCAGCACCGCGCCGAGCTGCGGCACGGCGTAGAACGACGTCAGCTGGGCATGGGTGTTCGGCGCGATGTACGCGACGCGGTCGCCCTGGTGCACCCCCATCGAGTGCAAGGCCGATGACCACCGGTCGCACCGGTCGAAGAAGCCCTCGTAGGTGAGGCGGAGGTCGCCGTCGACGACCGCCTCGCGTTCCCCGTACAGACGCCTGGTCCGTCGGGCGAACTCCAGGGGCGTAAGCGGAACCTCCATCTCGGCCTCCCGTGTGCGACGCGCTCCGTCGGCAGGCTACGCCCCGAACGCCGATCCGATCATCCGAGGAGCTGTCGATTCCGGGTCCTCCGGTTCGCGCCGCGACGAATCGCGCAGGGAGGCGCGAGCCGATCGGCCTCGCCGGACGCGGTCCGCTTCAGGCCGCCGCCGGCGACTCCGCGCGGGCGGCGAGGGCACGCACGGCGTCCGCGAACACCGAGATCGGCGGCGTGACCAGGCCGGCGCCGACCTGCCCGACGCCCGGCTCCCGACCCGCGATGCCGGTGTTCACCACCGGGACGATCCCCGTCCGTGCGATCAACGTGACGTCGATCCCGGTCGGCGTTCCACGGAATCCCAGTGCCGGGATCTGGTACATGGGGTGCTCGGCCATCGTGATCTCGTACATCCGCTGTGTGTTCCGGATCGCGTCCGCCGCGTCCCCGCCCACGAACCGCACGATCGCCGGCGCCGCCGCCATCGCGAACCCGCCGATGCCGCTCGTCTCCGTGATCGTCGAGTCGCCGAGGTCCGGGTTCGCGTCCTCCGGTCCGAACCCGGGCAGGAACAGACCCTCGACGAGCGGCGCCGGCGCAGTGAACCACTCGTCGCCCGTCCCCGACAGCTGGATGCCGAAGTCCGTCCCGTTCCGTGCCATGGCCACCACGAGCGGCGAGCCGGGCACGTCACGCGCGGCGTCGGCCGCGACCTTCCCGGCCGGCATGGCCAGGTTCAGGAAGAAGTGGTCGTTCCCCGAGATGAACCGGAACGCCGCCAGGGCGTCCGACGTCGATGCACCGCTCTCGAACAGGTCCGGCGTGATCTCGCGGAGCAGCAGCGAGGTCGCGGCGCGGTTCCGGTTGTGGCATTCGTCGCCCATCTGCAACGCCTGCGCGATGAGCGATCCCAGGTCGACCGGACCGTGCCGGTGGAGCATCTCCGCGAGCAACGGGCCCAGCACCCGCTGGAGCCAGCGGAGACGAACGATCACGTCCGGCGAGTAGGCGCCGAACCGGAGCACCTTGCCGAGCCCCTCGTTCAGCGTGCAGAACCCGGTGCCGCCGTTCGCGACGTCCTCGATCACCGACACCGGCATCGACGCGCTCACCACGCCCGCCATCGGTCCGACCGCGCCCCGGGAGTGGCACGGTGCCAGCGAGATCCCGCCCGACGCGGCGAGGCGCTCGGCCTCCTCGATCGTTGCGGCCAGGCCCTCGTACACGATGGCACCGGCGATCGCACCGCGAACCGGCCCCGAGGCGTCCGCCCACTCGATCGGCGGCCCGGCGTGCAGGAACTCCCCGGCACCGAGTCCCAGGGCGTCGCTCGCCGGCCGGACGTCGCTCCACCGGGGCTGGACGGCCAGGAGCTTCGCGACCGATGACGCTGCCGCCCCGGCGGAGCGGGGGTCGCGGGCGATCGCCGTCAGCTCCGGGCCGAGGCCCTCCGCCGGCGGGGCCCACTGCACCTCGTTCGGCTCCACGGCCTGCTGCCGGAGCGCGTCCGCGAACATGGCCGCGCCCACGGCGACCACCTCGGGTGTCTCGTCGAGCTCCAGCCGGAGCTCCGGCGACTCGGTGGTCATCGCTCTCCTCCTCCCACGAGCGCGACCGCCGTGCGAGCGGCCGCGGCGTTCGACAGGTGCACGCTGGCGCCGGCCGCGGCCAGCGCCTCCGCGGTGGCGTCGACGCCCTGGGGGTCACCGGCCGATCCGACCAGCGCGACCACGACGGCGAGGTCGCGGCCGTCCGCCGCGGCGACCCGGCGCGACTCGGCGACGGCGGGCGCCAGCGACGAGGCGGGGTCGGGGTGCGACCCGTACCCGAGGACGACGTCCAGGAGCACGACGGCGCACGCCGGGTCGGCCCCCTCCCGGGCCAGCCGTTCCAGCCGGAGCGTGTCGTCGATCATCGGGTGCGCCCTGCCCTGGGTCAGCCGGTCGTCGCCGAAGTCGATCATGAGGTGGCCGTCGAACCGCAGCTCCCCGCCGAGCGCCCAGTCGGCCTCGAGCGGGGTGTTCGAATGGATCGGGCCGAGCGTCGCCGCCGCGATGGCCATGGCCTCGTCGCACAGCGTTCCGCCCGAGAACAGGCCCCGGACGAACCCCGCCCGCGGCCCCCGGTCGTACGGCGCCGGCCACTCCTTCGGCTCCGCCGCCGGCGCGCCGAGTGCTGCCAGCGCCTTCATCGTGATCGCCGTGAGGTCCTCACGACCCCGCCCGACGAACGCCACCATCGCCGGAGTCGTCATGGCCGCGGCGGCCGCCTCGATCCGTTCCGCCACCGCCGGGTCCGGCGGCTTCGAGAGCACCACCACCAACTCGGTGCCCTGGTGGTGATCGAGCAGCCGCATGGCCGCCAGCGTCGAGCGCCCCCGGACGTCCTTCGACAGGTCGCGTCCGCCGACGCCGAGCACCGCCGACACGCCCACCCCGGCCGCGTCCAGCAGGCACATCACCTGCTGCGCGCCGGTCCCGGAGGCCGCCACGATCCCGACCGGCCCCGGTCGGGTGGCGTTCGCGAAGCCGAGCCCGAGGCCGCCGACGACGGCCGTTCCGCAGTCCGGCCCCATCACCAGCACGCCGTGCCGCGCGGCCTCGTCCTTGAGCGCGATCTCCTCCGCGACCGAGACGTTGTCGGAGAACAGCATCACGGAGGCGCCGGCCCGGATGGCGTCCGTCGCCTCAACGAACGCGTTCGGGCCGGGGACGGAGATCAGCGCCAGCGAACCGCCGCCCCGAAGGGCGGAGCCGAGGGTGCGGGGAGCCGGTGCTTCGCCCGCCCCGTCTCCCCCGCGTGACGCCGCCGGCGCGGTCAGCTGGCGGTCCACCTCGGCAACGGCGGCGCCGAGCGCGCCGTCGTCCGTCGCGCGGACGGCGACCAGGAGATCGTTCGGCGTGGCCGACGCCACGTCCGCCGGGTCGAACCCCATGCGTTCGTAGATCTCGATGTTCAGCGGCGTCGCCATGGCGACGACCGCGCCGTCGACCCCCGGGAGGGCCGCCACCGCGCGGCTGGCCTGCATCAGGCCGACCGAGTCGCGGTACGACCCCCGGCGAAGCTCCACGTGGACGTTCATGCGGCCTCCTCGATCTCGTTCGAACGGGCCGCGGCCAGCGCCCCGGCCATGCCGAGGGCGAGATCGTGTCCCGAGGTGGACCCGACGGCGAACAGCTGGGCCAGGGTGGCGTGGAGGCCGTCCTCGCCGCCTGCGGCGGCGAGGACGGCCAGCAACCGCGCGGCCTGCGGGATGACCTGGCCGCGGCTCGCCGCGGCCAGCAGCGCCCCCGACAACCGGGAGGTGTGCGTCGAGGCGCGGTCGACGACTGCCCGTGCGGCCCCCCGGTCCAACCGGCCGGTCAGCTCGAGGACCGCCAGCACGCCGGCCACGACGTCGTCGCCCGCGGGTGTGAGCCCGGGACCCCGCCCGATCTGGTCGAGCGCCGGCCCGGGGTCGCCGCCGATCATCGCCCGGGCGACCTCCACGCCGACACCCGGCGAGAGCCCGAACGAGGTCGGGGACTCCTGGAGCAGCGCGACCAGCAGGCGGCCGCCCGACCGCATCACCCGCGAGCGGTCGATGCGGGGGCGCGGATCCCACCACCTGGCCGGCCGCCACCGGGCGCCCGCCACCGCGACCGCGCCGTCGCCCACCACCGCGGGCGTTCCCGCGTCGGGGAGCATCCCCTCGGGCAGACACATCCCGATGGGGAGCCGGACCGCGCCGGGTGCGAGCAGGGCGAGCATCTCCGGCTCGGCCCGGGGGGCGACGAAGGCGAGGTAGGCGGCCGCGGCGGTCGACCCGAGGACCGCGGCCTCGCGGGCCGGGCCGAGCAGCATCTCCGCGACGGCCGTGCTGGCCACCGCGGGGCGCGAGCTCCCCGAACCCGTCCCCGTCTCCACGTCGAGGACATGCTGCCCCTTGAGCCGCCGCTCCGTCCGTACCGAACGGCCTGCACAGCGCGGGTCTCCTTTCCCTAATCCGAAGCTCGCGCGGGACGGACTCTTGCCCACGTCGAGTGGCCCTGCGCAACGGGGCGCGGACCCGATGACCTGAGGGTTCCGGAGACGGACCCCGGGAGGGGTGAGGCAGGTATGGCGAAGTTCAAGTTGTGGACCGTGCACGGCGACGGGCGGCAAATCGCGCCGAACGCAGTCGTGGCGCCGGAGGAGCGCCTCGCATGGTCCCGGACCATCGGCATCGGCATGCAGCACGTCATCGCCATGTTCGGCGCGACGTTCCTGGTGCCGATCCTGACGAAGTTCCCGCCGACCACGACGATCTTCTTCTCGGGGATCGGGACCCTGACCTTCATCCTCGTCACCAGGGGTCGAGGCCAGCGGATGGGGCTGCCGAGCTACACGGGATCGAGCTTCGCGTTCATCGGCCCGGTCATCGCGGCGTCGACCGGCGGCAACATCGCCCTCGCGCTGTCCGGCATCTTCGCAGCGGGCGCGGTGCTGTTCCTGGTCGGACTGGGGGTCGACCGGTTCGGGGCGGGATGGATCTCCAAGGTCATGCCGCCGGTCGTGACGGGCACCATCGTGGCGCTGATCGGCTTGAACCTGGCGCCGGTGGCGTGGGGGTCGTTCAAGCTGCAGCCGGCGACGGCCATCATCACGCTCACCGCGATCCTGATGTTCACGGTGATCTTCAAGGGGTTCATGGGCCGGATCTCGATCCTGCTCGGCGTGGTGCTCGGCTACCTCGTGGCATGGCCGCAGCACCAGCTCGCCCTGGCCGACAACTGGAAGGCCGCGAAGTGGATCGGCCTCCCGACCTTCACGAGTCCGGAGTGGAACTGGCGAGCGGTGCTGCTGGTCGTGCCGGTCGTCGTGGTCCTGCTCGCAGAGAACACCGGCCACATCAAGGCGGTCGCCTCGATGACCCAGCGAAACCTCGACGGGTCCTTGGGCCGGGGGTTCATGGGTGACGGTCTGGCGACCATGTTCGCCGGCCTCGGCGGCGGGTCGGGCACCACGACGTACGCCGAGAACATCGGCGTCATGGCGGCCACGCGCGTGTACTCGACGGCCGCCTACGTGGTGGCCGGCCTGTTCGCGATCGCGCTCGCGATGATCCCCAAGTTCGGGGCCATCATCGTCAGCATCCCGGCGGGCGTCCTGGGAGGCGCGACGACCGTCCTGTACGGCCTGATCGTCGTCCTGGGCGGCCGGATCTGGGTCGAGAACAAGGTCAACTTCAAGGACCCGGTCAACCTGTTCCCGGCCGCGATCGGCGTGATCATGGGCGCGGCGAACTTCGCGTGGACCTCGAAGGACGGCAACTACTCCTTCACGGGCATCGCGATCGCCACGTTCGCGACGATCATCGCCTACCACCTGATGCACTTCGGCGCCAAGTTCGGCATCCACAAGGGCCAGCAGCCCGAGCAGCCGGAGCCGACGGTCGAGCCCACGCACAACGGGCAGACGCTCGAGGTCCCGAAGACGCCCCACATGATCTCGAACTAGCCGGACCGGGCGTCCGTGGAACGGGCGCACGGCCGAGACGAGACGAAGCCTCCGGGCCGCGGACGGATCGAGCGGCCCGGAGGGAAGGAGGGCAAGGAGATGAAGCTCGAACCACCCACCAAGGTCTCGCAGGAGACGATCACCCTGGACGTCCGGGAGATCGAGCCCCTCCTGCAGGCCCCGTCGATGGGGATGGCACCGTGGCCCGGCGCGACGATCCGCCTCAAGGACGGGCGCACCATGTACATCCGCGAGGCGGCGCTGGAGGAGGCCCCCGGGATGATGCGCTACATGCAGCGCATCATGGAGGCCGACCACGACTTCTACGACGTCGTCGGGGCAAGGGTCTACGCGGAGATCGCCGGCTGGTACCGCAAGCGGCTGAAGGACCCCTACACGCTGGTCGGGCTCATCGACGGCGAGTGGGTGGGGTTCGCCAACGGCAGGCTGCGGGACAGAGACGTGAACATCAGCCTGCACACGATGGCGCTGGCCCGGGGGGGCCGCATCGGGGCCACCATGTACTACGCGAAGGCCTGGTACGCCTTCGAGATCCTGAAGAACACGGAGTGGTGGGCCACCTACGAGAGCTACAACGGGTGGCACCGGTGGGGTCTCGGCATGGCCCAGCCTCAATACCCGTGGCCCCAGTACCAGCACGAGCTGGGCGGGGCCCGCGTCTACTACGTCACCAAGGACTACTGGGACGCGGTCGTGAAGGACTACGTCCGGCAGATGGTCGGGGCCGAGCTCGACTTCGACGTGCCGGCGGAGGTCATCGAAGCCAACAGCGTCATGCGGATCCCCGACGAGGTGCTCGTCTAGCACGCCCGAACGAGCGCCCGGTCGGGTCAAGCGATGTGCGCCGCCTTTGCCGGTGACCTCTCGGCGAGGGCGGCACACGTCGAATCGAGGCGAAGCCGCCGGCCGGGGTTGCCGGCCAACGGAAGGAAGGGTGAGGGAGATGCCCATCGAAGTGCGAAAGGTTCCGATCGAGAAGGTCACCGACGCGTCCGGGCTCGAGGAGCTCATCGACAAGGGTGTCTTCGCAGCGGACGACGTCCTCGCGTGCATCGGGAAGACCGAGGGCAACGGCGGGGTCAACGACTACACGCGGATCCTGGCCGACCGCGCGTTCCGCGAGGTTCTGGTCGCCAAGGGCACGCGAACGAAGGAGGAGGTTGCCCAGGTTCCCCTCGTGTGGTCGGGCGGCACGGACGGCGTGCTGAGCCCGCACGCCGCGATCTTCGCCAAGGTCCCCGCGGAGAAGGCGCCGGTCACGGACGAGCCCCGCGTGTCCGTCGGCGTCGCCATGAGCGACCAGATTCTCCCGGAGGAGATCGGCTACCGCGCCATGATCGAGAAGGTCGCCGAGGGCGTCCACCGGGCCATGGCCGTCGCGGGGATCACCGATCCCAAGGACGTGCACTACGTCCAGACCAAGACCCCGCTGCTGACCCTCGAGACCATCAACGAGGCCAGGGGCCGCGGCCACGAGGTGTGGACCGAGGACACCGGGTTCTCGATGGACCTCTCGAACGGCACCACCGCGCTCGGCATCGCCGTCGCGCTGGGGGAGATCGAGATGCCCTCCGACGACCAGGTCATGAAGGACCTGTCGCTGTACTCCTCGGTGGCCTCGTGCTCCTCGGGCGTCGAGCTCGACCGCGCCCAGATCGTGGTCGTCGGCAACGTCGCCGGGATCGGGGGCCGGTACCGCGTCGGCCACTCCGTCATGGAGGACGCGCTCGACATGGACGGGATCTGGAGGGCCATCCGGAACGCCGGCCTCGAGGACCTTCCTGCCGACTGCCCGCATCCGCGGCACCTCAAGGGGCGGCTCGTCAACGTGTTCCTGAAGTGCGAGCCCGATCCCAGCGGGCGCATCCGCGGGAAGCGCAACATCATGCTCGACGACTCCGACGTCCACTGGCACCGCCAGATCAAGGCGACCGTCGGAGGAGTCACCGCGGCCGTGACCGGCGACCCTGCCGCGTTCGTCTCGGTGGGAGCCGTCCACCAGGGTCCGTCGGGAGGCGGCCCCGTGGCGGCCATCGTCGACCTCGGGTGAGCGGGGCGATCCACATGCGCCGAGGTTCGTGAGGAGGCCTGCATGATCACCACGTTCAAGTACCGGGCTCCCGTGACGCGGGCGGACCTGCACGGCCTCCTCGCGGACCACGGGAGCGACGCCAGGCTCCTGGCGGGTGGGACCGACCTGCTCGGCGACATCCGCATGGGCCTGCGCCATCCCGAGGTGGTCGTCGACCTGAAGAGGGTCGCCGACTTCCCGGGCATCACCTGGAGCGGGACCGATGGGCTCACCATCGGTCCCACCGTCACCATCTCCGACGTCCTCGGGAGTGGCGTGATCCGGGAACGGTTCCCGATTCTCTCCGCGTGCGCCCAGGACCTGGCCTCGCACCAGATCCGCAACCGGGCAACGGTGGTGGGCAACATCGTCAACGCGTCCCCGTGCTCGGACATGGCGCCCGGGCTGCTGTGCCTGGGGGCGCGGGCGGTCATCTCGTCGGCCCGCGGCCGGCGGGAGGTCCCCCTGCAGGAGTTCTTCGCCGGAGTGAAGGAGACCGTGCTCGAGCCGGACGAGGTCCTCGAGAGGCTCGTGGTCCCACCCGAGTCGGCGGGCACCCGCGGGAGCTACCGCAAGCTCAAGCGCATCAACGGCCACGACCTCGGCATCGTCGGCGTGGCCCTGTCGAAGCACGAGGGGCTGCTCCGGCTGGGGATCAGCTCGTGCGCCCCGACGCCGCTGTCGGTGAACGGTCTGCCCGAGACCGCCGAGGCCGATGCGGTCGTCGCCGCGGCCCGAGCCGCGATCAAGCCCATCAGCGACGTGCGGGCCAGCAAGGAGTACCGCGAGTTCATGGTCGAGGTGTTCGTTCGGAGACTGCACCAGGAGGTGGCGTGATGCGGATCTCGGTCACCGTCAACGGTCGCGTCTACGAGCGCGACATCGAGGAGCACCTAACGCTCCTGCGCTTCCTCAGGGAGGAGTTGGAGCTGACGGGCACCAAGGAGGGGTGCGCCGCCGGTGAGTGCGGCGCGTGCACCGTGTACCTGAACGGGATCACGGTGAACTCCTGCCTGGTGCTCGCCGCCGAGGCGGACGGCGCACTGATCGAGACGATCGAGGGCGAGGCCTCGGACGGCGCGCTGTCGCCGGTCCAGGAGGCGTTCGACCGCAACCACGCCGTCCAGTGTGGGTTCTGCACGAGCGGCATGATCATGTCGATCAAGGAGCTGCTGAAGACCAACCCCACCCCTTCCGTCGACGAGATCAAGGACGGCATCGAGGGGAACTTCTGCCGCTGCACCGGCTACCTGCAGATCATCGAGGCGGTCCTCGACGCGTCCGGACAGCTCACCGAGGACACGAAGGGGGAGCTGCAGCATGTCTCGTGATCAGCACACCTACGTCGGCACCGGGCACCCCCGCGTGGAGGCGGTCGGCAAGCTCACCGGGGAGGCGGTCTACGCGAGCGACATGACGCTGCCCGGCATGCTCCACGCCCGGGTCAAGGGGAGCCCTCACGCCCGGGCGAAGATCCTGTCGATCGAGACCTCCAAGGCCGGGGCGCTGCCGGGCGTCCACGCCGTGCTCGTCGGCAGCGAGCTCCACGAGAAGCTCGGCCTGTACGTGGTCGACAAGGACATCCTGGCCAAGGACGTCGTCCGGCACTTCGGCGAGGCGGTCGCGGCCGTCGCCGCCGAGACGCCGGAGATCGCGTCGGAGGCGGTCGACCTCATCGAGGTGGACTACGAGGTGCTCGAACCCGTCCTCGACCAGATGAAGGCACTGGAGCCGGACGCGCCGCTCGTGCACCCCGACCTCGGCGACTACGAGTACGTCGAGGCGGCGTTCTCGCCGCAGCCCGGGACCAACGTCCCCAACCTCTCCAAGTTGCGGAAGGGCGACGTCGAGGCCGGGTTCGCCGAGGCGGAGTGGATCGTCGAGCGCGAGTACACGAACCCGTCGGTCCAGCACGTCCCGCTCGAGACGCACGTCGCGATCGTCGAATGGCGTCAGGGCGACAACGTCACGATCTGGACGAGCGCGCAGTCGCCGTTCACCGTTCGGCAGCTGTTCTGCCACGCGTTCAAGCTCCCGCTGAACCAGGTGCGGGTGATCGTGCCGAATGTCGGCGGCGGGTTCGGCGGCAAGGCCGGCATCCACCTGGAGCCGCTCCTCGCCTGCCTGTCGCGGAAAGCCGGCGGACGGCCGGTGAAGTTCCAAGCGAGCCGGGAGGAGGAGTTCAGCCTCCTGCCGTGCCGGAGCGCGCTACGGTACCGCATCAAGACCGGCGTTCGCTCGGACGGGAAGATCACCGCCCAGCAGATGACGATGTACTGGGACGCCGGCGCGTACGCCGACTACGCGGTGAACGTCACCCGCGCGTCCGGGTACTCGGCCGCGGGGCCGTACGAGATCCCAAACGCCTGGATCGACGCGTACACGATCTACACGAACAAGCCCTACGGCACGGCGTACCGGGGGTTCGGACACGTCGAGTTCTTCTGGGGCCTGGAACGCCACATGGAGCTCGTCGCGAAGGCGATCGGCATGGACCCGCTCGAGTTCCGCCGCATCAACCTGCTGAAGCCGGGCTCCGTGACCCTGACCGGCGAGGTCATCACCGAGCACACCGGCGACCCGCTGAACTGCCTGGACGCGGCCGCCGAGGCGATCGGCTACGGGACGCTCACCCCCGAGGAGGAGGAACACCAGACGCGGACCGGACGGAGGATCGGCAAGGGCGTCGCCACGCTGCACAAGGCGCCGGCCATGCCGCCGTTCACCGCCACCGCGGCCGTCATCAAGATGAACTCCGACGGCTCGGTCATCGTGAACGTGTCCCTCACCGAGATCGGGCAGGGCTCGGCCACGGCGGTCGCCCAGATCGCGGCCGACCGGCTGCGGTTCCCGATCGAGAAGGTGCGGGTCACGATCGACAAGGACACCGACAAGGACCCGTATGACTGGCAGACGGTCGCGTCGAAGGGCCTGATCCTCACCGGGAACGCCGTGATGCTGGCGTGCGACGACCTGCTCCGGCAGGCCTACGACGTCGCGGCCCAGGCGCTCCGCGCGAACCTCGAGGACCTCGACCACGACGGCGAGCGGATCTTCTGCAAGCACCGCCCGGACGAGTCGGTCACCTTCGCGCAGCTGTCGATCGGCTACGCCTTCCCGAACGGCAACGCGATCGGCGGGCCGCTCGTGGGGGTCGGACGGTACGCGGCGCAGGGCCTGACCAACCTCGACAAGGCCACCGGGCAGGGTCTGCCCGCGCTCGACTGGACCTACGGCGCGCACGGCATCGTGGTCGCGGTCGACCCGGACACCGGCGAGTACGACCTCCTCAAGATCGCGTCGGTGTTCGACGTGGGGAAGGTCATCAACTCGGCGATCGTCCGTGGCCAGGCCATCGGCGGGATGATCCAGGGCCTCGGGACCGCGGTCTGCGAGGGGTACATCTACGACGAGCAGGGCCACCTGTTGAACCCGTCGTTCACCGACAACAAGATCCCGACCGCGAAGGACCTGCCGCTCGAGATCTCCTCGATCGCGGTGGAGACCCCGCAACTGGACGGGCCGTTCGGAGCGCGCGGCGTCGGGGAGCACCCGATGATCTCCGTGGCGCCCGCCCTGGGGAACGCCATCGGTGACGCGATCGGTGCCGAGCTCCTGCACATGCCGATCCGGGCCGAGGATGTCTGGCGCGCCATCCGCGCGCACGAGCCGATCGACAACTGGATCACCCGGACCCCCGAGGGCTCCTGCCGGTCGAAGCTCCCCGACCGGCGGGAGGCGGAGGCGGCCGGGGCGCGCTGAACGCCGCGACCGCCAGCCAAGGGCGAGGGGCCGCCGGCCACCCCCGGCGGCCCCCGCCGCACCCCGCCCGGTCCGCGGACCTCGTTCAGGCCCGTTCGGTGCGCCGAGCCACGGCCTTGCCGAGCTCCCACAGCGCGAGGAGCACCACCGCCGGGATGAGCGCCCACCCGAATTGCTGGGAGTTGATCGGCGTCGTCCCGAGCAGCCGGTTGAACCCGTCCAACTGGGTGACCATGACCGCCAGCACGAACTCCCCGAGCGCCGCGTAGTTCATCTGCTTGCTGGCGAACGTGGCCGGCGTGAGGATCGACTCGGTCTCGCTGCGGCACTCGAACGCCGCGACGATCAGGGCGAGGGCGAAGGCCGTGAACGCGATGGAGTTCCCGATTGCCAGGTTGCCGTACACGGACTGCCCGATGTCGATCAGGACGAGGTTCCCGATCGTGATGACCAGCCCGACCAGCACCACGCTCGTGACCAGCCGCGGCGTCAGCACCGACGTCCCACGCGGCTTCGGCTGCAGCGACATCAACCCCGGCGTCTCCTTGTCGAACCCGAGCGCGAAGCCGAACGGGGCGTTCACGACGAAGTGGATCCACAGCACCTGGGCCGAGGTGAACGGCTCCCCCGCGGCGATGTTGAACAGGCTCGCCCCCAGGAACGACAGCACGAACGTGACCAGGAGCACCAGGACGAAGCGGATGTACTTCGTCAGGTTGTCGAAGATCTTCCGCCCGGCCTCGACGGCGAACACGATCGTGGCGAAGTTGTCGTCGGACAGGATCATCCGGCCGGCGTTCTTCGCCACGTCGGTGCCGCTCCCCATGGCGATCCCGATGTCGGCGGCCTTGATGGCCGGGGCGTCGTTCACTCCGTCGCCGGTCATGGCCACCACGTCACCCTTCTTCTTCAGCGTGTCGGCGAGGAGCACCTTGTGCTCCGGGGCCACGCGGCCCACCACGCCGATGTCCTCGATGCGCGCGAGGCGCTCGTCCTCGGACAGGGCCGCGAAGTCTGCCCCGAGCATGGCCTCCCCGGGGATCCCCAGCTGCTTCGCGATCGCCGCGCCGGTGGTGACATCGTCACCGGTGATCATGCGGACCCGGATGTGCGCCGCCTGGGCATTGGCCACCGCATCCCTGGATTCCGCGCGCGGCGGGTCGACCATGCCCACCAGGCTCGTCATCTCGAGGTCCGTGACGTAGTCGAGCAGGTTGCCGCCCGCGTCGAACTCAGCGGGGTCGAGGTCCCGGAACGCCGCCGCCATCACCCGGTACCCGTCGTTCTCCATCCGGACCATCTGCTCCTCGCCGCGCGCGGCGAGGTCGTCGCTCCAGGGGATCGTCGTGTCGTTCGACCGGGCGGTTCCGGCCCGGTCAATGACGGCGGGGGCCGCGCCCTTCACGAAGCACCGGACCACCTGCTTCCCGGCCCCGTCCGTCACCCGGTTGAACGTGGCCATGAGCTTGTAAGTGGGGTCGAACGGCAGCGTGGCGAGCCGCGGCATGGCCTCGCGGGTGGCGTCGATGTCGAGCCCCGCCTTGTGGGCCAGCACGAGCAGCGCGCCCTCCGTCGGGTCGCCGACCACCTTGCCGTCCACCAGCTTGGCGTCGTTCGCCACGAGGTAGGGCAGGATCGCGCCCTCGATGGAGGCAGACGTCCCGGCCGCATGGTGGACGCGGCCCCCGAGCTCGTACCCGGTTCCGGAGATCGTGTACCGATCGGTGGCGTCCACTACCTCGACCGCCGTCATCTGGTTCATCGTGAGGGTCCCGGTCTTGTCCGAGTTGATCGCGGACGTGAACCCGAGCGTCTCCACCGACGGCAGGTCCTTGACGATGGCGTTCCGTTTCGCGAGGTCGACCGCGCCGAGCGACAGGATCGACTGGCTCACCGTGGGCAGGGCCTCGGGAATGGCCGCGATGGCCAGGGCCACGGCGCTCGTGAACAGCGCGTCCCAGGCCCCGCCACGGGCGCGGCCCAGGACGAACATCACGATCATCGTGAGGCCGGCCGCCGCCGCGATCCAGAGCGTGAGCCGATCGAGCTCCCGGTCGAGCGGTGACTGCTCCCGGGCCGTCGCGGCCAGCATCCCCGAGATCCTCCCCAGCTCGGTGTCGACGCCCGTGCCGGTGACGATCATGGTGCCGCTGCCGTGCGTGACCGGCGTGTTCATGAACGCCATGTTGGTCTGGTCGCCGAGGTCGACATGGTCGCCGGACAGCGTCTCCGCGCCCTTCGCGGCCGGCGTGCTCTCGCCGGTCAGGGCCGACTCGTCGATCTGCAGGGCGCTGGCGGCGACGATACGGCCGTCGGCCGGCACCGAACCCCCCGCGGCGATGAGCACGGTGTCGCCCGCGACGACCTCCTCGGCGGGGATCTCCGACTCGACCCCGTCGCGGCGGACCCTCGCCGTCGCTTTCATCATGGACTTCAGCGCGTTCATCGCGCTCTCCGCCTTGCCCTCCTGGCGGAGCCCCATGACGGAGTTGAGCAGCGTGATCAGCAGGAGTAGCACGCCCGTCGAGAACTCCTTGATGACGAACGACACCCCCGCGGCGACCACCAGGATGATCTGCATGTAGCTGCGGTACTGGGCGAGGAACCGCTTCCAGCCAGGGACCGGCGGCTCGCCGGGGAGCGCGTTCGGTCCCGCCGTCCGCAGGAGCTCGGCGGCCGTCGACGCCGACAGCCCGTTGGCGGAGTCGGCCCCGAGCTTCGCCGTGACCTCCTCGGCGGTGAGCGAGTACCAGGGTGTGGGCTGCGCTCCCCCGGCCCGCTGCTCGGTGGAGGCGCTGATGGCTCTACCCATCTCAGGTGCCCTCGCCGGGAACCTCGACCGCGGGGGCCGATTCCCCGTCCGGGGATGCCTCCTGATCCGAGGATGCCTCCTGATCCGAGGATGCCTCCTGATCCGAGGATGCCTCCTGACCGTTCCCCGCCTCAGCTTGCACGTTCTTCGACCGACGCTTCCCGTTCTTCGACGGGCGTTTGCCCTCCATCTCGGCCGCGAACGGGTCGCGTGGTGCGCCTTCCGGCGCCGTCGCCTCGAGCTCGACCTTCACGTCGGCGAGCGCCCCGCGGGCGTCGTCGGCGAGTACGGGGTACCGGGGGTCGATGTCCATCAGCGTGTGGGTGAGGATCGCGGACGCGCAGATCCGTGCGAACCACTTGTGGTCCGCGGGGATGACGTACCAGGGCGCCCACTCGGTGCTGGTCTTCGACAGCATGTCGGAGAACGCCTTCTGGTAGTCGTCCCAGTACGACCGCTCGTGCGCGTCCGCCGCGGAGAACTTCCAGTTCTTCTCGGGGAGGTCGATCCGGCGGAGGAACCGCCGGCGCTGCTCCTCCTTCGACAGGTTGAGGAACAGCTTCACCACCTTGAAGCCGTTGTCGACCAGGTAGTGCTCCCACTCGTTGATCTCGTGGAACCGCCGGTTCCACACCCCGCTTCGCCGGACCGACTTCGGCAGCCGCTGGCGCACCAGGTTCTCGGGGTGCACCCGGACCACGAGCACCTCTTCGTAGTACGAGCGGTTGAAGATCGCGATGTCCCCGCGGTTCGGGAGGTTCCTGGCGTAGCGCCACAGGTAGTCGTGGTCCAGCTCCTCGGTCGACGGCACCTTGAAGCTGTGCACGGAGACCCCCTGCGGGTTCACACCGCTCATGACGTGGCGGATCGTCCCGTCCTTGCCTGCGGCGTCGAGGGCCTGGAGCACGACGAGCACGCCCCAGGTGTCCTGCGCCGCCAGGCGATCCTGGTATTCGGCGAGCAGCTCGACGCCCTTGCGGAGCAGTTCATCGCCGTCCTTCTTCTTCACGTAGTTGGCCCGATAGCCGGGATCGAAGTCGCGCGCGAGTCGCACCTTGGAGCCCGGTGCCACCCGCAACGGCTCGATGAGCTCTTCGATCCGCTTCGCCCGCTTGTCGCGCACGTGAACCTCCCAGACGGCCTGCGCGCCGCCAGCGTGAACCGATGTTCCGGGTGCTGGCAAGCATTCTTGTCCCCCATACGGGGTGAAATTCGACCGAAGCAACGGCAGCCGGGACGACCCGGCCGGCGGTCATCCCCCCGCGGGCGGCTCGCCCTCGTCGTCGGGCGGCATCAGGTCGCTCATGTCGCGGACATCGGTCGGCCCGCCCCGGACCGGCGTCGCGGAATCCGGCTCGGGCCGGGCCGCCGCGCTCAAGCCCCATCGCGTGGGACGCCAGGCGCTCACGATCTTGGCCAGGGCCGTGACCAGGAACAGCTGCCCGATCAGCATCTCGAGCACCGCGAACGACTGGCCGGGGTTGTCCGCGGGCACGAGATTGCCGTACCCGGTGGTCGTCAGGGTCGTGAAGCTGAAGAAGAGGTCCTGCGCGGTCGTGCCCTCTCCGCCCGGTCCGAAGAAGGGACCGCTCTGCAACAGGCCCATGGCCCGGTAGGAGAAGGCGAAGAACATGCCGATCATGAGGTAGGAATCGATGACCCCAAGGACGACCTCCCGGTCCACCGTCCCACTCTGGACGATCGAGCGCAGGATGGAGAGCGGCGTGACGAAGAACATGAGTCCGCCGGCCACGAACACCCACCCGGACGGCTCCTTGCCCGCTCCGAGGAGGTTGAGGACCGCCGCGATCACCGCGAACGCCATTGCCGCGAACGCCACGCCCCGGATGACGGGGCGGGCCTGGGAGGCCCGGAGGGCGATGAGGACCGTGGCCATCTGGGCCACGATGACGATCGAGGCGCCCTGCTTCCTGATCGTGGTGCCCGACAGCGCGACCGAGAGCCCGTAGGACAGGGCCAGCCCGAGGAGCACGAGGCCGAAGCTCCTCGTCGAGGTCAGCTCGCGAAACCGGCTGCCGCCGGATCGAGAGCCGCGATTGGCCCAGTCCCGCACCACCGCGTGCCCCCTGCGACCCGGACGTTCCTCCATGGCTGCCTCTCCCGTCCCGTCCGCCGGTACCGGCCCGGATGCTCACGTATCAAACGACACTCCCCCACGCATCGCCACCATCCCGTCGGGGCGATACCCGGCTCGGGGACCGGGGCGGCTGGTCCGGGGACGCCCCGGACCGGAGCGAAGTGAAGTTCATCCCGATGGTGCGATGTCCGGCATCAAGGCGGTTTGGTCCGATCGCTTGCATCGCCACCATGTGGCGCGGCCAGTCGGTCGCGTCGTTCGGAAGGCTCCGAAAGGAGGTGTGATGGCTCCGGGAGGACCGTACCGGTCCGCGGCGGACGACCCGCTCGCGGGCAAGAAGGAGGTCACCGCGTGGGGCGGCTACATCCTGTTCGCGGCGAGCATCATGATCCTGCTCGGGATCTTCACCCTGATCATGGGGTCGGTGGCGCTGTTCGACGAGTCGTTCTTCACGACCCCGCCGAGCGGCGTGCTCGTGACCGGCTACAACGCCTGGGGCTGGGTTCATCTGATCGTCGGCGTGTTCGTCCTGCTCGCCGGGTTCGGGCTCATCTCGGGGAGGTCCTGGGCGCGGGTGATGGCCGTGATCGTCCTCGGAGTGAACGCCGTCACCCAGCTCGTGTTCTCCTCGGCCTATCCCGTCTGGTCCGTCCTGGTGATCGCCCTCGACGTGATCGCCATCTACGCCGTGACGGTCCACGGGCGCGAGCTCGCCGACCGGTAACACATCCATACGAAGCACGGAGGAGGAATCGCACATGGCAGATCTGGTCGCGATCGGCTACCCGGACGAGACGACGGCGATCGAGGCGATGGACGAGGTGGACCGGCTCGCGGGGGAGCTGATCATCCAGCCGGACGCGGTCGCCGCGATCGTCCGCAACAAGGAGGGCAAGATCCGCGTCACCACCAACCACCACATGGTCGGTGCGGGGACGACCTGGGGGCTGTTCTGGGGATTCCTGTTCGGGATCCTGTTCTTCGTCCCGTTCTTCGGGATGGCGATCGGAGCTGGCCTCGGGGCGCTCATGGGCAAGATCGAGAAGACCGGGCTCGACAAGGAGTTCATCGATCAGGTTCGCGACATGCTCCAGCCGGGCACCTCGGCGCTGTTCATCGTGGTGGAGAAGGTCACGCCGGACAAGGCCGTGGAGGCCATGAGCAAGTACGGCGGCACCGTCCTCAAGTCCTCGCTGTCGAAGGAGACGGAGAAGGAGCTGCAGGAGGCGCTGCACGGCCAGGGTACGGAAGCCTGATCCGTTCGAATCGCGACCGACGGCCGGCCGGCGCCCCCCGCTTCACGGCGCGCCGCTGGCCGTCGTCGTCTTCGGGGGCGAGCCACGGATGAGCGCCGGCCGCCCGACCGCTGCGCAGCGCGCGGAGGCGATCGTGGCCCTCGTGGCGCTCGCGACCGCCCTCGCGATCGCGGCGGTGGGCGTGGCGAGCGACCTCGGACCGATCCTGGCCGGGATCGCCTGCATGGCCGTCCTCGGGCTGGCCGGCTGGTACGCGGTCTCGCGGGCGGGATGGGCCCGCACGGTCGCGGTCCTGGTCCTGGTACTGGCGCTCGCCGCGTTCCTCGCCACCGTGCTCGCTTCAGACGTCGTTTGGTGGCGCGTCGCGGCCGCGCTGGCCGCAGTCGGGATCTCCGTCGGGGCGGCCAGGCTGGCGCTGCACCCCCGGAGCCGGAGCGATTGGCTGTCGGTCGCCGAGCCGGCCCCGGCCCCGACCCGGCCCGTGCTGCTGATGAACCCGAGGTCCGGCGGGGGGAAGGTGGAACGGTTCCACCTCGTCGACGAGTGCCGGCGACGCGGGATCGAACCGATCGTCCTGCGGCCGGGCGACGACCTGGCGGCGCTCACCCGGGACGCGATTGCCCGCGGCGCGGACGTGGTCGGCATGGCCGGCGGCGACGGCAGCCAGGCCCTGGTGGCCGGGCTCGCGTCCGGCCACAACGTCCCGATGGTCGTGATCCCGGCCGGGACCCGGAACCACTTCGCCCTCGACATCGGCGTCGACCGCCTCGACGTCGTCGGCGCGCTGGACGCCTTCGTCCACGGCCTCGAACGCCGCGTCGACCTCGCGACGGTGAACGGCCGCGTGTTCGTGAACAACGCGTCGCTCGGGCTGTACGCGCGCATCGTGCAGTCGCCCGAGTACCGAGACGCCAAGCTGCAGACGTCGGCTGCCATGCTGCCCGAGATGCTGGGGCCCGCGGCCGCCGACTTCGACCTCCGCTTCACCGATCCGGATGGCGCCGAACGCGGGAACGCCCAACTGATCATGGTCTCGAACAATCCCTACCGGCTCGAGTCGCTGGCCGGGCTCGGCACCAGGGAGCACCTCGACGGCGGCGTCCTCGGCATCGCGACCGCCCGGATCGGGAGCGCGGCCGAGTGGGAGCGGCTGCTCGTGCTGCAGGCGGCGGGGCACATGGACCGCTTTCCCGGCCTGCTCCAGTGGACGGCGCGGGAGTTCGAGATCCGTTCGTCGCGCCCCGCGGAGATCGGCGTCGACGGGGAGGCGCTGGTCATGGACCCACCGCTCGAGTTCCGGTCGATGCCGGCCGCGCTCCGACTGCGGCTCCCGCCTCGCGCCCCGGGGCCGCCCGCGGTGCACCGTCCGACCGTCCGTCTGTTCGCGGGGTCCACCGTCGCCGACCTGGCCAGGCTGGCCGGGGGGCGGCCGGCCCACGTCGACCGGTAGCCTTCGCGATCGGTTGGCCGGATGGGGCACGTCTGCGATCGACGATCACCCCGCGTCCGCCGCCAGGTTCACCCTGCAGGGTGATGCGCTCGTCCTCGCCCACATCGGACGATGACGTCCACGGACGGGGGATCCCGTCCGTGGACGTGTTCCGGAGCCCGCGATCGGTTTCGAACAGGGAGGACCGCGATGGCGAACGGGACGTCCGGCGCGGCCGGGACCATCCCCACGAAGGCTGCGGGCGTGGTTCCCGGGCGTCGGGTGCGCGCTCGGGCACACACGTTGCGGTCCGTCGACGGGGGCGGTTCCGAGGCCGTTGCCCCCCCGCTCGAGTCGAAGCTCGCCCAGCCGGCGATTCCCGCGCGGACGGTTCCCCGCAAGGCCCTCCTGGCCGCGCTCCGGAGGACGGCAGACGTCCCCTTCGTGACGGTGGTGGCGCCCGCCGGCTTCGGCAAGACCACCCTGGCGGCGCAGTGGGCCGGCCGGGACCGCCGGGCGTTCGCCTGGCTCACGCTCGACCGACGGGACGACGACCCGATCGTGCTGCTGCGTTCCCTCACCGCCGCCCTGGCGTCCGTCAGTCCGGCCGCACGGGTCGACGGCACCGACGCCACGGCCGTCGCCGTCGCGTCGGCGGTCCGCCGGGCGCCGGAGCCGTTCGTGCTCGTGGTCGACGACGCCCACCTGCTTCGGGATCCGGGGTGCGTCGAGGCGATGATGGCGGTGGCGGAGAACCTGACGCCCGGCTCGCAGGTGCTCGTCCTGGGGCGGCCGGCGCTGGCCCTGCCCGTCGCGCAGCTCCGCGCCGACGACCGCGTTGCGGAGCTGCGTGCCCGTGATCTCGCGATGACCGTGAACGAGGCGGAGGCGCTGCTCCGCCACATGGGCGCCGGGCTGTCACGGCGAGAGGCGGAGGAGATCGGGGAGCTCACGGAGGGCTGGCCCGCGGCGCTGCACCTCGCCGGGCTCACGCTGCAGCGGGACCGGTTCGACCGTCGGTCGACGATCCGGCATCTCCGCCAGACCGACGCCGTCGTCGCGTACCTGCGGTCGGAGTTCCTGGCTGACCTCCCGAGGAGTCTTCGCTCGTTCCTCACCCGCACCTCCGTGCTCCGCACGATGTCCGGCCCGGACTGCGACGCCGTCCTCGAACGAACCGGTTCCGCCCGGGTGCTCGAGGACCTGGCCCGCCGCAACATGCTCCTCGTTCCGCTCGACCAGCACGGGGAGCGCTATCGCTACCATCGCATGCTCCGCCAGCTGCTCCGAGCCGACCTCGACCGGAAGGAACCGGACCGGGCGCGCGAGCTGCTGCGGCGGGCGGCCGCCTGGTACGAGGGCCAGGGCAGGACCGAGGAGGCGCTCGAACACGCCCGGGAGCTCGGCGACCACGACCTCACGGCACGGCTGCTGGAACGACACGCGTCCCGGATGCAACGTCACGGGGGGGACCGAACGCTCCTCCCCTGGTTCGAATGGTTCGCGGAGCACGAGCTCCTGGAGCGCTACCCGGGGGTCGCCGTCAGCGGAGCGTGGCTGCACGCGAACCTCGGGCGGGCGACGACCGCGCAGCGGTGGGCGGAGGTGGCCGAACGGGGCCTCCCCGACCTCGACCCCGATGAGCGGCAGCGCGTCGAAGGCGCGCTGAGCCTGTTGCGGGCGGCGCAGTGCCGCAGCGGTCCCGAACGGATGCAGCGCGACGCGGAACGCGCTATGGGCCTGCTCCCAGAACGCTCCGGGGGCCGATCGGCCGGCCTGGTGCTGCAGGCGGTTGCCCGCCGGCTGCAGGGCGCCGGACAGGACGCGGATCCCCTCCTGGTCGAGGCGTTCGAGCACGCCATGGACCAGCGCACGTACCCGGCGGCCGTGGTCGCCCTCGCCGAACGGGCCCGGCTGGCCGTCGAGCAGGACGATTGGTTCGCGGCGGAGGACCTCGTCCGGCGCGCACTCATGGTCGTGCGGGAGGCCGGGCTCACAGACGACGTGACGTCGGTGCTGGTGGAGGTGCTCGCGGCCCGCGTCGCCCTCCACCAAGGGGACCTTCCGACGGGCAAGCGCCACCTCGCCGGCGCCCAGCGCCGCCGGGGCGACGTCACCCACGCCATCCCATTCCTCGCGGTCGAGGTTCGCCTCGAGCTCGCGCGCGCGTACATGATGCTCACCGACTCGGCGGGGGCACGCAGCATGCTCCGGGAGCTCGAATCGCTGTTCGCGCTCCGCCGCGACCTCGGGGTGCTGCGCGGCGACGCCGATCGGGTTCACGCCCAGATGACCTCGATCCGGGCAACGTTCGTCGGCGGGTCCTCGCTGACGACGGCGGAGCTCCGTCTCCTGCCGCTCCTCGCGACCCACTACTCGTTCCGGGAGATCGCCGACCGGCTGTTCGTCTCGCGGCATACGGTGAAGACCCAGGCGATCTCGATCTACCGGAAGTTTCGGGTGACCTCACGCTCGGAGGCCGTGGAGGCGGCTCGGCAGAACGGCCTCCTCGCGGTGTAGTCCTGTTCGAAGCGCCAGTTTCATTCCCATGGGGTGATGAACCCGCGCCGCCCGGAACGGACCGTAGATAGCGGACGGCCATGATGGCCGTGTCACCCGAGACGGGGGTGGCCATGGATCCCGGCGAGAAGCTGCTCCGGCTGCTGCTGCACGACGAACGGTGCATCGAGGCCATGTTGGGGAGCGACGAGGACAACCTCGAGATGTCGGGCCTCGACGCCCGGACGCACGCCGTCATCCGCCTGGCGGCACTGCTCGCCCTGGACGCGCCGTCGGTCGTGTACCAATGGAGCGTCGATCAGGCGTTCGCGGCCGGTGTGACGCGCGAGGAGATCGTGGGGTGTCTGATCGCTGCCGCACCGCTCGTGGGCATCCCGCGAGCCGTGGCCGCCGCCCCCCACCTCGCGGCGATGATCGGCTACGACCTCGACCGTGCCCTCGAGTCGCCCTCGTAGGCTTCATGCCGCCGGCGCGATGACGCTCGCTCAGACGACGGCCGAGAATCGGGCAAGGGAACCGGAGACGGTCGGGAGGTGGCATCGCCGTGAGCGAAGACGAGAGCACTGGGGCTGAGCGCGACGGGACGGAGCCGGACGAGGGCCCGACCGCAGATCCGGAACCGGACGAGGCGCCGGCCGCTACCACCGAGGAGCACCCAGCGGTCGCCTCCGCGACCACGGCGCCGGACGCGGCGCCCGCGAATCCGTCGGGCCGGCACCGGCCCCGGCGCATCGCGTCGGTGGTCATGGTGGTCCTCACCGCGGTGTTCGCCCTGGCGAGCGTGATCGGCGTGTGGGTCCACCGCTCCGTGTACAACGAGAGCGAGTTCACCGCGGTCGTCACGCCGGTGGCCTCGGACAGCCAGGTCCTCGACCCGCTCGCCACGTATCTGACGGTGCAGGCGCTCGAGGCGATCGACCTCCGGGGGAGGATCCAGGGAACACTGGGCCTCCTCGAGTCCGTCCTCCCCGGGGACCTGGGGAGCCGGCTCGAAGCCCTGTCTGCCCCCCTCACCTCGGCCGCCCAGGGGTTCGTGCAGCAGAAGGTGCAGGACTACCTCCATTCGGACAGCTTCCGGGAGCTGTTCAACAAGCTGGTCGTGACGGCCCACGGGAAGCTCGTCGCCCTCATCAAGGGGGACTACTCCCAGCTGCCGAACCTCAGCACCACCGGCCCGACCGTGACCCTGAACACGATCCCGATCGTCGCCGAGATCCTCCGCCGGGTTGCCCAGGGTGCCGCCGACCTGGTCGGCCTGAACGTGACGATCCCGGAGATCCCGACGGGGATCCTGCCCGACGCGGCCCGCCAGCTGCTGGCGACCGCGCTCGGGGTGAGCCTACCGCCGGACTTCGGCCAGATCCCGGTCATGAGCTCGGAGCAGCTCCACGCCTACCAGAACGCGGCGAAGCTGTTCGACAAGCTCATCGTCGTCCTCATCGTGCTCGCGGTCCTGTGCTTCGCCCTGGCGGTGATCCTGTCGATGAACCGCCGGCGAACGCTCGTGCAGCTCGGCCTGGCGATCGCCGGGACCCTCGTGCTCGGCGGGCTGATCCTGCGGGCGGTGATCCGGAACGTGGTCGGCAGTCTGCAGAGCTCCGGGGCGAAGAGCGCGGCGCACGACGTGGCGACCGTCATGGGCCAGAACCTCCGCGCGGTCGGCTCGGTCGTGCTGTGGGTCGCCGTGGCCCTCGCGGTGATCGCCTACCTGGCCGGCCGCCCGAGGTGGGTCGTGCGGGTCGTGCAGTCGACCCGACGGGTCTCGGTCCAGGAACGCGGGGGAACGCAGCTGGCGCGGTTCGTCGCCGACCGGTACGACGTGCTGGTGGCCGCGGCGTCGGGGGTGGCGCTGATCCTTCTGGCCATCTTCGGGATCCACTGGGCGTCGGTCGTCGTGATCGGGCTGCTGCTCGCGGCGGTGCTGTGGTGGCTCACGGCGCTTCGCGCAGGCGAGCGCGAGAAGGCCGAGCCGGCCCCGGCGGCGTGAACGAACCGGCCGGGGACGACCCGGGATCGCCCCGGGATCCACCGAAGCGCCTGGCCGAGCAGCGATGGCCGATGGCGACCGCGGTGATCGCCGTCGCCTTCTTCCAGGTGATCACGCCGAAGCAGGGCCGAATCGCGCTCTGGTGGCTGATCCCGGTGGTCGAGGTGGTCATGCTCGTCCTCCTGATCGTCGGCGACCCCGGCCGTATCGACCGGAGGTCCCGAACGCTTCGCCGCGAGACCATCGCGCTCATCGCATTCATGACCGCCGTGACCATGGGTGCCGTCCTCCTCCTGAGCGTGCAGATCATCGACGGGCGGAGCGGGGTCTCGGCGACCGCACTCCTCGGCCGGGGTGCCATGGTCTGGGTGACGAACGTGATCGTGTTCAGCCTGTGGTACTGGGAGCTCGACCGGGGCGGGCCGGCCGAACGGGCGGTGGGGGCGGGGCGGGATGTCGGCTTCCTGTTCCAGGAGGATTCCATGCCCGAGCGGCTCGCTGCCGAGTGGTTCCCGACGTACCCCGACTACCTGTACCTCTCGTTCTCGACGGCGACCGCGTTCAGCGCCACCGACACCGCCCCGGTCAGCACCTGGGCGAAGATGACGCTGATGCTCGAAGCGGCCCTCTCGCTGGTCATCGCGATCCTGGTCGTCGCCCGGGCGATCAACGTGCTGCCGGGCACCTGACCCGGATCGTCCGATCGGGACGATGGCGGTCCGTCGAGGGAGGCGTTCGATGGGGCCCTCGAGTCCGGGGAGGGACGAACCCGATGGGATGTCTGTTCGCTCTGATCGCCGCGTTCACGCCGCGGATCGCGCTCGGCGCACTGTGGATCTTCACGAACCTCGTCGACCGTGCCTTCTCGGGGTTCATCCTGCCGCTGCTCGGTCTCATCCTCCTTCCGTACGCCACGCTGTTCTACGTGCTGGCCTGGAACCCGGTGAACCACGTGAGCGGGTGGGGATGGTTCTTCGTGGTGGTGGGGGCGCTGTTCGACGTCGCGCACTGGACCGGCGGAACGGTGACCGGCCGGCGCCGGTACGCCACGGCGTAGCGCTCAAGTCCCGGCCGTCACCTCGACCACCCGGTAGGACCAGTCGTACAGCACGATCGATCGGACCAGCAGGTCCTGCAGCGACGCGTTCCGCCGGCTGAACAGGATCCAGACCAGGCCGGCGGGGAACACGAGATACAGCAGCGCCCGGACGAACGCCGGCCCGGACCCCAGCCGGGCACCGTCTGCCCGCACCACGCGGACGCCCACCAGCTGCTTGCCGAGCGTCTTGCCGGTCGTCCCCCAGCCAGAGGTCAGGTAGATCAGCGCGATGACCCAGTAGGTCGCCAGGGTGACCCACGTGGGGGGGTTCGGGAGCCTGAAGTGCCGCGTGAACAGGTAGCGGATCGCAGCGAGCACCATGATCACGATGACGTGGATCGCCAGGACGACGACCGCGTCGATGGCGTCGGCCGAGAGGCGCGAGACGAACCCGGCCCGCTGGCCCTGTAGGGCGAGGGCGCGGGACCGCCGGGCGTGCGCCCGGCTCCTAGGCGGTGGGGACGGGGTCTGGGCCGGCGTCTGCATCCATCGTCTCCGCGTCGTCCTCGGCGGCGCCCGGCTCGAGCGGCGTGGTCGGCTCCTCGACGGGAACCGACGGCGCGCGTGGGGCCTCCGGGGCAGGCGGGACCCCCGGGGTTGGACCGGCGAGGTCGCGCCCGGCCCTGCGGAACATCACCTTGTCCATCAACTTGCTGACGAACCGGTCGGCGTGCATCCCCTGGACCCGGACGGCGTCGACCGCCTCCCCGGTGATCGACGACGACGACTCGCGAACGAGCTCCCGCAGGTCCACCTCGGTGATGACCTCGTCGGTGAGTGAGGCCAGGTCGAGTCGCTTGACGATGGCGTCGATGTCCACCCGCTGGACCACGCCGTCGATGTCGACCTTCGCGATGATCTCCTCGATGTCCACACGGGAGACCGCCCGGTTCAGGTCCACGCGCTCCACCACGCCGTCGATGTCGACCCGGGCGATGATCTCGTCGACGTCGATCAGGTCGAGCACCGCGCGGACCACCTCGGGGACGGCACGTTCGACCAGCGACCGGGCCGAGGCGACGGCGTGCTCCTGCTCCTTGAGGCCGCGCGTCGAGAGGTTCTCGAGCGTCCGCCTGGCGGCTTCGGCCGGCGCCTGGACCAACCGGAACCGCATGACCCGCCGGGCCACCGGACCGACCTGTTCGTCCACCAACGCGGCGGCCTGCAGCGCCCGGCGTTCCGCCTCGACCAGCAGGGCCACGGCCGCGCCGGGAACGAGCGACAGGATCCCCGGCTGGGGCGCGCCGACGTCCGCGTCGTCGGGGACGTCGGCGGGGTCGGGAGAGATCGCGCTCCAGATCGCGCGCGCGGCGATCGTCACCAGGCCACGGACGAGCTCGGTGAGGTCGATGAGGAACTCGGTCGCGCTCACGACCCCCGCCGGCCGGTTCGCGCCGCCGTCGCCGGCCCTGTCGTCCGGCTCCGGGTCCATCCGGTCCATCTCGGCCTCCCCGTCCTCGTGCCGTGTGTCGCGGCGACGCTGCCACGGCAGGGCGGCCGCGCCATCCCCCACAGGGAACGATACGCTGGGAACCGCCCCGCGGCTACAGTTCCTTCGTCAGTGCCGTCGCTCGAGTCGTCAGTGCCGGAACGCCTCGTGGCGGCGCTTCGGGTGCCCGCCATGGGTCTCGAGCTCGTGCACGGCGCGCTCGAGGTCGGCCATGAGGATGTCGCCGAGGTCGGCGCTGAACCCGTTCCGTACCACGATCCGGAGCACAGCCTCGTCCCCGATGTTCGCCGGCATGGTGTACGCGGGGACCTGCCAGCCGCGCGCCCGCAGCTCCCGCGACACGTCGAACACGGTGAACCGGTCGATGCCGTCTTCGAGCGCGAACGCGAACACGGGCATGTCGAGCTCGCCGGTCACGTTCCGGAACTGCGGCATCGCCCCGATCCGGTCGGCCAGCTCCCGCGCGGTGTCCAACGAGCGTTGCTGCACCCGCGTGTAGCCCTCCCGCCCCAGCCGGATGAAGTTGTAGTACTGCGCGCACACCTGCGCGCCCGGGCGGGAGAAGTTCAGTGCGAACGTCGGCATCTCGCCGCCCAGATAGTTCACGTTGAACACCAGGTCGTCGGGCAGCGCCTCCGGGTCGCGCCACAGGATCCACCCCACCCCGGGGAACACCAGCCCGTACTTGTGGCCAGACGCGTTGATCGACTGCACGCGGGGCAGACGAAAGTCCCACTCCAGGCCGGGCTGCAGGAACGGCGCGACGAATCCACCGGACGCGCCGTCCACATGCAGCGGGACGTCGAGCCCGGTTTCGGCCTGGAGTCGATCGAGGGCGGCGGCGATGTCGGCGACCGGCTCGTACGCCCCGTCGTAGGTCACGCCGAGGATCGCCACGACGCCGATGGTGTTCTCGTCGCACAGCTTCACGGCCTCCTCGCCGGTCAGCTGGCGGCGGTGCGCCTCCATCGGGACGTACCGGGGCTCGACGTCCCAATAGCGGCAGAACTTCTCCCAGCACACCTGAACGCCGATCGACATCACCATGTTCGGCCGGTCGGTGGGCTTGCCGGCCGCGCGCATGCGCTCGCGCCACCGCCACTTCAGCGCCATGCCACCGAGCATCGCGGCCTCGCTGGATCCCGTGGTCGAGCAACCCGTGGCCTCCTCGTGGTCGGGAGAGCTCCACAGATCGGACAGGATGTTCACGCACCGCATCTCGAGCTCGGCGGTCTGCGGATACTCGTCCTTGTCGATCATGTTCTTGTCGAACGTCTCGGCCATGAGGCGCTCGGCCTGCGGCTCCATCCACGTCCCCACGAACGTCGCGAGGTTGAGGCGCGCGTTGCCGTCGACCATGAGCTCGTCGTGGACGATCTGGTACGCGGCGTCCGCGGGCATCTGGCGCTCCGGCAACCGGAACCGTGGCACGTCCTGATCCCCCACCACGTGCTGGACGAGTGGTGAGACGCCGACCGTGTCCCCTCGGCGGTCATGATGAACCTTGCGCGCAACGGCCACGGGTGCCTCCTTCGAGCTCGAGTCCCGCACAGGGTGCCATGCGGGACGGGATCTCGGTGCCGATCTCACGAACTCGGGATTCTCTGTCGTTGTGAAGGTACGAAGTCGACGACCGAGGACAGGCAGGACCATTGATGCAGACGAGGACCACGATGCGATCCCCGATCGGCGAGCTCGTGCTTGCGAACACCGACGGCGTCCTCAGCCGGCTGCGGATGGTCGAACCCGGACACTCGGCCCCGCCGGGGGCCACGACGCGGGGGTTCGAACGGGTGATCGAGCAGCTCACCGAGTACTTCCACGCGGAACGGACGGAGTTCACGGTCGCCCTCGCACCGGGCGGCACCGAGTTCCAGAACCGGGTGTGGCAGGAGCTCCTGCACATCCCTTACGGCGAGACGCGCTCGTACGGCGAGGTGGCCCGGACGCTGGGCGACCCGGGTCGCGCCCGGGAGGTCGGCTGGGCGAACGCCCGGAACCCGATCGCGATCATCGTCCCGTGCCACCGGGTGATCGGCGCCGACGGGTCGCTGACCGGATACGCCGGCGGGCTCGATCGCAAGCGCCGCCTGCTGGACCTCGAAGCCGGCCGCCGAACACTGTTCGTCACCTGATCGCCGGGGACGGCGGAGCCGGGCGCGCGATGGAGGGAGCCGCCGCGATCGAGGCTCAGTTGCCGCTGTGGTTCTGGCAGTGGTGCCCGGCCGACGAGCCTCGGCCCGACGATCCGTTGCCCGCCCCCTCGCCATGCGGCGACGGGGTCGTCCGTACGACGGCGAACGAGGCGGGCGCGTGATTCGCCCTCGCCACGGAATGCGAGGCCGGCCCGGCACTGCCCGTGCGCGGCTGCGCGGTCGCGAGCGCGTGCCCGATCCCGATGCCGCCACCGACGAGTGCCCCTGCCGACAGCACCGAAGCCACCACCATGCGCCGTGTTCGCGGTCCCAACGTTCGTGACCTCCCTTCCTCGAGTCCGGCCACGTTCTCGGCCAACCCTCAGAGGAACCTGTGAGGCGCTTCCCAGTTGCCTTGGAGAGCCGTCCCACCCATGAGCGAACGCTCCACCGCACGGTCTTCGCCGACAGCCGGTGCACTCGCTCATCGAGCATGGCTGGTGAGGCCGGTCTCAGGGGGACGCCTGGAACCCCTATCGAACCAAGTTCAGCCTGCGTGCTTCGGCTTCTCGTTGGTTTCGGTGGCCCGAGAGCCGCTACGCAGCGGTGGATCTCGACCGTATGGATTCGGTTTGTCGCCCCCTCGGCCCCCCAACCCGGTCGTAGCATCGTGAAGCCGCGTCGCCGGAGGTCACCCATTGCCCCAGAACCTGTTCGGTTTACCCCTGCACATCCTGGTGGTTCATGCGGTGGTGGTCCTGCTGCCGCTCGCGGTGGTGGCGGCGGTCGCGGTGGCGGGGTGGCGGCGCGTCCGCGAGCGATTCGGACCGGCGGTCGTGGGGGTGACCTTCGTGGCGACCGGACTCGTGCCCATCGCGACCCAGAGTGGCGAGAGTCTGCAGGCCCGACTGCCCTCGTCGCCGCTGATCCGGAGTCACGCCGCGTTGGGAAAGGCGCTCATCCCGTTCGCGGCCATCTTCGGGATCCTCCTGTTCGCGGTCGTGGCGCTCGACATCCACGCGCGTGGGACTGCCAATCCGCGGGATCTGCGCGGCGTGGCCGCGCGGCTGTGGTCGAAGCTCCCAGTCCGGTGGCGGGCGGAGAGGGAACGGCCCTGGCTGGTCCCGAGCCAGATCGCGGGCTCCGTTCTCACCGTGATCTTCGCGGTGGCCGTCGGCTACCTGATCGTGCGGGCGGGCCACACCGGGGCGAAGGCCGTGTGGGACCACTCCGTGCACCTCCGCCCGAGCGCATCGTCACCGTGAGGGCACGCGCATGGCGCCATGCGCACCAACTCATCTAGGATTGGGCCCCGTTGGAATCGTTACCAACCCGACGGCTCGAGCTGCGCTCCCATCCGGCGACTCAATACGACCGGGGCATGCCGAGGACTCGCTGTCCAAGGAAGGCGAGGACGAGATTGTTGCTCACGGGAGCGATCTCCAGCAGTTTGGTCTCGCGGAACTTGCGCTCGATACCGAACTCACGAGCGAACGCATTGCCCCCGAACGCGGTGAACGCGGCGTTTCCCGCCTGCCAGGAAGCCTCGGAAGCGAGGAGCTTGGCCATGTTCGCCTCCGCGCCGCAGTCCTTGCCCGCGTCGAACAGGCTCGCCGCCTTGTACCGAACCAAGCTGGCCGCCTCCACCGCCGCATGTGCGTGCGCGATGGGGAACTGGACGCCCTGGTTGGCTCCCACCGGTCGTCCGAAGACCTCCCGCTCCGTTGCGTATGCGGACGCCCGATCGACGAAGTAGCGCCCGTCGCCGACGGCCTCGGATGCGAGCAGGATCCGCTCCGCGTTCATCCCGCTGATCACGTGGGAGAACCCCTTCCCCTCGTCGCCGACGAGGTTCTCAACCGGCACCTCGAGGTCGGAGATGAACATCTGGTAGGTGTGGTGGTTGAACATCAACGGGATGCGGTGCGTCTCGATCGATGCGCCCGCCTCCCGAAGATCGACGAGCAATACCGACAGACCGTCGGTCTTCTTCATGACCTGGTCGGGTGGCTCGGTGCGAACGAGCAGCAACAGGAGGTCCGTGAACTCCACCCGTGAGATGTATGTCTTCTGGCCATTGACCACATAGCGATCCCCCCTGCGCTCCGCTCGGGTCGTGATCTTCGTCGTATCGGACCCTGCGGTCGGTTCGGTGATCCCGAACCCCTGGAGTCGCAGAACGCCGCTCGACAGTTCAGGCAGCCAGCGTCGTTTGAGCTCCTCGCTCCCGTGCCGGAGCAGCGTGCCCATGATGTACATCTGGGCGTGGCACGCATTGGCGTTGGCCCCCGCTCGATGAATCTCCTCGAGGATGATCGCAGCCTCGATGATCCCGAGCCCGCCGCCACCGAATTCCTCAGGGATGAGCACGGAGAGCCATCCCTGCTCGGTGAGTCGCTGGACGAACTCCCGGGGGTACTCCTCGGCGTCGTCGAGGCGCTGCCAGTACTCCTCAGGAAAGTCCTTGCACAGCTCCTGTATGGCTGCGCGGATGAGCTGCTGACTCTCGTTGAGCTCGAAGTCCATGGCGCGGTCTCTCCACGGCGACCGGAATCGGTTCCAGATGCTATTCGGGGAACCGCCTCTTGGTCAAGGGCGACCTCCGAACAGCCCTGCTCAGCGCTTGGGAGGGGGCATCGTGGAAGCTCGGGGGACGTATTCGGTGGGGACGAGGACGGAACGGGGCTGCGCCTCGCCCTCCAGCTGCTCGAGGAGCAGTTCGGCGGCGAGCTTCCCCATGGTCTGGGGATGCCGCAGGATCACGCTGATGCCGGGATCGAGGTAGGACATCAGCTCGGCTTCATCGCACCCCACGATGGAGACGTCGTTGCCGACGCGAACCGATGCCTGACGGCAGGCCGCGAGCGTTCCGACCAGGAGCCTGATCCCTCCGGCGATGATGGCCGTCGGCGGGTTCTCCCCGGTGAGCAGATCCAAGGACTGCTCGTACCCCCACGGTTCATCGTACGAGCGGAGCCGCAGCAGGCTCGGATCCTCCAACTGGCCATTCGCCTCGTGCGCTGCACGGTACCCGCGAAGTCGCTCCCGGGTGGTCAAGATGTCCTCGGAGCCGGAGACGAAGGCGATGCGGCGGTGCCCCAGGCTGATCAGATGCTGGACCGCCCGCTGCATACCTGTGAAGTTGTCCACGACGACACTGGATGCGGCAACACCCTGAAGCTCCCGGTCGACGAGGACGATGGGGAAGTCCAGGCTTGCGACGAGCTCGGTGAGGCCGGGCTGCGATTCCGACTGCAGGGACAGGATCAGACCATCGACCCTCCGTTGTCGGAACAGCTTGATGTGCCCCACATCCTGCTCCGGATCCTGGTCCGAGTTCATCAGCAGCAGCGAATAGCCTGCTGCGGTCAGCTCGTTGCCCGCCCCGACCACCAGGTCAGCGAACAGGGGGTTCGAGATGTCACGCAGGACGAACCCGACCGTCTTGGTCTCCCCTCGGCGCAGGCTCTGGGCGAGGTAATCGGGCTCGTAGCCGAGCTCCTCGGTGGCCCGACGGACCCGCCCCTTCATCTCCTCGCTGACGTCGGGATGATCGTTCAGCGCGCGAGACACCGACGACTGCGCCACGCCGAGGTGATCCGCCACCTGCTTGATCGTGATCGGCAACGCCGACCGTCTTCGAGCCACCCGCCCTCCGTCGCCTTCTCAGAACTCCATCATCAGCGACAGGGTCGCCGACCGCGACCTCGTCATCCGGTCCGACGAGATGTTGCAGGGGTCCCGGCCAACGGGGACGGTACATCAACGTCGACCTTGTCCGTCTGTACGGTCAGCAGCGGATCTCCCTCGGCCACCGTCCCGCCGGGCTCCATCAGCCACGAGATCACGACGACCTCGTTCGCCGTATCGCCCAGCTTGGGCAGCTTCACTTCCGCCCGCATTCAGCTGCCCGCCCGCGCACTGCGGCGGGCTGAGTCGACTACCTCGGTGGAATCGATACCAGAATCGTTGACACCGGCCGGGCCTCGCGTCTAGCGTCCCTCGCGTGCGAGACGGAGACCGGGAGGGCCTGGAAGCCGGCGGGGATGGACAGGCTGATGCCCGGGTCCGGTCGCGCGCGCTCCCCCTCGCCGACCTTCGGATCCTCGCCATCGAGCAGTACGGAGCCGGTCCGTTCGGTTCGATCCAGCTGGCCGAGCTGGGCGCCGAGGTCATCAAGATCGAGGATCCCGGTTCCGGCGGCGACATCGGGCGGTTCATCCCGCCCCACGACGGAACCGGCGACAGCCTCTTCTTCGAGACCTTCAACCACAACAAGCGAAGCATCGCGCTCGATCTCGCGCACCCCGACGGTCGGCGCGCCTTCGAGCGCCTGGTCGCCCGGTCCGATGTCGTCTACTCCAACCTCCGGGGGGATGTGCCGACCAAGCTGCGCATCAGGTACCAGGACCTCCGCCACGTGAACCCACTGATCGTGTGTGGCTCCCTGACCGGTTTCGGAACATCGGGTACGCACGCCACCGAACCCGGATACGACTACATCCTCCAGGGTCTCGCCGGCTGGATGTGGCTGACCGGCGAACCGGGCGCACCACCGACCAAGGCCGGGCTGTCGCTCGTCGACTTCGCCAGTGGGTACGCCGCGGCGACGAGCATCCTCGCCGCGGTGCATGCCGCCCGCCGCGATGGCGAGGGCATGGACTGCGACGTCGCCCTCTACGACGTGGCGATGAGCCTCCTGACGTACGTCGCGACGTGGCAGCTGTCCAGCGGGTTCACGACAGAGCGGATTCCCTCGTCGGGTCATCCGACGCTGATCCCGTTCCAGAACTTCGCCACCGCCGACGGGTGGATCGTGGTCGCCTGCGCGAAGGAGAAGTTCTGGCGACGGCTGGTGGAGGAGATCGGGGTCCCGGAGCTCGCCGACGATCCCCGGTTCGACGACTTCGCAAACCGCGCGGCGAACCGCGAGGATCTCATGCCGATCCTCGAGAAGTGCTTCCTCCGGGAGACGAGCGCCGACTGGCTGGTGCGTCTCGCCGCTGCGGGGATTCCCGTCGGCCCCGCGCACGACCTTCCCGGCGCGTTGGCCGATCCGCGAGTCGCCGAGCGTCGCCTGGTCCTCGGGTACGAACACGATGCCCTCGGTCCCGTCCGCGTGATCCGGGCTGCGGTCGATGCGGGTGGCCGTCGTCCGGGCGTCCAGCCCGCGCCGCGCCTCGGTGCCGACACCCGCGCAGTCCTCCGCGAGGTCGGGGGCCTCACGGATGACGAGGTCGACGCTCTCGCCTCGGCCCGCGCTGCCGCGCTCGGCCCGGTCCCCGTGGAGTCGCCCTCATCCCGGCCCGGCGTGTGACCTCCGCTGGGACGCCGAGAGCCCGGCTCATACCAAGGTATCGGTCGCCGTTGACGGCGGACCGTCCGTCCCGGTAACGTCCGCCAACCTGGAATCGTTTGTGGCCCAGCGTGAGGAGGCCGGGTGGACCGATCGAGTCGTTCAGCGGCTCAAGCCGTGCCGGTTGGCCTCCGGGTGGACGACAGGAAGACGCCCCTCGCACTCGGCAACCCCGAAACCCTTGAGCGGCTGGTCGAGCCGCATCTTTCTTGCGTTGCCGGAGCGGATCCCGCCGATCTGGGAACGTGTTGACATCGGACGATTCGCCCCTGGTCCAGGCAGGTTGACTCCCGATCTGCCGATGCGTAGAGTCCCGATCTGCCGAGCCATGAACTCCCGAGTTGCCGAACCATGAGATCCCGATCCGCCGACCCCCCCTCGGCCGGCACCCCCGCGAGTTGCTGCCTCGCGCGGCTCGCCCCCTGCTGCTCGAGGCCCTCGCCGAGTCGCGGGCCGTTGCCCTCCTGGGGCCGCGCCAGGTGGGCAAGACCACGCTGGCCAGGGACCTGATCTACAACGAGTTCCCGGCGGCATACCTCACGCTGGACGACGCGGCCACCCGAAACGCGGCCCTCGAGGATCCGACGGGCTTCGTCCAAGGGATCGAAGCGCCAGCCGTCATCGACGAGATCCAACGGGCGCCGGAACTCATGCTCTCCATCAAGGAACGACTCGACCGGGTGGGCACCCCTGGTCAATTCCTCCTCACCGGTAGCGCCAACGTGCTCACACTCTCCAGCATCCGCGACGCGCTCCCCGGCCGGCTGGAGTACGTGCATCTCTGGCCATTCGCCACGAGCGAACTCGAGCGCGGAGACGGCGCGTTCGTCGACCTGCTCTTCGGTGACGGCCCGATCAACGTGGAGGGTGAGGTCAACCGGGATGTTCTCGTGCAACGCCTCGCGGCCGGTGGGTTCCCGGCAGTTCAGGGAAGAATGTGGCGCTCACATCGGCGCTTCTTCGAGGCGTACGTGGACTCGATCACCCGACGCGAGGTGCTCGACGTGTCGTCCGTGAGGGACCCGGCACGAGTTGGACGGCTGCTCAGGGTCGTGGCAGCCCGTTCGCCCAGCCTGCTCAGCCGGGAGTCGATGGCGGCGGATCTCGGCGTGGATCGCAAGACCGTCGACCAACACCTTCGAATCCTGGAGGACCTGTACCTGATCAGGATCCACCCGGCCTGGCATACGAACTTTCCCCATCGAGAGATCAAGACCCCCAAGATCTACTTGACCGACACGGGGCTTCAGACGGCGCTCATCGGCGCCGACCCGCCGCGGCTCACCCGAGATGGAGTCCTCCTGGGCGCCGTGCTCGAGACGTTCGTTGCCATGGAACTCGTGAAGCTGGCCAGTTGGTCCGACGCAGCACCCCGGATCTTCCATTATCGGGACCGCGACGGGCGAGAGATCGACCTGATCCTCGAACGCCCGGATGGGTCGATCGTCGGAATCGAGGTGAAGGCTGCCTCGACCGTCTCGAGGAGCGACTTCCACGCTTTGACGTACCTCCGGGACAAGGTCGGAGAGCGGTTCCTCTCAGGCATCGTTCTTTTCTCCGGCCCACGCTCCTTGCCATTCGGCGACCGTCTCGAGGCGGTTCCCCTTTCGGCGCTGTGGGTCTGAGGAGGGCTGCCCCTGGATAGAATCACAGCTCGCCCAGGACGATCGGCCGGCGTCGGGCCTCGGCCCTCGGGCCCTCGGGCCCTCGTAGCCCTCGGCCCTCGTTGCCCTCGTAGCTCAGTGGAGAAGAGCACCGGTTTCCTAAACCGGGTGTCGCAGGTTCGATTCCTGCCGGGGGCACTTCGTACCTTTCGTGGCTTTTCCAAGCCATGAATCGAGTCCTCGGGCGTCGATGTGCGCAACGAGCCATTGCAGGCGATGCGTAGCCAAGGGCCCGAGCGCACAATGGCTGGCCCTGGCCGGAGGATGAACTCATGTGGGGGAACGCGAGCCTCCCCCATGCGCTCCTGAGCGCGGGATCGGCCCTGGGTCGTCCGGAGATGGGACGGCAGGCATTCACGTCGCTCCGCTGGCTGGTCGGCGTGCAGACCATCGACGGAAGGTTCTCGCCGGTCGGCAACGACGGCTGGTACCCGGCGGATGGTTCGCGCGCCCGCTTCGACCAGCAGCCCATCGAGGCGGACGTGACGGTCGCCGCCTGCGCCGCCGCGTTCGACGAGACCGGCGATCGTTTCTGGCTCGACGAGGCCATGCTCGCCCTCCGCTGGTTCCTGGGCGACAACGACCTGGGCGTGGCCCTCTACGATCCAAGGACGGGTGGGTGCAGCGACGGCCTCGGCGTGACGTCGCGCAGCCAGAACCAGGGCGCCGAGTCGACCCTGGCCTGGCTGTCGGCCTCCATCCGGTCCCATGAGCTGCAGGTCGCGGGCGCGTTTGGCAGGACAGAGGAGGGCACCGCCATCCCCGCAGCCCTCGCGGCCCGCGTGGCAACCCCCCGCAGCAACCTGGCCGGCGCCGGTTCCCGGGCACGCTGACCCGGGTCCCGACGATGGATCGCACTCCAGGCGAAGGAACCCATCCGGAGCTCTTCGTCCGTCATCCGGGCAATCCGATCATCACCTCGGACAACCTGCCCTACCCCGCCAATAGCGTCTTCAATCGGGAGCGACGACCGTCGGTGACGAGACGTTGCTCCTGCTGCGCGTGGAGGACCGGCGAGGGTTCTCGCACCTGACGGTCGCCCGGAGCGCAGACGGGGTCGGGGCGTGGAAGATCGACCCGGCACCGACGATGCTCCCCGATGCCCGATCACACCCGGAAGAGCTGTGGGGCATCGAGGACCCGAGAATCACCTGGCTTCCCGAGCTCGGGCGGTGGGCTATCGCCTACACGGCCTATTCGGAGCGGGGACCGCTCGTAGCGCTCGCGACCACGGAGGACTTCCGCTCGTTCTCGCGCCTCGGGCGGATGTTCCCGCCGGAGGACAAGGACGCCGCCCTGTTTCCCGAGCGGTTCGGGGGACGATGGGCAATCCTCCACCGGCCGATGCCGGCCGGCGCCCGCGCGCACATCTGGATCTCGTTCTCGCCGGACCTCGCGCACTGGGGGGATCATCACCTGTTGATCGAGGCCCGCCATGGCCCTGGTGGGACTCGAACAAGGTCGGTCTCTCACCGCCGCCCCTTCGAACGGAGCGAGGGTGGCTCCTCATGTACCGCGGCGTCCGGGTGACCGCCTCCGGAAGTCTCTATCGGCTGGGGCTGGCCCTGCTCGACCTCGAGGATCCCCGGCGGGTGCTCCGCCGGTCTGACGAGTGGGTATTCGGTCCGACCGAGACCTACGAGCGCATCGGCGACGTCGGCGACGTCGTCTTTCCGTGCGGATGGGTCCTCTCCGGAGACCGGCTGCGAATCTACTACGGTGCCGCGGACACATCCGTCGGGATGGCGACCGCGAGCCTCTCGGAGATCCTCACCTGGCTGGACGACGACATCACGGCCATTCCCGGTCAGCCGATTCGCTGCAATAACGAGGACCGGCCCGCGGCGGCCCTCGCGGACGTGGAGCCTGGCGGCTCGTCACCCGATCACTCGCTCGCGCTTCTCGATCCACACCGCTCGGGCACGAACCGTCGAGCGCGACGGGATCGACAACGACCGGAGACCTCGCCACGAGTTTCGATTCACGAGCTGTGAAGGCCGGAGCGGTCGGTCCTTCGGGCCAGGGGTGGACCGACGAACTCCTGCTCGTAGCGGCCGGCGATGCTCGTCAGCGCCTGCTATTCCGCAGGGATGCTCAGGGGAGGACGGCCCCGTGTGCATCGGGCCCGGGTGACAGGCGAAGCTGCGAGCGATCGATCCCAGTCTGCCGGCCGTCGTCCTGGACCCACGACGCATGGCAGTCGTAGCAGTTGGTGCGTTGTGGACCGATGACGAACACGACCTGGTCTGCGAAACAGACCGGACACTTGACCATGTCGACCTCCCCGTGATTCCCATTCGAGAGGGGCGAGGGGCCGGTGGCGAAGGAGCCAGTGGGCCACGAGTCGGTCGCTCGGCGCGAAGAGTAGGCGAGGTGCCTACTCAAGCCAGCGTAACAGGACGATGCCCGGGCAGGCGCGGCGGTGGATCGGTCCTCCCGACCCGGGAACCTCGCGTGAGGTGACGCGTACGCCATCTACACTGCCGCCGAAGGCATGACGGCCGTCAGCGAGGTGACCGGGGGTCGGGAGGACAGGCTCGAGCTCCCCGCGGCGGCAGGGATGGAAGCGGACGCGGTCCTGGACCGTCTCGGCTCCTCGGATTCCGGCCTGCTCCCCGAAGAGGCAGCCGCGCGACTGGCTGCCCTCGGACCGAACGCGGTCCTCAGTCACGGGGCCCGGCCACTCCGGGTGCTCTGGCGCCAGCTGAGGAACCCGCTCCTCATCCTGTTGGCCGCCGCGGCCCTCATCTCGATCCTCGTCGGTCAGGGCGTCGACGCCGCCATCATCCTGGTCATTGTGTGCCTGTCGGTCGGGCTCGGGTTCGTCAACGAGTACCGGTCCGAGAAGGCGGTCGAGGAGCTCCACTCGAGCATCCGTCACACGGCGGTGACCACCCGGGCGGGCCGAGTGAGCGCCGTCGACGTGACGGAGTTGGTACCCGGGGACGTGGTCGCCCTCGACGTCGGAGAGGTCGTTCCGGCCGACCTCCGGCTGCTGGAGGCAAACGCCCTGGAGTGCGACGAATCCGCGCTCACCGGCGAATCGATGCCGGCACCGAAGAGCACCGAGCCGGTCCAGGCCGGTGACTCCTCCCTGGGCCTCGCCTCGTGCGCGTTCATGGGGACGGTCGTGCGGTCGGGCACGGGCCGCGGCGTCGTCGTCCGCACGGGGTCACGGACGGCGTTCGGGCGGATCGCCCAGGGACTCGGCACCCGACCTCCCGAGACCGCCTTCCAGCTCGGGCTAAAGGACTTCTCCAAGCTCCTCATACGGGTCACCCTGGTGCTCACCGCATCGATCTTCGCCATCAACGCGGTCCTTCACCGGCCCTTGCTGGAGTCGGCGCTTTTCGCCCTGGCCATTGCGGTCGGGCTCACTCCGCAGCTCCTGCCTGCCATCGTCACGGTGAGCCTCTCGACCGGGGCCCGGCGGCTCGCGAAGAAGAAGGTCGTGGTCAAGCGGCTGGTGAGCATCGAGGACCTCGGCAACCTCGAGGTCCTGTTCACCGACAAGACCGGGACGCTCACCGAGGGCCGGATCGACTTCGGCGGCGGGATCGACCTGGCGGGAGCGCCGTCCGAGACGGTCCTCCTGTACGGCCTGCTGTGCAACTCGGTGGTCGAGCAGGACGGCGAGCCGGTGGGGGGCAACCCGCTCGACCGTGCCCTCTGGGAGAGCACCCGGGCGTCGCGCGAGCCGGTCGAGAGCTACCGACAGCTGGCCGAGGCGCCGTTCGACTACGGCCGCAGGCTCATGTCGGTCCTGATGCAGAGCCCCGACGGCCGGCGCCTCATGATCACCAAGGGTGCGCCGGAGTCGGTGCTGGCCCGGTGCATCGATGTCGGCACCGGCGACAAGGAGACGCTCGAAGGCTTGTTCACGGCCGGAGCCAGGGTCGTCGCCGTGGCGACCAGGGACGGGACCCCGCTCGAGGAGATCGGGCCGGCCGACGAGAACGGGCTCACGCTCGCGGGGTTCCTCACGTTCGCCGACCCCCCGAAGCCCGACGCCACCCGTTCGATCGAACGCCTCCGTGCGCTCGGCATCGACGTGAAGATCGTCACCGGCGACAACGGCCTGGTCGCCCGGAAGGTCTGCCGGGACCTGTCGATCGAGGTCACGGGTGTCCTCACGGGAGCCGACCTGGAGCGGCTGGACGATGAAGCGCTCGCCGCCGCGCTCCCCGGGACGACGGTCTTCGCGCGGGTCACCCCCGAGCAGAAGTCGCGAATCATCCGGGCCCAGCGAGGCCTCGGGACCGACGTCGGGTTCCTGGGTGACGGCGTCAACGACGCGGTGGCCCTGCACGACGCCGACGTCGGCATCTCGGTGGATTCAGCCGCCGACGTGGCGAAGGACGCGGCCGACATCGTCATGCTGGAAAAGGACCTCGGGGTCCTGGCCGATGGCGTGATGGAAGGCCGGCGGATCTTCTCCAACACGATCAAGTACGTCCTCATGGGGACGTCGTCGAACTTCGGCAACATGTTCAGCGCGGCAGGGGCCTCGATCTTCCTGAACTTCCTACCGATGCTGCCCACCCAAATCCTGCTCAACAACCTGCTGTACGACTGCAGCGAGATCACTATCCCGACCGACAACGTCGACGAGGAGATGCTGCACCGACCATCCCAGTGGGACGTCACGTTCATCCGCCGGTTCATGTCGTTCTTCGGGCCCATCAGCTCGATCTACGACTTCATCACGTTCGGGGTGATGCTCTGGGTGTTCCATGCGGGCGAGAGCCTGTTCCAGACGGGCTGGTTCGTCGAGTCGCTCGCCACTCAGTCGCTGGTGATCTTCGTCATCCGAACCAGGCGAGTGCCGTTCTTCCGGAGCCGGCCGAGCCGGCCGCTCCTGGTCGCGACCGTGGCCGTCGCCTGCCTCGGAGCGATCCTTCCGTACATCCCGCTGGTGGCTCAGGCGTTCGGATTCCAGCCGCTCCCGGCCGCCTTCATGGGGATCCTCGTGCTCATGATCGCCACCTATCTCCTGCTCGTTGAGATGGGCAAGCGCCGTTTCTTCCGGCATGAGCACGTCCGTGCGCCGCTCGCCGTACGCCTGCCACCTCAACATCGGCGGATCCGTCGGCTGGCCACCCGGTGGACCCATTCCGCCCCCGGGATTGTTGCGCCGGCCGGACGGCGGGGTCGCCCACGGGCGCGCGGCGGCCGACGAACTCGTAGAGTCGAGAGGTCAGGGACGAACGGCACGATGGACCGCTCGTCGAGCGCGACGGCCCGATCTTGACGATGACGGGCGGATGTCCGTCCGGAGAGGGGTCGGCGATGACTGAACAACCCCGAGTCACGTGGGACCAACCGGGCGATGACGGCGTGCTCGATGACGCGGACAGCCTCACCAGCGACGATATGCGTGGGGACCCGCTTGATGACGCGATCGAGGCCGGCGATCGGTACTCCGCTGGGGAGGGCGAGGGGAACACCGAAGCCGAAGCTCGGCGAGGCGAGACCCTCGACCAACGGCTGGCCGAAGATGAACCGGACATGAGCACCGACAGCGAGGGCGAAACGGTCTCCGACCTGGATAGTGACCCCAACGCTGACCCGGACGAGGCTGCCGGGCGACTGGTGGCCGACGACGAGGGCGTTGGTCCGAACGGTACTGCACAAGCAGCTGCGACCGTCGCGGCGGACGACAACAGCGGACGCAGCGCCGAAGAAGCCGCGATGTACATCCGCAGCGACGGCGAGTAGCGGCACGCCGCGCCGCCGTCTGAGACGGCGACGCGTCCAGCATCGTGCGAACGCCCACGACCATCGACTTGGCCGCTCAGGGACGAACCCCTCAGGTGCGGGCCACATCCGATCAGGAGCGGGGGCCGACTCGAGAGGGCTGATGCCGCTTCGCAAGTCATTGGGGAGCATTCTGGCGAACCCGCCGAGCTTCCCATCGGAGAGCTGAGAGCCGGTTGTTGAGTTCCGGGTTTCGGAAGGAACGCCCCCGCTCGAGAGGGCCGAGCGCTTCTACGACGTTCGCCGGTGAACGCCCGCGCCCCGCGGCGGCCCCTTCCCGGCGGTCGAGGAGCCGGAGCTGCTTGCCCGAGACCTCGTGGAGCTCTTCGCCGGAGTGTGATCCGCGCGGAGGATCGCTCCGGGCCGGCCGCTCCCGGCACAGGGCCCGGAGGCCGGGAGCCGCGGAACCGGGAGCGGCGCCCGGAACTCGAGCTCTCCCGAGCTGATCCGGCGGTTGACTGCCGGTGCCTGCGACGCGAGCAGGCCGACGGCGGCCCGGTTGTCCGCTCGCATCGACCCCGTCAAGGCGGTCACTCCGCGCGCCCTGGCCACACCCACCAGCCGACTGGCGAGTTCGCTGCCCAGGCCCCGGCCCTGCCACTCGTCGGCGACCACCACCGCGACCTCCGCGGTGTCGGACCCGCCGGCCCGGTGGAACCTTGCCTCGCCCACGATGGCACCGCCGTGTGTCGCCACGATCACGCACCGGTCCGCCCGGCCGGCGACGGCGAGGTGCCGGAGCATCGGTTCGGGCAGGCTGGGGTACGGCGTCAGGAACCGCCGGCCGAGCGTCGACGGCGACAGCCCTCGGTAGAAGGCTCGGATGGATTCCTCGTCGGAGGGCAGGAGCTCCCGAACGAGGACCTGCGCCCCGTCCGCCAGGCGGATGCGCAGCGCCCCGCGTGCCGGCGCACGGTCCGCAGGGCTGATGGATGTCTCATCCCCGGCCGGCGCACCGCGCCGGATCCGTCGGGTGCCGGGCGGGCGGTGTCGCAACGGGCCCCGGTCGGGGGCCTCCCCGGCGTCGTGCCCGGTCCCGCGCCCGTACCGCGCGACGCTCATGCCCGGCTCCTCGTCGAGGGGCTTTCGAATCCCCGGGATGAGCATCGGGACCTCACGCCGGTACCGGCAGTATCGCTCATCGAAGTGGGATTCGAGATCGCGCTCCTCGAACCGCACTCCGACCACGATGTACAGGGTGAACGCGCCGGCGAACAGGAGATGCCCCAGGCTCATCGTGGGGGCCGCCCAAAAGGCGATCAGCAACCCGAGCATCAGCGGGTGCCGAACGACGCGGTACAGCAGCCGGGTCTGGAACGGTGGACTCGTCTGCGGCAAGCCCCGGTGATGGCGAACCACCTGCCGCACCCCGAACATGTCGAAGTGGTCGATGACGAACGTCGACGCCAGCACCAGAGCCCAACCTGCGAACGACACGGCCTCGACCGCGACCCGCCACGGTTCGCCGCCGACCCTCCACACGGTCTCCGGCAGCGATCTCCACTGCCAGACCAGCAACGCCAACAGCGCGCTCGAGGCCAGCACGTAGGTGGAGCGCGCGATCGGCTGGGGAACGAATCGCGTCCACGACCGCTTGAACCATGGCCTGGCCATCACGCTGTGCTGGACCGCGAACAGGGCCAGCAGCGCCAGGTCGACCGCCACCGCGACCGGCGTGGATGCCACCCTGCCGTCGTCGATGCCTCGCGGCACCGCGAGTCCCCCGACGAAGCCGATCACGGAGGCGAACAGAGCGAGGAACGCCGCGTACGCGACGAGGCCGTAGAGCGTCGTCAGGCCACGGGCGATCCCGTGTCGTCGGTCGAGAACCGTGCTTCCCATGACAACCTCCGCGGGCCCGGCCGTTCGACGGAGGTGACCGGAGCCCTCCCGCCATACTTCCCGGCGAGGGCTCGGCCGTCAGGGGGGGAACTACCTCACTTTCCGGCGTCTTCGTGAACCTCGACACCCGAGTCGTTCGACGCGACCCACCAGGCCGCGATCTGGGCGCGCGATCGGAATCCCAGCCGGTCGCGGATGCGCTCCACATGGCCCTCCGCGGAGCGTTCCTCGATCCCGAGACGCCCGGCGATCTCGCGGTTGGTGAGCCCCCGGGCCACGAGCTCGGCGACCTCCTGTTGCCGGACGGTGAGCTCCGGCCATCTCCTTCGGCGGAGCGGCGGGAGCCCGAGGAATCGCCGTACCGGCCGGAGCACCGCTGCGGCGTCCCCGAGGTACGGGACGTGCGTCCGCCCGGCGAGCTCGATGAAACGGGCACCCGCGATCGAGCTCGCCAACAGCTCACCCTGCGCAAATGGGGCGGCACGATCCCGGTCCCGGTGGAGCACGAGGGTCGGCGACCGGACCCGGGCCGCCGAGTCGGCCACGTCGACGCGGTAGCTCAGCTCGAGCATGCGGGCGGCCGCCTGCGGCGACGCGGATTCCCGTTCGTACTGCGCGAACGCCACCCGGACCCCTGGGCCCGCGTCCGGGATGAAGATGTCGGCGAGGACCTCCGAGCCGAACCCCCAGTGGGACCGGACGAGTCCCAGGACGTGCTCGCGTACCGGCGGCGGGGCCACATCTTCACCCCGCAGCCACCCCCCGTAGAGCACCAACCGATCCACGGATTCCGGGTTCGCCGCGGCCCACGCAACCGCGACGGGTGCACAGAGCGAGCCTCCGAACAGGTCGAACCGGTCCGCTCCGACGGCAGCCGCGACCGTCCCGAGTACCTCGAGCTCGGCCTCCAGCGACTGGACGAGATCGACCCGGTCGGACACGCCGCATCCGGGCCGGTCGTACCGGACCAGCGTCCGGCCCGTCGCGAGCGCTTCGTAGAACCCGCGCTCGGGCGGAAGGGCCCACGACAGCTCGAGATGACTGACCCACCCGGGAGGCAGCAGCAGGAACGGGCCCGAGCCCGCGACCGCGAACGCGACGCGCGTCCCGTCCGGCAGGCGCGTGGAGCCGATCCGCTGGTTCATGGGTCCTCTCCAAGGGACGAGGCGGTCCTGGGCGGCGACGATACCCCGCGGCGTGCGGACTGGCGGTCGGTACGGCGACTTCGACCGTCTCGGCCGCGACGCGCTGCACTAGTCTTGTTCATGGACGGCCCCCCGGGTCAGGTACCGGGCGGCCCTGATCGAGTGGCGAGGAGAACGTCGATGCGGGAATACCTGATCCGCTTCACCCCCGCGAGGGGACGCGAGGCCACCAAGACGATCCAGGCCGACGGCTACGAGCGAAGAGGCGCGTGGTTCGAGTTCTTCGGACTGTCCGCCGAAGGGAGGCGCGAGGTTCTGGACTCGTACCGGGCGTTCGACGTCTCCTGGATCGAAGCGGTCCCCTCATCACCTGTCGAAGCCCGGCCGAAGCCGGGCCCCGAACTGGTACCCGAGCGGACCTAGGATCGCAGCTCAGGCTCGCCCCGCGGTGAGCAACCGGACCTGGCGGGTGGGGTCGCGGTCGTAGAGCCGCATCGCCCATCCGTACCCGAGGACGCCGATCAGCGCGCACCAGGCCACGGCCAGCACGGCGTCGTGCCCGATCGCGCCGCCCATGAGCAGCCCCCGGAGGGTCTCCATGATCGGCGTGAACGGCTGGTACTCCGCGACCCCCCGCAGCGCTCCGGACATCGAGTCGGCGGGAACGAAGCCGCTGCCCAGGAACACGAGCAGGAACAGCGGCATCCCGATGTTGCTCGCGGCCTCCACGCTCTTCGCCTTGAGGCCCAGGGCGACGGACAGCCACGTGATCGCGATCGTGATCATCGCGAGCACGCCGATCGCCGCGATCCATTCCACGGGTCCGGCGTTCGGGCGGAAGCCGACGGCGAGCGCCACGCCGATGACGGCCGCGAGGCCGACCATCGTCTGGATGACGCCGCCCAGCACGTGACCGGTCAGCACCGCGCCGCGGGCGATCCCCATCGTTCGGAAGCGGGCGATGATGCCTTCGGCCATGTCCATCGAGACGGCGATCGCGGTTCCCTGCGCCACGCCGACCACCGCCAGCAGCAGGATCCCGGGAGTCACGTAGTTCACGTACGCGACCCGGCCGGCCGACGTCGCGCCGAGCCCCGCGCCCAGCGTCCCGCCGAACACGTAGACGAACAGGAGCAGGAGGACGACCGGGAGGCCGACGACCAGCAGCGCCCCCGAGGGGTACCGCACCATGTGCTTCAGGGTTCGCCGAAGCATGGTGGCCGAATCCCGCAGCCCAATTGCACGTCCGCTCATGACAGCGCCTCCTCGTGCTCGTCGATGCGACCGGTGAGGGTCAGGAAGACGTCGTCGAGGTCCGGCGTGTGCACCGTGAGTCGTTCGGCCTCCACCGACCGTTCCTCGAGCCGGTCGAGCAGCGCCCGGAGCGCCCGCGAGCTGCCGTCACTCGGCACGTCGATGGTCAGCGTCTCCGCGTGGGCCACGGATCCCGGAAGAGCCCCGGCCGCGGCATCGAGGGCCAGGGCGTCGCCGAACTGCAGTCGGACGTGTCCGCCGGGGATGCGGCGCTTGAGCTCTTCGGGCGTTCCCTCGGCGATCAGCCGCCCGTGGTCGAGCACCCCGACGCGGTCGGCGAGCTGATCCGCCTCGTCGAGGTAGTGCGTCGTCAGGAGGATCGTGGTCCCGCCGTCCACGAGCTCGTGGACCAGGCCCCACACCGTTCGACGGCTCCGTGGGTCGAGTCCGGTCGTCGGCTCGTCGAGGAAGATGATCCGGGGTTCGCCCACCAGGGTCATCGCGAGATCCAACCGACGACGAAGACCTCCCGAGTAGGTAGCTGCGAGCTTCCGCCCCTCCTCCGTGAGGTCCAGCCGCTCGAGGAGGCCCGCGACCCGCCGCCGCCCTTCGGCCTTGCCGAGGTGGTGGAGGTCTGCCATCAGCTGGAGGTTCTCCTCGGCGGTGAGGAGGTTGTCGACCGCCGAGAACTGGCCGGTGACCCCGATCGCCTCGCGAACGGCCCGCAGCTCTCGCGCCGGGTCGTGGCCCGCGACGCGGAACTCACCGGCGTCGGCGCGGATGAGCGTGGACAGGATCTGCACGGTCGTCGTCTTGCCGGCGCCGTTGGGGCCGAGCAACGCGTAGACCGTGCCGTCAGCCACGCGCAGGTCGGTCCCGTCCAGCGCCACCGTGTCGCCGAACGACTTGCGAAGGCCGTTCGCCTCGAGCGCCGCCGTGGAGGCGCTCATGGCTGGTTCCTTCCGGCGCCGCCCGCGAACGAACGGTGGATGGTGATGTCGCCCATCGAAGTGCGGGCGTGGACCTCGACGGCGCTCTCCCCGGGCTCGGGGCGCCCGGCGTCGTCCAGCTCGTTTCGGACATGGCCGAAGCGGGTCTCGAGGTCGAGCCAGGCCGGGACGCCGTCGGGAACACCGACCTCCACGGCCCCCATCGCGCTCTGGGCCTCGACGGGACCGCGCACCGCCTCGTCGATGCGGACGCTGCCATTGGCGGTCCTGGCGGCGACGGACGAACGGGCCAGGTCGATCGAGATCGCGCCGTTCGCCGCGTTCACCCGGGCCTCCCCGGTGACCTCGCCGATCGTCGTGTCGCCGTTGGCGTTCCTGATCACCGCCGCGCCGTCGACCCGCCCGAGCCGCACGGCTCCAGCGGTCTTGATCTCGGCCCTGCCGCCGATCACGTCCACGGTGACCTGGCCGGCGCCGGCCCGGAGCTCGACCGGGCCGGCCTCCTCGAGGGCGATGTCCCCCACCCCGGTCCGGTATCGGCACTCGCCGATGCGTCCCGAGCACCGAAGGGCCGCGACCCCCGCCGAGCCGCGGATGGCCGAGCCCTCCGGCAGGTCGATCCGGAGGTCGATCGACTCGCGCCCTGGGCCGGCCAACCGCTGCCGCCATCCCTTCGGGGACCTGACCAGCAGGGTGCCGTTGGCGTACTCGACGCGGGTCTGCCGAGCGACCTCGACGTCGGCCTTCTTCGCGGGATCGCTCGGCTGGACGTCGACGACCGTGTCGGGGCGATCGCTCGCGACCACCCGGACGTCGGCGACGCCGAGCTCGAGGACGACGGAGATGGGGTTGGGTGTGTCGAAGGTGGGCATCGCACTTCCTCCTGTGGATCCGTGATCGTGGGCCATCGGGTGCCCGCTCCGAACGGTCATCGGGCCCACCCCGTATAGCGTTGTGCCCCGTGAGGGGTTCGCCGATCCCGGCGAGGGGCGGAACCGGTTTCCAGCGCCGACGCGGCGGCACGGACGAGCCAGGCGTTGACCGACAGCCCCTGGCTCCCGGCAGCCTGCTCGACGCGGGCCTTCAGACCCTCGGGCATCCGGACGTTGATGCGGGACATCGCGGCGTCGTCCCCCGTCCCCTCGGATGGCACCGGATGCCATGCTCCGGCGGGGTCGTCCACTGTCTCGGGGGCCTCCTCAGCGGCCTGATCGACCGGCGGGAGACTCACCACGAACTCGGGCTCACGGCCCCGCAGCCGCAGCTCGACCGAGCCCGGCGCGAGGTCCACGGTGATCTCCTCGGCGGCTGCGGAAAGCGCCTCCTGGATCGCGAGCCGGATCGCCGCGTCGAGGGGTGCTACCAGGCGTCGAGCCAGGGTCAGTGCTTCGTCGCCTCCGGCTTCGGCGGCAACCTCGAGCTGGTGCCGGATGGCCTCGATGTACGGTTCGATTTGCATGGCGCCATGATGGCACAAAGGTGGTGCCATGTCAACGCCCCACTGGTGCCACTATGGCGCTACCGGCCCTCGAAGGCGGCCCCGGGGCGCGCGACTCAGCGACGGTGGCGTTCGGAAAGTTGCGAGCGGTCCGGAGGGAACCGGCGCCTACGGCGCGTCGACGATCGCCAGGTACTCGCGCCAGGGGCCGATCGCGTCCCGGTACTGCTTGGCCATGGTCTTGACGATCTGCCCGGTGTGGTTGAGGTCGTGGACGACCCACGCCGCGAGGAGCTGATCGAGCGACACCTCGCCCAACGACGGATGCACGCCCCGGCGCGAGAGGTCGGATTCCGCGACGAGCCCCTCGAGCGTCCGGAGGTTGGCCGCACGCAACTCGGCGAACCGGTCGAGCAGCCGTTCCACGGACCAGTCCGCGAACCGCGTGAACCCCGCCTCCCGGTCGATGGGGTCGAACACGCGGTCGGTGCCGTGTTCCATGATCACGCGGGTCCGGTCGATCCAGTCGGACTCCTCGATGTGGGTGAGGTGGCCGACCGCCTGCCAGGGCGACCATGTCGCGGGGCCCTCGTCGCCCGAGGTCCAGTCGTCCGACAGGCCGGACAGCATGGCCCGCAGGGCTCCGGGCGTCCGCTCCAGCACCTCCCGGCCGCGTTCCAGCGAGAACTCCATGGCTCCCGTCAAGGATACGAGCGCCTCGTCCCATGCCCTGCCGTTCAGCGTTCGAGGCGCTCCTCGAGCTCCACCGTGACGCGCTGGCCGGCCTCCTTGCCGATCGCCCTGCGGACGTCGGCCTTCACGGGCAGCTTGTGCGTCCCGTCGCCCATCGCCATGAACGAGCTCCGGAACGGGTGCCCGTCGATCTTTCCGCGGACCTTCACCAGGCCGCGGGTGCCGAAGAACGTCACCGACCTCGGCCACACCACGTAGGTCCAACCGCCCGTGGCCGGGCTCTTTCGCAGGGTCGCGGTGAATCGTTCGTGCAGCTCTCCGCCCACCGGGGCCATCGTCGTCATCGTCTCCTTCTGCACCTCAGCGCTCGCCGGTTCCGAAGAACTCCGTCAGCACCGGCGCGAGCACCTCCGCCGAGACGTCGTGGGTCTGCCCCTCGAGGGTCCGGCGGTCGGCGCGCGGCAGCACCGCCGCGAGGGCGTCGGCGCCCGTGTGCATGAACCGCTCGCTCGCGCCTCCGTCGATCACCAGGACAGGAACCTCCACCGCGGCCCATCGTGCCGGGTCGAGCGGCCGCCCGGTCATGGTGTCGCCGATGAACGTGCCGTCGTACGCCAGCGTCGACGCGACCTTCTCGAGCTCGGGCCAGAAGGGACCCTGCCGCATCCCCTCCACCATCTGGTCCGGCATCCGCATGGCCGCCGTCATGAAGTACGCGACCGCGTCGCCGCCCCGTCCCTGCGCCGTGAGCTCGTTGAGGTGCTCCACGTAGTCGGGCGGCAGTGGGGGCCGGCTGTCGTCGACGATGATCGGCGGCTCGTACACCGCGAGCCGCGGGACGGGAAGGCCTGCGGCCGCCGCGTCGAGCACGAGCATCGATCCCGACGAACCTCCCAGCACGAACGCCGACCCGCCGACCGCATCGATCACCGCGCCAAGGTCCTCGATCTCCCGAGCCTTGGCGAACGGCTGCGTGTCGCCGCTCCCGCCACGTCCGCGGCGGGCGTAGCTGACCACCGTGAAGCCCGGCGACAGCAGGTCGGCCAGCTGCCCGGTCGTCGGGTTGATCGCCGGGTGGGCGAACGCTCCGTCGACGACGACCAGGGCGGGCCCCTCCCCGACCCGGTCGTACGCGATCGGGGTTCCGTCTCGCGAGATCACCGTGTCCATGGCTCCTCGTCGGCCCGGGTCGGTTCGTTCATCCGTTCCGACCGCCACCGGGCGCAGAACTCATCGCTCCACTCCATCACGAGCCGAAGGGTCTGGGCGACCGCCTCCAGCACCCGTGGCGGGGACGAACGGGGCGGGCACGGCATCGCGGGAGCGATTGTCCCGACCCCGGTCGTGTTGGATCGGGCGCGAACCGCTACGCCTCGACGGCGGTGGCGGGTTCAGCGTGCGATGCGCGAGCTGGTGCGGTCGAGGCTCCCTGCCCGGGACGGCGCATGGACGGGACGAGGAAAGCGGCCACCACAGCGGCAAGACAGATGACCGCCCCGACAGCGAACGCCCGCGAGAACCCGGCCGTGAGCGCAACGTTCTGCGGCTGCCCCCCGGCGAACAGCGAGGCGGCTCGCGCGGTGGCGAGCGTCGCGAGCGCGGCCAGGCCGACCGAACCACCGATCTGCCTGGTGGTGTTGACCAGCCCGGAGGCCAGGCCGGCGTTGCGCGGCTCCACGCCGGTGGTCGCGGCCATGGTCACCGGCATGAAGCAGAGCCCCAGCCCGAGCGTCACGAGCAGGCCGGGATAGAACAGGTCGCCCAGGTACGAGCCGTTCGGCGAGATCCCTGCGTACCAGGCGAGGCCGGCCGCCGCGAGCAGTCCGCCCGCGACGAGCAACGGACGGGGGCCGATCCTGGACACTGTCCGGGCCGCGATCTGCGCCCCGATCACGATCATGGCCGTCTGCGGCAGGAATGCGATGCCCGCCTTGAGCGGGCTGTACAGGAGCACGTCCTGCATGTACAGCGACAGGAAGAACCACATCGAGAACATCGCCGCGCCGAGGAACATCACGCAGATGTTCGCCCCCCTCACCGACCGCGAGCGGAACAGGCTGAACGGCATCAACGGCGTCTCCGCCACCCGTGTCTCGATCCACACGAACGCAGCGAACAGCCCGACGGCGACCAGGATCGGCACGATCGTCCACGGCGACGTCCACCCGTGCTGCTCGGTCTCGACGATGCCGAACACCAGCGAGACGAGCCCGGCCGTCACGGTGACGCTCCCGGCGATGTCGAGCTTGGTCCGGGCGGCGTCCGGTGCCCTCGTCTCGACCAGGATCGCCCTCGCCGCCACCACGGCCGCCAACCCGATCGGCACGTTGATGAACAGGATCCACCGCCACGAAAGGAGATCGGTGAGGACGCCGCCCAGGATCGCCCCGGCAGCGCCCCCCGCAGCCGCCATGGCGCTCCACACGCCGAGGGCTCGGGCTCGCTCCCGACCGGCGGCGAAGCTCGTGGTGAGGATGGTGAGGGTGGCCGGTGCCAGCACCGCACCGCCGAGGCCCTGCACGGCCCGGGCCGCGACCAGCATGCCCTTGGTCTGCGCGAACCCGCCCACCAGGCTGGCCAGCGCGAACATCGCGAGCCCGGTGATGAACATCTTCCGGCGCCCGTACAGGTCGGCGGCCCGGCCGCCGAGCAACAGGAATCCCGCGAACGCCAGCGTGTACGCGTTGACGACCCACTGCAGGCCCGCGTCGCTGAACCCCAGGTCCTTCTGGATCGACGGCAGCGCCACGTTCACCACCGAGATGTCGAGCACGACCATGAACTGCCCGAGACACACCAGTGCGAGCACGACCCACGCCGGGGCGCGCGAGCCCTGCGCGGCCGCGATGCCGCTCGTGAGCGGTTGGTCCCCGTTGCGTTCCGTCAATGCCCTCGGCTCCTGCCGGTCAACCCGTCCGGTTCGGCGTCACGTGGATGGCCAACCCGCACCGTGGTGCGGGCATTTCCGAAACCCTACACGCGACCGCTGACGACGCGGTTCGGCCACCGTGCACGAGGAACGGGTGCCGTCGTTCAGCGTTCCCTCAGGTAGATGGCTCACACTGGTGCGGTGCGCATCCTGGTGGTCGACGACGAGCCTGCCGTTCGAGAGTCGCTCGACCGTGCACTGCGCCTGGAGGGCTACGAGACCGAGCTCGCCTCGAACGGCGAGCAGGCCCTCCGCGCGATCGGCGACCGGCTGCCCGACGCCGTGGTCCTCGACGTCATGATGCCCGTGCTGGATGGCCTGGCCACGTGCCGGGCGATCCGGGCCGCCGGGATGCCGCTACCGATCCTGATGCTCACCGCCCGCGACGAGATCAGCGACCGGGTCGCCGGCCTCGACGCCGGAGCCGACGACTACCTCGTGAAGCCGTTCGCGCTGGAGGAGCTGCTCGCGCGCATCCGCGCCCTCCTCCGCCGGACGGCCCCCGAGGACGTCGAGGTGTTGCGGTTCGCTGATCTCCAGATCGACCTTGCCGCCCACGAGGCCCACCGGGGAGAACGCTCCCTCGAGCTCACCCGGACTGAGTTCCTGCTGCTCGAGCTGTTCCTGCGGAACCCCCGCCGGGTGCTCACGCGCGAGATCATCTTCGAGCGCGTGTGGGGGTACGACTTCGGCCCGACGTCGAACTCGCTCGAGGTGTACGTGGGCTACCTGCGCCGGAAGACCGAGGCGGAGGGCGAGCCCCGCCTCATCCAGACCGTCCGCGGGGTCGGCTACGTCATGAAAGAGCTCGCCGCGTGAAGCTCCGCCGGCACGCGACGTTCCGCCGGAGGGTCGCGATCGGCTCGGGGGTGGCGGTGGCAGTGGCCGTCGCGGCGGCGTCCGGCGCGATGTACCTGCTGGCCCGCGGCGAGCTCCGCGGCCAGGTCGACGAAGCGCTCGAGAGCCGCCTCCAGCAGATCACCAGACCGAACAACGTGACGTGGGCGGTCGACCCGCAAACGGGCAAGCGGGTGGTCATCATCCCGCCCCCGAACGTCGAAGGTGAGTCACCCGGCTACGTGCAGTTCCTGGCGTCGGACAGCCAGCACACGGTGCTTCGTCCGCGCAGCGAGTCGGGCGCGTACATCCGCCCGACGCGTGCGTCACTTGCCGTCGCCGCCGGCCGCCACGACGCGTACTTCAGCGATGTCCAACTGGGCGGCGAGCACTACCGCGTGCTGACCGAGCGGATGCCCGGTCTCCTCGACGTGCCAGGGATCCCTCAGCCGCTGGCGGTGCAGGTCGCCCGGCCGTTGGGCGAGGTCGACGCGGCGCTCTCACGCTTGGCGTTCATCCTGGTCGTGATCTCCTCGGTCGGGATCGCCCTGGGTGTGATCCTGGGGTTCCTCATCACCCGGACCGCGGCGCGGCCGGTTCGCCGGCTCACCGAGACGGCGGAGCACGTCACCGCCACCGGCGACCTCGCCGCCCGCATCGAGGTGGAGGGCGACGACGAGGTCGCCCGCCTCGCCGCGAGCTTCAACCGGATGCTCGAGGCACTGCAGCGCTCGGTCGACGCGCAGCGCCAGCTGGTCGCCGACGCCTCGCACGAGCTCCGGACGCCGCTCACGTCGCTCCGAACGAACATCGAGGTGCTGTCGCGGGCCTCCGAGCTCGACCCCGATGACCGCGAACGCCTCCGCCGCGACGTGCTGGCCCAGCTCGAGGAGATGACCGCGCTGGTGGCCGACCTGATGGACCTCGCGCGCGACGGCCGCGCCGCGACCAAGGCGTTCGAACCGGTTCGCCTCGACCACGTCGTGGATGCGACGGTGGCCCGGATCCGCCGCGGGGCGCCGGCCGTGGAGTTCGACGTGCACCTGTCACCGGTCGGCGTGAGCGGGGTGCCGGAACGGCTCGACCGCGCCGTGGGCAACCTGCTGGACAACGCCGCGAAGTGGAGCCCGCCGAACGGGCGCGTGGAGGTCGACGTGGCCGACGGGGCCGTGACCGTGCGCGACCACGGACCGGGCATCGCGCCCGAGGACCTGCCGTTCGTGTTCGACCGGTTCTACCGTTCGGCGGCGGCGCGGGGCCTCCCGGGCTCCGGCCTGGGCCTCGCGATCGTCCGCCAGGTGGCCGAGTCGCTCGGCGGTTCCGTCTCCGCGGCCAACGCCCCCGACGGCGGCGCCGTGCTCCGCCTGTGGCTCCCGTCGCAGCCGGTCGTTCCGACGCCGCCCGCGCCCCCCTCGCCCGTCGCCATCTCCGGCTGACGTCGGAACCCAACGGACCCCGCCGATCGCGGGACGAGGGCTTGAAGTCCGACCGCCCCGACGGTCCTGACGCCGGCATGTCCGGGGGCGGACGCGGAGCGTCACTCCGGGGGCAACGGCGGGGCCGGCTCCAACGGGCCGGCCCCGCCTCCATTCCGGGTTGCACCGTCCTTCGGATCGGCCGGTTCCATACGGGCGTCGAGGTGTCGTACCCTCGGGCCACGGTCCCCTGGGGGGTGGATGGACATGGCCACGCAAACGATCACCGGGCTCACGTACGACGACCTCGCGTCGTTCCCCGACGACCACCTCCGCCGCGAGCTCATCGACGGGGAGCTGATCGTGACCGCGTCGCCGGTCCCGCGCCATCAGCGGGCGGTGATGGCCATCGCAGGAGCCTTTCACGAATGGTGCAAGCGCCATGGAGGGGAGGTGTTCCCGGCGCCGCTCGACGTCTACTTCTCCCACACGACGGTGCTCGAGCCCGACGTGCTGTTCGTCGGTGCGAAGCGCCGGAAGCAGATCGAGGAGAAGTTCGTCCGCGACGCGCCGGACGTCGTGGTGGAGATCTCCGCCCCGTCGACCCGGCGACTCGAGCTCATCCGCAAGCGCGAGGTCTACGAGCGGTTCGGCGTTCCGGAGTACTGGTACGTCGACCTGCAGTCGGACCGCATCGAGATCCACGCGCTGGTGGACGGCCGGTACGGCGACCCCCGCATGCGGTACCCCGGCGACGTGCTCACCACATCGCTCGCGCCCGGCCTCGAGATCGCGGTCGACGAGGTCCTCGGCGAGCCGCCACCCGATGGCTGAACCGGACAAGCCGGCCCGGGCTCAGCCGGCGAGCATCTGGCGGAGCACCATCTGCAGGATGCCGCCGCTCCGGAAGTACTCGACCTCGGCCGGCCCGTCGATCCGAACGGTGACCTCGAACTCCCTCTTCGAGCCGTCCCCGCCGGTGGCCGTCACCGTCGCCGTCTGCTTCGGCGTGATCCCGCCCGCGAGCCCCCGGATCGAATAGGTCTCCGTGCCGTCGAGCCCGAGCGACTCGGCCGACTCCCCCTGGGCGTACTGCAGCGGGAGGATGCCCATTCCGACGAGGTTCGACCGGTGGATCCGTTCGAACGACTCCGCGATCGCCGCCCGGACGCCGAGCAGCGCCGGCCCCTTGGCCGCCCAGTCGCGGCTCGAGCCGCTGCCGTACTCCTTGCCCGCGAGGACCACGAGCGGAACGCCCTCCTCCGCGTACCGCACCGACGCGTCGTAGATCGTCGCCTGCTCACCGCTGGGGAAATGTGTGGTCCAGGGCCCCTCGGTGTCCGGCGCGAGCTCGTTGCGCAGGCGGACGTTGGCGAACGTCCCGCGCATCATGACCTCGTGGTTCCCCCGCCGGGCCCCGTACGAGTTGAACTCGCCGGGCTGCACGCCATGTTCGACCAGGTACCGCCCCGCCGGTGAGTCCTTCCTGATGGAACCCGCCGGCGAGATGTGGTCGGTGGTGATCGAGTCGCCGACCTTCACCAGCACGCGCGCGTCCTCGACGTCCGCCGGGTCGGCGAGGTCGGCGGACAGGTCCTGGAAGAACGGCGGCTCCTGCACGTACGTCGACTCCGGGTCCCAGTCGTACACGGTCCCGGTGGGCGCCTCCAGCGCCGCCCAATGCTCGTCCCCCGCCCAGATCCGCCCGTACTCCTCCTCGAACTGCTCGGGCGCGATGGCGTCGGCCAGCACGGCCTGGACCTCGTCGGCGCTCGGCCACAGGTCCTTCAGGAACACGTCCCCGCCGTCGGAGTCCGTCCCGATCGGCTCCGTGGTCAGGTCGACGTCGACCCGGCCCGCGAGCGCGTACGCGACGCACAGCGGCGGGCTCGCCAGGTACGACGCCCGGACCTGCGGGTGGATGCGGCCCTCGAAGTTCCGGTTCCCGGACAGGACGGCGACCACCGCGAGGTCGCGCTCGTCGACCTGCTTCGCCACGTCGTCCGGCAGGGGGCCGGAGTTCCCGATGCACGTCGTGCACCCGTAGCCGACCAGGCCGAAGCCGAGCTTGTCGAGATAGGGCTGCAGCCCGGCCCGGTCGAGGTAATCCGTCACCACTCGGGAGCCCGGAGCCAGCGAGGTCTTCACCCACGGCTTCGACTGCAGTCCGGCATCGACCGCCTTCTTGGCCAGGAGTCCCGCCGCGAGCATCACGCTGGGGTTCGACGTGTTGGTGCACGAGGTGATCGCCGCGATCACGACGCTCCCGTGGTCGACGCCGTTCGACCCGCCCCGGATCTCCGGCATGACGGCCCCGCCACCAGCCGCTGCGTCTCGGGCCTCGGCCTCGCCGGACGACGCCGGGTCCTGGTCGGAGGTGGGGTCGCTCGCCGGGAACGTCGCCGCGACCGCGGCGTCGTGGCCGTCACCGTATCCGGTGCCGAACTCGGGGAACGCCTCCTGGAACGACGCCCACACCCCCGGCAGCGCCACGCGGTCCTGTGGCCGGCGGGGCCCGGCCACGCTCGGTTCGACGCTCGACAGGTCGAGATCGAGGGTCTCGGTGAACACCGGGTCGGGATCGTCGTCGGTCCGGAACAGGCCCTGTTGCTTCGTGTACCGCTCCACCAGGTCCACGGCGTCGCCGCGGCCGGTGTTCTTCAGATACCTCACCGTCTGATGGTCCACCGGGAAGAACGATGCCGTGGCCCCGTACTCCGGGCACATGTTGGACAGCGTGGCGCGGTCTTCAACGGTGAGCGACGACAGCCCGTCGCCGTAGAACTCGACGAAGGACCCCACCACGCCGTGCGACCGGAGCATCTGCGTGAGCATCAGCACGAGGTCGGTTGCGGTCGTCCCGGCCGGGAGCGCACCGGTCAGCTTCACGCCGACGACGACCGGCCACGGCAGGAACATCGGCTGGCCGAGCATCGCCGCCTCGGCCTCGATCCCGCCGACGCCCCACCCCAGCACGCCGAGGCCGTTCACCATGGTCGTGTGGGAGTCGGTCCCGACCAGCGTGTCGGGCATGGCGACTCCATCGTTCACCCGGACCACGCGGCCGAGGTGCTCGAGGTTCACCTGGTGGCAGATGCCCATGCCGGGCGGCACCACCCGGAACCCGTCGAACGCCTGCTGCGCCCACTTCAGCAGCGTGTAGCGCTCCGCGTTGCGCCGGTACTCCCATTCGACGTTGGCGGTGTAGGCCTCCGGTGAGGCGAACAGGTCAACCTGCACCGAGTGGTCGATCACGAGGTCCACGGGGATGTGGGGGTTGACGCTCGCCGGGTCGCCGCCGGCCCGGGCGACCGCCGACCGGACCGCGGCGAGGTCGACGACCGCGGGGACGCCCGTGAAGTCCTGCATCAGCACCCGCGAGGGCATGAACGCGTTGGCGGGCTCGGTCTCCGGCCGGTCGGGCCAGCCGGCGAGCGCCCCGACGTCGTCCTCGGACACGTCCCGGGTCCCCACGCGGCGAAGGAGGTTCTCCAGCAGGATCTTGACCGTGTGCGGCAATCGCGGCAGGGCGGCGCCGGTCGCCGACAGTTGGTGGAACGTCACCTCCCCGTCCGCGGTCCGCAGCCTGGCCCTCGCGTCCTCCATGGTGGTCACCTCGCTGTTCGTTCGGCGTCCCATCCAGCGTAGTGCCTGCCCCGCGGGGCGTACCTTCCACCGGGGCCCCCGATGGGTTTATCCTCCGCGCAACCGTCCGCATCGTCGGCGTCCGAGGAGGGGGAATCGCCATGGGTGAGAAGGGCAATCCGCTGGCCAGCATGTCGGACATCCCCGACTACATCGCGAGCCTCTCGGCCGCCTACACGGTGTACAAGGACACGCAGGCCCGCAAGGAGGACCGGGCCGAGCGCGAGGCCGAACGGGCCCAGATCGCGGATCTCCAGGCCGATGCGGCGGACGGCGCCGACGCTTCCGGCGGCCCGGCGCCCGCGGCGCCCGATCAGGCCGCCGTCGACACCCCACCGCCCCCGCTGCCGCCTCCGCCCCCGCTCGACTCCTCCCAGTCCTGACGGCCGGTCGTCCCCGGGGCTGTGATGGCGTTCCCCCGCTCGCGTGGTTCGCGGTCGGCCGTTCTCGACCTGCTCGACGGCGAGTTCCGGCGGCTGGTGGGGTCGCCGGCCGAACCCGGTCCCGCCGATCTGCTGGGCGTCGAGCAGGAGTTCTCCCTCCGCGTCGCCGGGCAGCCGGTGGACTTCCGGGGCGTGCTGCACGACCTGCCGGTCGACGGCGAGCGTCTCGACCCCGCTGACCCCAACGCGTACCGCCTGCGGTGGGGCGGCTCCCTCACGGCCGACGGCGCGGAGGCGGAGGTCGCCACCCCGCCGGTCCCGCGGGTCCCGGGGTTCGGCTCGCGGCTCACCTCCCTCGCGACGATGGCGCAGGAGGAGCTCGAGGCCCTCCTCGCCTCGCTCCCGGTCCCCATCGTGGCGGAGGGCTACTCGACGCACGTCAGCGCGGCGATGCCGGACGGCGCCGGCGAACGCGTCTGCCGCCGGTACGCGGCAACGTTCGCGCCGGCGCTGATGCTGCTGATGGAACGAACCTCCTCTCCCGGCCTCGCCGTCCGGCCCCGACCCGGGCGGGCCGAGCTGTGCGGCGAGTTCGTGTCCGGATCCCACCTGCGGGCGGCGTCGACCTTCGTTGCCGGGTCCGTTCGCGCCTGCGCCGACGCCGGTGCCGGATTGCGGACCGCGCGCCGGCGACTGCCGCCCAGGCTCCGCGTCGCGGTCGAGCCGGCGACCATCCGGTACGGGTGGTTCGTCGGCCGGAGTGCGTTCGGTCCCGACCTGCCGACCCAGGGGCGGGGGGCGGTCCTCCGACGCCACCACGGCGGCGTCCTCCGCGCGCAGGAGGTGCTGGAGGCGGCGTGGGAGTCGGCCAGGGAAGCCCTCGGGGACACGGCATCGGCCGCCGACGTCGAGGCGGTGGACCGGCTCGTGTCCGGCGCCGACGCGCTTCCCCTCGAGGGCGGAACGCCGCCCCGGTCGAGAACACGCGAGGTGGCCGCGGATGCCACGGATGCGGTCCCGTTCCGTGAGCTGGTCACGGTCCGCGACCGGCCGTCGTTCTCGGTCCGCCCCCGGGTGGCGACGTGGGACTTCGCGGCGTTCGAGCTGAAGGGGGCGTCCCGAATGGCGGTGGCGACGGTGCCCCGCGGTTCGATGGCGGGGTTCGTGCGCGACCTCGGCGACGGCGCCCTCGACGACGTCGTCGAGCGGTACCTCGCCCTCCCGCCGAAGGGCCGCCTGCTCGCTGCCCCGGCGCAGACCGGACAGCCCGGCCTGTACGACGACATCGGGGTGGCCCGCGACCTGCTCCCCGTCGAGCAGCAGCCACAGGGCGGGCCCCTGCCGGCCGGCGCCGCCCGTTCGGGCAAGCACCACGGCAACGGGCAGTCCCAGGCCGAGCAGCCGAAGGAACCTCATCGGTGGGGCCGCTTCCGCCCCAGAACGTGGATCGCGGCCGCCGTGGCGGTGCTCGTACTCGCGGCCGGGGCGACCGCGGTGGCCCTCGGTGGTGGCGGCGACACGCCGGTCGCCGCTCCCACGACCCCGGTCACCCCGTCGTTCGCGCCGCCGCCGAGCCCGGTCCCCAGCCCGGTCCCCAGTCCCTCGCCCAGCCCGTCGCCGAGCCCGTCGCCGAGCCCCTCGCCGTCCCCCGACGTGCCGCACAACGTGCCCAATGCGCCGCCGCTCGGGCCGTTCAAGGTGAAGATCACGGTGCTCGGGAGCCAGCAGATCAACTCGCTGCCGGCGGGAACCACGTTCACGGAGACGTGGAAGTTCGACCCGGCCTGCGCGGTGGGACCATGCAACGGCAAGCTCACCCGGGCGGGTTCGGACATCAACAAAGGCAGTGGGCGGATCACGTCCGACGGCAAGGGGCACTACTCGGGCACGGACTCCGGGCTGCTCGACTGCGTCTCGAGCGACGGCTCGACGTTCCCGCAGGGCGGTCGAAGCCACATCGACTTCGCGTTCCACGTGGTCGCCGGCAAGGTCGTCCACGGTGTGTGGCAGGCGACGAAGATCGCCGGGACCATCCACACGGTCGTCCACCCCACGGCCGCGGGGGCCAACTCGGGCAAGTGCCCGCCAACGGCCTTCGCGAACGAGAAGCTCACCGGGGTCCGGACCGGCAGCTGAGCTCCCGCCGGTCGAGGCCGGGCCTTGGGTATGGTTGGGGTCGGATGAAGGTCGGGATCGGGCTGCCGAACACTACCCCGGGCGCGACCGGCCGCCTGATCACGGCGTGGGCTCAACGAGCGGAGGAGCGGGGCTTCTCGAGCCTCGCCACCATCGACCGCATCGCGTACCCGAGCTTCGACACGTTGACGACCCTGGCCGCAGCGGCCGCCGTCACCGAGCGAATCGGGCTGTTCCCCGACATCCTGCTGGCGCCCACCAGGAGCACGGCGCTCCTCGCGAAGGAGGCCGCGTCGGTGGACCAGATCAGCGACGGCCGCCTGATGCTCGGGGTCGGTGTCGGCACCCGCGCGGACGACTACGAGCTGACCGGGCTGGGGTTCCACGACCGGGGGAAGCGCTTCGACGAACAGCTCGTCGCGCTGAAGGCGGCGCTCGCGGGGGAGCCGCTCCCGGGGTTCGGCGGAGTCGTGAGCCCCGCGCCGGTGCGGCCGGGAGGACCGCCGCTCGTGATCGGCGGGACGGCCGACGTGGCGTTCGAACGGATGGTCGCCCACGGCATCGGTTGGACGGCCGGCGGCGGGCCACCCGAGGTCGTCGTGCCGATCGTTCACCGGGTCCGCGAGGCCTGGCAGCGGGCGGGGAGGGATGGCGACGCCTACGTGTGTGCGCTCTCCTACTTCGGAATCGGCGAGGAGCAAGCCGAGACCTCGAAGCGCTCGATCATGACCTACTACTCGTTCCTGGGCGAGCGTGTGGTGGGATTCGCGGAGTCGGTGCCGCGGACGCCCGACGCTATCCTCGCGCGGCAGCGGCAGTTCGAGGAGGGCGGGGTCGACGAGCTGATCTGGGACCCGACCGTCCCTGACCTCGACCAGGTCGACCGCCTGGCCGACGTGGTCCTCGACCGCTAGCCGAGAACCCGACCGGTGGCCGAGCCTATGGCCAGGGCCACAGCTCCGGCGGCCCCAGCTCCGGCGGCGGCGACCACCCCCATGATTGAGCGTCATCGGCAGCGCTCGCTGCGGACGACTAGACTGCCTCGACAGCGACGCCCGCGGCACCCCCCTCGCCGCGGGCGTCGCTCCTTCAGCAGCGAAGCACTCTTCGGAGGCCACCGCCACGTCGATCGGTCCCTCCCGCCCTCCGGGTACGCTCGTCGACACGCATGGGCGAGATCCTGATCGGCGTCTGCGGCTGGACCGAGCCGACCCTCATCAAGGAGGGCACGTTCTACCCGGCGGACGTCCGCACGCCCGAGGAACGGCTCCGGTTCTACGCGGGGCGATTCCCGATCGTGGAGGTCGACTCGACCTACTACTCCCCGCCCACCGAGCGGAACTCCGTCCTGTGGATCGAACGGACGCCCCAGCACTTCACGTTCAACATCAAGGCCTACTCGCTGCTCACGAACCACCCCACGCGCCCCGACCGCATGCCCAAGGACCTCCGCGAGTCGCTCCCGCCGGAACAGGCGGACAAGCGCAACGTCTACCGCGAGAACCTCCCCGACGAGTTGGTAGACGAGTTCTGGAAGCGGTTCGCGGACGCGCTCATGCCCCTGCACTCGGCCGGCAAGCTGGGCGCAGTGCTGTTCCAGTTCCCGCAGTGGTTCGTCATCAGCGGCTACCACAAGCAATACCTGGTCGAGTGCGCGGAGCGCCTGCCGGACTTCCGCGTCGCCATCGAGTTCCGGCACAAATCGTGGATGGAGCCGCGGAACCAGGACGAGACGCTCGCGTGGCTGGAGGACAACAACCTGCCGTACGTGGCGGTCGACATGCCGCAGGGCCTGGACTCGAGCATCCCGCCGGTCGCAGCCACGACCGCCAAGGACCTGGCGCTGGTGCGATTCCACTCCCGTGACACCCGCCAGTTCACGAAGAAGGGGGTCTCCGCCGCGGAGCGGTTCGCGTACGACTACCGGAAGGAAGAGCTCGAGGAGTGGGTGCCCAGGATCGAGGACATGTCGAACTCGGCCCGTGAGACCCACGTATTGATGAACAACTGCTACCGGGACTACGCGGTGAACAACGCGCGCCAGCTGGCCGGGCTGCTCGACCTGGACGAGTAGCCGCCGCTACGGCGACCCCCGCTCCTCGATCACGGAGCCGTCGGGCCGGCGGAACAGCGGCCGCCCGTGGACCATCTGCACCCGGAACCCGGTGTGCGTCATCCGGTGGTGGCGCCGGCACAGCAGCACGAGATTCGAGATCTCGGTCTGGCCGCCGTCGACCCAGTGCCGGACATGGTGCGCGTCGCACCAGGACACCGGCCGGTCGCAGGTTGGGAAGGCACACCCCCGGTCGCGGACCGACAGGGCGCGGCGGAGCGACGGCGGCACCACCCGGACGGTGCGCCCCACGTCCAGCGGCTCCGAGCGCCCCGACGTGATGACCCGGGACACCTGCGCGTCGCACGCGAGACGCCGAACGGTCTCCGCCGGCACGGGGGTCCCCACCGACGTCTCCGAGCGGCCGGGAGACCGACCCTCGAGCGTCTCCAGGTCGGCGACCACGGTGATGTGCGGGCGTTCGCCCCCCACGGTCGGACGGTCCGAATGGGAGAGCCATCCCCGGCAGACCTCGCCCAGGGCGTCCGCCCGCCGCTGGGCCGGCGACCGCGGGTCGTCCCCGCCCCTTCGCGCCCACGCCCCCGTCACCGCGTCCAGCGCGGTGCCGAGCGTGGCGCCCGTCTCGGGGTCGAGGTTGCCGTCGACCCGCACCATCCCATCCCGCGCCCGGGACACGTGGATGCACCGGCGTTCGTAGCGCTCGGCGTCCTCGCGCTCGGCGGCACTCGGCTCAACCCGAACCCTCCACCGCTCCACGGCCAATCGCAGCCCCCTGGCCGGCATGGTCCGCGCGACCTCGACCAGGTCCTCTTCGACCTCGGAGAACGCCTCGGGGTTGGCCTCGCGGGCGGCGGCCAGCGCGCCGATGGCCGAGGACGACACCTCGCCCAGCCCGAGCGCCTCCCGCGCCGCAGGCATGTGCTCCAGCGCCCGCGCCATCCGGACCTCCCGGGCCGCCTCCGACCAGCCGACGCCGAGTCGGGACTCCACGAACGAGGTGACCGACAGATGCCCGTCCACCCCGAACGAGCCGCGCCGTTCGATCTCCGCGACCGTCCGGGCGGACTCGGCCTCGACAACCCGCCGCGTCCGCGCGAGGTCGGTCAGACGTTCCTCCAGCTGCTCGTCGGTCAGCTGGCGCAGGGGTTGGGAACGGAGGTCGTCGAGGCAGGTCCGGAGGGCGTTCATGACGCCCGACATCATCGAACATGTGTTCGGGCAATGGAATGGCACGATCGAGTCATCTTGGGGTCCCCCGGGGACCGTCCGACCCATCCCCCGGGTCCGGGTCCTCATCGAAGGTTCAGCCCCGGGACCCCGCCGAGCGCGCGCACCGGGGTACGCTGGACGCGGAGGATGGGATGTTCGGCAGGAGCTTCAAGATCGGGTCGATCGGTGGGATCCCCATCTCGGTCGACGCGTCGTGGTTCCTGCTCGCGGCGTTCATCGTCTACTCGCAGGTCTCGCTGTACGGGCCGGTGCTCGGAACCGGAACCGCCGTCTCGATCGGGCTGCTGACGGCGCTGTTGTTCCTCGGCTCGATCCTGGGACACGAGCTAGCGCACGCCGGCGTGGCCAGGCTGCGCAAGCTCCCCGTCACCGGGATCCGCCTGTTCATGTTCGGTGGGTCGACCGGCATCCAGATGGAGGACAAGCCCTCCGACGAGTTCCTCACCACGGTCGTCGGGCCGCTCACCAGCATCGCGATCGGGTTCGGCCTCCTGGGGGCGTCGTTCGTCCACCTGGCGCCGGCGGTGCACGACACCGTTCGGTGGGTGGGCGGGCTGAACGTGTTCCTGGGCGTCGCGAACCTCCTGCCGGGGTTCCCGCTCGACGGCGGGCGGATCCTGCACGCAGGGATCTGGAAGCTCACCGGCGACGAGCGGAAGGCGAACTCCATCGCGGCCCGCACCGGGATGGTCGTGTGGGCGATCGGCGTCGCGGCCGGCCTGTACCTGGTCGTCCGCAGCGACCTCGGCTCCGGGATCTGGCTCCTGCTGATCAGCGCGATGATGTTCCAGGGGGCCAAGGCCACGCTCGACCGGGACAGGATCTTCGACGACCTCTCCAAGGGGACCGTCAACGAGGCCATGGGACCACCGCCGGAGATCATCCCCGAGGACATCTCTCTCTCGGAGGCGCTCGACCGCTATCTCCGCGGGCACGAGCACGAGACCTTCCCCGTGTCGAACCAGTTCCAGCCGATGGTCGGCGTTCTGACCTTCGAATCGGCCCGGAAGGTCGGGAGCGAGAATCCCCTGCGGCCCGTGCGCGACGCCATGCTGCCGCCGAGCGGGGTGCTCCAGGTCGGGCTCGAGGAGAAGCTCGACGCCGTGGCGAACCGGCTGGTGACGGCGAGGCTCCCCGCCATCGTGGTGCAGAACGGGCAGATCGTCGGCCAGATCGCGCTGCCCGACATCGACCGCTGGCTGCGCGGCCGCCGCGTCGGCTGACCCCGAGGCCCGCGTCGTCCTCGCATGGACGATCCTCGAGTCGGCGCGCCAGGGTGAACCCCGTTCGCCCGGGGTGTCGGAGGCGCGCAGTAGCATCCGGCTCGGAATGACGTTCGAGCCCGACCCCTCGCAGTCCCGCGTCCTGGATCACGCCTCCGGCCCGCTGCTCGTGACCGGCGGCCCCGGCACCGGGAAGACCGCAGTGCTGCGCGAGCGATTCGCCCGCCTGATCGAGGGCGGGGCCGATCCCGAACGGGTGGCCCTGGTCGTCGGGTCCGGCCGGGCGCGGCGCGAGGCGCGCGAGCACCTGCTGGCCCGGATGCGCATGTCGCTGCCCGACCTGCGGGTCATGACGATCCATGGGCTGGCCTACCACGTCGTGGGGATGCGGCACCCGTCGCTCGACTACGCGCAGCCGCCCGAGATCCTGCCGGCGACGGACCAGTTCTCACGGGTCCGGGACCTGCTGGCCGGCGAGGATCCGGTCGACTGGCCCGCGTACGGGTCGATGCTCCGCCTGCGGGGGTTCGCGGACCAGATCCGGCAGTTCCTGGCCAGGGCCCAGGAGGCCCTGCTCGAGCCGGACGACATCCGACGCAGGGCGGAGGGCGCGGGGCTCGGTGGGTGGGGCGAGCTCGCCGGGTTCCTCGAGCGGTACCAGCGGGGACTGGACGACCAGGGCCTCGTGGATTTCGCCGGGCTCGTGGAACAGGCGGCCGCAGCCGCCGGCCAGGGGCAGCCGCCCTTCGACCACCTGCTGGTCGACGACTACCAGGACACGACGTTCGCGGCCGAGGCGCTCCTCGCGGGGCTCCGGCCGGCCACCCTGGTCGTGGCCGGCGACCAGGGTGCGCACGTGTTCTCCTTCCAGGGGACCACCGACGAGCCGATCCGCCACTTCGCCGATCGGATGCCCGGTGCCGCGCACGTCGAGCTCGAGGTCGACCACCGCTCGCAAGGCGCGGTCGCGGTCGACGCCGTGACCGCGAGCCACGAGTCCGAGGAGCTCGCCGCCGTGACGCGCGCGCTGCGCCGGTTCCACGTCGACGAGGGCACGCCGTGGGGCCGGCTCGCCGTGGTCGTCCGGCGCCACGGGACCCAGGCCGCCGGGCTGGTGCGGGCCCTCGACGACGCCGGCATCCCGCGGTGGACCGCGGAGCGCGGGCTGTCGCTCGCGGCCGAGCCGGCCACGGCGCCGCTGGTCCTCGCGCTCCGCTGGCTGGCGGCCCCCGACGAGCGCGACGCGCTGGTGGAGTCCGTGCTCGCGTCCGACCTGGCCCGGGTGCCACCGGCGATCGCCCGGGGCATGGTGCGGGCGGCGGCGCAGGCCGGACAGCCGCCGGCATCCGCCCTGGAGCACACGGAGGACCTCCCCGACGGGACGGCCGCCGACGTCCGCGCCCTCCGGGGCACGCTGGCCCGCGCGGAGGGCGTGGCCGGCCGTTCGGTCCTGGACGCGTTCTCGATCCTGTGGCGCGACCTCCCCTCGTCCCGCCGCCTGGTCGCCGAGGCCGAACACGACCCCAGGGCCCGGCGCGATCTCGACGCCGTGGTGGCGCTCGCCGGCACGGTGTCCGAGGCCGGCGGACGCCCGATCGCCGCGTTCCTGGAGGACCTCGACGCCGGCGCCGGCGGACCGGGCCTCGATGCGCCCGGCGGTCCCGCCCCGGACGCCGTGCACGTGCTCACCGCCCACGGCGCGGTAGGGACGGAGTTCGACGCGGTCGTCGTGGTCGGCGCGGTCGAGGGGTACTTCCCCAGCCTGTCTCGGCCCGAGCCCATGTTCGACCTCGCGGCGCTGGAACGGCGGATCTCGCAGTCCGAACGCAACCGGCTCCGGCTGGCCGACGAGCGGCGGCTGTTCCGGATGGTCATCGCGCGGGCCCGCCGGGCGGTCGTGCTCACGGCGACCGACCGGCAGGACGACGACACGCTCTCGGCGCGGTCGCGGTTCGTCGAGGAGTCGGGGGCGACGTGGCGCCGGCTGGACGGCGTGGCCGGCGCGCCGCTCTCGACGGCCGAGGCTGCCGCGACCTGGCGACGGACGCTGGCAACAGGGCCGGCGAGCAGCGCACGGCTCGCGGCGCTCGACGGGCTGGCCGCGCTCGGCGTCGACCCCGCGCGGTGGTGGTTCCAGCGGGGATGGACCGACAACGACCGCCCGCTGCACGAGACCGTCCGGGTGTCGTACTCGCGGTTGTCGACGCTCGAGAACTGCGAGCTCCAGTACGTGCTGAACGAGGAGCTCGGCCTCGGCAGCCCGAGCGGCTACCAGGCCTGGGTCGGGCACCTCGTCCACACGCTCATCGAGGAGTACGAGAACGGCAAGCTCCCGCAGACACTCGACGGCCTGCGCGAGGCGGCCGAGCACCGGTGGCGGCAGGCGGAGTTCCCGTCGTTCGCCGTGAGCGAGGCGTTCCGCCGCCTCGTCGCCGAGGTCATGTTGCTCAACTGGCACCGGACCTACGGCGAATCGCCGTCGCTCGGGCGCGAGGTGCGGTTCGAGTTCGGGTTCGACGGGGCGACGGTGACCGGCTACATCGACCGGATCGAGGGAATCACCTCGGGCGGCAACCGGATCGTCGACTACAAGACGGGGAAGATCGACCGCGCCGGCAAGGCCGAGGAGAACCTCCAGCTGGGCATCTACACCATCGCCGTCGACGAGGCCGAGGCCCTCGAGGAGTTTCGGCCGATCCGCGCCGTGCAGCTCGCCTTCGTGCGGGGCCGCGAGGGCCGGGACGGGGTCGCGCCGCTCGGCTGGATGCCCTCCGGCGACGAGCGCGAGGCGTACGTGACCGGCATGCGGGAGCGGCTGTCCGGGCTCATCGGCCGGATTCGGACGCTCACCGAGGACGAGGTCTACCGGCCGAACCCCGGCGCCAACTGCCGGTACTGCGAGTTCCAGACGCTCTGCTCGCTGTGGCCGGAAGGGACGCCCGTGTTCCCGGTGGCGTCGAAGATGAACCACGATGCTGATGCGGGCGACCCTGGCCCCGAGATCGACAGGCCGGTCCAACGCGACGACGTAGTGGAGCCGCCGTCGCCGTCCAAGCCGCCCCCGCACGCGGACGAACCCGTAGAAGACACGGTGCCGGTGGCGAACTGGGGACAGACGTCGTTCCCGTGGGAGGACGGGCGATGACGACGTTCCCGCCGGAGATCGTCGCGGCGATGGGCTCCGAGCCCACCGACGAGCAGTGGAAGGCCATCTCGATGCCGCTCCAACCGTACGTGGTGGTGGCGGGCGCGGGTTCCGGCAAGACGTCGGTGATGGCCGCGCGGATCGTCTACCTGGCGCTCGTGGCGCTCGGCCGGGTCGAGGCCGACCACGACGGCGTGCTCCCCGGCAACGTGCTGTGTCTGACGTTCACCAACAAGGCCACCGAGAACCTGACGCTTCGCATCCGCCGGGCGCTGCGCACGCTCGACCTCGCCGAGGGCGAGGAGCCCGAGATCCTCAACTACCATGGGTTCGCCGCGCAGGTGCTCGAGCGGCACGGCCTCCGCGCCGGCATCGAACCCGGCCAGCGGGTGCTGACACCCGCCCAGCGCGCGGAGCTCTGCCGCATGGTGCTCGAGCGGATGTCGTTCCGGGTGGTCAAGGCCGAATGGCAGCCGACGCTGATCGGCAACATCCTCGACCTCGCCGACCAATGCGCGAACCATCGCGTCCCGCTCGACCGGGTCGTCGAGTACAACCGGGAACAGCTCGAGGTGCTCAAGGATTACCGGAGCGAGGAGCCGTACGAGGCCGCGCTGCAGCGCATCGAGCTCGCGCAGGCGGCCACGGTGTTCGAGACCCTCAAGCGCGAACGTGGCGTGATCGACTTCGGCGACCAGATCACGCTCGCGCTCCAGGTCGTCGAGCGGAACGTCGACGTGTGTGTCGAGTACCGGGACCGGTTCCGCGCCGTGCTGCTCGACGAATACCAGGACACCAACGTCGCCCAGGCCCTGCTGATCGCCGAGGTGTTCGGCGACGGGTTCCCGGTGACGGCCGTCGGCGACCCCGACCAGAACATCTACGCCTGGCGCGGAGCGTCGCTGTTCAACCTGCTGAACTTCCCCCGGCAGTTCCCGCTGGCCGACGGCACACCGTCGCCCAAGCTGCCGCTGTACACGAACTTCCGGTCGGGCGCCCGGATCCTCGAGGCGGCGGACACGATCATCAGGCCGGTCCCGGAGGACCAGCGGCCCGATCCGGACAAGGAGCTCCGTCCGTGGCCGGCCAACGGCGAGGGCGAGGTCGGCGTCGTGCGTTGTTCGGACGAATGGGCCGAGGCCGCCTGGATCGCCGACCGCATCCTCGAACGCCACGCGGCCGGCGACGCCTGGTCGTCGGTCGCCGTGCTGTGCCGGGCCAGCCGGCTGTTCCCCTCGTTGCAGGAGGCGTTCTCCGAACGGTCGATCCCGGCGGAGTTCGTCGGGCTGTCGGGCCTGCTCCAGCTGCCCGAGGTGGTCGAGGTGCTCGCGTACGCGCGGGCCGTGGCCGACTCCCGGGCGAGCGTGGCGCTGGCCCGGATCCTGCTCGGGCCCCGGTACCGCGTGGGGTTCAAGGACCTCGCGCGGGTGGCCGCGTGGGCCAAGGAGCGGAACTTCTCGATGCGCGACACGGAGGAGGGCGAGGCCACGCCGTTCCTGTTCGCGGAGGCACTGGAGCACCTCGACGAGGTCGAGGGCCTGTCCGACGAGGCCCGGGCCCGCCTGGAGGAGTTCCGGACCGAGCTCGCCGCCCTACGGGAGGAGGCCCGGCGGCCGGTCGGCGAGTTCCTGGCGGAGGTCGTCCGCCGGACCGGGCTGCTGGCGGAGCTCGACGCCGAGCCCGACCAGGAGGCCGCCTCGGCCCGGCGGCGGAACATCGCTGCGTTCCTCGACGAGGTCCACGCGTTCACCCCGGTGGAGGGCGAGCTGACGCTGCGGGCGTTCCTCGACTACGTGGCGGTGGTGGAGGATGCCGAACGGCAGGAGTGGTCGCCGGTCCAGCCGAGCGACGCCGACTCCGTGAAGGTCATGACGATCCATCAGGCCAAGGGGCTCGAGTTCGACACGGTGTTCGTGCCGGGAATGGCCCGCGACGTGCTGCCGAACAACCGCCTCCAGCACAACCCGGCCACCAAGGGGAAGTCGTTGGACTTCGAGCTCCGCGGGGACCGAGACGTGCTGCCGCGGTATACGGGCGGGAACCTCCGGGACTTCTGGCGGGAGCTCAAGGACCAGGAGCTGATCGAGGAGCGCCGGACCTGCTACGTGGCGCTCACGCGGGCCCGCAAGCGTCTCTCCTGCACCGGCGCGCACTGGTACGGAGAGGGCGAGACGGTGAAGAAGCCGAGCGTGTTCTTCGACGAGCTGGCCGACTGGGGGGAGGCGACCGGCGACGCTTCCGTGGATCGAGGCCCGGAGCCCTCCGTGGAGCATCCGGCCAAGGGGCATCGCGAGCGGCTGGTTCGCGACTGGCCGGGTCCGGCCCGGCGGGACGACGCCGACGACCTGTTCCCGGGCGGCTGGCGGGCGGCGGCGATGGCCGGTCCGGCGCCGGCGTCTGCGGTGGCGGCCCTGCCGGACGACGAACGCACCTCGTACGAGACCGAGTCCGGCGAGCTCCGGCTGCTGGCGGCGCATCTGCTGGAGGCCGAGCGCCCGGCCGAGCCCGCGCCCTGGATGCCGGCCACGATCGCGGTGAGCGGCGTCGTCGACTACGCGCGGTGCCCTAAGCGGTTCTACTGGTCGTACGTCCGGCCGCTCCCCCGGTTCAGCGGCCCGGCCGCGCGGATCGGGACGGAGATCCACCGGTGGATCGAACGCCGTTCGTCGGGGCAGACCACGCTGATCGACCTCGACGAGCCGCCCGATCTCACACCTGAGGAGCTCACCGGCGAGCCCGGCCGGATGGAACGCCTCCGGCAGGCGTTCCTCGACAGCCGGTTCGGGGCAAAGGTGCCGCTGTTCGCCGAGCGGGCGTTCCTGCTCAATGTCGACGGCCACGTGCTGCGCGGGCGGATCGACGCGATCTACGGGGAGCCGGACGGGGCATGGGAGGTCGTGGACTACAAGACGGGCCGAAGGCCCGACCCGGGCGACCCCCTGACGCGGCTGCAGCTCGACGTCTACGCGCTGGCGTGCACGACGGTGTGGGGGAAGCGTCCTCAGGACCTCAGACTGGTCTACCTGTACCTGGGCGAAGGCGCAGAGGACACGTGGCCGGCCGACGACCCGGACACCATCCGGACCCGGCTGGCCTCCCCGCTGTCCGGCATGGCCGCCGGGGAGTTCGACCCGGTGCCCGGCGACCACTGCCGGTGGTGCGACTTCCTGGCGTTCTGCTCAGCCGGACGCGAGTTCGTCGAGCGCGGTTAGGAGGGCCACTCCGGTTTCTTCGGGCGTTCGGCGAAGAGGTCGTCGAGGCTCTGCTTCGGGGCCTCTTCCCTCTCGAAGAGCGAGTCGAGCTCCGAGCCCTTCTTCTTGACCGCCTCGTCCGACTCGAGGTCGCCGGCCGCCTCGATCATCTCCTCCAGTGATTTGCCGGCGCTCCCCTTCAGCCGGATCCGGAGGGCCGCCAGCACCGACGCGTGGCGGTCGGACAGGCCCTGGCTGACCTTGATCTCCGTCAGCGCCTCCTCGGCCCGTCGCAGGAGCGCAACGTCGTCCGTCTCCTCGGTCATGGCCTCAGTTTGGGTGATGCCCCGCACTCCCACAAGCCCGTGGGCGCCGAAGGGCCCGTACCATCGCGACCGTGCGACTCGTCGTCGTCGGCGCGGGGATCACCGGGCTCGCCGGAGCCCGCGCCGCCGTGCTCGAGGCCCGCGCCTCCAGGATCGAGCTCGAGGTCGTGGTGCTCGAGGCGTCCGAACGCCCCGGCGGGAAGCTGTTCACCGAGGAGGTCGACGGACTCATGGTGGAGTGGGGCCCGGACGCGTTCCTCGCCGCGAAGCCCCGCGGGAAGGCGCTGGTCGAGGAGCTCGGACTGGGCGACCAGCTGGTGCCGGTCGCGCCGCGAGGGCGGCGGGCGTTCCTGCTGCGGGGGGGGACCCTCCACCCCTTCCCGCCGGGTCTGGTCATGGGCGTTCCGACCTCGTGGGGGTCCGCCCGCCGCGCGGTCCGTGCGGGGCTGCTGTCCGGGGGCGGCGGGCTCCGCGCGGCGATCGAGCCGTGGCTGCCCGGGCGACCGATCGGCCACCCGGACGAGCCGGCCGCGACGGTCGTCCGTCGGCGCCTGGGAGACGAGGCCGCCACCCGCCTTGTGGAACCGCTCCTGCGCGGCGTGTTCGGCGCCCCGGGCTCGGAGGTCGGCGTCCGTTCCGCGCTCCCCCGGGCCGTCGGCCACCGAAGCCTGGCCCGGGCGCTCCGCACGCCGGCAACCTCCGGCGACCAGTCCCCGTTCCTCGCTCTGCGCGGCGGGTTCCGGTCGCTCGTGGACGCGCTGGTCGCCTCGCTGCCGGATGGCGCGATCCGAACCGGAGCACCGGTCGGCGCCGTGACCGCCGCCGGCGACGGGTTCGGCGTCGGCGGGCTCGCAAGCGACGCCGTGCTCCTCACGGCGCCCGCACCGGTCACGGCCGGGATCGCTGCCGAGTTGGCTCCGCGCGCGGCCGAGACCCTCCGCGGCGTCCGGTACAACGGGTCCGCGGTGGTCGTCCTGCGGTTCCCGGATGATTCGATGATCCGGACCCTGGACGGGTCGGGGTTCCTCGTCGATGCCGACGAGGGGCTCGCCATCGCCGCGTGCTCGTGGTTCTCGTCGAAGTGGCCGCACCTCACCGGCGATCGCGTGGTGCTGCGGGCCGTCGTCACCGACCCCGAGCGCCTGGAGGCCGATGACGACGCCCTGGCCGAGCGGGTCGTGGCCGAGTTGGGGCGTGTCATGGGCTCGCGGAAGGATCCGGACCTCGTGCGCGCCCACCGCTGGGACCGGGCCCTGCCGGTGTTCGGTCCCGGCCATCAGGACCTGATTCGCGACGCGGTCGCCGCGCTGCCGGAACGGCTCGCCCTTGCGGGGGCGTTCCTGGGAGGCGTCGGGATCCCCGACTGCATCGAATCAGGCGAGGGCGCCGCCCGGCGCCTGGTCGCCGTGCTCGGCCGCACATAGCGTGGAGGTCGCGTCCCGCGCGGGCCGTCGGTAGGCTTCCGCGCCAACATGGCGGGGGGAGGTTCGGTGCCCGGGCGGGTCGTGGAGCTTCGCGTCCTCGACGGCCCCAACCTGTACTTCACGCGCCCGGCGATCAAGCTGACGCTCGAGCTCCCCCGGCTGGTCGCAATGCCCGAGGACAAGCTGGCCGCCCGCGCGGAGGCGACCGGCGTGCGGTCGTCGGGCCCCGCGCTGCGCCCCGGCCCGCCGAACTCCGATCGCCGTCTGCGGTTCCTCGCCCGGGTCGCCGCTGACCTCACGCGAGTCGCCGCCGATGCTACCGGCACCCACCTCGCGGTCCGGGCCCGTCCTGGCCCCGGGCGGGACCGCATCGTCGTGGCGTTCCCGTGGCGGAACCGGACGGCGGCCGAGACGTTCGCAAGACAGCTCGCCGGGCTGCTGATCGAGGTGCTCCCGTCCCGGCGTTCGGTCCGAGCGGCGATCAGACGGCTCGCAGCCGCCGTCGTGGCATCGGAGCCCGGCCCCCAGCCAACCGTCCCCGAGCCGACCATCCCGGTCATCGCGGTCACCGGCACCAACGGCAAGACCACGACTGTGCGCCTGCTCGCCCACCTCGTCCGGACCGCCGGCAAGACCGTGGCCTTCTCGTCGACCGACGGCGTGTACCTCCGGGACCAGCTGGTGGAGGCGGGCGACTACTCGGGGTTCGGCGGCGCTGGGAAGGCGATGTCCCAGCCGGGCGTCGAGATCGCGGTCCTCGAGACCGCCCGGGGCGGAATCCTCCTGCGCGGCATCGGCACCATCCACAACGACGTGGCCGTCGTGACGAACGTCTCCAACGACCACCTGGGGATGCACGGCATCGAGACGCTCGACCAGCTGGCGGAGGTGAAGTCGACGATCCTGCGGATCACCAAGCCGGACGGGTGGGACGTGTTGAACGCCGACGATCCTCGGGTCCTCGCCATGCGCCGGGTCGCGCGGGGACGACCGTGGTTGTTCTCGCTCGACCCCAACCATCCCGCTCTGCGTTCGGTGCTGAACGAGGGCGGCCGCGGCATGACGGTCCTCGACGGCGCCATCACCATGCTGGAGCGTCGGCGCGACCCGCACCCGCTCGTCGCTCTCGACCGGGTCCCCGTCACGCTCGCCGGCCTGTCGTCGAACAACGTCCAGAATGCCCTGGCCGCGGCCGCGGCGGCGCTCGGCATCGGTTTACCGGAGCGGGCCGTCGTGACAGGCCTGCGGTCGTTCGTCCTCGACCCGGAGACCAACCCCGGCCGGGCCAACCTGTTCGAGCTGGACGGGCGCGTGGTCGTCGTCGACTACGCGCACAACGAGGCGGGGATGGCCGGCCTGGTCGAGATCGCCCGCGGGCTGTGCCGGCCGAACGGCGAGGTGTGGCTGACGTACTCGTCCGCAGGCGACCGGAGCGACGAGATCCTGCACGGCCTCGGATACCTGGCCGCCCGCGGCGCCGACCACGTCGCGATCGCGCAGCTGGAGCACTACCTGCGGGGGCGCGACGCCGACGAGCTCATCGAACGCCTCCGGGCGGGCGCCGTCGACGGCGGGAAGGAACCCGACGAGGTTCCGGACTTCCCCGACGAGATCCACGCGCTGAAATGGATGCTCGAACACGCCGGCCCCCGCGACGTCGTCGCGCTCACGGCGCTGGGCCAGCGGCCGGAGGTGTTCGAGCTGCTCCACCGTCGCGGCGCGACCAGGGTGGGCCCCACCCGGGTGCGCCAGCTGGCCCGCCGCGCACAGCGCAGCCGCGCCGATACGTAGCGACCCTGCCGAACGACCTATCGGCGACGACCCGTGGGATTCAGGCCCGGGGCCAGGGGACCCGCTTCCGAGGATGAGCGCGCCCGGCGACCGCGAGAGCGCTGCCGGCCCGAGCGGGCCGGTCAAGCACGGAGACCATGGGGCCGATGCTCCCTGGAGCATGATTCGTGCCGAACAGACCCCGTTGGCCGCGACCACTTTGGACGCCGCCCTTCGCAGCCTGCGGTATCCGGCCACCGCGCTCGCGGCCGTGCTCGCCGAGACGGCGAGCCGCCTCGGCGCCGATGTGCTCGCGGCCTACCTGGTCCCGGCCGACGGGGGAACCGTCCATCTCCTCGGGTCCGTCGGCCCGGCCGCCACGGACGACCTCGAATCCATGGCCCCGGGGGAGCTGGATCGCCTGCTCGGGAAGCCCGACGGCTCCGTCGTCGACATGCCGCCCCTCGCTCCCGAGCCGTGGCGCCGGTTCGCGGTCCTGGGGCGCACCGAGGCCGCGCTGCCGGATGGTGCGAGGCTGCGCATGCTCGCCGCCACCGACGGTGAGTTCGACGGCGAGGACCTCCGCGCGTCGACGGGCCCGGTCGCCGCCCTCGCCGCCATCGTCCACGTGGCGCGCGAGTCCGAGCTGCTGCGCGAGGAGCTCCACCGGCTCCGCCAGGACCGCACCCTCATGGCGGCGAGCCTCCAGCACGACCTCCGGACTCCGCTGACGTCGATCCTCGGATCGGCCCGAACCCTCGACCGGCAGTGGGCGAAGCTCCCCCCGATGGAACGCGAGGAGCTGCTCGGGATGATCGCCTCGCAGGCGGAGCGGCTCTCGGGCATGGTCGCCGAGGCGCTCGGACGCGAGGTCGGGAGCCCGGACGCCCCCCTCCGGGCCCAGCGGGCCGACGTGGGCCTCCTGGCCAGGCGGGTGGTCGCGGCCGGCCGGGCCGCCCGGGGCGGCAGCGTGGACATCCAGGTCGACCCGGCGGTCATCGTGACCGACCCCGACCGGCTGGAGCGCGCCCTGCTCAACCTCCTGGACAACGCCCTGAAGTACTCGCCGCCCGACGCCACCGTTCACCTCGCAGGCGAGGCGGCCAGGGATCGCTACACGTTCACGGTCGCCGACGCCGGACCAGGCGTCGACTCGGAGATCCTGCCGTCGCTGTTCGCCGCCTTCGCGACGGACCGCTCCCGCCCGGGCGGCACCGGGCTCGGGCTGCACTCGGTCGTCCGGCTGGCCGGCGAGCTGGGCGGCAACGTCTCGTACTCGCGGCGCGGCGGCGTGACGCGATTCTGTCTGACGGTTCCGGACTCGGGCGGCGGCACGCCCCCCGACGTGGTCGTCACCGGCGTCGCCCACGACGTCGAGGTACGGAGGGAGGCGGGATGAGCAGCGACCCCCTCGATGCGCTGGCGGAAGAGCTCGGCGTCACGGACCTTTTCCTGTTCGAACCGGTCGCGGCCGGCCGCCTCGTGAACGTGGAGGGCCACGGCCGGGGCAAGGGCTGGGCGGGGAACATCGAGGTCGAACCCGAGGCCGAGCCGTGGCTCGCCGAGGCGCTCGAGCGCGGCATGGCGCGGATGTCGTTCGGATTCCCCACACGGGCGTTCGGGCCGTACTGGGCCTCCGAGGCGACCGCCGTGTGGACGGGCGAGCACCTCGTGGTGTTCGGCGGCGAGGGAACCGCCGCGCTCGACGACGACCGGCTCCGTGCGGCGGCCCGCCGGGCGGGCTCCGTCGCCGCCGAGATCCCGGTGGCCAAGCGACTGGCGGACGACCTCGAGGTGGCGCAGGCGTCGCTCGCCGTCGCGACGCTTGCGGGCGGGTCGCTCGAGTCGGTCGCCAAGGGGCTGGCCGAGGCGACCGCGGAGGCGCTCGGGTGCGAGTTCGGGGCGGTGTTCCTGTTCGGGCCGCCGCAGCAGGTGCTCGTGGCGGACCGCGGCTGGCGCCCCGCGGCGACCGAGGACGAGATGGCCTCGGCGCTGACGCCGATCGCCCGCGCCGCCGCCGCAGGGCTGCAGGTGGAACAGGACCTGGACCGGAGCCCCTTCGGCTACCGGCCGCTGTCGTTCGCGGACGGCCTGGTGTCGAGGTGCTCGCTGGGGCTGGGCCCGGACGGGTCGCTCGGGATGATCACCGTCGCCCACGCCGGCGACCGGCCGCGTGGATTCACCTCGCTGTGCCAGCGGATCGTGGTGTCGATCGCCGACACCGCCGAACCGGTGCTCGAGGGCGCGCTCCGCGAACGTCACCCGGCCGCCGGCTGAGTCAGAGGCCGAGCTCCATCTCCACCAGGTCGGGGTCCCCGCCCGTGCCCTCGACCTGGCCGTCGCCGTCCTCCCGCGCCCGGAGCACGCGCGGCGAAGCGAGGTTGCGGCGGGCCTCGAGCTCGCTCCAGACCTCGGTCGCGTAGTCGACGCACAGCACGACGAGGTCCCCCGCCCGGGCCCGGTCGAGCGCTCGTTTCGTCGCGGCCATCTCCTCGAGCACGATCTCGACGTTCCCGACCCTCGCTCCCGATGCCATGGCCTCGTTGACGCCCTCGAGGATGTGCCCGGCCGTCTCGCCGGGCGCGCGGCCCCGGAGGTTCCGGTCCTCGCGGATGATGATCTCGTCGAAATACCTCGCCGCGACGCGGCCGAGGTCGCGCATGTCCTCGTCGCGGCGGTCCCCCGGTGTGGCGATCACCGCGACCTTCACGTTGGCCTGCCACGTGTTGGCGACGCCGGGCCCGATGGGGCCGGACGTCATGCGCTGCACGAAGTCCCCCACGGTCTCCAGACCGGCCGCGTTGTGCGCGTAGTCGATGACGACCTTCACGCCGTCGAGCTCGAACACGTTCAGCCGGCCGGGCGCCTGGTAGAACGACGTCGAGAACGTCCGCAGGCCCTGCCGGATGTCGTGGAGGTGCGCGCCGGCGGCGTGCGCGGCGGCGGCCGCGGCCAGGGCGTTCTGGACCATCATCCGGGCCCGTCCCTCGAACGTCGCCGGGAGCAGGTGCACCCACCCGATCGGCATGGTCCGCCGGCCCTCGCGGATCACCATCATCTCGCCGAGGGTCCCCCTCTGGAGCACGACGGCCTTCCTGCCCCGGTTGATCCACCGTTCGATCAGCGGGTGGTCCTCCTTCATCGAGAACAGGATCACGGTCCCGCTACAGTGCTTGCGCATGTCGAGCACCAGCGGGTCGTCGGCGTTCAGCACGGCAAACCCGTTGCGGGGCACCGCCTCCACGATCACGCGCTTCACGGCGGCGAGCTGTTCGATCGAATGGACGTCCTTCAGCCCGAGGTGGTCGCCGGTCACGTTCAGCACGACGGCGACGTCGTTGCGGCCGTAGCCCAGGCCCTCCCGGAGGATGCCGCCGCGGGCCACCTCGAACACGGCGAAGTCGATGCGGGGGTTCTGCAGCACCATCTGCGCGGACTTGGGCCCGGAGGCGTCGGCCCGCTTCACCAGGCGTTCGTCGATGTAGATGCCGTCGGTCGAGGTCATGCCGACCTTGCGCCCCATGGCCTTGAAGATGTGGGCGATCATCCGGACGGTCGTCGTCTTCCCGTTGGAGCCCGTGACCGCGACGATCGGGATTCGGGCCGGCGTCCCCGGCGGGAACAGCAGGTCGATGACCGGCTTGGCCACGTACTGCGGCTCGCCTTCGGTGGGGTGCGTGTGCATCCGGAACCCCGGCGCGGCGTTCACCTCGACGATGGCGCCGCCGGTCTCGCGCACGGGCCGGGTGATGTCCGGAGCGATGAAGTCGATGCCGGCCACGTCGAGCCCGACCACGCGCGCGGCCTCCTCGGCGATCTCGGCGTTGTCCTCGTGGATGTCGAACGTCCGGTCGATCGAGATGCCACCTGTCGACATGTTCCCGGTGGACACGAGCTTGACGAACTCGCCGGACGGCGGGACGTGGTCCAGCGCGAACCCCTGCGCCTGCACCAGGCGTTCGGCCTCCGCGTCGATCTTGATCCGGGTGAGGACCTTCTCGTGGCCGATGCCCCGGCGGGGGTCCTGGTTGGTGATGTCGACCAGCTCGCGGATGGTGTGCTCGCCGTCGCCGGTCACGTGCGCCGGGACCCGCTGGGCGACGGCGATCAGGTGGCCGCCGACGACCAGGCACCGGTAGTCGCTTCCGGCCACGTGGCTCTCGACGATGATCACGCCGCGGCGCGCCTCGGCCTTCGCGCGGGCGAACCCCCGCCGGACGGCGTCCTCGTCGTGGAGGTCGAGCCCCACGCCCCGCCCGTGGTTGCCGTCGAGGGGCTTGGTGACGACGGGGAACCCGATGCGCTTCGCGGCCGTGACGGCCTCGGCCTCGGTCCGGACCATCTCGGAACGCGGCACCGGGAGCCCGGCGGCGCCGAGCAGCTGCGTGGTGAGCTTCTTGTCGCTCGCGATGTCGACGCCGACGGCAGGGGTCTTCGACGTCATCGTGGCCCGGATCCGCTGCTGGAACATGCCCTGTCCCAACTGGACCAGCGAGGCCTCGTTGAGGCGGATATACGGGATGTCGCGGCTGGCGGCCTCGTCCACGAGCGCCTGGGTCGACGGCCCGAACGCGCGCCGTTCGGCCAGACGGATGAGATCCTCGAGGTCGGCCAGGAAGTCGAACCCCTCCTCGGGCTCGACCAGGTGGTCGACCAGGCGCACGGCGAGCCGGCCGGCCTGAACGCCGACCTGTTCCTCCACGTAGCCGTAGATCACGTGGTACTGGCCGGTCTCGTCGGCGCTCCGGGTCTTCCCGCGGTAGATGTGGGCGCCGGACTCCCGTTGCAGCTCGAGGGCGACGTGCTCGGCGACGTGGCCGACCCACGTCCCGTCGCGGAGCCGCTCCACGAACCCTCCGGGCCGCCCCAGCGAGCACGAATGGTCGCGGAGGCCGGGCAGCACCTCGAGCAGGCCCTCGTTGAACCCCGTGATGGTGTTCGACGGCCAGTGCTCGAGCGATCCGAGGTCCACGAGCAGCCGGATGCAGGGATCGTAGGACCAGTAGTTCGGCCCCCGGAACACCTGCGTCTCGAGGATGCGGAGATCGGGACCGGCCGGAGGCTTGCGTTCGTGGGGCTCGCGCTTGGTGCGCTCCCGGTCGCGGCGCGTGGCCGTGGCCCGCGACCGCGTGTGGGTGGCGTCGGCGGCGGCGCCCTTCGGCGACGTCTTCGCGGTCTGCTCGGGCCCGGACTTGGGTTTCCGCGTCGGCTTCGCGGTGGCCGCGGGCTTGGCCGCCGAACTAGGGGACTTCGACGACCCGCCGGCGGCCGACGTCATTCGGAGGCCTCCCGGCGCCGCTCGGCGGGGACCGGGTCCTCGACCGAGAAGCTGTTGGCGCCCTCGGCGGCCACCGCGCGCGTCATGCGCCGCCTCGACCGGCCGCCGAGCCGGACCGTCGGCTCGGCGACGGGAAGCAGCGTCCGCTGCTCGAGGTCGAACCCGAACCCGCTCGGCAGGGAATGCAGCGTCGCGCCCGAGACCATCATCGGGCGGTATCCCTTGCTGTGGAACGCGTCGGTCACGACGTTCGACCCGTCGACGATCGTGACCGCGCCGCGGCCGATCACCTCGAGCGTCTGGTCGGGATGGATGATCGCCGCCGTGTCCTCGTCGAGCCCGAGCCCGATCAGCGACGGCGACTGGGCGACGGCGGCCAGCAATCGGCCGAGCCGGGTCCGCTGTTCGAAGTGCTGGTCGATGACCACGCCGCGGACGATCCCGAGGCCGGCCGACATCTGGGCCATGCGGTGCTTCGGCGTCGCCCCCGACGCCCCGAACGCCATCATGTGGGTGGCCACGGCGCTCGCGCCGGCCGACGTGCCCGCGATCACCGCGCCGCGCTCGTGGGCCTCGATGAGGGCGCGGCCGAGCCTGGTCCCGCCCACCACCGACGACAGCCGCAGCTGGTTGCCGCCCGTCAGGAAGATCCCGGTGGCGTCGTCGAGGGCGTCCGCCGCCTCCGGCCGGTTGGCGTCCTCGCGGGTGATCGGGCGGAGGCCGGTGACGCGCTCGACGCCCATCCCCAGGAACAGGGTGCGGTAGAACTCCGTGGCCGCGTCGCCGAGGCTGGAGGCCGTGGCGATCACCACGAGATGGGCCCCGGGACCGCCCGCCTCCTTCACGAACCGCGACAGGATCACGCGGTCGCGCATCTTGTCCTCGGCTCCACCGATGACCATGACCGGGCCGGGGCCCGGCCGCGGCTCGTGCCTCGCCGCGCGGCCGCTCGATCCGGACATGCGGTGAGTCTACCGGCCGCAGCATCGCCGAACGCCCGCCCCGACCTGCCGAAACGAACGCGATCGGCCCCCCCTTCGTTCGATCTGGAGCCGACGTCGGCCTCTGCGCCCCGGCAAGCGGAGGCGGTGCTCGCCACCATGCGGGCGATCTGGGGTCAGTCACCGGCACGCTTATCACCGACCCAAGGCCCGGATCGTCGAGCCCGTCGAACGCGTCGAGCTCTGAAGCCGCGGCTACCGGCGGAGCCGGACCTCGACCTTCTCGCCGTTGATGCGGGCCTCGTAAGCCGGCTGCGGCGCGGTCGCCGGTCCCCGGACGATCTCGCCGTCGACCAGCCTGAATGTGCTCCCGTGACACGGGCACACCACGACCGCGTCGTCGCCCTTGCCCTCGATCTTCCCGCCAGCCAGCGCGCACCCCCGGTGCGAGCAGTGGTCGGACAGCGCGTAGATCATGTCGTCCGAGCGGTACACCAGCAGCCGGACCTGGCCCACGTTCGCGCGCATCTTCTTCCCGTCGGTCAGCCGGTCCGGTGTGACGTCCAGCGCCTTCCAGGTCTTCGGCCCATCCTCGAACGTGGTCTCGTCGACGCCCACCCCCTGCGCGAAGGACATGTGCCCGCCGAGGTAGGCCGTCCCGACCATCGTGCCGCCGGCCAGCGTCGCGAGCGCGACCCCCCGGCCCTGGTGCCCCCTCCGCCGGGAGCGCCACGACAGCAGGTAGAGGACGAGGGCGCCCGCGTTCCCGGCCGCATGCGCCAGTCCGACCCGCTTCACCTCGGCCTCGTCCGTGTCCAGCCAGTCCGCCAGCCCCGCCAGCGCCGTCGGGAGCGCCGTCAGTGCCCCGAACCCGATGAGCTTCCGCGCGGCCGGGCGGCTCTCCTCCCCGCCGAAGACGTCGAGGAACCCGGCGGCGACCCAGGCGCCGATCGGCACGTCGGTGAGCACGGGGTGCAGCGGGTGGCCGAGCCAGGTCCCCGCCAGGAACTCCCGGACGAACCCCTGCGGGACGGCCTTCTCGACGACCTCGGCGACCTTGGCGGAGGCCGGGTCGAACGACTCCGCCCGCTCGAAGCTCTCCGCCACCAACCGGAAGATGGGACGCACGGCGACCTCCTCGTCATGTTCCGCGTCATCGGAGCCTACGACGGCTCCGCGTTGGACCGTTCCGTCCCTCGGACCTTCCCCGCAGCACCCCGGACGAATCGCCCCGATGTGTACGCGCCGGTCCTCCGGGTAGGCACGAGGAAGGACATTCGGCGAACGGACGAGGAGGAGGGACCCATGAGCATCCTGGTACGGCACGCGATGACCGAATCCCCGCAGAGCGCGAAGCCGGACATGACCGCGGCCGACGCGGCCGGACTGATGCGGCAGCTGGACGTGGGCGCGATCCCGGTCACCGAGGACGATCGGCTCCTCGGGCTCGTCACCGACCGCGACATCGTCCTCCGCGTCGTGGCCGGCCGGCAGCACCCCGACGAGGTGAAGCTGCGCGACATCCTGACCAGGAGCCCGGTGACCGTGAGCCCGGACACGAAGCTCTCCGACGCCCGGGACCTCATGGCCGAACATCGCGTCCGGCGACTCCCGGTGCTCAAGGGCGAGGAGCTCGTCGGGATCCTGTCGCTCGGCGACGTCGCCCTGGCCGGCGCGTCCGGGCGGGAGGTCGGCGAGACGCTCGAGGACATCTCGGAATCCGACTCCACGACGAACCTCTCCGGCGGCCCCGCGCGCGGCACCCCGGACCGCACCCGCCGCGCGAGCTGACCCGACCGGGACGGCAGACCGGCGGGGGCCGGGTCCCGCGCGCCCGGGCATAGAATCCCGTCTTCGGGCCATTCCCCCGAAAGGAGACGGAGTGGAGAACGGGAGGACCCGGCTCACCACGCCACTCGTGCGCGAGCACGGCGAGCTCCGGACCGCGACCTGGGAGGAGGCGCTCGACCGCGCCGCCGCCGGGGTCCGCACCGCGCTCGACCGCAACCCGGGGTGGGGCGTCGGAACGTTCAGCTGCTCGAAGGCCTCCAACGAGACGAACTTCCTCGCCCAGAAGCTCGTCCGGCAGGTGTTCGGCAGCAACAACATCGACAGCTGCAACCGCACCTGACACGCTCCCTCGGTCGTCGGTCTGGCGACGGTGTTCGGAGCGGGCGGCGGGACCAGCTCGTACGAGGAGATCGAGCGGTGCGACCTGATCGTGCTGTGGGGGTCGAACGCCCGCGAGACCCATCCGATCTTCTTCCACCACGTCCTGCGGGGGGTCCGGAACGGTGCGCGGCTGATCGTCGTCGACCCCCGGCGCACGGCGAGCGCGGAGTGGGCCGACCTGTGGTTGGGGATCGACGTCGGCTCCGACATCGCGCTCGCGAACACGATGGCCCGCGAGATCCTGGTGGCCGGCCTCCAGAACGACGAGTTCGTCTCGCGGGGGACGACGGACTTCGAGGCGTACCGCGAGCACGTCATGGGATGGACGCTGGAACGAGGCTCGCGCGTCACCGGGATCCCGCCGGAGGTCATCCGGGAGTTCGCCCACACCTACGCCGGGGCCGACCGCGCGGAGCTGTGCTGGACCCTCGGCATCACCGAGCACCACAACGCGGCCGACAACGTGCTCGCGCTGATCAACCTGGGCCTCCTCACCGGCCACGTGGGCCGGTACGGCAGCGGGCTGAACCCGCTCCGCGGCCAGAACAACGTCCAGGGCGGCGGCGACATGGGCGCCATCCCGAACAAGCTGCCCGGGTTCCAGGACGTCGAAACCGACGAGGCGGCGCGGAGCCGGTTCGAGCGGGCTTGGGGCGCGCCCGTCCCGCCGAGGTCCGGCTGGCACCTGTCGCAGATGTTCGACGGCATGGAACGGGGCGAGCTTACCGCGGCGTACGTGATCGGCGAGAACCCTGCGGTGTCCGAGGCCGACCAGCACCGCGCCCGGAAGCTCCTCGGGGGCCTCGGCTGCCTGGTGGTGCAGGACCTGTTCATGACGCGCACCGCGGAGATGGCGGACGTCGTGCTGCCGGCGACCGTGGCGGGCGTCGAGTCCGACGGAACGGTCACCAACAGCGAACGCCGGGTGCAGCGGATCCGCAAGGCGATGGAACCCCCCGTCGGCGCCCGTGACGACCTGTGGATCATCGCCGAGCTCGCGAAGCGACTCGGCCGCGACTGGGGTCCCGTAACCGCGGAGTCGGCGTGGAACGAGCTGCGGTCGCTGTCGCCCATGCACTGCGGCATGTCGTACGCGCGGCTCGAGGAGCTGGGCGGCATCCAGTGGCCGTGCCCGGACGAGGAACACCCCGGGACGCGGTTCCTGCACGCCCGCCTGTGGGAGGACGACCCCGCGAAGCGCGGCCGGCTCGCGCCGTTCACGGTGACACCGTTCGAGCCGCCGGTCGACGAGCTCACGGAGGAGTTCCCGCTTCGGCTGACGACCGGGCGGCGGCTCGACTCGTACAACACCGGCGTGCAGACCGGGCGGTACTCCTCGCCGCTCCGGCGGCCGGAGACGATCGACGTGTCGCCGGAGGACGCCGCCGCGCTCGGGGTCGCGGAGGGCGAGGTCGTGAAGGTGTCGTCGCGGCGCGGGTCGGTCGAGGCGCCCGTCCGCGTGGACACCGGACTGCGGCCGGGGCTGGGGTTCATGACCCTGCACTTCCCAGAACAGGTCGAGACGAACTTCCTCACGATCGATGCCTGGGACCCCAAGTCGGGGACGGCCGAGTTCAAGGCGACGGCGGTGCGGATCGACCGCATGGAGCGCCGGGCGTGACGGAGGGAGTCGCGTGGACCTCCGGCTGACGACCGCCGAACCCACCTCGGATGAGCGCGACGTGGTCGACGCGGTGCTCGGCCTCCCCGAGTCCGGCTGGGAGGGCGGCGAGCGTTCGCCGCTGGACGGCCACGTCGCGCGCGGCGGCCGGGCCCAGCGGGAACGTCGCCATCTGCTGCTCCCGGCACTCCAGGCGCTCCAGCGGCGCGTGGGGTGGATCACCGACGCCGGCATGGGGTACGTGTGCCGCCGCCTGTCGGTCCCCCCGGCCGAGGCGTACAGCGTTGCGAGCTTCTACGCGCTGCTGTCGACGGAGGAACGGCCCCCGACCGTGCTCCACGTGTGCGACGACGTGGCCTGTCGCGTGAACGGCGGAGTCGAGCTGGCCGCGGGGCTCCGCGTCCACCTCGACGGAGCGGCGACGATCCTGCCGTGCCCATGCCTGGGGATGTGCGAGCGGGCCCCGGCGGCCCTCGTCCAGTCGACGGGGCCGCCGGGTCTGATCCAGATCGGCGAGGCCGCGGAGGACGTCCTGCGACCCTACGTGACCGGGGAGACCCCGGCTCCCCTGTGGAGCGGTTCGGCCTACTCCACGCCACAGACCACGGACCCCGGCGCGCGGGGGGAGCTCCGGCTGCTCCGGCGGGTCGGCGTGGTCAACCCGACGTCGCTGGAGGAGTACCGCGCACACGGCGGGTACGAGGCGCTGCGGGCTGCGGTCGACATGGGGCCCGACGGCGTGATCCGGGAGCTGAAGGCGTCGAAGCTCCTCGGACGGGGCGGGGCCGCGTTCCCGACGGGGCGGAAGTGGGAGGCGGTCGCCGGCCAGGCGACCCGGCCGCACTACTTCGTCTGCAACGCGGACGAATCCGAGCCGGGCACGTTCAAGGACCACGTGCTGATGGAGTTCGACCCGTTCTCGCTCGTCGAGGCGATGACGATCGGGGGCTTCGCCACCGGGTCCGAACGCGGCTATCTCTATCTGCGCGGCGAGTACCCGAACGCCGCCGTCATGCTCGGCTGGGCGATCGGCCGGGCGCGGGACGCGGGGCTCCTCGGCGCGAACGTCGACGGCTCGGGGTTCGCGTTCGACATCGAGCTCCGGACCGGGGCCGGCGCCTACATCGCCGGCGAGGAGACCGCGCTGTTCAACTCGATCGAGGGGTACCGGCCGGAGCCGCGGAACAAGCCGCCGTTCCCCGTCGAGCGCGGCCTGTTCGGCAAGCCGACCGGGGTCAACAACGTCGAGACGCTGGTGAACGTCCTCGAGGTGCTGCGGATCGGCGGGGAGGAGTTCGCCGGGATCGGGACCGAGGGGTCGACCGGGACGAGGCTGTTCTGCCTGTCCGGGTGCGTCGAGCAACCCGGGCTGTACGAGGTCGAGTTCGGCGCGACGCTCAGGGACCTGCTCGTCCTCGCCGGCGGCGTGCGGGGGGGCGGCCGCCTGCAGACCGTGCTGCTCGGCGGCGCCGCGGGGACGTTCGTCGGGCCGGAGGAGCTCGACGTCCGGCTGACGTTCGAGGACACGCGGGCGGGCGGCTACACGTTGGGGTCGGGCGTCGTGTGCGTCTTCGACGAGGCCGTCGACATGCCGGACGTCGTGCTGCGCATCGCGGCGTTCTTCCGCGACGAGTCGTGCGGGCAGTGCGTGCCGTGCCGGGTGGGGACCGTCCGCCAGGAGGAGGCCCTCCACCGGCTGCACGCGGGGCGGACGTTGGGGTCGGCGGACCGGGAGGTCGGCCTGCTGAACGACATCGCCGACGGCATGCGCGACGCCTCGATCTGCGGCCTCGGGCAGACCGCAGCATCGGCGGTCATGTCCGCGGTCAAGCTGGGACTGTTCCCGACGGGAGCGGTCCGGCGATGAGCGAGCCGGTGTTCGTCGACGCGCCGCGGCGGCTGCTCGACATCGAGGTCGACGGACGGACGGTCCGCGTTCCGGAGGGCTCGACCATCCTCGACGCCTGCCGCGGCGAGGGCGTCGACACCCCCACGCTCTGCTTCGGGGACAACCTCACCCCGGTGAACGCCTGCCGCGTGTGCGTGCTCGAGGTCGAGGGGTCGCGTGCGCTCGTGCCGGCCTGCTCCCGGAAGGCCGAACCCGGCATGGTCGTCCGCACGGACACCGAGCGGGTGCGCCATTCGCGGCGGATGGTCCTCGAGTTCCTGGGCTCCTCGGTCGACCTCTCGCTCGCCGGCGGGGACGTCCGGCGGTGGATGGGCGACTACGGCGCGGACCCGTCGAGGTTCGGCCCTCCCGCGGAGGAGGACGGGGAACGGGACCGGCGCCACCCCGGACACCACGAGTCGCCGTCCGTCGAGGGTGCCGCGAACGTGGCCCAGCCGGTCAAGGTCGACAACGAACTGTACGTCCGCGACTACTCACGGTGCATCCTCTGCTACCAGTGTGTCGAGGCCTGTGGGACCGACGCCCAGAACACCTTCGCCATCGCGGTCGCCGGCCGCGGGTTCGACGCGCGCATCTCGACGGAGTTCGACGTCCCGCTCCCCGACTCGGCGTGCGTCTACTGCGGGAACTGCATCGGAGTGTGCCCGACCGGCGCACTGATGTTCTCTTCGGAGCACGACATGCGCGGGGCCGGCACGTGGAACGAGGACGACCAGCACGTCACCCAGACCGTGTGCCCGTACTGCGGCGTCGGCTGCAACCTCGAGCTCCACGTCCAGGACGACCGCATCGTGAAGGTCACGTCGCCGCTCGATCACGACGTGACGTCCGGCCACCTGTGCATCAAGGGCCGGTTCGGCTGGCGGTTCGCCCAGGACCGCGACGAGGCCCCCGGAGCCTGAGCCGACGAACCGCGGCGTATCCTGGCCGCGGAGCCATGGCACTGCGACACGAGGTCGAGCGGGTGGGCGGCAAGTCGGCCGACCGTCGCCGGGTCGTCCGGATCCGCGGCGGCCGGGTCGACGAGGGCCCGGACTTCCTCGCGGCCGAGGAACCCCTCGAGATCCGCCTCGCCGGGGAGCAGGTGGCCGTCACCATGCGAACCCCGGGGAACGACACCGAGCTCGCCGTGGGGTTCCTGATCGGCGAGGGCATCGTCCGGCCGGAGGACGTCGCCGGGGTCGCCGAGTGCCGTTCGGACGAGGACGACGGCGGCGTCGCCGACGTCCGCCTCGCGCCCGGCGCGACGGCGCGGGCCGGCTGGCAGCGGAACTTCTACGCGACGTCGTCCTGCGGGGTGTGCGGCAAGGCCTCGATCGAGGCGGTCCGCGTCGCCACCGACCCGGTCGCCGACGGCCCTGTCGTCGACGCCGAGACGCTGCAGACCATGCCCGACCGCCTCCGCAAGGCCCAGCAGGTGTTCGACCGGACCGGCGGGCTCCATGCGGCCGGGCTGTTCACCCCCGACGGGGACCTGGTCACGGTCCGAGAGGACGTCGGCCGGCACAACGCGGTCGACAAGGTCGTCGGCCACCGCGCGCTGTCGGGCGACCTCCCGCTCGGCGGCCACGTCCTGCTGGTGAGCGGCCGGGCTTCATTCGAGCTCGTGCAGAAGGCGTTGGTGGCGGGGATTCCCTTCGTCGCTGCCGTCTCGGCGCCGTCGACGCTCGCCGTCCGGCTGGCCGAGGAGTCGAACATGACCCTCGTCGGGTTCCTGCGGCCCGGCGGATGCAACGTGTACGCCGGCCGCGAACGCCTCGCCGCCGGCTGAGCGTGGAACCCGTCCCCGGGCTCACCGGGCTGCTACTGGCCGGCGGGGCGAGCTCCCGGATGGGCGCCGACAAGGCGTCGCTCGTGGTGGACGGCGAGCCCCTGGCTCGCCGTGTCGCCACCGTGCTGTCCCACGTGTGCGGCCGGGTCCTCGTCGCCTCTGGCGACGGTCACCGGCTCGACTGGCTGGACCTGGCCGAGGTGGCCGACGTCGAACCCGCCGCCGGGCCGCTGAGCGGATTGATCGCGGGACTGGAGGCGGCCGAGACCCCGCTGGTCGCGGTGGTCGCGGTCGACATGCCCGACGCGAGCGACGCCGTCATTCGCCTGCTCGCAGCGCGGATGCCCGGCCACGACGCCGCGGTCCCCCGAACGGAACGCGGCCTCGAACCGCTGCACGCCGTCTACGCGGCGGCCGCCGCAGCGGCTCTCCGGGCGGCGTTCGAGGGGGGCGAGCGTTCGGTGACCCGCGCGCTGGAACGCCTCGACGTCACCGTCGTGGAGCCGGACGAGTGGGCCTCCGCCGATCCGTCGGGAGGCTTCGCCCGCAACCTGAACCGCCCTGCCGACCTCGACGGGCGCTCAGGCTGAGGGTTCGTCCGGAGGCGGCGGGAGCAGCGCCCGCAACCGCCCGGCCGCGTCGCGGAACCCCTCCTGCGGCGGTGTTCCGGCGCCGGCGGCGCGTTCGGCCCCGGCCCCGAGCAGGAACGACGCCAACGGCGCGTACCGCCGTTCGACGCGGTGCGCGACGTCGCGGGAGAGGCCCAGGATCTCCCGCGTCTCCTCGGGCCCGAGGGGTTCGACCCCGAGCGCCTCCGCCAACTCGTCCAGCCACCGATCCCCAGCCATCCACGCTCCTCGCCGCTCGATGCCGTCGTCCACCATAGCGGCCCGATCTGCGCGGATTCCGAACAGGCGATAGCCTGCATCGACGCCCCCCGTCCCGTTCCGCCGAGCGCGGAGGATCGACGATGCCGACCGGTCGTAGGCTGGGATCGTGAGCACGACGACGGCCGCGCGCCCCGCCACCCGGGCACGCGGCGCGAAGCCGGTCCCGCTCATCGTGGCGGGGATCGTGCTGTTCCTCGGTTCCGAGCTGATGTTCTTCGCGTCGCTGTTCGGCATGTACTTCACGCTGCGGGCCCAGGACCACCCGTGGACCCCGCCGGACGTCGAGGTGGACCTGTACCGGGTGTTCTTCACGGCGTTTCTCGTCGCGTCGAGCTTTACCATGCAGCACGCCGTGCACCGGCTGCAGCGGGGCGACCGGCCCGGGTTCCGGCGGTGGGTGTGGGTCACGTTCCTGTTCGGCGTGGTGTTCCTCGGCGGGCAGGTCAACGAGTGGATCACGCTGCCGTTCCGCATCCACACCGACGCGTACGGATCGGCCTTCTACGCCATGACCGGGTTCCACGGGCTGCACGTGCTCGCGGGGCTGATCCTGATGCTCGTGATCCTGGGCCGCGCCCGGCAGGGGGCGTACACACGCGGGGAGCACGGCGGTGTGGAGGTGGCCACCTACTACTGGCACTTCGTCGACGTCGTGTGGATCGCCCTGTTCATCGTGCTGTTCGTCATCAGATGACCGAACGCCCACGCCTCGGCCGGCGGGCGGTGCTCGCGATGACGGCGGCGGTCGCCGGGGTGTCGGTGCCGCTGGGGATCCTGCTCACGCCCGCGTCGGGGCGGCCACTGGCGATCGCGTCCCCGATCGTGGTCGGCACCGGATCGCCCGCACCCGTATCGCCGCTCGTCCTCGCCGACGGGAAGAACACGTACGAGGAACGGTGCTCGACGTGCCACGGCCCGACGGCAGGGGGAACCGCGCAGGGCCCGCCCATCGCCGGCCTCGGGCCCGCCTACTGGGACTTCATGATGTCGACCGGGCGGATGCCGCTCGACCAGCCGGGCGTGCAGGCCAAGCGGCGGCCGCCGGTGCTCACGCCCGCACAGATCCATTCGGTGACGGCCTATCTCGAGACGATCCCGCCGGGCGACGGCATCCCCGTCCCGGTCGTCGACACGGCCGGGGGCAGCCTCTCGCTGGGCGAGTCGACGTTCCAGGGGAACTGCGCGCCGTGCCACGGGACCACCGGGCGGGGCGGGGCCGTCGGCCCCCAGGACGCGCCGCCGGTGGTCCACGCCACCTCGACCCAGGTGGCCGAGGCCATCAGGATCGGCCCGGGAACGATGCCGGTCTTCGACGAGAGCACGATCGACCGGCACACGCTGAACTCGCTGGTGGCGTACGTGGAGTACCTCCGCGCGCCGGACGACCGCGGCGGCAGCGGGCTCGGCGGCGTGGGTCCGCTGATCGAGGGGTTCGTCGCCCTGGTCGGCGGGCTGGGCCTGATCGTGCTGGTCACGAGGACGATCGGAACCCGGTCATGACTGAACGCCGTTGGTTCCGGCGCCGCCGGATCGGCCCCGAGGCCGAGGGACCGGCCACGCCGATCAGCGAGCACCCCGGCGAGGCAGCGCTGGTTTCCCTCCACCGCGACCCTGAGGAGGAACGGCGCGCGTCGCGGTGGATCGCGGTGCTGCTGGTCGTCAGCGCGGCGGCCGGCCTCGGCCTGCTGGTGCTGTACGCCCTGGGCGGCCAGGTCCAGCTCGAGGGGGCCCTGATCGGCGTCGCCCTCGGCGCGATGGGGTTCGCGCTCATCCGGTGGGGCAAGCACCTGTACCCCCACGAGGTCGTCACCGAGGAACGCGAGCCCCACGAGTCCGAGGCCTCGGAGCGGCGCGTGGCCGAGGACCTGATCGAGGAGACCGAGACCGGCATCACCCGGCGCAAGATGCTCACCGGGATGCTGGTCGGCGCGGCCGGGGCGTTCGGCCTGGCGCTGATCTTCCCGATCCGGTCGCTGGGGCCGAGCCCCGGCAGGCAGCTGTTCGAGACCGCATGGCGGAAGGGCAAGCGGGTGGTCGACGCCACTGGCGCGCCGGTGCGCGTCGACACGCTGCCGGTGGACGGGGTCGTCACCGTGTTCCCGGAGGGGTTCGTCGGCAACGCGACCGCCCAGGCCATCCTGGTCAGGGTGAACGCGGACCTCCTGCAGCTGCCGCCCGGCCGGGGCGATTGGGCGCCCGAGGGCAACGTGTGCTACTCGAAGATCTGCACCCACGCCGGGTGCCCGGTCGGCCTGTACCTGGCCAGCTACCACCAGCTCCAGTGCCCGTGCCACCAGTCGGCGTTCGACGTGCTGGACGGGGCGTCGGTCATGTTCGGGCCGGCGGCCAGGCCGCTCCCCCAGCTGCCGATCGAGGCCGACCCGGACGGGTTCCTGGTGGCGACCGGGGACTTCAGCGCGCCGGTGGGCCCGGGGTTCTGGAACCGGGGTGACGGGCCGTGAGCTCCGCCAAGCGCGACGCGCGGACGAACGGGAAGCCGGGCAAGGGACCGATGACCCGGCGGATGTTCGGGTGGTTCGACGAACGCCTCGGCGCGGCCTCGTTCGCCCGGCGGACGCTGAACAAGGTCTTTCCCGACCACTGGTCGTTCATGCTCGGGGAGATCGCCCTGTACTGCTTCATCATCCTGATCCTCACCGGGGTGTTCCTGACCTTCTTCTACGTTCCCGACGCGAAGGAGGTCGTGTACCACGGTTCGTACGCGCCGCTCCGGGGCCAGACCATGTCGCGGGCGTACGACTCGGTCGTCAAGCTGTCGTTCGACGTGCGGGCCGGACTGGTGTTCCGGCAGATCCATCACTGGGCGGCGTTGATCATGGTGGGCGCCGTCGCGGCGCACGCCTCCCGGGTGTTCTTCACCGGCGCGTTCCGCAAGCCCCGCGACATCAACTGGATGCTCGGGGTCCTCCTGCTGCTGCTGACGATCGCCATCGGGTTCGCCGGCTACTCGCTCCCCGACGACCTGCTGTCGGGGACCGGCCTGCGGATCGCGTACTCGATCACGCTGTCGATCCCGTTCATCGGGACGTGGATCGCGTTCCTGCTGTTCGGGGGGCACTATCCCTCGCCGGACATCCTCAACCGGCTGTTCGTGCTGCACGTGATGATCCTGCCGGGGCTGATCGCGGCCGTGCTCACGTTCCACCTCATCATCGTGTGGCGGCAGAAGCACACGCACTTCCCCGGCGGCAGGCCCGTCCGGACCGAGACGAACATCCAGGGCGAGCGGCTGTTCCCCCGCTACGCGTTCAAGTCGACGGGGCTGTTCCTCGTGCTGGGCGGGATCCTCGGCCTCCTCGGCGGGCTCGCGCAGATCAACCCGGTCTGGCTGTACGGGCCCTACAACCCGACCACGGTGTCGGGCGGATCCCAGCCCGACTGGTACATCGGGTGGCTCGAGGGCGCGCTGCGGCTGTTCCCCGGGTGGGAGATCCGCGCGTTCGGCCACGAGATCCCGGCGCCGTTCTTCCCGGGCGTCGTGCTGCCCGGGATCGTGTTCACGGTGATGTTCCTGTGGCCGGCGATCGAACGGCGCATCACGGGCGACCGGTCGGAGCACAACCTGCTGAACTTCCCCCGTGACGTGCCGTGGAGAACGGCGTTCGGGGCCGCCGTGCTCGTCTTCATGACCGTGCTCACCGTGGCCGGGGGGAACGACCTCATCGCGGCGTTCTTCGGCGTGTCGGTGGAGGCCATGACGCGGGTGCTGCGGGTGCTGGTGTTCGTGCTCCCGGTCGTGGCGTTCGCCGTGACGTACTACCTGATGAACGAGCTCCGGAAGACCGACCTCCACCCGATCAGGCGGGCGGCCATCACCACGGTCGTGCGGACGCCCGAGGGCGGGTTCGAGGTGTCGGAGGAGTTCGTGGCCGGCGGGCTGCCGAACCCGGCGGGCGAGGAGACCGACCAGCCGGAGGTGGTCCGGGACTAGCGGTCCCATCGACGAACGAGGCCGCCCCCGTCGCTGGTCGGGGACGGCCTCGGCGTTCGGTGTCTCGATCCGGTCAGTCGCCCGCGCAGTTGCCGGACTGCTCGACGTGATTCACGAGGTCGCCGGTGTCGATCTCGAACGTGTCCCTCCCCGGCCCACCGTCCGCGGAGTCGTTCCCGCCGACGTTGTCGACCGTGTACAGGCAGTCGGGGCCCATGTTCCCCAACAGCTTGTCCGGGCCCTGGAACCCGCGGATCTCGTCGGCACCGGCCTCGCCCCGCAGGATGTCCGCACCCGAGTCGCCGTCGAGGATGTCGTTGCCGAGCCCGCCGTCCACGACGTCCCTGCCGGGGCCGGCGATGACGGTGTCGTTGCCGGCGCCGGCGGCGATCGAGTCGTCGCCGCCGTTGCCCCTGATGAAGTCGTTCCCGCCGATCGCGCAGATCACGTCCGGGCCGGACGTGCCGATCAGGTGGTCGGGGCCGTTCGTCCCGCCGATCGTGCAGTCGCCCCGCTTGAAGCCCGCGTGGCTCGCGCCGGCGACCCTCGGCGAGGCGAACACCGCCACCGCGAGCATGCCGACCGAGAACAGCAGCAGCTTGCGCATCCCCTGGAACCTCCCCGTTCGTCGTGTGACCCGCGGACGGTACGGTGCCCGGAGCGGCCGGTCAACAGAATGGGGCCGGGTTCGACTCCCGCGAGCTCCACGCCGCGGATCAGCGAACGACGTCGTTCTGCATCGCCCACAGGGCGGCGGCCGCTCGGGTCGACACCCCGATCTTCGTGTACACGTGCTGGATGTGGCTGTCGACGGTCTTCGGTGAGATGAACAGGCGCTCGCCCATCTCCCGCATGGTCAGCCCCATCGCCGCGAGGTTCAGCACCTCGACCTCGCGATCGCTGAGCCCGCCGGGGTGCTGCGCTCGACGGGACGGCGGCACAGAGGGGCCGCCGTGCCCGGCCGCCTGGAGCACGGCATCGACCGCGCCGCGATCGAGGACCCCTTCCGAGGCGAGACGGCGGAGCTCGACCGCGGCGTGCTGGTCGGACGATGAGGGACGATCGGCGCGCTCGGTGGTCAGCCCCACATAGATGTCCACGGCGCCCAGGACCGCGGCCCCCTGGCCGGTTGCACCGGCTCGAAGCCCCCGGTGGTACCCGGAGCCGTCGGCCTTCTCATGGTGCGCGGCCGCGACCGGGTTCAGCACGGCGAGGCCCGGCGAGCGACGGAGCATCTGCTCGGTGAGCATCGTGTGGTGTTCGACCCGATCGAGCTCTGCACGGGTGAGGGGACCGGGCTTGTCCGAGATGGAGTTCGGGATCGCCGTCGTGCCCAGCTCGTGGACCAGGGCGGCCCTCCGAAGCGTGGTGATCTCCTCCTCGGAGCACCCGAGCAGCCCGGCGGCGTCCGCGGCGAGCTGCGCGCATCGACGGCTGTGTCCGGCCCGGTACGGCGACTTCAGGTCGATGAAGTCGGCGGCCACCGCGAGGGCACCGTCGAGCTCGGCGCCCTCCAGCGTGCAGTGCGGCTCCGGCTCGCGCTCGAGGACCGCTTCCCACGGCTCCACCTTGGCGAGCTCGTCGAGCAAGCCACCTCCCTTCGACACGAACAGGTCGGCGAGCTCCGGGTCGTACGTCCGGTCGCGACGATCCCGTGCGGCCTCGATGGCCTGGGCCGGTGAGGCGCGACGGCCGATGGCCTCCATGTCGTGGCTCAGGTGGACGACGCGCATCGCGAGCGGGATCTCGTCGCCCTTCGCGCCCGCAGGGTAGCCGTGCCCGTTCCACCGCTCGTAGGTGAAGCGCAGAGCTCCCCGAACGTCCGGCCCGAACCCGAGCCGGCCGACCAGCATGTCGGATGCTTCGCACCCGGTCGCGAAGTTGTGGACCGCCCACGCCTGGGCGCCCTCCTGGAGCGTCTTCACGATCTGCTCGTGCTCCTCCGGATCGCGGCCGGCGGTGGCGAACGCCACCATGGCGCGAAAGACCTCGGCCGGATCCGCGGTGTCGAGCACGAGCGTCTGGGCGAGGAGACCGATGTCGTCGCCGAAGACGACGGCGACCTCGTGGGCGTGAGCCGTGCACCCCATGTATCGCAGCAGGGCGACCCAGTAGACAGTGTCACGCGTCTCCCGGTCGACGCCAGCCTCCTCGCACAGAGCCGTCCCCAGCAGGCACGAGCGCAGCTGGGACTCGAGGGGCTGGCCGAAGGCGTTGTCCTGTGCGAGCGCAAAGGTCGCGGCGACCTCGCCCAAGCGGAGAGACGGACCGGAAATAGGGAGACCTCCCGATGCGAGGGAAGCGGGTCGAACCCGATGCTACACCCGCCATCCAGCTGGAAGGAAGGAGTTCGCACGGCCAGCCGAACCGGGAACACCGACAGCAGAGGAGGAAGGCGATGATCCTGGCAACGACGAAGGTCGAGGACGTGGACCGCTTCCTGGACGTCTTCTCGACCAAGGGCGCGGAGAAGCGTCAGGAGCACGGATCCAAGGGTTCGACCGTGTACCTCGACCCCAACGAGGAAGCCCGGGTCTGGGTGCTCTTCGACTGGGACGGCGCGGGCTGGAAGAGCTTCGTCTCCGACCCCGAGGTCCCCCCGATCCTGCAGGCGGCCGGGCACGTCGGCAAGCCCCAGGCGGCGGAGATCGTCGGTCGGTACGACGCCTAGGCACGCGCCGGTGGCGGCGATCGGTTTCCGCGATGGGCTGATCGCGAGCTGACGATCGCTCTCGGCAACGGCCACTCCCTTCGCGGGGTGGCCGTTGTCCGCGTTGCCGGTGATCAGGTGGTGCGGATTCCTCCCGCCGGCCGCCGGATCGAGAAGCCGGCCGCGTCCGGAGGCCCGGCGAAACCGGGAAACATGCCACCGAACGGCATCCCGCCGCGGAGCTTCTGCAACGCGGTGAGGTCGAGCACCCGGTCGGCGTGCGCGGGCCCGGTCCCCTCGGTGGCGAGGACGAAGACCGTGTCGTTCGGCTTGACGTCACGGATCCCGTCGTTGCCGGCGACCACGAGCGTGTCGTCGTCGACGGCGTAGGTCGTGGAGAACCCGTCGGCGCTTCGGACCGTGAGCGACGAGGCGGCGGCCGACGGCCGGACCTTGCCGGTCTGGATGTCGATCGTCCGGTACCCGCCGCCGGGCGCCGGGAGCGTGAGCTGGCCGTGGACCGGACCGCCGGGCATCCCCGTGCTCGGGCCGCCCATGCCAGGGCCCGGGTGCACGAACCGTCCGAACATCGGCCACCGCCCGGGGCCGCCGTGGCGCATCCCCGGCCATGGAGACGCGGGCGCGCTGGGAGTGGCCGACGGAGATCCCGAGCGGGCGCCCGCCACGCCGAACCCGCCGAGCACGAGCCCCACGACCAGGCCGAGGGCGAACAGCCCCGCGACGGCGCTCACCACCAGCCCGCGCCGCCGGCGGCGTGGGGGTGGCGTTCCGATCGGTCCGTGCTCCGGAGCTTCCACTGCTCAGCCCTTATAGCACCGGGCCTTCGCTTTCGCCTCCGACCTTCGGCCACGGTTTCCGGGCCGGACGGCGTCCCTCAGGCGTCGGGCCCCGCGGGCCCGGCCAGGCTTCGCGGTCGACCGAGTAGTTCGCCCAGTCGACGTCCCACCTGCGCTCCACGCCGTCCATGTGAAACCCGAGGCGTTCGAACACACCCCGCATGGGGGCATTCGTCACGGCGGTCGAGGACTCGACGCGCTCCGCCCCGGCCTCCCGGAACAGCCAGTCGCACAGCGCGCGCGTGGCATCGGTGCCCAGCCCGCGGCCCCGGTCGGCCGTGTCGAACAGCCCGATCCCGAAGAAGAACGTCCCCGGCCGGACCTCGCGGCCGGGTTCCCCGCCGTACGTGCCGATCTCGCCGGCCAGCCGCCCGTCGACCTCGATCCCGAGGTCGAGCCACCCGTCGTACACCAGCCCCGAGCGTTCCACCCTGGCTCGGAGGCGTTCGCGGTCGGGCTTCCCGACCGGGCTGATCAAGCGGTCGCCGGACTGCGCCATCCGCGCGTCGAACCACACGTCGAGGTCCTCGGGCCGGTACGGCCGCAGGACGACCCGCTCGCCGTGGATCACCACGCGCTCCGCGCCGGGCGGGGGGTCGAAGTGCGGTTCGATCCTCAGTCGCGGCTCTCCAGCATCAGTCCCACCGTCGCCCACACGAACAGTGTGACGCCGAACAGCGACAGCCACAGCCCGAACACCAGCCCCTGGGTCGCGAAGGCCAGCCCGAGCCCCATCACGAGGGGCCAGATGCTCCCCGCCGAGAACCGCCCGACGGCCACCCCGGCCGACGCGGCGTGGTCGGCGTCGGGATCGTCCTCCGCGCGGGCCACTCGGCTCATCTTCCACAGCAGGTAGCCGCCGACGAACGACGACGCGAGCCCCATGAACAGCAGCAGCACGAACCCGGCCTGTTCGTAGGACAGAAACCAGTACACGACCCCGACGGAGGCGCCGAAGACGCCGGCCCCGATCAGGAACCGTGGCTCGGTCTTCATGCCCGTTTCGACTCCTCGACCTCGGGATCGCCCCGGTGTCGCCAGTCGAACACCGGCCGTTCGCTCCGGATCGGCGGCAGCGAATGGAAGTTGTGCTCCGGCGGCGGGGACGTCGTGTACCACTCGAGCGTGTACCCGCCCCAGGGGTCGTCGCCGGCCGGGACCCTGCGCCGGAACGCCTGGATCACGCTCCACACGAACAGCAGCGCGCCGACCGTCATGACGTACGACCCCAGCGTGGCCACCAGGTTCGGCGTGGTGAGCGAGGCGCCGGCGCCGAGCGAGGACGGGTAGTCCGCGACCCTCCGGGGCATGCCGCGCAGCCCGAGGACGTGCATGGGCCAGAACGTCATGTTGAACCCGACGAACTCCAGCGCGAACACCACCTTCCCGAGGCGTTCGTTCAGCAGGTACCCGGTCATCTTGGGGAACCAGTAGTAGATCCCGGCGAAGATCGCGAACAGCGACCCGCCGCCAAGCACGTAGTGCATGTGCGCGACGATGAAGTACGTGTCCTGTGCCGCGTAGTCGAACGGCGCCGACGCGATCATCACCCCGGTGATCCCGCCGATCAGGAAGTTCACCATGAACCCGATGCACCAGAGCATGGGCGTGCTGAACCTGATCGAGCCCCCCCACATCGTGCCGATCCAGTTGAAGAACTTGATGCCGGTCGGCACCGCGATGAGGAACGACATGAACGAGAAGAAGGGGTTGAGCACCGCACCCGTCGTGAACATGTGGTGCGCCCACACGGTCATGGACAGCCCGGCGATGGCCATCGACGCGAACACGAACCCGGCGTAGCCGAAGATCGGCTTGCGCGAGAACACCGGGATGATGTCCGTCACGATCCCGAAGAACGGCAGGATCATGATGTACACCTCGGGGTGCCCGAAGAACCAGAACAGGTGCTGGTAGAGCACCACGGACCCGCCGCCCGAAGGGTCGAAGAAGTGCCCGCCGAAATGCCGGTCGATGAACACCAGCGCCACCGCTCCGGTGAGCGGCGGGAACGCCACCAGGATCATCAGCGACGTGATGATCATGTTCCAGCAGAAGATCGACAGCCGCCACATCGTCATGCCCGGGGCGCGCAGCATGAAGATGGTGGCCATGAGGTTGACCGCCGTCATGATCGACGACGTGGACACCAGGACGATGCCCATGATCCACATGTCCGCGCCGACGCCCGGCGAACCGAGCTTGTCCGACAGGGGCGCGTAGAACGTCCACCCGGTCTGCGCGGCGCCGCCCGGCGCCAAGAACGACGCGTAGATCGTGATGCCGCCGAACAGCAGCATCCAGTACGACAGCATGTTGAGCCGGGGGAACGCCATGTCGGGCGCGCCGATCTGCAGCGGCACGAAGTAGTTGGCGAGCCCGAGCCCCATGGGCGCGATGAACAGGAAGATCATCGTCGTCCCGTGGATGGTGAAGATCTGGTTGTACTCCGACTTCGACAGGAACTGCAGCCCGGGCCGGGCCAGCTCCGTCCGCATCAGCAGCGCGAGCAACCCGCCGAGCAGGAAGAAAAGGAACGTCGTGACGATGTACAGGATCCCGATCTGCTTGTGGTTGGTCGTCGTGAGCCAGTCGACGATGCTCGCCCGGCGGCGCTCCGGCTCCGTGTCGTGCTCGATCCCGATCGTCGTCATCCGCTCATCCCGTCTGCGTGGCGATCGGCGTGGGCGTCACGCCCGAGGGCGTCCCGGACGTGGCCCCGGCGGACGGTGCCGGGGACGGCGCGGGCGAGGGTGTGGGCGACTGCGACGCCTGCTGCCGCCGGACCCACGCGTCGAACTCGGGACGCGGCACCGCCTTCACCCGGAACCCCATGAAGGCGTGGTTCAGCCCGCAGAACTCGGCGCACTCCCCGGCGAACGTTCCCGCCCTCGGCACCGTGAAGTCGAACACGTTCGGATGGCCGGGGATCGCGTCCCGCTTGAACAGGAACTGCGGCACGTAGAACGCGTGGATCACGTCCTGCGCCCGCAGGTCGACCTGCACGGTCTGGCCGACCGGAACCTCGAGGGTCGGGTACGTCGTCGGGGTCCCGATGATCGTGATGCCGTACTGCGGGTACGTGAACCGCCATTGCCACTGGAACGCGGTCGCGTCGACCCGGACCTCCGGGTTCGTCGACACGTGGTCCACGCGGTGCTCGACGTGGTAGGTCACGCCGAAGATGAACAGCACGATGATCACCGGGATCACCGTGTACGTGATCTCGAGCGGGACGTGGTAGCGGGTCTGCCTCGGCAGGTCCTCGTTCCGGCGCCGGAACCGGACCACCGAGTACGCGATCAGCCCGAGCACGATCGCCCCGACCCCGATCGCGATCCAGAACATCAGCCGGTAGAGGCCGGAGATCTGCTGGCCCTGCTCGCTCGCGCCGGCAGGGGCGCCGAATTTGCACGCCGACATCGCCAGCAGGGCGACGACCGGCAGCAGCCGGCGCACGATGGAGCGACGGAGCGGGTGTCGACTCAAGTGGGACCTCGTCCAAGGTCGTACCCACGGACACGACCGTCCATAGTTTTCCGCCGGGCCACGGAGTTCCGCAAATCACCGCACGGGGCACCGGGCCCGACGACGTCGTTGGGTGCCCTCCGGCGGGGAACCTGCGATAGCCTGTCGCGCAGCGTGGCCTCCCGAGGAACGACCGACGTCCTGGCCGGCGGCCCCTCACGGGCCGAGCAGGCCGCCGCACCCGCAGTCAGCCTGCGATCCGTCACCCGCGTGTTCGGCGTGACGCCCGCCATCGTGCGTGTCGACCTCGCGGTGGAGCGCGGCGAGGTCGTGCTGGTCCGCGGCCCCAACGGGGCCGGCAAGAGCACCCTGCTCCGCGTGGTCGCGACCGCGCTCTCCCCGACGTACGGCGGTGGCGACGTGCTGGGGTTCGACCTCGTCCGCGACCGCGAGCGCATCCGCGCCCACGTCGAGCTGCTGGGCCACCGGACCCGCCTGTACGAGGACCTGACGGCCGCAGAGAACCTCCGGTTCGCCTGCTCCATGACCGGGACGAACGCCGTCGGCGTCCCCGACGCACTGGACCGCGTCGGCCTGGGCGACGTGGCGGACGAACGCGTCCGCGGGTTCTCGCAGGGCATGCGGCAGCGCGTCGCCGTGGCCCGGGCCCTGCTCCGCGAACCCGACCTGCTGCTCCTCGACGAGCCGTACGCCGGCCTGGACACGTCCGCGCGGGACGCGGTCGACGAGGCGGTGGACGACGCCAGGGCCGCGGGACGAACCGTGATCCTCGCCACGCACGACGTCACGCGAGCGTCGCTCGCCACGCGAACCGTCGTCATGGACGGCGGCCGCCTCGTGGCGGAACCCGCATTGGCCGACCCGGGACCGCCGGCGTGACCTTCCTCCGGCAGACCGGGGCGGTGGCCGGCAAGGACCTCCGGATCGAGGTCCGCGGGCGGTACGCGCTCGGCGCGGTGCTGCCCTTCGCGGCCACGCTGCTCGTCGCGTTCGGCCTGTCGCTCGGGCCGGGACGGACGTTCCTGCAGCAGACGGCGCCGGGGCTGCTGTGGATCGCGGTGACGTTCGCCGCCGTGCTGTCGAGCCGGCGCGCCTACGAGTCGGAGGCCGAGGACGGCGCGCTCGAAGGGCTGCTTCTCGCTCCCGTCGACAAGGCCGCCGTCTACCTCGGGAAGCTCGTCGCGATCGCGGCCCAGCTGCTGGTGCTCGAGGTGCTGGTGCTGGCGCTGACGGCGGCGCTGTTCGACCTCTCGCTGACCGGGGACGTGGCGCAGCTGGCCGGCGGGTTCCTCCTGGGAACGCTCGGGCTGGCCGGCGTGGGGGCGTTGTTCGGGGCGCTGGACGTGTCGGCCCGCGCGAGGGAGGCGGTGTTCCCGTTGCTGGTGCTGCCGCTGGCCGCGCCGGTGCTGGTGGCCGGAGTGAAGTCGACCGCGCTCGCCACGTCGGCCAGGGGCGGCGAGGCCGGCGGGTGGCTCGGGCTCCTCGTGGCGTTCGACGTGGTGATCATCGCGGCCGGGACCCTCGTGTACGGCCAGTTGCTGGAGGACTGACGGAGATGTCCGCCTCGAAGCCCAGCCAGGCCGAACGCGCCCTCGGCAAGCTCACGGCCCGCACGGGTGAGCGCGTGCTGGGCGTCCTGGCGATCGTCGGGCTCGCCGTGACCGCGGTGATGTCGTTGGTGGTGGCGCCGGCCGACCGGCCCCCGCCGGTCGGCCAGGGCGACCTGTACCGGATCATGTACGTCCACGTCCCGTCGGCATGGCTGGCCTACCTGTGCTTCGGGGTCGTGTTCGTCGCCTCGATCGCGTACCTCAAGTCCGGCCGTTCGCGGTGGGACCGGCTGGCGGCCGCGTCGGCGGAGATCGGCGTGGTGTTCACCGGGCTCGCCATCGTCCTGGGCTCGATCTGGGGGAAGCCGGCGTGGGGCACGTGGTGGACCTGGGACCCCCGGCTCACCACCACGGCGATCCTGTTCCTCGTCTACGTGGGCTACCTGGCGGTGCGGAAGCTGTCGGACAACCCCCGGCGGCGGGGACGATGGGCCGCCGTCGTGGGGATCGTGGGGTTCGCCGACGTGCCGATCGTCCACCTGTCGGTGACGTGGTGGCGGGGGCTGCACCAGGGCCCGACGGTGAAGCTCCCGACGATCACCCTCGCCCCGATCATGACGCTCACGCTGATGATCTCGCTGACGGCGTTCACGATCCTGTACGGCTATCTGCTGGCGCTCCGGCTTCGCGTCGGCCGCCTGGAGGAACGTGCGCTGGCCGAGGCCCTGTCGCCGCGGCTGGGGCAGCCGGCCTCGGCGCTCCTCGACGACGGGGGGCCCCAGGCCATCGACGGCCGCACGGTGCTCGAGGAACAGGGGGCCGGGCCCCGTGCCTAGCCTCGTCGCCCACGTCAACGACCTCGGCTACATCGTGGCCGCGTGGGTCACGACGACCGTCGTGCTGGGCGGCTACGTGGCGATCCTGCTGGCGCGGGCGCGCCGGGCCCGGCGACGCGCCGAGGCCGTCGTCGCGCGGCGCGAGCGTGTCGTTCGGCCCGCCGGACGTCCCACCCGGGCGGAGCCGTGAGCAAGGGACGCGTCGTGATCGCGCTGGTCGCGATCGTGGGCGCGCTCGTGTGGGTCGCCGCGAAGGGCCTGTCGAGCAGCCTCGTGTACTACAAGACGCCGACCGAGGTGCTGCAGCAGGGCCACTCGGCGGTGGGCGAACGCCTCCGCCTGGGCGGCGAGGTCCTGCCGGGGACCGTCCACACCGCCGGCGCCCGGACGACGTTCGTCGTCACCGACGACACCACGCACATGACCGTGATCGACACCGGGGACCTCCCGGAGCTGTTCCGGGCGGGCTCCGGGGTCGTGATCGAGGGCCACCTGGGCGCGGACGGCGCGTTCCACGCGGACACGTTGCTCGTCAAACACAACGGGGTGTACGCCCCGCCCAGCCCGGGCGAGACCCCGCACTCGGCCGATATCGGATAGCGCGACGATGCAGCGCCGCGACCTCGACGACTCCATCCGCAGGCACCCCTCCAGCCTGGCGCCGCCCGAGCGGCACCGACGGTTCGGCCCGTGGGGCATCTTCGCCACGGTGGTCTCCGCGCTGGGGCTCGTCGCCGGGATCTTCCTGGCGTTCCTCACCGTCGGCGGGGGGGACGACCGGCCCGGCGGAACCGTGGGCGCGCAGGCGCCCGAGTTCGATCTGTCGACGCTCGACGGCCGCGAGGAGGTGCGGCTGTCGACGCTCCGGGGTCGGGTGGTGGTCGTGTCGTTCGAACGCCGCAGCTGCGGGGGGTGCTTCCGGTCGGAGATGGCGCTCGACGAGGCGTGGCGTCGGTTCCGGCAGCTCGGCGTGACCGTGATGGGCATCCGCCGGGACACGCCCGTGGCGGCGACCGTCGGCTCGACCCCGGGTCCGTGGCCCGTGCTGTCGGATCCGGACGGCGACACCGCCCAGGCCTACGGCGTCCGGGACGAGATGGAGACGTTCGTGATCGACGGCGACGGCAAGGTCGTAGCGGCGCTGGACGGCCCGGTCACGGCGTCCGCCCTTTCGGCGCAGCTGGCCGCCGTGCTGCGCGTCCCCGAACCGGTGGCAGAGTCCCCCACGACCGTGGCCCAGGTATCGCCGTCGGCCAGCACGCAGGAACCGTCCGCCACCCCCACCCCGGAGCCGCCGACCACCGGAGCGCAGGAACCGCCCACCACGGTCGCGGGGGAGTCTCCGGCCACCACCTGATTCACTGGGCCCGGGACCGTCGGGCCTCCCACTCGGCGACGGCGATGAATCCGAGGCCACCGATCACAGCGGCGATGCCCCAGCCCGTTCCCACGCTTCCCGGATAGGCGACGTCGGAGCCGGGGAACCGGGCGAACACCACGGAGGCGATCCCGTACAGGGCCAGCGCGATCCCCGCGCACCAAGCCGTGAGCAGCCACCCACGGACGCGAGCGGACGCGAGCAGCGCCACGAGGGCGATCGCGAACACCATCGCCGCCATGTTCACCCAGTGGTCCTGGCTCACGTGGGGGTCGCCCGGCGGACCGATGCGCTGCAGCCGGGCGAACGTCAGGCCCGCGGCGACCAGGGGGACCGAACCGATCAGGGCGAGGGCGCCCATGGGCACGCTCGGCCTCGCGACGGGGTGGAGCACCGCGCGGCGGTCGGGGTGCAGGGCGAGCAGCACCGCAACGATGACCACCTCGACGGCGGCGAACGCGAGGTACCCCGAGCCGGCCGAGAGCGCCGAGGCCATCACGCCCGCGAGCGCGGCCACCACCACCTGGAGGAACGCGGACGGCCGGCGTTCCGGACGCCGGGCCATGGCGAGGAGCGGCACCGCGACGAGGACGCCGAACAGGATCCCGAACCCCAGCAGGTGCACCCGGTGGATGCCCCCCGCCTCGCCGTCGAACCACCCGATCACCAGACCGAACCCGAGCGCCCCGGCCGCGGCCAGCCCGAACACCACCGTGCACACCGTGAAGGCGATCCGACGTCCCCTCGAGGGCGCCTGCACCCGCTCGTCCAGCTCCGTGCTGCTCATGGCCCATCGCTCCTTGATTCGAGGCTGCCGGTTGGAGTCTGGACCTCGGCGCCGCCGGCGGAAAGGGCGGAGCCCACCGGGCGCCGAGGATGCCTCCACCCCGGACGACCGGGGGGAACGCACGCTTTCGCCGCGGGCGCCGCTGGGGAATGATCGTCCCGGATGAACGACCAACGTGCGCAGGGAGCCCGGCGGATCGCCACGGCGGCATGGGTCGCGACAGCCGTGCTGGCGGCCGGCGACGCGGTCCTCACGGTGGTCGCCTGGGGCGATCTCCACTCGTCGGACCGGTTGACGAGCCTGATCGGAATCGTCGCGCCCGTTGTCTACGCCACCCTCGGGCTGGTGATCATCCGGCGGGTCGGCAACCGCATCGGGTGGTTCCTGCTCGGCCAGGGGATCAGTCAGGCGCTCGTGTATGTGACGTCCGCCTACGCGATCGTCGGGGTGCTCACCCACCCGGGCGCGCTACCGGCCCCGAAGGCGGTTGGCGCCCTCTCCGAGTGGCTGTTCATCCCGGTCTTCGTGAGCCTGGTGTTCGTGCTCATCCTCTTCCCGACGGGAACGCTGCCGTCGCGGCGGTGGCGCCCGGTGGCGGCGGTAGGGTTCGCCGTCACCGCGCTCGCGATGATCGGCTTCATCGTGTCGCCGCGAACCGTGGCCCTGCCGGCACCGGGGGGCGTCACCCTCCTGTACCCGAACCCGTTCGCACTCCGGTCGATCGGGCCCGGGATGTCCAACGCGCTCCTCGGCAACCTCCAGAGCCTGACGTTGGTCTCCGTTCCCCTGCTGGTGGCTGGGCTGGTCGCCCTCGTCGTGCGGTTCCGGCACGGGGCACCCGAGCTCCGGCAGCAGATCAAGTGGGTGGCGTTCGCGGCCGGGGTGTTCGTCGTGACGCAGCTCGGGCTGGTCGTGGCCACCGCCGGATGCGGGAGCTGCGAGGCGTCCACCGTCGCGCTCGTCGCCGGCCTGGCCAGCGCCGCGGTCGCGCTGTTCGGCATCCCGATCGCGATCACCGTCGCGATCCTGCGCTACGGCCTGTACGAGATCGACGTGATCATCAACCGGGCCGTCGTGTACGGGCTGCTGGCCGCGGTGCTGACCGCCGTGTACGTGACGATCGTCGTGGGCATCGGCTCGCTCGCCGGGTATGCCGGCGGTCCGGCCCTGACCATCGTCGCGGCGGCGGCCATCGCCCTGCTGTTCCAACCCCTCCGGCGGCAGGCGCAGCGCGTGGCCAACCGTGTCGTGTACGGCGACCGGGCCACGCCATACCAGGTCATGGCCGAGTTCGCGGCGAGCATGGGCGGGACGCTCACCTTGGACGAGACGCTCGATCGCATGGTGCACGTGCTCGCCGACGGAACCGGGGCGACGGCGGTCGAGGTCAGGATCCGGGTCGGATCCGAGCTCCGAGTGCTGGCGGCCTGGCCGGACGACGCCCGGCCGGCAGGGCCGGTCCCCCTGGACGGCGACGCGCTGCCGTCGTTCCCCAACGACACGAGGGTCGTCGCCGTCCGGCAGCGAGGCGAGCTGCTCGGTTCGATCGCCCTTCGCAAGCCGCCCAACGAGCCGCTGACGGTCGCGGAGGACAAGCTCCTGCAGGACCTGGCGTCGCAGGCGGGGCTCGTCCTTCGGAACGCCCGCCTGACCGCGGAGCTCCAGGCCAAGGTCGAGGAGCTCCGGGCGTCCCGCCGCCGGCTGGTCGAGGCCCAGGACGCGGAACGCCGCCGCCTCGAGCGCAACCTCCACGACGGGGCGCAGCAGCAGCTCGTGGCGCTCGCGGTGCACCTCGGACTCCTCGAACGGGTCGCAGGCGACCCCGACGGAGTCGCGCGGACCGCCCGGCAGCTGCGCGGCACGGTCCAGGAGACCATCGACGACCTGCGCGACCTGGCCCGGGGCATCTACCCGCCCCTCCTCGCCGACCAGGGACTGGCCGTCGCGCTGTCCGCTCAGGCCCGCAAGTCGACGGTGCCCACGGCAGTGGAGGCGGCGGGACTCGGGCGGTACCCGCAGGAGATCGAGGCGGCCGTGTACTTCTGCTCGCTGGAGGCGATGCAGAACGTGTCGAAGTACGCGGACGCCTCCTCGGTCGTCATCCGCCTCGCGGAGACGAACATGGAGCTCGTGTTCGAGATCGTCGACGACGGCCGGGGGTTCGATCCGGAAGGGCGTTCCCTCGGCACCGGCTTGCAGGGCATGGCCGACCGGCTCGACGCCATCGGGGGCTCGCTCGAGATCGAGAGCGCGCCGGGCCACGGCACCACGATCCGCGGGCGGATCGTCCTGCATCGGGAGCACGATGCGCCGAAGGCCGGCGCTGAACAGGAAGGATCGGAGGGGCCCCCGCCGGGCGGCCTGGATGGGCCCTCCGCGGCCGCACGCGAGCTCGGTCAAGGCGGGTCCGGCCCGGTCGACCCCGACGCGAAGCTCGGTGCGTCGGCCACCGGCGGCTAGCGTTCCGGGGCCCGCGTCGACGAGTCGCGATCGGGAGCGCCCGCCTCGGAGACGACCGCTCCGCAGCCGGACAAACCAGGGCGAATCCGTGGCCTGCGGAGGCAATCACGCGGAGGACCCCCATCCACACGTCCACCTGGCCCCCTACCCCGGGAAGCGGATCCGGTACGAATGAGCGGTTGCTTTCCGATCGAAGGCGAGATGATCAAGGCGTCCTCGACATGCCGAGACGGTCGGCCTCCGTGGATGCGCCGTCGTGTGCCGCTCAGCCGGATGTCCGGTCGCGTCCACCCCCGACCCGAGTTGACCCTCCACGGATCGCCGGGTAGCCTCTCCGCGGGCTGCACGGGGGGCAGCCTGCTTGATATATGAGGCGACATCACGAGGGAACGCGCGTCCGCACCGCGCGGCTGGCGATGGCAGCAGTTCTGGTCATCATCCTCGCAGCCGTGTACCCGGCGACCGCATCGGGGAGCCCCCCGCACACCTCCAGGCGCCAGCAACGCATCGACGAGTTCCGCCACGAGGTCGACGCCGCCCGGGCCAAGCTGGACGACCTGAACAGCCGCGCCGACATCGCGGACGAGAGCTACCTGCAGGCCCAGGCCAAGCTCGACCAGACCACGAGGCGCCTGGCGGCCGCCCGGGCCGCGGCGAAGAGCGCGGAGTCCGCCGCGGGCACGGCCAGCGACGACCTCTCCGCCCGGGTCAGGGCCGCCTACGAGGGCACGGGGTCCACGCTCGGGCTGCTCCTGGGGGCGCAGACGTACGACGAGTTCTCCGACCGGCTCGAGTTCATGGGTCAGGTCGCGGCAGACGACGCGGCCGCGGTGGACCGGGCGAAGGTCGCCGCGCAACGATCGACGTGGGCCTCCGACGAGCTCTCGTCCGCCCTGAAGGACAACACGGCCGCGGTGGAGGCGGCGCGACACGACAAGGCCGAGCTGCAGAACGCCGTTGCCGCGCAGCAACAGCTGTTGGGGAGCCTGCAGGAGAAGCTCCGGATCGCGCTGATCCCACCGCCGCCCCCGACCCCTCCGCCCGCGCCCGTGATCCCGACGCCGAGCCCGAGCCCGACGACGCAGGCTCCGTCCCCGACGCCGACCACCGGCGGCGGGACGCCCACGCCCGACCCGACCACGTCGGCACCCCCACCACCGCCGCCGCCTCCCGCCCCGGCCCCCGGAGCACAGCTCGCGCTCAACGCCGCCTACTCGGTGATCGGCGTTCCCTATGTCTACGCGGGCTCCAGCCCCGAGACGGGGTTCGACTGCTCGGGGCTCACGATGTGGGCGTGGGCGCACGCCGGGGTGTCACTCCCCCACTCCTCGGCGATGCAGTACGCGGTCCTGCCGCACGTCGACCGCTCACAGCTCGAGCCCGGCGACCTGCTGTTCTTCTACTCGCCGATCCACCACGTCGCGATGTACGTGGGCGGCGGCCGGATGATCCACGCGCCGCACACCGGCGGCCACGTCGAGGTCATCCCGGTGTACTGGGAGTACTACGTAGGCGCGGCCCGCCCGGGCTAGCCGTTCCGCTCCGCGACCGCGACCAGTCCTTCCGCTTCGGCCTCGATCTCCGTTCGGTCCCGGAGGCGATCGAGCCATGTCGCCGGGAGCCCACGGGCGCCGGCCCACGCGCCGAGGACCGCGCCGGCGACGGCGGCGTTCGTGTCGGTGTCACCGCCGAGGGCGACCACGCGCCGGAGCTCGCGTTCGACGGCTCCCGGGTTCGGGCCGGCCGCGCCGGCGACGCGGTGGAGGGCCTGGAGACCGAGCCCCGCCGTGAAGAGCACGAACCCCTGATCGGGGCCGTCGACCGGGCGGACGGCGCCGGCGGCGCCGACGAGGAACTCCAGCTCCTCGCCGCCCTCCCGGTCGATCGTGGTCCGGATCGCGTCCTCCAGCGCGGCGACCGGTGACTCGCCGCGGACCAGGGCGGCGACCGCAAGGGTCACGGCGAGGACGGCCGTTCGGCATCGCTCGTCGAAATGCGTGATCGCCGAGAGCGCCGGCGCGGCCGTGAGGAGCTCCTCACGGCGGTTGGCGTACGCGGCGCCGAGGGGGGCGCAGTACATGACCGAACCGTTGCCCGCCGAGACCTCGGGCCCGCGTTCCTCCCACACCGCCCGGGCGGCGTCGGCCGCCGGAACACCCCGCGCCGCACGCGACAGGACCCGGCGGGTGAGCGCGCCGACGTCGGGCGGATGGGACGCGAGCCACGCGAGGTGCCGCGCGGCCACGTCGCCGGCGTCCAGCGAACCGCGGGCGACCAGACTCGTCACGAGGTTCCTGGCCATCGCCGTGTCGTCGGTGGCCGACCCCGGTGGGAGCCCCATCCACGGCAGCTCGAGCGCCGGGATCGGGTCCGGCACGGCATGCGAACGGCGGAACTCGAACGGCGCCCCCAGCGCGTCCCCGAGCGCCAGTCCCAGGACGGTCCCCACCACGCGCTCCCCGAGCGCCGGACCGCCATCCCCCCCGCTCACCCGAGGCCCTCGCGGAACCCTTCGCGCCACGACCTGTACATGGGGATGAAGCCCAACTCGGCGCGGGCCTTCGCGTTCGACGCGCCGCGGAGGTCCTCCATGATGTGCACCATCCGCCCGCCCCCGGCGGCCCGGGCCAGCCAGATCGGGACCGTCCCCGGTGGCTTCGCGCCGAGCACTCGCGCGTACTCCGGGAGCCACTCCGACACCGGGGACGGTTCGTCGTCGACGATGTTGTAGACACCGGGATCTCCCCGATCGAGCGCCAGCACGGTCGCCGCGGCCGCGTCGTCGACGTGGACGAACGAGAACACCCCGTTGCCCGCCCCGACCACCGGGAACCGGTGCCTGCGGACCCGGGCCGCGGTCGAGCCGTCCGACGCGTAGACCGTTCCCGGTCCGTAGAAGTACCCGTACCGCAGCACGACCCCTTCCATCGGCTCGGCGCCCAGCACCTGCTCCTCCAGCTTCGCGAGCGCCAGGATCGTCGGGCCCATCGGGTCGGGAGCGTCGAGGTACAGGGGGTCCTCCTCGTCGCGCGTGTCGCCGCCCTCGGGCCGGTAGGCGAACGCGATGCTCTGGGCGACCAGGCGGCCGGCGCCGGCCGCCAGGGCCGCGGCGACGAGGTTGCGGGTTCCCTCGACGCGGATACGGTCGTTCCCGGCCATCTGCTCCCCGTAGCGCTTGGGGTCGATGGCGGGCGGAATGTCGGTGAGCTCGTGCACCACGACCTCCGGCCTTGCCGCGACGACGGCTGCCGTCAACGCATCGACGTCGTACACGTCCACCCGGACCGGCCCGGCCCCCTGGGCCCGGATGGCGTCCATCCGCTCCGGCCGCCGGGTCGTCCCGGTCACCTCGTGCCCGGCGTCCACCAGCATCGGAACCAGCCGCCGTCCGATCACGCCGCCGGCCCCCGCCACGAACACCCTCACGTCGCAGTCCTCCCCCGCCCCGAGCTCCCGCGCGTCCAACGGCCCGAGGGCGTTCCGGCCTGGACCGCGGCCCGGCCGGATCGTATCCTTCGATCGTCCACCGCTATGGACACCGCGCCGTACGTCCCCGCGGAGTACGCGTCGCTGTTCTTCGAGTTGTTCGAGAACAGCTCCGACGTCATCTTCCTTTCGCGGGTCGACGACGGAACGATCCTCGACGTCAACGCGGCGGCCGCATCGATGTTCGGATACCGGCGGTCCGAGGCCGTCGGCAGGACCCCCGCCGAGCTGGGGATCTGGGTACGCCCGGACGCCCGGCAGGAGTTCGTACGGGCGCTGGAGGCGAACGGGCGGGTCACGGGGCTCCGCGTGCAGTTCCGGAACCGCGCGAGCGAGGAGTTCGCCATGATCCTGTCGGGCGTGCTCGCCGTTCTGCGGGGCACCCGGGTGATCCTCGGCATCGCGTCGCTGCCCAGACCCGGCGCCTGACGGCGAGCCCGCTTGGTCACCACGAGCGGCCGGTTGGTACATTGAAGCGCTCATGCAGAAGGTCGGACCTCGTCACAAGATGTGCCGGCGCGTCGGCGCGCCCGTCTGCGGACGGCCCAATTGCCCCTCGGGCAAGCGGCCCTATCCGCCGGGCCAGCACGGACGCGGGCGCAAGCGCCTCACCGAGTACCAGATGCGGCTGCTCGAGAAGCAGAAGCTCCGCGCGATCTACGGCGTCGGCGAGCGGCAGTTCCGCATCTACTTCGACCGGGCCAGCCGCCGCAAAGGGGTCACCGGCGAGGAGCTCATCCGCCAGCTCGAGACGCGGCTCGATGCCGTGTGCCTCCGGCTGGGGTTCGCCCTCACGATGCGCCAGGCCCGGCAGCTCGTGTCCCACGGCCACGTGAAGGTCGACGGTCGCCGCACCAACGTGCCGAGCGCGCAGGTCAAGCCGGGTCAGACGGTCGAGCTGTCCGACAAGGCGAAGAACTTCGTGTACGTCCGCGAGGCCCTCGAGCTGGCGCCCGACCCGCCGGCCTACCTGTACCGGAACTCGGGCGAGTTCGCCGGTTCGATGTCGCACCCGCCGGAACGCGCCGAGGTCCCGCTGCCCGTCGAGGTCGACGAGCGGCTCATCGTCGAGTTCTACTCCTAGTCAAGCGCAGCGCTCCGGGTTCGCGCCCGTCCCGAGGCCGTCCATAGGATGTGAGGCCCGATGAGTGCGCACCCCTACGCCGGAACCGAGGACGTCCAGAACGCCGCCCGGAGCCTCGCCGCGCGCCTCCCGGAGCCACTGGCGCCGCTCGCCCGGCTGGCGTTCAACTACCGGTGGTCGTGGCACCCGGAGGGGGAGGGGCTGTTCGCGTCGCTCGATCCGGATCGTTTCGAACGCGACAAGCAGAACCCGCTCCGCCTGCTCCAGGAGGTCGACGCCGGGACGCTCGGCCGCCATGCCGCCGACGGCGACTACGTCGAACTCGCCCGGCGGATCGACGCCGAGGTGCACGAGGAGATGGCGGCTCCCGCCGCCGAGGGCCCGGTGACGGCGGACCGGCCGGTGGCGTTCCTCTGTGCGGAGTTCGGCATCCACCGGTCGCTGCCGCTGTACTCGGGCGGGCTCGGCGTGCTGGCCGGCGACGTCCTGATGGCCTCGAGCGACCTCCGCATCCCGATGGTGGGGATCGGGCTCATGTACTCGCAGGGACAGTTCCACCAGCGGCTCGACCCGCGCGGGTGGCAGCACGACTATTGGGTGGACTCGGACCCGGAACGGCTCCCCGGCGCACTCGTCACGGGCGACGACGGTTCGCCGCTCACCATCACGCTGCCCATCCGCGACCGTCGGGTGGTCGCCCAGATCTGGCGGATCGACGTCGGCCGTGTGCCGCTGTACCTCCTGGACACCGAACGTCCCGAGAACGACGTCGTGGACCGGTGGATCACCTCGCGGCTGTACGTGGGCGACCGCGACCTCCGCCTCGCGCAGTACGCGCTGCTCGGGCGGGGCGGCGTGCGCGCGCTGCGGGCGCTCGGGATCGAACCCGGCGTCCTGCACCTCAACGAGGGCCACGCGGCCATGGCGCCGCTCGAGGTGGTCCGCGAGGAGGTGGCGGCCGGACGGTCGTTCGACGACGCCACCCGGGCCGCGCGGGCCAGGACCGTGTTCACCACGCACACGCCGGTCGAGGCGGGCAACGAGTCGTTCCCGCCGGAGGCGTTCCTCGGGGTGCTCGGGGGGCTGCCGGACGAGCTCGGTGTGGGGGCCGACGCCGTACTGGACCTCGGGCGGGCGCGGCCCGGCGAGGGCGACGTCGGGATCACCGTGCTGGGGCTCCGGCTGTCGCGCTCGGCGAACGGCGTCAGCGCGCGACACGGTCGGGTGGCCCGGGCGATGTGGCGTCCGCTATACCCGGACGCGGGATCGGAGGAGGAGGTCCCGATCGGTCACGTCACCAACGGCGTCCACGTGGCGTCCTGGATGTCGCCGCCGATGCTCGAGCTGCTCGACCGGTTCCTGCCCGAGGGATGGCTGCTGCGTGCGGACGACCCGTCGGTGTGGGCGGCGGTCAAGGACATCCCGGACGAGGAGCTGTGGGCCACACGGACGGTGTTGCGGACGCAGCTCGTCGACTGGCTTCGCGAACGCGCCACCAACGACCGCCTGGCCCGGGAGGAGCCCTCCGCGGACGTGCTGGCCGGGGCGAGCGCGTTCGACCCGGAGGCGCTCACGCTGGGGTTCGCCCGGCGGGTCGCGGCGTACAAGCGGCTCACGCTGATGGCGTTCGACCCGGATCGCGTTGCCTCGCTGCTGCGGGGCCCCCACGCCGGGCAGGTCGTGCTGGCCGGGAAGGCGCACTCGCAGGACGACGAGGCCAAGCGCCGCCTTCGCGACCTGTTCCGGGTGCGATGGGCGCCCGACGTGGGGAGCCGCGTCGCGTACGTCGAGGACTACGACCTGGCCATCGCGTCCCACCTGGTGTGGGGGTGCGACGTGTGGGTGAACCTCCCCCGGCCCCCGCTCGAGGCGAGCGGCACGAGTGGCATGAAGTGCGCGCTGAACGGCGGCATCAACGTGAGCGTGCTCGACGGGTGGTGGGAGGAGGCCTGGGACGAGACGAACGGCTGGGGCATCGCCAGCACGAGCTCCGGTCCCGACGACGCCGCGGAGCAGGACCGCCGCGACGCAACGGCCTTCTACGACACCATGGAGCACGAGGTCGTGCCCATGTTCCACGACCGCGACGAGGCCGGCATCCCCAGGGAGTGGGTCCAGCGCGTGAAGCGCTCGCTGATCACCAACGGGCCGCGGTTCTCGGCGACCCGCATGATGCGCGACTACCTGCAGCAGGTGTACCCGAGCGGCTGACTCAGGACGGTTGCCAGTCGGGGAAGCCCTCGGCGAACTCGCTCGGCAGCAGTCGGTGCTTGTGCGAGCCGTCGGCGTTCATCAGCCAGATGTCGTGGAACAGCTCTCCGCCCCGGTCGCTGGCGAAGGCGATCGCGGTTCCGTCCGGCGACCAGGCCGGGCCGACGTCGAAGTTCGGCCCGTCGGAGAGCACCCGGAAGCCGGTTCCATCCGGCCGGATCGAGCAGATCTTGAACCGCCGGTCGAAGTCGCGTTCGAACACCAGCCGCGTGCCGTCCGGCGACCATGCCACCTGGTGGTCGTACCCGCCCGAGCGCGTCACCCGGCTGACGTGGTGCGTGCGGAGGTCGAGCAGGAACAGGTCGCCGACGTCGCCGTGGCCGCCGCTCGCGCCGCGGGTGAACGCGATGTACCGGCCGGTCGGCGACCACGCGGGCTCGAAGTCGCGGGCGTCGCCGAAGGTGAGCTGACGGCGATCGCCGCCGTCGGACGCCCGTAACGAGAACAGGTACGTGTGCTCCCCGATGCCGTGGTCGTACACCAGGCGGTCGCCGGCCGGGTTCCACGCGGGGTCGCGGGCGTCGATGTTGGTCGTCAGCCGGCGGGCGTTCGATCCGTCGGCGTCCATCACCCAGACGTTTCCCGGGCCGAACGGCGCGGGGGTCCGCCAGAACGCCACGGTCGTCCCCCGGCGGTTCCAGGCCGGGCCGAACTCGTTGCGGTCGGGCGTGTGCGTGATCCGGCGCACGCCGGTTCCGTCGGGGTTCATCGTGAACACGTCGACCTGCGTGTGATCCCCCGCGGGTTCCTCGTGCTCGAACGCGATCAGCCCGTTGCCGCCGGGGAACGCGGCACCCGCGGGACCGGCCGGAAGCCACGCCAGCGCGAGCCCGGCCACCACCGCAGCGACACTGCCGGCGCGACGCACGGCTAGACCGGCTGCCAGTTCGGGACGCCGTCGGTGAAGGCGTCGTGGGTGACTCGCTGCCGGTCCGTCCCGTTCGGCTTCATCGTCCACACGTCGTAGAAGTCCAGGTCGTGCTGGCGCACATCGCGCTGCAGCGCGATCCGTCCGCCCGTCGGCGACCACGAGGGATAGGAGTCGTCGACGTCGTTGTGCGTCACCTGGGTGAGGCCGGTGCCGTTCGGGAGCACCGTCCAGATCTCCCGCTTGCTGGTCAGGTTCCCCTCGGTGAAGAACACCAGCTTCGAGCCGTTCGGCGACCAGTCCGGGTACAGGTCCGGCAGCGCCTGGTGGGTGACTCGGTGCAGCCCGGTGCCGTCCGGGTGGATCGTGTAGACGTCGCCGTTCCCGGTCCGGAAGCTGGTGAACGCGATCACGCCGGTGCTCGACCACGACGGCGCGATGTCGGCGGCGCCATTGGTGGTCAGGCGGTGCTGGTTGTGGCCGTCGGCGTCCATGATCCACAGGTCGGCCGCCAGCGTGTTCGTGGCCCGCCAGAACACGATCCGCTGCCCGTCGGGCGACCACGCCGGGTCCTCGTCGTTGGCCGAGCCGCTGGTCAGGCGGGTCTGGTTCGAGCCGCCCGCATCCATCACCCAGATGTTGCCGGGACCATCGGAGAACCCCCGCCACCACACGATCCGCCGTCCGTCGGGCGACCACCGCGGCCGGTGGTCCTCCGGCAGCCCGCCGGTCAGCTGGTGCAGGCCGGTCCCGTCCGGCTTGACGGAGTAGATGTCGAACTCGTCGGTCCGGCCGCTCTCGAACACGATGCGGCCGTTCGCCCCCGGGAACGCGGCATGCGCGGCGAGCGGTGTGAGCCCCGCGGTGAGCAGCCCGGCCGTTCCCACGGCGACGGCGCGGACGAGGAACCGTTTCGTCACGGTCGAACCCCCCTGGGAGTCGGGTCGCGGTCAGCCCGGGCCCGCTGCGCGGGGCGGGCCTCGGACGACAATCCTCCCACCTCGGAGGCGCCCGGGGGAGCCATCGCGCTGCGGACGAACTCCAGCACCTCCTGCTCCCGGCGGCGGAGCGCGGTGCGCGACGAGTCCTCGCCGACCACCGCCCGGAGCACCCCGGCCTCGGTGAGCGACCCCACCACGGCCGTGTACAGGGTGAACAGCAGCAGCGCCGGGTCCTGACGGCGGATCTGCCCGTCGGACATCCCGCGGTCGAGGAACGCCAGCGCCCGCTGGCGGAGCGGCTCGAGGCCGGCGGCGAACCGGGTGATGACCTCCGGCGACATCCGCCCGGCCTCCCGGATGAACTGCGGGAACTCCGGCCACTCCTCGGCCATGCGGAACACGGCCCGGATGACCGTCTCGGCCTTCTCCGACTCGGACTCGTGGGCGGCGAGCGCCTCGGCCAGCGCGTTGCCCACCTTGGTGCTGACCTCGCCGACGCAGGCCTCGAACAGGGCCTCCTTGGTCGGGAAGTAGTAGAGGAGCGACTGCTTGCGGACCCCGGCGGCGGAGGCCACGGCCTCCAGCGAGGCCCCCTCGTACCCGGCCTTGCCGAACCGCCGCACGGCCTCCTGGATCAACCGCTCCCGGGTGCCGGTTCCCCCGTGGTCGTCCGGGGTCATGCGCCGTCCCGGGCCCCGTTCGGGGCCCACGCCCGGCGCTTGCGGCGGTTGGGCAGCGGACGGGAGGACTCCCAGATCCGGCGCCACCGCGCAGCGGTGGGGCCGGAGGGCGACGGCGTCAGTCCCTCCGCCTCCCGGCGGAGGGACCGGTACCAGTCCGTTCGGTCCTCGTCCCACAGCCGGGCCACCGCCTGCATGACCCGCGCGGCGACGCTCCGGAAGTCCTCGTCGGGCTCCGGGACGATGGGCTGGCCGTACCGCACCGTGATCGGGAACCGTCCCTTCCGCGGCCACGACCGCCCTCGCGGCATCGCCGCGTACGCGCCGCGGATGGCGACCGGAACGATCGGGATCCCGGCATCCTCCGCCAGGCGCGCCGTTCCATGACGGAACCGCTGGACCCACCCGTCCTTCGACCGGGTTCCCTCTGGGAACACCACCAGGTTCCAGCCCTCGGCGATCATCCGGCGCGCGGTGCCGGTTCCCCGGCCGGATCCCTGGCGTTCGATGGGGAAGGCGTTGAACACCAGCGCGGTCGACGCCGCCCGCCACCACACGTCGAAGAAGTAGTCGGCCGCCGCGCCAACCGCGGTGCGCTCCCGCCACGCCGGCGGCAGCGAGCACAGCACGAGCGGCGCGTCGAGGTGCGACGAGTGGTTGCTGACGAACAGCACCGGCGGCTTCAGCTGCTCCAGCACGTCGAGGCCCTCGACCTTGACGTCGGTCTCGTTCCACACGACGGGCTTCAGCAGCCCGGCCTGGACGAATCGCCGTACGGCCTTGGCCGGCTTCGTGCGGGCCCAGGCGGTGGGGTACTCCTTGGGCTCCAGCCGGGGCTGCGACGGGCGCGCCGTCTCGGGCGCCAGCGGGCGCTTGCCCCACCGCCAGCCCTTGGCGAACAGCTCGAGGTCGTCGCGGAGGGACGTCCCCATCAGCGAACCTCAGCCAGCGTCAGCGGCGGCGAGTGGAGGTAGGTGATCGAGGGCGTGGACCCCACGGTCTCCCCGGCCATCTCCAGGGCGTCGGCGAACGTCGACGCGGTCCGGAACCCCATCCGGCTCACGGCCCGGCGGTCCGCCCCGACGAAGATCACGTCGCCGAGGTAGTCCATCGCGTGCGCGCCCCAGTACCACATGTAGAACGGGTGCACGCCGTGGTACGCGTAGCTGTTGCGGTACAGGTGGATGTACCAGGGGTCGGTCGCGTACTGCTCCTCGAACTTCGCCTCGATCTGCGCGGGGTCGGTCGTCTCGGCCAGGACCTCCTCGAAGAAGTCGACGTAGCTCGGGTGATGCACCTGATGGAACTCCCACGGCACCGGGTGGTGCAGGATCATCACGCCGCCCTGCCGCACGACGGGGCGGCCCAGGTACATGTTGAAGAAGTAGCCGAGCCCCAGGCACTGCGCGAGGATGGGGTTCATGATCGAGTTCACGTTGTAGGGGCACACATACGGCAGCCCCACGACCATGACGTCCGACTGCCCGTTGACCTCGGTGAGCTGCTGGCGGTGGACGTTCGCCAGGGTCTCCTTGTGGACGGCCTCCGTCTCGCCGGCGTGGACGCCGGTCATGGAGTACGGCGCCTCGATCCGCCGGAAGAACTCCCTGCGGATGCGGGCCGGCGAGCGCTCGTTCGCCCGCTTGGCCGCGAGCGCCATGGCCTGGTCCTTCGCCGACCACTCCCACTCGCGCTTGTTGAGGAACCCCATCTGCGAGGGGAACGTGTCGTTGTTCAGCGTGGTCTCGATCGTGAAGATCTTCAGGTGCTCGGCGAGGAGCCGGCCCATCCGCTCGGTCGAACCGTGCAGCGCGCTTCGCGGCGGGTCCATGTAGCTGTTCGACTGCAGCATGGTGTGCACGTTGTGGTGGTGCTTGAGGGACTTGTAGCCGGCGAGCCCCACCGGCACCGACTTGTGGCCGCCGTCCATCGCCACCAGGTTGATGTTCACGTAGACGAGCAGGTCGGACTCGGCGGCCCGGCGGTTGATCTCGACGACCTCGCCGCGGTCGGTCTCCCCGATCATCACCATGCCGTCGGGGTCCTCGGCGTCGTGGTTCCGGAGCGCCTCCGGCCAGAACGACCGGTACACGCGCTCGCCGACCGCGTGCTTGATCTCCGCCGGCGTCATGCGGCGGTGGAGGGAGTTGGCCATGACGATCTCGACGTCGTCGACGCCCCGGCGGGCGGCGAGCTCGAGGACGTTCTCCAACACGCGCTGGCGGGCATCGGGCGCCTGCATCGGCGGCAGCGGCAGCGAGATGTCGTCCACCGCGATCGTGAGCCTCATGCCCGGCGACAGCAGCTCGGGAAGCGGCTCCGTCCCATGCGGATTGAGCAGGGCCTGGCGGACCGCGCCGTTCGGGTCCTGCAGGCCCGGCAGCGAGTCGGGCGGGTAGATCACGCGCGTCCCGAGCGGGAACTTCTGCACCTTGAACCCCTCGCCCTGGTGCACGAGGAGGGGTGGCGTCCGCTCGTCCACCTCCAGCACGAACCCCGGTCTCGGCATGTGTTTGTTCTCCTCAGCTCTCATCCTCAGCGGGCCGACTTCGTCGGCCCGCTTCGGCCAGGGGGACCGAAGCAGCCTGATCCTCTCCGCTTCGCTCCGCGGGGCCGCTTCCCCCCTGGACCCCCGGATCCATTCCCGTCGTCACCCGCGAATCCATGTCGGTCGTCATCCTTCGGCCCTGGGATCGAAGGCCACCTTCATCGTTCCGAGCCGGCCCGCGTCGAGCGCGTGGTCCAGCGCCTCGCGCCACCGCCTGAGCGGGTACACGGCGCCCACCACGCCCTCGAGCGGCGCGTCCCCGGCCAGGTCGAGCGCCAGTTCGAACGTGTGCCGCGTGTCGCCGTTCCGGAGCTGCTCGGCCCCGCTGGTGTACGCGCCGACCAGCTCCAGCTCCCGGAACCACACGGGCGTCAGATCGGCGCCGTGCGTCGGCAGCCCGGCCAGCACCACGCGCCCGCCGGCCTTCGTCGTCCGCAGCGCCAGGTCCAACGACGAGCGCGACCCCACGCAGTCGATCGCCAGATCCACACCGCCCAGCAGGAACGGCATCCCCCGCTCAGGCTTCAGCTTCATGGCCCGCGACGACCGGCGGAGCGATCCGATCGCCGTGTCCGGCGACACGACGTCCGACGCCCCGAACGCCACCGCGAGCTCGCGCTGCCTCGAATGCTTCGCCACCACCGTCACGTGCCCGGCGTCGGTGAACTCCCGCAGCGCCAGCAGGGTCAGCAGCCCCAGCGTCCCCGCGCCCGCCAGCAACACCGTCGCCCCCGGCTCCGGCGCTGCCCGCAATGCGGCGTGGATGGCACACGCCAGCGGCTCCACCAGCACGGCCCGCGTGTCGGTCATCCGGTCCGGCACCGGATGCAGCTGCGAGCGGTGGGCCACGAGCATCCCGCTCCACCCCCCGCCGGTGTCCGAGCAGTATCCGGTCTGGAGCCCCGGCGATACGTGCCCGACGGTCACGCGGTCGCAGCGCCCGGTCGCCCCGGCAGCGCACGACGGACACGGCACCACCCCCCGGGCGGCGCACGCCAGCACCGGATCGATCACCACCCGCGTTCCGACGGGCAGGTCGCCGACGTCGTCCATCAGCTCGCCGACGACCTCGTGTCCCGGAACGAACGGCATCGACACGAGCGGCGAGAAGTAGAACGACGAATGGCCGCTGATCGTGGCGAGGTCCGACCCGCAGATGCCGGCCAACCGGGGCCGCACCCGTCCCCACCGGGCGGCCGGCGGTGCGGGCCCGTCCCGGTTGACGAGCCGAAGCGGCGCCAGCGGTCCTGCGACGAGCCCCGGCAACCGGTCCCCCACGGCTCGGGCCGCGACGTAGCGAGGAACGCTCCGAAACAGCTCCAGCGCAAGCGTCATCGGGCCGGCTCCGGCAGCATGACCCTCGGGGTTCCCTTCATCGCGTGCCATTCCTCGACCGGCCACCGGCGCTTCTTGGCCACCCGGAACAGAGCGACGTCGGGGTTCACGGCGACGGGGTTGCCGACCGCGCGCAGGAGCGGCAGGTCGGTGTGGCTGTCCGCGTACGCGTACGACTGCTGCAGGTTCGCCTTCTGCGCGGCGGCGTACTGGCGGAGCCAGGCCGCGCGGGCCTCGCCGACGAGCGGCGGCTGCTGGAGGTACCCGGTGTAGCGCCCGTCCACGACGTCCAGCCGGGCGGCGATGATCTCGTCGAACAGCGGCGCGAGCGGCTGGACGAAGACCTCCAGGGCGCCGGTGATCAGCACGGTGCGGTGGCCGGCGCGGCGGTGTTCGCGGATGCGCCGGATGGCCGGCGGCGAGATGCGCTGCAGGACGATCTCGGCGACCTGCTCGTCGACGATGCGGCGGAGCTCCTCGACCGACGCCCCCCGGTACCGCCGGTAGAACGCCCGCAGGAACTCCCCCCGGTCGCGGCGTTCGGCCGACAGGTACGACGGCATCTTGCGCGCCACGTTCGCGACCTCGCCCGGCCAGTCCTCCCGCTGGAGGTCGGCCATGCGCAGCCACAGGTAGGACTCGATGACGTTCGAGGACAGGATGGTGCCCTCCATGTCGAACGCCGCCAGCACGGGCTCCTCGCGCTCCCGGACCTTCACCGACGGGGCCGGGCCGCGCCGGCGGCGGGTACCGCATGGCCAGCGTCACCGCCGGGCAGTGGACGTCCTGCAGGTAGTACCGCCAGTCCACGTCGGCCGCGTCGAACGGGAACTCCTGCTGGTCGGCCTCGGGCAGCGACCGGAACAGGTCGAGCGTCCGGTCGTCGGTGTAGATGACCTCGGCCTCGACGTACGCGCCGTACAGGTCCGCGTACCGCCGGAGGAAGTCGACCCGGCCCTTGGTCCGGTCGAGCTGTCTCGACCAGCCCGCGGGTCCGCGGCGAGCGCGGCAGGCGGCGTGACCCACCGGTCGGCGATCGCGATGGCCTTCTCGCCGGTCCGGAGCTGCCGTTCCACGCGGCGCTGCCCGGGGAACTCCCAGGTCGGCGTCTTGACGAACCCCCGCCCGCGGTCGGGCAGGGGATCGCTTGCCGAAGTACTCGCGGACGTAGTCGTAGACCTTGCGGAACGTGCAGCGGGTTGCGTTCGCCGCTGCAGACGTGGTGGTAGACGCGGTCGCCGGGCTCGGTGCGGCGGGCGCCGACCGCGAGCAGCGCGTTCACCACGAAGTCGACCGGGATCACGTCGAGGATGCCCTCGGGGATGCCGGGGAACTCCGGGAACGCCCCGCGGCCGTACGCCAGGATGATCGGCTCGGCCATCTTGAAGCCCTCGATCCACCCGGGGTGCGGGTGGATGTAGGCCGATTCGATGATCGACGGGCCGGACGATCGAGAGCGACAGGTCGCCGGCCGTCTCCTCGACCGCGCGTTCGCCGAGCGCCTTGGTCAGCGTGTAGATGTCGGGCCACCCGAGCGTCCGAGCGCGGGCCCGCCCGTAGTGGACCAGGCGCTTGGTGACCCAGTCGCGCCGCCGCGACTCGGCGTGCTCGGCGACCTCCATGGGGCCGGCGCGGCCGTGTTCGGCCTTGGCCTTCTTCACGAACGAGTCGAGCAGCTCGGGCCGCCGCGAGGCCTCCTCCACGCGTTCCCGGGCGGAGAGCGCGTAGGCCAGCTCGGCCTGCCAGTCGATGCCGTGGTCGAGCGATGCCTCGGGGACCACGCCCTTGCGCGACCCGGCCACGTACGCCGTGGAGACGTGGACCAGATGCGGCCGGCGAGCCCGATTCGGCGACCTTCCGGTACAGCGCGGTCGCGCCGACGACGTTCGCCCGGAACCCCTCGTCGATCGGCGAGTCGAACGAGACGGTCGCGGCGCAGTGGTACACGAGATCGATGTCGTTGGGGAACTCCGGCAGCTCGCCGACCACGTCGCCCTCGAGCACCTCGACCCGTTCGTCGAACATCGCCTCGAGGCCGTCGGCCCCGAGGCGTTCCCGGGCCGAGTTGAACACCGGCCGCTGGAGGAGCTCCTCGGCGCGGGCCCGGGCGGTCGTGCCGTACTGGCCCCGGATCAGCAGGACGAGCCGGGTGTCGGGGAAGTCGGCGAGCAGCCGTTCGAACAGCGCCTGTCCGAGGAACCCGGTGACGCCGGTCAGCAGGATCCGCCGGCCGTCGAGGCCGGCATGGATCGCGGAGCCCAGGGGTGCGCCGTCGGCCGAGCCGTCCGGGGGCGTCGTCGTGCCCGCGGAACGCTCGCCCTCACCCGGCGGCCCGCCGGCGCTCTCTACCACGTGGTAGATAGAACCATCCCGGAGCGGCCGACCGCAACTCAGGCGACCGGATGACCTTGTCGAGCTACTTCCAGGCCACGACCATGGTCCCGTAGAAGGGGTACGGCTGCCCGTCGTCGACGACGTTCTTCCCGGAGGTCCCCACGGGCGGAGCGACCAGCGGGTCGTAGCAGTCGATGATCGGACTGCGGTTGACCTTCGAGACGATGGAGGCTGGGACGAGCTTGTCGATCGCCGCCCGGACGTCCAGCCCGGGCTGCATGAGCGCCAGGGCGGCCTGGGTGTTGAGCTGGTTCCAGTCGAGCGTGCAGTCGTTCCGGGTGAGCGGCGCGGGCGTATAGCTCGAGTCGATCGTGGCCGTCGCCCGGGCACACCCGAGGTCGTCGTCCGGCGCGACCGAGACGTCGACGCCGGGGCGGGTCGTGATGTTCGACGTCACCGACAGCGTGCCGTTCGCCGGCTTCGGCCCCGGCGCGCACACGTACCAGGTAACATCCTGGATGCCCCGGTTGACGTCGATCAGCGTGTGGGACTGAAGCTCGTCCTTACCCTGGTAGGCGGGGTCGCCGGTCCCGAGCATGCCGAGGATGAGGTCCTCCACGTACTTCGGGAAGTACTGGGTCGTGGGGTCGGTGAACCGCGAGGCGTCGGCGAAGTCCGCCGACTTCGCCGGGTCCGGATTGAACTGCTGCGTCACGACGTAGGGGTCGGAGAACACGTTCGACACGGTCTTCGAACCGTCCTGATGGGCGAACGCCAGCACCGAGGGCGGGTGGATCTCGGTGTGGAAGTCGTTGTGGCCGCAGTCGACGATCCACGGTCCGTACGCGGCGGCCTGGTCGCCCTCGTTCGGCGTGAAGCCGGGCAGGTACTTGCCGTCGGAGCCGTGCGGGATCAGGCCCTCGGCGATCTCCGTGTGGAGGGTGCCGGGCGGGATGCCGTTGAAGCTCGGATCGCCGGCGGTCTGGGCCAGGGGACCGTAGGACGCGTCGAGCGCCATGTCGAACGTCATGTCCGCGCCGAACGGGTGCGTGAACGGGAGGTCACCGGTCGTGCCGAAGCTGAGGCCGGTGACCTTGCCCGACGCGAACGCCTGGAGGCCGGGGTCGACGTCGCCCCATTCCATGCGGACCTTGGCGTTCTGGATGCCGGACGTCACGATCTCGGCCGCGTAGGTCGCCGTGGTCGAACCGCAGGCGAAGAAGGGATCGGCCTTCTGGATCGACCCGGATCCGCCGGAGTTGTTCGCGAGCGCCGCTGTTCGGTCGAACCCCAGGATCCCCGAGACCGCAGGCGTGGGCGCGGGTGGCGAGGAGCTCCCGCAACCCGCCAGTGCGAGCGCGCACGCAACCAGGGCCCCCGGCAGCTGCCTTCGGACGACTCGCACCCGACCGCGCATCGAGTACGGAGTTTATGCGGAGTTGACACGATCGCGAAGGAGGCGGGGCCTCCCGGCTGATCCGGAGGTGGCCACCTTCGGAACGGACACGGCACCATGCAGACGGGCCGCGCACCCACACGCGGGACGGTGAGAGACTGTGTGACGGTCGGGGTCCGCCCGGGCCCGGTCGAGGGGGAGGAGGTCCCATGTCGACCAGACGTATCCGGTTGATCGTGCCCGTCGCGGCGCTCGCCCTGCTGCTCCTCGGAGCAGCCGCGCCGACGCAGGCCGCGGCCCAGCCCCATCCGTTCTACCTGTCGTTGGGGGACTCGCTCTCCCGCGGCGTCCAGCCCGACTCGACCGGCCACAGCGTGATCACCGACCAGGGCTACGCCGACGATCTGTTCCACATCGAGCAGGCGAACGTCCGGCGCCTGCAGGAGAGGCTCCTGGGCTGTCCCGGCGAGACCACCGGCACCATGATCGGCGGAGGGGTCTGCCCGTACCGGCTCGGATCGCAGCTGACCCAGGCCGTGAACTTCCTCCGCCACCACCGCAAGAACACGGCGTTCGTGACGCTCGACATCGGCGCGAACAATGTCGACGGCTGCATCACCAACGGCCAGGTCGACATGCCGTGCATCACCAGCGGGCTGAACGCGATGAAGACCGACCTCCCGGTGATCGTGACCAGGTTGAACGCCGCCGCCGGGCCGCACGCCTCGATCCAGTTCGTCGGGATGCGGTACTACGACCCGTACCTGGCTTCCTATCTGTCGGGGCCGGGTGGGCAGGCGCTCGCCTCGCAATCGCTGCTGCTGACCAACGTCATCAACACCATCCTGCAGAACACCTACCTCGGCGACGGATGGAAGGTCGCAAACGTGTCGTTTGCCATGCAGACGAACGACACCACCGACATGGTCGACCTGCCGCCGTTCGGCCAGGTGCCCGTCAACGTGGCGAACATCTGTCTCGACACCTGGATGTGCGCGTCACCCCCGGTCGGGCCGAACATCCACGCGAACGCCACGGGATATCGGCTGATCGCGCAGGTGTTCGCCCAGCAGATCGCGACTTGACCAGACGGACCCGGCCCGATCGCGACGGACGCGCTCCGGGCCCACAGGCCTCCGCGGGTCAGATCGTCAGGGGACCGATGGCATCGTTCCAGTATTCGGCCATGTCCTCGTGTCCGCGGTTGTTCGGGTGGACCTCGTCGGCGTAGTCCGCGGGCCGCTGAAGGACGGAGCTCGGGTCGATCACCCGGTCGCCGTGATCCTTCGCTGCTGCCGACAGGGCCTGGTTCCACTTCGCCCGCGTCGCATCGTCGACCTTCGTGGTCGGAACGATCGCCTCGACGAACACGGGAACGCCCGGTAGACCGCTGCCGACGGTCCCCAGGATCGATTCCACGGCCGACCTGAACTGCGCGAGCGTGTCGTCGCAGCCGTAGAAGTCGGCGCCGGGGATCATGTCGTTCGTGCCGAAGGCGACGATGACGACGTCCGGGTGCGCGTTGACGATGCGGTTCGCGTAGGTCGTGCCCCAACAGCCGGCGCTCGCGCCCCCGAGCCCACGCTGGGTGACACGCCACCCACGGATGGCGGCGAGGCGCTCGGCGAAGCCGTCCGAATCGCGGACCGGCCCGAGCGTCCGGAGTCCACTGCCGATCGAGTCGGCGAACACGCCCAGGAGCGGCGTGGCGCCGATCGTCGCCCCGTTGACGACCGACGGTATCCCGCGCCCCGCGGCTTGGAGCAACGAGACCGTTCGCAGATCGAGCGTCCCGTGGGTTGCGGTGAGGGTGACCTTCTCGAACCCGGACGTGAGGCCCCACCCGATCACCCGGTGCGCGACCGCGCCACCGGTCGGACCCGTGAACACGTAGGCCAGGTACTGGTCGTCGATCCCTACCCGGACTCGCACGCCGTTCGCCAGATAGCCGATGGAGATGGAGGCCGTGTTCCGGACCGTGAACGTCGTCGAGTGGTTCTGCGGGAGCACGGTCGCCAGCTCGGGATGCGACCAGTAGAACTGGAGGAACGACCCCTGGGCATCCACCTGCCAGCTGCGGATGGGGAACGATCGCGTGGGGTCGATGTTGGTCACGGTGATCGCGTGCTGGCCCGGGCCGAGGCCACCCGCGACCGTGATCGTCCTCCAGCAGCCGCAGTCGGGAAGCGACACCTTCGGCGAGGTGGTCCCGTCGACCGTGGCCTCGAAACTGGCGCCGTTCGACAGCACGGTCATGGCTGCCTGCCCTGTCCGGCGAACGTGGAAGCTTGCGGTGCCCTCCGGCGCGAGCCGCACGTCCAGCGGCGGCGCGCTCCAGGCGCCGAGATAGGAGAACGCCGCGGCCGAGCTCCCGAGGGTCAGTGTCGCCGCCCGCCGGGATGCGGCGTGGGCGTGCACAGCGGGAACCACGAGGAGCAGAGCCGTCGCCGCTGCCGCCCATCCTCGGCGCCGGCCGTCAGGAGAGCGCATCGGCGAGGGCCTCCGCGACGATCTCGTGACCCCGGTTGTTCGGATGGAGCGGGTCGCTGTAGTCGGTGGCCATGTCGAGCGACGCGCTCGGATCGACGAACGAGATGCCTCGCCCGGACGCGGCGCGCTGCAGGACCGCGTTCCACTGCGCCCGCTCCGACTGCGTCACACCCGGCCGCGTCGTGGGGAGGATCGCGAGCACCACGATGCGCGCGTCGGGGAGTGCCTGCTGGAACGAGTCGAGCATCCGGTCCATTGCCGCCTCGAACTGGGCGATGGTGGGGGCCGGGCAGTCGGTGTACGGCTGGCCCACCATGTCCACCAGCCCGTAGTCCACGACCACGACATCGGGACGCTGCCCGATCACCGAGTTGACGTGGTTCGCGCCGTAGCACACCGCGCCGGCCGCACCCACACCCCTACTGAGGAGCCGCGTTCCCAGGATCGTGGCCAGTCGGTTCCCGTAGCCGTCGGAACGGTCGTCGATACCCAGGGTGTGCTGACCCGCAGCCAGCGAGTCGCCGTAGACCGAGAGGAGCGGACTGGCCGCGGCATCGGCCGTCGACACCACGAGCGCCTTCCCCTTCCCGGCAGCCTGGAGCGCATCGATCGACAGGAGATGGAACGGGCCGTTCGTCGGCGTGATCGTCAGCTTCACCAGCCCGGGGGTGAGACCCCAGGCGATGACCACGTGTCGGGTGGCCCCGCCCGTCCGCGTGGTGAAGGTCGTCCCCGCCCATCGGTCGTCCATGTTGACGCGGAACGAGACCCCGGTGGCCGTGTACCGCAGGGACACCGCGGCAGCGTTCCGAACATCGAATGAGTATTGCTTTCCCCGGGCGATGCTCCCCGGGCCCGGATAGTTCCAGTCGTACTGGGCGAAGACCCCGCCGGGCGCAGCCACCCAGGACCGGATCGCGAACGGCGTGGTCGTGTTCCTGTTCGTGAGCAGCACGTTGTGCGGATAGGGGTTGAGTCCGGACGCGATGCCCATCGTCTCGAAGCACTTGCAGGTGTCGGCCTCGTACGACGAGGCCGGACGGCCGTCGATCGAGACGGAGAACGACTGTCCGATCGCCCAGACCTTGACCTGGAGCATGGGAGTGTTCCGGATCCGGACGGCGGCGGTTCCGGACGGCGCGAGGTATACGCCGAAGGCTCCACCGTTCCAGGCGCCCGTATATGTGAACGCGGCCGAGGAGGCGTCGGCCACGACAGGAGCCGGGGCTGCCCCCGCGGCGGACGCGAGCCCCAGCACCAGGCATGCGACACCGAGGATCGCGGCGCCCGGACGAACCAGACGCCCCGGCCACGGGCGCGAACGCGAGGCGGTCCAGGTGGTCGGGCGCATGGGGCCGTCCGAGTCTACTCCGCCGCCGGAGCGACCTCGCCCGCCGGGAGGGGTCCGGGAGGAATGCTCGGAGACCGTTCGGCGACCGCGATCAGCCCGAAGTCGAGGTACGGCCACCACCGGGACAGCCCGGTCTGCACACGGGCCAGCACCCGGCCGGCGGCGGCCGCGCCGGCCCCGGTCCACGCCTCGTCCGCGAGCGGGAAGTGGTAGGTGAGGAACCGCCGGACCCGCCACCCGTGGCGTTCCATGACGTTGCCCAGCGTGTACCACGAGTAGAACGAGACGTGGTCGGGGTTGATCAGCTCGTAGCGCGCCGCCGCGGCCAGAGGGTTGAGGAGCGACGCGGCGTTGGGGGTCGTCACCGCCAGCCGTCCGCGGGCGGCCACCAGCAGATGCAGCGCGTCGAGCAGATCGCCGGGCCGTTCGACGTGCTCGATCACCTCGCCCGCGATCACCAGGTCGGCCGGCTCCAGCCCCAGCGAGGTCAGCCCGGCGGCGTCGGCCGCGTCGGCCGCGTGCGCCTCGAACCCGGCCGCACGGGCTCGCTCGACCCCGGGGCCGTCCATGTCGAGCCCGACGAGCCGCGTCGCCACCTCGGCGAGCGAACCGTGCAGCCACAGCGGGTTGTTCCGGAGGTCCTCGATCGTCGCGCGAGTCTCGCCGGCGAACCCGACGTGGATCACCGAACGCCCGGCCGCGAGGCCCGTCAGGTAGGCGATGCGATCCACCGCCCTCGTCCTCGGCATCCGCCGGGGAGATGAATCAGCCACGGCCAGATTCCTCTCCCCTCGCATCACGACCGGACCTTAGCGGATGACCCATGACGTCCTTGCCGTGGGGAGCGGTCGCTCGTCAGACTGTTCCGACGATGGACGATCGCTCCCTCGCCCTTCAACGGGCCCCATGACGACGCGGTCGTCGCCGGCGACGAGGCGGGGACCCTCGAGCGCGACCTGCATCGCGGCCCTGGTCCTCGCCGTCTGCCTGCCGGTCGCGTCGGCTTCAGCCTCCGCGCGAGCCGCCCGTGTCCTGCGCCAGGGACACTCCTTCTCCTTCTACGTCAACGCGCCTGAGATTGATGCGACCTTCGCCGGCAACGGGTCGACGCTGACCGTCTTCGTCAACGACAAGGGATCGGGCCTCCGCGTGACGCTCGGGCGCCCGGGCAACCAGCACGAGCGATTGGCATGGGATCTCCCGGCCGGACCCCAGCGCTTCACGCTGCTGGCCACCAAGGGGGAGCTCGACATCCTGTCGTGGTCCTACGGTGGAGGCAGGAGAGTGAACGCGGGCTCCCTGCCGCTGACCGTCGTCTATGGCGACTCGATCGCCGCGGGCCGCTTGACGGGTGGCGGCGACGGCCTCACCGGCGGCTGGGCCGACCAGATCGCCCATCCACTCCGGACACGAGTCGCCAACGTGGGGTCGGCCGGGGCGAGCGCTGCGTGCTGGGGTGAGAGCCACACGAGTCGTGTGCTCGGCCAGCACCCGACCCGTGCGGTCATCGTCGCGTTCGGCACGAACGACATGGCCCCGGCGTGGACGCCGAGGGATGCAACCCGGATCGGATGCGGTTCGCCCACGGCGTCGACCGGATCCTGTCCGCACTCGACACCCTCTCCGTCCCCGTCTACGTCTCGGCGATCCTGCCAGTGCTGACGGTCAAGGACTCGGTCAGGGCCAGGTGGAACCGCACGCTGCATCGCCGGGCCGTCGCGCATGGGGACATCTACGTTGACCCATCGCATGTGTTGAACACCTCGACCGACTACGCCGGCGCGCTGCACCCCAACCGGCAGGGACACAACAAGCTCGCCCGGTTCTGGACGGCGCTCCTGTCGTAGGCGGAGACGAACTGCCCGACGGCCCATTCCTTGCCAATCGAAGCGAGGGGTCGCCAGACTATTCGAGCATGGTCCGAAGCGCCCTCTCCCACGACCTCCAGGACCTCGATCCGGTTCGGCTCGCCGCACTGCGAGCCCTGTCGGCGACCGTCCTCGCCGCCTACCGCACCGCGCTGGGTGACCGGTTTCTAGTCGGCCGGGGCGTCGTCGCCAACCACCGGTTGGTCGTCAAGGGCCCCGGCCGGATCCGGATCGGCGAATGGGCCAACCTGTTCGCGTTCGGCGTCGGCCGCCACACCCGGCTGGTCACGCGGTCGACCCGCGCCACGATCGACGTCGGCGAGAACGCCCGCCTGAACGGCGCCGACATCCAGGCCGAGGACCGGGTCGAGATCGGCCCGGACTGCATCATCGGGCAGGCCCACCTGATCGACTCCGACATGCACAGCCTGGGGTTCGATCGACGGACCAATCCGGACGCGCCTGTGCGCGTGGCGCCCATCGTCCTGGAACGCAACGTCTGGGTGGCGCGCGGTGCGGCCATCCTCCCCGGCGTCCGCGTCGGCGAGAACTCGGTGATCGCCTACGGGTCCGTCGTCACGAGCGACGTCCCGCCCTGCGTGCTGGTGGCCGGGAACCCGGCGAAGGTCGTGCGGACGCTGCCATGAGCGCGGGCACCGAGTCCGTCGTCGCGGCGCCCCGTGTCCGCGCCCGGGAGCGCGCCGAGCGCGCCCCGGCCGCCGTGCAGGCCCGCCGGATCATGTGGGTCCTCCTCGCGGTGGCGATGTTCGCGCTGCCGTTCCTGTCGCTCCCCGGCCGGTACGCGTTCGACACCCGCGACCCCCTGTGGCTGAACCCCGGCGCGTACCTCGCGAAGGCATTCGTGCTGTGGCACGGCAGTCCGTACCTCGGCCACGAGCAGCACGACGCGATCGCGTTCCCGATGGGGGTCGTCGTGTGGCTCATCCGGACGGCCGGGGCGTCGCCGTGGGTGGCCGAGCGCCTGTGGCACGGGCTCCTGCTGTTCGCCGGCTGCGCCGGAACCGCGCTGCTGGTCGACCGTCTGATCGGGCGGCGAACCGTGGCCGCTCCACTGGCCGCGGGCCTCGTCTACATGCTCTCGCCGTACACGTTCGGGTACGGGCTGCCGTTCACCGGGCCGTTCCTCCCGTACGTCCTGCTGCCGACGCTGCTCCTGGTGACCCTGGTGGGGTTGGGCCGCAAGGGCCTGGCGTGGCCAGCCCTGTTCGGTCTGCTCACCCTCCTCATGGGGGGCGGGAACGGCGCCCCTCAGATCGACGCCCTCATCGTCGCCGCGCTCCTGATTGCGTGGGTGACGTTCGTGCAACGGGGCGTGCACGTGTGGCGGGGCATTCGGTTCGCCGCCCTCGCGCTCGTGTTCACCGTCGCCCTGAACGCCTGGTGGCTGGTGCTGCTGACGTCGAGCGAGGTCTCGAACGCGCTCGTCTATTCGGAACAGCCGAGCATCATCAACGCGAGCTCGAGCGCGTCGGAGACCATCCGCGGGCTGGGGTTCTGGATGTTCTACGGGGGCGACCAGTTCGGGCCGTGGGTCCCCACCGTGCGGCCGTTCGCCACGAACTGGTTGCTGGTGATCACCGGGTTCGCCGTCCCGATCGGAGCACTGACGGCCGCCTGGCTCACCCGTTGGCGGCACCGGCTGTTCTTCCTGTTCCTGATGATCCTGGGGGTGTTCGTCACGGCTGGGGTGTTCCCGGTCCACTCCCCGACGCCGTTCGGCCGGCTGCTGCTCGACGCGTACCGGAACGTTCCGGGCGCCGCGGGTCTTCGGACGACGTACAAGTTCGCCTCCGGGCTCAACCTGAGCATCGCGGTGCTCGCTGGGGTCGGTGTGGGAGCTGTGCTGACCCGCCTTCGAACCGCCCCACGCCCGGGCTGGGCGAGGGCGGGGGCCGTCGCCGCGGTCGTGCTGGTCATCGGCGCGAACTCGTATCCGCTGTGGACCGGTCACCTGTACGCGAAGAGCCGGTCCACCGGCCCGATCCCGAAGTACTGGGCGAAGGCGCTCACGGTGCTCGCCGGGCGCGACGTCCGGACCCGGGCGTTCTTCGCCCCGGCCACCGGCTCGGCCATCTACCGGTGGGGCGCGCTGAAGGAGGGCGTCGCGGCGGCATCGCCCGGCGACCTGTCGCACGTCGACCCCATCCGCCTGCCGGTCGGCCAGCGGTTCGGTTCGAACCTGGTCGCGGCCGCCGAGCAGCCCTACTTCGAGGGGCTCCCGGCCGACGGCGAGTCGCAGCTGTTTCGCTATCTCGGGGTCCGCGACGTCGTTCTGCAGAACGACCTGGACTGGAGGCGAAGCCACACGGCCCGGCCGATCGCCATGCAGGCCCTCAAGGGCGACCCCGATCTCACGACGTACGCCACGTTCGGGGTCCCGGGTGAGAACGTCACCGGCTCGACCAGGGACGAGGACGCCCAGTCGGTGGACGAGGAGTCGCTGGCACCGGTCGAGGTGCTCACGGTCGCCCACCCCGAGGCGTTCGTCCGGGCCGAGGCCGGCGACCCGGTCGTCGTGTCCGGGGACGGCTTCGGCGTCGCGGAGGCCGCCCGGGCCGGGTTGCTCGACGGAGGTCCGCCGCTGCTGTACTCGGGATCGCTCGGCGCCGGGGGGCTGGCCGCCGTCATGACGCGGTCCGCTCCGGCGTTCGTGGTGACGGACAGCAACCGGCGGGCGGTGTGGTCGTTCACGACGCCGTCGGGTTCGCACTCGGCTACCCTGCCCGCGGGACAGACGCTGCGCGGCCGCAGGACCGGATACGACCTGTTCGGCGACCGGTCCTCCACGCAGTCGGTGGCCGAGTACCCGGGCCTCCGGTCGGTCACCTCGTCCGACGACGGGTCGTCGAACGTGTCCCCGGAGTTCCGGCCGTCCAACGCGTTCGACGGCGACCACCGGACCGTCTGGCAGACCGGCGAGGGGGTCGATCCTAGGGGGTCGTGGGTGAAGGCCGAGTTCCGCTCGGCGCAGACGCTCTCGCACGTCATCGTGACGCTGCCCAAGGCGGGACTCGGCCGGCAGGTTCGCGACGTCCGTCTGGAGTTCTCGAACGGCAGCTCCGTGACGGCAACGCTCGAACCCGGCGACGCGAAGCAAATCTCGTTCTCGAAGCGAACCGCGTCCTGGATCCGCCTACGGATCCTGTCGGTGACGCAGGGGCTCGACACGACGAACGCGGTGGGGATCGCCGACATCGCGATCCCGGGGCTGGACCCGGCGGAGATCATCCGCCTGCCCACCGACCTGTTCGACGCTGCGCGCTCGCTTTCCGGCGGCGCGGACGCCCTGAGCTCGTCGCCGATCACGTACCTGTTCGAACGCCAGCGAACGGGCCCGACCGACGACGTCGACCAGGAGCTGACCGTCCGGCGGCGGTTCGAGGTGCCCGACACGCGCTCGTTCGCGATCTCGGGGACCGCCGCGCTCGACCAGTCGGCGCCCGATCGGGAGATCGACCGCCTGCTCCTGGGGTCGTCGAGCGTCAACGTGGAGTCGTCCAGCCGACTCTTCGGGTTCCCGGCCAACCGGGGCAGCATGGCGTTCGACGGCGACGCGAAGACCGAGTGGGTCCCCTCGGGGGGCCCCGGCCAGAGCCTCACCGTGTCGTTCCACCCCCGGACGATCGACAAGGTCGTCGTCAGCACGGATCTGTCGAAGGGCCGTTCGCCCATCACGGGCGTCACGGCCACGTTCTCGGACGGCTCGTCGGTCTCCGGGACCCTGCCCGACCTGCTCCATCCCGACCTGACGCTGTCGTTCCCCCCCCGCACCACGTCGAGCGTCACGATCGCGATCGACTCGGTGTTCCGGGTGAACGAGTCGAAGCCGCGGCCGGCCGCGATCACCGAGGTCCACATCCCGGGCGTGCAGCCCCTCTCGTTCTCGGGCAAGCAGCAGCTGCCCTGCTACCGGGGCACCGGCTTCACGATCGACGGGGTGCAGCACGGCATTCGGCTGGACGGGACACAGCACGACCTGTTGTCGGGGGAGGACCTGCCCCTCGCGACGTGCTCCGGCGACGTCGCCGTCCTGCCGGCGGGCGAGCACCTGCTCGAGGCGGGGAGCCCCCTGCTGGCCCAGTCGCTCGCGTTGAGGACGGTGGGCAAGGACCAGCCGTCGACCACCGACCAGCCGCCTCCGACGATCGCGACCACGATCCTTCCCGACGGCGGGCTCGACGTCGCCGTCGGGCACGCGAACGCTCCGTACTACCTGTCGGTCGGGCAGAACATGGCGAGCGGCTGGCAGGCGTCGATCGGGGAGACGGACCTGGGGGCGCCGATCCTCGTGGACGGGTACTCGGCCGGGTGGTTCGTCTCGCGGACCGGCTCGTACCACGTGCTCGTCGACTACCGGCCACAGGCCCGGTACCGAACGGCGATCGTCGTGAGCGCGGCCGCGCTGGTGGTTTCGGTGGCGCTGGTGGCGGTGGAGGGCGTTCGGCGACGGCGGTGGCGGCGATGAGCACGGCGATCGGACGGTCGGCCCGGCGCCTGCCCGGACGCGGGGCCGTCGCCAAGTCGGCCTGCGTCGTCGGCTACGTCGCCCTCGCCTGGCTGTTCGGCGGCACGCTCGGCCTGGTGATCGGCGTCGCGGTGGTCGCGGCTCGGTGGGCGTTCGCCTTCGCGGCGAGCTGGCTGTGGATCGGCTCCATCGCGGCGCTCACGGCCGCCTGCGTGGCCACCATCGTGCAGGGCCTGCCGAACAGCTCGGTCGTGGGCCCCGACTTCGGCGAGCACCACATCGCGGCGCACGTGCTCGTCGGGATCTCGCTCGCGCTGGCCGCGTTCGCCGGCCTGCTCGAAGCCGACCGGACCAGGTGGCGCCGTCCGCGGCGGCACCGCCTCGTCGCCGCATTGGCCGCGCGGCGCGGATCGGGCGTCGCCGTGGCCGGGGCGGCCGCGCCGTCCGAGGGAGTCCGAAGGGGGCCGCAGACGGACCTCCGGCCGCCGGACGTCACAGCGAGCCGGCCGGAGCAGGAGCAACTGCTGCCCTCCCCGAGCGAGGTGCCCGGGGAGGTCGGAGCGGTCCCCACGGAGCCGACGGCCGACGGCCCGCTCCGGGCCACCGAGCCCCGGGCGAATCGGCGCAGGGCGGGCGGTTCCCGCCCTACCGGCCGGGGCCGGCCGAGGAGGCCACCACCAAGTCCGCCACCAACTCCAGGAACCGAGCAGCCTCCTCGTCCGTGAAGTCCAGGCGCCGGGCCCGAATCGTGAGCGTCGTCCGGCCGCCTGCCCGGATCGCGCCGATGGCGACCCCCGATCGTCCGTGAGCCGACGGGTAGAACTCCGCTGCGCCAACGGCGTCCTCGGGCACGAGGGTCCCCAGGTTCGACACGAGCACGGTCGACCCCGTCCGGCGTTCCAATCTCGTCGTCACCCCGGACGCGCGCGCGGCTCGGAGGACCGAGGCGCCAGGCGCAGGCTCCGGGCCGCGATGCTGGAGCACCCGGCGCACATCCGCTTCGGTGGTCACCCCCGGCACCTCGACACGAAACCACGCCGCCGCCCTCCCCACCGTGGGGAGGCGCCCCGATCGCACTGATGCGCCGATCGCGACGACCACCCGGGAGGCCTTGCCTCCGCGGTCGGCGTTCCATCGTCGAACTGCCCGGGCGGCTGCGGCCACCAGGCCGGCGGTCCCGACCCTCGGCCCGATCGTCGTCGCGGCCAGACGGTCCCCCGGCATGCCGGCGCCGGCGTGGGAGGAGATCGCGACGGGGGGACGGATCAGCGCCTCGCCCAAGCGCGCGACCGGGTAGACGAGGCGCCGAACCACGCCGGCGGCCCGGCTCCCCCGGATGCCTCGTGAGGTCGTCCCGAGGTCCTCCTCGAGGACCAGCCCGAGCACCGCGATCAGCCCGAGCCCGTCGAGCGCCGCGTGGTGTCCCGCGACGACCACCGATCTCGGCCACCATGACCCGGACGAACGGGCCGCCGTCCGAGTACGGGGCGTTCGCAACGCCGGACAGCTCCGCCGCGGAGCCTTCGGCGGCCCCGACCGGGGGCGGCGGGCCCACCGAACCGTCCGCGGGCCACCCCGCGGCAGACGCGCGGCCGCCGTCTTCGGCGCGACCGGGCGTGGGGGTGCGCCCGCAGCACGATGCTCCACGAGATGCCCGGGTGCCCGGCCACGGTCGGGCTCGACCGCAGCGGGTCGGATCTCCCGCTCACGACGATGGGCCCCCCGATCCCGGGACGCGGAGCAGCACCACGCAGTTCCACATCGCGAACTCCCGCAGCCCCGGGATCCGGGCGAGGAACCGCCACCGCGGCCAGTACCGCGGCGCCACGTCGAGGACGTCCACGTCCAGCTCGCGGATGCCGCGCAGCACGGGGCCGACATGGACCGGGAACAGCGTTCGTCCGGGGAGGTTCCACGGGGGAGGTCTGCCGAGGAGGAACCGGTAGACCCTCGGGCCGAGCGCGGGCCCAGGTAGTGCAGCGGGCTCCATTCGTGTCCGCCGATCGGCGAGTACCAGTTCGTCCAGGACAGGAATACCACCCCGCCCGGACGGGTGACCCGGATGGCCTCGCGGACCAGGCCCCAGGTGTCGGGGGCGTGCTCCAGCACGTTCGAGGAGATCACGCCGTCGAACGACCCAGCAGCGAACGGCAGCCGGGCGCCGCTGCCCACGACGAACGCGCACGTATCGGGCGCCATCCAAACGGCGGTCGGCGACGTCGAGGCCGACGGCGCAGCCCCCGCGTCGGCCAACGCCACCGGCATGGCCCCCTGGCCGCTCCCGACGTCCAGCCACCGGCCGACGATCCGGACCCCGCGCGCCCGGAGGTACCGCGGCACCAGTTCGGCCACGGCCCGCGAGTACGGCATGGGGTCGCGGCGGTGGGTTCGGGCCATCCGCAGGATCCGCCCGGCCTCCGCCAGCCCCGGCCCCTCGGACGGCGCGGGCGCGTCCGGTCACCGGCGGTATCCGTAGTGCGCGAGGAGCGGGGAGCGTCAGGGACGTCACCACGCTGCGCTGGCCGCCCGGCATGGCGGTCGTCCACTCGGTGTCCGCCCTGAGCTCGATGGTTCCCTCGGCGAACCGCATCGGGTTGCCAGCAACGGTATGTGCCGGGCGTGAGCGTTGCCGAGTGGCCGTGCAGGAACGACAGGTCGACGTCGCCGAGACCGAGCTCGCGGGCGAGGCGCGCCAACTGCCCGCGGGGGTCGCGCATCAGGTCCTCGTACCGGAGGAACGCGTACGGAACCACCAGCCGGCTGGCCTCGGCGGCGAGGTTGGCGACGTCCCAGGCCATGGCGCTCCTGACCACGGAGAACCGCGGCATGTCCTGATGCCGCCAGGTGATCTCCGGCCGCCGCCTGACCCTCCGCCACGAGAACGCCACCGCCCGGCTGTCCCGCACGAGGTGCGCCACGCGCACGTCGAGCCCGGCCGAACGGAGCACGTACAGGTGCTGAGGGTCCTTCGTCGAGTCCACGAGGAACCGGGCCCCCGACACCTCCGCCATCCCCCGGTACAGCGCCCCGACCGCGCCCAGGTAGGCATGGAACGCCTCGCGGAACCCCGCCGTCCAGCCCCCGGTGAGCATGCGGGGGATGTTCCACACGCTGTCGACCCGCCGCTCGTCCCGCCCCACGGCAACGGGGTCGACGCCGTCCCACCCGCCGAACGCCACCTCGACGACGTCGTTCCAGAACGGGCACGACCGGAACGGCCGCCCGCACCCGCATAGCTGGTTGCCGCGAAAGTTCCGTTCCCACACGTGGCGGAGCTCGCCGAACGAGGCGAACCCCTCGATCTGGCCGAGCAGACGGTCGAGCAGGGTGCTCCCGGTGCGGGCATAGCCGCCCACGAACACGACCCGCGCCGGCGCATCCATCGGCGCATATTCCGCAACAGGGAGTGCCGGGGCAACCGCGGATCGGCCCCCTTCGGGCGGGCGAGCGGTTTTCCACCGTCTGCTTCGCTGGGATATCCTGACCGCCGCGGAGACGGGGGGTCGTATGAGACGGGTGCTCGGCTACGTTCTGTTCGTCGTCGGACTGACGTTCGTGTTCCTGTCGCCGTTCCTCCTCTTCTACACGGTCCCCCGGGTCGAGAAGGCTCCCACGGACGTCGACGAGACGGTCGTCTCCGACGGCAACGCCACATACTTCAGCGCCCAGAAGCTCGCGTCGGTCGGCCCCGCGCCCGTCGAGGCGATCGAGCGCTACAAGGGTCAGCCCCAGCAGTCGACCGACTCGGTCGCAGTGATCAACTACCAGGAGCACCTGTTCGACCGGACCACGAACGCCGACATCGACTTCGACAAGGAAGTCTTCGCCATGAACCGCAAGAGCGGGGAGGCGGAGAAATGCTGCGGGGAGACGCCCAAGCATTCGGGACTGTTGCTGAAGTTCCCGTTCGGCACGGAGAAGATCACCTACCAGCTGTGGGACGCCGGTTCGGACGACTCCTACCCTGCCAAGTACGCCGGCGCCGAGACCATCGACGGGGCCACGGTGTACCGGTTCCACCAGGAGACCGGCGACGTCCAGCTGGGATTCCTGAACTTGCCGGGAAGCGTCATCGGGCAGGGCTCGGGGAACGTGCAGACCGACCGCATGTACAACGCGTCGATCGACGCCTGGATCGAGCCGACGACGGGCGCGATCGTCAAGGGACGCAAGCACGTCGTGCAGTGGGCCGAGCTGAACGGCAAGAAGGTGCTCGCCCTCGCCGACGTCGACGTGACCTACAACCCCCCCACGGTCGACAAGCTGATCAGCGACGCCAAGAAGAACAAGCAGCAGCTCGCCCTGGTGGGGACCATCCTGCCCATCGTGCTCCCGATCCTCGGGATCATCCTGGCGGTCGCCGGGGTGCTCCTCCTGCGCAAGCCCAAGGGACAGCCCGTGCCCGGCGCGGGATCGGAGGACGAGCCGGCCGAGCCGGCCGAGGCGGGTGCGGGGGCCACAGCCAAGTCGGGGTCGAAGGACGGACGGGAATCGTCCTCCGACGAGTCCGACACCGACGGGTCCGCGCCTGCGGTGAAGAAACTGGGTGACTCGACCGAATCCGCCGAGGCGTAGGCGCGTCACGGAACAACCCCAGGGGCCGACCGAATCCCGTCCGCCACCGGACCTCCCGGGCGGTCGCTCGCCGCGGCGGTTCGCTGCCCGGCACGCGTTGGGCCTGAGCGCGATCGTGCTTGCGCTGGTGGTGATAGGGCCGCTGCTCGCGCCCGGGTTCACGTTGGTCTACGACATGGTCTTCGTGCCCGCACCACACACGAGCGGGAGCCTGCTCGGCCTCTCCGGCGGCTATCCGCGAACCGTGCCCACCGAGGCGCTCGTCGCCGCCCTGTCGCGAGGGGTCGGCGGCCGGGTCGTCCAGAAGGCGGCCCTCCTCGCGATCGTCGCGGCCGGCGCGATGGGCGCCGGGCGACTGGTCCCGGCCGAACGGCGTCTGCCGCGCGTGGCTGCCGGGGTCCTGTTCGTCTGGAACCCCTTCACCTACGAACGGCTGCTGCTGGGGCAGTGGGCCCTGCTCCTGGGCGCCGCGATCGTGCCGTGGGCGCTCCGGAGCGCAATCCGGTGGCGGCGCGGGCAGGCCGGGTCGGCGTGGCGCATGGTGCTGTGGTTCGCGGCGATGACCGCCGCGTCGCCGTACGCGGGCGTGATCGGGGGAGCCACGGTCCTGCTGTGCGCTCTGTGGCCCGACGGCGCGGCCGCAGGCGACGAAGGCGCGACGTCGGGCCGATGGCGCAAGGCCGGGTTGCTCACCTCGTTCGTCGTGGTGAACCTCGTGTGGGCGCTTCCGGCAATCCTTCACCCCGCCGTCCCCGACCGGCCCAGGCTGGCCGTCGATCTGTTCCGGGCCCGGTCGGACTCGCCACTCGGAACCCTGGGCAGCCTGCTGTCGTTCGGGGGGCTGTGGCGACCCGACCTCGCGCCGCCCGGCCGTGGGACGGCTGCGTGGCTGCCGGCGTTCGCCCTGATCGTGGGCGTCGCGGTCTTCGGCTGGCGGACGCTCCGCGATCGGACGCCCGCCGGCTGGCGCCGGGGCCTCGCGACCGCGGCAGTCGTCGGCCTGGTCCTGGCGGCGGCGCCGTCGCTCCCATGGACCAACACCCTGATGCGCTCGATCGCCGTGCACGTCCGGGGCGCCGGGTTCCTGCGCGACTCCCAGAAGTTCGTGATCCCGTGGCTGGCGCTCGCCGCGGTGGCGTTCGGCTGCGGCGTCGACCGGATCGCCGAACGCCTCCCGGCCCGTCGGGCCGCGCTGGCGGGGGCGGTGCTGGCCGTGGTGCCGCTCGCCTTGGCGCCGACGCTGGCGTTCGGCGCCTGGGGGCGCCTGCACAACGCCGAGTACCCACGGTCCTGGGACGTCGTGGAGGCGGTCACGTCGGCCGACCACGCGCCGGGCGCGATCCTCGTGCTCCCGTGGCACGCGTACTGGCCGTTCCCCTGGAACCACGCTCAGGTCGTCCACCAACCCGCCCCGCTGTATTTCGGGCGGCGGGTGGTCGCCGCCACGGCCCTCGAGGTGTCGGGGTATCGGCTCCCCGGCGAGGACTCCTGGTCGCGCCTCCTCGACCGCCCGGCGACGGACGGCCGGCCGCTCGCCCCACGCCTTGCCGATCTGGGGATCCGCTACGTCGTGGTCTTCGCGGGGCCCGGCTCCGGGCCCGCCGCGAGGGGCATGTCCGGGCTCACGCCGGTCCGGGCGTTCCCCGACCTCCGCCTGTACCGGGTGCCGGGCGCCGTGCGGATCCCACGGTTCGCCGCGACGCCGGCCGGGCCCGTGGTGGCGGGCGACCTGCTCGCGGTGGGCGTGGTCGCGGCCGCGATCGGCGTCCTGGTCGTGGCGGCCGTTCGCCCGCGCCGGCCGGACCGTCGGGGGTCGGACGGCGACGGTGGCGTCGCCAGGGAACCCCCTGATATGCTCGCACGGAATCGGGACCCAGGGGGCGGCCGAACATGAACTGGCGCGGACTGGTGATCGCGGGGATCGCGGCGCTGCTCATCGCGTTCTTCGGCGCCTTCTTCGTGGTCGTCAGCCAGAATCCCGCGTCCAGCGTCGAGGGTCCCGGGTTCGTGTACGGCAGCCCGAGCGTCGCCGCCCCCTAGCGACCGCCGGACGTCCCCGGGCGGCGGCCGCGACTCCATCGTCTTCGGCCTTCGTCAGGCCGGCTCGACCGCGGGCGGGGTGCGCACCTCGACGCCGGCCGAGACCGTCACCGGTCTCGTCGCATCCACCAGCACCGCGTCGAATGCGCCTGCCGTGTCGTCCCACCTGAACCGGGTGGCCCGGTCCCGGGCCGCGGCGCCGAGGCGATCCCGGAGATCCGGCGAGGACAGCACCCGCCGGAGGCCGTCGACGAACCCCTCGTAGTCGTCGGCGAGCACGCCGGTGACGCCGTCCACCACGGACTCGGCCAGACCACCGGACCGCGAAGCGACCGCGGGAGTTCCCGCCGACGCCGCCTCCATGACCGCGAGCCCCCATCCCTCCTTCACCGACGGGATCGCCAGGACCCACGACTCCCGGAGCAGGCGCCGCTTGAGGTCCTCGGGCACGAACCCCTCGAACGTCACCACGTCGGTCACGCCGAGCCGCTCGGCTTCCTCGAGGAGCCGCGGCTCCCATGCCCCCTGCCCGGCGACGTGCACGGAGAGGCCCGGGAACTCGTTGCGGAGCTCTGCGGCGGCGCGTACCACGAACTCGATCCGCTTGTGCGGCACGAGCCGGCCGAGGAACACGACCGATGGATCGGGCGTCCGTTCGACGGCGGGCCCGGTCACGGCCTCCGGCGCGCCGTTGCGGACGATCGTGATCCGCCCGGGGTCGATGCCCAGATCGGCCAGGTCGTCCCGAGACGCCTCGCTCACGGTGACGTACCGCGCGCGCCGGTACAGCCACGGCGACAACCGTGATTCGACCCACCACCCGATGCGGGAGGTACGGGGCGAGAAGATCATCCCCCACTGCTCCCGGTGGACGTGGTGAACCAGCACGACGACCGGACGCCCGCAGTACATCGGCGAGAAGAACGGGACGGCGTTCTGCACGTCAACGACCACGTCGTGCGGGCCGAACCGCCCCATGACGTGGTACGCAGCCGCCCACAGGTACACCGTCCGCCACGAGCCCCGCCGGACGAACCGCACCCCCCCAACCATCTCGTCTCGAAGCGCGCCCGGATAGGCGCCGCAGAAGACCGTCACCTTCCGGCCGCCGGCGGCGAGCCGCTGCGCCACCTCCTCGACGAACACCTCGGAGCCACCGCCCTGTGGATGGCGCGTGTCGCGCCAGTTCAGCACCAGGACGCTGCCGGCGGCGCCCCGCGCGGCGGCGAGCAACCGGCGGGCGTGCTCCGACACCAGCATGAACACCACGCCCTGGACGAGCAGCATCGCCCATGCCGCGTGCGCCCCCGAGCCGGCGGCCGAGAACACCGCCACACACCCCACCACCGACGCGATCGACGCCGACCACACCCACGCCGTCCGGGCCGCGCCGAGCATCATGTTGATCAGCACCGTGGCTCCACCCGCGAGAGCCATGGCCAGGGTCAGCACGCGGACGAGCCCGGTCGCGTCGAGGTACCGGCCGTGGTACGTCAGGTCGAGCAGCTGCCGCGGGAACAGCTCAAGCGCGAACACTGCCACCGCCGTGGGCACGATCGCCAGCACGGCCACCCGACGGACGGCCCGGCCGGGCCCGACGACAGCGGTTCTGCGCACGGCGTACGCCGCCGCCGGAAGCTGCGCGAACAGGGCCACGCGGGCCAGCGACGAGGCGGCCGCGTAGGCACCCAGCCGCGGCCCCCCGGCCACCCGGACGGCCACCACGTCCACGAACTGCACGAGCCCGACGAACGCGAGCCCGACGATCGAGATCCAGACCTCGGTGGGCACTGCGCGCGCCGTGCCCAGTCGCTGCCGCGGCAGCAGGGCCTTGGTGAGAAGGAGGCCCGCAGCGACTCCCATCGCGAGGCCCGCCGATGCCCCCGTGAGGTGGAGGCCCGCCGAGAGCAGCAGGGCTGCGAACCCGATACGCGCGACGCCCTCGAACAGCATCGTCGCGCCGGAGGTCCCGAGTTTCCCGAGCCCGATCAGCAGGCCTCGTGCCCAGGCGACGAGCATGAGCATCGAGGCGGCCGACAGGAACCAACCGGCCGACCGGAGTGTGGCGCTCACGGGCGCGAGCCCCACGGCTGCTCCGGCGATCGCACAGGTGATGAGCGCGCCCCGCCACGGCGTCCTCGGCACCTCTCCACTCCGGGCCGAGGCCATCGCGCCGCCGCCGAACAGGGCCGAGCTGGGGCCGTTCACCGCCAGCAGGACCCCGAGGAGTGCTGCGAACGTGGCGAAGTCGGTCGGGGACAGCCGTCGCCCGAGCATCGCGTTGAACAGGTAGGTGAGGAGCGCCGCGCCAGCGAACCCGGCTGCGAACACCAACGCCCCACGGAAGTCGCCGTCCCGGCGATCGGCGGGGCGCACCGCCGACCCAGCGTGGTCGTCCGGACCGGCGCCGCCGGTGGCAACGGTGGGCCCTTCGATCGAACCTCCCCCGGTGTTCACGCCGACCCTGCCTCCTCACCGTCGATTATGGGGGGATGCCCCTTCCGGAGCCACCCGGCGGCGCCCCGCCGGAGGTCGTCTCGTAGACTCGCGCGGATGCAGATCGGCGATCTCCAGGACATGCTGCGCCGGACCTACGTCGACCGCGACCGCGCGCGGGGTGCGGACGGCGTGTTCCGGTGGATGGTCGAGGAGGTCGGCGAGGTCGCCCGCGCCATGCGCACGCCCCACGACCGGGAGCACCTCGAGCACGAGTTCTCCGACGTCCTCGCATGGCTCGGCTCGCTGGCGAATCTCCTCGACGTCGACCTCGAGCGCGCGGCCGCCCGCTACGCGAACGGCTGCCCGAAGTGCGGGGCGATCCCGTGCGCGTGCGAGGCCGTGCGGTGAGCGGGATCGAGCTCCGGCCCCCAGGCGAGGACGACCGCGAGCGCATCCTCGACGTGCAGCAGTCGGCGTTCGGCATCGTGCCCTCGTGGCGGGAACGGGTCGGACCGAACCTCCGCCTCGACCGCTACCTCTGCGCCTACGACGGCGACCGCCTGATCGCCACCTCGCTCTCCCATCCCCTCACCCAGTTCTTCGGCGGGAACGACATCGCCTGCGCCGGCGTCGCCGCCGTCGCGGCCATGCCCGACACCCGTGGGAGGGGCATCGGCGGGACGCTGGTCGCGGAGCTGATCCGGCGGCAGCGGGACGCCGGGGACGTGTTCAGCACGCTGTACCCCGCCACCGTCGCCGTGTACCGGAAGCTCGGGTACGAGCTCGCCGGTTCGTACCTCGAGCTCTCGGTCCCGCTCCGCGCGCTCCCCCGGTCCGGCGGCGACGGGATCGAGCTGCAGACGATCCGCGACGACTCCGCGCTGCCCGAGATGCAGGCCTGCTTCCGGGCGTGGGCGCCCGGCCACAACGGGCCCCTGTGGTTCGGCGACGAGTTCTGGTGGCGCACGCGGATCATGCGGCTCACCGAACCCGACGTGGTGCCCCACGTGGTGCTCGCCCGGGACGCCGCGTCGGGCCGGCTCGAGGGCTACGCCTGCTACCAGCGCGGCCCCCGCGAGGGGTTCGGCATGGATCCGGCCTGCACCCACCTGATCGCCCGCACGCGCCGCGCCGCCGAGGCGCTGTTCGGCTACTTCGGCGGGTACCACAGCATCGGCGCCAAGCTGACCTGGCACGGCCCGCCCGGCGAGCCCCTCGCGATGCTGCTGGCGGAATCACGCTCGGTCACGCAGGCGTCGGAGTTCCCCTGGATGTCGCGCCTGCTGGACGTCCCGGCGGCTGTCGAGGCGCGCGGCTACGCCGAGGTCGACGGCGAGTGCGCGATCGCGGTCGACGACCCGCTGTTCGCTGAGAACCGCGGCCCGTTCCTGATCACGGCGGACGGGGGGAAGGTCACAGTGGAAGGGACCGACCGGGCTTCCGGCGGCCCCATCCCGATCGGCCTCCTGAGCTCGCTGTTCACGGGGTACCTGTCGACTGCCGACGTGGTCCGGCTGGGCGGCGCGGCGCCGGACGACCCCGCGCTGCGGGTGCTGTCGCGGCTGTTCGCCGGGCCGGCGCCGTGGAGCCCCGACTTCTTCTGATGGGTACCGGGTCCTGATGCCCACCGTCCGAAACGCCACCGAGGACGACTGGCCCGCCGTCGAGGGGCTCCTCGCCGAGCTGGGCCGGCCGGACGTCCGCGGGGCGCCCGAGGAGGACACGGCGCGCCGGATCTACCTCGGATACCTGGAGCGGGACGACGCAGAGGCCCTGGTCGCCGAGGAGGACGGCCGGGTCGTCGGGTTCGTCGACATGGAGTACCGGGTCCGGCTGAACTTCACGACGCCCCAGGCGTGGATCCCCGACCTCGTCGTCGCCGAGGACGGCCGCGGCCGGGGCGTCGGCGCCGCTCTGCTGACGCGATGCCTGGAGCGGGCCCGGGAACGTGACTGCTGGAGCCTCAGCCTGGAGTCGTCGAACTGGCGCGAGCGGGCCCACGCGTTCTACCTCCGGGAGGGCCTCGTCGACGGGGCGAAGTCGTTCTCCGTGGCCCTGTCGGAGGCCGGGGCGAACTGGCCGCCGAAGCCACGGTGATCACGGGCCCGGCCGCCGGTTCACTGGCCCAAGCGCCCGCCCACTGGTAGAACCTGCCAACGATGTCGTCGTCTCCCTCGCATCTCGGCCCCGGAACGCTCCTGCGCGACTACCGCATCGAGTCGGAGCTCGGCCGCGGTGGCCAGGGCGTCGTCTATCTCGCGGAGCACGTCCACCTCCGACGGCGGGTCGCGCTGAAGGTCCTGCCGCCCGAGCTCGCCGCCGACTCGGACTTCCGCGAGCGGTTCCTCCGCGAGGCCCGGATCGCGGCCGCCCTCGAGCACCCCAACATCCTGCCGATCTACGACGCCAGCGAGGCGGACGGCGTCCTGTTCCTGGCCATGCGCCTGGTGCAGGGGGAGGACCTCGGGATCGTCCTCCAGCGCGACGGCGCGATCGACCCGGTCCGTGCGCTGGGCGTCCTGGCCAAGGTGGCCGGCGCCCTGGACGAGGCGCACTCGAAGGGCTTGGTGCACCGCGACGTGAAGCCCAGCAACATCCTGCTCGAGGCTCCGGACCGGGTGTTCCTGTCGGACTTCGGGCTGGGGAAGGTGTTCGGCGACTCCACCGGACAGCCCGGGCAGCCGTCCTCGGCGCCGGGGATCTCCGGCGAGTCGCGGGCCCTCACCCGGGCCGGGTACTTCGTCGGAACGCCGCACTACGCCGCGCCCGAGCAGATCCAGGGCGGCCCCATCGGGCCGTGGACCGACGAGTACGCGCTGGCGGCGGTGCTGTTCGAGAGCGTCACCGGACGCGTGCCGTTCCCCCGCGACGTCGAGACCGCCACGCTCGTCGCGCACGTGACCGAACGCGTCCCCGCGCCGTCCAGCTTGCGGCCGAACCTGCCCTCGGCGCTCGATCGCGTGATCACCTCGGGGATGGCGAAGCGGCCGGAGGAGCGCTACCGGACGTGCTCCGACCTCGTCGTGGCGGCCCGGTCGGCCGTGGCCGGGGGCGCAACGATCGCCGCGCCGGCCCCCGCGATCCCGGCGGGCTCCGGCGTGTTCTCCTCGTCCGGAACGTCGGCACCCGGCTTCTCCACATCGGGCGTCTCGGCGCCCGGCGTCACCCCGCCCCCCGCGCCGCCCATCCGGTTCGGTGGCGGACGCCCGCCGTCCGGCCCCCGGCGGCGGTTCGGCCCCTGGATGATCGGCGCCGCGGCCGGCGTGGCCGTCGCGATCGTCGCCGGGATCGTGTTCCTCGCCGGGGGCTCCCCGTCGCCCCGGCCCTCGCCCAGCCTGAGCGGCCTCCCGACGCCGACGGTCGGCCCCACCACCGCGTCGACGACGGCCCCCACCACCGCGCCGCCCACCTCCGGCCCGAAACCGACCACCGGGCCGCCCCCGCTCACCGAGACGACGGCCACGAGGGTCGAGCCGTTCGACGGCGCCGGGAACATCCAGCCGCCGTTCACCCAGACGGAGGAGCACAGGGGCACCTGCTTCACCGGTTCGCTGGTGAACAACCGTCCGGACGCCTGGCGATGCTTCGCCAACGGCAACAGCCAGATCTTCGACCCGTGCTTCGAGAACTTCCCCGGGAACGCCACCCGCGTCGGCTGTCTGGCGAACCCGAACGACCACGGCGTGGTGCTGATCAACCTGACGCAGCCGCTCGACCCCGCGGGCGCGAATCCCGGGGGCGGCCCGCCGGGCGACTGGGCGGTCGTCCTCGCCGACGACGGGACCACCTGCCTTCGGTTCGGCGGCGCGAGCGACCAGAAGATCGGGGGCAAGCCGGTGGAGTTCTTCTGTCAGGACGGCCGGGCGATCGGCGGCGGGATCGATCGGAAGCAGGCCCTCTGGCGCGCCCTGGTGGGGGAGCTGAAGCCGAAGAAGGGCCAGCCGCCCAAGAGCCCGGACATCGTGAACATCACCCAGGCGTTCAGCTAGCAACCGGGTCGCGACGGCCCGGCGTCAGCGGCCGGTGGCGAACAGCGTCTCAGCGATCTGCACGGAGTTGAGCGCGGCGCCCTTGCGGAGGTTGTCGCCGCTCGCGAACAGCAGCAGCCCGTCGTCGCGGCCGGCGGCCCGGCGGATCCGCCCGACCAGCACGTCGTCGATGCCGGCGGCGTCGAGCGGCGTGGGGTACTCGCCCCGGGACGGGTCGTCCACCACCCGCACCCCGGGCGAGCGCCGGAGCACCCCGCGCGCCTCGTCGGGGGTGGTCGCACGCGAGAAGGTCGCCGAGATGGCCACCGAGTGCCCCGTGACCACCGGCACGCGGACCACCGTGGCCTGGACCTCCAGGTTGGGCAGCTCGAGGATCTTCCGCGACTCGTGGAGCAGCTTGCGCTCCTCGCCGGTCCAGTCGTCCTCGTCCATGCCCCCCTGCAGGGCCAGCACGTTGAACGCGATCGTCCTGCCGTAGATCTCGCCGACCGGCAGCGCGTCGTGGTCGGGCGACACGAGCGACTCCACGTCACCGGCCATCTTGCCGACCTGGTCCGCCAGCTCGCGGATCCCCTTCATACCGCTGCCCGACACCGACTGGTATGAGGCCACCACCATCCTCCGCAGACCGATCGCGCGGTGGAGCGGCCCGATCGCCATCACCGTGGTGATCGCCGTGCAGTTCGGGTTGGCGATGATGCCGGCATGGCCGGTCAGTGCGTGGGCATTGACCTCGGGGACCACCAGCGGAACGTCCGGCGCCATCCGCCACGCGCTCGAGTTGTCGACGCACACGACGCCCATCGATGCGGCATCCCGGCAGATCGAGCGCGACACGGTGGCCCCCGCGGACAGCAGGGCGAGGTCGCACCCCTTCAGCGCGTCGAGCGACAGCTCGCGGACGGTGACCTCCTCGCCCCGGAACGGCACCCGGGTCCCGGCCGTCCTCGCGCTGGCCAGCGGCACGAGCTCGTCGACGGGGAACGCCCGCTGTTCCAGCGTCCCGGTCATCTCCCGTCCGACGGCGCCGGTCGCGCCGATCACCGCGACCCGCATCAGCGGTCCTCGCGCTTCTCGGCCTCGTTCCCGAGATCGAACTTCGCGTGCACCGCCCGTACGGCCCGATCGGCGTCGGCCGCGCGCACGACGCACGACACGCGGATCGACGACGTCGAGATCATCTCGATGTTGATCCGCTCGTCGGCGAGCGCGGCGAACATGTCGGCCGCCACGCCGGGGTGGCTCTTCATGCCGGCGCCCACCAGCGAGACCTTCGCCACGCCGTCGTCCATCTCGAACCCGAACGCCCCCACCTCCTGGATCACGGCGTCCATGACGGCCTTCAGGCGCGGGAGGTCGGCCTTCGGCGCCGTGAACGACACGTCGGTACGCCCGTCGTGGGAGACGTTCTGCACGATCATGTCGATGTTCACGCCCTCGTCGGCCACCGCGCGGAAGATCGCCGCCGCCACGCCGGGCCGGTCGGGGACGTTCTGCAGCGTGACCTTCGCCTCGGTGTCGTCGCTCGCCACCCCCGAGATCAGGGCCTGTTCCATGCGTTCGTCTTCCTCCGTCACCCACGTGCCGTCGTCGTCGGTGAACGACGAGCGCACGTGGAGCAGCACGTTGTTGCGCCGAGCGTACTCGACTGCCCTGCCCTGGAGGACCTGCGCACCGGCGGCCGCGAGCTCGAGCATCTCCTCGAACGACACGGCGTGCAGCTGGCGCGCGTCCGGCTCCACGCGGGGGTCGGCGGTGAACACGCCCGGCACGTCGGTGTAGATCTCGCAGAACTCCGCATCCAGCGCGGCCGCGAGGGCAACGGCCGTCGTGTCGCTGCCGCCCCGGCCGAGCGTCGTCACGTCGGCGGTCGCGGAGACCCCCTGGAACCCGGCCACGATCACGATCGCGCCCTCGGCCACGGCCTGCAGGATCCGCCCGGGGCGGACGTCGATGATCTTGGCGTTGCCGTGGCGGGTGTCGGTGATGATCCCGGCCTGGGAGCCCGTGTACGAGGCCGCGCGGTGGCCGCGGTCGTTGATCGCGATGGCGAGGAGCGACATCGCGATGCGCTCGCCGGCCGTGAGCAGCATGTCGAGCTCGCGGGGGTTGGGGATCGGCGCGATGTCGTGCGCCATCTGCATGAGCTCGTCGGTGGAGTGGCCCATGGCGGACACGACCACCACGACGTCGTAGCCGGACTCGCGGGCCTTGACGACGCGATCGGCGACGGCCCGGATGCGCCCGGCGTCGCCGACGGACGTCCCGCCGTACTTCTGCACGATCACCGGCATGCCGACGAGCCTCCTGGAGGGGCCGGAGCGTTCAGGGTAACAGCCGGTCCGCGCCGTCCCGGGGAGGCCCTACAGTCGCCGGTGTGCGACCGATGTGGGTGTGCCCCGCCTGCGGCAGGAGCTTCGCGAACCGCAACCAGACGCACACGTGCCGGGCCCTGGGATCGGTCGAGGACCACCTGCGGGGCAAGCCCGCCGAGGTGGTGGCGACCTACCGCGCCCTGGAGGCGGCCGTGCTCGCGCTCGGCCCGGTCGAGGTCCTCGCCGAGCGGTCCCGCATTGCGTTTCATGTGCGGCTGAGCTTTGCCGGGTGCGTCGTTCGGAGGCGGTGGGTGGATGCGACGGTGCTCCTCGCCCGGCGGCTGGAGAGCCCCCGGTTCGCGAAGGTCGTGACCTATTCGCCGCGGAACCACGGCCTCACGTTCCGGCTGACCTCGCCGGGCGAGGTCGATGACGAGGTGGCGCGGTGGCTGGCCGAGGCGTACGAGGTCGGCCTCCAGCGCCACCTCGGCCACCGATAGCGTCCCGCGTTCAGGCCCGGACCCGGGCCCTGCGGATCGGGCGGTCGGCGTCGAACACCAGACGCCTCGCCAACGAGCGGATCCAGCCGTCCTCGCGGGCCACCGGGCCCACCCCGACCAGGCGGCGGGCGAGGATCACCCCGAGCACCCCGGCCCCCATCGCGACCATCCCGCGGGGCCGCCCGGTGGCCGCGGCGACCACCGGCACGGCGGTGAAGCCAGCCGTGCTTCCTGCGCCGGTGTGCCCGAGCGCCTTGCCGGCCAGCAGGACCGACCCTGCGACGACCATCTCCAGCGGAAGGTTGACGAGGGTCACGCCGGCCGCGGCCGCCAGGCCGCGGCCGGCGAAGGGCCGGGCGAACGGCGGGAAGGCGTGGCCGGCCACGACGGCCACGCCGGTCGCGGCCCGCCACCCGGTCGTGAGCCCCGCCCGTCGCGCGGCGGCCGCCACCACCACTGCCTTGGCAACGTCCCCGCCTATCGCGACGGCGGTGGCGGCGGGGCCGGCGTGCTCGGCGAGCAGGAGGTGCGCGTCGGCGACGGAGGAGTCTGCGGACGCCAGTTCGACGACTGCCCGCGCGCCCGTCGCCCGCGCGACCAGGTAGGCCGCCGGGATCGAGCCGACGAGATAGCCACCGACGACCCAGAGGGCGCCTCGGGGCCGGCCGGCGCTCATTCGCGCCACCAGGCCGCGCCGACCAGCCCCGGCCCGGCGCTCGCCCCGATGACCGGTGTGACCGGCACCAGGAACTCCTCGGCGACCTCGGCTCGGGCGCGGACGAGCTCTAGCAGCGTGCGGGCGTCGTCCTCGGCCGCCGCGTGCAGGGCCGCGACGTGCAGCGGTCCGCGCGCCATCCCGTCCACCGCGGCGTCCGCCAGCATCGCGAGCGCCCGGGACCGGGTCCGGGCCCGCCCGGCCGGTTCGATCTCGCCGCCCTGCAGCCGGAAGAGCGGCCGGATCGAGAGCGCCGTGGCCGCATACGCCTGGAAGCGGGTCACGCGCCCGGTTCGCCGGAGATGGTCGAACGACTCGATCGCGCCCTGCAGGTGCACCCGGTCGGCCACCGCTCGCCCTCGCGCGACGACGTCGGCGACCGTGGCGCCGTTCCGGGCCGCCCTCGCCGCCTCGACGGCCACGAAGCCCTCGGCCATGCTCGCGGTCCTCGAGTCGACCACCTCCACCCGAACCGCGCTGCGCTCGGCGGCGAGCACGGCCTCGTGGTGGGTCGACGAGAGTGCGGCCGCGAGCGTCACGCAAACGACCTCGTCAGAACCGGCGCCCTCGAACCCCTCCTGCCACTCCCCCACCGACGGCGCCGCGGTGGACGCGACCTCGCCTCCGGCCAGCCGCCGGTAGACCTCCGCCGAATCCTCGCCGTCGACGACGACCTCCTCGCCGAATCGCACCTGGAGGGGCACGACGCTGATCCCGAGTTCGCGGGCGAGCTCCGGCGGCACGTTCGCCGCGCTGTCCGTGACCACCGCCACCATCGGCTTTTCGTCCTCCCGCAGCCGCCGGGCACGCTCCCGGCGCCGACACAAGTGCCTCGTAGGATTGAACACGGGATGGCGAACGACGGCCAAGGAGGTCTCCGCGGCCTCTTCCGCGTCCGGGGGTTCCGGCGGCTGTTCGCCGGGCAGGCGGTCTCCGGGCTCGGCGACTGGGTGGCGACGCTCGCGTTCATCGCGCTGGCGTACGGCATCACCGGGAACCAGACCGCCGTCGCCGTCGTGCTGATCCTGCGGCTGGTCCCGCCGATCTTCGCCGCGCCGGTGGGGGGCGTGCTGGCCGACCGGCTCGACCGCCGCCTGCTGATGGTCACGTGCGACCTGGCGCGGGCGGCGCTGATCGTGCTGGTGCCGTTCTTCGGGATCGCCGGGCTCTACGTGATCGCGTTCGTGCACGAATGCCTGTCGCTGGTGTTCCTGCCGGCGCGCGACGCGAGCGTGCCGCTGCTCGTGGACGACGAGGAACAGCTCCCGCTCGCGAACGGGCTGATCCTCGCCTCGTCGTTCGGGGCGATCCCGTTCGCGGCGGCGGTGTTCGGGGCCCTCCGGCTGGCGGCATCGCACATCCCGGGCTGGGTCCCGTTCGGGAACGCGATGCGCTCGCACCCCACCTCCATGGCGTTCTTCTTCGACTCGGCGACGTTCCTGTTCTCGGCCCTGATGGTCGTCCGGATCCACCGAATCCCCTCCGGCGGACGGGCGGCCGACCAGTCGGCGTTCAAGGGGCTGGCGGAGGCGTTCCGGTACATCCTGCGGACGCCGATCCTGCGGTCGCTCTCGGTCGGGCTCGTGGTGTCGATGTTCGGCGGCGGGGTGCTGTTCGCGGTCGGCATCGCGTACATCCACCAGACGCTGCAGGGAACGGACGTCGACTTCGGGTGGCTGGCCGCGCTGTGGGGCTCGGGGATGGCGATCGGGCTCGGCGTGGTGCGGTTCCTGGTGCGCGAGCGCGGCGAGCCGTGGGTGTTCCTCGCGGCCGTGACGATGTGCGGCGGGATCCTGATCGTGATGGCGCTGCTGCCGTACCTGTGGCTGGCGTTCGCGATCGCGGTGGTGTTCGGGGCGTCGTTCTCCGTCGCGATCATGGTCGCGTTGTCGATGACGCAGCGGGTGACCGAGGACCGCATCCGGGGGCGGATCATGGGCGGGGTGCAGATGCTGTTCCGGGTCGGCCTCGGCGTGGGGGCGCTCGGGATCGGCGCGCTCGCCTACTCGATCGGCGACGTGCACCTGGTGATCTCGCTCGACGGCAACCAGATCGGACTGCTGGCGGGCGGGGTGCTGATCCTGCTCGGTGCGGCCGCCAGCGCCGGGGTGCTCCGCCACGCGAAGGCGGCGCAGGAGCCGATCGACGACCGCATGGTGGAACCGGCCGAGTCCTCAGCCTGAGGTCGGCGCCTGCGTCGGCGGGTAGGGCGGCGGCCGGTGGATCCCCTCGGCGTTCAGCTTCCCGGTGATCGCCTGCCGCATGGCCCGCTCGACCTCGACGCGCTTGGAGGGCTCCGTCTCGGCCGTGACCCGGATGACCTGTGCGTTCTCGGTGAGCTGCGTGACGCCCAGCACCTTCGGCTCCTCCCGGAGGCCCGACGCGTACGGCTCGACGTCCGCTACATCCTGGAGCAGCGCTTCGATCAGGTCCTGCACCTTCTCGGCGTCCTCGTCCAGGGCGATCCGCAGGTCGACGATGGCGCGGCCCCACCCTCGCGTCTTGTTCCGCGTGATCTGGATCAGGCCGTTGGCCACGGTCGACAGCGTCCCGTCGAACTCCCGGACCGAGGTCGCGCGCAGCGACAGGCGTTCGACGGTACCGGCGATCACGCCGCCGTCGGTCTCCAGCTGCACGGCGTCGCCCACGTCGAACTGCCCTTCGAGCACGAGGAACAGGCCGCTGATCGTGTCGGCGACCAGCTGCTGCGCCCCGAACCCGATCGCGAGTCCGGCAATGCCGGCGCTCGCGATCAACGGCCCGAGGGCGACGCCGAAGAACGAGACGAGGCTGAACACCACCACGGACCAGGCGATCACGATGATCACCCCGCCGGCCAGGCCCACCGCGGTGGCCAGGCGCCGGCGCCGGCGGCCGGCGGGATCGTCCCCGGAAGTCGCCGCACGACGCCGGTAGCGCCGAACGTAGTGATGGACGATCCACGAGGCGATGACCGCGATCGCCAGCGCGATCCCAACGCCCAGCGCGAACCGCAACCACCACTCGCCCGAGAAGATCTTGAGGTTGTCGGCCGCCGCCAGCGACGCGAGGTTGGTCACGCGCGGACGATACTCCCGGTTCGGCGCCCGGCACCCGGATCGGCGGTCGGGCCCGCGCTTTGCCGCCCGGGGGCGACGCCGGACCGCAGGCCAGCGTGCCGCGAGTCATCCGAGATGGCCACCCTCACGACGACACTGATCCGATTCCAGGACACCCGGTCCGTGCAATGATCGGCGCCGAGTGGACGAGCATCCGAACGCAGCAGCGTACCGACGGACGGCGGACGCCTTCCGGGCCGCCGACATGGACTCGCTGCGAAGCCTGATCGACGACGACTGGTCTGGCACGTCCCCGGCAGGAACCGCCTTTCGGGCGAGGTGGTGGGTCGAGCCCTCTTCGAATGGTTCGACCGGCTGCGAGGCGTCACCGGCGGGTCGTTCCTGCTCGAGGAGCACGACGTCATGGCCAACGACGAGCACGTGGTGGCACTGGGCCGGATGTCGGCGGTGCGGGAGACGCCGTTGAGCGTCGAGGTCGTGAGCGTCTTCCACTACCGAGACGGCCGGCAGTCCGAACGCTGGTTCCTGCCGGCCGATCCCGATGCCTGGGATCGCATGTTCTCGTAAGCACCCCCCTCAGCCGCGGTGCCGTCAAGGGGCCGGCGAGTCGGAACTCCCGTCGTGAGGATCACCGACCCGGTGGCCTCGCACCGACCGAGGCACCGACGGGCCCCGCACGCCGGCGTTATGACACCTGGCCGGGCGACGCTGGAACGGCGAGGTGTCGAACACCCTTCGCCGTCAGATTCCGGAACCAGAGCGGTTCGAAATCACGTCGCCGTCCACCTGGCCCCCTCGATTCGCTCGGCCGCATTCTCCTTCGCCACGGAACGGCGTGCGGATGTCCGCCGGCGATCCGACGAGCGCTGTGCCGCGAACACCCGGCAGGCCTGGCCGAGCGCGGCCTCCGCCGCTACCATCGCGCCCGTCCGGGGGGGAGCCGCACCCACATGAGTCCGAACCGCACCGACATCGAGCACGCCGCCCTCACGACGCGGTGGGTTCGGGCGATGGACGTCTCCACGCCCGTCTCCGAGGCCGGCGCGCTCGACGCGCGGGAGGCCGTCGTCTACGTCCACGGGAACCCCGGGTCGCGCAGGGATTTCGGGATGCTGGTCGCGAGCACGGGGACGTTCGTCCGTTCGATCGCGTTCGACATGCCGGGGTTCGGCGAGGCCGACAAACCGCGGGATTTCGAGTACTCGGTCGAGGGGTTCGGGCGGTTCATCGACGAGGTGCTGGGCCGGCTCGGGATCGAACGCGTCCACCTGGTCGTGCACGACTTCGGCACGGCGTACGGACTGCACTGGGCCGTCACGTACCCGAACGCGTTCGCCAGCGTGGTCGTGATCAACGGGCCGCCGGTGAGCGACTACCGGTGGTACGCGCTGGCGCGCGTGTGGCGGACGCCCGTCGCCGGCGAGGTGCTCCACGGCACGCTCACCCGGCCGTTCTTCGAGCTGAACGTCCGCCGCGGGAACCCCAAGCGGCTGCCCGACGAGTTCGTCGGACGGATGTGGCGCGAGTACGACCGGGGAACACGCCGCGCGGTGCTCGGCCTGTATCGGGCGACGCCGGCCAATCGCATGGTGCCGGCCGGGCCGGCGGAGTTCGCCGCTCTGGGCCGCCCCGCCCTCGTCGTGTGGGGATCGAACGACGCCTACATCCCGCGGCGGTTCGCCGAACAGCACCGCGAGGCGTTCCCCGGCGTGGAGATCGTCGACATCCCGCACGCCAGCCACTGGCCGATGGTCGACCAGCCGCGGGCGGTCGGTGACGCCGTGGTGCCGTTCCTGCGCGGACAGGTCGAGGGCGGCGCATGACCGACGCGCCGGCCGACGGTCGAGCGAGCCCGATCTTCGAGCCGTTCACCATCAACGGGGTCGAGTTCCGCAACCGCATCCTGCGTTCGTCGATCGGCGGCCGGTACGCCTACTACGACGGCACGGTGAACCCGGTGTGGGCTCGGTTCGAGCGGCGGTTCGCCGAGGGCGGCGTTGGCGGGCTGATCTCCGCGACCATCACGGTCGACGACCACCGGTGGGCGCCGATGGAGTACCCCAAGATCAGTCAGGACAAGTTCATCGGGCCCATCGCGGAGGGCGTCCGCAAGGTCCAGGCGCTCGGATGCCGGTACGTGATGCAGATCGGCGACCCCGGCTACCACACGCAGGCCGGGCTGTTCACCGAGGCCACCGACGAGCGGTCGTCATCCGGCGGGTTCGACCTGCTGTACGGCTACCGGTCGACCAGGCGCGCGATGACCGTGGGCGAGATCGAACGAACCGTCCAGAACTTCGCCGACGCCGCGAGACGCGTCCGTGAGGCCGGGTGCGACGGCCTCGAGGTCACCGCGTCCAAGGGCTACCTGATCCACCAGTTCCTGAACCCGGCGATCAACCGACGCACCGACCGCTACGGCGGCAGCGTCCGCAATCGCTTCCGGTTCCTCGAGGAGGTCGTCGGGGCGATCCGCGACGAGGTCGGGCGCGACTTCCTGTTCGGCGTCCGCCTGAGTGCGGCCGACTACAACTACCTCCCGGTGAACGTCCGGTGGCCGCCCGTGCGCCCGCTGCGGAACTGGTGGTTCGGCAACGGCCTGCACGAGACGCTGCAGTTCGGCCGGTGGCTCCGCGACCTCGACATCGACTACCTGCACATCTCCAACGGGTTCGGGTTCATCAACCCCAAGGAGAACCCCGGCGACTTCCCGACCAGGGAGCTCCGGGTCTTCTACAGCTCGGTGCGCCACCTGTCGGGGAAGGCGTCGGCGCGCTCGGCCCTGATGAACTCCGTGCCGTTCCCGCTGCTCCACCGCGTCGGAAGCGCGGGCTGGCACGCGAAGCGCGGCGCGAACCTCGACGACGCGCGACGGTTCCGCGAGGTCGTCGGCCTGCCGGTCATCGCGAACGGCGGCTTCCAGCAGCGTTCGTTCATCGAACACGCCATCGAGACCGGCGGCTGCGACATGGTCTCGATGGCGAGGCCGCTGCTGGCCAACCCCGACCTCCCCGAGCAGTTCCGCGCCGGCGTCGACGTCCCCGACCGGCCGTGCACCTTCTGCAACCGGTGCACGATCCGCACGACCACCGGCCCGCTCGGCTGCTACGAGCCGAAGCGCTTCGGGAGTGTCGAGGCGATGGAACGCCAGATCCTCGACTGGGCCTCGCCCGACTGAGGCGACCGACTGACCCGCGAGAGAGCCGGGCTCACATCTCGCGGCGGCCCTCGAGGGCCTGGCCCAGCGTGATCTCGTCCGCGTACTCGAGGTCGCCTCCGACGGGGAGGCCGCTCGCCAGGCGCGTCACCCTGATGCCGGACGGTCGCAGCAGCGCGGCGATGTACATCGCGGTGGCGTTCCCCTCCAGGTTGGGATTGGTCGCGAGGATGACCTCGACCACGCCGTCGCGCTGGACCCGGTCGAGCAGCTCCTGCACACGGAGGTCCTCCGGCCCGATGCCGTCGAGCGGGCTGATCGCGCCGCCGAGCACATGGTACCGGCCCTTCATCACGCCGGCCTTCTCGAGCGACGCGACGTCCTTGGGCTCCTCCACGACGCAGATCATCGTGACGTCCCGCCCCGCGTCGCGGCAGATCCGGCAGCGGTCGCCCTCGGCGACGTTGCCGCATTCGTCGCAGAACCGCATGAGCTCCTTGGCCCGGACGATCGCGGTCGACAGCCGCCTGGCCTCGTCCTCGGACGCCTTCACGATGTGGAACGCCAGCCGTTGCGCCGACTTCGGCCCGATGCCGGGAAGCCGGGCGAGCTCGTCGATCAGCTCCTGGATCGGTCCCTCGTACACGCGGTCACCAGCCCTCGGGCTCGGGGGCCTCGGTGGCGTCGAACTCGGCCTTCAACCGCGCCAGCACGGCCTCCTCGCCGAGCGGCGGGGCCTCCTCGACGACCTCCACGGCAGGCCCGGCCCCGCTGCCACCGCCCGCCTCGCGGACGACGCACTTGATGCGCGGCGAGACCCCGAACATCTGCTGGAGCGCGTCGCGGAGCTCCTGCTCGCGCTCCCCCACCTTCGTCACCGCGAACGAACGCTTGGGTGGGAACGCCAGCTGGAGCGTGACGCCGTCGTAGGCGACGGGTGTGGCCAGGTCGAGCTGCGCCCGCAGGACCGGACCGAGGTGCTCCGTCACGTCCGACCACGAGCGCCGCAGGAGCTCGACGTCGACGGCGGCAGGGGTCGACGGCGCCCCCGCAAGGATCGACGGCGCCTCGGCCGGAGCCGACGGTGGAGCGGCCGGTTCGGCCTCCTCCGCCGTGCCGGCGACCTCGGCCGGAGGTGGTTCGTTCCGCTCCGGAGCCGGAGTCGTCTCCGAAGGCTTCTCCTGGGGCGACGGGGACGGCGTCGGAGCGGAGGCATTCGGTTCGGCTTCGGGGACCCGGACCGGAGCGTCGCCGGCGGTGGGGTCGTGCACGCCCGCGAGGCGTTCGAGGCGCTCCATGCGGGCGATCAGCGCCTCCGGCGCGGGATCGGTCTCCGGCATCGTCGCGCGGACCAGGGCGAGCTCCAGCGTCAGCCGCGGCGAGGTCGTCCACCGCATGTCCGTCTGGGCGGCCAGCAGCAGCGCGATCACCCGCGACAGCTCGGCGGCCGTGAGCTTCGCCGCCTGCGCCCGGAGGCGTTCGTACTCGTCGGCCGTGACGTCGACGAGGTCGGCCTGCCCGGGGGCGGTGTTCGCCAGCAGGAGGTTCCGGAAGTGCTGGAGCAGCTCGCTCGTGACGTGGCGGACGTCCTGACCCTCCTGGACCAGCGCGTCGATCCGTGAGAACACCCCGCTCGTGTCCCCCACGGCGACCGCGTCGGCGATCGCGTACTGGACCTCCTGCCGGGGCGAACCCAGCAGCGCCTCCAGCACGTCCTCGCCGATCTCGGCGCCGCCGAGCACGGTGGCCTGGTCGAGCAGCGAGAGCGCGTCGCGGGCCGAGCCCTCCGACTGCCGCGCGATCGCCTCGGCGGCCGGCCTCGACAGGATCACGCCCTCGCTCTGCGCCACCGAGATCAGGTGCGAGGCCAGCACGTCCCCGCCGATCCGCCGGAAGTCGAACCGCTGGCACCGCCCCACGATCGTCGCCGGCATCTTGTGCGGCTCGGTGGTGCACAGCACGAACCGAACCCCCTGCGGCGGTTCCTCGAACAGCTTCAACAGCGCGTCGAACGCCTCCCGGGACAGCCGCTGGGCCTCGTCGAGGATGTAGACCTTCTCGCGGCCGAGCGCGGGCGCGGTGGGCGCGCGTTCGCGGAGCTCCCTGGCGTCGTCCACCCCGCCGTGCGACGCCGCGTCGATCTCCACGACGTCGAGGTGCGAACCGGCCGCGATCCGCAAGCACTGTTCGCACGTGCCGCACGGCTCGGCCGTGGGCCCGTTCACGCAGTTCACCATCTTGGCGAGGATCCGGGCGGTGGAGGTCTTGCCGGTCCCCCTCGGCCCGCAGAACAGGTACGCGTGCGCCATGCGGCCCTCGCGCACGGCACCCACGAGCGCGCGCACGACGTGCTCCTGCCCGCGGACCTCGCCGGGAGTCTGCGGTCGGTACTTCCGGTACAGCGACTGGTACTCGTCGGCCACGGCCTCAGGGCCTCCCTCGGGGAAGGGTCGCACAACAAAGGTGGTGACCGCGCAACCGCCGTCGACCCCACAGAGGACTCGGGCGCTCACCGGGCCGGCGGCTCCGGCCAGGCATCCCTGCGGCACCCGCCAGCGCCTGCTTACCGCTGCTTCCTTCCGGACCTGACGGGATTCGCAAGTTGGCGTCGCGCAGGACCCAGCCATCGACGCCCCGGTACCCAGGGCGGCCACGGACCCTCCGGGCCTCGGACGGTATTCAGCCCCGCTAGAGCGGATTGCGGGTTCAGGGCACCGCTAGCTCCCCGCCTAGCGCGGTCACCACGGTCGAGTATACGCGGGACCCGGACACCTCTCCGGGAGACGGCCCGCACGTGCCTTGCGTCCTTCGCGCGGAGAGTGCTGAAATGCCCGCGGATCGTTCTGTCGGCAGGCGGGGTCGTCTGGCCCAAGAGGTCCTGGCCGGACCCACATCCGCGAGGCGATTCGTTCTCCACCCAGGGAGGGGAAAATGCGGCACAGGTGGCCGGCTCCGGCCTTGTCACCTTGCTCACGCTTGCCGCGGCGGGGTGGGTGACGCCGGCGGCCGCGTCGCACCGGGTGGCGGCAAGTGCCGGTACGGCGGCTGCGGCTAACCCCGTCTCGATGACCACCGACAGCTCCGCCTTCATCAGCGCGAACGCGGATGCCAACTTGGGCGATCCCGACGTGGACGAGGCGACGAAGAATGGGAGATTTGGCGCGTTCCACCCATCTCCGGTGAGCGCGAGTCAGCACAACGACGCCCCAACGCTGCCCGAGGACGCTTCCGCGTCGGCGAGCCAGAGCTCGACCATCACACCCACGCCGGGGAACATGACGGACATCCACACGGAAGGTGGCGCGGAGGCGAGGACGGCGGGAACGACCCACAACTTCGCCGTGGCGCAAGCTGCCACCGAACTGCAACTCGTGATCAAGGTCACCCAAACCGTCGACATGGGCGTGACGGGGTCGCTCGATGTCACAGGCAACGTCCCGAACGATGGGTGCGCGGTCGCCGAGATCGAGGGGCCACCGGCATTCGGCAGCCCGGCGGCGCGGCTGGGAGCTTGCACGTCCGCCCCGACCCCGCACGTGACGATCGACGACCATGTGACGTTGCATCCCGGCATGTATTCCATACGCGTCTACGCGAACGTCGACCAGCACGGGGCCGGCGATCAACCCGGAACGTTCACCGCGCGGTCGCAGTTCGACCTGGACATCGAATTCGCGACGTGCCCCGGCGCCGCGACGGCCTCCGGTGGGACGACCACCACGCGCGCCGAGCCGGATCAGTGCGACGCGATCGGGCACGTCGTCTTCGACCGACATGCCCTCGGGAAGAAGCCCGACGCGTTTGTGCTGGACGGAGCCGGGGAGAATCCCGCCCTTCCCCTCAACCTGTCGCTGACGCGCGACACGGCGGAGACGGACCTGACGTTGTCGCCCGACGGAACGCGCATCGCATTCTCCCGCGGGGAGAGATCTTCGTGATGACCGCCGGAGGGTCGAACGTGACCCAGCTGACGAACAGTCCCACCGGAGAGAACCGCCACCCGGCCTGGTTCCCGGACGGGTCGTTCATCGCGTTCGACTCGACACGAGACGGGGACGCCGAGATCTTCGTCATGGACTCCGACGGATCCCACGAGCACGCCCGCACGAACAACACCGCGCGCGATGCCGATCCGTCGTGGACCCCCGGCGGCGACATCGTGTTCGAGTCCAGCCGGCGCGGCGGGAACCTCGACATCTACTCGATGGCTGCTGCCGGATCGGCACCCCCCGTCCGGCTGACGAACGACGCCGCCGCCGACTTCGACCCGGATGTCGGGCCGGCAGGACAGATCGTGTTCGTGTCCACGCGTGACGGCAACCGCGAGATCTATCTCATGCAGCCGGGACAGGAGGTGCAGCCGCTGACGACGGATCCCGCCGCCGACGAAGCGCCCTCCATCTCCCCGAACGGCCGGGTCGTCGCATTCGAGACGGACCGCGACGGCAACGCGGAGATCTACTCGGTCCCCGTCGAAGGGGGCGATCCCACCAACCCGACCCACAGCCCCCTCCAGGACGAGCGCCCGGAATGGGGAGGGAGTGCGTGCACCCGGTACGGGACGAACGGGATCGACACGTTGACCGCGCCACCGGGGGGCATCCTGTGCGGCGGGGCTGGACCGGACCATCTCACCGGGACGGCCATGGGCGACATCCTGGACGGCGGGCCCGGCCGTGACGTGTTGAAGGGCATGGGTGGAGAGGACTTCATCGTCGGGGGAGAGGAGCCGAACGACCAGCTCGGCGACGCAATCGACGGTGGTGAGGGTTCCGACGAGCTCTTCGGCGGCGAAGGCCGCGACACGATCAACGGCGGCGGGGCCGGGGACGACATCTTCGGCGGGGCCGGCGACGACGACATCGACGGTGACCTGCACACGCAGAACCCGCTGGGTGACTCCATCGACGGGGGGCCGGGCAACGATTCGATGGCCGGAGGTCCTGGGAACGACGACTTCACCGCGTGCGATGGCGTCCGCGACGAGATCGACGGCCAAGGTGGGCAGAGCGACGAGGCCACGTTCGACAAGGGAGTCGACGTGCTCGACCCCACCGTCGAGGTTCGGCATCCGTGCCCTTGAGCATCTCGGGCGGACCCGACCATGACGACGCGACCGTGGACCAGGGCATCGACTCCGTGGACGCGACCGTCGAGGACTCTGCACGCCTGCCACTGAGCGCCGGGAATGGGCCCCGGATCACACCGACCGGCGGAACACTCCCCGCGCGGTCGCGGCGTACAGCGTGTGGCCGTTCGAGCTCACGGCGATGCCCTGGACCCTCCGCGACTGGCCGTCCGGCGGGATGGCCGTGTTGAAGTCCGACCAGTTGTCCGACCCGTCCGTCGACCGGAACACGCCGAAGCCGAACAGCCCCGCGTACACGGTCGCGGGCTGGTGCGGGTCGAACTCCAGGGAAAGCACGTCGGGGGTGCCGGTGAAGCCGGCGTCCTTGGGCGACCACGACCCGCCCCCGTTGGTGGTCTCGAACACCCCGCCCTGGGTCCCCACCAGGACGTGGGTGGGGTCGGCGGGATCGATGGCCAGCGCGTTCGCGTGGAGGTCGGTCATACCGGTGTGCGCGGGGTTCCACGATCCCCCGCCGTTCGAGGTCTTGAAGACGCCGTTCCCGTTGACATCGGCCGCGTAGGCCACCTTCGCGTTGGAGGGGCTGACCGCGACGTCGACCACGATCGTGCCGGTGAGGCCGTTGCTGCGGTGGTTCCAGTGGGCACCGCCGTCGATGGTCCGCCACACGCCGTCCGACGACCCGCACGCCCAGACGACCTTCGAGTTCGATAGGGAGACCTCGATCTCGGTCACGTTCAACAGCTTGGCCGACGGCTGGAAGTGGAAGGTGATGCCGCCGTCGGTGGACTTCGCGACCGAGTGGTCGAGCAGTCCGGCCATGTACACCGTATGCGGGTGGTGTGGGTCGACTGCGATCTCCCTGACCAGCGCGCCGCCGGGGTCGAGCGGGTTGTGCGGCGTCCAGTGCTTCCCGCCGTCGACGGTCTTCAGGAATCCCCCGCCCTCGGCCCCCTCGTAGGCGATCGACGCGTTCGTCGGATCCACGGCGACCACGTTGGCATCGGTTCCACGGAGTCCCGACTTGTCGGCCTTCCAGGAAAGCGCGTGGTTCGTGGAGCGGTACACGCCGCCCAACGTCCCGGCGAACACGACGGCCGGGTTGGTCGGGTCGAGGGCGAGCGTGAGCGGCTGCAGGTAGGCGAGCCCCGAGTTCCTGGCCACCCAGCTCCCGCCGGAGTTGGTCGACGCGAACACGCCGCCGCCGTCCGAGCCCGCATACACCCTGGCCGCATGGTGGGGATCGACGAGGAGCGCGGTCACGTCCCGGTCCCCCGCGGGGATGCCCGAGCTCGACGCGGCCCAGTGGCCCCCGCCGTTCGTGGTGTGGAACACGCCGGTGTCGGTCCCCGCGAACGCCCTGTGGGGGTGCGTCGGATCGATCGCGAGCGCGAAGGCGGTTCCGGGGAGCCCGCCGTTCATCTTCGTCCACGATGCCGCGGCATCCGTCGACGTGTAGACGCCCGCATCGGTGGCCGCGTACAGGACGTGGGGGTTCGAGGCGCTGATCGCGATGGTGCGCACGATGGACGCCGGGAGCCCCGACGACTTGTGCTTCCAGGACGTCGCGCCGTCGGTGCTCTTCCAGACACCGTCGTTCTGCGTGGCCGCGTACAGGACGTCGGCGTCTCCGGGATCGATCGCCATGCCCGTGACCACCGTGCCGTTCAGGTCGGTGCTGGGGAGCGTCCACATCCCACCGCCGTTGGTCGTCCGGTGCACCCCGTCGATCGAAGCCAGGAAGACCCGATCAGGATTCGCCGGGTCCACGGCGAGTCCGGCGATATCGAACGTCATCAGGCCGTTGCCGGCGTCCGACCAGTGCAGACCGCCGTCGGTGGACTTGCTGACGCTCTCGTCGCCCACCCGGTCGTCGAGGGTGGCGTAGACCGTGGACGGGTTCGAGGGGGCGACGGCGATGGCCTCGACGCTCCCGCCGGGTGGCCCGGTGAACTTCCAGGGCGTGGCCGCGCGGGCCGGTCCGGCGACCACCACCGTGAGCGATACGGCGACGAGCGCCGTCGCCAACAACCCTCCCGAGCGTCGCATCGAGCTCCTCCCCATCTCCCACGGTCGAGCGCAGATTAGCCCGGTCGATCGGTCTCGGGACGCGGCGGCGGCTTCGGAACGGCCCCTCGCTACCGAGACGGTGCTGATCCAGCCGGACTCCGAGGTTCGCCCGGCTCTGCGACCGCACACCCATCCGGGCAGGAACCCGGGGGCCGCGCCGATCACCAACGATCGGGAATGGAGTAGCGGGCTGGCTCGTGGAGCGCGCAGTACCGGCGCGAGGGGTTGTATCGGCTGAGGAACGCGCCGCACTCGACGCAACGCCTCCGCCCCTCTTCCGGTACCGGTTCCGCCCTGGCAAGCGCGGATCGCAGCGCCTGCATCTGAGCCAGGACGAGGGGGTCAGCTGCGCTGGAGGGTGCGATGCGAATGGCCGGGGGGTGGCTCACGACTCGAGCATGACGACGCAGAAGGCCGGCGCCAACGGGCGGAGGGCCATTTCCGTTGAGCCCAAGGTCGGTTCGTTCCGCTTCCGGCTTCGGCCGAAGGTCGTGAGGCTCCTGGCGGAGTCGTGCCTCGAACGTCCTGGCGCCGGTCGGCCCGGAGCGGTCGCGCTTCGTCACGAGAACCCGGGTCGTCACCACCGACGCGGAGGCCAGGAGGAAGTTCCGCGCTGCTGGGCGCCGATGTCCGCCGGGATCATCCTGATCCGCTACTTCAGCCTTCCCATGGTGAAACGGGCCGCCGAGTCTGAGGTCCGATGGTCGTCGCGCGAGGCGCGTCGCATTCGAGCGGGACGTCGAAGCGGCGTGATCGGCGGGACGCGACGGCCGATTCCTCGCTCGATTCCGGGGCACGTCCGCCCCATCCAGGGGCCAACGGTCCCCGGACCGGGTGATCCCGGGACCTACGGTGGATCGAAGCGACGACGATCCAGAAGGAAGGGAACCCCATGGGTGATGGACGGGTTCAGAGGTCGGCGGGGCGGTCCCCCGATGGGCGTGAATCCCGAGGCCCGAGGCGTGTATCGACCCTCGCAGGGATCCTCCTCGTGGGAGCGTCCGTGCTGGTGGCAACCGGGACCACCCCCGCGCGAGCGGCCGTCTACGGCCCTCAGCAAACCCTCATCGGCGCCGCGCTGAACAACCCGACCGGTGTCGCCACAGATGCCGCCGGAGACCTGTTCGTCGCCGACACCAACAACGACCGGATCATGGAACTGCCCCATGGCTCGACCAACTGGGCCGAGGTTCCCTTCACCGACATCGCCGAGCCGTCGTCCGTGGCGGTCGACGCGGCCGGGGACGTGTTCGTGACGAGCGACTGGGACAGCCGGGTGGTGGAGCTCGTCCACGGCTCGAATACCCAGGTCGACCTCCCGTTCTCGGGGTTCCCGATCGGCGGCCTGGCTGCCAACGGCGCCGGGGACGTCTTCGTCACCGACGCCGGGAGCTCCCGGGTCCTGGAGCTGGTGCACGGCTCGGACACGCCGACGGTCCTCCCGTTCGGGGACTGGTACCTCCAGGACCCGATGGGCGTCACGGTCGACGGTTCCGGGGACGTGTTCGTGGCCGACATGGGGAACGACCGCGTGGTCAAGCTCGCCGACGGCTCGAGCACCCCCACCGTCCTGCCTTTCGGCGACCTCAGCGAGCCCACGGCCGTCGCGGTCGACGGGGTGGGGAACGTGTTCGCCACGCCCTACGGCGGCTGCCAGGTGGTCGAGCTCGTCCACACCACGAATACCCAGGTGACGCTGCCGTTCGACGGGACCATCGAGGTCCGTGGCGTGGCCGCGGACGGCTCCGGGAATGTGTTCGTGTCCGACATCAGCGCGAACGCCACGAGAGCGGCGGCAGACCCGGGGCCGACGAGACGCATCAGCGAGGTTGGAGGTCGGATCATGGAGCTGGCGCACGGCTCCGACACGCCGACCGTCCTGCCGGTCAGCGGGCTCCGCACCCCCTATGGGGTGGCGGCCAACACCGCCGGTGACCTGGTCGTGGCCGATACGGACAATGCGCGCGTGATCGAGCGACGACACGGCTCGTCCACGTGGACCCGGCTGCCGTTCACCGGGCTCAATGCCCCGACCGGCGCGGCGATCGATGAAGCCGGGAACGTGTACGTGGTCGACGGGACCCGTGTGCTGGAGCTGCCGCGCGGCTCGAGCAGCCAGAAGTTGCTGCCCTTCAGTGGCCTTCGGCACCCGAACTGCGTGGCGGTGGACGGCGCGGGCAATGTGTTCGTCGCCGACGGCGGGAACGACCGGGTGGTGGAGCTCACCCACGGGTCCTGGACACAGGCGACGCTCCCGTTCACCGGGCTCTACGAGCCCCAGGGCGTGGCCGTCGACGCAGCGGGGGATGTGTTCGTCAGCGACTGGGGGCACAGCCGCGTGCTGGAGCTCCCCGGCGGCTCGCCTCCCCAGCTCCAGATCGGACCACTGAACGGGGTGCTGGGTTGGGCGCTCGCGGTCGACGCCTCCGGGGACTTGATCGTCGCCGACAAGCTCGGGGGTGACGTCCTGGAGCTGGACCTGTGGTCGAGCTCCGCAACCGCGGTGCCCTTCGACATCGTGTTTCCGTACGGCGTGACCGTGGACGGCTCCGGGAACGTGTACGCGATCGACGGGTACTGGTCCCGGCTCGTAGAGGTGCCCAACACGGCGGGGCCGCCTCCCATCACCACCATCGTCTCCGGGCCATCCGGAACGGTGCGGAGCACGCTGGCGAGGTTCGCGTTCTCGTCGACGCAGGGCGGCTCCACCTACCACTGCGCCCTCGACGCCGGAGCGTGGAAGGCCTGCACGTCGCCCAGGACCTACACGGGGCTCGGCCAGGGCCCCCATACGTTCCGGGTGGTGGCCACCAACCACGCCCACGAGACCGACCCGACGCCGACCTCCCGGAGCTGGAAGGTCGACACGATCCGGCCGCAGACCACGATCACGCATCACCCGGCGGCGACGGTCCACCTGTCGACCGCGGTGTTCTCGTTCATGTCCTCCCAGCGGGGGTCCACGTTCCTCTGCTCGGTCGACCGCAAACCCCTCGCCACGTGCACGTCGCCGAAGCGCTACCAGGGGCTGCGAGCCGGCCGGCACGTGTTCGTAGTGAGGGCCGAGGACCCGGCCGGGAATGTCGACCCGACGCCCGCCGCGTGGCACTGGAAGGTTGCCTAGCCGACCCGTCGAACGGCCCCGCCACGACGAGACGAATGGCGCCGCTCCGGACCGCATCAGGTCACGGCCGGCGGGGTGGCGGGCACGTTCACGTTCGCGAACGTCGCACCGGGCACGCGCAAGACGCTCACGCTGAAGGTCACCATCGGGAACCGCGTGCACGCGGGGACGGCCCGTTCCTGGCTCGTGACCGCCTCGTCGCAGGGGGCCAATCCGCCGGCGAAGGACGCGGTGAAAGCGACCGTCACCGCGAAGTAGCCCGGCCTCACCGGCGGCCGATAGACCTTCGGCGGCTCCGCGACGCTGTTGGCGTGCGAGCCCGATGGTACGGTTGGCGAACGGCGATAAACCATGACAAACCGACTCGCCCCCCGGTAGGGCCGGGCGCTCGTCCATCGAGCCGGGAGTGATCCGGTGCCGATCGGCTACCTGATCACCTCCGGGCTCGTGGCGACGGGCGTGCCGCTCGTGCTGGTGCGATTCCGCCCGCGCCATTCGCGGCCGATCAGCGTGACCCACGTGCTCGGCTGGGTGGTCGGCGAGTCACCGTTGCTCGCCTTCGGCCTGCTCGTCGCCTCGACGGCGTTGGCGGTCGGTCAGAGCGGGATCGACTCGCCGTTCTTCTGGATCGGGTTCGGATCGGCGGTCCTGGCGTCCGCCGGGCTCATCATCGTCGCCCTCCGTGCGGAGCGGACGGGACCCGCGCTCGATCGTGCCCTGAGCGAGGGCCTTGGCCCCGGATGGGGCGGCACCGTCGATCCCGAGCTCGCCGCTCGGCTCCGCCGTCGGCCTCGCCTCGCCCGCGCCCTGTACGCGCCGTTCCCCCTGCGCCATCCCGATGTCGAGCGAGTGGCGAACATCAGCTACGGTGGCGAGGGCAGGGCCAATCGGCTCGACCTGTACCGGCACCGCTCCCGCCCCGCCACGGGCCCCACGTTGATCCACTTCCATGGGGGAGGGTTCGTGTTCGGCCGGAAGAGCCGCGAGGCTCGACCGCTCTTCGCCCGTCTGGCCAGACAGGGCTGGACCTGCATCAGCGCGAACTACCGCCTCGGTCGGGCCGCCCGATTCCCCGATCCCCTGATCGACGTCAAGCGGACCCTCGCATGGGTGCGCGACCACGGCCCCGAGCACGGCGCGGACCCCGAGATGGTGTTCGTGGCGGGCAGCTCCGCCGGCGCTCACCTGGCGACGTTGGCCGCACTCACACCCAACGAGGCCCTGTTCCAGCCCGGCTTCGAGCATGCGGACACCTCGGTCAGCGCCGCGATCTGCCTCTACGGCTACTTCGGCCCGATCGACGGGGGCGGGCGCGAACCGTCATCGCCGGCGGCGTACCTCGGAGTGATCATGGCGCTTGCGCGCCACCCGCATCCGATGAAAATGGGCGGGTCGTCCGGCGACGTCGGGCTGGCTTGGTGCTACGAGCCCGTCTCTGAGTGGGACGCGGGAGCCTCGGGAACCCACAACTGTTGCCTCGAGCACGAACCACAGACTCCGTGAGATGAGGCTCCTCCGGGCGGCATGGCGCTGCCCGCCCGAGGGAAGGAGGAGCAGTTGGACGTCCTCATCGAACGGTGCGCGGGCCTCGACGTCCACAAGGACACCGTGATGGCCTGCGTCAGGTACCCGGGGCCTGGCCGGGAACGCCTCCAGGAGGTCCACGAGTTCGGCACCACCACGCACGCGCTGCTCGCTCTCGCCGACTGGCTCGCGTCCTACGGCGTCACGGTGGTGGGGATGGAGTCCACCGGGGTGTACTGGAAGCCGGTGTACTACGTGCTGGAGGATGCCTTCGACACCCAGGTGCTGAACGCCAGGCACCTCAAGGCCGTCCCGGGGCGCAAGACCGACGTCCGCGACTCGGAGTGGATCGCCCAGCTCGTGGAGCACGGTCTGGTCCGACCGTCGTTCGTGCCGCCGAAGCCCATCCGGGAGCTCCGCAACCTCACCCGGTACCGCAAGGCTCAGATCGAGGAGCGGACCCGGGAGGCCCAGCGCCTGGACAAGATCCTGCAGGACGCCGGGGTCAAGCTGTCATCGGTGGCCTCGGACATCCTGGGGGTGTCCGGCCGGGCCATGCTCACCGCGCTGGTCGAGGGGACCCGCGACCCCGAGGTGCTGGCCGAGCTCGCCAGAGGACAGCTCCGCAAGAAGATCCCCGCCCTGAAGGAGGCCCTCACGGGGCGGTTCGGGTCACACCACGCCCTCATCGTGGGGACCATCCTGTCCAAGCTCGAGTTCCTGGAGGAGGTCATCGCTCACCTCTCGGCGGAGATCGAGGAGGCGATCGCCCCTTTCGCCCTCGCCGTTGAGGTGCTCCGGACGATCCCCGGGGTGGACCGGCGAACGGCCGAGACCATGGTGGCCGAGATTGGGGTGGACATGGACCAGTTCGGCTCGGCCGGGAGGTTGGCCTCGTGGGCCGGGATGTGTCCGGGCAACGACGAGTCGGCCGGCAAACACCGGTCGGGGAAGACCCGCAAGGGCTCGAAGTGGCTCCGGACCGCCCTGGTGGAGGCGGCAAAGGGCGCGGCCCGATCGAAGGGCACGTACCTGGCTGCCCAGCACGCCCGGTTGAGGGGCCGTCGCGGTTCACGCAAGGCCACCATCGCCGTGGGCCACTCGATCCTGGTCGCCGCCTACCACATGCTCGACAAAGGAGTTCCCTACCAGGACCTTGGCGCCGACCACTTCGTCCGTCACGACCCGAAGCTCCACACCGCGCGGCTCGTCCGGCAGTTGCAGGCGATCGGCTACCGCGTCACCCTCGAGGAGGTGGAGGCCGCGTAGCCAACCGAGGGCATTTTCACCACAGCCAATGTCGAGCCGATAGTTCCGCTCACCACGATCCGGTTGTCCGCGTCGACTGCCAGGTCGTCCAGCTCCTTGGGGTCCGTGCCGTTCCGGGTGATGACCGTGTAGTCGCCGCCGCCGAAGGTCGCGTCCGGTTGCCCGTTCGGCAGCCGGCGGATCATGGCGATCCGGTTGTTCCCGTCCCTGCTCCCTGCGTGTCGACCGCAACGACGATCTTCCCGCTCGGCAGCACCGCGTGGGCCTCAACATGGAGGCCAACGCCGACCAGAACAAGCCGGCCCACCGCCCGACCCGCGACCGACCCCACCAGGCCACTCAGAGGAGGGGACGTGGCCGGATTGAGGCTGTTCTGGGGTAGCCTCCCGACCGCCTCCTCGTCGATGATTGCCCTGTTCCCTCCCCCGGAGGCTTCCCCTTGGTTCGTTGTCCGAGTTGCGAGTCCACCCGCGTTCTCCTCGTTCTGCGCGATCCCGTGGGAAGGGCCCTGTGCTTGAAGTGCCAGACGGAGTGGGTCCAGGACGGCATCAACCAACGCGGCGTTCATCCACATTCTGCGCCCGCCTTCACGCCGTCTCAGCCCCGTTCGTCATCGGCGTCCACGACGCCGACGGTGTCCGCGTTCAGGAACGTCCTTCCGGGTTCCGCTGAGGTAGGCGACGCAACGCGATGATGAGGACCCCGAGGTCCAGCGCGACCACGCCGTGCACTAGCCCCGGCCCGCGCACGTTCCGGGGGAAGGCGAGCCAGTCCGCGAACGCGGTGGACCATCGTCTTTGTGGCCAGGGTCAGATCGGAGGAGTTGCGGATGTTGGGGTCGGCCAGCACGCACGCAATGATTGCCGTCAGTGATCTCGACACCGCTAGGGAGTTCTACAGCGGCAAGCTCGGGCTCACGGCAAGGATTGATCGGCCGGGGCTCATTCAGTACGAGACTGCAGCTCGGACATGGTTCTTGGTCTACCAGTCTGGGTTTGCCGGGACTGCGAAGAGCACCTCCATGAGGTTCGTCGTCGAGGATGTTCGAGCCACGGTCGCAGAACTCCGTGGTCGTGGAGTCGTGTTCGAAGAGTATGACCTACCCGGCGTGAAGACCGTCGACGGCATCGCCGAGCACGAAAGCGGGGTACTCGGTGCGTGGTTCAAGGATCCTGATGGCAACATCCTCGGGATCGGCCAAAGCCCGTCACCGACCTGAGCCCTGAGAACGCTCGCAGGGGCCGGTCAAAGGCTGCGAGCTCGGCCACTGGCTCACGCCGACCCAGCGCCGGACGATCACGGTGCGGTGTTGCGGTGGTAGCGGAGCGGATCAGGACGAGATTCGGAGTGAACGAGCTCGAGGATATTGAGCCGCAGTCCCTGAAGACGGCGGCCCGGGCCACGGCCATGGCGGCCTTCTTGGAGGAGCCCGCCGCTCCCTTGCATCCGGTGTCGGGGAGTTCGGTGATCATGGTCCGGAAGGGGTGGCCTGAAGCCGAGACCACCAGGTGGACGTCGTGGTCGGACTCGATGGTGGCCTTCATGAGGTCGACCTTGATCTTGTAGGTCCGGACCTCAGGCGAGTCCAAGTACCGGGGAGTGTCCGAGCTCACCATCTGGGGGGCGTCCAAGTGTTGCGCGACACGCTCGATGATCGCGTTGGCGACAGCCCTAGTGATCATGAACCTGCCCGCGTCGGCGGTTGGCTTCACTCTGATGTCACCTCCGTGACCGCGGCCTGGGCCGAGGACTGATCGACGATGCCTTTTGGACTCGGCGAAGGCGGCGACCAGGGCCTGCACGGCGAGGTTGTTCACCGCGCGGGGGATGCCGCGAGCGGTCTGGTGGACGAGAGCCACGGCGTCATCGGAGAACAGCGGATCGGATCTGCCCGCCAGCTTGAGGTGATGGGCTAGGTACCCGGCGGTCTCGGAGAGGTCCATGCCGTCCAGGTGGTAGCGCAGGGCGACCCGCTGGTCCAGCGCGGCGAAGGCCCCCAGCCGCAGTCGCCGGCGCAGTGTGGGCTGCCCCAGCAGGACGAGGGCCAGGGGTGACCGGGAGTCCATGTCGGCGTTGGTCAGCATCCTGAGCTCCTCGAGCTGCTCGGCCGACAGCAGGTGGGCCTCGTCCACTGCCACCACCACCCGCTTGTGCCGCTCGGCGTGCTCGGTGGCCAGGAGGTCCTGGGTCTGCGGGATGAGGAAGGCGTTGTAGAACCGCGGCGTCCCACCGAGGGCGGAGACGATCTCGGTGTAGATGCCGCGGGTCCCCACCGCGGGGTTCGACAGGTAGATGACCGTGTGCCGCGAGGCGTCGAGGGCGTCGAGGGCGGCCCGGGCGGCCACGGTCTTGCCCGCCCCGACCTCCCCGGTGACGACCCCGATGGTGGACTCCCCGACCAGCCACCGGATGCGGGCGACCGCCTCGGCGTGGGCCGTGGATGCGAACAGGGCCTGCGGCGCGATGTCCTTGCCGAACGGCATGCGGGTGAACCCGTAGTGGGCCTGGAGGCGCTCGATGGTCATGGCGTGTGGTCTCCTTCCTCGGTCGCGGTTTCCTCGAGCGAGGCGTAGGTGATGCGTCGGCGGGTCGCCTCGTCGTGCTCGGCCTCGACGAGGCCCAGGTAGTCGATGCCGGTGCGCGGCGGGGCCGGGGGGTCCTGCAAACGGGCCCGGGGATGGACGTGGCGCCCCACGACGTGCGCCATGGCCTTGCCCATGGACCGGCCCTGGTAGCGGACCTCGATGTCGGTGAGATCGAACGGGTCGAACACGAGCTCCACCGTCCGCCCGGCGAGCGCCGGGTCGCACTCATAGCGGTTGCCGTACAGGGAGAACGTCGCCGTCTTCGCGACCCGGCGGTGCTCCGACCACAAGAAGGCCTCTCGGAGCTCGGCTGGGGTGGGCAGGCGAGGAGGGCCGGGACGCAGGAACCGCTCGAGGGGCGGCTCGTTCGTCTCGGCGTGGATCCTCAGGTGGTAGACCTGCTCCACCCACGCGGCGAACAGCCGGTTCAGCTCCTCCAGCGAGCCCACGCCGCGGTGGGTCACCTCCACCAGGAACTGCCCGCGCACGGTGCGGAACACCCGCTCGATCTTGCCCCGCCCGGCCGGCTCCCCCGGAGCGGAGTGCACCAGGCGGATGCCGAGGACCGCGCAGGCCCGTAGGAGCCACCCGGAGGAGAACGCCGATCCATTGTCGACGTAGCAGGCCTTCGGTACGCCCCGGGCCGCGAGCGCCGTGCGCAGCGCCGCCTCCAGCCGCAGGGTGTCCTCCGCCTCGCCCCACCGGTAGCCCACCAGCGCCCGGGAGTGGTCGTCGATGAAGGCGAACAGGTAGGTCTTGCGACCGGCCACGACGGGGCCGTGCAGCGCGTCGCCGGTCCACAGCTCGTTAGGGGCCGAGGCCTCGAAGCGCCCGTAGATGCGGGGAGCACCGGCCTTCGGGCGAAGATCCCGCCGGACGAAGTGCCGTTGCAGGGTTCGTTCGCTGGGGGCCGGGTGGCCGGAGCGCACCATGATCTCCCGGACCTGGGCGGCGGTTCGGGCGGGAACCTCCCGCTTCAGGGCCTCCGCGATCTGCAGCACCTCGGCGGGCGTCCGGGGCTGGGATGACCGGGGCGCCGGGTACAGGGCCTCGAACCCTCCATCCCTCCAGACCCGGACCCACCGCCGGAGTGTGGGGGCCGACACCCGGACGCGCTCCCCATCCGGGCCGATGTGGTCGCGCGATGCCAGGAAGTTGAGCATCTGCCCCCGCTGCCGGGGAGCGAGCGCAGGGTCGGCCGCCTCCCGGATGAGGGAGTACCGAAACAGCGCCACGTCTCGTCGTCGATCGTCCATGAGCCCTCCCGTTGGCCGCGTCGGGCAGTCCTTTTGGGGAAGCGGTGGCCATCGTTCCGGCTCACCACGGCGCCGGGAAGGGCGAGGTGGTGTTGGCGAGCAGCAGTCCGGCCGTGGCCCCCGAGCAGAACGCCCACACCGGGGAGGGACCGAGCCTCGTCACCGCCGCCCGGTGGGCCACCGCGATGGCCTCCACCGCGTCGGCCGTGGGCGACGCTCGCGGCGCGATGTCACCGAGGGAGGGGTCCAACCGGTAGGCCAGGGCGGTGAAGTGGGCCCGGATGGCCTCGGCCCGGCGGGCGAAGCGGCGGAGCCACTCCCGCACGGTGGTAGGGGGTCGGCCGTAGCGGGCGGCGATCCGGCGGTGGCCCCACCCCCGGGCCCCCAGGACGAGGGCCCGGCCGATCGCTTGGGCCACGTCCATCCGTCGAAGGAGCGTGCTCACCGGGAGCAGGACGTGGGTCCTCGAGCAGGCCCGGCACCGCGACCGCCGGGGGCGCACCGTCGTGGTGCCGGCCAGGCGCCGGAGCGTGCGCGCTCGGGCGAACCCCCACGGCCGGAGCTCGCCGGAGCAGGATGGGCACTCGAGCTCGCCGCCGCGCAGCCGGGCGTCGACGCCGCGGATGTGGGGCTCTACCATCAACACCGGTGCGGGTACCTCCGCACTCTGCGTCGGGGGGCCCTTCCGGGTTCTTGCCGAAGAAGGCGGGAGGGCCCCTGTCGCTTCCTACTGACGCTTCAGGATCGGGCAAGCCGAGCGGGCCGCCAACCTCAAGGAGTCATCCCATGTGATCACCGTGGGTGTCGTCTCAACCCATGTTCCTGATCAATGGAAGAGTCGTTCTACACCAAGCCGCGGAGGAACCCCACGCTCGAGTTGATGGGGTGGTAGTTCACTCGCTTGGCCCGCCGGTCGGACAGGGTCTTCACCGGCCACCGGAACACACCGCATGCGACGGCCTTTGCCTCGGGCGCCGTGTCCGGAAAGAGGGGTGCGAGGCTGCCACCGATGCGAGCGCAGGCGCTGCGGCGGCGAAGATAGGGATGAATCTGCGGGACATGGCGACCCTTCTTCGGTACGGAACACGCCGCAGTGTGGGTCATGCGGATGCTCGGATCAAAAGGCTGATGAGGACGCTCGATACCGTCGTCGATCGCCGGTTGATCTGGTCTTCTCCTCCCCCGTGGAGTACAACCTGCCGGAGATCCGGGCGACCAGCTTCTTGGCCGTGGTGGTGACCAATGGCGGTCGGTGGCCCGGCATGGCGCCCGGGGGGAGGGAGGAGCGCGATGGACGGGCCGACCAGGCGGTTGATGGCGTTGCTCGGAGCGCTGGCGGTGGTCGCAGGGGTGGCCGGGCCCGCGAACGCCTCGGCGGGCTCGCTGGACCCGACGTTCGCGGGCGACGGGATCCGCAACTCGATCCCTCGCTTTGGGGCCGGAGCGGACCTGCTGGTCCAGTGGAACGACCGCATTCTGGTTGCGGACACCCGGTTTGACGTGGCGCGGCTGCGAGTGAACGGCCGGGTGGACGATACTTGGGGCTCGGGTGGCGTCGCCAAAAGCCCGCTCGGGCGCGTCAGCTCGGAGGCGGCGTCGGAGATGGTCCGCGATCGTGACGGACGGGTCGTGGTCGTCGGCACGGTCTCGGACGAGTTCGTCGTGGTCCGGTTCACGCTCCACGGGCGGCCCGACACCACGTTCTCGGGCGACGGCGCGTTGCGGATGTCCTGCGGGCCCCGTCCATTCTGTGGCCCGCCGGGGGTGGCGATCCAGCCGGACGGCAGGATCGTGATCGCCACGTGGGAGGGGGGGTTCGTCCTCCAGCGACTGAACACCGACGGGACTCCGGACTCGACGTTCGGCCGGAACGGCGTCGTGAGCATCCGCGAGGGACAGTGCTGCCCGATCGTGCGTTCGTCCGTGCTGGTGGACCGCGACGGCACGATCCTTGCGGCGGGCGGTGGCGAGCTGGCGCGGTTCACCGCGCACGGGCGTCTGGTCAGCACGTTCGGGAACCACGGGATCGCGAGGCTGTCGAGCGACCTGAACCCCCTCGAGGTCTCCGGGCTCAACATCGACGAGGCTGGCCGGATCCTGGTGGTGGGCGACGACGACGACTGGTTCGTCGAGCGCTTCAGGCCTGCCGGGCGGCTGGACCGTTCGTTCGGAATGAACGGCGTCCGTCGCGTGAACCTGCTGGGGCAGGACGCCACCGACGGCATGGCCGTCCAGAGCGGCGGGCGGATCATCGTGGCCGGGGGGACGTACGACCAGTCGGAGTCGGGGCAGTTCCACCCGGCGCTGGTCCGGCTCCTTCCTTCGGGCGGCATCGACCGGTCGTTCGGGAGCGCCGGGAAGATCGTGATGGGTCGCTTCGTCGGGTTCTGCGACGGCGTCGACATCCAGGCGGTGAGCCACCCGCGCATCGTGATCGCGGGCGGTCAAGGCGGATACGCAGGCGGCGGCTCGTCCCCCTTCGCCGCTGCCGCGTTCCGCACGACCTGAACGGGCCCTTCCAGCCGAGCCGGCCGACCCACGAAGCACGCGGGCCCTCTTGTCACTGCGGCTTCTAGAGAGTCTCCATGGAGCCAGGCGGCGGCTACACGCGGCTCGGGGGAGACCGCATAGCTACAAGCTGTTCCGATCAGAACGGTCGTCCGAAGAGCACCCTTGCGAGGCAGTGCTCGAAGGCTGGGCCAAGCCCCGCCGGCTGTCACAAGACGCCGGCATTGGGCAGAGAAGACGTGTGGAGACTATGGATGGCTACGGGTCCGACGATGAGGTGCTGATCGACTCCATCGAGCATCCCGAGCTTTTCACGGTCCTCTACGACCGTCACGCGCGAATGATCCTGACGTACTTCGCCCGACGGACCCTCGACGCGGACACCGCATCCGAACTCACGGCGGAGACGTTCGCTGAGGCCTTTACATCGCGACATCGCTTTCGGAGGCGCTCTACTCCAGCGGCCGCCTGGCTCGCCACGATCGCGCGGCGGCAACTCGCCCATTACTGGAGGCAAATGCGGGTGGCCGATCGGGCACGCCGGCGACTCGGCGTCCCACCGATCGCCCTGGAGGACGAGGACCTCGACCGGATCGAGGCGCTCATCGACTTCGAAGCCATCGGGCGAGCGGTGGCCGCTGCGTTTTCCGAACTCACCCCCGACCAACGTGCTGCCCTCACCCTGCGGGTGATCGACGGTCGCTCGTACGCCGAAGCGGCCGCCATGCTCTCGTGCTCTGAGCAGGTCGTTCGAGCCCGGGTCAGCCGTGGCCTTCGACGCCTTGCGGCCAGGCTGGACCTCGAAGGAGGCACAAGTGCCTGATCCCGATATCCCGTTTCTCCACCAACTCCGCGCTCACCTCGACCGGGTCGCCCGGGCCCAGCCGCATCGCTCACGCCTCAGGCGGCACGCTGCCACCGCTGCCGTGGCAGTCGGCGTTGGCGCCGCCATGGTGGCGTCGTCCATCCTCCTGTGGCAGGGGTTCGGTCCGGGACGCCACACCCCGAGAGCCGCCACCGTCATCTCGCCGTCTGCGCCTTCAAACAGGGGGCCCAGCCCTGCGCCTCATCCCTCCACCAGCCCTTCACCCCTCGTCCTCCACGGTGGTCCGGGCTCGGAGCCTCTTGGCGATCAGCTCCAGAGCGTTGCCGCGATCAACCCGAACGACGTATGGGCGGTGGGGGTGCGCTTCCCCGGAGCCCCGACGTACCGCCCGCAGTCACTCGCGGAGCACTGGGACGGAACGTCCTGGTCCACTGTTGCGGTGCCGGACATCGGGCAGCTCAGCTCGGTGGCCGCCGGTGGGCCCGACGACATCTGGGTGCTGGGAGGCAGCCCGACCATGCTCCATTTCGACGGGGCGAACTGGACCAAGGTGCCGACTGCCGATGCACACGATCCCCAACTCCGGGATCTCATCTCCTTCGGTCCGAACGACGCATGGGTCGTGGGAACTGAGCGCACCGAGTCCTATGCGGGTCACTGCGGCGAGGTCAGCTCGGGTTCGCGCCCCTTGGTGGAGCACTGGGACGGGACCATGTGGCGGGTAGTGGCCACGCCGAGCCCTCCGGTCCACGAATCGGAGATCTGGTCCGTGGGTGGAAGTTCCTCTGACGATCTATGGGCGGTCGGGTACTACCAGACCGACACCCCGCCAACGAAGGCCGGGAGCGGCTGCGCAAACAAGTCCTTCTCCCACGCCCGAACGCTGGCGATGCACTGGGACGGCTCCTCGTGGTCGATCTCACCGACTCCCAACCCCGGCAATGAAGACGATGTTCTGTCCGGGATCACGTCGCTTGGACCGAACGATGCCTGGACCACCGGATGGTGGATCCCGGGACAAGGACCGGGATGGCCCCTGTTCCTGCACTGGGATGGATCGTCGTGGAAGGTCGATCCCGGCTTGGAGGGAACCGGCCCGCAGAGGGATCGGCAACCGTGGGTCGCCCTCGCACTCGGGTCCCACGACGTCTGGACTGCCGGCGGCTATCCGAACGCGCCGTCCATCGAGCACTGGAACGGTTCGGCGTGGAGGATCTTCGAGGACGCACACCTCAACATCGATCCGCACCGCGAGTACGGTCAGTTCAACGACATCTCAGCCACGGCGCCGGACGACGTGTGGGCGGTCGGGGGGACGACCCTGTACGGGAGCGGACAGCAGAGAGCTTTCGCCTTGATCATGCGCTGGGACGGATCACGGTGGACCCGGATGGCCCCGGCCCCCTCCCCCGGTTGACGTTCAACTCATGGCGCAAACCTACTGCGGTGCCCCAGCTCGCATCCAACGCCCGGCACCGCAGTGGACCCGCCGGGCAGGTCCGTCCTTCAGCCAGCGCCCGAACGTGCCGCCTTCCACTGCGAGATGATCGATCCGGCCACTGTCGGCGGCCGTGAGAATCTCCCCACCGGCGGCCACGAAACTCCCCACGTACGGCCACGAGAATTCCCCACCGGCGGCCGGGAGAACTCCCCGGCCTGAGGCCAACTGACCGTTCCTGCTCCCAGGAGGACCTCCCTCCCCGGGTTTGACTGCGCACGTCCACGTTCGCGGTCGGCCCCTGGAGAGGGAGGCAGATGAAGTCTTTCGAGGAGATCATGAACATGTTGGAGGCTTACGACCTGACGGGCTCGTACCGCGCCGCTGCGGAGCTCGCCGGCGTCGACCATCACACCGTCGAACGCTATGTGGCGATGCGCGACGGGGGGCTGGCGCCCTCGGCCGGGATCGACCGCCCGATGCTCATCGACGCGTTCCTGACGAAGATCGAGGAGTGGGTGGACCGCTCCCACGGCCGCATCCGGGCCGACCGTTGTCACGACAAGCTCTTGGCCCTCGGCTACCAGGGCTCGGAGCGGACGACGCGTCGGGCCGTGGCCGAGGCCAAGCAGCGGTGGCGGGACGGGCGTCTGCGGGTGTACCGCCCGTGGATCCCCGAGCCCGGGATGTGGTTCCAGTGGGACTAGGGGACGGGACCTGAGGTCCCCGAGGGACCGACGCAGCTGTGGTGCGCGTGGCTCGCGTGGTCGCGGTACCGCGTGGTGTTCCCGATCCTCGACAAGACCCTGCCGACGGTCGTGGCCTCGGTGGACCGGACGGTGCGCGCGTTCGGGGGCGTCCCCACCTACGGGCTGACCGACAATGAGAAGACCGTCACGACCGGCCACATCGCCATGATCCCCGTCCGCCACCCGGTGATCGTCGCCGCGGCACGACACTACGGGCTGACCATCGCGACGTGCGTGCCGGCGGACCCCGAGTCCAAGGGCGGATCGGAGGCCACCGTGCGCATCGCCAAGGCCGACCTCGTCCCCACCGAGGCGAACCTGCTGCCCGCCTACGGCTCCTTCGCCGAGCTCGGGGCGGCATGCGAGGCGTTCTGCGAGCGGGTCAACGCCCGGCCCCACCGGGCCACGGGCCGACCTCCGGTCGAGCTGCTCGCCGAGGAACGCCGGCACCTGCACCCGGTGCCCGCCGAGCCGTACACCACTGCGTTCGGCGAGACCCGGACCGTGGCGTCGAACGCGACGGTGTTGTTCCACAGCGTCCTGTACTCGGTGCCGTACTCGCTCATCGGCCGAAGGGTGTGGGTCCGCACCGAGGGCGACGAGGTCGTCGTGGTCGCCGTCGATGCGTCGCAAGGAGCACGCGAGGTCGCCCGCCACCGCCGCTCCACCCCGGGCCGGCCCATGATCGACGACCGCCACTACCCCGAACGCTCGGCCGACCCGCTCGGGAGGACCCCGCGGCCTCGCACGCCCGAGGAGCAGGCCTTCCTCGCTCTCGGCGACGGTGCCACCCAATGGCTCATCGAGGCGGCGTCGGTGGGGGCCTCCCGCATCCGGCACAAGATGGCCGAGGCTCTCGAGCTCGCCAAGCTGTACGGGCCCGCCGAGGTGGACCGCGCCCTGGGGGTGGCCGCGACGTGCGGACGGTTCTCAGACGGCGCCCTCGCCGCGATCCTGTCTCACGGTGGCGATGGGCAGGAGCCACGGTCGCAGGCCACCGACGCCCACAGCCTGCAGCGGGGCACGGGAGCGTGGGAGGGGTTCGGACGATGACCACCACCATGGACCCCTCGCCGCTCGACGAAGTCGACGCCCATCTGCGGCGCCTGCGGCTGCCGTATCTCCGTCAGGCGGCCCGGGACGTCCTGGCCACGGCCAAGGCCCAGCGGTGGGACCCGGCCGAAGCCCTGCGGGTCCTGCTGGCAGAGGAGGTGGCCGGCCGGGACCGGGCCACGGTGGCCAACCACCGGCGGAGCGCGGGGTTCCCCTCCGGCAAGACGTTCGAGGCGTGGGACGAGCGAGCCTCCTCGATCCCGCTGCCGACGCAGCGCGCCCTGCGCACCCTCGAGTGGGTCGAGCGTCGGGAGAACCTCGCGCTGTGCGGTCCCTCGGGAACGGGCAAGTCGCACTTCCTGGAGGCGCTCGGCGGCTCCGCCGTGGAGCGGGGGATGCGGGTCAGCTGGTTCTCCCTGGAGACCCTCGCAGCCATCATCCGCCGCCACCGCGTCGACGACTCCGTCGCCAAGGCCGTCGCCCGGATCTGCCGGGCCGACCTCATCGTGGTGGACGACATCGGGATGCTCAGCGGAGGCAGCGGAGGCAGCGGAGGCAGCGGAGGCAGCGGAGGCAGCGGAGGCAGCGGAGGCAGCGGAGGCAGCGGAGGCAGCGGAGGCAGCGGAGGCAGCGGAGGCAGCGGAGGCAGCGGAGGCAGCGGAGGCGTTCTACCGCGTCGTGGACGCCGCGTACGAGCGGCGCTCGGTGGCAGTGTCGTCGAACCTGCACCCCGCCGGCTTCGACGAGCTCATGCCCAAGACGCTGGCGACCGCCACGGTCGACCGACTCCTGCACCACGCCCACGCCGTGGTGACCGAGGGCGAGAAGAGCTTCCGCCTGGCAGAGGCGACGTCAGGCAAGGGGGTGGTGCCCCTGGGCTGAGCAAGGCAAGTGGGGACTTTTCTTGGCCATCAGTGGGGAGAGATGCTGGCCATCAGCGGGGAGATTTCGTGGCCGCGTACGGGGAGTTTCCCGTGGCCCTTGACACCCTTCTTCTTGCGCGCCCTCCACTCGACGCAGCAAGACGTGACTCCGGCGCGTCCTTCATGTGTTGACCCGAGGGTGATGATTGGAAGCTCAGATGAGTACCGACGTGGCGCATGGTCGCCTGGGCGAGCTGTACGTTCGCCACGGGCCCGACGCCGTGCGCCTCGCCTACCTGCTCGTCGGGGACCGAGCGGCGGCAGAAGACCTCGTACATGACGCATTCGTGCGGGTGATCCGAAGGCTCGGCCATATCCGCGAACCCGACGCCTTCGGCGCCTACCTGCGCCGAACCGTCGTGAACCTGTCCAAGAGCTACTTCCGCCACCAGGCCGTAGAGAGGGCGGCGCAGCGTTGGACGTCGCATGAGGTCGAGCCCGATCCCGGATCAACACTTGAACGTCGGGACATGCTGTGGACTGGGCTGCTGTCTCTTCCGGAGCGGCAGCGAACTGCCCTGGTCCTGCGGTTCTACGAGGATCTTCCTGAGTCGCAAATTGCGGAAGTGATGGGGTGCCGTCCAGGGACGGCTCGATCGCTCGTATCCAGAGGTCTGGGAACGCTTCGACAGCGACTGCGAGGTGAACTGGGTGTCCACTGACATGGACGATCTCGAACAAGAGATTCGCGATCTCCTCGATCAGCGCTCCTCGGCCTTGCCGGTCGGGCTCGACACCGAACGAACGGTCCGCCGGGCGCGTCGCGGGCTCATGGCGACCGCGGCTGGAGGCGTCCTCGTCGTGGTCGTGCTCCTGTTCGGGGCAATCGCAGCCTTCCAGAGCTTGAACGATCGACCGGCACCCGTGCCGGTGCACACGCCGACCGGCCACGGCCGAGTCCCAGATGCACTCGGACTAACGCTCGACCGGGCACTCGAAGCAATTGAGGCGAACGGATTCACGGCCATCATCGATGGTCGGGTCAACTCAACGTTGCCTGCCAACGACGTGGCCGAACAGAGTCCGGCACCGAGCTCGACGGCCAAGTTGGGCACGATGATCCACCTGTACCTGTCGACGGGGACTACATCCCTATTCGTTGTCCCCAATGTCGTCGATCTCACTGAAGCCGCCGCAGTCAGGAAGCTTGCCACCGCGGGATTCCCACAAGTCCATCTGGTCGGACCAGCTCAGGCGGCCCATTCTGGCCGTGGGGTGATAGTCGTCGCACAGTCGCCCAAGGGGCGGGCGCCCTTGGGCTCAGTGATCACACTTCGGCTTCGCCGCCGGTGAGCGGACAGGTTCCGATTCGCCTCGCCGCTTCGGTCCTTCAATCCGGTAAGGCGGAGGGAGAAAGGGGATAGGGCCGCGGGAACGTCACCCCCCGGCAGCGAGGACAGCTGAAATCCAGGGTTTCCTCAGGTTCGCCGAGAGACCTCGAAGATCAGAATGCGCTCATCTTGCAGACGGCGATTGCGCAGAAGGAGTCATCATGCGAGCCACAGACCCTCACAGGGCCGCAGGGGCGGCTCTGGCTGACCCCTCCTTCCCGCATTCGCCTGGTGCTTTTCGAAGCGCGGTGGTTGACTCCCACAATGTGGAGGCTGCAGCACTTCCGGCGGTCAAGGTGAAGCCATCGCCAGGTCGGGACGAGCCGCACTGCGCCGACTGGCCCCGGTTTGGGTTTGTTGGGGGCCGTCTGATATGAGGCGCACAGGCTTGGCCATCGCCACCGTAGCGGTCCTGGCCGCTGCATGCACATCCGGCGGGCCAGAGTCGTCGAGTCCATCCTCGACAGTCTCGAGTCCGCGCGAACTTGGCGGAACGCTGCGGACGGCGATCCTGACGAGGCTACCCACAACGCTCGATCCCCAACTCTTCGCTACTCCGATCGCAGGCGAGCTGTTTCGGTGCTGTCTGCTGCGTACGCTCATGTCATTCAACGGCCGACCCACGGACGAGGGGGGATCGCAGATCCGGCCGGACCTCGCCGTCGGGCCGCCCAAGGTCTCCAGCGACGGGATGACGTGGATCTTCCAGCTCAAGCGAGGGATCCACTACGGGCCACCCCTAAATAACGTCGAGGTCACCACGCGGGACATCGTTCGGGCGCTCGAGCGGGAGGGGAGGGTGAAGGGCTCATACTGGGTCCTCTACTTCTCGGTGATCCAGGGATTCGACGCTTTCGCCGCCGGGCGCGCCGAGAACATCTCGGGCTTGCAGACGCCAGATCGCCACACGCTGATCGTCCAAACCACAACGCCAACCGGCGACCTCGGGTACCGCTTGGCCCTCCCCCCGGCCGCGCCCATCCCGCCGAATCCTTTCCATCCGGACGCTCGATTGGGGGTTGCGCAAAGTCACCAAGACGATGGACCGTTTTTGGTCTCCACCGGGCCGTACATGCTCAAGGGCTCGGGACAACTCGATTTCTCCAAGGCGGCCGACCAGCAATCGCCCGCCGCGGGCTTCGTTCCCTTTAGGCAAACCGCGACGCGGTTCTTCCAGGGAAGGATCACGCTTGTGCGGAACCCTTCCTGGGATCGCTCGACCGATCAGCTTCGAGCAGCCTACGCCGATCAGATCGACGTTTCGGTGGGTGGGTACAACAACACGAGCCCCAGTTATGCCGATTTCGTCTCGCACTATCCGGCCGAGAAGCGCCGTTTGTTCGAGGAAGTGGCTCGGGGGAAGCTCGATCTGATCCTCGATGCCAGCCCTTCGTTCAGACAGCAAGCGCAATTCAAGAAGGACGCTCGGCTCGCCAAGCAACTTTCGGGGGGGAACGACTACTCCCTCGTCGACTACATCGAGCTGAACCTCGCCGTGCCACCGTTCGACGACGTCCACGTGCGAAGGGCCGTCAACCTGGCCGTCGACCGGACCACGATCCGGAACCGGTGGGTGAGTGAGACAACGGACCAACCCATCGTCGAGGGGTCCGGAGGGGCACGGGTGGCCACCCATCTCGCCCCGGACGCCGCCGAGGACAACCTCCTCATCAACTACCAGCCGAGCTGGATGCCGTCCGCCTCCGGATTCGACCTTGCCGCGGCGAAGGCACAGATGCGGATGTCGAAGTACGACTCCAACCGTGACGGCATCTGTGATGCGCGAGTTTGCAAGCACGTGAGCTTGATCGAGACCGATCAGTGGCCCACCTCGTTCGACCCCGTCGTGATCGGCGACCTGCGCAGGCTCGGGATCGAGGTCCAATCGCATCGACTCGACCCTTCCCACTTGGCCGCCGCAAGCAGCCCCGACGCCAGATCGGCCATGTTCGCGATCAACTGGTTCATCGACTACCCGAACGGTTCGGGCTTCTTCCCCGACCTGTTCGCCTCGAAGAACCTCGGGTCCTTTGACTTCTCGATGCTCGGGGCGACTCCCCGGCAGCTCCGCGGGTGGGGGTACTCGGTGAGGGAGGTCCGGAACGCCGATAGTCGAATCACCGACTGCGCAGCACGAACTGGGAGCGACCAGATCGACTGCTGGGCGACCGTGGACCGCTACCTGATGGAGCAGGTCGTGCCCTGGATTCCGATCATGTCCCAGACCGCGACCAGGCTGACGTCACCGCGAGTCGCGAGTTTCTCGTGGGATCAAGCCAATGCGTCACCTGCGCTCGACCGAATCGCCCTGACGCCGGCAGCGATCAGGGCCGACAGATCGTAGCGCCTCAGCGTCAGGTCTCGCCCACCAGCTTGCCCGGGTCCGTCTGGCGGCTCACTCCGGCGAGACCGTGACCCAGATCCTCCCGTCGACGAGGGCCAAGCCCTGGGGACTGCCATGCACGTTGATCTTGGACACGGGCTCGTGAGTTTCGGGCTCGATGCGCCACACCTGGCCGGCCCGGCTGCACGCCACCCACACGCCGGAGGCCGTGGCCAGGATCGCGGTGGGGCCGGCTCCGACCTGGAAGCTCCGGGTGACCCCGTTCGTGCTCGGGTCGATCTCGGTGACAGTGCTTGCCTGCTGGCTGGTCACCCACACCGCGCCTGCGCCAACCGCGATCGCGGTCGGCTGATCGTTGCCGACCGGGATGTTGTTGGCTACCAGCTTGCCGGTGTGGGGGGCGATGCGGGCGACGTATGTGATGAGGCTCTCCGCAACCCAGATGCCGTCCTTGCTCCAGGCGATCCCTCCTGGTCCCGGATCGGAGGTTGACTTGCTCTTCAAGTTGATGGTGGCCTGCACCTGCTTTGTGGAAGGATCGATCTTGTACACAGCGCCGCTATCGTTGCCCGTGACCCACACGAAACCCGATCCGATGGCGATCCCCGATGGACCCGCGACGCCGGGCACCCTCGCCGTGATCTGGTGCTGCTTAGGATCGAACACCGACACCGTGTCGGTGCCCCCGAAACCATTGGCGATCCACACCGCTCCCTCACCGGCCGCGATCGCCGTTGGAGCCCCAGCACCGGCGCTGTAGCCGGGCGATGCGCGGCGAGTCACCGGGTCGATCCCGGTCACGGTGCGGAGGCCGAAGTTGGCCACCCACACCTCTCCGGTTGTTGGATCGTAGGAGATGCCCTTGGGCTCGGCCCCCTGCCCGAGGCCCAGGCCGTCCACGATCGTGTTGGTGGCCGGGTCGATCACGGCCACGGTGTTCGGGCCCGGTACGAAGGGGGGGTTCGAGGGGCTCCCGCCCGCGAACAGGATCACCAACGCCACCGCGATGGCCATCGCCGCTACCGCGCCTGCGACCCACGGCCAGACTCGGCGACGAGGGCGGGTCAGCGCCACCTCGCCGGTGGCCGGACCCAGTTCCCGGCGGAGCGCAGCGGCCAGTTCCCCAGCGCTCGCATAGCGACGGTCCGCCCGTTTGGCCATGGCTTTGGCCAGGACCTCGTCGACCGCTGCGGGCAGGTCCGGCCGCGCTGCCCTGGCCTTCGGCGGGGGGTCCTGTACGTGGGCGTACAGCACGGCCACCTCAGCTTCCCGGTGGAACGGCGGCCCCCCGGTCAGGCATTCGTAGGTCACGCACCCCAGGGAGTAGACGTCGGCCCGGCCGTCGACCGGTTCGCCTTTGATCTGCTCCGGGGCCGCGTAGTCCACCGTGCCGAGGAAGTCCCCGGTCTTGGTGAACTCAGTGCCGGCCTCCCTACGCTTCGTGATCCCGAAGTCGGTGAGATAGGCGTGGTCAGACTTGGTCAGCAGGACGTTGCCAGGCTTCACATCACGGTGGACCAGTCCGATCTCATGGGCGGCGTCCAACGCGGAGGCCACCTGTTCGATGATGTGAACCGTTCTGTCAGCCGCCAGGGCACCGAACTCCTGAACGAGGTGGGCGAGGTCGGTTCCATCCACGTACCTCATGGCTATCCACAGGACCCCATCGGACTCCCCCGCCCCGTAGATGGGGATAACGTTGGGGTGGTCGAGGGACGCAGCCGCGTTGGACTCCCGGATGAACCGTTCCCGGAACCCTGGCTCGTCCACGAGCTCGGGAGCCAGGAGCTTGAAAGCCACCTTCCGAGCAGGGAAGGCCTGGGTGGCCAGGTACACCACACTCATGCCGCCCCGGCCGAGCAGGGACTCGATGGTGAAGCCGGCGATCTCCTGACCGATGCGGCTGTCCTGGCTCATGTCCCTCCGTCCCGGAGCGCTTGTACTCCCCAGCGGAGAGGGACGCAAGATCAAAGCAGAGCGCGAATCAGGCCTCCATCGAGCCCGCGGGCCGATCCTATGTACCGGTCTTCTCTTGGAGAGTTGAGTCAACCGGACACAGGCGCGGACATGTTGAGTGCGCGAGGAACTACTTGTAGCGGGCGACGGCGAACAGTCCTTCCCACCTTCGGATGATCGAGCCTCCAACAACGATCCTGCCGTCTGACTGCATCGCGACGGCATCGGCGATGCCTCGCCAAGGGGTGAAGAAGCCGGTTTCACCACGGGTGCCGAAAGCAGGATCAAGCCTGCCGTCGGCGAGATAGCGCCCCGCATACCCCTCCGACGCCACCACGATCTTCCCGTCGGGCTGGATGACGAGGTCGGCGCCATACGCATCACCCCCGAGGTCGCCGGCGACCTTGCCCCTGCGCCCGAAGGTTCGATCGAGTGATCCGTTGGGGTGGTATCGAACGAGACCGAGCGTGGTGTCCTCGAGGTCACCCATCTTGTAGGTGCCGGCGACCACGATCTTGCCGTCGGGCTGGACGGCCACCGCGTCCCCGTTGCCTTCACCGGTGCCCCCGATGTGCGGAATCACCCCGGAGCGGGTGATGACCCACCCGTCCGTGCCGAACGATCGATCCAGCCGGCCGTGAGGCAGGTATCGGGCCACCCACATCGCGGAGGTGTGCCCCCGAAAGACGGTTCCCACGACCAAGATCCTTCCGTCGGGCTGGATGGTCACCCCGCCGGATTCGTCGGATGCGGTGCCCACATGGGTGATCACCTTCCCGTCGCCGCCGAAGGAGCGATCGAGCCCCCCGTGGGAGAGATAGCGAACGACGGCGATCACCGAGCGTCCATGGCGCGGCTGAACGGTCCCCGCGACGACGATCCTGCCATCGGGGTCGATGGCAACGCCGCTCCCCGAAGAAATGCCGGAACCGACGCGCGTCACGGCTCTGCCGTCCGCGCTGAACGTGGGATCGAGCGCTCCGTTGTCCAGGTACCGCGCCACGGCGAACCCGCTTGGCCCACCCGGCGTCGCCGCTCCGCCGGCGACCACGATTCTGCCGTCGCGCTGGATGGCGAGGCCGCCACCGAAGCCGCCGCCCCTGATCCAGAGGCGGGTGCTCACTCGTCCGTCTCCGCCGAACGACGGGTCCAGGTGCCCGTCGGGGAGGTAGCGGGCCAGGGCCGCCCTGGGTGAGCGATCGCCGTGCCATGAGGTCCCCAGCACGACGATCCTCCCGTCGGCCTGGATCGCGAGGTCCGCACCGGCTGCGGATCTCGACGGGAACCCCGTGGTCACCCGCCCGTCGCCTCCGAAGCTGGGGTCGAGCACTCCATCCCTCATCCGCAAGGCTGCCTTCCGGGCGGCGCGGAAGTCTTGGGCGGCGGCGGTGTTCATGCCCGCCCTGGCGGACGCTCGATGGAAGGAGGCGGGGAGACCACATCCAACCGCGGGAATGGCCGTCATCGAAAGCAGGACCGAGGCGAAGGGAATCCACAGCCACTTCGATCGACCCGATCCCATGAGATCCTCCTCGACTCAGGTGTCGAGATACCGGGCCAATGCGAACTGCTTCGTGCCCCCGACGGTCGCATCACCAGCAACGACGATCCGGTCGTCGGGCTGCATTGCGATCCCGGCCCCTTCCGCGCTCGTTCCGATGCGCGTGGTCACCTTGCCGCCGCCGCCGAAGGTGCGATCGAGGGTGCCATTGGGCTTGTACCGGGCCAGGGCGAACCGACCGGAATTCTCGGAAGACGCCTCCCCCGCCACGACGATAAGTCCATCGGTCTGGATGGCGACGTCAGCGCCGAACGCTCTCGTTCCGATCGGCGTCGTCACCTTGCCGTCGCCGCCGAAGGTCTTGTCGAGGGCCCCATCGTGTTTGTACCGGGCCAGGGCGAACCGGTCCGACTCCCCGACGAGGGCGTCCCCCGCAACGACAATCCGAGCATCGGGCTGGATGGCGACGGCCGCACTCGCCGCCATGACTCCGACCGGCGTGATCAGCTTGCCGTGGTCGCCGAAGGTCGAGTCGAGGGTCCCATTGGGCTTGTATCTGGCCAAGGCGAACCAAGATTCATTTCCCACGAGCGTCCCCGCCACGCCCGCTACGACGATCCGACCATCGGGCTGGATGGCGATGGCATCGCCATAGGCGCTCGTGCCGATCGGCCACGCCGTTGTCACCTTGCCGTCGCCGCCTCCAAAGGACGTGTCGAGGGTCCCATCGGGCTTGTACCTGGATAGGGCGAACCGCGTGTAACGCCCGACCGCCGCATCCCCCGCCACGAGGATCCGACCATTTGGCTGGATGGCGACGGCAGTGCCATACGCCCACGTTCCGATTGCGGTGGTCACTTTGCCATCGCCGCCGAGGGTGTGATCGAGGATCCCGTCCGGCATGTACCGGGCCAGCGCGAACTGATTCGAACCGGCGAGGGTCGCATCCCCCGCAAGGACGATCCGACCATCGGACTGGACGCGACAGCGGCACCCTCCGCCTTCGTTCCGATCCGGGTGGTCACCTTGCCGTCGCCCCCGAAGGTGTGATCGAGCGTCCCACCGGACTCGTACCGGGCCAGGGCGAACTGCTTGGAACCCCCCACGGTCGCGTCACCCGCAACGACGATCCGACCATCGGACTGGACGGCGACAGCGGCACCCTCCGCCTTCGTTCCGATCGGCGTGGTCACCTTGCCGTCGCCACCGAAGGTGCGATCGAGAGCGCCAGGCGTCGCAAACGCGGGAACGGAGGTGGTCACGAGGATCGCGGCTGCCATGATCAGTGCCATCCCCCAGGTCCGCCTGGACCTGCCCCTCCCTTCGGTGCCGAGGGCCTGGTGTCTCGACCTCCGGTCACGAACGCCGCTCCGCCGCATGTCGACGAGTCCCTTCATCCGCTTCTCGTTTTCACGGTAGGGCCGGTCATCGGGCGGGGCAACCGGGGGAAACCCGGGAAGTTTGCCGTCAACCTCGTCACTAGCGTCTACCCCCGAACCCGACGCGCTAAGGCGGCATTCTGTCGACTGCCGTGCTACTCGCAAGGGGCACGAGCTCAGGCTTGCTGGCGGCGGCTGGCTGGCTGGCGGTGGCTCCGGGATTCGAACCCGGGAGGGAGTTGCCCCCCTACACGCTCTCCAGGCGTGCCCCTTCGTCCGCTCGGGCAAGCCACCGGGCCGATTGTACGGAACGGGCAGCGCCCGCTCAGTCCCATCCGGTGCGCCGGCGGAGCCACGCGAGCGCCTCCACGCCCTGCGCGGACTGGAAGGCGCGGAGCGTCGGCAGCCCGGGCGGCGGGGGGAGCAGCCCGCGCACGTGGAAGTACCCGGCCAGCGCGGCCAACACCGCATCGACGGCCTCGGCCGGGGCGCCGAGAGCCGATGGATGTCCGTCGAATACCGCGTCCGGCGCGGGTCCGCCCTGCATGGCGACGCTCGGCAGCAGGAACACGAGGTCGACCCAGGGCGCTCCCACCGACGCGTGCGGCCAGTCGACGAAGACCACCCGGTCCGGCGTGAGCAGGAGGTTGTCGGCCCGGAGGTCGCCGTGGAGCAGGGTGCCCCCGGCCGAGGCGAGCTCCCAGCGGGACTCCAGCCCGGCCAGCCGCTCGAGGTTCCGCAGCCCCCACGGATCCATCCCCTCGACCGGTGCGAACCGTCCCGACGCCAGGTCTCTCCAGTTCCGGAACAGCGGCCCCAGCCGCTCACCGACCGCCGGCGCGGCGACGGGCGGCGGCGTCAACGCGACGTGCAGGTCAGCCACCGCGGCCAGCACGCGGGCGAGCTCGTCCGCGATCCACGGGACCGCCGGCTCGCGCCCGTGGACGTCCGCGAACCCGAGCGCCACCCATTGGCCGTCGTCGTGGACGAACAGGAGCTCGGGAGCCGGCGCACCGGCCGGCAACGCCGAGGTGATCCGCGCCTCCGCCCGGTGCATGGCCGGCGAGTGTGGATTCTGCTCCGCCGAGACGGCCTTGACGAACGCCGTCCGCCCGTCCGCCAACCGGAGGCGCGCCGACGCCCCGGGCGAGAACCCTCCCGGCCGGTCATCCACGTCCGCGATGCGGGACCCGAGCCGTTCCTCGACCGCCGCGGCCACGCGGGCCGGGACGCGCGACCAGGCCAGGTGCACACCGGCGCCGGAAGGAACCTCCGCCCCGCCGTCCATCCGATGATTGTGGTGCCCGGCCGCGAGGACGCGCGTAGCATCCGCGCCGTGGGCAGCTGGCGACGGCCGGGTGGCGGGGCCGGCGGCGATCCGAGGAACCTCCGCCCCGAGGCCATGCACGAGCAGCAGGAATCGATCGAGCGTGCCGCCCGCGAGGCCCGGCGGCGGAAGGAGGCGGAGTCGGCCGCCGGCCGCTCGTGGTGGCAGCGGCTGCGGTTCTGGTTCCGGCCCTGACCGAGAGCGTCCGACGTGAAGATGGGCCGCCGTCCCGGGGGGGGTTGGGACGGCGGCCCGGCGGGCCGTCAATGCCGGCGGAGGCGGCGTGATTCGAACACGCGAGGGGCGGTCAAGCCCCTAACCGCTTTCGAGGCGGTCCCGTTCGTCCGCTCCGGCACGCCTCCGCGGGCGAGTCTAGCAGCGGTCGCCGGCCGGCCTTTCGAGAGCGCGGGCGCGGTCAGACCGGGGTTCGGCGGTCGCGGAAGAACGCCCGCAGCAGGTCGCCGCACTCGGAGGCCAGGACGCCCCCCGAGACCTCGGCGCGGTGGTTCAGCCGGGGGTCGCGAAGCAGGTCGCCGAGCGATCCGGCGAACCCCGCCTTGGGGTCGGGAGCCCCGAACACCACCCGCGGGACGCGGGCCAGGACGATCGCGCCGGCGCACATCGCGCACGGCTCCAGCGTGACGACCAGCGTGCACCCGTCCAGGCGCCATCCGCCGACGGCGGCGGCCGCCTGCCGGATGGCCAGCACCTCTGCGTGGGCGGTGGGGTCGCCGAGCCGCTCCCGTTGGTTGCCCGCCGCGCCCACGACCGAGCCGTCGCGGACCACCACCGCCCCGATCGGCACGTCGTGCCACCCAAGGCAGGCCCGGGCCTCGTCGAGGGCGAGCCCCATCCAGGCCTCCTCGACGGACGGAGCGCCGTCAGCCACGGGTCACGGGACCAGGAAGAACCACCGGACCGTCAACACGTCCCCCCCGAGCCCCGACTGCAGGATGGTCGCCTTGACCGGGCGGAGGTTCGCGGTGACCTGCTGGAACCCGGCCAGGTCGCCCGACGGCATCTGCTGCTCGACGGCGTCCAGGATCTTCGAGACGTCCGCGTAGAACAGCGAGCCGTTGTTCAGGTCGATCCGTGCCGCGGCCTCCTTGAACGTCGACGACGACGTGATGTCGTCACCGGCATGCGCGTCGATGGCCGCCTTGACGTCGTCCGGCGTGGTCCCGACGATCGCGACCCCATCGGTCACCGCCCAGGACGGGGCGATGCCCGAGTCGGACGGCGTCGAACTCTGCAGCGACTTGATCGTGACGCCCTTGTACGACTCCGATACGAACCTGGCCGGTCCGTGACCGGCGAGCTTGCCGGCGAGCGCGTCGAGCGCCGACCGCATCTTGGCCTCGTCCTTCACGGCCGCCACCAGGGCGCCGCCGGGGCGCCCCTGCGCGCCGGGCCCGACCGAGACCGCCATGTCGCCGGACAGGTTCGACAGGACGTCCTTGATCCCCAGCTGGTCGATTCGCCGCCGGATCTCCGGCTGGCACTTCGCGAGCCCCGAGAGTTCGGTGTTCACCAAACCTGCCCCCTCGAACGCCAGCACCCCGTACGAGTCCTGCGGGACGAACGACAGCGCGGCGTTCTGGTGACCGGAGGCCACCGCTGTTGCCGCGCCCGAGGGCAGCTTCGACCGGTCGAGGGCGAGCCCCGCGTCGAGCTGCAGCCCGTCCGTCTGCGCGGTCGCCGAGAACGCCAGCCCCCGGAACGCCCGCAGCGAGTCGAGGCTCGTGTTCAGCTGGTCCCCGCCGCAGCCGGGAGGCAGAGCGGCGAACCCCGCCCCCGCCTCGAGCTGGGGCAGGACCCGGTCGACGACGTCGCCGACGTTCAGGTACGCCATCCCCAGGACCTCGTCCGGCAGGGCGTCGCGTGCCTTCTGGAAGCTCGCGTCGTCGGACAGCGCGCCTCCACGCCCCTGGTCGGCGTCGATGACCCCCTTCAGCGCGGCCGGATTGGTGGCGACGACCAGCGTGTGGTCGACGACCGCGTAGGCAGGGTTGCCGGCGAACCCGCTGAGCGGCCCCCCCGAGACGCCCTCCTGGGGGCCCTGTCCCACACGGATGGCGACGCCCTGGTACGTCTGGGAGCTCCAGGTGACGTTCGCGTTCGAGGACAGCCCCTCGAGCCGCTTCATGGTATTGAGGGCCTTCTGGTCGTCCTTCGTCGCGATCATCACGGCGACGTCGGGCTGCCCCTGGTCGTCGATGGTCCCCGCCGCGCCGATCTGCGAGCCGAGCCATGGCTTCACGTCATCGGCGAAGGAGAGGCCGGTTGGCTTGAGGGCCTGTTCCAGCGTCTCATCGAGCTTCTGCGCCGGGTCCTTGCCCTGCATCGCGGGGAACCGCTCGAGCAGGTCGCGGAGGTTGAGCTTCTGGTCCGCGCCGGGATCGAGGTAGGCGGTGACGTACAGCTGGTCCGACGCCGGGACCATCTTCGCCATGGCGTCCGGCGCGGCCGAGGTCGTGTTCACGAGCATGACGCCGGCGAACGCCACCCCGCCGAGGAGCAGCACGGCGAGCGCGACGAGGGCGACGAGCTTGACGGGGTTGCGCCGCTTGGGCCGCTCCGGCTCCTGCGGACCGAACGTGGACCCACCGCCACCGCCGGCCGGCGTCACCGGCGGCGGGGGCGTCGCGTAGCCGTGGTCCGCCGCCGGCGGGAACTGCTCGGTGGGGGCCGGGACGTGCTCGGGCGGTGGGGCGGTGTGCTCACCCGACGGTGAGCCCGCAGGCGACCCCGCGATGGGGTGCTCCACGGTCGGGCGCTGCGATTCGTCGTCGCCGGGAGGTGTGCCGCCGGCGGGCGTGTCGTCGTCGTGGTCCATCGGTTCTTCCTCTCACTTGGGTTGCGGGCGCGCGTGGCCATCCCATTGTCGCCGACCGAAACCGGCCGCGGCACCCAACTACGCCGGTTCCACGGAAACCGAACGAACCCCCCACGTGCTCCAGTGCGGGGCGTTCCCGGCGGCGACGAACGAGATGAGATTGGTGGATCCTGCGTGCAGCACGGAGGCCGGGATCACGCGCCGGCGCATCCCGCTCCACGCGCCATCCGGTCCCCGCCAGACGGAGCCGACCATCCGCCGGTTGACGTCGATCTCGATCTCCCCGGCCCCCGCGTCGAACGCCTCGAACTCCAGCCGGACCGGACCGGCCTCGGGGCCCGCTCGGAAGAACGCCTCCTTTGGATGGCGCGTGTCGCCGCCGGGCAGGTTGCCCGCCTCGCCCGTCGACGGCAGCGGGGCCGGCGAGGCAGTTCTCACCCCCGGCTGCACGGGCATCTCGCGGAGCGCCGCCCACTGCGCCGGAGTCATGTCGCCGTACTCGTACAGGCTCACGCCGGTCACGCCCCGTTCCCTCGCCGCCTCCACAACGGCGCGGGCCTCGTACGGCGAGGTGTCGGCCGTGAGCCCGCCGATCGGGTGGATCGGGATGTCCACGCGGCCGGTCCGCTGCCGGATGATCGAGATGTTGTCGCTGATGTAGCCGCGCGCCGCCTTCGCGCCCTCGTAGTGGAACGTGTAATACGACATCGGCAGGATCACGTCGTAGTACGACGGCAGCTCCGCGTACGGGAAGTTCGGCCAGTAGTCCGGCACCCGGATCATGCCCCGCGGCGACGGGATGATCGCGCCCAGCGCGTACCCGGATCCGACGCCGGAACGGATCCGCGCCGACAACGCCAGCAGGTTCTGGATCCTGGTCGTGGGCTCGACCTCGGGCGCCTCGATGTCCAGTCCGAACGAATCCGCCCGCTGCCCATGGCGCGTCGTGAACCTGATCGAGTGCATCACGCGGCGGAAGTCGGTGTCCACGTCGGCGAACTCCGGCAGGTACCAGGTCACCACCCGCATGCCGCGGGCGTGCGCGGCCTCGATGAGCTCCCCATCCTGGCGGGGGTGGACGACCGCGTGGGGATGGCGCCAGTTCCCGGTCTCGAGGTACAGCGTGCGGATGCCGTTCGCGGCCATGGTGGTCACCGCGCGGGCGGGGTCCGAAAGCGCCGTGGTGTCGAAGATGTCGACCCACATGCCGGGTCCGGCGTACGGCCGGAGGTTGGGCGAGCCGGTCATCGCGGGCGTGGCCGGCGGCTGCGGCACACGGTCGCGCCTGGTCGCACCGGCGGTGGCGACCAGCAGGACGACGAGGGCGAGCGGGGCGATGCGACGTACGAACATGGGCGCTTCCCGGGTCGGGCGGAGGCCTCGATGCTAGGCGGTCCGCTTCCGCGGGTCCACCCCTTTGGACCGATTCGCACCGTGCCCGGGATTTGTGCTCCGACGGCTGGGTACAGGGTGAGGACGGAAGTCCGAGCGAAGGGAGCCACATGGACGCCATCACGCTGTTGAAGGAGGACCACCGGACGGTCAAGGGGCTGTTCCGGAAGTTCGAACAGGCCGGCGACCGCGCGTACGCCACCAAGAAGAAGCTCGTCGACCAGATCACCGAGGAGCTCTCGGTCCACGCGGCGATCGAGGAACAGGTCTTCTACCCGTCGGTCCGCCACGCGATCGAGGAGACCGAGGACGACGTCCTCGAGTCCCTCGAGGAACACCACATCGTCAAGTGGACCCTCTCCGAGCTGGAGGGGATGGACCCGAAGGACGAGCGCTACGACGCCAAGGTCACCGTCCTCATCGAGTCGGTGCGCCACCACATCGACGAGGAGGAGGGGGACATGTTCCCCAAGGTCCGCAAGGCGCTGTCGCGGACACAGCTGGCGGAGCTCGGCGACCTCATGGAGCGAGCCAAGCCCGCGGCGCCCAAGCGCCCGCACCCGCGCGCTCCCGACGAGCCGCCGGGCAACGTGATCGGCGGGCCGATCCTCGCGATCCTCGACGCGGGCAAGGAGGCCGTGAAGAAGGTGACCGGCCGGGGCCGTGCCAAGGCCTCCTGAGGCCGGAAGCCCGGGTTCAACTGCAACTGCGCGCGCGGCCGGCGTCAGTGCCCGGGACGCCAGGCCGCGCAGCAGTCGTTCGCTGTCCCCTCGACGCCGGCGAGGAGCCGCTCGCCGGTGCCGTCCGGCCGGATCGTGAGGATCTCGGCGTGGTCGGTTCGCCGGGTGAACGCGAGGAGCGTCCCGTCGGGCGACCACGCCGGGTCGCCCTCCCAGTCCGGCGAACGGGTCACGTCGAACCGTCCGCTCCCATCGGCGTTCGCGATCACGACCTCCGCGTCGCCGATCCCGATCGAGTGCGGGTCCGCCCCATTCCGGTACCGCACGAAGGCCAGGCGGCGGCCGTCGGGCGACCAGGCGACGCCCTCGTCGGGATCGTCGTCCCGAGAGACGTCGATCTGGCGCATCCCGTCGGCGTCCATGACCCAGACGTCCTCGTCGCCGTCGCGCTTCGACACGAAGGCGATGCGGTGGCCGTCCGGCGACCAGGCGGGGGACACGTCGTCACCCCGAGCGCTCGTCAGCCGCTCGACACGGCCCGACCCGAGATCGAGCACGAACACGTCGTCTCCGCCGTCGATCCGCCGGAAGAACGCCAACCGCATGCCGTCGGGCGACCAGGCCGGTCCTGCCCCCGAGGTCAGCCGGCTGGGCCGGCTGCCGCGTCCGAGGCCGACCACGTAGATCGCGCGCCGCGCTTCGGACTCGAACGCGATGCGGCCGCCGTCCGGCGACCACGCAGGCGAGCTCGCCCCGGGCACGGAGCCGGACACCGTCCGCAGGCCGGTGCCGTCGGCGTTCGCCACCATCACCCGGTCCTGGGAGAACGAGCAGCACTCCATGGCCAGACGCTCGCCGGCCGGCGACCAGGCCGGCTGCCCGACCGTCTCGACGCGGAACGTCACCGGCTCGGCGTGGGTGCCGTCCGCACGCATCACGTACGTGTCGTCGTTGCCGCCGGGATCGGAATGGAACGCGATCTCCCCGCCCGGCGGCGCCGGCGCGGGGCCTCCACTCGACGGCGAGGGCGGCGACGCTGACGATGGCGGTGACACCACGATGGTCGCGCCGGAGGCTGTCGCCGACCGCTCGGGCGGCGGAGCGCCCGCCGTGCACGACGCCCAGAGGCCGGCGCACATGGCGACGCCAACCAATCGTCCCCACCGTCGTGAACGCATCGCTGCATGTACGACGACTCTGCCCCCTCCGGTTCCGGATCGGTCCTGTGATCCGAGGTGGTGACGCTCCGCCAGTGGACGGTCAACAGCGTCAGGGTCCAGCTCGCGGTGCACTCGAGCGAGCGGACCACGTCCCCGGAGATCGTCGCGCTCCCCTGACGCTCCGCCATTCGATTGACTCGCCCGGCGGGGCCCGGGAGACTGCGGCTTCCTCGAAGGGAGGCGCGGCATGGCGGGAGGGTGGTCGTTCGGGCGGGCCGGCCGGAGCGGGGGTGCGCGAGGTCGACGGGCGGAAGGCGCGCGCAGGGGCCGGTGGCGGGTCGTGACGGTGGTCGCCGCCGTCGCCGTGTGCGGGGCGCTGGTCACGCCCGGCGCGGTGCTCGCGGCGCCAAGGGTGTGCCACAGCTGGAACCCGACGGGCACGCCCGACCAGCAGGCGCTGAGCTATGCGCTACGCGACGTGACCATGACGTCGACGTGCAACGGGTGGGCGGTCGGCCAGTTCGACGACACGCTCGTCCGGCACCCGCTGATCGAGCGGTGGAACGGCACCGCGTGGGTGCAGCAGCAGGCCGCGGACCCGGCTGGTTCGGACGGCGATCTCAGGGCGGTCGCGGCGTCCTCCGCCACGAACGCCTGGGCGGTCGGCGAGTTCAACGACGGCTCACGTGAGGCCACGCTGATCGAGCGGTGGAACGGCGCGGCCTGGAAGATCGTCCCCAGCCCGACCATCGGGACCGGCGACAACTCCCTGAACGGAGTGACCGTCCGGTCGGCCACGGATGCCTGGGCGGTCGGCAGCTACGGGGCGCACTCGATCTCGAGGACGCTGATCCTGCACTGGAACGGCCACACGTGGACCCGGAAGCCCAGCCCGAACGGCGGGACCAACAATGCCAGCCTGTTTGCGGTGGCCGCCACGTCGGCGACCAACGCCTGGGCGGCCGGGTTCAGCTCGGACGTCGGCTCGTCCAAGCCGCTCGTCGAGCGGTGGAACGGCACGGCGTGGAAGGTACAGACGACGCCGAGCATCCCAGGCAACGACGAGATCAACGGGCTCGTCGTCCTGTCGCCAACCAACGTCTGGGCGGTCGGTGACGCGTTCCGGAGCCCGTACGTCACGCTCACCCTGCACTGGAACGGAACGGCCTGGAGGGTCGTCCCCAGCCCCGAGGTCGGGTCGGACAGCACGCAGCTGGCCGACGTGGGTGCGTTCTCCCCGACCGACATCTGGGCCGTGGGCCTGCACGCCGCGGCCGGCGGCAACAACCGGACGCTCCTCGAACACTGGAACGGGTCGCACTGGACGATCATGACCAGCCCGAACACGGGCAACGACGACAACGAGCTGTCGGGGATCGCGACGACCGGAGGAACCGCGTTCGCGGTCGGCGACTACCGCGACGGCCCCCGGACGCACTCGCTCATCGAGCACTTCGGATAGGGGGACGCATGGGTGAGGGCAAGCCGCTGATCCGGGTCGAGGTGGTGGCGGACGACGAGGGGCTGAAGGTGCAGATGGCGATCGCGCCGTCGGTGCTGACCGAGGTCTACGCGCGCGACGGGCTGGGGCTGTTCGACCGCGACCGGGCCAACCTCGTGGTGGACCTCCGCGACCGGCGAACGGGCCGGTCGCTCGAACGCCGCCCGTTGGTGGTCGAGTTCTCGCCGGCGTCCGAGGACGCGGAGGAGTACGCGCCGAAGTTCCGGCCGGGGAGCCCGTTCGAGCTCTCCGACGGCTGAACGAGCGGTGCTCCGCGTTTGGCCGTGGCCGAAGCGGGGCAAGGACGGTTGTGCCCCGCTCGGGCGGGCCACGAGGAGGTGCCGGTGTTCACGAACGCCATCAGCGACCAGCTCTCCGGATCGTTCGAGGAGCTGATGGAGGAGATCCGCGCGATGCGGAAGGAGCTCGAACGCATGCGTGTGGCGCTGGAGGCGCAGGACGCGGCTCCGAGGCCGGCCCGACCGAACGCCGTGCGGGTCGCCCGCAGGCCGGCGACGGCCCGGAAGGCCTCCACTGCGGCGTAGGCCGCACCGCGCCGCGGCCGCCGGTCAGTCCGACAGGTTCACGTAGATGTGCTTGGCCTCGAGGTAGTCCTCGATGCCGTGCGACCCCAGCTCCCGCCCGACGCCCGACTGCTTGAACCCGCCCCACGGCGCCTCGGTCGGGGCCGGCTGCGAGTCGTTGATCCACACCGTGCCGGCCCGGAGCGCCCGGGCCACACGGAACGCCTTCTTGACGTCGCGGGTCCACACCGCCGCGGCGAGGCCGTAGTCGGTGTCGTTCGCCAGGTCCACGACCTCGTCCACGTCGGAGAACGGCATCACGGCCATGACCGGGCCGAAGATCTCCTCGCGGGCGATCCGCATCCGGTTGTCCACGTCGTACAGGATGGTGGGCGGGACGAAGAACCCCCCGGCGAGGGGGCCGTCGGACGGCGGTGCCTCGGCCAGGGCCACGCGCGCGCCCTCCCTGCGGCCGTGTTCGATGTAGGAGACGACGCGGTCCCGCTGCTCGCCGGAGACGAGCGGCCCCATGGTGGTCTCCGGATCCAGCCCGTCGCCCAGCTTCACCTCGCGCCCCCGGTCGACCATGGCCTGCAGCGCGTCGTCGTAGATCGACCGTTCGACGAACACCCGGCTCCCCGCGGAGCAGATCTCGCCCTGGTTCCAGAAGATGCCGTTGCAGGTGCCCTCGATGGCCTCGTCGAACGACGAGTCGGCGAACACGATGTTCGGCGACTTCCCGCCGAGCTCGAGCGTGACCCGCTTCAATGTGTCCGCGCCCTCCCGCATCACGGTCTTCCCCACCTCGAGCGAGCCGGTGAACCCGACCTTGTCGACCAGGGGGCTCCGGACGAGCGGCGCGCCGGCCGTCTCGCCGAACCCGGTGATCACGTTGCACACTCCCGCCGGGACGCCCGCCTCCTCGAGGAACCGCGGCAGCTCGAGCGCCGTCATGGGGGTCTGCTCGGCCGGCTTCAGGACGACCGTGCACCCGGCGGCGAGCGCGGGCGCGACCTTCTGCACGGCCATCACGAGCGGGTAGTTCCACGGCGTGATGCAGGCCGCGACGCCGACGGGCTCCTTCACGACGAGGCTGATGGCACCACGGCCGACCGGCGGGATCTCGCCGCTGACCTTCGTGGCCCAGCCCGCGTAGTACTCGAAGATGAACGCGGCCTCGTCGATGTCCTCGCGGGCCTCGCCGATGGGCTTGCCGCAGTCCCGGACCTCGAGCTCCGCCAGGCGGTCCCGTTCCCGGCGGATGGCCTCGGCGACCAGGAACAGCGCCCGGCCGCGTTCGCGTTCGCTCGTCGCGATCGACCACCGGCCGTCGTCGAACGCCGCGCGGGCCGCCCCGACGGCGCGCTCCGCGTCGGCCGGCTGCGCGTCGGGGACCGACGCGAACGCCGCCCCGGTCGCGGGGTTCACGACGTCGAACCGCTTGCCATCCAGGGCGTCGCACCAGGCCCCGTCGACGTACATCCGGCCCTCGATCATTCCGCCCTCCCCCCAGTCCTCGTGCCGTGAAGCACGATCACCGCGCCGTCGAGGTCCGCCACGCCGGCGAGACTAGCGCCGATCGATGTGCGGCGCCGCATCGAGTACGCATGCGGGGTCGCAGGACATGACCTCAGGCCGGCCGAGTAGCGCGACATCATGCCCGGCCCCCACCGCCACGTCTGCCCGCCGTGACTGCGGTCTCCAGCCCGAAGCCGTCGGCTGCGACCTGCCCCTGACCGGCCGGCGTCAGCGAACGAGCTGCGCCAGGTCCTCCGCCAGCGGTGGGACCGGCTGTCCGGAGAGGTACGCCCGCGCCATCAGCACGTCGAACAGCCGGACACACCCCTCGCGCTCCGAGAGCGGGCCGGGAACGAACCCCCGGGATCCCATTCCCCGGTACACCGACTCGATGGCGTGCCAGTCCTGGCGGTTGGTGATGTCCCAGAACTCCACGGCGAACGCCGGGTCGAACCCGTGCGACGAGACGTCCTCCGGCGAGAACAGCCACTGGCACTCGATCTCCGTACGACCGGCGGCGAGCGGCGTCATCCGATGGGTGAGGACGTAGTCAGGGTGGAGGCTGATCAGCAAGTTGGGGACGAGCCCCATGTACAGGACCTGCCGGCGCTGCTTCGGGGCCAGCCCCCGCAGGGGCGTCGCACCGGATTCGCCGGTGAGCGACATGGTGACGGCGCCCGGGCGCAGGTCCATGAACCCGCCCGACCACACGCCGGCCGGCCGCAGGTCGCGGCCGCTCTCGGGCGGCGTCACCGCACACAGCTCGGGGTGGATGTTCGAGCAGTGGTAGCACTCGTGGTAGTTCTCGTGGGCGATCTTCCAGTTCGACTCGACGACGTAGCGGTGCTCCGCGCCCACGAGGAGCCGCTCGGGCTCGTGGTCGCGGACGTGGTTCCCGAGGTCCCCCAGGTGCTCGGCGAGCGGCGGCGCACCGCCGGACGCATTGACGAACGCCCAGCCGTGCCACTCCTCCACCCGCGCGGCGTGCAGCCCGAACTCGTCCCGGTCCAGGCCCGCGAACCCCGGCGCCCCGCGCATCCGGCCGTCGAGGTCGTAGACCCACGCGTGATACGGGCACATGACCGTGGACCGGCACACGCGTTCGCCGGCTTCGAGGAGCTCGTGGCCCCGGTGCCGGCAGGTGTTGAAGAACGCCCGCAGGATCCCGTCACCGCCGCGTACCAGCAAGATGGTCTCCGACCCCACGCGCGCACCGATCTGGTCACCCGGCTCCGGGAGGTCGGCCGCGCGCCCCACACAGACCCACGACGCGTCGAAGAGTCGCTCGATCTCCCAATCGAAGACCTCGTCGGACCGGTACGCCCGCGCTGGCAGGCCGGTGCTCGTTCCGAGCGGGAGGAACACCGATGCCAGCTCGTCCGGTGCGAACGGCCCGCGCTGTCCGGTTCCGTCCATCACGTCCTCCCCGTTTCCCGGGCATCATGCCAGACCGACTCGCCGGTCACCGCCACACCGGCACATGTTCCGTCCGGCCCTCGTCCACGATCGCCCCCTCGATGCGATTCGCGTGCGCTCGAGTTCCCAAGATAAACTGAACGTTCAGTCAATGCTTGGGCCGGCTCTCTCGACCGGTTCGAGCGGGGAGCCACGGGAGGCTCGTCTGCCGTACCCGATGACGGAGGAGGACCGGGAGCTCCAGCGGCGGGCTCGAGAGTTCGTCGACCGTGAGCTCATCCCCCACGAGGTCGAGGCGGAGCTCAACGACGGTCGGCTCCCAGACGACGTCGTAGAGCGCCACCGGAAGCTCGCCCGCGAGCTCGGGTTCGGCGCGATCTCGATGCCGAAGGAACTCGGCGGCGACGGGCTGTCGACGTTCCAGCAGTCGCTCGTCCAGGAGCAGATCGGCCGGGTCACCAACGGCCTGGGGTGGGTCGTCCACACGCCGCCGGCCTGGCTGGCGGGCGTGGCCACGCCGCACCAGCTGGCCACATGGGTCCAGCCGTCGATCCGTGGCGAGCGCATGGAGTGCTACGCGATCACGGAGGAGGGAGCCGGTTCCGACGTCGGCGCGATCACCGCGAGGGTGAGCCGGGAGGGAGACGAGTACGTCCTCCAGGGCGAGAAGTGGCACGTCACTTCGGCCAACCTCGCCGATCACGTCTTCTTCCAGGGGGTGCTGACCGAGGGCGAGCACGCCGGCTCGCAGGCGCTGTTGGTCGTCGACATGGACACCCCCGGACTCCGCGTGGTCCGAACCCCCAAGTACTCGCACACACTCGCGGACGAGCACCCCATCCTGGCGTTCGAGGGCGTGCGTGTCCCCGAGGCGAACCGCATCGGCGCCGAGGGCGACGGGATGCGGTTCGTGTACGAGTGGTTCCGGTACGAGCGGCTGATGATCGCCGCGCGGTGCTGCGGCGCGGCCGAGCGGCTGATCGACGAGACGACCGAGTTCGCGAAGGGGCGCGTGGCGTTCGGACGCCCGATCGCGGAGTACCAGGCGGTGCAGTTCATGCTCGCGGATTCGCTCGCCGAGCTGTGGGCCGCCCGGCTGATGACGTACGAGACGGCGCGCGAGATGGACGGCGGCGCGGACGAGAAGACCCAGCACGCGCAGTGCTCGCTCGCCAAGCTGTACGCCAGCGAGATGGCCAACCGCGTGGCCGACCGGGCCGTGCAGATCTTCGGGGGGCGCGGCTACATGCGGGAGAACGTCGCGGAGCGATTCTTCCGCGAGCTCCGCGTCGAACGGATCTGGGAAGGGACCTCCGAGATCCAGCGTCTCATCGTCGCGGACCAGCTGCGCAAGCGGGGAAGCAGGCCCATCGTCGGATAGAAGGACGGAACTCGTGGCGACCACAGGAACGGACCGGAGCACTGGGATCGACGCGCTCATCGAGCGAGAGGAACGGCGGTTCGTGGAGCGTCAGCCGCGCTCCGGCGAGCTGTCGGAGCAGGCAAGGAGAACCCTCGCGGGCGGCGTCACCTCGAACTGGCAGATCCACCGCCCCCAGGCCGTGTGGATCTCGCATGGGCAGGGATCTCACGTCTGGGACGTGGACGGGAACGAATTCGTCGACCTCCACGGGGGCTACGGCGTGAACGCGGTGGGCCACGCCCACCCAGCCGTGGTCGCCGCGGTGTCCGAACGGGTCCGGCGCGGGACGCACTTCGCGCAGCCGACAGAGGACGCTATCGCCGTCGCCGAGGACCTCTCTCGGCGGTTCGGACTGCCCAAGTGGCGGTTCGGCAACTCCGGGACCGAGGCGACGATGGACGCCGTCCACCTGATGCGGGCGATCACCGGACGCGACCTCATCGTCAAGGTGGAGGGGACGTACCACGGCCATCACGACTCGGTGCAGGTGTCCGTGTACCAGCTGATCGAGGAGCTCGGACCGAGCAAGCGGCCGTGGAGCGCGCCCGCCTCGAGCGGGATCCCGCGGGCCATCGTCGAGCTGACGTTGGTCGTGCCGTTCAACGATCCCGAGGCGCTCCGGGACCTGTTCGACGAACGGGGGCGTGAGATCGCCGGGATGATCATGGAGCCGGTGATGATGAACGCGGGCATCATCCCGCCGGTCCCCGGCTGGCTGGAGTGCGCGCGAGACGTCACCGGAAGCCACGGCGCGCTACTCGCGTTCGATGAGGTCAAGACGGGCTGCACGATCCACCCCGGGGGCGCCACCGCGAGGTTCGGCGTGACCCCCGACATCGTCTGCCTGGCAAAGGCCATGGGCGGCGGCATCTCGACCGCGGCCATCGGCGGCACCGCGGAGGTCATGTCGTTCGTCGCCGAGGGCGCATACGAGCAGGTCGGGACGTTCAACGGGAACCCCCTGGCGATGGCCGCCGCGCGGGCGGCCCTGACCGAGGTCCTCACGCCGGCGGCGTATACACATTTCGACCGGCTTCGGGAGACGATGGTCGCCGGATGTGAGGAGATCATCGCGGAGCATGGCCTCGCCGCCCACGTGGTCGCGCTCGGGGCGAAGGGATGCATCGTGTTCTCGGGCCAACCGATCCGCAACTACCGGCAGTTCCTGGAGATCGACGACCGATTCAGCCATCTCCACTGGCTGATGCAGCACGGCGGCGGGGTGTTCCTCCCGCCGTGGGGGAAGGCCGAACAGTGGATGCTCTCCGTCCAGCACACGGACGACGACGTGGCGACATTCCTCGACAACTTCCGCCGGTTCGCGGAAACGATCGGAGGTGGGAGCAGTGCATCCTCGTGAACGACGCCCGCCCAAAGGCGCGCTCTCGCGCCGGGACTTCCTGAAGCGGGCAGGCGGATCGGCCGTCGCGCTGGCCACGCTCCCGGCGCTCCTCGAGGCGTGCGGCAAGGGGACACCGCCGTCCGCCTCGGCCTCCACGCTCCCATTGGCCCGGCCCGGCGAACCGGTGACGTGGCCGATCGACCCCGGCAACAAGCCGATCGCGAGCGGCCTCCAGCCGGAGCAGAACGCGACGCTCAAGATCTACAACTGGGAGGAGTACATCTACAAGAAGTCGCTGAAGGACTTCGAGAAGCAGTACGCCAGCGCCAACGTCACCGTCGAGCTGTCCACCTTCGCCACCATGGACGAGGCGCTGTCCAAGATCCGGTCGGGCCAGGTGGACTTCGACGTGCTGGTTCCGACCATCGACGTGCTCGGCAAGCTGATCACACGAGGCTATCTCCGGCCGCTGACCCACAGCTACCTGACCAACCTCTCCAACGTCTGGACCGAGCTCCAGGACCCGTACTATGACCGCGGCGCCCGGTACACGGTCCCGTACGTCACGTACACGACCGGTGTCGCATGGCGCACGGACATGGTGAGCGAGGACATCTCGAAGCGGCCGAACCCCTACGACGTGTTCTGGGACAGCAAGTACAAGAACCAGACCGAGGTCCTGGACGACTACCGCGAGACCATCGGCATGTCGCTCCTCCGCCACGGGATCTACGACCTCAACTCCGGGAACGCGAAGAACCTGGCGACGGCGAAGCATGATCTGCTCGACCTGACCCAGGCCACCAACCCGTTGGTGAACGTGGACGACTACATCGACCTTCCTGAGGGCAAGGTGTCGATCTGCGAGGCCTGGTCCGGGGACATGGTGAACGCGCAGTACTACGGTCCGAAGGGATTCGACACGAGCGTCCTGCGGTACTGGGCGCTGCCGACCCACGCTCCGGTGAACAACGACCTGCTCGTGCTCCTTCGCGCCGGCAGCAACCCGGTGCTGGCGCACCTGTTCCTCAACTACCTGCTCGACTTCGACAACGCCATGGAGAACTTCAGCTGGCTCGGATACCAGCCCCCGCAGCAGAAGGTCAACGCCGAACTGCTCGTGAAGCAGCAGTACATCCCGCAGAACCTGGCGACCACCGTCGTGCCGGAGTCGATCTGGAAGACCGGATCACGTGAGCTCGAGCTCAGCCCCGCGGTCGACGCTGCCTGGCACGACGTCTGGAGCGAGTTCAAGGCCGGTGCCTAGCGCACGGGCCCGGCGCCGGGCCGACGCGGAGCGCCACGGGGCCTGGTATCCCCGGTGGTTCTGGCCGTCGTTCACCACGCCCGGTGTCCTGTGGCTGATCCTGCTGTTCCTCGTGCCGTTCTACGTGGTGTTGTGCATCGCGTTCGGCACGTTCGACCCGGTCTTCCGACAGCCCATCCCGATATGGAACCCGCTCCAGTGGTATGCGGGGACGTTCGGCACCGTGCTCGGCCAGATCTTCGGGAAGAACGCGTTCCTGGGACCGGCGTTCATCAGGACGTTCATCTACGTGGGCGCGGCATCGCTCCTGTGCCTGATGATCTCCTATCCGGTCGCCTACTACGTGGCGAGGTACGCGGGGCGACGTCGGGGCCTGCTGCTCGTCCTGCTGATCGCGCCGTTCTGGATCAGCTACATCATGCGGATGTTCGCCTGGGTCAACCTGCTCCAGTCGAACGGGCTGGTGAACAAGACCCTGTCGTTCCTCCATCTGAGCGGTCAGCCCATCGACTGGCTGCACGGGAACCCGATCACCGTCGTCCTGGGCCTCGTCTACGGCTACGTCCCCTATATGATCCTGCCCCTGTTCGCCGGGCTCGACCGGATCGACGCCAACCTCCTGGAGGCCGCGCGGGACCTGGGGGCCAGCCGGGCCCGGACGTTCTGGCGGGTGACCCTGCCGCTGTCGAAGCCGGCGATCCTCGCCGGGCTGGTGATCGCCTCGCTGCCGATGTTCGGTGACTACTACACGAACGACCTGCTGTCGGGCTCGCCCCGAACGTCGATGATCGGCAACCTCATCGACGACGCGGTGGGCACCCCGGGGCAGGGGGCGATCGGCGCCGGACTGGTGCTGATCCTGATGGTGATCCTCATCATCCCGATGCTGTACTACATCCGGAGCACGTCCAAGACCACCCGGGAGCGCGTCCTGTGAGCGTCCCGGCGGCGGTCGCGGAGCGCGAACGGAGCACCGCCCCGGTGACGCCCGGACGCCGTCTGCGGCGACGCGACCCGTGGCACAAGCCGCGGGTCCTCGAGGGCTTCACCTGGCTGTACGTCCTCTGGTCGGTCCTCCCGGTGCTCATCGCCGTGCTGTTCTCGTTCAACGCCGGAAGGTCACGGAGCACGTGGCAGGGGTTCTCGATCCGGTGGTACTACGGGGACCCAGTGCTGTCGGTCTGGCACGATCCGACCCTGCGTGCCGCGCTGTTCCAGACGCTCAAGCTCGCATCGCTGACGACCCTTGTCGCGGTGCCGATCGGGGTCGCGTTCGCGATCGGGATCGACCGCTGGCACAAGCGACCGGCGGCGTTCTGGAACTTCCAGATGCTGCTGTCGTTCGTCCTGCCGGAGCTCATCATCGGAGTGACGCTGCTCGAGGTCTTCTCGAACCTGTTCACGTTCGTCAAGCTGGGGACGGGCGCCCAGCTGCTCGGCCTCATCACGTTCCAGATCTCATATCCGATGATCATCGTGCGGGCGAGGCTGCTGACCATCGGGCGCGAGTACGAGGAGGCGGCGATGGACCTCGGTGCCTCGCCCACGCGGGCGCTCCGCCGGGTACTGCTGCCCCTGCTGTACCCCGCGATCTTCGCGAGCGCGGTGCTGGTGTTCGCCGACGTCATCGACGACTTCGTGATCGTGCGGTACCTGTCGCTGGGTGCCTCGACCGAGCCGATGGCCGTGAAGATCTTCAACAGCGCCCGGTCGTCGCCGACGCCTGCGCTCAACGCGCTCGCGACCATCATGCTGATGTCGTCGCTCCTGGTCGCGATGCTCGGGTTCTGGGCCTACCGGCGGTGGACCCGCGGGGAGCGGTCCGGGAATGGGTCGATCGGGGAGATCGCCGCACAACTCTAGCCCGATGGCTCCGGGACGGCGGCGGGCGAGGTCCCGTCCTCGTCGATTAGCGGCGCCAGCTCGTCGCCGTCGTCGATCGCGTCGTCGCCGCTGTCGGAACGGAGCACCCGCAGCGCCTCGGGCGGGAGGTTCGCGGTCACCGCCGTCCCCTGCGGCCACTCGTGCTCGTCGCCGCGGTTGGGGATCATGACCTGGATCAGGTCGCCGGGCGCGAGCCGAACCATGAGCTGGGTGACGGGCCCGACGTACACGGTGCGCTCAACCATGGCCGGCACCCGGTTCGCTCCTGCGGCGGCGTGGGGCTCGAGGAGGACGCGCTCCGGCCGGACCACGATCTTCACCCACCCCCTGGCGTCGACGTCGCCGGCGGCAGCCAGGAGCTCGAAGTCGCCGACGCGGACGCGGCACTCGCCGTCGGCATGGCCGAGCACCTCCGCGTCCATCAGGTTCGAGACCCCGAGGAAGTCGGCAACCCAGGCGCTCACGGGTTCCTGGTAGACGTCGGCCGGCGAGCCGATCTGCTGGATGCGGCCGTTCGACATCACGGCCAGTCGATCGGACATGGTGAGCGCCTCCTCCTGGTCGTGGGTCACGTAGATGAACGTGATCCCCACGGTCTCCTGGAGGGCCTTCAGCTCGACCTGCAGGGCCTTGCGCAGCTTGGCGTCGAGGGCGCCGAGCGGCTCGTCGAGCAGGAGGACCTCCGGGTCCAGCACCAGGGCCCGCGCGAGCGCGACGCGCTGCTGCTGGCCGCCGGAGAGCTGGGACGGCCGACGATGCTCCATGCCATCCATCCGGACCCGCACCAGCGCCTCCTCCACGATCTTCCGCATCCCGGACTTCGGCACGTCACGGTAGGCCAGCCCGAACGCCACGTTCTCGAACACATCGAGATGGGGGAACAGCGCGTAGTTCTGGAAGACGGTGTTCACCTTGCGTTTGTGGGGCGGCGTCTGCGCCATGTCCACGCCGTCGAGCAGGATCGAACCCCCCGTGGGCCGTTCGAACCCGGCGATCAATCGAAGGGTCGTCGTCTTCCCGCACCCCGACGGCCCGAGCAGCGAGAAGAACTCTCCGCCCTCGATGTGCAGGTCGAGATGGTCGACGGCGAGGACCTCGCCGAACCGCTTGACCAGATCGACCAATCGGACCTCGCCCCCGACCACGGCGTCAGCCCTCCACCACGGCGCTCCGCCCCCGACCCCTGGCCGATGCCCGAACCGGCCGCACGGCGCCGGTCCCGAGCTCACTCTCTGCCATCCCGAGGCACACCTCGAGCATGCGGGCGGGCGAGACGTCGGGGTCGTTCAATACGACCTGGATGGCCAGCCCGTCGACCATCGCGGCCAGCCGCAGCGCGAAGGCGTCCGCGTCCACGTCGTTGAACTCACCGTCCTCGATGCCCTGACGCACGATGCCGGCGATCGTCTCGCGCCACCGGCGGTCGAGCGCGGCGCGGTCCCCGGCCACGTCCGGGTCGCGCAGCGCCCGGGACCACATGTCGATCCACAGCAGCCACTCCTCGATCCCGTTCCGGCCGGACCCCTCGGCCGCGCACGCCAGCTCGATCAGCGTGCGGAGCTGACCGGACGCCGTGGGGATGTCCCGGAGCTCTTCGGCGGTCGCCGCGTAGAACCGTTCCTCGGAGAACGCCAGCGCCTCGGCCAGCAACCGGTCCTTCGTGCCGAAGTAGTAGACGATCAGCGCTGAGGACGTGCCGGTCCGCTCGGCGATGTCGGAGATCCGGGTGTCGGCCAGTCCCCGGGCGCCGATGACGTCCACCGCGGCCTCGAGGATCTGGGTGCGCCGCGTGGCGGAGATCGTCCGCCGGCTCATGTTTCCGCCCCGCCTCCGTTGATGGGTCGCTCCAATCCCGAACCGCCGGCACACCGCCCGAACCGCGACCGTCGACCTCGAACCGGCTCCGCGTCCACCGTACCCGGTTCGCGTCCCCCGCTCGTGTCCTCGGGGTTTGCGCTCGGAGAGGACATGAAATATAGACTGAACGTTCAGTCAATCTCAAGACGAGCCCGGGGGGCGACTCGGATGGCGAACGCATACGACGCGATCGTGGTGGGCGGCGGGCACAACGGGCTGGTCGCCGCGGCATACCTCGCCCGGGCCGGAGCCCGGACGGTGGTCCTCGAGGCCCGGCACAAGACCGGCGGCGCGGCGGCGACGGACCAGCCCTGGCCGGACGCTCCCGAGTTCAAGGTCACCACCCTGTCGTACGTGATGAGCCTGTTGCCGCCCACGATCGCCCGCGACCTGTCCCTGGAACGCCACGGCTACAGGGTGTTCCCGATGGGGCCGTACTACCAGGCCTGGCCGGACGGCACCTCCCTGCAGCTGTTCGCCGACGACGCCAAGCGCAACCACGACGAGATCTCGAAGTTCTCGAAGCGGGACGCGGACGCGATGCCGGAGTGGGACGCCTGGCTGTCGGGGATCGCGGACGTGATGGCGCCGCTGCTGATGGAGACCCCGCCGAAGATCGGATCGCTGAGGGTCGCGGACCTGATCGACCAGCTCAAGGTGGTGTGGAAGTACCGCGGCATCGGCGTTCGCCGCGTCGGGGACATCACGCGGCTGTTCACGATGAGCATCGCCGACCTGCTCGAGGACTGGTTCGAATCCGAGCAGGTGAAGGCCTCGCTCGCGATCAACGGCGTGATCGGGACGTGGGCGGGGCCGCGCGAGCCGGGAACGGCCTACGTGATGGCCCATCACTCCATCGGCGACATCGGCGACGGGCACCTGGGGAACTGGGGGTTCGCCGAGGGCGGCATGGGCGCCGTGGCCGAGGCCTGCCAGCGGGCCGCCGAGTCGTTCGGCGCGACGATGCGAACGAACGCCCCCGTGGAGCGGCTGCTCATCGCGAACGGCCGGGTCCGGGGCGCGGTCCTCCGGGGCGGCGAGGAGATCACGGCGCCGCTCGTGGTCACCGCCATCCACCCGAAGATCACGTTCCTCGACCACGTCGACCGCGGCGAGCTCCCCGCCGACTTCGTCCGCGACCTCGAGCAATGGCGCTCGCGGAGCGGCGTCGTAAAGATCAACCTCGCGCTCGCCGAGCTCCCCGACTTCATCGCCAACCCGGGAACACAGCTCGGTGAGCACCACACCGGCTCGGTCGAGATGTCCCTGTCGATGGATCACCTCGAGCGGGCGTTCGTCGACGCGCGCGAGGGCCGAGCCGCCGAACGGCCGTTCAGCGACGGCTGCATCCCGACGGCCTTCGACAGGACGCTGGCGCCCGAGGGCCGGCACATCATGTCGCTGTTCACGCAGTGGGTCCCGCACGAGTGGTCGGAGGAACCCCACACCGACGAGCTCGAGGCGTACGCGGACCGGGTGATCGACTCGTACACGGAGCTCGCGCCCAACCTCAAGGGCGCGATCCTGCACCGCCAGGTCATCGGGCCGTACGAGATGGAGCAGGAGTACGGGCTGATCGGGGGCAATATCTTCCACGGGGAGCTGTCGCTGGAGCAGCTGTTCCACATGCGGCCCGCGCCGGGGTACGCGGACTACCGCTCCCCCATCACCGGGCTGTACCAGGCCAGCAGCGCGACCCACGGCGGCGGCGGTGTGTGCGGCATCCCCGGGCACCACGCGGTTCGCGAGATCATGCGGGACCGGAAGCGGGCCAAGCGGAGCCTTCGATCGAGGTGAACGCCGGCCCCCGGCAGGAGGGGCTCGCCATCGCGGAACCGGGCCAGGGACTGGCCGTCATGCTCGACGCGCGATCCATTGCCGTCGTCGGGGCGAGCGGGCGGCCGGGGTCGTTCGGCGAGCAGCTGATGGTTCAGCTGCGCACCGGCGGCTACGGGGGCGAGGTGTTCCCGGTGAACCCGTCCTACGACGAGGTCATGGGGCGGCCGTGCTTCGATGCGATCGGCGACGTCCCGCAGCCCGTCGACCTCGCGATCCTGGGCGTGGCCAACGCCCGGCTGGAGGAACAGCTCCGGGCGGCCGCCGGCGCAGGGGCGCGGTCCGCGGTGATCTTCTCCAGCACCTACGAGGACCCTCGCCCGGGGGTGGCGCCGCTGCGTGAGCGGCTCGCCGCGATCGCCCGCGACGCCGGCATGGTGATCTGCGGCAGCAACGGCATGGGGTTCCTGAACGTCGAACGGGGCCTCCGCGCGTGCGGGTTCCTCGAACCGGCGGACCTCGCGCCCGGGGGCATCTGCTTCCTCACCCACTCCGGGTCGGTGTTCTCGGCGGTGCTGCACAACGACCGAGGGCTGCGGTTCAACCTGGTGGTCTCGCCCGGGATCGAGCTCACGACGACCATGGCCGACTACCTGCATCACGCGCTCACGCTGGACAGCACGCGCGTGGTGGGGCTGTTCCTCGAGTCGGCCCGCGATCCGTCCAACTTCGTCGACGCCCTCCGGGCGGCGGCCGAACGCGACGTGCCGGTCGTCGCGCTGAAGATCGGACGGGCGGAGGAGTCGCGGTCGCTCGTGGAGGCGCACTCCGGCGCGCTGGCCGGCGAGGACGCGGCGTACGACGCGGTGTTCGACGCGGTCGGCGTGCACCGCGTCGAGACGCTCGACGAGATGGCCGACACGCTCGAGCTGTTCCAGGCGGGGCGGCGCGCGCGGCCGGGGGGCCTGGCCGCGATCCACGACTCCGGCGGCGAGCGCGCCCACCTGCTCGACGTGGCGGCGACGGTCGGGGTGCCGTTCGCGCGCATCTCCGAGGCGACCACGCATCGGCTCTCGAAGATCCTCGAGCCCGGCCTCCCGGCGGTGAACCCCCTGGACGCCTGGGGCACCGGCAACGACAGCGAACGCATCTACGTCGACTGCATCCGCGTCCTGGCGGCCGACGCCGACGCGGCGGCGGTGGCGTTCGTCGTCGACCTGACCACGCAGGACCCACCGGAGGGCGGCTACGTCGAGGTGGCGAAGGCGATGTGGCCGGAGCTCGGCCTGCCGTTCGCGGTGCTGTCGAACCTCGGCGCGGCGATCGATCCGAACGACGTCCGGTCGATCCGGGGCGCCGGCGTTCCCGTGCTGGAGGGAACCCGAACGGGGCTGGCGGCGTTGCGGCATCTGTTCGCCGACCGGGACTTCCGCGCGCGACCGGCCGCATCGGCCGGGATGCCCGTGGCGCCGGAGGTCCGCGCGCGGTGGCGGGAGCGGCTGGCGGGCGGTGAACGGCTCGACGAGGTCGACGCACTGGCGTTGCTCTCCGACTACGGCATCGCGGTCGCCAGGTCCGAACGCGCGACCGATTTCCCAGGGGCCATCGACGCGGCTCGGCGCGTCGGATTCCCCGTGGCGGTGAAGACGGCGGAGCTCGACCACAAGACCGAGGCGAACGGCGTGCGGCTGGGGATCGCCGACGAGGACGGCGTCGCGGCCGCGTACCGCGACCTGGCCGAGCTGGGGCCCCGGGTGACGGTCGCCGCGATGGCCCCGCCGGGGGTGGAGGTGGCGCTCGGCGTCGTCCGCGACGCCCAGTTCGGGCCCCTGGTGCTCGTCGCCGCGGGCGGAACCCTGGTCGAGGTGCTGCGGGATCGCAGGCTGGCCCTGCCGCCGGTCGACGACGCGGGCGCCCGGAGGCTCCTCGACGGGCCGTCCGTCGGACGGCTCCTTCGCGGCGTGCGCGGCGCCCCGCCGGCCGACGTCGACGCCCTGGCCCGGGCGGTCGCCCGGCTGTCGGTGCTGGCCCGGGATCTGGGCGACCTCGTCGAGGCGATCGACGTCAACCCCGTCCTGGCCGGCCCGGACGGCGCCGTCGCGGTCGACGCCCTCGTGATCGCCCGGAGCGCCTGATGAACCTCGAGCTGACCCCCGAGGACGCCGCGCTCCAGCGGCGCGCCTGGGCGTTCACGGAGGAGTTCCTGTTCCCGTTCGAGCTGGAGTGCGAGGAACACCGCGGCCTCTCCGACGACAGCCTGGCGACGATCCGGCGCGCGGTGCAGGGCGGCGGGTGGAACGCCATCAACCACTCGACGGAGGACGGCGGGCAGGGGTTCGACCTGTTCCGCCAGGCGCTCGTCCAGGAGGAGATGGGAAAGGCCACCGGCGCGTTGTGGGACGTGGTGTGGCGGCCGTCGATCCCGCTCCGCGTGGGAACCGAGCCGCAGAAGGAGCGCTACCTTCGCCCGGCCTGCCGGGGCGAGCGGCGCGACGCTTACGCGATCACCGAGGAGGGCGCCGGGTCGGACCCGTCGATGATCCGGACGGCCGCCCGCCGCGACGGCGACGGGTTCGTCCTCGACGGCGAGAAGTGGCACGTCACCGTGGGCGACGTCGCCGATTTCATCATGGTCCACGCGCACGTCGACGGCGATCCCGCGCTGCCGACGGTGTTCCTCGTCGACAAGGACCTGCCGGGCGTCCGCCAGGTCCGCGCGCCCCGGTACATGCACACGTTCGTGTTCGAACACCCCGTGTTCGCGTTCCAGGGCGTGCGGCTGGGGCCGGAACAGGTGCTGGGCGAGGTGGGCGGGGGCGGTGAGCTCACGAAGGACTGGTTCGTCGAGGAACGGCTGATGATCGGGGCTCGGACGGTCGGCGCGTCGATCCGGCTCCTGGAGCTCTCGACCGCGTTCGCCGGCGAACGGCGCGCGTTCGGCGTTCCGATCGCGGAGCACCAGGGCGTCGAGTTCATGCTGGCCGACATGGCGGCCGAGGTCATGGCGGCCAAGTCGCTGCTGTACCGGGTGGCGTGGCAGGCCGCGCGGGGGAGCCTCACTCGGCGTGAGCTCCATCACCAGGCCGCCGCGGTCAAGCTAGTGTGCTCCGAGACCGCCGGCCGCGTGGCCGACCGCGCCGTGCAGATCCACGGCGGGCGCGGCTACATGCGCGAGCAGCCGGTCGAGCGGCTGTGGCGGGAGCTCCGCGTGGACCGCATCTGGGAGGGGACCTCCGAGATGCAGCGTTCGATCCTGGGCGGGGAGCTCCGCAAGCGGGGGCCGGCGCTGTTCACCGACTGGCCGGGCTCCACCCCGGCCTGACGCCGAGTCGGGCTATCGGGGACCCCAGTGGTACCCGAGCATCCGAGGCGTGCGGGCAACCAGCCCGGCCGCGGGCGACGGCTTCCGTCCCTGGTCGGCCGCGTCGTCCAGCTTCACGATGGCCTCGCGGACGAGGAACCCGCCAACCGTCCGCAGCGGTTCCGGCGGGAACGGCGCCGGCAGGTGGCCGACCAGCGGCAGCGTGGTCCATTCGTCCTCACGGCCGGCGACGAGCCCGGCGAGCACATGGCCGCCGAGGTGGCTCGGCGCGACGCCGTTCCCCGAGTACCCCACGCCGTGGTGGACGTTCCCGGTGGGCCACGTCCCGAAGAACGGCAGGTGCGACGGCGACATGTCGATCGGCCCGCCCCAGGAGTCCACGATCGGCACACGGTCGAAGCTCGGGAACGTCCGCCGGAGGCCGGCCGCCGCCCGCCGAGCCGACTCGGCGTCGTGGGTGAACCGGTCGCCCACCCGTGACCCCAGCGCGCCCCGCCCGCCCCCGCCCCCGAACGCGATCCGGCCGTCGTTCGTGGTCCGGTAGTAGTGCAACGCGGAGCGGCAGTCCGTGATGCACTCCCCGCCCGTCCACCCGAGCTCCTCGAGCAGCTCCGGTGCCGGCGCGGTCAGCACGATGTAGCTGCCGAACGCCACCAGCCGGGACCGGATCGAACGGAAGCCGCCGGCCCACGCGTTCATCGCGATCACCGCCTGCTCCGCCCGCACCGTTCCCCGCGGGGTCTCCGCCTCCGCCGGCGGGCCGGCCCGGAACCGCCGGACCGGGGTTCCCTCGAAGATTCCGACGCCGCGTTCCAGCAGGACCCGACGCAGGCCCCGCGCCAGGCGGGCCGGGTGCACCGTCGCGCCGTCCCGCATGAACACGCCGCCCCGGTACACCGGCGAGTCGCACCGTCGCCGGACGTCCTCGGGCGCGAGCTCCAAGTACTCGCCCGCGGCGCCGAGGCGCGCCGCCTCCTCCACCGCCGAACGCCACGCGCCGTCCTGACCCGGCGACGCGGCGACGTCGAGGTACCCGCCCGGCGTGTACCAGGCGTCGACGGCGTGGTCGCGACACCACTCCCCGATCGACCGGATGCTCCAGCCGAGCGCCCGGCACGCCGCCAGCGCGGGCTCCTCGCCGAACATCTCCACCAGCTCGGGGAGCTCGTCCCACCATCCGGTGAGGAACCCGCCGTTCCGGCCGCTCGCGCCGCCGCCGCAGATGTCACGCTCCAGCACGACCACCCGGATCCCGGGGCGCTCCTCGACGAGGAACAGCGCGGTCCACATGCCCGTGTACCCGCCCCCCAGCACCACGACGTCGGCCTCGATCCGGCGGTCGAGCGGCGGGCAGAGCTCCCCCGGGTCGGCGGCGAGGGCCTCGCGCAACCACCAGGACCGCCGTCCGCCGGGGGCCGGGAAGTCGATGGGGTGGGCTCGGCTCGCCATCGGCGCATGGTACCGGTCGGTTTGGTGCGGCCGTGGGCGGGTACCACTGTGTTCGTCGGGGCACCAGCCCCTGCCCGCTCGAGAACCAGGGATCGCCCGCGAGGGCTTCCGAGCACGGGGGACACACCATGTCCGGGAGCAGGAACCGCACCGCAGCCGTCCTCCTGGCCGCCGCCGCGGTCGTGTTCGCGTCGGCGAGCCTCATCCTGGTGCTCCCACAGGGCCGGCCGGCGTCAGCGTCGCCGCGGCCGATGCTCTCGCTCCCGCTCCCGAGTCCCTCGCTGCCGATTCCGCTGCCGACCCTCCTGCCCAGCCCGAAGCCGAGCGTGTCCACGCCCTCCGTTCCATCGCCCAAGCCGACGACCCCGAAGCCCAAGCCCAGCCCGACCCACAGCACCGGTGGGGGCGGGGGTGGCGGTGGCACCGGTGGGGGCGGAGGAACCGGCGGTGGCGGTGGTGGCGGCACTGGCGATGGGGGCACCGGCGGTGGTGGCGGTGGCGGAACCGGTGGTGGTGGTGGTGGTGGTGGCGGGACCTCGGGCGGGGGTGGCGGGACCGGTGGTTCGACCGGTGGCGGTTCGACCGGTGGGGGATCGACCGGTCCGGAGGCGGCGTCCCCAGCGGCGGCCAGCCCGGATACCACCACGACTTCGGCACGGTGAAGGGGCCGCTCTTCCACTACACGGGCCCGTACCACTTCAAGGTGCCGTTCTCGATCGCCGGCTCGAAGGGCTCCGGCGGTGGAGGCGCCCGGACCGGCGGTTCGACCCGCTCCGCCGCCCCCGGAGGCGGCGGGGCCGTCACCGCGCCCCAGCCGGCACCCGCCTCGCAGCCCACCGGGCTCATCTGGGTGGCGCCGGCGGCCGAGCGCCATTCGTCGCACCCGGCGGGCCTGTGGCTGCTGATCCCGGCCGGCCTGCTGGCGATCGCGGCGGTTGCCGCGGTGGTGTTCGAGCCGAAGCAGCGCCGCGACCCGGCCGCCTCGTAAGCCGCGCTCCCGGGAGTCAGCCGAGCGGCTGCAGCGTCCGCCACTCCGACACGGAGGTTCTGGCGAACTCGTACAGGCTGGCGCCGAACACGTCCTCGCTCCGCGCAGCGTTCACGAAGGCCGCCGTCTCGGCGGACGTCATGTCGTCGGCGATGCCCCCGATCATGTGGATGGGGATCCCGGCGTCGCCGGTTTCGCGGCGGATGATCTCGACGTTGTCCCGGACGTACCGCGCCACCGCCGCCGCGCCGTGCTCGTGGAACGTGAAGTAGCTCATGGGCAGGACCACGTCGAAGGACTTCGACAGCTGCGAGTAGGGGAACCCCGGCCAGTAGGTCGGCACCCGGATCAGTCCCCGGGGCGACGGGATGATCGCGCCCAGCGGGTACGCGGGACCCACGGTGGAACGGACCATGGCGGCCAGCCGCAGGAAGTTCGCGATGCGCTCCGCCGGCGGCACGATGGCCGCCTCGATGTCCATGCCGAACCCGTCGTAGCGCTGCCCGCCTGCCTGGAACCGGATCACCCGCATGACCTGCGCGAAGTCGTGCCGGACGTTGCGGAAGAGCGGGAGGTACCAGGCGATCACCTTCAGGCCGGCCGCGTGCGCGGCGAAGATGAACCGGGCGGTCGTGGCCGGGAACGTCACCGCCGGGTGGCGGTAGCTGCCGGCCTCGAGGTAGACCGTCCGGACGCCGTTCGCGACCATCTCGCGCACCGACGCGGCGGGATCCCCGAACGCCCGGGGTCCGAACACGTCCGACTGGTCATAGATGTCGATCCAGGTTCCGAGGCCCCGAAAGGCGGAGATGTCGGGCTGCTCGTCAGTGGTCGGGGGCGGCGTGGGTGGGGGTGACGTGGGTGGCGGGGACGTGGGTGGCGGTGACGTGGGTGGCGGCGTTGTCGGGGGCGGTGCGGTGGTCAGAGCGGGCCGGGTCTTCGGCGGGCCCGTGTGACTTGGAGCCGGTTGGTGGGTGGGGCGCGCCGTCGGCGTCTGCGCACGTGGTGGGGTCGTGGCCGGCGCCCGTGTGACGGTCGGGGCGGCAGAGGGCCGAACGGACTGGTGGACTCCCGAGTGCTGCCCGCATGCGGCGGCCAGCACCGCGAGGGCATTCGCCACGACCAGGAACGACCGCCGAACCGTCACCCGGCCGATTCTAGGGGCGCCCGAGCGAATCACCGGGGAATCCAGGGGTCGGCCCGGCACCGACCCGAGAGGCTTCACCTGGACATGTGTGACGTCCCCTCGAAGAGGGCGTAATGTGCCCCCCCGTTGGGTTGGGCGACGAGAGCGAGACGTCGCCCCGGGCCGGCCGCCTCGGGCGCCGGGACGGTGCGACGATCGACCGCAAGCTGCAGAGGCGAGACGCAGGGGGGCATGGTCTCTGTCGCCTTCTCCCGGGTGGTGCCCGCCGCCCTGGTCATGGCGGTCATCGTGTGCGGCCTCATCGCGTCCCCCGCGCAGGCCTTCACGGGCAGGAACGGCGAGATCGCCTTCATCGGACCGGGGACCTCGCGGTCGAACCCCTCGGACCTCTGGGTGATGCACCACGACGGGACGGGGGCGGTCGACCTGACCCGCGGTGACGGGAAGTGGGACGCGTCTCCAATGTGGTTCGTGGAGTCCAGTCGCATCGTCTTCGCAGCCGGCAGGCGCGGGGGCCCGGGAGACCTCTACACCATGTTCCGCTCGGGAGAGGGTCTGGTGAACCTCACGCGCACCCCCGGCGCGTTCGAGGCGACCCCCTCCTGGTCGACCGGCGGTGGCCGGATCACATACGCGCGGGGAACCTGGAACCGGAGGCCGGGGCACTCCGACATCTGGGTGATGACCTGGACGGGAGCCCACCCGCAGAACCTCACGCGCAACGCCGGTCCGACCGTCTCCAACTCGAATCCGGTGTGGTCACCGCGGCAGGCCCTGATCGCGTACGTTCGCTGGACCGGGGGGACGCCCGGGATCCGGCTGATGTCGCCGGGCGGTCTCCACGCCCGGGGCGCCGTGAACCTGGCTCTGCTCCGCGGTCGGGATCCGGCGTGGAGCTCCAGCACCGTCGGAGGCTCGTTCGTGCTGGCGTTCTCGAGCCGAGGCAATCTGTGGGAGGTGCACGTTCCGAGGGTGCCTCCCAAGCTCACCGGAACCCTCGGGGTGACCCCGGTCCGCCTGACCACGCACCCGGCGGGCGCACCGGACCTGAATCCCGCCTTCTCCCCGGACGGCACCAGGATCCTGTTCCAGCGGGGCGACCACGCGATGGTGATGGACGCCGGCCCGGGGTCCAAGCCCCACCCGGTCTCGTGGCGACGGGCGGCGAACCCCGACTGGGAGCCGCTCTGCACCCGCCAGGGCGGGCCCCGAGGCGGGACGCTCATCGGGACGCCGGGCGACGACCTCCTGTGCGGCGGGCCCGGGAACGACACCATCTCCGGGGAGGGCGGCAACGACGTCATCTTCGCCGGGAGAGGGTCCGACACGGCGTACGGCGGCTCCGGGGACGACTTCATCATGGGCGGGGTTGGTGCGAGCGCCGACGCGCTCCATGGTGGACCCGGCAACGACTACATCGACGGTGGCCAGGGGAACGACTGGCTCCACGGCGACGGCGGCAACGACCGGATCCTGGGCGGCGACGGCGACGATCACTTGGTCGGAGGCCCCGGCAACGACTCGCTCGTCGGAGGGGCCGGCAGCGATTCGATCATCGCCGGCGGCTAGATATCCCACGGTCCGTAGGTGTCAAGCCGCGGCCTCCACGGCGGCGGTCCACGCCACCTCCTCCGAGTAACGCGCCCGGTGTCGTAGACAGCCGTGAAGGATGCCGACCCATCGGTTGGCGAGCGAGCGCAGAGCCCGGCGGTGGGTGTGACCTCGAGCCCGGAGGGCGTCGTAGTACCGACGGGCTCCAGGCGAGGCACTGAGCGAGCAGAACGCCCACATGTCCAGCGCGTCGGCGAGCCGGCGGTTCCTGGCGAACCGGGCGAGTGCCACCCTCGAGCGCCCCGAGGCCTTGGTGATGGGAGAGGAACCGGCGTAGTTCTTCCTCGCCTTAGGATCGGCATAGCGGGTCGGGTCGTCCCCGAACTCCGCGAGGACCCAGGCGCCGAGGACCAGGCCGAGTCCGGGAAGACTGCGCAGGATCTCGGCGTCCGGGTGAATCTCAAAACGAGCTTCCAGCTGGCGAGCCAGGGCCTCGATCTGAACGGACATCTCGGCCACCACCCCCGGCCCTCCCTGCGGCTGTCGGTCGCGGAGCGGGAGGAGATCTCCCGCGGCCTCGCCAGGAAGGAGCCGCTCACCTCTATCGCCGCGAGGCTCGGACGCTCCGTCTCAACGGTGTCCCGAGAGGTGCAACGCAACGCGACGCCGGCCGGCTACCGGGCGCACCGGGCAGATCGGACGGCCCAGGCGAGGACCAGGCGCCCCCGGCCAGGGAAGCTCGCCACCAACCAACGCCTTCGCGAGCGGGTCGAGGAGGGTCTGAAGCAACGGTGGTCGCCGCACCAGATCTCGGCCCGGCTCCGCCTGGAGTTCCCCGACGACCCGACCATGTGGGTGTCCCACGAGACGATCTACACGTCGCTGTTCGTGCAGGCCAAGGCGGGTCTGCCGGGCCAGCTCACGGTCCACCTACGGACCCGCCGGGTTCGCCGCCGCGCTCAGCGTCGGATGTCCGTCGCACCCAGGCGCATCATCGACATGCGGCCACTGCAGGAGCGCCCGGCGGAGGCCGAGGGGCGATTGGTCATCGGACACTGGGAGGGCGACCTCATCGTTGGGCGGCGCGGCCTCTCCCACATCGGCACGCTCGTCGAGCGCCGCAGCCGGTACGTGGTCCTGCTCCATCTCCCGAGCGCCCGGACCGACGACGTGATCGAGATCCTCACGGCCACGGTAGCCGATCTCCCCGACGAGCTGCGGGGCACGCTCACCTGGGACCAGGGCATCGAGATGACCAAGCACTCCCTGTTCACCCAGACGACGGGAATCCCCGTCTTCTTCTGCGAGCCGCGCTCACCGTGGCAGCGCGGCTCCAACGAGAACACCAACGGCCTCCTGCGCCAGTACTTCCCGAAGAGCACCGACCTGTCCGTCTACACCGTGGCGGACCTCCGCCATGTCGCTCGGGAGCTCAACGCCCGTCCTCGGAGGGTCCTCGGATGGCAGTCGCCAGCCGAGGTTCTGACCAGCCACGTTGCGATGACTGCTTGAGACCACCGTCGCTGAGGGGTCAGTTTTCACGCGCCGTCGACAGTTCCACGAGTCGTTCGGGATCTATGGGCAAGGAGTGAGTGTCTCAACCGCCACACTCCCGACGGGATGGCGGGAACGATTGATCTCGTTTCAGGATCCCGAGGCCGGTAAGAGCAGGGCTCTGTGTCTCGATCCAACGATCTTGTTCTGTCGAAGCTCGTCGCCGGCCGCGAGAAGGATTACCTCTTCGCCGATGCGCTACTAGATGCCGAACTGATCGACGCGGGGATTCTGTTGGAGCGTGCGCAACTCATACCGGGGCCCGCCGGAATACGCCGGCGAGTCGTGCGCTGGATTGAGCGGCGTCATCCAGCCGAAGCCAGCCCGTCCGGTGATCGGTCGTCCTCGAAACGCTTACAAACGTGAATCGCCAAGCGCCCCTGGCAGGAGCTTATTCGAACCCTCACGTACAGGAGCATATCGCCCATCTCGCTCGTCTCGTTCCCCGCTCCCGATAGCCTCTGAGGGCGGCAGTCCGCATGTTGGTACTACTCGGCTGACCGGCCTGCGCGTAAGAAGTCACGTAACAGCAAGCACGCACGAGCAATCCAGTGTCGTAGCGCACGCATGGCTCGGGCTCCTCTTGCGGCCGTCTCGCGGTGCGCAAGGATTCGGATGGGCCGATCGTTGACGCCTCCCCTAGTCCCACGAACCAGTCGCGTCTCGTGCTAAAGTGGCCCCTCGCTCGGGAGGTGCACTATGACCCAGTATTGGGGCGTCGATTCCGTCACGCCAGCGAACAACAAGCCGGGATCGCAGACGCTCGCGGCGCAGGTCGTCGCTGCGTTCGGAGCTCCACACTTCTGGGGTAGGTACTTTCACGACTACGCGGACAACTGTCCACAGGGGCAGGCTTGCTATACAAACACCGAAGGAAACGTCCTCTCCAATAACGGCATTCACCGGGTGCTTCCCATACAGTCGCCCCCGCAAGACAGGCTCGGGGCATCGGATGCACACACCAAGGGTCAATATGATGGGAACCATATCTGCAATCACATCGTCTGATTGGCGACAACACGGGAACAACTCGCTGGAATCCCAACGGAGACGAAATCGATGTGTACCTCGATGTCGAGAGCTTCTTTCTGATGGGTCCCAAGTAGTGTTTAAGCAAGAGTACTGGAACGGTTGGGCAGACGCGGTCAATAACTTCCAGGCAGCCTCCCCTCCGGCGCCGCAAGAGTTCCCGTTCTTTCCCGGGTGTTACTGCAAGCCATCCGCAACCAACCCGAATGGTAATAGCCGCTGCTACATTCTAACTCACGGATCCACGTGCTGGACCATCTGGGCGAGTCAGCCAAGCAACGGATGCGGCGATACGTCGCCGACCTGGAACCCGGAAACGTGCTCGGGAGGTTCGCCTCCAGTCTATATCTGGCAGTCTGCGAAGGCTCCTCCCTGCACGTCGCAGGAGTTCGGTGCTGGCGACGTCGACATTGACGTAACCAACACGTCGTTTCAAGTGCTCAACAGGATGCTGTATCTCCCCTGATCCGGGCCCGGTGCAAACGTCAATCATTGGTGGCGGTGCCTGCCAGATGGCATCCCCTGAGGCGTCGGAACCGATGCGAGCAGGGAACGGCTCTTTCCGCACCTTAACGGAACGCGTCTCCGGAGCCACTCATACATGGAGATGGCTGCAGCAAGCGACCCAGAGGCACACGCAGCGCCAACCGGCCAGGATCGAGGGCTCAAGCCCCAGCCTTGGGGTACATGGGTGAACAGAACACACGCTGAGCAGGTCGAGACAGCATAACGTGCGTTTGGTCCCCAGGTATGGCGGTCGATCTACTGGTTTGCGGGAGGCAATCCTGATGTGGCGGATGAGGCCGTAGCCGAGGCCTTCGCCGAGGCGCTCAGTTCAAGGGCCAGCATCCGCTCCTTGAGACCATGGATTTACCGCGTCGCCTTCCTCACGGCGGCGGACATTCTGCGGGACAATGCGCGTCGCGCCCAATTGGCAGGCGAAATACCACCGCAGAGGCCTGGCTCAAGCCTAGGAAGCGAGGCGGGCCACGTGGAGCTCCTGATCTTGGCGGCTGCGCTGTCTCCCCGTCAGCGGGCTATTTTTGTGCTGCGAGACGTCTACGGTTTCAGCAGCCGGGAGGCAGCAACCATTCTCGAGATCAGCGAGGTCGCGGTTAGGGTGCACCTTCACGGGGCCCACAAGCGACTAGTACCTGCAGTTCACGGGTTGAGGTTGCACTTCCACTCTGACCTCCCACGTAGGAGGGGCCAGGTGGTGAATCCTTTCTTTGGGTCCAACCATCGAAAGGAGGCAGCCACCGTGACCCCTGCCGAGATCATCTACGACAGACGCGTCCGCGTCATCGAACGGGCGGCCGTGGTCGGCGTGACCCAGGCCTGTCAGGAGAACGGCGTGTCCCGGACCACCTACTACCGGTGGGAGGCCCGGGCGGAGCGCTACGGCCTGTCTGCGCTCATGCCCAAGGAGCGCCGGCGTCCCCACGTTTCGACCCAGACCCCCGCCCACGAGGAGGAGGTCATCCTGGCCGAGGCCATCACCCGGCCCACCCTGGGGGCCCGACGCCTGCTGGAGCACTTGGCCGACCGGAGCGTCCATCGCTCGGCCTCCGGCGTGCAGAAGGTCCTGAACCGCCATCACCTGGGAACCCGAAGGGAGCGGGTGGCGGCCCTCGCCGCCCTCACCGCGGCGGACACCGGGCTGGTCGCTCCACGGGCCCTCGAGCCCTACGGGTTCTGCCTGTGGGCCGCACGACCAGGCGATCTCGTCGGCCTGGACTGCTTCTACGTGGGGAAGCTCAAGGGGATCGGGCCCATCTGGCAGCTCACCGCGGTCGACACCAACACCCGGTGGGCCTTCGCCGAGCTGGTGGTGGGCCACGTCTCGGCGAAGGTCGCTGCGACGTTCCTGCGCAACCTGGCCAAGGAGACCTGGCGGGCCGGGATCGTGCTGTCGGGGATCCTCACCGACAACGGCCCGGAGTTCATCGGCAAGGACTTCAAAGCGGCCGTCGCCGAGCTCGAGCTGGTCCACCACCGCACCCCGCCCCGGTCTCCCGACTTCAACGCCATCGTCGAGCGCTTCCACGGCACGGTGCTCCAGGAGTGCTACCGGCCGGCGTTCCACCGTCGGCGGTTCGACCGGATGGCGGACCTCAAAGCGGTCCTGCGAGACTTCCTCCACCGCTACAACACCCGCAGACGCAACCACGGCGCGTACATGAAGGGCAGGACCCCGGCCCAGATGCTGAAGGCGGCAACTCGATGAGTTCAAGGGTTCACCATCTGTCACCTCAACCCGTGGCCCGGACGGACTAGTAGAGGCCATCGAGGAGCCAAGTACATGAAACGCCGCACTGCTCGGAAGATGGAGCCGCTCGTCCACCTGATTCGTGAGATCCCGCCGAATGACATGTGGTCCGAGATTCAGGCTCGGCAGACTCAACCGCGCCCAGCTCAAGGGTCGAGGCGCGATCGAAATACAATGCGCTTCGCGGTCGCGGCCGGTGTACTTGTTCTTTGTGTCGCCGTTGGATTGTATGTAGGTCCGCATTTTCTTGGTAAGAACCCCGTTTCCCCTGCATCGCCGGTGCCTCGGCCGACAATCGGATCGCCCTTGTCAACGTCAGGGCTAGGGCCGACCACGGCCCCATCGACATTCGGGGGTGTGGAGTCATTCCCTCTGTCCAGCGGGCCTAGTGACGTTCTCGTCGCCTTTGGCAGTGTTTGGGTGTCAGAGCCGCGTGCGCAATCCGTTGAGCGCCTTGATCCGAAGACGGGCTCATCCCTGGCAACGATCCCTGTCGGTGCCGCACCGACATCACTCGCCCAGTCAGGCGACTCTGTTTGGGTCTTGGGAACGGAAGCTGTGGACCGAATCAGTGCGAAGACCAATGGGGTGGTGACCTCGATTCCTTTTTCCGGTGGGGCAGACCTAGCCGCAACGGAGGGCGCACTTTGGGTGACCGAGCCGGATTCGAACTCGGTAGCGAGCATCGATCCGGCGGCGGGGTCGGTGATCGCGAATGTAACCGTCCCTGGGCAACCATGGGGGGTGGTCGCCGTCGATGGTGCTGTGTGGGTTGCATCTCTGGGCGGTGGGGGATCACGGATAGATCCCTCAAATAGCTCGGTAGTCCAATCGATCCCAATGGGCCCGGCCAGTATCGTTGGAGGCGACGGATATGTATGGTTCGGTACCAGTGGGGGTGTCCTTCAAATCGACGCCCGCACTGGAGCTGTAGTCCGGACCGTGGCCCTCGGGAAGGGGGGCGGCCCCGCGCCCATTCAAGTCCAAGGGAATTTCGGCGATGGATACCTCTGGGCTGCCCTGGAAGGAGTGTTCCCCTCGCCCATGTGGAGGATCGATCCGTCCGATGGGGCGACACAGACAATCGATCTCCCTCCGGTCAACATCACTGGGATCGGAATCGGGTCCGGGTCGATCTTCCTACTCGTGGGCTCGGACTCCCCCAGGCTGCTTCATGTCGTCGAGCCGGCGGCAGGGTGATCCTTACGTCCTGTCGCGCCTGCCGCCGCACCCACCAACTGCCCGCCCAGGCTCCCAGACCCACGGCCGCAGCCAGCGCCAGCACGCCCCAGGCACTGCAACGGTCCTGAAAGCGGCCTTCAGACGGATCGATCGAATAGCGGGTCCGATGCCAATCGACGATCGAACGAGTAGGAAGGCAGGAGCTCATTCGGACCCCAACATGTAGTGGTATGACGACGAGCGATCGGACATCGGATCACGCCGCCTACCAGGCAATGTAGTGGCGCATTCGTCAAGAGGCGAGTGCGCCGGGAGGGATTCGAACCCCCGGCCTTCTGATCCGTGTCAGGGGGAATCAACGACGGATCGACCAGCGAAGACGCAGGTCGCGACCGAACGACGGAGGTCCAGTTAGGAGGTCGGTGGCGAGCCCTTCGCTCACCGCAGTCGGGGCGGTTCAGCCCGGGTCGCGGGCCCAAGCCTCGCGTGCCGACGATGAAGGCCCGCACCGAGGAGCGCCGGATTCTCCATGCGCGGGATCGTGTCCGGCCCGCTTGCCGCGCACGGAGACCCCTCGCCACAATGCTCGGATGGCGGAGGACATCGAGTACGCGCGCAGCGGGGGCGTCGCGATCGCGTATCAGGTGGTCGGTAGCGGTGACGTCGACATCGTGGCCGTGCCCGACTACATGTCGAACCTCGTGTACGGATGGGAGTCTCGCCACTGGCGCCCGTTCTACGAGCGTCTGGCTCGGTCGTTCCGGCTGATCCTGTTCGACAAGCGTGGGACCGGTCTTTCCGATCACGGCCCGCAGTTCGCGACGCTGGAGACGCGAATGGAGGACCTGCGGGCGGTCCTCGACGCGGCGGGTTCCGCGAGCACAATCGTTCTGGGGGCGAACGAAGGATGCGGGATGGCGGTCCTGTTCGCCGCGACCTACCCGGAGCGGACGCGCGCCCTGGCGCTCTTCCATCCGTGGGCGGCGGGCCCCGGGACGGAAGATCGTGCCGAGCAACAAGAGTTGAGCGACCTGCGGGACCGTTGGGGGACGCAGGCCTACAGCGACGAGTTGCTCGAGGAAGGCGGCCCGACGCTGTACCAGAACGAGGACGATCGACTGTGGTTCGCGAACTGGCTGCGCGTCGGCGCGAGCCCCTCCGTGGCCTACGCGTTGAACCGAGCGCACTCCGAGACGGATCTCACGGGTGTGCTCCCCGCCGTCAGGGTCCCGACCCTCGTCCTGTACCGGCGAGGCCGCCCCGAGCAGGAGGAGAACGCCCTCGACGTCGCCCGGCGCATCCCGGCCGCGCGAGCGGTGCGTGTCTCGGGCGAGGATCACTTCAACATCTTTCTCTCGCTCGAGATCCCCGACGAGATCGAACGTCTCGCCGCCGGTGAAGCGCCGCCGTCTGTCCCCGAGAGCGTGCTGACGACGGTGATGTTCACGGACATCGTCGGCTCCACCGAACGTGCCAGCGCGCTGGGCGACCGGGCCTGGCGGCAGCTCCTGTCGGAGCATCACGCGCTGGTGCGCCGAGAGCTGGCCCGCTTCCGCGGCGAGGAGCGCGACACCGCCGGCGATGGATTCTTCGCCACCTTCGAGGGCCCCGCACGGGCGATCCGAGCGGGAGAGGCCATCGTCGGTGGCATCCTCGGCCTCGGCCTCGAGGTTCGCGTCGGTATCCACGTCGGCGAGTGCGAGTTCAACGATGGCAAGCCGACCGGAATCGCGGTCAACATCGGCGCACGCGTCGCCGCGACGGCTCGGCCGGGCGAGATCCTCGTCACGAGCACCGTCCGCGACCTCGTCGCCGGCTCGGGACTGGACTTCGCCGATCGAGGTACCAGCGAGCTCAAGGGCGTTCCCGGGACGTGGAGGCTCTACGCGGTGGCCGCCACCGCGTCGACATAGCTCCGCGCCCGTCCAACGCGCCGCGGTTTCCCGCGGTGTCTTGGCGGTGTCTTCGATCCCGAACTCACTGGTAGCCCGGCCCGACGGCGATGCACCAGACGGAGCGCCGACGAGCGTGGGAGTGCGAGCCACGCCCGAGCATCGGGCTGAGCAGTGGGTCAGCGTCCGACGGAGCACCGCGATCCGGCGAACCGGCCGGCCGGAAATGGACCCGATCTGCTATCGCGCGCCCGGAGGGATTCGAACCCCCGACCTTCGGATCCGTAGGTATCGAGCCACGAGCGGTGTGCGACTCAGCGTTCCCGCAGGTCGCTGGGTGGCGACCCATCCTCGGTGTAAATAGACCACGGGCATAGGCTCCTCCCAAGAGCTTGCAACTCAAGAAGGAGGCCTACACCCGTGACCGCACGAGTATCCCCCACGGAGCGCATCCGTGCCGAGATCGACGATCTGTTCGCCACCGAGGGAGACCTCGGAGAGACCCTGGAGCAGGTGGCCCGCCTGGGGGCACGGCTGCTGCTGCAGTCGGCGCTCGAGGCCGAGGTCACGGAGTTCCTCGGGCGCAACCGCTACGAGCGCCGACGCCTGGCAGAGGTGGCCCGGGCCGGCTCCCGTAACGGCTTCGCCCCGTTCACTGTGAAGTCGACCGCCGGGCCGATCACCCTGGAGCGGCCCAAGCTCCGGGGGACCGAGATGGCCTTCGCCTCCCGGCTGCTCGGGGCCGGGGTGACCAAGACGAACGCCCTGGAGTCCCTCGTCATCGCGGGATTCGTCCGGGGACTGTCGGTCCGCGACGTGGAGGCCACCCTGGCCGAGGCCCTGGGGCCGGAGGCCACGGTGTCGCGCTCCACGGTGAGCAGGATCTGCGAGGCCATCAAGGACGAGTTCGACCGGTTCAAGGCCGCCGATCTCTCGGAGGTCGAGCTCGAGTACCTGTTCGTTGACGGCTCGGTGCGCCACGAGGCGCCATGTAACCGGGCGGTGATGAAAGGGCACCGCCTCCGGCCTGTCGCAGCAGGCCGGAGAAGCTGGGGGCAGCCTGACCTCGGAGGCGCGGGGAAGGGCGGGAAGCAGCCCCGACAACGACGGGACGGGCCAGCACCGCCAGATGACCCGGGTCCGGCAAGCGAGACGGGAAGGTGCACGAGTGCAGAAACCAGTGGTGGAACCCCCTCAAGCGAGAGACACCGGCTCGAACCTGGCGGATCAGGGCCGGGCAGCAGCGCGCGATCGTCGTAATGGCCGGCGATCGACTCCGATGCGACGTAATACCCGCCGCCCCGGAGGCCATGGGGAAGGACTGCGGCGTACCCATGGCAAGGCTGCAGGGGAAAAGCTGGGCACCTCACCCGACAACCGGTTCATGGTGAACGTGGGAACCGTCCCGGAGCCGCCCTCCCCATCCCGCAGCCAGCGGGATGGCGGGCAGGCCCGCCGTCGGCTGATGGCCCCGAGACGGGACGGAGCCCCCGTAGTAGTCCGAGGACGGGAAAGCCGTCCACATGGCGAAGGGGGGCAGCGAGTCCGCAGCGTCGGAACTGGCATGGCAGGAGGTCGCCGGTGAACACCGGCGCGCCGTGGCCCTCGACCAAAGAGGCCGAGGAACGGGTACTGCGGATCCAGACCAAGCTGCACCGATGGGCGACCGACGATCCCAGGCGTCGGTTCGTTGACCTGTACAACCTCGTCTGCGACCCGGCGTTCCTGCTCATGGCGTGGCGCCGGGTCCGGGGCAACAGGGGGGCGCGTTCGGCAGGCGTGGACGGGCAGGACGCCTACTACGTCGAGACCGAGCGCGGCGTGGAGAACTTCCTCGCCGAGCTCCGGGCCGACCTCAAGGCCCGCACCTTTCGCCCGCTCCCGGTCCGGGAGCGGCACATCCCCAAGCGGAGCGGGAAGCTCCGCCGCCTCGGGGTTCCCACGGTGCGGGACCGGGTGGTCCAGGCCTCTTTGAAGCTGGTGCTCGAGCCGATCTTCGAGGCGGAGTTCAAGCCGTCGTCGTACGGCTTCCGACCTCGACGCCGGGCGCACGACGCCATCGCCGAGATCCACCACCTGTGCTCCCGCTCTTACGAGTGGGTCCTGGAGGGTGACATCGAGGCGTGCTTCGACTCCATCGACCACGTGGCCCTCATGGGCCGGGTGGGGGGAAGGGTCGGAGACAAGCGCGTGCTGCACTTGGTGAAGGCGTTCCTCAAAGCCGGCGTCCTCTCCGAGGACGGTGTGGAGAGGGACACGACCACCGGCACGCCCCAGGGAGGCATCCTCTCGCCGCTGCTGGCGAACATCGCCCTGTCCGTCCTCGACGATCACTTCGACGAGGCGTGGCGGGCGATGGGGAACAACAGCGCTCGGCAGAACCGGAGGCTCAGGGGCCTCGCCACCTACCGGCTGGTCCGCTACGCGGACGACTTCGTGGTCGTGGTGGCGGGCGCTCGTGCTCACGCCGAGGCTCTGCGGGAGGAGGTACAAGCGGTCCTTCGTCCGACGGGCCTCCGCCTGTCGGAGGAGAAGACCAGGGTCTCCCACATCGACGAGGGCTTCGACTTTCTCGGGTTCCGCATCCGGCGGCACGAGAAGCGGGGCACGGGCCATCGCTTCGTCTACACCTACCCGTCGAAGGCCGCCCTTGCCGCGGTCAAGGCGAAGGTGCGAACGATGACCCGAGGGGCAACGGACCAACCGCTCCGCATCCTGTTGCACCGGCTCAACCCGGTGCTCAGGGGATGGACCACGTACTTCCGTCACGGGGTGTCCAAGGCGACCTTCAACTACCTGCGCGCCTTCGCTTGGCGCCGGGTGGTGTGCTGGCTCCGCCACAAGCACTCTCGCATCTCGTGGACGGAACTCCGGAGGCGCTACCTGCCCGGGTGGTGGCCGACGGAGGGCGAGGTGAGGCTGTTCAACCCCGGCGCAGTGGCGGTTCGCCGCTACCGGTACCGGGCGGCCCGCATCCCCTCGCCGTGGTCGGAGCGACAGCAAGGATCGGCCGCGTAGCACATCGACGTGGGCTCGCGGAGAGCCGGATGCGTGGAGACGCGCACGTCCGGTTCGGAGGTGCGGGCCGGGGAGACGGACGTCTTGAAAGAGTCGCACCGCGCCCCGGCCCGACCCCTACCACTTCCGGATGCACGCCGGGACGAAGGCCGAGCCGGTGCTGGTGGCCTGGGGCATCGATGTGACCGGGAAACCGCACCTCCTGGGCCTGGAGCCGGGAGCGACGGAGTCCACCGACGCCTGGGCGGGGTTCCTGCGCGGTCTGCTGGCCCGAGGCCTCCGCCCGCCGCTGCTGGTCATCTCCGACGGCGCCCCCGGCCTCATCGCTGCCGTGGAGATCGTGCTGGAGAACAGCCTCCGTCAGAGGTGTCTGATCCATCGCGCCAGAAACTTGCTGGCCAAGGTACCGAAGCACGCCCAGGACACCATCAAGGCCGAGTACTGGGCGATCTGGGACTCGATCGAGGCGGACCCCGGCGACCGGGCCGTGGCCGAGGCCACCCGGCGCGCCAGGGCGTTCAGCACCAAGTGGGGCAAGCTCTACCCGGCCGCGGTGGAGTGCCTGAACGAGGGGTTCGAGCACTTGACGACGTACCTGCGGTTCCCGAAGGAGCACTGGAAGAGGATCCGCCACTCCAACTTCATCGAGCGGACCTTCGGGGAGACCCGCCGGCGGGTCAAGGTCATCGGCCGGCTGCCCGGTGAGCGCAGCTGCCTGTCGCTGGTGTGGGCGGTGCTCGACCGGGCGAGCACGGGATGGCGGGGGGTGGACATGAGCCCCCGCGCTGTTCGCCTGCTGCAGGATCTCCGTCGGGAGCTGTTCGGACCGCCCGCTCAACCAGAGCGAGAGGAGGTGATCGGCGAGGCTGTCGTACCCGCCGCGTAGCATGTCCACGAGGAGCTACGCCCGACGGTCATTTACACCGGCCCTGGGACGCCA
>CAVYXG010000008.1:0-37131 GCA_963772375.1 uncultured Actinomycetes bacterium
CTACCCGCTCGGCTACACCAAGACCACTATGTTTCGCCTTGCGAACAAGAAGCGGCCCCTTCGCCCCAAGCGCGAGATTCCCGTAGCGCTAGCGCAATTAGTCGATCATGAGCGACCTCGAAGCGACATGACCGATGACGAGGTTGTCACCCGGCTCGACACGCAGAGAGCGCTGTCTCGGCTGAGTCAGAAGCAGCGACTCTGTCTCCATCTCCGGTACTTCGAGGGATTGAGCACTCATGACATCGCCCTGATGCTCGGCAATAAGGATTCCAGCATCCGTAGTCAAATAGGAAGAGGGCTCCAAGCACTGAGACGCGACCGTACATACCTCGATGAGCAAGGGGAGCAAAGGTGACGAATCCGCATGCATCCGACACAGACTTCTCTTTGTCCGACGACGAGGCTTCCAGTCTCTTTCGACAGCTGGAGCGACGAGCAAAGCGCCGGAGGGTCCGCCAAAGCCTCGGTCGGTTCGCAGTCACATCGGCAGCACTCCTAGTGTCGGCATTCGTGATTGCGACGCTCCTTGTCCCCTCCCTGCGGCGGTCGGGGTCTCCGACCAGTGCCACCGAATCTCCGACCCCATCAGTGATAATCCTCGACAGTCCGAATGACTCCAAGGAATTTGTCCTGGCCATGACAGACGCCAGCCCGGAGCTATCCGCTTCGGAGGCGATCGCTAGGTACGAGAACCACAACAGCGATTTCGCCTTGCCAAGTGATGCAGTCTCGTATCTTGGCTACTACAGCGCAGCCAAAGGCGACGGAACCTACAGCTACAAGGATCGTTTGGCTTGGGGTTTTGCATGGCACGAATGCATTGCCCCTCAACCAAATCCTCGCTACACCGGCCCTCCGATCTCGACGTCCTGCTCTGCTTGGCTATTTCTCGACGCCAATAGCGGCAGGATGCTCGAAGAAACTTGGCAGCACTAGTTCGCAGGTCAGTGTTGTATCGTTTCGAATCTGAGACCCCTGAGACATTCTCGATTAGGGTCCGCGGACGTGGTGTACGAAGGGCCTGAGGGTTCTTGAAGTAGAAGACCACCGCTTCATCCTCTTCAGCAGCGAACCAGAGAAGAGGAAGACGGTGGTCGAACCCACTTTGGACCCGGCGGTCTGGCTCGACAAGCACCTCGCAGAAGCCGACACCGATCTGCTCAGGGAGATGCTCCAGACGTTCATCCAGGCCCTGATGTCCGCGGAGGCCGACGCGGCCTGCGGCGCCCTGCCGGACGGCGAGCGATCCCCGGATCGCGTCAACAGCCGCAACGGCTACCGGCCCAGGACGTTCGAGACGAGGACCGGAACGATGGAGCTCGTGGTGCCCAAGCTCCGCACGGGGAGCTACTTCCCGGAGTGGCTCCTCGAACCCCGCCGGCGGGCCGAACGGTCGCTCGTCGCGGTGATCGCCGAGTGCTACGTCAAAGGCGTGTCGACCAGGAAGGTAGAGGGCCTTGTCCGCACGCTCGGCATCGAGGTGAGCTATGAACAGAAGTTGTGGATCGGGGACTTGGTGAAGGACGTGCGTACCTTCCCGCTTGAACAAGAGCGAGTGCCGGCGTGGGTAGCGCCGGCGGGAAGGGTACGCCGATGCTCAGGATAGTCGCCGAGGACGGGTCGGGCACAGAGTTCGCCTCGACCCTGGACCAGATCGTGCGTGAGGGAGCGCTGCGAATGCTCGTCGCGGCGCTGGAGGCGGAGGTCGAGGCCTACGTGGCCGAGGCCCGAGGGGAGCGCGACGACGATGATCGCGCTCTGGTGGTCCGCAACGGGAAGGCCCGGGCCCGCCAGGTGGTGACCGCGGCGGGGGCCCTCGAGGTCCGGGCCCCGCGCGTCAACGACCGCCGGGCGGATCCGGAGACGGGCGAGCGCCATCGCTTCCGAAGCTCGATCCTGCCGCCGTACCTGCGCCGCTCCCCGAAGGTGGTGGAGGTCCTGCCCCTTTTGTACCTGCACGGGCTGTCCACCCTCGACTTCGTCCCCGCGCTCGCCGAGTTCTTCGGCTCCGAGGCGGGGCTCTCGGCAGGGGCCATCACCCGGCTCACCGCGTCGTGGACGGAGGAGCAGGCGGCGTTCGGGAAGCGCAAGCTCACCGACCGCGACTACGTGTACGTCTGGGCCGACGGGGTGGTGCGCCACGAGGCGCCATGTAACCGGGCGGTGATGAAAGGGCACCGCCTCCGGCCTGTCGCAGCAGGCCGGAGAAGCTGGGGGCAGCCTGACCTCGGAGGCGCGGGGAAGGGCGGGAAGCAGCCCCGACAACGACGGGACGGGCCAGCACCGCCAGATGACCCGGGTCCGGCAAGCGAGACGGGAAGGTGCACGAGTGCAGAAACCAGTGGTGGAACCCCCTCAAGCGAGAGACACCGGCTCGAACCTGGCGGATCAGGGCCGGGCAGCAGCGCGCGATCGTCGTAATGGCCGGCGATCGACTCCGATGCGACGTAATACCCGCCGCCCCGGAGGCCATGGGGAAGGACTGCGGCGTACCCATGGCAAGGCTGCAGGGGAAAAGCTGGGCACCTCACCCGACAACCGGTTCATGGTGAACGTGGGAACCGTCCCGGAGCCGCCCTCCCCATCCCGCAGCCAGCGGGATGGCGGGCAGGCCCGCCGTCGGCTGATGGCCCCGAGACGGGACGGAGCCCCCGTAGTAGTCCGAGGACGGGAAAGCCGTCCACATGGCGAAGGGGGGCAGCGAGTCCGCAGCGTCGGAACTGGCATGGCAGGAGGTCGCCGGTGAACACCGGCGCGCCGTGGCCCTCGACCAAAGAGGCCGAGGAACGGGTACTGCGGATCCAGACCAAGCTGCACCGATGGGCGACCGACGATCCCAGGCGTCGGTTCGTTGACCTGTACAACCTCGTCTGCGACCCGGCGTTCCTGCTCATGGCGTGGCGCCGGGTCCGGGGCAACAGGGGGGCGCGTTCGGCAGGCGTGGACGGGCAGGACGCCTACTACGTCGAGACCGAGCGCGGCGTGGAGAACTTCCTCGCCGAGCTCCGGGCCGACCTCAAGGCCCGCACCTTTCGCCCGCTCCCGGTCCGGGAGCGGCACATCCCCAAGCGGAGCGGGAAGCTCCGCCGCCTCGGGGTTCCCACGGTGCGGGACCGGGTGGTCCAGGCCTCTTTGAAGCTGGTGCTCGAGCCGATCTTCGAGGCGGAGTTCAAGCCGTCGTCGTACGGCTTCCGACCTCGACGCCGGGCGCACGACGCCATCGCCGAGATCCACCACCTGTGCTCCCGCTCTTACGAGTGGGTCCTGGAGGGTGACATCGAGGCGTGCTTCGACTCCATCGACCACGTGGCCCTCATGGGCCGGGTGGGGGGAAGGGTCGGAGACAAGCGCGTGCTGCACTTGGTGAAGGCGTTCCTCAAAGCCGGCGTCCTCTCCGAGGACGGTGTGGAGAGGGACACGACCACCGGCACGCCCCAGGGAGGCATCCTCTCGCCGCTGCTGGCGAACATCGCCCTGTCCGTCCTCGACGATCACTTCGACGAGGCGTGGCGGGCGATGGGGAACAACAGCGCTCGGCAGAACCGGAGGCTCAGGGGCCTCGCCACCTACCGGCTGGTCCGCTACGCGGACGACTTCGTGGTCGTGGTGGCGGGCGCTCGTGCTCACGCCGAGGCTCTGCGGGAGGAGGTACAAGCGGTCCTTCGTCCGACGGGCCTCCGCCTGTCGGAGGAGAAGACCAGGGTCTCCCACATCGACGAGGGCTTCGACTTTCTCGGGTTCCGCATCCGGCGGCACGAGAAGCGGGGCACGGGCCATCGCTTCGTCTACACCTACCCGTCGAAGGCCGCCCTTGCCGCGGTCAAGGCGAAGGTGCGAACGATGACCCGAGGGGCAACGGACCAACCGCTCCGCATCCTGTTGCACCGGCTCAACCCGGTGCTCAGGGGATGGACCACGTACTTCCGTCACGGGGTGTCCAAGGCGACCTTCAACTACCTGCGCGCCTTCGCTTGGCGCCGGGTGGTGTGCTGGCTCCGCCACAAGCACTCTCGCATCTCGTGGACGGAACTCCGGAGGCGCTACCTGCCCGGGTGGTGGCCGACGGAGGGCGAGGTGAGGCTGTTCAACCCCGGCGCAGTGGCGGTTCGCCGCTACCGGTACCGGGCGGCCCGCATCCCCTCGCCGTGGTCGGAGCGACAGCAAGGATCGGCCGCGTAGCACATCGACGTGGGCTCGCGGAGAGCCGGATGCGTGGAGACGCGCACGTCCGGTTCGGAGGTGCGGGCCGGGGAGACGGACGTCTTGAAAGAGTCGCACCGCGCCCCGGCCCGACCCCTACCACGTCCGGGTCCGCCTCGGAGACGACCGCAAGGTGTGCTTGCTGGTCATCGTCGGTGTCCGCACCGACGGGACGAAGGAGCTCGTCTGCGTGGCCGACGGGTTCCGGGAGTCCACCGAGAGCTGGGGCGTGGTCCTGCGGGACTTGAAGCGCCGGAGCATGCGGGCCCCGGTGCTCGCCGTGGGCGACGGGGCGCTGGGGTTCTGGGGCGCGATCGACGAGGTGTTCCCGGAGACCCGCCACCAGCGGGACTGGGTCCACAAGGCCAAGAACGTCCTCGACGCCCTGCCGGCGTCGGTCCAGCAGCGGGCGAAGGAGGCCCTGGCCGAGATCTCGAACGCGGAGAACGCCGACGAGGCGGGCAAGGCGCTCGACCGCTTCGGGACCGAGTTCGGGGTGAAGTGGCCGAAGGCCGCGGCCAAGCTCACGTCGGACCGGGAGGCGCTGCTGGCGTTCTACGACTACCCGGCCGAGCACTGGGTCCACCTACGGACCTCGAACCCCATCGAGTCCACGTTCGCCACCGTGCGGGCGCGGACCAACGTGACGAAGGGGCCGGGGTCCAAGGAGGCCGGGCTGGCCATGGCATTCAAGCTGCTGGAGGCGGCGGAAGGGAGGTGGAGGCGGGTCAACGCCCCCGAGCTCGTGGCGCTCGTTCGGGCGGGGGCGACGTTCGTGAACGGCAAGTTGGTGGAGCGGAGCGAGGACGAGGACGCCGCGTGATCACGAAGTTTCGATCCACAACTATTGACTATTGCTCCATCGAGGGCATCTCGAAGTCCCAGGTCTCGGAGATCGCCAAGTCCCTCGACGAGCTGGTGGCGGCGTTCCGGTCCCGACCGCTCGACCAAGGCCCCTACACCTATGTGTGGCTCGACGCTCTCGTGCTCAAGTGCCGGGAGGGAGGCCGCATCGCCCACGTCTCCGTGGTCGTCGCCACCAGCGTCAACGCCGACGGCTACCGGGAGATCCTCGGCCTCGACGTGCTGACCAGCGAGGACGGGAAGGGTGGACGGCGTTCCTCAGGGACCTGGTGGCAAGAGGGCTCTCCGGGGTCCGCCTGGCGGTCTCCGACGACCACCTTCATCTGGTCGAGGCCATCGGTGCGGTGCTGCCCGGATGGTCGTGGCAGCGGTGCCGGACCCACTTCGCCCGCAACATCCTGTCCAGGGTGCCGAAGAGCGCTCAGCCGCTGGTGGCCACGCTCGTCCGCTCGATCTTCGCCTAGCCCTCACGCGAGAAGGCCGAGGCACAGCTCCCATCGCGTGATCGAGCAGCTCGAGACGCGGTTCCCCGCCGCGGCCGCGCTCCTGGCCTCCGCCGGTCCCGACATCACGGCCTTCGCCTCGCTCCCCGTGGAGCACTGGCGCCAGATCTGGTCGAACAACCCCCAGGAGCGGTTGAACCGGGAGATCCGTCGCCGCACCGACGTGGTCGGCATCTCCCCCAACCGGGAGGCCACCATCCGGTTGGTCGGAGCCGTCCTCGCCGAGCAGCACGACGAGTGGGCGGTGGCTCGCCGGTACATGAGCCAGCAGTCGCTCGCCAAGGCCCGCATGGCGGTGATCGACGGCGCCGTCGTCGACGAGGAGGTGAGGCACGAGCTGGTGGCCGCCGGCTAACTCAAGTCACGAGGTTGAAGCGATGCTCTCGTACACCACTTGCCAGGACGCGGCCCATTCTCGCGCACGGCCGACAGCCCATTGGGGGATAGGCGGTCTCCTGTGCCGGATTGACTCAGGGTCGAAAATCCAATTCAAGGTACGAAGAGACAGCGCAATAGATGTGGCAGGCAGCAATTTCCCGTGCCGCAGAGGGAAGGGAGAATCATGCACGGCGGCGCCCAACGGCCTTGTCGGGCAAGATCTTCGGTGATCGTGCTTCTTCTACTGCTGGCGCAGCTGCCCTTGTTCGCGCAACCTGCAGCAGCGGATGCATGTTCAGGCGGTGAACTTCCCGACTACCTTCTGAACGAGTGGACTCCGAGTGACGGCCTTGTCGCAGGCGTCCGAGCTCCCATAGTCCTGCGCACCTCCGGGATGGTCTGCTCGGCGGCTAGGCCATTCAACGGTACGTCGTCTTCGTGGGTTGGAATCTACCCCGTGAGCGGGGCGAACGAGCGAATATCCTAGGTCGGCTGGATTCACGATTCCATCTCTGGATACTGCCGGTTTTACGAGTGGAATGACGGCACTACCGACACGATGCCGGTTCTGACTTTGTGCGGAACGAGCGGTGGCTCCTCGAGGTATTTCAAGGTGCAAAAACTCTATGTGGGCGCTCAACACGAATACTATTTTGCAGACTACGATTGCGGTACCGACTGGAATAGTTGCAATGAACTATCGGCGGGCGCGCCGGCCCCTGGATTCAATGATGTGATTGGTGCGACGAATAGCGAGGCTAACTACCCTTGCCTTAACCACATGATGGGTGCCAGTGGGAACCCGGTAACATTCGGGGGGAGTGATGTCCCTATCCGTGGCATCAAGATTCCGGGTGGAGTCTACAGCGTCGAACCATTTAGCTACAGTCGCCAGACTAGCTGCTCTCAATACGCGAGCCCGACGCACACTCACACAACGTTTGCAACCTATGATACGAGGAATTAGGGGCGACACGTGAACAAGACCGCGGTGTGGATAGGGGTCAGTATCGTCTTGGCCGCCTGTGCATGGCTATCGATCCAATCCGAGACACGGGCATTGGCGGCCTTGCCTCAATCGGTGGTTCTCGACCCCCCTATAAGCAGTATGCGCTTTGATCCTCCGGGTCCATCCGTGCCACAACTGTCCGCGAGTGAAGCTCTTAGCGACTTTGAGCAGGTGGATCCCCTGTTTGCTCTTCCGGAAGATGCAACCATCCAATTCGGCCTCTACACGGCAGCTGTGGGAGATGGGACTTTCCGATACCTCGAAGAACCTGCCTGGGGCATCCGGTTCCACGAATGTGCTGTGCCCCAAGACGGGAGGGCCTTCGACGCGCCACTCCCCTGCACGGTCTGGCTATTCATCGACTCGACGACCGGGCAGATGATGGAAGCAACCTGGCAGCTCGATGCGTGAGCAACGATGCCTCCAACGTCTCTGATCGCATGGCGATAGGTTGACAGGTGGCGTCAGGTTGGATGTCGGTAGCAGTGTGCTGTTAGGTAAGGCAATTTGACAGATAGCAGAAGTCATGGCATCCTTATGTTGTGCCTGTTCGCGCAGCCGTGCTGCCCGTCCCCGATCAGGACCTGGCCACCCTCCTGTCGTGGATGCGATCGTCCTCGATCGAGGCCGGCATGGCCGAGCGGGCCCGAATCGTGACCCTCGCCGCCGAGGGCCTTGCTAACACGGAGATCGCCGAGCGCCTGGGCCTGTCCCGTCCCACCGTCATCTTGTACACGTAAAAGGACTTCACTCACGAGGCACTAGTACCTGCAGTTCACGGGTCGAGGTTGCACGCGACGTTCGCGTTACGGAGTCGCCCAAGGGCAGCCGGACCGATTATGCCCGGTGTTCAACCTGAGGAAACGAGGAGCCCGGTGGACCCCATTGGGGGACATGACGATGCCGCCCAACAACGGCCCCCCGGAGTTCCGCGGAGATCGGGCTGCCCGAAGCCCGGATGACCGAGGCGAAGGCTGCTACCCGCTGCCTGAGGGCCCAGGGGTGGCGTGGGCGCCTGATAAGAGATTTAGTTTTAGCTCGCTTTCCCGGCCTCTTCCGGCAGTTCGACGCCCCCGAACCACGCGTAGATCGCCAGGTCGTACGCGATCTTGATCCCGCCCGCGATGACGAACGGCAATCCCAGGGCGATCTTCTCCGCCAGGCCCGCCAGTGCGGCCCCCGCCGGGCGGACGAGGTACCGGGCGGTGTTCGTGTACGCGGCGGCCGCCGGCCGTTCGTCGGGGTCGACCAGCGCGGCGACGTAGGCCTGCCGCGTCGGCACGTCCATCTGGCTGAGGGCGAACCGGGCGAACAGCAGCACGATCGCGATCGTCAGGTTCGGCGCGAACGGGATGGCCGCGAGGAGGATGTTGGACGGGATGTGGGTGAACACCATGGTGTTCAGCAGACCGAACCGGTCCGCGAGGCGCCATGCCACGAGGAACGACGCCGACTGGAGCAGGCCCACGAAGAAGAACACCACCGCGAGCAGCTGCAGCGACGCGCCGTACCGGACGGAGAGCCAGTACACGATGAACGCCTGCACGGCGAAGCCGCCGGCGAACGAGTCCACGGCGAACAGGGCGCCGAGCTTCGTCACCACGGGCCTCGAGCGCTCCAGCGGACGCCGGGTGACCGCGTCTGCGCCGGCCTCGATCGTGGTCGACAGCCGAAGCGAGATCCACGCCCCGACCAGGCCGATCGGCACCAGGACCAGGAACCACCGGTGGTCGGCCGTCTGCTCGATCCCCCGATTCCGCAGGAACGCCGGCAGCCCCGCTGCCAGCGCGCCCACCGACCCGGCCACCGCCGCCACCGCGTTGTAGACCCCGAACGCCCTCGCCCGCCGCTCGGGAGGCGTGGTCGAAGGCAGCATGGCCTGTTCGAGCGACGTGAACGGCCCCGACTCGACCACGTCGGTCGAGAGCGTCCCGGCGAGCGCCACCAGGAATAGCGCCCAGAAGGCCGTCGTCACGCCGAACACCAGCCCGGCCATCGCGAGCCCGCCGAACAGGATCGCGTAGAGCCGCCGCCGGCCGATGCGGTTGGCGAACCGCCCGACCACGACCGACGTGATCGCGGTGCCGGCGAGGACGGCGGCGAGCAGCAGGCTGACCTGGGTCCCCGACCATCCGCGAGCCTCGAGCGACGCGCCGAGCAGCACGGACGTCATGCCGTAGCCGAACGCCCGAACCGACTGAGCTGCAAGGATCTTCCGCCCGTCGGACGACAGCCCGACGCGCCCGCGTCGATCCGTCACGGCGCCCTCCGAGCGGTCGCGGCCGACGTTTCCCCGTCCCCGGCGCACGGTCTAGTTCCTCCTGATGTCGTTTCTGTGCACGGACCAGTCGCTGCCCGCGGGTCCGATGAAGAAAAGAGGCGAGCTTCGGGCCAGGGAATGCATACACGTGCAGTCGATCGTGTCCCCGGGCTGCAGCCAGTCCGGCAGTAGCCGGTCGGCCCCTTTCCGCTCTTCGGTCTTCGTCGTCTCGTCACTCCATCACCCTTTCGACCAGGATGACCAGGCGATTCTCGATGTCCACCTGGATCGACGAGGCCGACTCCGAGGCGACGTCCAGGTACTGGGGCAGCGTGTTCACTGCGGTGTCGCACTGTCGAGCACTTGGTCAGCAGGTTCCTTGGCCATCTCTCCCCCGATCGGAACGGTGCTGGAGGACACCCCGTCGTGTGGGCGCGTTCGAGCATGGCGTTGAAGTCTCGGCGAGCGTGGCGATCTCGTCCGGCGCTCGTCGAGAGCCCTGAACGATCGCGACATCGCATCGATGGTCCCTGGCCGGAACGCCAGCGCCGGGATCTAATGAAGGCCTCATCTGCGCACCCTAGGATCCTCGAGGGACGGAGGTGGATCCCGCGAAGGTCTTGGTGGTCGAGGACTCAGCGAAGATGGCCGCCCTGCTGCGAAGGGGACTCCAAGCGGAAGGGTATTCCGTGGATGTCGCGACCAACGGCGCCGACGGAGTGTGGATGGCCACCGGGCGCCCCACCGACGTCGTGGTGCTCGACGTGATGCTCCCGGACCTCGACGGGTTCGATGTGATCCGCCAGATTCGTGCGGCGGGGACCTGGACCCCAGTCCTCATGCTGACCGCCCGGAAGTCGCTGGATGACCGCGTGCATGGCCTCGACGTCGGGGCGGACGACTACCTCACGAAGCCGTTCGCCTTCACCGAGCTCGCGGCACGGCTTCGGGCACTCGTTCGACGCGGCCCGTCCGAACGCCCGCCCATCCTCCGCGTGGGCGACCTTTCGCTCGATCCCGCGACTCGAATCGTCAGCCGGGCGGAGACGCAGGTCGCTCTCACACCGAAGGAGTTCTCGGTTCTCGAGTTCCTCATGCGGCATCCCGCCGAGGTCGTGACCCGCATGCAGTTGCTCGACCACTGCTGGGACTTCTCCTATGACGGGAGCTCGAACGTCGTGGACGTGTACGTGAACTACCTGCGCGACAAGATCGACCGTCCGTTCGGCCGATCGTCGATCGTGACGATCAGGGGCGCGGGCTACCGGTTGGTGGCGGAGCGATCCGATGCGGTTGCCGGTTAGGGTCCGGCTGACCACCGCGTTCACGGTCGCCATGGCGGCCCTCATCGTCGTGGGCGGCGCGGTCCTCTATGAGCAGGTCGCCAGCTCGCTCCTCCGCACCACCGACAATGCCCTTCGCGCGCAGGCCTCTCTTGTCCAGGCCGGCATCGACAACAACGACGTGAACTTCGCCGACCAGGGCGCCGGTCGCGAGGGGGTCCAGACGTTCTCTCAGATCCTCGGGCCGAGCGGACGGATCCTCGAATCGACCGAGCAGGTGGCTGCCGTACAGCTCGTGTCGCCCGCCCGGTTGCAGAACGTCAGCGGGCCAGTGTTCGTCGAGCGCGCCCTGCCCGGTCTGATCGGGTCCGCGCGAATGCTCGTGCAGCCGGTCTCCGAGGGCAACATCAGGATGTTCGTCGTGGTTGGAACATCGCTCGCCGCACGGGCCGAAGTCCTGGCGCGCCTCTTGCTGCTCATCGCGGTGGGTGGACCGATCGGCCTGGCCATCGCATCCCTGGCCGGATGGAAGGTAGCAGGCGCCGCGCTGCGCCCGATCGAGCGGATGCGGAGGCAGGCCGCGGCCATTTCGGCGTCGGAGCCAGGCAGGCGCCTGCCGGTCTCCTCGTCGCGCGACGAGATCGAACGGCTGGGCACCACGCTGAACGCGATGCTCGAGCGGATCGAGCAGTCGTTTGGGGCCGAGCGCCGCCTCGTCGACCATGCCAGCCACGAGTTCCGGACTCCGCTCGCGATCCTTCGGGCCGAGCTGGAGCTCGGCCTGTCACGGGCCGCCACCCCGGCCGAGATGGCCGCCGCGCTCAGGGCCGCTCTCGAGGAGGCCGATCGGCTGGCGGCGCTCGCCGACGACCTGCTCGTGTATTCCAGGGAGCGGGGTGGCCGCGTGCCGTTGTCGCACTCGGTCATCCGTGTCGACGGGTTCCTCGAGAGCGCGGTCGCCCCGTTCCTGCGTCAGGGCGAGGCGTGCGGCATCCGGGTTGAGCCCCGGGCGGTGCCCTCGCAGGTCGAGGTCGATGCGGTCCGGGCGCGCCAGGTGCTGGACAACCTGATGGCCAACGCGCTGCGGCACACGCCATCGGGCGGCACGATCACGGTCTCGGGGAGTGTGGACGGCACCCGCCTGACCCTGGTGGTCGAGGACACGGGACCTGGCTTCGAGGAGGCCGTCCTGGAGCAGGCCTTCGAGCCGTTCGCGCGCGGTACGGCCGATCGGGCGAAGGATCCGGCGGGTTCGGGGCTCGGCCTGGCGATCGTACGCGCGGTGGCGGAGGAACACGGTGGGCATGCCGAGGCCACGAACCGTCCCGGGGGCGGCGCTCGCGTCTCGGTGACGCTCGATGCATCGCCACTCCCGCTCGCCGATCTTGACGCCCGACTCATCGAACCCTAACGCCCTCCTCGTCAGGCTGGTCTCTGCAGACGATGAAGGGAGGTGAGAATCATGCGCATCAAGACGTTCCTCATCTCGGGAGCCGCCATCGTGGTCGTCGTCGGCGCGCTCACGCTGCCGGCGCTGGCGTCGAAGGGCGCCAAGGCTCCCGCCAAGCCGGCGACGGCGGAGGTCACCGTGCCGGACAACGACAACATCCAGCAGGGCGACCAGACCGGCATCGACGGTCCCGACATTGGCTCGCCATCCGAGTCGACCGGGGAGGTGACCACGCCGGACACCGACAGTATCCAGCAGGGGGACCAGACCGGCCCCGACGGCTCGAGCACGAGCTCGAACTCCGTCCTGGTCACCGCCTCCCACGGCGCCAGCGCGGCCGAGCAGGGTGACCAGACCGGTCCCGACGAGAACGGAACGGGTCAGGAGAACGGCGAATCAGAGAACAGCGCCGAGTCCGACGGACCCGATGGTCACCAGGACCCGCCCGGCCAGCAGGTGGACCACCAGTTCGAGGGCCAGGAGTGATCCGGGCACTCCACACCGAATCGGGTAGGGGGGCGGGTGAGCCCGCCCCCTCCCACACCACCGGGCATGCGGTCCGCACCCGGCGGTTCACCAAGCAACCCGAACGCGACGGTGGGAGTCGCTGAAGCCGATGAGATCGTGGTGCTGCCAGTAGGCCACCGGGATGGCTCGCTGCAGAGGAGCGGACCCCGCCATGCGCCAGTAGCCCTTGCGGGTGGCGGCCCACTGCCGGGCCATCCTTCGGGACATCCCGAGCGCGACGAGGTTGCGGACGTTCGTACCGTACCGCTTCCACTCCTTCCACCGGACCTGCCGAAGCCTGCGACGGAGCCACTCGTCGAGCTCGGCGAACACGCTCGGGGTGCCGGCGATCCCGAAGTACCCGCACCATCCGCGGACGAAGGTGTTCCCCGCGCCGATGCGACGATCCATCGAGATCCCCCACCGCTGGGAGGTGATCCTGCGCAGGCGATCCTTGGCCCGCATGCCACCCACGAGGCCCCGTCCTCGATGAACCCCCCGGGCGGCCTGAGCCGCCTGATGGGCGCTCCTCTTCGGCCGGAACTCGTAGCTGGATGCTGAGAAGTGCGGGTCGAACAACCGCGGTGAGCACCTGCAACACGGCCTGCTGGATCATCCGGTCCAGCGCCGTCGGCACCCCGAGGGACCCCACCCCGCCGCCGGGCTTGGGGATGTCCACCCGGCGGACCGGCGAGGGTCGGTACGTGCCCGCGTCCAGGACCGCCCGGATGTCGGGCCATGCCCGAGAGAGGTGGGTCCGGAGCTCGCCGGTCCTCATGCCGTCGATGCCCGGTGCTCCCCGTTTCTCTCGATGCGTCGGAGCGCCCGCTCCACGTTCTCGGGCGAGAACGCGGCCCACAGGGAGGGGGAAGCGGTGACCGCGATCGCCCATCGGGCGCCGTTTCGGGCTCCCGGTCCAGGGCGGCGGCCGGCCATTCACATTCCGGCTGCTGCAAGTGTTCGAGCTCCGCGACGGCCTCATCTCTCGGGAGCAGGCCTGGTTCGACACGAAGGCCATCGAGCGCCGCCTGCCGTCCGCCTCCGGCGACCGGTGGGCCGCCTTCCTCGACGGCACGATCTTCAGAACGCCCCGGCGCCTCTCATGAGAGGACGATGGGAACCTCCTCGTCCCGGCAGAACACGCCGACAACCGCTCGTACGATGGCTGGGGCGGCCCCAGAACCCGCCCGTCGTTGACCAACCCACATGACGATGACGCCAGGAGGACCCGGTCGCGTCCCGGAGGCAGCGCTGGAGCGGGGAGGGCTCCGGACCCCCGTTGCCCGGGGCACCGCGACGCGCCCCCGCCGGCTCCCGGCCGCGCTGCTCGCCGCCTGCCGCCCAAAGCAGTGGATCAAGAACCTCCTGGTGTTCGCCGCGCCTGCCGCGGCTGGGATCATCCAGGACGACGAGGTGATGGCCCGGGCGTGCCTGGCGTTCGTGGCGTTCGGCCTCGTGTCGAGCGCGATGTACCTGGTCAACGACCTGGTCGACCGCGACCACGACGCTCGGCACCCCACCAAGCGGCTGCGCCCGGTGGCTTCGAGGGAGGTCACGGGCAGGACGGCCGCCGTCACGGGCGCCGTCCTGCTGTCGGCCGGCGGCGTGGCCGCCGCCGTCCTCGGCTGGCGGTTCGCTGCAGCCGTCGGTGCGTACGTCGTGCTCACCGTCTCGTACTCGCTGTGGCTGAAGCCGGTGGCGGTCATGGACATCGGCGCGGTGGCGCTGGGGTTCGTCGTGCGGGCCGTGGCCGGTGGGCTCGCCACCGGCGTCTCCGCGTCACAGTGGTTCCTCATCCTGACGTCGTTCCTGTCGCTCTTCGTCGTCGCGGGGAAGCGGTACGCGGACATGGCCCTCGACGAACCGGCCGTGGCTACGCGGGGCCCGATTGCTTACACGCCCGGCTACCTGCGATTCGTGTGGACCATGTCGGCCGCGGTGACGGTCGCGGCGTACTGCCTGTGGGCGTTCTCGAGCCCGCAGGCCGTGCACGCGCCCGGGTGGGCGCAGGTCTCGGCCATCCCGTTCGTCCTCGCGATCCTACGGTACGCCCTGGTCCTCGAGTCGGGGCGGGCGGGCGCACCCGAGGACATCCTGTTGACTGACCGCCCCTTGCAGCTCCTGGCGCTGGCGTGGGTGGGGACCTACCTGGCGGGGGTTTACGGTGGCGGCTGAGCCGGTCGAACGGCGTGCCCTGACCGGTTGGGGGCGGACGGCAGCCTCGGTGGCCGGCGTGGTCCGGCCCCGGTCGGTCGATGAGGTCGAGGCGCTCGTCACCGAGCCCGGCGACCCCCGGGGGGTGATCGGACGGGGCCTCGGACGGAGCTACGGCGCCGCGGCTCAGAACGGCGGCGGGCTCGTCATCGACGTGACTTCGCTTCGCCGGGTCCGTTCGTTCGACGGGGTGGCCGGCACCGTGACGGTGGACGCCGGCATCGACCTCGACCGCCTGCTGCGGTTCCTGGTCCCGCTTGGGTGGTTCGTCGCGGTGACGCCGGGGACGCGATTCGTGACGGTCGGGGGAGCGATCGCCGCGGACGTCCACGGGAAGAACCACCACCGGGACGGCGGGTTCGCCGACCACGTCGAGTCGTTCGAGCTGATCACGCCCGCCGAGGGTCCCGCGCTGGTGACCCCGGGCGCCGATGTGTTTCGGGCGACTGCAGGCGGCATGGGACTGACGGGCGTGGTCGCGGGCGCGACGCTCCGGCTGATCCGCATCGAGTCGTCGTGGGTCCGGGTCGACACCGAACGGGCCACGGACGTGGACGATCTGATGGCGCTGATGGACGAGGGCGACCACCGGTACCGCTACTCGGTCGCCTGGATCGACTGCCTCGCCGGCGGCCGGCGCTTGGGGCGCGGGGTGCTGACTCGCGGCGACCACGCGGCGGTGGGCGAACTCCCGCCGCGGGCTCGGCGCGACCCGCTGCGGTTCGATCCGCGCCGGCTGGCGAGCGCGCCCCCGATCGTCCCGCCAGGACTGGTGAACCGAGCCACGATCGCCGCGTTCAACGAGCTGTGGTTCCGCAAGGCCCCCCGCGATGAGGTGGGCCGGCCAACGCGGCTGGCCTCGTTCTTCCATCCGCTCGACGGCGTCGGCGAATGGAACCGGCTGTACGGACCGCGCGGGTTCGTCCAGTACCAGTTCGTCGTTCCGTTCTCGGGGGGCGAGGTGGTGCGGATCGCGCTGGAGCGGCTGGCCGCCGCGCGGACGCCGTCATTCCTGTCGGTGCTGAAGCGGTTCGGGTCGGGTCGGGGAATGCTGTCGTTCCCGATCGAGGGATGGACGCTCGCGCTGGACGTGCCCGCGGCGGCTCCCGGGCTCGGGCGACTCCTCGACGGGCTGGACGAGCTGGTCGCGGAGGCCGGCGGACGCGTCTACCTCGCGAAGGACAGCCGGATGCGACCCGAGCTGCTCGCGGCCATGTACCCGGAGCTCGACCGGTGGCGCGAGGTGCGCGAGCGGCTCGACCCCGGGCGGCGGCTTCGCACGGATCTCGACCGGCGGCTCGGGCTGGTCGCAGCGCCGCGTCCCGTCGCCGATCGGACGGCCCGGAGCGCCCGGTGAGGGACGGCCTGGGGTCGGTGCAGACGGTGGTGGTGCTCGGGGGAGCGTCGGGGATCGGGCTCGCCACTACGGCGGCGCTCGTGCATGCGGGCGCGCGGCAGGTGGTACTCGCTGCCCGCCGTCCGGAGCGCCTCGAGTCGATCGTCGAGGAGCTCCGCCGACGCGGCGCCAAGGCCGACCTCGTCGAGTTCGACGCGGGCGACACGGCGAGCCATTCGGCGGTGTTCGATTCGGTGTTCCAGGAGCACGGCGACGTAGACGTGGTGCTGATCGCGTTCGGTGTGCTGCCGGCCCCCGAGCGCATGGACGGCAACCCGGACGCGGCCGTGGACGTCCTGCGGACGAACACGCTCGGCGCCGCGTCGTCTCTGCTCCACGCCGCGGAGCATCTCCGGCGTCAGGGCCACGGGACGATCGTCCTGCTGTCGTCTGTCGCCGCGGAACGCGCCCGCCGGTCGAATCCCGTGTACGGAGCGTCCAAGGCCGGAGTCGACGCCTTGGCGCAGGGCCTGGGCGACCGGCTCCGTCCGGACGGGGTCCGGGTTATGGTCGTGCGGCCGGGGTTCGTGCACACGCGGATGACCCGCGGGCTGCCCGCGGCGCCGCTGTCCGTGGGCCCCGACGACGTTGCTCGCGCGGTGGTCGACGGCATCCGGCGGGACGCCGACGTCGTGTGGGTCCCGCCGGCCCTCCGCTGGGTGATGAGCGGACTGCGCCACCTCCCCCGGTCGGTGTTCCGCCGGATCGAGATGTGAGGCGGCGGCCATGGCAGACACCAAACGTGACGATCCGGCGGTCCCCGCCGTCCCCACCTTCGCGGCGAGCCACGCGGGGCGGTCCGGCAGGTTGGTTCGCGTGCTCACCTGGCCGGGCCGGTACGTCCACGCCGGGCGGACCTGGTTCCGCCGGGGCATCCGGTACCTCCTGGTGGCGTTCCTCGTCCTGATCGGGCCGGTGGCGTACTCGTTCACGGGAGCGATGCTCGCACCGGGCAGCTCCCCGCTCAGCGCCCGCGCCGTGGAGTGGCTGAGCAACCACGGGTTCCGGGGCTTGGTGGTGTGGGCCGAGACCCTGTACCTCAACACGCACAAGCCGAAGGTCGGCGGGGTGCCCTCGGGCGGCATCCCCACCATCGCGGCGCCGGCCACCGCGGCGCCGGGCGGGTCAGGTCCGACGCCGGCGCACAGCGGCCCCGGCACGCCGGCCCCCAAGCCGAAGCTCGTCATCGACCACCTGCCGAAGCCCCCCGACGTGGTGCCGATCGTGCAGCACCCGCTGCCACACGAGGGCGTCTGGCAGCCTTACGGCCGCCAGGTCGACGGCATCCCGACCATGTACGCATCGTTCTTCCGGCCGGACCGTATCCACACCAGCCTGGTGGCCGGCGTGGTGTGGATGGACCAGAAGCTGCTGCACGCGCGGCTGGTGCCCGGTGTGCAGGACCCCGGGGGCCACGGCCACTCCTGGTCCTGGTTCGGCGAGGTCCCGACCTGGGCCCGCCCGTCGCTGGTGGCGGCGTTCAACTCAGGCTTCTACCTGCGCGACTCGCGCGGCGGGTTCTACTCGGACGGGCAGTACGCGGCGGCGCTCGTCGACGGCGCGGCGTCGATGGCGATCGACAAGAACGGCACCGTCGACGTCGGCAAGTGGGGCCGCGACTTCCAAATGAACCCGAACGTCGAATCCGTCCGGCAAAACCTCTCGCTGATCGTCGACCACGGGAAGCCCGTGCCGAACCTCTCCGCGGACAACAGCAACATCTGGGGCGCGACCTACGGGAACACGGTGCTCGCGTGGCGGTCCGCCGTGGGGGTCACGCGCGACGGCGCGCTGCTGTTCGGGGCGAGCGACGGCCTGTCCTCGGTGTCCCTCGCGAACATCATGATCCGGGCCGGCGCGGTGCGGGCCATGGAGATGGATATCAACCACACATGGGTCACGTTCGAACAGTTCACTCCCGACAAGCGGAACCCCGACGGCGCCGTGGCCAAGGACCTCCTGCCGGGGATGTGGCCCCATCCGCAGCGATACCTCCACCTCGACGAACGCGACTTCGTGGCAATACTGGCCCGCCCCACCTCGACGCTCCGCCGCGTTCCCGAGTCGAGCGCGCCATGATCCGACCGGCCGGGACGCTGTAGCCCACAACCGCGCTCAATCCGGAGGAGACGACAGACCGAACCCGATCGAGATGAACCCGAAGTTGCATCTCATCAAGGGGCGATCAGCTCGGGTTGCGAAAGACTGCCGAGATCCACCGCCTGCTCGTCTCGAGAAACATGCTCAAAGCAGTAGATCTCAGGCCAGTGTTCATTGGGCTGATCTGTCGTCGGAGATCGCATCTCGCGCGCGGGCATCGCCACCAGGCGTCTCCCCTAGGCCGCGGCCCGGTTGGCGGCGCCTCCGCAACTGTCGAACGATCCACCAGGCGACGCCTGCCGCGAGCATGACCGCGACAAGCAGGGTGATCGGCCGCAGAATCCTGGCGAGCTTGTCCCATGACTGGCCGAGTTGGTACCCGGCCACAGTGAGCGCCACATCCCAGGTGAGGGCCCCAATCAGCGTATATAGCGTGAATCGCCAGATGGACATTCGAGCGACTCCGGCTGGGAGAGAGATGAACGTCCTCACGACGGGGACGACTCGCGCAATCATCACCGCCCACTCGCCGCGACGTTCGAACCAGGCATGGGCCCGATCGACCTCGTCGTGCCGAAACAGGAGCACCTTGCCGGCCCGGTCGACGAGCGAGCGGCCCCCCCAAGCGCCGATGCCATAGGCGACCCAAGAGCCGATCAGGGTCCCGATCGTAGCGACGATGACGATCCACCCCAGGCTCAGGTGGATTGCACCGCCGCCGAGCGCCACCGCCGCGAACGTCTCCGAGGCCAGCGCACCGCCGAACAACAGGACGACCTCGGATGGCACGGGGATGCACGCCGTGCTCGCCGCCATGAGTACCAACACGGCAATGTATCCGTGGCGCGCGACGACATCGGTGAGGAATTGCGTCATTCAGAGGGTCTATTCGGTTTTGAGTCGACCAAACGGTGGATGAACGTCCCTGGCCGGCCGTCCCACCCGTGTCGGCTCAATGCTGCCAGGGAGCGGTGTATTGGCTCTCCTCGTTGCGGGACTGCACTACGGGGCGAAATCTTCATGGCAAGCAGGTCAGCGAAGGAGCACTCGGATCCAGGGGGCGACCTTCGAAGGAGAACGGCTTCGGAACGTAGTCGTCGGCGCCGGCGTCGAGGCCGTTCATGCAGGTCCTCCAGCGTCGAGCGCTGGTGAGCGTACGGATCCAGGTCGAGCCGCCCTGACCTCCCGGCACCGCCCGAACCCGTCGGTGCGGGGACCAGCACGTCGAGGACCATGGCATCGGGGGTGTTCTCCTCCTGCCACTCCGCAAGGACATCGTTCATCCGGCAAGTCCAACCGCGTGGCCCTCCTCGTAGCTCACTCCTGCAGGGCCGCTATCTTCGAGGCGTTCTCGGCTACGACCACGCGCCGTCGTCCACCCTCGGATTCACGAGCGTAGCGAGCGCGGATGAAAATGCGATGAGTCGTTGCGTCGGGGAACCGGACACGGATGGGGTGAGCGGCCTTCCTTTTGCGCAAGACTTCGGTGCATCAGCTTCGCGACGACCCCCAGCTCGGACGCAACGTCCAGCGCCATCCCCACTCCCGTTCGTCCATCACACGTAACCCTCCCTGCCTCGACCGATCTGGGCGCCGCCCGGACACCGACACCGGGATGTGAGATACAGAGGCCTGGCATGGACCTCATCGCGGGGATCATTGACCACATCCTGTCGCTCCCGGGCTGGGTCGTACTCGGGCTCGTATTCCTCTTTCCAGCTCTCGAGGCTTCAGCGTTCGTCGGGTTCGTGTTCCCGGGCGAGATCGCCGTGGTTCTGGGAGGCGTGGCGGCGTCGCGGGGGAGCGTCCCGTTATGGCCCGTCGTCGTGGCCGCAGTGGCCGGCGCCATCGTCGGGGACTCGGTCGGCTACGTCATCGGACGGCGGTGGGGGACGCACCTACTCCACGGCACCATCGGGCGTCTGCCCATCATCCGGACCAACCTGGACACCCACCTCAAGTCCGCGCGGGCCTTCGTTCGTCGTCGAAGAGGTGCCGCGGTGTTCTTCGGCAGGTTCACCGCCGCTCTCCGCGTGCTGGTGCCCGGGCTGGTCGGGATGTCGGACGTTCACTACCCCACGTTCCTGGCGTTCAACGTGCTTGGAGGGACCCTGTTGGGAACATCGTTCGTTCTGCTCGGCTATCTCGCCGGTGCCGGCTACCACCGCGCCGAGCACATCGCGAGCCGGTTCGGGCTGCTGCTCCTGGCGGCGATCGTCCTTGGCCTCATTGCGTCGCGGCTTCTCCGGAAGCTGAGAACACACTCGCAGGGCCACAGGGCCGCGCTCGAGCCCCTCGCGGCGACGAGACCGATTGCCTGGCTCCGCCGACGGTTCCCCCGCCCACTCGCGTGGGCCGGTCGGCGACTCGATCCGTCGAGTCCGACAGGATTCTGGCTCACGTTCGCGATGGCAACCTGCGCGCTCGCCGCGTGGGCCTTCGGTGGCATCACCGAGGACGTCGTTGCTCGTGAACAGATCGCCATGAGGGATCCACACGCCACCGCGTGGATGGTGGCCCACCGGACTCCGTGGGTGACCGGGTTCATGCAAGTGGTCACTTGGCTGGGGTCGACGGCGATCATCATCCCTCTGGCGCTGATCGTCGGGGTTCTCCTCCTGTTGCGAGCGCGGAAGTGGCAACCGCTGGCGCTGTTCGCTCTCGGTGTCGCCGGGGCGGTACTGCTGTACAACATGGGCAAAACACTGGTCGGTCGGCCCCGCCCACCGTCAGCGATCTGGATCGGGCACTTCTCGGGCTTCGCGTTTCCATCCGGGCACGCGACCCAATCGGTCGCGTTCTACGGACTGCTCGCATTCGTGTTGGCGCGAGGTCGGTCACCTCAGGTGCGCGCGATTCTCTGGGGCTCGGCAGCTGCCATCGTGCTTGTGATCGGTGTCTCACGCGTGTACCTAGGGGCGCACTGGATGAGCGACGTCCTAGGTGGCTACGCCTTGGGCGCCGCCTGGTCAGCGTTGCTTGTCGTGCTCGCCTTGGTCGCCTCGTCATGGCGACGCGGAGGAGCCACTGAGGCCGACTCGGGGGCTGAGCCTGATGAGCCCGGAGCCACCACGACGACCGCGGAGCGTTCTATTGCCTTGGATGATTCACCCGAGGAGGATCGCCTCCTGAAATCGGCCTAGAGCCGAAGTTTGCCTGAGGAGATCGCAGCTCGCCCGTTGTCCTCCTCAGATCGCGAGAACTCCGGCGACTCCTAACTCGTCCGGCGGCAGAACAAGCGTGTCGAGTCGTGCGTATTGGCGCCATTGACGCAGGCCAGGCTCAGGATCCGGCTGTGGTCGCCAGCGAGATCGTGAACGTGCTGCCGGCCCCGACGGTGCTCGTTGCGCGGAGTCGGCCCCCGTGCGCCTCGACGATCTCGCGACAGATGGCGAGCCCGAGGCCACTGCCTCCGCCATTGCGCGATCGTGCCGGATCGACCCGGTAGAACCGATCGAAGACCCGTGGCAGCAGCTCCGCCGGGATGCCCGGCCCTGCATCGGTAACCGAGATCCCGGCCTCGTTCCCGTCGCGCCAAGATCGGATGCGAACCGTCGAGTCGGGCCTGGAGAACTTCACCGCGTTGTCTACTAGGTTCGTCACGACCTGTTCGAGCCGCTCGCGGTCGGCGGGGACGATGACCTCCTCTCCGTCCGCATCCATACGGATTCCGCGCCGCTCACCGATCGTCGCGAACTTCTGCGCTACTGACGCCGCGAGAGTCCGAAGCTCTACAGGGGTGCGGACGAGATCGAGCCGCCCCTCGTCGATCCGAGCCAGGGTCAGAAGGTCCTCCACCGTGACGGTCATCCGTTCGACCTCCTCGCGAGCGCTCGACAGCACCTCGCGCGCCTCCGGATGGAGGTCCGGGGACCGGACGCTCACGTCGATCTCAGCCGCCATCACGGCCAGGGGAGACCGGAGCTCGTGCGAGGCGTCGGAGGTGAAGCGCCGGCGTTCCTCTACACCATGCTCCAGGCGGTCGAGCATCCCGTTGAGAGTCTCCGCCAGTCTCGCCAGCTCGTCTGCCGTGTCGGGGACCTCGATGCGTTCGTCAAGCCGAGTCATGCCGATCTCCGCAGCCTCCCCGGTCATGCGAGCCACCGGGCGGAGCGCCCGGCGGGCCAGCCACCAGCCACCGAACCCCGCGGCGATCAGGGCCGCCGGGCCGGCCACCAACAGCAGCGCCTCGAGCCGGCGGACCGACGAGTCGACGGAGTCCATGGAAGTCGCCACCACGATCGCCTCGGTTCCCCGCGGGCGTTCGATCGGCGCAGCGAGGATCCTGAATTGCTCTCGGTCAGGACCGAGGACCTCCGTTGTCCGGACGGTCGTGCCGGCCACCACCCGGCGAAGGTCCTCCGCGGCGAGCAGCCGAGTCCCGGTTGCTTCGGGGTCGCCGGACGTTTCGAGCACCGCGCCCGTGGCCCCGAGCAGCTGCGCGGCCGATTCGCCCCGCGGAAGCCCGCGCAGCGAAGCCCCGCTGACGTCCTGGAATTCACCCTCGCCGTCGCCGCTCAGCCCGAGCGCGATCTGCGCTACCCGGGAGGAGAGCGAGTCGTCCAGACCATGAAGGAGATCCGAGTGCAGCCGCACCACGAGGAACGCGAACAGCGCGCTGAGGATCAGGGCCAGGAGCGACACGTGCAGCGCGACCAGCCGGGTCCGGAGCGGGAGGCTCACGGTTCGTCCCGTCGGCCGGGTTCGATCCCGTATCCGACCCCACGGACGGTGCGGATGAGTGGCCGTCCGAACGGCCGCTCGAGCTTCCGACGGAGGTAGCCCACGTACACGTCGACGACGTTGGAGAAGGCGCTGGAATTGTAGTCCCAGACGTGCTCGAGGATTCGGGCTCGGGAGACCACCTCTCCCGGATGTCGCATCAGGAACTCGAGCAGCGAGAATTCCCGCGCGGAGAGTTCGACCGGGATTCCTCCGCGAGTGACCGTATGGGTGGCCGGGTCGAGAGCGACGTCGTCCACCTCAAGGACAGTGGGGCGCTCCACCGGCCCCCGCCGGACCAACGCGCGGACCCTGGCCAGGAGCTCGTCGAAGGAGAACGGCTTCACGACGTAGTCGTCGGCGCCCACGTCCAACCCGCGGATTCGGTCCTGCACGGCATCGCGAGCCGTCAGCATGACGACCGGCGCCCACCGGCGCCGCGCCCGAAGCTCGCTGCACACGGCGAATCCGTCCCGCCCTGGGAGCAACACGTCGAGGACCACCACGTCGTACTCGCGCCCGCTCGCGAGCGACAGTCCCTCCTCGCCGTCGGCCGCGACATCGACCGCGTATCCCTCCTGCTCGAACCCGCGCCGAAGCGCCCGGCCCATCTTCGGTTCATCTTCCACGACCAGCACGCGCACGGGCGCAATCGTGGCACCGCTCTCATGAGAGAAGCGTGAGAGGTGTCGCTGTTTCAGAGATGTCATCCGGAACCAGGAAGCTCGCTTGAGGCCATTCGAGACTGGGATCCAGGGCAGATCCCGCAAGCTCGGGAAGCGTCAGCGTGGCCACATCCGACTGGTCCATGAGGGGCGCTCCACGAAGCCCCCTCGCTCAGAACCCGTGGCCGGTGAGAGCGAATCCGATGGTACAGACGGCACCCTCCACCAAGCAGAACACAGCGAACGGAGCGAGCGTGCGGGTCTCGAAGAACCTCATCAGGAACCGAACCGACAGGTAGGTAGGCCGCGATCCCCGCGGCGATGCTCCCCACGAGCAGACTGCACGCGAGTCAGGTTGTCCCAGCCGAGCACAGTCGGAAGGATCACGGCCTGGGCCAAGCTGGAGATGGGGAAGAGCTCGGTCACTCCCTGGACGACCCCCATCACCAGCGCCTGGAAGTAGGTGATCACCTGGGTCCTCCCGCGAACAGCCCCGGGAGGTCCGGTCCGGCGCACACGGCAGACCCGTCCCGGCACATCTTCGGTTCGTCCTCCAGTACGCGCACGAGCGCAATCGCGACATCGCCCTCATGAGAGCGGCGTGAGAGGTGTGCTGGCTCACGGTCTTCTCATCGGCTCCGCGGTAACAAGGATGCGAACCCGACGAAAGGAGAACCGTGCGCCGAAACGCAGTGCTCGCGGCGATCGCGGCCGTCGGACTCGCCGCCTGTTCAGGAGGCGCGCCCGGGAACACGACCCTACCGAGGACGAGCCGGCCGACGACCGGGCCGGTCGGGTCGGCGAGTGGAACAGCTGGTTCGACGACCGGAGCTCCGTCGTCACCCCCTCGGACCCACACTCCCCCGTCGGAGTCGCCGATACCGACCGAGTCACCCGTCCCCGTCGAGAGCAACCCCCCTGGCGACATCCCGGACAGTACGCAGTTCGTCCCCTACCGCTCCACGGGGGGCGGGTTCGAGATTCGCGCTCCAGAGGGCTGGTCGCGCCGAAGCACGTCGTCGCAGGTCAGCTTCACCAGCAAGCTGAACACGATCTCGGTGAGCTGGCGTCAGACCTCGATCCAGCCCACCGCTGCTGCGGTCAAGCGATCCGAGGTGCCGGAGCTCAAGCGGGCGTTCCGCGCGTTCGAGCTCGTCGAAGTGCGGGCGGTCCAGTTGTCGGGAGGTTCGGCGATCCAGGTCGATCTCCATGCCAACAGTGACCCGAATCGCGTGACCGGCAAGCAGTACCGGCTGGACGTGCTCCGGTTCGACTTCTTCCGGAATGGTCGCGAGGCGAGCATCGACCTTGCGTCTCCGGTGGGGTCGGACAACGTGGACGCGTGGAAGCTGATCTCCGAGAGCTTCCGGTGGCGATGATCCGCGCGGTCGACCTGTACCGGTTCTTCCACACTGAGGACGATGAGACGTTCGCGCTCCGGGGCGTCTCGCTGGACGTCGGGCCGGGCGAGATGGTGGCGGTCGTGGGGCCGTCCGGCAGCGGGAAGTCGACACTGCTGCACTGTCTGGCCGGCCTCGATGAACCGGACGGCGGCCATGTGGAGATCGCCGATGAGCGACTGACGAGGCGGCCGGAGGCGGTTCGCTCCCGGATGCGAGCGCGCTCGGTCGGCATCCTGCTGCAAGCCGGCAACCTGATCGAGCACCTTTCCGTCGAGGGGAATGTCCGAGCGGCGATAACGCTGTCGGGCCGGCGGGGAGCATCGCCCAGCGGGGTGCTCGGGGCGCTCGGCATCGCACACCGCGCGGCGGCCTGGCCGTCGACGCTCTCTGGGGGCGAGGCCGCGCGTGCCGGTCTCGCGGTGGCCCTGGCGAACGACCCGCCCGTGCTCCTGGCAGACGAGCCGACGGGCGAGATCGACGACGCGGCCGAACAAGTCGTGCTGGGCCTGCTCCGTGGGCGCGCCGACGAGGGCGGGTCGGTCGTCGTCGTGACGCACAGTCCGAAGGTCGCGGAAGCGGCAGACCGGGTCGTGCACATCGTGGACGGAGGGTTGGTGCCGTGATGGTGGCCGTGGTCGCGGAGGAGACACCCCTCGTCATCGGAAGCGACGTGTCGGTGACTTACGGCCGGGGGGCACGGATGGTAGACGCCCTACGGGCGGCGAACTTTGTGATCCGTCCCGGCGAGCGGATCGCCGTGGTGGGCCCGTCCGGGAGCGGGAAGTCGTCCCTGCTCCACCTCCTCGCCGGGCTCGAAACCCCGTCCATGGGAACCCTCGAATGGCCCGGATTGGCCCCCAGCGCCACGCTCCGCCCTGGGGCGATCGGGCTAGCGTTCCAATCCTCGGGACTGCTTCCGCCCCTGACCGTCCTCGAGAACGTGGCGCTGCCCTGCCTCCTCGCCGGGCAAGACGAGATCGCAGCCACTCGGGCAGCGATGGTCTCGTGTTCGCGGTTCGAGGTCCTTGAGGTGGCGCGGAAGCTCCCTGAGGAGATCTCGGGCGGGCAGGCGCAGCGTGCCGGGCTGGCACGCGCGGTCGCGGTGACGCCCCGGCTCCTGCTGGCCGACGAGCCCACAGGTCAGCAGGATCACGAGACGGCGGCGCGGGTCGTCGAGTCGATCTTCGCATGGTCCGGGAAGGTGGGCGCGGCCGTCGTCGTGGCGACGCACGACCTCATGGTCGCCGAACGGTTCCCCGTCCAATGGGAGCTGCGCGACGGACGGCTCGCCGCGGGGGCGGTCGTATCCTCGCGGTGAGGTGGGTCCGGGGCCTAGTGACGCGCCGGCCGGCGCGGACCGCCGGCCTTGCGCTCGGCGTTGCGCTCTCGGTCGCCCTCCTGGCTTCGCTCGGTGCGTTTTTCACCTCGACCAGAGCCCACATGACGCAGCAGGCGACTCGCGGAGTCGCAGTGGATTGGCAGGTCCAGCTTTCCACGAAGGCGAACCCCGACACGGCACTCCGGATCGTGCAGGAGAGCCCAGGTGTGGTCACCGCCGACCCAGTCGGTTACGCGGAGGTGCCGCACTTCACCGCCGCGACCGGGCCGACGGTGCAGGAAACAGGCTCCGGCATGGCGCTCGCCCTGCCGCCCGGGTACCAACGGGACTTCCCGGGCGTAGTCCGGCCGCTCGTGGACGCCGACTCTGGAGTACTGATTGCACAGCAGACCGCGGCGAACCTCGGCGCGACCGTCGGGTCCACGTTCCGAATGGCCCGCCCGGGCATGCCTCCCGTCCAGCTGCTGGTCGACGGGGTGATCGACCTGCCGAGTGCGGACTCGCTTTTCCAGACGATCGGGGCGGCGCCAGGCGCCGGCCCCACGGCGCCGCCCGACAACGTGGTGCTGCTCCCCTCAGAGCAATGGCACCGGGCGTTCGACCCCGTCGCCGGCATGCGGCCGGACGTCGTTACCGAGCAGATCCACGTGAACCTCGCCCCGGACCTCCCGCCCGACCCGGGTGCGGCGTTCGCGGAGGTGCTGCAACGGGCGCGGAACCTCGAGGCCCGGCTCGCGGGAGTCGGCGTCGTGGGCGACAACCTGGCTGCACAGCTCGACGCTGGGCGGAGCGACGCGGCGTACGCCGAGCTGCTGTTCCTGTTCCTCGGGTTGCCCGGAGTCGTCGTGGCGGCGCTCCTGACCGCAGCGGTTGCGGCCTCAGGGAGCGAGCGGCGCCGCGGGGAGCAGGCCCTCCTGCGGATCCGGGGAGCGACGCCACGGAGGATCGGTCGACTCGCTGCGTCGGAGGCCGTGCTCGTCGGCGTCGTGGGGTCGGCGTTGGGGATCGGCGTAGCTCTCGTCCTCGGGAGGGCGCTCTTCGGCGCGAACGGCCTGGGCGCGACCGCCGGACAGTCCCTCGCCTGGGCTGCGGTAGCAGCCGCCACCGGGCTCGCGCTGGCGTTCGTCACGGTCGTGCTTCCCGCACGACGGGACGCGAAGCATCTGAGCGTGACCACCGCACGGGCGCAGATCCGGGAGGCTCGGCCACCCGTCTGGATGCGAACCTACGTCGACTTCGTCCTTCTCGCGGTCGCAGGCCTGCTCTTCTGGCAGGCGGTTCGTTCGGGCTACTTGGTCGTCCTGGCCCCCGAAGGGGTCCCCACGATCTCGGTGTCGTTCTTCACCCTGCTCGCCCCCCTGTGCCTGTGGGTCGGCGCAGCGCTGTTCACGTGGCGGCTCGCGCGCGCAAGTCTCGTCCGCGGGCGCCGGGCGATCGCCGGCGCGTCGCGGCCCATCGCCGGCCGGCTCGCCGGCGTGGTCGCGGCGGCCATGACACGGCAGCGCCGGGTCCTCTCTCGTGGGCTGGTGCTGGTGGCGCTGGCAGGCGCGTTCGCGATGTCGACGGCGGTGTTCGATTCGACCTACCGGGCCCAGGCGCGGGTCGACGCAGAGCTGACGAACGGCGCGGACGTCACCGCCACGACTACCGCGACCACCGGACTTCCCGCCGGGATCGCCGGAGAGGCCCGCACGATCCCCGGCGTGACCGCGGCCGAAACCATGCAGCACCGGTTCGCGTACGTGGGAACGGACCTCCAGGACCTCTACGGGATCGACCCCCGAACTGTCGGCCGTGTCACGAACATGTCGGACGCGTTCTTCGCGGGCGGCACCGCCGACTCGCTGCTCGCAACGCTGGCCGCCCGGCCCGACGCCGTGCTGGTGTCCGACGAGACCGTCCACGACTTCCAGCTCCACACGGGCGACCTCGTGCGGCTCCGGCTCCAGTCGGGAGTCGATCATCGGTATCACGTGGTGCCGTTTCACTACGTGGGCATCGTTCGGGAGTTCCCGACGGCACCCCGAGACTCCTTCATCGTGGCCAACGGCGCGTACGTCGCGCAGCGCACTGCAAGCGCGGCGGCGCAGACGCTGCTGGTTCGGACGTCAGCCAGCCCTCCCGCCGTGGCCGAACGGCTGCGCGCGATGCTCGGACCGGCGTCGGGCGCGACCGTCACCGACATCGTGTCGCAGACGCGGGTCACCCTGTCCGCACTGACCGCGATTGACCTCTCCGGACTGACCAGGCTCCAACTGCTGTTCGCGGTGGTTCTCGCCGCGGGGGCGTCGGGCCTGGTGCTGGCGCTGGGCCTGGCCGAACGCCGCCGGACGTTCGCGATCGCGAACGCGCTCGGGGCCCGGCGCCGGCACCTGGCCGCGTTCGTCTGGAGCGAGGCCGCGTTCGTCGTCGCCGGCGGGCTGCTGTTCGGCGCGTTGGCCGGGTGGGGTGTGGCGTTCGTGGTCGTGAAGATCCTCAGCGGGGTGTTCGATCCGCCACCGCAGCATCTCGAGTTGCCCTGGCCGTACCTCGCTCTCGTCCTGGCCGCCGTGGTGGCGGCGACCGTTGCTGCCGGGGTAGGCGCGATCCGCGCCGCCGGGCGTTCGGTCTCGAACACCATGAGGGAGCTCTGACCGTGCCCGACCCCCGGACCTCTCCATCGCACCTGGCTTCGCGTTCCGAGCGACGGCTCGCAACGGTAGTGATCGGCGTGGTGGTCCTGGTTCTCGCGGTGGCCATCGGCGTCCACCTCGCTGCGGGCGGAGCGACGCGGACAGAGCCGCCACAAGCGTCGCCGAGCCGACCGGCTGCCGGCGGTCAGCCGGTATCCGACGCTCATCCGTCCCCGTCGTCCCCGTCGTCCCCCTCGTCCTCGCGGTCCGGCGGCGAAAGGCCGAACACTCCGGAGATGCCGCTGCTGGTCGACCCCCACAACGTCTATGCGGGGGACCAGGCAGGGAACTTCAACCCGGCCGTCCGCGGCGTCCCGCCACGCGTGTACGTGCCGAACACGCTCGACGGAACCGTGAGCGAGATCGACCCCCGGACCTTCAAGGTGGTGAAGACCATCACCGTCGGCGGGCAGCCCCACCACGTCACGCCGTCCTGGAACCTGCGACATCTGTACGTCGACAACCCCGGGAACGAGACCCTGGACGTCATCGACCCGCACAGCGGGAGGTTCGTCCGGCCGATCCAGGTGGCGAGCCCCTACAACTTGTACTTCACGCCCGACGGGACGAAGGCGCTTGTGGTCGCGGAGTATTACCAAGAGATCGAGTTCCGCGATCCCCACACCTGGAAGCTATTGTCGACGCTCCACATTCCGGGCCACGGGGTCGACCACATGGACTTCTCCCCCGATGGGAAGTTCCTGCTTGTGAGCGACGAGTACGACGGGATCGTGACCAGGGTGAATACCGAGACGATGAAGGTCACCGGCACGCTGAACGTGGGCGGCAAGCCGGTGGACGTAAAGGTCGCTCCGGACGGGAGTGTGTTCTTTGTGGCGAATCAGGGCCGCTCCGGCGTGTCGATCGTCGATCCCAAGACGATGAAGGAGATCGGGTTCATCCACACAGGGATGGGGGCCCACGGATTCGCGGTGAGCCGCGACGGGACGAGGCTCTACCTGTCGAACCGCATTCAAGGGACGGTCGCGGTGATCCCGTTCGCGACGCGCAAAGTCGCGGCGATCTGGAATGTCGGCGGCTCGCCGGACATGCTGCAAGTGTCGCCGGACGGCAAGCAGCTGTGGACGACGAACCGCTTCGCGAACACGGTCACGGTCATCTCGACGGCGACCGGTCGAGTGATCAAACAGATCACCGTGGGCCGTGGGCCGCACGGGCTCTGCTACTTCCCCGAGCCGGGGCGGTACAGCATCGGCCACAACGGTGTCTATCGCTAGGCGCACGGCCGTCGGTGCGGCGGTCGTACTACTGGTCGGGTGCTCGGCGCACGCGCCCGGCCAAGCGGTCGGGCGGACACCACAGGGCGTCCGTGGAACGGTGTTCGCCCGACCGAGTCCCTCAGCTCGGCACCTTGAGGGGCGTCGTCACCTCGAGATCCGGCCGGCGGGGTTCTCGCTCCCCGTGGCCGTGCAGCGCGAGGTCGCCGTGCGCGACGGCAGCGAAGTGCTCGTGGCCGGTGGACTGCGTTCGTCGGGGACCTCGACCGGCGCGGCGTCCCGGCTCACGCCCGCGACCGGGGCCGTTCGACCGGCGGGGACGTTCGCGACGCCGTTCCACGACGCTGCGGCCGCCTTGCTCGGCGGGCGCCTGGTCGTGTTCGGCGGCGGGCCCTCGTCGGGCACTGACCTGGTGCAGGCGCTGCCCGGCGGGGTGATCGGGCACCTGCCCACCGTGACGTCCGACCTGGGCGTGGCGGCGACGGGCGGCGAAATCGTGTTGGTCGGTGGCTACGAGGGTTCGAGCTTCCTCACGAGCGTGCTGGCCACCCGGGATGGTCGGACGTTCCGGCGGATCGGGTCGCTGCCGGTGGGGCTCCGGTACGCAGCGGTGGCGCCCGGGGGGCCGGACACAGTGATTGTGGCCGGGGGGCTTACCCCCGCGGGATCCGTGGCGACAGTCCTGCGGATCGATGTGCGGACGGGCTCGGTTACGTCGATCGGAAAGCTGCCCCAGCCACTCGCCCACGCGGCTGCGGTCGAGCTGGGCGGGGCGGTGTTCGTCTTGGGGGGCGAGGGAGCGTCCGGACAGACGGTCGCGACCGTCGAACGAGTGGACCCGCGGACCGGCACCGTGCGGACGGTCCAATCCCTCCACGGCACGGTGGCTGACGCGGCGGCGGTCCCCCTCGGGCCGGACCGCGCGCTGCTGATCGGCGGCCGACGAGGCCCGCAGGGAGCAGACGTCCCGCTCGACACGATCCTGTCGCTCCGACTGGTCCGCTGACGGCTTGCCTCGATCGTCGACGACAGGCGGAGCGAGATCCACGCCCCGATCAGGCCGATCGGCACCAGGACGAGGAACCACCGGTGGTCGGCCGTCCGCTCGATGCCCCGGTTCCGTACCAACGCCGACAGCCCCGTTCGGGATGACCGTTCCCTGGAGGTCCGCTTCGTAGGACGCACGAGCTCCGCCGATCAGATCGGCGGGGTGATTCGCGACAGGCTGTTCAGCCAGGGAGTCACCCAGCTTGCCCAGAGTCCACTCACCAGCAGGAACCCGATGAGCACCATGATCGCGCCCGAGATGCCCGCGACCCAGTGGTAGTTCCGCTTGATGACGTTCATCACGCGTACCAGCCGCTGCATCCCGAGCCCGATCAGCACGAACGGCAGCCCCAGCCCGATCGAGTACAGCAGCAGCAGCCCGCCCCCCCGCAGCGCCCCGCCCTGCGTCGACGCGATGGCCAGGATCGCCCCCAGCACGGGCCCGATGCACGGCGTCCACCCCAGCGCGAACGCCATCCCCAGCGGCAGCGCGCCGGCCGGCCCCGGCTTGATCTTCGACAGGAACGGCCGCCGCTCCGCGTACCAGGACGCCCGTCCGATCCGGAACGCGTACAGGATCATCGCGACGCCGAACAGGATCACGAACGCCCCCGCGATCCGCAGCAGCGTCTCCGAGTGCAGCTGCCGGTCCAGCCACCCGCCCGGCATCTGCCCGGCCACCACGCCGAACGCCGTGAACACGATGGCGAACCCCGCGACGAACATCAGCATCGGGAACAGCCGGGCGCGCGGTTGCGTCCGCGTGGCCGGCCGCTGCTGAACGGCCACCGTTCCGCCATCGGACGCCGCCGCGGCCTCGGAAGCCGGAGCCGCCGCCGCAGCGCGTTCGCGCTCCTGTTCGAGCTCGTCGGTCCCCGAGACGAACGCCAGGTAGCCCGGCACGAGCGGGAGCACGCAGGGCGAGGCGAACGACACCACCCCCGCCACGAAGGCGAGGACGGGCGCCCACCACTGGGAGAGACCTCGGGTGACGTCGGCGATCATGGGCGTGAGCAGCGCGGCGGCTCCGCGCAATCCTTCGCCAAGTCTACGAACCGACCTCCCGCTTGGTCGCCGAGCGCCCCGAGATCGCGCGGAGGTCGCCCGCGACCGCGGACCCGGACGGCACGATACCTGAGCCAGTCGGCGGCGAATGATTCAGTGGAGGCCCATGTTCGAAATCGGACCGGAGAAGCTCCTGATCATCCTGGCCGTCGCGCTGCTGGTGGTCGGGCCCAAGCGCATCCCCGAGATGGCCAGGTCCCTCGGCCGCTCGATGCACGCGTTGCGGGACGGGCTCTCCGGCTCGGAGGAAGACGAACCGTCCGAAACCGGCTCCAAGTCCGCCGAGACCCCCGAGGCGTCCGAGGCCCCGGCCCCGAACGGGGACGCACCCGACGCCTGAGGCCTCCCGTGTCGGCCGTCGCGAGTTGCGGTGAGGGCGCCATCCGTCGGATAGTTGTGCCGAACGCTTGTGAACGCCTTCACAAACTCGACCGAGGGACACGATGACCTGCGCCACCCGTGCCTGTGGGCGGTAGGATGCGGCTGCCTGTGAACGCCGAGGACCGCACCAGATGAAGATGCCCCGACGGCTCGTGCCGATCGTGGAGCGGACCAACCGGTTCCTCAAGGACTGGGAGTGGACCTGGACCACCGCCGTGGTCTTCTCGGTCGCGCTCGCGTTCATCTCGATCATCGTCCTGGCGGTCGTCCCGTCGTTCTGGCTGTACTTCGCCGACCAGACGCTCCGGTGGAAGACGTTCTGGCTGGTCAAGCTGAAGGAGGCCCTCGCGGCCGGCTGGATCACGACGTGGTTCGGCATCTTCTTCCTGGCCGCGTACCTGCTTCAGAAGCAGCGCCAGAAGCTCCGCGGCGTCGGCGGCGAGACCCGCCCCTCCGGGGGCTACCGATGAGCACGAAAGCGAGCTGATCGAACCACCATGCCCTTCAACAAGACCGAGGTCGACATCCACACGGACTACCAGGTCCAAGCCGTCGAGACGACGTGGCTCTCGCAGGGCGTGAAGTCGCCCAAGCACCTGATGCTCGACCCCGAGCCGTGCATCCTGTGCCGGGCCTGCGAGGACGTCTGCCCCTGGAACTGCATCTACATGCTGGACCCAGGCATCGTCCAGGGAACCGAGAACGACGCCGAGCAGTCCGACGTCGATCAGGCGTTCGCGATCTTCGTCGTCGACGACAACGCCTGCACGCGGTGCTCCGTGTGCGTGGAACGGTGCCCGAGCGATTGCCTGTACTATGCGCGCCTGCCCGACGAACGCGCGGCCTCCGGCCCGCGCTCGATGGGGGCCGTTCCGATGTCGCAGCAGCAAGCGGAAGCGTAGCGGGGGACGCCGGAGTGAAGCTCAAGCCACCGTCACCGATGGAGTTGCTGGACAAGGTCCGCGACACCGAGGTGTGGAAGTCGGTCTTCCGGCCCGGCTCCATCTTCCGCAGGGGCTACAAGGACACGTCGCGCGACCGTTCCCTCGCGATGATGAACAACGTGCTGTTCCACCTGCACCCGGTGAAGGTGAAGCGGCACGGGCTGAAGCTGACCTACACGTTCTGCCTGGGCGGGATCTCGTTCTTCCTGTTCATCATCCTCACCATCACCGGGATCTTCCTGATGTTCTTCTACCGGCCGGCCGCCGACCTCGGCGGCGCGACCGCGTACGCGGACATGCAGCGGATCTCGACGACGGTCTTCTTCGGCGACCTGGTCCGCAACATCCACCGGTGGGGCGCGCACCTGATGGTGCTCTCCGTGACGCTGCACATGGGCCGGGTCTTCTACACGGGGGCCTACAAGCCCCCGCGCGAGTTCAACTGGGTGGTCGGCGTCCTGCTGCTGTTCCTCACGCTGGGGCTGTCGTTCACCGGCTACCTGCTCCCGTGGGACCAGCTGTCGATCTGGGCGGTCACGGTGGGCACGTCGCTCGGTGGCTACGTGCCGCTCGTCGCGAAGCAGACGCAGTTCCTTCTTCTGGGCGGCGTGAACGTCGGCCCGAACACCCTGCTCCGGTGGTACGTGCTGCACGTGCTGGCGCTGCCGTTCGTGCTGGTGATCTTCCTGGCGGTCCATTTCTGGCGGATCCGCAAGGACGGCGGCATCTCGGGACCCCTGTAAGCCATGCCACGAGACGAATCCGAGATCGACAAGGAGACCTTCGACCGGGTCCTCGCGGAGGAGCTCGGGAAGGGCACGAGCCAGCGCGTGGCCGAGGGCCGCGCGCGCTCGGCCGCCATCAAGGCGTTCCGCGCCGCCCACGGCGAGCCCGGGCCGAAGCCCCCCAAGGCCCCCGCCGCCGGCGCTCCGTCGGCCGGCGGCAACGGGGCGGGAGGCAACGGCGCCGGCCAGCCCGCGCCGGTCCCGGTGGGTGTCGGCGCCGCCGTCGGCGGCGGAACGGCCACCGGCCCCGCGCCGACGCTCCTCGCGCCCGGCCCGACGGGCCGCGTCCCCGCGCCGAAGCAGGGCCAGGCCGACAAGCACCGCCTGCTGGCCCTGGTGGCGCCGGAGGGCGTCCAGCGGGTCGAGCGGGAGCAGGGCGACCGCGTCAACACGTTCCCCCACCTGATGGTCCAGGAGTTCGTGGCCCTGCTCGTCGTGAGCGCGGGCCTGGTGATCTTCTCGATCTTCGTGAACGCCCCGCTCCGCGAGCTGGCCAACCCCAACCTCACGCCCAACCCGTCGAAGGCGCCGTGGTACTTCCTCGCCCTCCAGGAGCTGCTGCGGTACTTCCACCCGACGATCGCCGGCGTGATGATCCCGACGTTCATCCTGGTCGGGCTGGCGCTGGTCCCCTACGTCGACCGCAACCCGGCCACGAAGCCGGGCGACCGGAAGCTCGCGATCACGCTGTTCACGATGCTGTTCATGTTCGGAGCGGTCCTCACGATCATCGGGTGCTTCTTCCGGGGCCCGGGGTTCAACTGGGTGTGGCCGTGGAGCCAGGGATTGTTCTTCGAGCTATGACGGCACTCGTCGTTGCGCTCTCCGAGGGCAAGACCGCCTTCCTGGTGGCGATCATCGTCGGCGTGCTGTTCGTCACGCTGCTGACGGTGTCGCTGCTCCGGACGCGGCGGGGGACGTCGGGCACCGCGCTGTGGGAGGGGCCCGAGGAGGCTCCCAGGATGGTCAGCGCCGAACGCGCCGGGTCGTCGAAGACCGCGCCCCTGTCCAGGCGGGACTTCTTCCGGCGCTCGCTGGTCACCTCGCTCGTGGTCTTCGGCGCCGAGTTCGGCGGCGCGTCGATCGCGTTCCTGTGGCCGAACCTGAAGGGCGGGTTCGGATCGCAGATCAACGCCGGGTCGGTCAACGACATCGAGCAGCAGATCCAGCAGACGAACCAGCCCTTCTACTACGGCGCCGGCCGGTTCTACGTCGTGCCGTACAACGGCTCGGGCGCCGACGACGCCACCGGGGTCGACTACTACACCGAGGGCTACCTGGTGAAGGGCGTCCCGCTGATGGCGCTGTACCAGCGCTGCGTGCACCTCGGGTGCCGCGTGCCGTACTGCCAGACGTCGCAGTGGTTCGAGTGCCCCTGCCACGGCTCCAAGTACAACAAGGCCGGCGAGTACGAGCTGGGGCCGGCCCCGACCGGACTCCAGCGGTTCCCGATCTCGGTCGACGCCCAGAACAACCTCCTGGTCGACACCTCGACCCTCAACCCCGGTCCGCCCCGCGGCACGGACACGATCCACGAGCCGCCCCAGGGGCCGTTCTGCGTGGGGGCGTAGCGAGATGCGGGCGATGGTGGCGATGAGCGGGGCGCAGCTGGTGGTGTTCCTGGCGGTCGCCCTGATCGTCCCGTTGGGCGCGTTCTTCATCGCCTGGCAGGCCAAGGGGCGGGGGAAGCCGAAGGGCGCGCCCGACATCCCGCCGGGCATGCAGCCGGGCCCGTCGGACGCCGACCTCGAGAAGCCCCGGCTGGAGAAGCTCCAGGGGTGGAGCGTCGCGTTCGTGGTGCTGTTCGCCGTGATGATCCCGCTGGTGTGGCTGAAGGAGCCCTCGAAGAACAAGTCCCAGCAGGAGGCGCTCCTCCAGCAGTCCATCGAGCGGGGCGCGCAGTCCGTGCAGCTGTTCTCGGAGGAAACCAGCTCGGCATCGGGTGCGTGCGGTGCCACGGGGACAACCCGGTGCTCGGCGGCGGGACGAACATCTACAACGGCGTGCTGGTGCACCCGCCGCCGCTCAACAACGTGTGCGGCGGGAAGAGCACGCCGATCCACTCGGCCATCCACAACCTCGACGACGTCCGCCAGACGATCATGCGGGGGCGGACCGGGACGGACATGCCGTCGTGGAGTGTCCGGTTCCAGGGCGCGCTGGACGACCAGCAGATCCAGGACATCCTCAACTACATCGTCTCCATCCAGCCCGACGGGGGGTGACGTTCAAGCAAAACGTCTGCATCAATCCGAAGGCGCCCGGCTACCTGCCACCGTCGGAAACCGGCCCAGCGGATCGCCCGGCACGAGCGTCCCCGCCGACATCCCTGCGTCGCCGGGCGACACCTGCAACTCGTCGTCGCCCACCTCAAGGGCCTGGTGGGGTTCATCCTGTTCGTGGGCAGCGTGTACGTGCTGCTCACGGCGGTGTTCGGCCTCCGCATGGGGTACCTGGTCATGGCCGTGTCGTTGTTCGGGTGGATGATCATCCTGTCGCTACCGTGGGCGTTCGGGTTCTGGCCCAAGGTCCTGGCCACGCTGACCAACCTCGGGCCGCGGGGCACCGAGCCGCACTGGCAGGTCGTCGGCACCGGCGTGCAGGTGGCGTCGGAGACCTACCCCGTGGTGGCGTCCTACCCTGGCGCGCCGTGGGAGGCGCCCACCGGCTCTGACGACCCCCGCACCGCGTCGATCGGCACGG
>CAVYXG010000009.1:0-118055 GCA_963772375.1 uncultured Actinomycetes bacterium
CGCCGAGCAGACCATCCCGGAGGTGCGCAGGACTATGGGAGCTCGGACGCCTGCGACAAGGCCGTCACTCGGAGTCCACTCGTTCAGAAGGTAGTCGGGAAGTTCACCGCCTGAACATGCATCCGCTGCTGCAGGTTGCGCGAACAAGGGCAGCTGCGCCAGCAGTAGAAGAAGCACGATCACCGAAGATCTTGCCCGACAAGGCCGTTGGGCGCCGCCGTGCATGATTCTCCCTTCCCTCTGCGGCACGGGAAATTGCTGCCTGCCACATCTATTGCGCTGTCTCTTCGTACCTTGAATTGGATTTTCGACCCTGAGTCAATCCGGCACAGGAGACCGCCTATCCCCCAATGGGCTGTCGGCCGTGCGCGAGAATGGGCCGCGTCCTGGCAAGTGGTGTACGAGAGCATCGCTTCAACCTCGTGACTTGAGTTAGCCGGCGGCCACCAGCTCGTGCCTCACCTCCTCGTCGACGACGGCGCCGTCGATCACCGCCATGCGGGCCTTGGCGAGCGACTGCTGGCTCATGTACCGGCGAGCCACCGCCCACTCGTCGTGCTGCTCGGCGAGGACGGCTCCGACCAACCGGATGGTGGCCTCCCGGTTGGGGGAGATGCCGACCACGTCGGTGCGGCGACGGATCTCCCGGTTCAACCGCTCCTGGGGGTTGTTCGACCAGATCTGGCGCCAGTGCTCCACGGGGAGCGAGGCGAAGGCCGTGATGTCGGGACCGGCGGAGGCCAGGAGCGCGGCCGCGGCGGGGAACCGCGTCTCGAGCTGCTCGATCACGCGATGGGAGCTGTGCCTCGGCCTTCTCGCGTGAGGGCTAGGCGAAGATCGAGCGGACGAGCGTGGCCACCAGCGGCTGAGCGCTCTTCGGCACCCTGGACAGGATGTTGCGGGCGAAGTGGGTCCGGCACCGCTGCCACGACCATCCGGGCAGCACCGCACCGATGGCCTCGACCAGATGAAGGTGGTCGTCGGAGACCGCCAGGCGGACCCCGGAGAGCCCTCTTGCCACCAGGTCCCTGAGGAACGCCGTCCACCCTTCCCGTCCTCGCTGGTCAGCACGTCGAGGCCGAGGATCTCCCGGTAGCCGTCGGCGTTGACGCTGGTGGCGACGACCACGGAGACGTGGGCGATGCGGCCTCCCTCCCGGCACTTGAGCACGAGAGCGTCGAGCCACACATAGGTGTAGGGGCCTTGGTCGAGCGGTCGGGACCGGAACGCCGCCACCAGCTCGTCGAGGGACTTGGCGATCTCCGAGACCTGGGACTTCGAGATGCCCTCGATGGAGCAATAGTCAATAGTTGTGGATCGAAACTTCGTGATCACGCGGCGTCCTCGTCCTCGCTCCGCTCCACCAACTTGCCGTTCACGAACGTCGCCCCCGCCCGAACGAGCGCCACGAGCTCGGGGCCGTTGACCCGCCTCCACCTCCCTTCCGCCGCCTCCAGCAGCTTGAATGCCATGGCCAGCCCGGCCTCCTTGGACCCCGGCCCCTTCGTCACGTTGGTCCGCGCCCGCACGGTGGCGAACGTGGACTCGATGGGGTTCGAGGTCCGTAGGTGGACCCAGTGCTCGGCCGGGTAGTCGTAGAACGCCAGCAGCGCCTCCCGGTCCGACGTGAGCTTGGCCGCGGCCTTCGGCCACTTCACCCCGAACTCGGTCCCGAAGCGGTCGAGCGCCTTGCCCGCCTCGTCGGCGTTCTCCGCGTTCGAGATCTCGGCCAGGGCCTCCTTCGCCCGCTGCTGGACCGACGCCGGCAGGGCGTCGAGGACGTTCTTGGCCTTGTGGACCCAGTCCCGCTGGTGGCGGGTCTCCGGGAACACCTCGTCGATCGCGCCCCAGAACCCCAGCGCCCCGTCGCCCACGGCGAGCACCGGGCCCGCATGCTCCGGCGCTTCAAGTCCCGCAGGACCACGCCCCAGCTCTCGGTGGACTCCCGGAACCCGTCGGCCACGCAGACGAGCTCCTTCGTCCCGTCGGTGCGGACACCGACGATGACCAGCAAGCACACCTTGCGGTCGTCTCCGAGGCGGACCCGGACGTGGTAGGGGTCGGGCCGGGGCGCGGTGCGACTCTTTCAAGACGTCCGTCTCCCCGGCCCGCACCTCCGAACCGGACGTGCGCGTCTCCACGCATCCGGCTCTCCGCGAGCCCACGTCGATGTGCTACGCGGCCGATCCTTGCTGTCGCTCCGACCACGGCGAGGGGATGCGGGCCGCCCGGTACCGGTAGCGGCGAACCGCCACTGCGCCGGGGTTGAACAGCCTCACCTCGCCCTCCGTCGGCCACCACCCGGGCAGGTAGCGCCTCCGGAGTTCCGTCCACGAGATGCGAGAGTGCTTGTGGCGGAGCCAGCACACCACCCGGCGCCAAGCGAAGGCGCGCAGGTAGTTGAAGGTCGCCTTGGACACCCCGTGACGGAAGTACGTGGTCCATCCCCTGAGCACCGGGTTGAGCCGGTGCAACAGGATGCGGAGCGGTTGGTCCGTTGCCCCTCGGGTCATCGTTCGCACCTTCGCCTTGACCGCGGCAAGGGCGGCCTTCGACGGGTAGGTGTAGACGAAGCGATGGCCCGTGCCCCGCTTCTCGTGCCGCCGGATGCGGAACCCGAGAAAGTCGAAGCCCTCGTCGATGTGGGAGACCCTGGTCTTCTCCTCCGACAGGCGGAGGCCCGTCGGACGAAGGACCGCTTGTACCTCCTCCCGCAGAGCCTCGGCGTGAGCACGAGCGCCCGCCACCACGACCACGAAGTCGTCCGCGTAGCGGACCAGCCGGTAGGTGGCGAGGCCCCTGAGCCTCCGGTTCTGCCGAGCGCTGTTGTTCCCCATCGCCCGCCACGCCTCGTCGAAGTGATCGTCGAGGACGGACAGGGCGATGTTCGCCAGCAGCGGCGAGAGGATGCCTCCCTGGGGCGTGCCGGTGGTCGTGTCCCTCTCCACACCGTCCTCGGAGAGGACGCCGGCTTTGAGGAACGCCTTCACCAAGTGCAGCACGCGCTTGTCTCCGACCCTTCCCCCCACCCGGCCCATGAGGGCCACGTGGTCGATGGAGTCGAAGCACGCCTCGATGTCACCCTCCAGGACCCACTCGTAAGAGCGGGAGCACAGGTGGTGGATCTCGGCGATGGCGTCGTGCGCCCGGCGTCGAGGTCGGAAGCCGTACGACGACGGCTTGAACTCCGCCTCGAAGATCGGCTCGAGCACCAGCTTCAAAGAGGCCTGGACCACCCGGTCCCGCACCGTGGGAACCCCGAGGCGGCGGAGCTTCCCGCTCCGCTTGGGGATGTGCCGCTCCCGGACCGGGAGCGGGCGAAAGGTGCGGGCCTTGAGGTCGGCCCGGAGCTCGGCGAGGAAGTTCTCCACGCCGCGCTCGGTCTCGACGTAGTAGGCGTCCTGCCCGTCCACGCCTGCCGAACGCGCCCCCCTGTTGCCCCGGACCCGGCGCCACGCCATGAGCAGGAACGCCGGGTCGCAGACGAGGTTGTACAGGTCAACGAACCGACGCCTGGGATCGTCGGTCGCCCATCGGTGCAGCTTGGTCTGGATCCGCAGTACCCGTTCCTCGGCCTCTTTGGTCGAGGGCCACGGCGCGCCGGTGTTCACCGGCGACCTCCTGCCATGCCAGTTCCGACGCTGCGGACTCGCTGCCCCCCTTCGCCATGTGGACGGCTTTCCCGTCCTCGGACTACTACGGGGGCTCCGTCCCGTCTCGGGGCCATCAGCCGACGGCGGGCCTGCCCGCCATCCCGCTGGCTGCGGGATGGGGAGGGCGGCTCCGGGACGGTTCCCACGTTCACCATGAACCGGTTGTCGGGTGAGGTGCCCAGCTTTTCCCCTGCAGCCTTGCCATGGGTACGCCGCAGTCCTTCCCCATGGCCTCCGGGGCGGCGGGTATTACGTCGCATCGGAGTCGATCGCCGGCCATTACGACGATCGCGCGCTGCTGCCCGGCCCTGATCCGCCAGGTTCGAGCCGGTGTCTCTCGCTTGAGGGGGTTCCACCACTGGTTTCTGCACTCGTGCACCTTCCCGTCTCGCTTGCCGGACCCGGGTCATCTGGCGGTGCTGGCCCGTCCCGTCGTTGTCGGGGCTGCTTCCCGCCCTTCCCCGCGCCTCCGAGGTCAGGCTGCCCCCAGCTTCTCCGGCCTGCTGCGACAGGCCGGAGGCGGTGCCCTTTCATCACCGCCCGGTTACATGGCGCCTCGTGGCGCACCACCCCGTCGGCCCAGACGTACACGTAGTCGCGGTCGGTGAGCTTGCGCTTCCCGAACGCCGCCTGCTCCTCCGTCCACGACGCGGTGAGCCGGGTGATGGCCCCTGCCGAGAGCCCCGCCTCGGAGCCGAAGAACTCGGCGAGCGCGGGGACGAAGTCGAGGGTGGACAGCCCGTGCAGGTACAAAAGGGGCAGGACCTCCACCACCTTCGGGGAGCGGCGCAGGTACGGCGGCAGGATCGAGCTTCGGAAGCGATGGCGCTCGCCCGTCTCCGGATCCGCCCGGCGGTCGTTGACGCGCGGGGCCCGGACCTCGAGGGCCCCCGCCGCGGTCACCACCTGGCGGGCCCGGGCCTTCCCGTTGCGGACCACCAGAGCGCGATCATCGTCGTCGCGCTCCCCTCGGGCCTCGGCCACGTAGGCCTCGACCTCCGCCTCCAGCGCCGCGACGAGCATTCGCAGCGCTCCCTCACGCACGATCTGGTCCAGGGTCGAGGCGAACTCTGTGCCCGACCCGTCCTCGGCGACTATCCTGAGCATCGGCGTACCCTTCCCGCCGGCGCTACCCACGCCGGCACTCGCTCTTGTTCAAGCGGGAAGGTACGCACGTCCTTCACCAAGTCCCCGATCCACAACTTCTGTTCATAGCTCACCTCGATGCCGAGCGTGCGGACAAGGCCCTCTACCTTCCTGGTCGACACGCCTTTGACGTAGCACTCGGCGATCACCGCGACGAGCGACCGTTCGGCCCGCCGGCGGGGTTCGAGGAGCCACTCCGGGAAGTAGCTCCCCGTGCGGAGCTTGGGCACCACGAGCTCCATCGTTCCGGTCCTCGTCTCGAACGTCCTGGGCCGGTAGCCGTTGCGGCTGTTGACGCGATCCGGGGATCGCTCGCCGTCCGGCAGGGCGCCGCAGGCCGCGTCGGCCTCCGCGGACATCAGGGCCTGGATGAACGTCTGGAGCATCTCCCTGAGCAGATCGGTGTCGGCTTCTGCGAGGTGCTTGTCGAGCCAGACCGCCGGGTCCAAAGTGGGTTCGACCACCGTCTTCCTCTTCTCTGGTTCGCTGCTGAAGAGGATGAAGCGGTGGTCTTCTACTTCAAGAACCCTCAGGCCCTTCGTACACCACGTCCGCGGACCCTAATCGAGAACTCAGGGGTCTCAGATTCGAAACGATACAACACTGACCTGCGAACTAGTGCTGCCAAGTTTCTTCGAGCATCCTGCCGCTATTGGCGTCGAGAAACAGCCAAGCAGAGCAGGACGTCGAGATCGGAGGGCCGGTGTAGCGAGGATTTGGTTGAGGGGCAATGCATTCGTGCCATGCAAAACCCCAAGCCAAACGATCCTTGTAGCTGTAGGTTCCGTCGCCTTTGGCTGCGCTGTAGTAGCCAAGATACGAGACTGCATCACTTGGCAAGGCGAAATCGCTGTTGTGGTTCTCGTACCTAGCGATGGCCTCCGAAGCGGATAGCTCCGGGCTGGCGTCTGTCATGGCCAGGACAAATTCCTTGGAGTCATTCGGACTGTCGAGGATTATCACTGATGGGGTCGGAGATTCGGTGGCACTGGTCGGAGACCCCGACCGCCGCAGGGAGGGGACAAGGAGCGTCGCAATCACGAATGCCGACACTAGGAGTGCTGCCGATGTGACTGCGAACCGACCGAGGCTTTGGCGGACCCTCCGGCGCTTTGCTCGTCGCTCCAGCTGTCGAAAGAGACTGGAAGCCTCGTCGTCGGACAAAGAGAAGTCTGTGTCGGATGCATGCGGATTCGTCACCTTTGCTCCCCTTGCTCATCGAGGTATGTACGGTCGCGTCTCAGTGCTTGGAGCCCTCTTCCTATTTGACTACGGATGCTGGAATCCTTGTTGCCGAGCATCAGGGCGATGTCATGAGTGCTCAATCCCTCGAAGTACCGGAGATGGAGACAGAGTCGCTGCTTCTGACTCAGCCGAGACAGCGCTCTCTGCGTGTCGAGCCGGGTGACAACCTCGTCATCGGTCATGTCGCTTCGAGGTCGCTCATGATCGACTAATTGCGCTAGCGCTACGGGAATCTCGCGCTTGGGGCGAAGGGGCCGCTTCTTGTTCGCAAGGCGAAACATAGTGGTCTTGGTGTAGCCGAGCGGGTAGTCCACATCTCGGAAGTCCGGGTGACGAAGCAAGACTTGCAGCAAGGCCTCTTGAACGAGGTCCTCGGCGTCTCGTCGGGCGATCCGATGTGCCGTCCGCATCAGGGCGGGGTACAGCGCCTGAAGCAGCCGAATCGGGTCCGCTGGCCAGGGTCTTCCGGCGCTCGCGGTGCGCGGCGGGTTTCTCCTCACATCATATCCTCGCATGAAGCGCCTCGCCTTAGCCTGGATCCACCGAGGAACCTGGGCACTCCCGTAGGCCGAACGAGAGAAAAGGTGCCTCTGACCTGGAAGAATGGGCGGTGACCAAACCAACCAACTCTCCAGGAGAAAGGCACCTTTCGGATGCGATCTTCCCACGCCTTGGACCGCATCGAAACCACCTTCGACGATGACCATGCGGTGGCCAACGCGGGGCTCGTCCTGACCGCGACCCTCGGTGCCCGGCTCGGGCTTGAGGCGCTCGTGGACGACATGGTTGACCTCGGGCGGCGTCCCGGGGCGGCCCGTCCGGGCCGCAAGGTCATGACCCTCGTCCAGTCGATGGTGGCCGGCGGGGACTGCATCGACGACGCCGACGTCTTGCGCTCCGGTGCCACCGAGCAGGTCCTCGCCCACCGGGTGATGGCGCCCTCCACCCTCGGCACGTTCCTGCGCTCGTTCACCTTCGGCCACGTCCGACAACTGGACCGCGTGGCCGAGGGCGTCCTTCGCCGGGCGTGGGCGACCGGAGCCGGCCCGGGAGCCGAGCCCATGACGATCGACGTCGACTCGACGGTGTGCGAGGTCCACGGCTACCGCAAGCAGGGCGCCGCGTACGGCCACACCCGGGAGCTCGGGCTGCATCCGCTCCTGGCCACGAGGGCGGACACCGGGGAGGTCCTGCACGTGCGCCAGCGAAAGGGATCGGCCAACACCGCCCGGGGAGCCGTGCGGTTCACCTCGGAGCTGGTGGCCAGGGTCCGCCGGGCCGGTGCCACCGGGGCGCTCACCCTGCGGGCCGACTCGGGGTTCTGGTCGGACCGGCTCATCGGGACGTGCCGGCGCCTCGGGGTGTCGTTCTCCATCACCGTGCGCCAGATCGCCCAGGTCAAGGAGGCCATCGCAGGGATCGGGGAGACCGACTGGACGCCCATCGACTACACCGAAGGCGGTGTGGCCCAAGTGGCCGAGACCACCTACAAGGGGGATCGCCTGATCGTCAGGCGGACCCGCCTCATCGGTCCCCAGGCCGAGCTGTGGCCGGACTGGCGGTACCACGCGTTCATCACCGACCGGGAGGGCGGGGCGATCGAACTCGACGCCGACCACCGCCGTCACGCCGTGATCGAGCTCGCCATCCGCGACCTGAAGGAGGGTGCGGGACTCAACCACTGCCCGTCGGGGAAGTTCTTCGCCAACGCCGCGTGGCTGGTCCTCGCGGCGCTCGCCCACAACCTCCTGCGGTGGACGGCCTCGATCGGCCTACGGATCGACGGCCCGGTGGTGGCCAAGACCATCCGCCGCCGGTTTGTGGCCGTCGGTGGTCGCCTCACGCGGTCCGCCCGAAGGCTCCATCTGCACCTGCCGACCCGGTGGCCCTGGGCGGACGCGTTCCTCGCCGCCCTCGCCAGGTTGCGGGCACTACCGCTCCTCGCCTGAGTCCCCCGGTTCCCCGGTCGGCGGTGTCATCCGATCCTCCGGCGCGCCCTCGTTGCGCGGACCCGCCGGTCCGAGCCACCCGCGGGGCGACAGACCGCCGTCGCACGCTCACAACGAACGCGTTCACCGCAAGGTCGACGGTCTTCGACCCGCTCACCTGCCCTTGGTCGCGCCGGCGCCCAATTGAAACGGTGGATTGAGGCTTAGGGTCCTACCTACCTAAGAGACCGGACAAGGCAGAAGTGCTGCATCCAGGTGGCTTGGAAAATTCTGACAGAACGGGAATGAGGGGCACGCGCTAGCAAGGTCCACTGCCCCGGCATGCGACCGCGCAACAGCCGTGACGGGCTCCGAGGTCAATGCAGCGTCGAGGAGATTGGGAGACGCGAACCAGCAATGATGTTCGACTGAGAGCGCTGGAGTGTCGATGACTGTTCTTGGGTGTGGGCCGGCTGCTCAGGCAGAATCGTCCGCAGGTCTGCCAGCCGGCATATTCGCGGAGGGCGCGGGGTGGGCCGTCGTGTCCGGCGGTTCCGGCTCGACCGAGGACGGGACGATCGGCGGGTGATCGTTCGAGGCGTGCGCCGCGTGCGCGGCCTTCTCGGCCGCGAACCGCCCGGCTTGCATGAACCACCCGATCATGCCGACGAACGCGAGGACCACGCCGACGCCCATCACGTAGATGTCGAACTTCAGCCCGATGAGGAACAGCGCCGCGCCGCCGGCGAGCACGAGCGGCCACCACGACGGCGGGAACAGGTGGCTGGGCCCGACCTCGGCCTCGGCCTCGGGGTCGTTCTCCGCGAAGTCGTACGGCCCGGCGTGCTCGAGCACGGTCGCGATGTACATCAGCGCCACCGCGAACACCCCGAGCAGGACGGCGCCGGCGAGCTCCTTGGCCAGCAGGCCGTACACGATGCCGGCCGTCAGGGCCAGGCCCGACAGGATCATGAAGATCCGCCCCGCCGACCTCACGCGGCCTCCCCGCCTCGCACCACGACGCGCGCCTCCATCGCTACTTGAGCAGGTACAGCGTGCAGAACAGCCCGATCCACACGATGTCGACGAAGTGCCAGTAGATGGCCGCGGCCTCGAGGCCCGTGTGGTCCTCCTTGGTGAGTTGGCCCGACCAGCCCCGCGCGAGCATCAGGTAGATGAACACCACGCCGCCCGCCACGTGCGCCCCGTGGAACCCCGTCATCGTGAAGAACGTGGTCCCGAACACCGTGTCGTGGATCGAGAACCCCAGCGTCGCGTAGTCGTAGGCCTGCATCCCGAGGAACACCATGCCCAGCACCAGCGTGATCTTCAGGAACCGCAGCATCGTCGGCCGGTCGCCCCGGCGGATGGCCCAGATCGCGAACTGCATCGTCACGCTGGACAGCACCAGGAACGTGGTGGCGATCGCCGGGAGCGGCCACGCCTTCAGGCCCTCCGAGATCCCGGCCGGCGGCCAGTCGTTGCCCGCGTTCGACCGGATGGTGAAGTACGCCCCGAACAGCGCCGCGAAGAACACGCACTCCGAGGCGACGAACAGGATGACGCCCAGCAGCGACGCCGGCATGGGGTCGCGGCGCCGGGTCGAGGGGACGGCGGCGTGCGTGGCCTCTACGCTCACGAGTGGGTCCCCTCCGTCTCCTCGGCCGTCGCCCCGGCCGTGGCCGCCGCGACCGGGGCCGGCACGTGCACGGTGCCGTGGCGGACGTCGAACATCGGCCGCTCGGAGCGCACCGGCGGGAGCTCGTCGAAGTTCCACGCTGGCGGCGGCGAGGTCGTCGCCCATTCGAGCGAGTTGCCCTCACCCCAGGCGTCGCCGGCCGCCGTCACCGGCTTGCGGAACGACGACACGATGTTCCCGATGAAGATCAGCATCCCCACGCCCAGGATGTAGGCGCCGATCGTCGACATCCGGTTGAGGAGCACGAAGCTGTTGATGTCCGGGTAGTTCGCGATGCGGCGGACCATGCCGTTCAGCCCTGCGATGTGCATCGGGAAGAACGCCAGCTGGGTTCCCACGAATATGAACGCCCAGTGGAGCTTGCCCACCTTCTCGTTGAGGAACCGCCCCGTGATCTTCGGCCACCAGTAGTAGAACGCCGCGAAGATCCCGAACACGCTCCCGCCGAACAGCACGTAGTGCAGGTGCGACACCACCCAGTAGGTGTCCTGGAGGTTGTAGTCGATCGGGGGCGAGCCCAGGAACACGCCGTCGATCCCGCCGATCAGGAACGTCATCAGGAACCCCACCGCGAACAGCATCGCGGTGGTGAACGTGATCTTCCCGCGCCACATCGTCGCGATCCAGTTGAAGAACTTCACGCCCGTCGGGATGGCGATCGCCGCCGTGAGCAGTGCGAAGAACGGCGCGTACACGGCTCCGGTCGTGAACATGTGGTGGGCCCACACGCCGAACCCCAGCATGGCGATGGCGAGCGTCGCGTACACGAATGCCCGGTACCCGAACAGGGGCTTCCGGCTGAAGACCGGGAGGATCTCCGACACGATCCCCATCGAGGGCAGGATGAGGATGTAGACCTCGGGGTGCCCGAAGAACCAGAAGATGTGCTGCCACATGATCGCGCTGCCGCCGGCCGCGGGGTCGAAGAAGTGCCCGCCGAAGTTCCGGTCGATGAACAGCCCGGCGAGCGCCGCGGTGAACGCCGGCATCGACAGCAGCAGCAGCAGCGAGGTGGCCAGGAACGTCCACGTGAAGATCGGCATCCGGAACATCGTCATGCCGGGGGCCCGCATCTTGAAGATCGTCACCAGGAAGTTGATGGCCCCGAGCAGCGACGACACGCCGAGGATCAGCAGGCCCATGATCAGGACGTCGGTTCCCCATCCGGGCGTCGAGCCGATCGTGAGCTTCTCGTTGAGCGGGGCGTACATCGTCCAGCCGCCCGACGCCGCGCCCTGGGGCGAGAGGAACCCCGACCAGATCAGCAGGCCGCCGACCGGGAACAGCCACAGCGAGAAGGCGTTCACCCGGGGGAACGCCATGTCCGGCGCCCCGATCTGCAGCGGCACGATGTAGTTGGCGAAGCCGACCGTCACCGGCATCACGAACAGGAAGATCATCGTGATGGCGTGGATCGTGAACAGCTGGTTGTACCGGTGGAAGTTGAACAGCGTGCTGTTGTGATCGTAGAGCTGGGTTCGGATCATCTCCGCCAGGAGGCCGCCCATCAGGAAGAAGACGAACGCGATGGCGATGTACATCACGCCGATCCTCTTGTGGTCCGTGGTCGTGAGCCACGAGACGACCGCCCTGCGCCGCAGGTGCGGCTCCGGCGTCGCGGCCTCGGTCCGAATCTCCGTCGTCGCCGCCATCAGCTGACCACGCCCTCGATCACGCCTTCCCCCGGTCGATGCGTCATTTCACCACGAACTGCCCGTTCATCACCGTGTGCACGTCGCACTGGAAGTAGTAGGTGCCCGGCTGGAGACCGTCCACCTTGTAGGTGGTGGACCCCGGCGCGGTCACGGTGTCGCTGATCCCGGTGGCCCCGCCGAGGCGTGTCCCGCCCTGCGCCGGGTCCTTCGAGTAGAGCTCGACGTTGTGCGGGATCCCGTTCGTGTCCTTGTTGGTGAAGTCGATCGTGAACGCCTGATTGGCCGGCGCGGCCAGGCAGTCCGTGTCGAACTTGATCGTCGGCACTGCGTCGATCTTCAGGTCGGTCCCGTTCGGAGAGCACCCGCCCTCGGCGGCCTGCTTCTTGGCCTCGGCGGCGATCCAGGTCTGGAACTGCGACGACGTCATCGTCGCGAGCTCGAAGGTCATCTGGTTGTGGTAGTCGCCGCACAGCTCGGCGCACTGGCCGTGGTACGTCTTCCCGGCGTACTGCGGTTCGACCGTCATGTCGAACGAGTTGTGCAGGCCCGGGATCAGGTCGCGCTTGAACAGCCATTCCGGCACGTAGAAGGAGTGGTTCACGTCGGCCGACTCGAGCTCGAAGTGGATCCGCTCGCCCACCGGCAGCACCAGCGTCGGGGGCTGGGTCTGACTGGCGGCCTCGATCGTGACGCCGTAGGCCTGGGTGGCCGCCTCGTCCTTGAAGTACTCGAACTTCCACTGCCACTGGAACCCGGTCACCCGGACCGTGAGCCGGTCGTTCGGGTCCTCGTGGTTGACGTCGGCCAGCACGACCATCGACATGACGAACAGCGCCAGCACGATCAGGCTCGGGATCAGGGTCCACACGACCTCGATCTTGTTGTTGCCGTGGGTCTGCTCCGGCAGGGTGTCGTCGCCCCGGTGCCGCCGGTACCGCAGGGCGTTGTAGATGATCGCGGCCTCGACGCCGACGAAGACCACCGTCGCGATGACGAGGACGATGTTGTACAGCGAGGCGACCTTCTGCCCGGTCTGGGTGATGGTCGCGGGCGCGCAGGCCGTCAGCAGAACGCCCACCCCGACCGCGAGCACGACCAATCGCGCGCTCCGGGTCCGGCCGCGTTCGGGCTTCCAGATCAAGGGTCCTCGGGTCTCCTGCGGTCCGCCACACTCATCCGGGGCTCAGGCGGCGGCATTCTAACGACAACTTCAGGGGCTGCGTGAATCCCCGGGCAGGAAGCCGCGTGGCGGTCCCGACCGGCGGGCGCGGTCTTCGACCGGGCGTGGCAGCATGGTGGCGATGGTCGCCCACACGCAGTCGATTCCCCCGGTGTTCTCGCCGCTCCGGCTGCTCACCGGGTGGGCGCTCGAGCCGATCCCGCTCGCGCTGACGGTCGCCGCGGGGCTCCTGTACTTCTTTGGGCTGCGACGGCTGAAGGCCGCCGGGACCGGCCCCGCATGGCAGGCCGGGCGGGTGTGGGCCTGGTACGGCGGGCTCGCCGCGACGCTGGTCGCCGTCGCCTCGCCGGTCGACACGTATTCGGGCGTGAGCTTCTCGACGCACATGATGCAGCACGTCCTGCTGATGTTCGTCGCGGCGCCGCTGTTCGCCCTCGGGGCGCCGATCACCCTCGCCCTGCGGACGTCGCGGCCGTCGACCCGGAAGCGGTTCCTCCTGCCGGTGCTGCACAGCCGGGTGGTGCGGGTGCTGACCCATCCGATCGTGGACGTCACGGTGTTCGTCCTGGTGCAGTACGCCACGCATCTCACGGGGTTCTACAATGCGGCGCTCAACTCCTCGCCCGTCCACGACCTCGAGCACGCGCTGTACCTCACGGCCGCCCTGCTGTTCTGGTGGCCGATCGTGGGGCTCGACCCGGCGCCGCGGAAGATGTCGTATCCGGCGCGGCTGCTGTTCCTGGTGGCGGTGATGCCGCTGGAGGCGTTCCTCGCGGTGGCCATCCTGTCCGGGGAGCCGTACCAGCACTACCTGTCGCTGCCGCCGCCGTGGGGCGGCGCCCACGCGATCGGCGACGTGTCGACCGCGGCCTCGTTCATGTGGATCGCCGGCGACCTGGCGACGCTGATCGCGGCCCTGCTGGTCGCGGGGGCGTGGATGCGCCACGACACGGTTCGCCAGCGCCGGATCGAGGCCGACGAGGACCGCCGCGCGGCCCTGGCGACCGAGGCCTCCCCCTAACCCCGGGCGATCGGCAGGAGCGCATCGACCATGACCGCGGCGAACAGCAGCCCGAGGTACGTGATCGAGAACTTGAACAGCCCGATCGCCATGGCCGGCGTCCGGCGCCGCCACAGCTGGACGGCCTTGGCGACGAAGGCCACGCCGAGCGCGACGGCGGCCACGAGATAGATCGCGCCCATCCGCGCCACCGGGAACAGCACCAGCGTGATGGCGAACAGCACCACCGTGTACAGCAGGATGCTCCGGGTGGTCCGGCGTTCGCCCTTGACGACGGGGAGCATGGGGACCTTCGCCGCCGCGTAGTCCTTCGTGTAGCGCATGGCGAGCGCCCAGAAGTGCGGCGGCGTCCAGAAGAACACGATCGCGAACAACACCCACGGCGCCAGCGACAGACCGCCGGTCACCGCCGCCCACCCGACCAGGACCGGGACCGCGCCGGCCGCCCCACCGATCACGATGTTCTGCGTGGTCGTCCGCTTCAGCATGAGCGTGTACACGAGCACGTAGAACAGCAGCGCCGACAGCGCGAGCTCCGCCGACAGGACGTTCACCATCGTCGCCAGCCAGAAGAACGAGATCACGCCGAGCAGGTAGCCGAACCCCAGCGCGCTCTCCGGCGGGATGCGGTGGGCGGGGAGCGGCCGCGACCGCGTCCTGCGCATCAGCTCGTCGATGTCGCGGTCGAAGAACTGGTTCATCGCGTTGGCGCCCCCGGCGGCGAGCGTCCCACCGAACAGCACCGACAGCACCAGCCACAGCGAGGGGAACCGCCCGGCCGCGAGCACCATGGTCGGCACGGTGGTGATCAGCAGCAGCAGCACGATGCGGGGCTTCGTCAGCTGGACGTACGCGGTGGTCCGTGAGCGGATCGACGGCTTCCGGGGCGTGGCCACGGCCGCGTCGTCGGCGGGCTCCGTCTCGGGCATCGGTGTGCGGGGGCGGTGTTCGGCGAACCGCCGGGACACCGTAGCGAGTGCGACCAGCGTCGCCCAGATCAGGACGGCCAGCGCGACGTGGGCGACCACCGCGGCGGGCTTGAGGCGGCTCCACACGTTGGCGGCGCCGACCATGACCTCCGCGAGGAACAGCCCGAGCGCCGTCGTCGACAGCACGACGAGGTCCTTCGACCGGGGCCGCATCGTCCACGCGCGGACCGTCGTGTAGAGCACGAGCAGGAACCCCGTGGCCGCCAGCACCCGGTGGACGAACATCGGCGTGGCGATGCCACCGAGCGTGGGCACGAGCTTGCCGTTCATGAGCGGCCAGTCGTCGAACGCCAGGCCGGCGCCCCGCGCCCGGACGTAGGTCCCCACCAGCAGCAGGCCGCCGGTGACGATCGCGGTGATCAGCGTGAGCCGGGCGAACTTCGGGTTGGACCCCGCGATCGGGCCCTCCTTCTGGGGGAGCTTCACCGTGCAGAACGAGTTCGCCGCCAGGTACACGACGTCGCCGACCAGCAGCAGCGCCACCGTGAAGTGGACGGTCACCCAGGCGGGGTCGAGGTCGGTCTTCACGACGATCCCGCCCAGCACCGCCTGGGCGATCACCAGCGGGAACGCCGCGACGGCCGGCCAGAACACCTTCCGCACCGGCCGGTAGCGGCGCCAGGCCACGACCCCGGTGATCGCGATCAGCACCGTGGCCACGAAGACGAGGAACCGGTGGGAGAACTCGATGATCGAGTGCACCGTTCCGCTCGGGAACAGCGACGCCGGCGTGCAGTTGGGCCACGTGTCGCAGCCGAGCCCCGAGCCCGAGCCGCGCACCAGCCCGCCGACGGCGAACAGCAGCACGGTCGTGCCGGCGGTGGCGAGGCAGAGCTTCTGGAACCGGGTCATGTTCACGACGAGGAACGGCCCGAACGGCCGGGACGAAGTGTAGCCAGGCGGCCGGGCGAACGCTCCGCGCATAGACTCGCCGGTGCATGGCCGCGCTGCAGGCTCCGCCCGTCCACATCCAGACGGCCCGTCGGCTGCTGCAGCGCGAGGCCGTGGTCCGCCTGGCCACGTCCGGGCCGGACGGACCCCACGTGGTTCCGCTGTGGTTCGTGTGGGAACCGGAGTCGCTGTTCTGCTCGACGTTCGGCGACTCGGCGACGCTGGCGAACGTCCGGCGCGACTCCCGGGTGGCGCTCGTGCTCGACGTCGGAACGGCCTGGGCCGAGCTCGGCGGCGTCGTCCTCGCCGGCACCGCGCGGCCGCTGCCGCCGGGGCACCCCGACCTCCGGACGCCCCTCTCCCGGTGGTACGACAAGTACCGGGAGCGATTCGGCCGGGAGGGGTTCCGGCACCTCGCGGAGACCACGCGTGACCTGTGGTTCCTGCACGTGATCCCGCAGGGCATCGCGGCGTGGGACCATGGCGCCGGCCCGTTCGCCGGGGGAGCGTAGGCGGCCCGTTTGCCGGTCCCCCGGGTCGGGGCTAGCATCAGGAACGACCGCTTGTGAAGTTTTTCACAAGCGAACCGGCCACCGGAATCGGGGTCGCCACCGGACCCGAGCCGGGCGCCACACGGGAGCGAGCCCACAGAGCCAGGGGAGCCTTCGCGCAAGTGCCGAGCACCGACGAGCAACACGACGTGCTGGTCGTGGGGGGCGGCCCGGGAGGAAGCGCAGCCGCGTACCACCTCGCGCGCCACGGCATCGACGTCGCCGTCGTCGAGAAGACCAGCTATCCGCGGGAGAAGGTCTGCGGCGACGGCCTCACGCCCCGGGCGGTGAAGGCCATGCTCGAGATGGGCATCGACACCGAGGGGCCGGGGTTCGTCCGCAACGACGGGCTCCGCGTGTACGGGCCCCGGGGCATCCTCGACCTTCCGTGGCCCGCGCTGAACGACTGGCCCGGCTACGGCCTGGTCCGCACGCGCATCGACTTCGACGAGCTGCTGGCCCGCCGCGCCCAGCAGGCCGGCGCCGTCCTGCACGAGTCCACGGAGGCCACGACGCCGGTGGTGGACCGGGGCTGGGTGGTCGGCGCGAACGTCCGCGGGCTCCAGCACGCCGGCGGGGAGCTCGCCGGTGCGAACGGCACCGCGCCCCGGCGCAAGCGCCCGGAGGCCGGCCCCACACGAACGATCAGGGCGAAGTTCGTGCTCGCGGCCGACGGCGCGTCGAGCCGGTTCGCCGGGCAGACGGGGGTGAAGCGCGACCCGAAGCGCCCGCTCGGCATCGCGGCCCGGCGGTACTACCGGTGGGACCGCGCGCAGGTCCCGTGGCTCGAGGCGTGGCTCGACCTGTACGAGGGCGAGAAGGTGCTGCCCGGCTACGGCTGGATCTTCCCGATCGACGACGAGGTGGTGAACGTCGGCGCCGGCCTGCTGAACACGTTCCACGGGTTCAAGGACCTCTCGGCGCAGCGCGTGTTCGACGTGTTCATCAAGATGCTCCCGGCCGAGTGGGGGCTGAACGAGGACACTGCGATCGGGCCGGTTCGGAGCGGGCCGCTCCCGATGGGGTTCAACCGGCGGCCGCTCGCCGAGCCGGGCGTGCTGCTCGTAGGCGACGCCGGCGGGCTGGTCAACCCCTTCAACGGCGAGGGCATCTCCTACGCGATGGAGACCGGGCGGATGGCCGCGGAGTTGGTGTTCGACGCCATGGAGAAGGGCAGGCCCGGCCTCGCGCAGGTGTATCCGACGCTGCTCCGCCAGCGGTACGGGAAGTACTTCGCGATGGGGAACGTGTTCGTGAAGCTGATCGGCAACCCCAAGTTCATGTCGTTCGCCACGCGCCACGGGCTGCACCGGGAATGGCTGATGCAGTTCGCGCTGCGGATGATGGCGAACCTCACCGACGGGCCCAAGGGCGACGTGCACGACAAGATCCTGGCGGCGATCGAGGCGGTCGCGCCGAGCGCATGAGCACGATCCCGAGGCGCGCCACGACCCGGGGGTTCCTCGCGCGATGATCGGCCTCGTCGCCGACCTGTCGTCCTACCTGCCGGTGCTGCTGCTGTTCGGCGTGGTGGCGGCGTTCGCGACGTTGTCGCTCGTCGCGTCGTCGTTCCTCCGGCCGCACCGACCGACGCGCCCCAAGGCCGAGCCCTACGAGAGCGGCATCGAGGTCGACCCGGTGAAGCGGGCCCAGCGGTTCCCGGTGAAGTTCTACCTGGTGGCGATGCTGTTCATCGTGTTCGACATCGAGACGATCTTCCTGTTCCCGTGGGCCGTTTCTTTCCGGCAGCTCGGCCTGTTCGGGCTGGTGGAGATGGCCGTGTTCATCGGGCTGGTGTTCGTCGCCTACGTCTACGTGTGGCGCAAGGGCGGGCTGGACTGGTCGGACGAGGAACGCCGCCGGGCCATCCGCATCGCCCGCGAGGAGGAACGCGAGACCGCGCTGACCCACCGACCGGAGGGGGCCGCCCGTGCCGGTTGAGCGCATCCCCGGCGACATCACGCGGCGCCGTCCGGACGTCATCGCCGACGACTCCGACATCGAGGAGGTCAAGCGCGGCATCCTCACGACGACGCTGGAGCGCGCCGTGAACTGGGCCCGCAAGCAGTCGACGTGGGGGGTGACGTTCGGCCTGGCGTGCTGCGCGATCGAGATGATGTCGGCGGGCACGGCGCCGTACGACCTCGCCCGGTGGGGGATGGAGATCTTCCGGGCCTCCCCCCGGCAGGCCGATCTGATGATCGTGGCCGGGCGCGTCTCGCAGAAGATGGCGCCGGTCCTCCGCCAGGTCTACGACCAGATGGCCGAGCCCAAGTGGGTCATCTCGATGGGCGTGTGCGCGTCGGCCGGCGGGATGTTCACGAACTACGCGCTGGTCCAGGGCGTCGACACGATCGTCCCGGTCGACATCTACGTCCCCGGGTGCCCGCCACGGCCCGAGATGCTGATGTACGGCATCCTCCGCCTCCACGAGAAGATCCGGACGAAGGGCCGGCTCAAGTAGTGGACGTCCGGGCCCTCGCCGACCGGCTCCGCGAGCGCTTCCCCGACGTCGCCGTGGCACGGGGGGAGGTGACGGTCGTGGTCGACCCCGAGGAGGTCGTGGCGGCCCTGGCGTTCCTCCGCGACGACCCGGGGCTGGCGTTCTCCTGGCTGGCCGATCTGTCCGCGACCGACTGGCCCGGCCGCGAGCCGCGGTTCTGGATGGCCTACCACCTGTTCTCCATGGAGCTCGGTCACCGGGTGCGGGTGAAGGCCGGACTCGGGCCGGACGAGCCGCACGTCGCGAGCGTCGTGGCCCTGTTCCCCACGGCGAACTGGCTGGAGCGGGAGGTGTTCGACATGTACGGGGTGTCGTTCGACGGGCACCCCGACCTCCGCCGCATCCTCATGCCGGACGACTGGGACGGGCACCCGCTGCGCAAGGACTACTCGCTCGGGGGAACCGGCACCCAGTACAAGGGCGCGTTCATCCCTCCGGTCGACGAGAGGACGGTGTAGGCGGTGCCGACAGACGCGCGCACGCCGGTCGGCGGCGACGGCGAGACCCTCGCCGACATCCGCGAGGAGACCATGCTCATCAACATGGGCCCGCAGCACCCGTCGACGCACGGGGTGCTCCGGATGGTCCTCGAGCTCGACGGCGAGAACGTGGTCTCAGTCCGGCCGGTGGTCGGCTACCTCCATACGGGCATCGAGAAGAACGCCGAGTGGCGCACGTGGCAACAGGCCATCGCCTACGTCACGCGCATGGACTACCTCTCGCCGTTCCACAACGAGCTGGCGTACTGCCTGTCCGTCGAACGCCTGCTCGGCATCGAGGTCCCCCCGCGCGCCCGGTACCTCCGCGTGCTGCTCTGCGAGCTGAACCGCATCGCCTCGCATCTCGTCGCGCTGGCCACGCTGTCGCTCGAGATCGGCGCGATCTCCGTGATGCTGTACGGGTTCCGGGAGCGCGAGACGATCCTCGACATCTTCGAGATGGTCACCGGCCTCCGGATGAACCACGCGTTCATGCGCATCGGCGGCCTGGCCATGGACCTCCCCGACGGCGCCGTCGAGCGCACGCGGGCGTTCCTCGGGCTGATGCCGGGCCGGATCTCCGAGTACGAGGACCTGCTCGCCGACAACCCGATCTGGCTCGAACGGAACAAGGGGATCGGCGTCGTCCCGCCCGAGACGCTGCTCGGGCTGGGGGTCACCGGGCCGGTGCTGCGCGCGGCCGGCGTCGCCTACGACGTCCGGACGGCGTCGCCGTACTCGGGGTACGAGGAGTTCGAGTTCGAGGTGCCGGTGCGGCACGCCGGCGACTGCTACGCGCGCTTCGAGATCCGGATCGAGGAGATGCGGCAGTCGCTCCGGATCGTCGAACAGTGCCTCGACCGGCTGCCCGACGGTCCGGTCAAGGTCGAGGACCCCAAGCTGCGGTTCCCGGGGAAGCTCTCGGTCGGCGAGGACGGGATCGGGAACGACCCCGCCTACCTCGAGCACATCATGGAGGGCTCGATGGAGGCCCTCATCAACCACTTCAAGCTGGTGACGCAGGGCATCCGGGTCCCGCCGGGGGAGGTGTTCACCGCGGTGGAGTCGCCCCGCGGCGAGCTGGGCTACTACGTGGTGAGCGACGGGTCCAACCGGCCGTACCGCGTGCGCGTGCGCGACCCCTCCTTCGTGAACCTCCAGTCGCTGCCGCCGATGCTCGAGGGCGGGCTGGTGGCAGACGTCATCGCGTGCGTCGGGAGCATCGACCCGGTGATGGGCGGGGTGGACCGCTGATGGCCGTCCTCACCGACGACCAGCGACGCGACGCGCAGACGATCATCGCCCGCTACCCGGAGAGGCGATCCGCGATGCTGCCGCTGCTGTATCTCCTGCAGTCCGCAGAGGGCCACCTGAGCCGCGAGGGCCTGCGGGAGGTGGGCGAGCTGCTCGGCATCCGGACGGCCGAGGTCGAGTCCGTCGCCACCTTCTACACGATGTTCCGGATGCGCCCGACCGGCCGGTACGTGGTGGCCGTCTGCACCAACGTGAGCTGCGCGCTGCTCGGCGCCAAGCGGCTGTTCGAACGGGCGGAGGAGGTCCTCGGGCCGAACGCCGAGGAGGTCACGGACGACGGCGCGATCACGCTGCACGAGGAGGAGTGTCTCGGCGCGTGCGAGCAGGCCCCGCTGGTCCAGGTCAACTGGCTGAACTACGCCCGGGTGACCGAGACAGAATTCGTCAATCTGCTTGATCAGTTGCGGGCCGGGACGCCGCCCCCGTCCACGCAGGGCCCGGTCCCGGCCGACCTGAAGACGACGTGCCGCATCCTGGCCGGGCTGGGGACGCCGGACGGCTGGTTCGGGCCGGCGGTCGGAGCCGACGTCGGCGAGGCGCCCGCGGCCGACCACGGCGAGCCCCCGCCCGAGACCGAGGGGGGCGGCCGGACGGCGTCCGAGCCGCAGGTCGACACGCCGGCCCGCGACGGCGAGGAGCAGACGGAGCAGCCGTCGTCGGTCGAGGGCCAACGTGAGGAGGACGCCGGTGCCTGAGTTCGAACGGGTCCTCACCGCCCGGTGGGGGAACGACGACGCCCGGACCATCCACGGTTATCGCAAGACCGGCGGGTACGAGTCGCTGCAGAAGGCCGTGGAAATGGCGCCCGGCGACGTCATCGAGGAGGTGAAGGCGAGCGGCCTCCGGGGCCGGGGCGGGGCGGGGTTCCCGACGGGGCAGAAGTGGGCGTTCGTCCCGCAGGACACCGGCAAGCCCACCTACATGGTCGTCAACTTCGACGAGTCCGAACCCGGGACGTTCAACAATCGTGAGCTGATCGAGCGCGACCCGCACCAGTTCCTCGAGGGCGCGATCATCGGGGCGTTCGCCATCCAGTCGCACACCGTCTTCATCTACACGCGCGGCGAGTTCCTGTACTCGGGGACCGTCCTGCAGCGGGCGGTGGCCGAAGCGTACGACGCGGGGTTCCTGGGGTCCGACGTCGCCGGGAGCGGGTTCGCGATCGACGTGGTCATGCACCGCGGGGCCGGCGCGTACATCTGCGGCGAGGAGACGGCGCTGCTGGAGTCGCTCGAGGGCCGGCGGGGCCAGCCGCGGCTGCGGCCGCCGTTTCCCGTCGTGGCCGGCGTGTATCGCTCGCCGACGGCGATCAACAACGTGGAGACGCTGTCGAACGTCCCCCACATCATCGAACGCGGGTCGGCCTGGTACGCGGGCATCGGCACGGAGAAGTCGACGGGCACGAAGATGTTCTCGCTGTCCGGCAAGGTGAACCGTCCCGGGAACTACGAGGCGCCGATGGGAACCCCCGCCGGGGTCCTGATCGAGGAGTTCGGCGGCGGGGTTCGCGACGGCAGGAGGGTCAAGGCCTGGACGCCGGGCGGGTCGTCGACGCCGCTCCTCACCGGCGACCATCTCGACACCGGCATGGACTTCGAGTCGGTGCAGGCCGCGGGTTCGCTCCTGGGGACCGGCGCGATGATCGTCATGGACGACCGCGACTGCGTGGTCGACGCGACGCTCCGGATGCTCGAGTTCTACGCCCACGAGTCCTGCGGCAAGTGCACGCCGTGCCGGGAGGGGACGTGGTGGATGACCAAGGTCCTTCGCCGCATCGAACACGGCCACGGCCGCATGGACGACATGCCGCTGATGCAGAACGTTGGGGACAACATCCTGTTCAAGGCGTTCTGCGCGCTCGCCGACGGAGCGATCTCGCCGATCCACTCGTCGCTGAAGTTCTTCATGGACGAGTACGAGGAGCACGTCCGGCTGGGGCGGTGCCCGTTCGAGGATCGGGCGTCGGTGGGCGCGGCCACGCCGCGGGAGGCCGGCGCCGAGTCCACCGAGGGAACGGAGACGGCCGCCGGCGCCGCGACGCCGTCGGGCCCTGCTCCCGACGTGCTGCCCGACCTGCCCGAGGAGCGCGAGATCGTGGTGCCGCTGTCGGAGGTGCTCGAGTGACCCCGCCTCCGCAGGACGTCACGCTCACCATCGACGGCAAGGAGGTCACGGTCCCGGCGGGGACGCTGATCATCCGCGCCGCCGAGCAGCTCGGGATCGAGATCCCGCGGTTCTGCGACCACCCGTACCTCGAGCCCGCCGGGTCGTGCCGGCAGTGCTATGTGGAGGTCGAGGGCCAGCGCAAGCTGATGACGTCGTGCACGACGCCCGTCGGGCCGAACATGGTCGTGAAGACGCAGAACTCGTCCGACCAGGCCCAGGAGGCGCAGGTCGCGAACCTCGAATTCCTGCTGCTGAACCACCCGCTCGACTGCCCGATCTGCGACCGCGGTGGGGAGTGCCCGCTGCAGGACCAGGCGCTGGCGTTCGGGCCGGGCGAGTCGCGGTACGAGGAGGCCAAGCGGGTCTACGAGAAGCCGCTGTACCTGTCGCCGCTGGTGGCGCTCGACCGCGAGCGGTGCGTGCTGTGCGCGCGGTGCACGCGGTTCTGCGACCAGGTCAGCGGCGACCGGTTCATCGAGCTGTTCGAACGCGGCGCCGCCGAACAGGTGGCGATCGCGCCCGGCGAGGACTTCCGATCACCGTTCTCCGGGAACACCATCCAGATCTGCCCGGTGGGCGCGCTGACCTCCGTGCCGTACCGCTTCGCCGCGCGGCCCTTCGACCTCCGGTCGGCCGACAGCGTGTGCAACCACTGCTCGGCAGGGTGCAACATCCGGGTCGACCTCCGGCGGGGGCAGGTCGTGCGGCACCTCGCCCGCGACAACCCCGACGTCAACGACCTGTGGACGTGTGACAAGGGGCGGTTCGCGTTCCAGTTCCCGGACTCGATCGACCGGCTGACGACCCCGCTGCTCCGCGACCCGGGGCTGACGCCCGTGTCGTTCGGCGAGGCGCTCCATGTCATCGCGCGGGCCTCGTCGCCGGGCCGGGTGGCGTTCCTTGCCGGCGGGCGGCTGACCGACGAGGACGCGTTCGCGCTGTCGAAGCTCGCGCGGGTGGGGTTCGGGACCAACGACCTCGACCACCGCCGGCACGGATCGGAGGACGTCCCGCTCGATGTGGAGGCGCACCAGGCGGCCGCGATCCGAGTGTCGAACGCCGACGTCGAGCAGGCGAAGGTCATCGTGGTGGTCGGGCTCGACGCCGAGCAGGAGGTCCCGATCCTGCACCTGCGGATCCGCAAGGCCGCGTCGCACGGCGCGAGGGTGTTCGTGGTCCACCCCCGCCGGACCCGCCTGCACGACCTGGCCGAACACATCGTGGTGGCGCCGGGCGACGCGGCCGCCCTGCTGGCGTCGGTCGCCGCGGACGGCGAGCCGGAGAACGATGCGGCCGGGCGGATTCGCGACGCGCTGGCCGGGGCCGACGGCGCGGTCGTCGTGCTGGGCGGACCGCGCGCCGCCGACGCCCCGGGGACGGTGGCGGAGGCGGCCGCCCTGGCTTCGAGGTTCGGGGGCCGCTTCGGCCTGGTGCCGCGGAGGGCGGCCGACCGCGGCGCGCTCCGGGCCGGCGTGCATCCGGCGCTGCTGCCCGGCGGGCGGCGGGTCGAGGTCGAGGCGGAGCGGGCCGAGGTCGAGGCGGCCTGGGGTTCGCTTCCCGCGGCGCCGGGGCGCGACACTGCCGCCATCCTCCAGGCCGCGGCCGCCCGGGAGATCGACCTCCTGTATCTGATCGGCGTGGACCCGCTCCGCGACTTCCCGGACGCGGCGCTGGCGGTCCGGGCGCTGGAGAACGTCCGGTTGAAGGTCGTGCAGGACGTGGTGGCCGGGCCGATGGCCCCCTACGCCGACGTCGTGCTCCCGGCGACGCCGTGGATCGAACGCGACGGCGAGCACGTCACCAACTGGGAGGGCCGCTCCCAGCGCCTGCACGCCGTGCGCGGCCCGATGCCGCTGTCCCGGCCCGACTGGCAGATCCTCCAGGAGCTGTCGGAGGCGGCCGGCCACGACCTCGGGTTCGCCTCGCTGGAACACCTCCAGCGTGAGGCATCCCAGCTGCTCGGAGCCCAACGCGACGTCGACCTGGCCGGCCCGGCCGGTCAGCCCGACGGGGCCGCCGCGGCCGACGGCGAGGCGGTGACGCTGTTCACCTACCCGCTGCTGGTCGACGAGGGAACGCTGTCGCGGCAGGCCTCTGCGCTGAGGGAGGCGCTCGGCGAGCCGGCGTTCTGCGAAGTCCACCCCGACGACGCCGAGCGGTTCGGCCTGACCGACGGCGGGACGGCGACCGTGACCACGCCGGCCGGGACCGCGACCGGCCTCCTCGTCCGCGTCATCGACGGCATCGCGAAGGGGACGGCGTTCGTCCCGTTCAACAACCCCGGCCTGGCGGCGAACACCCTGTTGTCAGGACGCTTCACCACCACCGCGACGATCACTGCGGGGAGTGGGTAGGCCATGGACTGGGTCGACTGGATCCTGCTGCTCGTCCGGGTGCTCGTGGTGTTCGTCGGGCTGCTGCTCACGGTCATGGTCGTGATCTGGCTGGAGCGCAAGGTGCTGGCCGACATGCAGAACCGCATCGGCCCCAACCGGGCCGGGCCCTTCGGGCTGCTGATCACGATCGCCGACGGCATCAAGCTGTTCTTCAAGGAGGGGGTCCGACCGTCGAGCATCGACCGCCCGGTGTACGTGCTGGCGCCGGTGCTGTCGCTGATCCCTGCGTTCCTGGCGTTCTCCGTCATCCCGTTCGGGGTCGGGGTCACACTGTTCGGGCGGTTCATCCCGTTCCAGCTGGCCGACCTCGACATCGGGATCCTGTGGATCATGGCCATGACCTCCATGGCCGTGTACGGGATCGTGCTGGCCGGCTGGTCGAGCGGATCGAAGTACCCGCTGCTCGGCGCCATCCGGTCCTCGGCGCAGATCATCAGCTACGAGGTCGGCATGGGCCTCGCGCTGGTGGCCGTGATCATGTACTCGGGCACGCTCACGATGAGCGGCATCGTTGCGAAACAGGACCACATCTGGAACGCCATCCCCCAGGCGCCGGCGTTCGTCATCTATCTGATCGCGGCGCTGGCCGAGGTCAACCGGCCTCCGTTCGACCTCCCCGAGGCCGAGACCGAGCTCGTCGCCGGCTATCAGACCGAGTACAGCGGGATCAAGTTCGCGTTCTTCTACCTGGCCGAGTACCTGAACATGGTCACGGTGTCCGCGATCGCAGTGACCCTGTTCCTCGGCGGGCCCCGTGGGCCGTGGATCTCCGACGCGCCGGCGCTCGGCGTGGTGTGGTTCTTCCTGAAGGTCTTCGCGATCGTCTACTTCTACATTTGGGTCCGGGCGACGCTGCCGCGGTTCCGCTACGACCGCCTGATGAACTTCGGCTGGAAGGTGCTGATCCCCTTCGGGCTGGTGTGGATCCTGTTCACCGGCGCGGTCGTGGTGCTGCCCGACCGGTACGGGAAGCGGTCGTTCCTGATCGGCGCGGCGATCGTCATCGGGGTGCTGCTGATCGCGACGTCGTTCTGGCCGGCGGGCGGAGCGAAGAAGCAGGCGGCCCCCGCGGCGGCCCCGAAGGAGGCGGCGTGACCGATCACGAGGAGTCCGCGGTGCCCCCCACGGAGCCCGGGTCCGGGCACCCCACGGCGCCGGCCGATCCGGAGCGCAAGAAGCCCGCGCTGCCGGTCGTGTCGCCGATCGCCAAGGGGATGGCCACCGTGTTCCGGGAGATCTTCCGCGGCGACATCACGGAGAACTACCCGAAGCACATCGAGCAGCCGCCGCCCCGCGCGCACATGGGGCGGCACCGGCTGAACCGGCACGAGAACGGACTGGAGAAGTGCATCGGGTGCGAGCTGTGCGCGTTCGCCTGCCCGGCCGACGCGATCTGGGTGGAGGGCGCCGAGAACACCGAGGAGGACCGGGTCTCGCCGGGGGAGCGGTACGCGAAGGACTACCAGATCAACTACCTGCGGTGCATCGGGTGCGGTCTGTGCGTCGAAGCCTGCCCGACCCGCGCGCTGACGCTCACGGCCTACTACGAGATGGCGTTCGAGTCGCGCGAGGACGCGATCTGGACGAAGGAACAGCTGCTCGAGCCGCCCCCGCCGCTCGGCGAGGCCGGGAGGGCCACGAAGGAGGGCAAGTCGTGGTTCTAGCGGCCGCTGCGGCCTCCAAGGCGACATCGGTGCCGCCCACCGACCTCATCGTGTTCTGGGTGTTCGCCCCGATCGCCGTGGCTGCGGCGATCGGGATGGTGCTCTCGCGCAACGCCGTGCACAGCGCGCTGTTCCTGATCGTCAACTTCTTCTGCCTGGCGGTGTTCTTCCTGGTGCTGGGGTCGCCGTTCCTGTTCGCGGTCCAGATCATCGTGTACGCCGGTGCGATCATGGTGCTGTTCCTGTTCGTGATCATGCTGCTCGGCGTGGACGCCCGGGAGTCGGTCATCGAGCGGCTGAAGGCCCAGCGGTCGATCGCCGCATTGCTCGCGATCGGGCTGATCGCCGAGCTGTTCACCGCGATCCGGCTGGGCGTCGGCCTGTCGACGACGGCCGCGCCGGGCTTCGAGCACACGGTGAACAAGGGCGGGAACGTCCACGCCCTCGCAGGGCTGCTGTTCAACCAGTACTTCTTCCCGTTCGAGGCGACGTCCGTGCTGCTGATCGTCGCCGCGGTGGCGGCGATGGTGATCGCGGGGCGGCGGTCCGCGCTGGCCCCGCCGGCGACCGCCGCAGCCGACGCGCCACCGGCCGAGACGCCGCCCGAGGCCGAGCCGTCCTCGGAGCCGCCTTCGGAGCCAGCGCAACCGCAACCGGAGCCCGTGTCGTGAGGACGCCGATCTCCTACTTCCTGATCCTGTCGGCCGTGCTGTTCTCGATCGGCACCGCCGGCGTGCTGGTCCGCAAGAGCGCGCTCGTGATCTTCATGTCCGTGGAGCTCCAGCTGAACGCCGTGAACCTCTCCCTGGTCGCGTTCGGACGGATGCACGGTGACCTCCAGGGCCAGGTGCTGGCGTTCTTCTCGATGGTGGTCGCGGCGGCCGAGGTCGTGGTGGGGCTCGCGATCATCGTGGCGATGTTCCACCGCCGCCGGAGCGGGAACGTCGACGACGCCAACCTCCTGAAATGGTGAGCAGGTGAACCCCCCGGCAGGCGGCGCTCCGGGCGTGCTGTCCCTGATGTGGCTGGTGCCGGCGCTCCCGCTGGCCGGAGCGGCGGTCAACCTGTTCTTCGGGCGGCGGACCGGGCGGCGGAGTGGCGTGATCGCGACGCTCGGGGTCGGGGTGTCGTTCGTCGTGGCGCTGGTCCTGCTGTTCTCGCTGTTGGGGCATTCCTCGGACGACCGGGTGTTCGCGCAGCACCTGTGGTCGTGGGTCCCGGTCGGCGCGCTGCAGGTGGGGATCGACCTCCGCGTCGACCCGCTGTCGATCGTGATGATGCTCGTGGTCACCGGCGTCGGGGCACTGATCCATCTCTACTCGATCGGCTACATGGAGGGCGACCCCCGCGAGGCGAGATTCTTCGCCGAGCTGAACCTCTTCGTCGCCTTCATGTTGCTGCTGGTGATGGCGGACAACTTCCTGCTCCTGTACCTGGGGTGGGAAGGGGTCGGGCTCTGCTCGTACCTGCTGATCGGGCACTACTTCGAACGGCCGTCGGCGGCTGCGGCGGCGAAGAAGGCGTTCATCGTCACCCGCGTCGGCGATGCGGCGATGCTGGTCGGGATCGCGCTGATCTTCGCGACGTTCGGAACGCTGAACTTCGGGCCGACACTCATCGATTGGGAGAGCACCGGCGGACCCATCCCGCCGACGGCGACGTTCACCGCGATCGCGCTGTTGCTGCTCGCGGGGGCGGTCGGGAAGTCGGCGCAGATCCCGCTGCAGGTCTGGTTGGCCGACGCCATGGAGGGTCCGACGCCGGTGTCCGCCCTGATCCACGCAGCGACCATGGTCACCGCCGGCGTGTACCTGATCGTCCGGACGCACGTGTTCTTCGAGGTCTCGGGGACCGCGCTCACCGTGGTGCTGGTGATCGGCGTGCTGACCGCACTGTACGGCGCCACGTCGGCGCTCGGTCAGGACGACATCAAGCGCGTCCTCGCGTACTCGACCATGAGCCAGATCGGCTACATGTTCTTCGCGGCCGGGCTGAAGGCGTACTCGATCGCCATCTTCCTGCTGGTCGCCCACGCGTTCTACAAGGCGCTGCTGTTCATGGGGGCCGGGTCGATCATGCACGCCCTCGACGGCGAGGTGGACCTGAAACGGATGGGCGGCCTCCGCAAGGCCATGCCGATCACGTTCGCCACGTTCGTCGTCGGCTGGCTGTGCATCGCGGGCATCCCGCCGCTGTCGGGGTTCTTCGCGAAGGACGAGATCCTGGCCGTCGCCGACCACACCGGGCGGGTGTTCGCCTGGGCCGTCGCGCTGTTCGCCGCGTTCTTCTCGGCGCTCTACATCTCGCGGGTGGTGTTCCTCGCGTTCTTCGGGCCGCTCCGCCACGACACCGACCCGCACGAGTCGCCGCGCGTGATGACGATGCCCATGATCGCGCTGGCCGTCCTGGCGACGGTCGGCGGAGTCCTCGGGCTGACCGAGGTGAACGGCGTCCTGCCGAAGTTCCTCGAACCCGTGACCGGACCGGTCCCCGAGACCACCGGCGGGCTGTCCACGGCGTTGCTCATCGCGATCAGCATCGTGGTCGCGCTGGTCGGGATCGGCATCGGGTGGCTGATCTGGGGGTCGGGCCGCATCGACTGGGTCGCGCTGCGGTCGCGGTTCCGGCGGACTCACGCGACGCTCGAGCACGGGTGGTGGTTCGACAGCGTGTACGGCGCGGTGCTGGTCGCGCCGGGGAAGGCCGGCTCGGCGTTCGCGGCGTACGTGGTCGACCGCCGGTGGGTGGACGGATTCGGGAACCTCGTCGCCAAGGGGTTCGGCGTGTCCTCGAACCTGTTGCGGCGGGTGGGGAACGGGATGGTCCGGCGATACGCGCTGTTCTTCCTGGTCGGCGTGGTCGGGTTGCTGTGGTACCTGGTGGCGAGGGCGTGATGGGAGGCGGCCGCCGATGCCCTGGCTAACGATCACCATCTTCCTGCCGCTCGCCGGCGTGCTGTTCGTGCTGCTGGTGCCGCGGGGAAACGAGAACGTGGCCCGCGGTGTGGCGCTGGCCGCCACGTTGGTCACGTTCGCCGCGTCGCTCGGCATCCTGGCGAACTTCGACACGAACGCCCCCGGCTACCAGCTGGTCGACTCGGCCACGTGGGTGTCGTCGATCGGGCTGCGCTACGCGGTCGGCGTCGACGGCATCAGCCTGTTCCTGGTGCTGCTCACGACGTTCCTGTTCGTCATCGCGGTCCTGGCGTCGTTCCGGGATGCGCCGAACGTCCGCGCGCTGATGGCGACGATCCTCGCGCTCGAGACGTTCGTGCTGGGGACGTTCCTGTCGCTCGACCTGCTGCTGTTCTTCCTGTTCTTCGAGGCGACGCTGCTGCCCGGATACCTGCTGATCGCGGGATGGGGCGGCGAGCGGCGGGCCAGCGCGGCGATCAAGTTCTTCATCTACACGATGGCCGGCTCGGCGTTCCTGTTCCTCGCCGTCCTGTTCGTGTACTTCCAGGCGCACACGTTCGACATCCGGGTGCTGGCGCACCACGCGTTCGCGGTGAACACCGGCCGATGGCTGTTCCTCGGTTTCCTCGTGGCGTTCGCGGTGAAGGCGCCGATCGTGCCGTTCCACGCGTGGCAGCCGGACGCGTACACGGAGGCGCCGACCGGCGCGCTGCTGATCCTGGCCGGCGTGCTGCCGAAGATCGCCACCTACGGGTTGCTGCGGTTCAACATCGGGCTGTTCCCCGAGGCGGCCCAGCACTTCCGCGGGCTGATCGAGATCCTTGCGCTGATCGGGATCATCTACGGGGCGGTCGTGGCGATCGTACAAACCGACCTCAAACGCCTCATCGCGTACTCGTCGATCTCGCACGTCGGGTTCATCGTGCTCGGGCTGTTCGCGTTCACCCAGCAGGGCATCTCGGGGAGCGTCCTGTACATGGTGAACCACGCCCTGTCGACGGGACTGCTGTTCGTCATGGTCGGGCTCCTGTACGAGCGCATGCGGACCCGCGACATCGGGCGCCTGGGCGGGGTCGCGAGCGTCACGCCCAAGATGGCCGCGCTGTTCCTGGTCGCCGGCCTGGCATCGATGGGTCTCCCCGGCTTGAACAACTTCGTGTCCGAGTTCCTCGTGATCCTGGGGACGTTCGGGGCGAACAGGGTCTGGGGTTCCATCGCCGCCGTGGGCATCCTGTTGTCGGCCATCTACTTCCTGTGGGCCTACCAACGCTCGATGCACGGCCCGATGTCGGCGGACCTCGAGGCCCGACTGGCGACGGCGACCCCGACGGCCGGCGACCCGGCGTCCGACGTGCCGGCCCCCGACGCGCCCGAACGCCGTCGCCTGCTGATCCCCGACCTCACCCGTTGGGAGTACCTGGTGATCGTCCCGGTGATGGTTGTGATCCTGTTCCTCGGCCTCTACCCGAAGCCGGTGCTCGACCGAGTGAACCCCGCCACATGCCGTTCATCGTTCCACGTGACGTCGGTGTCGGGGCCCGTGCCGAGCTACGTGGGCACACCGCCGTGCCTCCAGGCCGACGGCACGCTCCACTACAACTCCGGCAAGGGCGGACCTCCGGTGGCGACGGTCCCGTGACGCACCCGCCGCTCGACTTCGGGCCGGTGCTCCCGGAGCTCATCCTGGTCGGCGCCGGGGTGGCCCTGCTGCTCGTCGAGGCCATCTTCAAGCGGCTGAACCACGCCTGGTTGGCGGCCGGGGCGTTCGCCGGCATCTTCGCAGCCGGGGCGGCGTCGGTGTGGCTGTGGAACTGGAGCCCACGGGCGTTCCAGCAGGACAGCGCGGTGCTCGGCGGCATGGTCGCGGCCGACCGGTTCTCGGTGGTGGCCCGGCTGGTGCTGCTGGCCGTGGCGGCGCTGGGCATCGCGTTCGGACACCACTACTTCAAGCGAACGGGCGAGGACCGGGGGGAGTTCTACGGGCTGGTCCTGCTGTGCACGAGCGGCATGACCCTGATCGCGTCGGCGAACAACCTCATCGTGGTGTTCCTCGCCCTCGAGATCCTGTCGCTGTCGCTGTACGTGCTGACCGGGTTCTCGTTCCGGCTGACCGCGACCGAGGGCGCGATGAAGTACTTCCTGCTGGGCGCGTTCTCGTCCGCGTTCTTCCTGTATGGCATCGCGATGGCGTACGGCGCGACCGACACCACCAGCATCACCGGGATCGCCCGCGCCTTGAGCGGGAGCACGGGGAGCGACGCCCTGGCGCTCGCCGCCGCCGGCCTGCTGGCGGTGGGGTTCGCGTTCAAGGTGGCGGCCGTGCCGTTCCACACGTGGGCGCCCGACGCGTACCAGGGCGCGCCGACCCCGATCACGGCGTACATGTCGGCGGCGACCAAGGTGGCCGCGTTCGCCGCGCTGCTCCGCGTCTTCAACGTGGCGTTCGCGCCGCTGCAGTGGGACTGGACGCCGATGATCTGGGTGCTGGCCGCCCTGAGCATGGTCGTGGGCGCGGTGATCGCGCTGTCCCAGACCGACATCAAGCGGATGCTCGCGTACTCGAGCGTGGCCCAGGCGGGGTTCATCCTCACCGGCGTCACCGTGGCCGGACAGGCCGGCATCAAGGCGTCGATGTTCTACCTGGTGGCGTACGCCGCGATGATCGTCGGGGCGTTCGGCATCGTCATGGTGGTGTCGGTGCGGGGTGAGGACCGGACCTCGATCTCCTCCTACGCGGGCCTGGCCCGGACGCACCCCGCGCTGGCCGGCGCGCTGACGCTGTTCCTGGCCTCGCTGGCGGGCCTGCCGCCCACGGCGGGGTTCGTCGCCAAGGTCGGCGTGTTCGGTGCCGCGGTGAACGCGGGGGAGTGGCCGCTGGTGCTGATCGCCGTGCTGGCGAGCGTGGTGGCCGCGTTCTTCTACCTGCGGGTGATCGTGATCATGTACACGCAGGAACCCCCGCCCGGCGAACCCGTCATCGAGCGCGCCACCGGGCCGTCGATCGGGATCGTCCTCGTCGGCATCGTGACGCTCGTGCTCGGCGTGTTCCCGGGGATCGCGTACCACTTCCTCGACCAGGCCTCGGTGCTGCGTTGGTGACAACACGGAGGCGACCGGGCGCGGGTACGATCCGTCATCCATGACTCGCGCCGAGAACCCCGGGCTCCAGGCGCCCGACCCCGCCCTCGAGGCCGAGCTCCGCGCGCGTCTCGACCTCGTGGAGCGGGCCCTCGAGAAGGCCGTCGTCGCCGACTACGACCTGATGACCCAGGCCGCCGGCCACCTGCTGCGGGCGGGCGGCAAGCGGTTCCGGCCGATGCTCGTGGTGCTGTCCGGGTACTTCGGCGACCCGGCGGACTCCCGGCTGGTGCCGGGCGCCGTGGCCATCGAGCTCACCCACGTGGCGACGCTGTACCACGACGACGTGATCGACGAGGCGGAGTTCCGCCACGGGGTTCCCTCGGTCAACGCGCAATGGAGCAACAGCGTGGCGATCGTCTCCGGCGACTACCTGTTCGCCCGCGCGGCGGAGATCGCGTCCGACCTCGGCACGGAGGTCACCCGGCTCCTCGCCAAGACCATCGCCACGGTGTGCGACGGGCAGGTCCGCGAGGTGACGAACGCCGGCGCCGTCGCCCCCGACGAGGCCGCGTACATGGACACCATCCGCCGGAAGACGGCGGCCCTGATCGCCACGTCCTGCCGGCTGGGGGGCATCCTGTCCGACGCCGCACCGGAGCACGTCGAGCTCCTCGACGAGTTCGGCGACGCGCTGGGGACGGGGTTCCAGCTCTCGGACGACATCATGGACGTCATCTCCTCGGAGACGACGCTCGGGAAGGAACCGGGCGTCGACATGAAGGAGGGCGTCTACACGCTGCCGGTGCTGCACGCGTTGACGGCGGGACCGGACCGCGACGAGCTCCGCTCCCTCCTCGCGCCGGGCCCGCCCGACGGCGATCGCCACGCCCGCGCGCTGGAGATCGCCAGGGCGCCGGAGTCACTCGACCACGCCCGCGCCGCCGTGACCCGCGAGGTCCGCCGCGCCCTCGCCCTGGCCGAACGGCTTTCGGAGGGCTCGCCTCGCGACGCGCTGGAGCACATGGCCCGGTTCGTCGCCGAGCGCTGCGGCGCCGAGGCGTAGCCGGCGCCGGTCGAGGGGCCCGCCCGGTGGCGGTGATCGAGGTCCGGGGGCTCCGCAAGTCGTATCGGCGTCTGCGGGGGGGCGCGACGACGGCGCTCGACGGGCTCGACCTCGAGGTCCCCGAGGGCGGGGTGTTCGGGTTCCTCGGGCCGAACGGCTCCGGCAAGACCACGACGATCCGGTGCCTGCTCGGCCTGGTCCGACCGAGCGGCGGCGAGTGCCGGCTGCTCGGCGCGGCGCCCGACGACCTGGCCGGCGTGATCGGCCGGACCGGGGCCATCGTGGAGACGCCGACGTTCTTCCCGAGCTTCTCCGGCCGCCGGAACCTCGACCTCCTCGCCGGGATCCGCGGCGTTCCGAGGGGACGGGTGGGCGAGGTCCTCACGCGGGTCGGCCTGGCCGATCGCGCCGGCCAGCGTGTGAGGGCCTACTCGCTCGGGATGAAGCAGCGGCTCGGGATCGCGGCCGCCCTGCTGAAGGACCCCGAGGTCCTGATCCTCGACGAGCCCGCGAACGGCCTCGACCCGGCGGGGATCCGTGAGGTCCGGGAGCTGATCCGCACGCTGGGCGCCGAGGGCCGGACGGTGTTCCTGTCCAGCCACCTCCTCGGCGAGATCGAGCAGGTCTGCGATCGCGTGGCGATCCTGGCCCGGGGGCGGTGCATCACCACGGGCACGGTCGACGAGGTGCTGAGGGCCGGCCGGGCCGCGGGGGTGGTCGCCCGGCTCGCGCCGGACGAGGTTCCGGCCGGGCTCGCGGCGCTGGCGGACGCGGAAATCGAAGCGCTGGCCGGCGACCAGCCCGGCGCGATCCGGGTTCGGCTCGATCCGTCGGAGGGGGCCCGCGTGACGAAGGCGCTCGCCGACCGGGGCATGTACGTGGCCGAGCTCCGGCCGGACGAAGCGAGTCTGGAGGACGTGTTCCTCCAGCTGACGGGCCCCCCCGCCGGGGCCGCCGGTCCCGGGGCGCCGCCGGGCCGTCCCGACCTTCCGGGATCCGCGCCGTGATCGCGCTCCTGGCGGTCGAGCTCCGCCGGCTGCTGGCCCGCCGGCTGGTCCGCGTGCTCGGCCTGCTCACGGCGCTCGGCGTCGTCGTCGCCGGCCTCTGGGTGTTCGTCCGGGCGCCGTCGAACTTCGGCCTGCACTCGCTGCGCGACGTGTTCGCCGGGACGACCGCGCCGATCGCGCTCGCGGCCTGGGTGGTGGGGGCGTCGGCGGTCGGCGCCGAGTGGCACACCGGGTCCATGACCACCACGCTCACCTGGGAGCCCCGCCGCATCCGCCTGCTGGTCGCCAAAGCAGCCGCCGTGGTGGTGTTCGCGGCCATCGCGACGGTCGCTGTCCAGGCGCTCCTGGGGGTGGCGCTCGCCCCGGCGGCCCTCAAAGGGCCGGATGTCCAGGCCTGTTACGGGCCATGCGGTCCGAGGCCGGCATGGTTCCCGTCCGCGGCCGGGATCGTGCTGCGGGCCGCGGCGCTCTCGGCGGTGCTCGCGGCGATCGGGTTCTCGATCGCGTCGATCGGCCGGAATACGGCCGCCAGCGTCGGTGTCGGGTTCGGCTATCTGCTCGTGGTCGAGGGCCTGCTGGCGGCGCTCGTGCACTGGCTCCGGCCGGTGCTCATCACGCCGAACGCGGTGGCGTTCGTCGGCGGCGAGGCGCTGGGCGAGATGGGGCTCTCGTCGCCGGGCGCCGCGGGCCTGCTCCTCGTCGCCTACGCGGTGGGCGCGCTGCTCGCGGCCGTCGCCCTGTTTCGGGTCCGCGACGTCACCTGACCGGCAGGCCAGCTCACCTGGGCGGTGTGATGTAGGTCATAGCGGAAGCGATAACATGTCGTCATGATCCGGACGCAGATGCAGCTGCGGGACGATCAGGTGCGGGCCCTGAAGCGGCGAGCAGCCGAGCGGGGGGTGTCGATGGCGGAGCTGATCCGTGAGGCGATCGACCGAGCGCTCGAGCGCGACGACGAGGACGCGAAGTGGGAGCGGGCGCTGTCGGTGGTCGGGAAGTTCCACTCGGACGTCACCGATCTGAGCGAACGGCACGACGACTATCTGGCCGACGCGTTCCTGTATCGGCCCGACGACGCGTGAAGATCCTCGTCGACACGTCGGCCCTCCTGGCGGTGCTCTCTCCGGAAGACCAGCATCACGCCGCTGCTGGAAGGTGGCTCACGGACTCACGCCGACGCGAGGGGGATCGGCTCGTCACCCACAACTACGTCGTCCTCGAGAGCGCGGCATTGGTCCGCGGGCGCCTCGGGGCTCTGGCGACGAGAGCGCTGTTCGAGGACCTCTTTCCACTGGTCGAGTTGGCGTTCGTCGACCGATCCTTGCACCGTGCCGCCGTCTCCTCATACCTCGCGCGTCCGTCAGGCCCGTCCCTCGTCGATCGGGTCAGCTTTCACGTGATGCGGGATGCCGGCATTCGTCAGGCCTTCGCGTTCGACTCGGACTTTGGCCGCGAGGGGTTCGAAACCGTTCCGTGAACATGGCCGCCGTTTGAGGCAACGAGGCTACGTGCACGGGTCCGTTGGTGGCACGATGCGTCAGAAAGCCCTTCTGACCAGCATGGATGCGCGGTTCGGCCCCAATGGGAGCCGCTGCTAGAATCCGCGCTTGAGAATGCTTTCACAAGCTGCTCCAGAGACCTTCTACCAGCAGTACGCCACCCTCATCGGCGTGATCGTCGCCGGGATCGGACTGGTGGCGGTCGCATTGATCACGGCCCGCGCGCTGTCGCCCCGCCGTCCGGTCCCCGCCAAGCTCACCACCTACGAGTGCGGGATGGACCCCGTGGGGGAGGGCTGGAGCCAGACCCAGATCCGCTACTACATCTACGCGTTCCTGTTCGTCATCTTCGACGTCGAGAGCGTGTTCCTCTTCCCGTGGGCCACCGTGTTCGAGTCGCTCGGGTACCAGGCGGTCGTGGAGATGGCGATCTTCATCGGGATCCTCGGCGCCGGGCTGCTGTACGCGTGGCGGAAGGGAGTCCTGCGATGGGTGTGATCGACAACATCAAGGTGCCCCAGCCGATGAAGTTCATCCTCAACTGGGGCCGGCGGTACTCCCTGTGGATCATGAACTTCGGCCTGGCGTGCTGCGCCATCGAATTCATCGCGGCGTCCACGTCGAAGCACGACTTCATCCGGTTCGGGGTGATCCCGTTCGCGCACGGCCCCCGGCAGGCCGACCTGCTGCTCGTGGCCGGAACGGTGACCGACAAGATGGCCCCGGCCATCAAGCGCGTCTACGACCAGATGCCGGACCCCAAGTACGTCATCTCGTTCGGCTCGTGCTCGAACTGCGGCGGCCCGTACTGGGACAGCTACTCGGTGACCAAGGGGGTGGACCAGTTCGTCCCGGTGGACGTGTACGTCCCGGGGTGTCCCCCGCGTCCGGAGGCCCTGCTGCACGGCATCATGAAGCTGCAGGAGAAGATCGCGCAGGAAGACATCGGGGAGAAGTGGACTGGTGGCATCTCGCCGGCCCCTCACGGTTCCTGACGTCGGGAACGCCCTGCGGGCGCAGTTCGGCCAGGACCTGGCCGACGTCGCCGACCGCGACGGCCACGCCGTCGTGACGATCACGGAACCGAGGTACCGCGAGCTGATCACCGTGCTGCGGGACGACCCGGAGTTCGACTGCGACTACTTCGACTTCCTCACGGCGGTCGACTTCCCCGACCAGCAGCAGTTCGAGGTGGTCGTCCACCTGTACTCGAACGCCCGCAACCACCACGTGCGGGTGAAGCTTCGCATCCCCCGCGACCAGCCGGTGGCGCCCAGCATCCACGACCTGTATGCGGGCGCGAACTGGTTCGAACGCGAGGCCTGGGAGCTGTTCGGCATCGTGTTCGACGGCCATCCGCACCTCGTGAAGCTGGTGCTGCCGGAGCCGTTCGAGGGCCACCCCCTCCGCAAGGACTTCGAGCTCATGAGCCGCGTCGCCAAGCCATGGCCTGGCGCGGCCGAGGGCGAGGAGGGCGAGGAGGAGTGACGGCCGCCGCCGCCATGCCCGCCCTGGTCGCCCACGGCCTCGGGCTGCCCGTCGCGCAGACGAACCCGTCGTTCGTGAACGACCTGTTCAACGGGTTCTGGTGGATCGTCATCGTGAAGGCGCTGCTGGTGCTGATCGTGTTCCTGTCCGCGCCGATGGTGGTCGGCTACATGGAGCACAAGGTGCTGGCGCACATGCAGCACCGCCTGGGGCCCATGTACGCGGGGGGGTTCCACGGGTGGGCGCAGCTCATCGCGGACGGGGTGAAGTTCGTCCAGAAGGAGGACGTCATCCCCAACGCCGCCGACCGATGGGTGTTCGGCCTCGCGCCGGCCGTCGCGATGATCCCGTACATCCTGCTGTTCGCCGTGATCCCGTTCGACGGCGGGATCTACGCCGAGAACCTCGACGTCGGGATCTTCTTCGTGGTCGCCGTGACCTCGATCTCGGTGATCGGGATCCTGATGGCCGGGTGGTCGAGCGCCAACAAGTTCTCGCTGATCGGCGCCCTGCGGGCCGCCGCGCAGCTGATCGCGTACGAGCTGCCGCTGATCCTCGCCGCCGTCGCCGTGGTCATGCAGGCGAGCGGCCTGGTGCCCGGCTCCGACGGCCACAGCAGCCTGTCGCTGCTGTTCATCACCGAGGCCCAGCAGAAGCTGTGGTTCGTGTTCCCGCAGATCGTCGGGTTCGTCATCTTCATGGTCGCAGCCGTGGCGGAGCTCACCCGCCCGCCGTTCGACATGCCGATCGCCGACTCCGAGATCATCTTCGGCGCGTACACCGAGTACTCGGGGCTGCGGTTCGCGTTCTTCCTGCTCGCCGAGTACGGCGGCATCGTGGCGCTGTCGGCGATCGCGTCGGTGCTGTTTCTCGGGGGGTTCCAGCCCCTTCCCTTCCTGTCGTTCATCCCGGGGTGGATGTGGATGGCGGGGAAGATCATGGGGCTCGCGTTCTTCATCATCTGGCTGCGTGCGACGTACCCGCGCCTGCGGGAGGACCAGCTCCAGCGGTTCTCGTGGGTCGGGCTGATCCCGCTGGCCCTGTTGAACCTCATGGTCACGGCGTTCCTGAAGGTGGCGGTGGGGTAGATGGCGCAGAAGATCCGGATCCGGCGCCAGGAGGGCTCGCGGACCGCGTCCGACGCCGACCTGCCCAAGCCGATCAGGGGGACCGGCCTGATCAAGGGCCTGATGGTCACCCTGAAGCACCTGCTGTCGCCGGCGATCACGCAGCAGTACCCGGAGGAGAAGCCCGATCTCCCGGCGCGGACGCGGGGCGTCATCGCGCTGAAGCAGGAGAACTGCACCGTCTGCTACAAGTGCTCGCGCGAGTGTCCGGACTGGTGCATCTACATCGACGCCCACAAGGAGACCCACGAGCCGGCCTCGGGCGGCCGCGCGCGGTCGGTGAAGGTGCTCGACCGGTTCGCCATCGACTACGCCCTGTGCATGTACTGCGGGATCTGCGTGGAGGCGTGTCCGTTCGACGCCCTGTTCTGGTCGCCGGAGTTCGAGTACGCCGAGTACGACATCCACGAGCTGATCCACGAGAAGGAACGGCTCGAGGAATGGACGTACCACGTGAAGCCGCCGCCGGAGCTCGAGGTCGGGGCCGAACCGCCGGCCGATGCGCCGCCCGCCCCCGCACCGGCGCCGACCGCTCCGGCCGCCGCCGCCGCCCCGCCCGCCGCGCCCGTGCTCCAGGCGCAGCCGCCACTCGTCGGGCAGGAGGCCCCTCCCCAGCCCACCGGGGCCGCACCCCCCGCGCAGCCGGCCGCCCCGCCCGCCGCCACCGGCGCCGCTCCGCCCACGACGCCGGCCGGTCCCGCGGAGGGCTCGCCGGAGGAGACCACCCCGAACGTCGCCGCCGCCGGCGAGCAGACCGCCGCGCCCGTGGCCGCGGGCCCCCGGGGCGAACGCGTCGAGGTCGAGCTCGACCAGCCGACGTTCGAACGCGTCCTCGAAGAGGAGCTGGCCAAGGGGACCCAGCGCCGGGTCGCCGAGGGCAAGGCCCGCCGGGCCGCCATGCTCGAGGCCCGCAGGAAGGCGGCCGAGGGATGATCGCGTCCTACTCGGCGCAGGACTGGGCGTTCACCGCGGTCGCGGTCGTCGGGATCATTGCGGCGCTCCGCATGGTGACCACGAAGAACGTCGTCCACGGGGCCCTGTACCTGGTGATCGCGCTGTCGATGATCGGCGCCGGCTATCTGGTCATGGCGGCGGAGTTCGTCGCGTGGGTCCAGATCATCATCTACGTGGGCGCGATCGTGGTGCTGCTGCTGTTCGCGCTGATGCTGACCAAGGCGCCCATCGGCCGGGAGGCGCTCGACAACCAGCAGCGGGGGATCAGCTCGCTGGTGGCGCTCGCCGTGCTCGCCGGGCTGGTGTTCCTGGTGCTCGACGCGTTCCGGAACCAGACGATCCCGCTGGCCGGCCCCGCGCCGCAGACGACGACCGGACAGATCGGCGAGTCGCTGTTCCGGGCGTTCGTCGCGCCGTTCGAGATCGTGTCGATCCTGCTGCTCGCCGCCCTGATCGGCGCCATCGCCATCGCCCGCAAGGATGACCCGGTCCACTCGGAGCAACCCCCCGTCAGGACCGCCGAGACCGCCCGGAGGGAGGGCTAGATGCACCTGTGGCTGCCGCTCGTGTTCTCCGCCGCGCTGTTCGCGATCGGGGTGTACGGCGTGCTGGCCCGCCGCAACGCGGTGCTGATCCTGATGTCGATCGAGCTGATGCTGAACGCCGTCAACGTCAACCTCGTGGCGTTCTCGAAGGCCATCAGGAGCGGGCTGGCCACGGCGGGCGCCACCGCCGCGACCACCGGGCAGATCTTCGCGCTGTTCGTCATCACGGTGGCGGCCGCGGAGATCGGCATCGGGCTCGCGATCGTCATCCTCATCTACCGCAACCGCGAGTCCATCAACGTCGACGAGGTCAACCTCCTGAAATGGTGACCTCGGCCCGTCGGCACCGGGGGGAACGCGCGTGATCCACTACGCGTGGGTGGTGGCGGCCATCCCGGCCGTCGCGGTGCCGCTCATCGTGTTCGTCGGCAAACGTATGCCGGGCCATGGCGCCGGGATCGGCATCGTCGCGGTGGCGGTGTCGTTCGTCCTGTCGATCATCATCGCGATCCCGTTCATCGGCGGACACCACCAGCCGGTGGAGGGCCACATCACGTGGTTCGACCTGGGGTCGTTCTCGCTGCAGCTCGGGCAGTACGTGGACGGGCTGACCTCGATGATGCTCGTGGTCGTCACGTTCGTGTCGCTGTGCGTGCAGGTCTACTCGATCGCCTACATGCACGAGGACGTCCGTTACACCTGGTACTACGCCGCGCTGTCGCTGTTCACGGCGTCGATGCTGAACCTGGTCATCGCCAACGACCTCATCCAGCTGCTGGTCGGGTGGGAGGGCGTCGGCATCTGCTCCTACCTGCTGGTCGGCCACTGGTACGAGGACAAGGTGAACTCCAACGCCGGCATCAAGGCGTTCATCACGACCAAGACCGGCGACATCCCGTTCCTGTTCGGGATCTTCACGCTGATCTTCGCCACCGGGACGTCGAACATGCGCGACATCAACCTCGCTGCGCTGCACGGCGGGATCAGCGCGGCGCTGATGTTCGCGGCGGCGCTGCTGCTGTTCGGCGGGGCCATCGGGAAGTCGGCGCAGTTTCCGCTCCACGTCTGGCTGCCCGACGCCATGGCCGGCCCGACGCCGGTGTCCGCCCTCATCCACGCCGCGACCATGGTCGCGGCCGGCGTCTACCTGGTCGGGCGGATGTTCCCGGTCTTCGTGTCGGCGCCCCACTTCGTGCTGACGTTCGTCTCGATCATCGCGTCCATCACCATGCTCATCGCGGCGCTGCTGGCGATGGTCCAGGACGACGTGAAGCGCGTCCTCGCCTACTCGACGGTGTCCCAGCTGGCGTACATGCTGGCCGGCTTGTCGCTCGGGCAGGACGGCTACACGCCAGGGCTGTTCCACCTGTTCACGCACGCGTTCTTCAAGGCGCTGCTGTTCCTCGCAGCCGGCTCGCTGATCCACGCCGTCCACTCGAACAACATGAGCGAGATGGGCGGCCTCCGGAAGAAGATGCCGCTCACGTTCGTCGTGTTCCTGATCGGGGCGATGGCGTTGTCGGGCATCCCGCCGCTCGCCGGGTTCTGGTCGAAGGACGAGATCATCTCCGAGGCCTACAAGACCCATCAGTACTGGCTGTTCGCGGTGACGCTGGGGACGGCGGTCCTGACTGCCTTCTACATGACCCGGGCGGTGCTGCTGACGTTCTTCGGCGAGTACCGCGGGCACGCCGAGGCACACGAGGCGCCGCTCGCCATGGCCGCGCCGATGGTGGTGCTGGCGGCGTTCGCCTGTCTCGCCGGGCTGCTCGGGCCGACCCACGTGTTCGTCAACTGGGTGCACTTCGGGCCGGTCGCCGAGCACGTGCCGGTCGACTACGGGTTCGCGGCGATCTCGCTGGTCGGCGCGCTGGCCGGCGTGGCATTTGGATACGGGCTGTACCGCCGGTGGCGCGAGCCCGACCCGCTGCGCTCGATGGGTCCGGCGTACACGTTCATCGAGCGGAAGTACTACCTCGACGACATCTACGAGCAGGGCATCGTCCGGTCGATCCAGTACCCGATGGCGGCCGAGGTCGACCGCTTCGACCGGACGGTGGTCGACGGCGCCGTGAACGGCGCGGGATCGGCGGCCCGGGGGCTGGGCGGCGTGCTGCGGTACCTGCAGTCGGGGAGCGTCCAGCGGTACGCGGTGTTCCTGTTCGCCGGCGTGGTCATCCTCGCCCTGATCTTCACGAGGGTCGCGTGAGGAGGTCCAGGGGGGCAGCGGCCCCGCGGAGGAGTCGAAGATGAGCGGGTGGGAGAAGACCTCGGTCACGCTGCTCACGTTCCTGCCGGCGGCGGGGGCGCTCCTGGTGGCGCTGGTCCCGGCGGGGCGCGACCGGGCCGCGCGGGTGCTCGGCGTGCTGTTCTCGGGTGCCGCGCTCGCGGTCGGCATCGCGGTGCTGTTCGGGTTCGACTACGGCGCCGGTGGCGGGTACCAGTTCGAGCTGCAGACCACGTGGATCAAGGCGCTCGGCGTGGGGTACCACGTGGGGCTCGACGGCATCAGCCTGCCGCTCGTCGAGCTCACGCTGCTGACGACGTTCCTGTGCGCGGTCTACTCGCTCAACCGGATGCCGTCGGGCGGGTCGGCCAAGGCGTTCATCTCGTTGATGCTCCTGCTCGAGACGGGGATGCTCGGCACCTTCGTGGCCCTGGACCTGATGCTGTTCTTCGTCTTCTGGGAGATGGTCCTCGTCCCGATGTACTTCATGATCGGGGTGTGGGGGTCGGGCAACCGCCAGTACGCCGCCACCAAGTTCTTCCTGTTCACGTTCTTCGGCAGCGTGTTCATGCTGCTGGCCTTCATCGGGACGGCCTTCCAGGCGCACCCGCACACGTTCGACATCGTGCTCCTGCAGCAGAGCGGGAGCGCGATCTCCCACACGCTCCAGCTGGTCCTGTTCGGCGGGATGTTCCTGGGCTTCGCGGTGAAGGTGCCGATGTGGCCGCTCCACACCTGGCTGCCGGACGCCCACACCGAGGCGCCGACCGTCGGCTCGGTCCTGCTGGCCGGCGTCCTGCTGAAGATGGGCGCGTACGGATTCATCCGGATCGCGCTTCCGCTGCTGCCGTACGCCGCGCGGCAGTTCGCGCCATACCTGGCCGTGCTGGCGGTGATCGCGATCGTGTACGCGTCGCTGGCATGCCTCGCCCAGCGCGACCTCAAGCGGCTGATCGCGTACTCGTCGGTGGGGCACATGGGGTTCGTGATGCTAGGGATCGCGACGCTCACGCCGCTCGGGATCGACGCGGCGATCTTCGGCATGGTCGCCCACGGCGTGATCACCGGGATGCTGTTCTTCGAGGTGGGGTCGATCTACGACCGGTATCACACGCGCCAGCTGGCGGACCTCGGCGGCGGGATGATGCAGATCATGCCGCGCATGGGCGCGGTGTTCTGGCTGACGTGCATCGCGTCCCTCGGGCTGCCAGGCCTCGCGGGGTTCTGGGGCGAGGTGCTCTCGCTGTTCGCCGCGTACAACCCTGCCGCCGGCCTCTCGGTCCCGCTGTTCCGCACGCTCATGGTGTTCGGCGGGATCGGCACGATCCTCACGGCGGGCTACCTGCTGTGGACCGTCCAGCGCGTGAACATGGGCGTGTTGCCCGACCGGTGGGGCCAGTCGAGGGGCACGCTGCTCGACACCTCGCGCGGTGAGTGGGTGGCCTGGGCGCCGCTCGTCGTCCTCATGGTCCTGCTCGGACTCGTGCCCTCGCTGATCTTCGGCATCACGAACGACGCCGTGAACGCCATCAGCCACGTGATCGGCGCGGTGCCGTGAACATCGACTACCACGCCATCGCCCCCGAACTGATCATGACCGGGACCATCCTCGTGGTCCTGCTGTTCGACGCCTTCCTGTCGGAGCGGCGCAAGCAGGTGACGATGGTCGTCGGGCTGCTCGGGTCCGTGGCGGCCCTGATCGCGACGCTCACCCTGATCGGAGAGCACCGCGTGACGTTCGGCGGGATGTTCGTCGTCGACCCGTTCTCGGTGCTGTTCGACGTGTTCTTCCTGGTCTCGGCCATCGTGGTGCTGGGGCTCTCGCTGCGCTACATGCAGGACGGGCGGTACTACCAGGGCGAGTACTACGTGCTGCTGCTGTCGGCGTTCCTGGGCTGCCTGACCATGCCCTCGTCGCGCGACCTGATCATGCTGTTCATCTCGCTGGAGCTGGTCTCGGCCCCGGGGTTCCTGATCGCGGCCTTCCGCAAGACCGACCCCAAGTCGAACGAAGCCGGCCTCAAGTACTTCCTGTTCGGCGTGCTGTCATCGGCCCTGATGCTGTACGGGATGAGCCTGATCTTTGGGGTGACCGGTACCACCCGGCTCGACGGGATCGCCACCGCGCTGGCCGGGAAGGCCGGCGACCTGAACGTCACGCTCGCGGCAATCGTGCTGGTGGTGGCGGGGTTCGCGTTCAAGGTGTCGAGCGTGCCGTTCCACTTCTGGGCGCCGGACACGTACGAGGGCGCGCCGATGCCGGTGGCGGCGTTCCTGTCGGTGCCGTCGAAGGCGGCCGGGTTCGCCGGCCTGCTCCAGCTGATGTTCATCGCGTTCCTGCCGAAGGCCGACTTCTGGGCTCCGCTGTTCGCGGTGCTGTCGATCCTCACGATGACGCTGGGGAACCTCGTCGCCCTCCGCCAGCGGCAGATGGTCCGGCTGCTCGCGTACTCGAGCATCGCCCAGGCCGGGTACATGCTGCTGCCGTTCGCGCTGGCCACGGTGGGCAACGCCCAGGTCAACCACGCGGCGTTCTCGTCCGCCGTGCTGTACATCCTCGTGTACGGCGTGATGTCGCTGGGGGCGTTCGCGGTCGTGATCGGCCTGGCCCGCGAGGCGCCGGGGGCCCTGATCGAGGACTACTCGGGGATGATCCACCGCGCACCGGTGCTGGCGGTCGCCATGACCGCGTTCCTCGTGTCGCTGGGCGGCGTCCCGCCGACGGCGGGCTTCTGGGCGAAGTTCTCGATCTTCTCGGCGGCGATCTCCCGGGGCGGGCTGGGGCCGTGGCTCGCCGCCATCATGGTGATCAACTCGGTGATCTCGCTGGGGTACTACCTGATGGTGGCCCGCACCATGGTCCTCGCGCCGGCCGTCGACGAACGCCGGGCCCGCGTGCCCGGCCTGGTCGGCGCGCTCGCGCTCCTCGGGGTGATCGTGGTCATCGCGGTCGGCATCTACCCCGACCTGTTCGCCCGGTTCCCCCAGGGCGCCACGCTGTTCGGCCCGTAGGTCCGATCTCTCAGGAGATTCTTCGGCGCCGTCTGCGCATCCCCCGGACCGGGAACGATCTCCGGATGGGATACTGGGCGGAGCGAAGGGGAGTAGCCCAGGCCGGTCGGCCGTCAACACGGAGTCTCGCGGAACGAGGCCCCCGGCCCCGGCGGGAGAACACCCCCGGCAAGACCTTCGCCGGTACTTGACGGCGGAGGTCTTCTTCGCAAGGAGGACGGAACGATGACGGGGATCAACCGGTTCAAGACCTGGATCCTCATCGCTACCCTGGGTGGCCTGTTCGTGGGGATCGGGGCCCTGCTCGGCGGGCGGCAGCTCGCGACGATCATGCTGGGGGTCGCGATCCTGTTCAACTTCGCCATGTACTGGTTCTCCGACCGCATCGCCATCGCGGCCAGCCGGTCGAAGCCCGTCACCGAGCGCGAGATGCCCGAGCTGTACTCGATCGTCCGCGAGCTGACCCAGGCCCGGAACATGCCGATGCCGGCGATCTACGTGAGCGAGATGCCCCAGCCCAACGCGTTCGCCACCGGCCGCAACCCGTCGCACGCCGCGGTGTCGGTCACGCGGGGCCTGCTGCAGATCGTCGACCACCGCGAGCTCCGCGCCGTGCTGGCGCACGAGATCTCCCACGTGGCCAACCGCGACATCGCGATCTCCTCGATCGCGGCGGCGATCGCCACCTCGATCACCTACCTGGCGCAGATGGCGTTCTGGTTCGGGGCGTTCGGGGGCGACGACCGCGAGGGCGGCGGCAGCCCGATCGTCCTGCTGCTCACGGTGCTGCTCGCGCCGATCGCCGCGATGATCATCCAGCTCGCGGTGTCCCGGTCCCGCGAGTTCCAGGCCGACGAGTCGGGCGCCGAGCTGATCCACGATCCCGAAGCCCTGGCCAGCGCGCTGCTGAAGATCGACGCGTCCGCCAAGCAGACGCCGCCGGCGACGCTCAGCCCGTCGCAGGCGCACCTGTTCATTATGAACCCATTCAGCGGGCGCAACCGCGGCTCGATGATGGCCGGGCTGTTCTCGACCCATCCGCCGACGGAGGACCGGGTCGCCCGGCTCCGGGCGATGGCTCAGGGCCAGCCCCACTAGCGCCGGCTCACCAGTGGAACACCCGCCTCCCCTCGACCTCGGGTCAGGGGAGGCGGTCGTCTCCGCCATCGTGGAGCACGACGCGTTCCTGGTGACGACGCTCGTCCGGCTGGCGGGCGTCACGCTGTACGAGGACGCGTTCGCCACGTGGTACCTGTCCGGTGTTCCGGAGGCGATGTTCAACGGGGTGATCGCCACCCGGATGACCGAAGCCGACGCCGACCGCCGGATCGACGAGCTGGTGGGCCGGTTCAAGGAGGAGGACGTGCCGGCCATGTGGTGGGCGAGCCCGCTGTCCACGCCCGCCGACCTCGCATCGCGGCTGGCGGTGCGCGGCCTGCACCGGACCACCATGCCGGGCATGTCGCTCGACCTCGACGCGTTCACGCCTGTGGCCGTGCCGGGCGGGCTTCGCATCGAGGTCGTGCGGGACGAGGGCGGCATCGACGCCTGGATGGAGGCGAGCAGCGAGGCGTTCGGAATCGAGCCCGAGCAGCTTCCGCGGTACCGCCAGACGCCGGAGGCGGTCCTCGCCGGGGACGTGCCGGGGTGGTGCCTCACCGGGTGGTGGGAGGAACGGCCGGTCGCCACCGCGATGGTGTGCGTCGGCACCGGCGTGGCCGGCCTGTCGAACATCGCGACGATCCCGTCGCATCGCCGTCGCGGCCTGGGGGCGGCGGTCACGTCGCGCGGGCTGGAGCTGGCCCGTGACGCCGGCTACCGGACGTCGGTGCTCACGTCGACCGACTCGGGCCGCCCGCTGTACGAGGCGCTCGGGTTCGAGACGCGCTGCACGGTGGACGTGTTCGAGCTCGCGCCGGCCGGACCGCCCGGCGCTACGGCCGGAAGTTCGTGAACTGCAGGGCCACGCCGAAGTCGTGCTCCTTGACCGCCTTGATCACGAACTGGAGGTCGTCCTTCTTCTTCGACGTCACGCGGATCTGCTCGCCCTGGATCTGGGTCTGGACCTTGGGCGGGAGGCCGCGGACGAACTTCGAGATCTCCCTGCCCTTGTCCTCGTTGATGCCCTTGTTCACGTAGACGTGCTGGCGGGAGTGGCCCTTGGCGGCCGGAAGCACCGGGCCCTCGGTGAGCGCCTTCAGCGAGATCCCGCGCTTCACCATCTTGTCCTTGAGCACCTCTCGGGCGGCGTCCAGGCGGTTCTCGGTGGAGGAACGGATCTCGAGCGCGGCCTCGTCGCGCTCGATGAGGGTGTCGGTCCCCTTGAAGTCGAACCGGGTCCCGATCTCCCGCCGGGCCTGGTCGAGGGCGTTGGTGACCTCGGCCATGTCGACCTCGGACACGATGTCGAATGAGAAGGAGCTCGCCATGACGGCACATGGTAGCGGTCCGCGGCTCGAGCCGACGTGCAGCGGTGCTATCCTGCCGCGCGTTCCCCGGGAGGGTGCCCGAGCGGCCAAAGGGAGCGGTCTGTAAAATCGCCGGCGATGCCTACGGAGGTTCGAATCCTCCCCCTCCCACCAGCCAGCCAACCAACCAACGGTGGTTCCCCAACGTGAGCCACCTGGGACCCCGGAACTCCTGAGCGCGGAGTCGGCTGCCCGGCTGTCCGGCTGTCCGGCTGCTCGCTGATCGGGAGCCTCAGCGCCTCTTTCGCCACTGACGGAGGGCCACGAGCGCGACGATCGCGCCGACCGCGATCGCGATGATGCGAGGGGAGACCAGCCGGGCCTTCGTTGCGCGCGCCTGGGCCTTCAGCTGATCGACGGCCTCGACCAGGCCGAGACGTTCCCGTTCGAGGTCGGTGAGGACCTCGTCGACGGGGCGTGCCGGGGTCCTGGCCTGGCGACCGTTCGAGGCGGCCTTCGAGCCGCGTGCGCCCTCGGCCTCAGCCGGCATTGAACCCACTGGATTGGTCGGCCGGGGACGCGTTCGCCGTGACGCCCGCGGACACGTCGATCGGAGGAGCAGGGCCGGGCGTCGGCGACGGGGTGGATCCGTCCTTGGGGCGGATCCCGAGAGCAGCGGCGGTGAGTCGGGCCTGCTCCTTGGACAGCCGGGGGCCCTTGGTCTTGTTGAAGCGATCCCGCGCGAGCGCCCCGAGTGCGGCCATCACGATCAGGTACAGGACCAGGACGATCAGGATCGACAGCCACAACGGCAGCGGGATCGCAAGGACGACCACGAGCAGGGCCGTGACGAGCCCGAACACGAACACGCCGATGAACGCCGCCGCGAAGGCGAGGGCGGCTCCGATCCCGGCGTTCTTGCCCGTGCTCGCGAGCTCCGCCTTGACGAGCTCGGCCTGGAGGCGCGAGACGGCCGTCGCCCGCTGCGCTACCTCTTTGACGGCTGCCCGAAGCCCTCGCTCCTTCATCCGAGGAACCGTAGCACGCAGCATCCTTCGGCCCGCACGGCGACGCGCCTCCCCGGCAGGACCGGGTCGCCCCGCGTCTGCCCACCGTCACGTCGTGACGTGCTCCAGCTCCTCGGCCGCAAGCGCCTCCGCCCTGGTCCGATGGACCGTCCCGGGTGCGTGCTGGGGCGGGGCGTACAGGGTCAGCAGCTTCATCGAGGCCTCGCCCGTGTTCCGGATGTCGTGCCTCGTCCCGGCCGGAACGTACAGGAGCTCACCGGGCTCGAGCGACCGTGCCGCCCCGTTCAGCACCGCCTCGCCGTGGCTGTCGACCATCACGAACAGCTGGTCGACGTCGTGCACCTCCTCGCCGATCGCCTCATGCGGTTCCAGGGCCATGACGACCACCTGCGCGTGCTCGCCCGTGAACAGCACCGACCGGAACCACTCGTTCGTGCGGGCCGCGGCGGCCAGGTCGACCTCGAACGGTTCCATCCCGCCTCCTCTCCATCGGGCGACGCGCGCCCGAACGCTCGCCGGCAGTCTGGACGTGCGCGCGATGCGGCGGAGAGGTCGACCGGCCCCTCCTGGATGGGGAGCTCGCCGGATCGTTGCCACCTCGGGAGGAGGATGAAGGCCCGGATGCCCGCCATCTCCGCGAGCCCGCGGGCCCGACGCGACGGCCCATGTCATGATCGGTGGAGCGGTTCGAGACGGAGGTGACGGGATGGACGAGACGAAGCGGGCCTGGGACGAGGTGGGGGAGGCGTTCACGACGCTGGGCCGGGTCGTGTCGGAGCGGTACCGGCGTCTGGGCGGGGAGCGTGCCGCTCAGCCGAGCGCCGGGAAGGAGGGCGGGGTGGCGGACGCCGTTCGCCGGGCGATCGACGAGCTTGATCTCGCGTTCACCTCCCTCGGCGACACCATGAGGGACGACGAGACCCGGCAGCACGTGCGGGACAGCGGCCGCAAGCTGAGCGACGCGCTGAAGGTGACGTTCTCGGAGATCGGCGACGAGGTTCGCCGGGCGATGGGCGGCGCTCCGCCGCCCGGACCGGGCGCGCCTCCGCCTCCGGCGCCGCCATCCGAGCCTCGGCCCGACTCCGACGCGTCGTGAGCGAGCGCGGTCGCAACGGACCGCACCGGAGTCACGTCCCGGGCGCGAGGAGACGGGCGACCTCGGCGAGGCCCGGCCAGTCGATCGATTCCTGAACGCACCGGGCGAACAGCCACAGCAGGAGGCGCTCGCGGTCGAGATCCAGCAGGTCGGCCATCCGCGCGGCGAGTCCGGCCGGATCCGCCCGGAGCCGCTCCCCGCAGTTGAGCATGTGCTGGAGCGCGTCGTAGGCCGGGTCGCCCACGTGTGGCTTCGGGTCGATCGCCAGCCACGGCTCTCGTGCCGCCGACAGCACGTTGCCCGCGTGGAGGTCGGTGGCCAGGAGCGTGCGCCGTGAGGCGCTTCCCGGCAGCTCGCGGAACAGCGCGAGCCCCTCGCGCACCAGGCCGGAGTCGAGTGGAAGCTCGCTCTCGGACCGCTTCCGCTCGACCTCGACGGCCCACTGATCGCACGTGGCCCCCAGCGAGGGGAACGGATGCCCCGGCGGGGGCTCGCGCCACAGCCGGCGGAGCAGGCCGGCCACGACGACGTCCTGTTCCGGTTCGGGGAGCAGCTCCATCGTCGTGCCGGGGCGGCACCGCTCGAGGAGCAGGGCGGTGGTGTGCGGGTCGACGTCGACGCTCTCGTGGAGCAGCACCGCGCCGTCGCCCGCCCAGAATCGGAGGCCGTCGGCTTCGTGCTCGGCTTCGGGATGCCGCCACAGCACCTTCACGACCAGATCGTCGCGGCCGTTCCTGGACGCGGGGGCGACCCACGCCGTCTGGCCTCCGGGGCGGAACGGCGCGCCCACCTCGACCGCCCACCGCCGTTCGAGTCCGCCGACGGTGAGGGGGAGGGTCGCCAGCCAGTCCTCGCGGCCCTCCGCCCGCGCGGCGGCGGCCAGGTTCCCGGGGATCTCGACACGTCCGCTCACGTCGGGGCGAGCTTCCCACGACCCGTCCCGGACCCGGGACGTTCGTGCGGGGGAGGGGCCGAGGTGCCGACGGCGTTTCGGAGGACCGGCGGGTAGAGTCGGGCGCCGTCTCGACGGGTCCGGTGTCGGGGCGACGGAACGATCCACGGAGGGCGGATGGATCTCGGTCTGGGCGGCAAGGTCGCCCTGGTGGCCGCGTCGAGCAGGGGGCTGGGCAGGGCCTCGGCGGTCGCGCTCGCCCGCGAGGGCGCGCGGGTCACGCTCTGCGCGCGGACCGAGGCCGACCTCGAGGCGGCCGCGGACGAGATCCGGGGCGAGACCGGCGCGGCGGTGCTCGCCGTGGCGGCGGACCTGTCGACCGCCGACGGCGTCGCGACGGTGGTGGCCGCCACGGTTGAGCGGTTCGGCGGCATCGACGTCCTGGTGAACAACAACGGCGGCCCGCCGCCGGGGCGGTTCTTCGATCTCACCGACGACGACTGGCGGCGGGCGTTCGAGACGGTGACCCTGAACTTCGTCCGGTTCGTCCGGGCGGTCGTGCCGCACATGCGGGAACGGCGGTGGGGCCGGATCGTCGGCATCCAGTCGAGCTCGGTGAAGCAGCCAGTCGAGGGCATCGACCTCTCGAACGGCATCCGGCCGGGGGTCGCGGGTCTGGTGAAGGCGATCGCACCCGACCTCGCCCGGGACGGCATCACGATCAACCTCGTGCTGCCGGGGACGTTCCTGACCGACCGCCTCCGCCAGGGGTTCGGGCCGACGGCGCCGGACGATGCCGTGATCGAGTCCGCCGTGGGGCCGACGATCCCGATGGGCCGTCTCGGGCGGCCGATGGAGCTCGGCGCGCTGGTGGCGTTCCTGGCATCCGAACCGGCGGCCTACATCACCGGGGCCGTGTACCAGGTCGACGGGGGCGGCATCCGCTCGAACGTGTAGCCGGCGATCCGTGGGTCACGGCACGACGGCGTGACCGTGCGCAGAATGGGCCGGTGCGAGTGGGTCGAATCCTGGCCGGGCTGACGGCCGCGCTGGCCCTGGCGGCCTCGTGCGTCGTCGGGCACGACGACCATGGCGCCCGGCCGGCGACCGGACCATCCCGCGAGCCGTCGCCGACGCCCCCCGTTCGCTCGCCCCGGCCGCTGCGCGCCGGAACGTCCATTCCCTCGAGTCCTCCGGCCGGCTCTTCCTCGGCGGGCCCCGGTGCGCCGTTCGTCCCCGCCGCGAACGCGCCGATCCCCGCGACGGCCGCGCCCCTCGCGACGGCCCTGGCCAGGACGACCCACGCCCTCCGCGTCTCGACCGCCCGGTGGGTCGCCACCGGCGATCCGGTCACGGACCGGCCGCCGCCCGGCCTCGTGCTCCAGGCGCTCTACGAACAGCGGATCTACCGGGACCTCATGCGGAAACCGGCGCTCACCGGCGCCGTCCTGGCACGGCTCCCCGCGGATGTCCGGACGCGGGCCAGGCTGACGACCCGGGCCATGGCAACGCTCATCGCCGGCATCCGGCCGCTGCCGTCCGCGGCAGGGTTCCGCACCGGTCCGCCCAAGCCGCCCGGCGCGCTGCTCGCGGACTTCGACGAGGCCGAGCAGCGGTTCGGCGTTCCGTGGGAGGCGCTCGCCGCGGTGATGTACGTGGAGTCGAAGTTCGGCCGGGCGCGGTCGGACAGCACGGCCGGCGCGCAGGGCCCGATGCAGTTCCTGCCCTCGACGTGGGCGGCGTACGGGCTGGGCGGCGACGTCGACGACCCCCGCGACGCGATCCTCGGCGCGGCCAACTTCCTCCGGGCCAACGGGGCGCCCGGCGACCTGCGGCGGGCGCTGTTCGCCTACAACCACTCCGACCGCTACGTCGGCGCGGTCCTGCTGCTGGCCGACCGGCTGCGACGGGAGCCCGCGAGCCTCGTCGCCCTGTACGCCTGGCAGGTGTTCGTCGTCACCGTCCACGGCGACGTGCGCATCACCGGGCCCGGTCTGCCGGCCGGCACATAGACTCGCGTCCTCACCGACGACGGAGGTGGTCATGACCGACGTGCGGGCGCTCATCGAACGCATCCCCAAGGCGGAGCTGCACCTCCATCTCGAGGGCACGCTCGAGCCCGAGCTGAAGTTCGAGCTCGCGAAGCGGAACGACGTCGCGCTGCCATACGCATCGGCGGAGGAGATGCGCGCGGCGTACGACTACCACGACCTCAAGGGGTTCCTCGACATGTACTACGAGGGCATGGGCGTGCTGCGGGCCCGTCAGGACTTCCGCGACCTCGCGATGGCCTACTTCCGCAAGGCCGCGTCGCAGGGCGTCGTGTACGCCGAGGTGTTCTTCGATCCCCAGGCCCACGCCACGCGCGGCGTGGACCTCGCCACGGTGATCGGCGGGATCCGCGATGCCCGCGACGAGGCGAACGACACGCTGGGCCTCCGCACGCAGCTGATCATGTGCTTCCTCCGGGACATGTCGGCGGAGTCGGCCATGGAGACGTTCGATCAGGCGCTGCCGTTCCGCGACGAGCTGGTCGGCGTGGGGCTCGACTCGAACGAGCTCGGCAACCCGCCCGTGAAGTTCGCCGAGGTGTTCGAGCGGGCCCGCGCCGAGGGCCTGCGCCTCACCATGCACTGCGACGTCGACCAGGTGGAGGCCGTCCGGAACATCGGCCAGTGCCTCCACGACATCGGCGTCGAGCGCATCGACCACGGCTCGAACTGCCTCGACGACGAGGCACTCGCGAACGAGATCGCCGAACGCGGCATCGGCCTCACGTGCTGCCCGATCTCGAACTCCTGGGTGGCCGGCGGCCTCAAGGCGCCCGAGCTCAAACAGCTCCTCGATCGGGGGATCCGCGCCACGGTGAACTCCGACGACCCCGCGTACTTCCCGGGCTACGTGCTCGAGAACCTCGTCGCCGTGCAGGAGGCGGCATCGCTGACGGCGGAGGAGATCGTGCAGCTCGAACGCAACGCGTTCAGGATCGCGTGGCTGGACGACGCCGACCGGGCGGCGTACCTCCGGGACCTCGACTCGGCCGCCGCGGGCTGATCCTGCCGCACGGACCGATGAGTTCCGCGGCGCCGGTTCGTCGGAAACGAACAGCGGGCGGCGAACGACGCCGCGTGCGGGAAGGAGGCGACGGTGCAGGGCATCACCACGTTCCTGTGGTTCGACGAGCATGCCGAGGAGGCCGCCAACCACTACGTGTCCACCTTCAAGGCTATGGGCCGGGAGGATTCCGAGGTCACGCTCGTCTCGCGGTACGGGCCCTCGGCGGCGAAGGCGGCGGGCCGGCCGGAGGGGTCGGTGTTCACGGTGTGGTTCCGCCTGGACGGGCAGGAGTTCGGCTCGCTGAACGGCGGCCCGATGTTCCCGTTCTCCGAGGCGGTCTCGCTGATGGTGAACTGCAAGGACCAGGCCGACATCGACGGGTTCTGGGAGCGCCTCTCCGAGGGCGGCGAGGAGGGCCCGTGCGGCTGGCTGAAGGACCGCTACGGCCTGTCGTGGCAGGTCGTCCCCGCGGAGATGGAGCGCATGATGCAGCAGGGCGACCCCGAGCGGCAGGAACGGGTCATGGCCGCCGTGCTCGAGATGAAGAAGCTCGACCTGGCGGCGCTCCGGCAGGCGTACGACGGCTGAAAGGGGAGATCGGAGATGGCGGAGTTCAAGTTCCAGGGGATCATGATCGGATCGGGGGACCCCGAGACGTTGGGGAAGTTCTACACGGCCGTGCTGGGACGGGATCCCGAGATGGCCGAGGGCGGGTTCTTCGGCTGGGCGTTCGGCGACGCGTGGTTCTCGGTCGGCGAGCACTCCGAGGTGAAGGGCACCGCGGCGGAACCGCAGCGCGTGATCCTGAACCTCGAGACGCCCGACGTGCAGAGGGAGTTCGAACGCATCCGTGACGCGGGTGCGACCGTGGTGAAGGAGCCGTACGAGCTCCAGGGCGCGTGGATCGCGACGTTCGCCGACCCCGACGGGAACTACTTCCAGCTGATGTCCCCGTGGCCGGAGGCCGCCGGGGCGAACTGACGACCCCCAGGCCGGCCACATCGCTTGCCGCCACGATCGATGACCGAATAGCGTGGGTGCGGTTCGAGCGGGAGCGGGAGCGAGGGTCATGGCACGAGCACACTGGCTGCGGTTGCGTTCGTCGTTGGTGGTGGGTGCCGTGGCCCTCGTGGCCGCCGCGGCGATGATGGTGCCGGTGGGCGCGTCGCCGACGGCCGCCCTCCGCGCGGGCTGTTCGTCGGGGTCGCACTCGCTGTCGCCGCCCGGCTCCCGCGTCTACCCGGAGGTCGGCAACGGCGGCTACCGCAGCGTCCACACCCACGTGTTCATGGTGTACGACGCCCCGACCAACAGGTTCCTGCATGGGAACCACGTCGTCCTCACCGACGTGGCCACCAAGTGCCTCACGGACTTCAGCCTCGACTTCGAACGGTCCTCCGCCGACCACAAGGCCGGCCCGCACCTCACGGTCGGGTCCGTGAAGGTGAACGGCCACCCGGCGGCGTTCGAGTTCGTGCAGCCGACCTACCCGGGAGACCCCAACGGCGACGACGACCCGGACCCGCTCGCCCACGAGGTGTCGAACGTCAACCCCGTCGGCCCCGGCAACCCGAACCCGCCGGCCTGCTCGCCCCAGGTCGCGGGGGACTCGCAGAACGGCCAGCAGTGTCCGGCGAACAAGCTGGTGATCACGCCGTCGTCGCCGATCCCGAAGGGGTCGACGTTCGTGGTGTCCGTGGCCTACACGGGCAAGCCGGGCGTCCACCACGACGGCGACGGCACCACCGAGGGCTGGTTCCGCTCGAACGAACCCCCGGGCGACGGCGGGTTCGTCACCACCGAGCCGGTCGGCACCGAGGATTGGATGCCGCTCAACGACTTCCCGACGGCCAAGCCCACGTACGACTTCCACGACACCGTGAACCTCGGCCGGACGGCGATCGCCAACGGCGAGCTCAAGACCTCCAACCCGCCGCCCCCCAACCCGCCGGACGCGAACTTCCCGGGGGGCTCGGTGACGTGGATCTGGCACAGCCCCGAGCCCATCGCCAGCTACCTCGTGGAGAACAGCGTCGGCGCGTACGGCCTCCGCGAGCTGGTGCGAAACGGCATCACGTTCTACGAGGCGCAGGCGCGCGCGATCCGCCCGGGCCGCAAGGCCCGGAACCGCGCGATCATGAACCAGCAGCCGGACATCACGCGGTTCGAGGCGAAGTTCAACGGGCCGTTCCCGCTCACGACGGACGGCGTGGTCGTCGGCCTGCCCACCGCGGGGTTCGAGGAGGAGATGCAGGGCAAGATCACGTTCCAGGGCGGCCGGGTCGACGTCGGGACCCTCTACCACGAGAACTTCCATCAGTGGTTCGGGGACAACGTGTCCGAGGACCAGTTCCGCGACACGTTCTGGAAGGAGGGGTGGGCCACCGTCGGGGAGTTCCTGCTCGAAGCCCGCATCGCGCAGCGGAACGCCGGCGGCCCCGGGACGCCCGCCGGCGACCGGGCGTTCGACCGGTCCCTCCGGCGCGGATTCGCGTCGGTGTACGCGGCCGGTGGGAAGTTCTGGACGATCGCTCCGTCCGACCCGACCGTGGAGTCGTTGTTCGGCGGGGCGAACACCTACGTCCGTCCCGCGGCCGCCTACCTCGCGCTCCGGCAGATCCTCGGGGCCCGGGCGGCGCACCCCCGGCACGACCTGTGGATCAAGGCCATCCACGACATCCAGCGCCGGTACCGTGGCGGCTCCATCACCGAGGCGCAGCTCGAGGCAGTGTTCCACGACCGGCTCCCCAGCCAGAGCGCGGGATGCCAGGCCAAGCTGACCCGGTTCTTCCGGCAGTGGTTCGACACGGTGTATCCGGCGGGCGGTGGGGCGGCGAACGAGCCCCGGATCACCGGTCCCGGGCTCCCCGGTCCGGACCAGTTCTACGAGGCCGGAACCGCCTGCGCGCCGCCGCCCGGGTTCCCCGCGGTCCCGGCCCCCGCCGCGCCCGGGGCCCGGATACCGGACGTGGCCACCCGCTGACGGAATTTTTGGGAACATCGCTCGAGCACCGGCGGCCACGCCGCGACCGCCGACGACCAGGGGGAGCTCCGAGCTTCGATGTATCAGTGGTGGGTCCTGCTGCACCTCACGGGGGTGTTCGTATTCCTCCTGTCCCACGGGGTCTCCGTGGGCGTGCTGTTCCGCCTCCGGTCCGAGCGTCAGCCGGCCAAGGTGGCCACGCTCCTCGAGCTGTCGGGGACCTCGGTCAAGGGGTTCTACGTGGGCCTCGTCGTGCTGGTGGTGGGGGGGTTCGCCGCGGTCGCCTCCGGCCACCTGTGGGGGCAGGCCTGGATCTGGGTCTCGGTCGGCGTGCTGGTGCTGGCCTCCGTCGCGATGACCTCGATGGCCACGCCGTACTACCGGCGGGTGGGGTTCGTCGCCCGGGCCATGGAGGGGGGAACCGAGGCCGTCACGCCCGAGCAGTTCGACGAGGTGCTGAAGGACAGCCGGTCGGGCTCCGTCGCCGGGATCGGCTTCGTGGCCCTCGCGCTGATCCTGTACATGATGGTGATGAAGCCCACGTTCGGGCTGGGGGGCTCGAGCGCGTCGCCGCCTCCGCCGTCGGGGTGCGCGCCGGCGACGACCATCCACGTCCAGGCGTCTGGGCTGAAGTTCGACACCGATTGCCTCGCCGCGCCCGCGAACACCGCGTTCAAGATCGTGTTCGACAACAAGGACCCGGATCAGCACAACGTCGCGATCTACAACGGCTCGACCAACCTGTTCCGCGGGGCCATCTTCGGCGGGCCGAACACCGAGACCTACTCGGTGCTGGCGCTCCCGGCGGGCACCTACAAGTTCCAATGTGACGTGCACACGTTCATGAACGGAACCTTCAAGGTGGAGGCGGGCGGCGCAGCGACGGGCGGGCCCTCCTCCGGCGCGTCCACCTCCACGACATCGGGCACATCGGGGAGCTGACACATGGGGTATCGCAGGATCCTGGCCGGGACGGACGGCTCGAAGACCGCGGCGGTTGCCGTGTCGGTGGCGGCGCGGCTGGCTGCGCGAACCGGCGCCGACCTCCATCTGGTGATGGGTTGGCAGCCGCCGGAGCTGGACGCCGACCGGGCCGAGGCCATCCTGGCCAAGGCTCGTGAGGCGGTGTCGGACGGGAAGCTGACCGTGACCGGCGAGCACCACATCGGCGACGGTGCGGCCGTGATCCTCGACGTGGCCAAGCGCCACCGGGCCGACCTGGTCGTGATGGGGAACAAGGGCATGGGCAGGGCCCGGCGGATCGGGCTCGGCGCGATCCCCGACAAGGTCGCCCACCAGGCCGGGTGCGACGTGCTCATCGTTCGCACCACCCACCACAATCAGCCGATCACCGGCCGGGCCGAGGGCCTCTACGCGCACATGGTCATCGGGACCGACGGCTCCCCGACGGCGACCGAGGCCGCGTCGAAGGCGTTCGAGCTGGCCATGATGGTCCGCTGCGAGGTGTCGGCCGTCTACGTGGGCGACCCGATCGTCGGAGCGATCACGCTCGAGGAGGCCGCCAAGCGCCGCATCGGCCGCACCAAGGTCCACCCGGTGGTCGTCGAGCGGGGCGAGCCGGCCAAGGTGCTGGTCAAGGTCGCGAAGGACGCAGGGGCCGACCTCGTGGTCGTGGGGAACAGGGGCATGACCGGCGCCCGGCGCGTGCTCCTGACGAGCGTTCCGAACGTCGTCAGCCACACCGCCCCCGCCGACGTGCTGATCGTGCGGACGGTGGGGCGTTCCGTGGAGGACCTCCGGCCCGGCTCCGGCGGCGTCGTCCTGGCCGGCGGCCGTCCGGTCGCGGCGTACCTCGACGAGGGGGGCGTCCTGCACGCGTCCTCGCCGCGGTGCACGCACATGGGCTGCACCGTCGACTGGAACGAGGCCGACCGGACCTGGGACTGCCCCTGTCACGGCTCCCGCTACGACCTCGACGGCCACGTGATCCACGGTCCGGCCACGAAGGACCTCGAACCGGCGTGACCGGCCAACCCCGGCGCATCGTCGTCGTCGGGGCCGGCGTCGCCGGGGGCAGCGCGGCCCTCGCCGTCCGCGACGCCGGGTTCGACGGCGATCTCACGTTGATCGGCGCCGAGCCCCATCTTCCGTACGAACGGCCCCCGCTGTCGAAGGCGTTCCTCCGCGGCGAGCTGCGCGACGAACGCCTCGACCTGCGCCCGGCAGCGGCCTGGGGGGAACGCGGCATCGACGTCCGCACCGGAGCCCGGGTGGCGGCGATCGACCCGGCCGCCGGCGAGGCGACCCTCGAGGACGGCGCGGTGGTCGGGTTCGACCGGGCGGTCGTCGCCACGGGATCGCGGAACCGCCGCCTCGAGGCGCCGGGCACGGACCTCGAGGGGGTGTTCGACCTGCGGACGGTGGACGACTGCCGGCGGCTGCGGGCCGCGGCGCAGCCGGGGCGTCACGCGGTGATCGTGGGGATGGGGTTCGTCGGGTCGGAGGTGGCCGCGTCGCTCCGCTCGCTCGGCGTGGAGGTCACCGCCCTGTTCCCCGGCGACGCGCCGCTCGACCGGGTGCTCGGCCCGGAGGTCGGGCGGGCGGTGGCCGGGGTGCACGCCGAACACGGCGTCCGGTTGCTGCCCCGGACCCGGTTCGCGGCCTTCGAGGGCGCCTCCGGTTCCGTGGCCGCAGCCGTGGCGGGGGACGGCCGGCGCTTGGGGTGCGACCTCGCGATCGTCGGCGTGGGCGCCCGGCCGAACGTCGAGCTCGTTCGCGCGGCGGGGCTGGAGGTCACCGACGGCGTCGTGGTCGACGACCGGGGCCAAACGAGTGCGCCGAACGTGCTCGCGGCCGGCGACATGGCGTCGTTCCCGCTGGGCGGGACGGGCCCGCACGTCCGCATCGAGCACTTCCAGCACGCGGTTCGCCACGGCCGGGCGGTGGGGAAGGCCGCGGCGGGGGAGGGCGAGCCGTTCACCGACGTGCCGTGGTTCTGGTCGGACCAGTACGACCAGCACCTCCAGTACGCCGGTTGGCACCGGACGTGGGACGCGTTCGAGGTGCGTGGCTCGGTGGACGCCCGCAGCTTCCTGGGGTTCTTCTGCGAGGCCGGCGTGGTGCGTTCGGTGGTGTCGATGAACCGCAACCAGGAGCTCCGCCGGGCGATGCCGGCGATCGGACGCGAGGTGTCGCCCGAGGTGCTGCGAGACGAATCCGTGGACCTCCGGGACATCTGATCCGGACCGCGGGCGACACCCGAACGGCCGATGACGGGTGACGGAGGAATCACCCTTGTGCCCCCCGCCGGCGGGAGTCGATACTCGCCTTGGTTCGATGCGGTCTCGACCCCCCCTTCGAAAGGAGGCCGCCCATGCGTCCGCCACCGCGTGTGGTGATCCCGATCCTCGTCGTCCTGGCCTCCGCCGCCGTCACCGCGGCGGCCGCCCCCTCCCACGGTCCGGGCAGGGGCGTGCGGCACGAGAGCAAGCTCGGCCGGGCGTCGATCGCCCACCGGATGAAGGGCGGAACCTTCTTCCGCCACTCCAAGGGCAACATCCAGGGCCACGACCAGGAGGGCGTTGCCAAGATCCCGACCGGGAAGTTCGTCAAGCGGATCCACACCGGGCAGTCGAGGGTCGTGCCGCTGCAACAGCCCGGGTCTCCGGCGCCCGCGGCGGAGACCCGGGCGCGAACGCTCACGTTCTTCCGAAACACCCCCCGGATCGTGACGGGCCTCGGAACGCCGAACGACCCGAACGTCGCGGCGGCGGGCCAGAAGGTGGTCGTGGTCAACAACGAGAAGATCTCGCTGTCGGTCGACGGCGGGCTCACGTTCCACTCCTTCGGCGTCGGATCCCTGTACGCGGACAGCCCCGACGGGGGGGTCTGCTGCGACCAGGTGATCCGCTACGCGCCGTCGATCAACCGGTTCATCTGGATCGACCAGTACTGGAACGCCGTCGGGCATCCCAACAATCGCGACCGGCTTGCGGTGTTCCCGCCGTCGGCCGTCACGACGGGCGGCCTGACGTCGTGGACGTACTGGGATATCACCGCCGCCATGCTTCCCGGGACCCATAAGTTCCTCGACTACCCCGACCTCGCCGTCGGCACCAGCTACGCGTACCTCTCACAGGACGCGGGCGACGCCTGCTGCAGCGTCAACCAGTCCTTCATCGCTCGGATCGGCCTCGACAACCTCCAGAGCGGCCTGAACCTCGCGGCCGGGCCGCACGCGTGGCGCTATCTCGATCAGGTGCTCCTGGGCGGCCAGGTGGCACAGAACACGCTCGGTCGGGCGTTCTGGGCCCGGAACACCGACACCAGTCACATCCAGGTCAACTCGTGGGCCGAGTCCTCGACCTCGTACCTCAGCCCGGCGGCCACGATCACGATCGGGACGTGGCCGAACTCCGACTACGTCAGCAAGACGCCCGACGGGACGCCGTGGATCGCGACCTACGGCGGGGCCGTGATCGGCGAGGCCCGCGGCGGGCCGAAGAACGGCAGCCTGTGGTTCGCATGGACGGCCGGGCGCGGATCCGGGAAGCTCAGCTGGCTCGCGCAACCCCACATCGAGCTGGTCGAGATCAGCGCCTCGGGCCTCTCGCTCGTCAGCCAGCGGGCCATCTGGAATTCGAACTACGCGTTCGCCTATCCCGCGCTCATGACGAACGCCGCGGGCCAGCTCGGGATCTCGATGGCCTGGGGAGGCGGGACGAACTACGAGAACTTCGCGGTGGGCAACCTGACCAACTCGCCGTTCCTCGTGTACAGCGCGACCAACAGCACGGCGAACTGCGGGTGTGGCAGGTGGGGCGACTACTTCGGGATCGGGACGGCCGGTGAGGTGGACCGGCCGAACGAGTTCGTGGCGGCCGGGTACGGGTTCAGCCCACCGCCCGCCGGCGGCCCGGCGAGCTACGACGCACACTTCGTCGGGTTCCAGATCGACCCGTAGCGGGGAGGTGCGGGGGCCGGTCTCAGCCCCACCGGCCGTACAGCTCGCTGGCCGGGTCGAAGAACCCGCCCTCCGGCCTGGCGTGCGCGTGCCAATGGTCGGGGATGCGCCGGCGTTCGCCGTCGATCCAGTAGCCGTCGGGGTAGCGCTCGGAGGCCACGGCGCCCAGTCGCTGCAACAGCGCGCGTTCGACGTCGGCGTCGGGCAGGCCGTGCGTCCGCCACACGATCATGGGCGTGGCGCAGACCATGCAGTCGGCCACCCAGCAGTCCTCGTCCTCGAAGTGCCACCGCGTGATCTGTTCGGCCCGGCAGAGCAGGCAGTCAGGGGAGGACGATGGCAACCCGGTCTCCCACCTCGACGCCGTGCCCCGCGAAGAACCCCTGGTGCGCCTCGATCGCCCCGACGAACGGCGCGTCCGGCCGGTACGTCGGGCACGGATCGGCCGTGCAGGGCGGCATGTCCATCAGCGACAGGATCCGGCCGTCCGCCCCCCAGAACGCGATCGACAGCGGCGTCGGCGTGTCCTTCATCCAGAACGCGGTGTGGGTCGGCCCCTCGAACAGGAACGCCATCCCGCCGTCGGCCGCGAGGTCGTTGACGCCCTGCAGGCCGCGTTCCCGCACCGTGTCGGTGTCGGCGACGCGGACGTGCAGCGTGACCGGCCCGGAGGGCGTCGATATCCTCGCCTCGGCCCGCGCGGCGGACGCGGACGAGCAGGCGGCGAGCCCCAGGGCCGCGGCCGCGGCGAGTGGAACGAAGGCACCGCGCACGTTCCCATGCTCGCACGCCGGGGACGCTTCCGGCCGGTTCGGCGGCCCGCCCGCCCCGGGCGGCTTGCCCGTGTGCCGCGGGACCGCTGCCGCACGTCCCCCCGGTCGCGCTCACTAGCATGGCGACGACATGGCCTCGTCGGACGGGTTGGCCCGGCGGCTCCGGCTCCCGGTGCTGGGGGTGGTGCTGGTCTACGCGTACGGCGTCGCCGGCTACCTGCTGTTCGGGTTCGGCTGGGTTGACGCGGTGACGCAGACGGCCCTGGCGCTGACGACGGTGGGGTTCTCGATCCAGGTGCCGCTCTCGAACGGCGAGAAGCTGTTCACGGCGAGCCTGGCGCTGGCGGGCGTGAGCCTGTTCCTGATCCTGCTGGCCGTGCTGGGGGCCGGGCTGGTGGAGGGCAACTACCTCCAGGCGGGGAGGAGACGACGCATGCAGTCGCGGATCGATCGAATGCGGGACCACTACATCGTGTGCGCATACGGCCGGGTCGGCCAGACCGTGGCCCGGGAGCTCGAGTCGGAGGGCGTGCCGTTCGCGGTCATCGAGCAGCGCGAGGACCTCGAGGACCTCATGCGCTACGACGACGTCCCCTACCTCGTGGGGTCGCCGTCGACGGAGTCCGTGCTCCGGCTGGCCGGGGTCGAACGCGCTCGAGGCCTGGTGTGCGCGGTCGACTCCGACACCGAGAACGTCTACATCGCGCTCACCGCGCGGTCGCTCAACCCGGGCATCTTCATCGTGGCCCGGGCCGGCAAGCCCGAGTCGCCCGCCCGCCTGCTCAGAGCCGGGGCGAACCGCGTGATCTCGCCGTACGTCACGAGCGGCCGGCACATGGCCGTGCTGGCCGTCCACCCGGAGGTCACCGACTACCTGGACCTCGAGGGGGCGACGGGGGGCGTCCGCCTGGAGCAGCTGGTGATCGAGCCGTCCTCGCCGCTCGTCGGGCAGACGCTCGAGGAGGCGTGCGGCGACGCCGTGCCGATGCTGCTGCTCCGCCCGACCGGCGAGCGGATCCCCAATCCGGCCCCCGGCGAACGCGTCCGCGAGGGCGACCTCGTGATCGTGTTCGGCGAGAGCGCCCAGCCGGGGGCCGGACGGCCCGAGTCCCTGGGCCGGAGGGCCTGATGATGCCGGTCGAGCGCGGGGCGGGAACGGGGGACGGCCCGCCGTCGGGCTCCCGGCGGAGGAGCTGGGAGGTCGCCGTCCTGGTGGCGGCCGGGGCGGCGATCGGGGTCGGCGTCGCGGCGCGACGCTCCGCCCGCCGAGCCCCGCCGTCGGCCGGCGACGGGCTGCGGCAGCTGTCGTGGGTCGGCCGGCGGCTCGACCCCTACCGGCTCCACGCCGATCCCGGCCTCGCGATCCCGCCGCTGCCGCCAGCCCGGGTCGTGATGGTCCCGGGCCGTGGCGAGGTGTTCGTGCGGCATGCGCCCCGGGACGAGGGCGTGCCGATCGTCCTGCTGCACGGGTGGATGGCGACCGCCGACCTGAACTGGTTCCTGCTGTACGAGGCCCTCGCCGCGCACCACACCGTCGTCGCTCCGGACCTCCGGGGGCACGGCCGGGGCATCCGGAGCTTCGGGGCGTTCTCGATCGAGGACTGCGCCGACGACACCGCGGGTGCGCTCCGCGCGCTCGGAGTGAACCGCGCCGTGGTGGTCGGCTACTCCATGGGCGGGCCGGTCGCGCTCGAGCTGTGGCGGCGGCACCCGGACCTGGTCTCGGGGCTGGTGCTGGAGGCGACCGGGCTGCAATTCGCCTCCACACAGCTGCAGCAGAGGGCCTGGCGCCTGCTCGGCGCGACCGGCGTGCTGCTCCGGTGGCCGACCGGGCGGATGATCCTGTTCCGTCTGGGGGGCGGACTGGACGACCTGCCGGGCGAGCTCCTGACCTACCGGGGGTGGGCGGACGGCGAGTTCCGCCGGAACGACCCGATGGAGATGGTGGAGGCCGGCCGGGCGCTCAGCCGGTTCGACGCGCGGTCGTACGCGTCGACGGTCGATGTTCCGACCGCCGTGGTCGTCACGACCCGCGACCGGCTGGTGCCGCCCGTCGAGCAGCGCGCGCTGGCCCGGGCCACGCGGGCGCGGGTGTTCGAGTTCCATGCGGACCATTCGGCGGTAGCGATGCACCCGTCGGAGTTCGCCGAGGTCACGCTCCGGGCCATCGCGGCCGTCTCCGGACCGGCCGAGCTGGACATGCCGGCCACCCGCTGACCCGCGACGCCGAAGGCCCCACGCCGAGGGGGCACTTGGACACCATCCGGCCGCCCACGCCGGCACGACCATGATCTCGGGACGCCCCGGGAACCGGGTGGGAGGTGGCGGCGGTGCGGTACGGCGAGGCGGTGTCGGGGCGCGATGCGGCGTTCTTCTTCCTGGAGGGCCGGACCACCCCGTACCACATGGCGGCCCTCGGGCTCGTCGAGGGGCCACTGCCCCCATACGACGAGGTCCTCGACGCGGTCGGGCCCAGGCTGGCCCTGCTGCCGCGGTTCCGCCAGCGGCTCGCATACCCCTTCGGCCGGGGCCGGCCGGTCTGGGTGGAGGACTCGGACCTCGATCTCGCGTTCCACGTGCGAACGGCGACGGTTCCCGCCCCCGGGTTCGAACGCGACCTCCGCGGCGTCGTCGCGGTGCTCATGGAGGCCCACCTCGACCGGCACCGGCCGCTGTGGGAGCTGTGGGTGCTGGACGGCCTCGCCGGCGGTGACTGGGCGTTCCTGCTGAAGGTCCACCATTCCCTGGTCGACGGGGTGGGGGGCATCGCGGTGGCGGACGCCTTGTTCGACGACCGGCCGCACCCCCGCCGCCCAAGCGGTGGGGGAGAGCCCGCCGCGGAGCACCCGCCGACGCCCGGTGGCCTCCAACTGGCCGCCGACGTGCTGCTCGACCGGCTGATCCGTCCGGCGCGGCTGGCCCGCGACGCGCTGCGGGCCGGTCGCCACCCGGCGCGGCTGGCCCGGACCGCCCTCACCCTCGCTGCCGCGGTCGAGAGCCTCGTCGAGGCGGGCGTCCGCCCAGCCCCTCGGGTCCCGTGCAACGGCCTGATCGGCCCCAACCGGACGTTCGAGCTCGCCGAAGTCCCGCTGCAGGACCTCAAGGACGTGAAGAACGCCCTCGGGGGCACGGTGAACGACGTCGTGCTGGCGGTGGTGTCGGGCGGCCTCCGGTCGTGGCTCCTCGCCCGCGGCCTGGAGATCGACGGCCTCGGGATGAAGGCCCTCGTCCCGATCTCCATGCGCCGCCCCGGCGCCGACGTCCGGCAGGGGAACCTCGTGGCCGGTGTCATCGCGCCGCTCCCGGTGGGGGAGCCCGACCCCGCGGAGCGTCTCCGGATCGTCCGCGATGCCACGGCGCGGGCGAAGGGCTCGTCCCAGGCCGCCGGCACCGCCATGCTGCTCGAGCTGCCCTCGCTCCTGCCGGCGGCGCTCACGCGGGGCGTGGCGGCCGCGCAGCGGGTCCAGCGGTTCTTCAACCTGTCCATGACGAACGTCCGCGGCTCCGAGGGCCCCCTGTACGTGGCCGGCCGCCGGATCCGGTCGTTCGTCCCGGTCCCGCCCCTCTCGGCGAACGCCGGGCTGATCGTCGGCGCCATGTCCTACGACGGCGCGATGACCTTCGGGTTGCTCGCGGACCCGGTCCTCGTGCCCGATCTCGCCGTGATCGCCGAGGGCATCGAGAAGTCCGCCGCCGAGCTCCTCCACGTCGCGGCCGAAGGAGGTTCGCCATGACCGACGTCCTGATCCCTCGAACAGGGGCGGTCTCCGTTCGGCCGGTCCGGACGCGGGACGAGCTCCGCGAGTTCCTGCGTCTGCCCCATCGGCTCTACGCGCTGGATCGCAACTGGGTTGCGCCTCTGAACGGGGAGATCCGGGCGAAGCTCGACCCCCGGCGCGGGCCCTTCTTCGAACACGGCAACGCGCGGCTGTTCCTGGCCCGGCGGGGCGGGCGCACCGTCGGACGGATCTCCGCGCAGGTCGACCGCCGTCACAACGCGTTCCACTCGATGTCCCAGAGGATCGATTCGACCGGGTTCTGGGGGTTCTTCGAGTGCGAGGAGGATCCGGAGGCGGCCGGGGCGCTGTTCGACGCGGCCGGGCGATGGCTGGGCGAGCGCGGGATGTCGGTCATGGTCGGCCCGGCCTCGTTCACGCTCAACGACGAGGCCGGCCTGCTGGTCGACGGGTTCGACAGCCCGCCGATGCTGCTGATGACCTACAACCCGCCCGGGTACGCGCGGCTGATCGAGGGGGCGGGGTTCGAGGGCGTGCAGGACCTGCTCGCGTACCGGCTGGACACCACCGCCGAGCCGCCGCCGCAGGTCGTCGAGGAGGCCCGTGTGGCCGCACGGCAGTTCTCGTTCCGATCCATCCGCATGCACGACTTCGAGGCGGAGATGCGGCGGTTCCTCGGCGTGTACAACGTCGCATGGGAGCGCAACTGGGGCTTCTGCCCGATGACCGAACGCGAGATCCGCGAGCATGCCAAGGCGCTGAAGCCCGTCCTCGACCCCGACCTCGTGCTCGTGGGCGAGTCGGGCGGGGAGGTGGCCGCCGTGGCGCTCACCGTCCCCAACGTCAACGAGGTGCTGGTCCGGGCGCGCGGCCGGCTGGGCCCGGTCACCCTGTCCCGGCTGCTGTGGCGGGGCCGTCGCCGGCGGTGGGACAGCTGCCGGGTCGTCGCGCTGGGGGTCCGGCCGGAGTTCCGGCAGACGGGGATCGGCGCGCAGCTGTACGTCGAGACGCTCGCCGCGGCCCGCCGGGGTGGGTACCGGTGGGGGGAGATGAGCTGGATCCTCGAGTCGAACGCCCCGATGAACCGGGCCATCCGGCGCATGGGCGGGACCGTGTACAAGACCTACCGGATGTACGCCCGCCCGGTCTGACCCCCCTGAACCGGGGTCAGCGCGGCGTCGGCACCTCGTCCGACGCGAGCGGGGCCGGCGGCATGGCCTCGTCGGCCGCCTCGGCGTCGGCAGCGTCGGCCTCGATGCGGTCGGCCGGCTCGCGGAGGCTCCGCAGCCGCCCGTAGATCGGGAGCGTGAGGAGCGTGAACAGCCCACCCACGACGAACCCCGCCGGCACCGAGCGCTCCTGCGACAGCCATCCCAGCCCGGTCTGGCCGCCGACGCTCCCCAGGCTCCCCACGAGCGAGTCGAACGACACCAGCGTGGCGCGTTCCGACGTCGGGATCGACCGGTGCAGGTACGTCTGCCGAACCGGCCCGCCGAGGCCGCCCGCCACCGCCCCCAGCAGGAATACGGGCACCGCGATCCAGAACGTCCGGAAGGTCCCCGTCGCCACCATGGTTGCGCTGGACACTGCGGAGGTCCACAGCAGGATCGTGGTCCGGCGTCGTCCCGGCGTGGCGAACCGCCGCACCAGCTGGTTCCCGACGATGCCGGCCAGCGCGAACAGCGAGGCGATGAGGCCGGACAGCCAGATGGCGTTCCGCCCGAACAGCTGGAGGAAGTAGGGCTGCCACGCGTACCAGGCCCACGAGAAGAAGCCGTACGAGACGAACGACTGCAGCACCAGCAGGCGAACCGCCGGCTTGCGCCACCCGTAGGTCATGCCAGCCCGGGCCACCCTGCCCATCTCGCCGGCCACGCCCCGCACGTGCAGTGCCCGAGGCGTGAACCCGACGTCGAACATCGTCCGGAACCCGACGACGAACGCGATCAGGACGAGGGCGGTGCGCGCGAGGTACGGCGCCGACAGGTTCAGCTGTCCGAGCAGGCCGCCGAGGATGGTCCCGGCGATCATCGCGACGCTCGACACGGTGGACGCCCGGGCGAACACGCCGTCGAGCTCCTTCGTGTACCCGGTGGCGTGCAGCGCGTCGACGAGCCAGGCCTCGACGGCGCCCGAGTAGAACGTGTAGCCCAGGCCGAGGATCACGCCCGCCAGGCAGAACAGCGCCAGACCGCCGTGGATCGCGGCCACGCCCACGTAGGCCAGGGTCCCCACGGCGAGCGTGGCCTCCGACAGCAGGAACGACACCCGCCGTCCCAGCGTGTCGGCGACGACGCCGGTCGGGATCTCGAGCAGCGCCATCGCCGCCGTGAACGCCGCGTTCGCGACGAACACCTCGAAGATCGACAGCCCCGCGTGCAGCAGGAACAGCGTGTTGATGCCCCAGATGAGCGAGGCGGACAGCGTGAACAGCCCGGTCAGCACGAGGTAGCTCCGGATGACCCGCCGTGGATCCATGCCGTCAGCATGAACCACGCCGACCGCGGATTCGATTCCGTTCCTCCGCGGCATTCCGCCACGGGCGTGCCGTCGGCCCGGCCGCGCCACGGCCGGTCGTCGCCGTCGCCGGTGGGAACGCCCGGAGAATACCGTGGTCCTACGGATGCTCCGTGCGTCGCCCGCGGTCCACACTCCCGCACATGGAAGGAACCGGTGTGGCCGGGCGGCTCCTCGAGGCGATCGTCGCCCGCGACTTCGACGGGATCGGGGCGCTCGCGGCGCCGGAGGCGCGTCTCCGGTACCTGATCCCGTCCGGGTCCGGCGAGTCGAACGGCCCCGGGGAGGTGGCGGCGCGGTTCCGGGAGTGGTTCGGCGAGGTGGACGCCTCGGAGGTCCTCGATGCCGGAGTCGAGGAGCTGCCGGGGCGATCCTCGGTCCGGTACCGAGTCCGGCTTCGCGAGCACGGCGAGTGGTACGTGGCCGAGCAGCAGGCGTACGTGACGGTCGGTGACGACGGGCGGATCGCGGTGATCGACCTCCTGTGCTCCGGGTTCCGGACCCTGCCCGATCGGGGCCCGGGAACCGCGTCGCACGAGTTCGACGCCGGCCGTCTCGGGTGCGCCGACGGTCTCGCGGGGGAGTTCCGGCGGCGGATCGCGGCGATCCCGGTGGGCGACGTGCTGGTCGTTCGCACCACGGATGCGGCGGCCAAGGCGGACCTGCCGCCCCTCGCCAGGATGATGGGTCACACGGTGCGTTCGGTAGAGGCCGCAGGTCCAGCGGGCCTCGTGATCAGCGTGGAGCGTGGACGATGAGCGAGCTGTTGATCTTCAACTGCACCCACGGAGCGGAGGACCCCGAGCGGGCCACGCTGCCGTTCGTCGCGGCCAACGTCGCGGCGACCGCGGGCCAGGACGCGGTCGTGCTCTGCACGATCGACGCGGTCTGGATCGGAACGGAGGGAGGCGCCGACCGGATCGCCCAGCCGGGCCTCCCGGCATTGGCCGAGCTGTACCGGGAGTTCGTCGACAACGGGGGGACGGTGTGGCTGTGCGGGGCCTGCACGAAGCCCCGCGGGATCGGCGAGGAGCAGCTGGTGAAGGGCGCGACGATCGTGGGCGCCGCCCGGGTCGTCGAGGAGGTCGTGGCGGGGGCCCGGACGATCGCCTTCGCCGGCTGACGCCGCCGTGCCTCGGGCCTGGCCCGTCCGGACCGGCGGCCGTAGCCTCTTGCCGGGATGAACGAGGACCTCGTCGGCAGGGAGGGCCTGCTGGGGGAGCTCACGGACTGGCTGACCGGGGCCCTCGCCGGCCGGGGGTCCGTCCTGTTCGTGGCCGGCGAGGCGGGGGTGGGGAAGACCGCGCTCGTCCGGGCGGCCCTCGGGGACGCGGTCCCCGACGTGGTGGAGGGCGTGGGGGTCGAGGACGGCGCCGCCCCGTACGGCCCGGTCGTGTCGGCGCTGCGACAGGTCCGCCGGGACCGGGACCCCGGTCTCGACGAGCCGGCGCGTTCGGCCCTGTCGAGCCTGCTCCCGGAGCTCGGAGCGCCGGACGGGCGAACGGACCGCAATCGGCTGTTCGACGCCGTGTGCGGCATGCTCTCGGCGGCGGCCCGGGACCGTCCGCTCGTCGTGTTCCTCGACGACCTCCAGTGGGCCGACCACGCCACGCTCGACCTGCTGCCCGCCCTGGCGCGGTCGCTGGAACACGTTCCGGTCGCCATCATCGGCGCGTACCGTTCCGACGAGCTGCCCAGGGGGCACCCGATCCGGGGGGCCCGGATGGAGCTTCGCCGGACGGGCCGGTTCCGGGAGATCGTCGTGGGGCTGCTCGACATGGACGCCACCGCCGAGCTCCTGCGGCGCAGGCTGGGCGACCGGGCCTCGCCCTCCCTCGCGGCCACGGTGTTCGACCGGACGGACGGCGTGCCGTTCTTCGTGGAGGAGCTCGCAGCCGCCCTGTCGGCCGGTGGGCGGCTGCGGGCCGGGCCGGCCGGCCTCGAGCTCGCCGGGAGCGGGGACGTTCCCGTGCCGGAGAGCGTCCGCGACGCGGTCCTGGTCCGCGCGTCGGGGCTTCCGGCGGACGCGTGGTCGGCCGTGCTGGCCGCGTCGGTGGCGGGGCAGGCGTTCGATCCGGCGACGGCCGCCGTGATCGCCGGCCTCGGCGAATGGCCGGACGAACCGGCCCGCGCCGGGCTCGTCGTCGAGGCCGGAGACGGGATGGCGTTCCGGCATGCGCTCGTCCGCGACGCCTGCTACGGCGAGATCGGCTGGACCCGGCGGACGGCGTTGCACCGTTCGGTCGCCGAGCGGCTGCAGCTGGCCGGGGCGCCGCCGGCCGTCGTGGCGGAGCACTGGGCCCGGGGCCGGGAGCCGGAGCTGGCCAGGAGCTCGTTCGCCGCGGCAGCCGAGGAGTTCCGCAGGGTGCACGCCCATCGCGACGCCGTGCGGGCCGACCGCCGTGCCCTCGACCTGTGGCCCGAGGGGATGGACCCTTCCGGTCGCCAGGAGGTCCTCGAGCACCTCGCCGGGTGCGCGGAGCTGGCGGGTGAGCTCGGGGAGGCGGTGGCGACGTGGCGGGAGGCGGCCGAGGGGTGGCGGCAGCAGGCCGACGCCGCGCGGCTCGGCCCGGCCTGCCGGCGTCTGGCCGGCGCCCTGGAGATGCAGGGCCGGTGGGAGGAGGCGCTGGCGGCCAGGGAGCAGGCCGCGGGGGCGTTCGACGCGGTGGCCTCGCCGGCCGACGCTGCTGCGGAGCGCCTCGCGGCCGGCGCGCACCTCCGTTCGGCCGCCCGGTTCCGGGCGGCTCTCGACGTCTGCGAACGGGGGCTCGCCGACGCCCGCCGCGCGGGCCGGATCGACCTCGAGACGCGCATCCTCGGGCTCGAAGGCAACGTCCGGGCGCGAATGGGGGAGGGGGAGCCGGCGCTCGACCTGGTGCGGTTCGCCCTGACGACCGCGCTCGGCAACAACCTGACGGGGCCGGCCGCGGACATCTACCAGCGGCTGGCGGACGCGCTGGAGCACGCCGGCGAGTACCCGGCGGCCAGGGAGGCGTACGACGCGGCGGTGGGGTTCTGCTCGGCCAACGCGCTCGACCGGCCGGAACAGCTGTGCCTGGCCTGCCTCACGGTGGTGCTGCGGCAGTCGGGGGACTGGGAGCGGGCCGTCACGGTGTGCCGCCGGGTCATCGCCTCGCCGGAGGCATCTCTCCACGCCCGGGCCGTCGCCACCGGGACGCTGGGCACGATCCTCGCGGTGCGGGGGCAGGCGAGGCGGGCCCGGCCGCTGCTGCTGGAGTCGGCGTCGGTGGCCCGCCGGATCGAGCTGACCGCCATGGAGCTGCTCTCCGGATGGGGGCTGGCCCTCGAGGCCCACCTCGGAGGCTCGGATCAGTCGGCTGCCGAGGGCTGCCGCGGCATCCTCGAACGGTGGGCCCGCTCCGAGGACCGCCACTACGCGATCTCGCCGCTCCGGTGGGCGGCCACGCTGTTCGCGGAGTCGGGCGACGCTGCCGGCGCCGGCGCGTGCGTCGAGGCCCTCGGCCGGATCGCGTCCGACTCGCCGCAGCCCGAGTCCCTGGCCGCGCTCTCGCACGCGATCGGCGAGGCGGCGATCCTGGACGGCGACCCCGAGACGGCGGCGGCGCAGTTCGCGCAGGCCCTCGACCTCCTGCGTCCGGTGGACGTGCCGTTCGAACGGATGGAATCCGAACGCCGCTGCGCCGCCGCGCTGGCGTCGGCCGGCCGCCGGGAGGAGGCGGTCGAACGGCTGGTCGTGGCCCACCGCACGGCCGTCCGGCTGAAGGCCCGTCCGTTCACCGAACGCATCGCCGCCGGCCTCGCCGCCCTCGGCGAGCGGCCGGACCGCCGGTTCAGCCGGCGTGCGGCCGAACAGCTCGCCGCCGGCGGGTTGACGCGTCGCGAGACGGAGGTGGTCCGGCTGGTGGCGGTGGGGCGGACCAACCGGGAGATCGCGCGGGAGCTCTTCGTGAGCCATCGCACGGTGGAGATGCACGTGCAGCACATCCTGGCCAAGCTCGACTGCCGGACGCGGGCGGACGCCGCCCGGCGGGCCACCGAGCTTGGGCTGCTGGGCGCCTGAGCCCTACCCCCTGGCCGACGAAGGGGGACGCAGCTCCGCGGGTGCGCTCGAGGAGGGCCTGAGCTCAGCCGCCGAACCAGCGGGCCCCGCGGGAGGCCGCGTACTCGCGCTTCTCGGCCGCGGTCGCCTCGGAGGGCTCGGTGAACGTTCCCGTCGGGTGGCCGGGGGTCGCGAAGAAGTCCACGTCGACACGACCGACGGTGTGCTCGCCGAACTCGACGTAGCACGTGCCCGTGCCGTCGTACCCGGGCGGCGTCTCCCGGCCGCGGATCCGCGCGACCAGGTGGTCGGCCACCACGCGCGCGGCCCGCTCCGCGAACACGCCCGCCTTCGGCGTCCCCACGCTGGTCACGTCGCCAACCGCGTACACGCCCGGGAACCGCGTCGCCAGGGTTCGCTTATCGACCGGGACCCAGCCGTCGACCGCGAGGCCGGACTCCTCGACGACGCGCGGCACGCGATGGACCGGGACCCCGAGGAACAGGTCGAAGGGCAGGCGCCGTTCGTCGGAGAGGACCGCCTCGCGCGCCGCCGGGTCGAGCGCCGTCACCCGGGCGTTCGGCACGAACTCGATGCCCTGCTCGGCGAACCTGGCCAGGATCGCCTCCGACGTGTCGCGCGAGGGCGGGATCGGGGTTCCGAACGGGATCACCACCTGGATCCGGACGTCGTCGCGAAGCCCGCGTTCGCTCAGGAACTCGTCGAGCAGCAGCGCGGTCTCGCTCGGTGCCGGCGGGCACTTGAACGGCGCCCCGCACACGCCGACGATCGCGGTCCCCGACCGGAACTCCGGGAGCACGTCCCGAAGGGCCGCGGCGCCGGCCACGGTGTAGAACTCGTGCCCGGCCTCCGCCAGGCCCGACGTGGCGCCGACGTCGAGGTCCGCCCCCAGCGCCACCACGAGGACGTCCGCCCCGTGCTCGTCGAGGTCCGTGACGACGCGCCGCCGCTCCGGATCGATCGCCGTGATCGTCTCCTGCCGGAACCGGACCCGCGGCGTCGTGATCGAGGCGTAGGGCAGCCGAACCGCCTCGGGCGTCCGCTCGCCGAACATCACGTCCAGCTTGGCGAAGCCGAACACGAACGCGTCCGACCGGTCGATCAGCGTGACCTCGACGAGGTCGCCCAACGCCTCGGACAGGCGCGTGGACAGCTCGAGCCCGCCGAAGCCGGCGCCGAGCACGAGAACGGAGGTCGTCATGGAGCGAACCCTACGCGACTCGCCTGTGGTTCGGTCGAGGTGTTCCGGGCCGCCGGGGCCCACTTAGACTGCGTCCGATCGTCCTTCGATCCAGGTGGTGCCGGGAATGGGGACCAGGCGTGCTCGCGCGGGACCGGGGGACCGGAATGCGCTGAACAGGCGGTTCGAGGCGATCGTCTTCGACTGGGAGGGGACGGCCGTCCCCGACCGCTCGGCCGACGCGTCCGGGGTGCGCGAGCTCGTCGAGCGTCTGTGTGCCGAGGGCATGGACGTCGTCGTGGTCAGCGGGACGCACGTCGGGAACGTGGACGGGCAGCTGGGGGCCCGGCCCGGCGGACCCGGACGCCTGTACCTGCTCCTGAATCGGGGGTCCGAGGTCTTCCTCGCGGGCCGGGACGGCGTCGAGCTCGTCTTCCGACGACTCGCCACCCCGGAGGAGGAAGCGGCCCTGACACGGGCGGCCCAGCTCACCGTGTCGACGCTGGCCGACCTGGGGCTCCGGGCCGAGATCGTCTCTGAGCGTCTGAACCGAAGGAAGGTGGACCTCATTCCCGAGCCGGAATGGGCGGATCCTCCGAAGGCCCGGATCGACGAGCTGGTCGCGGCGGTGGAGGGCCGCCTCAGCCGCGTCGGCCTCGGCGGGTTGCCCCAGATCGTCGGGATCGCGGAGCTGGCGGCCGCCGAGGCGAACCTGCCGCACGCCCGGGTGACCAGCGACGCGAAGCACGTGGAGATCGGTCTCACCGACAAATCCGACTCGGCGCGATGGATCCTGGCCGAGCTGTGGCGACGGGGGATACGACCCGGCCAGGTGCTGATCGCGGGGGATGAGCTCGGTCCCCTGGGCAGGCTCCCCGGCAGCGACTCGCTGATGTTGGTCCCCGAGGGGGCCGCCGCCACGGTCATCTCGGTCGGCGTCGAGCCCACCGGCGTCCCCGCGGGAGTCGTCGCCCTGGGTGGCGGGCCCGCGGCGTTCGTCGACATCCTCCGGGACCAGCTTCGGCGGAGGCGGGATGGGGAGATTCCACAGATCGGCGACGAGCCCGAATGGACGATCACCATGCACGGATTCGACCCTGAGGCGGAGCGCGTCCAGGAGTCCCTCCTGACCCTGGCGGACGGTCGTATCGGCACTCGCGGGAGCCCGCTCGGCGAGGATCCGTCGGCGACGAGCGCGGTCCTGGCATCGGGCATCTACATGGACCAGGGCCCGGAGACCGAGCTGCTGTCCTGTCCGCTGTGGAATCGTCTGTCCTTCCACATGGATGGCCAAGCGGGGCTCCGTCGCACCCTCGACCTGCGGACGGGACTGCTCCGCCGTGAGTTCTCCTCCGGGGGCGGGTCCCTCGCCGCCGTGATGTTCTCGTCGTTCGCCCGTCCCGGCATCGTCGCCCTGCGCGCCGAGGGGTCGGCCGATCTGCTCGGTCCCGGGCCGATCCTGCTCCCCGGAGCCGGCGGCCCATCGAGTGATGGTCAGACCGGTGAGGCCGAGAGCGCCAGATGGGCGCTGGTGGCCGGGACGAACGGGGGCGTCGCGGCCGCTGCGGCGGAGGCGAGAGTCGACCGTCAGGGGCCCACCCGGCTCGAGCGCATGGCCGCCTACGTCTCCGATCCGGTCGAGGTGCCGCCTCCCGATGCCCCGCTCCGGTACCTCCAGGAGGCCAGGGAGGCGGGGTTCGAGCATCTCCTCGCGGAACACCGATCGCAGTGGTCCCGGCGGTGGGAGCAGGCGGACGTCGTCATCCACGGTGATCCGGAGCTGCAGCAGGCCGTCCGGTTCGCGCTGTTCCACCTGATGGCCTCCGTGACGGACTCGGGGGAGGCCGGGGTCGGGGCGCGGGGGCTCACGGGGCGCGCGTACCGAGGGCACGTGTTCTGGGACAGCGACGTCTTCGTCCTCCCGTTCCTCGCAGCCACCCACCCGGAGGCCGCCCGGGCCATGCTCGAGTATCGGGTTCGGCGCCTCCCCGCCGCCCTGGCGTTCGCGCGGGCGATGGGGCGGAAGGGCGCCCGGTTCCCGTGGGAGTCGGCGGCCACCGGCCGGGACGTCACGCCGATCAAGACCCGGGACCGGACGGGGAACGTCGTCCCGATCCGGACCGGCCTGCTCGAGGAGCACATCGTGGCCGACGTCGCGTGGGCCGCCGCCTGCTACACGGACTGGACGGGGGACGAGGCGTTCGCCCGAGGTCCCGGACGCAGCCTCCTGATCGAGACCGCGCGGTTCTGGAGCTCGCGGGCGAGATTCGACGCCGAGGGCAGGGCCCACATCTACGGGGTGGTCGGCCCCGACGAGTATCACGAACCGGTGGACGACAACGCCTTCACCAACGTGATGGCCCGGTGGAACCTCCGCCGGGCGGCAGGGGCGGTGGCCGGAGGCGACGAAGAGGTCGGCGAGTTCGAGCGCCTTCAGTGGCTGGAGCTGGCGGACGCGATGGTCGACGGCTTCGATCCGAGGACCCGCCTGTACGAGCAGTTCGCCGGGTTCCACGATCTGGAGCCGCTCGTCATCGCGGACTTCGCCCCGCGCCGGCCCGTGTCTGCCAGCTTCCTGCTCGGCACGGACCGGGTGCGGGGAGCCCAGGTGGTGAAGCAGGCCGACGTCCTGATGCTCCACCACATGGTCCCCGAGGAGGTGTCGCCCGATTCGCTGCTCGCGAACCTTCGCTTCTACGAGCCCCGGACCGCCCACGGCAGCTCGCTGTCTCCGGGGATCCACGCCGCCGTCTTCGCGCGGGCCCGCCTGCTCGACGCGGCCGTGAGATCGCTCCACCTGGCGAGCAGGATGGACCTCGACGACCTGACGGGGACCACCGCGGGAGGGCTGCATCTGGCGACCATGGGCAGCGTGTGGCAGGCGCTGGTCTTCGGCTTCGCCGGCATCCGGCCGCGCGGGAACGCCTTGCATATCGATCCGGTCCTGCCGCCGACCTGGAAGGGCCTGGAGGTCAGGGTTCGATTTCGGGGCATCCCGGTCCGGGCGACCGTCGGGTTCGCGTCCCTTCGGGTGGAATGCGAACGACCCGTCTCCGTCCTGATCGGGGAGCGGGGTGAGCCCGTCGAGGTCGGGCCGTCGGGGGCGAGCTTCCGGTTCGCGGGTGGAGGCTGGGAGATGGAGGAACCGTGACGAGAGTGATCGCCGCGATCGCCGGCAGCGACGTCGACGGTGCCGTGATGGAGGTCGCCACGGTGATCGCCTACGTGCTCGGTGCGACCCCCGAGGCCGTGCACGTGGGGGGCGGTGACGTGGGGTCACCCGGTGAGGCGGACGTGGGCGGGATGCGGGTCTGGAACGTGACCGGCGCTCCCGAGCGGGTCCTGCGCCAGATCGCGGACGAGATGGACGTCGTCGCGCTCGTGATGGGGACGGGCGGCACCGGGGGAGGGGCTCGCCCGGTCGGTTCGGTGGCCGGGGACGTGATCACGTCGGTTCGCGTTCCGGTGGTGCTGGTCCCGCCGGCGACTCCGAGCCCGTTCGCGATCCATCGGGTGCTCGTGCCGCTGGCCGGGGATCCCGGCTCGGCCGCTCCGGTCGGCACCGCGGTCCGGGTCGTGCGCGCACGCGACATCGAGGTGATCGTCCTGCACGTGTTCACCGACTCATCGATACCGGCGTTCGACGATCAACCGCAGCACGAGACCGACGCCTGGGCCCGGGAGTTCCTGGCCCGCTACGTTCGCCTCGACGAGAGCGCGGTGCGGCTGGAGCTTCGGGTCGGAGACCCCGCCGAGGAGCTCCTGACGCTGGCCGAGGAATCCGAGGCCGACATGATCGCCCTGGGGTGGGCCCAGGACCTGTCCCCTGCCGGGGCGAGGATCGTTCGCCCCGTCCTCGAGCGCTCGAGGGTTCCCGTCGTGCTCCTGCCGCTGATGCAGGCCGAATGACGATGTCCACGCTGCTCGTGGCCGGCGCCGCCCACGTGTGGTGCGGCGACGCTGGGGAGACCGAGGTTTCCGACGCGTCGATCCTGTGCCGCGACGGCGTCATCGACCGGATCGGGACCCCGGACCACACGTGGCCGGCGGCCGACGAAGTGCTCGACGCACGTGACTGCCTGGTCGTGCCGGGCCTCGTGAACACCCACCACCACCTCTACCAGACGCTCACGCGGGCCTACTCGCCCGCGGTCGGATGCGATCTGTTCGGCTGGCTCCGGGCCCTGTATCCGGTGTGGGCCAGGCTGGACGAGGAGAGCGCGTACGTCTCCGCATGGGTGGGCCTCGCGGAGCTGCTGCTCTCCGGATGCACGACATCGAGCGACCTGCTGTACGTGCATCCCCACGGCCGAGAGCGACTGATCGACGCGGAGATCCGCGCCGCCGAGGAGCTGGGGATCCGGTTCCATGCGACGCGCGGATCCATGTCGTTGTCGGAGAAGGACGGGGGTCTGCCCCCCGACGAGGTCGTGCAGAAGGACGACGAGATCCTGGCCGACAGCGAACGTCTCGTGCGCCGGTTCCACGACCCGGCTCCTGGAGCGATGGTCCGGGTGGGGCTGGCGCCGTGTTCGCCGTTCTCGGTGACCCCGGAGCTGATGCGCCGATCAGCCGAGCTGGCCAGGGCCCTCGGGGTTCGGCTGCACACGCACCTTGCCGAGACCACGAACGAGGAGGCGTACTGCCGGGAACGGTTCGGAACGACCCCCTACGAGCTGGCCCGGAGGCTGGACTGGCTGGCGCCCGACGTGTGGCTCGCGCACGGCGTGTGGACGAGTCCCGGCGAGGCCGCCCTCCTCGCGGAGACGGGAACATCCGTCACGCACTGCCCGACCTCGAACATGATGATCGGAGCCGGCCTCTGCCCGGTGACCGACCTCCTGGAGGCCGGAGTCTCGGTCGGCTTGGGCTGCGACGGGTCCGCCGCCAACGACGCGAGCGATCTGTGGGGCGAGGTCCGGCAGGCCGTGCTGCTCGCCCACCTCCGGGGCGGCCCGGCCTCGTTCGCCGCCCGGGACGCCCTCGCCCTCGCGACCCGGGGAAGCTCCGCATGTCTCGGCAGGGACGACATCGGTTCCCTCGAGCCCGGGAAGCGCGCGGACATCGCCTGCTTCCCCCTCGACGGGCTCTCGCTGGCCGGGGCCGTCCTCGATCCGGTGGAGGCGTCCATCCGGTGCGCCGTGCGGGGTGCGAGACACACGGTCGTCGAGGGTCGCGTGTTGGTCAGGGATGGCCGGCTCGTGGCCGATCCGGGTGCCGTCGTCGACCGTCATCGGGCCATCGCGGCCGAATGGGCGGAGGCCGTGGCCCGGTAGCGGATCAGGGGAAAGTCCCGGGCCGAGCGGCTCAGCGATCTTCCTCCGCTCGGCCGAGAGGTCCATGGGCCTGCTTCACGTGATGACCCGCTCCGCGAAGAACACCTCGCCCGGCGACGAGTCGATGCTCACGTGCCCACCCACGACGAGCTTGCCGTCATCCTGAAGCGTGGCTGCACCTGCATCCGCGGCCCCTCTTCGGGAGGGGGTGTCGACGAACCCATCGGCGCCGAACGACGGATCGCGCTTCCCATTGGCCGTGTAGCGGATGACGAACGGTGGATCGAACCCATCGTCCCCGACCAGCAGGAGCCTCCCGTCCGGTTGGCGCACCAGGGCGGACTCACCGCTCCCGGGCCCGAGCCATTCGTCCACGCGACCGTGGCCCGAACCGAAGGCGAGATCAGGCTTCCCGTTGGACAGCAACCGGGCCACGGTCACCACCCCCAGGCGACCGCCCGTCCACGCCAGCACGATCCGCCCCCGAGGCGTGACGACGACGTCGTTCGCCATCGTCGGGTCCATGGGCCCGAATGAGAACGAGGTCCGGCCGTCGCCGGAGAAGGATCGATCGAGGCGCCCGCCCGGGAGGTATCTGACCACCGCAGGACCGATCACCTGGCCCTTCGTTGTGGATCCCACTGCCACGACACGACCTCGAGAATCCGTCGCGAGGCCCTCGCAGGACGCGCTTCGCTCGGGGAAGTCCGTCACGACGGTTCCATCACCCCCGAAGGCCGGATCGAGGGAGCCGTCCGCCCGGAACCGGGCCACCGCGAACCGAGATGCGGTGGATCCACAGATCAGGAACCTCCCGTTCGCCAGCAGGATCCCCTGGGCCGCGTAGGAGGGTCCCCGCCCGTACGAGGCGAAGGCGATCCCATCTCCGCCTCCGAAGGCGTGGTCGACCCCGCCGTCCGCCAGATAGCGCACTGCGGAAAGGCGGGAGCGCCCCGCGATTCGGCTCTCGCCGGTTGCCAGGATCTTGCCGTTGGGCAGGACGGCCAGCGACGCCAGGTCGCTGTCGGCATCGGTCGCCAATCGGGTGCGGACGCGGCCACCGATTCCGAAGGACGGGTCGAGGGTGCCGCTCGCCGTGAACCGGGCCAGAGCGAAGTCCCTCCTCCCCGGTACCGACGAGGCGGATCCGCCCAGGAGGATCCGCCTGCCCTGCATGGCCACCGCGGTGGCCCCGGCCCTGGCGGAGTCGAACCGCAGCGTCCGCTGCCCGTCGCCCGAGAACGAGGGGTCGAGATGGCCCGCTGCCGGCGCGGCCACCGACGTTGTGCCTGATCTCGGGCTTTGTGCGGCATTCGACGTGGCCGTCACCGATCCCAGCGCGATCACGCCGGCGGCCAGCACGGGAAGAACGTGGGAACTGGACCTCACTGCTCCCTCCCCGCCGAGGTTGCTCTCGGGACAGTTTGGCATCGGGGCATAGGTGAACGCCAGGAGGGGCCTCTCGATCGGGACGCTGATCGGGACTCGCCGTCCTGCCCTGACCGATCGGGCCACCCGACCCCGAACCGGCTGATGGCCGCTGGCTAAGGTCGCCGAACCAGTCGAGTGGGGAGGTTCGAGATGCCGACGACGATCGACGTGACGGCGATCCCGAGGCCGATCGAGGTGGGGCCGGAGATGGCGGCACTCCGCAGGTTCTTCCCCGGGGTCACCTGGAGGGGGACCATCCACGAGGGGGGCATGGGCCCGGGGACGCCGGCCATGACCGGGGTCGGCCGCGGCTCGGCGGGCCTCATCCAGGACGGCCGATGGATCGCGGGGGACTTCGAGCAGGAGCAGTTCCTCGAAGACGGGACGTTCGTCCTGCGGTGGCAGCTCCACTGGGTGTGTGGCTGGTCCCCCGAGCACGGTGAGTACCGGGCCTCGATGGTCGACAACTACGGCCACGCGGACGTCTACCGGGGACGCCTCGACGGCGACCGGTTGGTGTTCGAATCGATCGCCGAGGAGGGTCCCCGCCTCCGGTTCACGTGGGACGCCTCCGACCTCGACCTGATCCGCTGGCGGAACGAGATGACCGTCGACGGCGAATCGTGGTTCCTCATCGAGGAGTACCCGATGGTGCCGGCACCCGGTGACGCCGCCCCGCCGATCGAGGACTGAAGCCGACGTCGTCGAGGACGAGGCGACCGTCGCGATCAGTCGACCTCGGGTCCGGCTTCCTCGAGCGAGCCGAACCGCACCGGTACGCGATCCTCGCCCCACACGCGGCGTGGGGAAGCGAGGACCTCGAGCTCGATCCCCAGGCGCCGGTACAGCCGGAGAACCGGCACCGACACATCCAACTGATCGCGCTGAATCCCCGGGCCCGCAGCTCCAGCCAGCTCCGGCCGATCAGCCCGGCCAAACGCATCCCGCTCGAGCCCCTCCGGGTGGTCGTCCGCCGCGCCCATCCCCGTGTCGTCACGACCTGGAACCGGCGCCGATGGACGGTACAGGACCACCTTCTGCGAAAACGGCGCTCCCTTGACCCCCCGTCCGAACAGCAGGTGATCCCCCGAGATCGACGGGTTCCGCTCGGACTTCGCCGTCGTGTTGATGCCCGCAGGCACGGGGAGGAACTTCTTCGCTGCCAGATCCCAGAGCCTGACGCTCCAGTCACCGATCCCGCGCTTCGCACCTACCCCGTAGACCAGCACGTCCCCGTGTGGGCCACCGAGCTCGATGCTTCCCGCCTCCGCGCTGGTCGTTGTCGGGTTGACGGCGTACGCCGGCTGGCCGGCCGGTTTCACCTTCAACGACCAGACGTACGAGGTTCCCTTGTCGACGGCCCAGACCGTGTAGCCGGCCTCAACCGCGACGCTCCACTCGTTGTTGGCCGTGTCGATGAATTCGTCGGCGTGGCCGCCAGCGCCACCTGCGACACCGACAACAGGACCGCGACCACCATCGTCATGACCAGGGCCCTCCGCATGATCGCCTCCTCCCCGGATCGGCTGCACGAGCCACTGGTTTGGAGTGGACGGTGAAGCTCGGAAAGGGCAGGTCGCACCGAGCGACCTCGCAGGGCCACAGACACGAGCGCACGCGTCGGGATACCTTCTTCACGCCAACCGACGGGAGGCGGAGATGACCACCACAGAGGAACGGGGAGCCTGGACCGACCTGTTCGCCACCCGGGCCTCCGGCGACGCCGACGACGGTCTCGCATCGATCCTCGCTCTCTCCACCGCAACCGACCTCATCTCCTTCGCCGGGGGCTTCCCTGACCCCGCCACGTTCCCGGGCCCCGTGCTCGCCGAGATCCTTGGTGATCTCCTGCGGGCCGGCGACGCCTCCGCGCTCCAGTACGCGCCGACCCCCGGCCTTCCCGGGTTCCGAGAGTTCCTGACGACCAGGATCGAGCGTCTGGAAGGCCGACGCCTCGCCGACGACGAGCTGCTCGTCACGAGCGGGGGGATCGAGGCTCTGGAGCTCCTCGGCAAGGCCTTCCTCGAACCGGGCGACCCGGCGTTCGTGGAGGCCCCGACCTACCTCGGCGCCATCATGGCCTTCCGGAGCTTCGAGGCTGACGTTCGCGGTGTCCCCGTGGACGACGGAGGCCTGGAGGTGGAGGAGCTCGGGCGGATGCTGTCGGTCGGGCCTCAGCCGAAGCTCCTGTACGTCATCCCGGACCACCAGAACCCGGCTGGGGTAACCCTGTCCGGCGACCGGCGCGCGCCGCTCGTCGAGCTGGCCCGGCGATATGGATTCCTCATCGTGGAAGACGTGGCCTATCGCGAGCTGGGATTCACCCGGGATCGCCTCCCCAGCCTGTGGGCACTCGGTCCCGACACGGTGGTCCAGGTCGGGACGTTCTCCAAGACGTTCTTCCCCGGGGTCCGGCTGGGGTGGGCCGCCGGCCCCAGGGAGGTGATCGCCGGGATGACTTGGGCCAAACAGAACACCGATCAGTGTGCGGGGGCACTCGGGCAGCGGCTGCTCGAGGAGTACGGACGACGGGGATTGCTCGAGGACCAGAATGAGCGGGCCCGCGAGCTCTACCGGCGGCGCTGCGACCTCCTCCTGGCATCGCTGGAGGAACACCTGCCAGATGGCGTGAGGTGGACCCGCCCGCTGGGAGGCTTCTTCACGTGGTTGACCCTGCCCTCCGAGGCCGATGCCGTGGTCCTCGCGGCCCGGGGGATGGACGCGAAGGTGGCCTTCGTCCCGGGGGCTCCGTTTCATCCCGACGGGCGGGGCCGAAGCAACATCCGGCTGGCCTTCAGCCGGATCCGGGACGAGGAGATCGATACAGGAGCCGCGCGGCTCGGTCGGCTGCTGCGGGACGAGTTGCGGAGGCTGGGGACATGAGCGAGAGCGGCGAGTACTTCGCCTCCGAGTCCGGAGTTGCCGCCGACAAGCCCCGGTACGTGGAGATCGTCGATATCGCACCCATCGAGATCGCACCCGGGCTCCTATTCCGCCCGGTGCTCGGCGAGGGACTGCTCGTCAACTTCGTGCGGTTCGAACCCCATACCGAAGCACCCGTCCACACCCACGAGGAGGAGCAGGTGGTCGTCGTGCTCGACGGCGAGATCGAGTTCGACGTCGATGGGGACGTGCGGACGGTCCGTCCGGGGGAGGCCATCCACCTCCCGCCGCATGTGCCGCACGGGGCGCGGACCCTCGACTCGAGCTGCTCCGAGATCGACATATTCTCCCCGCCCCGTCGCGCCCTGGTTGACCTCATGGGCCCGGCCGTGGAATCACCCGGGGCGTAGTCGCGGATGGATCTCGGCCTCACGGGACACGCGGCGATCGTCACCGGAGGTTCGAGGGGGCTCGGGCGCGCCATCGCCCGCGAGCTCGCCACGGAGGGGGCGAACGTCGCGATCTGCGCCCGAACGGAGAGCGAGCTCGCCGCAGCCGCCAAGGAGCTCCGCTCGACCGGCCGGACCGTGCACGTTCAGGTTGCGGACGTCACCGACCCCGAGCAGGTTCGGGACTTCGTGGCCCGGTCCGCCGAGGCGCTCGGCGGGGTCGACATCCTCGTCAACAACGCCGGTCGGGCGCATCCGGGGAACTTCGAGACGCTCACCGACGACGACTGGCAGGACGATCTCGACGTGAAGCTGTTCTCGATGATCCGGTGCACGCGCGAGGTGCTCCCCCGAATGCGGGAGCGAGGCGGTGGGCGGGTGATCAACATCAATGCGGTGTTCGGTCGCTCTCCCGATCCCGCCTTCTTCGCCACCAGCGTGAACCGTGCTGCCTGCCTCTCCCTCACGAAGACGCTCGCCCAGGAGCTCGCCCCGGACGGGATTCTGGTCAACAGCGTCAACATCGGCTTCGTCCTGACCCCGCAGTGGGAGAACATCCGCAGACGCAGGGCGCCCGACCTCTCCATCGACGAGTTCTCGCACCGCATAGCCCAAGCCGATGTCCCCCTCGGAAGGTTCGGCCGGGCCGAGGAGGTTGCCGGAATCGTCGCCTTCCTCGCCGGCGACCGGGCGGGCTACATCACGGGGGCATCGATCGACGTCGCGGGCGGCATGGGCAAGTACGTCTGAAGCTCCAGAACCTGGGGGACGGACGGATTGGCGCTACGCCGAGACGGAAGTGCCGCCAGACGGAGGCCGAGGTCCCTCGGTCCCCGACGGCCGTGACCCGCCAGGAGTAGGCACTGTTCGGCCTCAGGGCGTTGGTCTTGAGTGTGGAGGCGCCGAGCCCGGTCTCCTTCTGCACCGTGGGACCCGTCCTCGACCCGCGCTTCACGATCACCGTGTAGCCCTGGATGCACGACACGTCACTCCAGTCAAGGACGACCAGCGGGCCACGCAAGGTCGTGTTCGTGGGAGCGATCAGGGCGGGCCTCGAGGGCTTCCCGGGGCAGACCTCGACCGCGCCGACGTCGATGACCAGCCTGGGGGCGCACGATCCCACGCTGGTCGTTGGTCGGCGCGCCGCTGCTCGTGCCCCGTCCACTTCAGAACCAGCCGCGCCGCCTGAAGAGCGAGAGCAGGAGGCCGACGATCGTGATCTCCAGGCCGATGCCCAACAGCGGAAACAGCGGAAGGGTCGATATGTGCCGCACCATCCAGCCGAAGTTCTGGCCGAAGAAGCCGGTGATGAAGGTGAGCGGCAGGAAGATCGTCGCGATCACGGTGAGCTGCTTCATCACGGCGTTGAGTCGATTCGAGACCGTCGACAGGTAGACGTCCATCGCGCCGGTGAGGAGATCGCGGTAGCTGTCGATCAGATCGCTGATTCGGATCAGGTGATCGTAGACGTCGCGGAAGTACCGCTCGTCCTCCTTTCCGAGCCCCGGCAGCTCGGTGAGGCCCCCCATGAGGCTCGCGAACGCGTCGCGCTGAGGCGTGACGGCCTTGCGCATGCCCACCAGTAGGCGCTTCATCCCGAAGATCTCCTGGAGCTGCCGGTCATCCGCCTTCTGGAAGATGCTGCTCTGGAGCTCGTCGATCCGATCGTCGAAGGCCGACAGGATCGGAAAGAAGCTGTCGACGAGGCCGTCCACGACGCGGTACAGCAGCAGCGACGGGTGGTCGAACTTCGCGTCGCTCCTCTGGTAACGCCGCCGGATCTCGGCGAAGGACGGGCAGTCGTCGTGGTGGATAGTGACGAGGAAGCGCTCGGAATAGAAGCAGTGCACCTCCACCAGGCGGTCTTGATCCGATGTCGCTCCGTAGACCACTACGAAGATGAAGTCGTCGTAGTCGTCGAACTTGGCCCGCTGGTCGAAGTGCTGGGAGTCCTCGATGGCAAGCGGATGGAACTTGAAGACGTCACGGAGGATCTCGAAGTCCACCGCGGTGGGCTGGTCGAGGTCGAGCCAGAAGAAACGCCCGCTCGCAAGGCGGGCCTCGACCGTCTCTCGGCTGAAGTGGACGCGCTCAGAGCCGTCCCGGTCTACCACGTAACAGGCCGAGGGCCCTGTCCGGTCCGGCGTAGCTTGTGTCCGGGTGGAGTCAAGGCCGACGGCGAGCGGATCGCTCGCCGACGAATCATGTCCCATGGCCGCGATGGTACTGCCGAGCGCTTGGGCCAGAGGCGTCGTCAGACCAGTCGCATCGGAGGCGGCAACTACCCCAGCTTCACGGTGAAGGCGCCTCCCCGTGGTCCGCTGACGGCCAATTCGTGCACGTGCTCGGCCCCGCGGAGCAGGTGGTGCTCGGCCTCAGCGTGTGGGACGTCGGCCGGGTTCCCCGGAACCCGTGCCACTCGATCGGGCACCTGTACGATCCCGGAGCGACGGTCGAGGATCTGGCTGCGGCACTCGCGGCCCAGCCGATGCGCCATGCCACGATGCCGACGGACGTGGTGCTCGGCGGCTACCACGGGCGGTACCTCCAGTGGTCGGTGCCGGCTCACATGGTGGTGACCGGGGATTCCGACTTCGCAGGCTGCGACGTCCGGAGCGGCGGACACCGGGACTTCGTCAGCTGGTTCGGCAACCGGATGGGCGAGCGGTGGCAGCAGGAGGCAGGCCAGGTGGACCGGCTGTGGATCCTGAATGTCACGGGCAACGGCTCGTGGTCGACGCGACCTACTCGCCTGGAGCGACGCAGTCGCAGCGCGACGAGGAGGACCGGGTCGTGCACTGGCTCCGGTTCGACGGCTCGGCTGGGTAGGTACCGGTGAGCAGGGCGAGCCAGGCCAGGGGCGGCTGGTTCAGCGCCTTCCGTGGGCCCGTCCCCGCGACGTAGGGCGAGATCGAGCGCAGGGTCGCCGGAACAGAACTTGTCGCGGCCGCGCGATCCTTCGTGCTCGCCGACGTGTATCCCGCTGGTGGTGGTTCAGTCGGCATCCATCGAACCGAGGGCTCGCTCAGCACTCGCCAGGGCCTGGTCCGGATTCACGCCGAGCTGTCGGGCTTGGAGAGCGAAAGCTCGTGCCGCCTCGAGCAGCTCGCGCTCGCGGTCGGGCGGCTCGGACTCGATGGGGAGGGAACGTACCGATGTGCCGTTCCTGCCCCTGCCTCCGATCAAGCCGGACTGCTCGAGCTCCCGGTAGGCGCGTGCCACCGTGCCGACGGCGAGCCCGAGGTCCCCGGCCAGCTGTCGGATCGATGGCAGGCGCGTCCCCGGTCTGAGCACGCCCGAGGCGATCATGGTCGCCACTTGCGAACGGATCTGTTCGTACGGAGGAACAGGGGAGCCCGCGTCCACCCGAACGATCACGCCTGGCTCCCGACCTCGGTTCGGCGTACCTGCCAGGAGTCTGCGCGACCAAGCAGCAACCACACGAACATCGCGAGCGCGAAGGTCAACAGAGCAGCCCACCCGAACCAGGACCCGCCCCACGGGCCGGCCGAAGGAGCGCGATGCGACAGCGCAGCGCACTGAGCCGAGACGATGAGGAGCACGATCGCCAAGCCGGCTCCGCCAACCGCATGGATCGACGATGCCCGGATCGCCTGATCGGCGACGAGCAGGTCGTCCGACACTACGGGCTGGGGGCGCCCCGAGATCGTCCGCTCGAGGATCTCGAGCACCACGTTCAGCCCGACCGCGACCAGGGCGAGTGTGACGAACCACGGGAACCGCAGTCCTGTGAGCGACGCGCCCGAGATTCCGGCCCCGAGAGCGAGCCCGATCGAAGCGGTCGCTGCGATCCGTGTCCCCCAGACGGTCCAGGCGGGGAGGTAGTCGTGTACCCCTCGTGGCGAGAGCGAGGCCGACCGCATGGTTCCGGGCGGCGGACGTCGAAGCGAGAGCTCAGCGACCACCGTGCCGGTCAGGTATCCGATCATGATCAGCTGCCAGAAACCGATCGCCACATGCTGTCCGCCGGTAGCGAGCGTCAGCCCGATGGAGGCCAGGTACGCGACCAGCGCACCGACAATCCGGAAGCGACGCGCACGCCCAAGGTATCGGTACACCATCGGACGACTGGTCTCGGTCAACACCAGGCCGTGACCGTTCGCCCATCGATCCGCGGACCCGAAGCCCCCGATCCGCGCCGACGCGTAGATGATCGTTCCGAGTATCACGGCCGGGACTACGAGGATCGCCGCTTCCTGGAGTCCGATCCCAAACGCATCCATGCTCGGTGCCCCTTTCGCCGAGCGGTCACCCATCCGGCGGTCGCTGAGAAGCGTATTAATGTACTGCTACATTGACACACTCCAAGGCCGGCGTCAACTTCGCAGGCAAGGACCACCCAGTCCCGAACGTCGTCCTCGATGACCTCCGGCGGCGATGGGAGGTGGCACAAGGGAGGTTCGGGCGTCTTCGGCCTCGCGACGGACCTTGGCCATGGCCCTGGGTTTCTTCTCCTACCATCTGGCCAAGTCCCGCCGGAGTGCTGGAGTAGGACTGGGAGAGAACTCTGTCTGCGCTGGTCAGCGCCCCTCTCCTCGACCGCCAGGTAACGCGGCAAGGCCGGTTGGTAACGCTCTTGGCACGTGCCGCGTGACTGAGAGGGGCGCCGGGAGTACATCCCCGGCGTGCGAAGGCGCACGTGATGCCGAAGATCTCGACTACCAGAGTCCTTGTTCCCTCAATCCTTCGAGGTGCCCATCGAACCTCAGCCAAGATCTCGGCGGCCGTCGCACTCGGATACAACCGCAAGTCCTGCAGACCGATGTGGAGCTCCGTGATCGGTTCGGGCGGGCTCCTCGCCTACCTGTGGGTGGGCGGGTCCGTGTTCAACGGGTATGTCGATCCTGATCAGCCTGACCCGCTCCTCCACGCCGTCGATCTGGATGCGGCCCGTGTCCCCGTCCACCACCGCGAGGACGGTCGCTTCCTGACCGTCGAGGGGCGCAGCCGACGGACCCGTGACCTGCAGGCGTCGCCACGATGAGCAGCGGCACCGAGAAAGCGGTTGATGACCACCTTCGGCACCTCGTGAGCGTACGCTTACCGCCCGTCTCCCAGCTCGCCCGATGCATGGCTTCGGGCCTCGGGGCCAGCGCGGCACCCCCCTACGGTGGACGGGTGCGCACCCTCGTGCTGTTCACCCGTGACCTCCGCCTTCACGACCATCCGGACCTGAGCGAGGCGTGCCGGACCGGGGAGGTCGTCCCCGCGTTCGTGTGGGATCCGGACCTCGCGTCGGCTTCACCGAACCGGGCACGGTTCCTGGCGGAGAGCCTGGTGGATCTGGAACAGGCCCTCCGGCAGCGGGGCAGCCGGCTGCTCCTCCGGCGCGGGCCCGTCGCGGAGGGCGCAGCGCAACTGGCGATGGAGACCCGCTGCGACCGGATCTTCCTCACCGCGGACGCGGGGACCTACGCGACCGCACGGCTCGAGCGCCTGAACCGGTTGGCGGCGGACCGCGGCATCGGCGTGGAGACCTTCCCCGGCCACGCCGTCGTCGAGCCGGGAACCATCGCCCCAGCCGCGCGGTCCTCGTACCGGGTGTTCACCCCGTACTGGCGGGCGTGGCGCGCCGCTGACTGGCGCCGGCCCCTCCCCGCTCCGCCGTCGATCCCGACGCCCCCGGACCTCGAGCCCGGAGCCCGGCCGGACCCTTCCCGGATCTTCCCCACCGCGTCCGACCTGCCGCCCGGCGGCTCCCACGCCGGCCGACGGAGTCTCTCGCGATTCCTGCGCGACGACCGCGGCGACGACCGCGGCCTCCGGAACGACCTGGCCGCCGACGCCACGTCGAGGCTGTCGCCATACCTCCGATTCGGCTGCGTGTCCGCGACGGAGGTGGCTCACCGTGTCGAGCGGGCCGGAGGGGATGAGTGGTTCCTCCGGCAGCTCGCGTGGCGCGACTTCTACTCTCAGCTCCGGGTCGAGCTGCCCGAGCTCACCCGCCAGGACCTCCGTGAGCCTCCGGACGGTCCCCGGCTCCAGGACGACGAGCTGTTCGCGGCGTGGGCGGAGGGGCGGACCGGATTCCCCCTGGTGGACGCCGGCATGCGCCAGCTCCTCGGGGAGGGGTGGATGCACAACCGGGCCCGGATGGTGACCGCGTCGTTCCTGGTCCGCCGGTGCGGCATCCCGTGGCAGGAGGGGGCCCGCCACTTCCTCGCGCATCTGGTCGACGGCGACCCGGCCAGCAACGCCGGTGGATGGCAGTGGGCCGCCGGGACGGGAACCGACCCCCGGCGGTCGCGTCCGCTGAACCCGCTGCGACAGGCCGCCCGGTTCGACCCCACCGGCGCGTACATCCGGCGCTACGTGCCCGAGCTGGTGGGACTGCCCACCCCCCTCGTCCACGCGCCGTGGCTGGACCCGGTCCGGGCTCGTTCCGTGGGTTACCCGGACCCGGTGATCGAGGTCGCCGGCATGGGGATCCGCGACCCGATCAGATCCGACCCGGCCAGGACATCGTCCCCCAGGTACGTCCCGAGGGCGTCCCGGCGCGAGGCGCTCGAGGAGAACGCCGCCCCGGCGTAGAAGACCTCCACCCCGGACAGCCCGTTCACCGCCTTCAGCGACGCCACGGTGCTCTGGCGGTGGACGCTCCGCTGCGCCACCACCACCGCGGCCCGGGCTCGGGTGGTCCGGCAGGCCTCGACCAGGGCTCCGGGCGGAGTGAGGGCACCGAGCATCCGGGTCGGCCATCCCCGCAGCGCGAGCAACGTGGCGAAGGCCTCCAGTCCCACGCTGTGCAGTTCCTTCGGGCCGCAGGCGAGCACCACAGGCGCGACGGCCCTCGGCGGGGGAGCCAATGTCCGCAGGCGGGCCAGCCACGACCGGACCATGTCGGTGAGCAGGTGCTCGTTCTCGACGTCGCACGTGCCCGCTTTCCACCGGGAGCCCACCTCGTGCAGGGCATCCACGGCGACCCTCCCGATCGCGGCGTCCACGCCCAGGCGGCCGGCCGCCTCGTCCAGGGTGGCGCGCACGCGGTCCGCGTCCAGGGCGGTCGCCGCCGCGAGGAGGGCATCGACGAAGGGTCGCGAGGCGGCGTCGGAGCCCGCCCCCGAGGCGGCCATCGCGGCCGCATCCCTGGCCGTGTGCCCGGCTCTGATGGCATCCCGCATCACCCGCAGACGCTCGGCGTCCTGGATCGAGTACCGCCGGTGGCGTCCGTCGGTCCGGGACGGGCTCCCGAGTCCGTACCGCCGCTCCCATGACCGGATGGTCGGGACTGGGATGCCCAACATCTCCGAGACGCCCGCGATGGGCATCCGTCCGGACGCACGCTTCACCGTTCGTTCGCTCATAATCAGTTCGGGCGGAGGGTCCCGCCGTACACCTGCCATGCCAGCAGCGACTTGGCGACCAGCGACAGCAGGATGTACACCCGCTCGCCGTAAAGGTAGTCCCGCCACGGACCGACCTTGCGGTACTGCAGCACCATGTTCACGGCGAACACGTTGAAGAACAGGAAGATCGACACGAAGATGAAGTAGACGAAGGTCGGGGGGCCCACCTCCCCGCGGCCCGCTCCGATGAGGTAGATCGCGATGGCCACCCACGGGACCGCACCGGCGAACACGCCGAACCAGTAGGACAGCCAGTTCGTCTTCCGGGTGGTCTGATTGTGGACCTCCATAACCCAGCCGAACAGGATCATGCACGCGTTCACAGCGGCGATCGCGAGCAGCGCGACGACGTCGTAGATGCCGACGAGCATCGAGATCACCACGATCATCAACGACGAGCTGACGGCGTACTCCATCCAGCGCCCCGGGTTCATGCCGAGGGCGAGGTTCCGGCGGTACCAGCCGTACCCCACGGTGGCGATGAGCAGGTGGGCGAGGGCCGACAGGAACAGGAACCCCACCACCAGCAGCGCGACGGGCAGGTCGAACAGGACCTGCGGCTCGGGGAAGAGGCGAACCCCTGGGCCGGGCTGGTCCTGCAGGAAGTTGGACATCACCGGCAGGGTGACGCCGCTCGCGATGGCGAGCATGACGAGGCCCTGCACGAGATGGAGGGATCCGGCGCCGAGGTTCCAGCTGCGGAGCCGATCGGAGCGCTCCGCTCGAGCCGCGATCGCCGCTGTGCTCATGTCTCATGCCTCCTTCGCCGGGCGCGAGCGGGCCGCGCCGAGCCAGGCCTTCATTCCGGCGAGCGCCGCCTTGCCCATCTGGTTGAACGCTCCCCTGAGGAAAGGGGCGGCGAGGATGGCCAGTCCGGTGAGCCGGAGGTCTGCCTCGTAGGTGATGCGGGTCCCGCCGGGGACGGCGGCGAACTCGATGGTGTCGACCGCCTTCACCCGGGGCCCCTCACCTCGGAGGACCACCCGGTGGGGGCGCCGGTACTCGGTGGTCACGTACGTCATGTCCTGCTCCGAGCCGCGGAACCGGACCCTCACGAGGTACTCCGCCCCCACCCCGCTCGGGTCCCCGCTGCCATCCCGGACCCGCTCGGCCCGGACCACGCCCGGGTCCCATCGCTCGGAGCTGGAGAAGTCCGCCACCGCGTCGAACGCGTCACCTGCCCGCCCCGACACCTCGATCACCTCTCGAAGCACCGCCACCTTCATCCTCCTGTTTGCATCGGTTCTCTCCACAAGGCTAGGTCTCCCCCCGATAGCTTCCATGCATGAACCTGTGCAAGTGCGATGAGGAAGGACGTTGCCGTGGCTGATGCCGCCTCCCTGCTCGACCGGGCCCTCGAAGCCCTGGTCGTCCCGTCGTTCTCCAGGATCGGCCCCGCGGTGCGCCGGCGCCTGTTCGACTGGGACGACCCCGCCTCGCCCTCCGTGGCCGGGCGGACCGTGGCCGTCACCGGGGCGACCTCCGGCCTCGGCTTCGTGGCCGCCGAGGCGCTGGCCCGGGCCGGGGCCCGCGTCCTGCTCATCGGACGTGACCAGGCACGGACCGAGGCCGCCGCCGAGCGCATCCGGGGGGCGACGGGGCGCGACGACCTGGGGGTGTACCTCGCTGACCTCAGCGACCTGTCGAAGGTCCGCTCCCTCGCCGAGGCCATCACCGCGTCCGAGCACCGGCTCGACGTGCTGGTCCACAACGCGGGGGCGCTGCTCACCGAACGACGGGACTCAGTGGACGGCCACGAGATGACGTTCGCCACGATGGTCCTCGGGCCGTTCTTGCTCACCCGCGAGCTCCTGCCGATGCTGCGGAGGAGCGACGACGGGCGGATCGTCACGGTCACCTCCGGGGGGATGTACGCCCAGGCGTTGCGGCTCGACGACCTCCAGAGCGAGGAGTACCCGTACCGGGGCTCGATCGCCTACGCCAGGGCCAAGCGGGCCCAGGTGGTCCTGACCCGTCTGTGGGCCCGGCAGCTCGCGGGCACCTCGGTGGTGGCGCACGCCATGCATCCGGGCTGGGCCGACACGCCCGGGGTGGAGGCCTCGCTTCCTCGGTTCCGCCGGCTGATGGGTCCCCTCCTGCGGACCCCCGAGGAGGGCGCCGACACCATCGTCTGGCTCGCCGCCGCGCCGGAGGCGTCCCGGTCGACCGGCCAACTGTGGCTCGACCGCCGGCCCCGACCCCTGGACAAGCTGCCCTGGACCCGGGTGAGCCCGGACCAGGCCCGTGCGCTGTGGCAGGCCTGCGACCACATGGTCGGCGATGCCCTGGAGCCCCGGCCGCCGCGGCCGTTGACTGCATAGGTTCGCACCCCACAACCTCTGCAACTGCCGGGGACCATGGGGGCATGCGGATCGCGGTGATCGGTGGAGGGATCTCGGGCCTCGGCGCGGCGTGGGCGCTCTCCCGTCGGCACGCGGTGACGGTCTACGAATCCGAACGTCGGCTCGGAGGGCACGCGAACACGGTCGAGATCGACGAAGGCGACCGGGTCGTTCCGGTCGACACCGGGTTCATCGTCTACAACGAGCGCACCTACCCCAACCTGACCCGGCTGTTCGCCGCCACCCGCGTCTCCACGGAGCCGAGCGACATGTCGTTCGCGGTGTCCCGGGACGGCGGCCGGTTCGAGTACGGCGCCAGCGCGCCGGGCCTGCTCGCGCAGCTCCCGAACCTGGCCCGGGGCAGCTACCGGACCATGGTCCGCGACATGCTGCGGTTCATGCGCGAGGCTCCCGCCCTGGTCGGGTCGGGGTCCACCGAGCCGCTGGGTGAGTTCCTGGACCGGGGCCGGTACGGGGAGCCGTTCCGGCGCGACTTCCTGCTCCCGATGCTGGCCTGTATCTGGTCCTCGAGCCTCGACGCGATGCTCGACTACCCCGCGGAGTCGATGGCCGGCTTTCTGGACAACCACGGCCTGCTCCGGGCGGTCGGGCAGCCCCGGTGGCGCACGGTGACCGGCGGAAGCCGCGAGTACGTGCGGCGGCTCTCGGCCGGCTTCGCCCGGGATGTCCGGCTGGCGACGCCGGTGCAGGCCGTCCAGCGCCACGCCGACGGCGTGGTGATCAGGGACGCCCGGGGCGGCGCCGACCGCTTCCACCACGTCGTATTCGCCACCCACGCCGACATCACGCTCCGGATCCTCGGGCCCGACGCCTCCCCCACCGAGCGTGCGGTGCTGTCGGCGTTCCGGTACCAGGAGAACCGGGCGGTCCTGCATCGGGACCCCTCGCTGATGCCGCGACGTCGCCGGGTCTGGTCGAGCTGGAACTACCTGGCGGATGGCGACGACGGCTCGGAGCGGGTCAGCCTGTCGTACTGGATGAACCGGCTCCAGAACCTCCGCACCGAACGACCGGTCATCCTGACCCTGAACCCCTCGCGCGAGCCCCGCCATGTGGAGAGCGAGCACATCTACCACCATCCGCAGTTCGACGGCCGGGCGGTGAACGCCCAGCGCCGGTTGCCGGGGATCCAGGGTGTGGACCGGACGTGGTTCGTCGGCGCGTGGACCGGCTACGGCTTCCATGAGGACGGCCTGCGCTCGGGCCTCGAGGTCGCGGCCGCCCTCGGCGCGCCGGCGCCGTGGTGGGCCTCGCGGACCGTGACCCACCCGGAGCGTCGGATGGCTGGAGCGGTAGCGTGAGCGAGGCGCGAGCCTCCGCGCTGTACGTCGGCCGGGTCACCCACGCGCGTCACATCCCCCCCAAGCACCGGCTGTCCTACAGGGTGTGGTACCTGCTCCTGGATCTCGACGAGATCGAGGAGCTGGACCGCGACCTCCCTGGGTTCGCCGCCGAGCGACCCGGGCCGGTGAGCTTCCGGGCGGCCGATCACGGGCCCGGCGACGGCACCCCACTCCGACCGTGGGTCGAACACCACCTGGCCCGGGCCGGCATCGACCTGGAGGGGGGGCCGATCCGCATCCTCTCGTTCCCCCGGGTGCTCGGCTACGTCTTCAACCCCATCGCCGTGTGGTTCTGCCACGACCGCCACGGACGGCTCCGGGCGGTCCTATACGAGGTGACCAACACCTTCGGGGAGCGCCATTCGTACCTGGCACCGGTAGTGTCCGGCTCGGAACCGAGCGAGCGGGTGCGCCACGTGTTCGACAAGGAGCTGTTCGTCTCACCCTTCATCGACATGGAGGCGCGTTACGACTTCACCACCCGCGTCCCAGGCGAGCGGGTGAGCCTGGCGGTCCGCGAGATCGTGCGCGAAGGTCCGGTCCTCGACGCCGCCCTGGTGGCGGACCGGGTGTCCCTCACCGGCCGGTCGCTGCTCTCCGCGTTCGTGCGGACCCCGCTCCTCACGATGAAGGTCATCGCCGGCATCCACTGGGAAGCCGTGAAGCTGTGGGGCAAGGGCGCGCCGTACCGCCGGCGGGGCGCTCCCCCGGATGACGAGGTGACCGTGCTGACGCCGTCCAGGGCCACCGTGGGAACGGCGGCATGAGCCTCGGCGCGTTCGACCGGTGGTGCTGGACACGATCGGCTCCCGGATCCTGTCAGGGCGGCTCACCGTGGAGTTGCGCCCCATACGCAGAGATTCGCACTGGCCTTGGCCACAGCAAGGAGTTTTCTCCTACCATTTGGCCAAGCCCCGCTGGAGTGCTGGAGTGGGGCCGGCAAAGAATGGTGTCGCCGCAGGTCAGGCACCTGTCTCGGCCAGACTGGGAACGGATCAGGCCGATCTGGGAACGGATTCCGGGCGTTTCTGCTGGTCACGGCCCCGCGCACGCCCTCGTCGCGAGCAACGTCAACGAGTTCCCACACGACCAGCCCGTCAACGCTGGAGTCTGCTGTGGGGCCGCCAGACAATCCTGTTCTGGCATGTGGGCGGCGCAGCCTCGTTGGCTTCGGAACGGATCTGGGGATTTGGGAACGGGTTGTTGTTCCGTCGAGGGACCCGTGACCGGTCGTGTCGATCCCTCAATGTCACACTGGATGTGATTCCGACCGAGGAGAACCGATGGCGTACGTGGCTGTGCCCGACCTCGCCGCGGTGGTGGCCATCCAGCCCGGCGCCGTCGTCTCGAAGGTCATCCACCGCGACGAGCACGTCAACGTAACGGTGTTCGGGTTCGACGCCGGAGAGGGCCTGACCGAGCACCAGGCGTCTCGCCCGGCGATCGTGCAGGTGCTGTCCGGTCGGCTGCGGTTCAGCGTGGACGGCGAGGTCCTGGACGCCGGCCCCGGCTTCTGGCTGAACATGTCACCCGGCGCCCGTCACAGTCTGGAGGCGACCGAGGCCACGGTGATGCTCCTGACGCTCACGTGATCGGTTGTCCGCTGCTGCTCGAGACCGACCGACTCACGCTCCGCGAGCTGGGCACGGACGACCTCGACGCCATGGCGACGCTGCTCGAGTTCGGGTACGGTCGGTGCGCGGTCATCCTCCGGGCCACCGGCGAACTGGTCGGCGATTGCGGCCTGGCCCCGACGGAGGTCGAGGGCAGACCTGAAACCGAGCTTGGATGGATCGTGCGACGGTCGCATTGGGGTCGCGGCATCGCGCCGGAAGCCGGCGCGGCATGGCGCGACTTCGCGTTCGGCGAACTCGGGCTCGACCGCATCGTCTCCATGGTGAGCGAGGCCAATCTCGCGTCTCGCCGCGTCGCCGAGAAGCTCGGCATGGAAATCGAGCGAACGGCCATATGGGGCGGCATCCCAATGCTGATGTACGCACAGGCGTCCCCGGGCGTTCGGTAGACTCCTCGATCGGCTGGAGGCTGGAGTGCTGGAGCTGGAGTAGGACTCTGCGACGACTCCTGAAGCGCTGCTCAGCGGCTCGTCCTTCATGCGGTAGGTAACGCCGATCGGTAACGCCAGGCTACCTGGCTGGATGACTGTCAGCAGGCAACCTCGTTCGGGTATCGGCGTGCTGGAAAGCGCAAGGGATCGACAAGCTCCCGAGACATACCGTCACTTGTCGGTTCAGCAGGGCGGTTCGGTGCCGTCAATTTGAGAGCTTCCAGCGCCGCCCGGATCGTCTCGAAGTCCTCCCGGTAGTCCAGCATCCTCTTCGGGAAGCGCCGGACATAGGACGGGTGATACGTCGGGATGATCGTGCGGCCCTCCCACAAGAAGCACCTCCCACGCACGTCTCCGATCTTGGCTCGACGGTCGAACCTGCGCAGCGCGAAGTTGCCCAGCGGCACGATCAACTTTGGGTTGACGAGCTGAATCTGCTCGATGAGCCATGGCAGGCATGCCTTGATTTCGCCTGCGTAAGGATTTCGGTTCCTCGGAGGTCTGTGCTTGATGACGTTCGCGAGGTAGACGTCCTCACGCCCAATGTCAATCGCGCAGAGCATCCCGTTCAGCAGCTGTCCGGCATCACCGACGAAGGGCTTACCCTGCTCGTCCTCTTGTCGGCCCGGCGCTTCGCCGATGAGCATCAACACAGCATCGCGACAGCCGTCGTCGAAGACGAGGTTCGAGCGCCTTCCCAGAGGGAGCAGGCCCGACACGCTTCCGCCTTGCTCGCCGCTTCGGCTAGGGATCGGATTCGCACAGGGTCACCTCTCAGGAGCGCCAAGAGCCGGGTGTGAGGCCCTCCTCAAACTTCGTCTGAGGGCGCGCTCCGCTTGACCAGAGGCCAGGGTCACGATTCCTCCGTGAGGGCGATCCCACACAGATCAGGAGTCAACCAAACCTGGGGCAGTTCCGTCGCTCATCGCAGTCGGTGAGGCCCGCATCTCCCTCTGGCTCTCCCATTGCCCCGGTGGAGATGGCGCATCGACCGCAACCCCGCCGCAGACCACCGTCACCTCAGGTCCTTCGGGCACGGCGCACGCGACCACCGCCGTGCTCCGGTTCGCCTCCACCAACGAATCTCCAACGAAATCTCGTTCAGTCCAGCGATCTCGTGAGACGGATGAGACGGGTAAGACGCTCAGGACGGCCTGGAGCTCCGACGGCCGGTCGCGGCGACGCTACCCGGCCGGTCCGCGCGTATTGACTCCCGGCGCGCCGCTCTGATTGAGTGAGCACTCCGACGCACCTGGGCTGCCGTCGTCGACGAGTTGCTCAGCGGGGGGACGGCATGCCTGGTCGGCTTTCAGAGTGGTTCGATTCGTGGGCGGAGCGCAAGGACCATCGCCGGGGCTGGGACAAGGTGTCGAAGCCCGTCGGGCTGGCGCTTCTCGGGGGCATCCAGCACCGGCTTCGGTGGCGGAACCTCCACGACACGGATTCGACCCAGCCCGTCGCGGCGTCGGTACCGGCCTCGCCGCCCGAGGGGGCCCTAACCGGCCGGTCCATCGATGGCTCGTTCAACGACCTGGAAATGCCGGCGATGGGGAGTAGCCACACGCGCTTCGGCCGCAACATCCCACTGAAAGAGGCATTTCCCGAGCCCGAGGAGAAGCTGCTCACACCCGATCCCCGAGTGGTCAGCCGCGAGTTGCTCACCCGCGACTCGTTCCAGCCGGCCACCACGCTGAACCTCCTGGCGGCGGCGTGGATCCAGTTCGAGGTCCACGACTGGGTGGACCACGGGACGCCGGACTGGGACACGGCCTACCGGTTCCCGCTCCAGGAGGGCGACACGTGGCCGGAGAACCCCATCAGAATCTCCCGGGCCCGGCGCGACCCTACCTGGACCGCCGACGGCGGTCTGCCACCCACCTACCAGACGGCGGACAGCCACTGGTGGGACGGCTCGCAGGTCTACGGCAACGACCCGACGTTCGCCTCGGCCATCCGAACGGGCGAGGGTGGCAAGCTGAAGGTCGGCGCCGACGGGCTGCCTCCACCCGAGATCGAAGCCCACGTCGACCTCTCCGGCGTGGCCGGGAACTTCTGGGTGGGCCTGGCCCTGCTCCACGGCCTGTTCATGATGGAGCACAACGCCATCTGCGACATGCTGCGCCGCGAGCATTCCGACTGGAACGACGACCACCTTTACGCGAAGGCTCGGCTGATCAACGCCGCGTTGATGGCGAAGATCCACACGGTCGAATGGACGCCCGCGATCATCGCCCACCCCACCAGCGAGGCGGCCATGCGGATCGACTGGTGGGGGGTGGCCGGCGAACGGGCGGTCCGGAGGTTCGGACGCACCAGGTGGGACCTGCTCACGGGGATTCCCGGATCGAAGAAGAACCACTTCGGCGTCCCCTACACGCTGACGGAGGAGTTCACCGCCGTCTACCGGCTCCACCCCTTGATCCCCGATCAGTTCACCTTCCGTTCGCCCGCCGACGACCACGTGGTCGCCGAGCATGAGTTCCCTGATCTCGGGGTCGTCCACGTGCGCCAGCGGATGCGGGAGATGGGCCTCGCTACGGGCCTCTACTCGTTCGGCGTGGCGAACCCCGGGGCCATCCAGCTCCACAACTTCCCCAGGTTCCTTCAGGAGTTCCACCGGGCCGACGGCACCACCATCGACCTCGCTGCCACCGACGTCCTTCGGATCCGCGAGCGCGGTGTCCCGCGGTACAACCGGTTCCGCGAGCTCCTCCACAAGCAGCCCGTCCGGACCTTCGAGGAGCTGACCCCGAACCGGCAGTGGCAGGAGGAGCTGCGCGGCGTCTACGGGTCGGTCGACGACGTAGACTTGATGATCGGGATGTACGCTGAGGCGCCGCCCAACGGGTTCGGCTTCAGCGACACCGCGTTCCGCGTGTTCGCTGTTATGGCGCCGAGGCGCGTGAAGAGCGACCGCTTCCTGACCACCGACTACACGCCGAAGATGTACACGCCGTCGGGCCTTCGATGGATCGACGACACGACCATGGTCAAGCTGCTGCTGCGTCATTTCCCGGAGCTCGGTCCCTCGCTGCGAGGGGTGAAGAACGCGTTCGCGCCCTGGAACCGCGTACGGCCGTGAGCGCCGACTCTGGCCACCGGGGCGTCCTGGACGAGGGCCGCCAGCGCAAGGATCCCATCCGGATCCTCTCCATCGACGGCGGCGGCATGCGGGGGGTGATGTGCGTGCGCGTCCTGGCGGAGCTGGAGCTGTTGTCGGGACGGCCCGTGGCCAGTCTCTTCGACGTCATCGCCGGGACGTCCACGGGAGGGATGATCGCCCTCGGGCTCACCAGGCCCGGGCCCGATGGGAGGCCGTGGTACACGGCCCAGGAGGTGCTCGACATCTACGTGACGTTCGGCAGCACGATCTTCCCCCGCATCGCGTGGCGGCCCCTGCGGTGGCAGCAGGTCCGAACGGCGCGCCCGGTGGTGGCCCAGCGGTGGGGCGCGCTCACCATGCCCAACCGATACAGCAACGCGAGGTATTCCGCCGCCGGCCTGGAAGCGCTGCTCGGGAAGCTGTTGGGCACGACCCGCCTGTCTGAGGCCATGGCCAACGTCATCGTGCCGAGTTACGACTGGAGGGCGGGCCGGGCGTTCGTGTTCCGGAGCCGCGAGGCTCAGGGAGGGGCCTCGGTGGACCCGACCATGGCGCAGGTGGCCAGGGCCACCACGGCTGCGCCGACGTACTTCCCCCCGATGCAATTTCGAGCCGGAGGCCGCGAGCTGGTCCTCATCGACGGCGGCATGGTGGCGAACAACCCGTCGTCGGTGGCCTACTTCGAGGCGCTGTACCAGGCCCGTCAGGAGGGGTATCGGGATCCCGACTTCCTGATCCTATCGCTGGGGACGGGACGCCCGCCGGAGGAGATCCCGACCTACCGGGAGCTGTGGAGCCGCAACTGGTTGCGCATGGGGATGGGCATGCTCGGCGTCCTGTTCGACGGCACCAGCGAGATCTCCGACGAACTGCTCGGCGGCATCATCCGTCCCCAGCACCCGAAGAGCCGGTACTTGAGGTTGGACACGGACCTCCGCGGGGTGCGGCTCAACCTGGACGACGCCCGCCCGCAGCAGATCGCCGGGTTGCTTGGGCTGGCCGAGCGGATGATCACCGAGCATCGGGAGGACCTGGCCGAGATGGTTCGATGCCTCACCGCAACCGGAACGGCTCAGGGAACCTCGCCCGAAGAGGGGAGCGACACTCCCGAGGCGGGCGGGACGCCCCGGCCGGCCGGAGGGCGGCGGAAGCGCCCACGGCCGCAGACGGACGCGATGAAGTCCGACCGGGCCTGAGAACCGGGCTGGATCAGTTGCTCACGGAGAAGTTCAGATTGCGAGCGTACGTCACGTCCGGCACTCGATCGCCATAGGTCGCGGCGAGGTCGTCGTCGATACGACGGAGGCGCTCCACGTAGCCGTCCATGAGCTCACGGGCCGGCTCGTCCAGGGCTAGCGCGGAGATCCCGTCCAACAGCATGTTGAACGGCTTCCATGTCCCGATCAGGGTGTTCACGAAGTCGAACGAGAGCCGCCGGTCCTGCAGCTCTCCCGATTCCGGCACGATCGTGGGGATGAGGAAGTTCAGCGTCGAGTAGTTCCACACCACGTTGTTCAGTTGGTCGTGCGTGACCGTGCTGGTGTGGATGAAGCCGGCGCAGATGCGCTCGAGTTCTGGCAGGGTCAGAGGGCCGGCGCCGATCCAGCCCGAGTCGTCGGCTAGGCCGCCCGGGAGGAGGCGGTCCAGCTCGTCGCGCCAACGGGACAGGGCGGGATCCGCCGCCACCGCCGAGTCGTCTGCGTAATAGAGGGCGAGGTACCGGTGGACGAATTCCCGGGTGGCGTTCCAGAAGCACAGCATGTTGTCACGGCGGGGCTGCCCGAACGGGGTGCGCTCCATCCCGCGCCGGGCGATGTCACGTTCCGGATCCAGGTCGGCAAGGCGGAAGCTTCGGATGTGCCGGTTGATGATCTCCACCAACGTTGGGTAGTCGTGGCTGAACAGCTCCGTGGCGAAGCCCTTTGGCCCCACGATTTGGAACGTCGCCACTTCGAAGTTTCCGATCAGGACGGCCTGGAAGGTGAAGTGCAGCAGGCGCCGCACCGGGTGGTCCGGGGGGAGCTCGTTCGTGGTGGCGATGGCCATGGGCGTGACGTATGAGAGGTGAACCGTCGAGTTGTGGACGAGCGTCGTGAGGTGGGTGTTGGCCGCGCACAGGAAGGACCGCTGCACGAGCGGGTACTCGGGCGAGTCCGGGGCGCAGAGCTTCCCCTCACGGACGATGCCGCGTGTGAACAGACGGTCGCCGTCGACTCCGAACACGGCGATGCCGCCGAGTCGCGCCAGTCCCGGCTTGACCGGGTAATCCTCGAACACCTGCATGTCGATCACGTAGTCGCCGGGTCCGGCGATGCCGCCGGTCGGATTGCCGTCCGCGGATTCGGTGGCGCTGCGGAGGTAGCTGGCGAACGGACCGCGCAGCGCCAGGGCGGCCAGCGGATCGGTCGACCGGGCTAGGTGGTTGGGCACGGCCGGCGCGTTCGGCCAGAGGCGCCGGAAGCGCCGCGGGTAGATGGCGGCCAGGAAGGCCTTGGGGTCGTCGGGGATGGGGGCGGTGCGGCGGGGCCCGATCCGCGAGATGAGGTGCAGCAGCGGCTTCGAGCGCACGATGCGGCGGTACCGGGCTGTGGCATGCTCTGACGCCGGGAAGTTCCGGGCCCGGAACAGGCGGGGAAACTCGGGCGCCAGCGGGTCGACCTCGATGCGCTCGTTGCCCGGCAACTCCAGGGGCAGGACGACCTGCAGCTTGAAGTCCTGCTTCTGGACGAGCGCCATGATCAGCTTGTAAAGCTCGAATCGCAAACCGATGAAGATGGGGCACCTCCCTCGCTCGGAACCGCGCCGATACCGGTCATGATCGGACGGCGCAGGTCCGTTCGACGCATCCTATACGGCCGAGGTGATGCACTCTCCGCTTCAGCTCAACGTCTTATGTTCGGGCCTCGGTGCCTGATCGACCCGGGGTCCCGGGGTTGCACGGGTCAACCCTGAAGGGTTCAGAATCTCCGATCCGTTGGCCGACGGGCACCGATAGCATGCGGCCTCCGCCACGGGAAGGAGAGCCATGCTGTTCTCGCTTCTGTACTTTGTCGTCCCGCCGCGTGCTCGGAACGGCGCGCCGCCCTCGGGACGAGATGGGCCGAGAAGGGGCCGCCCCGGCCGACCGCCCGTCGACCCGGAGGTCCGAGACCTTCTCGTACGCCTCTGCAGGGAGAACCCCCGGTGGGGGTATCAGCGCATCCGGGGCGAGCTGTTGAAGCTGGGGCTCCGGGTCTCGGCGACCACGGTCCGCACCATCCTGCTCCGTCACGGCCTCGACCCGGCTCCCCGGCGATCGGGTCCCACGTGGTCCGAGTTCCTCCGGGCTCAGGCTGCGGGCATCCTCGCGTGTGACTTCTTCACCGTCGAGACGATCAGGCTGAAGACGATCTTCGTCCTGTTCTTCATCGAGCTCTCCACCCGGCGGGTCCACGTGGCGGGGGTCACGCACACCCCGACACGGCATGGGTCACCCAGCAGGCCCGCAACCTCGCCATCGACGACCGGCTTTCGGGCGTTCGGTTCCTGCTGCGCGATCGGGATGCCAAGTACTACGGGTCCAATCCCCAGGATTCGGCGGCGAGACGTCCTGGGCGGGTTGATCCATGAGTACCGATGGGCAGCATGAACGCGATCCGGGTATTTGAACCTTCACGGGTCATCGTGGTACGCCGACACCAGAACGACGACGACGACCGCCGGGATCTGAACCGAACCGAGAACCTCCGGCCGATCCCGGAGGGCTCCGAGGACTTCGAGCGGTTGCACGTCCTTCGTCCCGACGCCGAGTCCATCAACCGCGGCATCGAGGACACCCTGTACATCAACCGGGCCTCCGCCAAGGGGTGGCAGCGGCAGATGGTCGACCTCCTCGGCTACGCGCGGTCAATGCGATCACCCTGGCGCGGTGCCGTGCTCGGGAACACGTGAACGACGCGGCCTGACGGCCGCCTACTCTCGCCTTCGACACCCTGGCGTCGCCGTGGTCGGCGCATGCCTCCACTCCTCCGCCGTCCCCATTTCGGGGCCGTCGGGGTTCGCTAGACTCCCTGGACGGCGGCGGATCTGGCTTGGCGGCGATTGTTTGCCGGATTCTTTGCTAGCCCCGCTGGAGTGCTGGAGTAGGACTGGGACAAAACTGAGTCCTCACAGGTCGGGCGCTCCATCGTTCGCAACCAGGTAACGTCGCCCCGCCGATTTGGTAACGGACATTACGGACACGCCCTTCCCCCGGTGGAGGACGCCGTGTCTACGCACCGATTGTGCGTGTCGGACCTCGCTGCGACACTTGACGAATGGGGACAACGCATGATGGTTCCTCGCTTCTGCCTGGAGGAATGGAGCGTCGGCAGGCGTGGCTCAGCGACGGTGGCCGTTGAAGTCTCTTCACGAGGTCAGGACGTCAGCACGCTACCTCTTGAACAGCAGGACATCGTTCCGGTGATTCGGCAGGTCCGTCACCCGCAGGACACCGTTCCGCTCAGGTGGCTCACCGCAGCTCGCGGCTGACGGTGAACGGTCCCTCGTACGCGATGTCGCCGTCGGTGGTCACCACGGTGACCGCCTTGGCCCGCACCCGGATGACGGCGGTGACGTAGGCGTGGCGGTGAGCCTCTGCCAGCGTGATCCGTCTGCCCCACAGGTCCACGACGCCGTTCGAGCGGACGTAACGCACCGCCTCGATCCACCCCTTCGCGGGGAGCCTGCCCGGTGGGCGGTAGGCGGGGTCCAGCACGTCGCGGGTTCGCCCCCGCCAGATCTCCTCGGGGCTCCTGCCGCCGTGGGCGCCGTAGCGGTGCTGGACGTTGTGGAACTCGATGAACGCGGCGTTCTCCCTGCTGAGGTGCTCCAGGCCGGTGAACCGCTCGGTCCGGAAGAAGCTCTTGTCCCACACGTCGTTGAACCGCTCCACCACCCCGTTGCGCCACGGCTCGCGCAGCGGGATGAACCGCGGCACCACGCCGAGGTCGAGGCACGTCGCCACCACGGGGCCGAAGGTGGCCCACATCGGCGGGATGCCGCCCCGGAAGTTGGAGTGGTTGTCGAACTGGGCGGTGAGGGGGATCCCCACCTTCGACCACATCCCGGCGAGCCCGGTGGCCAGCACGTTCGGCCGGGGGACCTCCACGATCTCGCTCGCCGCCTCGTGGGAGCCGACGTCGAGCAGGTTCAACGCATGGAACTCCACGCCGCCGTGCAGGTGCCGGGGCCCCACCATGTCGATCTGGTGCAGGTCCCCCGGCTCCGGCACCGGTGGGGCTGGGTAGGGCGTGCCGTTCGGCACATACCCGGCCGGCCGCCGCCGGGGCCTCGCCAGTCCGGCCCGGGCGATCTCCCGTTCGATCGTCCACCGGTTCGGCACGGGATCGACGCCGGTGCGCCGGAGCTCCCAGGCCACCGCGAGCGCTCCGTACTGGGCGCGGGGGTTGTCCTGCAGGCGCAGCCGGGCGTCGACGATCAGTCGGCGGAGGTTCTCCGGGGCCCTCGTCGGGGAGTGGTGCGGAGCCCGTGACCGGCCCCTGGCCCATCCCTCGCCGGCCTCCTCCTCGGCACGGACCACCCACTTGCGGACCCACCGGGTGCTCCGCCCGAGCGCCGCGGCGACCTCATCGGCACTCTCGCCAGCTCGACGACGCCGAACGGCTTCCTTGCGCAGATCCTCCACGGACACCCCGACCTCCTCGCTCGAACGAACGAGGAAGCACACACCCGACACGGCGTGGGCGCGTTCAGACGGAACGATGTCCTGCGGTCAGAGGACCTGCGCGAGCGGAACGATGTCCTGCGGTTCGCAGCGGAACGATGTCCTGCGGGTGCGTGCCCCGGATTCTGGGCGTTCCTGCTGGTCATGGCCCCGCGACCGTTCGGGGTGGGCTCGAGCTCGGGGTGCCAGGCCCGCCAGACGCTCAGGGACGGACCGCCGCGCCCGTGGCGGTGATGATTCCGGTCGCGTAGCCGCTGGTGCGTGCTCGCACGGCGCGCATTCGCTGAGCTTCCCTGCGGCGGCCGAAAACTTATACGCTCGGGCAAACGAGCATGAGAGGAGACTGGCCCGTTGGGTGAGTTCGAACAGGCATGCGCTGACACCGAGCGCGCGGCCACAGCAGCCGCCAAGGCTGCAGCCGCGCTTGGCTCCGCTGCCAAGCAGCTCGTCAAGGCAGCGCAGAGCGGCGACATCGCCAAGATCCGAAAGACCGCGGTGAATCTGAGGGTCGCCGACCAGGCGGCGCGTCAGGAAGCCCGAACCGCCGAAGTCGCCTGGCCCCTCACGCCCGGGGAGGAGGAGGTGGTCCTTCGCGAGCGCTACGAGGACGAGTTGATGGACGTGGCCAGGAGTCGCGGACTCCAGATCCACCGGCATGACGACCGGCTGGTGTCGTTCCCGTCGCTGCTCAAGGTTTTGCCCGAGGCCAGGGCAGTCCAGGTCGACCGCGCCAGGGTGACGGGGCTCCGACCCACCCACCTCGTCGCTCTTCTGGAGAGGAACCAGTCGAAGAAGCCTCGCTTCCGCCCGGAGCAGTTCCTGGAGTCGCTCTACGGTGCGTACCGGCTCGTCGTCGGTCCCGAGGGCGTGCAGGGGACGACGCTCGGCAACGTGTACCGGGCGCTGACCCTCCTGCCGGGGTCGGCGAGGGACTACGACAGGACCGACTTCGCCCGAGACGTCTTCTTCCTCGACCGAAGCGGGGTGACGACGACGAGAACCGGGGCACGCGTGTCCTTCCCTGCCAGCACGGGAACCAGGGGGGCGTCGCAACTGATCACATTCGTGGCGCCCGATGGCACGCCGGTCGTCTATTACGGCGTCAAGTTCTCGGAGCCAGGGCATGACCGCTGAGATGCGCCCGGACGACTGGCTGGGCTTCATCGGTCGCGAGTATCTGGATGAGTTCGTGAAGGCCGGAGGGGCCTCCATCAAGTTCGTCGTTCCCAACGATGAGCCGGCGGCCCGGACGATCATCGAGGGCCTCGGCCGCGCCGCCGAGGACCGCGGATACTTGGTTGCCCGGGCGAGCGCGGCCGAGACACGGGTTCACATGGTGGATCAGCTCTTCTTCCGGATCGCGGAGCAGATCCCCTGGGAACGGCTGGCCGTCACGGTGCTCGGCGATCTTGCCCGATCCGCCGGCTACGCGGTTCCCACCACCGACGGGGCCCCGTTCGTGGATGCCGTCGCGCGCGCCAACGACCTCGACGCCGGGTTCCTGCGCGGGGAGCTTCGTCGCGAGGTGAGCAGGGCGGTGTTCATGCGCAGCACGCTGGCCAAGGACTTCCGGGTCGCGATGACCCAGCTGTGCCTGGCGCAGCTCTCGGGTGGAACCGACGGCGCCACGACGACGGAGGTGATCACGGACTGGCTCACGGGAAGGGTCAGGACCGTGGGAGCGGTCAAGCCCTACAACATCTTTACGCGGGTCAACCGGGCCAACGCGCGGTACGTCTTCGAGTCGATGCTGCACTGGGTGCGCTCCGCGGGGCACCCGGGCCTCGTGGCCACGCTCGATCTCGCCCGGATCACGGTGGCGAGGAACCCGCGGGATGGTCTCGTGTACTACACGAAGACCTCGCGCCTGGACGCGTACGAGTTGCTCCGCCAGTTCATCGACTCCACCGACCGCCTGGACGGGTTCCTGCTCGCCGTTGTGCCCGCTCCGGAGTTCCTCGACGACAGTTCCGGCGGCAGGGGCGTGGGTGAGTACCAGGCCCTCAAGTTCCGGGTGTACGACGAGATCCGCGACACGAAGCTCGTGAACCCGATGTCCTCTCTCGTCCGTGTCTCCTCGGCCGCCCCGATGGCGGTGCCGGTGTGACCACCGAGCCCGGCGCGGCCGTCCCGGACCGGACCGAGTGCCGGCGCGCGCTTGAGGCGCTCCGCAGCGGCGTGCCGAACCGGGATGCCGTGAGCGTCCTCGGTTGCGGGCAGGCCGAGGTCGAGAAGAGATTCCTACAACAGCTCGATGCGCTCGGACCGTCCATCGAGAGCGGCGAACCGGTCCCGGGTCTCCTCGTGTCCGGCGACTTCGGCACCGGAAAGTCACACGTGCTGGAATACCTCCAGCACCTCGCGTTGTCGCGCAACTTCGTCTGCAGTCGCGTTGTCATCAGCAAGGAGACTCCCCTCCACGACCTCCGGAAGCTCTTCAAGGCGGCGGTCGACCAGGCCGAGGTCCCCGATCAACACGGCCCGGCCGTCAGCGAGATCGCCCTGAAGATCAGGCCCGACTCCCCGCCGTACGTCGACTTCTACCGGTGGGCGCACGAGGAAATGAGCGGTCTCAGTGCGCTGTTCCCCGCGACGCTGCTGCTGTATGAGCGGCTCAAGAGCGATCCCGAGCTGACGGAGAAGATCACGAACTTCTGGTCGGGTGACAGCATCTCGATCCGCGACATCCGGGGTGGGCTCCGTCAGATCGGGGAGCTCAGCACCTACCCCGTCAAGGCCGTGAAGCTTGCGCGATTGGCTCGGGAGCGGTTCGCGTTCGTCAGCCGGCTCATCATGGGCGCCGGATACGCGGGCTGGGTGCTGCTGATCGATGAGGTCGAGCTCGTGGGCCGATACAGCATCCTCCAGCGGGGGAAGTCCTACGCCGAGCTCGCGAGGCTCATGGGCAGGGTCGGTGAGGACGTCTTCGTGGGAGTCACCGCGGTGGCGACGATCACGACCGACTTCGACATCGCCGTGCTCCAGGAGAAGGGCGATCGCGACACCGTGGGTCCCAAGCTGAGGAGCAAGGGCACCGACGACTGGGCGATGCTCGCCGCCCGCGCCGAGATCGGCATGAGAATGATCGAGCGCGACGACCTCGAGCTGGTGCCCCCCGACGAGACCCAGCTCCGGACCACCTACGAGCGACTTCGTGACGTCCACGGTGAGGCGTACGGTTGGGTTCCCCCGGATGCTTGGGGGAGCGAGCACTCGACCCGCCGTCGCATGCGTTCACACGTGCGCCGGTGGATCGCGGAGTGGGATCTCCGCCGCCTGTATCCGTCGAGCCAGGTCGACCTCGAGGAAGAGGAGCTCCACGTCGAATACGGCGAGGACACGGCGCTGCAACGCGCACCCGAGGGAGTTACGGACGGGAATGGCGTGACGGAGTAGCACGTGCCCATCCCCTTCCGCGATCGTGATGACCTCGACGACATCGGCCTCGCCGGTTATCTGCGGTTCGTCGACGAGGGCACCGGGGGACTTCGGGGCGCGCTGTTTCTGGTGAACGGCCGCGGCGAGCCGGTCGACTTCTCCTTCAGCCGGGTTGACGTCCCTACATCGTCTCTGTGGCGCGCCGGCGAGGCAAGGCGGCAGGCCGTGCGGGCTCTGTGCCTCCCGTTGTTCACCGCCTGCCCGCGCGAACCGCTGCTCCTGCTGGCTCGGGCCGAAGAGGTACCGCCGCTGGTGTTCGCGGAGGATCTCGAGGTGCTCGTGCCTCTCTGCCGGGTGGCGGACGGGGCGTCCGCGGTTCATGCGGCATCGGAATCGGCCGAGGAGCTGAACGATGCGCTGCACGTATTCTGGGTGGCAGCCCCACCTGCTCCGGACTCGCCTGTTCGAGTCCTTCTCGACGCCCTGCGCGGTCGAGGGTTGGTGCTCGAACCTTTCGAACGTGCAGCCAGGGGTATCGACGAGGCCTTCGCGTCGATGTGAGCCGATCGGCGTGGTGGACCGAGCGGGGAACCGACGCGCCTCTGCGCCGCAGGTGGTTCCGACGTCGGGTGCGGAGGCCAACGGCCGATGTCGCCCTCCGGATTCCACTCGGCACGGCGCGTGCAGCTGAGACGCAAGCGCTCCCCCCGAACAGGATCTCGCCGACGCCGGTGGAGTGGCTCTTGCGGACGGCGATCGCCGCAGGGAAAGCCGCAGCGTTCGATCTGACCGAGCGCCCAGAGCGTCAGTCGGGCGCGCCGGTTGCACCCAGCGACGGGAGCGCAGCCCGACTTGGCGCCCGTCTGCGAACGCACCCCACGGTGCCGGAGGTCCCGTCGCTCGCCGATCGCCTGCGCGTTCTTCTCCTCGTGCCACTCGATGCACTGCTCCCCGGTCCCGACACGATCCTCGATTGGCCGAGCCATCTCCTTCCATACCAGCTCGATGGCGTGCGAGCTCTCCTGGACCGGGACCGGATCCTCCTCGCCGACGACATGGGACTGGGGAAGACGGTCCAAGCCGCGGCAGCCATTCGTATCCTCTGCCATCGCCGTGAGATCGAACGGGTCCTGCTCGTGGTGCCGGCCAGCTTGCGCGAGCAGTGGAAGCGTGAGCTCAGCCGCTGGGCGCCGGAGCTACGCCTGATGATCGTCCATGGTCCGCCGAGAGACCGTGCCTGGCAGTGGGCGACCGAAGCGCACGTGATCATCGTGGGATATGAGACGCTGCGATCAGACTTCACCGGCAATCCGCAGTCGCCTCCGCGCCGACGAACGTGGGACATCGTCGTGCTCGACGAGGCGCAAAAGATCAAGAACCGCGAGGTCGGGGTGAGTCGGGCCTGCAAGCTGCTCGACCGCCGCCGATCGTGGGCCATGACCGGCACTCCGCTCGAGAACCGGCTCGACGACCTGGCCTCGATCATGGAGTTCGTCGATCGGGATCCTGGCGGTCCGCCCGTGCGCTACTCGTCGACGAGCGACATGCTCGAGCGACACCGCCGGCTGCAGCTCCGGCGGCGCAAGGGGGATGTGCTGCTCGATCTCCCGCCCAAGCAGGTCATCACGTTGTCAATGCCGCTCCTCTCAGAACAGCAGCTCACCTACGACAGAGCGGAGCGCGATGGCGTACTCCAGCTCGAGGAGCGCGGCGCGGAGATCCGCGTCGAACACGTCCTCGAGCTGATCCTGCGACTCAAGCAGATCTGCAACTCCTGTCCGCGGACCGGGCAGTCCGCCAAGCTCACCGACATTCGCGGTCGAATGGAAGTGTTGACCGACGCGGGCCACCGAGCGCTCGTGTTCTCCCAGTTCACCGATGAGCGATTCGGAGTTGCCGCGGTGCGACGCGCCCTCAACGAATTCAATCCGCTGACATACACGGGCGGCATGACAAGCGTCGAGCGTGACCACGTGATCCAACGGTTCAAGAATGACGAGCGTCATCGGGCGCTCGTGCTGTCGCTCCGGGCCGGAGGCATTGGCCTGAACCTTCAGGATGCTTCGTACGTGTTCCATGTCGATCGATGGTGGAACCCGGCGATCGAGCGCCAGGCCGAGGACCGGACTCACAGGATGGGTCAGGTCTTCCCCGTGACCGTGTTCAAGTATTCGATGATCGGGACGATCGAGGAACGCATCGACGAGGTCATCGCAGCGAAGCAGCGGCTCTTCGACCAGGTGGTCGACGATGTTTCGCTCGATCTCGGTGCCGGTCTCACCCGCGACGAGCTCTTCGGACTCTTTGGGCTGGCGAGTTCGTCCGCAATCCTGGTGCCCTCGGACACGCCCCCTCCAGGTATCCAGCTCGAGGAGCGCTGCGCAGCGATCTTGCGGCGAGTCGGGTGGACCGTTGACAGGACTCCGCGATCCCGCGACGGGGGCGTCGACCTCATCGCAACGCGCATCGACGAGGTCGGTGTCGAGGACTGCCTCTACGTGCAATGCAAGGATCACGCGCGGCCTGTTGGTGTCGACGTTGTTCGCTCGTTGCTCGGAGTGCTCCCCCCGGACCGACATGTGCGAGCCGTACTGGTAAGCCCGTCTGGCCTCACACCTGATGCCGCTCGGCTTGCCCGGGAGCGAAGCGTCGTCGTTTGGGATGACGCTCGAATGGCTCAGCTCGAGCGCCACGGCTGAACGCCACGCGCTTGCCCCCTCGAGTTGGGCGGGCTGCCACCAGCATGGGACGAAGGTGTCAGGGGGGTTACGCCACGTCCATCATCAAGTCCTCCATCCGCCACTTCTGTTCATTCCTCTTGTGGCGACTCGATTTGAATGATCTCCTCCAGCTGGCGACTTCTCGATTGGTGCGGGAGTCAACAAAAAATACCGCTAGTGTCTGGTCTCGGACGGAGGGAGCATTTGGATGGGCGAGCGGACGATCCTCGTATGTGATGTTTGCGGCCGACCGGCGGTGGAGTCAGTCACCTTCCGAATCGGTGGTATGAACCGAGTGAAGGACCTCTGCCAGGTTCACCTGGCCGAACTCGAGGCCGGATCCCGCGCCCCACGACGGGGCAGGAAGGCAGCGGTCGTGATCGCTCCAGCGGCCTCGACTGGAAAGCGCCGCGGCCGGCCGCCGGGTTCCAAGAACAAGTCGATCGGCGACAACGGTCGCCGACGGGGTCGGCCGGCCAAGACCGACTCTCCGGCAAAGCGACCGCGAAAGCCGATTACGGACCCTGCCGTGCTCGAGAAGCGGCGTGCCGCGCTCGCGAAAGCTCGACAGGCCCTAGCTGAGAAACGCGAAGCTGCGAAGAAGTAGGCGGGCTGAGCAGTTCCTCCTCGATCTCTCTCGCTGCTGGCTCCAGCTGAATCGGAATGGGAACCACAGAGAGGATGGGGTCAGCTTCAACCGACGAATGGAGACGCGGATGAAAGACACCCTCGCGTCTTTCGCTGTGTCCGCGAGCTCACTGATCAGGGCCCAAACGAGACTTGCACGGACAACATCTACCGCCCATCCCGTCAACGTCCTCGCACGGTCACCCAGACGTCGTCTGCGTCCGCGGTCACCCCGGTCGGCGGGTACGGGAGGGGGATACGCGTGACGGCATTCGTGTTCGGATCGATGCGCCAGAGCGCGTCATCTTCCGGCGTCGTCGCCCAGATGAAGCCTGCGCCCGCGGCGACCCTCCAGACGCAGGAGAATCTCGGACACCCTGCGTGCTGCACAGGAAGGGGGACCGGGCGAGGGCGAGGTCGCCCCGACCGCGGCGAGACGCACGACGTGGGGCTCCGACCAGTCCGCGACCCAGACGGTCGCTTCCTTCGACCACCACAGAGCCGGGGTTCGTGGCGATGAGGTCGGTCGTATCCAGTCTTCCATTCGCTGCGTGCAGCCGAGTGATGCTTCCGTCATCGAACGCGGTGATCCAGAGATCGCCATACCCCCCGGACCACGCGAGCGATCCCGGGGCTCCGGGCAGTCGAATCGGATTCCGTTCGCCGGTGCGCGGATCGACCTGGAACACGCCGCTGTGGTCTGGGTCGGATAGCCAGAGCGAGCCGCCCCCGTAGGCGATCCCGCGGTAGTAGAAGTGCCCACCCGGGACCTGCAGCATCTGCTCGAAGTGGAGCGACCCGGCGTCCACCCGGACGACGTTCGATGACTGACCGTTGCCCTCGGGGAAGCAGTTGGCGACCCAGACGTCGCCGGAGGGGTCGGCCGCGAGCCCACACGGCGAAATGCCGCCGACGGGAACTGCGGTTCCGGCCGCGGGGTCGACGCGAATGAGCGTGTGATCACCCGCCTCGACGATGTCGCTCTCGGCCGAGTCGCGAAGGATGTTGTTCGTGACCCAGAGGTAGCCGCCGGACGCGATGATGAGATCGGGCGCGTCGCCGACCTGCGCGACCTGGGTGGCCTCGAGCGTCTTCGGGTCGATCCGGAGGACGCTGTTCGGCTGGGGCCGTCCCGAGCCCCCGGAGACGATGAGGAAGATCGCGGCGGCGACCACGGCCAGAGCGACGCTCACCGCCCCGACCACCCGCCTCCGGCGCCGCCCCGGATTCGGCGCGACGAAGCGCTCGGCCTTCAGCGGGGGGAACTCGGTTTCCAGGCCGTCAATGTCGAGCTGGTACAGCGGCTCCGGTCGGTCGATGTCCTTGAGCCGGTAGGTACCGAGCTCGCGCACGGTGACGCCGCCGACCTCGTCCTCGACCAGCTCGCGGGTGGCGTTCGACGGGAGGACCTGACCCCCGTGTCCGGCCGCGCCGATCCGGGCCGCCCGGTGCACGGCCAGACCGATGTAGCGTTCCTCGCCGACCGCGGGCTCGCCGCTGTGGAGGCCCATCCGCACGCGGACCCGCGAGCCGTCCGGCCACTGGTGCTCAGCGAGCTCGCGCTGGGCGATAACCGCGGCAGCGAGTGCCGACTTGGCGCTGGCGAAAGCGAAGAAGAACGAGTCCCCCTGATTGTCGACCTCGCGTCCCTCGCACCGCTCGGCAGCGTCCCGGAGGATGCGCTCGTGCTCGGCAAGGACCTCGCCGTAGCGTTCCCCGAGCTGCTTGATCAGCCGCGTCGAGCCCTCGATGTCCGTGAACAGGAACGTGACGGTTCCGACCGGGAGTACGCGACGCACCGGAGCGATCAGCGTCGGGTCGTGGCTCAGGATCTGCCGTTCGAGTTGTGCGAGAAAGGGGCTGGGCTCGAGGCCGAGCTCCTCGTTGAGGACCTGACGACCCCGCCGGTACACCTCGAGGGCGTCCGCGTGGCGGCCGGACCGGTAGAGGGCGACCATGAGCTGCCCGCTGGGATGCCCTGAGGGCGGCCGTTGCCGAAGCTCTGCAATTCCTGAATAACCATGGAGAGTCGGCCTCGGAGCCCCCGATTCTGCGGAAAGTAGACTCGCCTCCCTAGACCCGCCCAGTTCCTGGGGGGGGGCGGGTGTCTCACGGAGGAGGGCATGAGCGGCGGGACCGGTTCGAGGATCATCGATGGGATCGAGGCGCCCGCGGCCGGCACATGGGAGGTCGACCCCGTCCATACGTCGGTGGCCTTCGTGGCCCGATACCTGATGGTCACCAAGGTCCGGGGGCACTTCTCGGAGTTCTCGGGAGCCATCCAGGTGGCCGAGGATCCCGAGGAATCGTCGGCGGAGCTCGTGATCCAAGCGTCCAGCGTCGACACCGGGAGCAAGGACCGCGACAAACACCTTCGCTCGGCGGACTTCCTCGACCTGGAACGCTTCCCCGAGATCCGGTTCGCGAGCACCAAGGTCGAGCTCCCAGGTGAGAATCGCCTCGTGGTGACGGGGGACCTCACGATCCGGGACGTCACCCGCCCGGTCGTGCTCCAGGCCGAGTTTACGGGGTTGAGCGAAGACCCCTGGGGGAACCGGCGCGCGGGATTCTCCGCCACGACCGAGATCGACCGGGAGGAGTTCGGAGCGAGCTGGAACCTGGCCCTCGAGGCGGGGGGATGGCTGGTCTCGAAAGCGGTGCAGGTAGAGCTCGACGTGCTGGTGACCCTCAAGACCGACCAGGCGGTTACGTGAACGAGATCGGCGCCGGCGGGCGACAGCTACTCACTCCGCGTTCTAGAGCCTGCAGGCGCGGAAACACCGATTCGCCGCCTGACTAGTCGATCGGTTCCTGAGGGATGCAAGAACTCCGATTCCCCTCCTGACCAGCGCCGTCCGGAAGCAGCTCGGCCCCCGTGATCACCTCTGTCGTGTGCGCCCCGCTCTCTCGTCCCCCACCAAAGGGCAGTCGAGAGCCATGGCGGGCCAGGTACATCAAGGCTGGCTGCGGCGGTTGTGGCATGCGGCAGCAGGTTCCATGATGGAGGCAAGAAGCGACAACTCACCGGAGGCGACGCCAGGTGGTGCAGGCCTACGTGCTGATCCAGACCGAGGCCAGGAGGGCCGCCTCGGTTAGAGCTGAGCTGGCGAAGCTCGAAGGGGCGATCTCAGCCCACGTCGTCACGGGCCCATACGACGTCATCGCCCTCGTGGAGGCCGGAACCATCGACGCGCTCGGCACGCTCGTAGTGGCCCGGATCCAGGCGGTCGGAGGGATTACCCGGACGCTCACGTGCCCGATCGTTCGCCTGTGAGCCGCGCGACCTCCCCGACGGCGACTGGGGTACGACTGGGAGCCCCGCCCTCTGCAGCGAGGATCGCGATCGTCCTGGCGGCGGGGAGGTCGCTCCGCCTACGCGCGGTGACCGGCGGCGGCTCGAAGGCGCTCGTGCGCCTGGGAGGTCTCCCCCTCGTGGAGCGCGCCGTGCGCCTCCTGTGGGAGGCGGGCATCAAAGATGTCGTGGTTGTGGTCGGTTACAACGCCGGGCCGGTGGCGGCGGTCCTATCCCGACTGGCCCGCGCCGGACCCGTCCGAGCGGTGATGGCCGAAGGCTGGGAGCTCGGCAACGGCGCATCGCTCAGGGCGGCCCACTCCGTGGTCGAGGGTGAGGACTCCTTTGTCTTGATGACCGCCGACCACGTCTTCGGTGAGGGAGCCCTTACCGGATTGATGAGCGCGTCAGCGCCCGCAGTCCTGGTCGATCGCCACCCCGACGCCGAGACATGGGAGGAGGGCACCCGTGTTCGCGAGCGTGGGGGCTCGGTCGTCGCCATCGGCAAGGAGCTGGACGAGCCTGCGGTCGAGTGTGGGGCGTTCGTCCTGCCGGCGGAGGTCTTCGACCACCAGGACGATGCCGGTGCGGCCGGCGATCATTCCCTGGCAGGCGCCGTCTCCAGGCTCGCGGCGGTGCGGCCGTTCACCATCGTGCCCCTCCCGCAGGTGTGCTGGTGGCAGGACATCGATACCCCCTCCGACCTCTTCGCGGCCAGGCGGCGATTGAGGAGGTCGCTCGTCAAGGACGGCGACGGCCCGGTGTCGCGCTACCTGAACCGCCCAATCTCCACTCGCATCTCCGTTGCCGTGGCTTCCCTGCGGCCCGCCCCGGACCTCCTTTCGGTGCTCGCGGCGATGGTCGGTGTGCTCTCCGGATGGCTCCTCTCCGTCGGCGCCGGAATCGCCGGCGGACTGCTCGTCCACGCCACCTCGGTCCTCGACGGGGTGGACGGGGAATCCGCGAGGCTGCAGATGCGCGCGTCGCCTCGAGGCGCGATGCTCGACGGTGTCCTCGATCGGATCGCAGACGCCGCCATCTTGGCGGGGCTCGGCGTCTGGGCCCTCCACTTCGCCTCGGCCGAAACGTGCCTCGTGCTCACCGTTGCCGCCACGACCGGAGCAATTCTGTCGATGGCCACAAAGGATCGAGCCGCGGCGCTGACGCTTCCCCAGGCGCCGGAACGCGTACTGGGATGGGTCCTCGGCGGCCGCGACGGCCGATTGCTCCTCGTGACCGTATTCGCACTGGCGGGGCTCCCGGTGGCGGCCCTCATCGCCGTGACCGCCACGTCGGCGGTGAGCCTCGCGGCCCGCGTGGCGTTCGTGCGTCGCGTCGTCCGGCGCTCTCGGTAGCTACGTTCGAACGCGGCCGGCATGGCCCGGCGCCGGGCCGGGACGCGAATCGGAGTCTTTCCGCGCCGTACACGCTTCGGGCTTCGGCCCGCGCCTCCTCGACCGCCGCCGGATCCATGCTCTCGGCGGGCCCCCTCTTGCGGGACCCGGGCGTCGGCCCTAGCGCGGCCCTTCGGTGGAGCAACCCGAAGATTGGTGGCAATGGGCGGCGGGAGATCACCGCCGCGCTCTACCAGACGTCCAAGGACAAGAAGCGCGGGTACCTGCGATCCGCCCACGTCAGGGCGATCGGGCCGTCGAACACCGACTTCGGCATCTACCGAAAGATGAGGGGCGACTCAGAGTCGCTGAACCGGGTGATCGAGGACTCCCTCTACCGCAACCACCGGGCGCACAGCGACGGCGCCGCCTCCCGGGAGGTGGACGTGCTCGGCCTCGCCGGCCTCATCAACGCCCTCACCAGGGAGCGCATGCGCTTGGCGCGCCTCGCCAGGCCGCCTGATCCCCCCGCCGCAGATCCCGGCCGGATCAGCACGTCCGGGAACGCGTCTCGGGAGCGGGTTCGCGCGGTCCAGGCGACTTCTGACGTCTGACGCCCAGCTTCGCTGCCGCCCTTCGCCATCGCTCGGAGTTTTCTCCTACCATTTGGCCAAGTCCCGCTGGA
>CAVYXG010000010.1:0-22442 GCA_963772375.1 uncultured Actinomycetes bacterium
GGACAAAACCTGGCCGCGTCATCAGACCTCCTTCATGTCCGTGGCCATGTGAAAGTCCCCACTGGTGGCCACGAAAAGTCCCCACCTCGTAGCAGCTAACCGAAGACCCCTCCCCGGGGAGCGATGGTGTTGGCGCCAACCACGCCTCCGCCGGCCCCGGAGAGGAGTCGAGCTGAAGTCTGCGGGGGAACGCATGGACATCGTCAACGCCTACCGACTGATGGGGACCTACCGGGGAGCAGCCACGTTGTGCGGTACGACCCACAAGACCGTCCGCCGCGTCGTGGAGCGCGCCGAGCAGGGTGAGCTGCCCGGGGAGCCCGGTACCCGCCCCCGGAACACCGATGTCGCGCGGGAGTTCATCGATCGCCGGGTGAAGGAGACGAAGGCCCGGATCTCCGCCAAGCGCCTCCTCGAGGGCGCGCGGGCGGAGGGGTACGCGGGATCGGACCGCAGCCTCCGCCGGGCCGTGGCGGAGGCCAAGTCCCGGTGGCGGCGGAAGAACGGCCGGACCTACCGGCTGTGGGTCCCGACCCCCGGCGAGCACCTCGTCATCGACTGGGGGCAGGAGGGCGATCTGTGCATCTTCTGCGCGGTCATGGCGTGGAGCCGGCACCGGTTCGTCCGGTTCGCCCGCGACCAGCGCCGGGACACCACCCTGGGGCTCCTGGCCGAGTGCTTCGATGAGTTCGGCGGCGCCCCCGCGGTCGTGCTCTCCGACCGCATGGCGTGCCTGAAGGCCGGCGTGGTGGCGAACGTGGTCGTGCCGCACCCCGACTACGTCCGGTTCGCCACGCACTTCAGCTTCCGGCCCGACTTCTGCGAGGGGTAAGACCCCGAGTCCAAGGGGATCGTCGAGCGCCGGGTCGGCTACGCCAAGTCCGACCTCGTCGTCCCCGTCGGCGGATGGGGAAGCCTCGAGGAAGCGAACGCCGACGCCACGGCGTGGTGCATCGAGGTAAACGGAAGGGTCCACTCCGAGACCCAGGCCGTCCCCGCCGAGCGCCTCGCGGTCGAGCGCCGTTCGTGATGAACACCCGCGACGAGGTCATCCAGGCCTACGAGGACTTCCGGGCCGGGCGCCTCGGTTCGATCCCTGCGGTCCACGGAACACCGGCCGACGTGGTGGAGTCGCCGGGCGTTCGAGCGGACTGATCGGCCGCCGGGGGCGGCTGTCCGACAGGGTCCCCGGTCTCCTGCCGGACCACCGCGCCCGGTTCGTTGATCGTCCGCGCGGGCGGACGCTAGCGCTGCAGGGTGCAGGGCTGCGCCCGGTAGATGTCGAGCTCCCAGTCGTCGAGACGGAACGTCGGCCTCGTCGCGTCGGCCGGGATGTTGGTCACCGCCGCCTGGACGACCACCCCGACGTTGATCGGGCCCCCGCTCGTGTTGGCGATGCACCGTACCCGGGTCATGCCGTGCGACTCCCAGGACGAGGGGGTCTCCCGTCCGCGATCGGTGCTGTCGAACGCGAAGTCGATCCCCGACTGGGGGTCGCCTTCCACGCCGCCGATCAGGATCCTGAGGGAACACCAGTTGGGATCCGTGTCGGGCTCGGAGCACGCGGACTCGGCGTCGTACTGAACCTTGACGAGCGCCCGCTGCCCGGCCGGGATGGCGACCGTCCCGACGGCGCCCGGAACCGTGACGTAGGCCGTCGACGACGTCGCGAACGGATTGGTCTCGGTGATCACGGTGACCGAGTTGATGGCACCGCCGATCTGCACCCGACGGACCTTGCCCGCCTGCGTGAGTGCCGGCGACGCGACGGCGACGACCAGACCCACGATGAGCAGCCGGGCAGCACCCTTCGCACCCTGTGTAGTGTCATGTTTCCTGCCTCCTCCCTGGAGTCAACGAATTGCGCGAACACAACGGGAGGAGGCGCGCGGAGCCGAACGAAGGCACGAATGTGCGGCCACGAATACAGGCCGCCGGTTCCCCCCGACGGCCGGCTGAGCAGACCATGACGATCACGACCCCGTCCCTGGAGGGGCTCAGGATCGTTCGGACGAGCGCGCCCAGGTATCCCCCCCGACGGGGGACTTCGACAGAACGCGGAGTGATTTGGACGACGGCATGAGCTGCGTGCCTGCGGTTCACCCTCGAGCCGGTCGGAATCTCATCGTCCGGTTCTGCATCGGAACCGGTGAGACCGTGAAGGACGCGCTCGATCCCCTATCCCCGGAGCGGGTCATCGAGATACGCCGCCAGTCGCTCCCTGCGGTCTCGGGCGATCCTGGCGCTCCATCGATGGCCCACGGTCCAGGCCACCAGCGCCGTCACGGATCCGGTGAGCACGCCGATGAAGAACACGGCCTCGGGGATGTTGGCGAAGCTGCTCGGATGCGATTCCAGATACCAGAGCAGCAGTGTCGGCGTCGAGATGATCACCGTCAGGAGCGGGACGAGGCCGTAGGGAAGCAGGACGAGGACGCCCCACCGCACAAGCATCCGCTTCACCGGGTGCCGATGTTCCCATCGTTCCCGCAGGGGGATCGGGTGGTACGGGAAGGTGACGCCGACCAGCCCCGCGAGTCCGAGCGCCCCCAACGGAACGATCGCGACCCACACGATCGTGAACAGCGTGACCCCCCAACGGTGCTGCGAGTAACCCAGCGCGAGCGCGATGACGGAACAGAGTGGCGCGATCAGAACCCACAGCACGACGTTCTTCGCGAACAGCAGCCGTCGCAGCATGAGGGGGTCGTTCAGGGCGGTGAGGCTCCGTCGCGCGTCCGAGGCCAGGACGTTCGTCGCCGGGACGTCGGAGTACATCCAGCTCGCGAGCACCATCGGGAACACCCACGCGGCGTGCGTCCGGAACAGGGAGCTGGTCGGGAGCAGGAACCACGCCCCCGTCACGAGGAGGGCGTTCATCGTCAGCGTCAGGGGGGCCTCGTACGGCGGATGGAATGCGCGGACGAACTCGGCGCGGACCGCTTCTCGCCAGTTGGAAGGCAGAGCCGCCTGCGCCGCTGGGGTGGTTTCGTCGATCACGGGTTCCGCCGATTCAGGTCGATCGCCACGCGCGACCGATCCGGTCCGCCGAGCGTCGATGCGACGCGCGTGACGCCGATCGCGTCGCCATCATGAGCCATCCGGAGCTCCTGGGGTCCCGTCCGTCGACTGATCCGTGTTCCCCAGCTCGGCTGAGCGGCGGCCGACGGCGCCCAGGATCAGCTTTGCGACGATCGCAACGATGGCGAGGTCCAGCACCATCTGAATGGTGACGACCGCCCGTGCGGGGTCCGTCTTCGGGGTGATGTCGCCGAACCCGACCGTCGACAGCACCGTGACCGCGAAGTAGAGCCCCTGGGTCCGGGACAGCGTCTGGTCGAACGTGGACGGGTCCGAGTGGGACATGGACAGGTAAACCCACGCGAAGACGACGATGAACAAGGGGATGACGACGGCCGCCGCGCGGGCGGCCCGCTGGATGGGGCGCTGGCTGCGGAGGATCGCGCGGACCTCGTAGGCGAACACTGCCGCGAACAGCAAGATGCCCACGGCCGTCTGGGCGAGCGGCGAGCCGCGCTCCGGCGGGATCGGCATCACGTAGTAGAGGACAAGGATCCCGGCCGTTGTCGCCAGGGCGGTCCCGGCGATCTTCACCACGTCGCGCCGGCGGACGCTGACAAGGTTCGGCGTCGTTGCCATGCCCACCCCTAGCCCGCGGGCTCGCCGGCGCTCGTAGACACCCGGGGAGGGGCGTCCGACCGCGCCCAGGCGACCGCCGCGTCCAGGTTGGGAAAGATCCGATCCCGTTCGAGTCGTTCGAGGATTCCCGACCGCTCCATCATCTCCACCGTGGTCGCGTGGGCGTGCGCCAGCCCGACGCGGACGTGACGCTCGTAGAGCCCGGCCGCCAGCTTCTCCAATGCCTCGGCGGTGGTGATGTCGAGCTCGTCGTTCGCGTCAAGGTCGAGGATCAGCGTGTGCGCGGGCGGGTCCGACGACTCGACCAGATTGCTGACCGTGTCCCTCAGCGCCTGGGCGTTGGCATAGAACAGGGCCCCGTCCGGACGGACGATCAGAATGCCCTCGATGGGACGGGCCTCGGGGTGGCGCCGGATGTCCTCGTACGCACCGGGCACCGCCGGATTGGCGCCCAGGACGGAGAACGTCGGTCGGCTCGAGCGGAAGACCAGCATGACGATGGAGGCCACCACGCCGAGCACGAGGCCGGGGAGGACGTCGAGCGTGATGACGCCGAACAGCGTGAGCATGCCGAGCCAGAACTCGCGAGGGGCGAGCGCGTGGAAGCGGCGCATCTCCCCGACCTTCATCAGGTGTGAGACCGCGTGGATGATCATTGCCGCCAAGACCGCCTCCGGGAGGTTCGTGAACAGGGGCATCAGCGCCACCACGGTGACCAGGCTGAGGACGGCGGCGAAGATCGTCGACAGCTGGGAACGGGCGCCGGCCGCATCGTTGACCGCCGACTGCGAGAGGCTGCCGCCGGCGGCAAGCCCCCCGATGAGGCCCGAGCCGATGTTCGCCAGGCCCAGGGCGATCATGTCCTGACTCGGATCGAGGCGGTAGCCGTGCTCGTCGGCGAACGTCTGCGCCGCGCCCAGCGCCTCGCTGAAGATGACCAGCATCATGCCGACCGCGCTCGGCAGCAGGACCCACAGATCGTTCGGGCTGAAGTGCGCGACCTCGACCGACGGCAGGCCTGTGGCGATCTTCCCGACGGTCTCCACACCGTGCTGGTCGAGGTGGAGGGCCGAGCTCACCACGATTGCCCCCACCAGGACGACCAGGCCTCCCGGCACTCCCCGCACGCGGTCCAGCGCGAACAGCAGGCCAAGGGCGACGGCTCCCACCGCGAACGTTGCCCAGCTGGCATCGCCCAGGTTCGTCACGAGGTGCACGAACTGGCGGATGGTGTCGCCGTCCCCCTTGGGCAGGCCGAACAGCTTCGGAAGCTGCCCGACGGTCACGAAGATGGCGAGCCCAAAGATGAAGCCCTCCATCACCGGCCGCGAGAGGAACTGCGTGATGAACCCGAGCTTGAAGATCCCTGCGAGGAGCAGAACCAGGCCCGTCATGACGATGAGCTCCACGCTGAACGCCGCGTACGCGGTGGAGTCCGCCGGGTGCAGCGCGGTGACCGCGGAGAACACGAGCACGGCGGATGCCGAGGTTCCCGCAACGACGAGCTGCCTACTGGTGCCGAAGATCGCGTAGAGCCCGAGCGACGCGAGCAGGGTGTACAGACCAGCCTGGGGCGGCAATCCCGCCAGGGTGGCGTACGCGATCCCCTCGGGGATGAGGAGCCCCCAGATCGTGAAGCCCGCCAGCAGATCCTTCGAGAGCCACGTGCGTTCGTATTCCGGGGCCCAGGCGAGGATGGGGACGTGGTCGCGAAGCACCGACCCCGGGCGCGCCGTTCGCGTCACCAGGATTTCCCGACGAGTAACCCGGTGAATTCCTGTCCCGGCTCTCTGTTCTGGCAGGTGGGTCATGGCTCTCATCCCGGCCTGAATCGATGAACGGAATCCAACCTGAGCACGTTCCATCCGCCATCCCGCAAAACGGATGAAAGGCGTCAGGAGGCGGTTCCACTTAGGTCCTAGAGGTGCGACTGTCCCTTCAACCAGCGCATCGCAAAGACTCCCCACAGCGGTGGCAGATAGAACGTCACGAGCCGGAAGGCCAAGGCGGTCGACGTCGCCGCCCCGTCGGGGATCCCGATCGCGATCAGACCCGCCGTGAATCCGGCTTCAGCGACGCCCACGCCACCCGGCACGGGCATGAAGCCCGCGAACAGGCTCACGAACGTGTTGACGAGGATCAACGCCGCCAGGGACGCGGAGTGCCCAAAGGCATGCAGGCACAGACCGAGCATGATCGCCTGCATCACCTGCGCGACCAAGTTCCCCCCGAGCAGCAGGAGGAGCTTGCTCGGATGGCGGAGAACCCGCAGCGTGTCCTTGGCGTCGTCCCACTTCTGGCGGACGATTCCGAGGAATCGATGGAGCTTGGCGCGGGTCTTCGGCACGAGGTACGCGATCCCGATGGCAACGGCCACGAGCGCGATCGCGATCAGCAGCGCCGTCCAGTTGAACCCCGAGTCGCCCGAGGAATCCGAGGTCGACGACAGGTTCAGACTCACCACGCCCGAGGCCAGGATGAGCACGATCATCAGCATCTGGATCACGAAGGTGCTGAAGCTGTCGAGCGCGCCGATCGAGACCGCCCCGGCGCCCGGCACCCCCGCCCGTTCCCAGAACCGAACCTCCAACGCCAGCCGGGCCGCAGAGCTCGGGACGACGAGCTGGATGAACTGGACCCCGTACTGGAGCATGAGCACGGGACCGAACCGGATCTCGTGCAGGGTGGCGCCCATCGTCGAGAAGGCCTGCGGGACCTGCGACAACGGCGAGAGGATCAGCGCCGCCAGCAGCCACACCCAGTCGGCGCTCTTGAACTCCTCGATGATGGTGTCGATGCCGATGTTGGCGAAGGCGGAGATGAGGGTGTAGCCGAGGAAACCGATCACCGCGAGCTTGAGCAGGGCTTGCCACGTGACGCGCTGCAACGGCTCGAGGGGCGGGACCTCGCTCTTCGTCCGATCGGCGATCGTCTGACGGAGATCCTTGAGATCCACATGCTGGTCATGGAGCGCCTTGCGAGTGTCACGATCGAACGCGGCCGGCTGCAGGAACGGCAGCACCTCGGCCAGGTACTGCTCGCCGATCACGGCGGCCGCCGCGGAGACGGCTCGTTCGGTGTCGGTGGCGAGCGCCATCGTGACCAGCAGCTGGGCACGGTCGGTGTTGAGCGCGCCGTCGGGCGCCGCGATTCCGGCGGACCCGAAGCCTGTCAGCGCGGCCGAGCCGTCCGGCCGCACGACCAACACCTCCCCGCCCACCTCTCCGTGCGAGATCCCGAGCTCGTGGAGGCCGCCCAGGGCCTGCCAGTGACCGCGGAGCAGCTCGTCCGAGATCTCCTCCTTCGCGAGGGAGTCCAGCGTGCGACCGTCCGCCTCGATCACGAGGAGCGCGTCGCCCTGATCGGTCTCTCCCGCTGCGACGACCGACATCACGGGCACGCCCCCCCGTTCGGCGGCCAGCGTGAGGAACGCCTCGTGTTCGACCTGCTCGAGTCGTCCCGCCCGGACAGGCTTCGCCCCTCGGTGCCAGATCGCATACCAGGTGGCGGCAACGAGCTGCCCGTCCGCCGCGTCACGGCCGAAGAGCTTGACGAGGAGCGGGCGCCCGTCGCTCGCGGAAGCCAGGGTGAGGGCCACCCCGCGCGGCTGCAGTGTGGCATCCCGGGTGGCGGTCGCATCGACGCCGATCTCCTGGAGCACGTCCGTCACCTGTTCGAGGGTGAGCCGTCCCCCCGGCGAGCCGAACACGAGATGCACCAGGGCTGCCGAGCCGAAGCCGATCACGAACCCGGCGGCGACCCCGATGGGAAGGGCGGCCCCCAGGGCGATCCCGGACACCGCCCCGATCGCGATCAACCATCGGCCGAGATGGCGCAGCGGCCGGGAGAGATCGGGTGAGGCCGCCACGATCACGGCGGTGGCGATGGCGATGCGCGTCGCCACGTAGATCGGTGGCGACGTGGAGTTGATGAGGCCGGAGAGGCTCGCCGACGGATCGCTGCCACCCACGCTCCCGGCGAGCACGGCGAACCCCAGCGCGAATCCCGCCGTCAGCACCTCGTAGAGGAACAGCCGCTTCCTGCCGGGCGCGAACAGGGCCAGCAGCAGCAAGAACGAGGACCAGATGATGAGGAGGTCGTACATGACTTCCCAGAACCAACCGGCGAGATCCGGGAGCTGCGCCACGATGTTGGTGGCGGCGGTATCGATGGCGGTGGGTCCCGGCGCGAACGATGCCAGGACGACTGCGCCGATGACCGCGAGCACCAGGAGGATCCCATCCGTGGGACGACGCGATCGTGTGGCATCGGGCGCCGACGAGAAGACCCGGAACCCCGCGAGCCGCTTTCGATGCTCCGCGGGCGCCGTGGTCTCCCGCTCCGGGGCGGTCACCGGCCGGCCGGGCTTCGCTGCTGCATCTTCAGTTGCCACGTCGGACCCCCCACATCGTCATTCGTCCTCGATCCGCTGGAACGAGTCGCGGAAGCTGAGCTCGTGCGAGGGCGGCGCGAGTTGCGGACGCGCGCCGGGGTTCAGCGTGTGCTTTTCCCCGCCGCGGACGAACCTGCCGAGCCGCCCGGTGTCGTGTGCGAACACGGCCCCGGCGCACGCACCGATCAGGACACAGATCGCTGCTCCAGAGAACCAGGTCACCAGCGCCAGGGCGATGCCGAAGACGCCGAACTGCGCTTCGTTGCTCCTCACGATCGCCGGCATCCAGATCGAGGCCGACAATGCGAACAAGGCCAGCGCGACGCCGGTGATGACGCCGGTGGGGATCAGGACGCGCCACCGGACCTCGCCCAGCAGGAGCAGCCACGCGGTGAACCACCACAGACCCGCGGTCACCCCCACCGTCACGATCGCGAAGGCCCCGGATCCCGCTCCACCGCCGACGACTCCGGCAAGCGCGCCGAGGATCGCAAGGCACGCCAGCATCGCCAGGAGCCAGATCATCCCCCGCCAGAAGGCGGCGACGCCCGCGCCGGGCGGCCGCCGCCACGCTCGCAGGTACACGCGCTGCAGGGCGGTGGTGAACGACGTCGCGAACAGGACCGTGAACACGAGCCCGAGCAGGCCGGTGGCCTTCCGCACGTCGTCCGAGGACGCGAAAGCGTCCTGGACGATCGTGAGCGCGTTGCCCTGCATGCCGAATCGGGTCGCGACGGACGAGACGATCGACGACCGGATGGTCGCGGGCACGAAGGCCGCGACCACGATGACCAGCGGGAAGAACGAAACGAACCCCTTCCCCGCCAGCGCGATGCTTCGATCGACGAACTCGATCTCCAGCATGCGCTCCCACACCCGCCAGAGGAACGATCGCTCCAACCGGGCACGGAGTCCGGCCCGGCGGGTGGTGCTCGCGTCGGCTGTCATGAATGCCATCCGCCCCATCAACCGGCCCGTGCTTCCGAGACCGCGGTGGCCGCGTCGGGGACGATCGGGAGCAGGCGGTGCGCGGGCCCGCCGGGCGGCTGCTTCGCCCGTCCATCGTCCATTCGACATCCCTCGAGTCGGGGCGGGCCCGGCGTGTTCGGAGGGCGCCCGGGATAGGGCTCGGCTCGGGCTCCCGGGCGCCCTCCTTGGTCTCCTACGCGTCGTCCTCGCCGTCGTCGTCCTCGTCGTCGAGCTCCGCCTCGGCAAGGAGTTCGGCGAACCCGAGCGCCCGGGCCACCCTGCCCACGGCGGACACCACACGTGTGGTCCCGACGATCGGCGCCACGGCTGCAAACACGTCCCGGACGGTCTCCCCATCCAGCCCCGCTTCCCTGGCGGCGGCCAGGTTCAGCAGGTACGAGGCGGGTGGCGCGTCCACCGCGACCAGCGCGGCGAGGCGCACCTGCATGAGGCTCTGCGGATCGAGCCCCGAGGCCTCGACCGAAGCGACGGTCATCGTTGCCAGGAGATCTCGGATCGGGGTCTCGTCACTTCCGTTGCTCATTCCCGTTCTCCCTTCCTGTCGTAATGCGAGCACGTCAGTGGAGCAGGTCCTTCACAGTGGGCTGAGCCTTGTCGGCCACGATCTTGAAGAAGCCCCTTGATCGCAGGCGGGCGATGGCCTTGCCTGCGATCACCGTGAACGGCACGGCCAGGATCAGTCCGACGATGCCGGCCAGGAAGCCGCCCAACGCGGTAGCGACAAGGACGAGCAACGGGTGGATGTCGAGAGTGCGGCCCATCACCTTGGGCTCCACGAAGTTCTCGAGCACCAGGTTCGAAGCCAGCACCACCGCGAGCATCACGACCGCCACACCGATTCCGCCGTCCCCGAGGGCGACGATCACGGCCAGGCCACCGCCGAGGAAGGCGCCGATGTACGGGATGTAGCCCCCGATGAAGTTGGCCACCACGATGGTGAACACGAGTGGCAGGCCGAGCAGGAGGCTGGCGACGCCGATGACGACCGCCACGATGGCCGACATGACGGTCCGGCCCTTCCCGTACTCCCGCAAGATCCCGCAGGCCTCGCCGATGAAGCCATCGACGTCGTCCCGGATCGATTCGTCGACCTGCCGGACAGCGGCTCGTCGCAGGCTGGCCCCGTCCTTCAGCAGGTAGTACATGATCAAGGCGCCCAGGATCAGTGCGCCGGCGAAGGTGACCACCGAGCCGACCCCCTCGACCAACGCGGAGACGACCCCCCCGTTGACCATCGGTGCCGCGTCCTTGGTCGCCGCCTGGGCGTCGTTCAGCGCCCCCGGGTCCACACCGAGCGAGTCGACCGTCTGCTGCACCGCGGCATTGACCGAGGCGCCGATCTCATCCGTCTGGTCGAGGATGCCCTTGACGGTCGCGACGAGCACGCCGCCCATCACGACGAGCAGTCCCAGGACGATGACGCCGGCCGCGAGCGAGGGCTTCCATCCGTGGAGCTTCAGCGTTCCGACCATGGGCTTGAAGATCACGGCCAGCACGGCCGCGAAGATCAGGGGGAGGACGATCTCGCTCACCGCCGCCAGGGCGCTCACCACGATTACCGTCGCCACCACGACGCCGACGAAGCTCCACGCCCACAGTCCGATCTTCGGTGCGGAGCGCAGTCGGGAGCCGGCCCCCGAATCGCTCACCTCCGACTGGAGGCGACTACTTCCCCCGGACATCACGTCCACCTGATCGGTCACTCCGTCCACCGATCACTGGCGATTCGCACCGAGCCACGACCTCGAGCCGATCCCGAATGCATGCCCAGATGAAACGCCGGCACGGACACCGTGCCATCACGCAAAACAGATGAAAGGCACGGTCTTTGCCCGACGGTTCGCATCCGGGCATGGCGATACCTAGGGGGATCACGCATTTTGGATGAAGCCTGCGGCAGCATGCTTGGAGTAGCGTTTCCCTCGCTCGATGCCTGATGAAGTGCCCTGCGGGGCATGTCGCGAGAATCCCGCTGGGAACCATGGTCGCATCGGTTTGTCGGGATGGAAGAGGTTGGCGCGTCACGGATTACGCAGATCGCCTGAGACGGCTGGCTGTCAACGACCCGCTCATCTCCGCCGACGTCGTCGGCGGAGCCGGGGTCGAGTCCGATGACCTCGATCCGAAGACGCGGGCGCTCACCCGCCTCGCCGCGCTGATCGCCGTCAGCGGCCCATCCTCATCTTTCGGGGCCCTCGCCGACGCCGCGGTGAGCATGGGCGCGAGCGCCGCAGAGATTGCGGAGGTCCTGGTGAGCGTCGCCCCCGTCGTGGGTCTCCCTCGGACCGTCGCCGCCGCCGCGAACCTCGCTCTCGCGCTCGGATACGACCTCGAGAATTCGCCCGAACAGTAGCTCTCCGCGTCGAATTCCCCCGCTCGAGCAACCTTTCACGCACTCTGCGTGATGGCGGGATGACGAGAACGGGGTTCCATCCCACCACGATCCGCGGATCGTCACGCGAAGTCGCTGACGAATGAATGGAAGGAGGAAGGCATGTCGCACGAGCGGAGTGCCGGCGCGGTGGGCTGGACCGTCTTCGCCGGGGTCATGATGATCATCCTCGGCGCGTTCCACGCAATCGCCGGGCTCGCAGGCGTCATCAAGAACGACTTCTACGCCCTCACCCCGAACTATGTGCTGAAGTTCGACGTGACGACGTGGGGATGGATTCACCTCATCGCCGGCATCATCATCCTGTTCGCCGGGTTCGGCGTGTATCGCGGCGCGGTGTGGGCGCGGACCGTCGGGGTGATCCTGGCGGGTCTGAGCGGCCTGCTGGCATTCGCCTGGATTCCCCTCTACCCGATCTGGGCGATCGTCTTCATCGCAATGGACATTGCCATCATCTGGGCCCTGACGGCACACGGCCGCGATATCACGATGGAGGCATGAGACCGAATTTTCTCGAAGCTCAGGAGGGCTGCAGATGAGCTCGACCAAGATCAAGCACCCCAGCATCGAGGACCGGGTGTCGCTCGGAAAGCGAATGCGGGGCACCGCTTCGCCGTCCGACCATGCGGGATGGAAGCCGGCCGCGGATCGTCCCGATCCCGTGTCGCTCCTCGAACAGCAGAACGTCACGCGGGAGCAGGACGTGGTCCCCGTCCGGCACGGCCGGATGATGGTGTCACCGTTCACGTTCTACCGGGGCGCGGCGAAGATCATGGCGTCCGACCTGAAGGAGACGCCGCGAGCCGGCCTCGACGCGCAACTCTGCGGGGACGCCCACCTGTCCAATTTCGGCATGTTCGCGTCGCCCGAGCGGGTGTTGATGTTCGACGTGAACGACTTCGACGAGACGCTTCCGGGGCCGTTCGAATACGACGTCAAGCGCCTGTCCGCGAGCTTCACGATCGCGGGACGGAACAACGGCCACACCAAGGCGGAGACGACGTGCGGTCACGACCGCCTCGGTGCGCGCCTACCGGGAGGCCATGGCGGCGTTCGCCCAGATGAGGACGATGGATGTCTGGTACGCGCACCTCTCCGAGCAGGATCTGCTGGCCGCGATCAAGACCCTCGCGAAGTCCGGAGACGCCAAGGGCAAGAAGGATGCGAAGAAAGGCGAGAAGCGCGCCCAGGCGATCGTCGCCAGGGCGCGGACGCGGGACAGCCTGCAGGCGCTGTCGAAGCTCGCCGAGCAGGTCGACGGCCGGTACCGGATCATCAGCCAGCCGCCGATCGTGATCCCTCTTCGGGACCTTCCACAGACCGCAGGGATGTCGCCCGACGCGTTGCAGGACATGGTCCACGAGCAGTTCCGGTCGTACCGGTCCACCCTGCAGAGCGACCGACGTCACCTGTTGGAGCGCTTCGAGATCATCGATGTCGCCCGCAAGGTGGTGGGCGTCGGGAGCGTCGGGACGCGGGCGTTCATCGTCCTGCTCCAGGGCCGCGACCAGGAGGATCCGCTGTTCCTGCAGGTCAAGGAGGCCTCGGCTTCCGTGCTCGAGGACCACCTCCCGAAGAGCAAGCACGCGCAGCCGGGCGAACGGGTCGTCCATGGCCAGCGGATGATGCAGGCCGCGAGCGACATCTTCCTCGGCTGGACCAAGGGCGTGGAGGCGAACCGCCATCTCTACTGGCGGCAGCTCCGCGACATGAAGGGGTCCGCCGTCGTCGAGGCCATGACCCCGGGCAACCTCGAGTTCTATGCCGGCGCCTGCGCGTGGACGCTCGCACGGGCCCACGCCCGGTCCGGGGACGCCGTCGCGATCTCGTCCTACCTCGGCAAGGGCGATGGCTTCGACCGGTCGGTCGCCGACTTCAGCGAGCGCTACGCGGACCAGAACCAGCGGGACTATGAGGCCTTCGTCAAGGCGATCCGCTCCGGGAGATTGGAGGTGCTCGAAGGCGTCTGATGGCAGAGCAGAGAAGGCGATCGGAATCTCGAGAGGAGACTGCGATGAGCGATGCAGACACGATGGTGGTCCTGGGAGCGTCCTACGACTCCCTGGACGCGGCGGAGGGCGACTACCAGGCCGTGAAGGACCTGTACTACGCGGCCGGCGTGGGACACCTTTTCGACGCCGCGGTCGTGCAGAAGAGCGAAGACGGCAAGATCAAGGTGGTCGACAAGCACGAGCAGTCCACGCGCCACGGCGCCTGGAAGGGCCTGGCGATCGGAGCCGTGGTCGCGATCCTTCCCGGGATCGGCCTGGGTGTCGCGGCCGCCGCCGGCGCCGGAATCGGCGCCATCTCGGGGCACATCAAGAACGGCATGAGCAACGACGACCTCAAGGAGCTCGGTTCCGTTCTCGAGAACGGCGAGGCCGGGCTGATCGTGCTGTACGCGACCAACATGGCCGACCAGGTCTCCGCGGCCATCACAGCCGAGAACCAGTTCGTCTCGGACGAGATCGACGCGGACGCGGACGAGCTCGCCAAGCAGCTGAAGGCCGAAGGGAGCTGACCCCGGAAGGGTCACGGCGACCGGCTACTCGCCGAGCAGGCCGATCGCCGTGGCGTGTTCCACGGCGGCGGTTCGCGACGAGACGCCGAGCTTCCGGTAGATCGAACCGACCTGTGACCGGACGGTGTTGTGCGATACGAACAGGCGTCCGGCGATCTCGGGGAACTTGAGGTGCGTCTGGAGGTAGGGAAGAAGCCGAAGCTCTGCGGGGCTGAGCGGCTGTGCCACGGGCACCCCGTCGTTCACGGCCAGGTCGAGCTTGTCGCGAACTCCCTGGGTCTCGTCGGCCAACGCTCCGAGGCGTGGCCGCCGACGAAAGATATCGTCCACCTCTCGGATCAGGTGCCGCGCGGTGGTGGGATCGCCCATGGCCACATATACCTTTGCGAGCTCGAGCCGCATATGGACGGCCACCCACGGCAGGACGAACGTGAAGGTCGGTCGCGCTCGCATCGCGCGGGCCAGCTGGCGATTCGCCTCATTCGGTGCCCCCCGATGCAGGGCGAGCCTGGCCGCGGCGGCGAACGCCAGCACCGACATCCAGTAGTCGTGCATCCGATGCTCGTCGACCGTCGAGAGGGCCCTCTCGAGGTGATCGGCGGCAATGCGCCATTCCCCGTGATCCAGCGCCATCAAGGCGAGCTCCGATGCGCTCAGGACGATCGTGTCGGTATTGCCCATGGCGCCCGCCTGCGCGGCCGTCTCCGTGAACACGGCCACAGCCCGGTCGCGGTTGCCGGCGAGCATGTGCGCCTCCGCCAAGAGCGCGAGCGCCGTGTCCCGCCAGGGGCTCCACGGCTGCTCCTGAGCGACCGCGAACTCAGCGTCTGCCATCATCTGCTCGGGGCCGTTGGCACACATGACGACCCGGAACATGGCCCGAACACTGTCGAACGACGTCATGCCGTCCACCGGCGCCTGCTCGAATGACGCGCCCTCGACGACCGCCGCCCATCGCTGAGCCTCCGTTGTGCGCCCGGTCAACGCGGCGACCCAGCCCGCCAGGACCGCGAGCGGGGGGTACCCCTCGATGCTCGAGTCGCCGAGTGTCGAAAGCCACCGCCGCACGGTCGACAACTGGCCGACGTTGTACGTGGGAAGCACCAACTCCGTCAGCAGCCGAACGCATCGGTCCCGTTCGCTCGTGTTCAGCAGGTGTTCGAGGGCCAGCTGCGGGGAGCCCTGCGACTCGTACCAGTCGGCGGCTCGCAGATGGACCTTCGCGATGACGTCGGGCTCGGTCCGGCGCAGCTCGCCGAGCAGGAACTCCCGGAAGAGACCGTGGTACCGGTACCACTCGCGGTGCCGGTCGAGCGGGACCACGAACAGGCTCGAGGCCTCGAGACGCCGGAGTTGCGCGCGACCACCCGACGCCTCGACGACGGCGTCGCAGAGGGGACCGGAGAGCTGATCCAGCACCGCCGTTCGCCGGAGGAACCGCTGGACCTCCTCGGGCAGGAGCATGAACGACTCGCTGTACAGGTAGTCGGCGACGTATCGATCCTCCCCGGTCAGGGCCATCCCCTCACGGGGGTTCTCCTTGGAGATCACCGCTGCCAGGTACAGCCCGACCGGCCATCCTTCCGTGCGTTCGACGATCTCGTCTGCCTGCTCGGGCTCCAACTCGACCTGCGCCTCCGAGAAGATCTGGTGCGCGCCCGCCGAGTCGAGGGCAAGGTCGCCCGGTCCGAACTCCAGCGCGTCGCCCAACGCCCGGAGCCGCTGCAGGTGCGGCTGCTCCGCACGGCTTGCCGCGACGATCTGTGATCCGTGGGGGATCCCCTCGATCACCACCTCGAGGACGTCCTGGCAGGCCGGCGATCGCACCTCGTGGAGGTCGTCCAGCATGAGCACGAACGAATCCGGGCTCGCCTGCAACGCCGAGGCCAGAAGCGGCGCAGCGCGTCCCAACACCGAGACACCCAGACCGCCCATGTCCGCGATCAGATGCTCGCCCCCCGTGGAGATCCTCCCGTACGCCGACGCCAGCACGAACAACAGGGCTGCGGGGTCGTCGTCGAAGCTGTTGAGGGCCACCCAGGCGACCGGGCGATCATCGGCGCCGGCCCACTCGGCCAGCAGGGTCGACTTGCCATACCCCGCCGGCGCCGTCACCCCGACAACGCGGCATCCGCTCGCACGTGCGGTCTGGATCAGTGGGGCACGGCTCACTGCTCCTGGCCGGGTCCGGGGTATCGAAAGCTTTGCGTCGAGCAATGTTCGACCAAGCTGGGCAGCGGGCGTGGACAACCCCTGCGAGCGCCCCACGACTTCAACAACCCTACTCGTCATCCCCTTGCTGACCATGACAGCGTCCTTGCACGCGGTGGAGATTCGGGTGGACATGGGACCGAGAGCCCCGTGACACAGAAGGCCACTTCGACAGATTCGCTACTCGCCGAGCAGGCCGATCGCCGTGGCGTGTTCCACGGCGGCGGTCCGCGACGAGACGCTGAGCTTCCGGTAGATCGAACCGACCTGTGACCGGACTGTGTTGTGCGATACGAACAGGCGTCCGGCGATCTCTGGGAACTTGAGGTGCGTCTGGAGATACGGGAGGAGCCGAAGTTCGGCCGGGCTGAGCGGCGAGCCCCCCGCAGTCCCCACGTGCGCGCTCATGTGGAGCAGTTCGCGGAACTCCGCCGCCTCGCCGACCAACACACCCAGGCGCGGTCGAGAATGCAGGAGGTCGTCGATTTCCCGCAGAAGATGACGGGCGCTCGTCGTGTCGCCCAACGCGAAATGCACCTTGGCGAGCTGCAGTCGGGCGCGCCCCGCCAGCCACGGCAGTGCGAACGTGCATGATGGTCGGGCGCGCATCGCTCGCGCGAGCTGACGGCTCGTGTCGTGGCGGTCGCCGAGATGCATGGAGAGCCTGGCCGCCGCCGCGAAGGCGAGCACCGAGATCGCATAGTCGTACATCCGGTGTTGTTCGATCGTCGCCATTGCAAGCTCCATGTGTTCGGCGGCCGCCGCCCAATCCCCCCGATCCATCCCCGCGAGCGCGAGCTCCGCTTCCCCCAGGACGACCGTATCGGTGTTGCCCAGAGTGGTGCCCGCCGCGGACGCCTCTGCGAACACCGGTTCGGCATGTTCGGGGCTGCCATCCAGCAGGTGCGCTTCGGCGAGCAACAGGAGCGCGGTGTCGCGCCATGGGCTCCACGGCGGCTCCGCGGCGACCGCGAATGCAGCGTCGGCCATCATGCGCTCGGGCCCGGCCGCGCACATCGCAGCTCGCAACATGGCCCGAGCCGACTCGTACGAGGCCGTGCCGTCCAGGGGCGCCGCATCGAACGAGGAGGCTTCCGCGATGGCCGCCCATCGCTCGGCGTCGGTCGTCTGTCCGCTCAGCGCGGCGATCCAGCCGGCCAGCACCGCGAGCGGAGGGGACTCCTTGATACTGGAGTCGCCGAGCGCAGAAAGCCATCGCTGCACGGTGGAGATCTTCCCGGCGCTGTAGGTGGGGAGCACCAACGCCGTCAGCAACTGCACGCATCGAGCACGCTCGGTCGTATTGAGCAGGTGCTCGAGCGCCAGCTGCGGGGATCCCTGCGACTCGTACCAGTCGGCGGCCCGCAGGTGCAACTGCATGACGACCTCCTGCTCGGTTCGGCGCAGCTCACTCAGCAGGAACTCCCGGAAGAGCGCGTGGTACCGGTACCACTCGCGGTATCGGTCGAGCGGGACCACGAAGAGGCTCGAGGCCTCGAGACGACGCAGTTGCGCGCGACCACCCGACGCCTCGGCGACGGCGTCGCAGAGTGGACCGGAGAACTGATCGAGCACGGCCGTCCGCCGAAGGAACCGCTGGACCTCCTCGGGCTGGAGGATGAACGACTCGCGGTACAGGTAGTCGGCGACGTAGGGGTCGTCCCCGGTCAGGGCCATCCCCTCACGGCGGCTCCCCTTGGAGATCACCGCTGCCAGGTACATCCCGACCGGCCATCCTTCCGTGCGTTCGACGATCGCTTCGGCGTGCTCGGGCTCCAACTCGACCTGCGCCTCCGCGAAGATCTCCTGCGCGCCCGCCGAGTCGAGGGCAAGGTCGTCGGCTCCGATGTCCAGCGCGTCGCCCGAAGCCCTGAGCCGCGGCAGATGGGGCTGCTCGGATCGGCTCGCGGCGACCATCTGTGATCCGTGGGGAATCCCACCGATCACCACGCCGAGTACGTCATGACAGGAAGGCGATTGCACCTCGTGGAGGTCGTCCAGCATGAGCACGAACGGATCCGGGCTCGAATGGAACGCCGACGCGAGACGCGGAGCCGCGCGTCCCAACGCCGAGAGGCCCAGGCCGCCCATGTCTGCGATCAGATGTTCGCTCTCGACGGAGATTCGCCCATACGCCGACGCCAGCACGAACAGCAGGGTTGCGGGGTCGTCGTCGAGGCTGTGGAGGGTCACCCACGCGACCGGTCGGTCCTCCGTCCGAGCCCATTCGGCCAGCAGGGTCGACTTGCCGTACCCCGCCGGCGCCGTCACCCTGACGACACGGCAGCCGCTCTCTCGAGCCGCCCTGATCAGGGGCGCTCGACTCACGCCTCTCGGCCGAGATTGGGGCACCGAGAGCTTGGCATCGAGCAGGTAGCGATCGAGTTGCGCAAAGCCCTGCGCCGACTCCTGCACGTTCTCAGCCACGCTGGAAATCCTTCACCCGGCTCCTCTCTCCCCGTTGAGGAGCCGAGGCCCCTCCCTGGAGAGTTTGAATGAAAGCATGCCGCCTTCGCCAGCCATCACCCCGCCTGGATGAAGGCTGCCCACTTGGTTCGCGCCTGTTGTGTCCCCTTTCTCCTTCGAGAACGCCCCTTTCACGCGTTTTGCATGAAGACACGATCGGGCCGTACCCGGACACTCGGCATTGACCGAGGCCCAAAGGAGCATGCAAATGTCGACCGACTTCGAAGAGCGAGCCCGGCGACTGCGCAACGCGGTCGAGCCGGTCGCGGGCGGGGTGTATTTCGCGCCGGAGGCCCATGCGGCGTATGAGGAGCTCGGGTTCGACGGAAGCCCCGCCTCCGCGGACGGCGTCGCCCGGCCCGATCTGAAGGCGTATTTCACGAGTCGCGGCGCATGCATGGGCCAGGTTCCCGGGGAGGTCGTCGCCGCCGCGTTCGGCGTGTTCAACCCTAGAGTCGTCGAGGCGGCGGTCGAGGGCGGTTGGCAGATCGCCGAACGCGAGGCCATCCTCGGGGCCCGGCAGCGCGGCGCGACCGAGATGCTGCAGCGGGTGCTCGGCGAACGGCCGGAGGGGCTCGACCGGGTGACAGCCGTCCTCCGCCGCGGCGCCGACGCCGCCCCGTGGGCGGGCCGAGCAATTTTCGGGGGACTACGCTCCCTCGGCTTCCCGGGCACCCCGATGGGCGATCTGTGGCGCGCCGCGGATCTGCTGCGCGAGCATCGCGGTGACAGTCACCTCCTCACGTGGGCTGTCGGGGGCGCGGATGCGGTCGAGATCCTGCTGTTGACCGAGCAGTGGTGGGGGCTCCCGCCGCGCGCCTATGCCCCGTCGCGCGGCTGGACCGCCGCTGACATGGACGCCGGCTTCCAGCGGCTCCAGCGTCGGGGCCTGATGACCGGGGACGAGCAGCTCACCGATGCCGGTCGGTCCTTCCGTGAGGAGGTCGAGGTCCGCACCGACGAGTGCGAGCGGCAGGTGATGGAGGCGATCGGGGAGGACCTGGACGAGCTCCTGGACCACCTTGATCGCTGGTCCGAGGCGATCATCGACGCCGGCTCTTACCCGCAGCGGATCGCAGGCGTCTACAACGTGGGCGGCGGGCCGCACTTCGGCTCTGGGCTGACCATCGACACCGCAACCGACATCTACGAATCGAGCGCCTGACGGGGGTCGGGCGACTCGCGTTCCCCACTAGGAACGAACGGCATATGCCACGGCCAACGCAACGGAGGAGGAATCGAAATGACGGAGCCACTTGAAGAGATCCTTGCCCGCGTGTCGACGCCCGACCGGGTCGACACCCGGATCGGCTCGCTGGAGTTCACCGACGGCGCGCCGTCGAGGGCCTCGGTCGAGACGCTGTACGACCACCTCGACTTCGTGCACGGCGTGAACGCGTTCCTGAGCGCGTTCCAGGCGGCGTCGACACAGGCGATCCGTCAGGGATTCCTGGGGATCGGCGTGCAGGACAACAGCGTCCTGATCTTCTCCGAGCTGATGGACTCGTCGTCGCGGTTCCTGACGGGGAACGCCGACACCGTCTACTTCCTGGGCATCATCGATCTCACGGGCGGCCCGATGGTGGTCGAGACGCCGCCGATGGCGCTCGGCACGTTCGACGACATGTGGTTCCAGTGGATCGTCGACTTCGGCCTTCCGGGACCGGACCGCGGCGAAGGCGGAAAGTTCGTTCTGGTGCCTCCCGCATATGACGGGGCGCTCCCGGAAGGTGGCTTCTACGTCGGTCACTCGCGGACCAACCGCGTGGTCATGCTGGGCCGGTCGTTCATGGTGGACGACGACCCCGCCCCGACCGTCGCGACCATCAAGGATCGGCTGAAGATCTACCCGTACACGCCATCGGGTCCCGGGACCAGTGTCGGCACCCTCCTCCAGGGCGTCATCCCGCTCGCGCCGCCCGCCGAAATACCCGAGACCACGTTCGTGGAGGGATCCGGGCTCGTGTTCAACACGATCCCGCCGTCCGACTTCGGGTTCTTCGAGACCGTGCATGCGCTGGTCCAGGACGAGGCCGTCGGCGCCGCCGACCCGGAGATCCTGGGACACCTCGCCGAGATCGGGATCGTGAAGGGCAAGCCGTTCGCCCCGGACGATCGGATGCGGGGCATCCTCGACGAGGCGGCCAAGGTCGGGAACGCGACCGCGCGGGCGCTGATGTTCGACTCGCGCGGAGAGGAGGACGTCCAGTACTACGAGGGCTCCGCCTGGACGAACATGCTGTTCGGCGGCGGTTACCTTTTCGACGCGCCGGTCCCGCTCGTCACGCCGGAGGGCATCAAGCCGTTCCCGTCGACGGGGGCGCGCAAGGTCGACCTACGATCGCTGTTCTTCTACGGCTACACGGGGATCACCCCCGCCATGGCCATGCGCCTCACGGGGATCGGCAGCCAGTACCTCGTGGCGTTCTTCGACTCGAAGAGGGAGTACTTCGACGGGGCGAGGTCGTACACGGTGACGCTGCCGCCCGACGTCCCGGAAGCACGGTTCTGGTCGATCACGCTCTACGACAACCAGACCCGGTCGATGCTCGTAACGCCGCAGCGCTATCCCCGTGCCGGGAGCCAGTCGTACCCGTCACCGGCGGCGGTTCCGAACGCCGACGGCTCGATCACGGTCCACGTCGGCCCGGAGAAGCCGGACGGCGTCGAGGACGGCAACTGGATCCAGTCGATGCCGGGCAAGGGGTACTTCCCCTGCCTGCGGCTCTACAGCCCGCTGCAGCCGTTCTTCGACAAGTCCTGGCGGATCGGCGAATTCGAACCGGTGGCGTGAGGTGCGGGTCCCGGCGAGCGCGTGTGACGAGGGCGGGTGGGTGCCGTGATCGATGCCTTCTTCTGGGGCGCGGTGGGAGCCTCGGCGTTGCTCGTCGGGGCACTGGTCGCGTACATCGCGACGCCGAGCCCGAAGTTCATCGCGATCGTGATGGCCCTGGGCGCCGGACTGCTGATCGGATCGATCTCGTTCGAGCTGATCGACGAGGCCATCAAGTCGACCGACGTCGCGCTCGTGGGCCTGTACACGCTGATCGGCGCTGCGGCGTTCACCGGCGGCAATCGGATCCTCGACAGCAAGGGCGGCGGCGACCGCAAGGACTCCGAAGGCGCCCAGGCGGATGGGTCACCGCTCGCGATCGTGCTCGGCTCGGTCCTCGACGGCGTTCCGGAGTCCTTCGTGCTCGGACTCACGGTCCTCGAGGGCGGTGTGAGCGTCGCACTGTTGATCGGCGTGCTGCTCAGCAACCTTCCCGAGGGACTCTCTTCGTCGAGCGGGCTCCGCATCGCCGGGTGGACGAGGGCGCGCGTCGTGAGGCTGTGGGTGATCGTCATGGCGGTGTCGGCGGTGAGCGCGGCCCTCGGCTACGCGCTCCTCGATCCGACCCATGGTCGGACGGGCGCGTTCGCCCAGGGCTTCGCGGCGGGCGCGCTGCTGGCCATGATCACCGACACGATGCTCCCCGAGGCCTACCAGGTGGAGGGCGTCTCCACTGGTTCGCTCGTCGCGATAGGGTTCGCGATCTCGCTGATGCTCTCGGCTCTGTGACCGGGGAGATGATCCCGGATGAACCTGTTCTTACGGGAGTGAGCGGCTTCACTCGAGGGGCTGGGAGAGACACCCGGATCAAGATCGCCAACCCGGCTGGAAGATATGTCTGCTTCGGGCATCCCCGAACAAAACCCTCTGGCGCGACCTCTCAACTTCGTCTCGGAACAAGCGATCGGAAATCAGAAAGAGCCGCCTACCAGGAAATATAGCGCTAGATTGGTCAAGACCGCGTGGACCTGACGGG